>NZ_VTFU01000010.1 GCF_009192735.1 Arthrobacter gandavensis
TGTCCGGCGGTGACCTACTCTCCCACACCCTCCCGGATGCAGTACCATCGGCGCTGTGGGTCTTAGCTTCCGGGTTCGGAATGGGACCGGGCGTTTCCCCCACGCTATGACCGCCGTAACCCTTCCACCCACACCACCCCAAACAAACCCGGGGTGAGGGGAAAACAATGGTCACAACAAAACACACAAAACCAAAAACAATATTGAGTGTTTCAAAGCGAAGTTATAACTGTAATTATACGGCACACCAGAACCCGTGAGGGTACCGTGGTGCCGGTTCCAGGAGTGACAAACCACACGGGTTTGTTATCCGGGAACCACATAGTGGACGCAAGCAGCACATGATCTACACAACCCTTATTTAGCGGGAACGTTTGAAGTCGTTTCCTGCCCAGATTGTGCTGTGGTGTAAGTTATCGGCCTATTAGTACCGGTCAGCTTCACGGGTCTTTAGTCCCCGCTTCCACATCCGGCCTATCAACCCAGTGGTCTGGCTGGGGGCCTCTCACACACAAGGTGTATGGAAATCTCATCTCGAAGCGGGCTTCCCGCTTAGATGCTTTCAGCGGTTATCCCATCCGAACGTAGCTAATCAGCGGTGCACTTGGCAGTACAACTGACACACCAGAGGTTCGTCCGTCCCGGTCCTCTCGTACTAAGGACAGCCCTTCTCAAATTTCCTGCGCGCGCAGCGGATAGGGACCGAACTGTCTCACGACGTTCTAAACCCAGCTCGCGTACCGCTTTAATGGGCGAACAGCCCAACCCTTGGGACCTACTCCAGCCCCAGGATGCGACGAGCCGACATCGAGGTGCCAAACCATGCCGTCGATATGGACTCTTGGGCAAGATCAGCCTGTTATCCCCGAGGTACCTTTTATCCGTTGAGCGACGGCCATTCCACAATGTACCGCCGGATCACTAGTCCCGACTTTCGTCCCTGCTCGAGATGTCTCTCTCACAGTCAAGCTCCCTTGTGCACTTACACTCGCCACCTGATTGCCAACCAGGCTGAGGGAACCTTTGGGCGCCTCCGTTACTCTTTAGGAGGCAACCGCCCCAGTTAAACTACCCATCAGGCACTGTCCCTGACCCGGATTACGGGCCGAAGTTAGATATCCAGTATGACCAGAGTGGTATTTCAACGATGACTCCACCCGAACTGGCGTCCGGGTCTCACAGTCTCCCACCTATCCTACACAAGCCACACCGAATATCAATACCAAACTATAGTAAAGGTCTCGGGGTCTTTCCGTCCTGCTGCGCGTAACGAGCATCTTTACTCGTACTGCAATTTCGCCGAGTTTATGGTTGAGACAGCGGGGAAGTCGTTACTCCATTCGTGCAGGTCGGAACTTACCCGACAAGGAATTTCGCTACCTTAGGATGGTTATAGTTACCACCGCCGTTTACTGGGGCTTAAATTCCCAGCTTCGCCCGTAAGGGCTAACCGGTCCTCTTAACCTTCCAGCACCGGGCAGGAGTCAGTCCGTATACATCGTCTTGCGACTTCGCACGGACCTGTGTTTTTAGTAAACAGTCGCTTCCCCCTGGTCTCTGCGGCCCCGATCCCCTCCGGACAGCAAGTGTCCATCAAGGTTGGGGCCCCCCTTCTCCCGAAGTTACGGGGGCATTTTGCCGAGTTCCTTAACCATAATTCTCTCGATCGCCTTAGTATTCTCTACCTGATCACCTGTGTCGGTTTGGGGTACGGGCGGCTAAAACCTCGCGCCGATGCTTTTCTAGGCAGCATAGGATCACCGGATTCCCACCAAAGTGGGTCCCATCAGATCTCAGGATCGTCATCAAAGACACAGCAACGGATTTACCTATCGCTGACCCTACATCCTTAGACCAGGACAACCATCGCCCGGCCCGGCTACCTTCCTGCGTCACACCTGTTAATACGCTTACCTCCCGGGATCAGGTCCCGCGCTCCACCAAAAACCGGGTCGCCACAAGGGCGGCCGGTCAGGTATTGGGCGGTTAGTGTCCCCCGATCAGTATTGGCGGTTTTTCGCCGGTACGGGAATATCAACCCGTTGTCCATCGACTACGCCTGTCGGCCTCGCCTTAGGTCCCGACTTACCCAGGGCAGATTAGCTTGACCCTGGAACCCTTGATCATTCGGCGGACGGGTTTCTCACCCGTCTTTCGCTACTCATGCCTGCATTCTCACTCGTGTAGGCTCCACCGCTGGTTTACACCGCGACTTCACTGCCCACACGACGCTCCCCTACCCATCCAAACGCTTGAACGAAAATGGATAAACCATCCGCTTGGCTAATATTTGAATGCCACAACTTCGGCGGTGTACTTGAGCCCCGCTACATTGTCGGCGCGGAATCACTTGACCAGTGAGCTATTACGCACTCTTTCAAGGATGGCTGCTTCTAAGCCAACCTCCTGGTTGTCTGAGCAACTCCACATCCTTTCCCACTTAGCACACGCTTAGGGGCCTTAGTTGGTGGTCTGGGCTGTTTCCCTCTCGACTATGAAGCTTATCCCCCACAGTCTCACTGCTGCGCTCTCACTTACCGGCATTCGGAGTTTGGCTGACGTCAGTAACCTTGTAGGGCCCATTAGCCATCCAGTAGCTCTACCTCCGGTAAGAAACACGCAACGCTGCACCTAAATGCATTTCGGGGAGAACCAGCTATCACGGAGTTTGATTGGCCTTTCACCCCTACCCACAGCTCATCCCCTCCATTTTCAACTGAAGTGGGTTCGGTCCTCCACGCGCTCTTACACGCGCTTCAACCTGGCCATGGGTAGATCACTCCGCTTCGGGTCTAGATCACGCCACTGCATCGCCCTGTTCAGACTCGCTTTCGCTACGGCTTCCCCTCACGGGTTAACCTCGCGACGTAACACTAACTCGCAGGCTCATTCTTCAAAAGGCACGCTGTCACAAGCACAGCACCACAAGGATGCTGCCCTGCTCCAACGGATTGTAGGCACACGGTTTCAGGTACTGTTTCACTCCCCTCCCGGGGTACTTTTCACCTTTCCCTCACGGTACTTGTCCGCTATCGGTCATCAGGGAGTATTTAGGCTTACCAGGTGGTCCTGGCAGATTCGCACGGGATTTCTCGGGCCCCGTGCTACTTGGGATCCTCTCCAAGCGGCAGCATACATTCCGGTTACGGGGCTAACACCCTCTACGGCCCGGCTTTCAAACCGGTTCACCTATGCACCTGCACTCACTTCACCAATCCGGCAGAACTGGTACGGAAAGTCCCGCAACCCCAGTGATGCAACGCCCGCCGGCTATCACACACCACTGGTTTAGCCTCTTCCGCGTTCGCTCGCCACTACTAACGGAATCACTGTTGTTTTCTCTTCCTGTGGGTACTGAGATGTTTCACTTCCCCACGTTCCCTCCACGCACCCTATGTGTTCAGATGCGGGTCACCCGGTCACTCGCGCGCCGGGCGGGGTTTCCCCATTCGGACATCCTGGGATCAACGCTCGGTTATCAACTCCCCCAGGCTTATCGCAGATTCCTACGTCCTTCTTCGGCTCCTGATGCCAAGGCATCCACCGTGTGCCCTTAAAAACTTGACCACAAAGATCAATAAATATTATCGCTATCGAGAAAACCATGGAGGCCGGAAACAAATCCGGTCACCAGGTTTATCTGAAATTGCACTTAATAATTTTAAGATGCTCGCGTCCACTATGTAGTTCTCAAACAACAACCCCGTCACACCCCGCACCCGCCGCGTATTTACCGCAACGACCTTGGACCTGCGCAGGAACAATCAGAAACAACACGAACCCGTGTCCCCTCCAACCCTAAAGATTGTCAGTTCTATCGGTCCTGTTGTCTCAGGACCCAACAGTGTGCCAAACGGAAAAACCCGGTACTTGAAGCACCGGCAGCGGTTCCAACCCCCGCACGGTCATCCAAAGAACGACCAGGGAGCGTACTGTGCTGCCAGGCTCAACGCCGGGCACCTGCCTATTGATATTCCACCCTTGAGCACCCACCGAAGAACAAACGTCTTACGATATGGGCATCTCCTGCAAAGACCGCATCCAACACTGTGGAAAGACGCAAAATCTTTGAGGTGCTCCTTAGAAAGGAGGTGATCCAGCCGCACCTTCCGGTACGGCTACCTTGTTACGACTTAGTCCCAATCGCCGGTCCCACCTTCGACGGCTCCCTCCCACAAGGGGTTAGGCCACCGGCTTCGGGTGTTACCAACTTTCGTGACTTGACGGGCGGTGTGTACAAGGCCCGGGAACGTATTCACCGCAGCGTTGCTGATCTGCGATTACTAGCGACTCCAACTTCATGAGGTCGAGTTGCAGACCTCAATCCGAACTGAGACCGGCTTTTTGGGATTAGCTCCACCTCACAGTATCGCAACCCTTTGTACCGGCCATTGTAGCATGCGTGAAGCCCAAGACATAAGGGGCATGATGATTTGACGTCGTCCCCACCTTCCTCCGAGTTGACCCCGGCAGTCTCCTATGAGTCCCCGCCATAACGCGCTGGCAACATAGAACGAGGGTTGCGCTCGTTGCGGGACTTAACCCAACATCTCACGACACGAGCTGACGACAACCATGCACCACCTGTAAACCGGCCACAAGTGGGGGACCTGTTTCCAGGCCTTTCCGGTTCATGTCAAGCCTTGGTAAGGTTCTTCGCGTTGCATCGAATTAATCCGCATGCTCCGCCGCTTGTGCGGGCCCCCGTCAATTCCTTTGAGTTTTAGCCTTGCGGCCGTACTCCCCAGGCGGGGCACTTAATGCGTTAGCTACGGCGCGGAAAACGTGGAATGTCCCCCACACCTAGTGCCCAACGTTTACGGCATGGACTACCAGGGTATCTAATCCTGTTCGCTCCCCATGCTTTCGCTCCTCAGCGTCAGTTACAGCCCAGAGACCTGCCTTCGCCATCGGTGTTCCTCCTGATATCTGCGCATTTCACCGCTACACCAGGAATTCCAGTCTCCCCTACTGCACTCTAGTCTGCCCGTACCCACTGCAGACCCGGGGTTGAGCCCCGGGCTTTCACAGCAGACGCGACAAACCGCCTACGAGCTCTTTACGCCCAATAATTCCGGATAACGCTTGCGCCCTACGTATTACCGCGGCTGCTGGCACGTAGTTAGCCGGCGCTTCTTCTGCAGGTACCGTCACTTTCGCTTCTTCCCTGCTGAAAGAGGTTTACAACCCGAAGGCCTTCGTCCCTCACGCGGCGTCGCTGCATCAGGCTTTCGCCCATTGTGCAATATTCCCCACTGCTGCCTCCCGTAGGAGTCTGGGCCGTGTCTCAGTCCCAGTGTGGCCGGTCACCCTCTCAGGCCGGCTACCCGTCGTCGCCTTGGTGGGCCATTACCCCAACCAACTAGCTGATAGGCCGCGAGTCCATCCAAAACCGCATCAAGCTTTCCACGGACCGCCATGCGGTGGTCCGTCGTATCCGGTATTAGACCCGGTTTCCCAGGCTTATCCCGAAGTTAAGGGCAGGTTACTCACGTGTTACTCACCCGTTCGCCACTAATCATTTTGTGCAAGCACAAAAGTCATCGTTCGACTTGCATGTGTTAAGCACGCCGCCAGCGTTCATCCTGAGCCAGGATCAAACTCTCCGTAAATGTGTTACAGACACAAGACCGGAGCCAAGGAAAATTGGCTGCACAGTCCTGCACTAAATTCGAAACCAGCTAAAAAAGTCCTCTCCGCCCACGGGGTGGGCGGAAGAACCAGTTCAACCAATTAAAATAATTGGTATCAATAAACTTGGCACACTATTGAGTTCTCAAACAACAGATGCATGCGAAATACTC
>NZ_VTFU01000011.1 GCF_009192735.1 Arthrobacter gandavensis
TGAGGCGCAGGGTGGATCACCAGGATGTTTTTGGTGGGGTTTGGCCGCCATGCTCGGGTTGTTTCTCAACTCCCGGCCGCGGCGACTTAGAAGACTTTACACAGGTTTGGACCCCGCCGCAAATCGGTTCGCGGGGCTGTGACCGGGGTCCCTAAAACAGCTTCGCCGGCCTCCCTGGAGCCTCTTTTCGTGCATTTTTTCGTCCAGCATTCAGCTGTCGCCCAGTACTGCCAAGTGAATTCCAGGCCCACGCTGCTGTGGGCAGCTTTCCGGGCGGGAAAGCTACCCACAGCAACGCCTTAGAGCCAGGACCGTTCCCCCGTCGGCCAAATGCGGTCAGCAGCTGGCCTTCCGGGGATAGGTCATCGACGACATGAGCTCCGTGCCGCCGGTGACCCTTGGTTACGCCTTCCTCCTCCGTGTTGCTCCGGCGACCAAGAGTGTTCCGATCAGCAATGCGCCTGCACCGGCCAGGGTCAGCTGGGTAGCGCCGCTTGCCCCCGTCCTCGCCAGCGTGTCCTTGCCCAGCACCGCATAGGTATTGGTTACCGTCGCCGAGACGGTTTCACCGGAGACGATTACGACGCTGTATGGCAGCACCGTTTCGACAGTGACGTTACCGTTCTCTCCCGATGTGGGTTCAGTAACGGTGCATTCAGTACCTGCCGGGATGCCGTCGAAGACCTGCACATACTCCCCCGGCAGGGTTTCAGCCGGGATCCGGACCACTTGCTCAAGTTCGTTTCCGCAGACCACGTTCAGAACCGATGCGGACTGCCGGCCGGCGCCGTTTCCGGCCACAACCTTTGTCACCTGCAGTGAGCCGTTCGCATACTGCACCGTATTGGTCAGTCCCGCGCTCACCGTGGCGCCCGGCTCGATCACCACAGTGACGGGATCGCCCGCGTCGACGGTAACTTCCGACGTCGCACCCGTGCTGGATTCCGTCACTGTGCATTCCGTGCCCGCCGGTATGTCTGTGAAGGTTTGTCCGTAGGGTCCGGCTGCAGTACCTGCAGGAATGACAACGCTGGTATCCAGGACAGTTCCGCAGACGACCTCGAGAACGATGTCAGACTGCAGGCCGGCAGCATTTCCGGTGATCGTCTTGGTGACATTGAGCGCCCCGGGCCGGAAGCTGACCCTATTGCTGACCGTAACCGCGGAGGCGGCTTCGATCACGACCTCTTGGGGTGCGGAGGACACCACTTCCACAGCAGTGGTTGATCCGGTTTCCGGTTCCGTGACAATACAGGTGCTGCCAACCGGGATTCCCGTGAAGGTCGTTGCCTGATCCTCGGTAATGCCGGCGTCGATGGTTGCCTAGAAAACAAACCCTGGTCCGCAATCAACGTTGAGGAGGATGGTGCCCTGCTGCCCCACGGCATCACCGGCAAATGTCTTGTTGACCGTCAGCACCCCGGCTTGGAAAAATTCCGCTGTTGCCTGCGCAGTGGAGCTGATTGATGAGTTGGCCGCAAGGATGAGCTTTTGGGCGGCGGTAACTTCTGGGTTATTTCCGGCGTAGAGATAGACGTTGCCGGTCTCAACGGGAACCACCGCCTCAGCGGTGATCACTGCCGGTGCCGTCGTTTGGGCATCGCTGCGCACCCAAAGCTGGGTGCCTGAAGCCACCGGGGTATCTTCCGGCAGCGGGACAGTCCCCGCCGCATCGGTATACAGGGTGAAACCCTCCGGCACTGTAACGGTGAGGGTCGCTTCGTTCCCTGCTGCCACGGTGAAAGGACCGGTGGGGCCGTCTGCCGGACCGGACGCCACCGGGGGAGTAATGCTCACATCCGGCGCCGGCGGCTCGGTAAGCGGTCCGGCAGCGAGGACATCGGCGACGATCTGGGCGGTCAGCGGGCGAATGGGGTCGGTATCCTGGAGCACGTAACCGTCGCTGAAGAACCACACCGCTGCTTGCACCGCTGCAGCACGGATGTTGTCATTGGCGGCCGGGGGAAGGCCCGGCTGATCCGGGAAATAGCTGTTCAAGACCCGGTTTACGTAACCGATGTTGGGGACGTTCGATTCATCCCAGGAGCCGTTCTCGTACCCCAGACCCGCATAGGTGGAGGTCCGAATATCGATGCAGTACATCTGCTGGGTGTTTCCGGCTTGATCCACCGTGGTGATGATGCCGGCAAAACCCTCATTGGCGGTTTCATATCCAGCGGGTACATCGCCCTGGTACCCCGTCGTCGGGTCGAAGGCTGTTCCGATCGGCGGGAGCCCGCCCGTCACCGCGGTACCGGGCCCAGTGCCTGTCATCGTGATTTCCACTACGTCCAGAGGCACCTCTTCCCCTGGTGACGGACCAGAGAATACAGCCTGCGCCGGTGATGCCAGTTGCATCAGCAGGCATAGCACGGCAAAGATTCCCAGTCCCGTGCCCCCGGCCCTCCTGGTCCAACGGCTATCCCCCGGCACACCACCGGCTTTCTGAAGCACGCTCATAGCTTCCCGCTTTCAACTTGGCCCGGTTCAACATCGTCAGAGCCAGATTTGGGCGGTAACGCCACAGGCTCCGTGAGCAGCGAGGCTACCGGGTAGGGAAACGTGTGAAAAGGGAAGGACAGGAACCATCTGTTGATACTGAGGTTAAAGCCGTGACCCGTGAGCTGCGCTTGACAACTCACCTGTGCTCGACAAATCAGCTGCGCTTGAAAATACACCAACCGCACGGCGGCGGACCCCGGCCTCACCCGCTGTGCTGCCCGAGACAGCGCCACCACGTGCCGGGATGTTAAACAGGGAAGGCCCCGCCAACTGGCAGGGCCTTGCACCTCAACGAGCCTCACACAAAACGAATAGTGGGCTGTTAAACAGTTGAGGTCCGCACCACACGGTGCGGACCTCAACCTCTCTGCCAGAATTTGTCCGGCGGTGACCTACTCTCCCACACCCTCCCGGATGCAGTACCATCGGCGCTGTGGGTCTTAGCTTC
>NZ_VTFU01000012.1 GCF_009192735.1 Arthrobacter gandavensis
TGTACCCGGCCAGGACGTTGGTAGCGGCGTGGCTGGTTGAACGAAAGAGAACCTCCGGGTGGGATGTGGCTTGTCAAAGACCCACTCCAACCCGGAGGTTCTCGTGTCCCACAGTACTGCCCGTTTAACCGTTTACGGTCGTCTGCTGATCGTCCAACGCCACCAGGCCGGCTGGAAACAGGCCCACATAGCCGCAGCCATGGGCGTTTCACGCAAGTGCGTCAAGACATGGATCGACCGCTACTCCGCGGAGGGCGAAGCAGGGCTGGCCACCCGGTCCTCCCGGCCGCACACGATGCCAACGCGCACCAGCGCCGACACTGAGCAGAAGGTCCTCGCGGCACGCGCCGAGCATCGCGCCGGACCCGATGTGCTCGGACCGAAGATGGGCGTGCCCGCCCGCACGGTCTCACGGATCCTGCGCCGCCACGGGGTTGCCTACCTGCGCGATTGCGACCCGATCACCGGAGACGTGATCCGCTCCTCGAAGGCCACCGCCGTGCGCTACGAACGTGAACGGCCCGGCGAACTGGTGCACATGGACGTGAAAAAGCTCGGCAAGATTCCCGACGGCGGCGGTTGGAAAGCTCACGGGCGGCAGATGGGCTCCAGCAGTGCCCGCAAACAGCTCAAAGTCGGCTACGACTACGTCCACTCCCTCATCGACGACCACTCCCGGCTGGCCTACAGCGAGATCCTTCCCGATGAGAAAGGAACCACCTGCGCGGCGTTCCTGGAGCGGGCCATCGCCTATTTCGCAGCACATGGCATCCCACGGATCGAGCGGCTAATGACCGACAACGCGTGGGCCTACCGCTACTCGCTGCGCGATCTCTGCGCCTCGCACAGCATCACGCAGAAGTTCATCAAGCCTCACTGCCCCTGGCAGAACGGCAAGGTGGAGCGCCTGAACCGCACTCTGGCAAGCGAGTGGGCCTACCGACGGATCTTCACCAGCAACCAGGAACGCACAGCAGCACTTGCACCATGGCTCGAGCACTACAACAATGAACGACACCACAGCGCACTCGGAGGCAAACCACCCATCAGCCGACTGCTACCAACCTGACGGCCGGGTACA
>NZ_VTFU01000001.1 GCF_009192735.1 Arthrobacter gandavensis
GCCCGTGAGCTTTCCAACCGCCGCCGTCGGGAATCTTGCCGAGCTTTTTCACGTCCATGTGCACCAGTTCGCCGGGCCGTTCACGTTCGTAGCGCACGGCGGTGGCCTTCGAGGAGCGGATCACGTCTCCGGTGATCGGGTCGCAATCGCGCAGGTAGGCAACCCCGTGGCGGCGCAGGATCCGTGAGACCGTGCGGGCGGGCACGCCCATCTTCGGTCCGAGCACATCGGGTCCGGCGCGATGCTCGGCGCGTGCCGCGAGGACCTTCTGCTCAGTGTCGGCGCTGGTGCGCGTTGGCATCGTGTGCGGCCGGGAGGACCGGGTGGCCAGCCCTGCTTCGCCCTCCGCGGAGTAGCGGTCGATCCATGTCTTGACGCACTTGCGTGAAACGCCCATGGCTGCGGCTATGTGGGCCTGTTTCCAGCCGGCCTGGTGGCGTTGGACGATCAGCAGACGACCGTAAACGGTTAAACGGGCAGTACTGTGGGACACGAGAACCTCCGGGTTGGAGTGGGTCTTTGACAAGCCACATCCCACCCGGAGGTTCTCTTTCGTTCAACCAGCCACGCCGCTACCAACGTCCTGGCCGGGTACATCTAGGCGGGGTCATCGATTGTAAGACCGCCGCTCGTAGCTCCTTCAGTGCACGGGGCTACGAGCGGCGGCCTCAGATTCAGCCAATGAAGTATAACGCTCACAGCAGCAAGATCCACCTAAACTACGGGGCAAGATGACGTCTTCGATAAACACCAGAACTGGTCTCAAGGAAGGGCATCACGATTTTTATGATGTCCCTCAGGTTTGGCAAAAGGGTATAAACACGATTCGTGTGGACGGTCAAGTCCGAGCAGTCCATACGGTTCCACTGCGAAACGGTCTGACACTTGACTTTTTTGTCCAGTCATCGAGAGCTGAAGAGCTGTTTGTGGCTCTCCACGGTGCTAATCGCCGTGAAAAGAATATATATCCCCGCTTTGAAAGGGTCGCTTCTCTGCGAAAGACCGCTCCTGCGCTGGTAGCTTTTGCGGACCCCAGTATACGCCTCGATGACAAACGGGAAATGCTTCTGTCGTGGTATTTGGGCGGACCGGATTGGGATCCGCTCCATGACATGATGAAGGTGATTCATAAAGTTATGGGCAAATGCGGTGCTAAGCGAGTTATTTTTGTCGGCGGTTCAGGCGGCGGGTTTGCCGCACTGCGGGCCTCAGCGATGTTCCCAGGATCAATGGCGTTTGTTCAGGCCCCCCAGACGATTTTGGAGCGGTATATCCCGCATGTTGTGGAACGATATTTCGAAACAGCTTGGCCCGGGTGGGACATGAAAAAGCTGCTGCAAGGATTCCCTGATCGTTTCGACATGGTTAGGCACTATCAGCAGAAGCTTCCAGATAATTACGTTTACTACATGGTCAGCGAGAGTGATCCCTCCCATGTGACAGACCATTATGAGCCATTCAAGGGGATTTATGGGGTTAGCGAAGACTCTGGTTTTGACCGGTCCGGCCGTAAGCGCTTTGTCAAATACAAGGGGTCCGTTCCCGGACACGGTACGGTCACAGACGCTGAGTTTGATCACCATCTTAAGGAAGCGCTCCAAATGTTCCGGTCCTAACCGGTTCATGCAGTCAATAGAAGGCATGAGTTCGCAACGCTGAAACAACATTGATCAGTACTAGTGAATGGTCTTGGTGGGGGATGATTTTAATGTGTTGTAAGATGAGACGATTATCGGCCGTGATCCATTTTGAGTTAGAAGGCTCTGTCGCGTGAGTACGTACAGCGAAAAGCTCTATGCCCCGTTCGTTTTTTATACCCGCTTCGGGATAGGGGTCTTCGACGAAGACTGGCTTGATTTCAGAATTCGTGCTTTTAGTGCGTTCACTCTTCCATCAATTTCACGCATACTCCGTCCCGGGGATAAATGGTTTATTTTCGTGGACCGTGACATGCCGCGCGCCTGCTTGTCAGATTTCCGAGATTTGATCGCGAAGAATCCCGCGGCGGAAAATATTGAACTGGTGTTTGTTCGGTATGCCTTCGAGGTCGCAGATGCATTGGAAGACAAGCTCAGGCACTCTCTGCCCGATTGCCCTATGTATCTTTCGCGCATTGATGATGACGATGCCCTGCGGTACGACACGGTCGCTCTCTTTGTGGATTTGGCGCAGCGGACAGAAGGCGACAAACTTTTCATGTCCGCGACGAGTGCCATCGAATTTTTCCCGGTAGAACGCCTCGTGCTTCCGGGCGATTTCGATCTTTTGGTCAACGTGGCCTACGGGAGAGCCGAGAGTATTCACCACTTCGCCCGTGTCGGACACCGCGGCTTATTGGACTGGGCCCAAAAGTCCGGGAAATCTGTCGCCATGCTTGATCCGCGGCACACTGTGTTTTTATACAACAGACATCGCCAGTCCTCTTCGCGCTTTGCGAGTCGCCGCAGTACTGCCCGCGAGCATCCGAACAGTCGCACCTGGGTGTCCGCGGACTTCCGCGCTTTTAATCTGGATCTGGACCGCCTGCTGGAATTTAGGTTGTTCGCCGCAGCCGCCCCTTATGCCAAGGACGGGTCAGCGTGGACGGCCAGCGACGAACAAACATCGCAGGCATTTGAGCAGTGGAAGACTCTCGTCGAGCTCAAGGCTCGCATGACAGCTGATCGTGCTGCGTTCCTTAAAGACGCACCTTCGACCTAGAGGGCACAGGAAGCCGGGGGGATAGATTATTCCTAACGAAGCAACACCACTGACAGCGGGGTGGAATGCGGACGCTGACGGGAAGGTTAACAGCAATAGCAAGGACATGCGCAGCTTTTGGAAAAGTCACCAACTTGAAACGCAGAAGCGTTGAAGGGACGGATAGACCAAGGCGCCGTTACTGGGACACTTCCGGGATCGAGCGGAGGCCAAAGAGGGCCAGTGTCTGGCGACCCGGCTTGGAGCTGCCATGAGTAGGGTTACCAAACGGCTTTCGGAGACCGTGACCCGAAACCTGCATCCGGCGTTGCTGGCGGGTATTAGACGCCTCACCAGGCGCAGCGGCTGCACCGACTTCGGGCTGCTCAGCGTGGTGGTGCCGATGTACAACGTGGCGCCTTATCTTGAACGCTGCCTCACCAGCCTCGTGAACCAGAGCTATGCGAATTTGGAGATCATCGTCGTGGATGATGGCTCCACGGACTCATCCGTCGCCATGGCTGCCGGGTATGCGCGGTATGACCGGCGGATCCGCCTCATACAACTGCCTCACGGCGGCAATGGGCGAGCACGGAACACGGCTATCTCAGCCGCGAAGGGGAAATACCTGACGTTTGCTGATGCTGACGATGTTGTGCCAACTGAGGCATATGCACTGATGATGGCGACGCTGGCCCGCACTGGATCCGACTTCTGCGTGGGTTCGTACGGCAGGATCAGGGGCGGCAAGAGAACTAGGGTCCGCTTGGCGGAGGACGTCCATTCGCGGGAGCGTCTGCGGATTAGGGTGGCAGATCATCCGGCGGTGATTGATGACGTGTTTCTGTGGAATAAGGTCTTCCGCCGCGAATTCTGGGACCGTCATGTGGGCGCCATACCGGAGAACATCCGGTATGAGGACCAAGAAACCACTGCACGGGCATACCTGCGCGCAGCTTCGTTTGACGTCTTGCCCAAGGTTGTCTATTGGTGGCGTATCCGCGAAGATGGTTCTTCAATAACCCAGGCAAAGCATCTTCTCGAGGATCTCCGGGACAGGTTGGTGGTGTCCCGGGACGTCACAGCCTTATTCGAGGCGGAAGCGCCGCCGTCAGTTGCGGTGCATTGGCACCGTCGGCTAATGGAGACTGACTTGATCCCCTACATAGAGCAGGTTCCGGATGCTTCGGAGGAGTTCTGGCAGTTGCTCGGGGAGGGGGTCGGCAGTATCTACAGTGCCGGACAGCAGCACCTTCGCCACATCGATCCGCAGGCGCGCGTGTTGTTGCACCTGACAGCGGAGGGGCGGCGGGAGGATGTTCGGCGCGTTCTGGTGGACCGGATCAACAACGGCACGGCGAGCCCGCTCACCTTTGACTGCGGCCGCATTTTCGCCGAGCCGCCTTTGCTCCAGGTGCTCGCTTTCCCCGTGGACCGCCGGCTCTTGGAAGTGTTTCCCGAGCACCTTGACCTAGTGGCTGCGCTGAAACCAGCGGTTACAGGGCTCGACGGAGGTGCCACCGTTCGCGGGTACGCATACCTGCGTAACGTGGATCTGCGCCGCACCGACGTCCACCTCACCGCAGGTGTCCAGGGACTACACGGCTTTAAGCCACTGAAGATCCAGCGCGCCACGGACCCAGAGCTGGATGTTTCCTCCGGAGACCGTAACTGCAGCTACGCGGATGCTGCCTTCCACATCCGGCTGGTAGGACCGCTGCCGGCCGAACTAATTCTCCGCGCGGAGGTGGACGGGCACGTCGTTGAGCGAGCTGTTCCCGTACCTGCCCCAAAGCCCGTGCTGGCGCAGGCGGCGCCACCCGGCGGTCTGCAAGTCACTGCATTTGCTCCTCGTTCTACCGTGACCGCCCCGGGTAAGACTGACCAAGACGGTAACGCTACCTGTTCCGGAGTCCTGGAACTGGTGCTAGCCGATGCCGCACCTGCGGCCGCCTACGCGCTGGTGACGTCCCGTTTCCGAATCACGGCCGGGGCCGTGGTTTCTCTACCAGGTGGCGGCCTGAGGCTGCGGTTCCCACTGGCAGGCACGCGGTGGGGGAGGGAGATGCCCGCACCGCCGTCGGGATCCTACACTCTGCGATGGAATGTGAGTGGGGAACCGGTGGGCCCCCATGATCCGGCTGTCCCCGTTACTGCCGAAGTTGCTGGGGCTTTCCGATCAGCACTGCTGCCATCCGCACGTGTATGCGGACTGCGGACGGCGGCCGGGGCCATGGCCGTCAGCATTTCTGCTCCGCTTATGGCTAATGAGACCGGTACCTTCAACCAGTACCGGTTGAGGCGCGAAGTCTTCGGTGCCACGGCAGCCCCCGAACTAACTCCGGGAGTTGTCTTTGAGAGTTTCGGCGGGAAAAGCTGCACCGACAGTCCCAGGGCCATTTCGGATTACGTTGCCGCGTCCGGTTTTGATGAACCCCTCTATTGGTCCGTAGCTGACCGTTCCGTCTCCGTGCCGGAGTACGCTGTGCCTCTGCTGCAGGGCTCGGAACAGTGGTACCGGAAACTCGCATCCACCCGAAGGCTAGTCAACAACAACAATTTCCCCTGGTACTTCCGCAAGACCCCGGGCCAGTTCTACCTGCAGACTTGGCACGGAACCCCGCTGAAGAGAATTGGTCTGGATGCTCCACAGCGGATACTGTCCCTGTCCTACAGGGACCTGATGGCTCGGGAAGCGCAGTGGTGGGACCTGCTCCTGGCCCAGAATGACTTCGCTGCCACCATGCTTCCGCCTGCCCTGGGCTACACCGGTGAAGTGCTCACAGCAGGCTACCCCCGTAACGACTCCCTTGCCCGGCGGCTGCCCGGCATCCGTGACCGGGTTCGCAGCCTCCTTGGCATCCCGGCGGAGCAGAAGGTAGTGTTGTACGCCCCGACGTGGAGAGATAACGCCCGGGACGGAGCGGGACGCGCGGACTGGATCGGTTTCCTTGACGTTGCTGAAGCCAGCGCGCAGCTGGGGCCGGGGTGGACGTTCCTGATTCGCGGCCACCACAACGTTGCCGGCCAACGCCGCATCGGAGATCATCCCGCAGCAATTGACGTGACCGATTATCCGGAGGTCAATGAATTGTATCTGGCCTCGGATGCGCTGGTCACGGACTATTCTTCGGCTATCTTCGACTATTCCGTGCTCAAACGGCCGATTCTCTTCCTAGCTCCGGATCTGGCGGAGTACGCGAATTCTCGGGGGTTGTATCGGTTTCCTGCAGAGTTCCTGAGCCAGGAGCCCGTAGTTTCAACAACGGAGGAGCTCGCGGGCGCCCTAATGGGCGGGCTGATGACTTTGTGTCCTGGTTCTGCTGCCATTGCTGATCGGTTTGCCTATGCGGACCACGGCGCCGCTTCAGCTGCCGCTGCGGCCGTTCTTATGGCTGCTCCTGCCCGTTTGGGGAACGTGACTGAGGATTGCCCACCGAAAACCAAGGACATTTGAGGCCCACGAAGAATACAGATCGGTCACGGGGGAAGAATCAAACGGCAACAAGTCGGACGTATATCTACGTGAACTACTAATAAACGCATCCCGGCCAATTTTTTTTCGCGGGCCCAAATTTTTCGGCGAATAATCCTGCCCGGGCATTGGAGACACAGCCGTGCCTGGAAACAGTGGGAAGACACCCGGGCGGCTCTCAGTATGACGTGAGCGTGGAGCGCGAGGTGCCCTAAATTACTGACCTCTAGAGCGGCCTAGACGATATGAAGAACCGGGTTTAGGGGCTGGAACCTCCACTCTTCAAAGCAAGGACGTGGGTTACCTGCCAGACTTGGCCGACCTGCAGAGCCACATTTGAAGTCTGGGAGGTTCCAGCTATGTTCGAGCGTACAAGTGTCGGTTTGGATGTCCATGCCCGCTCCGTTGCCGGCTGCGCACTGGATACCGAAACAGGAGAAATCCTGCACCGAAAACTCACACCGGACCGAACCGAAATCCTGAACTGGATCGGCTCTCTGCCAGGACCCGTCCGGGTGGTTTACGAGGCTGGGCCCACCGGTTTCGGGCTCGCCCGGGACCTGAACACGGCAGGATTCGAAACCCTTGTCGCAGCTCCGTCCAAACTCCAGCGGCCCGCCGGTGACAGGGTGAAAACTGATACCCGGGACGCCTTGCACCTGGCCCGGCTGTTGAAGCTGGGAGAGATCACCGGTGTGACGGTTCCCTCCATCGATCAGGAAGCAGCCCGCGATCTGGTCCGGGCGCGGGAAGATTGCCGGGCGGATCTGATGCGCTCACGCCACCGGATCTCCAAACTCCTGCTGCGCCAGGGCATCGTCTATTCCGGCGGGCAGGCCTGGACCGGCCGGCACGAAATTTGGTTAAACCAGCAGCGCTTTGCCGAACCTGCCCGGGAGCTGACCTACCGGTCCTGCCTTGCCGGGATGCGGGCCATCGATGAACGCCGCCACGATCTTGATGCCGCCATCACAAGCATGGCTTTGGACAGCGAATTCACCGCTGTGGTCCAGTGCCTGGGCTGCCTGCGCGGCGTTTCAACGCTGACCGCCTTCGGGCTGGCCGTGGAGATCGGTGGCTGGGATCGGTTCACCGGATCCAGCATCGGCGCCTACCTCGGTCTGGTCCCTTCCGAGCATTCCTCCGGGGCGTCCCGGTCCCGCGGCTCGATCACCAAAACCGGAAACACCCACGCCCGCAGACTGCTGGTGGAAGCGGCATGGCACCACCGCAGGCCCTATCTGAACCCGTCCAGACTGATGAGGGCCCGGTGGGAGCTGGCACCCGAGGCAGCCAGGTGCCGCGGCCACGCCGGGAACCGGCGCCTGCATCAACGCTGGCTCACGTATCTGGAACACCATAAACGTCCTGTGATCGCCACCGTCGCGGTGGCCCGGGAACTGGCCGGCTGGTGCTGGTCGCTGGCCAGGATCGCCGAAGAAGGAAAAGCTCACATGACCTGATCCTCGTACCCCATGCCAGCCGGAAGGGTTCCTGAAACGTTGTCCTTGCAGCGCGTGGAGATAACTCGCGATACACCTATGGGCAGCCGGAAACGGCCACGCCCGACATTGCTAGACCAGCGATACGCTCCAGCCGAACACTTCGTCCTGCGGTAGCCAACCCGCGCATATCAGTCTGACCGCGCCGTCGCCCATGACACGCTGACCACGCATCCAGAAACCTCTCCGGCACCCAAAGGAAACGGGTGCCCGACAGCCAGTCAGGGACCCGTTTTCCCATGCCTATTGACAGGAATGATCTACATATCAGGTGTAACTCTTACGGTGGTTGTGAACGGCGTGGCAAAAGTTAAATAAGCGAGGGTCTCCGGTTCGATATGGGTTACCAAACTCGTATCGGCCAACGGAGACCCTCGTGACCCACGCTAACGCACCCCTGACCGAAACCGGACGACTTCGCCTGGCAAAACTCATTGTCGATACCGGATGGCCGCTTCGCCGGGCCGCCGAACGCTTCAGCTGTTCACCGGCAACAGCAAGAAGTGGGCCGACAGGTACCGCTCCCGCGGTCCGGCAGGCATGCACGATCTTTCCTCACGACCCTTGTTCTGTCCGCATCACACACCCCAGCGCACTGAACGGCGGATCATCGGCCTGCGCTTCACCCGCCGCTGGGGACCGCACCGCATCGCCCACCACCTGCACCTGGCCCGGTCCACCGTGGAGAAAGTCCTGCGCCGCTACCGCATGCCCCGGCTCTCCCACCTGAACCAGGCCACCGGACTGCCGGTCCGCCGGCCCAAACCCGTCCGCTATGAACATAAGAACCCCGGGGACCTGGTCCACGTGGACATCAGAAACTCGGCCGCATCCCGGACGGCGGCGGCCACAAGATGATCGGCCGTGCCGCCGGCACCCGGAACAAGACACGCACCGAGGCCAACCGAAGGCCGGGCTATGCCTACCTGCATCACGCCGTGGATGATCACTCCCGGCTGGCCCACTCCGAGATCCTTATCGACGAGAAGAAAGACATAGCCGCCGGCTTGTGGCAGGTCGCCTCGGTGACTTGGAGTTCCTTGATGACTTCGATGACCGGGTGTCCGTTGTTGAGCATTTTCTGGCCCTGCCGTACTTTGGCGATGACCTGCTCGGGTGTTTGTCTGCGTGCCATGATGCGTGAATTTCCTCCTAAGTCCATCCTCGGACATGAAACTCACATAAACACTGGACTCCTACACGGGGCCAACCAATTCAATAAGACTTTGTGCCACCGCATCGAGGTTATACCGAGCAGAGGTCGGTATCAAACGAGCGCTCGGAATTGATTTAACTCCACGGATTGAGCTCCTCTCACCTTGAACTCTCTCACTACGGCGCTATCACATGCGCTGGTGATTCTGATAGCGCCATAGAATCCCTGACCGTACTGACCTGCCAGGGAGTGGCGACTCCAAAAACTCAGCGACAGTCAGATTTCGCCACAGAGAAGCTCCAACTATTTAGATGCTGAGAATAGCTTCAACCACTCTTTTACAGTTATCCGTATCGATAAAAGCGAATGTATGAGTGACTCGTGCTTTATAACTAGCCATGGAGTTGAAGTTAGTTTCTGTGCAGGCTTGAAGTACTGCTTCTACTTGAGATAAGTCTTGTGCGACAGGTCCAAAACCATCCTTTTCATAATCGAAGTACCCCTTCCGGTAATTGTGCTTCCCATTGAAGATCTCACTTTGGTCGAACTGATAATACAAAACCGAGCTTCCGGTCAGCGCTATATCGAACGCAACTGATGAGTAGTCAGTTATCGCCAACTTAGTTTGGGAAAATAAGTCTTGAAGACTGATTTCGGCAGGCCGTATCATTCGCACGTGTGCTGGAAGACTGATGTCGTACATAAATGCAGAAAGGGAAGGATGCATGACGAATACGATTTCTAGATCCATCCTGGCTGCTGCTTCCATGAGGACTGGGCTCCGTAGGAGTTCTAGCCAAGAACGACCATAAAGCGACGACTCGAAAACCGCAAGCCTTTCTTTATAGGTGGAGCAGGCTTCCATCTCAGTTTTCAAACCCTGGCGCCAGGTCGGCATTACAAGGAGATATGGGCGGACGCCGACAGGGTTGAGTCTGGATTTCCGGAGCAGCTCATCGAACCTGGGGAACCCGGTGAGTTTGGTTTCTGTGCCGCTATAGCGGTAAGGGCTATCGTCCGAAGCAATTGAATTGTACTCCTGAACGGTTGCCGTTGCGATCATAGATATAGGCTTGGGGTTGAGCCAACGAGATAAGTCATCCTTTGTAATTCCATGCTGCAGAAAGACAATTTTACCCCGACCAGTCCCAAATCTGGACGGTGGCACTGGGAACTGCACATCAAACGTTGCATCAGATGAGATTTTGTAGGCTGCGTTCAGTGAAAGTGCCACGGCTTCTTTGGAATCTAGAGCAACCAGACGAAAGCCTTCTTCTTCAAGCCTTTTCCAGTCTGGTGACGAACGGTCCAGCAAAAACCAGGCGTTTATGTCGGGTCTTTCATTTGCAATGTAGCGATACAAGTGTTCGCCGTTGTCGTCGGCCGAATTGGGCCGATCCATAATTAGCCACGAGTCCTTGAACTTCGCCGTTGCGCCGGCCGAAGTCGCGAACGCGATAATATTGGCGTCAGCTGCGCGTTCATGGGTTTCTCGTTTCGCGTCAAAGCGCCTGCGGACAACGCGCCGTCCAATGTTTAGAACTGCTTGGGGCGCTGCAGAAGCCGTAAGGAGTTGCTCAATTCGAATTCGATTTTCGAGCTTGCGAGCAACCAGTTCCGCTCTTGATAGAGTACGTGGAACCGCAGGAATCTTGGATATAAGAGGGACCCGCTCTTCCAGCTTATTTCCCAGAGGTAGCTGGCTAGCAACCGGCGCAAGAATTAGCGATGCTGACTGGTTGCGCTTGCGGTCCCACCGAGGGGGACCTGCTGGACTAATCTTTGCTGGATGTGAATCTAGTCGAACGGAGATGCGGCCATTACGAGGGAGCCAGACCATTCGCTCATAAAAGAATACCACGCCGTAATAGGAGTGTGCTACAGATTTGGATTTAGTCGGTGTAACACTTGTACCGTTTATCTCGAATTCTTCGATCGGAAGATTTCCAGAGTACCCATATCCTAATTTGACAGTATGGCCAGACTTATCGCTCCAGTTTACAACTGGTTGGAGGCGTACTCCTTGGCCTTTGAAATGTATCAGCATGGCCGTTCTAGTGATCCAGGACATCGACGTGATGTTATATTCCTGAATTGCTTCGCGATCAATGTAGCTAAAGATCTCTAATAGCAAGCTGTGGAATAAATCTAAGCTTTCCTTAGGTATCCAAGCGCTCGAGCTGTTCATCTTCTTGTCTTCTGTCAAATACCACTGAAGATCGTATAGAACCATATTCTGAGCCCATCTTGGGACATGGCCCAAATGAGTACTCAGGTCCTTCAGTAAGCCGAGATAGCCGTATCGCAGAACTTCGTCGTATCTCTCAAGTTGGCCCCAGCTTGACTGGACGAGGGACGATCCATTACCCCGTTTGCGGTATAGGTAGCGTGCCGACGAGACGAGCCCAACGATCGGCTGTTCGAACTTACCAAGGTATCGTCCGATAAGCTCAGCATCTTCGAATGTCGGCTTGATTCGTTCGTCAAGTCGCAGGTTATGAGACTTTATGACTGCATTGCGTAGAAAAGTAGAGGCTCCACCGAGTTGCACATAATTCGGCTCTAAATTTAGGTCCACAAGCTTTTCCCCCAAGAAATATTTGGCAGCTAATGGATGCGTATCGGAGATCTTTGCCGTTTCTTCCTGCCAGATCATCACTCTCGTCGTTAGCATCGAGGCGCGATCTTCCGTATCTCTTGAAATAAAACTCGCGACACGTTCAAAGTACTCGGCCTGCAGGGCGTCGTCCGGGTCGCAAAACGTCACCCATTCATTGTTCGCCATTTCAATGCCAATATTTCGGGCAGAGGCCGGGCCGCCGTTGTCTTTTGTTGTGTGCCGTATTACTTTCGGATACTTTTTCGCCCATGTCTTGACGATGTCATAAGATCCGTCCGTGGACCCGTCATCGACAATGATAACGTCCAAGTCTTCAAAATTGTATGTCTGCCGTTCCAAGGAACGGAAAAAAGTATCAACGTATTCTTCAACTCCGTAAAGGGCGACGACAATGGAAAATAGACCCTTGGACATAGACTCCCCAGACATGTATTGATTGTGTTTTGGTCTGCCGTTACACGGTCAGCGATTGGCAACAGCGGATGCGGTGCTTTAGTTCAGTGATTCGTCTGTCATCGCCCGGGGATGTTTCGGCTTCCATCAGGACGTCGAGCGCCTTCTGGTACAGCGACGCGGCTGTGTTGGGGCTCTTGCACATTTCATTGTTCCAGGCGGCGGCTTCATAAACTTGACCACGAATATTGACAAGCTCTGGTGCGGCGGTGCCCTCGTCAAGAAGACGCACTAGGTGTCCGTAATTGTGAGCTGAGCCCCTATGGTTGCCAAGTAGCTCCAGGCATGAGGCATATCCATGGACGGCACGAAGGTACTCTGAAGTCTCTTCGAAGCCTGCAGCGCGTAGCTTGGCTGCCGTTTCAGAGAAGAAGGTCATGGCCTGCCTATACTGACCACGCTTTATGAGGCACTCATTAATGTCTAGCTGTATCTCCAACTTCCTGTGTTGGGAATGGCCTACGGATACTTCTAGCGATTCAAGGGCATGAGCATAGGATTTATGGGCTTCATCGTAGTCTCGAAGGTCCCTATGCGAGTCTCCTATTCGTCGAAGGACGCTTATTCTGAAGCTGAGGTTTTGTGGAAGATCAGGTAAGAATCTTTCTATCGAGACATACATACTAAGGGCATCACCAACTTTGCCTTGCCGGTACAGACGGCGCCCTAGGCCGTAGCGTGTCTTCAGGCTAAGGAGATGTGTGTCGCCAAAAGCTTTTACGACGTCTCGGTAAAGGCCCTCAAAATCAGACTCATTGATGCTATTTGGGTCAGCGGGGTCGGTTAATGATGTGAGCGCATAACGAGCGATTATTGTTTTCTCGTGATGCGGACCGAGTGTGTGTTTCATGCGTGGTACGAGCTCGCGCAGCCGCAGAAGGGCATGATCGTTCTTGTTTTCATATGCATCTACGAGGCACAGCCCGAGCTCATGAGCTAGATTGTCAGCGGGTGTGGCGCCTAGGGCTTCCTCAAGGAGCTCCATCGCAACCACTCTTAGTGCCCGCGACTCAGCCGGGCGTGCGCTAGCAAGGAGTAGCTCCGCTTCAGTGTCCATTAGACGAGGAAGCGCGGATGACTCGATACCGAGTGACATTTGGGCAGCTCTACGAGCATTTGACACTGTCTCTAAGGCTGACAAGGAGTTAAGCTTCGCGGCCAGCCGCCCATAGGTGTGAGCCGCCATAAGAGTTTGAAACCGCATTCCAGTGGGCTTTGCTGGGACGGCATCCGAGAGCCGGCGGAGAGCGATGTATGCCGCCTCATAGTCGCCCAACTCCAGCAGCGAGTATGCCTTGCCTTGTAGCGCCAACTCACCCTTAGTCCCGTTGAGGTTCGATTGGATTTCCGATCCTTGGGGCAGAGAACTGAAGATTTGCGCAGCGCGTTCCGTCTCATTGTCGAGGTATGCCATCCACCCTCTGAAGAAAGTCTTTGACCAATCGCTTTCCTCATGGTCGATGCAAAGTGTAGCCTGGGAGCCCTTGACTGCCTCGACGAAACTTGTACCGCTGGCACCGGCTGAGTTCCATGCTTGCATGTACCAGAGTACATTCTGGCTTGCGTGATGGAACTGCGGAATCTCTTCAATAGTTTTGCTCGACTCGGCGAAGCGGCCTAGATTCGTTAGGGTCCACGCCTTTTGGATAAGAACATCCGAGGTCTGAAGTGGAGTAAGAGTGAGTGGATTGGCGAGCAGGTTGCTGATTTCCTTCAAAGCCAAGTGAGAATCGCCTGCAACGTTTAGGAACTTTATCCTTGCTAGGACAACTGAAGTTTCTTCGTAGACATCTTCAGCACAATCCTTTTCCTTGGCGCTCAGAAACCCTGCTGCAGCATGGCAACCCTCATTATCTGCCACTTTCTCAGCGAGCATGACCAAAGCCGTCCCCCGGCGGCTGCGCAAAGATTGGGCATCACATACTAGGCTTTGAAGATCCGCGGTCGCTTGAGAAGAACTTCCCGTTGTCATTTGAATCCGAGCCCTAGCCAGTCGAAGTACATCCGAATCGTCCCTCGAGAGCGATTGTTTGTGAACGGAGGCAGCATCCAACAGTCCAATACTCCGTTTGAGTTTCCCGTTCCAGGCCAAGGTGTCGGCATAAGCAATGATTGCGTCAACTGATAGGAGCTCGCCCCGCGCGGCCCCGCGTAATTCCTCAAGTACAGATATTTCTGTCCTCGTATCTGACGCCACGTCTGATGCAGGTAATTGAGCTGTTTGACTTCTGAGTGCACCCATACATTCCATACTACAGGCTGAGGCTGCATTGTTGATATCCGTATGACTGGGCAGCCACTATGCATCAGGGGATTGCGGCAGTGCCTCGGAGGATTATCGCTTCAACAATTTTTTAGAGTAATGACTATCGACGTCATTTTGGTATCTGTCTTAATAGGGATGCTTACGGAGGGCATTATTAGCTCGGACCAGATCGTCTGGGCTGTCTATTTCTATGGCTAAGTATCTACTCGTATCCACAGGAAAGTATGTAACGTTGTCGAGCATAATCGTATTTTCCATGGCGCGTTCAAAGTAGTCGTGCTCGCTGACCCTTTCTAGACGCTTAATCAGCTTCTTCTTATTCTTCTTTGAGACATAGTTAATCCCGACTGCCTCGCCTTCAGCCACATCAACCGAGACTGTTTTGGAAAGCTTGTCGATGTTGCCCCGTGCATCGGTTGTGTACTTTATCTCTTCATCAGCAACGCGGGAATCATTTACAGCAACAACGGACTGACCTGCAGCTATGAACGGCTTCATGAGATCAAGTAGCTGTGGATCAAATACGACGTCGCCATTGAGCCAAAGAACCCCTCCCTTTGTGGTGTTTTTCAGAGCTTTGAGTAGGCTCTTGGATGTGTTGGTCTGGTCGTAACTTTCGTTGTAAACAAATGCCACGTCTGGGACGTGCTCCATGATCAAATCGAGTTTATATCCGACAACTATTGTGAGTCGAAGTCTACCTCCAAACGCAATTCTAAGGTTCTGCACCTGTTGCTGAAGGATCGTCCGTCCGTCGCCTAGGTAAGTAAGGGGCTTGGGGTGAGGGCGAGCTAGTCTGGTTCCAAGCCCAGCGGCAAGGATGACAACCTGAACGGTCAAGAGCGATGCCCCTGGGGGTGTGTAGAGACTGATGTTCTGTTGGCAATGTCAAAAAGATTCCCAACCGCGGCAACGCTCCTGGCCGCAGCAGTCCCGTCCCCGTAGGGATTCATCGCCTCAGCCATAGAGTTGAAGTGCTCCTGGTCGTGCAGCAGGCTGGCAACTTCCGCAACAATTCGGTCCTCATCGGTGCCGATCAATTTCACGACGCCAGCCTCAACGGCTTCAGGGCGCTCAGTGTTCTCCCGCATCACGAGGACGGGCACGCCGAGGCTGGGCGCCTCTTCCTGGACTCCGCCGGAGTCGGTCAGGATGATGTGTGCCAATGAAAGCAGGCGGGTGAACTCGCCGTACTCCAGCGGTTCAGTGATCAGGACGTTGGTTAGGCCCTCCAAGTGGGGGAGCACCGCCTCGCGGACAACGGGGTTGGCGTGAATTGGCAGCACAATGGTCAGGTCGGGCTCGGCCGCAGCAATGCGGGCCAGCGCACGGCCGATGCCCTGCATTCCTTCACCCTGGTTTTCCCTGCGGTGGGTGGTGACCAGGAGGACCTTCCGCCCGGAAGCCGCGAGATCCTCCAAGACCGGGTCCACAAAAGAAATGTTCTTCTCCACCGTCGCCAGCAGGGCGTCAATGACCGTGTTGCCCGTCACCACAATGTTCTCGGGATTGATGTTTTCGGCCAGCAGGTTCTGCCGGCTGCCCTCGGTGGGAGCCAGATGCAGCGATGCGATCTGCGAGGTGATCTTACGGTTGCCTTCCTCAGGGAAAGGGGAGGAAGGATCGCCGCTGCGGAGGCCTGCCTCAAGGTGCACCACGGGGATCCCGTGATAGAAGGCCGCCATGGCCGCTGCGGTGGACGTGGTGGTGTCGCCTTGGACAATCACCGCGTCCGGGCGGTTGACGCTGAAGAGCTTTTCGAGACCGTCAATGGTGCGGGCCAGGATGCCGTTCAGGGACTGTCCTGGCTCAAAAATGTTGAGGTCATGGTCCGGCTCAATCCCGAAGAGATTGTTTACCTGGTCCAGCATGGAACGATGCTGTCCCGTGACCGTGACGAAGCAGTCCAGCGCGTCGGATTTCTTGAGCGCAGCCACAATCGGCGCCATCTTGATGGCCTCGGGACGCGTCCCGTAAATAGGCATGACAACCGGCAAAATACAACCCCCAACACGCAAACAATGTGCAATCTAATGCCCTAGCATAGCGGACTACTTGTTTTGGGAGTTTTCAGCCTGTGGCGGAGATTCTTTTACGAGGGTCGCGAGCGCGGAACTGCGCTGATTATCCGTAGACGAAGAGCAGGACTGCGAGGGTGGGAACCGAGACGACGATGAGGGATATCAAGGTCAACGCAGCCGCCCGCTGACGGCGGTAGCGCTTTGACTGGACAGGCCGGGACGCCGGCGCGGGAACTGCCGCACGGTCGCTCGAAGGGGTGCCAGGTGCGGGCGTCTCAGGGGAAGTTGGTTCGTCCGTCATCGGTGCGGTGCTCATGTGCCTCGCCGCGGCAATGTCCGGGTATTGCTTGTGCGCCATGAACTCAACCTTCCCACATTTGTGCAAATCGTTATCGGCGCCGCCGCGGTGCCTGCGGTAGGCTTCCTACTGTCCAAACTGGCAGGCAGGCAATGACGCCGCCTGGCGAACATCAGCGACAGCACGGAAACGGGTTCACTTTGCAGACCAAGATCACCGCGAACGCACAGGCGCTGAAGCGATGGTTGAGCAAAGCGGAGGTCTCTCTGGGCAACCACAGCGACCGGCTCAATGCAATCAACATCTTCCCGGTGGCCGACGGCGACACCGGCACTAACCTGTACGTCACCCTCCGCTCCGCCTCCCGGGCCATCGCCGACGTCGAGACCGCTGACCTTGGTGAACTGCTGGGGATAGCCGGCCGGGCCGCCATGGAGGATGCCAAAGGAAACTCCGGTACTCTGCTCTCCGTCTTCCTGACCGCCATGGCAGAACCCCTGCAGGGAAGCACCCGCCTCTCGGCGCCGCTGCTGGCCTCCGCCCTGAACCGCGCCCAGCTGCGCTCCTGGTCAGTCCTCAGTGACCCGGTCCCCGGCACCATGCTCTCGGTGCTGGAAGAAGCCGCCCGCGCTGCGATGGACGAGCCGGCCGCCCAGACCGGAGACGATTCCAACGCCGGGCTGGCCAGCACCCTGCGCGCCGTCATGGAGGCGGGCCTTGCCGCCGTCGTGCACACCGAACTGCAGCTGGACGCCCTCACCCAGGCCAAGGTGGTCGACGCCGGCGGCGTCGGCTTCCTGCTCGTGCTGGATGCCCTGCGCGCTTCGGCGCTGGGAGAGGAACTGCAGGAGGAGCTGCTGGACGGCCTGCACGGCTACGACGTGCAAGCGCCCCACATTCACAGCAACATGCCGCGGATGGAGGGGGTGGAGGTTATGTGCACCATCAACCTCAGCCCGCTGGACGCCGCCACCCTGCGCCTGCAGCTGGACGAGCTGGGCGATTCGGTGATCATGAGCGCCGTCAACGCGGTGGGGGACGGGTACCGCTGGCGCGTGCACGTCCACACGCCCGACGCCGGTTCCGCCATTGACCTGCTGCGCACCGTGGGGGAGCCCATGAACCTGACGATCACAGAGCTTTCCGCCGACGGCCACGAAACGAACGAAATCATCGAGGGCAGCGAAATCCACGAGGCTCATGAAGTCTAACGTTCCCCCGGAACTCGATTTTCCGCTCGACCGGCGCATCGGCAAGCCGTCCGCCACCAAGCTCGACAAGCAGCTGGGCCTGAAAACCGTTGGCGATCTGCTGCACCATTTTCCGCGGCGTTACATGGAACGCGGCGAGCTGACCCCCATCGCCGATATCCCGTACGACGAGGACGTCACGCTGATCGCCCGGGTGCAGACCGCCAACTCCCGGCGGATGCAGACCCGCAAGGGCATGCTGCTGGAAGTGACCGTCACCGACGACGATTCCGGCGCCCTGGGCCAGCTGCACCTGACCTTCTTCAACGGCTGGAAGGCCCAGCAGGAGCTGACCGTGGGCACCCGCGCCATGTTCTCCGGCAAGGTGAGCGTCTACCGGAACAACCTGACACTGACCAACCCCAACTATGTGGTGCTCACCGAGGAGGCCGACGATGAGGAGGAGGCCAAACGGCCCATCCCCATCTACCCGGCAACCACCAAGCTCAACAGCTGGGACATCAAGAAAGCGGTCGACGCGTTGCTGGTGACGATGCAGACCGAAGAGCTGCACGATCCCATTCCGGAACCCATCCGCAAGCGCGAGCACCTGCTGGGCCTGGTGGAGGCCTACGAAAAGATCCACCGGCCGGCGGAGATCGGCGAGGCGTACAAAGCCCGCCACCGGTTCCGCTACCAGGAGGCCCTGGTGCTGCAGACCGCCCTTGCCCGGCGGCGGAATGCTGCCGCTCAGGAGGAAGCCACCGCCCGCCCGCCGCGCACCGGCGGGCTCCTGGACCGTTTTGACGCGTCCCTGCCGTTCACCCTGACCAACGGCCAGTTCGACGTCGGCCGGGAACTGAGCGAAGACCTGGCCCGCCCGCACCCGATGAACCGGCTGCTGCAGGGCGAGGTGGGCTCGGGAAAAACACTGGTTGCCCTGCGCGCGATGCTGCAGGTCATCGACGCCGGCGGGCAGGCAGCGCTGCTGGCCCCCACCGAGGTTCTGGCTGCCCAGCACTATGAATCCATCACTCGGACCCTCGGCCCGCTGGGCCAGGGCGGGCAGCTGGGGAGCGACGACGACGCCACCCGGGTGACGCTGCTGACCGGCTCCATGAACACCGCCCAGCGCCGGGCAGCCCTGCTGGACGCAGCCAGTGGCGCGGCCGGCATCGTTATCGGCACCCATGCGCTGCTCTCCGACAACGTGCAGTTCGCCGACCTGGGCCTCGTGGTCGTGGATGAGCAGCACCGCTTCGGGGTGGAACAGCGCGATGTCCTGCGCACCAAGGGCCGCAGCACCCCGCACCTTTTGGTCATGACCGCCACCCCGATTCCCCGGACCGTGGCCATGACCGTTTTCGGGGACCTGAGCGTGTCCACGCTCACCGAGCTGCCCGCGGGCCGCGCGCCGATCTCCACCTACATGGCACCGCTGGCGGAAAAGCCGGCCTGGAACCGCCGCATCTGGGAACGCGCCCGCGAAGAGATCGACGCCGGGCGGCAGGTGTACGTGGTCTGCCCCAAGATCGGTGACAAGGAGGAGGAACCCGGTTTCGACATGGCGTTCTTCGATGAAGGGCCAGCCGGCAGCAAGGCAGACAAGCTGAATCTGGCGTCCGTGCTGGAAATGCACCAGCAGCTCTCCGAGGTCCCGGCGCTCGCCGGCGTGCGCATCGGTGTCCTGCACGGACGGATGGACCCGGCGGACAAAACCGAAACCATGGCTGCCTTCAACCGCGGCGACATTGACCTGCTGATCTCCACCACGGTCATCGAAGTGGGCGTCGACGTGCACAACGCCTCCCTGATGGTCATCGAGGACGCCGACCGGTTCGGCATGTCACAGCTCCACCAGCTGCGCGGACGCGTGGGCCGCGGTGGCCTGCCGGGAACGTGCCTGCTGGTGACCCGGCTGGAACCCGGGCATCCAAGCCGGGAGCGGCTGGAAGCGGTGGCCGCGACCACTGACGGCTTCGAGCTGTCCCGGAAAGACCTGGAACTGCGCCGCGAGGGCGACATTCTCGGCGCATCACAGTCCGGCGGCCGCTCAACGCTGAAGCTGCTGCGCGCCATCCAGGATGAGCCGCTGATCGAGAAGGCCCGCGCTGACGCCACCGCCCTGGTGGAGGAGGATCCGGACCTGACGCAGTATCCGGCCCTGAACGAGGCGATCGAGGACTACCTGAATCCGGAGAAGGAAGCTTTCCTGGACCGCGGCTGAGTCCCACGCCGCAATGGGCACCGGGCTGCGGCGGCCTCGCCCGCGGCCGGGGGACTCATCAAAGCCCGATAAAGTAAAACCCATGAGCCGCATCATTGCCGGGACCGCCGGCGGAACTTCCCTGACCAGTGTTCCCGGAACAGGAACCCGCCCCACCACGGACCGGGTCAAAGAGGCGCTGTTCTCCCGGCTGGAGTCCTACGACATCCTCTCCGGCGCCCGCGTGCTGGACCTCTTTGCCGGCTCCGGCGCCCTCGGCATCGAAAGCGCCAGCCGCGGCGCGGTCTCGGTGGACCTGGTGGAGCTGGCCGACAAGGCCGCCGGCACCTGCAAGCAGAACGCCAAGCTCATCAACGACGCCGCCGGCCGCACCGTGGTGAATGTCCACCGCGCCAAGGCCGACACCTACCTGCTGCGCGTGCCCGCCGACGTCACCTGGGACCTGGTGTTCCTGGATCCGCCCTACGACCTGGACGAGGAAGACCTTTCGGCCGTGCTCCGTGCGCTCCCGCGGCACCTGGCCGAGGGCGCCGTCGTCGTGCTGGAACGTTCCACCCGCTCACCGGAACCGGTGTGGCCGGAGGGAATGGAACGCTTCAGCGAACGCAAGTACGGCGAAACCACCCTGTGGTTTGCCGAGCCGACGCAAACCGACGACGACGCCGCGGCCGCCGGTTCCTAGCCGCTAACCGGCGTCGGCAAACACGTCCAGGCGCTCGCCGGTCAGGACATCCGCCGGGTGCGGGCCTGCGGCCAGCAGCTGCTCAGTCCAGTCCTCTGGCCAGGGGAACACCGTGGCGGCCAGGACAATATTGCCCGGGAAACGGCCGGTAAACATGTCCTTCGGTCCCAGCGCGGCGAATCCGGCGGACGGAATTCCGGCCAAACCCTCCTGCAGGGCGCGGACCTGCCGGCGGCAGAAGGCCAGCCCGGGATCGTCACCCACGTTCACCAGCAGGACACCGGTGGGGGAGAGCAGGGCCGCGGCCTCAGCGTAAAACTCCGGGGTGGTCAGGTGCTCGGGGGCGTCCGAGCCGGCAAAAACGTCCAGCACAATCGCGTCGAAGGACCCTGGCTCGTAGCGTGAAAGGGCATCGCGGGCGTCCCCACTAACGGTGTCCAGCACGGTGCCCTCGGGCAGCGGCAGGTGCGCCAGGACAAAGTCCAGCAGCTCGCGCTCCAGCTCCACCGCGTGCTGCTCCGAGCCCGGGCGGGTGGCCTGCAGATACCGGGTGAGGGTCAGCGCTCCCGCGCCCAGGTGCAGGGCGCGCAGCGGCTGTCCCGCCGGAGCTGCCAGGTCGAGGACGTTGCCGATCCGGCGCAGGTACTCGTAAAAGATCTCCTCCGGATGGGCCAGGTTCACGTGCGACTGTTCCGCACCGCCAATGCTCAGCACCCAGGCCCCGGGGCTGAACCCGTCTTCGGTAATGGTGGCGTGGGCGCCGATGCCGCGCAGCAGCCGTGACGGGGTGCGTCCGTCGTTCTTGGGCATGCCGGCCGTCATCAGAGCACCTGTCCCAGTTTGGAGATACGCTCGGCCGCTTCCTGCAGCACTTCGGTTTTTTTGCAGAACGCAAAGCGCAGCAGGGTTTGGGTGCGTTTTGCGCCCTCCTCGTGGCAGAACACCGCCACCGGGATGGCGCCCACGCCCACCAGTTCCGGCAGCCGGCGGGCCAGGGCTGTGGCATCGGTGATGCCCAGGGGAGCGACGTCGGCGTTGACGAAGTAGGTGCCCTGCGGCTCGAAGACGGTCAGCCCGGCGGCGCGCAGCCCCTCGCTCAGTACATCGCGCTTGGTCTGCAGGGTCTTGGCGGCGTCGGTGAAGAACGAGTCCTCCATTCCGAGGCCCAGGGCAATGGCACCCTGGAACGGGGTTCCGGAGCTGTAGCTGAGGAAGGATTTCACGGCCCGCACGGCTGCCACCAGTTCCGCCGGTCCGGACAGCCAGCCAATCTTCCAGCCGGTGAAGGAAAAGGTTTTGCCGGCGGAGGAAATGGTCAGGGTGCGCTCCGCAGCGCCGGGCAGGGTGGCCACGGGAACGTGCCGGGGGCCGAAGGTGAGGTGTTCATACACCTCGTCGGTCACGATGAGCGCGTTGTACTTGGCGGCCAGCTCCACGATCCGCTGCAGGGTTTCGGCGGGGAAAACGGCGCCCGTCGGGTTGTGCGGGTTGTTGACCAGCACCACGCGGGTTCGCTCCGAGAAGGAGTCCTCGAGGGTGGCCAGGTCCGGCTGGAAGTCCGGCGCGAGCAGCGGCGCGGTGGTGTGGGTGGCACCGCTGAGGCCGATGATCGCTCCGTAGGAGTCATAAAACGGTTCGAAGGTCAGGACCTCGTCGCCCGGCCCGGTCAGTGCCAGCAGGGTGGCGGCGATGGCCTCGGTGGCACCGGTGCTGATGATGACCTGGGTGTCCGGATCCAGGGACAGCCCGTAGAAGCGTTCCTGATGAGCGGCGACGGCGTTCCGCAGCACCGGCAGGCCCTGTCCGGGCGCGTATTGGTTCCTGCCGTCCAGGATGGCGGCCCGGGCGGCCTCCATCACCTCGGCCGGACCGTCCTCGTCGGGGAATCCCTGGCCCAGGTTGATGGCGTTGTGCCGGCCGGACAGGACGGTGATCTCCTCGAAGATGGTCACCCCCAGTGCTCCGTCCGCGCCAAGCAGGTTGGCGCCGGCGGCGGTGCGCTGCCAGGGCGGTGTTCCTCCGGCGGAGTCGGAGCGTAGCAGTGGTGCGGAGTGTGGAGAGCTCATGCCTTCCAGTATTACCCCCTTTGCTCGGGTAGATTCGACCTATGCGACGCGCTGTATGCCCCGGCTCCTATGACCCCATCCACAACGGGCACGTGGAGGTGATTGCCCGCGCAGCCAGCCTGTTCGATGAAGTGATTGTGGCGGTCTCCACCAACTACGCCAAGAAGTACCGGTTTTCCGGCCCCGAACGGCTCGCCATGGCCCGGGAAACCCTGGGCGCGCTGCGAGGGGTGTCTGTTGTTCCCATGGGGGACGGCCTCTTGGCGGACTTCTGCCGGGAGCATGGGGCGAACGCGATTGTGAAGGGCCTGCGCTCGGTCCAGGACTACCAGTACGAACTGCCCATGGCCGTCATGAACCGCCACCTCACCGGCGTCGAAACCGTGTTCCTGCCGGCCGAGAGCCGCTACACCCACCTGTCCTCGACACTGATCAAGGAAGTTTCGGCGCTGGGCGGCGACGTCAAGGAACTGGTGCCGTTGGCCGCGTTCCGGCGGCTGCAGCAAGCCTAGGCCGGTGGTATATCAACGACTGCTCCCTTTTCTTCCTCCGCGTTAGTCTCCTTGCAACTATGTCGACGGAATCAGACGCACAATCAGTCAAGATACGGTGCATCCCGAGGCGAAGGCTGCAATTACGCAGATCTTCGCATTGTCGACAGTCCTATCACTACGATGCTCAAGTAAGGGGCAAGCGCAGATTTGTTCATCACAGGTTTGGTGCCCTTGACTTCAACCTTAGGGACGGATTTGGGGAACCTTTGAGTTTACGGTCATTCTCCCAAAAGCCGATGGCTCCGAGCCTTATGGTGGCCATGAATCTGGATGTCTGTGTTCGGTGAGGAAGGACTAGGCAGATGTTGAATCGGGTATAATTCAGAAAATGGACTTCAATACAGTGCTGCAAGAGCTTCCCTCGATCGCCCAAATTCGCACCGGGGCTCAGGATCTCCAGAAGAATCTAGGGGATGCTCGAGTTCAAGTCGCCGAGGCTAGGGAGCTCCTTGAAGTCTCTCACGAAGTCCTGAAGGAAAGTCGCGACCAGCTACATTCACTCACTAAACTGACTGAGGCATCCAACAGACTCCTTGAAGCTCAAAACGCTGCTTTATTGCAGCAGTTGGAGGCCACCAACAAATCTAATGCTCAAATGCAGTCCATACTCAGTACCCTCGAAGGCGTTAGATTAGCAGCTACAGCGCCACTTCGGGCAGACATGGAAGCATCACTCGGTGGCAAGCAGCTTTCCATGCTTGATACGATCCACCATATTGCAGACAAAGGCCTGAGCTTTGCTCGCTATGGTGATGGTGAGATTCGTCTCATGACAAGGGAGGAATACAACTTACGCTTCCAAAAGAACGCCCCCGGATTGAAATCGGATCTGACTCGGGTTCTCGGCATGAGTAGCGAAAACTTGCTTATTGGAATGCCACACAGATTCGTGAACTCCATGTGGGGGGCCGTCTTTGCTGAAAACTGGTCATCACTGAAACCTCATGTCGATAAGGCGACAGTATTTGGCGACAGCCACGTTTCACGCCCGATTTTCTTCGATTTTTATCAGCAGGCTGCTGTCGATGCTTGGCGTAGTGTTTGGAACGGCAGGGACGCCCTTATAGTTGCTGGCCGTGGGTCCAGATTTGAGCTCATAGACGAACTCTTCGGAAACCTTGGTCAGGCTGAGTTTGTTGAAGGTGCGCCACGCAATGCGTACGTTGAAATAGATTCGATCATGCAGGATATCATCAGTAAACTCCATGGTAAAGACCTTGTCCTAATTGCGCTCGGTCCTTCCGGAACGATCATTGCGGCACGACTCGCCGAAATGGGTATTCAGGCTATCGACATAGGTCATATTGCGGCGAGCTACAGAAGTGTATTTTCAGGTGACGCCTTCCCCGAGTTGCAGCCGGTTAGTCAGTTCGACTAAGCGAATTTGGCATCAATCATGCAGGAACAATCATTTGAGTTTTACATTTATAAGTTGAGGTCCTGAGCGCCCGGCAGGTACCGATTCTGTGGGGTGGAGACTTGCGTGATCTAGTCCTAGCCGATATCACGGGCACCCGTTTCCTTTTTTTGCTAACCCTGGTGCTGTTGCGGGCTGGGGTTTGCCAGTCTGGTATGGCTCTGCCTTGTCCATGCCGGCATGCTCGGCGCGGACCGTCTACCTGGGCGAAGAGGCCGGGGTGGAACAAGCGCTCCTCAGTGGATTTGATGCTAACCGGGTGGGTCAGTGCGACGTTCATCTAGATTCAAGGACTCGCACCCAAACCATCCTGTGTGGAACCTACGTGCTGCTCGCCCCGCCGTCGCAGGCCTTCTCAATTGGAACCCGACCTTGCCGGATTTGGGGGGTGCCTCTATGGTTTTCGTCAAGCGGCTGAGGGCAGGTTCTTTGGTCCCGGGTCTTCGTAGAGGGTTCCGTCGCGGAGCATGGCGAAGAGAACATCGGAACGACGACGGGCCAGGGCAATAATTGCCTGGTTATGGCGTTTGCCCTCGGCGCGTTTGCGGTCGTAATACTCCCTCGACGGTGGATGATGCAGTGCGGCGAAGGCCGAGAGGAACAGGGCTCGTTTAAGCTTCTTGTTGCCTCTCCGGCTCGGATGCTCACCCCGAATGGAGGTTCCGAACCTGTGGGTGACCGGTGCGATCCCGGCGTATGAGGCCAGATGGGCGGCGGAAGCGAAGTGTTTGCCGGTGACTTCGGTGAGGATTCGTGCGCAGGTCCTGACGCCGATGCCGGGCATCGAGGTCAGGACCTCGTAAAGAGGGTGGGCCTCCACGAGTGCTTCGACCTGGGCGGTGATCTCGTCGCGTTGCCGGCGCAGGGCCAGGAGCTGCTCGGCGAGTTTGGGGAGCACGATCCCGGCCGCACCGGTGCCCACGACCACCACCGTTTGCTGGTCCAGTGCGGTGAACACCGCCTCAGTGAGGCGATCTTCAGCCCTTGGTGCCTGCTTCTTTAACCGTGTTCTGACGTGTCCGCGGCCGGCGGTTTTCAACGCCTGGGGTGTCGGATAGCGGGTGAGCAGGTCCGCCACCGCCGGATGGTCCAGGTGCGGGCCCAGCGCCCGCTCCAGGGCGGGATGGATTTGGGTGAGCAGCCCGCGGATCCGGTTGGAGGTGGCGGTGATTTGTCCGGCGAGGTCATCGTCGAACCCGCATAGCACCCCGAGCTCGGCCAGGGTTTCATCGTCCAGTTCCACCGAGCGCAGCGTATGGGGCATGGACCGTGCGGCTTCGGCAATGATTGCCGCGTCCCGGGCATCGGTTTTCGCTTGGCCCGGGTGCAGGTCAGCGATCCTGCGCATCGCCAGGCCCGGCAAGTAGCCCACTGCTGCTCCGGTTGCCTGAGCAACCGCGACAGGCAGCGCGCCGATAGTTGCGGGTTGATCCACGACGACCAGGACCTTCCCATGGCCGGCGAGCTTGGCAAGGACGTCGCGGATTTTGGTTTCGTCCTGCGGCAGGGCCTTGTCGTAGAGCTTTTTCCCGGCCCGGTTCAGTGCCACGGCGTGGTGGCCGGTCTTGCCGACGTCCAGGCCAAGGAAAACGTCGATGTTCTCTTGCTCCAAGATCATGATTACCCCCGGTAGCTCGTGCTGAGACTGACGGTGTTGGCTGGTCTGGGCGGCAGGAGTCGCATCCACGTTACGAATGGCTTCGTTGGTCGTGCCTCTATTAGCGATTCCCCGGCCGCCATGTCGGTTCCGGTGGCAACACCCCCCGGATCATGGGTGACTGGGGGCAAAAACCATGCCGGAACCGACCGGCCAACATACCCATATCCTGCAACAGGAACCGGGCTACGAAAACGGTAACGGGGTAGGGTCGCGCCGACGTAACTGTCCAACCCGCCGCTCGGGCATCCACAGGCGGATTCTCGGTCCCAGTAGCTTGTTCGAAGACCAGACACTCACGAATTCCATCCAACATGGGATGAAGTATGACCTCTGACTGTCGCCGAGTCATCCACGCTGCTCAGCACGTCAGCCGGGGCTAACCTAAATCCGGTTCGCGCAGGCGGGCCGCAGCACTGCCGCCGCCAGCCCGCCGGTCTCCTCGACAAACCTGCCCAGCCACTGCTTGGGGGAGAGGTCGGGATCCGAGGGCACCATGGTGAGCGCCGCCGTCGTGCACTGGCTGATGTTGGTTTCAGCGCGCAGCAGGTGATAGCTGGAGGTGACCACAATGAGGTTGTCCCAGCCGTTGTCCGCGGCCAGGCGGGCGACGGCGCGTGCCTCGCCGCGGGTGGTCAGCGGTTCCGGGAAGAAGCAGGTCACCGCAGGGCTGGAAATGTAGTCGCAGTACATGTCGGTGATCCTGTTGCCGGGGGTATCCGTGGTGGAGAGCACCAGATCGTCGGCGTAGCCCTGATAGGACAGGTCCCGGCCCACCGGCAGGCGTTCAGAGGCAGCCCCGGCGAGCACCACAATGGCGTCCGCCTTGGCCGGTGTCTGCACCTGCGGATAGTAGAAGAGCATGGTGGCGGCAAACAGCCAGATCAGCGCGGCGGATACAACGGTGCTGACGGCGATATCGACGCTGCGCGGCACTCCACGCTGAAGCCGGACCACCAGGCGGTGCGGCAGGGCGCGGAGGGAAGCAAGCATCCCGACAGTTTATGCGAGCGGCGCCTTTCCGCGAGCCAGCAGGGGCCGGGGTAAACCCTCGGCGCCATGGCCTGTAAACTGGAATGAGCAGCCCGTGCCATGCCTCGACCTGAGGCTGGGTGGGGCGCAGTTTGAGAGAATCGGCCGTATCAGGCTAAGATGATATGTCGGTCTATGTTCTACAGGAGTTCTCATTAGCGTTCAGTCGCGGATTAATCCGGGTTCGTCGCCCTTGACCATTAGTGTCAAGGATCTCGGGCGCAGCCCGGGAGTCATGCGGACTATGCATGAACATGTTCCGGCACCGAAGGACTTCGGTGTTGCGCTTATCGGCGTGCCGGAAGGATCAGATCTTGATCTGGACCTGAGGTTCGAAGCCGTGCACGAGGGGATTTTAGTATCCGGAACCGTCATCGCTCCCGTTCAGGGAGAATGCGGACGGTGCCTGAAGCCCATCGCGTACGACGAAGAAGTCGATGTGCAGGAACTCTTCTACTACGAGGACGCTGAGTCTTTCGGAACAGAAGAGGAAGAAGAGCAACACCGGATCGAGCGAGATGTCATCGATCTTGAGCCGGTTTTGCGGGACGCAGTGGTAACCACCCTGCCGTTCCAGCCGGTGTGCCGGGAGGACTGCGAAGGCCTTTGCTCCGAATGCGGAGCGCGCCTTGAGGAGGATCCGGGTCACCACCACCAAAGCGTGGATCCTCGCTGGGCAGCCCTCTCCGGGCTGGCTGGCAGCGCTGCAGACAATTCTGCGGCAACAAGTACAGAGTCAGACGAGAGAGAAGAGAGTTAGTCGTGGCTGTTCCCAAGCGGAAAATGTCCCGCTCGAATACGCGTGCACGCCGGTCCCAGTGGAAGGCAACTGCCCCCAACCTGGTGAAAACCGTTGAGAACGGCCGCGTTACCTACAGCCTGCCTCACCAGGCCAAGGTCGTGACCGACTCAGCTGGTACCGCGCTGTTCCTTGAATACAAGGGCCGCAAGGTAGCGGACGTCTAAAACAGTATTCCTTTCCCGGTACGCCAGCCGGACCGGGATCTGAATACTGCTTTTCGGGTCAAACCAAAAAGTGAAGAATACTGAAGAGCTTCTGAAGCGTCTCGGTGTCGATATCGACGCCGGGACGCTTCGTCTTGCCCTCACGCACCGCTCCTACGCTTACGAGCAGGGCGGCATCCCCACGAACGAACGCCTCGAGTTCCTGGGTGACTCCATCCTGGGCTTTTCCGTCACCGATGCGCTGTACCGGGACAACCCGGAGCTGTCCGAAGGCGAGCTGGCCAAGCGCCGCTCCGCCGTCGTCAGCACCCGCGCGCTGGCCGGAATTGCCCGCGAGCTTGAACTGGGCCAGTACATCCTGCTCGGCCAGGGAGAGAAACTCACCAACGGCAGGGACAAGGCGTCCATCCTTGCGGACACCACCGAAGCCCTGATCGGCGCCGTCTACCTGTGCCACGGGATCGAAACCGCGCGCGCCATGGTGATGCGCCTGATCGGTCCGCTGCTGCGCAACGCCGATGCCCTGGGCGCCGGCACCGACTGGAAGACCAGCATCCAGGAGATCGCAGCGGCCAAGAAGCTCGGCGACATCGAATACAAGGTCACCGGCTCCGGCCCTGACCATTCCCGCAGCTTTGTTGCCGTGCTCCACATCGGCGACAAGCCCTACGGCAGCGGCACCGGACACTCCAAGAAGGAAGCGGAGCAGGAAGCTGCCGCCGCCACCTGGAAGATGGTGCGCCCCGCCGGCAGCTCCGCGGCCGCCGGAGCCTAGCTCCGTGCCCGAACTGCCCGAAGTGGAAGTGGTCCGCCGCGGACTGGCCTCATGGGTCCGCGGCCGGACCATTACCGGCGTTCAAATCCTTGACCCCCGCTCCGTGCGCCGCCATGCGGCCGGACCCGAGGACCTGCGCGGCAACCTCGAAGGCGCCGTGGTCACCGATGTGGCACGCCGTGGCAAGTTCCTGTGGATGCCGCTGGTCGAGGCCGCTGATCCTGGTTCTCCTGATTCCACTCCTCCGTCCTCCTCGGACGACGACGGCGTTCCCCGGCTCGCACTGATGGCCCACCTGGGCATGAGCGGGCAGCTGCTGATGGAAGATACGCACCTGCCTGACGAAAAACACCTCAAGGTCCGCCTCACCCTCAGCCCCGCGGTGTCCGGGGACGGAACCCCGATGCCGGCGGAGCTGCGGTTCGTGGACCAGCGCATTTTCGGCGGCGTCTTCCTCACCGACCTGCAGCCCACTCCCGACGGCGCCCCGGGCGGTCTGTCCGAGACGGGCCTGCCGCTGATACCTGAGGAAGCCGCGCACATTGCCCGTGATCCGCTGGATCCGGCATTCTCCTTTGAAGACTTTTACGTCCGGCTGCGCAAGCGGAAGACGGGTATCAAGCGTGCCCTGCTGGATCAGGGGCTGATCTCCGGGGTGGGCAACATCTATGCCGACGAAGCCCTGTGGGCCGCGAAACTGCACTTCGCCCGTCCCACCGACACCATGCGCCGGGCCGACGCCCTGCGGCTGGTGGACTCCGCCCGCGATGTCATGACCCGTGCCCTGGCCGCCGGCGGCACCAGCTTCGACTCCCTCTACGTCAACGTCAACGGCGCCTCCGGATACTTCTCAAGATCCCTGAACGCGTACGGCCGCGAGGGCGAACCGTGTCCCCGGTGTGCCGCGCTCGGACTCTCCACCCTGATCCGGCGCGACTCCTTCATGAACCGTTCCTCGTACAGCTGCCCGGTGTGCCAGCCCCGGCCGCGGAACGGCCGCTGGTAAGGCACTGTGCCTTCCGTCGGGCAGGCCCGGCGTCCCCGGCTGGGATTGGCCCGGCTGAGCTTCCAATCTTTTGTGCAGATCACGGGCCTTCCCGGAATCCGTTGTGCAGATCAGGGGCCTAAAACGCGGAATTCGTCGTTCTTGGTCCCGTGATCTGCACGAAGGATTTATTTTGGGCCCGCGATCTGCACGATAGATCCCCGGGTGAAGGGTCGCTCCTGATGGCCTGAACCGTCCGTCAGGAGCGGCCAAGCTCCTCGAGGACACCGTCGGTGAAGGGAGGCCAGACCTCGGCCGCCCAGGGGCCAAAGTCGCGGTCCGTGAGCGCCACGGCTGCGGCTCCGGCTTCCGGGTCGACCCACAGGAAGGTTCCGGACTGGCCGAAGTGGCCGAACGTCCGGGGGGAGCTGTTGGCGCCGGTCCAGTGCGGTGACTTGGAGTTGCGGATTTCGAAGCCCAGGCCCCAGTCGTTCTCCTTCTGCCGGCCGAAGCCGGGCAGCACACCGGACAGTCCCGGGAACACCACTGTGGTTGCCTCGGCCAGCCGTCCGGGTGCGGTCAACACCGGCTGCTGCAGCTCGGCGGCAAACCGGCTCAAATCGGCGACCGTGGAGACGGCGCCGGCGGCGGGCGATCCTTCGAGCGCGGTGGAGGTCATGCCCAGGGGAGCGAGGACGCCCTCGCGCAGATAATCGGCCATGGAAATGCCGGTGGCCTCTTCCAGCGTTTCCCCGAGCACCTCAAATCCGGCGTTGGAATACAGGCGCCGGGTTCCGGGCTCGTACCGCACGGTGCGTTCGGCGAAGTCGTAGCCTGCACTGTGCGCCAGCAGGTGCCGCACCGTGGAGCCTTCCGGCCCGGCGGGCTGGTCCAGCTCCAGTGCTCCTTCGTCCAGTGCCACCAGCATGCTGTAGGCGGTCAGGAGCTTGGTCACCGATGCCAGCGGATAGCGCCGCTCAAGATCGCCCGACGTCCCGGCCACACTGCCATCCGCCAGCACGACGGCGGCGGAGGCGTGCTCGACCGGCCAGTTTTCGGTTGCCTTGACGCTGTCCATGAAGTTCCTCTGCAGTAAATCGAAGGGTAACGAAGAAGGTCCGGCCCGAAATCCCAGGGCCCGAAAGCTCAGGGCCTGAGCCCAGGGCCCGGGACGGGCCCGAGGGGCTAGGCCGCGCTGCCGCCGTAGTGCGCTGCGAGCCGGCGCATGCCATCCTCCACCGTAACCTCCGGCGTCCAGTCCAGCACTTCACGGGTGCGGCGCTGGTCAAACCAGTGCGAGGTGGACAGCTGCTCGGCCAGGAACCGGGTCATCGGCGGCTCGTCGTGCACCAGTCCGCGGGTGCCGGCGGTCAGCCAGGCGCGTTCAATCACGGATCCGGCGCCGCGGGCCAGCCAGCCCGGAACGCTCCATGCCGGAGCGGAAACCCCGGCGGAGGCGCAAATGCCGGCAAGCAGCTCGCCCACCGGACGCGGCTGGCCGTTGGTCACCACCAGAGCCTGCCCGTGGGCATGGTCCATCCGCTCCAGGCCGCGGACAATCGCCGCGGCGGCGTTGCTGATGTAGGTCGTGTCGATCAGGGCGGTCCCGCCGTCCAGCAGCGGCAGCCGTCCGGAACGGGCGCGGTCGATCACGCGCTCCACCAGCTGGGTGTCACCGGGACCCCAGACGATGTGCGGACGGATGGCCCCCACCCGGAAAACGGGGGAGTCCTCGGCCAGGGCGAGCAGTTCGGCGGCGGCCTTGGACCGGGCATAGAAGCCGCGCGCCCGGTCAGGATCGGCGGTGCCGGCGTCAGCCCCGGCGATCGGTTCACCGAAGTGCGCGGCCGACGGCGAGGACACGAACACAAAGTCCCGCACACCCGCTGCCTTGGCCGCGTTGATCAGCGTGCGGGTTCCGGTGATGTTGGTGTCAACGAAGTCCTGCCACTGGCCGGTGAAGGAGACCTTCGCGGCCAGGTGGATGACGGCGTCCATCCCCTCGGCGGCGCGGGCGACGGCCGCGGGGTCGGAGACGGATCCCGCAACCGATTCGAACGCCGAACCGGCGGATGGCTGGTCGGAGGGCGACGACGGCATGGGGGTGCGCTGCAGGGTGCGCACCTTGTGTCCCTTGTCGGCCAGCAGCTGGGCCACGGCCCCGCCGAGCAGTCCGCTGGCGCCGGTCACGAGGACGCGGCGGGGAGCTTCGACGGCGTTCACTTGCGTCCGCCTGTCCCGGGAACCCGCGCCCGTCCGCCGGCCAGCACCTGCTCGGCCCAGCCCGCCAGGGCGGTCCTGTCGATCTTGGAGTTGTGCCGGATATCGGTGGGCATCGCGGGCAGGACCAGCACGGCGGCCAGGTCCAGTCCGGCTCCGGCGGAGACCGCGGCGCGCACGGCGGCGGTCAGCTCCGGCGCTGCGGTGCCGGCACGATGCACCGGCTCCTGGAGTTCGAGCACAGCCACCGGAACCTGGGTTCCGGCCGGGCCCACGCCAACCACGGCGGCGCGTCCGACTCCGGCCACGGACTCCGCGGCCTGCTCGCCGGCCACCGGGGTGACCACGCCGTCGGGAGTGGTGAGGATGTGGCCGAGCCGGCCTTCAACCCACAGCCTGCCCTCCTCATCCAGGTGTCCGACGTCGCCGGTGCGGTGCCAGCCGGGCAGGGACGAGCTCTTGGCTTCGGTGATCCACAGCCGGTCGTAGCGGTCCTTGACGTGCGGGGCGGAGACCAGGATTTCCCCGGTCAGGCCGGGGGTGTCCAGCGCGGTGTCGCCGACGCTGCCGTCCGGGGACAGCGCGGCAATCGCCACCAGGGCGCCCGATACGGGCGTGCCGACGCAGACGCCGTTTCCGGCACCGGCGGCGCGGATCCCGTCCAGGCTGATGTCAGTGATGGGCAGGGCCTCGGTCATGCCGTAGGGAGTGTGCAGCTCGGCGTTGGGAGCCAGGGCTGAGACCCGGGCCAGCAGCGGTTCCGGAATGGGCGCGCCGGCCGAGAGCAGCAGTTCCACCCGGGCCAGCGCCTTGCGCTGGTCGGGCTCGAGACCCGCTGACGTGGCCAGCACATTGACCAGGGCAGCGGGAGAGGCAAACACCGTGGTGGCGCCGACGGCGGCCGCGGCATCGGCCAGGGCCGAGGCAGTCAGGGTGCGCGGCGATGTGACGTCCATGTCCGGCGTGACGGAGGTGGCGCCCAATGCCGGTCCGAGCAGCGCAAACGGAGCGAAGCCGGCGACCAGCGAGGTTCCGGCCTGCAGGTTGTACGTGTTCTTGAGTGCATCGCGCATGGCGGTGAGCTGCCGGTGGGTGTACACAACGCCCTTGGCCGGCCCGGTGGAGCCGGAGGTGAACAGCACGGCGGCGTCGGCGTCGGGGTCCTCCGGCTGCCACGGCAGCTCGGCGTTTTCGCCGGCCGCGATCAGCTCGGGCACTGAGTGCTTTACGCCCAGCAGCCGCGCCTTCGCGGGCGGAAGGGTCTGGGCACTGATCCGGATGCCCGGCCAGCCGAAGATCCGCGCACCGGTCAGCGCACGTTCAATGCCGATGATGAACTTGGGGCCGGCGCCCTTGATGGCACGGCTCATTCCCTTGGTTCCCAGCCCGGCGTCGGCCACCACAATCACGGCGCCAAGCCGCAGGCAGGCGTAAATCAGCGAGGTCAGTTCAATGCCCGGGGGCACAAGCAGGTTCACGCGGTCCCCGGGGCGCACGCCGGCGGCGGACAGCCCGGCAGCCAGCCGGTTCACGCGGCTGGCCAGTTCGGTCCAGGACAGAGTGGCGGGAGCAGCGCCCGCCGGTGCGCCCAGCGGTGCCATGTCGACGACGGCGGGGGAGCTGTCGCCGTCGCGCTCGTCCAGTTCAGCCAGCATGGGCCGGAAGATGGACAGGCCGGCCGCGGCGCGGCCGCGCAGTTCGGTGTTCTCGGTGTGCGGACCGCTGCGCAGCCAGTCAAAGACCGGCGCGGTGATGTCCACGTCTTCGGGCAGCAGGTGGCTGGCGCCTTCGAAGCGGTGCACATCAGCATGCGGGAGGCGGTCCATCAGGTCCCGCAGGTAGCGGTCGGAGAACACCGGATCCTTGGGTCCCCACAGCATCAGCGCGGGCACATTCAGCCGCCGGATGCCCTCGGCCACCCGGTTCAGGGTGCGCCAGCTCGGATGGGTGGGCTCGGCCGGGATGTCGGCGACAAAGTTGGCGACGCCCTGCCGGCGGGCGGCGCCGCGGTAGGGAATGGCGAAGGCGGCCCGCACGTCCTTGGCCAGCGCGGGCTGGGCCAGGGAGTGGGTGACGCGGATAAATGTATCGGTGGTCTTTGTTCCCCACCCGTGGACGGCCGGATGCAGGGCCAGGCGCAGGGCCGGCGGAAGGCTGAAGCCGGCCGGATGCACCGCGGTGTTGGTCAGGATGACGCCGTCGAGCTGGCTGCGGTGCCGCAGCGCCCAGCCCAGCGAAATGATTCCTCCCCAGTCGTGGCCCACGGTCACGACCTTGCCGGTCAGGCCCATCGCCTGCGTCAGGTCACCGAGGTCGGTGATGCGGTCTTCGAGGCGGCGAAAGGCGCCGGTGCGGGCGGAGAAACCCATGTCCAGCTGGTCGACGGCGACAACCCGCCAGGGCTGTTCAGCGGTGGACCCGGCGGCGAGCAGGCTGCGCCACAGATAGGACCAGGTGGGGTTGCCGTGCACACAAAGCAGGGTGCCGGCCGGTTCCACGCCCCGGGCCTCGAGGTCCGGACCATTGTCGAGCACGTGCCATTTATGCACGGTCCCGGGACGGTCAACGGCCGCCGTCGAGGGCGCCTGAACAAAGGAGGACCAGGATTCCGGCACACCGGGCCACAGCTCGGTCACCAGGCAATCTCCATCATCATCGTGTTCAGTCCCGATCCCACGCCCATGCAGAGCACCCGGTCGCCGGGATTCAGTGTGCGCGACTCCTGGGCCAGGGTCATCGGCAGCGACGCCGGCCCCACGTTGCCCCAGCGCGGGAAGGTGATCGGTACCCGGTCCCGGACCAGGTCCACGGCCTTGATAATGGCGTTGGTGTAGGAATTGGACACCTGGTGAGTGACGTAGCGGTCCATGGAACGCCAGTCCCAGCCCTTTTCATGTGCCTCGTCCCAGGCATTGACCACCAGCTCCAGGCCGCCGTCGAGCAGTCCCTTGGTGTCCGTGTACATGCCGTCGACCCCGCCGACACACAGCTCATGGTGTTCGGTGCCCGCCCGGGACACGCCGCCCATGATCCGGTGGGAACCGGGGTTTTCGTCCGCGCGGCCGATAACGGCTGCCGCGGCGCCGGAGCCCAGGGTCAGGGTGGCGAACTCGCGCAGGTAATCCTCGCGGGTGGAATCGGGGTGGTTCAGGCGCGCGAACGTGGCCTCCTGGGTGCCCTGCGCGTCTTCGCCGGCCACGATCAGGGCGTACTTGATCTGGCCGGATTCGATCATGTTCGCTGCCAGGGTCATGCCGTTAACGAACCCGAGGCACGCATTGGCCAGATCAAAGTTCAGGGCGGATGACGGCAGTCCCAGGGCGTTGTGGATCTTGACGGCAACCGAGGGTTCAAGGTTGCGCCGGGTCACCGAGGTGTTGATCAGCAGGCCGATCTCGGATGGCTCCACACCGGCCTCGGCAATGGCCTTCGCGCCCGCCTCAATGGCGGCGTCGTCAAAATCGGTGCCCGGCGACCACCACCTGCGCTCACTCACCCCGGCAACCCGTTCGAGGAGCCGTTTGGAGAGCCGGAGCCGTTTCAGGGACGGCGCAAGCCGCTCGTCGAATTCAGCTGAGGTCATAACTACCGGTGCTTCAACGCTGGTAACGCTGAGAAGAGCCGTGTTTTTATGCTGGAAGTTGAAGTTCCCGGTCAAAATGCCTGCCTTGTCTCCTGCTGAAGTGATCCCGATGGCCGGCTGGGGGCAGCCCGCATCCACGTTCTGATTCACTTGTTCCTTAGAGAATCCTACGTTCCCTCTGGGGCGCGAGGGACGCGGGGGTCGTGATTACGCTCTGCGAGTACTGCAGTTAAGTCTCAGGCACCAAGTAGATTTAAGGAATCACCCGCCCGCAGGAAAGATTGGCCCCCGTGCATTTGAAGACGCTGACGATGCGTGGATTTAAGTCCTTCGCATCAGCCACCACGTTCGAGTTCGAACCCGGTGTCACCGCGGTGGTGGGCCCCAACGGGTCCGGAAAGTCGAATGTGGTGGACGCCCTGGCCTGGGTTATGGGGGAGCAGGGCGCCAAGACGCTGCGCGGCGGGAAGATGGAAGACGTCATTTTTGCCGGGACCAGCGGCCGCCCGGCGCTCGGCCGCGCCCAGGTGTCACTGACCATCGACAACGCCGACGGCGCCCTGCCGATCGAATACTCCGAGGTCACCATTTCCCGGACCCTCTTCCGCGCCGGGGGCTCCGAATACGCCATCAACGGTTCTCCCGCCCGGCTGCTGGACATCCAGGAGCTGCTGTCCGATTCCGGTCTTGGCCGTGAGATGCATGTCATAGTTGGGCAGGGGCAGCTGGACCGGATCCTGCACGCCGGGGCCGACGAGCGCCGCGGCTTCATTGAAGAAGCCGCGGGAATCCTCAAACACCGCCGCCGGCGGGAAAAAACCGTGCGCAAGCTCGACGCGATGCAGGCCAACCTGGCCCGGTTGACCGACCTCACCTCGGAACTGCGCCGCCAGCTCGGCCCCTTGGGCAAGCAGGCCGCCGTCGCGCGCCGTGCCCGCACCGTGCAGCAGGACGCCCGGGACGCCCGGGCCCGGCTGCTCGCCGATGACCTGGTGACCCTGACCGGAGCCCTGGCCCGGGACGCGGCCGAAGAAACGGCGCTGCTGGCCCGGCGGGAGGCGGCAGCCGCCGCGCTGGCGGCCGCCCGTGCCCGCCAGGCCGAGCTCGAGGGGCTCGCCGCGCAGGCCACGCCCCGGGTCAACGCCGCCCGTGACACCTGGTACTCCCTGTCCTCGCAGCGGGAACGCTTCCTGTCCCTGGCTGCCCTCGCTGAGGAACGGCGGCGGCTGCTGGGCTCCTCCGAGCACCGGGAGGAAACCGGCGCCGATCCCGAGCGGTTGCAGGCGCAGGCTGAGCGGGTCCGGGCCGAGGCGGCCGCACTGCTGGAGTCCATCGGGGAACGGCGCGGAGCGCTGGAGGACGCCGAGGAAATCCGCGCGGATGCGGAAGCTGCAGCCGCAGCCGAAGAGCAGCGTCTGGCCGCCGTGCTCCGTGCAGCCGCTGATCGGCGCGAGGGCCTGGCACGGCTTTCCGGCGCGGTCGGTGCCGCCCGGTCCCGGGTGGACGCGGCCGAGGCTGAGCTTGGCCGGCTGCGCGCCTCCATCACCGAAGGCGAGGAACGGCGCCGGGAGGCGCAGCAGGAGTTCACTGCCCTGGAGAACTCCGCCGCCGGTGCCGAGGAAGGCGAAGAAGGGCTGGACGCCGAGTACGAGGATGCCCTCGCCGAGCTTGAGGCGGCTTCGGCTGCGTTGGAGGACCTGCGCCGCACCAAGCAGGAAGCCGAACGTGAACGCGAGACCCTGACAGCGCGCCGCGACGCCCTGCGGGTGGGGTTGGACCGCCGGGACGGGTCCGCGCTCCTGTTGGATTCCGGGCTCGACGGCGTGCTCGAACCCTTCGCGCAGATGCTCACCGTCCGCCCCGGCTATGAACGCGCCGTAACCGCGGCCCTGGGATCAGCCGCCGCGGCAGTGGCCGTGGCCGACACAAGCGCCGCCGTGCGTGCCATGACCCATCTGCGGGATGCCGACGGCGGGCAGATTGACCTGGTGCTGGCCGGCCCTGCCCGGGAAACGCCCGAAGCGCGCAACATCAACGGCGGCCAGGAACCGCGGGATGCCCGCCGCCCAGACCCGGGAAGCGGCGCCTTCTGGGCCGTTGATGCCGTGCAGGCGCCGGAACAGCTGCAGCGCACGCTCGCCGGGCTGCTGGACGGCGTTGTCATTGTCGAATCCCTGGCCGCTGCCGCCGATGTGCTTTCCGGCCGGCCCGAGCTGACGGCCGTCACGGTTGAGGGCGAAGTTCTTTCGGCCTACGCCGGCCGCGGCGGGTCGGCCTCAGCACCGGGCCTGATTGAACTGCAGGCGGCGGTGGAGGAGACCGAGGACCGGATCCGCGCTGCCGCTGCCCGGTCCGAACAGGCGGGCTTTGCCCTCTCCGGAGCCGTGGCACGCCGTGACGCGGCCCAGTCCCGGACCGATGCCGCGCTGGCTGCCCTGCATGAATCCGATGCCCGCTTGGCCGCCGTGGCCGAGCGGCTCGGAACGCTGGGGTCCGCCCTGCGCTCGGCAGTGGGGGAATCCGAGCGGCTGCAGCGGCTCGTCAGCGCGGCAGAGGCCAACCTTGCCGCGGAACAGGAAGCACTGGCCGCGGCTGCTGCCAGGCTCGCGGCCGCGGGTGATGCGCCCGCGGAGGAGGAACCGTCAACGGACCAGCGTGAGGCCCTGGCGCTCGCGGCCGCCGAAGCCCGCCGCGCCGAAACCGAAGCCCGGCTGGCGCTGCGCAGTGCTGAGGAACAGCACAAAGCCGTGGCCGGCCGGGCCGCCGGACTCGAACGGGCGGCGGAAAGCGAACGCCGGGCACGGGCCGCGGCCGAGGTCCGCGCCCGGCGTCGTGCCCGGCAGGCTGCCAAGGCAACGGCGGTGGCCGAGGCCGCACGCGAGGTGCTGCGCTTCATGGATGTCTCCCTGGAACTGGCCGCCGCCGAGCGGGACCACGCAGAGGCCGTGCGCACCGCCTGGGACGCGGAACTGGCCACTGTCCGGACCGCCGCCGCGGATGCCGGCGCCGAGGTAGCCAAGCTCACCGACTCGGTGCACCGTGATGAACTGGCCCGGGCCCAGCAACAGCTGCGCGTCGAGGCGCTCGAAACCCGGGCCGTGGAGGAACTGGGGCTCACGCCGGATCATCTGGTGGCCGAGTTCGGCCCCGATCAGCCGGTTCCGGTCCCGGTGGAAAGCGCCGACGGCACAGGCGGCGGCAAATGGGCCGCCCTGCATGCTCCGGTGGACGAGGACGGGAACCCGCTGCTGACCGGAGTGCCCTATGACCGGGCCACCCAGGAAAAGCGGCTGAAGCAGGCCGAGCGCGACCTGGCCGCCCTGGGCCGGGTTAACCCGCTGGCGCTGGAGGAGTTCGCAGCGCTGGAGGAGCGGCACACATTCCTGAGCACCCAGCTGGAGGACCTCAAGGCAACCCGCCGTGACCTGCTGGACATTATTAAGGACGTGGACCGACAGGTGGAACAGGTCTTCACCGCCGCCTACCGCGACACCGCGGAGCAGTTTGAACGCGTCTTCGCCACGCTCTTCCCCGGCGGGGAGGGCCGGCTTGTGCTCACCGATCCCGGGGACATGCTGACCACCGGCATTGAAATCCAGGCCCGGCCGGCGGGCAAGAAGATCAAGCGGCTGTCCCTTCTCTCGGGCGGGGAGCGGTCACTGACCGCCGTGGCCCTGCTGGTGGCGATCTTCAAGGCCAGGCCTTCGCCGTTCTACGTGATGGACGAGGTGGAGGCCGCATTGGATGACACCAACCTGGGCCGGCTGCTCACCATCTTCGAGGAGCTGAAGGAATCCAGCCAGCTGATCGTGATTACCCACCAGAAACGCACCATGGAAATCGCCGATGCGCTGTACGGCGTCACGATGCAGGGCGACGGCGTTTCCACGGTCATCAGCCAGCGGCTGGACAAGGCCTCATAAGCGGCACCGCCGGAATCCGTCCGCCGGAGGGTTGGCCTAGCGGGCGTAGCGGAGCACAAAATTGCGCAGGATCAGCGGTGGCACGCTGACGTCGGCGCCGCGCACCGAGTCGCGGACGGCGTCGGCTTCCTCGGGCGGAAAGTAGCCGGCGTGCCGGTAGACAGTGATCCGGGTCAGCAGCCCCGGAACGTCCAGCTCGGGATGGAACTGCGTGGCGTAGAGGTTCTCCTTGACCCGGAACATCTGCACCGGGCAGGTGGAGGAGCCGGCCAGGTTCACGGCGTTGGGCGGCAGCACGGAAATGGCCTCCCGGTGGCCCACAAACGCACTGAAGGAATCCGGAACTCCCGCCAGCATCGGATCGAGCCGTCCGTCTTCGGTGAGCTTGATGTCCACGGCGCCGATGGCTTCGCCGAACTGACGGTCCACCGTGCCGCCCTGATGCCGGCCCAGCGTTCCCACCCCGTAGCAGGCGCCCAGGAACGGGAAGTCCCGTTCCACGACCTCGTCCAGGAGCAGGCCCAGTTCGCTTTCCACCCGCAGCTGCAGTTCCGACTTGGTGCTGTCCGGATCGCTGGCGTTGAACGGGCTGCCGCTGACAAAGATGCCGCTGTACCGGTCCAGATCGATGCGGGGCAGCGGGCCGGCCTCAAGCCGGATGCGGTGCAGCTGCTCCGGCAGGAGGTTTCCGAAGCGCAGGAACGCTTCGTATTCTTCATCGGCGGCAGTGTCTTCGGCGCGCGAGGCCAACAGCAGGAAGGGCTTCATTCTTCGATCGTAGTGCGGGACGGCCCGGCTGTTGAGTCCGGGGCGGGGGAGGGTTTCCCCTGCGCTTCGGGGGTGGCCCGCTTGCCGTCCGCGGAAGCGGTTCCAGCCGCGGGTCCGGGCACCTCGTCGTCGGGAACCGACGGAGCCGGAGCGCTCGCCTCGGGCTCCAGCGTTTCCCGCGCGCCGATCCAGGCGAAGCACGCCATGATGACAATGGCTCCGGTGACGCCAAAGGCCCAGCTGAAGCCCAGGTAGTCGGCCAGCAGCCCGGCCAGGATGGGGCCCACAATGGCGCCGCTGTCGCTGGCCATCTGGAAGGTGGCCAGCACCTTCCCACCGCTGCGGTCGTTACCCACCACATCGCCGACGGCTGCCTGCTGCGCCGGGTTCAGCAGCCCGGTGCCCATGCCCGCAATAACGGAAACCACCAGGAACATCGGCACGTTGGTGCTGAAACCAATCGCCGCGGTGGCCAGGGCATTGACCGCGAGGCCGGTCAGCACCAGGGGACGCCGGCCCCAACTGTCGGCCAGCCGCCCGGAGAAGGTCAGGACGACGGCGGTGCCGACGGCAAAGGCGGTCAGCGAAATGCCGGCAATCTCCGGTCCGGCGCTCAGGGCCGCGGCCGCAAACAGCGGCAGCAGGGAGTTCCGCACCCCGAAGGAGGACCATCCGTTGGCGAAGCTTGAGGCCAGTGCCGCCCGGTATGCGGAGTCGCCCAGCGCCTCGCGGACCGTCAGCACCGGACGGGCCGCGGGCTTGGTTTCGCCCTCGGCCAGCCGTGCGTCCTTCAAATGGACGGCGACGACTGTGGCTGCCACCACCAGCGCCGCGGCATAGACCAGGAACGGAACCCGCAGGCCAAAGCCGGCCAGCAGGCCGCCGGCCAGCGGGCCGGCGATGTTGCCCAGGAGGAAGGATGATGCGTATGCGCTGGACACCCGGCCCCGCACCGACGGCTTGGCCAGCCGGATGATCAGCGCCATGGCCGAAATGGTGAACATGGTGGAACCGATGCCGCCGAGGCCGCGGAAAATCAGCAGCTGCCAGTAACTGCCGGCAAAGGCACAGGCAGCGGTGGACACGGCAACGATCAGCAGCCCGGCAATGTACACCGGGCGCTCGCCGAACTTCTCCAGCAGGGCGCCTCCGGCCGGAGCGAAGACCAGCCGGGTAAAGGCGAAGGCACTGACAATGACTGAGGAAGCGGCAACTCCGACGTTGAAGCTTTGGGCGAACTGCGGCAGCACCGGCGCCACGAGGCCGAAGCCCAGGGCGATCACGAAAGCGGCGGCAATGAGGACTTTGATTTCCCGCGGTATCGCGAGACGGGGAGCACGAACCATGATGCCTAGATTCTCTCAGACCAACACCCATTCCGGGGATCCGTGCCCCGTCCACCGGCGCCGCCTCCGCGGCCGGCCCGCGGGTGCCCGGAAACACACCGGTGTGACATGCTGGAGAGCGTGAATGAGACTCTTTCGATTGTGATCTATGTGGTCCTCGCCCTTGCGGTGGTCGGATCCGTGGCAGCCCTGCTGGTGCGGACCCGCCGAACACCCAAGGGCATGTATCCCACCACCCGTGACGCCAATGATCCGGTGACCGGTGCGGGAGCGCATGCCGCGGGCACCGACGTCCTGGACGCGCCGCCCGCGGGCACCGCGCCCCCGGCGGAGACCGGCGTCGTCGTCCCCGATGACCTGCGCGACCTCGAGGAAGCGGCGCCCGCTCCCGAAGCTCCCACGGTTGAGACGCCGGAACCGGTGCAGGGCCGGCTGGCCCGGCTGCGCGCCCGGCTCGCCAAATCCAACAATGCGCTGGGCAAGGCGCTGTTGGCGCTGCTGTCCAGCGACAAGATCGACGAAGACGTATGGGACGAGATCGAGGAAACGCTGCTGCTGGCGGACCTCGGCACCGAACCGACCATGGAACTCGTGGACGCCCTGCGCGAGCGGGTCAAGATCTCCGGCAGCCGGGATCCGCAGGAAGTGCACCAGATGCTCCGCGAGGAGCTGATCAAGATCGTTGATCCGACCATGGACCGTTCCCTGGCCGTCACCCGCCACCCGGACAAGCCCGCCGTCGTCATGGTGGTGGGTGTGAACGGCGTCGGCAAGACGACCACCGTGGGCAAGCTCGCCCGCGTCCTGGTGGCCGAGGACAAGGACGTCCTGCTGGGCGCCGCTGACACCTTCCGCGCCGCCGCCGCCGAGCAGCTGGCCACCTGGGGACAGCGCGTGGGCGTTCCCACCGTGAAGTCCGACGTCGACGGCGCCGATCCTGCCTCCGTGGCCTTCGAGGCCGTCAAGGCAGGAATCGACGGCGAAGTGGACGTGGTCCTGATCGACACCGCCGGGCGCCTGCAGAACAAGGTGGGCCTGATGGACGAGCTGGGCAAGGTCAAGCGCGTCATTGAAAAGCAGGCCGAGGTGGACGAAGTCCTGCTGGTCCTGGACGCCACCACCGGGCAGAACGGCCTGATGCAGGCAAAGGTCTTCTCCGAGGTCGTCAACATCACCGGCATCGTGCTGACCAAGCTGGACGGAACCGCCAAGGGCGGCATCGTCGTCGCGATCCAGCGCACCCTGGGTGTGCCGGTGAAGCTCGTCGGCCTGGGCGAGGGCGCCGATGACCTGGCGCCGTTCGAAGCCGAGAGCTTCGTGGACGCACTGCTGGGCTAACAACACCGGCAGACAGCCTCAGCAGCACCGCTGATACGCAAAGGGCTCCGCACTTCCTTGGGGAAGTGCGGAGCCCTTTGTTTGTCCTGCAGCTGTTTGTCCTGCAGCAGGGCCTTTCTGCCCGGCTGCCCGGCTGCCCCGGTTAGAACGTGAAGTTCAGGACCGTCACTGTTCCTGCGGTCAGCGGGAAGGACTGCGTGGTGGAACCGTACTCGAAGCCCGGCACCGTGAGCCGCTCGGCGGCCGGGGTGCCTTCGCCGGCCACGCCGTCGATCAGCGTGCCGTCCTGGGCGCCGTAGGAAGGCCCGGTCATCTGCGACATTGTTCCGGTCAGTGCTTTGCCGGGCAGCTCAAGGCTGACCTGGGTCTGGGCCGCGGTCTCGGGGTTGTTGTTGTTCACAACCACCACGCTGATGCTGCCGTCCCCATGGCGCACCGCGTAGGGGTAGGCGAGTCCGGTGCTGCCGGCCGTGTCGAGTTTCAGGAACTCGCCGGGCTCCAATTCGCCAACCATGGACAGGCCGTAGTAATTGGCCCGCTCGTCCACCTGGCCGTTGGGCTGGAGGTAGGCGCCGCCGGTGCAGATGGCGGACATGGGCGGGCCGCCCTGGCAGGTGATCAGTGAGCTGTGGAAGCTGACCCGGGAAATGCCCATCTGAGCGGCGCTCAGGGCGTAGTCGGCGCTCCAGAGGGCGGAGGCATGGGTTTTGGTGGTCTCGTTGGAACCCGGGCAGGCGGAGACGCCGGTCTCGGGGATCCAGGTTTCCAGGCCCGCCAGCCGTGCCGGTTCCATGGCTGCGCCGCGGAAGTTGTTGGCGTGGTCGTGGATGTGCCGGGTGACGAGTGCGCTCATGACAGGCTCGCCCAACGGGTCGGCGCCTTCGCAGGAAGAGAGCGGGTAGTGGTGAAAGGACAGGATCTTGCGCTGCGGCAGTTCCACCTCGGCGAAGGGACCCCACCACGACTGCTCGTACGTGCCCGGGCCGACAATCGGAACCGTCGGTGCGACGGCGTGCATCGCGGCCGCGTAGGCCTGCAGCTCCGTCAGATAGTCCTGGACGCCGTAGCCGCCGGGCCGCAGCCCGGTCTTGGCGAAACCGTTGGGCTCGTTGCCCACAGTGATGCCAACCAGCCGCTCGCCGAAGGCTGCAGCGGCAAACTTGGTCATGTCGGCGGCCCGGGCCGGGTCATAGTTGCCCAGATCCACGGTCAGGGCGATCTGCCCGTCCACCGCTTCCAGCAGGGTGTTGACCCGTTCCAGGTCCGCCGGGGTGACGGCGCGCACGGGATGCGCCTTGTCTCCCGAGAGGTTTCCGGGGATCGCCTCACCGGCGGAGGTCCAGAAGAACCGGCGGTCCACGGCGTTGCCGCCGAAGCGCAGCAGCGGACGGCCCAGCCCGGAGAGCGATTGCACCATTTCCGGGTTGTCGCCGCTCAGCGAAGGATCGGCCAGGTCTGTGGCCTCCAGGGACAAGCCGATCAAGCCGGTGGGCAGGGACGTGCCGGTGGTTTCCGGAATCACTGTGACGGACAGCGGCTCAACCGGGGTCAACGGTGAACCAGCCGGAGGGCCGGCCTGATCGTAGTAGGTGACCGCGGGAGCCGGAGGAAGCGTGGGCTCGGGCTGCGGCGTCACAGTGAAGGGGGTGCCGGTGGGCGACGGAGCGGCTGCGGGGGCAGCCTCATTGTCCAGCACCATGGGGGCAACGACGGCTCCGGCAGCCAGCACCACGGCCAGCGCGGCTCCGGAGATGATCCATGGTTTCTTCCTGCTTTTGCCTGGTCTGTGGGTGTTGCCGTCTTCGGCGTCCAGGGAATCCGGACCGTCGGAGAAGGGGGACTGCTCGGGCATAAAGGATGTACCTCCGGTTGTGAGACTTAGGGACCATCCTAACGGCGGGAACCGAAGGCAGATGCAGCAGCGGAGGTCCGCCGGAGGCCATCGCCGGAACCGTGGAAACGCTGCTGAAACATCACCGACACGGAGTTTTTACACCAGCGGCGGGTTTGTAATGTTCCGGCAATCCGCATGCGCGATTCCCGAAATCTGGCCCCGGCAGAGTACATGGTGCGGGAAGGGCCCGCAGCAGGTGAAGGGACGTGGAGATGGATCTGTCAGCAGGTCACGTCTGGGTGATGATTTCGGCGGCACTGGTGCTGCTCATGACGCCCGGAGTGGCATTCTTTTACGGCGGGATGACCCGCGCCAAGGCAGCACTGAACATGATGATGATGAGCTTTGTCTCCATCGGTCTCGTGGGGGTCGTCTGGGTGCTGTGGGGCTTCTCCATGACCGGAGGCGACGGCGTGGGCGGCCTCTTCGGCAATCCCTTCACTTCCTTCGGCCTCGAGTCGCTGATCGGCACCGAGGACCTCATCGGCGCCGGCTTCGGCGCCACGTTCGCCATCATTACCGTCGCCCTCATCAGCGGCGCCATTGCCGACCGGGCCAAGTTCAGCGCCTGGGCAGTCTTCGTGCCGGTCTGGGTCACCCTGGTGTACTGCCCGCTGGCCTTCATGGTCTGGGGCGGCGGGCTGCTCGGTGAAGAGGGCGCCATCGGTTCCGTGGTCGGAGAGGCCATCGACTTTGCCGGCGGCACCGTGGTCCACATCAACGCCGGCGTTGCAGCCCTGGTGCTGGCCCTGATCATCGGCAAGCGCAAGGGCTTCGGCAAGGACCCGAGCCAGCGTCCGCACAACATTCCGTTTGTCATGCTCGGCGCCACCCTGCTCTGGTTCGGCTGGTTCGGCTTCAACGGCGGCGCCGCTGGCACTGCCGAGGAAGCAGGCCTGATCTGGGTCAACACCATGGCCGCTCCGGCTGCCGCGATGGTCGGCTGGCTGCTGATCGAACGCATCCGTGACGGACGTCCGACGTCGCTCGGCGCCGCATCAGGCATCGTCGCCGGCCTGGTGGCCATCACCCCGGCCTGCGCCAACGTCAGCCCGCTCGGCGCCGTCGGCCTGGGCGTGCTGGCCGGAGTGCTCTCCGCGCTCGCCGTCGGCCTGAAGTACAAGCTCGGCTATGACGATTCACTGGACGTCGTGGGCGTGCACCTGGTCGCAGGAATCGTCGGCACCCTCGCCCTGGGCTTCATCGCCCTGCCCGTTGAAGGCGAAGGCGGCGGCCTGTTCTACGGCGGCGGATTCGCCCAGCTCGGCGCCCAGTTGGTTGCCGCCGTGGTGGCCATCGCCTTCTCAGCCATCCTGACCCTGATCATCGGCCTGGCCATCCACAAGACCATCGGTTTCCGGGTCTCCGAGGATTCCGAAGTCAACGGCGTGGACCTGAGCGAACATGCCGAAACCGCCTACGAATTCGGCGGCCTGGGTGTGGGCGGATCCTTCCGGCCCTTCCCCGAGTCTTCCCGCACCGCACCGAAGGAGAGCATCAACTCATGAAACTCGTAACGGCCATTGTTCGGCCCGAAAAGCTCGACGCCGTCCGCGGCTCCCTGGAAAACTACGGGGTGCAGGGCCTGACGGTCAGCCAGGCCAACGGCTACGGACGCCAGCGCGGCCACACCGAGGTTTACCGCGGCGCCGAGTACACCGTGGACCTGCTGCCGAAGATCCGGATTGAGGTCCTGGTGGCCAATGAATGGCTCAACGACATCGTGGACGTGCTGGTCTCCACCGCCAACACCGGCCGCGCCGGGGACGGCAAGGTGTGGGTGGTGAACGTGGAGGAAGCGCTCCGGGTCCGCACCGGGGAACGGGGAGACTCCGCTCTGTAGTCCTCGAACCTCCAAACCCGCTCGGTGGCAACCAAGCCGCCTGTTGGCACACGGGAAGAGACGAAGACCCCTTGAACCTGCGGTCCGTTTCCGCAAATTCAAGGGGTCTTCGCTGTGTTCCTGCACGCGTTCCCACTCTTTGGGGCTGTTGAAGCCTCACGGGGTCACTTTTGCCCCAAGAGGCTACAAAGGGTGGGAAGCCGTGCAGCCATTCCGGTGATGCACCTGTCCTCGGGGGGGGGAGGCCGGCAGGCCCTTTCCCGTCACAGCTCGGAGCGGCTGCTCTCCCACTCGGCCGGGCCCAGGGTTCCGGCCGGATAGGTTTCCAGCGGCACCTCGCCCTTGGCCCAGGCTTCCAGTACGGGATCCACAATCCGCCAGCATTCCTCCGCGATGTCCGCGCGCACCGAGACGAGCGGATCACCGGAGAGGATCCCGTCCAGAACCTCGCCGTACGGAGTCATTGCCGACTTGTGCATGGGAGCGGTGAGCCCGGTCCGCTCCAGGGTGAAGACGTTCTTGGGTCCGTTAACATTCAGCTCCAGTTCCAGCCGGGCCGGCGCGAAGGAGATCCGCAGCCGGGAGGCGTCCCCCGCGGTCCCGGTAAAACCGTTGGGCAGGTGGCTCACCGGTTTGAAGGTGATCACGGCCTCCTGCCGGTTCTCGCCCAGGGCCTTGCCCGAGCGCAGGATGAACGGCACTCCGGCCCAGCGGTCATTCTCGATCCGGATTTCCACTTCGGCCAGCGTCTCAGTCTCCCGGTCCGGATCCACTCCGGGGGAGTCGGCATAGGCCTGCACGCGGTCGCCGTTGATCTCCCCATCGGTCCACCGGGCCCGGCGGGTGCTGTTCCGGTAATCGGACGGCACGGACGATGCCCGCAGCGTGGCGGCGATCAGGTCCCGCACGTCGCGCTCGCCGAGCGTTGCCGGAGCGCCCATCGCTATGACGGCCATGGTGTGCAGCAAATGGCTCTGGATCATGTCGCGCAGGGCGCCGGCGCCGTCGTAGTACTTGGCCCGGTCCTCGAGCCCGAGTTCCTCGTCGAAAAGGATCTCCACACGCTCAATATGCAGGTTGTTCCACACCGGCTCCAGGATGCGGTTGGTGAACCGCAGCCCGAGGACGTTCATCACCGTGGCCATGCCCAGGAAATGATCCACCCGATACACGTGGCTTTCGGGCAGCAGCTCCGCCAGCATGCGGTTCAGCTCATGGGCCGAGGCCTCGTCGCTGGCAAACGGCTTTTCGAGCACCAGCCGCGTATCCTCGGGCAGGTCTCCCGGCTTCAGCGCTGCCACGGTGGACTGGGTGACTTCCGGCGGCAGCGCGAAATAAACGGCCAGCGGCGTCTCCAGGCTGCGGATGTCCTGAACCAGCCGCTCCGGATCCTTCAGGTCCACCTGCAGATAGCTGCCGTTTCGGATCGTGGCGTCAAGCGCCTGCCGCCCGTCGTCGTCGGCCTCGTCGCGCGCGGATGCGAAGGATTCCTCCAACCGTTCCTGCCAGGCGCCGTCATCCCAATCACGGGATCCGGACCCGACAACCAACAGGTCGCCGGAGGCCCGGCCGCTGCCGATCAGCTGGCCGAGACCGGGCAGCAGCAGCCGCTGCGCGAGGTCGCCGGTGCCGCCGAGAATCAGGAGTGTGCGAAGAGGGGAAGTATCAGTCATGGTTACACCCTGCCATCGGCCGCGCTGGACTGGTAAGAGTTTTGCGGCAATTACTCAACCTGCCTTGGTACCCTTAACAGCTGGGCCTGCCAAACATGGCGAAGAACTGACGAAAGAAGTGCGCGGCACGTGTTCAATTCACTGTCTGACCGGTTGACTACAACCTTCAAGAACCTTCGCGGCAAGGGCAAACTCACCGAGGCCGACGTCGACGCCACAGTCCGCGAGATCCGCCGCGCCCTGCTTGATGCAGACGTTGCGGTGCCGGTGGTCCGCGCCTTTACCGCATCCGTCAAGGAACGCGCGCTCGGCCTCGAGGTCTCCCAGGCCCTGAACCCGGGCCAGCAGGTCGTCAAGATCGTGAACGAAGAGCTCGTCGGCATCCTCGGCGGCGAGACCCGCCGGCTGCGCCTGGCGAAGAACCCGCCCACGGTCATCATGCTCGCCGGCCTGCAGGGTGCCGGTAAGACCACCCTCGCCGGCAAGCTCTCCAAGCACCTCAAGAGCCAGGGCCACAGCCCGCTGCTGGTCGCAGCGGACCTTCAGCGCCCGAATGCCGTCAAGCAGCTGCAGGTCAACGGTGAACGCGCCGGCGTGCCGGTTTATGCTCCGCACCCCGGCGTCAGCTCTGAGTTCGAGTCGGCCACCGGAGATCCGGTTGCCGTTGCCCGCCAGGGCATCGAGGAAGCGCGCGCCAAGCTGCACGACGTCGTCATTGTGGACACCGCCGGACGCCTGGGCGTGGACGCGGAACTGATGCAGCAGGCCGCGGACATCCGCGCCGCCATCAACCCGGACGAAGTCCTCTTTGTCATTGACGCCATGATCGGCCAGGACGCCGTCAACACGGCCCAGGCCTTCAACGAGGGCGTCAACTTCACCGGCGTCGTGCTGACAAAGCTCGACGGCGATGCCCGCGGCGGTGCCGCGCTGTCGGTGGCATCGGTGACGGGCAAGCCCATCATGTTCGCTTCCACCGGTGAGGCCCTGACGGACTTCGAGGTCTTCCACCCGGACCGCATGGCCAGCCGCATCCTGGACCTCGGCGACGTCCTGACGCTCATCGAGCAGGCCGAGCAGAACTGGGACAAGGACGAAGCATCCCGGATGGCGAAGAAGTTCGCCGACCAGGAAGACTTCACCCTGGATGACTTCCTGATGCAGATGCAGCAGCTGCGCAAGATGGGCTCCATGAAGAAGATGCTCATGATGATGCCCGGCGCCGCCGGCATGCGTGAGCAGCTGGAGAACTTCGACGAGCGTGAGATTGACCGCGTTGAGGCCATTGTCCGGTCGATGACCCCGCACGAGCGGGTGGCGCCCAAGATCATCAACGGTTCCCGCCGCGCCCGCATCGCCCGCGGTTCCGGTGTGCACGTGTCCGAGGTCAACGGCCTGCTGGAGCGCTTTGTGCAGGCCCAGAAGATGATGAAGAAGATGGCCGCCGGCGGCGGCATGCCCGGAATGCCGGGCATGGCCGGGCCGGGCGGTTTTGGTGGCTCGCGCAAGAAGCAGCAGGCTGCCAAGGGCAAGAAGAAGGCCCGTTCCGGCAACCCGGCCAAGGCCGCGCAGCAGCTGGCCGAGGCTGAGGCACGCCGTGCCGGTGCCCGCAAGGCCCTGCCCACCGGCAGCGCCTTCGGAACCCAGGACGCCGACTTCGATCCGTCGTCGCTGAACCTTCCCAAGGGCTTCGAGAAGTTCCTGGGCAAGTAACGGACTACGCTGGGCACCGCCGGACCATTCGTCCGGCGGTGTCTGTTTAACCGCCGGGTTGGTTCACCGGCCCGGGCAACCCAGGGGAAGAGGCTTCCGTGGCAGCACAGGGACTGAGCGGGTTCTACGGGTCCGTGTTCAAGCGCAGCACCGCTGCTTTCGCACTGATCCGCACCGTGGACGGGCGGATCTTGATGATGCGCTCCGGAACCGGCGGCTGGGAGCTGCCCGGAGGGGTGGTGAAGGGCGGGGAGGACCCCCGGTCGGCTGCCCGACGCGGGGCGGGCGAGGCGCTGGGAGCCGGGGTCGACGTCGGCCGCGTCCTGGTGCTGGACTATGTTCAGGGCAGGGCCCGGCAAGGCAGCGGACAGGGGGACTCCATTGCTATGGTCTTCGACGGCGGCACCCTGGCCACGTCGGTGACGGGATTCACCGGGGCCGGGGGAGAACGCGAAGCCCGCTTTATTGCCTTGGGGGATGGAACGCAGGTCCTCGGCGCTGCAACGGCCGGCCTGCTGGCCGCAGCCGTGGAAGCCCAAGAATTGGGGACCGTGACGGAACTGGTAGACGGCAGACTGGCCCGGGGCGAACAGGTCTTGGCGCCGCCGCCCCGCCGGATGATGCCGCCGGTGGACGGTTTCTCCGGAATCCTTGGACGTTAGGAGTCCTGTTTTGCCCGCTGAACGAGTGGTGTTTGTGCATGGCGCCGGAAGCTTTGGCGCGGCGGCCTGGCCGCGGCAGCACGGACTGGCGCTGGACTACGACTGCCTGTTTATCAAGCGGCATGGATTCGACGCCGTCGCGGAGCCGCAGGCACCGGATCTGGACGCCGACATTGCCATCATCCGTGAGGCGCTCGGCGACGGCGGCCACCTGGTGGCGCACTCTGCAGGCGCCATTCCAACCATGTTGGCAGCACTGCGCGATCCGAGCCGGGTGTACTCGATGATCCTGTGCGAACCGGCGGTGTTCTCGCTGACCCGGGATCTCCCGGCGACGGCCGCCCACCGGGAACTGCTGCAGCCGCTCTTCGATGCTGCACCGGATATGAGCGACGAAGACTTTGAGCGTGAATTCGTCCGCCGTGTCTTCGCCGTTGATGCAGCCGCCGCAGGCCGTGCCGCCCGGCCCGGCCACACCGCTCCCGCCGATGAAGCCGCCAGAAGGTCCGCTGCCCGGCTTCGGCTGCAGTCCCCGCCGTGGGATGCGCCGCTGGACATTGTTCCGGGCGTTCCCACCCTGGTGCTGACCGGAGGTTGGGAACCGCTGTACGAAGAGGTTGCCGATTTCCTGGTCTCCACCGGCGCGGAGCACCAGCAGGTCGGTGGAAATCACCGCCCGCAGGACACCGGGGCTGGCCGGAAGGCGATTCGCGAGTTCCTGGCCCGTGCGCGCCGGCTGGACAGCGGTCGGCGTTGAGGAACCCGCCGGTCCATGCCATCCGCGCTGCGGAAGCAGGGGATCTGGAGCTGCTGCCGCCATTGGAAGCAGCATCAGACACCCTGCTCACGGGAGTGCCCGGGCTCCTGGATTCCGGGATGGCGGACGTCTCCGGGCCCCGGGGTTCCGGAGCGGAAGCGCCGGCTGCCGGAGCCGACCCGCTGACACTGCCTCCTCCTGCCACCGCGGCTGAACTGGCTTCCGCCCTGCACCTTCTGGTGGCGGGAACTCCGCCGGTGGGGTTTGCGCGGCTCGAGGAAGTGGATGGCCAGGCTCACCTGGAGCAGCTTTCAGTGCATCCCGACGCGGCCGGCGCCGGGGTTGGACGGGCACTCGTGGAAGCAGCCCTGGCATGGGCTCGCACCCGGGGATACACCTCGATGACGCTGTGCACCTTTGCCGGGGTTCCCTTCAACGCTCCGTTCTATGCCACCTGCGGCTTCGTCGTGGTCCGGAGCCCCGGCGGTGAGCTGGCCGGACTGCGCGGGCACGAGAAGCAGCTGGGGCTGGATGCGTTGGGGGAGCGGATCGCCATGAGAGCCGATCTCGATTCGTCGTCCCGAGCCTGAACTGCACGACATCGTTGTGGGGGAAGGGCCCAGTGCGGAGATGGCTCGCGGGGCAGTCCCGGGATGCCAGGCAGATGAGATGCGTCCAATTCTCTCCGGCTTGGTTTTACGTGAAGCTTCAACTAAACTAATTACATGAACCTTCAAGTAAATCCATCCGACCTGTTGCCCTCCGAGCTCACCATGGGAACCGTGATGCTCAAGGTTGGCGACATGGCCGGTGTTTCCGCCTACTACCGGGGCGCCCTGGGCCTGGAGGTGGTGGCGGAAGCCGACGGCGGGCAGTACCTGGGCCGCGGAAGCGTGCCGCTGGTTCACCTGGCTCCGGCTCCCGGGCTGCAGGTGGCGTCACGGGGTGAGGCGGGCCTGTTCCACACGGCCATCCTCTTTGACTCGCAGGCTGACCTGGCCGCAACCGTTGCGACCGCTGCCCAGTACGACCCGTCAGCCTTTGTCGGCTCGGCCGACCACCTGGTCAGCGAGGCGTTCTACTTCACCGACCCTGAGGGCAACGGCATTGAGCTCTACTACGACAAGCCCCGGGACCTCTGGGACTGGGATGAAACGGCCACGGGCCGGGAGGTGCGGATGGCATCGCTCGCCCTCTCTCCCCAGGAGTATTTCCGGAATCACCTCACCGAGGGTGCGCTGGCCGGGCTGCGCTCAACCGAGGCCGGCGTCGGGCATGTCCATCTCCAGGTGGGCAACACGGACACCGCGGCCGCTTTCTATGTGGACACGCTGGGCTTTGAACGCACCGCCGGCTTCCATGGCCAGGCCCTGTTCGTTTCCGCCGGCGGCTACCACCACCACATGGCCATGAATGTCTGGAACAGCCGCGGTGCCGGCCCCCGCCGTGACACCCTTGGCCTGGGAGAGGTGCTGATCACCGTTCCCGCAGCCGACGACGTCGCCGGGCTGGCGGACCGGCTGAAGGCCGCCGGCATCTCCAGCCACCACACCGGCGCCGAGCTCCGGTTCGAGGATCCCTGGCGGAACCGCCTGCGGGTTGCCGTCGGATAGGCCCCCGCAGTCAAGTCGCCAAACATGGAGTCATCTGGCACAATGGTCAGGTACTCGATCTGCGTGGCCCCTCTCTCCGCGCATGTATCTTGTCCTTTTTGAACCCCAACGTTATGGCCCGCCCCACGGGAGCAGAAGTACGGGTTCGCCCCTTTTCAGATCAGGAGTGACCACTAAAGTGGCCGTAAAGATTCGCCTTAAGCGCCTTGGCAAGAAGTTCTCAGCACACTACCGCGTCGTTGTCATGGATTCCCGTGCCAAGCGCGATGGCCGTGCCATCGAGGAAATCGGACTGTACCGTCCGACCGAGAACCCGTCGTACATCGACATCAAGTCGGACCGCGCCCAGTACTGGCTCGGCGTCGGCGCCCAGCCCACCGAGCAGGTCGCAGTTCTGCTGAAGATCACCGGTGACTGGCAGAAGTTCAAGAACATCGAAGGCCAGGAGGGCACCCTCCAGGTCAAGGCTCCGAAGGAAGCTTTCGTGGCTCCCGAGAAGAAGTCCGTGATCGTTCCCGAGGCCATCACCCCGAAGGCCAAGAAGGACGAAGCTCCCGAGGCTTCCGCAGAGGCTGAGGCTGAGTAACTTGCTGGCCGAAGCGCTGGAGCATCTCGTCCGCGGAATCGTTGACAGTCCTGAGGACGTCAAGGTTTCCGCCAAGAGCAACCGCCGCGGGGAAACCCTCGAGGTGCGCGTTCATCAGGATGATCTGGGCCGCGTCATCGGGCGCCAGGGACGGACCGCACGCGCACTGCGCACTGTGATCGCAGCCCTGGCCGACGGTGAGCCGGTTCGCGTCGATGTAGTGGATACCGACCGCCGCCGCTGATTATCCGCGGCACGGCCGGACTGCAACGGCAGTTCTCAGCACTTACCAAGCAGTACCAGTTGGACCAAGCAGTACCAGTTGAACAGCAGTACCAGTTGAACGCAGTTCACGGCATCCGGCCCCTGCACCAGATAATGGTGAAGGGGCCGGATGTGTTTTCCGGCCAGTACCCCGCACGCGCCGCGCTCAGTTCGCGCCGCTGCACCCGTCGCACCATTTATGCCGCACCACAACAAGGAGACCCCCATGCAGTTACAGGTGGCACGCATCGGCAAGCCGCACGGCATCCGCGGTGAAGTGACCGTCCAGGTCATGACCGACGCCCCCGAAGACCGCTTTGTGCCCGGAACCGAGCTCACCGTCGAGCCCGCGTCCAAGGGCCCGCTCACGGTCATCAGCGCACGGTGGAACAAGGACATCCTGCTCCTGGGTTTCGAAGAGATCGCGGACCGCAACGGCGCCGAGGAGCTGCGCGGCGCCATCCTCTCGGTTGACACCGACGAGCTGGACGGCGAGGACGACGACGAAGGCTGGTACGAGCACGAGCTGGTGGGCCTGCAGGCGAAGGTGGGCGACGACGTCGTTGGCACCGTCAGCGGCCTGCGCACCCTGACGGTCCAGGATCTCCTGGTGGTGGATGACGCCCAGGGGCGCGAGGTCTTGGTGCCGTTCGTGGAAGCCATCGTTCCCGAGGTTAATGTCGAGGGCGGATTCGTCCTGATCACCCCGCCGCCGGGCTTGTTTGAACTGAACCTGCCCGAGGACAAGCCGGCCAAGCAGGACAAGCCGGCCAAGCAGGACAAGCCGGCCAAGCAGGACAAGGCGGAGAAGACGTCGGACACCGACAGTGCCCGGGACGGGGCCGGCAGCTAACGTGCGCATTGATGTAGTCAGCATTTTTCCGGAGTACCTGGCCGCGCTTGACCTGTCACTGATCGGCAAGGCGCGGCAGGATGGTCTGCTGGACCTGAACGTCCACGACCTCCGCGACTTCACCACCGACCGGCACCGCACCGTGGACGATACGCCCTATGGCGGCGGAGCGGGCATGGTCATGAAGGCGGAGCCGTGGGCGCAGGCGCTGTCCTCAATCGCAGGTCCCGAGGAAGCGGCGCGCCCCGTGCTGATTGTTCCTTCGCCCGCCGGCGCGGTGTTTACGCAGGCCATGGCGTATGAGCTCGCCGAGGAAAAGCACCTGGTCTTCGCCTGCGGACGGTACGAAGGCATCGACGAACGGGTTCTTGAATGGGCCGGCGAACGCTTTGACGTCCGCCCGGTCAGCCTCGGCGACTACGTGCTCAACGGGGGAGAGGTGGCGGTGCTGGCCATGGTGGAGGCCATTGGCCGCCTGGTGCCCGGCGTCGTCGGAAACCCCGAATCCCTGGTGGAGGAATCGCACTCGGACGGGCTGCTCGAGTACCCCGTGTACACCAAGCCCTCCGCATGGCGGGACCGGGATGTCCCGGAGATCCTGCTCAGCGGCAACCACGGCAAGATTGCCCAGTGGCGCCGCGGCCAGCAGCTGCAGCGCACCGCCGCACGCCGTCCGGACCTGCTCGGAAAACTCGATCCCGCCCAGCTGACCAAGGCGGACAAAGCCACGCTGGAAGCCCTGGGATACGAAGTGACCAAAGACAGGGTGCAGCCGCGCCCGTAATTGGTGGCGTTTGTCCGGGTGTGGCAGAATGGATAACTGTGTCATCTGGGTCCGCACCTGCCACAGGGGGAGCGCGGCCAACAGACTGCACGCCGGCAGCCAATCCTCGGCTCGGCCGGTCTCTAGCTTCGGCAGCATCTGTGCGGCGTCAAAACCGCATCCTTGCGTGCCGTTACCAAAGTGGGTGACCTGTGGCGTCCACCAGGAGTGATAAAAAATGCACATCCTAGATTCTGTTGATGCAGCTTCGCTGCGTTCAGACATCCCCGAGTTCCGCGCCGGTGACACGGTCAAGGTTCACGTAAACATCATCGAAGGCAAGAACACCCGTGTTCAGGTCTTCCAGGGCTTCGTCATGAAGCGCCAGGGCGACGGCCTGCGCGAGACCTTCACGGTCCGCAAGGTCAGCTTCGGTGTCGGCGTTGAGCGTACCTTCCCGGTGCACTCCCCGGTCATCGACAAGATCGAACTGGTCTCCAAGGGCGATGTCCGCCGTGCAAAGCTGTACTACATGCGCGATCTGCGCGGCAAGGCAGCCAAGATCAAGGAAAAGCGCGACGCACGTCCCGCCAAGTAAATTTCTTGATCCACGCATCATCCGCTTCGGGGGAGTCTCCGGACTCCCCCGTGAAGCACACGAAACGCCGGTCCAGGTTTGTGGGCTGGCGTTTCGTGTTATGCGCCCTGGCCGCCGCCGTCGTGCTGTCGGCGGTTGTCCGGGCGTTCGTCGTCGACGTCTATTACATTCCCTCCACATCCATGCAGCCGCTGCTGGAACCCGGTGACCGGGTGGTGGTGTCCCGCACCGACTACCGGTCCGGCGACATCCGGCGGGGCGACGTCGTGGTCTTCGACGGACGGGGATCCCTGGCGCCGCTGCACAACAGCGACCCCATGCCCGTGACCGCGGTGAAGTCCGTGGCCCGCTGGATGGGACTGGCCGGAAGTGACACCGTCTACGTGAAACGGGTCATGGGAATACCGGGCGACCGCATCAGCTGCTGCACCGCCGAGGAACCGCGGATTACCGTCAATGGAACTCCGGTGGACGAGTCATACGTTTATCCGGGAGACGCTCCGAGCGAGGAGTCCTTCGATGTCATTGTCCCCGAGGGCCGGTTGTGGCTGATGGGGGACCACCGGTCCGAATCCGCCGATTCACGCTCCCTGCTGGGAGCGCCCGGCGGCGGCCTCGTATCGGAGGAACGCGTCATTGGCAGGGCCACGTCCATCCTGTGGCCGCTGGAGCGTAGTTCGGATATTGAGCGGCTAGAGTTAGGAGCCGAGTGGAACACGGCGAAGTAAGAGGAAATCACATGGCTCAGAATGTCCCGGACGAGCCCAACCAGAGCGCCGGAACCGGTGCCCACGGCGCGCATTCCGTGAACCCCCGGGCGGCGTCCTCCGGCAAGGGGAACGCGTTCGGACTCCGGCGCAAAGCAGACAAAAAGCACAGCGAAAAGCCCCGCGGGTTCGGCGGCTGGCTGCGCGAGGTGGCCACCATCATCGTGATTGCGCTGCTGCTTTCCTTCCTCATCAAGACCTTCCTGTTCCGGGCGTTCTACATTCCTTCGGGTTCCATGGAGGAAACGCTGGAAATCAACGACCGCATCTTCGTGAACCTCCTGGTCCCGGAACCCTTCGACCTGAACCGCGGCGACGTGGTGGTCTTCAAGGACACCAAGGGCTGGCTCCCCGAGCTTCCGGCGGCCACCGAAGGACCGGGAACCTGGATCCGGGATGCATTGACCTTCGTGGGCCTCGTTCCCGACACCTCGGAGCAGCACCTCGTCAAGCGCGTCATCGGCACCGAGGGAGACCGGGTGGTGTGCTGCGACGCCGACGGCAAGATCACAGTCAACGGCGAGCCCCTGAACGAGCCCTACATCTACCCCGGCGCATCGCCGTCGGACGTGGCGTTCGACGTCGTCGTGCCCGAGGGCAAGGTCTGGGTCATGGGCGACCACCGCAACGCCTCCGCGGATTCCCGCGAACACCTTCAGGATCCCAGCGGCGGGTTCATCGACGTTGAGGACATCGAGGGTAAGGCCGCAGTGACCGCCTGGCCGCTGAACCGGGCAGGATTCGTGGGAAGCTACCCCGAAGTCTTCGAGAACGTTCCGGAGCCCTCGACCTCCCTTCCGGCCGAATCGAAATGACGGCATCCCCGGCCCGCACCCGCCCCAAGACAGGAACCGGCAGCAAAGCCCCGACGCTTCGGTTTGAACGGTCCTTTGCCGCCGTTGGACACAAGGTCCTCGCGGGCTGCGACGAGGTGGGCCGCGGCGCCCTGGCCGGCCCGGTCAGCGTGGGCCTCGTCGCTGTGGACTTGGCGACCGTCCGTTCACTCAAGGGCGTGCGGGACAGCAAGCTGCTCTCCGTCAGCGACCGGGAAACCCTGGTTCCGCTGATCAAGAAGTGGGCACTCGGATGGGGTGTTGGCCACGCCAGCGCAGCCGAAATCGACCTCCACGGCATCATGGCCGCGCTGCGCCTGGCCGGCACCCGCGCCTGGGAGCAGGTCTGCGCGGACCTGACCCCCGACGTCGTTCTCTTGGACGGCAATTACAACTGGCTTTCGCCGGCTTCCCAGGCGAGTCTTTTCGACATCCCCAACGACGACGGCGCCGGCTGCCGTGCGCCCGTCCACACCAAGATCAAGGCCGATATGCAGTGCCTGAGCGTGGCGGCAGCCAGCGTGCTGGCAAAAGTGGAGCGGGATGCGCTGATGGTGGACTACGCTGTGACACATCCTCAGTACGGCTGGGAAGTGAACAAGGGATACGCTACGGCGTCCCATCGGTTGGCGATTGACGAGCACGGGCCCACGCCCCTGCACCGGATGTCCTGGCGGTTGGGAACGCGTCAGGAACCGTATGCCGGGGACCAAGAGAGCGTCGTTGGGGGATGATGGAATCATGAGTGCGGAAGACCTTGAGAACTATGAAACGGACATGGAGCTGCAGCTCTACCGTGAGTACCGCGACGTGGTGGGGCTCTTCAGCTACGTAGTCGAAACGGAGCGCCGGTTCTACCTGGCCAACCACGTGGACCTGCAGGCACGCTCGGCCGACGGCGAGATCTACTTTGACCTCACGCTCCAGGATGCCTGGGTGTGGGACGTTTACAGATCGGCCCGCTTCGTCAAGAGCGTCCGGGTGATCACGTTCAAGGACGTCAATGTGGAGGAACTGACCCGCAACGACGACCTCACTATTCCGAAGGCTGACGAACTGGGCTGACGCGGGGGAGCCGGCCGGCGACGTCGGCCCACTCAGCCCACGGTTCCGCGGGCTTCCGCGGATCCTGCGCGGTCAGGCTGGAAATCCAGCCCTCCACCATCTTTCCCCGGTGGGGCAGGAAATGGGGGATGGCTATCGGCGGCGGAAACCCGTTGCGCCAGACCGTCTTGTAGCTGCCGGTGTTGCCCGCGTTTGCCGTCCACGTGACCACGTCCCAGCCGAGGTCGTCAAAGGCATGGGCAACGGCCAGCGCCACGGCCCTGGACATCAAACCCCTGCCCCGGTGCTCCGGCGCGGTCACAAAACCCAGGTTTCCCGAGTTAGCGCCTTGGAAGCGCAGATCGAGCGAGCCCGCGTAGGCGCCGTCGGCCTCCAGCGCCCAGGAGACGGCGTCCTCCTGATCCCTGGCAATGGCCGCCACGTATTCCGCGGCCATGGATTCGGTGTACTCCAGCGGAATGGTGGTCCACTGCCGCGTCAGCGGATCAGTGGAGCGCGAATAGACCGGACCGATGTCGGAGGCACAGTGCGGGCGAAGCGTGAGGGCGCCGTCGGACAGCAGCGGGATCTGGAAGGGCATGGATCCACCCTAGCCGCAGGGGTGACGGGCACCGCTGTCCATCTCCTAGACTGCTCCAATGGGACTCCCTGATTCTCCGCTGGCCGGATATCTGGCCGGGAACCGGCGCCTTTACGCGCAGCTTCGGCCCGATGAGGAGTCGCTGGCGCACCTGACGCAGCTTCAGCGGGACCTGGCCGAGATGACCGAGATTAACGACGGCGGCAGGCCGCGCTGGGTTTCCAAGCACGGGATGCACCTCACCCTGATCCATTTCGGCAAGGTCCGCGACGTCTATGCGGTAGTTTCCGTGGCCACCGGCATCGCCTGGGAAGCTTACGAGGAGCTCCTGGGCGGCTACGTCGCCGAAACCGAGGCTGCCATGCCGCGCCAACCCGTTGTCCTCGAACCCGCAGTCCTGTCCCGCTTCGGCCGGCACGGAAGGACGCTGGTGCTGGAGTATTTTCCCTCCGCCGTCCTGATGCACTCGCACGCGGCCGCCGTCGCGGCCCTGGAAACGTTTCTCCGCGGCTGCGGCATCGAAGACGTGGACGCCTTCACCGCAGCCGACCCCAACTTCATGTTTGCGTCCCGGCTCCGTCCGCACATCACGCTGAGCCGGGGCTTTGAGGGCACGTTGCCGGCACCGTCCCGCGGTTCCGGGGCCGAGGGCTTTCATGCAGCGAGCGTGCGGCTCGAATCCATGCCCGTGGTGTACTAGTACTTTTGGCGGCTTGGCGGCTTGGCGGCTTTCACACAGGCCGGCACCACGTGACTTCATGCACGCCAAGACGTGTTGTACGCCGTGACTTAATGGGGGAGAAGTTGGGGAACTGGGCGGATAGGAACCGACAGCCGGCGGGGCGGTCCGTGGCGCCTTTGACGTTTCGGGTTTCCTGGGTCCGCCTGCTCGGGATGGGACTCCTCGCTGCTCTTTTTGCCGCCGCCGGAGTGTATCTCTGGGTCACCAGTCCCGGGTGGGGTTTCAAAATTCTGGGTCTGGTGTGCGTACTGTTCTTTGGCGGTGGTTACGGCGCCGTTGTGGTGAAGCAGCTGCTGGATCCGATCGTCCTGGAGCTGTCCGTGGACGGGATTAGGCCCCAATCCGGCGGTTTAATCCCCTGGGAGGATTTCGAAGCGGTCGGTCTGGGTCGGATTGACGCGGCTCCCGGCGGAACACCGGTGATCGGAATCCGCCTGAAATCCTATGAGGGGTACATTGCATCGCTCACTGCGAACGAGAAGCGGCTGGCCCGGACCGCGGCGGTGACGGCAAAGCTCACCGGCTCGCTCCTGCGCCGGTCGGTTCCCGGCACGGCGCTGAGGCGGAGGCGCAGTGGCCTGCGGGCGCTTGCCGGGCTCCCGCAGCGGGACATCCCCGGCATGCTGCAGTGGAGCCGTGCCATGTCGGATGGGTGGGACCTGACCTTTTCCCCGCACCTGTTCCGAGGCCCGGCCCACAGGGTGGTCCAGAAAATCGAAGCCTATTATTTGTCCGCCCTGATCGCCCGCTCCGACCGGTAGGCCTGCTCCGACCGGTAGGCCTGCTCCGGCTGGTAGGTCCGCTCCGGCAGCCCGGCACCGGGAACTCTCTCATTTCCTCCCCAGCGCGGGCGTGGTGAAGGGTCAGGGCACTTTCATCCACATCCCGCAAAGCCGACACGTTACTGTCCGCTCCTGAGGCTCAAGGTGGAGCCATGAGAGCTAAAGACACCCTGGGGCGCCGCGGAGAGGACCTCGCCGCGAGCTATCTGGCTTCGACCGGCATGGAGGTCATTGACCGCAACTGGCGCTGTCCCGACGGGGAAATCGATCTGGTGGGGCTTGAGAACGGAACCCTCGTCATTGTGGAGGTCAAGACCCGCTCCTCGCTGAACTACGGCCACCCGCTGGAGGCCATCACACCCGCAAAACTTGCCCGGCTCTACCTCCTGGCCAGCAGGTGGAGGAATGCCCAGGACCGGCGGTTCACTGCCTTCCGGGTGGATGCGGTGTCAGTGGTCGACGACGGCGCATCGACCCCTGTCATCGAGCATCTGCGGGAGGTGGCGCCGTGACCCTGGGACGCACCTATGGCGTGGGACTCGTCGGCCTGGATGGGCGGATGGTGGAGGTAGAGGCGGACATTGGCCAGAGTCTTCCCTCATTCGTCCTGCTGGGGCTGCCCGATGCATCCCTGAACGAGGCCAAAGACCGGGTTCGGTCCGCGGCTAAGAACGCGGGACTGCCGCTGAGCCGCAGAAGAATCACGGTCAACCTCATGCCGGCGGACGTGCACAAACGGGGCTCGGGATTCGATCTTGCCATCGTCATGGCCGCCCTTGCGGCCGCCGGAGATGTCCGCTGCAGCGGACGCCGCGTGTTCATTGCAGAACTCGGTCTGGACGGGCGGCTGCGCCCGGTGCGGGGCATCCTGCCGGCGGTCATGGCGTCCGTGGAAGCCGGGTATCCGCAAATTACGGTCGCAGCTGCCAACGCCGCTGAAGCCGCACTCGTACCGGGAGCGGACGTTTCAGGGTTCGAGTCCCTCGCCGAAGTGGCAGCCTTCCTGGGCGCTGACCCCGCCAGTCTGTCCTTCCCACCGCCGATGACGGAAGAAACACCCGCAACGGACGACGGCGGGCACGAGAAGACGGTCGCTCTCCGCGACATGTCGGACATCGCCGGTCAGTCGGAGGCCAGATTCGCGGTGGAGGTAGCGGCTGCCGGTGCCCATCATCTCTTGATGACCGGACCGCCCGGCGCCGGTAAGACCATGCTGGCCGAACGGTTGCCCGGACTGCTGCCGGATCTTCCGGATGCCCACGCCATGGAAGTCACGGCCATTCACTCCCTGGTCTGGGGCGGCCGTCCCTGCTCCGAGCTGCTGCGCCGGCCTCCTTTTGAGAGCCCGCACCACACAGCATCCTCAGCGGCCATCATTGGTGGAGGATCCGGCATCGCCCGTCCGGGTGCCGCGTCCCGGGCCCACCGCGGTGTCCTCTTCCTGGATGAAGCTCCGGAGTATGACCGGCGTGTGCTGGACGCACTGCGGCAGCCGCTGGAAAGCGGCAAGCTGGAACTGCACCGCGCTGCGGGCACCGCCAGCTACCCGGCCCGCTTCCAGTTGGTCCTGGCCGCCAACCCCTGCCCCTGCGGGCTGGCCTCCGGAAAGGGACTGGACTGCACCTGCACGCCGCAGCAGCGCCGGCGGTACTTCAGCCGGCTCTCCGGCCCGCTGCTGGACCGCGTGGATTTGCAGCTGACGGTCCAGCGGGTGTCGCTGCGGGAACTGTCGAGTGGCGGCAGCGCCGAAGGGAGCGCGGTACTCGCCGCCCGGGTCGCTGCCGCACGGCATGTGCAGCACGAGCGGCTGAGGGACTGGGGATACGAAACGAACGCAGAGGTGTCCGGTAACGTGCTCCGCGGCGCTCTGCGGCCGGCGCCGCGCGCCACGTCGGCACTTGACCGGGCGATGGACCGGCAGACTCTCACGGCGCGCGGTTATGACCGGGTGCTGCGGGTCGCATGGAGCGTCGCGGATTTGGCGGGACATCTTTCACCGGACGCCGACGACGTCGGCCAGGCACTGGGGTTTCGGCAACAGGGCGTGGCGGCATGAGCGGCGCGTCGCCGGAACTGCTGAGGAGCCGTGCTGTCCTGTCCCGGTTGTTTGAACCGTCCGACAACGTGGGACTTGCTCTTGTGGCCGTCGCCGGGCCGGTGGACGCGGTGCGGGTGGCGACGGGGAACCTGCAGGCAGGGAAGGCGCTGGCCGGCGAACTCATGGCGGAGCTGGAGTCGGCGGGGATCTCCGGCAATGGGAGCATCCTCACCGATGCTCTGAACCGCTGGGCCCCGAGAGTTCCTGATTTAGCTCCGGACCGTGACCTGGCAACGATCGGCCGGGCAGGAGGTGAACTGCTCATTCCGGAGGACCCCCGCTGGCCGGAGGGCCTGCGGGATCTGGGGTTGGGGATGCCGCTGTGCCTGTGGGTGCGCGGCAACCTGGACGAAGGCATACCGCCGCTTTCCAGGACAGCGGCGGTCGTGGGCTCACGGGACAGCACGGGGTACGGAATGTCTGTGGCAGGTGACCTTGCCGCAGGACTGGTAACGCGGGGCTGGACTGTCGTGTCCGGAGGAGCATATGGCATCGACGCACAGGCGCATCGTGCGGCCTTGGCAACCGGGGGCACCGCAAAAGCACCCACCATTGCCGTCATGGCGTGCGGCGCGGACCGTTATTACCCCTCCGGGAATGAGGAACTCCTGCGCGAAGTTGTTCGGCGCGGAGTCCTCCTGTCGGAAGTGCCGCCGGGATCCTCTCCCACGCGCTGGAGATTTTTGCAGCGGAACAGGATCATCGCAGCTCTCAGCGCCGTGACTGTGGTGGTCGAAGCACGCTGGCGCTCCGGCGCATTGAACACTGCGCACCATGCCGCGGCGCTGGGACGCGAGGTCGGCGCAGTTCCCGGGTCGGTGTATTCAGCCAACTCGGCCGGATGCCACCGGCTGCTGCGGGACGGCAGCGCTGTTTGCGTCACCGACGCCGCTGAGGTCATCGAACTAGGCGGACCCATCAGTGGCGACACAGCATCTGCCGGGGCTCCACCCGAGCAGCCCGCAGCAGTCCACGACGGACTCACCGTCGAAGATCTTCTCCTGCTCGATGCCCTGCCGCTGCGCCGCGGCTCTCCGGTGGAGAAGCTGGCCTCGGTTGCCGGACTGTCGGTGCCGGCGGTCCGAGCCGGGCTGGCCAGGCTGGAACTGGAAGACCTCGCCGTCCGGGACGGGACGCAGCTGTGGAAAAGGAGCCGTCGATGAACCGGGCTTCAAACGTCCCGGCGCCGGAACATCACCGCTCGCCACGCCGCCCAACCCCAGGACACCCCGGCTTCCATTCACGCCGCCCAACCCCAGGACACCCAACCCCAGGACACACCGACTTCCATTCACCCCACCACCAGCCAGCATGCACCACGAAGCATCCAACCCGAAGGGAACAGCCATGCGCATCCATAAGAGCGTCGTAACACCATTGGGAGTCCTCACACTTGCCTCCGAGGAGGGAGCTCTGCGGGGCGTCTATCCCGGGGTTCCCGATCCTGCATCCGATCATGGGCTGGGACGGATCGTCGAAGAGGGGTTCGAGGAAGCGGAACGCCAGCTCGAGGAATATTTCGCGGGGACACGCTGCTGCTTCGAGCTCGAACTGGACATCCGCGGAACTGATTTTCAGCGGCAGGTGTGGGCGGAGGTCTCAGCAATACCGTACGGGCAGACCTGCAGCTACAAGGCGCTGGCCGTCCGGCTGGGGGATGCCGCAAAAGCCCGTGGGGTGGGGGCGGCGCTGTCTCGAAATCCATTGAACATCGTCATTCCCACTCATCGGGTGGTTGGCTCCAGGGGAGCCTTGACCGGCTATTCCGCAGGCATCGACTCCAAACGGTTCCTGCTGGAGCATGAATCTTCGGCGGGCACAGCTGCCCTGCGCATCCAATGTGCCGGCCCGGCCGGTGTGCCTGCTTGAGGCCGTTCACCGATCAGAGGAAAGTGAAGGGGTGACACCACCGACCAAGAATGAGCAGCACCCCCGGCGCGAAGCCACTTCCGACTCCGAACCCACTTCCGACTCCGAACCCACTTCCGACTCCGAACCCACTTCCGACTCCGCTTCCGAACCCACTCCGGCGGCGGAATCCGCTCCGGGCGCGGAGAGCGCATCAAGCGGGGTATACGCGTCAACCGGGGGCACCACCGGGGACGCCTGGCCAACCGAGTTCAGCAGGGCCCTGAGCGGTTTCAGCCGCTATCTGACGAGTGAGCGGGGGCGTTCCGAGCACACGGTGCGCGCCTACGAAGGCGATGTGTCCCAGTTGTTGACCTATGCGGTGGCCGGGGGAGTGCGGACTCTGGACGGAATCGATTTAGCGGTCCTGCGGGGGTGGCTTGGTGAACTCAGCGGAGCCGGCCTCGCCCGGTCCACCCTGGCCCGCCGTGCAGCCACTGCACGCAGCTTCACCGGGTGGGCACTTCGGGAGGAACTCATCTCAGCGGATCCGGCCCTGCGCCTTCGAGCTCCCAAGCGTGAAAAAACCCTTCCCTCGGTGCTGCGGGCCGGGCAGGTCGGGGACCTGTTTGCTGCGCTCGCAGACGGAGCTGTCGACGGCGGCCCGGTGGCGATCCGCGACCGCGCCCTGGTTGAGCTCCTCTACGCCACGGGAATCCGCGTAGGCGAGCTGACCGGTCTGGACATTGATGACCTGAACGCTGACCGGCGCACTCTGACCGTGATTGGCAAAGGCGACAAGGAACGCACCGTTCCCTACGGGCAGCCCGCAGCGGAGGCTGTTGATGACTGGCTGCGCCGCGGCCGGCCCGCCCTTGCCGTATCCAACAGCGGCCCGGCCCTCTTCCTGGGCCGGCGCGGCCGCCGGGTGGATCAGCGGCAGGTTCGTTCGGTGGTGGCCGGTCTCTTTGAAGCCCTGGGGGATACCGGTGCCACGGGTCCGCATGCCCTCCGGCACTCCGCCGCCACCCACCTGCTCGACGGCGGAGCCGATCTGCGGGCCGTACAGGAAATCCTGGGCCACTCTTCGCTGGCAACCACCCAGCTGTACACCCACGTATCGGTGGACCGGCTGCGGGCCAGTTACCAGCAGGCCCACCCGCGCGCCTGACGGGTGGCTTTTCTTCGGCCGGGCCTCCGGGCAGTGAAAGCGGATCGATCATTGGCGCATTCCCTGAACTTGCGGCACAATAAGGTCAAGTCCGCACCGGATCAAAGTCTCAAAAGAAACGGAAGATACCGCAGAGAAAACCAAGCGCAGTTCACAGTGTTTTCAGGGCAGCTGATTTCCGGCTGATCCTGGATGAGCTAATAACAGAAATGTTCCGCCCGGGTTGTTGAAGGTCGTTGGGGAAGACGTACCTACAGCTATGGAGGATGGAATGTCTGTTGTGATGGCCCACGGCGTGTTATTCATACACTCCGCCCCGTCTGCGTTGTGCCCTCATATTGAATGGGCTATCGGATCCGTCGTTGAAAAGCGAACGGATCTAAAGTGGTCCCCTCAGCCCGCCGCTCCCGGCATGCTCCGCACCGAAGTGGAGTGGACCGGCCCCCAGGGCACCGGGTCACTGCTGGCCTCGGCCCTTCGCGGCTGGGCGCACCTCAGGTATGAGGTGACCGAAGACCAAAGCGCCGGAGCTGACGGCAGCCGCTGGTGCCATACTCCAGAACTGGGCATCTTTCATGCCGCCACGGATGTGCACGGCAACATCATGGTCTCCGAGGACCGGATCCGGTATGCCTACGAAAACGGCGCCGGTGATCCCTCGGCTGTCTACCATGAGCTTTCCCTCGCGTTGGGTGAAGCCTGGGACGATGAGCTGGAGCCGTTCCGCCACGCGGGCGACGGCGCAAACGTCCGCTGGCTGCACCAAGTCGGCTAACGGCTCGGATAGCCCCGCCCCGCCGGTCAATCCGGTGAGGCATCAACACAACAGACCATAGCGGCAAACAAAAAGCCGCGGCCGTTCCCCTCGGGAACAGCCGCGGCTTTTTTGGCGGTTCAGCCGGCCTAATGGCTCCGCAGTGCGATCACGGCATTGTGTCCGCCGAAACCAAACGAGTTGCTCAGAACCACAATGTCGCCGCCGGGCAGGGTGCGGGCGGATGTGACAACATCCAGCGGGATCTCCGGATCCTGGTTCTCCAGGTTAATGGTCGCGGGAGCCTGGCGGTCGTAGACGGCCATTGCCGCCATGACGGCCTCCACGGCGCCGGAAGCGCCAAGCAGGTGTCCGGTCTGTGACTTGGTGGCGGAAACCGCCACGTTGTCCACGTGAGAACCAAGCGCCGCCTTCAACGCGGTGTATTCGGGCTTGTCTCCGACGGGAGTGGACGTGGCATGGGCATTCACATGCACCACGTCTTCCGCCTGGGCCCGGGCATCGAAGAGCGCGGCCTTCAGGGCACGGGTGGCACCCAGGCCTTCGGGGTCGGGGGCCGTGATGTGGTACGCATCGGCCGTGACGGCGGTGCCGGCCAGCTCGGCATAAATGCGGGCACCGCGGGCCTGGGCATGCTCCTCGGACTCCAGGACAAGCGCGCCGGCACCTTCACCCATGACAAAACCGTCGCGGTCGGTGTCATAGGGGCGGGAAGCGCGTTCCGGATCGTCGTTGCGCTTGGACAGCGCCTGCATGGAGGCAAAGGCCGCCAGCGGCATGGGGTGGATGGCGGCTTCAGCGCCGCCGCAGACGACGACGTCGGCCTTGCCGGAGCGGATGAGCTCCAGTCCCTGGTGCAGCGCCTCGGTGCCCGATGCACAGGCGGAAACAGGGGTGTGGGCGCCCGCGCGGGCACCCAGGTCCAGGCTGACGGCGGCGGCGGGGCCGTTCGGCATCAGCATGGGAACGGTCATGGGCAGGACACGGCGGGGTCCCTTTTCACGCAGCGTGTCCCAGGCATCCAGCAGGGTCCACACGCCGCCGATGCCGGTGGCGAAGGAAACACCCAAACGGTCATGGTCAACGTCTTCGATACCGGAGTCGGCCCAGGCCTCGCGTGCGGCGACCACGGCAAACTGGGTGGACGGGTCCATGCGCTTGGCTTCAACGCGGGAAAGGACTTCGTTGGCCGGCGTGGAGACGCGGGCGGCAAACGTGACGGGGAGGCTGTACTTTTCCACCCAATCGTCCTCGAGGGTGCGGGCGCCGGCGACACCCTTGAGCGCGTTCTTCCACATGGTGGGAACATCGCCGCCGATGGGCGTGGTGGCACCCAGACCGGTGATGACTACTTTGCGGGCCATGATTCACTCTCTCGAAGACGTTGGTGGTGCGGGGACTGCAATGGTGCGGAGTGCATAAGTGCTGACGCGGCGGCCGCCGCCAGGGATGGCGGCGGCCGCCGGCGAAATTAAGCCTGGGCTTTGGAAATGAAGTCCACGGCGTCGCCGACGGTCTTCAGGTTCTTGACCTCTTCGTCCGGAATGCGGACGCCGAACTTCTCTTCGGAGTTCACGACGATGGTCATCATGGAGATGGAGTCGATGTCCAGGTCATCGGTGAAGGACTTGTCCAGCTCGACGGACTCGGGGGCCAGACCGGTTTCCTCGTTGACGATCTCGGCGAGGCCGGCCAGGATTTCTTCGTTGCTAGCCATGTTGGCTCCTTTTTTCTCGTGATGCCGGCAGGAACCGGCGTGGGTTGTCCAACCGCGGAACGGTGTGGTGTTGGGGGACGGCAGGTTACGGAAGAACGATAACCTGCGCGCCGAAGACCAGGCCTGCGCCGAAGCCGATCTGGAGGGAAAGCTTGCCGCTGAGCTCGGGGTTTTCCTGCAGCAGGCGGTGGGTGGCCAGCGGGATGGAAGCCGCGGACGTGTTGCCGGCGTCGGCGATGTCGCGGGCAATGATGACCGACTCGGGCAGCTTCAGCTGCTTGGCCATTTCATCAATGATGCGCATGTTCGCCTGGTGCGGCACGAAGGCGCCGAGATCCTCAGCGGTGACGCCGGCGGCGTCGAGCGCACGCTGGGCGACCTTCGCCATTTCCCATACGGCCCAGCGGAAGACGCTCTGGCCGTCCTGCCGCAGCGTCGGCCACAGCTTGGTGTCGCGCGCGGCAACCTCGGTGATGGTGGCGTCACTGCCGTCGGCTTCGGCGGCCAGCGACAGTTCGCGGATATCCAGCATCGAGTGGGTCATGCCAATGGTGCTGGACTTGCTGCCGTCCGAGCCCCACACTGACGGGCCGATGCCTGCGGAATCGGAGGGGCCGACGACGACGGCGCCGGCGCCGTCACCGAGCAGGAACGAGATGGTGCGCTCGGTGTTGTCGATGAAGTCGGAGAGCTTCTCCACACCGATGACCAGCACGTACTCAGCGGCACCGGAGCGGACCAGTGCGTCCGCCTGGGCGATTCCGTAGCAGTAACCGGCGCAGGCGGCGGAGACGTCGTAAGCGGGGGCTGGGGATGCGCCGAGCAGGTGGGCGATCTCGGCGGCGGCGGACGGCGTGGCGAAGGGGTGGGTCACGGTGGAAACAATGACCGCGCCCAGCTGGGAACCGTCGATTCCGGCGGAGGCGAGGGCATCGCGCCCGGCAGCCTCGGCCATGTCGATGACGGAGGTTCCCTTGTCCGCGCGGTGCCGGGTGACGATTCCGGTGCGCTGGCGGATCCACTCGTCAGAGGAATCGATCCACTGGCAGACGTCCTCGTTGCTCACGATGACGTCGGGGCGGAAAGCACCAATGCCGTGGATCCGGCTGAATTGGTGGACGGGGGACTGCTTCAGGGTGGGCGTGCTCACGCGTTACCTTCTCCGGTGGTGGTTGCTGCTGTTACGGCGGCGGCCGTGGGGGAGTGTTCGGAAATGAACTCCCGTGCGGCGTCGAGGTCTTCGGGGGACTTCAGGGCCAGGGTGGGCATGCCCTTGAGGCCGCGGCGGGCCAGGCCGGTCAGGGTGCCTGCCGGGGGCAGTTCCAGCATCCCGGTGACGCCCATGGCAGCCATGGATTCCATGCACAGGTCCCAGCGTACGGGGCGGGAGACCTGGGCGATCAGGCTGTCCAGGTTTGCGTCCCCGGAAACGACGGCGGCGCCGTCATAGTTGGAGAGCAGGGTGGGCAGCGGGGCCGCCGGGCTCAGCTGCGGCCGCAGGGCCTCAAGGACGCTGACCGCGGGTTCCATGTGGGAGGTGTGGAATGCGCCGGCGACCTTCAGCGGAATGACGCGGGCCTTGGCGGGAGGCTCGGCAGCGAACGCGGCGAGCTGCTCCAGCGTCCCAGCGGCGACGGTCTGGCCGCCGCCGTTCGCGTTTGCAGCGGTGAGGCCGGCGGCAGCCAGCGCGGCGGCAACCTCATCAGGGTCACCGCCCAGCACGGCGCTCATGCCGGTGGGGGTCTGCGCCGCGGCGAGGGCCATGGCGTTGGCGCGCTCCCGGACAAAGGTCATGGCGTCAGCTTCGGTCAGCGCGCCGGCCACCGCAGAGGCGGTGATCTCGCCCACCGAGTGTCCGGCGACCACGGTGGAAGCAGTCAGGGCCTGGGGCTGCAGCAGCAGGCGCGCGGCCATCAGGCCCGCAGCCACAATCAGGGGCTGGGCAACCGCCGTGTCCTTGATGGTCTCTTCATCGGAAACGGTGCCGTGGGCGATCAGGTCCAGGCCGGCAAGCGAGCTCAGGGACTCGAGGTGTTCCCGGACTCCGGGCAGTTCCAGCCACGGAGAAAGGAAACCTGGCGTTTGGGACCCCTGGCCGGGGCAGGCAATAGCGAGCACGTATCAAGCTTTCCAAAGAGAAGGGAGGATGCCGGGTGTTTGCGTAAACCAAGCTCCAGGGGAGGCGTTGTAGGAAGTCTACAAGGCGATGGGACTGATGCAACTGTCTCAGGAGCGGGCGGCGGGGCGCTCCGGGACGGCTTTTCCGGGTGGTGCGAGCCGCCCCACCACCAGGGCCGTCTGCAGCACGAAGGCTTCCCGGGGCAGCATTGGATCCCACCCCGTGACGTCGCAGACCCGGCGCAGCCGGTACCGGACCGTGTTGGCATGGACGAAGAGTTCGCGGGCTGTGGCCTCCAGGGAATGCCCGAGCGAGAGGTAGGCGGAGAGGGTTTCCGCCAAGCCGTTGGAAGCCCCGAGCAGGGGTCGGTAGATGCTGCGGACCAGGGCTTTGCGGGCAATGTCGTCGCCGGACATGACGCGTTCAGGCCACAGGTCGTCAGCTGCCACCGGCCGGGGCGCCGCCGGCCATGCGCGTGCGGCGGTGAGGCCGGCAAAGGCAGCCTGCGCCGACGGGCCGGCGTCAACCAGGGATTCGGCGGGCGGGCCGTAGACCACGGGACCGGGGCCGAAAAGCTCAGCGAGCCGGGTGTACGAGCCGGGGGTGTCCTCGAGCCCTCCCAGCACCAGGATCAGCCGTTCCCCCTGGATCCCCACGAGTGCGTCTTCGGTCAGGCGCGCAGTGGCCCGGCGCAGTTCATTGACGAAGGAGGCGTTGGTGTCCGACGGCGAGCTGCCCACCATGACGGTGATCCGCGCCGTGGAGGTCCAGCCGACGGCGGCGATGCGGGAGCGCAGTGCATCTGAGCTTTCACCGCGGAGAATGGCGTCCACGACCAAGGCCTCAAGCCGCGTGTCCCAGGCGCCGCGGGTTTCGGCGGCCCGGGCATACACATCGGCGGCGGCGAAGGCCACTTCCCGCGAGTACCGCAGGACGGCCTCACGCAGCGGCCCCTGGACGTCGCCGTCGGCCAGTTCCGGAACGCGGTCCTCCACCACGTCCACCACCACCCGGATCAGCTGCAGTGCCTTCTGCAGACTGATCGAACGGGTCAGTTCGGTGGGGGCGGTGCCGAACACGTCGCTGAGGACCCATGCCGGCGAGGCTGGGCGCTCGTACCAGTTCACGAACGAGGCAATGCCCTTCTGGGCCACCATCCCCAGCGCGGAGCGTTCATCCGGCCGGAGACTGCGGTACCAGGGCAGCGAAACGTCCAGCTGCTTGAGAGTGGCGGTGGAGAGCTTCCCGATGTTGGCTTTGAGCCGCTCGACCGTCGAGGGGTCCGCCCGGTCCGCACGCGCCCCGGGTCTGGACGCGGCTGTGCTGCGAGTCACTGGCATAAGCCGAGCTTACGGGGTCTGCCGATCAAGCACCATTTTGTGCGAAGGCTACAAGTTCGGGTATGGGTTCAGCTCACCGACCCGAGTTTGCGGAACCGCTCAGTGCGCTGCGTCAGACGCGCCTCGGCCGGCTTCAGCTGAAGTGAAGCGAGCTCGTATTCCACTGCGGAGGCCATGCGGCGGCAGAAATCCGGGGCTTCAGCGGCGGCGTCGGGCTCTTCGGGAACAACGTGGTCCACGATCCCATGGGCGGCCAGCGCGGACACGGTAACGCCCTGCGCTTCGGCCATTTCCGCACCGTGGAGTGTGTCGCGATAGACAATGGCACTGGCACCTTCCGGCGGCAGCGAGGAGAGCCATGCGTGCTGCGCCGCGATGGTGCGGTCCGCCGGCAGGAGCGCCAGCGCGCCGCCGCCCGCGCCCTGGCCCAGCAGGACGGAAACCGTGGGGCAGTCCAGCCCAACCAGGTCATTCAGACTGCGGGCAATCTCACCCGCAAGGCCGCCCTCCTCGGCCTCCCGGGACAGGGCAGCCCCGGCGGTGTCGATGACGGTCAACAGCGGAAGATTCAGTTCCTCGGCCAGGCGCATTCCCCGGCGCGCCTCCCGGAGCGACGCCGGACCCAGTGCCGGCTGTTCGGCCCCGCGCTGGCGGTCCTGGCCCAGCACCACGCACGGCGTCTGGCCGAACCGGGCCAGCGCCAGCAGCAGCCCGGGGTCCTTCTCGCCCTGTCCGGTTCCGTTCAGCGGAAGCACATCGGTGGCGCCAAAGTGCAGGAGCTGGCGCACTCCGGGCCGCTTCACGTTCCGGGAAATGGTGATCGAGTCCCACGCCGGGACCGCGGCGGGCGTGCTGTCCAGGGACGCGGGGGCAGGCACGGCCGCGGCCGGACCGGGCACCAGCATGGACAGCGCCCGGTGGATGGTTTCGGCAAGGTCCTCGGGCTTCAGGACGGCGTCCACCAGCCCGCGGGCCTGCAGGTTCTCCGCGGTTTGGACCCCCTCCGGGAAAGGCTCCCCGTACAGTGCCTCGTACACGCGCGGTCCGAGGAAGCCCAGCAGTGCTCCCGGTTCGGCGACGGTGATGTGGCCCAGGGAACCCCAGGACGCCATGACACCGCCGGTGGTGGGGTGGCGCAGATAGACCAGGTACGGCAGTCCCGCCTCCTTGTGGGCCCGGACCGCCGCGGTGATCTTCACCATGGACAGGAAGGCAAGGGTCCCTTCCTGCATCCGGGTTCCTCCGGAAGCAGGCCCGGACAGCAGCGGCAGGCCTTCACGGGTGGCCCGCTCGACGGCGTCGGTCAGACGGTCCGCGGCGGCCACGCCGATGGACCCGCCAAGGAAACCAAACTCACAGACGACCAGTGCCACCCGGCGGCCCCGGACCAGGCCTTCTCCGGTCAGCACGGACTCGTCCTCACCGGTTTTCTCCCGTGCGGCGGCAAGGTCAGCTGCGTACGCGTCGCTGTGGGGGGCATAGGCCACCGGGGAGTCCCAGGACCGGAACGAGCCCGGGTCCACGACCAGGTCCAGCAGTCCGCGGGCGTTCAAGCGTTTTGGCTTGGTTCCGGTGCTCATGCCTGTGCCGCGTGGTCGGGCTCGGCCGCCCCGCTGCCGTCCAGCCAACCCCGGATGTCTGCGCCGTGCTGGTTGAGCAGCGGTGGGGCAAGGTGGGTGCGGTTGGTGGTTTCAGTGCCTTCGGCGGCCGAGAAGAACCGCAGCGGCGGGCCGGGCAGGGCGATCTTGCCCAGGACCGGGTGCTCTACATCGACCACCAGGCCCTGGGAGTGAACCTGCTCCCATTCATAGACTTCATCGAGCGTGCGGACCTTGCCCGCGGGGATCCCGGCGGCGCGCAGTTTCTCGAGCAGGGGTTCGGCGTCGTATTCGGCAAAGGCCTCCTCGACTGCTTCGATCAGCGCGGCGCGGTTGCGGACGCGCTGGGCGTTTCCGGCGAACTCCGGCCGGGTGGTGTCGATGCCGAAGGCCGCGGCAAAGGTCTCCCAGAGTTTTTCGCTGCCAACGCTGATCTGGACCTTGCCGCCCCGGCAGGAGAAAAGCCCGTAGGGAGCAATGGACGGATGATGGTTGCCCTGGGCTTCGGGCACTTCGCCCGCAACGGTGTGGCGGGTTCCCTGGAAGGCATGGACGCCGACGACGGCGGCCAGCAGTGAGGTGCGGACGACCTGTCCCTTGCCGGTGCGTTCGCGTTCGAGCAGTGCTGCCAGAAGACCGAACGCCCCGTACATCCCGGAGAGCAGGTCGGCGATGGGGACGCCGACACGCTGGGGATCATCGGGTCCGGAGCCGGTCAGCGACATCAGTCCGGCCTCGCCCTGGACAATCTGGTCATAGCCGCTGCGGGTGGCCTCAGGACCGTCGTGGCCGAACCCGCTGATGGAGAGGATCACCAGGCGGGGGTTGAGTTCATGCAGTTGCTCCGGCGAGAAACCCAGCCGGTCCAGCACGCCCGGGCGGAAGTTCTCCACGAGGACATCGGCCCGCCGGACGAGGTCGCGGAGCACGGCCACGCCGTCGTCGGACTTCAGGTCCAGGCTGATGGACTCCTTGTTGCGGTTGCACGACAGGAAGTAGGTGGCCTGCTGGTCATCTTCGGGGCCCACGAAGGGTGGTCCCCAGCCGCGGGTGTCGTCACCCGTGCCGGGCGTTTCGACTTTGATGACACGCGCGCCGAGGTCAGCAAGCATCATGCCGGCATGCGGGCCGGCCAGGGCACGGCTGAGGTCGACGACGAGGTAACCGTCCAGTGGGCCGCGGGAGGTGGGATTGGTGCTCATGGGAAAGTCTTTCTGTTGTGGAGAATGCCGGGGTCACGGCGGAGCGGAGGCCTTAGAGCCAGCCGGGAACCACCATCACCAGCCAGGCCACCAACGGTCCGGCGACGACAACGATTCCGCTGTAGCCAAGAATCTGTTTGTAGAAGCGGTCCTTGTCCATGCTTTCGGGAGCATTGGCCAGGACCAGGGCGCCGTTGGTGGAGAAGGGCGAAACGTCAACGATTGTGGAGGACACGGCCAGCGCGCAGATGAGGCCAACGGCGCCGATCTCGCCGGAGGCAAGGAACGGAACAGCCAGCGGAATCAGCGCGGCTAGGATAGCGGTGGAGGAGGCGAAGGCTGAGACGACGGCGCCGATATAGCAGATGAGCAGGGCGGCCAGCAGTGGCATGCCCAGGCCGACGACGGCGTCGGACACGTACTCAACGGTGCCCGCTTCCTGCAGGACTCCAACGAAGGTGAGCATGCCGCAGATGAGCAGGACGGTGGTCCAGCTGATCTTGTTGATGGCGCCCTTTTGGGCCTGCGGCGACACCAGGGCCAGGATCATGGCGATCGTGATGGAGACAAAGCCAACATCGACCTTGAAGCCGAGGGCAATGACGGCCAGGGCAATGAGTCCGGCAATGGTGACGATCTGCGGGAAGAGCTCGCTGCGGCTCTTGGTTGCTTCAACGCCGTCTCCGGCGGGGTCGCGGGGGCCGTACATGCCGGAGCCGAAGCCCTTGAGGGCCACATCGCCGCGGCCGGCGGTGCTGAGGTTCATGCGCGCCTGGGCCACCTCCTCGACAAAGGCACCTGCCTTGCCGCTGCGCAGCTTGCTGCCGCCCAGGACGAAGAACAGGATGAGGGCGATAAACGTGTTGAACAGCAGGCTGGCCATGAAGACGGCGAAGGGGCTGGATTCCAGGTCGGTGCCGCCGATGATGCCGTTGACTGTTACACCGTAGACGGCAATGGGGGAGAAGCCGCCGGCCTGCGCGCCGTGGATCACCATCATGCCCATCATCAGCGGGTTGATCTTGTGCTTGGCGGCGAAGCCGAGGGCAATGGGCGCCACGATGGCGACGGCTGCCGGGGAGAGGGCTCCGACGGCGGTGATGACGGCCGTGATGGTGAACATGATCCACGGAATCAGCGCCACCCGGTTACCGACCAGCCGCACCGCCCCGCGGACCAGCAAGTCGATGGTTCCGTTGTTCTGCGCGATGGCGAAGAGGTAGGTCACCCCGACGATTGTCAGGAACAGGCCGCCCGGAAAGTTCGCGAGAATGTCTTCGGTGCTCATGCCGAGGAAGACGAAACCCAGCAGGAAAGCGCCAACAAAGGCAAGCGCCCCCATGTTCAGGGGCAGAACTGTCGCCAGGAGGAACATGGCCACCAGTATCAGGATGGAGAGTATTGGAGCGGACATCAAAAGTTCCCTACGTCGAAGGTCCCGGCGCATCCCTGAGTCGTCCGCCGGAGGATGCAAGTGATGTACACCACACTTGCACTGGACTAGCCTCTTAGACTCTGGGTCTCTTTGTCAATTGCTGGCTATACTCATTTCGGACCCGGCGGACGCAGGGTCACCGATGAAAGAGGTTCCCATGCCCGGCTCAGACGACAAGGGCTTTGTCCGGGTATCACGGCCGCGGCTCTACGAGCGCCTGGTGGAGCAGCTGCTGGGCTTCATCGCTTCGGCCGGGCTCGGACCCGGAGACCTGCTGCCCGCCGAAAGGGATCTGGCCGAGCGCATGGGAGTATCCCGGGCCACCCTGGCCCAGGCGCTGGTGGCTCTGGAGGTGCTCGGCGTCATTGACGTCCAGCACGGGACCGGCGCAGTCCTGGTGTACCGGCCCAGTGTCGCGTCGGTGCTGCGGGAACTGCGCGAACACCGCGACCGGATGCCGGAGATCGTGGAGGCACGCAGCACTTTGGAGGTGAAGCTGGCCGCCCTCGCCGCAGAGCGCAGGAGTCCGGCGGACCTCGAAGCCATCGATGCGGCGCTCACCGTGATGGCCGCCGAGATCACTGACGGCAGCCGTGGAACCGAAGGGGATGAGCTCTTCCACCAGGCGGTGGCCGCGGCTGCCCACTCATCCATCCTGGCCTCGATGATGACGTTCATTTCCGAGCTGGTGCGGGAGACCCGCCTCGCGTCGCTGGGTCAGCCGGGACGGCCGGAGCGGTCCCTGGAATCGCACCGGGCCATCGCTGACGCCATCCGCTCGTCCGATCCCCAGGCTGCGGCGGACGCCATGCAGGCCCACATAGATCTGGTCTCCGAAACCGCCATGTAGTTCTTCCGGGGTGCCGGTGCCCGCCGCGGTGCCAGCTTTGCCGCCGGGGTTCCGCGGGTTGCGGGCTGCCTGCTAGCCCTTGACGACGCCGTCGGTAGTTCCGCGGGAAAGACGGGTATCCGACCGGCAATCGTGAGGCACTTTTGGGCGCGTTTTGGGCTTTTTTGAGGCTGGAAATGTCAGTGGCGGGTGGAACCCTGAAGACATGGATCAGAACGGATCTCCCACCGGAACAGGCACCGGCACAGGCGCTGACACCGGCACCGGCACAGGCACAGGCACCGGACCCGCGCCGGCAGCAGCTGGCAGCCTCTCGGTTTTTGTTGCCGGGTTCGGTGTGGCGATGCCGGATGACACTTGCCAGTCCGGCTCTGTTCGCCAGGGCGCCGGCAGCGATTCCCAGCAGCGGGGCAGGGATAACCGAGACGGATTCTTTGGTTCGCTGGCGCTGCAAAACATTGAGTCTCTGAACGAGGGAGAAGCCGGGGACGTGCTGTCCCGTTTGAACCACCTGTCCCGGTGGGTGCAGGCACAGCAGGCGAAGGTCCTGTCCCGGATGCAAACCATCTACGAGGATGAAAGCCTGTTCCTCTCCGGCCTCCCTGACCGGGACATGGCCTTCAGCCTGGCGGCGGAGGAAGCCGCGAGGATTCTGGGAGTGCCAACCGGTACCGGAACCAAGCTGATGCTCGAAGCCCGATCCCTCAGCACAACCCACACCGCCACCCTGGAACGGTTGGAAACCGGGCAGCTCAGTTACGGACACGTCCAGACCATGGTTGAGCAGTCCGTAGGTGTGCCGGACCCCGAGTGGGCAGCGTTCGAAACCAAATTGTTGGGGTCCGCCGCGGGGGATACCGCTGCACAGTTTCGGGTGAAGGCCCGGCGGCTGCGCGAAAACCTGTATCCGGAAACCATTGTGGAACGTCAGCGCACTGCGTTCGAGACCCGGCGGGTTTGCCTGCAGCCCGAAACCGACGGCATGTCCTGGATTTCAGGCCTTCTGGCCGCCGAGACGGCACAAACGATCTATAACCAGCTCAGCAAAGCTGCCCGGGGTGAACAAGCGGCTGGAGATCCGCGCCGGGTGGATCAGCTGCGTGCGGATATCCTCGCCGAATTTCTGGATGGGCATCATCATCCTGGCCCTGGCCCTGGCCCTGGCCCTGGCCCTGGCACTGGCACTGGCACTGGCACTAGCACCGCCGGCGCCACTGGCACTGACGCTGATGCAGGCACAAGCACAAGCACAGGCACAGGCGCAGGCACCGGCACCGAGACCGCCACCGGCACCGCCATTGGCACTGCCACCGGCACCACCACTGCCACCGGCACCACCACTGGCACTGCCACCGGCACCGGCACTGCCAATGGCACCGACGCCGACAGTGGAAGTCATGGCGGACGCCGGGCCAGGGCCAGGAAACCGTTCGATGATCGCCATGGACCAAAAGCGCGGACGGAAATCTTGGTGCTGATCAATGCTGAAACGTTGTTCGGAGCTGACGACCGTCCGGCGGAGCTGCTGGGCTACGGTCCGATCAGTCCTGAAAGGGCCCGGCGGCTGGCGCGCGAAGCCGTGAAGTGGACACCGGTGGAGAGGGATCCCAACACGGCGGAGATCCTGCGGGTGGGCAACAGACGAAAAGTCGCCGACGGACTCAAACGGTTCCTCCGGGCCAGAGACGGCACTTGCCGGTTCCCCGGCTGCCGGACCAACGCGCTGATCTCTGAGATTGATCACACTAAACCTTGGGCCCAGGGCGGATCCACGCATCACAACAACTTGGAACACCTGTGCCGGCGGCACCACATGTTCAAAACCGAGGGCTTCTGGAAAGCCTGCCAACCCAGTCCCGGCGTCATCGAGTGGACGTCGCCGGGAGGACGGAAATACCGCACCGAGCCGCAGCTCAGCCTGGCCCGGGACAAGGCCGCTTCTTCACCTGTGGAGGAGGCCGAGCCACCGGGAACAGATCCGGCAAATGGTGGAGACACAGACGATTACCGCTCCGACCCTCCGCCCTTCTAAACGCCGGCGATGGTTGTGAAGGCATTTTGAGACAGTCTGCCTTCCGGCCGGCTGGCCCTGCCTGGTCTTCGGTGACACCACTGTCCAGCTGACCCACTGTCCAGCTGACCGCACTGTCCAGCTGGCCCCAATCTCAAGCTGACCGCAATGCAGCGGGACCTCTTGTCGCAACACTAAAAAGAGAACCGCCGCAATTGCGACGGTTCTCTTCTCAGTTCCTCTATTTCAGGAGACCCTGTACCCAGAAGTTCCCCTGTTGAGGAATCCCTTGGAGCAGGAGCAGCCTGAACGCTTAGGCGTCGCCGCCGGCGTTGCCGGAGGTTCCCGCATTCACGTTGAGCAGGTCGTACTTCTTGATCGCTTCGGTCGGCGCGCTGGCGTCAACCTCACCGCGGCGGGCGAGCATTTCCAGGGTCCGGACAACCATGGAGTGGGAATCGATCTTGAAGTACCGGCGGGCGGCGGCCCGGGTGTCGGCGAACCCAAAGTCATCTGCGCCGAGGGTGGCGAATTCGTTGGGCACGAACTGCCGGATCTGGTCCGGAACGGCCTTCATGTAGTCCGTGCTGGCGACGATCGGGCCCGTGGCGCCGGCGAGCTGCTTGGTGACAAACGGCACGCGGGGTTCGGCGTCGGGGTGCAGGAACGCTTCCTCCTCGGCGGCCAGGCCGTCGCGGCGAAGCTCGTTCCAGGACGTCACTGACCAGACATCGGCGGAAACGCCCCAGTCCTCGGCCAGGATCTTCTGGGCGTCCAGGGCCCACGGCACGGCAACGCCGGAGGCCAGCAGCTGGGCACGGGGGCCGTCGATCTTGGCCGGCGCCAGCAGGTAGATGCCCTTGATGATGCCTTCGACGTCCAGATCCTCCGGAGCCTTCGGCTGCAGGATCGGCTCGTTGTAGACCATGAGGTTGTAGATGACGTTGGGATCCTTCGAATCCGGTCCGTACATCTCCTCCAGGCCGTGCCGGACAATGTGGCCGATCTCGTACCCGTACGCCGGGTCGTAGGTCTTCACTGCCGGGTTGGTCGAGGCCAGGATCGGCGAGTGGCCGTCAGCGTGCTGCAGGCCCTCACCGGTCAGCGTGGTGCGTCCCGCGGTTGCCGAAATCAGGAAGCCGCGGGCCATCTGGTCGGTGGCCGCCCAGATGTAGTCGCCGGTGCGCTGGAAGCCGAACATGGAGTAGAAGACGTAGACCGGAATGAGCGGTTCGCCGTGGGTCGCGTAGGACGTGCCCGCCGCGGTGAAGGCCGCGATGGAGCCGGCCTCATTGATGCCGACGTGCACGATCTGGCCCTGCGGGGACTCCTTGTAGGCCAGGACGAGGTCCCGGTCCACGGAGAGGTAATTCTGACCCTTGGGGTTGTAGATCTTTGCCGTGGGGAAGAACGAGTCCATGCCGAACGTGCGGGCCTCATCGGGGATGATGGGCACAATCCGCTTGCCGAATTCCTTGTCCCGCATCAGGTCCTTGAGCAGGCGAACGAAGGCCATGGTGGTGGCCGCCATCTGCTTGCCGGAACCGCGATTGGCAACTTCGTAGGCCTTTTCATCGGGCAGGTGCACCGGCGCGTGCTTCACGCGGCGCTCCGGAACGTTGCCGCCCAGTTCCCGGCGGCGTTCCAGCATGTACTGGATCTCCGGAGCATCGGCACCCGGGTTGAAGTACGGAGGCTTGTACGGATCAGCTTCGAGCTGCTCGTCCGAGATGGGGATGCGCAGGTGATCGCGGAAGGCCTTCAGGTCATCCAGGGTCAGCTTCTTCATCTGGTGCGTGGCGTTACGGCCCTCGAAGTGCGTGCCCAGGCCGTAGCCCTTGACCGTGTGGGCGAGGATGACGGTGGGCTTGCCCTTGAACTCCGTGGCTGCCTTGTAGGCGGCATAGACCTTGCGGTAGTCGTGGCCGCCGCGCTTGAGGTTCCAGATTTCTTCGTCGGTGAGGTTGGCGACCAGTTCCTTGGTCTCCGGGCTCTTGCCGAAGAAGTGGTCGCGGACAAACCCGCCGTTCTCAGCCTTGTAGGTCTGGTAGTCGCCGTCGGGGGTGGAGTTCATGATCTCCACCAGCGAGCCGTCCTGGTCCTTCTCGAGCAGCGAGTCCCACTCGCGGCCCCAGACAACCTTGATGACATTCCAGCCCGCGCCGCGGAAGAATGCCTCAAGCTCCTGCATGATCTTGCCGTTGCCGCGGACCGGGCCGTCGAGGCGCTGCAGGTTGCAGTTGACCACGAAGGTGAGGTTGTCGAGCTTGTCATTCGCAGCGAGCTGGAGCAGGCCGCGCGATTCGGGCTCGTCCATTTCGCCGTCGCCCAGGAAAGCCCAGACGTGCTGGTCGGACGTGTCCTTGATGCCGCGGTTCTGCAGGTAGCGGTTGGACTGCGCCTGGTAAATGGCGTTCATGGGGCCAATGCCCATGGAGACGGTGGGGAATTCCCAGAAGTCAGGCATGGACCGCGGGTGCGGGTACGAGGACAGGGCGTGGCCCTGACGGGACTTCTCCTGGCGGAACCCGTCCATGTCCTCTTCGGACAGGCGGCCTTCAAGGAAAGCGCGTGCATACATGCCGGGGGAGGCGTGACCCTGGAAGTACACCTGGTCTCCGCCACCCGGATGGTCCTTGCCCCGGAAGAAGTGGTTCATGCCCACTTCGTAGAGGGTTGCGGCACCGGCATAGGTGGAGATGTGTCCGCCGACGCCGATTCCCGGACGCTGGGCGCGGTGCACCATGATGGCCGCATTCCAGCGCAGCCACGCACGGTAGCGGCGTTCAACTTCCTCGTCGCCGGGGAATTCCGCTTCCTGGTCCACGGGAATGGTGTTCACATAGTCGGTGGTGGTGACCATGGGGACACCCACCGACTGCGCACCGGCGCGCTGGAGCAGGGAGCGCATGATGTACTGGGCCCTTTCGGTGCCCTGGGAACGGATCAGCTCATCCAGTGACTCCATCCATTCCGCGGTCTCCTCGGGGTCACGGTCCGGAAGCTGGTTGGTTAACCCGCTCAGGATGTCCGTTGTGTCTTCTGCGGCCACGGCAAACCTCTCTCATGTACAGATTGTGTCTGCACGAATACGTCTGTGGGATCCGGTTTCTTTACCGGGCGAACACTTTAGGCTGCGCGGATGCTGGTGCCTCCGGAGCCTCTGTGATCCACTCTAGTCCCGCCGGGCGGGTGTTGCGTAGCCCGCCCACTATGTGCAGCTGGGGTCCGAGTCGACAATACCCGTCCGCGCAGGGACGCGTACCCGCGCATGCGATACCTTGCCGCCGGAACCTTGTAGGTTCCGGACAAAAGGTGTTGGCTTGTGTCCTAGACACCACATCTCGCCCAAATATGTGATTCCCTTGTATTTATGCAGTCAACCAGGAGGAGTGAAGTGAGCGAGGCCGAAGCCGTCACGGAAAAGAACGTGGCGGGAAGATTGGGTTTCAAAGACCAAGACCTGATTCAGGAATTCGGTTACGACGAGGACGTCGATTTCGACCTCCGCGACGGCCTCGAAGACTTGGTGGGGAGCGAGCTCCTCACTGAAGAGGACCACGAAGTCGTAGACGGAGTCATCCTCTGGTGGCGTGCCGACGACGGGGATCTGGTGGACGCGTTGGTGGATTCCATCACCACCCTCGACGACGGCGGCGTTGTCTGGGTTCTGACTCCCAAGTCCGGCCGGGACGGATACGTTCCGCCGGCCGACATTGAAGAGGCCGCGCCCACCGCCGGCCTGCATGTGACGACATCACCCGCAGTCAGCAGCGACTGGGCCGCCACGCGCCTTGTTGCCCGCCGTAAGAAGTAGCGCCGTTTTGCATCAAAGTCCGGACCCGGAGGCTGTGAAGCAGCGTCCGGCTCCGGACTTTGTGCTTCCCAACCAGTTCGGCGAATCCGTGGCCTTGTCTTCCCTGCTGGGAGCGCCCGTTGTCCTGGTGTTCTATCCCTTCGCATTCTCCGGTGTCTGCACCGGCGAGTTGGATGAGCTGCAGGGCGCCCAGGCGGAGATCACCCGGATAGGTGCCAAAATCCTGGCGGTTTCCTGCGATTCCAAGTACACGCTGCGGGCCTACGCGCAGCAGCGCGGATACTCCTTCGATTTGCTGGCCGACTTTTGGCCCCACGGGCAGGTGGCCGATGTTTACGGAGCATTCGACGCCGCGCAGGGCCGCCCGGTCCGGGCCTCGTTTATCATCGATGGTGAGGGCCTGATCCGCGATGAGATCCGGTCGGATCCGGGATCGCCGCGCCCTTTGAAGGCCTATTTGGATGCACTCAAGGAGATGCCTTCGGCATGACCCAAGCACCACCGCCCCACCGTGTTCCGGCATCCGGGGCTTCCGTCCCCGGATCGCAACCCCCCGGATCGAAAGCCCCCGGGCAGGGCAGGCCCGGCCTGGGACTGACCGGATTTGTCCGGTCGGAACCGTCCTTTCCGGCCGCACCGCCGCCCACGCCTGAGGAAGAGCGCAGCCTGCGCGGCGCCGTCGAGCTGTTGAGCGGCCGGCGGCTCGCCGTCCTCACGGGTGCCGGATTGAGCACCGACTCCGGAATACCGGATTACCGCGGGCCGGAGGCTCCGCCGCGCAACCCCATGACCTATCAGGAGTTCGTGGGCGATCCCGAGCTCCGCCGCCGCTACTGGGCGCGGAACCATGTGGGCTGGCACCATCTGCGCCATGCCGAACCCAACGCCGGACACGCCGCCGTCGCCCGCCTGGAACGCCGCGGCCTGACCACCGGTCTGATCACGCAAAACGTTGACCGCCTGCATGCCGACGCCGGCAGCGCCCTGTGCGTTGACCTGCACGGGCGCTTCGACCGGGTGCTGTGCCTGGAGTGCGGCACCCGCTATTCACGCCAGACCGTGTCCCGGCTGCTCGAAGAGCTGAACCCCGGATTCCTGGAGCGCAGCCGGCTGGACGGAGACATCGCCCCCGACGCCGATGCCGACGTCGCGGACACCGAGGACTTCGTCGTGGCGGACTGCCCGGTCTGCGGCGGAATGCTCAAACCCGACTTCGTCTATTTCGGGGAAAACGTGCCGCGTGACCGAGTGGAGGCTTCCTTCGCCATGCTGAACGCGGCCGACGCACTGCTGGTCGCGGGTTCTTCGCTGACGGTGATGAGCGGGCTGCGCTTCGTAAAGCATGCGCACAAGACGGGGAAGCCGGTGGTCATTATCAACCGCGGGTGGACCCGCGGCGACGACCTTGCGGACCTGAAGATCGAGGCGGGAGTGGCGACCGCGTTGGAATATTTGGCCTCAGAACTGCCGGACCTTTCCCACCGATTCCCCGGCGACAGTGCGCCGCAGCCTTCTGATTAGGTAATTCCCCAATTCGTCCGGTAAAGTAATTCCTCGTGATGCGGCGCTGATCAAGGAGAACTTGAAAGGCATAACGGTCACAAAGGGTCTTTAGCTCAGCTGGTAGAGCGCCACGTTTACACCGTGGATGTCATCGGTTCGATCCCGGTAGGACCCACCGCGAACAAGCGGTAAACAGAAAACCCCGCCGTCCCAATGGGACGGCGGGGTTTTCTGTTGTCTTCACCCGGTTAGCGGGCAGCCAGGGTATCCGCCGAAAGCTCCGCAACGGACGCCGGCCCGGCACCCGGGGCAAGGTAGGCCGACAGGCTGTCATCCATCGCGTGGATCCATGGCGTGTGGTGCGGCTCTGACATGGTGCCTGTGATGACCGATCGATGGACCCTGTCGCGGTAGCCCATGATGTCCTGTTTCTTCTCCTGCATCCACGCCTTGAAGAGCTCTGAGACAGCGTCCAGGTTGAAGGTAGGGTAATCGGTCCGTCCGATGAGGTCCCGGACGTAGGCGGTCTGGAAATCGGCCTCGTCGTCATGCGTTTCAAGGCCATCCTGCGCGGCAAGCCAGGCGGCTATGTCCGCCGCGCGGTCTTCGGCGGAAGGCACGTCGATCCGGCCCATCATCACGTCGCGGGCATACCAGGCCTGCACGTCGAACATATTAAAGGTGTAGTACTGGTCCTGCATGCCCAGATAGACCAGGTTGGGGTTCTCCTGCCACAGAACGCCTTTGTACAAGTTGCCGGGGTACAGGACGTTGCGTGAGACCAGGGACAGTTCCGATGGCAGGAAAGGGTACGTGTGGCGGTACCCGGTGCACAGCACGACGGCGTCGAAGTCCTGGGTGGTGCCGTCCAGGAAAGAGGCGGTGCTGCCGTCGAAGCCGGTCACCAGGGGACGTTCCTCGATGCCTGCGGGCCAGTCGTAGCCCAGCTCATGGCTGCGGTAGCTGATGGTGACCGAGCTGGCACCCATCTTGTAGGCCTGCGAACCGATGTCCTCCGCCGAGTAGCTGCTGCCGATCATCAGGACCCTCCGTCCGGCGAAGCGCTCCGCCCCACGGAAATCATGGGCGTGCAGCACCTCGCCCGGGAACGAGTTGATTCCCGCAAATTCGGGCACCACAGGGCTGGAAAAATGGCCTGTGGCCACCACCAGTTTGTCGAAAACATGCGTTTCCGTGCGGCCCGTCGTCAGGTCCTCGACCTGCACGGTGAACTCAGCGGCGGCATCGTCCCAAGTGACCCACCGGGCAACGGTGTTGAAGCGGACGTACCTGCGCACGTCGCTCTTTTCCACCCGGCCCTTGATGTAGTCGAAAAGGACCTCGCGCGGAGGATAGGAGGAAATGGGGCGGCCGAAGTGCTCGTCAAAGGAGTAGTCGGCGAACTCCAGGCATTCCTTGGGTCCGTTGGACCACAGGTGCCGGTACATGCTGGAGTGCACGGGTTCTCCGGCTCCGTCCAGCCCGGTGCGCCAGGAGTAGTTCCACTGCCCGCCCCAGTCAGCCTGTTTCTCAAAGCAGATGATGTCCGGAATGTCCGCTCCAAGCGTCCGTGCCGACTCAAAGGCCCGCAGCTGCGCCAGGCCGCTGGGACCGGCTCCAATGATTCCTACCCGTTGTGTCATGTGTCTCCTTGGTTCGGGGCCCCCGGTGCCGTGCTGTGCTTTCCCCGTCCGGAGGAGCGGGAAAGCGGTGCGCGGACGCGCAAACATCAGCAGTACCGAGGTTTCGGTACTGCTGATCAGCGAAGCGGAAGTGCAGCGCCCGGCATCGAATCCGTCAGGAGATAGGGCGGCAAATCGTTCCGGCAGGAACCGGCAAAAGCGGGGTTCCGGCACAGTCTGCGTGCGGCCGGCCCGGGGCCCGTAGCGCCGGCCAGCCGTCCTGCAACGGAATCAGTTCTGTCCGGGCAAGTCAAAAAGTGGCCGGGCTCCAGGGACTCGAAGCGGGGTTTGTGCGGCCGGGCGCGTAGAATTCTCCAGGCCCGAAGGTGAAGTTGCCCACCGGTCACTTCCGTCCGCCGTGGATTCGCGCCGAAAACCAGTGAGCTGCTCAGGCAGCGGACAGGCTCCGATGTTATTCCTGAAGAACGGCACGAAACCACACAGGAACAGGGGGTGCAGGCCTTTTGCAAACCGCAACGCCAAGTAGTTTTTTCTGGAAACGTTCGACTCTCCGGCGCACGCTGGCAGCAGCAGCGGTACTGCTGCTTCCGCTCTCGGCGGGATGCGCACCCGGGCCGGACCTGACGGATGTTCCTCCATCCCCTGCTGAGGCCGCCACTGAAGCTCCCGATCCGGGCCTGGCTCTGCCGGGTGAAAACCAGCCGCTCGAGGATGCGCTGAACCAATACGCGGACACGCTCGGCAGCGAGTTTTCCGCAGCGGTGTATGAGGCCTCCTCCGGGCGGGCCTGGTATTACAACCGCGGCGGCACCTATCTTGAAGCCAGCCTGGTCAAGGTCCCCATCCTGTTGACCCTGCTGCGGCAGGCCACTGACGAGGAGCGGGAGCTGACGCTGGAGGAGGAATACCTCTCCGTCATGATGATCGAGTACAGCGACAATGACGCCACGACCGAGCTCTACCGCTCCGTCGGCGGCGCCGAGGAGCTGTCCCGGACGTATGAGCTGTTAGGTGTAACGGAAACCAGCGCGGCTGAGACCTGGGGCGCCAACGACACCAACGTCGAGGACCAGCTGAAGATCGCCCGGGCCCTTCTGGAAGGGGTGGACTGGATCAGCGCCGACCTGCAGGATTACGCCGTCGAGCTGATGGAAAACGTGGAGGACAGCCAGCGGTGGGGGATCAGCGCGGGGCTGCAGGACGGCGGCGCGGAAATTGCGTTGAAGAATGGATGGCTGCAGGACGATGAGCTGGCGTGGAACGTGGGCAGCGCCGGATTTGTGCGGGCCGGCGGATCCGAATACGCGGTGGTGATCCTGACAGCCGGGAGCTCTTCGATGGAGGACGGTGTGTCGGCGGTGGAGGAAGTGGCGGAAGTCATCAACACTTATGAAACGTCCGGCGGCACCGTGACCGTGATCCCCGGCACCGGCGACACGGAAGGCTCTGTGTGGCGGGCCGGTGGCCCGGAAGCATAGGCTGGAGGTTGAAGACGGCGGGTGAGCGCCGATCGCCACGCCCCTGGCTGGGGCCCCGAAGAATCCTGGAGAAAACTTGAGCGCACAAATTGGCGTCACCGGTCTGGCAGTAATGGGAGCAAACCTCGCCCGGAACCTGGCCCGGAACGGGTACACCGTGGCCCTTCACAACCGGTCCATCGAAAAGACTGACGCACTGCTGGAAGCCCACGGCGACGAGGGCGACTTCATCCGGACGGAATCCCTGCAGGAACTGGTTGATTCGCTGGAAAAGCCGCGCCGGGTCCTGATCATGGTCAAGGCCGGGGCACCGGTTGACTCTGTCATCGAGAATCTGGTGCCGCTGCTGGAAGCAGGCGACATCGTCATCGACGCCGGCAACTCGCACTACGAGGACACCCGCCGCCGCGAGGCTGCGCTGGCCGAGAAGGACCTGCACTTTGTGGGCGTCGGCGTGTCCGGCGGCGAGGAAGGTGCGCTGTTGGGCCCGTCCATCATGCCCGGCGGCTCGAAGGAATCCTACGATTCTCTGGGCCCGATGCTGGAAAAGATTGCCGCCAAGTACGACGGCGACCCCTGCTGCACCTGGATCGGCACCGACGGCGCAGGCCACTTCGTCAAGATGGTGCACAACGGCATCGAATACGCGGACATGCAGGTTATCGGCGAAGCGTACGACCTGCTGCGTTCGGCCGCGGGCATTGAACCGGCCGAACAGTCCAAGATCTTCACCGAGTGGAACACCGGCCAGCTCAGCTCCTTCCTGATCGAAATCACCGCCGAGGTCCTGGCCCACACCGATGCACGCACCGGCAAGCCCTTTGTCGACGTCGTCGTGGATTCCGCCGGCCAGAAGGGCACCGGCCGCTGGACCGTGGTTTCCGGCCTGGACCTGGGCTCGCCCGTGTCCGCAATCGCCGAGTCAGTCTTCGCCCGCGCCCTCTCCTCGCAGCGCGAACAGCGGGAAGAGGCCCAGGGCATCCTTGCAGGCGGCGAGTCCACCGTGGAACTGCCCGAAACCTTCGTGGAGGACGTCCGGCAGGCGCTGTACGCCTCCAAGCTCGTCAGCTACGCGCAGGGCATCGACATGCTCACGGGTGCGGCCAAGACTTACGGCTGGGACCTGAAGCTTGACGAGATCGCGTCGCTGTGGCGTGCCGGCTGCATCATCCGCGCTGAGCTGCTGGACGACATCATGAAGGCCTACGCCGGCGATGCCGCTCCGGCCAACCTGCTCCTGGCCCCGGCGTTCGCCGAGTCCATAGCAGCCGCTCTGCCGGCCTGGCGCCGCGTGGTCTCCGTTGCGGTCCAGCTGGGCATCCCCGTGCCCGTGTTCTCCTCCTCCCTGGCCTACTACGACGGACTGCGCCGCAAGCGCCTGCCCGCCGCGCTGACCCAGGGCCTGCGGGACCTCTTCGGTGCCCACACGTACCACCGCATTGACGACGAGGGCACGTTCCACACGCTCTGGGGCGCCGACCGCTCCGAGATCTCGGCTGTGGACACCCACTAGGCGGCAACAAGCAGCACAGAACAAACAAAAGGCCGCCGGCACCCGAAGGGGCCGGCGGCCTTTGTGCTGCCCGGAGTTTCCTCGTCCGGGGCGGACGGTCACATCAAATGCGGCAACAGCTCAGATATAGATGGCCGGATCGATGTATTCCGCCGGGTCAACCGCGGGCTGGGTTTCCTTGACATGGCGGTGGCGCCAGCGGGCCGGAATCCCGGTGATGATGGAATCTGCCGGAGCATCCTTCACCACCACGGCGTTGGCTCCGACGGCACTGTTTTTCCCGATGGTCACCGGACCCAGGATCTTTGCGCCGGCGCCCACCGTCACGCCGTCGCAGATCGTGGGGTGCCGCTTGATCCGCGCCAGGGAACGTCCGCCCAGGGTCACGCCGTGGTAGAGCATGACGTCGTCCCCAATCTCAGCCGTTTCCCCAATCACCACGCCCATCCCGTGGTCAATGAAGAACCGCCGCCCAATGGTGGCCCCGGGGTGGATCTCGATTCCGGTGGCAAAGCGGGTCAGCTGGGAGAGCACCCGGGCAGGAAAGCGCAGCCCCGGCCGGGCCCACATCCGATGGGTCAGACGGTGCATCCAGATGGCGTGAAGCCCGGAGTAGACCACGATGTTCTCGAAGGAACCGCGCGCGGCCGGATCATGGGAGGCGGCGGCGTCGAGGTCTTCACGCAGGCGTGCAATCAGGCTCACAGAGGACTTTCTGCTCGGGCGGTTCCCCGTCGGAAACCGGTGGAATGCGGGTCTTAGCCGCGGATGTCGTCGTACAGCACGGTGGAGATGTAGCGCTCTCCAAAGTCGCAGACAATGGCGACAATCAGCTTACCGGCGTTCTCCGGACGCTTGGCCAGCTCCAGGGCGGCCCAGACGATGGCTCCGGAGGAGATGCCGCCGAGGATGCCTTCCTGGGTGCCGAGGGCGCGGGCGGTGGCAACAGAGTCTTCGATGGAGGCATCAATGACCTCATCGTAGATGTCAGTGTCCAGCACCTCGGGGACAAAGTTGGCGCCCAGGCCCTGGATCTTGTGGGGGCCGGGGGAGCCGCCGTTGAGGATGGCGGAGTCCTTCGGCTCGACGGCCACGATCTGCACGCCGGGCTTGCGCTTCTTCAAAACCTGTCCGACGCCGGTGACGGTGCCGCCGGTGCCGACGCCGGCAACAAAGATGTCTATCTTGCCGTCGGTGTCTTCCCAGATTTCCTCGGCGGTGGTCTGGCGGTGCACCTCGGGGTTGGCAGCATTGGCGAACTGCTGCGCCCAGATGGCGTTCTCAGTGGTGGCCACGATTTCCTTGGCCTTCTCCACGGCGCCGCGCATGCCCTCGGACCCGGGGGTCAGGACAATCTCGGCACCGTAGGCACGGAGCATGACGCGGCGCTCCGTGGACATGGTCTCGGGCATGGTGAGGATGACCTTGTAGCCGCGGGCAGCGCCCACCATGGCCAGGGCAATGCCGGTGTTGCCGGAGGTGCCTTCAACGATGGTGCCGCCGGGCTTCAGCGCACCGGCCTTCTCCGCGGCGTCGACGATGGCGACACCAATGCGGTCCTTGACGCTGTTGGCCGGATTGTAGAACTCCAGCTTGACGGCAACCTCAGCGTCCAGTCCCTTGGTGAGCCGGTTCAGCCGCACCAGCGGCGTACCGCCGACCAGCTGCGTCACGTCGTCGTAAATCCTTGCCATGGTTTGTCCTCAATCCGTTGGAGTTTCTGGGAATCCTGCGCCTCAACGCCGGTGGAAGATACCTGCAGCGGGGGCCCGCTCCAGCCTATCGTCTTGCATGCGTGACTATCAGTTGTCAAGCCATTCAGCGTAATATTTCCTCGCCTTGGCGAGCTTCGGGTTGATGATCACCTGGCAGTACCCCTGCTCGGGGTGCTTGGCGTAGAAGTTCTGGTGCTCCTCCTCCGCCACATGGAACTCGGGCAGCGGGGAGATTTCGGTCACGATCGGGTTGTCCCACTGTGCCTGGGCGCGGTCGCGGGCCTTTTCGAATTCCTCACGCTGGCTCTCGTCCGCGTAGAACATCGAGGACCGGTACTGGGTGCCGACGTCATAGCCCTGGCGGTTCAGCGTGGTGGGGTCGTGCGAGATGAAGAACATGTCCAGGATCGCTTCACCCGGGATGATGTCCTCGTCAAAGGTGACCGCCACAACCTCCGCGTGCCCCGTGGTTCCGGAGCAGACACTGTAGTAGTCAGGGTGTGCGGTGTGCCCGCCGGTGTAACCGGAAACGACTTCCGTGACCCCGCGGGTTTTCTGGTAGAGCGCGTCGAGGCACCAAAAGCAGCCTCCGCCAAGTACATAGGTCTTCATACCCTCTATCAATGCGCGCGGGCCCGGAAGAATTCCCGCACGAGGGTCTCCGTTGGGAGGCCACGGCCGGTCTTTGGCATCCTGGGGTGCCAAACACCCGGGCCCGCCACGGCGCGGCCGAATTGAGCAGGGGTAGCCAAGCGGGTACAACTGAAACTATGGAAACAGACAAGCCCGCCGAAGGCAGCGCACCGGCGGCACCGGGACCGGATTCCGCGCCAGTGGACAGCACGGCGGAGTCCGCAGCCGCGGGGGCAGCAGCTGAAGCGCCGGCCGGGTCCGTCCCCACTCTTGGCGATGTCCTGCTGGCCGCCGAGGAGCTATGGCCGGCTGCACTGGCCGAAGGCTGGGACGCCGTCGGACTGGTGGCCGGAAGGCCGTCCCGCCCCGTGAAGCGCATCCTGTTTGCCGTGGACCCCACCACCGAGGTGATTGATGAGGCCTTGGAATGGGAAGCGGACCTGCTGCTGACCCACCATCCGCTGTTCCTCAAGCCGGTCCATTCCGTGGCCGGCACGGGTTTCAAGGGTGACGCGGTCCACCGCCTGATCGAAGGCGGCTGCGCGCTGCTGACCGTGCACACCAACGGTGACAGCGCCGTCGGCGGCGTCTCTGACGTCCTGGCGGACGCCTTCGGACTCGGAAACGTTGAACCCCTGGTCCGCGCCGAGGACGGGCTGCCCGAGGAAGGCATCGGCCGGGTGGGGGACCTGCGCGAAGCCACCACCCTCGCGGACTTCGCCAAGCTGGTTTTCAGCATCATGCCCGCCGTTGCCGGCGGTGTCCGCGTAGCCGGTGATCCGCAGGGAATCGTGCGCCGGGTTGCTGTGTGCGGAGGCGCCGGTGACAGCCTTTTTGATGCGGTTCGCCGGCATCATGCTGACGTTTACGTCACAGCCGACCTTCGCCACCACCCGGCGTCGGAGGCCAGGGAAGCTGCTGTGAACGGACGGCCGTACCTCATCGACGTCTCCCATTTCGGCAGTGAATGGCTGTGGTTGACCCCCGCGGCCAACGCCCTCGAGAACGTCCTCAATGACCAGGGCTTTGCGGCGGAGATCCGGATCAGCGGCACCAACACCGATCCATGGGACTTTGTGCTGACCCCCGGGCTGAACTGACCCGCGCCCTTGGCATAGGCTAGGGGGAAGAACCGGCCAGGTTGGTGCGGTCATAGGTGGAGGTTTTTCGGTGGCAAAAGCATCGTCGGCGGAGCAGCTGCGGCTGCTCGATTTGCAGGCTCTGGACAGTAATATTCGTAAACTCCGGAACCGGGCTCGCAGCGTCAGCGACAACTCGGCCATCGCGGATCTGGGAGTACAGCGCGCCGCCGCCCAGAGCATGCTGGTGGCCGCATCCACCGAGGCAGCGGACGTTGCCCGTGAACTCACCCGCGCCGAGGCCGACGTTGCGTCAGTCGTGGCACGCATTGAGCGCAACCAGAACCACCTGGACAGCGGAAAAGGAAGCTCCAAGGAACTCACCGCCCTGCAGAGCGAAATGGAGTCGCTGAAGCGCCGCCGCTCCGACCTGGAAGATGTGGAGCTCGAAGTCATGGAGCGCCTCGAGGCAGCGAAGATCGCCGAGGAGCAGTTCCGGACCGCGGCAAGCGCCCTGGACGCCGAAGTGGCGGTCCTGGAGGAAGCACGCGACGCCGAACTGGCGGAGATCGAAGCCGAGCGTGTTGCCGCCGTCGCCGAGCGCGCCGAATTGGCTGCCACCTTTGATCCGGACCTGCTGGCGGTGTACGAGAAGACTCTTGCCAAGAATGGCATTGGCGCCGCACGGCTGTTCAACGGAACCTCCGAAGGATCCGGCATGCAGCTGAGCCCCGGGGACCTCGCCGACATTCGGCGTGCCGCCGAGGACGACATTGTGTTCTGCCCGGATTCCGGCTGCATCCTGGTGCGTTCCGCCGAGTGGGGCAGCTGATCCGTGACCCTGTTTGACCCCTCCGACTCTGCGTTTGACCCCTCTGGCACTGCCCGTTTGTCCGAAGGCGCCGCTTCTGCCGAAAGCGGGGGTTCTGCCGAAGGCGCCGCTTCTGCCGACAGCGCGGGTTCTTCCGGCAGTGCCGCTCCCGCCGGCGGGCGGACCGGGACAGGGACCCGCCGGACATTGATTGTGGAGGCCGACGGCGGCTCCCGCGGCAACCCGGGGCACGCCGGCTACGGCGCGCTGGTCCGAGACCCGGACACCGGCGCCATCCTGGCGGAAAAGGCCGAGTACATCGGCAAGGCGTCAAACAACGTTGCCGAGTACTCCGGACTGCTCGCAGCCCTGGAAATGGCCCACGAGATTGATCCCGACTGCTGGATCCTCGCGAAGATGGACTCCAAGCTCGTGGTGGAGCAGATGAGCGGCCGCTGGAAAATCAAGCACGAGGACATGCAGCGGCTCGCCGCCAAGGCGCGCGGGGTCGTCAACCCGCGGAGGGTGAAGTACCAGTGGATTCCGCGTGAGCTGAACAAGGACGCGGACCGGCTCTCCAACGAAGCCATGGACGCCGGCATGGCCGGAGTTCCCTGGGCGCACAAGGGCGGCCTGGCCCTCCAGGGCGGGGCGGCCTTCGCCGCTTCGGGCCCAGAAGCCGGGACTGCCACCACGGGGACCTCGACTGCCGCCACGGAGACCGGGACTGCCGCCGGGCAGGCCGGGCAAACCCGGGAACTCCCCGTGGAACCGCCGGCACCGACCGGACGGATCCACCACACGGAGATCTGGGTCCGGGACTTTCCCGCAGCCGAAGCGTCCCTGGGCTGGCTGCTGGAGCGGGTGGGCTACCTGCGCGCCGACTCCTGGGACAACGGGGCGAAATGGCAGGGCGCTGACGGGTATGTGGTGATTGAAGCCGGACCCGATGTGCTGGACGCAGCCCATGAGCGCCGCCGTCCCGGGGTCAACCACTTGGCGTTCCACGCTGGGGAGCGGCCAAACGTTGACCTGCTGGTCCGCCGGGCGGCAAGCCACGGCTGGACGCTGCTCTTTGCCGACAGGCATCCGCACGCCGGCGGGCAGAACCACTACGCTGCCTACCTTGAAAACGCCGAGGGTTTCGAAGTGGAGCTTGTGGCGGACTAGGACAGGATGATGTTGAGCTGGAACGGCTTGCGGGCCGTGGCCGGCACCAGCTCTGCATCCCACTTTTCCTGAGCAGCTGCCAGCAGCTGTTCGGCGGTGGCGGGGTCGTCGCCGCCGCGCGTGATCAGATGCCGGGCAAGTTCTCCGCGCGTGTGCTTGGCGAAGTGTGAGACCACAGTGCGTTTCCCGTTGCGCATTTGGAAAACGTTGACGGCGGCCGCCATGGAGGGTTCCGGCGCCCACGCAGCAGAGTAGGTGCTGGACCGGCAGTCGACCACCAGATGCCCGGCCGAGTACTCGTCCAGGACCCCGCCCAGGTGTTTCTTCCAGAAGGTCGCCAGCTTGCCGGTCTCCGGCAGTTTCACGGCCATGGAGAGCCGGTATGCGGGAATCGGATCACTGAAGCCCAGGGCGCCCCACAATCCGGAGATCACGACGACGGCGGCGTCGGCTTTGGCCTGCTGGGCGGGAGTCATCTCCGCGTAGCCGAGGGCGTCGTACAGCACGCCTGAATAGATGCGGTGTGCCGGGGCGCAGGGCTCATCATGGAGAACGGTGTTGCGGCGCACCTCAGCGGCCAAGGACGGGCCCACGCCCAGGACCGCGTGGGCGTCGCCGGCGCTGCTGGCATCTGCCAGGGCGGCGAGGACCTTTTTCCGCGCGTCCGTGAGGTCGGGGAAATGCAGCTTGTCGGGGTCAAAACCGGAACCCGGGGCAGCCGGGGTTTTTCCTTCGGAGGGAGGCAGCAGAATCAACACCAATTAATCCTACGCGAGGGCCGTGGGCTCTCCAGCCGGGTGCGGTGAACCGGGGGAACCAAGCGGAGGCGGTAGCATTGATGCTGGACGGGTTGGCCAGGCGATCGCGTTGGTTCCTTTTTTCGAAAGGGTGCCGCCGAGGAAAGTCCGGGCTCCGCAGAGCAGGGTGGTGGGTAACGCCCACTCGGGGAAACCCGCAGGCCAGTGCCACAGAAAAGAAACCGCCGCATGCAGTTTCCCGCTCTTTGCGGGAGTTACTGCCCAGCGGTAAGGGTGAAAAGGTGGTGTAAGAGACCACCAGCGTTCCGGGTGACCGGAACGGCTAGGTAAACCCCACCCGGAGCAAGGCCATACAGGACACGTTTGAGGGCTGCTCGCCCGATGTGTCCGGGTAGGCCGCTTGAGGGCGCCGGCGACGGCGTTCCTAGATGGATGATTGCCGCCTCCGGCCCGGTAACGGTCCGGAGATACAAAACCCGGCTTATCGGCCAACCCGTCCCTCAAACGCCGCACAGGTACAAACCCGGGAACTCCCCGGGCACAAGAGTGCGGCGGCCCTAACGCCGGTTTTTCCGCAGGATTTGCGAAAGACTGCCTCAAGCAGCGTGGCGCCGAAGGTGCCGGGTCTATTCTGTGGCAATGTCCCGAATGATGACAAAGCCAAGACCGCTGGTGGTCCGCAACGCGAATTTCCGTGCGTTGTGGGTTTCATCAACGGCGGGAATCTTCGGCACATCCGTGGCGGCGGTGGCCCTTCCCCTGATCGCCGCAGTGGAATTGAATGCCACCGACTTCGCCGTGGCGGCCCTTTCCGGCGTGGGTTTCCTTCCGTGGCTTTTGTTTGGCCTGCCCATCGGCGCCCTGGTGGACCGGTACCGGCGCAAACCCGTGGTGATGGCTGCGCTGGTGCTGAGGATCTCAGTGCTTCTGTCCCTGCCCGTGGCGTTTTGGCTGGACCGGCTCACCGTCACCCAATTGTTCGTGGTGTCCTTTCTGTCCGGCCTGGCAGCGGTATTCTCCATGCTGGCCGAGTCGGCGCTGCTGCCGCGGGCCGTGCCCCGCGAGGAACTGATCGAAGGCAACGGGATGATGACGGGCTCAGCGGCCTCCGCCGACGCCGTCGGGCGCAGCGCGGGCGGCTGGCTGACCGGGGTGTGGGGCGCATCGAACTCCCTCCTGCTGCAGGTGGGCGCGTCCGCGGTGTCCCTGGTATCCGTCGCCTCCCTGAAAGTTTCCGAAACGGTCTCTGCACCAAGCGCCCCCAGCCGGATCTTCCGGGACATGGGCGACGGACTGCGCTACAGCTTCAGCACGGCACCGCTGCGGACCATTCTCCTCGTCGGTGCCCTCTGGAACCTGGGCGGGGCGATTGTGGTCTCCCTGATGGTGATCCTCGTGGTGCGCACACTGGGGGAGTCGGGAGCAATGCTGGGATTCCTGACCGCTTCCACCGCACTGGGCGGCACGCTGGGCGGGCTGACGGTTACCCGGGCCACGCGCCGCTGGGGTTCCGGAACCGTTTGGCGTTTTTCGATGATCCCCGCAGTGCTCGGCTATGCCAGCCTGCTGCTGATGACCCCGGGCTGGGGCCTGGTTCCCGGGTTTGTCGGCCTGATCCTGGCCGGATACGCCATTGCCATGAACGTAGTTGTCTCCACCAGTTTCCGCCAGCGCGTCTGTCCTCCGGGCATGCTGGGCAGGCTGGGGTCAGCCTCCCGCATGGTGACCTGGGGAATGCTCGCCATTGCAGGCGTCATTGGGGGAGTCCTCGTGGACTTGCTCGGTGTCCGCGGCGCCATCACCGCCGGCCTCTGCATTGCTGTCCTGGCACCGGCCGTGGCAGCCTTCGGCCCGCTGCGCAGCATTAAGCATCTGGAGGATCTGGAGCCCGTCCCGGCAGAGACGACAGCCTAGAACAGGCAATCCATGTGATGAACATCTCCTGCAGAGTGCGGATGTGTCACGTGTGTCCTAATACACTTGGATGGACCGAGGCGCGGGATATCCGCTGCCTCGGATGCACGTCGCACGTCCGCCGGTCCTGCAGCCATGAGCCGCAGCGCACCGCGGCGCAGTGGCATGACCAACCGGCACAGAGCAGTGCCGGCTGAGAGAAGGATGTGAAATCTTGAGCCAGTTCTCCGATGCCTGCCTTGATACCTGGATGGACCGTGAGGCCATCGCCGAGGCAATGATTCCGCTGATCGGGCGGCTGTACCGGGAAAACAGCGTGGTCACTTCGGTTTATGGGCGGCCGCTGGTGAACCGCTCAGTCATCGACATTCTCAAGGCGCACCGTTTCGCCCGGCAGATCGACGAGGTGGAGCTCCCGGTTTCTGACACGTTCCCGCTGCTGCAGGCGCTGTCCGAGCTTGAACTCGGCGCGGCTTCCATTGACCTGGCCCGCCTGAGCCTGAAGTACAAGTCCGAAGGCAACGGCACCGACCTGGTCGAGTTCCTCCGCGCCGAGCTGGCCGAAGTGGCCGGCAGGCACGGTGCCGATGAACGCACCAGCACCGACGTCGTCCTCTACGGCTTTGGCCGCATCGGCCGCCTGCTCGCCCGCATCCTTATCGACCACGCCGGCGGCGGCCAGGGCCTGCGCCTGCGCGCCATCGTGGTGCGCAAGGGCTCGGATAATGACCTGGTCAAGCGTGCGTCGCTGCTGCGCCGCGACTCGGTCCATGGTGCCTTTGACGGAACCATCACTGTGGATGAGGAGAAGAACACGATCCTCGCCAACGGCACGCTGATCCAGGTCATCTACTCCAATGACCCGGCCAGCGTGGATTACACCGCCTACGGCATCAACAACGCCGTGGTGGTGGACAACACGGGCCGCTGGCGCGATGAAGAGGGACTGTCCCAGCATCTGGCCGCCAAGGGTGTGGCCCGCGTTCTGCTCACGGCTCCGGGCAAGGGCAGCCTGAAGAATATTGTGCATGGCATCAACCACCAGTCCATCACCGACGACGACAGGATCATCACCGCGGCGTCCTGCACCACCAACGCCATTACTCCGGTGCTGAAGGTCCTCAACGACAAGTACGGGATCATCCACGGCCATGTGGAAACGGTGCACTCGTTCACGAATGACCAGAACCTCATCGACAACTTCCACAAGGGTGATCGCCGCGGCCGTTCCGCCGCACTGAACATGGTCATCACGGAAACCGGTGCCGCCAAGGCCGTGGCCAAGGCCCTGCCGGAGCTGGCGGGCAAGCTCAGCGGCAACGCCATCCGCGTGCCCACCCCTGATGTGTCGATGGCGATCCTGAACCTGAACTTCGAGACGTCCACCACCAAGGACGAAATCAACGCGTTCCTGCGGGAAACGTCGCTGAACTCGGACCTGCACAAGCAGATCGACTACATCGATTCGCCGGAGGTGGTATCCACCGACTTCGTGGGATCCAAGCGCGCCGGCATCGTGGACGGCCTGGCCACCATTTCCAACGGCAAGAACGCCGTCCTCTACGTCTGGTACGACAACGAGTTTGGCTACAGCTGCCAGGTCATCCGCGTGCTGGAGGAAATGGCGCATGTAAACCCGCCGGCCTACCCGCGGGTTGAGGAGCTGGCAGCCTCGCTCTAAGCGGGTTCACCGCTGAACCACCAAACAGCGGAAGGTGCGCTTCCCCGCGGCGGGAAGCGCACCTTCTGCTGGTTAAGCGGTGTTTTTGGGGGAGCTGTGGGGACGAAAGGGCTTAGTGGCCGAACGGGTCGGGGTCCACGCCGGGCATCCAGGTCAGGCCGGGAACATTCCAACCGTTGGCCTTGATGGCCTTCCGGGCCTTGCGGCTCCAGCGGTCGTTCAGCTTGTCCACGTACAGCTTGCCGTCCAAATGGTCGTACTCATGCTGCAGGACCCTGGCAAACCAACCGGTGGCCTCGAACTCCAGCGGTTTTCCGTTTTCGTCAAAACCGGAGATCCTGACCCAATCGGCGCGGTTGACGGGGAAATTCTCCCCGGGCACCGACAGGCATCCCTCGGCGTCCTCTTCCGGGTCCGGGGCGGACCCGGGCACCTTGGACGTGATGAGCACTGGATTGATGACGACGCCGCGGTCCGGTGCGTCGTCGTCGTTCTGGTACGCAAAGGTGAACAGCCGCAGTCCCACGCCCACCTGCGTTGCCGCCAGGCCCACGCCGTTGGCCACGTCCATGGTTTCGTACATGTCGGCAACCAGGGTGCGCAGTTCGTCGTCGAACTTTTCCACCGGAAGGGCCCGGCGGTGCAGAACAGGTTCGCCGTGAATAACAATGGGACGGACGGTCATTGCTGGTCTTTCTCTAGGTCGGATGGTGTGGGGCAGGGGCGGGTGCTAAGCGGTGATGCGACGGCCGATAACCTCGCGCATGATTTCGGAGGTGCCGCCGAAGATGGTCAGCAGCCGGGCGGCGAGGAACGCCTGCGCCACCGGGTACTCCAAGATGTAGCCGTAGCCGCCATGCAGCTGCAGGCAGCGGTCGGTGATGGACTTGACCCGTTCACTGGCCCACAGCTTGGCCTTCGCGGCGGAGACGGCGTCCAGCTTGCCCTCATTGAACGCCAGGATGGCCGAGTCCACGTAGGCCTCGGTCACCTCCACCTCGGTGAGGATGTCAGCCAGGGCAAACCTGGTGTTCTGGAAGTCCGCCACGCGTTCGCCGAAGGCGTTGCGTTCCTTCGTGTACTGCACCGTGGCTTCGTAGATCTGCCGGGCGACGGCGGAGGACGCGACGGCGATGGCTAGCCGCCCCTGCGGGAGCTGGCCCGCGGCGTACTCCAGCCCGCGGCCCACTTCGCCCACCAGGTTGCCCTCGGGGATCAGAACGTTGTCGAAAAAGAGTTCGGCGGTGTCGGATGCCTTCAGGCCCATCTTGTCCAGCTGGCCGCCGGTTTTGTAGCCCTCGGTCTTTTCCACCATGAACATGCTGAAGGAATCCCTGCCCCCGCGGCCGGTGCTGCCGTCCGTGCGGGCCAGAACCAGTGAGGCGTCGCCGCTGATGCCGTTGCCGATGAACGTCTTCTGGCCGTTCAGGCGCCAGCCGCCGTCGTCGCCGCGCACTGCCTTGGTGCGGATGCCGCGCAGGTCGCTGCCCGCTCCCGGCTCGGTCCAGGCGACGGAGGTGACAATCCCGCCGCTGACCATGCCGGGCAGAAAGCGTTCCTTGAGGCTGTCCGAGCCGTAGGCCAGCAGGTGGGGGAGGACCATGTCATCGTGCAGGTGGAAGGCCAGGCCGACGGCGAGGTGGTTGGCCTTGGCGAATTCCTCGTCCAGGACTGCGCGGTAGCGGTAATCGGGCATGCCGGCGCCGCCGAATTCCTCCGGAACAGCCAGGCCCAGCAGGCCCTGTTCGCCGGCCGCCGTCCACAGCTGCCGGGGCATCATGTGCTCGGCATCCCACTTCGCGTACCCGGGGGCAACCTCGCGGGAGTTGAACTCCCGGGCGAGGTCGCGGAAAAGCTCATGGTCTTCTTCGAACAATCTGCGCTCCAAGGCGGCGTCTCCTCATATGCTGGCCACCCAACGTTGCGGTGGCCATGTTGTTTCAGTGGCTGTGGTGGCGCTTCGGGTGCTCGGGACGGCGTGCGGCACCTGATTACAGTCAAACCACCTGATTACAGTCAAACACAGCAAAGGCCGCCCCGAATTAACCGGGGCGGCCTTTGGGAAGCTGGACCTGCCAACCTCATTGGGGTGAGTAACGGGGGTTGAACCCGCGACCTCCTGGACCACAACCAGGCGCTCTGCCAACTGAGCTATACCCACCATGTGCCTCGGATAACATATTCGCAAAGTCCAGGCGAGTGGTCTTTGCGAACTCATTTATCTGAGGCAGCGGAATCAAGCTTACACGGTTTTTGGGGTGGTCCTGACCAACTTCGGTTCAAGGGGCCCAAATGTGACCGAGCTAACTCTTCATGCCCTCGGCGATCTTCTTGGCAGTGGCCGAATCCGGGCCCGGAGCCGGGACAAAAACGGCTTCCCGGTAGTAGCGCAGTTCGTTGATCGAATCGACGATGTCGCCGAGCGCGCGGTGGTTTCCGGTTTTCGCCGGCGCCTGGAAGTACGCACGGGGGTACCATCGGCGTGCCAGTTCCTTGATGGTGGATACGTCGATGATCCGGTAATGCAGGTAATCGATCACCTCGGGCATGTCCCGGGCCAGGAACATCTTGTCGGTGCCCACGGAGTTGCCAGCCAGCTGGGCCTTCTTGGGCTCCGGGACCCATTTGGTGATGTATTCGATGACCTGGGCTTCAGCCTCCGCCATGGTCATGCCGTGGGGCAGCTCATCCAGGAGCTTGGAGGTGGTGTGCATGTTCCGCACGAAGTCACCCATTTGGGCCAGGGCTGCGTCATCGGGGCGGATCACCACATCCACTCCGTCGCCGAGGATGTTCAGCTCGGAGTCGGTCACCAGGACGGCCACTTCGATCAGGGCGTCAGCCTTGATGTCCAGGCCGGTCATTTCACAGTCAATCCAGACAATGCGTTCATTAGTTATTGGCACAGAACCAATGTACCGCGCTGCTCCGGGCGCCATGGCAGTGAGGCGCGGGAGGACGGTCAGGAAGGGTGCAGGAGACCCGGGAGGAAGATGCCGGCGGACTAGAGGCTTGGCTGATTAGAGGCTGGAGTGGCTGCGCTGCTGGCGTTCCGCGGACCCGCCGTTGGGCTCGACGGCGGTGGCCGCGGGAACATATCGCTGGACCGGAAGCTGTCCGGTCTCGGGGGGACCGAAGACCCGCGTCCAACGGCTTTCGGCGTCGGCATTTTCGGCGGTGGCGGCACTGTCGGTGGTTTCGTCAGAACCAGCGGCTCCGGCGGGGGAACCGTTGACCGGTACCTCGGCGGCGGCCGGCGAGGCAGGTTCAGCCTTCGCCACAGGCTCGCTCTTGGAGGCAGGCTCTGCCTTCGCCTCAGGCTCGCTCGTCAAAACGGGTTCAGCCTTGGAAACAGCGGCTGTCTTGCCGGCGGTCTTCTTTTTTGCCGCGGCTGAAGCTGCGGCCGCTGCCGCGCGTCGTGCCCGTCGGCTGTCAGGTGCAGGAGCGCCGGTATCGATGCCCTGAAGGAGCTGACCGGCCGGAGCGGACGGAACCGGGGGCTCCGTCGCAGAGGAGGCCGTCCGGGCCGGCGACGTTCCGGACGCAGGTTTGCGTGCGAAGACGGAGACCACCGGCATCACTCCGGTGGTGGGGTCGGCGGCGCGCATCTGCTTGCGGGTCAGCGGAGCTTCAGCGCTTTCCTCGTTCTTCGCCGGAGAAGCCTCCTTGACCGGCGCAGGCTGCTTGGCGGGCGAAGCGTCCTTGACAGGCGTGGACTCCTTCACCGGAGAAGTGTCCTTCACCGGAGAAGCGTCTTTTGGCGCACCCTTTTCCAGCACAGGCTTTGCCGGCGCCTGCTCCACCGGAGCGGCAGGGGGAGTGGAGGACACATACCAAACGGCAACAAAAGACAGCAGGAGGAGAAAACCGCAAACAGCAGTGACGGTCCAGTCGATGCCGGCCCACACCATGGCTGCGGACGCCGTGGCAGCGAGGAACAGGCCCCAGCCGAGCAGGTCGTGGTTCCTCCGGACGGTTTTAGGTGATGCTGTTTTAGGAGACGCGGGCTTAGGTGCTGCTGTTTTAGGTGATGCGGGCTTGGCCGCTGCAGCCGGCGTGCTCCGGCTGGGATTGCGGCGCGGGCGAAGCGCTGCTGCGCCGTTGCCCGGCGTCGTTGCTCCATCGACCGCGGTGCCGGCACCGGTCATGGTCCCAATGGTGATGCCAATGGTCCCAATGGTGGTGCCACTGGTGCCAATCGTGCCGTTTTCGACAATGCCGGCACTGGCAGTGCGGCCTTTGCCGAGATCCTCAGCGGCCGGTTTCGGCGCTGGATGGCGCGGCCCGTCGTCGTGCCGCTGCCTGTCTTCACTGTCTGCCCGGTGGCGCCCCACAGCCAATACCGCCTTGCCTTGATGATCCAAACGGATTTCAGTCTATGTGACGCGCCCCGCATCGCTGTGCTCCGGCCCGGGCGCGTCATTGCGGTCCAGGCCAAGCAATCTGCTCGATGCTAATATTTGGGCTACTGACGGTCATCGCCGCTGCGTGCCGCAGCTCGTGAATTCCGGCCTGCGCCGTGAATCCGGCCCGTGCCGCCACGCCGTTGGGTAATTTGTACGAACCCAAAGATTGGAACCCCGCAGATGGCCGCCCAGGTCCCCGCGACCGAGCCTTCGCCTCCGGAGACGGAATCCGCGAAAGCCCATAACCCCAACGTCGCGATCGTCCAGGGGCTCATTGGTTCCCTCATGATGCTCGCAGGTTCCTTTGGCGTCGGCTGGCTGTCGCTGGCTTCCTATGACCTTCGCCGTAACCCGGTCATCATGTGGCTCCGTTTTGAACCGGAAGGCTCCGTGCTGTCGGTCTTCCTGCTGGCGCTGGGCGGAATGCTCCTGGTTCGCTCCTGGCTGCGGCTCGGCCAGCGCATCACGTCCTGGGGTCCGGAAAGCCGGCCGGTGGTGCTGAAGGCGATCATTGCCTGGGCTGCTCCCATGTGTGTTGCCCTCCCGCTCTTCAGCCGGGATGTTTTCGCGTACATCGCGCAGGGGCTGGTCATGGTCAGCGGACTGAATCCGTACAAGGACGGCTATTCGCAGATCTCCAACTATCTGCAGATCGGTGCCGACGACCTCTGGGCGCAGAGCCCAACCCCCTACGGTCCCGTGTTCCTGTGGTTGGAGGAACTGGTCATCAGGGTCACCGACGGCCAGCCCGAATACTCCATCCTTTTCTTTCGCCTGATCTCCCTGATCGGCGTTGCACTGTGCGTCTACTACGTGCCCAAGCTCGCGGAACTGCACAACATCAACCCCAACCGCGCCCTGTGGCTCACGGCGGCCAACCCGTTGTTCCTGACCACCTTTATCGCCAGCATCCACAATGACGCGCTGATGATCGGACTGGCGCTGGCCGGACTTTACCTGGCGGCCACCAAACGCGCCATTCCGGGGATCCTGCTGGTCACTTTGTCAGTGGGCATCAAGCCGATCACGCTGATTCTGCTGCCGTTCGTGGGCCTCATGTGGGCCGGCAAGGGAGCCTCCTGGCCGCGCAAATTCCTCTACTGGTTCATGACTGCGGGACTCTCCCTTGGCGTGCTGTGGATCATGGGTGTCATCAACGGCTTCGGCTTTGGCTGGGTGGGCGCCCTGAGCACCCCGGGCAGCGTCTGGATCTGGTACGCGCCCATCGGTTTCCTCGGCATGCTCGTCGCCACCCTGGGCAACGCAGTGGGCCTTCCCGGCTGGACGTTCGCTGACATTGTGCACACCGTGGGGCGGGTGGCATCGCTCATCATCGTGTTCTGGCAGATGTTCGTGGGCGAGTACAGCAGGCTGGTGCGCCGCCTGACGCTGGCCTTTGCCGCCGTCGTCCTCCTGGCGCCGATGATCCAGTCCTGGTATGTGGTGTGGCTGATTCCGCTGTTTGCCGTCACCGGCATCCGCAATGACTGGCAGGTCAAGACGCTGTACCTGCTTGTCTCGTTCTTCATGGTTTACGCCATCAGTGACCAGCTCGATATCTGGCCCTACTTCGACTTCAGCCTCAGCGCCGCCCGGCAGATTGCTGCCGTGACGGCACTGGGCTTTGCGCTGTACCTGATTTTCCTGGACCCCAAGACGAAGGTCCTGTTCCGGAAAAAGCTTACGGAGCCGTCTCCGGGCGAACTTCGGTCCCGGTAGGCCGTCCGGCGGCGCCTGCCCTCGTCAGGCGCACGATCCGCAGCAGCGACCAGGCGAACAGCACCAGCAGCAGGATGTTGCGGATCGTGAGCAGCAGGGCAACAACCACGTTCAGATCGTTGTACAGCGCGGCGTAGAACATGGGGTAAACCAGTGTGGTCAGCGGTGCAATGATCAGCATCAGGACCGCGGGGGTGATCCAGCTGCGGCCTTCCCATGCCACGCCAACGGCCACCACTGCACCCAGCCACAGCATGAACTGCGGCGAGCCCACCTTGTTGAAAACGATGAACGCTGACACCAGTGCCAGCGACCCGGCAATCAGCAGCTGGCCGGCATCGGCGCCGCGCCGCATCGCCCAGAACAGCAGGACGACGACGGCGACGGCCGCCAGCGCCAGCAGCGGCATCATGAGCGTGGCCACCGGCTCGCCCAGTGCACCGCGGACTTCACGCGTATTGATGAGCTTGTCCTCGTAGATGAAGGCGTCGGATCCGCCCAGGATTGCCTGCCACAGTCCCGGAGTGGTGAAGGGTGCCTCCATCTGCATGCCGCGTGCGCCCTGGGCACCGACGAAGGAGAGCAGGTGGGACAGTCCACCGCCGGCAATCACGACGCCGGCCATCACCAGTGAAACCGCCGCGCCGGTCAGCACCAGCGTTCCACGGCGGCGCCACGTGACCAGGACCGCCAGGATTACCGCCGCCGGCCAGACCTTCATCCACGTGGCGAACGCCAGCAGGGCCGAGGCGACGACGGGGCGGCTGGCCAGCAGCAGCAGGGCAATGATGACCAGGGGTGCGGTAAGTCCGTCGATCCGGCCCACGGCTACGGGACCCAGCAGGCCGGTGACGGCCAGCCACCAGTAGGAAGACGCATACCGTGCCGGAGTTCCCGGCTTGCTGATGACCGCCACGGCGGCCGCGTTGAGGCCGGTGAAGACAAAGAACCAGACGAGCTGGTAGGACCCCCATCCCAGAACCGCCGCCAGGAGCATGGGGACCATCGCGCCGATGGGATAGACCCAGTCAGTGGTGATGCCCTGCCAGATGCCGTCATTGATGCCCTGGAAGGTCCACTGCCGGTAGATATTAATGTCGCTGAGAACACCGCCGGAAAAAATGAGTGAGGACAACGCCGCGAAGAACACGGCATGGACCAGAGCGAAGCAAATCCATAACGATTTCCTGCGCATGAAGCGCTCCTGCAAAAGGGCCAGTTTCTGCGACATTCCGGGTGGTTCTCCTTAGGTGATGCAGGTGCCGTGTCCTGTTCAGACACAGCGATAAGGCTACCGGCGGCCGTGCCGCGGCATGCAATCCACCGTTGAACACGGGATACTGGAGATATGACCGACGGAACAGAACAGGTAATTACGGCAGATTTTGATGTCTCGGAATGGGAACCGACGCCCTATCAGGTTGAAGGAACCAACAGCGAACTATCCACGGTTCGGGCAGTAAAAATCTTCGAAGGGGCCATTGTCGGCACCAGCGTCGCAGACCTCCTCATGGCCGGAAACGCCGTCGGCGCCGGATATGTCTGCTCCGAGGTGTTTGCCGGATCAATCAACGGGCGCGAAGGCACCATGGTCATCCAGCACTGGGGAGTGGCCGAGGGTTCCGCCACCGCCAGCTCAGGCCACATCATCCCCGGCTCGGGCACTGACGGACTGGCCGGAATCTCCGGCAAAGCCATTTTCACCCAGGAACCCGACGGCCAGCACCGCCTCGAGCTGCGAGTGACCCTGCCCGAACAGTGATCCAGCATCAAGAGTGATCCGGCACTGAGAGTAACGCCCTGGTCATAGAGTGATGCTTCCCAGAGAATAATCGCCTGGTCAGAATCCCCAGCCAACGACGGCGGGACGAGCCCACCACAGGGCGGCAGCCGCTGAAGCGGCGATCACCGCGGCAAACGCCGCAAGCCAGAACGGTGACGGAACACCGGTCCGCTGATACAGGATGTAAGCGTCGGAGCTTTGCAGGGACTGCCGGCGGCGGGTGTGGACGCTGAGGACATTCAGCCAGTCCCGGACCGAGCCGGCCAACAGCGCTATCCCGACCGCCAGCGTGATGCAGGAGACGGCAAAGGGCGAAGCGAACCACACCAGCAGCACCGAGACGGCTGCGCAGCTGAAGGCGATAAGGAACCCCTGCGCATTGCGGATGAACAGCAGCGCCACCAGCAGGACCAGCGCGCCGGCGGACAGCGCGAATCCGGCCCAGCCGGAAAAAGCAGCCCACACCAGGACAGCGCCCGTTACTGCGGGAACAGGGTAGCCCCAGAAGCCCGTCCACGCCGCGGCAAACCGGCTGCGTCCCATGCTGCGCATCTGCCCGGAATGATCAAACCTCAGTTGGATACCCTTCACCACCTGCCCGGTCATCAGTGCTGCAAAAGCATGGCCGAGCTCGTGCACAAAGGTGACAAACAGCCCAAACCACCGCCAGACCACACGCGGCACCGTGAGGGCTGCCGCGGAAGCGACGATGAGCAGCAGGACCTGCGGTGCCACCTCCAGGGGAACTCCGCGCGAAAAGCCTTCCATCACCCGGGACCACCACTGGGCTGTGACGTCCCCGAAAGCACCTGCATCCACTAAGAAACCACGTCCACTAAAAAACCACATCCACTAGAAATTCAATTCCGCTCCGGCCCCGCCCAAGACTCCCGCAACTAGAGATCCAGTTGTCCGCGCAGGATCGAATCGCCTGAATGTGTGGGATCGCCGTCGTACGGTTCGTCCGAAATGTCCACCACCGGATACTGGCTCAGGTCCAGGTCGGCAGGCAGCTCGAAGTGGGCTTCGGTGCCTTCCATCGTGCCGAGACTGACCATGGATGCGGCGTCCGGAGCGAGGAGCCAAACCTCCCGGAAGCCCTGGGCCGCATCGCTGCTGGAGGTCACCACAAGTTCCCGGCGGCCGTCGGGCAACTGGTCGATGACGGCGCTTCCCGTGTCCGTATACGAGGCCAGCGGGGCCAGCTCCGCGGAAGCAACCACTTCGGGGCCGGGGGTGGGATCCACGGCCCGCACCGCTCCCCATACACCCGCTCCGGCGACCACAACGGCGGCTGCCGCAGCGGCCAGCCACGTGCCGGTTCGCCTGCGGCGGGCAGCATCCAGGGATGTGACGGAAGACGTGCCCGGCGCATCGGACCTGCCGGGGGCTCCGTCGGACAGCGGGTCCTGCCGAAGGTCCTCGCTGAGGTTCAATTCAGAGTGGATGCCGGCCCACACGGAAGGATCCGGAAACTGCAGCGGTGCCCCGGTACTGCGCTCGTCCGCGCGTGCGCCGTCAGCCGGCCAGCCGTCGTCGTCCGCCGAGGCTCCGGCCTGCCGCGCCGCCGTGACAACGCGCGAGAAGGATCCCAGGTCAGCCCGGCACCGGGGGCATTGCTGCAGGTGTGAGGCTTCTTCATCAGTGGCTGTTTCGCCTAACGCCAGGAGGGTGAGCGCGTCATCATGCAGGTGCTGCATCACTGACCTCCAATCTGTGCCTCAGGTGTACGAGGCTTCGGCGTATATGGCTCTTAACGGTTCCCAGCGGCATTTCGAGCCGGTCGGCAATCTGTTGGTGGGTCAGGTCCTCGTGGAAGGCCAGCCGGAGGATCGAGCCCTGCGGTTCACCGAGCCGGTCCAGTTCGGCCTCAATGACCACCTTGTCCGCCACTTGGTCGGGGTTCGAGGCGCCGTCGTCGACCTCATCCCTGCGCTGGGAGGCGGCAGTTTCCCAGACGCTGACTTCGCGTCCCCGGGAGGTGCCCATTCCAGTGGCAACGTTGCGGGTAATGCCAACCAGCCAGGACAGCAGGCCCGACTGTTCGGGGGAGTAGCTGGCCCGGTATTTCCAAGCCCGGATGAAGACTTCCTGTACGACGTCGTCAGCTGCGGCCGGGTCGAAAAGCCGCCGGAGAGCCAGCGACCGGATCAGGGGTGCAAACCGCCGGTAGGCGTCGGCAAGCGCAGCCTCGCTGCCCGAAGCGAAGGCACGGTCAAGGGCCGTGTTCTGCTCAACGGAACCGGCTGGCATCGGGTGCGGTCTCCTGCTCTCGGGAAGCCGTCCCCGTGTGGAGCGGCCGTCCGGCCGGCCCACCGGGTCGGCAGTTTTCCCTATGATAGCGGTGCCGCTGTCAGGACGACGTTATCTTCGTAGTCATCCTGTGCCTCCAGCCATTCTCCGCCGCAGGTGACGAGTTTGAGACGCGGCTCGCCGGTGCGGTCAAAAAGGCGGTGTCCGTCGAGGCTCCTCTTGGCAATGTTCTCGACTCCCTCCGTTGCGTAGCGCAGGACCGACCCGTCTTCCCTGGTCACGGTCAGGATGGTTCCTTCGGCGACGTCCTTCAGCCCGGCTATGGGCAGCTGCTCGGTGCGCGAGTCCACATGGGCGGCCAGCACGCTTGAACCTTCCTCCGCGCCGGGTGCCGGACCGTAGCGGTACCACGCGGCTTGGTAGTGGTTGTCCGGCAGGGCCATGGCACCGTTTGCCTCCACCCCTCCCGGAATTACTTCAAGGTCAATTCCCGTTCCCTCCACCTGGACCCGCACGGGCCGCGGGATGGTTACCTCCGGCTCCGGAACCGCGGGTCGGATCTGGATGGCAGCAGGATCCGGGAGCGGGGCCGGTGCCCCCTGCGAAGGTGAGGAGCCCGGGGCAGGTGCCGCAGCCGGGGCGGACACTGACGGCACGGCGGTGCTGCTCGACCCAGCCGGTCCGTTCCCGGCTTCCATGCCACAGGCGGCAGAGCCGGTAACCAGTGCACCCGCTAGGGCGGCGCCGGTCAGCAAGCGGCGGATGGAGGCGGTGCGGGACATGCGGTGGGCCTTTCGTTTTTGCTGCTGTTACAGGTGAAGCAGTGAAGCAGGTGAAGCAGTGAAGCCGGATAAGCGGTGAAGCAGTGGAGGGAAGCGATGCGGGAAGCGGGGCCAGCGGCCGGGAAGAGTCCTGGCCACTGGCCCCGTTGCCGTTACAGCCGGTTCCGGGAGAACCTGCCGCGTCGGTGCCGGAATAACTAGTCGGTACCGTAATAACTACCGGCGGGAAGCAGCTGCCGCACTGTTGCGGCGCACCACTACTGCGGATCCGGCGAGAAGCAGGACCGCAAGGCCGGCACCTGCTGCGAGCACCTGTCCGTTGCCCTCGTTGGACGAGGCCAGTGCGCCGGGCACTGCGTTCGGCGCTGATTCCATACCGTCAATGGTCTGGGTGGCCAGCGCCAGGTTTCCGGCTTCCAGCGAGCCCCACGCGTATACGAAGGTGTGGGTGCCTTCGGCGAGAGTGAGGTCGGCCGGGCCGATAACAGGCTCGGTGGTTCCGGCCGCGGCCACCGAGGCGGAGATGGTGCCGGCGTCAACTGCCAGCGTCTCCTCGTTCGGGTTCTCCAAACCGGTGATGACTGGAGTTCCGTTGGCCAGGACATCGACGGCCGGGGCTGCAGCGACGTGCCGGACCGTCAGGTGCGACTTTCCGGGAGCAACCGTTGAAAGATCGTTCGTGTAGAAGTTGGCAGTGGGCTGGCCGGCCGCATCCAGATTGGCGACGGCGGTGTAGTTCCCTCCTGCCTCCAGGTTCACAGTGACCGGCCCAATGATGGCCGCTGAGGCATCGGCGGCATCCGCGGGAGTGATGGCCAGCTCGTAACTTCCCGCCGGGAGGTCAAGGGGGCCGGCAAGCGATCCGGGGGTGAAATCATCGAGGGTCAGTGCCCCGTTGACGAAAACATCCACCGTGGTGTCGGGGACTCCGTGAAGGACGGAGAGCTGGGCCGTGTCCGCGGCTGCCGCCGGCGTCATGAATCCGATACCGGCAGTCAAGCCTGCAGCTGCTGCGAGGGCGGTGACGGTCTTGCGCATGGTGTCTCCTTGCTGGTCGCACCTCCACCGGTCAGTGAAGATGTGGAAGATGTGGTGTTGCTTACACCCCCTCTACTTCCGCGGATACGGGTTTGGATGCAGGGTTTCCGGAATATTTGGAAAATTTGTGGAATGGGGGATCGGTTGCGCATAAATGAGGGATCAGGGCCATGCCGGCCAATGCTCCGCCCCGCTGTTGGCTGCACGGAAGCGGCAATGCGCGGGACCTGGATTGCAGCCGCCGAAGTTTCGTCGGCACTCTGCGGCGGAAACGGTGCGTCGGGGAGTGGGACCCGGTGCGTAGTATTATCGACAGGTCGCCTCCGTAGCTCAGGGGATAGAGCAGGAGCCTTCTAATCTCTTGGTCGCAGGTTCGAATCCTGCCGGGGGCACGTGACTGGCCGGCTTTCCAATCCGCAGCGTTAATCGCTGTGGGTTGGAAAGCCGGCCTTCTTGTTTAAGTCCATCCCTCCACAGGCCCTCACACGCGGCCCGGCGTCCACATTCAACCTGGTTACTCACTGTCGCCTGCCTCGTCGACGCAAGAATTTCTCATGCCGGCGGAAATCGGCGGGTCCGGATAGATCACGAGAATCTCTCAGAGGCAGGCAGGGAACAGCATGAGCGACACCATCACCCTCCGGGGCTATGTAGCTACGGAAGTTCGGAGCACCACGGCAGACAGCGGGCTGGCCATCGCCAGTTTTCGGATGTGCACCACGGAGCGGCGCTATGACAGGGAAGCCGGAAGCTGGGTGGACGGGCAGACCAACTGGTACTCCGTAAGCCTGTTCCGGCAGCTGGCCACCAACGCCGCCTTCAGCGTGCATAAGGGGGACCGGGTCATAGTGACAGGACGGCTGAAAGTACGGCAGTGGGCCTTGGACGACGGGCGCAGCGGCACTTCGGTGGACGTGGATGCCGAGAGCGTCGGGCACGATCTCATGTGGGGCACTGCCAGCTACCGGCGTATCGTGCAGGACCGCGCCGGGACCGGTGTCTCCGGCCAAGAGGAACCCGGCACTGACGACCTGCCGGCGGATCTTGATCTTGAGACCGGAGAGCTCTCCGGCGCGGGAAGCGGCGGGGATACGGCTTCCGGCGCTGAAGACGGACCGGATGATCCCTTCGCTCCCGCCGAAGTTTCCGCACGGGGGCATGGCACAATGGGCGGATGATTCACGCACCGCGCAGCCGCCGGCTTTCACTGCTGACCCTGACCGCTCTGTTGGCGGGGTCAGCGGCAGTTCTCGCCCCGGCGCTGCCCGCGGCATCGTCGGTTCCAGTGCAGCAGACCATCCCGCTCGCATCGGAGATATCCGCTGACAGCCTGACGTCTTCGCTGACGGCGCTCGCCGCAACATCACCGGCTCCCACCCGCGATCAACTGAGGGCGGCCTTCACCGGCGCGGGGTTCCGGGGAGATTCCGTGGAAGTTTCCCTGGACCGCACACCCACGGGGCTCGCCGTCGACTCCATCCGGGGCGCAGCCATCAAGGGGGATGAGTGCCTCTTCGGGGAGGTGCGCGAGGGGCAGGTTTCAGTGGCCGTCCTTCCAGTGCTGGACTCGGGTTTCTGCTTCGTGGGCGACCAGCGGTAGCGCGCCTGCCGGTGCCATAAGCCGGTGCCATAAGCCGGCGCCGGCCGCTGCCCGGGCTTCCCTGCCGCTGCGAAGCGGGCGGCGGTGGAAGTCGGCGGGTCCGGCGTCAAATGGCACTTATCCCGGTTGACGCACTAGCCTTGGGAGTATGGCGGAATTTATCTACACGATGACCAAGGCCCGCAAGGCCGTTGGCGACAAAGTTATCCTTGACGACGTAAGCATGTCCTTCTACCCCGGTGCCAAGATCGGCGTGGTGGGTCCCAACGGTGCGGGTAAGTCCACCATCCTCAAGATCATGGCCGGACTTGATACCCCGTCCAACGGTGAGGCCCGGCTCAGCGCCGGCTACACCGTGGGTATCCTGCTCCAGGAACCGCCGCTGAATGAGGAAAAGACCGTACTCGGCAACGTCCAGGAGGGCGTTGGCGAGATTTACGCGAAGATCCAGCGGTTCAACGAAATTTCAGAGGCAATGGCCGAACCCGACGCAGACTTTGACAGCCTGCTGGAGGAAATGGGCAAGCTGCAGGAAGCCATTGACGCCGCCGATGCGTGGGATATCGACTCCCAGCTCGAACAGGCCATGGACGCCCTGCGCTGCCCGCCGCCCGAGGCGGACGTAACACTGCTCTCCGGTGGTGAGCGCCGCCGCGTGGCACTGTGCAAGCTGCTGCTGCAGAAGCCTGACCTGCTCCTCTTGGATGAGCCCACCAACCACTTGGACGCCGAGAGCGTTCTGTGGCTCGAGCAGCACCTCTCTGCTTACCACGGCGCGGTTCTGGCCGTGACCCACGACCGGTACTTCCTGGACCATGTGGCCCAGTGGATCGCCGAAGTGGACCGCGGACACCTGTACCCCTACGAAGGCAACTACTCCACGTACCTGGAGAAGAAGCGTGCCCGCCTCGAGGTCCAGGGCAAGAAGGACCAGAAGCTGGCCAAGCGCCTGACGGAGGAACTGGACTGGGTCCGTTCCAACGCCAAGGGCCGCCAAACCAAGTCCAAGGCCCGTCTGGCCCGCTACGAGGAAATGGCCGCAGAGGCGGACCGCACCCGCAAGCTGGACTTCGAAGAAATCCAGATTCCGCCGGGCCCGCGCCTGGGATCCCTGGTCCTGGAAGCGAAGAACCTGCAGAAGGGTTACGGCGACCGCCGGCTCATCGACGGCCTGTCCTTCTCGCTGCCGCGTAACGGCATCGTCGGCGTGATCGGTCCCAACGGTGTGGGTAAGTCCACGCTGTTCAAGACCATCGTGGGCCTCGAAGAGCTCGACGGCGGTGAGCTGAAGATCGGTGATTCGGTCAAGATCTCCTATGTCGACCAGTCCCGCGGCGGCATCGATCCGGAAAAGAGCCTTTGGGAGGTTGTGTCCGATGGGCATGACTGGATCCAGGTCGGCCAGGTCGAAATGCCTTCCCGTGCCTATGTCTCGGCGTTCGGGTTCAAGGGACCGGACCAGCAGAAGAAGGCCGGTGTGCTCTCCGGTGGTGAGCGCAACCGCCTGAACCTGGCGATGACGCTGAAGCAGGGCGGAAACCTGCTCCTGCTCGATGAGCCCACTAACGACCTCGACGTCGAAACCCTTTCCAGCCTGGAGAACGCGCTGCTGGAATTCCCCGGCTGCGCCGTGGTGGTCTCTCACGACCGGTGGTTCCTGGACCGCGTGGCCACCCACATCCTGGCCTATGAGGGCACCGAAGAAGACCCGGCGAACTGGTACTGGTTCGAGGGCAACTTCGAGTCCTACGAGCAGAACAAGATCGAGCGCCTGGGTCCGGATGCGGCCAAGCCGCACCGGGTGACCCACCGCCGCCTGACGCGCGACTAGGAAGTCCGGCGGCTTGTGGCCGCCTCACGCAAAAGAACCCGCTCCGGCCCCGGAGCGGGTTCTTTTGTATCTGTGGCGCTGCGGATCAGGCGCGCCGGCCGGATCCCGGAAGCCTTAGGGCATCTCCGGAACCCGGACCATGCCTTCCTGCGCCACGGTGGCCACGAGCTCTCCGGCCCGGTTGAAAATCCGGCCGCTGGCCAGGCCGCGGGCACCGGATGCGCTGGGGGACTCCTGCACGTACAGCAGCCATTCGTCCACCCGCAGCGGCCGGTGCCACCACATGGCATGGTCCAGGCTGGCAACGGACATGCCGGGCGCCGACCAGGCCAGGCCGTGGCGCCGCAGCACCGATTCGAGCAGGGTGTAGTCGCTGGCGTAAGCGAGGGCTGCGCGCTGCAGGTTCTGGTCTCCCTCCAGCGGACCAAAGGACTTCATCCAGACGGCATTGCGGGCCACCTTGTCCGGACCGGCTTCAAAGTACACCGGTTTTTCGATGTGGCGGATATCCATCGGACGCTGGTGCGACCATGCTTTGGCCACCGGATGGTCGATCCCCTTGAGCAGCTCAGCGGTGGTGGGCAAAGACTCGGGATCGGGAATGCCGTCGGGCATCTGAACCTGATGATCAAGGCCCTCGCCGGGCACCTGGAAGGAGGCGATCATCGAGAGGATGGGTACGCCGTTCTGATATGCGTGGGTCCTGCGCGCCGAGAACGAGCGGCCGTCCCGCAGCCGCTGGACACCAAAAGTGATGGGAAGCTCACTGTCGCCGGGGCGCAGGAAGTAGCCGTGCATGGAGTGCATCAGCCGGCCGGGCTCCACCGTGTTCGCGGCGGCTACGAGGGACTGCCCGAGAACCTGCCCGCCGAAGACCCGTTTCCTCGGTTCCGGCTGTGAGCCGCCGACGAAGATGTCCTCGTCCGTCTGTGCGCCGTCCGCAGGGCTGAGGTTCAGCAGATTCTGCAGGGACGTGGTGGGGTCGACGGTGTCGTCTAGGGCCATGGGGGATTAGTCTCCTCGGACAAACTAAGGGGTGGGGATGCGGGCCGGCGGCGTGCCGGGCTCCTCTTCGAGATTAGACGCACGCGCCGGGAACTCCCAAGCCGGGTTTACGCGGTTGACCGGCAGGTTTGAGAGGATGGGCTCATGCCTATCAATCGTTTTCCGATCCAGCTGCGCTTCGGCGACGAGGATTCCAACGGGCACGTGAACAACGTGCGATTTGTCCAGTTCCTGGAAGAGGCGCGCGTGCGGCTCGGCCTGATGCCGTTGGGGGAGTCGCTGTGCCCCGAGGATCCGGAGATGAACTTCCGCTCCCTGACCGCGCAGTCCGGGATTGCCCTCGTGGCCCGCCAGGAAATCGAGTACCGCTCCCCGCTGGTCTATCGGCAGACACCCGTATGGATCGAGATCTGGGTCACCGGCGTCGGCAGTTCCAGCCTGACGTACGGCTTCCGGATAGCTGACGACGACGGCGGCCGCGTCTATGCCTACGCACAGGCCACAGTGGTGATGACTGATGCACAGAGCGGCGGGCCCCGGGCGCTGTCGGAGATGGAGGTCCGGATCCTGGAAAGCTGGCGGGGCGATCCGGTTCCGTTCCGAAGCAGCAGCGCCGGACAAGACCCGCTGGCTGTTGCCGCCGCACCGAGCGGAGCACGCCGATGACCGCCTCGAATGCAGGGCTTCCCGCCGTTCCCACCGCGCTGACCCTGGCCGACCCGCAGGTCACGGCCGACCTTCGCACTTTCGTGGTCCGCGCCCGTGCGGCGGACGACGGCGCGGTGCGGCTGCAGGCTGTCGGTTCCGTGCTCGCGGCCTACGTCTGCGTGCTGCGGCCCCGCGCCCTGGGGGAGGACATCCCCACCGTCCTGGGAATGCGGACGATGCCGCTGGCGGAGCCGGCGCAACTCGACACCGTTGTCTCCCTCGCCTCCGTTGCTGACCGGCTGGCCCGCATGGATGGCGCGGACACCGTGCTTCCGGTGCCGCCGATGACCGTCACTGAGAGCTGGACGGGGGTGGGTGCCCCGCGCAGCGGCTGGGAACGTGGGCCCGACGTCCCCTTCAAACTGCTGGAGCAGGCCGCTCACCGGGGGATTCGTGAAGTGGCGGCATTGGTTCCGGCCAGTTCCGGCGCACCCGTGGTCAGCACCGCGCGGGGGGCTGTCTGGGGGCAGCGCCTGCCGGACACCGAAGCGGTCATACCGGCCGGGGCTGCATTCGCGGCGCTGACTCTTGGCTTCCTCCCGACGGCGGGCGACAGCACTTCAGGCGGAACCGCGGCAACCTTCAGCTGTGGACGGTGGACCCGCCTCAGCATGCCCCGGGGGCATGTGCTGGTCCGGTCCGCTTCCGTCCTGGGATTCTGACCCGGCGATTCTGACCCGGCGATTCTGACCTGGCGGTTACGACCTGGCGGTTCTGGCCCGGCCCGGGTCTCAGCAGGAGTTCCGGCTAGGCCGAGTTGACCATGGAGTGCGCCGCACGCTCCAGATAGTCCCACAGCGTTCCCTCGTGCAGCGGGGACAGGCCCAGGGAATCAACGGCGTCGCGCATGTGCCCAAGCCAGGCATCACGCGCCTGGGGAGTGACGGCAAACGGCATGTGCCGCATCCGCAGCCTCGGATGGCCGCGCTGCTCCGAGTATGTCCGCGGGCCGCCCCAGTATTGTTCCAGGAACAGCAGGAGGCGTTCTTTGGCGTCGGTGAGGTCCTCTTCGGGATACATGGGACGCATGAGGGGATCCTGGGCGACGCCGTCGTAAAAGACGTCGACCAGCTTGACGAACGTTGAGTGCCCGCCGACCGCATCGTAGAAGTTTTCCGTGTAGGCGGGCTGGGTAAATCCGGGCTGGCCGGATAACCCCAGCTGGGACGCCTGCGGCGGAACGGGGGAGACTGGCAGCGGAGGCCGGTTCTCGGAAGGTGTTGCCGGGGTGCTCACAATGATTCTCCCTTTGCGGATGCTGTGGAATTGGGAACCGGTGCGGCCGGCGGTGCTGCGGGTGCTCCGGCGACGGATGCCGAACCGGCGCCGGCCGGTGCGGGCACAGTCTCCGGTTCCGCCGCCGGCTCGCGGAAGTCGCCCTGGGACCGGTTTCCGACTTTGGCCAGCTCGCCGTTGCGGATGTACCAGATGACCCCGCGGTCATCGACAATGCGGGTGATCCGGATGCCCACCGACTGAACGGTTCCGATGGTGTCGCCAACCTCAATCACGTCGCCGATGCCGTACTGGTCTTCAATGGTGATGAAGAATCCGGCCAGGGCGTCGCGGATGAGCTCGCGGGCACCGAAACCGAGGGTGATGCCGACAATTCCCACACTCGCGATCAGCGGAGCGATGTCCAGACCAACGGCGCCCAGCACCATGATGATGACCACGGTCCAGATGAACAGGCTCACGGCGCTGCGCAGGAGCGCTCCGATGGTGTCGGCACGCTGGGCACGGCGCTTCTTGTCCAAATTGCGCATAACCGGCTGGGCCCATTTCAGCTTCGAGGAGCTGAAGAGGGCGTACCCCTTCTGGGCGCGCTGGACAACGCGGTTGATCAGGAATCTTGCTGCGGTCCACACCAGAATGCCGACGACGATGATGACTCCGGCCTGGATCAGTCCGGACCAGTCAAACTCCTCGATATTTACGGATGGCGTGTCAGTTTCAGCGGCGGTCAGCAACGGACGGATACCGTCCCTTTCAGATCGGGAAGCTTGCCTGCCGTGTTGGCAAGCAAGCTGCGGGCACAAACAAGGCTACCGGGATAGGCTCCGAACATGCGCATCCTTATTCTTGGTGGAACCGTCTTCCTTTCCCGTGAGGTTGCCCGGCAGGCAGTTGCCCGCGGCCATGATGTCACGTGCCTGGCCCGGGGCGAATCCGGGCCTCCCGTCACCGGCGCTGCGTTCGTGACCGCCGACCGCGATGCCGGACCGGAGGCCTACCGGGACCTGGAGGGATCCTGGGACGCAGTGATCGACGTCGGCCGCAGGCCGCAGCAGGTGCGGGAGGCACTTCAGGCGCTGGCCGGCCGCAGCAGCCACTGGTCCTTTGTGTCCAGTGCCTCCGTTTATGCGGCGCATGACACACCGGGAGCGGACGAAAGTGCGGGTTTGCTGGCGCCGTTGGAAGCGGTGGACGGCGCATATCCGGTTCCGGCGGACAGCGAGTACGGCCAGGCGAAGGCTGCCTGCGAGGAGCTGGTGAGGGATCTCGGACCTGCAAACGTCCTGGTGACCCGGCCCGGCCTGATCGCCGGACCGGAAGACGACAGCGACCGGTTCGGTTACTGGCCGGCGCGGCTCGCCCAAGAGCGCAGCCCTGTGCTGATCCCTTCCATTGCCGAAGTGATGACGCAGACCATTGATGTCCGCGACCTGGCGCTGTGGCTGGTGACCGGAGCCGAGGAGGCCCGTGCCGGCAGCTTCAATGCCATGGGACCGTCCGTGCCCTTTGGTGAACTGTTGGCGCTGTCCGCGGACGCGTCCGGTTTCCACGGGAGTTTCCGGACAGCTGATTCGCAGTGGCTCCATGAGCAGGGGGTGGCGTACTGGGCCGGAGACGAGTCGCTGCCGCTGTGGCTGCCGGAAGAAGGCTACGACGGGTTTTCCGCTCGTTCGAATGCGGCGGCACTTGCGGCCGGACTCACCCTGCGCCCGGTGGAGCAGACTGTTCGTGACGTGCTGGAGGACGAGCAGGAGCGTGGCCTTTTCCGCGAGCGGAAATCGGGACTTTCAGCGGCCCGGGAGACTGTCCTCCTGCAGGCGTTGGACGCACTCAGCTAGGCGCACGGCAGTAGGCAAACCGCAGATGCGCTGCAGGTAAGGCGAGCTGCCGCTAGCTGGCTTCAGCGGTGATTTCCGGTTTATGCAGCACCGGAAAGTTCACGCTGCGGGCAATGAAGCACATCCGGTTGGCCTCCGCGTGCAGCTCTTCCGCCGTCGTGGTGGAGTCTCCGGCCGCCACGGTCACCCGGGGCCGGAGCACGGCCCCGGTGAATTCGCCGCTTCCGTCCCGGTTCAGGCGAAGGGTGCCTTCGGCGTCGTCGGTGTAGGCGAGGACCGTGATGCCGTTCTTCACCGCCACATGCAGGTAGGAGAGCATGTGGCACTGGGACAGTGCCGTGAGCAGGAGCTGTTCGGGATTCCACCGGTCGCGGTCTCCGTGGAAGGTGGGGTCGGCGGTCCCGGCAAGATCCGGAAGGCCGTCGGCCCGCACAATGTGGTCGCGGCCGTAGCTCCGGTAACCGGACGTGCCGGTTCCACGGTTGCCGGTCCATTCCAGGGATACCGCATAGCTGTGTTCGGAGAGATTCACGGCTGCCGAGCGTCCTTCCAGTTCCTGTGGTGCAGTTTCAGGGAACCCGTTGGAAAGCGGGTGCTGAAGGAGTGTGCCACCCGGAGCTCCGTGGTCCTGCATCGAGCAGCGCCACGGAGCGCCGGGGTGGTTATGACTGCTTGGTTATGACTACTTGTCGACGGCCTGTGCCTTCAGGGCACGGACCACGCCGTCGCGGCTTTCCAGGATGAGCCGGCGCAGCGAGGGTGCTTCATCGCCCAGGGATTCCAGGAAGGCATCCGTGGCGTCGACGGTGGCCTGGGTGGTCAGACGGGACGGGTACAGGCCGGTCACGATCTGCTGGGCAATCTCGTGTGTCCGGGTGCTCCACACTTCCCGCACGGCACCGAAGTACTTCTCGGCGTAGGGCTCCAGAAGCGACGTGTCATGGACCCGGCTGAAGCCCACGATGGCCGAACGCTGCGCGGCGTTGGGCATATCGGTGCGCTCCACGATCGCCTCCCAAGCAGCGGCCTTGGCCTCTGCGCTGGGAAGGGCGGCACGGGCCATGGCCGCGGCGAGCTGGCCGGTGGCAGTGGCATCCTGCTCCAGCTCCGCGGTGATATCCGCTTCGCCCATGCGGCCGCCGGCAACAAGCCCGGTCAGGAGCTCCCACCGCAGGTCAGCATCGATGTCCAGGCCCTCGAGGGTCTGGTTGCCGGAGAGCAGTCCGGCCAGCGTGTCCAAATGTGCGTCCGTCACGGCATGGCCGGCAAAGGACTTTACGAACTGCAACTGGGAATCTGAACCCGGTGCGGCAGCAGCGGCGAGGTCCCACAGGCTGTCGGCAGCCGCCGCCGTCATGGCCTCACGGTCCGCCGGTGCCACGTAGAAGGCCAGCGTGGTGGCCAGCTGCCGCAGCAGAACCTGAACCACGGAGGAGTCGGACTCCGAACCAATGTTCTGCAGCACCAGCTCCACATAGTTGCGGGCCGGGATCTCACCGTCGCGCGTTGCATCCCAGGCCGAAGCCCACACCAGGGTGCGGGGCAGCGATTCGGAGATGTCACGCAGGCGCCGGACAGCGGTGTGCTCCGACTTTTCGTCGAGGCGGATCTTGGCGTACGCCAGATCGTCGTCGTTCAGCAACAGCAGGTCCGGACGCTTCCGGCCCACGAGCTCGGCAACCTCGGTCCGTTCACCGTCAATATCAAGCTCGGCACGGTGGGTCCGGTGGAGCTTGCCGTCATCGCCGGTGTCGTAGAAGCCGATGGCCAGGCGGTGCGGCCGCAGCGTCGGATACTCGGCCACGGCGCTCTGGAGGACGGCAAACGAGGTGATCACGCCGTCGTCGTCCAGTTCCAGCTCGGGACGCAGGGTGTTGACGCCGGCGGTCTCCAGCCACAGCTCGGACCACTGCTTCAGGTCCCGTCCACTGGCCGCTTCAAGTTCCGAGAGCAGGTCCTTGAGCTCGGTGTTGCCCCAAGCGTGCTTGCCGAAGTACTCACGGACCCCGGCCATGAACTGCTCCTGGCCGACCCATGCGACGAGCTGCTTGAGCACCGAGGCGCCCTTGGCGTAGGTGATGCCGTCGAAGTTGACCTGCACGTCTTCCAGGTCGCGGATTTCGGCGACGATCGGGTGCGTGGTGGGCAGCTGGTCCTGGCGGTAGGCCCAGGCCTTTTCCATGGAGGCGAAAGTGGTCCAGGACTGCTTGAACTCCGTGGCGTCCGCTGCTGCGAGCGTGGACATGAATTCGGCGAAGGACTCGTTCAGCCACAGGTCGTTCCACCAGCGCATCGTGACCAGGTCGCCGAACCACATGTGGGCCAGCTCGTGCAGGATGGTGACGGCGCGGCGCTCAACGGTTGCATCGGGGACGCGGGAGCGGAAGACGTAGCTCTCGAGGAACGTTACGGCTCCGGCGTTTTCCATGGCTCCGGCGTTGAATTCCGGGACAAACAGCTGGTCGTATTTCTCGAAGGGATACGGGGTGCCGAACTGCTTTTCGTAGAATTCGAACCCCTGCCGGGTCAGTTCGAACACGTTCTCGGCGTCCAGATGCTGCATCAGCGACTTGCGCGCGAAAACGCCCAGCGGGATGACGCGGCCGTCAGAGCTGGTGAGTTCGCTGCGGACGGACTGGTAAGGCCCGGCGATCAGCGCGGTGATGTAGGAGGAGATCCGCGGGGTCGGGTCGAAGGACCAGGTGGCGTTCTTGCCGTCCTCTTCCAGTGAACCGGCCTGGACCGGTTCCGGAGTGGGAGAGTTCGAAATAACGTCCCAGTGCGACGGCGCCGTCACGGTGAACCGGAACGTGGCTTTCAGATCCGGCTGCTCGAAGACCGCGAACATGCGGCGGGAGTCGGGTACCTCAAACTGTGAGTAGAGGTATACCTCGTTGTCCACCGGATCCACGAAGCGGTGCAGGCCCTCGCCAGTGTTCATGTAATAGGCATCGGCTTCGACAACGAGCTCGTTGGATGCCGCAAGGTTGGGCAGCTGGATACGCACGCCGTCGGAGACCTCGGAGGTGTCCAGGTCCACGCCGTTCAGCGTGACGCGGTGCACGGACGCGGTGACGGCGTCGATAAACGTGGAGGCACCCTGGCTCGCAGTGAACCGAACCACGGTGGTGCTGCCGAAGACCTCGTCCCCTCGTGTGAGGTCAAGATTCACGTCATAGGAATCGACACTGATCAGTTCTGCTCGTTCACGGGCTTCTGAGCGCGTGAGATTCATACCTGGCAAGGTGTTGCCTTTCCAATATGCGAAGGGGTGTCTGCCGTCCCGTGGAAATCGGCTTGACGAACTTATAACAATTGCAACATTGTCTCACTGGTTGACGCTCAGGAAAGAAAAGAACGGCAGATTGATGCGAGAAAAATCCCCGGAGGTTCCCCCGACACGGTGGATCCGGGGCAGGTTAACGCATTATTTGTGCGTGCCGGTCAGCGGCTAGGCTGGAATGGCAGGATTTCCCCACCACACGAAACGGATGGAACATGCGCGTCCACATTGCAACTGACCACGCGGGCATGGAGCTCAGTGCCCACCTTCTGGCCCACCTTCGCAGCAAGGGTTACGACATGGTGGACCACGGCCCGCAGGTGTACGACGCAGAGGATGACTATCCCGCGTTCTGCATCGCAGCCGCCGAGGCAGTGGTGATTGATCAGCAAAGTGGCGTTGATGCTCTGGGTATTGTGCTCGGAGGGTCCGGGAACGGTGAGCAGATTGCCGCCAACAAGGTCCGCGGCATTCGTGCGGCGCTGGCCTGGAATCTCTCGACCGCGAAGTTGGCTCGGGAGCATAACAACGCCAATGTGATCGCCGTCGGCGGCCGCCAGCATACTGTCGAAGAAGCCACTGAAATCATTGAGGCTTTCCTGGCCGAGCCCTACAGCAACGCTGAGCGCCACAACCGCCGGATCGCCAAGATCGCTGAATACGAGACCACCGGAACCATCGCGGACTCCTGATGAGAGAGGTGTCCTGATGCCCGAAGGGCATTCGATTCACCGGCTGGCCCGTCAGTTCAACTCGGTGTTCGCCGGCCGGAGGCTGGAGGTTTCCAGCCCGCAGGGCCGGTTTGCTGCCGGAGCTGCGCGGCTGGACGGGTGGATTCTGGTCAACGCAGAGGCGCACGGCAAGCAGCTGTTCCTGGCTTTTGACCATGACTTGTTCCTGCGCATCCACCTCGGCTTGTACGGGGCTTTCGACTTTGGCGGCGACTCGACCTTCCTCGGTGCATCCAGTATTGGTGCGCCGCGGAAGGTGGGGGAGCGGGAAATCGCCTCCGAAGACGATGGCACAGCGTACGCGGGTCCGCCCGCACCCAAGGGCGCCGTCCGCGTGCGGATGGTGTCGCCTAATGGCTGGGCCGATCTTCGTGGCCCCACGGCCTGCGAGGTGATCACCGATACGGAAAAGGCCGCCATCGTTGCCCGGCTCGGTCCGGATCCGTTGCAGCAGGGGGCGGACGAATCCGAATTCATTGCCCGGCTCCGACGGCGTGCATCGCCGGTGGGCCTGCTGTTGATGAACCAGGAGATCCTGGCCGGGGTTGGGAATGTTTACCGCGCCGAGGTGCTTTTCCGGCGCCGGCTCTCTCCCTGGCGGCTGGGAAAGGACGTCACTGAGGACGAAGCCGCGGCGTTGTGGAAGGACATCGTTTCGGTCATGAACGACGGCGTGACCCAGGGCAGGATCATCACCACGCATCCCCGGGACCGGGAAAGCGATGCCATACCTGTTCCCCGGGAGGACGCGCACTATGTCTACCAGCGCACGGGCCTGCCCTGCCGGAGATGCGGAACAACTATTGCCATGACCGAGATGGGCGCCCGCAAGCTTTACTGGTGCCCGTGTTGCCAGGAACGCTGAAGCTAAGCTCCCGCTGCCCGGGACCGTCCTGCCGCTAGCCCCCCAGGGCCTCAAGGAACGCCGCTGTCACGGCCACTGCGTCAGCGGAGCTGCCGGGCAGGAAGACGGCGACGGCGAGATCGCCTTGGAGGGCCGCCACCCAGGCGTGGCCGGGATTCTCGCCGCCGGTACCCGCCGTGCCCGCCGCGGCCAGGACAGGTTTGCCGGAGACGTATCCCAGGGCCTCCAACTCCTCCGAGGCACGTTCGCCGGCCACATTGGCGCGCAGAATCGACTGCAGCTGTTCCGCCTCGTCGGCGAACAGCGACGGGGTGTCCTCGGCGGACGAGGGGGCCTCAGTCTCTCCTTCCCCGGAGTCCTGCCGAGCCCCGGGGTTAAGGACCAGCACTGGAGAGACCCTCTCGCCCCTGCCCACAGAGGCGGTCACGGCTGCCACGGCGAAGGGTGAAGCGAGTACCGTTCCCGGAACGTCCGCGGACGCTGTCTGCTCGGCTCCGCCTTCCGGCACTCCGCCGTAGAACGCCGGTGTCCCCAGGCCCTCGGTTGTGCCCAGCCCCAGGCTCTGGGACGCTGCCGCCAGGTCCGCGTCAGTGGGAATGTAAGGTTCTTCGGTTCCTCCCGCTGCGCCGGCACGGAGCCGGGCCAGCTCGGTCACCGGGAGGAATGAACTGCCCAGGGAATATTCGCCCAGCAAGGCAGTCTGGGTCCCTTTGCCTCCGGATGAATCGGCGACGGCCAGGACATTGCCGGTGGAGGGCTGGACTGCCACCAGCGAAGCACCTGGTGTGTCGGAAAGGAGGGCCTCCGCCTGGGACTGGATCCGCAGGTCAAGGGTGGTCTCCAGGGCCACGCCGGGTTCCGCCGGTGCTTCAAAAAGAGGCGGAGAAGGAGTGTTGTCCGCGTTCAGGACACGAACCGTCACCGCGTCTGAGCCCCTGAGCTGGGAATCGTATTCACGCTGGAGTCCGGAGAGCCCGGTGAGGTCCCCCGGAGCCAGTAGACCGTCAGCGGCCATCTCATCTGTTGCGGGCCCCACAGTCCCCAACAGGTCTGCCGCAAAGCCGGGGCTGGGGGCAAGTACCCGCCTTTCCGCAAGGGCATCGGCGCCGGGGATGGTTGCGATCTCGGAATCAAAGGACGGTGACACCTCGTCCTGGCGCACGGTAACGACTTCAACGAATTCATCGGGCCCGGCAGCTTGGACTTTTGCCGTGAGTGCGCCCGCGTCCAGGCCGAGGAAGAGGGAAAGGTAATAGACCGAAGCGGCGTACTCATTTCCGCCCAGCACGGACTTGTCCAGGACCACCCGCCAAACCGGCCAGTCGCCCATCAGCACGGACCCGCCCGCGCCCAGAATGCCCGCACGCGTGGGTGGGGCTGCCTTGCGCACCATCCTCTGCCACGGAAGGAGGTCCGGATGCACCGTGGTGGAACGGAAACGGGTTTGCCAACCGGTGTCCTTTCCCCGCTCCAGGGTCACAGTGGTCTCGTAGGTGTAGTCCTCCGGTGACGCGTTGACGTCCCACACGTAGTTCAAGGTGGCTACGGCTTCGTCGGCTGAGACTTCGTCGATTTTTGACACTGTGACTGAAGGTTTAATCTTCATGCCGGAGGCCACGTACTCAAGCATGCCGTTCACGGCCTCGACGGTTGAACCGGCGAACTCGTTTCCGGTGACGTCCATGCGGGAGAGCCCGTCCGCCAGCGAGGCGACGGCTTCCTCCGGTCCGGGGCGCTCTTCAGCGGAACATCCGGCCAGCGGAAGGCCCAGGAACGAGAAAGCAAGGATGGCGGCTGTCAGGCGGTTCTTCCCCATGCGGGAACGATAGCTGCGCGCAGGGAAAAAGGGACCGGGAAAGCTCCGAATTGCTCTTGCCGGGAGCTTATTGGCAGCTTCCGGTCAACCCGTCCGGAACGCCTTCATGACCGGTCCGCCGGGGGTGGACCCGCAGCAGCTCTGAAACCCACGCCTGCCTGTGGTGCGTGAGGGCAAACAAAAAGGCCCCCCGCCAAGCGGAGGACCCTTTCAAAGCCGGCATCTGCCGGTTATATTTTGCAGAGGGGATGACGGGAATCGAACCCGCGTGATCAGTTTGGAAAACTGAGGCTCTACCATTGAGCTACATCCCCGGCGCCCTAAGGCAGGTTTTACCTTAGCACGGTAATTCGGTGGTTCGGAAATCACATCCCGAATCGGCCTTCAGGAGGGCCGGGCCACACTCAATTGTGCACAAGGCCCTGCATGCCGGTAGGCTGTCAGGTGCACTGACGGGGTGTAGCTCAGCTTGGAAGAGCGCCTGCTTTGGGAGCAGGAAGTCGCAGGTTCAAATCCTGTCACCCCGACTCTGTAGTACACATGGTGCAGACCCCATCCCCAGAACCCCTCAGGAGAACTACGCTGTGAAGAGCGCTGTAGAAAACCTCACACCCACGCGGGTAAAGCTCGTTGTCGAAGTTCCGTTTGAGGAATTGAAGCCGAGCATCGACGAGGCCTACAAGACCATCGCCACCCAGGTTCAGGTGCCTGGCTTCCGCAAGGGCAAGGTCCCCAACAGGCTCATCGACCAGCGCGTCGGCCGCGGCTACGTTCTGGAAACCGCCATCAACGACGGCCTGAACGGTTTTTACCAGGAAGCTGTATCGGAAACGGGAATCCGTCCGATGAGCCGTCCCGAGGTTGAAATCAGCGAAGTGCCGGATCCCGCCACCGACGAGGGCCAGCTGGTCTTCAACGTCGAGCTGGATGTCCGCCCGGAAATCGAACTCCCGGATTACTCCGGCCTCGAGGTCACCGTCGAGCCCGCTGAGGCTTCCGACGACGACGTCACCAAGGCGCTGGATGAACTGCGCGGCCGCTTCGGCACGCTCAAGAGCGTTGACCGTCCCGCCGCCGAAGGCGACTTCCTCACCATGGACCTCGTAGCCAAGGTTGGCGACGAAGAGATCGATTCCGCAGCGGACCTGTCCTACCAGGTGGGCGCGGGCACCATGCTCGAGGGCATGGACGAAGCAGTCACCGGCCTGTCCGCTGACGAATCGGCAACCTTCGAGACGAAGCTTGCCGGCGGCGAGCACGCCGGCGAAGACGCCACCGTCACCGTAACCGTCAAGGCCGTCAAGGAGCGCGAGCTTCCCGAGGCCGACGACGACTTCGCCCAGCTGGCCAGCGAATTCGACACCATCGAAGAGCTCCGCGAAGACCTGACCAAGCGTGCCGCTGAGTCCAAGCTGATGGAGCAGGGCGTCGAGGCCCGCGACAAGGTCCTGGAGAAGCTGCTGGAAATGATCGAGGTTCCGGTTCCGGAGTCCGTCATCGAAGAGCAGCTCGAGCAGCACTTCAGCTCCGAGAGCGCGCAGGCCCAGGGTGAAGACCACGACACCGAAGAGCACCGCGCCGAGGTCCGCGAGAACACCGCAGCTGCCTTCAAGAACGAAATCATCCTTGACGCTGTTGCCGACAAGGAAGAGGTGGGCGTCAGCCAGAACGAGCTGATCGACTACATCGTCTCCGCCGCCGGCCAGTACGGCATGGACCCGAACCAGTTCGCCCAGCTGATCGACCAGAGCGGCCAGGTCCCGATGATGGTTGGCGAAGTCCGCCGCCGCAAGGCCCTCGCGAAGGTCCTGGAGCAGGCCAAGGTCACCGACACCGCAGGTGTCGAGATCGACCTCAGCGACTTCGTCCGCCCCGCCGGCGAGGAAGCACCCGCAGCGGAGGCCGAAGCCCCCGAGGCAGAGGCTGCCGAAGAGGCTAAGAGCGACAAGGCATAATCTCCCTTTCGGAGAACGCTGAACCGCCGACGGCGCCGCTTGCCCGCAAGGGCAGGCGGCGCCGTCGTTTAACCTGCAGCCGCTGTGAATTGCCCGTCCACGCGGTGTGACGGGCATCGTGCGCCGTCAGCGAACAGTCCGCGAATCGGGAGCAGATCAGCGCCGCAACAGGTTAGTGTCCTAGAAGAGATAAACGGCGGGACCAGCTGACGCGGTTAGCGGTTCTGTACCCCGCCAGAGCGAGAGGTCACTCAGTATGGCAATTGCACCCAACACACCCACAATGGCAACGGTGGACCCGGCGAGCCGGGACGACTACATCTACAATCGTCTGCTCCGCGAGCGGATCATTTGGTTGGGCTCGGAAGTGCGTGATGACAACGCCAACGCCATCTGCTCTCAGCTGCTCCTGCTCTCAGCGGAGGATCCCGACAAGGACATCTTCCTGTACATCAACTCTCCCGGCGGATCCGTGACGGCCGGCATGGCCATCTACGACACGATGCAGTTCATTCCGAACGACGTCGTGACCGTTGCAACCGGACTGGCCGCCTCCATGGGGCAGTTCCTGCTCTCCTCCGGCACCAAGGGCAAGCGCTACGCCACGCCCCACGCCCGCATCCTCATGCACCAGCCCTCCGGCGGCATCGGCGGCACCGCCTCCGACATCCGCATCCAGGCGGAACTGATTCTTCACATGAAGCAGGTCATGGCCGAACTGACGGCTGAGCAGACCGGGCAGACTGTCGAGACCATCCTGAAGGACAACGACCGCGACAAGTGGTTCACGGCCCAGGAAGCACTGGAGTACGGCTTCTTCGACAAGATCTCCGCGCATGCCGGCGGCGTCACCGGCGGCGGCGGAACTGACCAGGACAAGGGCGCAGCGCCGGTCGAGGACTGACGTTTCCTCCCCAGCAAGCGCACTTTCTTAGACTTCAGGAGTATTTTATGAACACCAATTTCGGAACCGCAGGCGGATCGGCGCCGCAGATGCCGTCCAGCCGTTACGTGCTGCCGCAGTTCGAGGAGCGTACGCCGTACGGCTTCAAGCGCCAGGACCCGTACACGAAGCTGTTCGAGGACCGCATCATCTTCTTGGGTGTCCAGGTTGACGATGCCTCGGCCGACGACGTCATGGCCCAGCTCCTGGTCCTTGAGTCCAACGACCCGGACCGCGACATCACCCTCTACATCAACTCCCCGGGCGGTTCGTTCACGGCCATGACGGCCATTTACGACACCATGCAGTACATCCGTCCCGAGATCCAGACGGTGTGCCTGGGCCAGGCAGCCAGCGCCGCAGCCGTTCTGCTGGCCGCCGGTACGCCGGGCAAGCGCCTGGCGCTCCCGAACGCCCGTGTCCTGATCCACCAGCCCGCCCTCGGCGGCGGCGAGCGTGGCCAGGCATCGGACCTCGAGATCCAGGCGGCCGAGGTCATGCGCATGCGGACCTGGCTGGAGGACACGCTGGCCCTGCACTCGAACCACACGTCCGAGGAAGTGAACCGGGACATCGAGCGCGACAAGATCCTGACCGCCGCCGGCGCACTGGAGTACGGACTGATTGACCAGGTCCTGGACTCCCGCAAGATCAAGACTCCGGCGATCAACCGGATGTAACCCGCCTTCGTGAGGCCCGTGGAGCGAAATATCGCACCACGGGCCTTTCGATTGCTGAATCGCCCAGCCAATTGTCCTAGAGTGGGACATGGCTGAATGGCATCAGTCTGTCCCGCACGGGGCAGCTGCCGGCGCTGTAGGAACGATGGACCATTTAAGGGGACTGAATTATGGCTCGCATTGGTGAGAGCACCGATCTGCTCAAGTGCTCTTTCTGTGGAAAGAGCCAGAAGCAGGTCCGCAAGCTCATTGCCGGCCCCGGTGTCTACATCTGTGATGAGTGCATCGATCTGTGCAACGAAATCATCGAAGAGGAACTCTCGGAGGTGGCCGATCTCGGTACGTTCGAGCTGCCCAAGCCGCGGGAGATCTTCGATTCGCTGCAGGAATACGTGATTGGCCAGGAACCCGCCAAGCGGTCCCTCGCCGTCGCCGTCTACAACCACTACAAGCGCATCCAGGCAGGCCATGCCCCGCGCAACACCGGCAACCTCTCCGACGCCGTCATGTCCGACGAGGTGGAGATCGGCAAGTCCAACATCCTGCTGATCGGTCCCACCGGCTGTGGCAAGACCTACCTCGCGCAGACGTTGGCCCGCCGCCTGAACGTGCCCTTCGCCGTCGCCGACGCGACCGCGCTCACCGAGGCAGGGTACGTGGGTGAAGATGTCGAGAACATCCTGCTCAAGCTCATCCAAGCCGCTGACTATGACGTCAAGAAGGCAGAGCAGGGCATCATCTACATTGACGAGATTGACAAGATCTCGCGCAAGAGTGAAAACCCGTCCATCACCCGCGACGTTTCCGGTGAGGGCGTGCAGCAGGCGCTGCTGAAGATCCTTGAAGGCACAGTGGCCTCGGTGCCGCCGCAGGGCGGCCGCAAGCACCCGCACCAGGAATTCATCCAGATCGACACCACCAACGTGCTCTTCATCGTGGCCGGCGCCTTTGCCGGGCTGGAAGAGATCATCGGCTCCCGCTCCGGGCGGAAGGGCATCGGCTTTGGCGCACCCCTGAACGAGAACGCCAAGGAGGCCGACTCCTACGCGGACGTCATGCCGGAGGATTTGCTGAAGTTCGGGCTGATTCCGGAATTCATCGGCCGGCTGCCGGTCATCACCACCGTTTCGAGCCTGGACCGCACGGCACTGATCCGGATCCTCACCGAGCCGAAGAACGCACTGGTCAAGCAGTTCCAGAAGATGTTCCAGCTCGACGGCGTGGAGCTGACTTTCGAACCGGCCGCCCTGGACGCCATTGCGGACGCAGCGCTGTCCCGCGGCACCGGTGCCCGCGGGCTGCGCGCCATCCTTGAAGAGGTGCTGCTGCCGGTCATGTTCGACCTGCCCAGCCGCGACGACGTCGCCACCGTGGTCATCACAGCGGACGTCGTGACGCAGAAGGCCGAGCCGACCCTGATCTCCCAGGCAGTGGCGGCCAAGCGCCGGAACAAATCCGCCTGATTGCCGGTTGCCTCCAGTAACTGCCGCTTGCAGATGCAAGCCCGCGCCCGCACCTCATGAAGGAGTTACCCTTGACCTCACCCGATGCCGCAGCGAAGGCCGATTTCTGGTTTGACCCCATGTGCCCCTTTGCCTGGGTAACATCCCGCTGGATGGGCGAAGTGGAGCAGGTCCGTGATGTCAGCACCACTTGGCACGTCATGAGCCTGTCCGTCCTCAATGAGGGCCGGGATTTGCCCGAGGAGTACAAAAAGGGAATGGACGCGGGCTGGGGCCCGGTCCGCGTGATCATCGCCGCGCAGGAACTGCACGGAGACGAATACGTCAAAAAGCTCTACGACGCCATGGGCACCCGCATCCACATCGGCGGCAACAAGGACTTCGGCGTCGTGATCCGCGAAGCCCTTGAAGAGGTTGGCCTGCCCGCCGAACTGGCCAAGTATGCCGACACGGACGAGTACGATGCCCAGCTGCGCGCCTCGCACCAGGAGGGTATCTCCAAGGTGGGCGACGACGTCGGAACCCCCGTGGTCGCGTTTAACGGCACCGCCTTCTTCGGCCCGGTGCTGACCCGCATCCCGCGCGGTGAGGAAGCGGGCAAGATGTTCGACGGCGCACTGATGCTGGCCTCGAATCCCGCGTTCTTCGAAATCAAGCGCAGCCGCACCGAGAACCCGCAGTTCGACTAGGCACCGCCAGGCACCAAAATGCTGATAGCCAGCAGTTGTTAAAAGGGAGAACTCCCGGCCGGAATCCGGCCGGGAGTTCTCCCTTTAGCTTTCGGTTACCCGTTTACTCGGCGGACGGAACCGGCTCGACCGGAGCCAGGTCAACATCGGAGACGGCCAGTTCGCCGTCGCCGGTTGCCAGGGACAGCTCACGCACGTTGCCGGCTGCCTTCAGGTCGGCGAGGCCGGCCTGAAGCTGTGCCACCTGGGCGGCGGACGCCGTGACAGTGGCCGTGAGGACCTCGGTGCGCTGCTTGACCTTGGCCTCGGACTTGGCCTTGCGGATGCCGCCCAGGGCGGTGGCAACCGTGGCCAGGATCCCGGCGTCGGCCTCGGCAACGGCTGTGGACAGCGCGTCGACGTTCGGCCACGGCGCGCGGTGCACCGAGCCGTGGCGCCACCAGCCCCACACCTCTTCGGTGGCGAAGGGCAGGAACGGGGCGAACAGGCGCAGCAGGGCATCGAGAGTGGTGGCCAGCGCGGCCAGCACCGATGCCTGCTCCGCTTCGCCCGATGCACCGTAGGCGCGGTCCTTGATCAGCTCCACATAATCATCCGTGAAGGACCAGAAGAAGGACTCGGTCAGCTGCAGGGCCTTGGCGTAGTCGTAGTTCTCGAAGGCCTTGGTGGAGGCCTTCACGACGTCGGCCAGCTGCTTGAGCAGTGCGGAGTCAAGGGCGTTGGTGATCACCGCGGTGTCAGCGGTGACCACGTTGGCTTCCGTGGCACCCAGGTTCAGGACGAACTTGGAGGCGTTCAGGAGCTTGATCGCCAGGCGGCGGCCAATCTTCATCTGGGCGATCTCGTACGCGGTGTCGGCGCCCAGCTTGGCCGATGCTGCCCAGTAGCGGACGGCGTCGGAACCGTAGTCGTTGAGCACATCGGTGGGAACCACCACGTTGCCCTTGGACTTGGACATCTTCTTGCGGTCCGGATCCAGGATCCAGCCGGAGATGGCCGCATGCTTCCACGGCGCGGCATGGTTCAGCGCGTCAGCGCGCACCACGGAGGAGAACAGCCAGGTCCGGATGATGTCGTGCCCCTGCGGACGCAGGTCAAACGGGAACACCTTGCCGAAGAGGTCCTCGTCGCGGCTCCAGCCGCCCACAATCTGCGGGGTCAGGGAGGAGGTGGCCCAGGTGTCCAGGACATCGGCGTCGCCCACAAACCCGCCGGGCTGATTGCGCTGGGACTCTTCGTACCCCGGAGCCGGTTCGGCGGCGGGGTCCACGGGCAGGGATTCCGATGCCGGCAGCACCGGGTGGTCGTAGTCCGGGTTGCCGGAGGCATCCAGCGGGTACCAGACCGGAACGGGAACACCGAAGAAGCGCTGGCGCGAAACGAGCCAGTCTCCGTTCAGCCCTTCGATCCAGTTTTCATAGCGGGAACGCATGAACGACGGGTGGAAATCGATCTCCCGGCCGCGGGCGATCAGGCGTCCGCGGCGGTCCTCGTCGCGCCCGCCGTTGCGGATGTACCACTGGCGGCTGGTGACAACCTCAAGCGGCTTGTCGCCCTTTTCGAAGAAGTTCACCGGGTGGGTGATCTTCTTTGGCTCGCCCTCCAGGTCTCCGCTTTCGCGAAGCATCCCGACGACGGCTTCCTTGGCGCTGAAGACGGTCTTGGCGGCCACGGCGGCGTAGTTTTCCTTCGCCTTTTCCGTGGTGATCCAGTCCGGGGTGTCGGCCAGCAGGCGGCCGTCACGGCCGACGACGGCGCGCGTGGGCAGGTTCAGTTCCCGCCACCAGGTGACGTCGGTCTGATCGCCGAACGTGCAGATCATGGCGATGCCCGAGCCCTTGTCCGGCTTGGCCAGCGGATGGGCACGCACCTCGACCTCGACGTCGAACAGCGGGGACTTTACCGTGGTGCCGAATAGGCGTTGGTAGCGCTCGTCGTCGGGGTGTGCCACCAGCGCCACGCAGGCCGGCAGGAGCTCGGGGCGGGTGGTTTCGATGAAGATCTTCTCGCCGTCGGGGGCGTGGAAGCTGATCCGGTGGTAGGCGCCGGCCTGCTCGCGGTCTTCGACTTCGGCCTGGGCCACGGCGGTGCGGAAGGTGACGTCCCACAGCGTGGGAGCCTCCGACATGTAGGCGTCACCGGCCTTGAGGTTCTCCAGGAAGGCGCGCTGGCTGACGGCGCGCGAGTTGTCATCGATGGTGCGGTAGGTGCGGGTCCAGTCCACGGACAGGCCGAGCGTGGAGAAGAGGTCCTCGAAGACCTTCTCGTCCTCCACCGCCAGCTCTTCGCACAGCTCGATGAAGTTCCGGCGGGAAATGACATCGAAGTCGCGCTGGTTCTTGGGCGCGGTCGCCGGCGGGCGGTAGTCCGGATCGTACGGCTTGGTCGGATCGCAGCGGACTCCGTAGTAGTTCTGGACGCGGCGCTCGGTGGGCAGGCCGTTGTCGTCCCAGCCCATCGGGTAGAACACGTTCTTGCCGGTCATGCGCTGGTAGCGGGCCATGACGTCGGTCTGCGTGTAGGAGAACATGTGCCCCACGTGCAGCGAGCCGGAGGCCGTGGGCGGGGGAGTGTCGATCGAGTAGACGTCCTCACGGACCGTGTCTTCGTTGAACGCGTATGTTCCCTCTTCGCGCCAGCGGCGGCTCAGGGTTGCTTCGAGACCCTCGAGGGCGGGTTTGTCGGGGACGGATACGGTCTTGGGTTCGTTATCGGGCGTGTCTGTGCCCGGAAAGTTTTCAGCCATGGTTCCATTCTTCCACGCGGGAGGTATGGCCTGCGGCACGTGTCTGTCCTTTCATCGTCGGGCCGCCGTAGCATCCGGATATGGCGACAGATGAGGAACAGCCGGGGCGGAGCCGGGGGAGGATCCAGGGAAGGATCCGCACCCGGCGCATTTATGACGAGCCCGACGGCGGATACCGGGTCCTGGTGGACCGGCTGTGGCCGCGCGGGGTGTCCAAGGAGAGGGCGGACCTGGACGAGTGGCTCAAGGACCTGGCGCCAAGCACCGAGCTGCGGAAGTGGTTTGCGCACCGGCCGGAGCGGTGGGCCGTATTCCAGGAGCGGTACCGGCAGGAGTTGGCGGAGAATCCCGGGGTGGCGGACTTCAGCCTGGAGTGCCGCTCACGTCCGGACACCGTCCTGCTGTACGGGGCACGCAGCGAAACGCAGAACGAGGCCGTAGTGCTGAGGGACTACCTGGTGGAGAGCAGCTCCTAACCCGGACGCATTGGTTCCCGCTCTTTGATGCCTGCTGGGGCTGCTGGTGTCACAGGGGTAACACCAGCCACGAAGGTTGGGAACCCGTGCTGTGTTCGGGCGGCAACAGCGGGCTGTATGTCCGCCACAGGCACCCAGCTGGACTCTGCATCCACAATTACCGTCTCCGCCGTAGTCCGGGCTCGTGAGCGGGACGATCCTCGGGATATGCAGAGCATCGAGGTCTTCCTGAGGTTTCACCACGGTGCCGCACGGTTCAGCTCCATAACGGCCAACGGCTTCAGCCGGGGGCACATCAATCGGGCAGTGACGAGCGGAACCGTGCTGCGGCCCTGCCCGGGAACCTATGCCCTGCACGATGCTCCTGCCGAGCTGCTGTTTGCGGCGGAGCGGGGAGTGGCACTCACATGTATCAGTGCGGCGCGGGTGCTGGGCTGGTGGGTGCTTCAGGAGCCCCCGCTGGTGCATGTGACGGCAGACCGGGCAATGAGCCTGCCGGGTGCGGTTGTCCATCGAGGCCCACGGACAGCGAAACGGCTGATCGCAACACCGCTACAAATCATTGCTGCGGCTTTCCGGTGTCTGCCGCCTCTGGAAGCGCTGGTTCTCGCGGAATGTGCGGTGAGCAGACATTACATAGGTATTCGGACGCTGGAGCAGCACTTTTCCGGTCCCAAGGACTGGAGGATTAGGCAACTCATCAGGGACATCCGACCCAGGACGGCATCCCCGTTGGAGGTCTGTGCACGCTTCCACCTCCAGACAGCCGGAATCGCAGTGGAGACGGAAGTCAACATCCCGGCAGTCGGCCGAGTGGACATGGTCGTTGAAGGGCGGCTGCTGGTGGAAATCGACGGCTACGAGTTTCACAGCCGCAGAGAGCACTACCGGAATGACAGGAACCGGTGGAATGCTGCGGCGGCGGCCGGTTGGAGAACCCTGCGCATCACTGCGGAAATGGTGCTGCATGACCCCGTTGGGTTCGTGCTGCTTGTTCGGGGTGCACTCGCCAGCTGAATCGGCTCTGCCACAGCCGTCGTGAGGCAGCTGCACGTGAGGCAGCTGCACCCGCCGCTGCGCACTGGTTCCCACCCTTTGATGTCTGCTGAGGCCTGTGGTGCCACAAGCGTCACACCAGTAACGAAGAATGGGAAGGAGTGCGGGAGGGCGCGCGGCAACACAGCACCGAAGTAACAGAGCGCCGGAAGCTGTGGCGCCGGTATGCCCAATGACTACAGTTGGCTGCATGACTTCTCCCCTGGCATCAGAGTCCACATCCAGCCCGTCTATCCGGCCCAAGCGCGCGGTCGTTACAGGAGCAAGTTCAGGAATCGGCGCTGCAGCCGTGCGTGCCTTGCGCGCCTCCGGCTGGGACGTCGTCGCCGTCGCGCGCCGCGAAGAGAAACTGAAGGCGCTCGCTGAGGAAACCGGCGCCCAGCCCGTCACCGCGGATGTGACCGACGGCGAATCCGTTGAGCGGATGGCCGCCGAAGTGCTGGCAACCGGGGGAGTGGACGCACTGGTCAACAATGCCGGTGGGGCCTGGGGCGTGGACCCGGTGGGCGATGGCAAGATCAGCGACTGGGAAGCCATGTACAACGTCAACGTCCTGGGCGCACTGCGGGTGACCCAGGCCTTCCTGCCCGCCCTCCGCGAGTCCGGCCGGGGATCCATCCTGATGCTGACGTCAACAGCGGCACTTGCCCCCTATGAAGGCGGTGCCGGCTACTGTGCGGCCAAGTCCGCCGAGCAGGCGCTCGCCGGCACCCTGCGTCTGGAGGAAGCCGAGAACAACGTCCGTGTCATCGAGATCCTGCCGGGCATGGTGAAAACCGAGGAGTTCTCCCTGAACCGCCTCGGCGACAAGGAGGCCGCCGAAAAGGTTTACGCCGGGGTCGAGAAACCGCTGACCGCCGAAGACGTGGCCGACGTGATGGCGTACTCCCTCAACCTTCCCCACCATGTGAATCTGGACCGGGTGGTGCTGCGGCCCGTGGCCCAGGCGGCAACCCACAAGGTCATCCGCCGGCCGCTGGGGTAGCTACGCCGGCCGCTGGGGCGACCCACCGCCGGCCGCTAGGGTAGCTCCGCCGGCCGCTGGGGCGACCCACCGCCGGCCGCGCAGGCGGCCGGCATCCGGAGAACTTCGACATCGCTGAAGCCGTGGCCTAAACTGGCGGAAGCAGCTTTGACCCGGCCATCACCGGTGAGCTTCCGGAAGAACGGCCCGGGAATGATGATTTTTCATTGATGTTTCCCAGGGCCCAGTAGAACCGGACGGGTAAGCCCGTCACAGCAGTCAACGAGCGGCAGCCCGGCTCGGAGGCGCAGTGCACTGCAGATCCTTGGCAGGACACGGCACCGACGACGACGGCGGCAAGCGAGGTGGTACCGCGGATCACCGCAGGCTTTATGCCGGCGGGCGATTGCGCCCTCGCATCCTGTACTTCATCAGAACTACTTGCCGCTATCAGGATGACGAATATGCCCTCTATCTATCCCAAGGCCACCACGGCCGCCGCTCCGGCGGAAAACGCCGCCCCGTCTTCCCCCAAGTTTCCGGAACTTGAAGAACTGGTTCTGAAGTACTGGGACAAGGACGGAACCTTCCAGGCCTCCATTGACGCCCGGCCCGCCGGCAAGGACGGCTCCAACGAGTTTGTCTTCTACGACGGCCCGCCCTTTGCCAACGGCCTGCCGCACTACGGTCACCTGCTCACCGGCTACGTCAAGGATCTGGTGGCCCGCTACCAGACCCAGCGCGGCCGCCGCGTGGAACGCCGTTTCGGCTGGGACACCCACGGCCTGCCGGCCGAACTCGAAGCCATGAAGCAGCTGGGCATGTCCGACAAGGTCCAGATCGAAAAGATGGGCATCGACAAGTTCAACGACGCCTGCCGTGCCTCGGTGATGGAATACGCCGGCGAGTGGAAGGACTACGTCACCCGCCAGGCCCGCTGGGTGGACTTCGAAAACGACTACAAGACGCTCAACGTCGAGTACATGGAGTCAGTCATCTGGGCCTTCAAGACCCTGCATGAAAAGGGCCTGACCTACAGCGGCTTCCGGGTGCTCCCGTACTGCTGGAAGGACGAGACCCCGCTGTCCAACCATGAGCTGCGCATGGACGACGACGTCTACAAGGACCGCCAGGACCAGACCGTCACCGTCACCTTCCCGGTCACCGGCGGCGATACTGCACTTTCCGCGGAACTCGACGGCGTCCTCGCCATCGCCTGGACCACCACGCCGTGGACGCTGCCCACCAACATGGCCCTCGCCGTCGGACCCTCCGTCCGCTACGCCGTCGTGCCCGCCGGCCCCAACGGCACGCCGCAGGACAACCCGGAGGCCCGCTACCTGCTGGCCGAAGACCTCGTGGGTGCCTACGCCAAGGACCTGGGGTACGACGACGCCGACGCCGCCCGCGCGGCCGTCACCGCCGTGCACCTGGGCAGCGAGCTGGCCGGGCTGCGTTACGCCCCGCTGTGGAACTACTACGCCGACACCGAGAAGTGGGGCACACAGAACGCCTGGCGTTTTGTCACGGCCGATTACGTCACCACCACCGACGGCACCGGCATCGTCCACCAGGCTCCGGCCTACGGTGAAGATGACCAGAAGATCTGCGAAGCCAACGGCATCCCGGTCATCCTGTCAGTGGACGAGGGCGGCAAATTCCTGCCCATGTTCGCCGAGGGCCCGCTGTCCGGCATTGCCGGCCTGCAGGTCTTTGACGCCAACAAGCTCATCACCAAGGTGCTGCGCGCGGACGGACGCCTGCTGCGCCAGGCCAGCTACGAACACAGCTACCCGCACTGCTGGCGCTGCCGGAACCCGCTGATCTACAAGGCTGTCTCCTCCTGGTTCGTGGAGGTCACCAAGATCAAGGACCGCATGGTCGAGCTGAACCAGCAGATCAACTGGATCCCGGAAAACGTCAAGGACGGCCAGTTCGGCAAGTGGCTGGAAAACGCCCGCGACTGGTCCATCAGCCGCAACCGCTACTGGGGCAGCCCCATTCCGGTGTGGGTCTCCGACGACCCCAATTACCCGCGGACCGACGTGTACGGTTCCCTCGAGGAACTCAAGGCCGACTTTGGCCGGCTGCCGGTGAACAAGGCCGGCGAACCGGATCTGCACCGCCCCTTCATCGATGAGCTGACCCGGCCAAACCCGGACGACCCGCGCACCCCCGAAGAGGGCCAGTCCACCATGCGCCGTGTCGAGGACGTCCTGGACGTCTGGTTCGACTCCGGCTCCATGCCGTACGCCCAGGTGCATTACCCGCACGAAAACGCCGACTGGTTTGAGCACCACAACCCCGGCGACTTCATCGTGGAGTACATCGGCCAGACCCGCGGCTGGTTCTACACGCTGCACGTCCTGGCCACCGCGCTGTTTGACCGCCCGGCCTTCCGCAACGTGATCAGCCACGGCATTGTGCTGGGCTCGGACGGGCAGAAGATGTCCAAGTCCCTGCGCAACTACCCGGACGTCTCCGAGGTCCTGGACCGTGACGGCTCCGACGCCATGCGCTGGTTCCTGATGGCCTCTCCGATCCTGCGCGGCGGCAACCTGATCGTCACCGAGCAGGGCATCCGCGAGGGCGTCCGCCAGGTCATCCTGCCGCTGTGGAACGTGTGGCACTTCTTCACGCTGTACACCAACGCCGCCAACAACGGCAACGGCTACGAGGCCAAGGCACGCTACGAGTCCACCGAACCGCTGGACAACTACATGCTGGCCGCCACCGGTGACCTGGTCCGGACCATGACCTCGCAGCTGGACACCTATGACGTGTCCGAGGCCTGCGAAACGCTCCGCCAGTACATGGACACGCTGACCAACTGGTACATCCGCCGCAGCCGCAACCGGTTCTTCGACGAGGACACCCAGGCCTTCGACGTGCTCTACACCTGCCTGGAAACGGTGTGCCGGGTAGCTGCGCCGCTGCTGCCGCTGGTCTCCGAGGAGATCTGGCGCGGACTCACCGGCGGGCGCTCAGTGCACCTGACCGACTGGCCCGACGCCGCCCTGTTCCCGCAGGATCCGGCGCTGGTGGACCGCATGGACCGGACCCGCCGGATCGCCTCGGTGGGCTCATCACTGCGCAAGGCCGCCAACCTCCGGGTGCGGCTGCCGCTGTCGGAAATGACCGTGGTTGCTCCCGATGCCGAGTCGCTGCAGGGCCAGTTCGCGGCCATCATCGCCGATGAACTGAACCTGAAGTCCGTCCGGCTGATGGAAGCCGCTGCCGCTGATCCGGCCGAGTTCGGCATCACGCAAAAGCTCGTGGTCAACGCCCGCGCCGCGGGTCCGCGCCTGGGCAAGAACGTCCAGACGGCCATCAAGGCCTCCAAGTCCGGCGACTGGTCGGTGGACGACGCCGGTGCGGTCACCGCCGGCGGCCTGGAGCTGCAGCCGCAGGAGTACACACTGGAGACGGTGGTGGAAACCGCCGACGGCGAGTCCTCCAAGGCTGTCTCAGTGCTGCCCGGCGGCGGCTTCCTGGTGCTGAACACCGAAGTCACTCCCGAGCTGGCCGCCGAGGGCACCGCCCGGGACGGCATCCGTGCCATCCAGCAGGCCCGCCGCGACGCCGACCTGCACATCAGCGACCACATCCGCACCGTGGTCAAGACGACGCAGGAATCCGCTGCCGCCCTGGAGGCCAACGCGGACCTGATCAAGTCCGAGACCCTGACCGACCAGCTGGTGGTCAACGCCGTCGAGTCTGCCGGCGCCGAAGAATTCACCGTCACCGTGGAGAAGATCTAATGAGCATGTCTGACGGACCGTCCGGCGCAATCGACGGGTTTTCCGTGGAAAGCGTTTATGCCGAGCTGCTGAGCCGCGCACCGGAAAACAAGATGGAGCCGCGGATGGCACCGCTGTTCCGGGCAATGGAGGTGCTGGGGGAGCCGAACAAGGCGTTCCCGATCATCCACATCACCGGAACCAACGGCAAGACCTCCACGGCACGCATGATCGAAGCCGGTCTGCGGGCCTATGGGCTGCGCACCGGCCGGTACACGAGCCCGCACCTGAGTAAGGTGACCGAACGGATCAGCATTGATGGTGAACCTGTCTCCGATGAGACGTTTGTCCGGATCTGGGACGAAATCCGCCCGTACCTGGACATCGTCGACGGCGAACTCACCGCCGCCGGTGAACCGCGCCTGACCTACTTCGAGGCGGTAACCATCCTCGCGTTCGCGGTCTTCGCCGACGAACCCGTGGATGTGGCCGTCATTGAAGTGGGGCTTGGCGGCATCACCGATGCGACGAACGTGGGCGACGGCACGGTTTCCGTGGTCACGCCCATTTCGCTGGACCACACGGAGCTGCTCGGTGTCAACGTTGCCGACATCGCGGTGGAAAAGGCCGGGATCATCAAGGAGCACGGCTTCCTGATCAGCGCGGCACAGCCCATGGAAGCGGCGCAGGTACTGCTGGAGAAGGCCCGCGAGGTGGGCATCCCCTACCGTTTTGAGGGCGTGGAGTTCGGCGTCGAATCCCGGGTGATGGCAGTGGGCGGTCAAATGCTCACCATTGCAGGGCTGGCCGGCCGCTACGAGGACCTGCTGCTTCCGCTGCACGGCAAGCACCAGGCGGAGAATGCCGCCGTCGCCGTTGCCGCGCTGGAGGCCTTCATTGGCGGCGGCACGAAGGAACTGGACGTGGAACTGCTGCGCACCGGATTCTCCACCGTGAGTTCCCCGGGCCGCCTGGAGGTGGTGCGCACCGCACCCACCATCGTGGTGGATGCCGCCCACAACCCCGCCGGAGCCAAGGCTGCGGCGGAGGCCGTGCAGGAAGCGTTCAGCTTTACCTCGCTGGTCCTGGTGGTCGGCATCCTGGCCGAGAAGGACGCCGTCGGCATCCTGACCGAGCTGCGCGAAACACTCGGTGACCAGATCACCGGCGTGTGCCTCACTCAGTCCAGTTCGCCGCGGGCGCTCTCCGCCGAGGATCTGGTCCAGGACGCCGTTGACGCCGGGTTTGCCGACGAGGACCTGCAGGTTGAGCCGGGCCTGGACAACGCCCTTGAATGGGCGGTGGCCAAGGCCGAGGAGAATAATGACCTGGCCGGCGGTGTCCTGATCATCGGTTCCATCACCGTGGTGGCCGAAGCGCGCACCCTCCTCGGAAAGTAAGGGACATGGCAAAGCTGACCAAAGCCCAGCGCGAGTGGCGCCCGGGCATGCCCAAGAAGCGGCGCTCCATCCGCGTCATGTTCGCTTCCGTCGTCCTGACGCTGGAAGCGTTCCTGGTGCTCTTCGCAACGCTCGCCGTCTTTGGCCTGCAGCGCGATGAGCTGTCCCCGGTCCTCATCTTTGGCGTCGGGCTGGTGCTGTTCGCTGCACTGATCGGCACCTGCGCCTTCCTGTCCAAGCCGGTCGGCCCGATCATCGGCTGGATCCTTCAGCTGGTCATCATCGCCACCGGCTTCGTGCAGCCGGAGATGTTCCTGGTGGGGGCCATCTTTGCCGCCACCTGGTGGTACGCGCTGAAAACAGGCATGCGCCTGGACCGGGAGAACCGGCAGCGGGACCGCGAACAGGCGGAATGGGAAAAGGCCCATCCGGAGGAATCCGAGGGATCAGGGGCCTCCGGCGCTGCCGGCGAAGCCGCCACAGACTAGGCTTGGACCAGAAACCGCTACTTGGCAAGGAGATTTACCGTGAGCACCGAGCGCACACTAGTACTGATCAAACCCGACGGCGTGGAGCGCAACCTCTCCGGCGCCATCCTGGCGCGTGTGGAAGCCAAGGGCTACAAGCTGGCCGAGCTGAAGAAGGTGGACGCCAGCCGCGAGGTGCTTGAGGAGCACTACGCCGAGCACGAAGGCAAGCCGTTCTACGAGCCGCTGGTGGAGTTCATGCTGAGCGGCCCGATCGTCGCCGCCATCTTCGAAGGCGAACGCGTCATCGAGGGCTTCCGCTCCCTGGCCGGAACCACGGATCCCACCAAGGCCGCCCCGGGCACCATCCGCGGAGACTTCGGCCGTGACTGGGGCACCGCCGTGCAGCAGAACCTGGTGCACGGTTCGGATTCCCCGGAATCCGCCGCCCGTGAAATCGGCATCTGGTTCGGTAAATAGCGCCTGAACCCCGCAAAACCAGCGGGGGCCCAGGCACGGTGTTGAACCGTGCCTGGGCCCCCGCTGCTTTTGTTACAGCCCCAGGACCGCCGAGGCGATCAGGAAGTAGATGATCAGCCCGGTGGCATCGACAAACGTGGAAATGAAGGGGTTGGAAAAGACCGCCGGATCCGCTTTGAGGGCCTTGCCCAGCAGCGGCATGAGGGCGCCGACGCTGGCGGCCATGGTGCAGACCCCCAGCAGGGTCAGGCCGATCACCAATCCCAGCGGCACGGTGAAGATCAAGGATGCGACGGCGAATCCCAGACTGCCGAGCAGCACGCCCAGCCAGGCGCCCACCCGTGCCTCCCGGGCGAAGACCTTCAGGACGTCCCGCGGCCGCACATCGCCCAGGGCCAGCGCGCGCGTAATCGTGGTTGCGGCCTGGTTGCCGGTGTTGCCGCCGGTGCCGATGAGCAGTGGAATAAAGAGGGACAGCACCACCTGCTCGGCCAGTGTCGCCTCGAAGGCGCCCATGACCTTGACCGTCAGCGTTGCGCCCACAGCCAGCACCAGCAGCCACACGACGCGGGCGCGCACGATGGTGCGCACCGGGGTGGCCAGATAGGGGCGGCGCAGCGGTTCGGCGCCTCCCGACCGCGCCGCGTCCTCGCTTTCCGCGTCCTCCAAGATTCCCAGGGCATCGTCCACGGTCAGGATCCCGACCAGCCTGCTTTCGGCGTCGACGATCGGCAGCACCAGGACCTTGGTGTCGGCGCAGTACCGGGCCGCTTCCTCCGCATCCATAGTGGCCGGAGCGGAGAGCGGATCCTTCATCAGCGATGAAACGGGATCCGAATCCGCCGCGCGCAGCACGTCCCGCAGCGACACCACGCCCACCAGGTGATGGCTCCCGTCCACGACGGGAATGGTGTAGACACTCTCGGCGTCGTCCAGCCTGGCCCGTACCCGCGCCAGGGTCTGGGCGGCGGTGAACCAGGGATGCGCCGTGACGAACTCGGGGCTCATGTAGCGGCCGACGGCGCCCTGCGGATAGCCGAGCACTGTGTTGGTCAGCGCACGGTCCTTGGCATCGAGCCCGAGGAGCAGGCGGTTGGCCACTGAGGCCGGCAGCTCATCGAGCAGTGCCACCCGGTCATCCGGGCTCAGCCCGGCAAAGACCTCTGCCACCTGCGCGTCCTGAAGTCCGGCCACCAGATCCGCCTGGAGCAGGGCGTCGAGCCGCTCGAAGACTTCAAGGGCCCGGTCCTTGGGCAGGGTGCGGAAAGCCAGGGCACGGTCGATGGTGTTCAGCCGTTCGAGCTGTTCCATGGTTTCGGCGACGGTCAGCGGCTTGAGGGCACGGGCAACCCCGGGCATGCTGTTGCTGTCCAGCGCATCGGCCAGCAGCTCGGCTCGGGCATCGAACGTCAGGGTGGGGGACTTGATCATGATCCGGGTTCCTCCGGTGGGCGCACACAAAAGGACCAGCGGATGGGCAGCCGTGGTGTGTGCGGAAAATGAGCGGGGATGCGGAAATACCGCTGCCGCACAAGCTCATGCCCTCAGAGGCAGGCCCGGAAGTAGCTTAGGGAACCTGGGGTCGAAGGCGATGCTCACGCGGGGCGGTATATCGACTATGTCCGTCGTCCATGCGTGCGGTTCACCTCCTGTTGCTCCAGCGTTTCGGAGCCGGGCACGCCGAAGCGGCGCGCCAAGCCTGGATTATGCTCCGATGGTACTCCACGCGGGGGGCCGGTTTGGGGCAATGGTGTGCATGAACACATCAACTCCACCGGTCCGGCCCCCCTCCTTTGAGATGCTTACGGAATCAAGCGCTCGGCGCGCAGCCGCGCAAAGAGCCCGGTGAAGGCATCTTCGGTGCGGCGGTATCCGGTGAACCCGGCCAGCCGGCTCTTGCTCATGTCGGTGACCACCTCCATTTTCCTGCCAAGATCCGCATCGGTGTGCCACCACGAGGCCAGCCGGCCGAGATCCCGCTCCGCCAGGCCGTGATCGGCAGCCAGCTTCTCCCATGCCGCGTCCATTCCGGCCATCTGCTCCTGGAGCGGCCGGGGTGCGGTGTCAAAGCCTGCGGGTTCGACGTCGAACCACTTAGCCAGCCTCGGCCAGAGGGTGCGCCAGCGGAACACGTCGCCGTTGACCACGTTAAACGCCTCGTTGGCCGTGTGCTGGTCCGTTGCCGCCCAGAGCATGTGTTCGGCAAGCAGGCCGGCATCGGTCATATCGGTGACGGAATTCCACTGTGTCTCGGATCCCGGGAAGGTGAAGGGAAGGCCAAGTTCCCGGCACAGGGTGGCCTGCGCGGCCAGTGTCTGGCCCATGTTCATGGCATTGCCGACGGCGAATCCGATCACCGTGTGGGCCCGGTGCACGGACCAGGCGAAGCCCTGGCGGGCGGCCGCGGCCATCAGCTCGTCTTCCTGGGCATAGTAGAAGTTGTCCACCGGCAGCCTGGGCTCCTCCTCGGAGAACGGGGTGTCCGGCATGTCCCCTTCGCCATACGCCTCAAAGGGGCCCATGTAGTGCTTGAGGCCGGTCATCAGGGCCACATGCTCCAGGGGAGCGTGTTGCAGTGCGTTCAGCAGGTTGGCCACCATGGTCGAGTTGACGGCGATGTTCTCCGCCTCGGTCTCCTGGCGGGACCAGGAGGTGAAGAAGACGTGCGTCGGGTGCAGGTCTTCCAGCGCAGCCGCGGTGCTCTCCGGCGACGTCAGGTCGGCAGCGACGGAGACCAGCCCGGGGCCGTCTTCGGATCCCGCGGCTGCGGGGCCTTCGGCTCCGGCGCCTTGGGCCGCTTCTGTGGAGGGCAGTCCCCTGCGGGACAGGGCGAGGACGTTCCATCCTTCCCGGAGCAGGAGGTCCACAAGAGCGGCGCCGGCAATCCCGGTGGCGCCGGCAACAAGGGCGGTGCGTGCGGAAGCTCCGCGCTGGTGGACTGGGGGAGTTCGAAGCATGGTTCTCCTGGAGACGTTGGTTCGGGGGACCGGCCGCGGTGCACGCAGCCCGGTGAAGGCGGCAACAGGACATGAGGCCGGGAAATTCCTGACGCCCGGTCCCGCTGCGCTTAGGCTGGGGCGCATGGCACACATTTACCAAGCAGATCTGCACCCCGGCAAAATGGAACTCATCTCCGCCTGGCTGCCCACCACGTCCTGGTTTCCAGGCACTGCCGAGCTGGCCATTGAGCGCGTGGGCTCCTTCCGGTTCGATGATCCGGAAGGAGCCGTCGGCCTTGAAACCCATCTCGTCGCTGCCGGCGCCAACGTGCTCCAGGTGCCGTTGAGCTACCGGGCCGCACCGCTGGAAGGCGGGGAGGAATTCTTCATCAGGACCATGGAGCACTCAGTGCTGGGACGCCGATGGGTGTATGACGCCTGCGGTGACCCGGTGTATGCCCAGGCGCTCGCGGCTTCCATCCTGTCCGGGCAGGGGCAGGCGGACCAGTATTACGAGAACGACGGCGTTCGGGAGGAGATTCCGCCCAACCTGGTGGTCCGGGCCAGCGGTATGCCCGACGGCGGGGAACTCGTGGATGGCCCCCAGCCGGGGCCGGCCGACCTGACGGTGGAGCGGATCAGCACCGGGGACTGGGAGCTTTCAGTGGTGCGGATCCTGGATCTCGGGGGAGAGGCCACCGAGGATCCTGCCCTGACGGCGCAGTGGAACGGACAGGATGTTCCGGTTCTTCTCGCCTGGGTTCTCCCCGAAGGCTAACGTTCCGGGGGCCGCCTTCCTGGGCTTCTAGCCCAGGAAGACGTTGATGAACCTGAAGAAGATGGAGGCTGCGGTGGCCACCCACAGCAGGGCGACGATGACCCATGCCCACTCGGAGGCGAACTTCACCAGGCCGGCCGGGGCCGGCAGGACACCGCGGGCCATGTTGCGGATGGTCGTGAAGACGAACATCGGGATCATGGCGGTCCACACCACAATGCAGTAGATGCACAGGACGTAGATGTCGAAGAGCGCCTGGCTCCACAGCCAGACAACGAAGACCATGCCCAGGGTGACGCCGGCCTGCAGCCCCATCCAGTACCAGCGCTTGAAAGAGGCGCCGGCCAGCAGAGCGACGGCGGTGGTGATGATGACGGCGAACGCCACAATTCCGATCAGCGGGTTCGGGAAACCGAAGATCGAGGCCTGCCAGGTTTGGAAGACCGTGCCGCAGGAGACCCATGGATTGATGTCGCAGCTGGTGATGTAGTTGGCATCGGCATAGACCCGCAGCCGTTCCAGAACGAGGACTGCCGATGCAAGCCAGCCGACGACGCCGGTGATGAGCAGGATCCAGGCGAAGCCGCGTTCCGGGCCATGCGGTTGGTCGGTCCGGCGGAGGGCTTGCTGGCTGGCGGCGCTCGACGGCACGGGAATCTCCTTTGGAAGGTATGTCTGTAACGTGTCGAGTCTATGCGCTGCTGCGGGCCAAAAAGACGGGCGTATGAGATAATGACTGTGGCTGACGACGGAACCACATTCCGCCGACGGTCCAGCGACAGGCTTCCGGTTCTGTCGGTGACGCTTCCCATGCAGTTTGCCCATCAACCCGGATGGGAACCAGGGAATCCGCCGATCAGACCTACCCGTAACGGCAACGTCGTGAAACGTGCCGGCAGGTAGCAGGAAAAGCGCCGCTGGTCTTCGAGTGATACCGCGCCCTACAGCTGGCACGACCTCGGATGACATCCAGACGACTTCCGGCTGGCGGCAGGCAACTGATGCCCCCGTACGGCCGACACATTGCCCGCTGGGCATTGGAATGTGGCCAGTGCCGCAGGGGCACGGAGCGTAGCCTTTTATGAGTGAAGCACTGAATAAAGACCTGGCAGCCAACGGCGGTCTACCTGCCGGGGAAAAGACCGCGGACACCGCACCGGTTGATTCCGCGCCGACCGAGTCCGCACCGGTCAAAGAGCCCGTCAAAAGGGCCACCCGCAGCCGCCGCAAGTCGGTGGCTGCTTCTGCACCGGAGGCATCTTCCGATGCTGCTGAAACCACGGCAGCCGCTGTTGAAGCACCTGCCGCAGCCGCGGCTGAAGCTCCCGCTGAGGGGGCACCGGCCGAAAAGCCGAAGCGCGTGCGGGCACCACGGCGTAAAACGGTTCCGGCGGGCAAGGCCGCAGCCGATGCTTCCCCCGACGAAGCTTCCTCCGCCGATGCTGCCCCCAGCTCCGACGCTGCCCCCACCTCCGACGCACCGTCCGCTGAAGCCGCTCCCGAGACGGATGCGCCGGTGAAGGCGGTGCGCCGTCGTCGTGCTCCTGCCAAGAAGGCAGCGGAGACGCCGGAGGCAACTGCGGCTGCCGCCGAAACGGCACCGGAAACCGCCGCACCTGAATCCGCTGCTGTGGAAACTTCCAAGGACGAAACCGCGGATGCTCCGGCACCCGAGGCCAAGGCCGCGCCCAAGACACGCACCCGCCGCCGCCCCGCCAAGGCCGCTGAGAAGGCCGCCGAGAAGGCTTCGGCTGAAGCCGCTGAAAATGCCGGCGAAGAAGCGGCAGCAGCAGCCGCAGCAGATGACACGGCAGCGGCTCCCGGTTCCGCCGCCGCAGCAGAAGCGCTGCCGGCGAAAACCGAAGCTGCGCAGGAAGAACCCGTGAAGGAAGAAGCAGCGGAAGAAGCAGCGAAGGAAGAAACTGCGGAAGCGGATAACGCCTCCAGCCTGAACCCCTTCGCGGTGCCGGCACTGCCGCTCTTCCACGCACCGGACCTGACAGCGGTTCGCGCCGTCCCCGTGCACGATGGAGCTGAAGACGCCGACGAAGATGACGATTCCGCCGACGGAAACCGCAGCCGCCGCCGCAGCCGCCGGGGGCGCAACCGTACCCGCAATGCTTCCCCGGCACGCAGTGAAGGCTCCGGCTCCGACGCCGCCGACTCCGAGCAGGACGCTTCCCCCGCGGACGGCGCGGCCGGACCGGACACCGCCGAAGGCGTGACCTCCCGCCGTCGTCGCCGCCGCCGCCGCGGTGACGCCGACCTGGAGCTGACCGGCGGAGCCGACGACGATCCGCCCAACACCGTGACGCGGGTACGCGCCCCGCGCGCCCATGCTGATGCACCCGTCTCGGACCGCGTCACCAGCGTCAAGGGCTCCACGCGCCTTGAAGCCAAGAAGCAGCGCCGCCGGGAGTCCCGCGAGTCCGGACGCCGGCGCCACGTCATCACCGAGGCGGAATTCCTTGCCCGCCGCGAGTCCGTTGACCGGCAGATGATTGTCCGCCAGCGCGACGAACGGATCCAGATCGGCGTGCTCGAGGACGGTGTCCTCGCCGAGCACTTCGTCTCCAACACCCAGCAGGATTCACTGATCGGCAATGTCTATGTCGGCAAGGTCCAGAACGTGCTGCCGAGCATGGAAGCTGCCTTCGTTGACATCGGACGGGGCCGCAACGCGGTTCTCTACGCCGGTGAAGTCAATTGGGACGCCGCCGGCCTCGACGGCCAGCCGCGCCGCATTGAACTGGCGCTGAAGTCCGGCGACTCGGTCCTGGTGCAGGTCACCAAGGATCCCGTGGGCCACAAGGGCGCACGCCTCACAAGCCAGATCTCGCTGCCGGGCCGCTACCTGGTGTACGTGCCGGGCGGATCCATGACGGGAATTTCCCGCAAGCTGCCCGACGTCGAGCGCAACCGGCTCAAGAAGATCCTCAAGGACCACCTTCCGCAGGACGCCGGCGTCATTGTGCGCACGGCTGCCGAGGGTGCGTCCGAAGAGGAGCTGATGAACGACATCAACCGCCTCCGCGCCCAGTGGGAAAGCATCGAAGCCAAAGCCAAGTCCACCAAGACCCTGGCCCCCGAGCTGCTGTACGGCGAACCGGACCTGACCATCAAGGTGGTCCGCGACGTCTTCAACGAGGACTTCTCGAAGCTGATCGTCTCCGGCGATGAAGCATGGGACACCATCGAGGCCTACGTCACCTACGTTGCGCCGGACCTGGTGGGCCGGCTGGAGAAGTGGACCAAGGACGAGGACATCTTCGCGGCCAGCCGCATTGATGAGCAGATCGCCAAGGCGCTGGACCGCAAGGTCTTCCTGCCCTCGGGTGGCTCGCTGGTGATCGACCGGACCGAAGCCATGACCGTGGTTGACGTCAACACAGGCAAGTTCACCGGCAGCGGTGGAAACCTCGAAGAGACCGTCACCAAGAACAACCTCGAAGCGGCTGAGGAAGTGGTCCGCCAGCTGCGGCTGCGCGATATTGGCGGCATCATTGTCATCGACTTCATCGACATGGTCCTGGAGGCCAACCGGGACCTGGTGCTGCGCCGCCTCGTCGAGTGCCTGGGCCGTGACCGGACCAAGCACCAGGTTGCGGAAGTGACATCGCTGGGCCTGGTCCAGATGACTCGTAAGCGCATGGGGACCGGCCTGCTCGAGGTCTTCGGTGAGGAGTGCGAGGCCTGTGCCGGCCGCGGCGTCATCACCCATGAGGTCCCGGTGGAGCACCGCCGCAGCACCAGTCACAACAGCGCCGGAAACGGTGCGGCTGCGCATGCCGTATCCGAGGACAACCACCAGCAGCACCTGCGGCAGGAAAAGCAGTCACGCGGTGACCGCAAACGGAACCGCAGCCGGGGCCAGGGCACACCGCAGCAGGCGGCGGCCGCGGCCGCCGCTGCCGATGAGACCGTAAAGACGGAAGAGGCGGGCAACGGCGAGGCGGAGCGCCAGGCCAAGGCCAAGGCCGAGGCAGCCCGTGCGGCACTGGCCACCATCGCGGCCGCAACAGCCGCCGCGGCGGCTTCGGCGCACGATGCCGTGGAGACGCACGAGAGTGCGGAACCAGGGAACGGCGCCGCTGACGGCAAGCCCGCGCAAGCACCGAAGGTTTCCACGGATGTGCCGCCCGCGGAATCTGACACCGACGCAGGCACCGTCCTGCAGATTCAGGGGGAGACGGTTGTGGTGCCCCGCCGCGACCGCCGCCAGCCGGTCCAGGAGGAGTCACGCTTCACCTTGGAGAGCCTGACCGAGGCCTTCAACGAGGTTGCAGCCGCAGCCTCGCCGGAGGGGCGGTCAACCGAAGGGCGGTCAGCCGAAGGACGGTCAGCCCAGGGACGGTCAACCGAAGGACGGCAGGAGCCGGACAACACTGAGGCGGCCCCGCGGCGGCAGTCAGCCCGGGCTCCCCGGCGGTCGCGGCGCAGCAGCGCACCCGCCCGGAACGTGCAGACTCCCGTGCAGAGTCCCTTGCAGGCCGAACCGGCACCGGCACAGGAAACCCCCGCGGTTGCCCAGCCTGCCGCTGTCCAGTCAGCGCCTGCCCAGCCTGCAGCTGAGCACTCCGCGCCTTCGCAGCCTGCCGCTTCGGCCGCAGCGCCTGTCCGGGCTCCGCGCCGCCGCCGTGCCGCGGGAAGTCCGCAGGGTGCCGCGGGAGCTGACGCGATCCAGACCGGCGGTGCTGAGCGTGCTGCGGCACCTGTAGCCGTCCGCCATGCTGCTGCACCGGCTGTGGCTGCGCAGAAGCAGGAGAAGCGCCGGGAGCCCGCCGACGGCGCCCCCGTCATCCTCGGTGTCGGTGTGCCGGCTTCGGAGCTGTAGCCGGCCCCGGAGCACTCCAGGAACAGCCGCGGCGCCGTCTGCACAAGCGCTGAAGAGGAGGCGGTCAACCCCAAAACCGGGGTTGGCCGCCTCCTCTTCCGTCCGGAGGCGGCAGGTCCTCCGGAAATGCTATAAAGTAGAGCGAGAGCAGTGACGTCCGATGAGGGCGGTGCGCGCGGAGTGCCAGCATTTGCGGGTTATCGGTTGCGTAGCGTAACCTTGAACTTCGGTGCGAACGCCTTCCAACCGTTTATCGGATACAGGGCGTGACTGCATGGCGCAAGGCGGGCATATTCGGCTCAGCTAAATGCGCATCCAAGTATTAAACGTCGAGAGAAGTGAGTTCCCAAGTGGTGTACGCGATTGTCCGCGCTGGCGGCCGCCAAGAAAAGGTTTCCGTCGGAGACCTCGTAACCCTGGACCGCGTCCCCGGTGGAGCCGGCAGCACCTTTGAGCTGCCCGCCCTGCTATTGGTTGATGGCGACCAGGTCACCTCTTCCGCACAGGACCTGGCTAAGGTCACCGTGACGGCAGAGATCGTTGAGAATTTTCGGGGTCCGAAGATTGTCATCCAGAAGTTCAAGAACAAGACCGGCTACAAGAAGCGTCAGGGCTACCGCTCCTCGCTGACCAAGGTCAAGGTTACGTCCATCAACTCCTGATTCTCGTGCCGGCTCCATAAGGAGCCGGGAACGCGGGAAGCATCCCGCCCCTGAGTTTCATAATCAGTAAAGCAAAGGCAGGCAGTAGAAAATGGCACATAAGAAAGGTGCGAGTTCCACTCGCAACGGTCGCGACTCCAACGCCCAGTACCTTGGCGTAAAGCGTTTCGGTGGCCAGGTTGTCAAGGCAGGCGAAATCATCGTCCGCCAGCGTGGCACCCACTTCCACCCGGGCGAGGGCGTTGGCCGCGGAGGCGACGACACACTGTTCGCCCTCGAAGCTGGTGCAGTTGAATTCGGCAGCCGTCGCGGCCGCCGCGTCGTGAACATCGTGGCTGCTGCAGCCGCCGAGTAATCACCGGCAATAAGCTTTTCCGACGGGGCGGGCCTGATGGCCCGCCCCGTCATCTTTTAAGCCGAGTAGAATTGGCATGATCCAAAAATTCCTTGAAGGAGAACCATGGCCAGCTTTGTAGACCGTGTAGTACTGCATGTTTCGGGCGGTACAGGCGGCCATGGTTGCGTGTCCGTTAAGCGTGAAAAATTCAAGCCCCTGGGTGGGCCCGACGGCGGCAACGGCGGCGACGGCGGTGACGTCATCCTGCGCGTGGACTCCAGCGCCACCACCCTGCTGGACTACCACCACCTTCCGCACCGCCACGCCACCAACGGCGGCAACGGCATGGGCGACTGGCGCAACGGCAAGACCGGCGAAACGCTGATCCTTCCCGTGCCGGACGGCACCGTGGTCAAGAGCAAGGACGGCGAAGTCCTGGCCGACCTCGTGGGCGAGGGAACCGAATACATTGCAGCCGCGGGCGGTCAGGGCGGCCTCGGCAACTCCTCGCTGTCTTCACAGAAGCGCAAGGCGCCCGGCTTTGCCCTGCTGGGCATCCCCGGGGACGAGCGGGACATTGTCCTGGAACTCAAGTCCATTGCCGACATTGCCCTGGTGGGTTTCCCCTCCGCCGGCAAGTCCTCGCTGATCGCTGCCATGTCCGCGGCGCGGCCCAAGATCGCCGACTACCCCTTCACCACCCTCGTACCGAACCTCGGCGTCGTGCAGGCCGGTGATGTCCGCTTCACTGTGGCCGACGTTCCCGGACTTATTGAAGGTGCTTCCGAGGGCAAGGGACTCGGCCATAACTTCCTGCGCCATGTGGAGCGGTGCGCCGCCCTGGTCCACGTGCTCGACTGCGCCGCCCTCGAAACCGACCGTGACCCGCTGGGTGATCTGGACGTCATCGAGAAGGAACTCGAGAAGTACGCCGTCGACATGAGCTTCGCCGGCACCGACGGTGACGTTGTGCCGTTGAATGAGCGCCCGCGCCTGGTCGCCCTGAACAAGGTTGACGTCCCCGACGGCCGCGACATGGCCGAATTTGTCCGGCCTGAGCTGGAGAAGCGCGGCTACCGCGTGTTCGAGGTGTCCGCATCCAGCCACGAGGGCCTGAAGGCTCTCGGGTATGCCATGGCCGAGATTGTCCGTGACGCGCGCTCCGCCGTGCAGGCCGCCCCGCCGCGGGTCAAGACCCCCACGCTGCGCGTGCGCAACGTGGACGGCAAGGGTGGTTTCACCATCCGCAAGGAAGAGCGGAACCTCGAGCCGCTGTTCCGCGTCCTTGGCGACAAGCCGGTGCGCTGGGTCCAGCAGACCGACTTCACCAACGATGAAGCCGTGGGCTACCTTGCCGACCGCCTGGCCAAGCTCGGCGTTGAGGACAAGCTGTTCAAGGCCGGAGCCAAGCCCGGTGACGCAGTGGTGATCGGTGAGGGCGACGGCGTCGTCTTCGACTGGGAGCCGACCATGATCGGCGGCGCCGAGCTTCTGGCAGCATCGCCGCGCGGTTCAGATATCCGCATCGAGGAGTTCTCCCGGCCCACGCGTGAGGAAAAGCGCGAAGACCACCAGAAGCGCCGCGACGCCCGCGCCGCAGCCCGTGAGGAACTGGAAACCGAGCGCCGTGCAGGCATCTGGACCGAATCGGTGAACTACAAGCACAACAAGCCCGCGGAGTCGAAAGACAGCGAATAACGGCTTAACACACCCCGCCCGGGTGCGGGGATACGCATAGGGTGGTGGGGACATGACTGAGAACACATCATCCCACCACCCTGTCCCTGCACCGCGGCGGGCGCTCCGCTCGCGTTCCGGCCTTGCCCGCGCCCACCGGATTGTCGTCAAAGTAGGCTCGTCCTCGCTGACCTCCGTTGCCGGCGGCATCTCTGACGAAGCCCTCAGCGGGCTCGCGGATGTCCTCGCCGCCCGCCGCGCGCAGGGAACCGAAATCATCCTGGTGTCCTCCGGCGCGATTTCCGCCGGACTGGCACCCCTGGGGCTGACCAAGCGCCCCACTCAGCTTTCCTCGCAGCAGGCGGCAGCTTCCGTGGGACAGGGGCTTCTGATGGCCCGGTACACGGAAGCGTTCGGCAAACACGGCGTGACCGTCAGCCAGGTGCTGCTGACCATCGAAGACCTGATGCGCCGAACCCACCATGCCAACGCCCACCGTGCCATGGAGCGGCTCCTCAATTACGGCGTGGTGCCCATCGTCAACGAAAACGACACAGTGGCCAGCCACGAAATCCGCTTCGGCGACAATGACCGCCTCGCAGCACTGGTGGCGCATCTGGTCAAAGCCGATGCACTGATCCTGCTTTCCGACGTCGACGCCCTGTACGACGGCCCGCCCTCCGAAGGCGCGGTGCGTATCCCAGAAGTGGCCGGGAAAAAAGACCTCGAAGACGTGCGCATCGGCAAGGTTGGCCGCGCAGGTGTGGGGACGGGCGGCATGGCCACCAAGGTGGAGGCCGCCACGATCGCCGCTGAATCCGGCATCCCCGCACTGGTAACGTCCACGGCCAACGCTGCCGCCGCGCTGGCCGGGGAGGACGTGGGAACGTGGTTCACCGGACGCGGCCGCCGCCAGTCCATGCGCCTGCTGTGGCTGGCCCATGTGGCACGCCTGCAGGGCACCCTGGTGGTCGACGACGGCGCCGCCAGGGCGGTCGCGGACCGGCGCCGCTCCCTGCTGCCGGCGGGAATCGTGTCAGTTGACGGCCACTTTGAGCCCGGAGACCCGGTTGCCGTGGCCAGCCAGGACGGCACCGTTATTGCCCATGGGCTGACCAACTACGGGTCCGACGAACTGCCGCAGATGCTCGGCCGGTCCACCCGTGAACTTTCCAAGGAATTGGGGCGCGCCTACGAGCGGGCCGTGGTGCACGTCAACGACCTGGTCGTCCTGCAGGACGGCACGCACCTGGCCGTCCCCGAATCCCCGGCCGCAGCGGGTTCCTCCGTTGCGCGCCCTGAGACCCTCAATACACTGGGAGCATGAGCGCCGTGAACACATCAGTGACCAACTCGCCCGAAACACAGGATGCCGGAGCGGACACCGCTGCAGATGAGGCCGTCGCCGGAGTCCATGCCGCTGCCGACCGCGCCCGCATTGCCTCCCGCCGCCTGGCCCGCGCCAACCGGGCATGGAAGGATCTGGGCCTGCGGGAGATTGCCGGGAACCTCGTCGCCAAGCGGGACCTGATTCTCGCGGCCAACGCCGGGGATGTCGCCGCAGGCCGGGCCAAGGGAACCTCGCCGGCAATGCTGGACCGCCTCACCCTGACTCCGGAACGGATCGAGGGACTTGCCGACGCGCTGGAAAAGCTGGCCGGCCTGCCCGATCCCGTCGGATCCGTTGCCCGCGGCCAAACACTGCCCAACGGGCTTCGCCTGCGGCAGGTGCACGTTCCGCTGGGAGTGGTGGCGGCGATTTACGAAGCGCGGCCCAACGTCACGGTCGATATTGCCGGGCTCGCGCTGAAAAGCGGCAACTCAGTCATTCTGCGCGGTGGCAGCGCCGCGGCCCAGACCAATGCCGTGCTCGTGGACATCATCCGGGATTCGCTCGACGCCGTGGGGCTCCCGTCTGACGCGGTGCAGGGCGTGGATGCTTACGGCCGCGCCGGCGCCAACGCGCTCATGAAGGCCCGCGGAAAGATCGACGTCCTCATTCCGCGGGGCGGACGGGACCTGATCCAGACGGTTGTGGCCAATGCCGCCGTGCCGGTCATCGAAACCGGAGAAGGCAACGTCCACATTTACCTGGACCAAAGTGCTCCGGTGGAGATGGCGGTGGACATCCTGCTCAACGCCAAGACCCAGCGGCCCAGCGTCTGCAATACCGTCGAGACCCTGCTGGTGCACCGTGACGCCGACGCTGCGGCCGACGTGCTGGCCGCCCTGGCGGCCGCGGGGGTGCGGCTGCACGCCGATGCGCGGGTTCGTGCCGTTCTCCCGGCGGGCATCGAGTCAGATGCTGCGGGGGAGGAGGACTGGGGGCGGGAATACATGGACCTGGATCTGGCCGTCGCCATGGTGGATGACATGGATGAAGCGCTGGAGCACATCCGCCGCTGGAGCACCGGCCACACTGAAGCGATCATCACCAATGATCTGGCGAACGCTGAGCGCTTCATCGCGGAAATTGATTCAGCGGCGGTTATCGTGAACGCTTCGACCCGGTTTACCGACGGCGGGGAGCTGGGGCTGGGCGCCGAAGTGGGCATTTCCACCCAGAAGCTCCATGCGCGCGGTCCGATGGGGCTGCGTGAGCTGACCACCACCAAATGGATCGTCCAGGGCGACGGCCACATCAGGATTTGAGAGCTGCAGACAGGATGCATCCCCGGGCGTGAGGCGCGCGCGGGTGCAGCCTGTCTGCGCTTACGCGTAGACTTGAAGTAAACCACTGCGCCGCCGGCCTGCCGGCGGAACAAATACTCATAGCTTTCTGAGGGAGATCCATGCTGATCCAGCTTTCCAGCGCCGTACTTGCTGCCAGTGAGGCGGCCGAAGCGCACGTGTCGATTCCGATGCACCCGGTCATGTATGGCGTGATCATCATGGGCGTGCTGCTGGCGCTGATGTTCGCCACCGTTTCCTTCACCAGCTTGGGCCACCGCCACGAGGTTACGCCGGAACACGTTGACCCCCAGCGCCAGTTCCCGAACAAGCACGACCACGGCCAGGGCATCGAGGGCTGATTCCTCCGTGGAATCAGTGGGAACAACCGTGTCGGCCGTGCAGCCCCAACAGGATCAGCGGCCGCTGCGCCTGGGCGTGATGGGTGGAACCTTCGACCCGATCCATCACGGCCACCTCGTTGCCGCCAGCGAAGTGGCATCCGTGTTCGACTTGGACGAAGTGGTTTTTGTGCCAACGGGAGAGCCGTGGCACAAGTCAGCCAGGGAGGTCAGCCCGGCCGAGCACCGCTACTTGATGACGGTGATCGCGACGGCGTCGAATCCCCGGTTCACCGTCAGCCGCGTCGATATCGACCGGCCGGGGCCGACCTATACCATTGACACTCTCCGCGACCTCCGGGAAGCGCGTCCCGAGGCGGAGCTTTTCTTTATCACCGGCGCTGATGCCATGGCCCAGATCCTGTCCTGGAAAGACATCCAGGAACTGTGGTCGCTGGCTCACTTCGTGGGGGTCACCCGCCCGGGCCACGTGCTCGAGAATATGGGGCGGGACGACGTCAGCCTGCTGGAGGTTCCGGCCATGGCCATCTCCTCCACGGACTGCCGGGAGCGGGTGGCTGACGGCGATCCTGTGTGGTACCTCGTGCCGGACGGTGTGGTTCAGTACATCGCCAAGCACGGGCTGTATGAGGACGGCCCCCAGCACGTCCGGCAGTCCTCCGCAGCCACCACAGAACCCGTAGCATAACCAAACGAAACCGGATGGGTAGGAAATGACAAACGGTCCAGAGTCCGCAGACGCACCGCGGCGCAGCCGCCGAGCGGCTGACGTACCGGTGGACGCCCCTGTCGGGCCCCGCGAAAGGGAGTCCCAGCAGAGGGCCAGGGACCGCGAGGCCCTGCGTGCGTACAAGGCGCTGGCAGACAAGCAGGCGCGTTCCGATGATTCGGCAAATCCGCCAACCCGCCGGCAGCTGAGGTTGCAGCAGCAACAGCAGCGTGCGGCGGCCTCCGGTGGTACCGAGGCGCCTGTCCCGGGTGTAAAGCCGGCGGCTGCTCCGACGGCCAAGGCGGCACCTGCGGCGAAGACGCCCGAGGGGAAGCCAGGGAAGACGCCTGAAGCGAAGCCAGCCAAGGCCCCTGAGACGAAGCCCGCCAAGACGCCTGAGGCGAAGCCGGCCAAGGCTCCTGCCGCTAAGGCACCCGCCGCTCCCGCTGCCAAGCCGGCTGCTGCTCCCACTGCCAAGGCCAAGCGTTCGGACAAGGACTCCACCAACGCCGGATCCATGGCTGTCGTGGATGCCGCTCCGGCTGCCCTGCCGCCGGTGCGGGAGGGCGGACGCCGCGACCGCCGCCGCCGCGCCGAGGAAACCCCGGCGCAGGGCATTCCCGCGACGGAAACGGCGTCCGGCTCTGACACCCCGGCGGATCCGAATTCGGATATCGCCGGCATGAGCGTGGAGCAGGCTCTCGTGGCGCGTGAAGCACTGCACGCGCAGGCACGCAACCAGGTTGCAGCCATGGAGGCCCTGCAGGCCGAGGACCCGCATGCCGTGGATTTGGAGTTGCTGGCCCAGCAGAAGGCGCTGGCGGAGCGTGCAGCGGTGCTGAACCGCCGGACGCAAAGCATGCAGCGGTTGTCGCAGGAAAACGAGCAGCGCAAGCCGTCGTCCAACGACCCGTCCACCGCCCACAACCTGGCGATGGTGACGCCGCTTGAGTTTGTCCGGGTGCCCGGAGTGGACCGGCCGGTCATGCGGCGCCCGCCGACGTCCCACGTCCCGGTTGTCACCCCCAACACCACAAAGCAAAACGGCAGGGAGGTCCCCGCACCGCCGCAGGGCAGCCCCCGTGCCGGAGACAAGCGCTTTGAAGTGCGCCGTTCGTCCGGTTCCACCGACGTGCGGCACTCGCGCATCCTGGCCCGGGCCGACGCCCTGGTCAATGCGCCCCTGGATCCTGCCGAGGGCGCCAAGCCCGTCGGCGCACGAAGTGCTTTCGGGCTTGACCCGTTGGACGTAAAAACGGCCGGACTCGGCCGCACCCGGCGACTGCGTTTTGTATCGCTGGGAATTGGTGGTCTGGGTATTCTTGCCCTGATCATCTCAGTAGCAATGATCGTCGGCGGCTTTGGCAGCTGATGTTAAACAAGGAGACACTTTGAGCGCCACCGAATCATCCATCGATATTGCGCGGGTGGCAGCCCAGGCAGCCTCCGGCAAGCTTGCCAACGACATTGTCGCCATCGATGTCAGCGAACGCCTCGCCATCACCGACGTGTTCCTGATTGCCTCGGCCTCCAACGAACGCCAGGTTAATGCCATTGTCGACGGCATCGAAGAAGAACTGGCGAAAAAGGACCTCAAGCCGGTACGGCGCGAGGGCCGCAGCGAGGGCCGCTGGGTCCTGCTCGACTACGCCAACGTCGTCGTGCACGTCCAGCACGAAGAGGACCGCGTCTTCTACGCCCTGGAGCGCCTGTGGAAGGACTGCCCGGCAGTTGACCTGCAGATCGAAAACGCGGCACCCGCAGCAGCCGCTGCGCCGGACGCCGAGTAGCACCGCCGCCCGTGACTGCCTCCGCCTCCTGGGACCCGGCCCGTACGGGCAAGCGTGTCATTTTGTGGCGTCACGGGCGAACCGAATGGAACCGTGCCGGAAGGTTCCAGGGCCAGCAGGACATTGCCCTGGATCCTTCGGGTGTTCATCAGGCGGCGGAGGCAGCCGCTGTCCTGCGGCACCTGCACCCTGACGTGATCGTGTCCTCGGACCTCAGCCGCGCCCTCGCCACCGGCCAGGCACTGGCAGAGGCCAGCGGGAAGCCCATCAGCACCGACCCCCGGCTGAGGGAAACCTATGCGGGAACGTGGGAGGGACTGTTCTTCGCCGACATCGCGTCGCGGTTCCCGCAGGAGCAGGCAGGATGGGCGGCGGGCAACGGTGACGTGCGCGCCGGCGGCGGGGAAAGCCGTGTGGATGTGGGCCGTCGGGTGGCCGAAGCGGTCACGGAGGCCGCCGATGCGCTCAAACCCGGTGGAACACTTGTGGCGGTCAGCCACGGCGGTGCCATCCGGGCAGGAATCTGCGCCCTGCTGGGACTGCCCACCGAGTCATGGACGGTCATCAGCGGAGTGTCGAATTCCCATTGGTCCATTCTCGAGGAACGGGATGCAACCGCCGGCGGCGTGCGGTGGAACCTTGCCCAGCACAATGTGGGGCTCGACGCTCTGCCGTCCGGACCCCTGGAGGGGTAAGTCCGGTGCCGGCGACGGTTCGAAGCACTCGAATTCCACGCGTGTAGTTCGATTTTGCACTCCGTTATTTCTGTACTAAAGTAGAGGAGTTGCTTCGGCCCGGGGGATACAAAATCCGCGGTGTGAGGCATAGTGGAAACAGTTTATTGGGGCTGTGGCGCAGCTGGTAGCGCACCTGCATGGCATGCAGGGGGTCAGGGGTTCGAATCCCCTCAGCTCCACCAATAAGCAACTGCGCAGGCAGTGTTTATGGTCATTATTCTCCCGCGAAATTGTTCCGGGATATTGATGATGGAATCACAAAACTGAATTGGGGCTGTGGCGCAGCTGGTAGCGCACCTGCATGGCATGCAGGGGGTCAGGGGTTCGAATCCCCTCAGCTCCACCAACAAACACAAGGCTTGGATTCTCGTCAACGCAACTGTTGGCCGGGATCCGGGCCTTTTGTGTTCCCCGAGGTCCCCGCGCTTCCCACAGCCCTCCGGCGGCCCCCTCCGGCGGCCCTAGCCAACGCGGCGCACACTGCACCACAATGCAGGGATGGCTGAAATGCTGCGCCCCGGTGCCCGTTGACATGGAAAAGACCTCGGCCGGGCTTTTGCTGGCCTTTACCCTGCTGGCCCTGCTCTGGGCCAACCTGCCGTTTGGAGCAAGCTACGCCGAGTTCTGGGACACCGCCGTCGACCTGCGGGTCGGTGACCTGGAACTGGAGATGAGCTTCCACGACATTGTGAACGACGCCTTGATGGCGTTCTTTTTCTTCACCGTTGGTCTGGAGGTCAAGCGGGAATTCACCGTCGGAGAGCTCACGGACCGTTCCCGGGCCGTGGTCCCGGTGGCAGCGGCGGTGGCCGGGCTGCTGGTGCCGGCAGGGATCTTCCTGCTCCTGAACCCGTCCGGGGAAAATGCGTCTGTGTGGGGAGCCGTGATCTCCACCGATACGGCATTCCTGGTGGGGGCGCTGGCCGTTGTCGGGCCGAAGTTCCCGGGCAGGCTCCGGGTCTTCCTGCTGACCCTGGCAGTGGTGGACGACATCGGCGCCCTCGCGGCTATCGCCGTCTTCTACACGTCGGAGGTGAAGCTGCTTCCACTGCTGGCGGCGGTGGTCCTGCTGGTGCTCGTGGCACTGGTGCGCTTCCTGCCCACCGGCCGCGGCCCGGCCTACACCGTCCTGAGCCTTCTCGCCTGGGGCGCGACATACGCGTCCGGTGTCCATGCCACGCTGGCCGGGGTGGCCATTGCACTGATGATCCCGGTGTTCCCGCCGCGCCGCCCGCACGTGGAACGCACGGAGGAGCTGGCCCGGGCCTTTCGGCAGTCACCCAACCCCGAGTATGCGGCGGCGACGGCCCGGAGCCTGAAGGAGTCCATCTCCATCAACGAACGGCTGCAGGGCACCTACGCCCCGTATGTATCGCTGCTTATTCTGCCGCTGTTTGCCCTGGCCAACGCCGGAGTGCGGCTTGACGGCCCCACCCTCGCGGCCGCGGCGCAATCCCGGCTGACCTGGGGCATCATCATTGCGCTGGTGGTGGGCAAAACCCTGGGCATCACCGGAGCCACCGCCCTGATGCGCCGGACCGGAATGGGCCAGCTGGCGCCGGGCCTGACGCTGGCCCGGGTTGGCGGCGGCGCGGCGCTGTGCGGCATCGGGTTCACCATTTCCCTGTTTATCGTGGACCTGGCCGTTGACGACGAGCTGCTGCAGGCCGAAGCACGCGTTGGAGTCCTGGCAGCGTCGGTCACGGCTTTCCTGGTGGGCTGGGGCTGGTTCAGGCTGGTTGACCGTTTCCAGCCGGCATCCACGGTGGGGCGGTTCCTGGTCCGGGACTTCGACCCGGACCGTGACCACTACCGCGGCAACCCGCAGGCGCCGCTCCGGCTGGTGGAGTACGGGGACTTTGAATGTCCGTTCTGCTCCCGGGCCACCGGCTCCATTGACGAGGTGCTGGAGCATTTTGGTCCGCGGCTGGTGTACGTATGGCGGCATCTGCCCCTGACCCGCGTGCATCCGCACGCGGTCCAGGCGGCTCGTGCCAGCGAGGCGGCACACCTGCAGGGAGCTTTCCGGGAATATGGCCGGCTGCTGTTCGAGCGCCAGGACCAGCTGGACGCCGATGATCTCGTGGCCTATGCCCAGGAGTTGGGGCTCGACGCCGATGAGTTCAGCGACGACCTGCAGTCAGGACCCGTGGTGAACCGGGTCGAAGATGATGCCCTCGACGCCGAATTCATGGACCTGAACTCGACGCCCACGTTTTTTATCGGTTCAGTCCGGCATCACGGGCCCTATGACGCGCCGTCCCTGATCCGCGCACTGGAAGAGTCGGAGTCCCAGCCAAACAGTCCCAGGCGCTGAGCCCGAGGCCCGGAATCCAAGCCGGAATCCAGGCCCGGAATCCAGGCCCGGAATCCAGGCCCGGAATCCAGGCCCGGAATCTAGGCACTGACCGGACGGCGCGTGGCCCGGGTCCGGAGCACTCCGGCCACGATGAGGCCCTGTCCGGCACAGTAGGTCAGCATGACGAGCGGATTCGTCCAGCCGGGCATCGCCTCGGGCATGAAGATGCGCAGCGCCAGCACTGTGTCGGAGGCGAGGAACAGTATGCCGCCAAGAGCCACGGTCCGGCTGCACCGCGCCGCCGTTGCCGCGGTTCCGGCGAGCACGATTCCGTAGGCTGCAACGGCGAAGGCCAGGCCGCCGAGCGTCGGCCAGAGCACCAGCAGCATGAGCACCCACCACGCGGCAAAGACAAGGGCCCAGCGTGGGAATGGGTTGGCGGCGGTGTAGCGGGTGAGCAGCCAGATGTAGCAAAGGTGGGCCAGGCCAAAGGATCCGAGCATTACCGGCAGCTCCGGTGCAAAGGGGAAGAAAGCGGCGGCGCCGTCGCCCAGCCACGAAAACAGGAGTGCTCCGAGCAGCAGCGCCGTCGGCAGGCCGGTGCGGCCGCCGCGTCCGCCCCACACTGCCGCAACGGCGAGCAGCGGCATCAGCGCCAGCTTGGTCGGTTCCGCAATCTCGGGTGCCACGGCGGCGCGGGCACCGATGTGCACGGCCGACACCACGGCGAACGGCAGGAAGCCCCACCACCAGGTGCGGTGCAGCGCGGCGGTCTGGGTTTGGAGGGGCGCAGTGGTCACGAAACTGTTCCTTAGGGTTGGCTGGAGCCCATCGTACGGTGCCCGCGGTGTTTCCCCTCCGCAGCGCACCCCGCTAGGGACCGAGGACCTTGTCCAGATAGTCGTTGGCGAAAATCCGGTGGGGGTCCATCCGGTTTCGGAGGGCCAGGAAATCGGCAAACCGCGGATAGCAGGGGGCCAGGGCGGCGGCGTCCAGGGTGTGCAGTTTTCCCCAGTGCGGGCGTCCTTCGTGGGCGAGCATGATCTCTTCCACGGCTTCGAAGTACTCGGCCGGATCCTCCCGGTAATACCGGTGCACGGCCAGGTAGGCGGTGTCACGGCCATGCGCCGTCGAGAGCCAGCGGTCATCGGCAGCCGCCCAGCGCACCTCCACCGGGAAGGAAATGCGCCACTTCCGCTCCTCCGTCAACCGGCGAAGGGCATCGAACGCGGACATCAGCCGGTGGGCCGGAATGCCATATTCCTGCTCCGCAAAACGGACCGTGCGGCGCTGCGTGAAAACCCTGGGGGAGGAGTCGGTGTATTCCCTTCCGCCCAGCAGGCGGGCGGCCACCCGGTTGACGGCCGGGACGACGGCGGGAACGGCGGTGCCGGCGGCGCACGTTGCCCGGAATACTGTGTTGGACAGGAGGGTCTCGTCCACCCAGCGGCTGACGGGCGGCAGGGGATTCAGCGGCGCCGCAGCGGGCAACCTGGTGTTGAACTTTGTGGCGGCGCGGTTGGTGTGCGGAAACCAGTAGAACTCGAAGTGGTCTGACTGCTCCACCCGCCCGGACATGGAGGCGAGGACGCCGGACAGCGGCTCCGAAGCCTCCACCGCACGCAGGGCGAATGCCGGAACGCACTGCAGCGTGACGTCGGCGATGATGCCCAGGGCGCCGAGGCCCAACGCGGCGGCCGGCAGCAGGGGATCGTCCTCACCCAGTGCCAGCATGCCGCCGTCGGGCTGGCTGAGCGTCATGCCGACAACCTGGGTGGACAAGCCGCCGAACCGGGCCCCCGTTCCGTGCGTCCCGGTGGATACCGCCCCGGCAATCGACTGCCGGTCTATGTCGCCGAGATTCTGCATGGCCAGCCGGTATTCGCTCAGCAGCGCCGGGACCCGGTGCAGGCGGGTGCCGGCCAGGAGCCGGACCCGCAAACGTTCGGGATCGACGTCGACAATTCCCTGCAGCCGGCTCAGGTCCAGCATCACGCCGGGGGCGGCGGCGATGCCGGTAAAGCTGTGGCCGGCTCCCACGGCTTTGACCCGAAGCCCGGCGGCGGCCGCCCGCTTGACGCACTGCTGGAGTTCGCTGACGCTGGCAGGTTGTTCAACCCGGTGGGGTGTCACCGTCACCGTGCGTGCCCAGTTCCGCCAGGTGCTGCCGGCGCCGCTCACAGGAAGGCCTTCCCTTCGCCGCGGTAGGTGGGCAGGACAGCGGTCACGCGGCCGCCGTCGACCAGCACGAAATGATTAACCCGTTCGGAAAGCTCCCCGCTTTTAGCGTGCCGGAACCATACGCGGTCACCGACGGCGAGACCCGCTGCGCTCCTGCCCGCCAGGGGGGTCTGGACTTCGCCGGCGCCCTCGCGCGGGAGCATCCTAAGCCCGGGCGGCCACACGGGCTGCGGCACCCGGGTGGGACCGGGGGGACCGGAAGCAATCCACCCGCCGCCCAGTACCGTGGCAACATCAGCGGCAGGCCGGCGCACCACGTCGAAGGCCACCGCGGCCGCGGGAGCCGGTGTGAAGGCCCGGTACGCATCAAAGAGATGGCCGGCGAACAATCCGGATCCGGCGGTGATCTCGGTGACGGCCGGGTCCGCGGCAGTCGTCTCAATCGACCCGGTGCCCCCGCCGTTGACGAATTCCAGGTCCGCCACCTCCCGCAGCCTGCCGGCAATCGAACCCCGGCGCTGTCTCAGCTCGGCGACGGACCGGGACTGGACCCAGCGCATCAGCGTGTTCCTGGGGGCCGCTCCCTTGACCGCATCGCCAACGCCGGCCACCTGTCCTTCGTACATCATGAGCCCAACCAGGGTGAACCCGGGACGTTCGGTGATGCGCCGGGCAAGGGCGACGGCGTCGTCGGGACTGTGCAGGGGAGAGCGGCGGGTGCCGATGAAGCCCAGGACCGGTGCCTGCCAGGAGGCATCGGCGTCGATGCAGACCCGGACCGGGGGCCGCTGGCCGGCCGGAGCGAGGGAGTCGACCAGGTCCAGCTGGGACTCGTCATCGATCATCAGCGTGACGCGTGCAGCGAGCCGATCGTCCGCCACCAGTTGCGCCAGCGCGGACCGGTCGGCGCTGGGATAGCCGACGACGACGTCCCCGCACTCCGCGGCGAGCCACAGCGCTTCGGCGAGGGTGAAGGCAAAAATGCCCCGGTAGCCGGGCAGGGCGAGCAGCGAGTCAATAACGCCGCGGACCCGGATGGACTTGCTGGCCACCCGCAGCGGCGTTCCACCGGCCCTGCGCGCGAGGTCCCGCGCGTTCCAGCGGAGGGCATCGGCGCTCAGCACAGCCACGGGCGCGTCCAGGTGTTTCACTGCCGCGTCCAGCTCCGCCCAAAAGGCGGCGGGCTGATGGTGCCATGGTTCCGAACCAGCGGGGCCGTCGAGGTCCAGGGCGCGGCCTTCGGGCCACACGTCGCCGGGAACTGTCATCTGGGTTCATCCTCCGGTTGGCCGTTGTCCCGCCACGGGTTTGGACCGCGGGCATGCCCGGATTCTAGCGGTACACACGCGCGGATTACCCGCAGAACTCCCCGGCGGCAGCTCCGGCCGCGGGGACTTGCGATGGCTGTCACATGGTTTTGCCAGCTAAACGGGTTAGGGTGAGGTATCTACAGAGCAGAGTTTGCTCGCTACGCCGGCTGGGAAGTCGAAGAAACCCAGAGGGCCGCATGAGCACAACTGCACAACCAGCAGCACGGAAGACCCGCACCAACTCCGTCGTCAGCAGCTATTCAGGGCTGCTGAAGGCCGTTCGTGACGAAGGGCTGCTCAAACGCCGCCGCTCCTTCTACATCACGACCTTCGTTTTTCTCTGTGCAGGCCTTGTGGCTGCCGGAACCGGGTTCTTCCTGATCGGCGAAAGCTGGTTCCAGCTGCTGATCGCCGCCGCGCTGGGTGTGCTGCTCACGCAGATGGCGTTTGTTGCCCATGAGGCAGCGCACCGCCAGGTGTTCGAATCGGGTCCAGCGAACGACCGCGCCGGACGTTTCGTGGCCAACGCCGTCGTCGGCATCAGTTACCAGTGGTGGATGAACAAGCACAGCCGCCACCATGCCAACCCGAACACGGTGGGCAAGGATCCGGACATCGACATGGACACCATTTCGTTCCTCCCGGAGCAGGCCGCACGGCAAAAGGGCTTCATGGCCTGGTTCGCCCGCCGGCAAGGCTGGCTGTTCTTCCCGCTGCTGACGCTCGAAGGCATCAACCTGCACGCCACCTCGATCAAGCACCTCTTCGCCAACAAGCAGGTCAAGGGACGCATCGGCGAGCTGGCCATGGTGTTCCTGCGGCTGGGCCTCTACTTGGCGGCAGTGTTCTTCTTCCTTCCCGTGGGCATGGCCTTTGCCTTCATCGGTGTCCAGCTGGCTGTCTTCGGTGTCTACATGGGGGCATCCTTCGCTCCGAACCACAAGGGAATGCCGATCATCCCCAAGGACTCCAAAGTGGACTTCCTGTCCCGCCAGGTCCTGACCTCGCGGAACATCAAGGGCACCGGAATGAACACCCTCATGGGCGGACTCAACTACCAGATTGAGCACCACCTCTTCCCGAACATGCCGCGGCCCAATCTGGCCCGCGCGTCCGAGATCGTCAAGGCCTACTGCGCCGAGCACAAGATTCCCTACACGGAAACATCCCTGACCAAGTCCTACGGCATCGTGGTGCGGTACCTGAACGAGGTCGGCCTGTCGGCACGGGACCCGTTCGACTGCCCCATGACGGCGCAGCGCCGCCTCTAGCAGCGACCCCGGCAGCTGAAGCCGGCAACACCGTCCTTGACGGTGTTGCCGGCTTTTTTGCTGCGTCTGACAGACTGGACCCATGTCGCAGACCCCTTCAGATTTGCCGTCCGCCCAAAGCCGACCCGCAGCAAAGAAACAGGCCAGCCATATCGGCATGCGGCTTGAAGACGCCCTGCACAGTTATCGGGAGGGCCGTGCCCGCAAACGCGGGGAGGTCCAAACGGTCCTGCCCTTTACCGGTTACGGCACCACCGAATGGGTCCGCGTGCTGGGCCGGGTGATCCTTGCCAAGCCCGGCTACGCCGCAGCGGAGGAGAGCTCCGCCGGTGCCAAGGTCATCCGTGACGGCATCCGCGGCTGGCGCAATTTCATGAGCCCGCCCATCAACAAGGCCGACGTCACGGTGGAGATCGGCGGGGAGAGCTATCCGGTGACCGCGGACCGCGGCGGCGTCGTTGACGTGGTTCTTCCAGTGCAGCTGGCACCGGGCTGGACCACCGTCACGCTCCGCTCCGACGATTCCGACGCCGCCGTCGCGCCCATCTACATCGTGGACCCCGCGGCTGCCGTGGGCGTTGTTTCCGACATTGATGACACCGTCATGGTGACAGCGCTGCCGCGGCCCTTCCTGGCAGCGTGGAACACCTTCGTGCTGGACGAGCATGCGCGCACTCCCACCCCGGGCATGGCCGTCATGATGGACCGGCTGGCCCGGGAGAACCCGGGCAGTCCTGTCCTGTACCTGTCCACCGGTGCCTGGAACGTGGCCGCCACCCTGACCCGCTTCATCACCCGCAACCTGTATCCGGCCGGGCCGCTGCTCCTGACCGACTGGGGTCCCACCCGGGACCGCTGGTTCCGCAGCGGCCCGGAGCACAAGAAGACCCAGCTCGAGCGGCTGGCCAAGGAATTTCCGCACATCAAGTGGCTGCTCATTGGAGATAACGGGCAGCACGACGAAGCCATCTACGCGGCCTTTGCCCGGCAGTACCCGCAGAATGTTAGGGCCATTGCCATCCGGCAGCTGTCGACCGGCGAAGCAGTGCTGGCCGGCGGCCGGTCCGCATCCCGGGCGGCGGAGACGCCGCCGGACATTCCGTGGATCTATGCGCCCGACGGCGCCGGAATGGCGGCGCAGCTGGCAGACCTGGGGCTCCTGCCCGACGCCGGCTAGCTACGGCTGGTCTTCTTCGGTGCGCACCGTGCGCAGGATCCTTCGCATGCTCATCGCCAGGGACGCGGTGACGTCCACCGGACTGTCCGGGGACGCTGCCGAGTTCATGTCGATTTGGAGCCGCCGGACGGCCTCGCGTGCGGTCTCGTACTCCTCCGCCCCGGCATCCCATGCCTCCACGGCTTCCCCGCTCGCGGTCATGGCATCGGACAGCTGCCCGGCAAGTTCGTCGGGCACCGGCATGTCCTCAGAGCTGGTCCAGATGGCGGTGGCCAGGACCTCCGTCATGTCCTCCACATACAGGGTTACCCGCTCCATGGCCCGCAAGGCGCGGTAGTCCGCCTCAAGGTCCCGCTGGTGGCGGTGCCGGCGGAGGTTGCCGCGCCGGCTGGTGTCCGCCAGCTGGACCGATTCCCGCACTTCGCGGCTGAAGGCCATCAGCTCGGTCCGGCGCTTGGACCAGTCCTCGTGCTCCGGCGGCCAGGATTCGGAGATGGCCGTGCCCATTTCCTTGAGCTGGCGGGCCAGGGACAGCCGCAGGGAGGCCAAACCGTCCACTGCTCCAGTGAGGTGCAGGGGAGGGAAGATGGTGGCATTGACGGTCAGCCCCACGCCCACGCCCACCAGCATCTGCACGGCGTAGCCAATGGAGTAGCCGTCCGGATCGTCGCCGCCCATCACAAGGACGAAGAGCGCCGCCATGGGCAGGTACTCCCGCCCGGCACCCAACCGGGAGATGCCGGCGAGCAGAACACCAATTCCGACAACCAGCGCGATGGTCCACACCGAGGGACCGCCGAACAGCAGGACCAGCAGAGCCAGGGCCATCCCCGTCACCAGCCCGATCAGGGTCTGGATCCCGACCTTCGCCGAGCCGGAAACGGTGGGGTACATGCTGATGAGTGCGCCCAGCGGTGCGTAATACGGATACTGTGCGGCAACACCGGGCACCAGTGGAGCCAGCGTCCAGGCGATGCCCACGGCAATGGCGGCCTTGACGGCCAGCTGGACGCGCGTATAGCGAATAACGCCCTTGAACTGGTCGGCCATCGAGGACAGTGAAGTCCCCTGGAGGAGCCGCCCGGTTCTGCGAAAGAGTTTTTCCGTATTAGGCATCAGACCAGTATTGCCCGGGCGCGGCGTGGGACACGATTCCGGTAGCCGTGGTCACAGCAACATCCGTCATCACGGCGTCTCCAGGCTCAGAGCAGCGCGGGCGTTCCGGATGGCGTCAGCTGGGGGCGGCCGTTCGGGGCGCAATGCTCTGCGTCCTCAGGATCTCCGCCAGCTGGTCAAGGAAGAGGCGGACCTGCGGGTTTTCGCGCTCGTTGATGACCAGGGCAAAAATGCTGCGGGCAAGGCGGATCTCGGGCACATCCAGGAGGATGACGCCGTCGTGCCGGTTGAGCATGGCCAGGTCCGGGACAAGCGCCGCACCGAGCCCGGCTGCGGCCATTTCCAAACTCGCGTTGAAGTCGTCGCAGTATGCGGCCACGTGGGGATGGAGGTTGCAGCCGGCGAAAAGCCGTTCAATGACGAGCGCGTCAGGCGTGCCGGGGTGGTGCATGATCCAGGGCATGTCCGAGAGCTGCTCAGCCGAGATCCGTGCCCCCTCGCGGATGCCCCAGGACCGGGGCAGGACCACCCGGAAGTCGTCATCGCCCAGCCACTGGCGGCTGATCGTGGACGGCCAGGCCAGCCCGCCCTGGCCCACCTGGTAGATGAGGGCAACATCGAGCTCTCCGCCGGCCCGCAGTCCCTGGATGGTCTGGCCCGGTTCCGCCACATGGATTTTGAGGTTGATGCCCAGGTCCTTCCAGCCGGGGGAGCCCACCAGCAGGGGAAGGGCAAAAGTGGCCAGGCTGGGGAAAATACCCAGACGCAGTTCGTGCTTGGTGCCGGCTTCAGCCCTGGCGGTGGCGGCCATCAGCGCGTCCATGTCGGTGAGGACCTTGGATGCATGGCGGGCCATGACGACAGCGGCCTCCGTGGGCACGGCCGTGCGCGCGGAGCGTTCGAAGAGATGTGTCCCGGTGGCCCGCTCCAGGGCGGACATCTGCTGGGAGACCGCCGACGCGGTGTAGCCCAGCCGGAGGGCGGCTGCCGCAAAGGACCCCACTCGGATGACTTCCAGGAGGGTCTTGAGATGGATCGGGTTTACCACTGGTACCGCCTTCCGTGACGCCGCGGTCACTGCCGCCGTCGACCACTGTATCCGCCCTGCGGTTTCTAGGCGGACCTGGCCGCCAGCGCCTGCAGCAGGGCGGCGCCGGTTTCGGCGTCATCCACTGTGACCACGAACTGGCGTCCGCTGCGGCGGTTGACCTGCAGGGCGGGTCCGGTGCGGACCACCACGCCAAACCGGCCCGGCACCCAGCGCAGGCCCCAACCGCCGAATTCCGCCGCCGGCACCACTGACACGGCTTCTGCGTCCCGGACCTGGTCCAGGGGAATGAAGAACCGGGGGAAGCCGGCTATCGAAGTGACGGTCAGGCCGCGTTCATCCACCCGGACGCGGAAGGCAGCGGTGGTGGCGGCGGCAGCCAGCAGCACGGCGGTGACTGCGGTGAGCATCCAAGCGACGGCGGGCTCTGCCCACAGCCATGCGACGAGGGCGCCTGCGGCCACGGCTGTGACGGCACCCAGGATCAGCAGCAGTGCCGGCAGGGCCAGAGTGGTCTCGCGGAACCATAGCGCACGTTCTCCCTCGGCCAGCGGAAGCGGACGTTCCGGTACGGCAGCAGGGGCCGGCTCCGGCTTGGGCTGCACGAACCAGCACACGGCACCCACGCCGAACGCTGCCAGCACCGAATACAGGACGGGCATGCCGATCCCCGGAGCCTGTGCGGCGTCCGGCAGGCCGGACTGCATCAGCTGGCCCCACGTCAGCATCATGCACAGCATGGCGGTGATGGCAGGAATAACAGCTCCCATAAAGCGGTGGCCGGAGCCGGCGTCACCCAGGCCCGGGATGCTGCTCCCGGCCATCAGGGCAGGGATGCCCGCGCCCAGCAGCGCGGTCAGCAGGAGGGGTAGCCACGGCGGCGCGAACCCGTCCGGTCCGCTGCTGCCCCAGTGCACTGCCACCGGGTTCGGCAGCGACGGCATGGCGATGAGCTGAAGCACCAGCGCAGCGGCCACCATCACGGCGGGTACTGCGACTGCCACCAGCAGGAAGCGGCGGCGGGCAAGGGCGGCGGAGTCAGGACTCACGGGCAATCTCCTCTACATAGGCGGACAGGGTTTCCGGCGGCAGACCCAGTTCTTTGGCTTTGGCGATCAGGGCCAGCACCTCGGGATGCAGCGCGGCCAGCGGTGCGGCTGCTTCCGTGAGGACCGCGCCGCGTCCGCGGCGGAGCTCGACGAGTCCCTCGGCCCTGAGCTCCTGATAGGCATGCAGCACGGTGTGCACGTTGATGCCCAGGGACTCGGCAACCTCCCTGGCGGACGGAAGGCGTTCGCCCGGCTTGAGCCGCCCCGCGGCGGCATCCGCGCGGATGGAGGCGGCCAGCTGGGCAAACAGCGGCTGGTCGCTGGAGGAATCCACTTTTATCAGCATGCACTTATTCTACTTCAACTAGAACAATGTGACCACCTCGCCGCCTGCGGCTGCGACACGCCAGCGATTCGCGACACGCAGTGGAAATTGTGGCCTTGGCGACCATCGCGGGGGTGTGTGTTCATTCTGCACAGCCTGTGGAGAACCCGCAGCAGACCTGCGGGAATCCACGGAATTTTCAGTCCCGCCCTGTGCATTAACTGTGGACGACGGGACCGGCGAATGACATACTTGTAATACATCATCTTGGGGTTCCCGTTGCAGCTGCGCACTAGATGTAGTGTCTGGATGTAGTATCAATGGACAGACTTCAAGGCTTCACAAGGGGAGACCAACCATGACCGTTACGGTTTACACCAGGCCCTCCTGCGTTCAGTGCAACGCTACTTACCGGGCGCTGGACAAGAAGGGCATCACGTACCAGATCGTGGACATGTCCCAGGATGCGGAGGCCCTGGAACGGGTCCGCGCGCTGGGCTACATGCAGGCTCCTGTCGTCATCACCGAGCAGGACTCCTGGTCGGGTTTCCGCCCGGACAAGATCGACGCGCTGGCCCAAGCATCGGTTTCCTCTGTCGCCTAAGCTTCGCTTCGCAGCACCGGCACCACCACACGTTGTACCCGCACCGTCAGGAGCGCAGGAACCATGACACTGGGGATAGCACACCGCTCCGGGGAGATCCCGGATCCGGGATCCGCAGCAGACGCGCAGCCCGTCACTGACGCACCCCTGATTTACTTTTCATCGGCATCCGGATATACCGCCCGCTTTGTCGGAAAACTCGACACCGCCGCAGGGAAAATCCCGCTCCACACCTCCGAACCCACACTGCTGGCCCAGCGCCCGTACGTCCTGCTGCTGCCCACTTACGGCGGCACCGCGGAACAGCCCGGAGCTGCGGCGCGGGGCGCAGTGCCCAAGCAGGTCATCAAGTTTCTCAACAACGAGCACAACCGCTCCCTGATCAGGGGAGTGATTGGCGCAGGCAACACCAACTTTGGGGACACCTATTGCCTGGCGGCGGACATCGTCGCCGTGAAGTGCAAAGTCCCCGTTTTATATAGATTTGAACTCATGGGCACGTCCGAGGACGTCGCCAAAGTTAACGAAGGATTGGAAGAGTTTTGGACGCATCAGTCGCAGAAGCCGGCATGACGGACTCCAAGGAGATGCCGGAGGCCTACAAGGACTTGGGCTATCACGAGCTCAACGCCATGCTGAACCTGTACGGCAAGAACGGCGAGATCCAGTTCGACGCCGACCGCGCTGCTGCGCGCCAGTACTTCCTCGAGCACGTGAACAACAACACCGTGTTCTTCCACGACCTGGAAGAGAAGCTGGAATACCTGGTCAAGAACGAGTACTACGAGAGTGAAACCCTCGACCAGTACTCCATGGACTTCATCCGCGAGCTGTACCAGCGCGCCTACAAGAAGAAGTTCCGCTTCGAGACCTTCCTGGGCGCCTTCAAGTTCTACACCTCCTACACGCTGAAGACCTTTGACGGCAAGCGTTACCTGGAGCGCTACGAAGACCGCGTCTGCATGGTGGCCCTGCACCTGGCCCGCGGCGACGAGAAGCTGGCCATGCAGATGGTCGACGAGATCATCGGCGGCCGTTTCCAGCCCGCCACCCCCACCTTCCTGAACGCCGGCAAGGCCCAGCGCGGAGAACTCGTTTCCTGCTTCCTGCTGCGCATTGAAGACAACATGGAGTCGATTGGCCGTTCCATCAACTCCGCCCTGCAGCTGTCCAAGCGCGGCGGCGGTGTGGCCTTCGCCCTGACCAACATCCGCGAGGTCGGCGCTCCGATCAAGCAGATCGAGAACCAGTCCTCCGGCGTCATCCCCGTGATGAAGCTCCTTGAGGATTCCTTCTCCTACGCCAACCAGCTCGGTGCCCGCCAGGGTGCAGGTGCCGTGTACCTGCACGCCCACCACCCGGACATCAACCGGTTCCTGGACACCAAGCGCGAAAACGCGGACGAGAAGATCCGTATCAAGACCCTCTCCCTCGGCGTCGTCGTTCCCGACATCACCTTTGAACTGGCCAAGCGTGACGAGGACATGTACCTGTTCTCCCCGTACGACGTCGAAAAGGTCTACGGCATGCCGTTCTCGGACATCTCGGTCACCGAGAAGTACTACGAGATGGTGGACGACGCCCGGATCAAGAAGACCAAGATCAAGGCCCGCGAGTTCTTCCAGACTCTCGCCGAGATCCAGTTCGAGTCCGGCTACCCGTACATCATGTTCGAAGACACCGTGAACCGGGAAAACCCGATTGACGGCAAGATCATCATGTCCAACCTGTGCTCCGAAATCCTTCAGGTTTCCGAGCCCACCACGTACAACGATGACCTCTCCTATGCCGAGACCGGCAAGGACATCTCCTGCAACCTGGGTTCGCTGAACATCGCCAAGACGATGGATTCCCCGGACTTCGGCCGGACCATCGAAACCTCGATCCGCGCCCTGACCGCTGTGTCCGACATGAGCCACATCGGTTCCGTGCCGTCCATCGCCAAGGGCAACGACGCGTCCCACGCCATCGGCCTGGGCCAGATGAACCTGCACGGCTACCTGGCACGTGAGCGCGTGCACTACGGGTCCGAAGAGGGCATCGACTTCACGAACATCTACTTCTACTCCGTGGTTTACCACGCGGTGCGGGCGTCAAACCTGCTCTCGATCGAAACCGGACGCAAGTTCGCCGGCTTCGATAAGTCCAAGTACGCCACCGGCGAGTTCTTCGACAAGTACGTGAACCAGGAATGGGTTCCCAAGACAGAGCGCGTGCGCGAGCTGTTCGAAGGCATCCACATCCCGACCCAGGCTGACTGGGCCGCGCTGAAGGCTTCGGTCATGGAGCACGGCATCTACAACCAGAACCTGCAGGCTGTGCCGCCCACCGGCTCGATCTCCTACATCAACAACTCCACCTCCTCGATTCACCCGGTGGCTGCGAAGATCGAGATCCGCAAGGAAGGCAAGCTCGGCCGCGTGTACTACCCGGCTCCGTACCTGACCAACGACAACCTGGAGTTCTACCAGGATGCCTACGAAATCGGCTACGAGAAGATCATCGACACCTACGCCGCTGCCACGCAGCACGTGGACCAGGGCCTGTCCCTGACGCTGTTCTTCAAGGACACCGCAACCACGCGCGACATCAACAAGGCGCAGATCTACGCATGGCGCAAGGGCATCAAGACCATCTACTACATCCGCCTGCGCCAGCTCGCGCTCGAGGGTACTGAGGTGGAAAATTGCGTCTCCTGCATGCTGTGACGTTTCCGCCTGCTGCGGCTGCCTAACCCCTCGCACTCTTTTCAAGACAAGGAACCATTCATGACCGAGAAGCTGAAGCTGATCGACAGCGTCCAGGCGATCAACTGGAACAAGATTCAGGACGATAAGGACGTGGAAGTCTGGAACCGCCTGGTCAACAACTTCTGGCTGCCGGAGAAGGTGCCGCTGTCCAACGACGTCCAGTCGTGGAACACGCTGACCCCGGATGAGCAGCAGCTGACCATGCGCGTGTTCACCGGCCTGACGCTGCTGGACACCGTGCAGGCCACGGTTGGCGCCGTCTCGCTGATCCCCGACGCAATCACCCCGCACGAGGAAGCCGTTTACACGAACATCGCGTTCATGGAGTCGGTGCACGCCAAGAGCTATTCCTCGATCTTCTCCACGCTGGCCTCCACCAAGGAGATCGACGAGGCCTTCCGCTGGTCCACCGAGAACGAGAACCTGCAGAAGAAAGCCCACATCGTCACCGACTACTACCGCGGCGACGATCCTCTGAAGCGCAAGGTTGCGTCCACTCTGCTGGAGTCCTTCCTCTTCTACTCGGGCTTCTACCTGCCGATGTACTGGTCCTCACGGGCCAAGCTGACAAACACGGCTGACCTGATCCGCCTGATCATCCGTGATGAGGCCGTGCACGGCTACTACATCGGCTACAAGTTCCAGAAGGGCCTGGATGGCGCGTCCGAAGAACGCAAGCAGGAGATGAAGGACTACACGTTCGAACTGCTCTTTGAGCTGTACGAAAACGAAGTCCAGTACACGCACGACCTGTACGACGGCGTCGGCCTGGCCGAGGACGTCAAGAAGTTCCTGCACTACAACGCCAACAAGGCGCTGATGAACCTGGGCTACGAAGCCATGTTCCCGTCCGCCCTGACGGACGTGAACCCGGCGATCCTGTCCGCGCTGTCCCCGAATGCGGATGAGAATCACGACTTCTTCTCCGGGTCGGGTTCCTCCTACGTGATCGGCAAGGCCGTGAACACAGAAGACGACGACTGGGACTTCTAGTTCCCTAGTTCTCAAAAGGTCCCGCACATTCACTGTGCGGGACCTTTTCGTTGGATTCATCCGCCGTAGAGTGACACCGAACCACACTCACCAGGAGATGCCATGTCCATGGTCCGCGTGCACAACTTCTCGGTATCCCTCGATGGCTTCGGCACCGGAGCGGGCCAGCAGCTCGACGCTCCCTTCGGCCACGCGGGAACACGGCTGGTGGAGTGGGCATTCGAGACGCGCACCTTCCGCGCCATGGGCATCCACGGCGAGTCCGAGGGCTCCTTCGGCGTCGACGAAGCCTTCGCCGGCACCTGGGGGCCCGGGATCGGCGTGGAAATCATGGGCCGCAATAAGTTCGGTCCTCAACGCGGCCCCTGGGAGGACGAGGAATGGCAAGGCTGGTGGGGTGAGAATCCCGTTTTCCACACCCCTGTTGTGGTGCTGACACACCATCCCCGGCCGGTGCTCGAGATGGCAGGCGGAACAACCTTCCATTTTGTTGATGCGGACCCCTTTTCAGCGCTCCGGCAGGCCCGTGCCCTTGCCGGCGATCTCGACGTCCGGATTGGCGGCGGCGTCAGCACTGTGCGGCAGTTCCTCGAAGCCGACCTGATCGACCACATGCACGTCGTCGTCGTACCGATTGTCCTTGGCCGGGGTGAACAACTATGGGAAGGACTCGAAGGACTCGAACACCGCTTTGACATCGAAGCGACACCGTCTCCCTTCGGCGTCGTCCATCTGGTCTTCACCCGCCGCAGACACCTTTAGCCGCGAATACCGTGGACGGCCGCTGCCACGTCCGCCTAGTCTGCGCGTCATGACTGAAGAAAAGAACGCCCGCAAAATCGAACCGCCGCCGGCCGGAAGCGAAACAGAAACGCTGATGGGGTCACTCGACCGGCAGCGTTCCACCTTCGCGTGGAAAACCGCCGGCCTCGATGCCGGGGCTCTCGCCGCCACGGTTGGCGCCTCCACCATTACCCTGGGTGGCCTGCTCAAACATCTCGCAAGTGTGGAGGACATTTACTTCGCCTGGCGGCTGAAGGGACAGGACCCCGGATCGCCGTGGAACACGGTGGACTGGGACAATGATCCGGACTGGGCGTGGCGGACAGCCGCTGAGGACAGCCCGGAAGAGTTGTACGCTCTGTGGAGCGGCGCGGTGGAGCGCTCCCGGCAGCGGCTCGGGGACGCGCTCGACGACGGCGGACTGGAAATGCTGCTGCCGCCGGTTGACGGGGAGGTTGGCAGCCTGCGCCGCATGCTGATTGACCTGGTGGAGGAGTACGCCAGGCATGTGGGGCATGCTGACCTGATCCGGGAATCCGTGGACGGGCTGGTGGGGGAGGACCCTCCGGCGGGCTTTCCCGATCCGGCCGCCGGAGTGCGCTGAACCCGGCCCGCACCCGGGCTGCCCACCGGACCTCCCGCGTCGAAGGAGGTGATCCATCCGTGGTTATGGGAAAGTTGCGGTGGAGGAAAAATGCCGCGCCAGCACGTCAACACCCATATCGCGATGATCGCGTCCGTGTGCCTTTGTCTTCTCGCGTACCTCTCCTGGTCCGGTCAAACGCAGGAAGCGGACTCAGATTCTGCCGCAGTAACCGCCGGCGCTGACTTCGATTCGCCGGACAGCATCAGCGTTGTCATTAACAAGGACCGGCCTCTGGCGGCGGAATATGCTCCGCAGGACCTGATGGACGCCGGGGGAGTGTTGATGCGGGCTGAGGCAGGAGAAGCTTTCCTCAAGATGCGCGCCGATGCTGCCGCCGCCGGAGTAGCCATATCAGCCGTCAGCGGGTTCCGCCCCGCCAGCCAGCAGGCGGATCTGCATTCTTCCTATACCGACCGTTACGGCGGCGCCGCGGCTGAGTCGCTGTCTGCCCGCCCCGGCTACAGCGAACACCAAACAGGACTTGCCCTGGATATCGCCAACCCCGACGGCGCCTGTTCACTCCAGGCCTGTTTTGAAGAAACCCCAGCGGGCTCCTGGGCCGCCGCCAGCGCCCACCTCTATGGATTTGTCATCCGCTACCCGGCAGGAGCTGAAGCCGTCACCGGGTACTCCTACGAGCCATGGCACCTGCGTTATGTGGGGGTGGATTCCGCACACCGCATTGTTGATGCCGGAATCACGCTGGAAGAATTCGCGGACCTGCCGGCAGCGCCGGGCTACTGAATAACGCTGGAGCATTTAGCGGCGGAGGAATACGGCAATTGCGCGCTTATTTGGGCTAAGTTTAACCTCTGAACCTGGTAATAGGAGCTTTCAGCTTCCGAATCGGGACGAAGGCTTCGACGCACAGCCATAGTTGGGGGAACTAATGTCTGAAAATCTGATCTTTTGGTTGACTGTTGCAGCGGGAATCATGCTTGTTCTCCTGCTTGCCTTGACCATCAAATCCAAGATGGTTCCGGGGACGGAAGCCCCAGGGACGAAAGCAGTAAGACGTCCGAAGATCAAGAAGCCGCTTCTCACCGCTGATGAGGTTGTTTCCCAAAGGTTCATGCCGACGAAATTCAGGGAGGGTTATGCCCAGGATCAAGTCGATGAGCTGCTTGAAAGAATTGTCCTGGAACTTCGGCGGCTGCAGGAAGAGAACGAACGTCTTCAGCTAAGAATGGCTAACCCCCGAAGCGAACCTGTTTCAGCCACGGATCCGGTTCTTTCTCCGGAACAAGTAGTGCTTCACAAGTTCAAGCCCACAAAATTGCGCGACGGGTATGCCCAGGACGAGGTGGACGATTTTCTGGATAAGGTCGTCCTGGACCTCCGGCTGTGGGCGTCGGAAAACGACCGGCTCCGGGAGCAGATTACGGGAAACGTGAGCTTGTAGGATCCACGCCGACTAATCCTGAAACAGATTCCAGAGTTTCTGGGTCGTATTCCAGCTGCGGATGGTCATGGACTTGTACAGAGGAGATGCGGCGACGGCGCTTAGCCGGCTCCTGGTCCGCTCAGAACTGAGCCGTTGGGAGTAAATGACGCCCTCGCCGGGCCAGACAGCGTCCACACCCTCCCGGGGGTTGAACGCGTCCATCGCATCAGCGGCGTCAATGCCCATGAGGAAGATCGCGTCGGAATGGTATTTGCCCGGCTGTTCGCCAAATCCCTCGGGCTTATGCGCAACCACGTCCTGCAGCTGTCCGCGGCCGAGCACCAGCACTCTGACAATCTCATCGTCGAGCGTGAAGTTCTCGGTCAGGGCTGCTTCGATCCGCGGCCCAATGACCTCGGCGGCTTCAGTGGATTCGAGCAGCACGTTTCCGCTTGCAATGTAGGTGAGAACCTGTTCATAGCCCAGGCCTTCCAAATGTCCCTTGAGCGTCTTCATCGGGACCTTGTTTCTTCCTCCGACATTTATGCCGCGCAAAAGAACCAGATAGGGGGTCGGTTCCATCAGCTCTCCATGCAGTAGTGGCCACCCGCCGCGGCTCTGGTCGTCTTGCAGCGAATTTACCCCGGGGTGTGCCGAAGGCCTAGGGTGCCGGCGCCAATCTCCAGCCGGCGGAGTCCACCTCGACGGTTACCGGCGGCAGCCCCAATATGCCCCGCCGGTGCAGGGCTTCTTCCAAACAAGCCACGCCGGTGCGGGAAGGCCTAGCGGCAGGAGGACAGCTGTGGCCGGGCACTGCAGATCGGTCACTGATCCACCGGAGGATCCTGCCCCTGGAACAGCCGGGCGGTTGGCAGGGGAACCTCGATTGTCGCCGTCATGTCCGCAGACTTGGCGATTGCTCCCGCGACCGTGGGGGCAACCAACACCCGGTCCCGCTGCACTTCCCGGATGAGCACCTGCTGGTGCTGCCCACCGACCGACAGCCACCACTCGTCCATGAACATCCGCAGACCGAGATCGTCGAGCAGGCTCTCGGCCGATTCCAGGTCTGTTGCCTCCGACCGGCGCCGGTGGAGCAGATCAAAGGGAACAAATCCGCCGTCGGCGGTCATGTGGATATAGCCCACATGTTCACCATCCAGTGTGCGCAGATGGTCAAAGGTATTCTCGACCGGCATCGGTAGAGACATGGCGGATCAGCCTGCCACTTGGCTGCGCTGGCCGGTATCGACGCCGGCCACGGCACCGCCGTCGACCAGCAGATCCGCCCCGGTGATGAAGCTGGCGTCGGAGCCGAGCAGGAAGGCCACAGCGTTGGCGATGTCGCCCGGGGTGCCCACCCGCCCCGTTCCCGATGCTTCGATCATGGCGCGCATGTGGGCCCCGGATTCTCCGGCGAGCTCCTGCTGGCCCATGGGGGTGGAAATGACGCCTGGGCTGATGCTGTTCACGCGGGCACCGCGCGCACCCCAGCGAAGGCTGGCAGTCTGGACGCGGACCTGGTTGGCACGCTTGGCGACCAGGTAGGCATAGCCGGGGTTGTCGATTCCGCCGATGAACGGGATCAGGTGCAGATCGTCCACCGGCACAGTGGCCAGGCTGGCCACCACATCGGACGGAATGCTGCCGCCGGACATGTAAGCGGACATGCTCGAAATAACGACGCCGGCACCGCCGGGAGCGATGACCTTCTCGAATTCCTCAAGCACCAGGGCCGCACCAATCAGGTCGACCTTCCAAATGGCTTCCACCGGGGCCTGGACAGGGGACAGGCCGGCTGTGTGGACAACCTGGGTCACCGCGCCGAGTTCGGCGGAAGACGCCGCCAACGCCGCCACCGAATCACGGGAGGACACATCGACACGCTGGGTGACGACGTCGTAGCCATCGCCCAGAGCGGCGGCTGCCGCTGTCTCGAGGAGCTCTTCGTTGAAATCCGCCAGCAGGACCTTTCGTCCTGCACCGCAGCGGCGCAGGACGGCCTGACCCATGCCGCCGAGCCCAATAACTACCAGTACTTCAGTTGCCATGACGCTCCAATATCGCAGGGTCCGGGCAGAAAAAGTCCCGGTACTCTTCGAGGATAGACGCCTGCGCCGCCGCCGTCCTGCGGAAAGCCCCAGGCGCCGGCTCAAGCTGCGGTTACTCCTTCAGCGGGACGCCCCGTGCATCTGTACGGAAGATCTGCGCACCGCAAAGGATCATGATGCCTTCGATGAAACCCCAGAGGGACGCGATGCCGAAGGTGACCAGCGACAGCACCAGTTGGACAATGCCGATACCGATGTGTCCGAGGTAGAAGCGGTGGATCCCGAAGCCGCCGAGGAAGATGCCAAGCAGCCCCGCCGCGAGCCGGGACTTCTGTTCCAGATAGGGCTGGCCGTAGGGACCCGGCGCATACGGACCCGGCCCATACCCCGGCTGGGGATATGCCTGTCCCGGACCCGGGTATCCGGGCTGCTGGTAGGGCTGGCCCGGCTGCGGATATCCCTGCTGGGGGTAGGGCTGGCCGGGCGCTGCCGGGTATCCCTGCTGAGGGTAGCCCTGCCCCTGCTGAGCTTCGCTTGATTCCGGGTCCGGCTTGTTCTCTGACATTGGTTCCTCTCACTGCGTTCCCCCAAAGGGACCGCCACGTCTGAACGGCAGTCGGACGTCTCGCCCTGGGAGACGGAATTCCGAGCCTACGGAACTCTAGCAGTTGCGTTGGATGCGGCCCGGTTGCGTGACGAAGCGGCCCTCAGCCAACGAGGCCTCACAACGATTCGTATTTCCACGGCCCGGAGATGAGTACTACTCAGTGCCGCCGTCGTCGTCGATGCTGTGTTCTATTGTTTGGCTCCCGGTAAAGCCGTCTTCTGTGCCGGTGTTCCCTGTCCGACCCCGTAAATCGTGCTCTCTCTGCGTGCGTGGGGACATACAGCCGAAAAGTGAGTATGTAACAATTTACCTGCAAAGTACTCGAGTCGGCTGAGCCAGACTGATTCGTGGAAATGTGTTGGCATACGGTATAGGTAGCGCGCGGAACCCGATCCTGTTGCCGCCAAATAGTTCAGCAAAATGTCCCGCAACCAATTCACAGCGGTTCGGGAAACTTCATCAGGGCCCATGCCGCAGCTCTCTATGCGCCAAGGGCAAAGGGCACAAAGGAACCGTGGGGTTCCTTACTTCCTGCGGAAACGCGCGGGGATATCAACCACATCATCCAGGATATAAATGAAAACCACGACGCTTTCCACTGGTCTCACATCAGTTGCACTGTCCGCATTGCTGGCCGTTTCCTGTCTGGCAGGTCCCGCGGTTGCCGCCGTCCCTGCAACAGGGACCGATACCGCCCCGATTGGCATCAGCGAAGCTGAACAGGCCAGGATTATCGGCGAAAACGGTGCTTCGATGGGGCAGGGCCTGAACCGGCTCAGCGTCACGGGCGATGCCCAGCTGCCGGCACCTGATGAATCCGAGGCTCCGGCCCCGCAGGCCGAACCGGAAGCTCCCGCCCCGCAGTCCGAAGGGACCGCGGCGCCGGATACAGAAGCCGACGGAACCGACGCCGAATCAGCAGCCCCCGAAGAGGGAACAGCAGCCCCCGACGCGGCTGATCCAATGGCGGGAAATTGGCGGCCGGCAGGCATCCAGGGCATGGACGTTTCCAGCCACCAGGGCAACGTGGATTGGAAACATGCCTGGGACCGTGGATCCCGGTTTGCCTATGCCAAGGCCACCGAGGGAGTGACCTATAAAAACCCCAACTTCAACCAGCAGTACAGCGGCTCCTACAACGTCGGCATGGTCCGCGGTGCCTACCACTTTGCCCTGCCCAACGTCTCCTCGGCGGTTGATCAGGCCAACTACTTCGTCAACAACGGAGGCGGCTGGTCCGCGGACGGACGGACCCTGCCCCCGCTCCTGGACATTGAGTACAACCCGTACGCATCCCTCGGCAACACCTGCTACAACATGACCCACAGTGCGATGGTGAACTGGATCCGGGACTTCTCGAACCAGGTCAAGGCACGCACCGGCCGTGCGCCGATGATTTACACCACCACTGACTGGTGGATTACCTGCACCGGCAACAGCGCCGCTTTCCGGGACAACCCGCTGCACATCGCAAACTACAACGAGGTTGGCGCCGGCAGGCTGCCGGCCAGCTGGAGCGTTTACAGTGTCTGGCAGTACAGCAGCACCGGACCGTTTGTCGGCGATTCCAACGTCTGGAACGGCAACGCAGCGGGACTGACGGCGTTTGCCCGCGGCGCGGCTCCCGCACCGGCGCCGCCGGCCCCCGCACCGGTACCGGGTCCTTACCGTGACGTCCCGGGTAACAGCCAGTTTGCCAAGGAAATCACGTGGTTCAAGGCCAAGGGCATCACCACCGGGTGGCCGGACGGCACCTTCCGGCCCGGTGCTCCGGTGGCCCGCGACGCCATGGCTGCCTTCCTCTACCGCATCAAGGGCAAGCCCGCTTATTCGGCACCCCAGACCTCCCGTTTCCGGGACGTGGCAACCAACAACATGTTCTACCGGGAAATCCACTGGCTGGCGGCCAGCGGAGTAGCCACGGGTTGGAACGGAAACACCTTCCAGCCCGGCGCCGCGATCAACCGTGATGCCATGGCAGCGTTCCTCTACCGCATGGCCGGCAGCCCCCGCTACACACCGCCGGCGGTTTCTCCGTTCCGCGACGTGGCCACCAGCAACATGTTCTACAAGGAAATCAGCTGGCTGGCGGCCCAGGGCATCTCCACCGGCTGGACAGACAAGACCTTCCGCCCGTACCAGCCCATTGCCCGCGATGCGATGGCAGCTTTCCTGTACCGGTACGACGCCAAGTTCTAAGCAGCCCGGATTCCCCCGGCGCCACGGTTGGTACCGGGGGAGGTGACGTAACGAACTCCCGGACGGTCGGGTCGGCCCGCAGACGCCGATACGATTTAACGCATGAACATTGAACTGCGGATTCCACCGAAGCTGGGACGGGAATTGGAGGAGCTAGCCAAGGAACAGGGGGTTTCGGTTGAAGTTCTCGTGGTTAATGGAGCACGGCTGCTCCTGGAGCACCGCAACCGCCGCACCCACCTGGCCTGAGCTTTTCTCCGATGAACGGGATATAATTGTTTTAAAGAAATACAGCGGTACATTGCAGAAGCACCACAAATAAGCAGCCTCGCTGTAACTTTTTGCGGCCTTGGCTTTGGTCTTGAACGAATCTTCGTTCCCGGGCAGTTACGATACTTCCAATCATGAAGAACAACACCACATTTCGGGCCGCCGTTGCCGTTCCCGTTTCCTGCGCCCTTATTCTTGCGTCTCTCGTCTTTCCCTCTGTGGCGGCAGCTGATTCGGAGGCAATCCTCCCGACAGTTCCCACTGCCGAGGAGACTGTCCAGGAGATTGCCGGGGAGACTGTCCAGGACATGGCCGAGGACATGGCCGGGGAGACTGTCGAGGACATTGTCGAGGACATGGCTGAGGGCACTGTCGGGGACATCTCCGGGGACATTGTTGAGGACAATGCCGCGGCCTTTCCGGTAGTGCCTGACACCCCCCGACCCGATCCGGAACTCCTTTCCCCTGAAGCGGCGGAGGCGTCCGTGGCAGCCGCCGCCAAGGACGCGGCCCAGGGACTGGATCCGGCAACCCTTCCGGAGGGCATGACGGCGGGTGCGGCTGCCGCGCCGGACGCATCCACAGAATCAGTGCGCAGCGACCGCTTTGCCGGCCAGGTGTTTGATCTGATGAACGCAAAGCGCAGGGCCAACGGTGTGCCGGCCCTCGTCTGGAATCAGCGCATTGCCGATGTATCCCAGGGCTGGGCGAACCACCTCCGGGTGGCCACCGCGGACCCCAACTTTGACTGGGCCGGAATCCACCGGGCGGATGCCGGCGGATCGCTGATTCCACCGGGCGCGAACTGGTACGGCGAAATCATTGCCTTCAATTTCTCAGCTGCCCAGGTGGTGGACTGGTGGATGAACTCCCCGGCACACCGGGCGGCCATGCTGGATCCGCGGGAAACCCACGCAGGAGTCGGGTACGTGGTGCCCACCAGTGGCCCGTACAAGGGCTGGCACCTGGTGGTGTCCAACTTGGCCGGCTATCCGAAAGCGGTCAAGCCCGTGGTGGTTTCTCCCTTCAGCGACCTTTCCAGCGGCCAGCAGTTCCTCGCCGAAATGAATTGGATGCACAAGCAGGGTATTTCCACCGGCTGGGCGGAAAAGAACGGGACGAGGACGTACCGTCCGCTGCAGTCGGTAAGCCGCGAGGCCATGGCAGCCTTTATGTACCGTTTGAAGGGATCGCCCAAATTCACCCCGCCGGCCAAGTCGCCCTTTGTCGACGTCCCGGTCTCAAACCAGTATTATAAGGAAATTTCCTGGCTGGCATCACAAAAGATATCCACTGGATGGGTCCGGAAGAATAAGACAAAGGAATTCCGTCCGCACGATGCGGTGGACCGGGATGCCATGGCGGCATTTCTTTATCGGTTGGCCGGTTCACCGAAGTACGCGCCGGCAAAGACTTCCCCCTTCGTGGATGTTCCCGTTTCGCACCAGTTCTACAAGGAAATCTCCTGGCTGTCCGCGAAGAAGATATCCACTGGCTGGCCGGCGGCGAAAGGCAAGGCGGCGTACAGGCCAACTCAAACAGTTGCCCGGGATGCCATGGCCGCTTTCATGAAGCGCTGGGCATCGTAGGAGGCCCACCCTCCGGTTAGCGGCCGGCGGCCAGGGCGTCTGAGAGCGCCATGAACTCCTGGTCGATCTTCTGTGCTTCGGGATGGGCGTCGTACCAGGCCACCATTTCGGCAGCCCCCTCGGCAAAGGGAATTTCCGCCGTGTATCCGGGCACCAGGGATTTGATCTTTGAGTTGTCAAAGATGACCGAGTGGGACTTGTCGCCCAGCAGACCCGGCCCGCGTCCGGGGTCCCGGGAGGCAATGGTCTCCGAGGCCACGTGCACGAGCTCGGGTTTCGGCACTCCGGCGGCAGCCGCCAGGACGCGGTACACCTCGTTCCACGGCAGGAACTCATCCGAAGTAATGGTGTAGCTGTCGCCGATTGCCTCGCCCCGGCCCAGCAGACCGGTAAAGGCCCGGGCAAAGTCGCGGCTGTGGGTCAGCGTCCACAGCGAGGTGCCGTCGCCGTGCACGATGACCGGCAGCCCGGCCCGCATCCGGTGCACGTCTGTCCAGCCGCCCATCAGGGGAATCATGGTGCGGTCATAGGTATGGGAAGGCCGCACCACAGTGCCCGGGAATCCTTCGTTCCGATAGGCGGATACCAGGAGGTCCTCGCAGGCAATTTTGTCCCGGGAGTACTGCCAGAACGGATTGCGCAGGGGAGTGGACTCAAGGATCGGGAGCCGGGCCGGGGGCTTCTGGTACGCCGAAGCCGAACTGATGAACACGTACTGTCCGGTCCGGCCGCGGAACAGGTCCATGCCCGCGGCGAGCTGTTCGGGGACAAAGGAAATGAAGTCGGCAACGGCGTCGAACTCACGGCCCAGAAGAACTCTTGAAGCCGCCGCGGTGTCGCGGATGTCAGCATGCAGCACTTCCACGCCGGGCGGAGCAGGCCTGGCGGCGGAGACCCCGCGGTTCAGCAGTGTCACCCGATGCCCCAGCTGGCTGGCATGCTCGGCGACCGCCGAGCTGATGACACCGGTTCCGCCGATGAGAAGAATGTCCATGTGCACTCCCTGACTGGCCGTAAGAGCCGCGCCGGGGGGCCTGCGCGACACGGAGGAAAGTCCGCAGGGCCTATTCTGCAGCACAATCCGGTTTCTGTCCCGCTTCCGGACCGGCTTCCTGGCCGCCGGTGCGCTCGCCGAGGCCGGTCTTCCGGCCGCCGCTGGAGCGCCGGGTCACTGCGGACGCCCACACCCAGGTGGCCCGCCGGATACCGGCATCGGTCCACAGCACCTGTACCGCTTTGGCGTTCCAGGTGCATGCTTCGCCCTTCACCCGCTCGGCGGCGTTCGGGAACCGGATCCAGGCCCAGACGGGAATGCCCGGCACGGAGGTGGTGGCGGGATGGTGCTCAAAATCCAGCTCATCCGGCGTGAGCTCAATCGGCTCCGCGCGTCTGGCGTAGCGGGCGGCGAGCCGTGCCGCCGCTTCCTGATCCATACATAAAAGTAGAACACATATTCGAATCACCGGATGTCCCGGAAGAGTCCGTTCCCGGATGCACAATGGGAGCATGTGCGGACGTTACGTAATGGCAAAGGCAACATCTGACCTAGTGGCAGCCTTCAACGCCGAACAAGCGGTGGGGGATGACATTGCCCCGTCCTGGAATGTGGCCCCCACTGACGATGTGCGGATTGTCACCGAGCGTGCCCGCCGCCGTGCAGGTGCCGGCGAGGGTAAGGGAGCGGACGACGGCGAGGGTAAGGGCGCCGACGACGGCGAGGGGGAACACGGCGGCGGCAGCGGGCACGGCGGGCGCCCTGACGGAAGCGCGTCCCCTGACGTCACCGTCCGGCGGCTGGCAACCGCCAAATGGGGTTTGGTGCCCGTCTGGGCGAAGGATGCCAAGATTGGTGCCCGGATGATCAACGCCCGCCGGGAAACCGTCCTGGAGAAGCCGGCGTTCCGGAAAGCGGCAAGGAAGCGCCGGGCGCTGGTTCCGGCCGACGGCTACTACGAGTGGGAAAAATCGGGATCCACCAAGATTCCCACCTACTTGTACTCCCCGACCGAGGATCCGTTGGCGTTTGCCGGACTCTATGAGTACTGGCCGGACCCTTCGCTGCCCGAGGACCATGAGCACAAGTGGCTGGTCAGCTTCACCATCATCACCACGCAGGCCAGCGACGCCCTGGGGCACATCCACGACCGTACGCCGCTGATCGTTCCGCCGGACCTCTATGGAGATTGGCTGGACCCGCTGTTGTCCGAAACCACGGACGTCCAGCAGCTGCTCGACGCGGTTCCGGAACCGGTGCTGACTCCGCGGGTGGTTTCCAGCGAAGTGAACTCGGTCCGCAACAACGGACCCCAGCTGATCCTTCCGGCGGATTGATCCCGCCGGAAGGATCAGCTGTGAGGAGCAAACGCGGCTACCAGGCGTAGTCCTCCGGCGCCGTGCGGTGGCCCGGGAAAATGGTGTCCAGGCGGCCGAGCATGTCAGCGTCCAGCTCCACGTCCAGTGCCTTCAACGCGTCATCGAGCTGGTCCTGGATCCGCGGACCGACGATGGGGGCGGTGACCGCCGGCTGGTGCAGCAGCCAGGCCAGGGCGAGGATTCCGGGGGCAACTCCGATTTCGTCAGCGAAGTCCTCGTACTGAACCAGGGCATCCCTGTGGGTCTCCAGCGCCTCCTTGGCCCGGCCCTCCGTCCGGCGTCCGCCCTGCTCCGTTTTCTTCAGCACGCCGCCCAGCAGGCCACCCTCCAGCGGAGACCACGGCAGCAGTCCCAGCCCGTAATGCTGGGCTGCCGGAATAACCTCGAGCTCCACCGTGCGGCTGATCAGGTTGTAAATGGACTGTTCGCTGACAAGGCCGTTGAAGTTCCGGCGCCGGGCAGCCTCCTGCGCCTGGCTGATGTGCCAGCCAGCGAAGTTCGAGCTGCCGTTGTAGATAATCTTTCCCTGCTGGACAGCCACTTCCATGGCCTGCCAAATCTCGTCCCAGGGCGTGTTCCGGTCAACGTGGTGGAACTGGTAGAGGTCGATGTAATCGGTTTGCAGGCGTTTGAGGCTTGCGTCCAGCGCCCGGCGGATATTCAGCGCCGACAGGAAAGTGTCGTTGGGCTTTTCGCTCATCGATCCGTACAGCTTGGTGGCCAGCACGGTGTCCTCCCGCCGTCCACCGCCCTTGGCGAACCACCGGCCCACGATTTCCTCGGTCCATCCCTTGTTTTCACCCCAGCCGTAGACGTTGGCGGTGTCAAAGAAATTAATGCCTGCCTCGCGCGCGGAGTCCATGATGGCGTGTGCATCGGACTCCTCGGTCTTGGGCCCAAAGTTCATGGTGCCCAGGCAGAGGCGGGAAACGCTGAGGCCGGACCGGCCAAGATGGGTGTACTGCATAAAATCCTCGCTTGGAGTGGAAGGTGGAATTCTGCGTCTCTCGGGGAGGCGCTCGGTGCAGGACCCATTCTGCGCGGTCCGGCGCACTCCGGCTAGGGGTACCGTGAGGCCCCTCCCGACAAATAGGGTTGGAGACCAACCGCTACGAAAGGCCGACATGACCCACCAAAATGTTCCCGGAGTGACGCTGAACAACGGAGTCCGCATTCCACAGCTCGGATTCGGTGTTTTCCAGATTCCGAATGAAAATACGCAGATGGCCGTTGAAGCGGCGCTCGAGGCCGGCTACCGGCACATTGACACCGCGGCGGCCTACCGCAACGAAGCGGGTGTTGGTGCTGCGGTTGCGGCCTCGGGCATTCCCCGGGAGGACCTTTTCATCACCACCAAGCTCCGCAACGGCGACCAGGCGAGGGCACGGGCCGCTTTCGAGGACAGCCGGGCTGCCCTTGGTCTGGAACAGGTGGACCTTTACCTGATTCATTGGCCGGTGCCGTCCCAGGGATTGTTCCTGCAGGCCTGGAAAGACATGGAGCAGATCTATTCCGACGGATTGGTCCGCGCCATCGGCGTCTCCAACTTCCTTCCGGAACATTTGGACGAACTGACCGGCGCCGCCGACGTCGCTCCCGCCGTGAACCAGATCGAGCTGCATCCGACGTTCGCGCAGCGTGCGCTCGCGGACGCCACCCGCCGCCACGGCATTGCGGTGGAGGCTTACAGCCCGCTGGGGCAGGGCGAAGACCTGGAGAACAGCGCGGTCCTGGAAATCGCGCTTAATCACGGAGCAACCCCGGCCCAGGTGGTGCTGGCATGGCAGCTGGCCTCGGGGAACATTGCCATCCCCAAGTCGGTGACCCCGGAGCGCATCCGGGAGAATCTCGAATCGGTCAGCGTGGAGCTCACGCCCGCCGAGATGGAACGGATCAACGAGCTCGACGCCGGCATGCGGCTTGGAGCGGATCCCGCCACTGCCTCCTTCAGCCAGTACTGATGACGGCGCTCAGTCCGCAGACGGACGGGCTGGGGTAGCCTGAACACCAAAACCTGAACCACAAGGAGGCTCGGTGCCCGAGTCGTATTACCGCGCCCTGGGCGAGGACAGCTTTGAATCCACTATCCACACCCAGGGTGCGTGGAATGACCATGAGCAGCACATGTCACCTGTCGCGGGGATCCTTGCCTACGCCTTGGAGAACTGCAGCCCCCGCGAAGACATGCGCCTGGCACGGATCAGTTACGACATCCTGGGCGTCATTCCCCGCGGCACCTTTGATGTGCGAACGAAGATTCTTCGGCCCGGACGCACCATCGAACTGCTCGAGGCGGAGCTGATCGCGGAAGGCCGGACGGCGGTGCGGGCCACCGCGTGGCGGCTGGTGAAGGGCTCGACGGCGGAAGTCGCGGCCCTCGAGGACGCCCGGATGCCGGGACCGGACGGGCTGGAAACAGCTCAGGGAATGACCCAGTGGCCGGGAGACTTTATCGGTTCCCTCGATTTCCGCGCGGTTGAGGGCCTGCGGCCGGGCCGCGGCCAGGTGTGGGTACGCACGCCGTACGAGATGATTGCCGGCACGCCCGCCAGCGATCTCGTGCGCCTGGTGGGGCTGGTGGACACCGCCAACGGCATCGCGGCGCGGGTGCCCCCGGGCGGGGACAGCTACATGTTTCCCAACGTCGACCTGCAGATCCACCTCCACCGTTCGCCCCGCGGCGAGTGGCTGGGGCTGGACACGCGGGTCACGTTCGGCATCGACGGCATTGGCCTGACGTCGTCTGTCCTTCATGATTCCGAAGGTCCCTTCGGGCGCAGCGAACAGATCCTGACCGTGCGCCGTCTGGGCCGGAACAGCTAGGCCGCGCCATGCCGCAAGACCCGCCGCCCCTCGCCGTCGTACGCCAGGGTGCCAGTCTTGGAGCAGCCGGCGACTTGGACTTCGCCCTTGCAATGCTGGCTGCCGCCCGCGCCGGCGGCCTGGGCCCCACACTCCGGCTGTACCGTCCGCTGCCCACCGTGGCGCTGGGCCAGCGTGATGCCCGGCTTCCCGGATTCGACGCTGCGGCCGAAGCCTGCCGGGCCCAGGGCTTTGAACCGCTCGTCCGGAAGGCCGGCGGCCGCGCCGCCGCCTACCACCACGGCTGCCTGATCCTGGACCATGTGGAGCCCGGGGGTGATGGGGTGGCGGGATCCCGGCCGCGGTTCGCCGCGTTCGGTGAGCTGTACGCGTCCGCACTGCGAGCAGCCGGCGTCGACGCCGCTGTGGGGGAGATTCCCGGTGAATACTGCCCGGGAGAGTTCACCGTTCACGGCACTACGGGCACCGGACGCAAAATCAAGCTGGTCGGTACGGCCCAGCGCGTGGTCAACGGAGCGTGGCTCTTTTCCTCAGTGGTTGTCGTACAGGATGCCGCACCGCTGCGCCGGGTCCTCTCCCACTGCTACTCCGCGCTGGGACTGGAATGGAATCCGGAAACCGCCGGGGCAGCGGAGGACGCAACGGTCACGGCGGACGCCGCCGGGACACCGGAAGCAGTATCGGTCGAGTCCGTCGCAGCGGCACTGATTGACGCCTATGCGGCCGCCCGGTCCGTGGCCTCCGTGAGTTTCGGGACCCTTGCAGCTTCCGTTGGCAGCCGCAGCGCCACCGTGCCAAATGCCGTCCCTGTCCAGTAACCTGTGCATCGATCAGTAAGCTTGCTTTAGGTTCTGCACACCGCCGTAAGAAGGAAGACCCGTGGCCATCAACACGACCAAGAAAACCTCAGCCAAAAAAACGACCAAGAACACCGTGGAAAACACGGCCCTGCGCCTCAAGGCAGTCCTGGAGGTCCTGGCCGCCGAGGATCCGTCGGCAGAGCGGCGGATCAGCCGGGGAGAGGTCCTCGCCGCCGCCGTGACCCGGGTACCGCTGGAAGGCCGGGAAGCGGAGCTGCTGGCCAGTGGCGCCGCCCGGGGGGAGCGTTCCCTCGCCACGGCCACCACCAAGCTGGTCAAAGCCGGCTGGATCATCAAGGAAGGGCGGGCCGGCTGGAGCATTACGGCGCATGGCCGCCGTGCCCTGGAGGATTTCCCGGCAACAGCGGACCTGCTCGCAGCCATGGAACATCCGGCTCCGGCAGCGGAGGACCCTTCCTCAGCTGATCCCGAAACAGTCATTGAAGAGGCGCTGCAGGAAGCCGCAGTTGTGCCGGAGGCTCCGCAGGAACAGCACGGGGCGCATCAGGGTGCCGAAAGCCCCGAGCCGTCCTTTCCCCAGCCCGGCGCCGTCGTGGTGGCTGGAAACTTTGGCGGCATCGTGGGCGGCGCGGACTGGGATCCGGCGGGTGCGGAACTGCAGCTCACCTTTGACCGCAGCGACGAACTGTGGAAGCTGACCCTGGATCTTCCGGCCGGACACTATGAGTACAAGGTGGCGCTGGACGGTTCGTGGGAGGAGAACTACGGCAGGGACGGACACCGGGACGGAGCAAATTCCGAGATGTCGCACGACGGCGGAGCACTCACGTTCCTCTACGACCACGCGACGCACCTGGTCATCACCAAGCCGGACGTTAACGGATAGATCCCGGAGGTATGGCGCCGGGGCGCCTGCCGTCCTCAGCGGTCCGCAGCCTCCGGCGTCAGGCCGTGCCGGGACAGGAAGCCCAGCACCGTCTCGGCCACCACCTGCCAGCTGTGGTCAATTACCAGCGAGTGTCCGCTGCCGGCAATCTCCAGGTACTCCGTGGGCGATGGCGAGGACCGGTACCGCCGGGCCTCCGCCCGGACCACCGTGGCAGGAACAACGCGGTCTTCGCTTGCTCCGGTCAGCAGCAGCGGACCCCTCGCCGCCGACGTATTGACCCGCACGGGGGAGCGCGGATTGATGTTGGCTTCCGCGGCCTGAAACAGCGGCCGGCCCGGGGCCGGCATCACGCAGGTGGCATGCAGGTCATTGGACTCGCGTTCCGACACGGCATTGGCGAAGGTCCGGCGGAAGTGCTGCGGCGATTGGCGGAGGATTTTCCGCCGGTTCAGGGGATTCCACAGCATGGGCAGCGATGACCGCAGCTGGACCGGCGACAGCCGCAGCACGCCCCGGAAGCGGGTTGGCGCCAGGGCCGCGGCTCCCGCGGCGGCGCCGCTGGCGAGCAGCTGCTGGGCCACCAGCCCGCCCAACGAGTGCCCCACTACTATGGGAGGCTTCCGCAGCCCGCTGATGAATTCCTCGTAGTGAATCAAAACCTCCCGGATGCCCGTTCTGGCCATGAGCCCCGGGAAGGCGTTGGCCGCCGGCAGTGCCTCGGGTTCTCCCGGCCAACCGGGAGCCACCGGGTCATAGCCGTGCTCGCGGAACAGGTCCAGCCACGGGTCCCAGCTGCTGGCGTGCAGCCACAGCCCGTGGACGAACACCACGGGCGTGCGGTCCCCGGGGCGCACCGACCCCGAATCCGTGGAGGGGTAGGGGGTCCGCAGGCTCCCGGCAGGGGTCATGGTCAGTGCTCCTCGCATCGGAATGCTCCGGTCCGCCGGCCGGATCTGCTGGCCAGTCTGTCATTGTTGGCTCGCGGGGCGGTAGATCTCAGGACCCGATCAGGCGCACCGGATCCGTCAGGAAACCGGCCGGCTCCCGAACCCACCACATGCCGTCGGCCCGGCGTTCGGCCGGAGTGGAAAACCGGTACCGGTAGACCCTGACCCGGACCCAGAGCGGCGGCGTCCCCTCGAACGGGTCCTCACGCAGCAGCGCCAGGGTCCGCCGGTCACCCTCGAGCAGCTTCTGCAGCAGGACCGGAAACCAGGTGCTGCCGCCCGATCCCAGGGCGAGAAACCACATCAGCCAGTCCAGGCGTAAATGGTAGGGAGCGAATTGGCGCGGCATCCGGGACGGGTCACCGGGCTTGCCCTTGAACCCGTACTCCAGCCAGCGGGCCTCCGGGCCGGGCTGATCCATCGTTCCCTCGATCACCGCTTCGCTGCGGCGGCGGGTGATGCTGCCAAAGGCGCCATAGGCGTTGGAGAGGTGCCAGCGGTTGAAGCTGGCGTTCATCAGCTGGTTGCGGCTGAACAGGTTCCGCAGCGGTTCCCACGCCCAGTAGAGCATCATGGCCGTAACCGCCAAGACGGCGACGGCGAACCACACCGGAGTTGCAGCCGGGGCCGGCGCGGCAAATGACGCCCTGGGCAGTAACGCCCGCACCATGGAATCCGGCACAGCGCTGAAGGCGATCAGGATGGTCAGCACATTCAGCCAGGCAAAGTTCCCCGAGAGCACCAGCCAGCCCTGGGTAGTGATGACCACCGCGGCGGCAATCCCCGCCACCGGCTGCGGGAAGAACAGGAAGAACGGAACCACCAGCTGGGCAAAGTGGTTGCCCAGGACTTCCGCTTTATGGAGCGGCTTGGGCAACTGGTGGAAGTACCAGCTGGCGGGGTTGGGCATCGGCTGGGTTTCGTGGTGGTAGTACAGGGCGGTGAGGTCCCGCCACACCCGGTCACCGCGCAGCTTGATCAGCCCGGCGCCAAACTCCAGCCGAAACACCAGCCAGCGGAAGAGGAGCAGCACGGTGAACGGCGGAGCAACGTCCGGGGAGCCGAGGAAGGCGGCCAGGAAGCCGGCCTCCAGCAGCAGGGACTCCCAGCCAAAACCGTAAAAGGCCTGGCCGATGTTCACGATGGACAGATACAGGAACCAGATCAGCAAAAAGGCGGCCATCGGCAGCCATGACGGACCGGACTGCGGCAGCCCGGAAACCAGCAGCGCGGCAACGGCGGCGCCGGTCCAGGCCACGGCGAGCAGGAAGCGGTCCGAGTAATGCCAGCGGAACAGCGTGGGAACGCCCCGGCCCCGGATCCGGGCAAGATAGCGCGGTGCCGGCAGCAGGCCATGCTTACCCAGCAGCGCCGGGAACTGGTTGGCCGCGGAAATGAAGGCAAGCAGGTACACGGCGGCGATGCCGCGCTGCAGCACCTGGCGCCCGAATTCATAGCCTTCCGCGCTGAACCACTCCATGGCACCTCAGATTAGCCAAAGCCGGTGCCGGACGCTGCCCTTTCCCCAGGGTGCATGACCTCCGTCCCGTTCCGGACCCCCTGATCCGCATGGAGGTGGATGCGCGCACCGTAGCGCGTGTTGGAGGGGCTGGACTAGAACCGGAACAGGGAGTTTATTTCCTGTTTAACGTCATCAACATAGACGTCGGTCCGCTCGTCGAAGAAGGACACCAGATCCTTCAGCTGGGCGGAGTCCGGAAGCACCGATTCGTAAGACCAGGCCAGATCCGTGCCTTCCGGCCTTCCGGTCACCGACCAGTAGCTTGCCGTTCCCTTGTACGGGCACACCGACGTGGTCAGGGACGCACCAAGGGCATCCCAGTCCACGTCCTCCCGGGGAAAATACGTGCGCTGAGGGAGCATCGTTTCATAAACGAATAACGGCTGGTGGGTCTCCGCCAGCAGTTGGCCGCCCAGATGCACCCGCACGGACCGTGACGACTGCCGTGCATCGACCCGGTGGAAAGGGTCCCGGGGGTGCCCCTTGATCTCATCGTCCTCTTCGAGCCACCGGTCAAAGGCATCAAAGTCCAGCACCACGTAGTCCGCCAGATCAGGATCGTCGGGCCGGAAGCCGGCACCCGGCAGCCCGTGGGACCCCGCCTGGAGGTCCAGTGGCTGCCCGGGTGCCGTGTGCGCGCTGAACGGATAGCGCGGGTCCATCAAGGCACTCGGCGGCACGTCCGCCAGCGGATCCCCGGGGTCGGGGCCGGCGTCGTGAGCCGTCACTTCGGCGCTGATGTCCCGCACCGGAACCGCATAGACCGGTGTCACCCGCCGGGGCTCGTACACCAGGTACGCATGCTGGGAGTCGACCACGGTGTTGTTTCCGAGTTGGGCCCGGATGCGGCGCGGCGTCGGTTCAAACCGCAGCTGGGGCAATAATTCCCAGAAAGCAGGGCTGATCTGTTGGGCCATAAGACCAGTGTCCGGCTGCTCCCGGCCGGATTCAAGGTCCGGGAGGTGCGGTCCGGTCCTCGATCACTTCAGCGCTCCAACGCTCCACGCCCGCCCCGGAGACAAGCACCTGGAAAGGATCCGTGACCTCGGACGGGAAGGAATTGGCGAAGACACGGCTGCCGTCGGAATCGCAGGGAATGGTGGAACCCACTCCGATATCCGGCATATCGACCTGCAGCTCACCGCTGCCCTGGCAGGACATCACAATTTTGAAGCGTCCGGTGCTCGACGCCATGCTGTCGAAGCTGCCGGGCGCGGTCTGGTCTTCCGAGGAACCGAGGACGACCTCAGTGTAGGTGGCCTCCCCGGACGGCTGTGGCTGCAGCGTCGGAAGCGGAGTTGGAGACGGTATGTCGGTGGGGCGCGGCGTCTTCGATGCTGCAGGTGTGGCCGGTTCATCCGCACTCGATTGTGCTGAGGAACAGCCCGTCATCAACAGGGCGCCTGCCAGTGCCAGAGCGGTGGCTGTGTTCACGCTTCGTGCGGTCCGTGCCATGGTTCCCCCTCATTGAGGGAGGATGCTCCGTGCAGTCCACCCGGAGCATCCTCCGACTTATGGCCAGCTGCGCACGAACTGCGTCAATCCGCGTTGCCGTGCGCTCAAGTCTGCTGGTCAACGAATCCGCCCCACGCTAGCACAAAGGGGAAAGAGGGTTTGTCGGGTCCTAATGGCCCCGGGCGATCCATTCCTCCAGCTGCGGGGCTTCCGCGCCGATGGTCGTGGAGTCCCCATGTCCGGTGTAAACCCGGGTCTCGGACGGCAGGGTCAGCAGCTGTTCCCGGATGGACTTGATGATGGTGGGGAAGTCGCTGTAGGAACGGCCCGTGGCGCCGGGACCGCCGGCGAACAGCGTGTCACCGCTGAAAACCACCGGGGCACCGTCGCCCGGCGCACCGGAAGCCAGCAGGAAGCACACCGACCCGGGGGAGTGGCCCGGAGTATGCAGCGCCTGCAGGGTGATTCCGGCGACCTCGAAGATGTCGCCGTCCTCGATGTCGTCGTCGGGACCTTCCTCCGGGAACACTGCATCCCAGAGCATCCGGTCCGCGGGATGCAGAAACACGGGCGCGCTGAAGCGGTCCCGGGCCTCCCCGACCGCGCGGATATGGTCATCGTGGCCGTGCGTGAGCAGGATGCCCTGAACCTCACGGTCTCCGACGGCGGCGGCTACGGCATCAATGTCGTGGGCCGGGTCGATGATGATGACCTGCGCGTCGTCGCCGACAATCCAGACGTTGTTGTCCACGTCCCAGGTTCCGCCGTCGAGCGAGAACGTTCCCGAGGTGATGACGTTGTCGATGTGCACGCTCATTTAGAGCACCACCACCGAGCGCAGGACCTTGCCGTCATGCATTTTCTCGAAGGCTTCCTCGATGTCGCCCAGGCCGATGCGCTCGGACACGAACGCATCCAAATCCAGGCGGCCGAGCTTGTACTGCTCCACCAGCATCGGGAAGTCGCGCGACGGCAGGCAGTCGCCGTACCAGGAGGACTTCAGCGATCCGCCGCGGCCAAAGACGTCGGCCAGCGGAAGTTCGATCTTCATTTCCGGGTTGGGCACGCCCACCAGGACCACGCGGCCGGCAAGGTCGCGCGCATAGAAGGCCTGCTTGTAGGTTTCCGGGCGGCCGACGGCGTCAATCACCACATCGGCGCCGTTGCCGCCGGTGAGGGCGCGGATGGCCTCGACCGGATCCTCTTCCTTGGAGTTGATGACATGCGTGGCGCCCTGGGCCTTGGCCAGCTCCAGCTTCTTGGCGTCGATGTCCACGGCGATGATGGTGGTGGCACCGGCCAGCTGGGCGCCGGCGACGGCGGCAATGCCCACGCCGCCGCAGCCGATGACAGCCACGGATTCTCCGCGCTGGACCTCGCCGGTGTTGATGGCGGCACCGATGCCGGCCATGATTCCGCAGCCGAGCAGGCCCACGGCGGCGGCGTCGACGTCGTCGTCCACCTTGGTGCACTGGCCGGCGGCAACCAGCGTCTTCTCGGCAAAGGCGCCAATGCCCAGGGCGGCCGTCAGCTCAGTGCCGTCTTCCAGGGTCATCTTCTGCGTGGCGTTGTGCGTGTTGAAGCAGTACTGCGGCTCGCCCTTGCGGCATGCGCGGCATTCGCCGCAGACGGCGCGCCAGTTCAGGACAACGCGGTCGCCCGGGGCGACTTCGGTGACGTCGGGACCGACTGCGGAAACCACGCCCGTGGCTTCGTGGCCGAGCAGGAACGGGTAGTCGTCATTGATGGCACCCTGCTTGTAGTGCAGGTCGGTGTGGCATACACCGCAGGTGAGGATGTCCACCAGTGCCTCGCCGGGACCCGGATCCGGCACCAGGATGGTTTCCAATGAAACCGGAGCGTTCTTTTCCTTGACGACTACTGCCTGAACCTTGTGAACCATAGGGGTGTGCTGCCTCTCGAATGTCCGGGCGGAACGCCGATGTCCGGCGTTCCGCATTCCATCCTATGAATCAGGACGGCCGTGCGCGAAGTTGACGTGCCCGGGTTTGCGCTCCCGGGCACCGGGGATGCCTAGAGGCCCAGACGGGACTTAACCTCGGCGGCGGAGGGATTGGTGGCGGAGGAGCCGTCCGGGAAGATGACGGTGGGAACGGTCTGGTTGCCGCCGTTGATTTCGGCGACCAGTTCCGCGGTGCCGTCCACGTCCTCGATGTTGACTTCGGTGTACCCGATTCCGGCGGTGTCCAGCTGGGACTTCAGGCGGCGGCAGTAACCGCACCAGCTGGTGGAGAACATGGTGATGGAACCGGCGTCGGGGGTGAAGGCTTCTGCTGTGGCGGCCATGGAAGGCTCCTTTTTGTACTCGGTGACAGGGACTGTCCGATACAACCGCGGCGGGCCCGGTTCAATTCCCGCGGGTAAGCCGGTGCAACTGCGCGCGTGGTGGGTTGGACTCCCTCCGGTTTGGGCACATTCGACCGTTTTGGGAATTCCCTGCCACTGCGCAATGGCAGGGAAATCCCGAAACGGCAGCAGAAGCCCAAAGTGGCAGGAAAACGGTGCTGTCCAGCAAACTGGAACCATGTGCGGACGTTACGTAATGGCGAAGACGACGGCGGACCTCGTAGCGGAGGCCGAGGCGGAAGCTGACGCCAACCTGGAGCTGCGGCAATCCTGGAACGTCGCACCGACGTCGGACGTGCCCGTGGTGCTGGAGCGATTCCTTAGCGGGACGCCGGGAGCCAGGTCAACGCAGGGCGGCACCGCCGTCGTGGGGAAGGCCGTGCGGCAGGTGCATGTCGCGCGCTGGGGCCTGGTGCCGGGATGGGCCCGCGACGCGTCGGCCGGCGCCCGCGCCTTCAACGCGCGCAGTGAAACGGTCTTGGAGAAGCCCACGTTCCGCGATGCCGCCGCCTCCCGCCGCTGTGCCGTTCCGGTGCAGGGCTACTACGAGTGGAAAACCGGACCGGGACGCGCCAAGCGGCCGTTTTACGTTTCCCGCGCTGACGGGGCGCTGACGTTTTTCGCCGGCCTGTATGAGTGGTGGCGCGATCCGGCCAAGGCGCCGGGGGATCCGGGAAGCTGGCTGCTCACGACGTCGATCCTCACGGCCGCCGCCCCTGACCCGGCCGAAGTCACTGAATCGGGGCAGCCGGCGGTGCTTGCCGCGCTGGGAGAGCTGCATGACCGGATGCCGGTGCCGATGAACCGGGAGACCATGGCGGCCTGGCTGGACCCGGCCGCCGCCGAACCGGCCGCGCTGGTGCATCAGGTTACCGCCGGGGCCCATGCCGCCGCGGCCGAATGGAAGATAGCGGAAGTGGGCGCGGCCGTGGGAAGCGTCCGCAACGACGGGCCGCAGCTGCTGGCGGCTCCGGGGCCGGATTCCGCCCCCGAGCCCGCGCTGTTCTAGGAGCCGGCGCCGCTCAGACTCCGGAGGAAGCTTGCAGGTCCGCCGGGTTGGCCGCGGCCACCGGCTCGATGACCTCGATGGTGACGTTGCCGTGCTCGTCGATGCTCAAACCGGGGTTGTGGCAAACCTCCCAGCGGTACCCGTCGGGATCGGTGAAGTAGCCGGAGTACCCGCCCCAGCTCATTTGGGTTCCCGGTGCTGAGATGGACCCGCCTGCCGCGGTGGCTTCGGCCAGCACCGCGTCCACTTCGGCGGCTGATCCCACGTTGTGTCCCAGGGTCACGGGGGCGGCGTGCGCCTCACCCATTGGGCCGGCTTCGGCCGCCAAATGGTCACGCCGGAAGAAGGCCAGCAGCAGCCCGGGACCGACCTGGTAGAAGATGACTTCCTCGGGCACATATTGGGCAGCTTTCCAGCCAAGACGGGAGGAATAGAACGCGTAGGTTACTTCGAGATCCCGTACGCCAACGGTCATCACGGAAAGGGAGGGCTTCACACTCCAGATCTTCCCACCTCCGGGCCAATAAGTTCCTGTTTTACGCACCATGATTCAAGCCGTGAACCGATCGCAGGGCGCTGGAGTGTTGACGACGTTGAAGCGGGCGAGCTTCATGGACATAGAACCGGGCACACGGGTCGGCGCGGAAACGCGGCTCGATCCCTTGCCTGCCTTCCACAGTGAGAGGCAGCGCTGTTCATGAATCCTTCCCTACCGCGTCATCTGGCCGGCAGCCACAAGGCGGGGACCCAGCCCGACGGCGGACGGACCGACAAGCGCACCGGATGGGCCCTTTTCCTGATTCCGGTGGTGCTGATCATGGTGTGGTTCGGCGTCGGCGGGATCGGCGGGCCGTACTTCGGCAAGATCAGCGAAGTGGCCGACAACAACCAGACGTCCTACCTGCCGTCCAGCTCCGACTCGACGCAGGTGGCCGACCTGCAGAAGAAATTCACTGACAGCGACGCGATTCCCGCAGTGATTGTGTACGTGAACGACGGCGGCCTCACGCAGCAGGACCGCAGCTTCATTGATGGCCGGGCCCAGGCGCTGGCCAAGGTTTCGGGAGTGGCCGGCGGCGGCTCGCCGGCCCAGTTTTCCACGGACGGCAAGGCGGCGGAAATCTTTGTTCCGGTCCTGGACACCGATGAAGCCGCAGCAACAGTGGAAGAGCTGCGCACGGTCGTCTCGGACGGCACTCCTCCGGGACTGTCCGGCTACGTCACCGGGCCCGCCGGCCAGCTTGCGGACATCACTGAGGCGTTCGGCGGGATCGACACCTCCCTTGTGCTCGTGGCGGCGCTGGCGGTGTTCGTGATCCTGGTGATTGTCTACCGTTCGCCGCTGCTGCCGATCCTGGTGCTGGTGACGTCGCTGCTGGCTCTCTCGGCCGCCATCCTGGTGGTCTTCTTCCTGGCCAAGGGCGGCTTCCTCACCCTGAACGGCCAGGTCCAGGGCATCCTGTTCATCCTGGGCATCGGTGCCGCCACCGACTATTCGCTGTTGTATGTGTCCCGCTACCGGGAGTCGCTGCGGGACCATGAGGGCAGATGGGATGCCACCCGGGCAGCCCTGAAAGGAACCTTTGAACCTGTGCTGGCGTCGGCCGCCACCGTTACCGCCGGCCTGCTGTGCCTGCTGCTGAGCGACCTGAACTCCAACAAGGCCCTGGGACCGGTCGCCGCCATCGGCATCGGCTTTGCCTTTCTGGCGGCGATGACGCTGCTGCCGGCGCTGCTGATGCTCACCGGACGTGCAGCGTTCTGGCCGCGGCGTCCGCAGTTCGGCTCTCCGCATCCGGACCGCGACGGTGATTCGCCCAAGGGAATCTGGCCGCGGGTGGCGAGGACGATTAAGGCTCATCCGAGGCGGGTATGGGTTATCCCGGCCGTGGTCCTGCTGGCGGCGGCCGCCGGAATGCTGCAGCTGCGGGCATCCGGCGTGCCGCAGAGTGACTTTGTCCTGGGCGATACGTCCGCTAAACAGGGCCAGCAGGTCCTGGGGGAGCACTTTCCCTCCGGATCGGGGAGCCCGGCCCTGATCGTGGCTCCGGAGGGCGAGCTCGACGACGTCGCGCGTGCCGTGCTGAACGTCCAGGGTATTGATGCGCTGGCCGTGGATGCCACTGGAACTCCAGCGGGAACCCTGCCGGTTACGGCGGACGGCGTTCAGTCATCACCGGTGCCCGGAAGCGCTTCGGCTGCCCCGAAGGTGGTGGAGGGAAAAGTCCTGCTGGAAGCCACCTTGACCCAGTCAGCCGAGTCGGATGCCGCCGAGCAAACCGTGCAGAGGATGCGGGACGACGTGTCCGGAATCGGCGGCGTGCTGATTGGCGGGGTCACAGCCACCACCATTGACACCAACGCCGCCGCCGTCCACGACCGGGACCTGATCATCCCCGTGGTCCTGGTGGTGATCCTGTTCCTGCTGATGCTGCTGCTTCGTTCGATCCTGGCACCGGTCCTGCTGATCCTGACGGTGCTGTTGTCCTTTGGTGCCACCCTGGGCGTCTCGGCCGTGGTGTTCAACCACGTCCTGGATTTTCCCGGGGCGGATCCGGCCGTGCCGCTGTACGGGTTCATTTTCCTGGTGGCCCTGGGGGTGGATTACAACATCTTCCTGATGACCCGTGTGCGCGAGGAGAGCATCCTGCACGGCACCCGGGAGGGAGTCATCCGGGGGCTGATGATCACCGGAAGCGTTATCTCCAGCGCCGGTATTGTCCTGGCCGCCACTTTCGCGGCGCTGGGCGTGATTCCGGTGCTGTTCCTGGCGCAGCTGGCGTTCATCGTGGCCTTTGGCGTCCTGCTGGACACCCTGGTGGTGCGCTCGCTGCTGGTGCCGGCCCTTTCCTATGACATTGGCCGCAGGATCTGGTGGCCTTCAAAGCTTTCCCGGCCGCAGCCCGGACAGCACCGGCCCAGTGCGCCGGCGCACGGCCGCTAGTCTAGTGGCATGGAAACCCACGATCATCAACGATCCACGACCTGCCAGCTCGACGACGTACGGACGGCAATAGACGAGATCGACGAGGAAATTGTGGCGCTGATTTGGCGCCGTGAGCGTCTGGTTCGCCTGGCCGGGCCGCTGAAGGACAACGATGCCCAGGTGAAGGCTCCGGAGCGCGTGGAAGAAGTCCTGGAGCATGTCCGCACAGCTGCCGAAGCGCAGGACGGTGACCCCACGGTGGTGGAGGCGACCTACCGGGCCATGATCGACGCTTTCATCGACTACGAGCTCAAGGTCCGGCGTGCCGCCGAAACGCAGGCCAAGCTCGAGGCCTTCGCCCGCAGCTAGCCGTACTGAGCGCGGGCCGCGCCACTATAACGGGCGGGCTTCCCACAGCGCGGCGGCCGAGCCCAGAGGACCCGCGGGAACGTCCCAGTGCAGGTGCGGCTGCGGACCCGTCCCCTCAAATCGGACCGGTGGCGCCAAGCGCAGCCCGGGACCCCAAAAGGTTTGTTCGGGGATCTGTTCCAGTGGTTCCGCCGCTGCTGTTGCCGGCGGTTCGGGCACAGCGGAGCGGCCATCCGGCCCAGCCGTTCCATGCGGACGGTTTGCTCCGGCGGTGCCTTGCAGCTGCGCCGCTGTCCGGGCCAGCGACAGCCGGGCCGAGAAAACGCGTCCGTCCAGCCGCTGCCGCCACGCCCGCAGAGCGGCAGCGGCGGTGAGATAGCCGGTGGCATGGTCCAGGGCCTGGACCGGCAGCGGACGGGGAACAGCGGAGCCAAAATATTCCATGCCGGCATGCGCGATGCCGGCACTCATCTGCAGGAGGGAATCGAAGCCGCGCCGCTGTGCCCATGGCCCGGACCACCCGTAGGCGTTGAGCGAGACCTCCACCAGCCCCGGGCTGATCTGCTGCAGCCGCGGGGAGTCCAGTCCCAAGCCGGCGAGAGCTCCGGCCCGGTAACCGGAGACCAGGATGTCTGCTCCGGCCAGCAGTTCGCGGATGCGCCGGGCGTCGTCCGCGGACGTCAAATCCAGCCTGGCGCACCGCTTGCCGGGGGTGAGCTCCGCTTCCGCCGCCGGTTCGGCCCAGCCCGGCGGATCGATGCGCAGGACGTTGGCACCCAGGGCGGCCAAAAACCGCGTCGCCACCGGTCCGGCAATGATCCGGGTCAGATCCAGCACGCGGACTCCGGCCAGCGGCCGCTCCGGCTGGGACTGCGGGATCAGCCGCGGCGCTGAGCCAAGCCCGGCCCAGCTGATCAGCGGCTCTGATGCCACCCTCATTCCCGCCGGATGCTCCGCCCACTCCCGGGCGCTGCGCATCCGCGCCGCACAGCCGCCGGCGGCTGCCACTGCCCCTTCCAGCGTTTCCCCGGTCCACCCCGCGACGGCGGCCGCGACCGTTTCGCGGTCCGGCACGGGATCCACCGCAAGCCCGAGCACCGCGAGCGCGGCATGCCGGTGGTGCGGCGCATTGGTGTGCAGTCGGATCCACCCGTCAGCACAGGGATAGTCCCCGGCCAGGGAATCCCAGGGCGGCGGCACCTCCCAGCCCTGCGGGGTGAAGGACCCGGCGAACCATGCCAGCGCCAGGTCCGGATCAACCACAGCAGCCGTCCGTCCCCCCAGCCGGTTGGACAATTCGGCTGCGGCGGTGCCGGCCTGCGCCACTGCCCACGCGGCAAAGGCACGAACCGGGAAAGCGGACTCCATGGGCACGGCGTATCCCTTCTGCGTGGCAGCGGTGCTGCCTGTAGGGTACGTTACTCACACGCCAGGGGAACCTTTGTTCCTTTGCTCCCGGGACGCGCAGGTCACCGGCAGTTCGACGCCGGGCAGGTCGACGCCGGGCAGGTCGACGCCGGGCAGGTCGACGCCGGGCAGGCGCGGCATGGCAGGGCAGGGCACGCAGGTCACCGGCAGTTCGACGCCGGGCAGGCAGGGCAGGGGGAGAGCAGGTTATGCACCATGGATGAGGAACAGCAGACGGCACCGGAACAGTGGCGGTCCATCGCCGCGGCGCTCGCCGACGAGCGCAGGCTGCGGCTGTATGCGCGGGTGATCACGGCCGCTGAGCGCGGCACCCCGCTGGACGGGCAGGCCTTGGACGCCAAGGAACGCAAGTCGCTGGCTGCCCTGCAGAAAGCCGGGCTCGTCTCCTCGGGAGTCTGCGACATTCAGCCGGTCAGCGGCGTGTTTTCCCGCCTGCTGGCCAGTGGCAAGGAACCGCCTGGGACTTCCGTGCGGCGATTTCTGGTCAACGGAAAAATTTCCACCTATCCGCGGCGGCAGGCCGATCGTTTGGAACTGCTTCATTACATCGCCGGGCACGTCTTCGAAACGGTCCCGGCACCTTCCGGAGAAATGCCGGTGCTGAATGAACGCGGGATTACCGAGCGGCTTGCCGAGTATTCGGGCGATCCGGCCGCTGTGCGACGCTATCTGGTGGATGAGGGCATCGTCATGCGTAATCCGGAGGGATCGCGCTACTGGCTGGCCAGCCCGCGGCCCGCCGACGGCTGGGAGTTCGCCGGCTGACAAGCAGCTGAAGCTACTCCGACGTTCCAGCTTCGAGGATGGACACGATGGAGAAGAGGGTAAAGCAGACAGCCCCGAGTCCAACCAGTACATGCGCGGGGACAAAGAATGCTGCGTTGGCGCCGGCCGCTTCAAAGAGGAACGCTGCGAAGAACAGGCAGGTGAGCGCTGTTCCGATGGGCATGAGCGGGATGCGGTTGGCCAGGGCAAAAGTGCGGCGCCACACGAGGGCGAGCAGCAGCACCTTCGACAGGATGCTGAAGCAGATGAGCCCGAGGCTGATCAGCACACATCCCGGGGCCAGCCGGTAGGGCTCGTCTGAGCTGAACAGCACGAACAGCCCGAGCAGCAGGTTGACCGTTCCCGCGGCGGCGACGAGCCACGGCCAGGCCAAACGTTCGCTGTCGCTGAAAGTGTTGCGCACCTGGCGGACGATGCTCGCGACCAGGGCGATCAGCGCCGTGCAGATCGCCGACAATCCGATCAGAACGTGGCCGGCAACAAATCCGGGAGTGTCTCCGCGGAGCAGCAGGCCGGCGGCAAGGGAGAAACCGGCGACGGCGGCCACAGCGGGAACTGCAATGAGCGCCACCGCGGCGGTGCGGGAATGAGCACCATCCGGCGGGCCGCTCAGGGGATCGAGCAACTGTGCCGACTGGATCAGCGTGAATTTCGTGGACGCGGTTGCGACGGTGCTGACGCATGCGGCGACCAGGCCAATGCCGATCACCACAAAGCCCGCCGTGAGGTTCTCCGGGGTGTTCTCCCTGTTGGCCAGGAGAATGCCCCAGATGACGGCAGCGGCGGCAGCCGCGTAGCCGGAGAGTGGAAGGAAGATGCTCCACACGCGCCCATAACGGTCGATGAGCTGCCTGATAATGGTGGCCGCCGTAGTGAACAGCGCATAACAAATGGCGGTCAGCCCAATGTTGACGTGTCCGGCGACAAAGTGACCGGCATCATCCGGGCCGGCCAGGATGTAGAGGCCGTAGGAGAGGCAGACAGCGCCCATCAGAAGCGGAATGGCGCGAAAAACAGCACTTATTGTCCGGTTCACGGGTACCCCGAAAATCAAGCGTGGAGCGGGTGCGGGTTCGACCCCTGGCCGGCCCTCATTTGGCCCAGTTTGCGCCTGCCGCACCTGCGGAACAACGCCGGAGGCCGGAAGCTGCTCCCGGCCGCCCGTCTTGGCGTCGGCGGCGGCACAGTTTCGCCCAAGCCTTGACGCAGCGGTCCCGCAGTCGTGCCATTGAAAGGGAGTCGTGCCACTGAAAGCGTCTGTGTACAACGTCCCCAACACCCCGGAAAGTGTGTCTGCATGGCAGAGCGGTTCGCGGCCCGTGGAACACAAGCAACCCACCCGATTGCCGGGATGGCCGGCGCCATGGGCACCCCGGTCAATGCGGTATCGCTGGTGGCGCATCCGGGCGCGGCACGCCGGCCAGCGGATGCGGCTCCAGCGGGTGCGGCTGCGGCGGATTCGGGGGCAGCGGATGCGGGTGCGGCGGATTCGGGAGCAGCGGGTGCGGGAGCAGATGCACGGGACCTGCCGTCCGGCCGTCAGCCGGCACCACCGCACTCCAACCGGCGCGTCGCCGTCATTTTCACCGGCCTCATGCTCTCGGTGCTGGTGGCGGCCCTGGACCAGACCATCGTTTCCACTGCCCTGCCCACCATCGTGGGGGACCTGCACGGGCTGGACCACCTGTCCTGGGTCATCACCGCCTATCTGCTGACTTCCACCATCGGGCTGCCCATGTACGGCAAGCTCGGGGACCTGCTGGGACGCAAAAACATCTTCATCTTTGCCATTGTGGTGTTCCTGGCCGGTTCCGCACTGTCGGGACAGTCACACAGCATGGCCGAACTGATCACCTTCCGGGCGATTCAGGGTGTTGGCGGCGGCGGGCTGATGATCGGCGCGCAGGCCATCATCGGTGACATAGTTTCGGCCCGGGAGCGCGGCAAATACATGGGCCTGATCGGAGCCGCCTACGGCATCGCTTCGGTCGGCGGTCCGCTGCTGGGCGGGTACCTCACGGATACGTGGTCCTGGCGGTGGGTGTTCTACATCAACCTGCCCATCGGCATCATTGCCCTCGCCATCATCATCACGGCACTCCACCTGCCGCGGAACAGCGTCACGGGTATCCGGCTGGACTATGCCGGGGCCGGGCTGCTCGCCGTCGGGACCGCAGCCCTGGTGCTCCTCACCAGTTGGGGCGGCAACAACTACGCCTGGACTTCCCCGACCATTCTGACGCTGGCTGCCGTGGCCATCGCAGCCATTGCAGTGTTCATCCCCGTGGAACTGCGGGCAAAGGAACCGTTGCTGCCGCTGCGGCTGTTCCGCATCCGCAACTTCCTGATCTGCACCCTGGTGGGCCTGGCTGTGGGCCTGGCGATGTTCGGTGCCATCGGCTACCTGCCCACCTTCCTGCAGATCGTCAACGGGGCGTCTCCCACCCTGTCCGGGCTGATGATGCTGCCCATGGTGGCCGGCATGCTGATCAGCTCCATCGGAACCGGCCAGCTGATCTCGCGCACCGGCAAATATAAGATCTATCCGATCCTTGGCTCGGCAGTCATGATTCTCGGGCTGTTCCTTCTGTCGCGGATTTCCAGTACGACGCCGTATTCGTTCACCGCCCTTGGCATGCTGGTGCTGGGACTGGGCATTGGGGCATTGATGCAGAACGTGGTCCTGATCGTGCAGAACAGCGTCCCCGCCAATGACATGGGCACCGGAGTGTCGACAGCCAACTATTTCCGGCAGCTTGGCGCCTCGCTGGGCATTGCCGTGTTTGGGTCGCTGTTCATCCGGCGGCTCAATGACCGGTTGGACTCGGCGCCCGCCGGGGCGGGGGACCCCGCGTCCGGCGGCGCCAACTCGATCAGCCCCGAAATGATCAAATCCCTGCCGCCCGGTGCCCAGGACTTCATCAAGTCCGCCTTCGGTGAGGCACTGCCGCCCATCTTCCTGCTGGGAGTGCCCATCCTGGCCGTGGCGTTTGTCCTCACGCTCTTCATCGTGCAGCAACCGCTGTCCAAAACCACCCGTCTGGAGGCGGAGTCCAGATAGGCGGCAATCCAGCGAAGGAAGTATCCCGTTGTCCCACAAAGCACTGACGCCGCGCCTTGCGGCAGCTCCGCCCCGCACCGTGACCGCAGCGCCCAGACACCGCGGGGAAGCCGTCCAGGCCGAGGCGCCAAAACGGAACCTGTCCCTGGTGTTCACCGGGCTGGTGCTGTCGGTGCTGCTGGCAGCCCTTGACCAAACCATTGTTGCCACCGCCCTGCCCACGATCGTAGGGGACCTCAACGGGCTGGAACACCTGTCCTGGGTGGTCACCGCCTACATCCTGGCGGCGACCATCGGACTGCCCGTCTACGGGAAGCTTGGTGACCTGTTTGGCCGCAAAAGCATCTTCATCTTTGCGATCGTGGTTTTCCTCCTTGGCTCCGTCCTGTCCGGACTCGCGCAGAACATGGGCCAGCTGATCGGGTTCCGGGCCATTCAGGGTGTTGGCGGCGGCGGGCTGATGATCGGCGCGCAGGCCATTTTGGGAGACCTGGTTTCGCCGCGTGACCGCGGCAAGTACATGGGACTGATCGGTGCGGCCTTTGGGCTTGCCTCAGTGTGCGGACCGCTGCTGGGCGGCTGGATCACCGACGCCTGGTCCTGGCGGTGGGTGTTCTACATCAACCTGCCCATTGGCGCGGTGGCGCTCACCGTCGTCGTCACCTCGCTGCACCTGCCCAAGCCGCAGGGCGCCCGCCCCCGGCTGGACTACGCGGGCGCCGCGCTGCTGGCCCTGGCGAGCGCCGCCCTGATCATGCTGACCACCTGGGCGGGCACCACCTACGGCTGGTCGAGTCCGCAGATCCTGGCCCTGGCCGCCGTGACCCTGGCCGCTGCTGCGGCCTTTGTCCGGGTGGAGCTGAAGGCCGCCGAGCCGATCATGCCGCCGGGCCTGTTCCGCAACCGAAACTTCCTGCTGCCGGTGCTGGTGGGCATTTCCGTTGGCATCGCCATGTTCTCCACCATTTCCTACCTGCCCACGTTCCTGCAGATGGTCAACCGGGCCACCGCCACCGAGTCGGGACTGATGATGCTGCCCATGATGGGCGGGCTGCTGCTGACGTCGATCGGCACCGGGCAACTGATCTCCCGGACGGGAAAGTACAAGATCTATCCGATCCTGGGCTGCGCCGTGATCATTGCCGGGCTGGTGCTGCTGTCCCGGATTTCGGATACGACGCCGTACGTTTTTACGGCCGCAGGCATGCTGGTGATGGGCCTGGGGATTGGCATGCTGATGCAGAATCTGGTGCTCATCGTGCAGAACAGCGTGCCGGCCAGGGACATGGGGGCGGCAATTTCGGCGGCGAACTATTTCCGCCAGATCGGTGCGTCGTTCGGCATCGCGCTGTTCGGCTCGATTTTCATCCACCGGCTGGGCAATGAGATTGCCGCGGCCCCGGCAGGGCCGGGAGGTGCCGGGGCCGCTTTGGGCGGCGACATCAATTCCCTGAGTCCGGCCATGCTGCGCGGACTGCCCGCTCCGGTGCAGGATTTTGTGGCCGCAGCCTTCGGCCATGCGCTGCCGCCGATTTTCCTGCTGAGCGTGCCGGTGGTGGCCGCGGCACTGGTGCTGTGCCTGTTTATCAAGGAGACACCGCTGTCCACCTCGGTGCGGACGGCGGCAGGGGAGGAGGCGTGATGGCCGGGAACGCGGCAGGAAGGGTGGACGGAAGCAGGTGGTGCCGATTGTCAGCGGCTGGCCGTACACTGGTTCCTGTTCGAACATACGTTCTAATGAGTTGCCGTCCGGGCCATCAGGTGAAAACAGGGCCGGCGGAAGCGCGGGTGCACGCCTGCCGGTCGGGAGGGAAGCTGAATGGGTGTCTTCAGTGAAGCAATAGAGGTGGTGTGCTCGCCCGCGGGCCAGCCCCTCCGGATCGTCTGGAGCGGCCATACCTACAAGGTCGCGGCAGACCCGGTGCGCTGGTACGAGCGGCGGAACTGGTGGGACGAAGAAGCGCGGGCCGAACGCGGACACGGCCCCGGGCTGGTGGACTCGGAAATCTGGCGCGTCCAGGCCCGGCAGGCTCCGCGCTCGCCGCTGCGCACCCTGGATATCTCCCACGACATTGGCAGCGGCCGCTGGCGGCTGATCCGTATTCACGATGCCCTGCGGGAAAGCGCCTAGGAACAGCAGCCCATGAGCTTCACCCATCTGCACGCAGCAACCGCCTTCAGCGCCCACTATGGGGTGTCCTGGCCGGAGGAACTGGCGCAGGCAGCCGCGGCCGACGGCGCCGATGCACTGGCCTGCACGGACCGGGACGGCCTGTACGGAACGGTCAAGCATCTGCGCGCCTGCATGGATGCCGGAATTGATCCCATTGTCGGCGTGGATCTGGCAGTGCTGGGGGAGGCGGACCCGGACGGGAGCCCGGCCGTGACCGGACGCGTTGTGGTCCTGGCCCGCGGCCACCGCGGCGGGGCCGGGTACCGTGCCCTGTGCCGGCTGATTTCGGATGCCCATGCCGGCACCTCCGCATCCGCAGCGCGCAAAGGCGGCAAGCCGGTGGGCGTGACCCCGGCGCAATTGGCCTCCCGGGCAGCAGCCGGCGACGGCGGCGAACCGGTCCTGACCGTGTTGGTTGGACCCTTCTCCGACGTCGGAATGGCCATGCGCAGCCGAAGCTACGCTGTTGCCCGCACGCTTTTCTCCCGCTGGCAGGCGGTGCTGCCCCGCGGGGCCGTTGCCGTGGAAGTGGTGACCCACCTCAGTGCCCCCGGGGCCAACCTCAGCCTGGCCCATGCCGTGCGCATGTTCCGGCTGGCCGATGAAATGCGGCTTCCCGCGATCCTCACCAATGCCGTGCGCTATGTGGACGCCGACGGCGCAGCCACCGCCGACGTCCTGGACGCCGCCCGCGCGCTGACATCCATGGCCCGGCTTCCGGACCTCCAGCCCAACGGACAGGGCTGGCTCAAAACCGCGGACCAGATGAAGGCGCTGGCCCGGGAAATCAGTGCCGGGGCAGGTTACGGCGGATCGGAAGCGGTCCGGATGCTCCGCGACACCGAGGCGCTCGCCGATGCATGCCGGATGGATCCACAGACCGACATGGGCTGGAAGCAGCCGGTGGTCCCGGAAGCATCGGTCATCGGCATCACCTCCGAACCCATGGCCGAACTGGTGCGCCGCTGCGAGGCGGGCATTGAACGACGGTTCCCGTCCCGGGAAGGCGGCAGTCCCGCCGAACAGGCGCGCCTGCGCAACCGGCTTGCCCACGAGCTGGGCATCATCGAACGCCTGGGGTTTGCCTCCTACTTCCTCACCGTCGCAGAGGTCTCCTCAATGATCACCGGCATGGGCGTGCGGGCCGCCGCGCGGGGATCGGGCGCATCTTCCCTGGTGAATTACCTGCTGGGAGTAAGCCATGTGAATCCCCTGGCACACGACCTGATCTTTGAGCGGTTCCTTTCACAGGACCGCTCCACGCTGCCGGACATCGACATCGACGTCGAAAGTGCCCAGCGGCACAACGTCTATCACCGCATCTTTGAACGCTTCGGCGCCGAACGCGTCACCCTGATGAGCATGCAGAACGGCTACCGGGCCCGCGGCGCGGTGCGTGACGCCGGCATGGCCCTGGGCCTGGCGGAGGAGGACATCGGAGCGGTGGCGAAACAGCTGTGGCGTTTTTCGGCCCGGAATTTCCGTGAGGCGCTCGCTGAAAAACCCGAACTGCGCGAGGTCTCCGAACGGGTCGAGGGCAACCGGCAGCTGGACCTCCTGGTGGACCTGACCGAACGGCTGGATCGCCTGCCCCGGCACATTTCCATGCACCCGTGCGGAGTGATCCTGGGCGACGCATCCCTGCTGGACCGCACACCGGTGCAGCCCTCCGGCCTGGGCCTGCCCATGTCCCAGTTCGACAAACATGACATGGACCCGATGGGGATGCTCAAGCTCGATGTGCTGGGCGTGCGGATGCAAAGCGCCATGGCCTACGCCCTCCAGGAGATCCGGCGGCTGCATCCGGACAAGGCCGAGACCGTGGCCGCCGGTGCGCATCCGGCCGGGCCGGACGGGAACGGTCCGGACTATGTGCGCGAGGACGGTTCCATAGACCTCGACGCCGTGCCGCTGGATGACAAACCAACCTATGACCTGATCTGCAGCACCTACACGCTGGGCTGTTTCCAGATCGAGTCGCCCGGCCAGCGCGAACTGATCGGCAAACTCGTTCCGCGTGAGTTTAATGACCTGATCATCGATATCTCGCTGTTCCGTCCCGGACCGATGAAGTCGGACATGGTCCGCCCGTTCCTGGAGCACCGGCACGGCTTCTCGCCGGAGGTGTATCCGCACGAGGCACTGCGCCCGGTCCTGGCTGAAACGCACGGGGTGACGGTGTTCCACGAACAGGTGCTGCGCACCTTTGACGTGTTCACCGGCTGCGGCCTGGCCAAGGCCGATGAACTGCGCCGGCTGCTGGGCAACGAGGACGCCGAAGGCTCGGTGGAGGAGTACTTCCGGACCGAAGCGGGGAAGCGCGGATATTCGGCGGAGGTCATCGGGAAGGTGTGGGGCACGCTGAAGGCCTTCGGCAGCTTTGGGTTCTGCAAGGCCCACGGCGCGGCTTTTGCCGTTCCCACCTACCAGTCCGCCTGGCTGAAGGCGCACCACCCCGAGGCGTTCCTGGCCGGCATCTTCGAACACGATCCGGGAATGTATCCGCGCCGCCTGCTGGTGGCCGAGGCGCGGCGGATGGGCATCCCCATCCTTCCGCTGGACATCAACCGCAGCGGTGAGCAGTACCGGGTGGAACGGGTGCCGGCGGTCCCGGTGTCGCCCGGGCATCCGGCACGCCCCGAAAAGCTGGGCATCCGGCTAAGCCTGGCCGGGATCTTCGGGCTGTCGGCGACGGAGCTGAAGCGCATCGCCGCCGGCCAGCCCTACGATTCGCTGGCTGACCTGCGGGCCCGGGCACGGGTGGGCCGGAGAACCCTGATGCGTCTGGCACAGCTGGGAGCTTTTGACTCCTTGGCTAAGAACACCGGCACGGGGGCATCCCGCGCGGATCTGCTGCACCATCTGGATACGGCGCCGTCCCGGCCGGCCGGACGGAAGTACGATCCCATTCCAGGCCAGCTGGCGCTGCCGCTGGGGGACACGGAGCTGGAGAACCTGCACGCGGACCTGCCCGAACCCACACTGCGCGAGAAGGTGCGCACCGAACTGGACCTTTTGTCAGTGGACGTCAGCGCCCATCTGATCGACAGCTACGGTCCGCTGCTTGCGGAGCTGGGGGTGACCAAGGCACGGGACCTGATGGAGCTGCGGAACGGATCCGAGGTGCTGGTGGCGGGCATCCGTGTTGCCACCCAGACACCGCCCATGCGCGGGGGCCGGCGTGTGGTGTTCATCAGCCTCGACGACGGCACCGGCTGCGTGGACTGCACCTTCTTCACCGAGGCCCAGGAAAAGACCGGCCCGCTGCTCTTCGGCACCCAGCTGATGCTCATCCGCGGCCTGACCCGGCGCACCGGACAGCGCGGCATCAGCATGCAGGCACTGGAGGCATGGGACCTGAATGACACGGCCTCCCTGCCCCGTCCCCAGCGCGGCAGGTTGGTGGGGCCCAACTCCAGCGGATAACATCGAAGGGGCGCAGAAGGAGCCGGTCACGTCCTGACCGGCCCAAGGACGCCGTACAACGAAATCTAGGAGACAACCGTGTCAGTGCCAGAGAAGTTCACCCTCATCGTCGACGGCGAAGAGACCACGGTGGATACTGGCACCACAGGTGCTCAGCTGTTCTTCGACCGCCGCGACGTCGTTGTGATGCGCGTGGACGGGGTTTTGAAGGACCTCGACGCCGAACTGTCCGAAGGTATGTCCGTGGAGTCCGTCACCATCGGCTCCGAGGACGGGCTCAACGTCCTGCGCCACTCCACCGCGCACGTCATGGCCCAGGCCGTGCAGCAGCTGCGCCCGGATGCCAAGCTGGGCATCGGTCCGTACATCAAGGACGGCTTCTACTTCGACTTCGACGTCGCCGAGCCGTTCACCCCTGAGGACCTGAAGACCCTCGAGAAGATGATGCAGAAGATCGTCAACTCGAACCAGAAGTTTGCCCGCCGCGTGGTCAGCGAAGAAGAAGCCCGCGAAGCGATGGCCAACGAGCCGTACAAGCTGGAGCTGCTGGGCAAGAAGGACGGCGCCGATGAGGCCGGCGAGGGCGCGAACATCGAGGTCGGCGCCGGCGAGATCACCATCTACGACAACGTGGACCGCAAATCCGGCGACGTCGTGTGGTGCGACCTGTGCCGCGGCCCGCACCTGCCCAACACCAAACTGATTTCCAACGCCTTTGCGCTGACCCGCTCGGCCGCCGCCTACTGGCTGGGCGACCAGAAGAACCAGCAGCTGCAGCGCATCTACGGCACCGCCTGGCCCACCAAGGATGCCCTGAAGGCCTACCAGGAGCGCCTGGCCGAGGCCGAGCGCCGCGACCACCGCAAGCTGGGCACCGAACTGGACCTGTTCTCCTTCCCGGATGAACTGGGCTCCGGCCTGCCGGTGTTCCACCCCAAGGGGGGGATCATCCGCAAGGCCATGGAGGACTACTCCCGCCAGCGCCACACCGAGGCCGGCTACGAGTTCGTGTACACCCCGCACATCACCAAGGGCCACCTGTACGAGGTTTCCGGCCACCTGGACTGGTACCGCGACGGCATGTTCCCCCCGATGCACGTTGACGAGGTCGTGGACCCGGAAACCGGCGCCGTCATCAAGCCCGGCCAGGACTACTACCTGAAGCCGATGAACTGCCCGATGCACAACCTGATCTTCCGCTCCCGCGGCCGGTCCTACCGCGAACTGCCGCTGCGCCTGTTCGAATTCGGTTCCGTGTACCGCTACGAGAAGTCCGGCGTGATCCACGGACTGACGCGCGTGCGCGGCATGACCCAGGACGACGCCCACATCTACTGCACCCGCGACCAGATGAAGGACGAGCTCACCAGCACGCTGAACTTTGTCCTTGACCTGCTCAAGGACTACGGCCTGGACGACTTCTACCTGGAGCTCTCCACCAAGGACCCGGAAAAGTACGTCGGCTCCGACGAGGTCTGGGACGAAGCCACCCGCACCCTGGCCGAGGTTGCCGAAGCCTCCGGACTGGACCTGGTGCCGGATCCGGGCGGAGCCGCGTTCTACGGCCCGAAGATCTCCGTCCAGGCCCGCGACGCCATTGGCCGCACCTGGCAGATGTCCACCATCCAGCTGGACTTCAACCTGCCCGAGCGGTTTGAGCTGGAGTACCAGGCCGCCGACGGCACCCGCCAGCGTCCGGTCATGATCCACCGCGCCCTGTTCGGTTCCGTGGAACGCTTCATGGCAGTGCTCACCGAGCACTACGCCGGCGCGTTCCCGGCCTGGCTGGCACCGGTCCAGGTGGTCGGCATCCCCGTGGCCGAGGCCTTCAATGACTACATGTTCGACGTCGTCGACAAGCTCAAGGCCGAAGGCATCCGCGCCCAGGTGGACACCGGCACCGACCGCTTCCCGAAGAAGATCCGCACCGCGTCCAAGGACAAGATCCCGTTTGTCCTGATTGCCGGCGGTGACGACGCCGAGGCCGGCGCCGTGTCCTTCCGGTTCCGCGACGGCAGCCAGGACAACGGCGTGCCTGTCGAGGAAGCCGTGAAGCGGATTGTCGAAGCCGTTCGGAACCGGGACAAGTAAACGGAACTGAACGGATCGGCCGGGAGCGCAGGAGTGCAGATGGAAAACAACAGCCAGGACGACGGCGGCAGTCCCTATCCGGGAGACGCTTCAGTCACGGATTCATTCGAGCTTCCCGGGGTGCCGGATTCCTTTGCACGCCTGTGGACCCCGCACCGGCTCGCCTACATCAAGGGCGGGCAGGAGCAGGTCTCCTCGGAGCACAACTGCCCGTTCTGCGCGGCGCCGTCGCGCAGCGACGAAGAGTCCCTGATTGTGCACCGCGGGAAGTACGCCTTTGTCATCCTCAACCTGTTTCCGTACAACGCCGGGCACCTGCTCGTTTGCCCGTACCGGCACGTCCCGGACTACACGGACATTGACGAGCAGGAAACCGCCGAAATTGCAGCCCTCACGCAAACGGCCATGCGGGTGCTGCGGAAGGTGTCCAACCCCAGCGGTTTCAACCTGGGGATGAACCAGGGCGTCACCGGGGGAGCGGGGATCGCCGCCCACCTGCACCAGCACATTGTTCCGCGCTGGGGCGGGGACGGGAACTTCCTGCCGATCATTGCCCAGACCAAGGCGATCACCCAGACGCTGGGCGACGTCCGACGGCAGGTGGCCGACGCCTGGCCGCAGGCCGCCGGTTCCACGGCAAGCGAGGACTGAGCCGTGCTGAACAAATACGCGAGGGGCTTCTTTACGGGCCTGTTTACGCCGCTTGCCGCATGGCTGCTGAAACGGGGCGTCAGCCCCGATGCCGTGACCATCCTGGGCACCCTGGGCGTGATGGTTGGCGGGCTGGTGTTCTACCCGCTGGGCCAGCTGTTCTGGGGGACCCTGTTCATCACGGCGTTCATCTTTTCCGACGTCATTGACGGCATCATGGCGCGCCAGCAGGAACGCACCGGAAAATGGGGCGGTTTCCTGGACTCGACCCTGGACCGGTTTGCCGACGGCGCCCTGTTTGCCGGCGTCAGCATCTGGTTCTTCACCGGCGGTGAGAACGATGCCATCGGCATTGCCGCCATCATCTGCCTGGTCCTGGGCATGCTGGTCTCCTACATCCGCGCCAAGGCGGAGTCACTGGGGTTCACCGCAAACGTTGGCATTGCCGAACGCGCTGAACGGCTGGTTTCCCTGCTGGTTGCCACGGGCCTGGTGGGGCTCGGTGTTCCCGAGATCCTGCTGCTCGTGGTGCTGGTGGCGCTGTGTGCGGCAAGCTGCGTGACCATCCTGCAGCGGATGCGTGCCGTGCACCGGCAGGCCACCTGAGCACACGCAAGCCACCTGGCGGCGGCTCCGCCGTCAAGTCCAGGACCGAAGGCCCGACACCGGAAGTAAACCGGTGCCGGGCTCTTCTGTTTTCGGGGGAAAGGCCATCTACGCTGGGACGGTACACCGTTTTCCTGTTCCCGCGACGATGAGAGCTCTTTGATGAATACCCCTGATTCCCAGTCCACCTCCGTCTCCGGTGCATCCGGCGGCGTCACCGCTCCTCTGACCGGCAGCAGCCGGGTGAAGCGCGGCATCGCCGAAATGCTCAAGGGCGGAGTGATCATGGATGTGGTCACCGCCGAGCAGGCCCGCATTGCCGAAGACGCCGGAGCCGTGGCGGTCATGGCCCTGGAACGGGTCCCCGCCGATATCCGCGCCCAGGGCGGGGTTTCCCGCATGAGCGACCCCGACATGATCGACAGCATCATCGACGCCGTCTCCATCCCGGTGATGGCCAAGGCCCGGATCGGCCACTTCGTGGAAGCGCAGGTGCTGCAGTCACTCGGCGTCGACTACATCGACGAATCCGAGGTCCTGACACCGGCTGACTACGCCAACCACATCGACAAATGGAAGTTCACCGTGCCGTTTGTCTGCGGCGCCACCAATCTGGGAGAAGCGCTGCGCCGCATCAATGAAGGCGCCGCCATGATCCGTTCCAAGGGCGAAGCCGGCACGGGCGATGTTTCCAACGCGACCATGCACATGCGTGCCATCCGCTCCGAAGTGGCCCGGCTGTCCTCCCTGCCCGAGGACGAGCTGTACGTCGCCGCCAAGGAACTGCAGGCTCCCTACGAACTCGTGAAGGAGGTTGCCGCCGCCGGAAAACTGCCGGTGGTGCTGTTCACCGCGGGCGGCATTGCCACCCCGGCGGACGCTGCCATGATGATGCAGCTGGGGGCGGACGGCGTTTTTGTGGGTTCGGGAATCTTCAAGTCCGGAAACCCCGCGCAGCGGGCTGCCGCCATCGTCAAGGCCACGACCTTCTTTGATGACGCCGATGAAGTTGCCAAGGCATCACGGGGGCTGGGGGAGGCCATGGTGGGGATCAACGTGGATGAACTGCCGCAGCCGCACCGGTTGGCCGAACGCGGCTGGTAGGAACCGGTCCCGCGGTGAGGCTGCGCTGATTCCCTGCCGCGGCAGGGAATCAGCGCAGGTCCAGGGCCAGCTGCTGGCCGCGGCCAATGAGCTCGAAGCCGCGCGCCGCGCACAGCTCCTGCCCCAGCGGAGCGGCGTTGACAGCCAGCCGGTCCGCGCCCGCCGTGGCAGCGACGGTGGCCGCACGGCTCAACAGCGCCGTTCCATAGCCCCGGCGGCGGCTGGAGGGCCCGACGGCGAGACCAAAAACACCGCCGAGGGTTCCGGAGACGGGTTTTGCCTGCTGCCTGCGCTGCTCCTGCTGCGCCTGCTGGGAGGGGACAAACGCCCACGCCCGTCCGGTGAGCTTTCCGTCGCCGCGGCTCGTGATATGCCACGCGGTCCGGGGATGGCCCAGCCCGGCGGCGAGCTCTTCGGCGTCGGGCCCGGTCACCTCGGCCGGCTCCGGGTCGATCACCGCGGCTGCGGAGCTGAACTGCTGCGGAGCACTCACGGGAGCGCTCATCCACAGCGGCTGCGGGCCGCGGCGGAATCCAAATGCCTCCAGCGGTGCGTAGCTCACCGCGTTGTTCAGCCACACTGACACGCTCTGGGCACCCAGCCGTGTTCCTTCGGCCAAGCCCGGGCGGATGCCCGCCGGTGCAATCCGCTGCGGATACAGCAGCACCAGCTGCCGCCGCGCCGGCAGCCACACCCACTCCGATTCATGCGTGGAGAAAGTGCGGCCGCCGGTGGCACCGGCCAGGGTCTGCAGCCAGTGCCGGTGAAGCTCCTGGCATGCGGCGATAGTGACCATGAAGGATCAGGCCAAGCCGCGGCGGTGCAGCAGCGGCTCAATGGCTGCCTCGCGGCCGCGGAAGTTCCGGAAGGCCTCCAGCGGGTCGATGCTGTTGCCCCGGGACAGCAGCTCCCGGCGGAACCGGTCCCCGTTTTCCCGGGTCAGTCCGCCGTTTTCCTTGAACCACTCCACGGTGTCCGCGTCCAGGACCTCACTCCAGATGTAGGCGTAGTAGGAGGCCGCGTAACCGCCGGCGAAAATATGCTTGAAGTAGCCGGAGCGGTAGCGCGGCGGCACGAGGTCCATGGCCACTCCCGCTTTTGCCAGGGCGTCCGCCTCGAACTGCTGCGGATCGGCGACGGTCTCGCCGGGGGAGAGCTCATGCCAGGCCAGGTCCAGCAGGGCGGCGCCGAGGTATTCCGTGGTGCCGAACCCTTCGCCCCAGGTGGAGGCGGCCTCGATCCGGTCGATGGCCTCGGAAGGCAGCGGTTCCCCGGTTTCGTGGTGCCGGGCGAAGTTCGCCACGACTTCCGGCCAGAGCATCCACATTTCGTTGACCTGCGAGGGGTACTCGACGAAGTCCCGCGGCACGGCAGTGCCGGAGAACTGAGGATAGGCAACGTCCGAGAACAGGCCGTGCAGGGCATGGCCGAATTCGTGGAAGGCAGTGACAACCTCGTCAAAGGACAGCAGCGTTGGCTCACCGGCCGGCGGCTTGGGAATGTTCAGGTTGTTGATGACCACGGCCCGGGTTCCCAGCAGCGCGGACTGGTGCACCAGGGAATTCATCCACGCGCCGCCGGCCTTCGTGTCGCGGGTGTAATAGTCGCCCAGGAACAGCCCAAGGGGTGAACCGTCGTCGTTCTTCACTTCCCACACCCGAACATCGGTATGGTAGCCGGCCAGGTCGGGGCGTTCCGTGAAGGTGATGCCGTAGAGCCGGTTGGCGGCGTAAAAGACGCCGTCGGCCAGGACCCGCTCCAGCTCAAAGTACGGCCGCAGGGCGGAGCGGTCCACGCTGAACTTTTCGCGGCGCACCTGCTCTGAGTAGTAGGACCAGTCCCAGGGAGCCAGATCGCTGATGCCGTCCCGAAGCGCGGCGGCGCGCAGCAGCTCCGCCTCGGCGTTGGCGTTGCGCACGGCCGGCGGGGCCAGCTTCCCGAGCATGGCGTGGATGGCTTCGAGGGAAGGAGCGGTTTGGTTGTCCGTGGCGAAGTCCGCATGGTTCTCGAAGCCCAGCAGCGCGGCGCGTTCGGCCCGCAGCGCCGCCATTTCGGCGGCGATGGCCAGCGTGTTGTCCGCGTTGTTGCGGAAACCCCGGTTCAGGGATGCTTCGAAGAGCTTCCGGCGGGTTTCCCTGTTGGTCAGGTTGGCCAGGGCCGGCTGCGAGGTGGGCAGGACCAGCGGCAGCAGATAGCTGCCCGGGGAGCCCGCCTCAGCGGCTGCCGCTGCGGCGGACGCAATGTCGTCGTCGGAAAGACCGTCAAGGTCCGCGGCATCGGCCACCAGCAGCGCCGAATTGTTGCTGTCGCGGAGGAGCTTCTGAGCGTAGTCCGTTCCCAGCACGGACAGGCGTGAGTTCAACTCACGCATCCGCGCCTGACCGTCGTCGTCGAGCATGGCGCCGGCACGGATGAAGGTGCGGCGGCACTCCTGGAGGAGGCGTGCGGATTCGGCGTCCAGGCCTTCCGGCGAAACCGCTTCGACCCGCGCCCAGAGGGCCTTGTTGAGATGGATGCTGTCGCCGTGGGCAGCCATCTGCGGGCCCACTTCCTGTTCGATGGCCTGGACCTGGTCCGTCGCATCGGCTGCGGTCAGGGTGAAAAACGCGTAGGCCGTGCGGGCCAGGGTCTGCCCGGCAAGCTCCATCGCGGCGATCGTGTTCTGGAAATCGGGTGCCTGCGGATTCTGCGTGATGGCATCGATTTCAGCGAGGTGTTCCTCGAATCCGGCCTTGAAGGCTGGCAGGAAATCATCCGGGCTGATCTGATCGAACGGCGGGAGCTGGTAGGGCAGCGTGCTGGTACTCAGGAAAGGGTTGCTCATAAGCGTCAAGACTCGCACAAACGACGTGAGGCGAACAACAGAAACGCCGTCGTACGCTTGGCGCAGCGGCTGGGGGGCGGCTTGGGGATGGGCGGAATCATCATGGGAGCACGCGGAGTCGGATTCAGGGTCCTGCTGCTGGCGGCACTGGCGGCACTGGCGGCGGGCGCGGCCGGATGCTCCGCGGCGTCGGAACCGGACGCTGCCAGCTCGGCATCCCGCGGCCCGGCGGCGTCCGAGGGGACGGCCTCTTCCGGTGCCTCGCCGGGGACGGCGTCGACGTCGCCTGCCCCCGCTCCGCAGCCGACGCCCGGCCTCGGCCGGGGCTGTGCCGCCGTGCGGTGCTTTTCGATGATGGTGGCCGGTGACCTCCTGGTTCATCCGCAGCTCTGGACCCAGGCCGAAGCCGACGCAGCGGCCTCCGGGCAGGGGCCGCTGGACTTCGGGCCGCTCCTGGAGGGCAAGCGGGCCTACCTGGACCGTGCCGACGTCGGGATCTGCCACCTGGAGACGCCGGTGGCGCAGGCCCACGGGCCCTACGCCGGATACCCCCTGTTCAACGTGCCGCCGCAAATCCTCACAGCCGCCAAGGACGTGGGATATGACGCCTGCACCACGGCCAGCAACCACACCGTGGACGCCGGGACCGCCGGACTGAACCGTACGCTGGCCGAACTGGATGCCCTGGGGCTGGCGCACACCGGCTCCTACGCCTCCGAGGCTGAGGCCGCGGAGCCAATGATCCTGGCCACCCCGGCCGCTCAGGTGTCGGTGATCGAAGCAACCTACGGGCTGAACGGAATGACCGCTGAATTCGATTGGCAGGTGGACCTGTTGGATCCGGCGGACATGATCGCCCGGGCCCAGGCGGCGCGGGCGGCGGGCGCCGACGTCGTCGTGGGAGCAGTGCACGCCGGAGACGAATACGCGTCGGTGCCCAACGCCCAGCAGGTGGAGGTGGCACACGCCTTGGCGGACAGCGGCGAGTTCGACTTCATCTACGGACACCACAGCCACTCGGTGCTGCCTGTGGAGAAGTACAACGGGACCTGGATCGTGTACGGACTGGGCAACGCCGTCACGGAGCTTTCGCCCTGGTACACCGTCAACAACGAAGGACTCATTGTGCGCGTCCAGTTTGGCCAGGACGACGCCGGCGCCTGGTCCGTGACGGACCTGGCCTGGGCGCCGTCAATGATCGTCCGGGACCCTTACCGCTGGTGTTCCGTCGCGGCCGACCTGCCGCAGGGCGCATGCGCGTCCGACGCCGAGCAGGCCGCGGTGCGCGCCCGCACCATCGGCGTGGTCGAATCGATGGGAGCCGCAGCCGCCGGTGCCCGCGAGTGGCTGGTCAGCGCGGATCCGAAGCCCTAATCCAGCGCGGGCACCCAGCGTGGACAACCAGCGTTGGGCACCCAGCGCGGGCAACTAGCGGGGACGCTGGCCTGCGTGCTGGCGGGCCAGCTCCGAGAGCTTGGCCAATTCGTCCAGATCCTTGGCTGACGACGGACGGGGCTCAAAGGAACCGAACTTGCGGATTACCGCCTGCTCCAGCAGGAAGTCGGCGACTGCCGGGTTCTTGGGCAGCAGCGAGCCGTGCAGGTAGCTGGCCACGACATTGCGGTAGCGGGCGCCCTCGTAGTTGTCCTTCGAGTTGTTGCCCTCACCCTTGCGCACTTCGGCCAGCGGCTTGACTCCCGGGCCCAGGAACGTCTGGCCGGAGTGGTTCTCGTACCCGTGGATCTCACCGAACTCCTCGCTGACTGAGAGAACATTGCCGATCAGCCGCTCGGTGCCGCCGTGCGTTTCCAAATCCAGCAGCCCGATTCCCGGGATGACGGTGCCGGTATGGGTCTTGAAGAACCGTCCGAAGAGCTGGTACAGCCCGCAGATGGCCAGCATCGGGACGTCATCCTCGGCCATGGCCCGCAGCGTGGGTGCCAGCGCCTGCAGGTCCTCCTGGATGAGAACCTGCCCGCTGTCCTGTCCGCCGCCGCCCACCAGGAGATCGACGCCGGACGGGAAGTCATCGCCCACGTTGTATTCCAGGACGTTGGCGGTGTAGCCGTTCCACTTCAGCCGCTGCTTCAGGACCAGGACATTGCCCCAGTCCCCGTAGATGTTCATTTCCCGCGGGTACAGCTGCAGGATGTTGATGCTCCGGTTTTCCGCTGCCGTTTGGTCCTCGCTCATGAGACCACCTCTACTGTCGTGATCTTGGAAAGTTCGCGCCGTACGGCCAGCATCGCCGTGTAGGTGCAGAAGATGCGCATGGGGCGCTGGCCGGAGCCGGAGATGAAGGCCTTCAATGCTTCGGTGATGTCCGGGTTGATGTCCGCCACCGGAACGTCGTCGTACTTCAGCCGCAGTGCCATGTCGTAGGCGCGCACGCCGGTGACCATGTTCACGCCGTTTTCGGCCAGTGTTTCGAAGTCAACGTCCCACAGCCAGGACATGTCGCGCCCGTCGGCGTAGTTGTCGTTGATGGCGATCATGGTGGAGTAGCCGTGGGCGGCAAAGGACTTCAGGCCGAGCCGGAAACCGCTGGGGTTCTTCACCAGCACCAGTTCCAGCGGCTGTCCGTTGACCACCAGGGACTCGCCGCGCCCAAAGGCGGGCTCCACGTTGGACAGGGCGGTGAACAGCGCGTCGTTGTTGACCGACGGCCCGGCGATGACGCGGGCCAGGGCCAGTGCGGCTGCCGCGTTGAAAATGTTGTAAACCCCGCGCAGTTTCAGCCCCGTGGTCACCACTGAATCGTCCACGCGGAAGTCGGCGTCGGTTTCGGCCACGCGTTCCAGCACGACGTCGGCGGGCAGCACGGCGGCCAGGGCCTCGGCCTTGGAGCCGCGCATCTCGTCGTCGTTCGGGAAGGTGCTGCGCAGGGACGCGTCGAGGCCGAAGTACCGGACCTCCTGCTTGTCCAGGGAGGCGGCGATGGAGGCGACGCGCGGGTCCTCGCGGTTCAGCACCACTGTTTCCGTGGTGGCCTGGGCAATGGATTCCAGCAGCCGGGTGGTCTTGTCGATTTCACCGAAGCGGTCCAGCTGGTCGCGGAGCACGTTCAACAGCAGCGAATAGCGCGGCTGGATCAGCTTCACGAAATGAACGGCGTGCGCCTCGTCCAGTTCCAGGACGGCGACGTCGGCATCCAGGCGGCCGCGCCAGTCCACCTCGCCCAGCAGCGCCGCGGCGACACCGCGGGTGAAGTTGCTCCCGGTGCGGTTGGTGAACACCTTCAGGCCCTGGGATTCGAGCAGCTCCACCACCATTTTGGTGGTGGTGGTTTTTCCGTTGGTGCCGGAGACGACGGCGACGCCCAGAGGGAGATCGGACAGCGTGCGGCGGATGAAATCGGGGTCGATTTTCTCCACCACGAGGCCGGGCAATGCGGAGCCGCCGCCGCGCAGTTTGGAGGCACTGCGGACCAGCTTGCCTGTCAGGACGGAGAAGGAACTCATGGTTTATGAATATATCGTAAGGAACCCCTCCGGCCCCTGCCGGTGCGCCCTCCCGGGAGGCGCCGCATCGTAGACTGGCCGGATGACTGAAGTCAGCACCCACATCCCGCGCACGCCGCCCCGCCAGCTGCAGGTGGGCGTCCTGGCCCTGCAGGGCGGTGTCCGTGAACATGCGGCAAGCCTGGAAGCGGCGGGCGTCAACGCTGTTCCCGTGCGCCGGCCGGGCGAGCTCGACGGCTTGGACGGGCTGGTGCTGCCGGGCGGGGAATCAACCACCATGGATAAGCTCCTGCGGGCCTTTGGCGTTTATGCTCCGCTTCAGGAGCGGATCCGCGGCGGAATGCCGGTCTACGGTTCCTGCGCCGGAATGATCCTGCTTGCCGACTCTATTTCGGACCCGGCCCGGGACCTTTCGGGAGCGCCGCAGCAGACGCTGGGCGGGCTGGACATTGAAGTGCGGCGCAATGCCTTCGGCCGCCAGCGGGAGTCCTTTGAAACGCTCCTGGACTTCAAAGGCCTTCAGAACCTGCCGTCGGCCGCGCCGGGCGGTCAAACAGCTCCGGTTCATGCCGTTTTTATCCGCGCGCCATGGGTGGAAAAGGTGGGCAATTCCGTCGAAGTGTTGGCCCGGGTTCCGCCGCGGGAGCCGGGTCATGCGTCGGCCGGCGATTTCGTCGCTAGAATTGTGGCAGTGCGTTCGGGAAATCTGCTGGCCACGTCGTTCCATCCGGAGGTAACGGGGGAGAGCCGCGTTCACGAACTTTTTATCCAGATGATCAGAGGAGAAGCATAGAGCATGTCGGGCCACTCTAAATGGGCAACCACTAAGCACAAAAAGGCAGTCATTGACGCCAAGCGTGCAAAGTCGTTCGCCAAACTGATCAAGAACATCGAAGTTGCGGCCCGCGCGGGCGGAGCCGACATGGCCGGAAACCCCGGCCTTGAACTCGCCGTTGCCAAGGCCAAAAAGACCTCTGTGCCCATCGACAACATCAACCGCGCCGTTAAGCGGGGCGCAGGCCTCCTGGGCGAAGCGGTTGACTACCAGACCATCATGTACGAGGGCTACGGCCCGCAGGGCACCGCCCTGCTGATCGAGTGCCTGACGGACAACAAGAACCGCGCCGCTTCGGAAGTGCGCCTGGCTGTCACCCGCAACGGCGGCAACATGGGCGATCCCGGGTCGGTGGCCTACATGTTCACCCGCAAGGGCGTCGTCACGCTGCCCAAGAAGGACCTCACCGAGGATGATCTCCTGATGGCGGTGCTCGACGCCGGCGCCGACGAGGTCAAGGAATCCGGGGATAACTTCGAGATCATCTCGGAAGCCGCCGACCTGCGCGCTGTTGTCGCTGCCCTGGAAGAAGCGGGCATCGAGTACGAGACCGATGAAGCCGAATTCCTGCCGTCCATGCATGTGGAGCTGGAAGCCGACAACGCCCGGAAGTTCCTCAAGCTCGTGGACGCGGTGGAGGACCTGGACGACGTCCAGAACGTGTACTCCAACGCAGACATCCCCGCCGAGGTCTTCGCCCAGCTCGAAGACGACTGAGCGGGTGAGCCTGCGCGTCCTGGGCGTTGATCCGGGCCTGACCCGGTGCGGACTGGGCGTGGTTGACGTCGAACGCAACCGCCGGGCCACCCTCGTGGCCGTCGGCGTGGTCGGCACCGTGGCGGGAACCGCCCTGGACGGCAGGCTGCTCGTTATCTCCGACGCGATTGAGCTGTGGCTGGACACTCACAAGCCGGACGTCCTGGCCGTGGAACGTGTGTTCAGCCAGCTCAACGTCAGCACGGTTATGGGCACGGCCCAGGCATCCGGCGTCGTTATTGCCGCCGCAGCGAGGCGCGGCATTCCCGTTGCCCTGCACACCCCCACCGAGGTCAAGGCCGCCGTGACCGGCTCCGGCGGCGCCAACAAGGACGCTGTGGGAAAAATGGTCACCAAGATCCTGCGGCTCGAAGCACCTCCCACGCCCGCCGACGCCGCCGACGCCCTGGCGCTGGCCATCACCCACGCCTGGCGGCGCACCGTGGCCGGCCCCGGGCAGACGACGGCGGGATCCGCATCCGGTGCCCGCGCCGTCCGGAAGCCTCCCACCGCCGGTCTGACCCCCGCCCAGCGGCTGTGGGCCGAGGCGGAAGCCCGCGCCCGCCGCTGAGGGCAGCACTGCACCGGCAGCGCGCCGGAACCGGAAAACCGCCCTGCCACACAGTAGGGTATTCGTAGATATGTTCTACACAGCCCCTGGAGTTTTGTCATGATCGCATCCCTGCGCGGGACAGTAACGCACGTTGGCCTGCAGTCGGCAGTGATCGACGTCAACGGTATGGGCATGCTGGTCCAAGCCACGCCGCAGACACTGGGCTCCCTGCACGTGGGCCGCGAAGCGCTGGTGCAGACAGCCATGATTGTCCGCGAGGACTCCATGACCCTGTACGGATTCACCGACGCGGATCAGCGGGAAGTGTTTGAAACCCTTCTCAGCGTCTCCGGCGTTGGTCCGCGGATCGCCCTGGGGGTCCTGGCCGTCCACACTCCGGAAGCAATCCGGATTGCCGCTTCCTCCGGCGACGACAAGGCTTTCAGCAAGGTTTCCGGCATCGGACCGAAGGGCGCCCGCCGCATCGTGCTGGAACTGGCGGACAAGCTGGTGCCGCTGGGCACTGCGGAAAACCCGGCCGCCGCGCGCTGGCAGGACCAGGTCCTGGCCGCCATGACGGGACTGGGCTGGTCGGAAAAGGACGCCACGGCGGCCATCGACGCGGCCGTGGCCGAATCGCCCGATGTTGCGGCCACCGGCAACGTGGGCGAAATCCTGAAACTGACGCTGCGGCGCCTGGGCACCGACGGCGCACGCGCACGGGCTCCCCGCCAGCAGGTGGGCTGAGATGCCGGCACTGTCCGGAGACGGACTCGTTGCACCCACCGGAGACCCGGACGACAAAGCCATCGAGGCGGCGCTGCGGCCGAAAAACCTTGACGACTTCGTTGGCCAGAAACGCGTGCGCGAGCAGCTGTCCCTGGTGCTGGAAGCATCACGGCTCCGCGGCCGCAGCGCCGACCACGTCCTGCTGTCGGGTCCTCCCGGGCTGGGCAAGACCACGCTGTCGATGATCATCGCCGCCGAAATGAACGCACCGCTGCGCATATCCTCCGGGCCGGCGATCCAGCATGCCGGCGATCTGGCCGCGATCCTGTCCTCGCTCACCGAGGGGGAAGTGCTCTTCCTCGACGAAATCCACCGCATGTCCCGTCCCGCCGAGGAAATGCTCTACATGGCCATGGAAGATTTCCGGGTGGACATCATCGTTGGCAAGGGTGCCGGTGCAACGGCCATTCCGCTGGACCTGCCGCCGTTCACCCTTGTGGGAGCCACCACCCGGGCAGGACTGCTGCCCGGTCCGCTGCGGGACCGCTTCGGTTTCACCGGGCACCTGGAGTTCTACTCCACCGCCGAACTGGAACTGGTGCTGCGGCGCTCGGCCATGCTGATGGACATGAAGGTCAATTCCGCCGGGTTCGCCGAAGTTGCCGGACGCTCGCGGGGAACTCCCCGTATCGCCAACCGGCTGCTGCGCCGCGTCCGGGACTGGGCACTGGTGCACGGCGTGGACCAGATTGATGCCCGCACAGCCGGGGCCGCCCTCGACATGTACGAAGTGGACGCCCGCGGCCTGGACCGTCTGGACCGCTCGGTGCTGCGGGCCCTGGTGACCAAATTCAACGGGGGACCGGTGGGCCTGTCCACCCTCGCCATCGCCGTGGGCGAGGAACCTGAAACCGTGGAAACAGTGGCCGAACCGTACCTCGTCCGCGAAGGACTGCTGGGCCGCACCCCGCGCGGACGGGTGGCCACCCGTGCGGCATGGGAACACCTGGGCCTGCAGATGCCCGACAACGTGGCCGCGGGCCTTCCCGAGAACATGTTCTCCGGCCCCGGCACCAATACATCCGGCACCAACACATCCGGCGCCGACGAAACCTAGTCCGGCGGCGGCAGGATCTCTTTCGGGGCGGACTTGAGGGCCGGGGCGCTGCGGGGGACAATTGGCAGCAGGAAAGAAATAGCAGGAAGAAGGCGGAAAAGTACAGCTTTGACCGCAACTTTTCGGCCGCGGCACGCGTTTTACCTTTAGACTGGTCATTCGTTGGGCGGGCACTGTGCCTGGCCGCGTGAACTGTTTCCAGTTGCAGAACCCGGGACAGCGGCTGCACCGAACCGGCGGCCGCCCTGCCCAGAGATACCCGCACACCAATTTCCAACAGAAACGGAACCACTCTGTGTTCTTAAACATCATGGCCCAAACCACCACGGAACAGGCCCCCGGCGGCTTCTCGTTCTCCAGCCTCCTGCTGCCGATCCTGCTGGCGCTGTTCATCTTCATGATGTTCCGCAAGCAGAAGAAGACGCAGAAGACGGTCCAGGAGCAGCGCACCCAGATGGTTCCGGGAACCGAGGTCATGACCCAGTTCGGTCTGTTCGGAACCATCCTCTCGATCAACAACGAGGAGAACAAAGCGGTCCTGGAGCTCTCTCCCGGCAACACCGCCACCGTGCACCTGCAGGCGCTGACCAAGGTTGTCACCACCAGCGAACCCGCCGCTGACGAAGAGGCCCCGGTTGTCCCGGACGACGCTTCCTCGATCACCGCTGCGGACCACGGCGACGACGCCGCCCGCCAGGCCCACGCGGCCCCGGCCGGCGATGTCCGCCGCGACGATTCGGCGGCGCACCCCGATGAGACTCCCGAGGAAACACTCGATCGCCTGAACCGCGAAAACAAGAAAGAGAACTAGACTCTCCACGGGCCTGCGGAGGATGACTCTCCGCAGGCTGGCCGGGGTCGACCACGCCTCCGGTGTCTCACCCCTGTAAGGACTACCCTCTATGCCTCGTACCGGCCCCGGCTCGGCCGCAAAAAAGACGCTCCTCTGGTTGGGCGTCATTTTTGCTGCTCTGGCCCTTCTGCTCGGCGGCGGTTCCATGTGGAGCAACGCCAGCTGGACCCCAAAACTCGCCCTCGACCTTGAGGGCGGCACGGAAATGATCCTCGCCCCGCAGGTGCAGGGCGGCGCTGAGATCACTCAGGATCAGCTGAACCAGGCAGTGGAGATTATCCGCCAGCGCGTGGACGGCAGCGGAGTTTCCGAAGCCGAAATCACCACCCAGTCCGGACGGAACGTCGTTGTTTCGCTCCCGGGCGTCCCGTCGGCGGAAACCCGCGAACTGATCCAGGCCTCGGCTGCGATGGAATTCCGTCCGGTCATCACCGTTGGCCCCGCCGCCGCGGCGGCGCAGCCGGTTCCGGACGAGCAGCTCCCGGCTCCGACCGCCGAGCCGACCAACGCCTCCGACGACAACTGGGTCACCCCGGAGCTGTACCGCGAATTCGAAAGCACTGACTGCACCGACCCGGCCACGCTTGAGGCCTCGGTTGAGCCCGCACCGGCCGACAAGCCGATGATTGCCTGCGAGCCGACGACCGGCGCCAAGTACATCCTGGGTCCGGTCGAGGTGCCCGGAACCAACATTGACGATGCCACCTTCGGTCTGTCCCAGAGCGGACAGGGTGCCTCCATCAACGAGTGGGGCGTCAACATCAAGTTCAACGGCGAAGGAACCAAGACCTTCCGCGAGGTCACCGAGCGCCTCTTCGCCTTCCCGCAGGGCGACCCCCACAACCAGTTCGCCATTGTGCTGGACGGACAGGTTATCTCAGCTCCCACGGTCCAGGGCGTCATCACCGACGGCCAGCCCCGCATTACGGGCCAGTTCAACCAGGAATCCGCAAAGGCCCTGTCGGAGCAGCTCAAATACGGCGCACTGCCGATCAGCTTCGATATCCAGAGCGAGCAGCAGGTCTCGGCAACACTGGGCACCGACCAGCTGCGGATGGGTGTCATCGCCGGCCTGATCGGGCTGGCACTGGTTGCCGTCTACTCGCTGTTCCAGTACCGCGCCCTGGGTTTTGTCACCATCATTTCCCTCGTCGTCGCCGGCATCCTGACCTACCTGGCCATTTGCCTGCTCGGCTGGTCGCAGAACTACCGGCTGTCACTGGCCGGCGTCGCGGGCCTGATCGTGGCCATCGGCCAGACCGCCGACTCCTTCATCGTGTACTTCGAACGAATACGCGATGAACTGCGCGACGGCCGCGGCCTGGTGGCGGCCGTGGACAACGGCTGGAAGCGTGCCAAGCGCACCGTCCTGGCCTCCAAGGCAGTGAACGTGCTGGCCGCCGTCGTGCTCTACTTCGTGGCAGTCGGCAACGTGCGCGGCTTCGCCTTCACCCTGGGCCTGACCGCCATCGCCGACCTCATCGTGGTGTTCATGTTCACGCATCCCACCATGGTGCTGCTGGCGAGGACCAAGTTCTTCGGGGAAGGCCACAAGTGGTCCGGCCTGGACACCACCCGTCTGGGTGCCGTTCCGCTGTACCGCGGGGCCGGACGCATCCGCGAACCCGGTGACACCCCGGTGCGCGCCAAGAACAAGGCGGCTTCGAAGGAAGCCGAGCGCCGCATGACCATTGCCGAACGCCGACAGGCCGAAAAGCAGGAATCACTGGCCGGATCCGGCCCCAGCACCGAAAAGGAGGGCTAGGAATGAGCAAGCTGCCCAGATTTGCCACGTTCGGCAACGAGCTTTACACCGGCAAGCGTTCCTACCCGTTTGTGCCCAAGGCCAAGCTGTGGTTCCTGATCGCCGCTGTTGCCGTTGTCCTGTCGATCCTGGTTCCGGTGGTCAAGGGCGGATTTAACCTCGGCATCGATTTCCGCGGCGGCTCCGAGTTCACGGTGTCCGGCACGGCCAACACCGATGTCAGCACGGGCGAGGAAGCGGTGGGGGAGATCGCGAGCGAAGCCCGCATCATCAACATCGCCCCGGGCACCATGCGCGTGCAGACCGAGCAGCTCAGCGATGACCAGACACTGGAGGTCAAGGGCAACCTGGCCGAGGCCTACGGCGTTGACGAAGAGCAGGTCACGTCAACGTTCATCGGTCCGCGCTGGGGCGAGGACGTGAGCCGGCAGGCGCTGATCGGCCTGGTGGTCTTTGTTGCACTGGCCGCCGTGCTCATGGCGCTGTACTTCCGGACCTGGAAGATGTCAGTTGCCGCGATCACCGCCCTGCTGGTGGTCATGGTGACCACCGCGGGCCTGTATTCGCTCAGCGGGTTCGAAGTGACGCCGTCGGCCATTATCGGCTTCCTGACGGTGCTCAGCTACTCGCTCTATGACACGGTGGTGGTTTTCGACAAGGTCCGCGAAAACACCAAGAACCTGGACAAGAGCACCAAGCGAACGTTCATGGAGCAGGTCAACCTGGCGGTGAACCAAACCCTGGTCCGGTCCATCAACACCTCGGTGGTCGCCGTTCTGCCGGTGGCATCCGTGCTGTTCATCGGTGCGTTCCTGCTGGGCGCCGGAACCCTGAAGGATCTGTCCCTGGCGCTGTTCATCGGGATCATCCTGGGCACCGTGGCCACGGTCTTCATCGCCGCTCCAATGTACGCCTGGCTGCGCCGCAACGAGCCGGAGATTGTCCGGCAGGCCAAGCGAGTGAAGGAACGCCGGGCACAGGAAGCCAAGGAAGCCGGCGCCGCGGCCGGCGCCAAGACTCCCTCGGGAGCAACTGCGGTTTCCGCCGGAAGCTGACACCAGCGGCAGCGGCCGCACGGTTCCGCAGACCGGTCTGCACGGGGAGATGCCCCGATGCGGCACCGGGCTGCGGAACCAGTGGTTTAACCGGCGGCCGGGCCGGGCATAGACTTGAACAGAAGACCAGTCCGCCGGTCGTCCGCCACCATGCGGAGCAACGGAACGGCTACTGTGGAACTGGTCGAAAACGTCACAGAGAGGGCAGCAGTGGGCGAGAGCGCGACACCGGCCGACAAGGCCGGCGCAGGAAGGGCATCGGGAACACCTGCCACGGCAGCCCCCGGAGCTCCGGTTCCCGCTGCGCCCCGACCGGGCCGGGTTGCCAAAACCGCCGGTGCGGCCGAGCCGGCGAAGGGCGCCGAGAAGGCAGCAGCCGCTCCCGTGACCGCTCCGGCGGACAAGAGCGCCCCGGTGCGTCCGGCCCCCGGACGCCGCGCGTCCACGCGGGCCCGGCTCGCCCGGCTGGCGGGCCGCAGCAATCCGGGTTACTCGCCCATGCTCGAACCGCTGCTGCGCACGGTAAGGGTCAACAATCCCAAAGAGGACCTGGACCTCATCCAGCGGGCATATCTCGTGGCGGAACGCAGCCACGAGGGCCAGAAGCGCAAAAGCGGTGATCCCTACATCACGCATCCGGTGGCCGTTGCCACCATCCTTGCCGAACTTGGCATGACCGGAACCACGCTGGCTGCCGCTCTCCTGCACGACACCGTGGAAGACACCAGCTACACGCTGGAGGAGCTGCGCCGGGACTTCGGCCCGGAAGTGGCGATGCTCGTGGACGGCGTCACCAAGCTGGACAAGGTGACCTTTGGCGATGCGGCGCAGTCGGAAACGGTGCGCAAGATGGTCGTGGCGATGGCCAAGGACATCCGCGTCCTGGTGATCAAGCTAGCGGACCGGCTGCACAACGCCCGCACGTGGCGCTTTGTGTCGCAGGAATCCTCGGCCCGCAAGGCCCGAGAGACCCTGGAGATTTTTGCCCCGCTGGCCCACCGCCTCGGCATGAACACCATCAAGTGGGAGCTGGAGGATCTTTCCTTCGCCGCCCTGCATCCGAAGGTTTATGACGAAATTGTGCGCATGGTTGGCGACCGGACCCCGGAGCGCGAAAAGTATCTTTCCACCGTCCGTACGCAGATCGCCGATGACCTGCACGCGGTGAAGATCAAGGCCACCATCACCGGCCGCCCCAAGCACTACTACTCCATCTACCAAAAGATGATTGTCCGGGGCAAGGACTTCGACGACATCCACGATCTGATGGGCGTGCGCGTCCTCGTTGACTCAGTGCGCGACTGCTATGCGACCCTTGGCGCACTGCATGCGCGGTGGAACCCCCTTCCGGGGCGGTTCAAGGACTACATCGCCATGCCGAAGTTCAACATGTACCAGTCGCTGCACACCACGGTGATCGGCCCCGGCGGCAAGCCGGTGGAAATCCAGATCCGGACGCACGACATGCACCGCCGCGCCGAGTACGGTGTGGCCGCCCACTGGAAGTACAAGGACGGCTCTAAGACTCCCGCCGGCTCGGACAACAATGACATGGGCTGGCTGCGGTCCCTGGTCGACTGGCAGCAGGAGACCTCGGATCCGGACGAGTTCCTGGACTCGCTGCGCTTTGAAATCAACGCCCGCGAAGTTTTCGTGTTCACCCCCAAGGGCGAGGTCATGGCGCTGCCCGCCGGGTCGACCCCCGTGGACTTCGCGTACGCCGTGCACACCGAGGTGGGCCACCGGACCATCGGGGCCCGCGTCAACGGCAAACTGGTGCCGCTGAACAGCGAGCTTGAGCACGGCGACTGGGTGGAGATTTTCACCTCGAAGGCAGAGGGCGCCGGACCGAGCCAGGACTGGCAGGGCTTCGTCAAGAGCCCCCGCGCCCGGAACAAGATCCGCCAGTGGTTCACCAAGGAACGCCGCGAAGAGGCCATTGACAAGGGCAAGGACCTGCTGACCCGGGGCATGCGCAAGCAGAACCTGCCCCTGCAGCGGCTGATGACCCACGATGCCCTCGTGACAGTCGCCCAGGAACTGCACCACCAGGACATCTCAGCCCTGTACGCCGCTGTGGGCGACGGCCACACCTCGGCGCAGAATGTGATCGAACACCTGGTATCACTGATGGGCGGGCACCAGGGGGCCGAAGAGGACCTGGCGGAGACACCGGTTTCAACGGCTGCACGCCGCCCCAAGTTCTCCGACTCAGGCGTCACAGTGCGCGGCGTCGGCGACGTGTGGGTCAAGCTGGCCCGCTGCTGCACCCCGGTGCCGCCGGATCCGATCATTGGCTTTGTCACCCGCGGATCAGGGGTTTCGGTCCACCGCAGCGACTGCCGCAACGTGCAGGAACTGCGGGACCAGCCGGACCGCATTGTGCCGGTGGACTGGGCGCCCACGCAGTCCTCGGTCTTCCTGGTGGAAATCCAGGTGGAAGCGCTGGACCGCAAGAGCCTGCTCTCCGACGTGACCCGCGTGCTGTCTGAAAACCACGTGAACATCCTCTCGGCCAGCGTCAACACCTCCAGCGACCGGGTGGCCATGTCCAAGTTCGTTTTCGAAATGGGCGATCCAAAGTACCTGGACCACATCCTGAGCGCAGTGCGCAGGATCGACGGCGTCTTCGATGTCTACCGGACCACGGGGTCTCAGCGCCGCGTCTGACCCGGACCATGGCGTGATGGGCCCGGCGGCTGGTCCGGCAACCGATCAGCCGCCATCAGCCGCCGCCAGCCGCAGAACGGCATCCAGTCGGCGCAGCGCCACCGACTTTCCCGGGAGCCGGACGGCGGCTTCCACGGCGCTGCGGACGTAACCCAGCGGACAGCGCAGCACCGGATCCGCCGTGATCGCCAGCAGTGCCCGGACCGAGGGCTCCGGCGGGCCGTGGCGGGCCAGGTCCATGGCCGTCCGTAGGGGAGTGGTCACCTGGATGCCGGCAATGTCCATGCCGTCCTCCGGTCCCAGCCGCACCTCGTGCAGGACGGCGGCGCTGAAGGGCGCCAGCGCGGTGGTGCGGCGGCCGTGGTCGATGAGAAGCTGCAGCTGCTGCGGGGCCGGCGCGCAGCCGTAGATCCAGGCGGCGGTGAGGCGCCCCAGCATGGCCCGCGCAGCCAAGCGCTCCGTCAAGCAGTTTGCGGCCGCCAGGGCACGGCACACCGGGTCCGGGGTGATGTCCCACCGGACATAGGTGTGCGCATAGACCCGCTGCAGGAGTCCATCCGCCGCCATGGCCTGAAGTTCAACGCTGGAAAAGTCTCCTCCCGCGCAAAAGATGGCACCGCCGGTAGACGTGACGGCCGGCAACACACCGGGGTAGGGGAACAGGGTTGCCGCCATGCACCAACCCTTGCCGACACCCGCAGAAAGCAAAAGGCCCCGGCGGCCCGTTGTGGAAAACGGGCTGCCGGGGCCTTTCCTGTGGAACTAGGAGAAGTCCTGCGCGGACTTCTGCAGCATTTCCAGCCACTGCTGACGGGCCTCTAGGGCTTCGCGGGCGTCCGCGATCTTCTTCGCGTTGCCGGCCTTTTCGGCTGCTGCCAGATCGTCCTCAAGGGAAGCGATGGTGGCTTCGAGCTGGCTCAGGGCGCTGTTGGTGCGCGCCTTGGTTTCCGGATTGCTCTTCTGCCAGTGCTCGTCCTCGGCAGCCTTGACGGCTTCCTCGACCTTGCGGATCCCGGCTTCCATCCGGCCCATGTCCGCGCGGGGAACCTTGCCAGCTTCCTCCCAGCGGTCGCGGATGGAGTTCAGTGCCTTGCGGGCAGCGGTGAGGTCGCGCACCGGAAGGATGCCCTGGGCCTCCTTCAGGAGTTCCTCCTTGACCACAAGGTTGGCGGCGAACTCTTCGTCGATCACCTCGTTGGCGGCCTGGCGGGCGGCGAAGAAGGTGTCCTGGGCGGCACGGAACCGCGCCCACAGGGCATCGTCATCCTTCCGGCTCGCACGCTTGGAGGCCTTCCACTCGTCCATCAACTGCCGGTACTCCGCAGCGGTGTTGCCCCAGTCGGTGGACGTTGCCAGCTCTTCGGCACGGACAATCAGCGCTTCCTTGGCCCGCTTGGCGGCAGTGTTCTCGCTGTCCAGCTGGGAGAAGTATGCGCGGCGGTGACGGTCAAAGACGGTGCGTGCGGAGCGGAACCGCTTCCACAGGCTGTCTTCGTTGCTGCGTCCCAGCCGCGGACCGTTCTTCTGGGCCGTCTTCCAGGCCTCGAAGAGTTCGTTCATCCGGTTGCTGCTGGTTTTCCACTGAATGGTTGCCGGATCCTTGGCAGCGATCTCCTCGGCCTCAGCCACGATCGCTTCCCGGGCGGCAAGCTCGCGGGCTTTGACGGCCTCGGCCTCGGCGCGCTCTGCCGCCTCGGCTTCCTTGATGCTCGTCCGCAGCGTTTCGATCTGCGCGTCGAGGGCCAGCACATCGCCGACCATCTTGCGCTCGGCCACCTGCTCGCCGAGATGCTTCAGGGTCTTAAGCATGTCCGTGGTGGGAGCCTTCGCCTGAACCCGGGCCTCCAGCAGCGCAAGCTGGCTGGCGACGTCGTCGTACTTGCGCACGAAGTAGGCCAGAGCCTCGTCGCGGCTGGCATCCGGGTACTGGCCCACCGGGAACTCTTCACCGTTCACGATCAGGAAGACGTGGCCGTCCTCCTCAACCCGGGCAAAGCGGGCAGCTTCCTCGAGGGACGTGGAACGCACCGGGGGAGCCACAACAACCGGCTTGGGTGCAACCGGTGCCGAGCCGCCGGCCGCGGCAGGGGCTGCGGGCGCCGGATGCCGGGCAGCGAAGGCCGCCGGGCTGGGCGCTGCGGGGCGTGGGGTGTCGGAAGCCTCCGGGACGGGCCTGGAAACTGTTTCGTCGGATTTCTGACTGTCTGTCACCGCTAAAAGTCTTTCACTCGAGGTTTGGCAGTGTGCGAGCCCGCGCTGCCATTTACTTCAGGGTAAACGAGTCTATCGTCACCGGGGTTTTCGGCTGGCCGTCCGAGGTTTCCGCGCCGTTTTTCACAGCTCCCTGCGCGGCGACCGATTCCAGAACTTCCAGCCCTGAGGTTAGCTTACCCATGATCGTGTAGCCGCCCGTATCCTGCGGAATAATCGAGTCTTTGTAAACGAGGAAGAACTGTGTGCCATTGCTGTCCGTTGTGGCAGCGCGGGCAACCGCAATGGACCCCGCCGGATACACCCCGTCAGCCGGAGTGTTCTCCACGGGTCCCCACTGATACGCGGGATCACCGGCTCCGTCGCCGTTGAGTGAGCCGCACTGCAGGACCCCCATGGTGTCGGCGGTGGTCAGCCGGTGGCAGGTCTTGCCGGTGAAAAAGCCGGAATCGGCCAGGGACTTAAAAACTGCCACCGCCTGCGGGGCGGCATTGCCGTCGAGTTCGACGCCGAGGTCTCCGGCGCTGGTGGACAGCGTTCCGGAAAAGACCCGGCCGTCGGCCAGCGATTTGTCCGGGATGGCCGCTGCGGTTTCGGTGGGTGCGGGTGTGGGATCGGCCGAGGGATCGGCAGTTGGATCCGTGCCTGGATCAGCCGTGGGGGAATCCGAGGCGGCCGCCTGCCGCTCGATCAGCCGGGTTTCCTCCGGCGTCGGGTTGGAGGAAAACCAGGCAACCTGGAGGGCCAGCGCCAGGGCGAGGACCAGGCCGGCCGCGGCGCCGGCGAAGAGGTTGTCCCGCGACCGGCGTTTGGCCTGCGCCACCACCAGGTCGCGCCGGGCCTTGATCCTGGCGATGCGCCGGCGGGTTTCGCGGTCTTGGCGGGTCGCGGCCACTGGTTCTCCTGTCGGAACGTACGGACATCGTGGGGCGTGCCGGCGGCGCCGGCACGGTGGCGGCGGTGCGTCCGGTTCGCCAAGGCGAACGCGGAAGACCTAAAATGAGTGCCGCACTTAGTCTAGGCACGCCGGCAGGCGATTTCCCTGCAGCAGAATGCCCACATCCTTAGAAGGAGCTCGCCCGCATGGCACGCAAGGCCTCACTGTCCGGTTTCCCCGAATGGCTGCCGCAGGAGCGCATCGTCGAACTCCATGTCCTGGATGTCCTCCGGCGCACCTTTGAACTTCATGGCTTCACGAACATTGAAACGCGTGCCGTGGAAACGGTGGGACAGCTGCTGCGCAAGGGCGAAATCGACAAGGAGGTCTACGCCCTGAGCCGGCTGCAGGCCGACGAGGGGGAGGGCTCCGCCAAGGATGATCCGAACCAGCTCGCACTGCATTTTGACCTGACCGTTCCCTTTGCCCGTTATGTCGTGGAGAACGCCGGCCACCTGGCCTTCCCGTTCCGCCGTTACCAGATCCAGAAGGTCTGGCGCGGTGAGCGTCCGCAGGAAGGCCGCGCCCGTGAGTTCACGCAGGCGGACATCGACGTCGTCGGGGACGGCGACCTGCCGTTCCGTTACGACGTCGAACTGGCGCTGGTCATTGCCGAGGCGCTCGGAGCACTGCCCATTCCGGACTTCAAGATCCGGGTCAACAACCGCAAGCTCGCCGAAGGGTTCTACCGGGGCATTGGCCTGCAGGACACCGCGGGCGTGCTGCGCAGCATCGACAAGCTGGAAAAGATCGGTGCGGCACGGGTCTCGGAACTGCTGCAGCAGGAGCTGGGCGCCACCGCGGAACAGGCCGGGCTGGCGCTGAAACTAGCCGCCATCAGCACTGAGGACATGTCCTTCGTGGAGCAGGTCCGCGCCCTGGGCGTGACCAACGAGTTGCTGGAGGAAGGCCTGGACGAGCTCTCCCAGGTCATCGCCGAAGCCGTCAAGCGTGCTCCGGGCCGCGTCGTGGCGGACCTGAGCATCGCCCGCGGCCTGGATTACTACACGGGGACCGTGTACGAAACGGTGCTGGTGGGCCATGAGTCGCTCGGGTCAATCTGCTCCGGCGGACGCTATGACTCCCTGGCGTCCAAGGGCAGCCGGACCTTCCCCGGCGTCGGACTCTCCATTGGCGTGACCCGGCTGGTAATGCGCATCCTGAGCCAGAACTTCGCCGAGGCGAGCCGCAGCGTGCCCACCGCCGTCCTGGTGGCCCTGGCCAATGACGACTCCTGGTCCGCGGCACAGGATATTGCAGCAGAACTGCGGGGCCGGGGGATTTCCGTGGAGGTTGCCGCGAAGGCTGAGAAGTTTGGCAAGCAGATCAAGTACGCGGACCGCCGCGGCATTCCGTTTGTCTGGTTCACCGGCGAAGACGGCAGCCATGAGGTGAAGGACATCCGCTCCGGTCACCAGGTTCCGGCCGATCCGCAGACCTGGACGCCGCCGGCCGAAGACCTGCTTGCCCAGGTCACCCGGGTGGAAGCAGCTCCTGCGGAGTAACCGTCCCGGTGCCCCGGTATTCGCGGAAGGCGATGGCCGCCTGAACGCGTGACTGCACGCCCAGTTTCGCGAGCACCCGCGATACATGGGTTTTGACGGTGGTCTCCGCAATGCCCAGGCGGCGCGCGATCTGCTGGTTGGACAATCCCTCGCCCAGGCAGGCCAGAACAGCCTCTTCACGTGCGGTCAGCGGCTCGGACGGCAGGCTGCCGGTTCCGGGCACCTCCGGGTTCCCCGGCCGCGTGCCGTCGATGAACGCCGTGATGAGCTTTCCCGTCACCTCCGGGGACAGGACGCTGTCTCCGTCGGCCACGGAGCGGACCGCCCGCACCAGTTCCGCAGGTTCCACCGACTTCAGCAGGAATCCGGCTGCCCCGGCCCGCAGCGCCCCGAACACATAGTCGTCCAGGTCGAAGGTGGTCAGGACGAGCACCGCGGAAAGCGACTCGGTGACAATCTGTGATGTGGCGGTGATGCCATCGGTTCCCGGCATGCGGATGTCCATGAGCGTCACGTCCGGCCGCAGCGCCCGGGCCATCGCCACGGCGGTGCCGCCGTCCGCGGCTTCGCCCACGATGTCGAAACCGCCCACTGTTTCCAGGATCATGCGCAGGCCGCTGCGGATGGCCGCATGATCATCGGCGAGCAGCACCCGCAGTGGCGCGTTGGGACGTGGTGGCAGATTCACTGGTGTCCTTCCACTGGCAGGCGCACCCGCACTTGCCAGGTATCGCCGGTGCCGGCAGGGGACCGGCCGGCGGAAAATGTTCCCGAGAGCTGGGCCGTCCGCAGCGCCATGTTCCGCAGGCCGGCGCCGTTGCCGGCCCGGGCCGCGCTTTCGGCTGCGGGGTCCGCGCCGCCGCCATCTTCATGGACGGGCATGCTGTTGCTGACGCTCAGCAGTATTTCTCCCGACGTTTGCGCCACTTTGACCTGCACCGGTTCCCCGGGCGCGTGCCGAACGGCATTGGTCAGCGACTCCTGCACGATCCGAAAGACGCTGCTCTGCACCAGCGACGGAACCCCCGGCCCGGCGTCGACCGTCAGTACCGTGGGACTGCCCGCGAGCCGGGCCGACTCGGCCAGCGCCGGCAGCTGATCCAGTCCGCCCGCCATCGGCATCCGCACAGCGGAACCTGCTGTGGCCGGGCCGGAAGCGGCTCCGCCGTCGGCACCGGGTTCGGCGGCGGCACCGGGTTCGCTTCCGGTGGCGGGCCCGCCGCCGCCGGATTCCAACAGGTCGATCATGGCGCGCATCTCCGCCAGCGCGTGCACGCTCTCGCTGCGCACCTGTGCCAGCACCTGCCGGTCCAGGTCCCGGTCCGCAGCTGCCAGCGCGGCGGCGGACTGGAGCGCGACGGCGGACAGGCGGGACGCGATGGCGTCGTGGAGGTCACGGGCCATCGCCGCGCGTTCAGCCGCCAGCGCCACCTGCAGGAACAGTTCGGCGACTTCCGCTGCGCGTTCCGCGTTCAGCCGCTCGGTATCCGCCCGGATCCGCTCCTGTCCGGCCAGGTCGGCCTGCCGGCGCAGGGTTCCGGCCCACCACAGCGGGATGAGGCAGGTGACGGCTGCCTGGATAAAACCGAACAGGACGAAGGCCCATTCGCGGTGCACGGCGACGGACCCCGCCACCAGGAAGGCGGCAGTGGCCAGGCAGGCCTTTTCCAATGCACGGCTGAGCCGGGGAGAACCGAACAGGATCCCCGAATAGAAGAACTCGAAGATCAGCAAATAGTTGATCAGCCCTCCGCCGGTCAGCACACCGGCAACAATCGCAGTACCGGTGACGGCGAGCATGAGGGGCACATTGCGGCGCCGGAACAGGGTTCCGGCACAGCCGATAAGCAGGATGGCCAGCCACAGGGGGTCCGGCGCCTGAAACAGCGGCGGAACCGGGTCGGCGGAGTTCGCTCCCGCCGCCTTGAGCACGAGCCCCGCCGCAAAATAGCCCGCGGCCGTGGCGGCGCCGGTGGGCCAGATGCCGCTGCCCCAGGAATCGACTGCCGGGCCCGCAGCTGCTCCGGCCGCCCGGCCCTTCGCCGGCCCGTCAACGGATTCGGATTCTGGCGTGGGCGGATGCGGCATGAACCCAGAGTAGCGACCGTCGCGTGCACCCGCACCGCCGCGGGCACGCCGTCCTCCCAAAGGATGACCTCTCCCTCCCCGGCCGTGTTAGGGGCCACGCAGAAGTCCGGGCGGTGATCCTCTAGGCTTAAAAGCATGTCGAATTCCCCCACGCCCGCTCTGCTGCCCTGCGCCGAACTCCACCTGCATATTGAAGGAACCCTGGAACCGGAGCTCATCTTTGAGCTGGCCGCCCGCAACGGCATCACCCTGCCGTATGCGGATCTGGCGGAGCTGCGGGCGCGGTACGAGTTCACTGACCTGCAGTCCTTCCTGGATTTGTACTACGCCAATATGGAGGTGCTGCGGACTGAAGCCGACTTTGCCGACATGACCCGTTCCTACCTGCGCCGTGCTGCCGCGGCCGGGGTCCGGCACGTGGAAATGATGGTTGACCCGCAGGCCCACATGCTCCGGGGCGTTGCCCTGGAAACATGCATCAACGGTGTGGCCGGCGTGCTGGCGGACAGCCGTGAGGAATTCGGTGTTTCCGCTGAGCTGATTGCCGCGTTCCTCCGCGACCGCCCGGTGGAGGAAGCCGAAGATGTCCTGCGGCAGCTGCTGGCGATGAAGGCGCCCATCATCGGAATCGGGCTGGATTCGGCGGAACTGGGGAACCCGCCGGAGGGATTCATCGAGCTGTACCGCATGGCCCGGGATGCCGGCCTGAAATGCGTGGCCCACGCCGGGGAGGAAGGACCGTCACACTACATCGAGCAGGCCCTTGACCTGCTGCTGGTGGACCGGATCGACCACGGCATCCGCTGCCTGGATGATTCCGACCTCGTGGACCGGTTGGTGCGGGACCGCATTCCCCTGACCATTTGCCCGCTGTCCAACGTGCGGCTGCGTTCGGTGGACACCCTGGCCGACCATCCGCTGCCGCAGATGCTGGCACGGGGGCTGAACGTGTCGGTGAATTCCGATGACCCCGCATACTTCGGCGGCTACGTGGACGACAACTTCCGGCTGCTGCAGGCCACTTTTGACCTGAGCCTGGACCAGCTGCAGGAATTGGCGGTCAATTCGGTGGAAGCATCGTTCGCGGCACCGGCCCGCCGTGCCGAGCTGCTGGAGATGATCAGCTCCTGGCGGACCGCGCAGCAGGCACGTTCCTAGGTTTCCGTCCGGCTGCGGCGCACCGTCAGCCGCACGACGAGTCCGAACGCCAGCACTATGAGCATGAGCAGGATTGCGGCCGGCGGCAGGCTCAGCGCCGTCACCAGGGCCCCGGCCAGCCCGGCCAGGTTCACCGCCCGCGGCGTGTACCAGAGGCGCTGGTCCAGGGCATAGGCGCACAGGTTGGTGATGGCAGCGTGCACCAGCAGCGCAAAGCATGCCAGCCCCAGCAGCATCGTCATGCCCGCGGTCAGCACCAGGACGACGACGGCGGCGCCCGCCGCGGCTGTGGCAGGCCATGGCACGCGTCGGTAACCCCCCGAGGTTCCGCCGAAGATCCGGGGGAGGTCTCCGTCGCCCGCCATGGCTTCGGCCGTCCGTCCGGCACCTTCAACCAGCACCCAAGCGCCCGAGAGCGCCGCAGCCCCGGCGGCCACCGCCACCGCTCCCGTCCCGACTCCCAGCCCCACAGCAGCCACGGGTTCGCGGAGCGGTGCGGTTGACAGCGCCAGCGCCCCGGGGTCCGCGAACCAGGCCAGCAGCGACTGCCCCACCAGGAGGTACAGGCCCAGGGTCACCAGCACTGCCGCGGGAAGCACCCGGGGAATCAACCGGTCAGCTTCCCGGACCCGATACCCCATGGCCGCAAGCCGGGCATACCCGGCAAAGGCGAAGTAAGCGAAGCCCGCACCCTGGAGCAATCCCGCCGTCGGCGTCGCATCCTCAAGGACCCCGGGCTGTGGCGGCTGCCCGCCGGCCTCGTTGAAGGCCACCACCACCCCGAATCCCAGCACGCCGATCACGAAGGCCAGCACGAAACGAATGACCCAGGTGCCGCGCCGCAGGCCAAAGAGATTCAGGGCTGTGGCCGCCGCCGCCGCACCGACCGCCGCCGCACGAGCGTCATCAGGCGCCGTGTAGAGGCCAAAAGCCAGGGCCACCACTGCCGCCGCGGGCACCAGGGCACACAGCAGCGTCCAACCGGCGAAGAAGCCCATGTGCGGTCCCAGCAGGACCCGTGCCGCCGAACGCGTGGTTCCGCCCTCATTGCGCTGGCCGGCGTTGCGCAGACCGGTGCTGAGCAGGAACGTTGATGCCGCCGAGCAGTAGGCCACGAGCGCCGCCAGGGCCAGCGCCGCGGGGAGGGCGAAACCCGCCGCCTGCGCAACCGGCGGCAGGACGATGAAGATGCCGCCCCCGACCATGCAGCCAACTCCCACGGTCACCGCGTCGAAACCGCCAAGCGGTTGATTCCCTGCGGAGCTCCCGGACACGTGTCCCTCCAATCGGTCGGGCGGGGCGGCGCCTCGGCGGCAGGTGGCTGCGCGGCGGTGCCCTTGGCTGGGAAAGGATGCGAACACCGGTAAACTCATGAAGAGACCTTGTATTCACAATGAGCGGGAACAGTGTTTTCCGCAAGCAATCTTGAAAGGACTGCTGTGCTGCGCACTCATGCCCTTGGTTCCCTGAGGGCCGAGCATATTGGACAGACCGTCACTCTCGCTGGCTGGGTGGCCCGACGCCGGGACCACGGAGGGGTTGCGTTCCTGGACCTCCGCGATGCCTCCGGATTTGCGCAGGTCGTCGTCCGCGAAGAGGACGTCTTCCACAGCCTGCGCAACGAATACGTCCTGCAGATCACCGGCACCGTGCAGAAGCGCCCCGAGGGCAACGAAAACCCCTCGCTGGCCACCGGTGAGGTGGAAGTTATCGCGGACAAGGTTGTCGTCCTGAATACTTCGGATCCGCTGCCGTTCCAGGTTGACGAGCACGTCGAAGTGGGTGAGGAAGCCCGCCTGAAGCACCGCTACCTCGACCTGCGCCGCCCGGCCCCGTCCCGGAACATGCGCCTGCGCTCCGAGGCCAACCGCGTTGCCCGCAACCTGCTCCACGACGAGGGCTTCGTGGAGATCGAGACCCCCACGCTGACCCGCTCCACGCCCGAGGGCGCCCGCGACTTCGTGGTGCCAGCGCGTCTGGCACCGGGTTCCTGGTACGCGCTGCCGCAGTCCCCGCAGCTGTTCAAGCAGCTGCTGCAGGTGGGCGGCTTCGAGAAGTACTACCAGATTGCCCGCTGCTACCGCGATGAGGACTTCCGCGCGGACCGCCAGCCGGAGTTCACCCAGCTGGACATCGAGGCCAGCTTTGTCGAGGAAGACGACATCATCGCCCTCGGCGAGTCCGTGGTGAAGGCGCTGTGGAAGCTGATCGATGTCGAGATCCCCACTCCGATCCAGCGCATGACGTACGCCGATGCGATGGCACGTTTTGGTTCGGACAAGCCGGACCTGCGGTTCGGCCTGGAGCTGACCGAGCTGACCGAGTTCTTCAAGGACACGACCTTCCGCGTCTTCCAGGCCCCCTACGTGGGCGCCGTCGTCATGCCCGGCGGAGCATCGCAGCCCCGCCGCACGCTGGATGCCTGGCAGGAATGGGCCAAGCAGCGCGGCGCCCGCGGCCTGGCCTACGTGCTGGTCCAGGAAGACGGCACCCTGACCGGCCCCGTCGCCAAGAACCTCACCGACTTCGAGCGGGAAAACCTCGCCGCCAAGGTTGGCGCCAAGCCCGGCGACTGCATCTTCTTTGCCGCCGGTGAAACCACCGCGGCCCGTGCCCTGCTCGGTGCCGCACGGGTTGAGATCGGCCACCGCACCGGCCTGATCGACCCGAACGACTGGGCCTTCGTCTGGGTTGTCGACGCCCCCATGTTCGAGCCGGCCTCCGAGGCCGTCGCTGCCGGTGACGTTGCCGTGGGCGGCGGCGCATGGACCGCTGTCCACCACGCCTTCACCTCGCCCAAGCCCGAGTTCATGGACACGTTCGACACCGACCCGGGGTCCGCCCTGGCCTACGCCTACGACATTGTCTGCAACGGCAACGAAATTGGCGGCGGCTCGATCCGTATCCACCAGCGCGATGTGCAGGAACGCGTCTTCAAGGTCATGGGCCTGTCGCAGGAGGACGCGCAGGAGAAGTTCGGCTTCCTGCTCGAGGGCTTCAAGTACGGCGCTCCGCCGCACGGCGGCATCGCCTTTGGCTGGGACCGCGTGGTGGCCCTGCTGGCCGGCACCGAGTCCATCCGCGACGTCATTGCCTTCCCGAAGACCGGCAACGGCTATGACCCGCTGACGGCCGCTCCGGCTCCGATCACCGCGCAGCAGCGCAAGGAGGCCGGCGTGGACTTCCGCCCCGAGGCCAAGAAGCCTGAAGCCAAGAAGGACGAAGCCAAGAAGGACGAAGCGAAGAAGGATGAGGCAAAGGACGCCTGAGGCGTCTTGATCCGGTTTCGTTGACGGAGAGGCCCGGTTGCTGCGAGCAGCCGGGCCTCTCCTTTGTGCAGCCGGGCTCAGGCCGGACGGCCCGGCACTTCAGGAACCGGCGTGGGAAGAGACAAGGTGCCGGTTCCGGGTCTCGATGAGATTGCGCAGATACCGGGCCAGGACAAGCTTCTCCACGATCCGTCCCAGCGGGCCGAACGGCGCGGCAAACTCAATATGGTCCACCATGGTGGTGACGCCGTCCCGGCGGCTGAACCCATGGACATGCCGAAAGCTCTTGAACGGCCCCCTGACCTGCTCGTCCACAAACGAGCAAGGTGGATCCATCGCCGTGATCCGGCTGGTCATGCGCAGCGGGAGGCCAAAGTGCCACGCCCGCCAAGTCACCTCCTGCCCGGCCTCGATCAGGCCTGAGGTCACGCCGCCCACTGCCTGTTCCCGGGATGCAGCCATTGACTGTGTGTGGGCATCGATGCTGCGGGCCCGGTCAAACAACTGCTCCAACGGCATGGAAGTTTCGGTGCTGCAGTGAAAGGAGACCGTCATGCCGAGAGTATGGCAGGGACTTCCGCCGGCGCCGAATCGCCGGTGGTCGAGCCGGGGTCAGGCGAACTCCGGAACGCTCAGCCGGCGAAAGGCCGACCCATGGAACACCAGGGGCTCGTGGGCGTCCTCGTGGGAGGCATGGCCGTGAACCCGCAGCAGCACCACGCCGTGGTCCCCGGCGGGGACCTCGTTTTCCACTGAGCATTCGAGCCACAGCGCGGCACGGTCCAGGAACAGTGCACCGGACTCGTCGGTGTGAAGATTCAGTCCGGCAAAACGATCGCCGGTCTTGGACGCGATCTGTTTGCAGATTCCCTCATGCTCGGAGCCCAGGATGGACACGCCGATGCGGGATGCGGGCCGAAGCACCGGCCAGGTGCGGGACGTGTTCTGCACGGCAAACATCACCAGCGGCGGGTCCATGGAGACCCCCACGGTGAAGGATGATGCAACAATTCCCTGCGGCTGTCCGTCGACCACGGCGCACAGGGCGGCAATTCCCGAGGGGAACCGCGAATAGGCGCGGCGCAGTGCTGCCGGCTGAAGGTCAGTAACCAGAGACCTGGCTGAAACAAGAGACATGGTGGAAAATCCTCTGCCTTGAAGCGCGGTGCCGACAACCATTGGGGTTATGTCACCACCACCGCGGTACTTGCCGCTGCCGGGAAGTTTCGCCGGGCGGCCGAATCGTCACCTGGAGCACCCCGCTACGGCGAGAGGGTTGCCGTCCAGCCGGCCAGGGCCCGTGGCTGGAACTCTTGATTCTGGGTCCCAACCTAGGCGCGGCGGATACAGGGGCGCAAACGAATGCCTCACTTCGTAAAACTCGGCTTCATAAAACGTTCCCTGTGACGGCGGAGCTTCATAAAACTTCTCAAACCCGCAGTGCCAAGGGGATAGAGTTTGGGCATGAAACAACGGTGGTTTAAGCAAGTTGACGTCTTTGGCAGTGAACCGTATCTGGGAAATCCGCTGGCCGTGGTGCTGGAAGCCGAGGGTCTTTCCGATACTGACATGGAGTCCTTCGCGCGGTGGACCAACCTCTCCGAAACCACCTTCGTGCTGCCGCCCACCCAGGACGGCGCCGATTACCGCGTCCGTATCTTCACCCCCGGCGGCGAAATTCCCTTCGCCGGGCATCCCACGCTGGGAACATGCCACGCCTGGCTGGAGGCCGGCAACAAGCGCCGCTATCCCGACGTCGTGGTCCAGGAGTGCGGCATCGGCCTGGTCACGCTGCATGCCAATGCCGGCATCGCCGCTTTTGCCGCCCCGCCGCTGCTGCGCTCGGGTCCGCTTGAAGAGGACGTGCTGGACCAGGCGCTGAAGGCCCTGAACCTGGACCGCACACAGATTCTCGCGTCCAACTGGATCGACAACGGTCCCGGCTGGCTGGGACTGCTGCTGCCGGATGCCGCGTCAGTGCTGGCGCTGAAGCCGGATCCGGTTGTCATGGGAAGCCTGCGCGTGGGCGTCATCGGAGCCCAGCCGGCCGACGCCGAAACCGACTACGAAGTCCGCGCTTTTGTTCCCGGGCTCGGGATCACCGAGGATCCGGTCACGGGGAGCCTGAACGCCGGCCTGGCGCAGTGGCTCATTGGTGCGGATCTCGCTCCGGAGCGCTACGTCGTCACGCAGGGGACCGCGGTGCGGCGCGACGGGCGGGTCCGTGTCTTTACCCGCGACGGCAAAATCTGGGTGGGCGGATCCACGGTCACCTCCATTGACGGCACCGTCACGCTGTAAGCCACGGATTGACGCATGTTTGATCTGCAGTCCCTGCCGCTTCCCGTCGTCGGCGCGCCCATGGCGGGTGGGCCGTCCACGCCGGAGCTTGCCGCGGCGGTCAGCAACGCCGGCGGCCTGGGGTTCCTGGCCGGAGGGTACAAGAGCCCCGCCGCTGTGCACGAACAGGTCTCCCGGACCCGGGAACTGACCGGGCAGCCTTTCGGCCTGAATATCTTCGTGCCGGATCACGCCAACACCTACGCGGAGATGAGCGGGGAGAAGCAGGCCGCAAAGCTCGCTGCGTCCCTGGCCTACCGTGACGTCCTGGCCGCCGGCACGGGGCAGGAACCCGGGCTGCCGGACCCGGCGGACGACGACGGCTGGCAGGCCAAGCTGGAGCTGGCACTGGGGGAGCGCGTGCCGGTGGTGTCGTTCACCTTTGGACTGCCGGAACCGAGCGTGCTGGCGGAGTTTTCCGGCCGGGACATTTGCACCGTTGTCACCGTGACCGACGTTGACGAGGCCCGGGCGGCGGCCGGCGCCGGAGCGGGGGCGCTGTGCGTTCAGGGGCCGGAAGCGGGAGGACACCGGGGAACGCTGGACAGCGCGAAAGCACCCGGCGTGGTGCCCCTGACTGAGCTGCTGCAGGCGATCCGGGAGGCATGCGGGCTGCCGCTCATTGCAGCCGGCGGAATAAGCACTCCGGCGGACACCGCCAACGCTCTGGCCGGCGGTGCCGCCGCGGTCCAGGTGGGAACCATGCTGCTGCTCAGTGATGAAGCCGGCACCAGCCGGGTGCACCGTGCGGCGCTGGGGGAAGCCGGGGAGGATTCCCGGTGGCGGGACACATCAATGACCCGCGCCTTTTCCGGCCGGCCGGCACGCGGATTGACCAACGCCTTCATGCGCGCCTATCCGGACGCACCGGACGCCTACCCCTATGTAAACCACATCACCGGGCCGCTGCGTGCAGCAGCCGCGGCGGAGGGCAACCCGGACGGGGTGAGCCTGTGGGCGGGCACCGGCTACTTGCACGCGGTCCAGGCGCCGGCGGGCGGGATCGTCCGCCGGCTTGCGGGGCCCCGGGGAACTACGGCACTGTAACCCGCACAAAGACCGAGGATGCGTCCCTCGCGGCTTTGGCCAGCACGGCGAGCTTGGGATCGGGAACATCCAGCGGGCGCAGCCGGGCAAGGCCGCTGAACGGCGAAAAGACCTTTTCCCCGGCCAGCACCTCGGTCAGCGCCCGGTCGCCGCCAAACACGAGGTATTCCGGCGGATGTTCCGTGAAGATCCTTGCCGCCTGCTCCGCAGCGGTCTGCACCAGGGCGTCGGCCTGATTGGTCCGCCGGCGCGCGAAGCGCTGCTGCGAGCCGCCCCCGGCCGCCGTGCGGGACTGCACATACCGGTTGCCGGCCTTGGAGGCCATGAGCATCCCGTCACGGGCAACACCCACCGCGTAACCGCCGCGGCGAAGCAGCACGATGCCCAGGGTGCGGGACTGCCCGGCCAGCGAGATCAGGCGTTCGACGTCGTCGGCGCCCCGCCCGGGCCTGCCGTCATCCGGCCACGGGGCAAACAGTTCCGCCTCGGCGCCGTTCTCCGCAGACAGGTGCAGGCCGCCGTGTTCAGGAGTGATCGTCAGGGGGCCGTTGCCGGCGGCGAACCGCTGAAGCCAACCCGGCAGCCGGTCGGCGGATACATGGGTGGTGCGGGTGACGGACATTCGGTGATTCTCCCGGAGCGGCTGGACCGGCAGTCACCGGGCCGTCCCCACGCTACGGCACGCGTAGCCTTGGGGTGTGAGTGATTTGTTCAGCAGCGACATTGACAGCGGCACAGACAGCGATTCCAACACCGGCTCCGGAACCGAGGCCCAGCACGACGGCGGCGACGACGGCCGCAAGCGTCCCCGCAGCCCGCTGGCGGTGCGGATGCGCCCGCGCACCCTCGACGAGATAGTCGGACAGCAGCACCTGCTCGGACCCGGGTCGCCGCTGCGGACCCTGGCCGAATCCGCTGACGACCGCGGCCCGGCCGGCCCGTCCTCGGTTATGCTCTGGGGTCCTCCCGGCACCGGCAAGACCACGCTGGCCCATGTGGTGGCGCGCGGGTCCGGACGCAAGTTCGTGGAACTCTCAGCCATCACCGCCGGCGTGAAGGATGTCCGCCGGGTGATGGAGGACGCGCTGACCAACCGCGACCTGCACCGCATCACCACGGTGCTGTTCCTTGATGAGATCCACCGGTTCAACAAGGCCCAGCAGGATGCGCTGCTGCCCGGCGTGGAAAACCGCTGGGTGGTGCTCATGGCCGCCACCACGGAAAACCCCTCGTTCTCCGTGGTGTCGCCGCTGCTGTCCCGGTCCCTGCTGCTCACGCTGAAACCCCTGACGGAAGAGGACATTGCGGCACTGCTGCAGCGCGCGGTCGAGGATGAGCGCGGCCTTGCCGGCCGGGTGACGCTCACCGAAGAGGCCCTGGAGCATCTGGTGCGCCTGGCCGCCGGCGACGCGCGGCGCGGACTCACGGCGCTGGAAGCAGCCGCCGGCGTCGCATACTCCGAGCGGGCGGCAGGGGAGGAGATCCCCGAAGTCACGCTCAGCGACGCCGAGAAGGCACTGGACGTGGCGGCGCTGCGCTATGACCGTGCCGGGGACCAGCACTATGACGTCACCAGCGCCTTCATCAAGTCCCTGCGCGGCTCCGACGTGGACGCAGCCCTGCATTACCTGGCAAAGATGCTCGAAGCGGGCGAGGACCCGCGCTTCATTTCCCGCCGGCTGATGATTTCCGCTGCCGAGGACGTGGGCATGGCGGATCCCACCGCACTGCAGACCGCCGTGGCCGCGGCGCAGGCCGTGCAGATGATCGGCATGCCCGAGGGCCGGATCATCCTGGCCGAGGCCGTGGTGCACATTGCCACCGCCCCCAAATCCAATGCCGCCTACAACGGCATTAACGCCGCCATTGCGGATGTGCGCGCCGGACGGGGACAGGGGATTCCCGCCCACCTGCGGGACGCGCACTACCCCGGAGCCAAGCAGCTCGGACACGGCAAGGGATATGTGTATTCCCACGATGAACCGCACGGCGTGGCCCGGCAGCAGTACCCGCCGGATGACCTGGTGGGCCGGAACTACTACGAGCCCACCGGCAACGGGGTGGAGCGGGACATTTCGGCCCGGCTGGAACGGCTGCGCGGAATCATCCGGGGGAAGTAGGCGCCCGCCGCTCCGTGCTAGCATTGATGGTTGACTGGCAAGCGCGATGCCGGACCCCCTCCCTGCCCCAAGCGGTGGAGTTGTGCCCGGCGCCGTGTCTGTAGCAGAAGGCAGCGGTTGGCCCGAGCTCTCCCTAATGGAGGCCAGTACTTACGAATCAGTCATCAGTATCCCGGTGTGAACCAGGGCTGCGGTGGCCAAACCGCCAAAACAGTGAAAGGTGAACGTGGCTAACAACACACGTGCACGCCGTCAGGCCCGCGCTTCGCGCGCCCTCGGCATTGCTTTGACCCCCAAGGCAGCCAAGTACTTCGAGCGTCGTCCTTACCCCCCGGGTGAGCACGGCCGCGCACGTCGCAAGCAGGACAGCGACTACGCGGTACGCCTGCGTGAAAAGCAGCGTCTGCGCGCCCAGTACGGTATCCGTGAAGCACAGATGACCCGTGTCTTCGAGGAAGCCCGCCGCACCGCCGGTCTGACCGGTGAAAACCTGATCGAGCTGCTCGAGATGCGTCTTGACGCCCTCGTGCTGCGCGCCGGCTTTGCCCGCACGATCGCCCAGGCCCGCCAGCTTGTTGTGCACCGCCACATCATGGTTGACGGCGCCCGCGTGGACCGCCCGTCGTTCCGCGTTTCCGAAGGCCAGCTCATCCATGTGCACCAGCGCAGCGAGACCATGACGCCGTTCCAGGTTGCCGCTGCCGGCGCCCACCGCGACGTTCTGCCCGCCGTTCCGGGTTACCTGGATGTTTCCCTGGACAAGCTGCAGGCACGCCTCGTGCGCCGCCCGAAGCGCTCGGAAGTTCCCGTGACCTGCGAAGAGCAGCTCGTCGTGGAATACTACGCACGCTAATTTCGAGTCTTTCTCGATTTTTCGAACAGCCCGCGGCCCTGCGCCGCGGGCTGTTTGCGTAGCCGGACCGCTCCCGCAGGCTGGGCCCCGCCCCGGACCCGGTGGCCGGCCGGCTGGGCTTCGGCGCCCGGCGTGCCCCGGAGCACAAGTAAGTGCCCGGTCCCTGAAGTGGGTAAGGTACATAGCGGAAAGTCTTAGTTTTCAACCCCAAAGAGGAGTGTCATGTCGGGTGGAGATATAGCCGGTCTGATTGCGGCCGGTGTGTTCGCAGTGCTGGTGGTGCTGCTCGCCGTCCCGATCTGGAAGCTGGGCAAGGTGTTTGATGAGCTTCGCGGCGCCATCCGCAACATCAGCGACGAAACCACTCCGCTGATCGAGGAAGTCACCACCACGGTGTCCACCACCAACCTGCAGCTGCAGAAGGTGGACGGCATCTCCTCGAACGTCTCCGACGCCTCGGCCAACATTTCCGCGCTGTCCTCCCTGATGGCCGCAACCGTCGGGTCGCCGCTGATCAAGGTTTCAGCGTTCAGCTACGGAGTACGCTCGGCCCTTTCCTCCCGCGGCAAGAGCCGCGGCCGCCGCAGCCGCTAAACCCGACACCAGCACAGGAGCGAAACCAGCATGATCAAGCGAGTCTTTTGGATGTCCATCGGTGTCACCATCGGGGTCATCGCGGTCCGCCGTCTCTCGGACGCCAAGAACACCCTGGGCCCGGCCGGCCTCAACCAGGCCATCGGCACCGCCGCCGACGCCCTGCAGAACTTCGCCGAAGCGTTCCGCGACGGTATGAGCGAACGGGAAGGTGAGCTGCGCACCGCGCTGGGCATGGACACCGGCGACACCGTTGCCGACACCATGACCGCCGTGCGCCGCTGACCGGCGGAACCGTCCGCACCATCCGGCACAGTGCCGGCAGCAACAACTGAGCGAAACACCTGAATTACCGGAAGGGTAAAAAGCACCATGAAGTCCCACGAGATTGCACGCCGCTGGCTGGATTTCTTCAGCAAAAAGGGCCACACGGTGGTTCCCTCCGCGTCGCTCGTCACCAATGATCCGTCGCTGCTTTTCACCGTGGCCGGCATGGTGCCCTTTATCCCTTACCTCACGGCCCGCGAAAAGGCGCCGTACAAGCGCGCCACCAGCGTGCAGAAGTGCATCCGCACCGCGGACATCGAGGAGGTGGGCAAGACCGCCCGCCACGGCACGTTCTTCCAGATGGCCGGCAACTTCTCCTTCGGCGACTACTTCAAGGAAGACGCCATCACGTTCGCGTGGGAGCTGCTGACCTCCCCGGTCGAGGACGGCGGCTTCGGCCTGGATCCCGAGCGGCTCTGGGTCACGGTCTATGAAGACGGCGATGAGCGCGACGACGAAGCCCGTGCCATCTGGCGGGACAAGATCGGCATGCCCAACGAACGCATCATCGGCACCGGCAAGGCGGACAACTACTGGAACACCGGCCAGGCCGGCCCGGGCGGTCCCTGCTCCGAGATCTACTACGACCGCGGTCCCGCCTACGGACTCGAGGGCGGCCCCGCCGTGGACGAGACCCGCTACATCGAGATCTGGAACCTGGTCTTCATGCAGTACCAGCTCTCCGCCGTGCGGTCCAAGACGGACTTCGACGTTGCCGGTGAACTGCCGCAGAAGAACATCGACACCGGCCTCGGCCTGGAACGCCTGGCCATGATTCTCCAGGGCGTGGAGAACATGTACGAGACCGACCAGGTCCGCCCGGTCCTGGACAAGGCTGCCGAGCTCTCCGGCAAGACCTACACCAGCGCCGAAGACCCCTCGGATCCGCACCACTCGGACGACGTCAAGATGCGCGTCGTCGCCGACCACGTCCGTTCCGCCCTGATGCTGATCTCCGACGGCGTGAGCCCCTCCAACGAGGGCCGCGGCTACGTGCTGCGCCGCCTGATCCGCCGTGCTGTCCGCAGCATGCGCCTGCTCGGCGTGGAAACCGCAGTCCTGCCCGAACTGCTGCCGGTTTCCCGCGACGCCATGAAGGGCACCTACCCCGAGGTCGAAACCGACTTTGCCCGCATCAGCCGCATCGCCTACGCCGAGGAAAAGGCGTTCCTGCGCACCATTGCCTCCGGCACCGAGCGCCTCGAGGAAGCCGTCAAGGAATCCAAGGCCGCCAGCAAGCCGCTGTCCGGCGAAGACGCCTTCACCCTGCACGACACCTACGGGTTCCCGATCGACCTCACGCTGGAAATGGCTGAGGAAGCCGGCCTGAAAGTCGACGAGGCCGGGTTCCGCTCCCTGATGCAGGAACAGCGCCAGCGCGCCCAGGCCGATGCCCGCGGCAAGAAGCACGGCCACAACGATGTTTCGGTCTTCAACGAGCTGCTGGCCGTCGGAGCCACCGTCTTCACCGGGTATGACGAACTGACCAGCGAATCCTCAGTCCGCGGAATCATTTCCGGCGGTGCCCGGGTTCCCCACGCCGGACAGGGGACGGAAATCTCCCTGGTCCTGAACGAGACACCGTTCTACGCCGAAGCCGGCGGCCAGGCCGCCGACACCGGCCTCATCACCGGAGACGGATTTGTCCTGGAAGTCCAGGACGTCCAGCGCCCGGTCAAGGGACTGAGCGTCCACAAGGCCATTGTCCGCGAGGGTGAAATCGCCGAGGGGTCGGCAGTGCTGGCCGCCGTCGACGCCCAGCGCCGCCACGAGGCGGAGCAGGCGCACTCCGGCACGCACATCGTGCATGCCGCCCTGCACCAGATCCTGGGCCCGGAGGCGCTGCAGCGCGGTTCCTTCAACAAGGCCGGCTACCTCCGCTTCGACTTCTCCTGGGGCGAGGGACTCTCCGATGCCGCAAAGTCGGAAATCGAAGAGGTGTCCAACCTTGCCATCCGGAGCAACTACAAGGTCGAGACGAAGGTCATGTCCCTGGCCGAGGCCAAGGCCCTGGGCGCCACGGCGCTCTTCGGCGAGGCCTACGGCGACAGCGTGCGGGTCGTCGAAATGAACGGCGACTGGTCCCGCGAACTCTGCGGCGGCACGCACGTGGAATCGACGTCGCGCATTGGCAGCCTCACCCTGCTGGGCGAGCAGTCCGTGGGATCCGGAAACCGCCGGGTCGAAGCCTTCGTGGGCATGGATGCCTTCCGTCACCTGGCCGCGGAACGCGCCCTGGTGAACGAGCTTTCGGAAATGCTCAAGGTTCCCTCCGTTCAGCTGCCGGACCGCCTGGCCGCCACTTTGGCCAAGTTGAAGTCCACTGAAAAGGAGCTTGAGCGTCTGCGCCGCGAGCAGCTGGCCGCCTCTGCCGCCGCGCTTGTCGGCAAGGCCGTGGATGTTGACGGCGTCCGTGTCCTCGCGCACGACGCCGGATCGGGCGCGGGCGCCGATGACCTCCGCACGCTGGCGCTGGACCTGCGGTCGCGCCTGGGCAGCGGTGCCGCAGTAGTGGCAGTTGCCGGTGTCTCCAATTCCCGTCCCGTGGTGATTGTCGCCACGAATGAGGAAGCGCGGTCCGCAGGCGTCAAGGCCGGCGCACTGGTGAAGACCGCTGCCGGCGTGCTCGGCGGCGGCGGCGGCGGCAAGGACGATGTTGCCCAGGGCGGCGGCTCCGACGCGGCAAAGGTTGGCGAGGCACTCACCGCTATCCAAGCCGCAGTTGCCAACCGGGGCTGACATGGAGCCGCAGGTCTACCCCCGCGGGGTTAAGCTGGGGGTGGACGTCGGCCTGGTCCGGGTGGGCCTGGCGGTGAGCGATCCGGACGGCATGCTGGCCATGCCGGTGAAGACGCTCAAACGCGACGCCAAAAAGAACAGCGACATTCGGGTCCTCGTCCGCGAGGCTGCCGACCGCAGCGCTGTCCAGATCTTTGTCGGCCTGCCCCGCAGCATGCGGGGCACCGAAACCGCCTCCACGCAGATGGCGCGGGACTACGCGCAGTTGCTGGCGGAAGAGCTGGAGCGCGGCGGCAGCGGCATTCCCGTTACCCTCGTGGATGAGCGTCTCACCACTGTGAGCGCCCACCGCTCCCTGCATGAGGCTGGCTTGAACAGCAAAGATCATCGTAGAGTGGTGGATCAAGCAGCTGCTGTCGCTATTTTGCAGCACGCTATTGACATGCAGCGTTCACTTGGACGCGATGTGGGGGAGCCAGTCACATCGTGCCGGCAGGATCGCCAGACAGGCGACCGGCCGGCCCCGACACAGGAGTCAATCATTTCCCAGGACAATAAGCGCGGAAACGGGGCCGCGCTGTGAGCCACAGGTATCCGGACTATCCTCCGATGGGGGCCGAACCGGACTATGAGCCGAGCGCCCACCACGGAACGGGTTACGGCCCTGACGACAATCCGCCGGTGGAAGAGTTCTTCGACGAAGAACAGGACACCCGCCGCAGCCGGCGTCCCACCCGGGAAAAGCAGCGCCGCCGGCGCCGCCGGACCATTGTAATGCTTGTCGTCCTCGTGTTCTTCGCGGGAGTGGTTTTTGGCCTCACCCTGTTCCTTCGTGACCTGCTGGGCATGAACGAAATCAAGGATTATGAGGGAGCCGGGACGGGAAGCGTCAGCTTTACCGTGGCCGAAGGTGACGGACCGATGGTGATCGGCACCAAACTGGAGACGGCGGACATCGTCGCGACGTCCAAGGAGTTCGTCAACACGTTCGCTGAGGAGTCCGCCGGACGGGAAATCCAGCCCGGATCCTACGAAATGAAGCAGCAGATGTCGTCCTCGGCTGCCCTGGACGCGCTGCTGGGCGAAGAGGGCACCGCGGTGCACTACGCCGCCATCGCCCGCGACCTGCGTCAGAACGAAGTGTTCGACATCCTCACCGAGTCGACCGGGATTCCGCGGACCGAATTCGAGGCCCTCGCCCAGAACCCCGCGGCCTTCGGCCTGCCGCCGGCGGCCGTGAGCCTCGAAGGCTACCTGCACCCGGGCGAATACCGCTTCCCGCTGGAGCAGGACGCCACCTCCATCGTGACGGAAATGGTGGACAACACCTTCGCCACGCTCGAGGATGCCGGAATCACTGACCCGGCCGAGCAGTACCGCATCCTGACCAAGGCCAGCATCATCCAGGCCGAGGCCGGCGAAGCGGACTACGCCACGGTGGCCGGTTCCATCCAGAACCGCCTGCGGGCCGACAACGTGGAAACCAGCGGACTGATCCAGTCCGACGCCACGGTGACGTACGGACTGAACCGCAAGAGCTACGACCTGACGCCGGAGGAAAAGGCGGACAAGTCCAACCCCTACAACACCTACGCCAACCCCGGGCTGCCGGTGGGGCCGATTGGTTCCCCCAGCAAGGAAGCCATTGACGCGGCCGCCAATCCCGCCGATGTGCCGTACTACTACTGGGTGACGGTGAACCTGGACACCGGCCAGACCGAGTTCTCCAGCACGCTGGCCGAGCACGCAAAGTACGTGCTCCAGTACCAGGAGTGGTGTGGCACGCAGGAGCCGGGAAGGTGCGGGTAGTTGACGGCTGGTTCCCTGCGGGCGGCAGTGCTGGGACACCCGATCGGCCATTCCAAGTCACCGCTGCTCCACCGGGCGGCGTACGACTACCTCGGCTTCGACTGTGCCTATGAGCGCATCGACGTTCCCGAAGCGGACGCGGCGGCTTTTGCCGCGTCCCTCCGGGAACCGGACAACGGGGAGCCCCGCTGGGCCGGACTGTCCGTGACCATGCCCCTGAAGGCAGCCCTGCTCCCGGCCATGGACCACCTGACCTCCACAGCCGCGGACCTGGGGGTCCTGAACACGGTCACCTTCGACTACACAAGCGCCGGCGTTGTCCTCACCGGCCACAACACCGACGTCGCTGGCATCGTCAACGCCCTGCGCCACGCCGGCGTGCGGGGCAATCCGCGCGTGGTGATCCTTGGGGCCGGCGGCACGGCCTGCGCCGCCGTCGCAGCGGCGGGCGGCCTCGACCCCGTCTCCGTCTCGGTCTGTGCGCGCCGGTTCACCGCTGGTCCGGGCGGAATTCCACCAGTGGCCGAGGTTGGCCGGCGGACCGGAAACAAAGTTCAGCTGCGCCCCTGGGAGAATGCCGCGGCCGCATGCGCGGCGGCCGACGTCGTCATCTCCACGCTGCCCCCTCACGGCGCCGACGCCCTGGCCGACCAGCTGGCCCAGGCGCCGAACACGGCAGCGGGAGCCGGCGCCGTCCTGCTGGATGTCGCGTATGACCCGTGGCCAAGCCGGATTGCCGGCGTCTGGGAGGACCATGGCGGACTTATTGTTCCCGGGCTGGAAATGCTGCTTTACCAGGCGGTGGAGCAGGTGCGCCTGTTTGCCGGGGAGAAATTCCGTGACGAGTTGTCCGTCACAAACGTGATGTGTGACGCAGTGGGGGCGCCGCGGCGCTGAAGGCGCGGACCGGACATGGCAGTATTGAAACCATGTTGCGTTGGTTGACCGCCGGTGAGTCCCATGGGCCTGCACTGGTAGGAATAGTTGAGGGCGTCCCCGCGGGCGTCGAAGTGAACACTGCCCTGATCCAGGAGGCACTTGCCCGCCGGCGGCTTGGCTACGGACGCGGCGCGAGGATGAAGTTCGAACAGGACGAAGTCCGCATCCTCGGCGGCGTCCGGCACGGACTCACCCAGGGTGGACCCGTGGCCATCGAGGTGGGCAACACCGAATGGCCCAAGTGGCAGCAGGTCATGTCGCCGGACCCGGTGGACCCGTCGCTGCTCGCGGAATCCGCACGCAATGCCCCGCTGACCCGCCCCCGTCCCGGACATGCGGACTTCACCGGAATGCAGAAGTACGGTTTCGACGAAGCCCGCCCCGTCCTGGAGCGTGCCAGCGCGCGGGAAACCGCGGCCCGCGTGGCGCTGGGAGCCGTGGCAGCTGCGTTCCTGAAGTCCCTGGGCATTTCCCTGGTCTCGCACACCGTGAGCATTGCCGGTGTCGGCACCCCCGAAGGTTCCGCGGTTCCGGGTGCCGGCGACGTCGCCGCCCTCGACGCAGATCCCATGCGCTGTTTCAACGCAGATGTTTCCGCCGCCATGGTCGCCGAGGTGGACGCCGCCCACAAGGACGGCGAGACCCTGGGCGGCGTCGTCGAAGTGGTGGCCTACGGGCTGCCGCCGGGACTGGGCAGCTACACCCACTGGGACCGCCGCCTCGATGCGCGGATCGCGGGAGCGCTGATGGGGATCCAGGCCATCAAGGGCGTCGAAATCGGTGACGGGTTCCTCACCGCGGCTCGCCGCGGCTCAGCCGCACACGACGAAATCCTGCAGGATGCCGACGGCCGCGTGGTCCGCTCCGGAAACCGCGCCGGGGGCATCGAGGGCGGCATGAGCATCGGCGAGGTCCTGCGGGTCCGCGCCGCCATGAAACCCATTGCCACCGTTCCGCACGCCCTGCAGACGGTTGACGTCAGCACCGGCGAGCCGGCCCGCGCCCATCACCAGCGCTCCGATGTCTGTGCGGTGCCCGCCGCCGGCGTGGTGGCCGAGGCAATGGTCGCCCTCGTGCTGGCCGAGGCCGTCACTGAGAAGTTCGGCGGCGATTCCGTGGCCGAAACGGCACGTAACCTGCGGTCCTACCTGGAGAACATCCCGGGCGCCCTCGAATCGGCTGGCACCAGTGCCGCCACAGACTGAGCAGCCCTTCCGGCACATTGTCCTGATCGGCTTCATGGCGGCCGGGAAGTCGGTGGTGGGACGCGAGTTCGCGTCCCGCCGCCAGCTGAAGTTCACCGATACCGACCACCTCATCGTGGAGCGCCACGGACCCATCTCCGAGCTCTTCGCAGCACGCGGGGAATGCTATTTCCGGGAGCTTGAAGCACGCGCCGTCGCCGGCGCACTGGCCGAAAAATCCCAGACGGTGATTTCCCTGGGCGGCGGCGCCGTGCTGGACACCGGCACCCAGCAGCTGCTGCGGTCCCGCGCCACAGTGGTTTTCCTGGACACCGACCTGGAAACCGTGCTGCCCCGCATCGTGCGGTCGGGCCACCGCCCACTGCTGGCCGGCGACCCCGGGCGCCGCTGGCAGGAGCTGGCGAAGGCCCGGCGCCCCGTCTACGAATCCCTGGCCGACATCACCATTGACACCAGGGGCCTTACCGTCCCAGCCATCATTGACCGGCTGACGACCATCCTCAACGAAGGAGCTTAACCACATGGCCTCCGATCCCACCGTCATCCCGGTGACCGGCGAAAGCCCCGCAAGTAATTACGACGTCGTCATCGGCAACGGGCTGCTGGACCGCCTTCCCGCCATGCTGGGGGAGCGGGTGCGGCGGGTCCTGGTGATCCACCCCCGTGCGCTCCGCGCCACCGGGGACACCGTCCGCGACGAGCTCGCCGCCACGGGACTCTCCGCCGTAACGGCTGAGATCCCGGACGCCGAGGAAGGCAAGCACATCCAGGTGGCCTCCTTCTGCTGGCAGGTCCTGGGCCAGAACGACTTCACCCGCTCCGACGCCATCGTGGCAGTGGGCGGCGGAGCGGTCACTGACCTGGCCGGTTTCGTGGCGGCCACGTGGCTGCGCGGGATCAAGGTGGTGCACATTCCCACCTCGCTGCTGGGAATGGTGGATGCGGCCGTTGGCGGCAAGACCGGCATCAACACCGCCGAGGGCAAGAACCTCGTGGGAGCCTTCCATCCGCCGGCCGGTGTGCTGGCCGACCTTGACGCGTTGGGAACGCTGCCCAAGAACGAGCTGCTCAGCGGCATGGCCGAGGTCATCAAGTGCGGCTTTATTGCTGATCCCGCCATCCTGGACCTGGTCGAAGCAAACCCGGAGGCCGTGGGCGACGGCGCGTCCGACGTCGTGCGTGAACTGGTGGAACGCTCCATCGCGGTGAAGGCCGAGGTGGTCTCCGCCGATCTGCGCGAAGCCGGCCGCCGGGAATTCCTGAACTACGGGCACACCCTGGGCCACTCCATCGAGCTGGCTGAGCGTTACCAGTGGCGCCATGGCGCGGCGGTGTCCGTGGGCCTGGTGTTCGCCGCCGAACTCGGCCGGATGGTTGGCCGGCTCGACGACGCCACGGCGGACCGGCACAAGGAAATCCTCACCTCGCTGGGCCTGCCGGTGACCTACCGCAAGGACCGCTGGTCAGCGCTGCTGGACGGCATGCGGCGGGACAAGAAATCCCGTGGTGACCTGCTGCGATTCGTGGTCCTGGACGGGCTGGCCAAGCCTTCGATGCTGGAGGTTCCGGACACGTCGCTGCTCTTTGCGGCCTACCAGGAGATTGCCTCCGAGCCGCAGGGCGGGATCCGGCTCAGCCTGTAGCTGCTCGAAGCAGGTAGAATGGTCGACGGACTTAAAACGAAACCAGGCGAATCAACGAAAGAGAAACTGTGGCGACGACCAACGACATCAAGAACGGCACCGTGCTGAAGCTTGAAGGCAACCTTTGGAGCATCATCGAGTTCCAGCACGTGAAGCCGGGCAAGGGTGGTGCGTTTGTTCGGACCAAGATGCGCAACGTGCGTTCGGGCAAGGTTGTCGATAAGACGTTCAACGCCGGCATCAAGATCGAAACTGCCAGCGTTGACCGCCGTGATTACCAGTACCTGTACCAGGACGGCGACGACTACGTCTTCATGGACACCTCCGATTACGATCAGCTGACCGTACCGGGCACCATCGTGGGCGAGAACGCCAACTTCATGCTGGAATCCACGATGGTGACGATCGCCATCCACGAGGGTTCCCCGCTGTACATTGAGCTTCCGCCGTCCGTGGTCCTGGAAATCACGTACACCGAGCCGGGCCTGCAGGGCGACCGCTCCACCGGCGGCACCAAGCCCGCCACCGTGGAGACCGGCTACGAGATCCAGGTTCCCCTGTTCCTGGAACAGGGCACCAAGGTCAAGGTGGATACCCGCACCGGCGATTATTTGGGACGCGTTAACGAGTGAGTGCACGCACTAAGGCCCGGACCCGGGCACTGGAAGTTCTGTTTGAAGCTGAGCAGCGTTCAGCATCGGCCTTTGACATGCTCAAGGCACGCCGGGAACAGACCGATCAGACGATCAACCCCTACACCCTTGAACTGGTGGAGGGTGTGGTTTCCATGCAGGAAACCATCGACGAGTTCCTGGGCACCTATTCCCAGGGCTGGCCGCTGGAACGCATGCCGTCAGTGGACCGCATCATCCTGCGGATCGGCACCTGGGAACTGCTGTACAACGACGACGTCCCGGACAAGGTGGCGATCAGCGAAGCGGTTGAGCTCGCCAAGACCCTGTCCACCGACGAGTCGCCGTCGTTCGTGAACGGGCTGCTGAGCCGGCTCCACCAGCTCAAGCCGTCACTGCTGGCCTGAGCGTTCCGGCCGGACCGTTTTGACCTGAACCCGTCCGGGGACATTCACGTGTCCCCGGACGGGTTTTTGCGTTGTCAGTAGCCGCCCGCCCGTGCCAGCATCGCGGTGCGCGTGTGCGTGAGCTCCTGAAGCAGCCGCTGCTCGGCGGCCTGGTTTGCCGGAAGATTCCGGCCGGCCGCGATCTGCTGGCGGGTCAGCGCAAGCCTGGTGGCTTCCCGGATGAAGCTCTTCATGGTGCTGCGGGCGCCAAACCGTCCCGCCCAGGCCATGGCCTGGTGGCGCCCGGCGCGGGTGGAAAGCATGAGCACCTCCGCCGGGGTGAACCATCCGGCAGCGGCGTATTCGCCCAGCCGCTGCCGGGTCAGCCGCTGTTCGGCACGGCGCAGCAGGATCACGCCGGTCACGGCCAGCGCAAACAACGGCACCTGCAGCAGGAAATAGAACAGGAAGAAGCTGCCCTCCACCAGTGCGGTTCCGCCGTTCCAGAACATGTGTCCCAGGACGGCCGCGGCCAGACCCAGCAGGAAGCCGGCCGTGATGCGCAGTGCGCCTCCCCGCCGGACGGCCAGGCCCAGCCCCACTCCGATCGCGGAGGTGAACAGCACATGGGCGAAGGGGGAGAACAGGCCCCGGAGGACAAAGACGAAACCCAGCTCCGCACCGAGTCCGCCGCCGGAAATCAGGGCCGAACCGAAGTACAGGATGTTCTCGGTAAAGGCGAAACCCGCGGCCACGGTGCCGGCATAGACAATCCCGTCCACCGGCCCGTCAAAGTGGCTGCGCCGCACGAACACCAGGAGCAGGACCCCAAGCCCCTTTGCTGTTTCCTCGACCAGCGGCGCTTCCAGGACCGGCCCCACAAACTCCGGGGGCACCCCGGGAAACAGGTTGTACAGGACTGCCGCCACATAGGGTCCGGCGAGCAGCGTGATGCCCACCGAGATGCCGGCCCCCCACAGGAACGCAAAGAGAAGCGCCGAGCGGGGTTCGGGTTCCCAGCGGTCCACCCAGCTCAGCCCCAGGATGCAGATGCCCAGCGGCACGAGCGCCAGGATCCCGCAGAGCAGGAAAGCAACCGTTCCCAGCCGCGACCACAGGAACCACGCCACCAGCAGCAGGGCGACGGTGGAGCCGGCGATCAGCAGCACGGTTCCCGCCGTCCCGGTTCGTCCGCGTGGCTGGGCTGAGAACAGCGGCTGGACCGGGGCCGGACCGTGTCCGGGCGGCTGCAGCCGGGCTGGACCGGGCGCCGCACCATGGGGAGTCCGGGGAAGGGCCCCGTTCCGGCCGGCAGTGTTGTCGTGGAAGGGTCCGCTCATGAGGTTGGGCCTGTCATAGGGCAACCCTATGAGGAAAAAGCCGCCCCGGCCCCGCACCCGGCCGCACTGGGGATGAAATGGGCCAAGCTCTCCCTGTGGCCGCTCCGCCGCCTCACGTCACAGAAGCTGTCCGGCGCCGGTGCTGTGGTAGCTTGAAAACGCATTCACCCTTTAAATTCCGTCCTGTGAGGCGGGGAAGGAGGAGGCAGAATATGGACTTGTCCAACCCGCCGGGCGCACCCGCGCCCGCACGCACCGTTCTGGCTTCAGCTGACATTGACCGAGCGCTCACCCGGATTGCACACGAAATCCTGGAGACCAACAAAGGCGCCGCAGACCTCGTCCTGATGGGCATTCCGCGCAGGGGCTACCCGCTGGCCCGCCGGCTCGCCGACAAGATTGCCGCCGCTGATCCCTCTGTGGATCCCGCCGCCATCGTAGGACAGCTGGACGTCACCATGTTCCGCGACGATCTGGCCCGCCAGCCCACCCGCACACCCCACGCCACCGAGGTTCCGCTGTCCGGAATCGATGACAAGGTGGTTGTCCTGGTGGACGACGTCCTGTATTCCGGCCGGACCATCCGCGCCGCCCTGGACGCGCTGGTGGACCTGGGCCGTCCCCGGGTTGTCCGGCTCGCCGTGCTGGTGGACCGCGGGCACCGCGAACTGCCCATCCGCGCGGACCACGTCGGCAAAAACCTGCCCACCGCCATCGTGGAAAAGGTCCGTGTGCATCTGCGCGAAACGGATCTGCCGGCCGTGGACGAAGTTGTCATCGAGGGCACGCTGTGAGGCATCTGCTGTCCACCCGGGACCTGAGCCGCGCCGACGCCCTGGCCATCCTCGACACCGCCGAGCAGATGGCTGCCGTGTCGCAGCGTGAAGTGAAGAAACTGCCCGCCCTGCGCGGCCGGACCGTGGTCAACCTCTTCTTCGAGGACTCCACCCGGACCCGCATTTCCTTTGAGGCAGCCGCCAAGCGCCTGTCCGCCGATGTCATCAACTTCTCCGCCAAGGGCTCCTCCGTGTCCAAGGGCGAGTCGCTGAAGGACACCGCGCAGACGCTCGAGGCCATCGGAGCGGACGCCGTCGTGATCCGGCACGGCTCCTCCGGGGCACCCGCACGGCTCGCCGGTTCCGGCTGGATCAACGCCGCGGTGCTCAACGCCGGAGACGGCACGCACGAGCACCCCACCCAGGCACTGCTGGATGCCTTCACCATGCGCCGGCACTGGGCCAAGCTGCACGGGACCGCGTCGACCGGAACCGACCTCACCGGCATGCACGTGGTGATCGTCGGCGACGTCCTGCATTCGCGCGTGGCACGCTCCGACCTGTGGCTGCTGCGCACGCTCGGTGCCACCGTCACACTCGTGGCGCCGCCCACCCTGCTGCCGTTCGGCGTCGAGTCCTGGCCCTGCGAGGTCAGCTACGACCTGGACGCAGCACTGGAAACCGGCCCCGACGCCGTCATGATGCTGCGGGTGCAGGGCGAGCGGATGCAGTCCGCCTTCTTCCCCTCGGTGCGTGAGTACTCACGCCGGTGGGGGTTCGACGACGTCCGGCTGGACCGGTTGGACACCCTGGGACTCAAAGACACCATCCTCCTGCATCCCGGTCCGATGAACCGCGGACTGGAAATTTCCTCCCGCGCCGCGGATTCGCCGCGGGCCACCATCCTTGAGCAGGTCAGCAACGGAGTCTCCGTCCGCATGGCCGCCCTTTACCTTCTGCTGTCCGGTGAGAACACCCCCGCCGGAACCGCCACTCTGGAGAACTCACAGTGAACACGCAAAACCCGAACGCTCCCGCAGCGGCCGTAACCTACCTGATCCGCAACGCATCGATCCTGGGCCGGGACACCGCCGACCTGCTGATTCGCGGCGGACTGATCACCGCCGTCGGCCCGGCGCTGGACGCCCCGGAAGACGCAAAGGTGATTGATGCCGCCGGCCTGATCGCCCTGCCCGGCATGGTGGACCTGCACACCCACCTGCGCGAACCCGGCCGCGAAGACGCCGAGACCGTGGAAACAGGCACCCGGGCCGCCGCGCTCGGCGGATTCACCGCAGTGCACGCCATGGCCAATTCCAACCCGGTGGCGGACACCGCCGGCGTGGTGGAGCAGGTCCACAGCCTGGGCCGCCGGTCCGGCTGGGTGGATGTGCGCCCCGTCGGCGCGGTCACCGTCGGACTGGAGGGGGAGCAGCTGGCCGAACTCGGTGCCATGGCCGATTCCCGCGCCCGGGTCCGCGTCTTCTCCGACGACGGCAAATGTGTCTCGGATCCGGTGCTCATGCGCCGCGCGCTGGAGTACGTCAAAGCGTTCGACGGCGTCATTGCCCAGCACGCGCAGGAACCCCGCCTGACCGAAGGCGCCCAGATGAACGAGGGCGACGTCAGTGCCGTCCTGGGCCTGGCCGGATGGCCGGCCGTGGCCGAGGAATCGATCATCGCCCGCGACGTGCTCTTGGCGCAGCACACCGGATCCCGGCTGCACGTCTGCCATGTCTCCACCGCCGGATCCGTGGAAATCATCCGCTGGGCCAAGGAACGGGGCGTCAGGGTCACCGCCGAAGTCACCCCGCACCACCTGCTGCTCACCGACGAGCTGGTCCGCAGCTATGACCCGGTCTACAAGGTCAACCCGCCGCTGCGCACCGCCGCCGACGTCGAGGCGCTCCGCCGCGGCCTCGCGGACGGCACCATCGACATTGTCGGCACTGACCACGCCCCGCATCCCTCCGAGCACAAGGAATGCGAGTGGGCGCAGGCGGCCATGGGCATGACCGGACTGGAAACCGCGCTTTCGGTGGTCCAGCACACCATGATCGACACCGGAATGATGGACTGGGAGGGCTTTGCCCGCGTGACATCGGTCACCCCTGCCGTCATCGGTGCCGTGGAAACACAGGGCCGGCCGCTGGCAGCCGGTGAACCCGCCAACGTCATATTGGTGAACCCGTCTGCGCGCCGCACAGTGGACCCGAATAAGATGGCCTCAAAGGGACGTAACTCACCGTTTGCCGGCCTGGAACTGCCCGGCCTCGTGCAGGCAACCTTCTTCGCCGGTCATCCCACGGTCCTGGATGCCGCCCTCAACACACCTCACCCCGTTTCCACAGAGGAGTCCGCATGGATCGCGTGATATTCGCCCTGGGCCTGGTTGCCCTGATCATCGTGCTCCTGGGCCTGTTCGCCCTCGGTTGGCGCGGGCGCCGCCAGCGCCAGCAGGGTGTCCCGCGTCCCGTCCCCATGCCTGACGGCCTGGAGGAACCCCGTTTCCAGGCCCTGGGGCAGTACGTTTGCACCACCACCGCCGGCGACTGGCTGGACCGGATCGCGGTGTACGGACTGGGCGTGAAGTCCAACGCCACGGCGGCCGTCTTCGATGAAGGCGTCCTGCTGGTCCGCAGCGGCGCCCCCGACGTATGGATTCCCCGGGCAGACCTGGAGGCCGTCAGGCTCGAACGCGGCATGGCCGGAAAATTTGTCGAGAAGGAAGGGCTGGTCATCGTGACCTGGAAGCTTGGAACCACCTCGGTGGACACCGGATTCCGCACCCGCTCGGCCGAAGAAAAGACCCCCTTGGTATCAGCCATCACCGAAATCCTGCCGGCCGAACCGGCGGAAACAAGCGAGGAACAACTGTGACCGTGCAGCACACCCCCACCCCAACCGCAGCTGTTTTGATGCTTGAAGACGGACGGATGTTCCGTGGCCGCAGCTACGGCGCCGAGGGCACCGCCCTGGGCGAGGCCGTCTTCGCCACGGGCATGACCGGTTACCAGGAGACCATTACGGATCCCTCCTACGCCCGCCAGCTGGTGGTGCAGACCGCGCCCCACATCGGCAACACCGGCGTGAACACCGACGACGCCGAGTCCCGCCGCATCTGGGTGGCCGGCTACATCGTGCGCGACGCCGCCCGCCGCCCGTCGAACTGGCGCTCCGAGCGCACCCTGGATGAAGAGCTTGCGGCGCAGGGCGTCGTCGGGATCTCCGGCGTGGACACCCGCGCCGTCACCCGGCACCTGCGCGAACGCGGAGCCATGAAGGCCGGTATTTTCTCCGGCGCCGCCGCCCAGCGGCCAGACTCCGAGCTGCTCGCCGACGTGCTGGCGCAGGAATCCATGGCCGGCGCGCGCCTTGCCGAAGAGGTCAGCGTTGAGGCGTCCTACGTCATTGAGCCGAAGGACCACGGCTGGGACGGCGAGCCGCGCTTCACGGTCGCCGCCCTGGACCTGGGCATCAAGTCCATGACTCCGGTGCGCTTTGCCGAGCGCGGCGTGCGCGTGCACGTCCTGCCCGCCTCAGCCACCCTCGACGACGTCACCGCACTGAACCCCGACGGCGTGTTCATGTCCAACGGCCCAGGCGACCCCGCCACCGCCGACGTGCAAGTGAACCTGCTCCGGGACGTCCTGGACACCGGCACCCCGTTCTTCGGCATCTGCTTCGGCAACCAGATCCTGGGGCGCGCCCTTGGCTTTGGCACCTACAAGCTGCGCTACGGGCACCGCGGCATCAACCAGCCGGTGCTGGACCGCCGCACCGGCAAGGTGGAGATCACCAGCCAGAACCACGGCTTTGCCGTGGATGCCCCGCTGGACGGGCCCGTGACCGCACCCGAGGCCCGCTACGGACGGGTCGAGGTCAGCCACGTGTCCCTGAACGACGACGTGGTGGAGGGCCTCGCCTGCCTGGACATCCCGGCCTTCTCCGTGCAGTACCACCCCGAGGCGGCCGCCGGCCCGCACGACTCCGCCTACCTGTTTGACCGCTTTGTGGACCTCATGGACGCCAGCAAGAACGCTGCCAGCAAGATCAAGGAATCAAACTAATGCCCCGCAGAACCGACCTTAAGTCCGTCCTGGTCATCGGCTCCGGTCCGATCGTCATCGGCCAGGCCGCGGAATTCGACTACTCCGGCACCCAGGCCCTGCGCGTGCTGCGGGAGGAGGGCCTGCGGGTCATCCTGGTCAACTCCAACCCGGCCACCATCATGACCGACCCCGAGTTCGCCGACGCCACCTACGTGGAGCCCATCACCCCCGAGGTGGTGGAAAAGATCATCGCCAAGGAGCGCCCCGACGCGATCCTGCCCACCATGGGCGGCCAGACAGCCCTGAATACGGCCATCGCCCTGGACAAGAACGGTGTGCTGGAGAAGTACAACGTGGAACTGATCGGCGCCAACATCGCCGCCATCGAGCTGGGCGAGGACCGCGAAAAGTTCAAGGGCGTCGTCGAACGCTGCGGTGCCGAGTCCGCCAAATCCATCATTGTGCACAGCATGGACGAGGCCTTCGCCGCCGCCGAGCAGCTGGGCTACCCGATGGTGGTCCGCCCGTCCTTCACCATGGGCGGGCTGGGCTCCGGCCTGGCCTACAACGAGAAGGACCTGCGCCGCATTGCCGGTGCCGGCATCCAGTACAGCCCCACCTCCGAGGTGCTGCTCGAAGAGAGCATCCTCGGCTGGAAGGAATACGAGCTGGAAATGATGCGCGACCGCAACGACAACGTGGTGGTCGTCTGCTCGATCGAGAACTTCGACCCGGTGGGCGTGCACACCGGAGACTCCATCACCGTGGCTCCGGCCATGACCCTGACGGACCGCGAGTACCAGAACCTGCGCAACATCGCCATCGCCGTGATCCGTGAAGTGGGCGTGGACACCGGCGGCTGCAACATCCAGTTCGCCATCGAACCGGACACCGGCCGCGTCGTCGTCATCGAAATGAACCCGCGCGTCTCCCGTTCCTCGGCCCTGGCCTCCAAGGCCACCGGCTTCGCCATCGCCAAGATCGCGACCAAGCTGGCGCTGGGCTACACACTGGATGAAATCCCGAACGACATCACCAAGCAGACCCCGGCGTCCTTCGAGCCGACCCTGGACTACGTGGTGGTGAAGGTGCCGCGGTTCGCGTTCGAGAAGTTCCCGGCCGCCGACCCCACCTTGACCACCACCATGAAGTCCGTCGGCGAAGCCATGGCCATCGGCCGCAACTTCACCGAGGCACTGCAGAAGGCACTGCGCTCCCTGGAGCAGAAGGGCGCGTCGCTGTCCTTCGTGCCGGTGGACCCCGCCGGCGTGCCGGCCCTGATCGAGGCCGCCAAGCGCCCGACGACGGACCGGCTCAAGCAGGTCCAGCAGGCCCTGCTGGGCGGGGCTTCAGTGGAGGATCTTTACGAGGCCACCGGGATCGACCCCTGGTACCTGGACCAGCTGGCGCTGATCAACGAGGTGGCCGCCGAAATCCGCGGCGCCGGCACCGTGAATGAGGAAATCCTGCGCCTGGCCAAGCGCCACGGCTTCTCCGACGAACAGATCGGTGCGCTGACCAACACCCCCGAGGCCGTCATCCGCGGCGTGCGGCATGCGTTGAACATCCGCCCGGTCTACAAGACGGTGGACACCTGCGCCGCGGAATTCGCTGCCTATACGCCGTACCACTACTCCTCCTATGACGAGGAGGACGAGGTGGCGCAGCACGAAAAGCCGTCCATCATCATCCTGGGCTCCGGTCCGAACCGGATCGGCCAGGGCATCGAGTTTGACTACTCCTGCGTGCACGCCACCATGGCGCTTCGCGAAGCCGGGTACGAGACCGTGATGATCAACTGCAACCCTGAGACGGTCTCCACCGACTACGACATCTCCGACCGGCTGTACTTTGAACCGCTGACCCTTGAGGATGTCCTGGAGGTCATCGCCGCGGAGCAGCGCACCGGCGGCGTCCTCGGCGTCTTCGTCCAGCTGGGCGGCCAGACCCCGCTGAAGCTGGCCCAGGCGCTGGCCGACTCCGGTGTTCCGATCCTGGGCACCTCCCCGGAGGCCATTGACCTGGCGGAGCACCGCGGCGCCTTCCAGCGCGTGCTGGACGAGGGCGGCCTGGTGGCCCCGAAGAACGGCACGGCGGTGTCCTTCGAGGACGCCAAGAAGATCGCTGACGAAATCGGCTACCCGGTGCTGGTCCGCCCGTCCTACGTGCTCGGCGGCCGCGGCATGGAAATTGTCTACGATGAGGCAAACCTCTCGCGCTACATCGCCAACGCCACGGAAATCACCCCGGACCACCCCGTGCTGGTGGACCGTTTCCTGGAAGACGCGATCGAGATTGACGTGGACGCCCTCTTCGACGGCACCGACCTGTATGTGGGCGGCATCATGGAACACATCGAGGAAGCCGGCATCCACTCCGGCGACTCCGCCTGTGTCCTGCCGCCGATCACCCTGGGAGCCGACGTCGTCGACCGCGTCCGGGACGCCACCCGCGCGATTGCCTCCGGTGTGGGCGTGCGCGGGCTGATCAACATCCAGTTCGCCCTCGCCTCGGACATCCTGTACGTGATCGAGGCCAACCCTCGGGCCTCCCGCACGGTGCCGTTCGTGTCCAAGGCCACCGGCGTGCAGCTGGCCAAGGCCGCGGCCCTGATCGGCACCGGCCTGTCCATCGCGCAGCTGCGTGCGGCCGGCAAGCTGTTCGCCGTCGGCGACGGCTCGGTGCTGCCGCTGGACGCCCCCGTGGCCGTGAAGGAAGCCGTGCTGCCGTTCAGCCGCTTCCGCACGCCCGAGGGCACCGTGGTGGACTCCCTGCTCGGCCCGGAAATGCGCTCCACCGGCGAAGTCATGGGTATCGACAAGTACTTCGACACCGCGTTTGCCAAGTCCCAGGCGGCGGCGAACTCCGCGCTGCCGACGGAGGGCAAGATCTTCGTCTCGGTGGCCAACCGGGACAAGCGCTCCATCATCATGCCGGTGAAGCTGATGGTGGACCTGGGCTTTGAGATCCTCTCCACCGGCGGCACCGCCGAGGTCCTGCGCCGCAACGGCATCCAGGCCACGACGGTGCGCAAGGTCAGCGAGGGCGCCGGGCCCAACGGCGAAGGCACTGTGGCGGACCTGATCACCGCGGGGGAGATCCACCTGGTGGTCAACACTCCGTCGGGCGGCCAGGCCCGGGGCGACGGCTACGAAATCCGTGCCGCCGCCACCTCCATCGGCTGCCCGGTGGTCACCACGGTCTCCGAATTCGGCGCCGCCGTCCAGGCGATCGAGGCGATGCGTTCTTATGAATGGGATGTCACCTCCCTGCAGGAGCACGCCGCCAAGCTCAAGGCGTCATCGGGTGTCTGATCCGGTGTCCCGGCAGATGCCTGAGGGGCGCACTGCCTTCGGCACCCGCCTGCGCCGGGCGATGGATGCCAGGGGCCAGCTCTGCGTGGGGATTGATCCGCACCCGGCGCTGCTGGCGGCGTGGGGGCTGAACGACGACGCCGCCGCCCTGGAGCGCTTTTCCCTCACCGTCCTGGAGTCGGTGGGGGAGCATGCAGCTGCCGTCAAGCCGCAGGTGGCGCTCTTTGAACGGCACGGATCGGCTGGAATGGCGGCCCTGGAGCGGGTGCTGGCGGCATGCTCCGATGCGGGGATGCTCAGCATCGCCGATGCCAAACGCGGAGACATCGGCTCCACCATGGCCGCCTATGCCGACGCGTGGCTGCGGGACGGATCGGCGCTGGCCGCTGATTCCGTCACGCTGAGTCCTTACCTGGGCTTCGAGTCGCTGCGCCCGGCCCTGGACCTTGCCGCTGCATCCGGCCGGGGTGTCTTCGTCCTGGCGCTGACCTCGAACCCCGAGGGCGCGTCGGTGCAGCATGTCGGGGGCACCGCCTCCGTTGCCGCCCGCATCATGGATGCGGCGGCAGCGGAGAACACCCGGGAATTGGAAGGTGCCGGCGGTGGCGCCGTCTCCGGCGCGCCCGGCAGTGTCCTGGGCTCCACGGGGCTGGTCATCGGGGCAACCGTTGGTTCGGCCATGACGGAACTGGACCTGGACCCCGCTGCGGCGGCGACGCCCATCCTCGCTCCCGGCCTCGGCGCCCAGGGAGCCACCGGAGCGGACCTGCGGTTGACGTTCGGAGCGGCCTACCCCAACGTGCTGGCCACCTCGAGCCGCGACATCCTCCGGGCCGGTCCGCACCCGGCCGGCCTGAGGGAAGCCGCGCTGCGGACGCAGGCCGGGTTGAGTCCGGCCTGAGCACTCCCGATCAACAGCAGGGTCCGCCCTGCTGTTGATCGGGTAGCGGGGCACGTTGCAATTGCGGCGGGGTTGCGGATAGGTTACAGACCGTATCCCCATACACCAGCACCGCCCCAGCACCGCCGCTGTGTTTTGTGCAGCGGTGCCGGGTCAGTCCTTGCCCGGGAGGGTCTGTTGAACCTCAAGCCACTGACCGAAGATGAGCGCACCAGGGCCCGGGAGAAGGCAACCGCGGCCAGATCCGTCCGGGCCGATATTAAGGCCAAAATCAAGACCGGAGAACTGTCCGTGGAAGAGGTCATTCTGTCCCGGTCTTCGGAGGAAGCCGTAGGGCGGCTGAAGGTGGTGGACCTGCTCCGGGCACTGCCTGGCGTCGGAGAGCGCCGCGCAGCTGGAATAATGACTACGGTAGGTATAGCCCCAACCCGCCGAGTGCGCGGTTTGGGCGTCCACCAGCGCAAAGCGCTAATTGAACACTTGGAGTCCGACTAGGGGCCGCTTTCACTGCGGCCGCGGCGTCGGGCCGAATCACAACGAGAGCAAACGAGGTCCCCAGTGTCGCAACCGCGGCTGACAGTTCTTGCAGGTCCAACCGCAGTTGGCAAAGGCACGGTGTCCACCTTCATCCGGGACAACTACCCGGAGGTGTGGCTGTCCGTTTCCGCCACCACCCGGGCTCCGCGTCCGGGCGAAGAGAACGGGGTGCACTACTTCTTCGTTTCCGCGGAGGAGTTCGATTCGCTGGTCGAAGAGGGCCAGATGCTGGAGTGGGCAGTGGTGCACGGGCGCAACCGCTACGGTACGCTGCGCAGCACCGTCGAGGCCGCCATGGCCGATGGCAGGTCGGTGCTCTTGGAGATTGATCTGCAGGGCGCCCGCCAGGTCAAAAAATCCATGCCGGAAGCAAATTTTGTCTTCCTGGCCCCGCCGTCGTGGGACGAAATGGTCCGCCGGCTGGTGGGACGCGGCACCGAAACACCCGAAGAGCAGCAGCAAAGGCTGGAAACCGCTAAACTGGAACTTGCTGCCGAGCCCGAGTTCGATCACACCGTGGTAAATGATGACGTCCAGCGGGCAGCAGCTGAGCTTGTATCACTCATGGGAATCAGTCCGCGCCCGCGCTGACGCACCGCTACATCCCGTACAAAAGATTTTGGAGAATCTGTGTCTACTGTGTCTGAAGGCATCATCAACCCGCCGATCGACGACCTGCTGAACGTAGCTGACTCGAAGTACGCACTGGTCATCTACGGCGCCAAGCGTGCGCGCCAGATCAACGCCTACTACTCGCAGCTGCACGAAGGCCTGTTTGAATACGTCGGCCCCCTGGTGGAAACCAAGCTGAACGAGAAGCCGCTGTCCATCGCCCTGCGCGAGATCAACGAAGGCATGCTCGTCAGCCGCCCGGTCGAATCGGCCGAATAAGTCAGGAGCAGCAGCGGTGCGCATTGTCTTGGGTGTGGGCGGCGGCATCGCCGCCTACAAGTCCGCGTCGCTGCTGCGGCTTTTAACCGAAGCCGGCCATAACGTCTCGGTCATCCCCACGGAATCTTCCAAGCGGTTTGTGGGAGTTGCCACCTGGGAGGCGCTGTCCGGCAACACGGTCTCCAGCTCCGTCTTTGACGAGGTGGAGAAGGTCAACCATGTCCGTCTCGGCCACGAGGCGGACCTCATTGTGGTGGCCCCGGCCACTGCGGACCTTTTGGCCCGTGCGGCCGGCGGGCAGGCGGATGACCTGCTGACGAACACGCTGCTCATGGCCCGCGGCCCCGTACTTTTCGCCCCGGCCATGCACACCGAAATGTGGTCCCACCCGGCCACCCGCGCCAACGTGGCCACGCTGCGCGGCCGGGGCGCCATAGTCATGGATCCGGCGGTGGGACGGCTCACGGGGAAGGATTCCGGAGCCGGCCGGCTTCCGGACCCCGAAGACATTTTCGCGGCCGCCATGGCCGCTGCCGGCCTTCCCGTTCCCACGCCCGGCGACACTGAGCCTGCGTCCCAGCCGTCCGGTTCGGCACAGCCTTCCGGTACAGCACAGCCTTCCGGTACAGCACAGCCTTCCGGTTCCCTGGCCGGCAAGACCGTAACCGTGACGGCCGGCGGCACCCGTGAACCGCTGGATCCCGTGCGGTTCCTGGGCAACCGGTCCTCCGGCAAGCAGGGTGTTGCCCTGGCCCGCGCCGCTGCGGAGGCGGGCGCGCAGGTGCGCCTGATCGCTGCCCACATGGATGTTCCGGCTCCCGAGGGAGTGGAACTGATCCGGGTGGAAACGGCCCTGGAGCTGCGGAACGCTGTTCACGAGGCAGCGCCGGGCTCCGATGTGCTCATCATGGCTGCCGCCGTCGCCGACTTCCGTCCCGACCGCAATTCGGATACCAAGATCAAAAAGCGCGACGACGGGGAGGACCCGGTCATTACCCTGGTCCGCAACCCCGACATCCTCGCCGAAGCTGTGCAGCAGAGAAACGCGGCCCGTGCATCCGCGGGGGCTGCCCTCCCTTCCGTCATCGTCGGCTTCGCGGCTGAAACGGGGGACGGCACTGCGGAGGTCCTGGACTACGGACGGCAGAAACTTGCCCGCAAGGGCTGCGAGCTGCTGGTGCTGAACCGGGTGGGCGTCTCCCTGGTGTTTGGCCAGGACGTCACCGAAGTGACTTTGCTTTCACCCGCAGACTCCGATGCATCACCGGCTCCCACCTATGCCGGCACAAAATCCGAGATTGCCGGGCGCATTATTGCCCGCGTATCGCAGGAGCTCGCCGCGGCACTTCCCGTCCGCTGAGGCACCGCGGCCCCCTCGGCCGTACCCACAGGCACCGGCCGGCATTCGGGGACCGGGGCTGGGACGCAGTAGAGTAAAACTCGTGACTTTCCCAGATGCTTCAGTACTTTCCGCTGCCCGCGACGGGCTGCGACTTTTCACCTCGGAATCCGTCACTGAGGGTCACCCGGACAAAATCTGTGACCAGATCAGTGACGCGATCCTGGACGGCCTGCTCAAAGTGGACCCCGAGTCCCGGGTGGCGGTGGAAACGCTCGTCACCACGGGACTGGTCCATGTGGCAGGCGAGGTCACGACCGAGGGCTACGTGGAGATCCCGCAGCTGGTCCGCGACACCATCCTTGGCATCGGCTACGACTCCTCGGCCAACGGATTCGACGGCGCCCGCTGCGGCGTTTCGGTCTCGATCGGCCAGCAGTCCCCGGAAATCGCCTCCGGCGTGTTCAATTCGGTGGAAAACCGCGCGGGCAAGAACATCGATCCCTATGACGTGCAGGGCGCGGGGGACCAGGGCATCATGTTCGGCTACGCCTCTGATGAGACCTCAGTGCTCATGCCCACGCCCATCTGGCTGGCGCACCGCCTCTCCGAGCGTCTCACCGCCGTCCGCAAGGATGGCACGCTGAGCTACCTGCGGCCCGACGGCAAGACCCAGGTCACCATCGGCTACGACGGCGACCGGCCCGTTTCAGTGGACTCCGTGGTTATTTCCTCGCAGCACGCCGTCGACGTCGAACTGGAGCAGCTGCGGGCGGACCTGGTCACCCATGTCATCAAGCCCGTCCTGGCAGGCACCGAGCTGGACATCTCCAACGTTAAGCACATCCTGAACCCCGGCGGCCCCTTCGTCATCGGCGGTCCGGTCGGTGACGCCGGGCTGACCGGCCGCAAGATTATCGTTGACACCTACGGCGGCTTCGCACGCCACGGCGGCGGCGCCTTCAGCGGCAAGGATCCGTCCAAGGTGGACCGCTCGGCGGCCTACGCCATGCGCTGGGTGGCCAAGAACGTCGTTGCGGCCGGACTGGCCCGCCGCGCCGAAATCCAGATTGCCTACGCCATTGGCATGGCCCGTCCCGTGGGCATCTATGTGGAGACGTTCGGCACCGAGACCGTGGACCCGGCCCGCATTGCCGATGCCATCCAGGAGGTCTTCGACCTCCGCCCGCTGGGCATCATCAACTCGCTTGACCTGAAGCGTCCCATCTATCAGAAGACTGCCGCCAACGGCCACTTCGGCCGTGAGGATGCGGAGTTCACCTGGGAGCGCACGGACAAGGCCGAGGACCTCCGCCGCTACTTCAACGCCTAACCGGCACATGCGGCAGGAACCGGCAGGTGAAACCGGGCAGCTGTCCCTGCTGCACGGCTTCGTCTCCCCGTCCCGGAGCCTGGGGACGCAGCCGGCGGCTCCGCAGCTGCCCATTGCCCGGGTGCTGCTGGACTCGCCGCTGCCGCATCTGGACCGGGTGTTCGATTACCTGGTGCCGGCAGACCTGGACGACGACGCCGTGCCCGGCGCGCGCGTCCGGGTCCGGTTCGGCGGGCAGGAATTGTCCGGATTCATCACGGCCCGTACGGCGGAAGCTGACACCTCCGCACGGCTGATGCCGCTGGCGAAGGTCGTTTCGCCGCAGCCGGTCCTTGCGCCGCAGATCCTGCGCCTGGCCGAGGCCGTGGCCGCACGCTACTCCGGCACCGTCCATGACGTGCTGCGGGTGGCGGTCCCACCGCGCGCCGCCCGCGTGGACAAGGAGTTTACGCCCCAGGCACGCGCCGCCGCCGCGGCGCCGGAGGTCCGGCCGGAGCAATCCGCCGACCAGCCGGCATCCGCTGCCCAGCCGGTTTCCGGTGCCCAGCCCGCATCCGCAGGCAAGGCTGCACCCGCTGCCCAGCCCGCGTCCGCCGACCAAGCTTCGGCGGAAAATGTCCTGGCCGGTCCGGAAGGTTCCGGTCCCAACCCGTGGTCCCGCTATCCGCTCGGCCCGCGCTTCCTGACACACCTGGCCGCCGGACACAGCCCGCGTGCCGTGCTCTCATCCCTGGGCGGATATGGGGCCGGGGCATGGCCTGCGGAAATTGCCGCGGCAGTGAAGGCGACCCTGCTCTCCGGACGGGGCGCCGTCGTCGTCGTGCCCGATGCCAAGGATCTTGCCCGGGTCGAGACAGCCCTTACTGAGCGCATCGGGGCGGATGCGTTCGTGCGCCTCACGGCGGATGACGGCCCGACGCCCCGGTACCGCAGTTTCCTCCAGGTCCTGCACGGAGACGTCCAAGTGGTGATTGGCACCAGGTCCGCGGCGTACGCGCCGGTCCGCAACCTGGGGCTGGCCGTGCTGTGGGACGACGCAGATGACCTCCACGCTGAACAGCGGGCACCGTACCAACATGTCCGCGACGTCCTGCTGCTCCGGGCAGCGGCTGAAGACACGGCGCTGCTGCTGGCATCGCACTCGCGCAGCACCGAGGCCCAGCGGTTGGTCGCCACGGGCTGGGCCGCGGGCATTACCGCCGAGCGCGGCACGGTGCGGTCCCTTGCGCCGCGCGTGGTCAGCACAGCTGATTCCTTCAACATGGAGCGGGACCCACTGGCAGCCCGGGCCAGGATTCCGCACGCCGCGTGGAAAGCGGCCCAGGACGGCCTGACGCGGGGTCCGGTGCTGGTGCAGGTGGCACGGTCCGGGTTCTCACCGGCTCTTTCCTGCCAGGAATGCCGGGAACCGGCACGATGCCGGGCATGTGCCGGTCCGCTGGGGCTGGCCAGCCGCAACGGCATTCCCGCATGCCGCTGGTGCGGCCGGCCGGAACCGGTCTGGAGCTGCGGCAACTGCGGCGGCACCCACCTGCGCGGTTCCGCCGCCGGCGCGGGACGCACCGCCGAGGAGCTGGGCCGGGCTTTCCCCTCGGTGACCGTCATTTCTTCCGCCGGCGACCACGTGCGGACGGACGTCTCCGATGCTCCGGCCCTGGTGGTTGCGACGCCCGGCGCCGAGCCGGTGGCGGCCGGAGGTTATGCAGCGGCCATCCTGCTGGATGGAAACGCCATGATGTCACGGGAGTCGCTGGGGGCGGGGGAGGAGACACTCCGGCGCTGGTTCAGTGCTGCTGCCCTGGTGCGTCCGGCCGGAGACAAGGGACTGGTGGTGGTTACCGCTGATGACACGTCGACCGTGGGCCATCTGCTGCGCTGGGACCCGGCCGGAGCCGCGGAACGTGAACTCGCACTGCGCGGTGAGTTGGGCCTGCCCCCTGCCGTCCGGTACGCGGAGTTGACCGGCTCGCGTGAAGCGCTCACGGCCTTCCTGCCCCGGCTGGATCTGCCGGCCGAAATCCGGGTGGTGGGGCCTGCGCCGCTGGAGGATCCCCCCGGTCCGGTCCCCGTGCACCGCGACGGCCAGCTGGGCGGCTCGGGCGGGCGGTACCGTACCCTGCTGTTCTTTTCGTATGCCGCCGCACCCGCCGTCACGGCGGCGATGCGGGCGGCCAAGGCTGCGGTGTCGGCCAAACGCACCGGAGACCCCGTGTATGTGCGGGTGGATGGGACTGACGTCTTATAGGTGGGCCCGTCGTCACGGCGGGCACCTCGTCACGGCGGGCCCGTCGGAAGAGACCCGGTAACACCGGGAGCGGATCCAACCCGGAGACCGGCGCGGATCAGGACGGTCCGGATGCCGTGTCGTTCTCGATGGTGATCTTCCGCCGGCGGCGGGCCGGGTCCACGGGCAGGAAGACACTGAGGACGCCGCAGGTGTACTGAGCGCTGATATTGGCGGCGTCGACCTCCGAGCCCAGCAGCACCTGCCGCTCGAAGCAGCCGCGGCGGCGGTCGCGGACCGGCCAGTCCGGTCGGGACAGACCCCGCAGGGTGCGGTGCCCGCTGACCGTGAGGACCTGCCCCCGGACGGCGACATGCAGGGAGCCGGGGTCCAGTCCCGGGAGGTCGGCGTTCAAGATGTAGTGGTCCTCCTCGTGGTACAGATCCACGGGGACCCCGGTGTCCGCGGCTGCTTCTGCGCTGCCGGGCACCTGCGGGTCAAAAGGGTCCAATCCAGGTTCCGGATCGAACCGGAAATCCATGCGTATCAACTCCCTCGCGGCGTCTCAGCCCTTTCGCCGCTCCAGGCTTCGGTTCGGCCCGCAGCGGAACTACCAGCAGTTTAGGACGGGAAGGTCCCGGCAAAAAAATCAGGAATCGCCTGATTCGCGGCTGTCCTGACGGCGGGGCGGACGGCTGGGCGGACGGCTGGCCGCTGGCCATTCGAACGCGGGCCCGGTTCACCACCACACACCCAATCCACTATTTGGTTGTGCACAACTCAATTGTGCGCTAGGTTCGGTGGATGAACGATTCCCTTCACCGCCAGGTCTGCTTCTCGCTGTATTCGGCGTCCCGGGCGGCCACGGCTGTGTACCGTCCGCTGCTGGAGCAGCTGGGCCTGACCTACCCGCAGTACCTGGTCCTGACGGTGCTGTGGGAGGACGACGGCGTGACGGTCAGGGACCTCGGACGTTCCCTTGAGCTGGACTCCGGCACCCTGTCGCCCCTGCTCAAGCGGCTCGAAGCTGCGGGGCTGCTGCAGCGGCGCCGGTCGGCCGCCGACGAACGCCGCGTTGAAGTGCATCTGACCGACAACGGCCGCGCCCTGCGGGAGAAAGCCCTGGACCTGCCGCAGCAGGTTGCCAAAGCCGCCGGACTCGAGCCGGAGGAGCTGCGGACGCTTCAGGAAACACTCGCCAAGGTAACGGCCGCCCTGCGCGCAGCGGCACGCTAAGAACCCCAAAATTTCCGCATATCCCCACCGGGCCCCGGGCCCAGCAAAGGAAGGCATTCCATGACCAACTATCCCCAGACCGGCCGCGAAATCCAGCTGGCATCACGCCCCGAAGGCTGGCCCGCCGAAGAGAACTTCCGGCTTGCCGAAGTTCCCGTTCCGGAACTGCAGGACGGACAGGTGCTGGTCCGCAACCGCTACATGTCGGTGGACCCGTACATGCGCGGACGCATGAATGACGTGAAGTCCTACGTTCCGCCCTTCCAGATCGATGCTCCGCTGGACGGCGGTGCAATCGGAGAGGTGATCGAGTCCCGGTCCGAAAACCACAAGGCCGGCGACCTGGTGCTGCACGGCCTGGGCTGGCGGGACTATGCCGTCCTCGACGGCCGGCGGGCGAAGGTCATCGACACCACCCTGGCTCCGGCAACGGCATACCTGGGCGCCCTCGGCATGACCGGCCTAACCGCTTACGCCGGCCTGACGAAGGTTGCGGACTTCAAGGAAGGCGACGTGGTCTTCGTCTCCGGTGCCGCGGGCGCCGTCGGGTCCCTGGTCGGTCAGATCGCCAAGGCCATGGGAGCCAAGAAGGTCATCGGCAGTGCCGGTTCCGCTGAGAAGGTCCAACACCTGCTGAACCTGGGCTTTGATGCCGCGTTCAACTACCACGACGGTCCGGTCAAGGAACAGCTGAAGGAAGCCGCCGGCGGGGACGGCATTGACGTGTACTTCGACAACGTGGGCGGCGAGCATCTGGAGGCTGCCATTGCGGTGATGAACAAGTACGGACGCATCGCCATGTGCGGCGCCATCTCGCAGTACAACAGCACCGATGCGCCCACCGGTCCGCGCAACCTGGCGCTGGCCATCGGGAAGGAACTCACCCTGCGCGGCTTCATTGTCGGCAGCTACAACCAGTACGCCGACGAGTTTGCCGGCCTCATGTCAGGGTGGATCCAGGACGGCAGCGTGAGCTACGACGAGACCTTTGCCGAGGGCCTGGAAAACGCCCCGCAGGCTTTCATCGACCTGATGAAGGGTGCCAACAAGGGCAAGATGATCGTCACGCTCCAGGATTAGTCCCCGCGCCCTCCACGGCCGTGCAGCCGCACGGCTTCCTCGGCTGCCGCCAGTAACTGGAGGGCCGACGTTTCCCAGGAGTATTCCGCCGCCCGCCGTCGTCCGGCTTCCGAGACCTGCGCCCACCGCTGGGGATCGGACAGTTCCCGGACGGCGGCGGCGAACCCCTGCACGCTGTCCGGGTCCGCCAGCAGGGCGGCGCCGCCGGAAACCTCACGGAAGATGGGGATGTCGCTGGCAACCACCGGCGTTCCGGCGGCCATTGCCTCGATCATGGGCAGCCCGTAGCCCTCGGCCCGGGACAGCGTGACCAGCGCGGTGGCCTTCCGGAGCAGCTGCGAGTACTCCTCGTCGCTCACTCCGTTGTGGAACACCACCTCGGTGCCCGCGGGGACCAGGGCTTCCAGCTCACTGCGCCGGGCCGGCGAAATCCGGCTCAGCAGATGCAGCGTGTAGCCGGGCAGGTGCGCCATGCCGCGCACCACGGTTTCCACATTTTTGTAGGGCATGAATGAACCCATGTACAGCAGGGTTTTCTCCGGCGGCTCGGCCGGGTTCCGCACCGGGGCTCCCGGCTGCGGCGCGTTCCCGACGATCCTGACCGGCCGCTTCGTCAGCCGGTGCCGTGCCATCAAAGAACGTGTGGTGCCGCTGATGGTGGCGACGACGTCGGCCCGGTTCAGCAGCAGCCGCTGCGGCCAGTAAGCCAGGTGGTAGAGCCTCCACAGCGCGCGCACCGGCGCCGGCAGGAAACCCGGCGGCGTCGGATTCGAATAGTAAATCAGGTCATGCAGGGTCAGGATCAGCGGATACTTCCGGCCCCAGCTGCCCATAGTCTGCATCGGGGACACGACGGCGTCGGCCCCCAGCCGGTTGACCCGGAAGGCCACCAGCAGCTCGGCGGGGGAGAGGGGGCTGTTGATTTTCACCCAGGGCAGGTCGGGCAGCAGCGCCAGCTGGCGCTCGTCGGAGATCAGCATCAGCACATCGGCGTGCTTCGCCACTGCTTCGGCCAGGGATGCCCCGTACCGGCTGATCCCGTCATGGTGCCCAATTCGGGTGAACCGGGCGTCTACGGCTATGCGCAGCCTCACGGGTGCCTCCGCTCGAGGAAATCGGTCATCAGGGCGGCGGCCTCGTCAGGGGCCTCATAGTGCACCAGGTGGCCCACCTCGGGCAGGACGTGAAGCTCCGCATCCGGGATTAATTCGGCAAGTTTTTGCTGCCCGGCAAGGGACCCCAGGTCGTCGCGCTCCGCGGCTATGAGGAGAACCGGCATGCTGAGCCCGGCCGCCGAGTCCCGGACCGTGGAGGATATGGAAGCCCGGAAGGCGTCCAGGACCACGTTCCGATTGGCAAAGGCGCTGAAGTAAGACCGGTGCTGGCCGTGGATCCAGCGGCGCAGCCCGGGATCGCGGGTCTTGGCCATGAAGATGCTCATCCCGCGTACGATCGCCGGGTGCTGAAGCAGTGCCATGCCCAGCCGTTCCGGAAGCCGGGCGGCTGCCAGGTAATACAGTTCGGCGGCCTTGCTGGCAATGGCCTTTGGCCCCTCCAGCGCCGGCTCGCAGATGGGGTTAACCAGGATCAATTCGCTGATCAGGCCGGGATTTTCTGCAGCAACGCGGGAGGCGATGATCGAGCCGAAGGAATGGCCCAGCAGGACGGTGTCCGGCCCTAAGCCCGGAACTCCGCCCTCCAGTGCAGCCCTCACAAACCCGGCGTAAGCATCGACGTCGTGGGTGCCCGGCAGCGGTTCGGCGGAGCCAAACCCCGGGAGGTCGGGAACCAGGACGCGGTGCCGGGGGAGCGCCTCGACAATCCGCAGCAGACCGTGATGATCTCCGCGGAAACCGTGGACCATGAAAACCGGAGGCTTGGCAGAGATGCCGCCCGCACCGCCGTCGCTACCCGTTTCCAGTGCGGGGAAATCCCAGCAGCGCTGAATCGACCCGTCCACTGTGAAAGTCCGGACCTCGGCGCGGCGGAGCATGCTGATGCCGGTGACGCTGCCGTTCCTGGCTGCCGTCCGCACTAGTTGACCTTATCCGGATGCGAGCCCGAGCGCTGGTTCCGATCCAGGTCCCCGATGGCGGTGCGCTGGGCAGGGGTGAGCCCGAAGGAGAAGAGGTCCAGGTTTTCAGCGATGCGGGCAGGGGAGCTGGCCTTGGGGATGGCAACGTTGCCCTCCTCCATGTGCCACCGCAGGATCACCTGGGCGGGGGATACGCCGAGTTCGGCCGCAGCCGCCGTAATGGCGGGGTCGGACAGGACGGCGCCGCGCCCCAGCGGACTCCACGCGACGGTGCGGATACCCAGCTCATCGTGAAGGGCGCGCAGCTCGCGCTGCTGCAGCCACGGATGAAGCTCGATCTGGTTCACGGCGGGGACAATGCCGGTGCGCTCGAGCAGCTGCCGAAGGTGGTTCGGCTGGAAATTGGAGACGCCGATGGCCCGGACGCGGCCGGACCGGTACAGCTCCTCAAGAGCCCGGTACGTCTCCACGAACATCCCGCGCTCCGGGCAGGGCCAGTGGATCAGGTACAGGTCCAGGGTTTCCATGCCCAGCCGGTCCATGGAAACGTCGAACGCGCGCAGTGTGCTGTCGTAACCCTGGTCCGAGTTCCACACTTTGGACGTGAGAAAAATCTCTTTTCGAGGAACGCCGGTGGCAGCTGTAAACGTGCGGATGGCCTCGCCAACGCCTTCTTCGTTCCCGTACAGGGCGGCGGTGTCGATGTGCCGGTAGCCCGCGTCAAGGGCAGCTGTCACGAGCCCGGCGGCGTCCGGCGCCGGGATTTTGTAGGTGCCGAAGCCCACCTGATCCAGGTGAACGCCGTTATTCAAGGTCAATTTCGGGGCCGGTTCCATGCTGAAGACTCTACCGAGAAGAGGGTCTGCCGGTGGAATTGCCGGCGCGAACCGAGTCGGGGGACAGGCGGCCGGTCCGAGGGGCATCGAACGCGGCGGACGGCACGTATACCCGGATTATGGTGGGGTCCTTGATTGCATAGTGCAAGACCGAGATACTGCGCAAGTGGAAACAGCGCGCACGCGGTACCCGCGTTCCTGACTGGGGGCACAGTCGTGACAGAGTTGTCCCAGACCGGTTGAACATCAGCCGGTAAATCTGAACAGAAGGATGGAGAAGTCAATGGTGACTCTCGGTGAGGTATTCCTCAGTGAGTTCGCAGGAACGGCGATGCTGATACTGCTTGGTTGCGGTGTCGTGGCGAACGTGGCCTTGAGAAAAACGAAGGGCAATGGGGGCGGAACCCTCATGGTCAACTTCGGTTGGGGCCTCGGCGTGTTCGCAGGTGTGTTTGTGGCCGTGCAGTCAGGTGCCCACCTGAACCCCGCAGTGACCGTCGGGTTGCTTTTCAATGGCTCAGACCTGGCCCCCGGCGTGGAAACCAGTTTCCTGTCGGTAATCGTGTACCTGGTGGCGCAGCTGCTGGGTGCCATGCTCGGTGCCGTGCTGGCTTGGCTGGCGTACAAGAAGCAGTTTGACGACGAACCGGATGCGGCAAACATCCTGGGTGTGTTCTCCACCGGTCCGACCATCCGGTCCTACGGCTGGAACGTTGTCACCGAGGTGATCGGCACCTTCGTCCTGGTGTTCGTGATCCTCTCCTTCGGCGGCACGCCGAACGAACTGGGCCCGCTGGCCGTCGGCCTCCTGGTGGTTGCCATCGGTGCTTCCCTCGGCGGCCCCACCGGCTACGCCATCAACCCTGCCCGTGACCTCGGCCCCCGCATCGTCCACGCGCTGCTGCCCATTCCCAACAAGGGCAAGAGCGACTGGTCCTACGCCTGGGTTCCGGTTGTTGGCCCCATCCTCGGCGGCGCGCTGGCAGGATTGGTCTTCAACTTCATCCCGATGCCCGTCGTCTAGGCCCGCCGGCACGTGCGGTCCCGTCTCCGCGTGCCATCCCAACCATCCAGCAGTAGAAGGAGCCAAACATGCCTGATCCGAGTTACATCATTGCCATTGACCAGGGCACCACAAGCAGCCGTGCGATCGTCTTTGACCATGACGGCAACATTGTCTCGACCGGCCAGAAGGAACACGAGCAGATTTTCCCCCGTGCCGGCTGGGTGGAACACGATCCCGAGGAAATCTGGACCAATGTCCGCGAGGTCGTCGGGACCGCACTGTCCAAGGCCAACCTGACCCGGCACGATATTGCCGCCGTCGGCATCACCAACCAGCGCGAAACCGCTGTGGTGTGGGACAAGAACACGGGCAAGCCGGTCTACAACGCGATCGTCTGGCAGGACACCCGCACCCAGTCGACAGTCAACGAGCTCGCCAAGGACGGCGGCCTGGACCGGTACAAGCAGCAGGTTGGCCTGCCGCTGGCCACTTACTTCTCCGGCACCAAGATCAAGTGGATCCTGGACAACGTGGAAGGTGCGCGCGAACGCGCCGAAGCCGGCGACCTGATCTTCGGCAACACCGACTCCTGGATCGTCTGGAACCTCACCGGCGGAACCGACGGCGGCGTTCACATCACCGACGTCACCAACGCCTCGCGCACGCTGTTCATGAACCTGGACAGCCTGACGTGGAACGAAGACATCCTCAAGGACTTCGGTGTTCCGCTGTCGATGATGCCGGAGATCAAGTCCTCCTCCGAGGTCTACGGCACGGTGCACACCTCGCAGCTGCTGCGTGAAACACCCGTTGCCGGCATCCTCGGCGACCAGCAGGCCGCCACCTTCGGCCAGGCCGCTTTCAGCCAGGGCGCTGCAAAGAACACCTACGGCACCGGCTGCTTCCTGATCTTCAACACCGGTGAAGAGATTGTCCAGTCCGAAAACGGCCTGATCACCACCGTGGCGTACCAGCTGGGCGATTCCAAGCCGGTCTACGCACTGGAAGGTTCCATCGCCGTCACCGGTTCGCTGGTTCAGTGGCTGCGCGACAACCTGGGCATGATCCAGAGCGCACCGGAGATTGAGCGCCTGGCCAACGAGGTCACCGACAACGGCGGCGTCTACATTGTTCCGGCCTTCTCCGGACTCTTCGCTCCGCACTGGCGTTCCGACGCCCGCGGTGCGATTGTTGGCCTGACCCGCTTCGTGAACAAGAACCACATCGCCCGTGCGGCCCTGGAAGCCACGGCTTTCCAGACGCGCGAGGTGCTCGACGCCGTCAACGCCGACTCCGGCGTTCCGCTCACCGAACTGCGCGTGGACGGCGGCATGGTTGCCAACGAGGCACTCATGCAGTTCCAGGCCGACATCCTCGGCGTCGACGTGGTCCGCCCCAAGATCGTGGAAACCACCGCCCTGGGTGCCGCGTACGCCGCCGGTCTTGCCGTTGGCTACTGGGATGACAAGGACGAGCTGGAGACCAAGTGGGCTGAAGACAAGCGCTGGACTCCGCAGATGGAAGACAGCGAACGCCAGCGCCAGATGCGCCTGTGGTCCAAGGCTGTCACCCGGACGTTCGACTGGGTTGACGACGACGTGCTGTAACCACTTCGTTTGTCTCACGGTATGAGTGCTGATTACCGGTAAGACGGGAAGGACCCCGGCGGAATTCCGCCGGGGTCCTTCGTGCTTATGCGCGGCTAAACTGCTTCTGCCGTCACTAGAAGTAGCTGACACCGTTGGTCTTGAAGGGCAGGCCCAGTCCGTCCGCCACCTCGGCGAGAACCTCGGGACAGAAGAAGTACCAGTCCAGCTGCGAGATCAATGCTTCCCCTCCGGCGCAGCGGACCCGCAGGACATCGGCCACCAGCTCCGGTGCCTGAAGCGCGTCTTTCCGCCGCTCCCACAAGAGGATGACTTCCTCGCCGTCGAACCAATGGATGCTCGCCCGGTACAGCTCGTCAGCATCCGGTCCGAAGGTGTGCGTCAGCGAGCCGGTGCGGATTTCCTCATGTCCGGTTTCGCTGACGTTCCCGACCACCTCGGTGCGGCCGGTCGAGAGGAACAGCCGGACCATGGCATCGATGTCGTAGGCGTTGAAGGCCTCGGTCAGCCGGCGCAGCACCGCCGCGTGGGTCGTGGGGTGGGAGGAGGACGTTGTGCCTGGCGGAGTTGGCGCGGGGTTGCTTCCTGTTGGGGCGGCCTGTGCCCCCTGCGCCACATGTGCCCCCTGCGCCACATGTGCCCCCTGCGCCACATGTGCCCCTGCGCCGCCTGCGCCGCCTGCAGCGAGCTCCGCCCGCGGTGCAGCGCCGACTTCACGGCGCCGGTGGTGGTGCCGAGCATGCCGGCGATCTCCGCCAGCGGGTAGGCAAAAACATCCTTGAGCACCACGCATGCCCGCTCCTGCGGAGGCAGCACAAGCAGCAGCTGCCGCAGCGCCGCCTCCACCTCCACGGCCGCCAGGGGGTCGGCGGCCTCGGTCCCGGGCAGGTCGTGGCCCGGATCGGTCCAGTCCAGCGGCGCAGTCCTGCCGCTGCGCCGCTGGGAATCGATCCAGCTGTTCGTGGCGATACGGATCAGCCACGCTTCAGTGTTTTGGATCGGCTCGTGGCGCCTGGACGCCTCGGCCAGGCCCCTGGTCAGCGTGTCCTGCAGCAGGTCCTCGGCATCCCAGGTGTTTCCGGTCAAGCTGCGGCAGCAGCGGAAAAGTGCTGCGCGCGCCGGTTCCAGCGCCACGAGAAAATCCCGTCGGCTTTGCCGCAGTTCGCCGCGGAGCCTGCTGTCCAGTACCGGCACATCCGTTTCCAGTGTCATTTTGGTCCGACCCCTCATCTCCGCCGATGCGGCTTTCTGAATTCCGAGCATGGCACTGCGCCATGTATATATCCGGTAGACGCACGGACAAGGCAAAAAGATACGGAGGTCCCACCCGGCTCACGGGCTCCATCCGCCCGGAAACACGGACCCGGCCCGGCTGCTGGACTGGCGGTGCTGTTGTAAAGTGGAAAGATGAACGCTTCCCTCCTCCTTAGGTAGCCGCGCACCGTCCGTGCGCGGCCAAGCCCCTTGCATGTCGAGGGGCTTTTGTGTGTCTGGGGGAGAGCGTGACGGAACTTGAGTTTTATGCGGCGGGACCGGCAGGGACCGGCAACCGCGGATCAACAGGATTTCTTTGAGGACAGAGGCGACAAGAGTGAGTACGCAGTCACAGACCGATGAGTCTGAAGAGGCCGTCTACAGTTTTGCGGACATCGAGCAGAAGTGGCCGGCAGTCTGGGATGAGCTGGGTGTTTTTAAGCCCGTCGACGACGGTTCCAAGGAACGCCGCTATGTGCTGGACATGTTCCCGTACCCGTCCGGTGACCTGCACATGGGCCACGCCGAGGCGTTTGCCATGGGCGACGTCGTCGCGCGTTACTGGCGTCAGCTTGGCTATGACGTGCTCCACCCGATTGGCTGGGACTCCTTCGGCCTGCCGGCCGAAAATGCAGCCATCAAGAACAACGCCCACCCCAGTGACTGGACCTACCGCAACATCGACACCCAGGCGGCGTCGTTCAAGCGTTACGCGATCAGCGTTGACTGGTCGCGCCGGATCCAGACCTCGGACCCTGAGTACTACCGCTGGACGCAGTGGCTGTTCAAGCGCTTCTACGAGCGGGACCTGGCTTACCGGAAGAACTCACCGGTCAACTGGTGCCCCAAGGACCAGACCGTGCTGGCCAACGAACAGGTGGTCAACGGAGCCTGTGAGCGCTGCGGCACCCAGGTCACGAAGAAGTCGCTGAATCAGTGGTACTTCAAGATCACCGATTACGCCGACCGCCTGCTCGACGACATGGACCAGCTCAAGGGCCACTGGCCCGAGCGCGTGCTGGCGATGCAGAAGAACTGGATCGGCCGCTCCGAAGGCGCCCACGTCCGGTTCAATATCGAGGCCGACGGCGATAAGCCGGCCGAGCAGGTCACCGTCTTCACCACCCGCCCGGACACCCTGGCCGGGGCCACGTTCTTCGTGGTCGCCGCCGACGCACCGCTGGCCGTGGAACTGACCACTGACGAGCACATGGATGCCCTGTTGGACTACCGCGAGCAGGTCAAGGCACTCTCGGACATCGAGCGGCAGTCCACCGAACGGGTCAAGACCGGTGTCTTCACCGGCCGTTACGCCGTCAACCCGCTCAACGGCGAAAAGCTGCCCGTCTGGGCCGCCGACTACGTGCTGGCCGACTACGGCACCGGCGCCATCATGGCAGTGCCCGCGCACGACCAGCGCGACCTGGACTTCGCCAAGACCTTCGACCTGCCCGTCCGCGCCGTCCTGGACACCGGTGAAGAGGATCCGGCGGAGACCGGCGTTGCCACCACCGGTGAAGGCACCCTGATCAACTCCGGGACGCTGGACGGACTGCCGAAGTCCGAGGCCATCCCGGCCGCCATCAAGATGCTCGAGGAGCAGGGCACCGGCGAGAAGTTCGTGAACTTCCGGCTGCGCGACTGGCTGCTCTCCCGCCAGCGGTTCTGGGGCACCCCCATTCCGATCATTCACTGCGAAAACTGCGGCGAGGTTCCGGTCCCGGATGACCAGCTGCCGGTCACGCTGCCCACCGGTCTCAAAGGTGAGGCGCTGGCCCCGAAGGGTACGTCACCGCTGGCCTCCGTGGACGAGTGGGTCAACGTTTCCTGCCCCAAGTGCGACGGTCCGGCCAAGCGCGACACCGACACCATGGACACCTTCGTGGACTCGTCCTGGTACTTCATGCGCTTTGTCTCCCCGCACTACACCGACGGACCGTTTGATCCGGAAGCAGCGAAGAACTGGATGCCCGTGGGCCAGTACGTGGGCGGCGTCGAGCACGCCATCCTGCACCTGCTGTACGCGCGTTTCTTCACCAAGGTGGTCCATGACATGGGGCTGCTGGAGGCCAGCGAGCCGTTCAGTTCACTGCTGAACCAGGGCCAGGTGCTGAACGGCGGCAAGGCGATGTCCAAGTCGCTGGGCAACGGCGTGGACCTGGGCCAGCAGCTGGACAAATTCGGGGTCGACGCCGTGCGCCTGACCATGATCTTCGCCTCCCCGCCGGAGGACGACGTCGACTGGGCTGACGTTTCACCGTCCGGCTCGGCCAAGTTCCTGGCCCGCGCCTGGCGCCTGGGGCAGGCAGTGACCAGCGAACCCGGCGTGGACTTCTCCACCGGTGACAAGAAGCTGCGCGCGCTGACCCACCGCACCGTTGCCGATGCCACCGAACTGCTGGAGAACAACAAGTTCAACGTGGTGGTGGCCCGGACCATGGAACTGGTCAATGCCACCCGCAAGGCGATCGATTCCGGCGTCGGCGGAGCGGATCCCGCGGTCCGCGAGGCCGCCGAGACCGTGGCGATCATCCTGAGCCTGTTCGCCCCCTACACGGCCGAAGACCTGTGGTCCCTGCTGGGCCGCCCGGCTTCAGTGGCGAACGCCGGCTGGCCCGCCGTGGACGAGGCGCTGCTGGTGCAGGATACGGTGACCGCCGTCGTCCAGGTGCAGGGCAAGGTCCGCGACCGCCTTGAGGTGCCCGCCGACATCAGCGAGGAGGACCTGCGCGAACTGGCGCTGGCCTCCGAGCCGGTGAAGAAGGCACTGGACGGGCGGGACATCCGCACCGTGATCGTGCGCGCGCCGAAGCTCGTCAACGTCGTTCCGGCGTAGGCTGGCGCTCGGGCACGGGATCAAGCACCAACGGGCAAACGGCACGGGAGACGGATGAACGCGGACTGGCTGGAAAAGCTGAGCCAGCGTGCGAAACGGGGACGGCTGCGCGACGCCGGAGCCGCCCCCGCACCGCGGGTCGGCGTCGTCACCGACTCCGCCGCCGCACTGCCTGAAAACTGGGCCGCTTCCGCATCAGTAACTGACCTGGTGCGGGTGGTCTCCATGCCGGTCATGATCGGCGACCAGATTTACGGCGAGGGCACCGACCGCATGATCGGCGCCCTCGCTCTGGCGTTGGCGCAGGGATCGGACGTGCGGACCTCCCGCCCGTCACCGGGACAATTTGAGGCTGCGTATGCGGAACTGGCTGCCGCCGGCTGCTCCTCGGTGGTGTCCCTGCACCTGTCCGGTGAGCTGTCCGGAACGGTGGACGCGGCCCGGCTCGCGGCCCGCTCGGCGAGTATTCCCGTCACCGTCATCGACACTTCCACTGTGGCAATGGGCGTGGGGTTTGCCGTGGCAGCGGCGGCGGAAACCGCGCGCGACGGCGGTTCAGCGGAGTCGGTTGCTGAAGCGGCCCGGGCGGCGGCGGGGTCCGCGAGCATCCTCTTTTATGTCCCCAGCCTGGAGCAGCTGCGCCGCGGCGGCCGGATCAGTGCTGCCGCGGGCTGGTTTGGCACCCTTTTTGCGGTGAAGCCGATCCTCGTGGTGCGTGGAGGAAAGATCGTGCCGCTGGAGCGGGTGCGCTCCGCTCCGCGTGCCCTGCTGCGGTTGACCGAGCTGGTGCAGCAGGACATTTCCGCCCGCTCCGGGCGGGTGCGTGTTGCCGTGCACCACTTCGGCAACGAAGGGGAGGCCGAGCGCCTGGCCGGTACCATCACAGATGCTTCCCCCGACATCGAGCTGACGATCTGCTCCCTGCCCGCCGTCCTCGCGGCGCATGCCGGTTTGGGTGTTTTGGCGGTGGCGGTGGCCGGGGAAACCGAGGCTCCGGGACATACCTCTGACCCGCCGCCGGGTGAACGTCCCCAAGAGGGGCCCTCCTCGCTGGAATAACGGATCGCTGTCGCTTGTCCTGCACAGGTCACCCGGTTGCCACTGTGTGAGGGGCACTTTCCTCGAGAGCAGCGCCGCCAGACCGGGTTACCCGTTCCCGGGTCTAGGTTTTGGGCATGGCAAACCACCGCTGGGAAACCTCCCCGCCCATGTCCCCGCTGTCAGTGCCGCGGGCGGGCCAGGCATCCTTTGACGGCTCGGTGGCTCCTTCGGGGGAAACCGCTGACAACGAAAACGCCGTTGATGAATTGATGGGCAGACCGCCCGGACGCCACCCGCGAAGATGGCTGCTGTCTTTTCGTGCTGCGGTTCTTGCCGTCAGCCTGCTGGTGGGAACAGTTGCCGGGCTGGTGGTTTTCAAAGGCGGAGGGCCTCCTGCGGAGGTTGCAAGCATCGAGCTGGATTCCGACCGCCCCGCCCCTCCGGCAGAAGAGGGCTCCGGAACCGCGCCCGGAGCAACCGGTTCCGCCGGTCAGGACCACGGACAGCCGACTGCTGCCGGGGATACCGCTGAATCCGCCTCACCATCGGCTGGTCCGTCGTTCTTGGTTGTGCATGTTGCCGGAGCCGTCACCAGTCCCGGAGTGGTCCGGGTACCGTCCGGAAGCCGGACGGGAGAAGCGGTTGATGCTGCCGGCGGGGCAGCTCCGGACGCGGATCTGATGGCCGTCAATCTTGCAGCTCCGCTGCAGGACGGGGCGATGGTGATCGTGCCCCGGATAGGGGAGGAACCGGCGGCGCCTGTTGCCGGACCGGACGGTGCGGCCGGAGTTCCCGGCAGCGGTCATGGATCCGGTGTTGATGCAGGTTCCGGGCCTGGACAGGGAGCCGGAACGGGAGCGTTGGTCAACATCAACACCGCTTCGCTGCAGGAACTGGACGCCTTGCCGCGCGTCGGACCCGTGACCGCCGAACGGATCGTTGCCTGGCGCACTGAACACGGGGAATTTGCCCGACCCGAGGACATAGATGCGGTGCCCGGCATCGGAGAAGCCATGCTGGCCGCACTGCTGCCGCTCATCACGGTTTGACTGCCGTCCCGCCATGCCTGAACAGCAAGATGCCCACAACGACACCCGCAACGCGGACACAACAGAACAGGGCCGCCGCAGCCGGTGGCACCACTACTCGACAGCGGCGATTCGCGGTCCGGCTCCGCTTTCATCCACGCGGGTGTCGTCCTCCATGGGTGGTGTGCCATCGGCTCGAGCCGTCCGGCGCCGGGCAGGGTCCGGTTACCCGCGAATGGTCAGGGACCATTTGCGGGCGCGGGTTTCGGAAGCTCCGCCGGGAATCTCGGTCCGCCCTCTGCTGGAGCTCCGGCTTGTCCCGGTGACAGCGGCTGCCTGGTCTGCTGCCGCCATTGCCGTAAGGAGTGACGGCGGTGCAGCGACAACCGCCGGCGTAGCCCTTGCCGTGGCGGCGGCAGTCCTGCTCGCGGTGGCGTTGCTGGGCTCAAACAGGAAATTGCCGGCCTCAACCGGGAAAACGAAAGGCGTCCCGGCGGCTGCGCATCCATTCCTGAAGACGGTTGCGCGGGCGGCGGCTGTACCCATGGCGGCCGCCGCCGTCGTCGTCGTCGTGTGTGCCGGCACGCACCTCACGGAAAGGACAGCCGGACCGATCAGCACCGCCATTGCCGAAGGTGGAACCATCACCGGAGACTTTCGCGCACTGACCGACGCACGGGCCGCGGCCGCCGACGGCTTCAGCGGGAAGCCCCGGTACCTCGTGGAAGCAGTGCTGGAGGAAGCCACCAGTGCCGGCCAGCGCTTCAGCTCGGCGGCGACAATTTTGGTCATTGGAGGGGAAGGGTTCAGCAGCGTTCATCTTGGTGATGCCTTCAGCACGTCAGGACCGCTTCAGGCCACTGATCCGGGCGAGCGTTCGGTTGCTGTTCTCTATGCCAACGGAGCACCAGATGTCATCCCGGCCGACGGCTGGTACGGACAGACCGCCCGCATTCGCACCGCCTTTGCAGCTGCCGCCGCCCGGTACCCGGAGGTCTACGGCGGGGACGCCGCCGGGCTGCTGCCGGGCATGGCGCTGGGGGATCGGAGCACACTGGATCCGTCGCTGGAAACGGCCATGAAGAATACCGGGCTAACCCACATTGTGGCGGTATCAGGCGCAAACTGCGGTTTCCTCCTGGCCTTCGTTTTCCTCCTTGCCCGGACACTGCGGCTGCCGCGCAGTGCCGCCGCGGCCGCAGGTATCCTGGCACTGCTCGGCTTTGTCCTGGTGGTCAGGCCCGACGCGAGTGTCCTGAGAGCTGCAGTCATGGGGAGTCTGGGAACGCTGGCAGTTTTGTCCGGACGGGGAAAACTGCCCGCATCACTGCTGTGCCTCTCCATTACCGTGCTGCTTGCCGTGGACCCGTGGCTCAGCGGCAGCTACGCCTTCATTCTGTCGGTCCTGGCTACTGCCGGACTGATCCTGCTCGGGCCGCGGCTGACAAAACTGCTGTCCGGCTATCTGCCATGGCCGCTGGCGGCGGCACTGGCGGTTCCGCTGGCCGCGCAGTTCTTCTGCGCTCCGGTCCTGGTGCTGCTGCAGCCGCAGGTTCCGCTTTTCTCGCTGCCGGCCAACGTCGCCGTAGCCCCCGTCATCCCACTGGTGACGATTGCGGGAATGGGGGCAGCAGTGCTGGCTTCCACGGTCCCGGTGCTGGCCGGCCCTCTCCTGGTTGCAGCAGGCGCCGGAGCAGCTTGGACTGCCTTTGTCGCCCGATTCTTCGACGGCCTCCCGGGCTCGCTGCTGCCCTGGCCCGGGGGAGTGGCCGGCGCACTTTTCATGGCGGCCGTGGCTGCTGCCGGAGTTGGGCTGCTGTGGTGGGTTGGACGACGGGACTCGGCTGTTCAGTCACCTCGGAGTGCAACTGCTCATAGGGGTTCCGGACGCTCAAAAGGCCCTCCACCAGCCGGGCCGGCTTGGCGCAGCACCACAGCGGTAGCCACTGTGCTCTTACTCCTGCCGTCTTCCGCCGTCGTTGCCTGGGACCGGTTGTGGCCCCGTCCAGCACCGGTCTCGTGGATGATGGCTGCCTGCGATGTGGGCCAGGGTGATGGGTTGGTGGTGAACACCGGCCCCGCCAGCGCCATCGTGATCGATGCCGGCCCCGATCCACAGGCCATGGATCACTGTCTTCGCCGGTTGAAAGTGGACACTGTGGACCTTTTCATCCTGTCCCATGCCCACCTGGACCATTACGGCGGAGCTGCCGGCGTGCTGCAGGGACGCCGTGTCGAGCGCATCGCGTATTCCACAGCCGAGCGGCAACTTTCCGGACCACTCCGGGAAGTGCTAGACGAGTCCGGAGCGGAGGCGGTCCCGCTGAAAGCAGGAATGTCCTCCACCGCCGGAGCAGTGCGATGGGAGGTCCTGTGGCCGCCCGGAAACGGTGAATTTCAGGGGACTGAGAATGATGCCAGTGCCGTTGTGCTGATCACTGTGGATCGGGACGGCCGCGGCCCGGAATCCCAGCCCGCCGGACCCGATCTCACGCTTCTGCTCACCGGAGACATTGAAGAGGAGGCTTCAGCGCGTCTGCTGGCTGCCAATGCGCGTTTGGTGGACGACGGAGTCGATGTCCTGAAAGTGCCGCACCATGGAGCGCGCAACGGTGGCACCCAGTTGATCGAAAAGCTCCAGCCGCGTCTTGCACTAATCTCGGTCGGTGCCGACAACGACTACGGCCATCCCGCTCCGTCAATCCTTCGGTCTCTGCAGGAGACCGGCACCATCGTCGCCCGTACGGACCTGCTGGGTTCGGTCGTCCTCGAAACCGATGGCACCGTGCTGCGGGTCAAGAGCTTGGAGTCCAGGTGAACGCCTCCATCCGGGTGGTTTCCCGGAAGCTGCTGGTGGTTCATCTTCGTGCAGCTGGGCCTGGGATAAAGCCCGGAACGTTCACCCACAGTTCGAAAGATCAGGATGCACAAAAGAGTGCGGGGACGTCCACACCGGTTGGACGTCCCCTTCTCTGCCTTATTGTTCCGTTCCCGGAGTGAAATGCCCCGGCCACTCTGATGTTCGGATTCTCTTGATCTCACGGACTTCCCCCAGCATGCTCCATTCATCCAGGCCAAGGCGTGAGAGAGGCTCAAGCTGATGGATTCTGGGGTGATCGCCGTCGAGGAACTCAGACAGGACGGCTGCATGAGTCACCCGGCCGAAAATGATGGTGCAGTCTCCCATGGGCAGGATGAGGTGGGTTTTGCATTCCAGGGCCACCGGAGATTCCTTCACCCGCGGAGGCGAAACAGTCAGGCTTTCTTCGCGTGTCAGGCCTGCGGCGTCGAACTCGCTGACTTCCGGCGGAAAGCTTGTTCCAGTGGCGTTTACTTCAGCCATCAGGCTCGCCGGGGACATGTTCACGACAAACTCACCCGTGGCCCGGATGTTGCGTAACGAGTCCTTCTCTCCAACCGATGTGAACTGGATGATGGGCGGATGCACCGAAGAAACGGTGAAAAAAGAGTGGGGAGCCAGATTGTCGATGCCCTCCGCAGACTGGGTGGACACCCAGGCAATCGGCCGGGGGACCACGACGGAAGTCAGCAGGCGGTAGAAATCACCGGAGGGCATCTCTTCGGGGTCAAAGTATGTGCGCACTGCTCCAGACTAGCCATGCGGCCCCACCCGGGGCAGGTAGTGTTGGAGTGTCCCCCAAACGTAGTTCCGCCGTCTTATCCCAGGAGTCTGTTCGCTGTGAATCCGGCCGTCCCGTCCGCAAAGCGAAGCACCGCGAAATCCCCGGCAAAGTCCACCGGCAAGTCAGCGGGAAAGACCGTCTCCTGGCGTGAGGTGGAACCGGCGCCCGTTGTGCTGCTGAGCGGCCCCGAGGACTACCTTGCCGGCCGCGCCATGGAACGGATCCGCACCACACTAAGGCAGGCCCAGCCTGACACGGAGCTGGTCCGCATGGACGCTTCCACCTATGCCGCCGGTGAGCTCACGCTGCAGTCCAGCCCTTCGCTGTTCGGCGAAGCAAAACTCATCGAGGTCTCGAACCTTGCCGCGATGAACGATGAATTCCTCACCGACACCCTGACCTACCTTTCCGATCCCTCGCCGGATGCCGTCCTGGTGCTGCATCACGGCGGCGGTAACCGCGGCAAGAAACTGCTGGACGCCGTCAAGGCAACCGGTGCCCCCGTGGTGGAGTGCCAGCCGTTCAAGAAGGACGCCGAAAAGCTGGACTTCGTCGCGCAGGAATTCAAAGCAGCCCGCCGGAGGATTGACCCCTCGGCCGCACGGTCGCTTGTGGCTGCAGTCGGATCCAAACTGGCTGACCTTGCAGCGGCCTGCCGGCAGCTGATCAACGATGCCACGGGAGAGATCAGCGAAGAGCTCGTCGAGAAGTACTACGGCGGGCGGGTGGAAGCCACCGCCTTCAAGGTTGCCGATGCGGCACTGGCCGGACGCGGCGGACAGGCGCTGTCCATGCTGCGCCACGCCCTGGACACCGGCGTCGACCCGGTGCCGCTGGTTGGCGCGCTGGCCATGAAGGTGCGGGCCGTGGCCAAGGTTGCCAATCTGCGCGGTTCCTCGGCTTCGATGGCGAAGGAACTGGGCATGGCCCCGTGGCAGGTGGACCAAGCCCGTCGCGATGCCCAGCACTGGTCCCAGGAATCGCTGATCAAGGCCGTGCAGGTGCTCGCCGAGGCAGACGCTCAGGTCAAGGGCGCAGGCCGGGACCCGGTGTACGCCGTGGAGCACGCCGTGACGGTCATCTCCCTTGCCGCGGCTGGCCGCTAAACGAAGGTACTAATCGGGTGGGAAGGCCTGTAACCAACCCCTTAAAGCAATCCGGCCGGCCCCCGAAGGGACCGGCCGGACCGATAAGACTAAAGCAAAAACAACTGCTTAGAGCGCGCGGACCTTCTTGGAGATGGCCGACTTGCGGTTTGCGGCGTTGTTCTTGTGGATGACACCCTTGCTGACGGCCTTGTCCAGCTTGCGGCTGGCACTGGCCACCGCTGCGACTGCTGCATCCTTGTCGTTGGCCTTGAGGGCAACGTCAACGGAGCGGATTGCGGTCTTCAGCTCGGACTTCACCGAGTTGTTACGCATGCGCGCCTTCTCGTTGGTGAGGATGCGCTTCTTCTGGGACTTAATATTGGCCACGTATATAAACTCTCTTTGTATTGCGGACTTGGTCGGTGAGGGAATTTCAGCCCAGACATTGACTGAGCGGCGTGGGGATACCGTAATGGCGCCTGAACTGAAGTGCCCGTCGACCTGCGCGGACACACAGCAATAAATGTTAGCAGAACTTGGGCCCGAAGGCCCATTGGCTGGGTTCTGGGGCCGACGGCGTGGCTTTCCTGAGGAGCGCCGTCACGGCAGCCGGGGTGCCGGTTCTCAGTTCCGGGCAGAAAAGCGCTGGGCCACGCGCTGGAACGCAGCGGCGGACAGCACCGATCCCTGCCGGCGGATGGACGCGGGGTCCAGCTGGAGCACGCGGTCAACCTTTACTTCGCTCGCTCTGCCCTGCGCGTCCCAGGAACCGGTGCCCACATCCACGTAATCGGGGTCGGATTCGCGGCCGTTGTTCCGGTCCCGTGTGGTCATCATCAGGGCCAGAAGGCGCTTTCCGCTGCTGCCGATCAACAGCACCGGCCGGTCCTTGCCCTGCGAGTAATCGTCCTCGTAGGGAACCCAGGCCCACACAACTTCGCCCGGATCGGGGGAGCCATCGGGGGACGGAGCGTAACGCGGAGTGACTTTGCCCCGATAATCTCCGGGATAGGACGACGCGTTGCTGGACGACGCCATATTGCCGGACGACGCGTTTCTGGACGACGCCGCGTTGCCGGGCGACGGGGCTTTCTTGTCGGACGGCGACGCGGGCGATGCCTTCCGCCCCGGTGCTGGCTTGCCCGGTGTCGAAGTCCGGTATTGCGGCGTTGATCCCGTTCGCCCGGGCCTCGGGGAAGATTTACGGGTGGGAGTGCGGGGTGAAGCTGATGAACCCGGGCCGGCCCCCGAGCCTGAGAGCAGTCGAAGGGCGGTGCGGGCAAGGGACAGCAGGGAGCGGCTGGAGAAGGACATGACCCCACGCTATTACGTTCCGCGGTTCCAGCGCGGGCGGTCAAACGTGGGAGACTGTTAATTCAGCAGTTAAACCACCAGGAAAAACCGACGAACCGCGCTTAGACCGGTTCCGGCGCGCGGCTTGTGCCCGCGGCCGCCGTGAAGTCCTGTGAACAGTAAAGGAACCGCCACAGTGTCACCTATGGCCCGCTTCTCACCGGTGCCTGCCGCGACGGATCCGGCGATCATCAGAAATTTCTGCATCATCGCCCACATCGACCACGGCAAGTCCACCCTGGCCGACCGCATGCTTCAGTCCACCGGAGTTGTTGAGCACCGGAACATGAAGGCCCAGTACCTGGACCGCATGGACATTGAGCGTGAGCGCGGCATCACCATTAAGTCGCAGGCCGTGCGGATGCCGTGGGAGCTCGACGGCGAGGCCTACGCCCTGAACATGATCGACACCCCGGGCCACGTGGACTTCACCTATGAGGTTTCCCGCTCCCTGGCTGCCTGCGAAGGCGCAGTGCTGCTGGTGGATGCCGCCCAGGGCATCGAGGCACAGACGCTGGCGAACCTGTACCTGGCGATGGAAAACGACCTCACCATCATCCCGGTCCTGAATAAGATCGACCTCCCGGCAGCGCAGCCGGAGAAGTACGCCGAGGAGCTGGCGAAGCTGATCGGCGGCGACCCCGCAGACGTGCTGCGGGTCTCCGGCAAGACCGGCGTTGGCGTTGAAGCACTGCTGGACCAGATTGTCCGCGAGATTCCGGCACCGGTGGGCGACCCGAATGCTCCCGCCCGCGCCATGATCTTCGACTCGGTCTATGACACCTACCGCGGCGTCGTCACCTATGTCCGCGTGGTGGACGGCAAGCTCTCGCCCCGGGAACGCATCCAGATGATGTCCACCCGGGCCAGCCACGAACTCCTGGAAATCGGCGTCAGCTCCCCGGAACCGACCCCCTCCAAGGGCCTGGGCGTCGGTGAGGTGGGTTACCTCATCACCGGCGTGAAGGATGTGCGCCTGTCCAAGGTTGGCGACACCGTCACCAACCTCGCCAAGCCGGCATCCGAATCCCTGCCCGGCTACGCCGACCCCAAGCCCATGGTGTTCTCCGGGCTGTACCCCATCGACGGCGCCGACTATCCCGTGCTTCGTGACGCCTTGGAAAAGCTGATGCTCAACGATGCGGCCCTGGTGTACGAACCGGAGACGTCAGCGGCGCTGGGCTTCGGCTTCCGCGTGGGCTTCCTGGGCCTGCTGCACCTGGAAATCACCCGTGAACGGCTCGAGCGCGAGTACAACCTGGACCTGATTTCCACTGCGCCCAACGTGGAGTACGAGGTGACGCTGGAAGACAAGAAGGTGGTCACCGTGACCAACCCCAGCGAATACCCCGAAGGCAAGATCAAAGAAGTCCGCGAACCGATGGTCTCGGCCACGATCCTGGCGCCCAACGAATTTGTCGGTGCCATCATGGAGCTGTGCCAGGCCCGCCGCGGCGTCCTGGGCGGCATGGACTACCTCTCCGAGGACCGGGTGGAAATCCGGTACCGCCTGCCGCTGGCCGAGATCGTCTTCGACTTCTTCGACATCCTCAAGTCCAAGACCCGCGGCTACGCATCGCTGGACTGGAAGGCCGACGGCGAACAGGTCGCCGACCTGGTCAAGGTGGACATCCTGCTCCAGGGTGAACAGGTGGACGCGTTCAGCTCCATCACTCATAAGGACAAGGCATACTCCTACGGCGTGATGATGACCGGCAAGCTGCGTGAGCTCATTCCGCGCCAGCAGTTCGAAGTCCCCATCCAGGCGGCCATCGGCTCCCGGATCATCGCCCGCGAATCCATCCGCGCCATCCGCAAGGACGTGCTGGCCAAGTGCTACGGCGGCGACATCAGCCGTAAGCGCAAGCTGCTCGAAAAGCAGAAGGAAGGCAAGAAGCGCATGAAGATGGTGGGCCGCGTCGAGGTTCCCCAGGAAGCATTCGTTGCCGCGCTTTCCTCCGACGATTCCAAGGACAAAGCCAAGAAGTGACACCCAGCGCACTGCCCCTCGGGGATCCGGCACCCGCGGACGGGCTGCTGCCCGCCCAGGCAGCGGAGGGAGCCCGGAACCGGAATTTCGGACTCTATGTCCACATTCCGTTCTGCTCCGTCCGCTGCGGGTACTGCGACTTCAACACCTACACCGCCACCGAACTCGGCGGCGGCGCATCGCAGGCGGCCTACGGCGGCACCGCGCAGCAGGAAGTACGCTTCGCCGCCCGCGCCATGAAGGCCTCGGGAATGCCGGACCGGACGATGGGAACCGTCTTCTTCGGCGGCGGCACCCCCACCCTGCTGCCCGCGGAGGACCTCGCCGGCATCCTGAAAACCGCTGTGGACGCGTGGGGCCTGGAACCGGGAGCCGAGGTCACCACCGAGGCCAACCCCGATTCAGTAACGCCGCAGTCCCTGCAGCTGCTCGCTGACGCAGGATTCACCCGCGTTTCCTTCGGCATGCAGTCCGCGGTTCCGCACGTGCTGGCGGTCCTGGACCGCACGCACACGCCGTCGCGCGTTCCCGAAGCAGTGAAATGGGCGCGTGACGCCGGTTTGAAGGTAAGCGTTGACCTGATCTACGGAACGCCGGGGGAGTCCCTGGCGGACTGGGAAGTCTCCGTCAAGGAGGCCCTGAGCTACGAGCCGGACCACATCTCGGCCTATGCGCTGATCATCGAGGACGGCACGAAGCTGGCTGCCCGGATGCGGCGCGGCGAAGTGCCGCCGATCGACGACGACGACCACGCGGACAAATACCTCATGGCCGACGAAATGATGACGGCTGCCGGGCTGTCCTGGTACGAAGTGAGCAACTGGTCCCGGACGCCGGCCGACCAGTGCCGGCACAACCTGGCCTACTGGCGCAGCGACGACTGGTGGGGCATCGGGCCCGGCGCCCATTCCCACGCCGGCGGCGTGCGCTGGTGGAACGCCAAGCACCCCACCGCCTATGCGCAGCGGCTCGCTGCCGGAGAATCTCCGGCGGTTGGCCGTGAGACGCTCGACGCCGAAACCCGGTACGTGGAAGACATCATGCTGCGCACCCGGCTGGCCGAAGGGCTGGAACTGTCACGGCTGAAGGACTCCGGCCGGCTCGCGGTGGCCGGGCTGATGGCTGACGGACTGGTGGATCCGAAGGCTGCGATCAGCGGCCGCGTGCTGCTCACGACCAAGGGCCGGCTGCTCGCTGACGCCGTCGTGCGCCGCCTCCTGCCGGACTAGACACAGCAAACAAAGCAAGGACCCCGGGGCGGCAGCATTGCCGGCCCGGGGTCCTTTTTGCGTCTGTGGAGGCTACTGGATGCGGCGCATGTTCAGCCGGTACCGGTACGGCCGGCCCCGGTTGACCTCAATGCCGGCGACCACTGAGGAAACAGCAATGGCAACCCACAGCAGGGCGTTCAGGATGGCGAAGACCCAGCCGATCCCGGGAATGAAGGACAGCAGCCATGCCACCAGGGCAATGATGGTGGGAGGCAGCGTGAAATTCAGCGCTTCCTTCGATTCCTGAGCGGTGAAGGGGCCGCGGTCGCGGAAGACCAGAAAGATGATCATGGAGGGAATGAAGCCCAAAATACCGCCGAAATGAGCCATTGTTGCCCACTGCCGGTCCTCTGAAGCGGTCAGGGGCAGCGCATTTGCCGGTGCTCCCTGGTAGGCGGGACGGGCGCCGGGACCCCTGTCGTCGGGATGGGGGCTGTTCTGACGGATGTTCGACACTGCTGTTTCCTTTGTGACTCTGGACGCCCGGGTCTATGCCTTGTGGGTTCGTACTGGGACTCGAGGTGCCGTGAGACTGTGCGGATCGGATCGGGTCAGGTGGGTTGCTGCTCTGTTTGTTCATCTAGATTACTGGCAACCGGGCCCCTTCCCGGTACACGGCGCGGTTCGCGGGTCGCTAGGGAACGGTCAGGAAGTCGATGACTTCCTCCACGCGGCCCAGCAGCGACGGCTCAAGATCGGCATAGGAGTTGACGCTTCCGAGCAGCTTCTTCCAGCCCATGGCCACGTCGGCGTGGTCGCGGTGGGGCCAGCCAAGGCCCTTGAGGATGCCCGTCTTCCAGTCCTCATGCCGGGGAACCACGGGCCAGGCGGCCAGGCCGATGGTCTGCGGCTTAATGGCCTGCCAGACGTCGACATACGGATGCCCCACAATCAGCACATTTCCGCGCGCGCCGGGGTGCTTCATGGCCTCGGCGGCAATCCGGGATTCCTTGGAACCGGTCACCAGATGGTCCACCAGGATGCCCAGCCGGCGTTCGGGTCCGGGATTGAAGTCGCGGACGGCGGCATACAGGTCATCCACGCCGTGCAGGGGCTCGACGACGATTCCCTCCACCCGCAGGTCATCACCCCACACCTTCTCCACGAGTTCGGCGTCGTGCTTGCCTTCCACCCAAATCCGGCTGGCCCTCGCGGTGCGCGCGCGGGCGTTCTCCACCCGGAGGGAGCCGGAGGCCGTCCGCCGGGATGCTGGCGCCTGCGCCTTCACCGCGGGAACCACCTCCACCGGCTCGCCGTCCAGCAGGAAGCCGAAGCCCAGTTCAAAGGACTTGGTCTTTCCGCGCCGATCCTCGAGCACCATCAGGTGCAGTCCGCCGGACTTCTCCACCCGGACCACCGCGCCCACCCACCCGCTCTGCACATCCTCGAGAACCAGGCCCGCCTCCGCCCCGACTTTGGGCAGTTTTTTCCGGGCCGGAGCACTGATGTCCTGCGGCCCCCACAAAAAGTTGGACACGGGTGATTCCTCGCTTTGGTTGGTTCCGGTGCAGCCGGCTAATGCACGTCCGGCACTGCGCGGCACGGGCCACTCAATGCTAGCAACGACCCCGATCCGTACTAGACTTAGCACTTAGGCATGGTGAGTGCTAACGGTCATGCACCGGCCGGCATGGAGCATAGGCGGTATCAGCGAGGGAGGGAAAACCATGAGTGAACCACGCAGACTCGAGGTGCTCCGGGCCATTGTTGAAGACTACGTCCATTCGCGGGAGCCGGTTGGCTCCAAGGCACTGGTTGAGCGGCACCAGCTCGGAGTGTCCAGTGCGACCATCCGCAACGACATGGCAGCCCTGGAAGAAGAGGGGCTGATCGTCGCACCCCACACTTCGGCGGGACGCGTCCCCACGGACAAGGGTTACCGCTTGTTCGTGGACCAGATTTCCGATGTGAAGCCGCTGTCGGCGGCCGAGCGGAAGGCAATCCAAACCCTGCTCGAAGGCGCCGGAGACCTCGACGACGTCATGGAGCGTACGGTCCGGCTGCTTTCACAGCTGACCAACCAGGTTGCCGTGGTGCAGTATCCGCACCTGGGCAATGCGCGGGTGCGTCACATTGAATTTGTCCTGCTGGCTCCGGCACAGGTGCTCGTGGTGCTGATTTCAACCACCGGCAGGGTGGAGCAGCGCGTCATCACGATGCCGGACCAAGTGGCGGAACCGGACCTGCTGGACCTGCGCCAGCATTTCCTCGGCGCACTGAGCGGAACCCCGCTGACCCGGATCACCGGACAGCTGGCCGAATGCCTGGCGACGGTGCCGGCTCCCAAGCGCCGTAATGCCAGCGCACTGGCCAGGTGCCTGGAACAGCTGGCCGGGATCAACCGCGAAGACCGGATGGTGATGGCGGGAACCGCCAACCTCGCCCGGTCCACCGTAGACTTTCCCCTGACAATCGGCCCGATCCTCGAAGCGCTCGAGGAACAAGTGGTCATGCTTCGTTTGTTGTCTGAAATGGAGCAGGATGCCCGGGGCGTCTCGGTCCGGATCGGCCGGGAGAACCCGCACGGGTCCCTGTCGGAAGCTTCAGTTGTGGCCACCGGTTACGGTCCCGACGCTTCGGCGAAGGTGGGCGTGCTGGGACCAACCCGCATGGACTACCCCAACACCATGGCAACTGTCCGTGCCGTGGCCCGGTATCTGTCCCGGATACTAAACAACTAATAAAACGTTAGAGAATACAGCAGCAGTCGCTGGTTCCGGCCCGCCTGACGGCGGGCCGGAACCAGCGGAAGTCTTCGAAGCGGAGATGCCGCAGCAGCGGATACTGCAAATTACAGGAAGCGATGTGCACGAGTGAGCGATCACTACCAGGTCCTGGGTGTCGGACGCGACGCCACGGGCGAAGAAATCAAGAAGGCGTACCGGAAGCTTGCCCGCAAGCTTCACCCGGACGTCAACTCCGCTCCGGGAGCGCAGGACGAGTTCAAGGCCGTCACCCACGCCTACGAAGTGCTGGCTGACCCGCAGAAGCGCCGGATCTATGACACCACCGGCAACGAAAACGGCAATGACAACGGCTTTGGCGGCGGTGCCGGCTTCGGCGGCCAGGGCTTTGGCTTCCAGGACATTTTCGACACGTTCTTCGGCGGAGCGGGCGGGGGCGGCGGCCGGGGCCCGGCATCGCGCACGCGCCGCGGCCAGGATGCCCTGATCAATGTCCGGATCGACCTCAAGGACGCCGTCTTCGGCACCAACAAGAAGATCGAGGTGGACACCGCCGTCACCTGCCCGACGTGCGACGGCAGCTGCTGCCAGCCCGGCACGTCACCCCGCACCTGCGACATTTGCCACGGCACCGGCCAGGTGCAGCGCGCCGTCCGCTCCATCCTGGGCCAGGTCATGACCAGCGCCCCGTGCGGATCCTGCCAGGGCTTCGGCTCGGTCATTCCGGATCCCTGCCACGAGTGCGCCGGCGAAGGCCGCGTCCGTTCCCGCCGTTCGCTGAACATCAAGATTCCCGCAGGTGTTGCCACCGGTACGCGGATCCAGCTGGGCGGACAGGGCGAGGCCGGCACCGCAGGCGGACCGCAGGGCGACCTGTACGTGGAAATCCGGGTCAACGCCGATCCCACGTTCGTGCGTGAAGGCGATGACCTGCACGCCACTTTGACGGTCCCCATGACCGCCGCCGCGCTGGGCTCCTCGATCAACTTCGAGACGTTCGACGGCGACCGCGAAATCACGGTCAAGGCGGGCACCCAGTCGGGGGAGATCACCACGCTCAAGGGACTCGGCGTTACCCACCTGCGCGGTTACGGCCGGGGAGACCTGCTGGTCCACCTGCACGTGGAAACCCCGCAGAAGCTGGATGCGGAGCAGGAGGAACTGCTGCGCAAGCTGGCGCAGCTGCGCGGCGAGGAATACGCCGAAGGCCGCCTGGCCAGCAGCGGGACCGGCGTCTTTGCACGGCTGCGGGACCGCCTGGGCAACCTCTAGGACATGACCAACCCCATCTTCTTCGGTGATCCGGGCGCGGTGCGCGCCGCCGTGCCCGGATCCGTGGTTGTTGTCGAGGGCCCCGAGGCCCACCACGCCGTTGCCGTGAAACGGCTCGTCCCGGGAGAGCCGGTGGACATTGTCGACGGCGCCGGACGGCGGCTATCGGGAACAGTGTCCTCGGCCTCACCTTCCCGGCTGGAAGTCAGCGTCGAGTCCGTGACCGAAGAGGATGCAGCAGTTGAAACACTGATCCTGGTCCAGGCGCTGGCCAAAGGCGGGCGCGACGAGCAGGCCATCGAAGCGGCCACCGAACTTGGAGTGGACCGGGTCATTCCGTGGCAGTCCGAACGCAGCATTGTCCGCTGGCGCGCGGACAAGGCAGCGAAGGGACAGGCGAAGTGGCAGGGGATCGTCACCGCCGCCGCCAAACAGTCCCGCCGTTCCGCCATCCCCACGGTCGAAGAGATGGTGGAGTCAAAATCGCTGGCGCGCCGGCTCGCAGGTGTTGACCTCGTGCTGGTGCTGCATGAAGAGGCCGACGGCGCCTTGGCTCCCGCCGTTGCGGAAGTGCGGGGGCGCGCGGGAGAGCGGCCCCTGAGCATTGCAGTGGTTGTGGGCCCCGAGGGCGGAATCAGTGCCGCGGAAGTGGAGCTGCTGCGTGCCGGCGGGGCGGTGGCGGTTCGTCTGGGACCGCACGTCATGCGGTCCTCAACCGCGGGTCCGGCCGCGCTGGCCGGACTGAACCTGGTGCTGGGCCGCTGGTAGCGGATGCTGAGCAGCTGTTAGGGCAGATTGGCGTGCCGGTGCCTCGGAACTGGGCGCCGGCGGGCCGGCCAGAGGGCTACTGAGCCGCTGAACTGATGCTTATCCGCTTGGAATCCTCGTTGGCGCGCTCGGCGCCGTGGAAGACACTCACGTTGTACTCACCCGGGGCCAGTTCCACGGTGAAGTTGAAGAGCGACGGGCCGCCGGTGGAGGCCTCAAGATCGGCGTATCCGCTGGCGACGGCTTCCTCGGCGGGACGTCCGTCCACAATGGGTTCCACCCGCCAGGAGAGTTGCCCGCCTTCGGGCGCCGCCGTCCCTTGGACGGTAAGCGAAGACTGCGAGCCGGATCCCTCCTGCGGATCAATGATCCAGATGGGCGCCATCAGTGCCGCGTCCCGCCTCAGGGGGCCTTCCAGCACTTCGTGGCCGAAGGCGGTGTAGCCGGCTTTGCCGTTCACCAGCAGCACCACTGAGGATTGGTGGCCAACCGTGGTCAGCCCGGCGTTCGAAGCCGCCGCGGTGGCCGTGTACACGAGCTGCTGAACGGCGCGGTGCGCCATTCCCGCGTCCATGGAGGTGCCAAACGCATCCTCGGAAATATCCACGGTGATCACGTTCTTGCCGGAGATCGACGCGCTGACGCTGCCGGCCTTCTTCCATGGATTGAAGTAGTCCGGGTCCGACGGCGTGCCCTCCGTCATGGCGAGCACGGCGGCGCCGATCGGATCGCCGTCCTTTTCCGCCGGCTGGAATTCCCGGTACAGGTGCACATCGGAGCCGTTGAGGCCCAGCCAGTACACCGGAATCCGTCCCGGGGCCGGCTGTCCCTCGGAAGGGGGAGTGGCGGTCAAGGGGGAGGAAATGGTGCTGCCCGCGGCATCGCCGAACGAGATGGGCATGGATGTGGTGGGAGTTGATGCCACAACTCCGCACCCGCTGAGGAGGAGCGAGGAGGCGGCCAGGAGCCCCAGGCTTCCCCGGCGGCTCCGCAGCCAAAACTGTCGGCGCGCAGTGCCCATTCCGTCCTCCTTTCGCTATTGGTCGCTTTCCAGCTTGGCATACGCCAAACGCCCGATCCGCGGTCTTGACCATCCTGCTACCGGACTGAGACCCGATTGAGACCCTCGCACGGGAGCGGCACCGCCGGCGGCGTTCGAATCAGCGGAAAATGGAAGCAGACGGGCGCGAAGGCATCAAGTAATATTGAAGTGTCTTTGTTAACGCTGAAGGCAGCACACCACCAACAGACTGTCCAAAGGGGCGATGAAAGGCCTGGGAAGGCCGAATATATGACTGAATCCTCAGGAATTGGCACCATCGGGCTGGATCAGCAGACCATTGTCTTTGATTCCACAGAACACATGGTCCAGTCACTGGGTGCCAACGACGAGGCACTCAAAATCATTGAGGCCGCTTATCCGGAAGCCAACCTGCACGTGCGGGGCAACGAGCTTTCGATCTCCGGTCCGGCGCCCGTGGTGGAACTTACCCACAGGCTGGTGACAGAGGTCCGGATCCTGGCGCGCAGCCAGACCAAGGTGACCCCGCAGCTGCTGGAACAGCTCATCACCATGCTTCGGGACCAGACCGCGCAGCGCCCGGCCGAAGTCCTCACGCAGAACATCCTTTCCACCCGGGGACGCACCATCCGGCCCAAAACGCTGAACCAGAAGAACTATGTCGACGCAATCGACAAGAACACCATCGTGTTCGGCATCGGACCGGCCGGCACCGGAAAGACGTACCTCGCCATGGCGAAGGCCGTCCAGGCGCTTCAGCAGAAGGAAGTCAGCCGGATCATCCTGACGCGTCCCGCGGTCGAAGCCGGCGAACGCCTCGGCTTCCTCCCCGGAACGCTCAGCGACAAGATCGATCCCTATCTGCGGCCGCTGTACGACGCGCTGCACGACATGATGGACCCGGATTCGATCCCCCGCCTGATGGCGGCGGGAACCATTGAGGTTGCTCCGCTGGCGTACATGCGCGGACGCACGCTCAATGACGCATTCATCATCCTGGACGAAGCGCAGAACACCACGCCCGAGCAGATGAAGATGTTCCTGACGCGGCTGGGCTTCGGCTCCAAGATGGTGGTGACCGGTGACGTCACCCAGGTGGACCTGCCCGGCGGGACGGCCTCCGGCCTGCGCATTGTCCACGACATCCTCGGTGACATTGACGACGTGTCCTTCTCGGAGCTTCAGGCAACGGACGTGGTCCGGCACTCGCTGGTCAGCAGCATCGTGACGGCGTACAGCGAGTGGGACGAGTCCAAGCGCAGCGCCGCTGCCGGCAACGGGCGCTCCGCCGCCGGGCGGGGGACAGCGAAATGAGCATCGAGGTCAATAACGAGTCCACGGTGGTCGTGGACGAAGAGGAACTGTCCCGTCTGGGCCGGTACCTGCTGGAGAACCTGTACGTGCATCCGGAAGCTGAACTGTCCATCATCCTGGTGGACGAGGAAGCCATGGAGAAGCTGCACATCGAGTGGATGGACATCCCCGGAGCAACCGACGTGCTGTCCTTCCCGATGGACGAACTGCGGCCCGGCGTCCCGGGACGCGTCACACCGGCGGGAGTGCTCGGCGATATTGTGCTGTGTCCGCAGGTTGCCGCCGATCAGGCCGACACCGCAGGCCACAGCATGCAGGAGGAACTGCTGCTGCTGACGACGCACGGCGTGCTGCACCTGCTCGGTTATGACCACGCGGAACCCGAAGAAGAACAGGAAATGTTCGGGCTGCAGCGTCAGCTCCTGTCCTCCTACCTGGGCCGGGACGCCCCGAAGGAGACGCGCAGTTGAGCGTAGCCCTGCTGATTTTCATGGCCGTGGCGTTCATGGTCCTGGCCGGACTGCTCACAGCCGCCGAATCCGCGTACGGTTACCTGCCCCGGCATGAGGCTGAGGCGCTGCTGCATGGAAAGGCCGGCAAACCGCTGCGCAAAATCCTGCAGCACCCGGTCGCCCACATGCACGCCCTGCGCTTTTGGCGGGTTTGGTTCGAGATGGCCACAGCCGTTTCCGTGGCCACCCTGTTCCAGATGCTCCTGGACAACATTTGGCTGGCCGGGCTGCTGGCCACCGTGGTGATGGCCGGCATCGGTTTTGTCCTGGTGGGGGTATCCCCGCGGCAGATCGGCCGCAAGCACGTGACCGGCGTCGTCGTCCTGACCGCCGGCATGGTGCGGTTCCTCCGTGTGGTGCTCGGCCCGGTTCCCGGCTGGCTCGTTCGGCTGGGCACCGCCGTCGCGCCCGGGACGCAGGGCCCGGACGCCGCGTTCTTCACGGAGGAGGAATTCCGTGAACTCCTGGACCGCGCGTCCGAGGCGGACATGATCGAAAACACGGAAGCGGAGCTCATCCACTCAGTGTTCGAACTGGGCGACACCAAGGTCCGTTCCGTGATGGTGCCCCGGACGGACATGGTCTGCATTGACTCCGGGTCCAACCTTCGCCAGGCCATGTCCCTGTTCCTGCGCTCGGGTTACTCCCGCGTTCCGGTGATCGAGGACAGCGCGGACCAGATCGTGGGCATCCTGTACCTCAAGGACGTGGCCGCGCAGATGCACTCCAACCCCGGCGAGGCCACGGTTCGCCGGGTGGAGGAGTTCGCGCGCGGCGTCCGCTATGTTCCCGAATCCAAAGCGGTCAGCGAACTGCTGCAGGAACTACAGCGCGAATCCACCCACGTTGCGATCGTGATCGATGAGTATGGCGGAACCGCCGGACTGGTCACGCTGGAGGACCTGATCGAGGAAATCGTCGGCGAGATCGTGGACGAATACGACTCAGAGCGTCCCGAAATCGAAAACCTTGGCGGAGGACGCTACCGCATCAGCTCCCGCGCCGGCATCGATGACCTCGGCGAGCTCTTCGACGTCGACCTCGAAGACGACGAGGTGGACACCGTGGGCGGGCTGCTGGCCAAGGCCCTGGGCCGCGTGCCGATTGTCGGCAGCGAAGTGGTGGTTGACGGCGTCGTGCTTCACGCCGAACGCCTCGAGGGACGCCGCAACCGGGTGTCCCATATCATCGCCTGGAAACAGCAGCGTGCGGATGAAACAGACGAAAAGAACGACGACGGCAGGGAAGCATCCCGCGTCCACTCAACAGAATTGGTACCCCGTAATGACTGACTCACAGTTCCGCGCCGGCTTTGTATCGCTGGTGGGCCGGCCAAACGCCGGCAAATCCACCCTGACCAACGCCTTGGTTGGCCAGAAGGTGGCCATCACCTCCTCCAAGCCGCAGACCACGCGGCACACGATCCGCGGCATCGTGCACCGCGAGGACTCCCAGCTGATCCTCGTGGACACTCCGGGACTGCACCGACCGCGGACGTTGCTCGGTAAGCGGCTGAACGACCTGGTGGCTGACACGCTCGCCGAGGTGGATGCCATCGGGTTCTGCCTTCCCGCCAATGAGGCCGTAGGGCCCGGTGACCGCTACATCGCCAAGCAGCTCGCCGCACTGAAGAAAAAGCCGGTGGTGGCGCTGGTCACCAAGACCGACCTGGTGGACCGTGCCGCCCTGGCAAAGCAGCTGATGGCCGTGACCGCCCTGGGCACAGAGGTTATGGGTGAAGCGGGATGGGCCGACATTGTGCCGGTCTCGGCAGCGGACGGGTTCCAGGTGGACACCGTCGCAGAGGTCCTCTCCAGCTACATGCCCTCGTCACCGCCCCTCTACCCGGACGGTGAGCTGACGGATGAACCGGAAGCCGTCATGGTGGCCGAACTGATCCGTGAAGCCGCGCTCGAGGGTGTCCGCGATGAGCTTCCCCACTCGCTGGCCGTGGTGGTGGACGAGATTGTTCCCCGTGAAGGACGCTCCGAGGACAATCCGCTCCTGGATATCCGGGTCAACCTGTACGTGGAGCGGTCCTCGCAGAAGGCCATCATCATCGGCAAGGGCGGCGCACGGCTGCGCGAAGTGGGCACCAACGCTCGGCTTGCCATCGAAGCGCTGCTGGGTACCCGCATCTACCTTGACCTGCACGTCAAGATTGCCAAGGACTGGCAGCGCGATCCCAAGCAGCTGGTGAAACTGGGCTTCTAAACAGGCCTGAACAGGCGTACCCTGAATTTTCTTTTCAGGGACGCCGCGTACACTTTGATCATCCACGTGCGCTTCAATCACTATTGGTGAGCACGAATCAGAACACGAATCATTGAAGGGGACCGGCCCATGTCATCTCGCCGTGCCGTAACGGGTGCCGGTCCCTCCGGAAACTCAGCTTCCGGAGCGCCCCGCGCGCAGCACCCCGGCGGACGGCATCTGGGCAATGGGGGCGGCGCGCACCCGGTGCTGCGGCTTGTGGCCGTGATCCTGTCCCTGACACTGGTCTCAGGGCTGGTCTTCGTGGGCGTGCAGGTGCTCCGCCTGCAGAACAACCTTGACACCAAGCCGCTGAACCTAGGCTCCAGCCGCGAGCCGGCCCCTCCGGTGGACACCAATACGGATCCGCTGCAGATCCTGATCCTCGGCACCGACAACCGCGAGGGCCAGGAAAGCAACAACTCGGACGTGATGATGCTGGCGAACATGTCGGCGGACCGCTCCCACGTGACCGTGGTCAGTTTCCCCCGGGACCTTCTGGTGCCGCTGCCGGCTTGCACCGACCCTGAAACCGGCAACACCTACCCCGGGATGGACCTTGGCCAGCTCAACGGCGCCCTGGGCAACGGCGGGCCGGGCTGCACGGTGGCCGCGATCAACCAGCTGACCGGACTGAGCATTGACCACTTTATGATGGCCGACTTTGATGCCGTGAAGGAACTGTCCAACACCCTGGGCGGCGTCGATGTCTGCGTCAACCAGCCGGTGGAGGATGAGCTGTCCGGACTGAGCCTTCCGGCCGGAGTCAGCAGCGTGCAGGGCGAACAGGCCCTCGCCTTCCTGCGCACCCGCCACGGTTTCGGCAACGGCGGCGACGAGGGCCGCATCCGCGCCCAGCAAAGCTTCATGGCCTCCATGGTCCGCAAGGTCCAGGACGAGGGCACACTCAGCAACCTGCCCAAGCTGTACTCCATCGCCGAGACGGTCACCCGGAACCTGACGGTGGACGAGGAACTGACCAGCCCGACGTCGCTAATCGCCCTTGCCGGTCGGCTGAAGGACGTGGACCTGAGCCGCGTGGCCTTTGTCACGGCTCCGGTAGTGCCCTACGAGTACGACAACAACCGGCTGGTGCTGGACGAAACTGCGGCCGAACCGCTTTTCAACGCCCTGGTCGAGGACCGGGACATCACCGAGCCTGCCCCTGAACCGGCACCGGAAACCACCGCACCGGCTGACGGCACCGAATCGCTCCCGGCCGAGGAAGTCCCGTTCTTCGATCCGGCCACCATTCCCGTCACCATCCTTGACGCCACCGGCAGCACCGCTGACCCCGGCGCCGGATCCCGGGATGAGGCCATTGCCGCACACCTGCTCTCGGAGGGGTATGCCCTGGCGGCAGCAGCCGGACAGACCAACGATCCCAGCCCGGCCACGCAGATTTTCCACGGCGTCGGCTACCTGGAGATGGCGCAGCAGGTTGCCGCCGCCCTGGGCGTTCCTGCCGTGCAGGTGGTGGCCAGTAACCTGGTCAACGGCGTGAGCGTGCAGATCGGACAGGACTTCCGCACCGGCAACACCATGCCCGATGCCGGGGGCGTGGGCGGGCTCACCGGCCAGACCGCAGCACAGGTTACGTGCCAAACAGCTTTCGGGAATTAACAATTGGGTAGCCCCACAGCCTGCTGTTAGGGTTGTCACGTGCGCGCAGAGCTTCTTCTCCTTAGCTGCCGCGGCGGGGCCATAACCAACTAGGCCGCCCCTCGCTGCGGAGTTTGTGTTGCCCGGCCGCTCTTCTGAACTCATAGAAAAGGCCACAGCAGTCATGCGAAATGCACAGCAGCCCTCGGGAATGCCAGTCTCCAAGTATGTTCCCTTCCAGGACCAGATCAGCTTTGAACTCCCGGACCGGACCTGGCCCGACAAGCTCATCACCAAGGCTCCGCGCTGGTGCGCGGTGGACCTGCGGGACGGCAACCAGGCCCTGATCGATCCCATGAGCCCCGAGCGCAAGCACAAGATGTTCGACCTGCTGGTGAAGATGGGCTACAAGGAAATCGAGGTCGGTTTTCCGTCCGCATCCCAGCTTGATTTCGATTTTGTCCGCCAGCTCATTGAGGGCGACCGGATCCCCGACGACGTCACCATCCAGGTGCTCACCCAGTCCCGTGAACACCTGATCGAGCGGACCTACGAGTCACTCGAGGGCGCGGACCGCGCCATTGTCCACCTGTACAACTCCACCTCGGTGCTGCAGCGCAAAGTCGTCTTCAACACCGACCAGGACGGCATTGTGGACATCGCCCTCTCGGGGGCCCGGCTGTGCAGGAAGTATGAAGAGCAGCTGCGCGGCGTCGATGTCACCTACGAGTACTCGCCCGAGTCCTACACGGGCACTGAACTGGACTTTGCCCTGCGCATCTCCAACGCCGTCGCCGAGGTGCTCGAAGCATCCCCGGACCGGCAGATGATCCTGAACCTGCCGGCCACCGTGGAAATGGCCACTCCCAATGTGTACGCCGACTCCATTGAGTGGATGCACCGCAACCTCGCGAACCGTGACTCCATCATCCTGTCCCTGCACCCGCACAATGACCGCGGCACCGGCGTGGCCGCGGCCGAGCTGGGGTACCTCGCCGGCGCGGACCGCATCGAAGGCTGCCTCTTCGGCAACGGGGAGCGGACCGGCAACGTGGACCTGGTGACGCTGGGCATGAACATGTTCAGCCAGGGCGTTGACCCCGAGATTGACTTCTCGGACATCGACCACGTCCGCCGCACAGTCGAGTACTGCAACCAGCTGCCCGTTCCCGAGCGTTCCCCCTACGGCGGCGACCTCGTGTTCACCGCATTCTCCGGATCCCACCAGGACGCCATCAAGAAGGGCTTCGAGTCCATGGAGAAGGACGCCGCGGCTGCCGGAACCACCGTGGACGACATTCCGTGGGCTGTTCCGTACCTGCCCATCGACCCCAAGGACATCGGCCGCAGCTACGAGGCTGTCATCCGGGTCAACAGCCAGTCCGGCAAGGGCGGCGTCGCCTACCTGCTCAAGAACGAGCACAACATGGACCTGCCCCGCCGCGCGCAGATCGAATTCTCCGGCGTCGTCCAGCGCCGCACCGACACCGCCGGCGGCGAAGTCACCGGTGCCGAGCTGTGGAAGGTCTTCCAGGATGAATACCTCCCGAACACTCCGGAATCCGGCGGCGAGCCGTGGGGACATTACGCACTGTCCTCGGTCAATGCCGACACCGCCGAAGACGGCACGTTCAAGCTGACGGCGTCACTGCTCAACGGCGGTATTGCGCAGAAGCGCACGGCGACCGGCACCGGCCCCATCGCTGCCCTGCTGGAAATCCTCAGCGAGGACGGCATCGACGTCCGCCTGCTGGACTACACCGAGCATGCCCTCTCCGCCAGCGGAAACGCCGCTGCGGCGGCATACGTGGAGCTGGCAGTGGGGGAGCGGGTGCTCTGGGGTGTCGGAATTGATTCCAACACCACCATGTCGGCCCTCAAGGCCGTAATTTCCGCCGTCAACCGGGCCATCCGCGACCGGGCCTAATCTGGAACACCGCAGCATCAGGCGCGCCCGGGAGCCCTCGGTTCCCGGGTGCGCCGACTTTCGTCCGGACGTGGGAAAATAGCACAGTGGCAGGAAAATCATTTGCTTCCCGGACATATCGGGACGAGGGCGTCATCCTGCGCACCCACAAACTGGGTGAGGCGGACCGCATCCTGGTGCTGTTGACGCGCAGCCACGGCCAGGTGCGCGCCGTGGCCAAGGGGGTGCGCCGGACATCGAGCAAGTTCGGTGCCCGGCTGGAGCCGTTCATGGTGGCGGACCTGCAGCTGTCCTCGGGCCGCAACTTGGACATCGTGACCCAGGCGACAACCCTGGGCGCCTACGGGCACGGGATCGTTTCGGACTATGCGCGCTACACTGCCGCGGCGGCGATCGCTGAAACCGCTGAACGGCTCACCGACGTCGACGGCGAGTCGGCCAACGCCCACTACCACCTGGTGATCGGGGCGCTGGCTGCCCTGAACCGCGGCGCCCATGCCCCGGAGCTCATCCTGGATTCCTACCTGCTGCGGGCCCTGGCGACTGCCGGTTGGGCACCGAGTTTCACCATCTGCGCGCGCTGCGGCGCGCCGGGGCCGCACTCGGCGTTTTCCGCAGCCCTGGGCGGCGCCGTATGCCCCTCCTGCCGGCCGCCGGGCGCGGCATCTCCCTCACCGGAAACCATGGTCCTGCTTGCGGCCCTGCTCTCCGGGGACTGGGCCACCGCCGACGACGCCGGGCAGCAGCCCCGGCGGGAGTCCGCCGGTTTGGTGGGCAGCTACCTTCAATGGCACCTGGAACGGGTCGTCAAATCACTTCAACATGTGGAGCGTGTCTAAGCTTGCGTTCAAAGCCGTCTTCCCCAGGCATCCGGCCGGTGTCGCGTCCGGCACCGCATCCGTCCGGAGCAGTGCCGCCGCCGGTTCCCGCAGAGCTGGTGCCGCAGCATGTTGCCATTGTCATGGACGGCAACGGACGCTGGGCAAACCAGCGTGGACTGCCGCGCACGGAAGGCCACCGGGCCGGTGAAGCCGCTCTCCTGGATGTCATGGCCGGCGCGGTGGAGATGGGGATCCGGCACGTCTCCGTGTATGCCTTCTCCACTGAGAACTGGAAACGGTCTCCCGAGGAGGTCCGCTTCCTGATGGGCTTCAGCCGGGACGTGCTGCGCCGCCAGCGCGACCAGCTCAACGAGTGGGGTGTCCGCATCCGCTGGTCCGGCCGCCGTCCCCGGCTGTGGCAGTCGGTGGTGAAGGAGTTGGAGATCGCCGAGGAGGCCACCCGGGACAACAAGGTGTGCACGCTGAACATGTGCGTGAACTATGGCGGACGGGCCGAAATCACGGACGCTGTGTCCGCCATTGCCGCCGACGTCGCACGGGGCAAGCTGCGCCCGGGATCCATCACTGAGAAAACCATCCAGAAGTATCTCGACGAACCGGACCTGCCGGACGTGGACCTGTTCCTGCGGACTTCCGGCGAGCAGCGCCTGTCCAACTTCATGCTGTGGCAGTCCGCGTATGCGGAGATGGTCTTCATGGACACGCTGTGGCCCGACGTTGACCGTCGCACCCTGTGGGAAGCCGTGGAAATCTACGCCCGGCGGGACCGGCGCTATGGGGGAGCGGTGGACCAGGCCGCCCCGGCCTAGCTTCGCACCCCGGCTTCCCTAGAGCATGAAGGCCTGCGCCCACTGCTCGAGCCTGCCGTACACCTTCCGCCGAACGGGCCGGGCCGACAGCAGGACATCATGAAGGGCATGATCGAAGCGGCACACGGTGACCTGTTGACCCAGCAGCAGGCCGCGCTGCACCATCAGATTCACGTCCAGCACACTGTCCGAGGTCTTCATTGACTCATTCCAGGTGACGGCCACCGTGGACGTTGCCGAGGCCAGCAGCAGGATCGGGACCTTGATGTCCAGTCCCCGGGCCACCTGGGCATGTCCGCCAAGCACCGCCCTGATCCAGCCGGCCCTGATCGGCCAGCTGGACGGCGGCCTCAGCTGCGGATCAAGGTCCCATTCACCGTCGCCGTCGCGGCTGATGCTGCGCCAGTAGTTGGTGAGCTCGGGCACTTTCAGCCTCGCCTTGGGCCGCACCCGGGCCAGCGGCTCCAGCAGGGATGCGGTGGCATTGCGCACCAGCCAGGAGCCGCGGAGTTCCAGCCACGGACTGTTCAGGATCAGCGCTTCGATGCGGCCGGGGTTCCGGTGCGCCCACAGGGATGCCACCAAGCCGCCGGTGGAATGGGCCATCAGGGAAATCCGCACCGGGGTGTCGGTGCCGCGGTGCTCCCGGATATGCGCCGTCAGTGCCTCCAGCGCAGCCTCAATGTCGGCGTCGTACTCCTGCAGGTCCAGCGTGAAGCCGGCCGACTGCCCCGGCAGCAGGCTTCGGCCGTATTTGCGCAGGTCCAGAGCATAGAACGTGACGCCGAGCCCGCTCCAGAAGTGCGCCAGCTCCGTCTGGAAGAAATAGTCGCTCCAGCCGTGGATGTACAGGACGGCGTGAACGGGCTCGGCGTCCACCGGGGCCCGCAGGCCGTGCAGCAGCTGCCGCATCCTGCCGGAGAAGGTGGGCGGAGGCGGCGGCTCGGGCGTATAGGACACCAGCGTGGCCACCACGGGGCCCTCGTCGTCTTCACCGAGGTCCAGGGTCAAACACTGATAACGGTCGCCGAGGATGTCCGGTTTCCACTGCGTTCCGCTGGTGTCCGTGCCCGTGTAGCTGCCCATCCATCGAGAATAACGGTCCCGGGGCCCGGGCGCCGACGTCACGCTGCGCGGCGGGCCGGTCACGACCGGCAGCGGATTTGGTGCGGTGCCTGTGGCAGGGCAAGCTTAAAACCATGCGCGTCTACCCTGCCTTCTTCCGTGCCGTCTTCTCCGGCATGGACCCGGAAAAGGCACACCGAATCGGCTTCGACATGATCAAACTTTCCGCGGCGACGCCCGCCGGCCCGCTGCTGCGCCGGCTGATGCGGCCATCGCCCGATCTGCGGGTCCGGGCCCTCGGCATGGATTTCCCCTCTCCCTTCGGGTTGGCTGCCGGGTTCGACAAGGAAGGATCCGGCATTGTGGCCCTGACCAACATGGGCTTTGGCCATGTGGAAGTGGGCACCGTGACCGGCCGGGCGCAGCCGGGCAACCCCAAGCCGCGGCTCTTCCGCCTCGTGGAGGACCGCGCCGTCATTAACCGCATGGGCTTCAATAACGACGGCGCTGCCACCGTGGCTCCGCGCGTCGCGGCCGCCCGCACCCGGCTGGAGCGGACCTACGGCCGGAACCGTCCCGTTATCGGCATCAACATCGGCAAGACCAAGGCCGTGGACCTGGCGGACGCCGTTGAGGATTACCTGATCAGCACCCGCGAACTTGCTCCGCACGCGGACTACCTGGTGGTCAACGTGTCATCGCCCAACACTCCGGGCCTGCGGCTGCTGCAGAACATCGAATCGCTGCGGCCGCTGCTCTCAGCCGTTAGGGCAGCCGCCGACGAATCCGCCGGACGCCATGTGCCTCTGCTGGTGAAGATCGCGCCGGACCTGACCGACGACGACGTCGACGACGTCGCCCGCCTGGCACTGGACCTGGGCCTCGACGGAGTCATTGCCACCAACACGACCATCACCCGCGGGGGGCTGGTGACGGACCCGCAGCAGGTGATGGCCTGCGGTGTGGGCGGCCTCAGCGGGGCGCCGCTCCGGCGGCGGTCACTGGAGGTGCTGAAGCGGCTGCGTGCCGGTCTCGGCGAAGACGGACCGGTGATCATTTCGGTGGGAGGCGTGGAATCGGCCCGCGACGTGCAGGAACGGCTTGCTGCCGGAGCAACCCTGGTCCAGGGCTACACCGCCTTCCTGTATCAGGGTCCGTTCTGGGCTGCGCGCATTAACCGCCGGCTCGCCCGGCTGCTGGCCTAGGCAGCTGGCGGGACAAGCAAGGCAAGACAGCCAACAAAACAAGGCAAGACAGAAGACAGCCACACAGAAAACGGCAAGACAGGCAACAAAACAAGGCAAGACAGAAGACAGCCACACAGAAAACGGCAAGACAGCCAACAAAACAAGGCAAGACAGAAGACAGCCACACAGAAAACGGCAAGACAGGCAACAGGCAGCCAACGGCCAGCTAACAGCCAGACAGAAGAAGGGCCGCTCCGGGGAGCGGCCCTTCTTTGGTTCTGCTGAGTGGTTCTGCCGGGAATTTGTTCTGCCGGCAATCTGTTCTGCTAAGGATCTGTCCAGCCGCACATCCGCGGTGCTGGAACCCGTGGGGTTATTCGGGCTTTTCGCCGCGCTTGACGAGTGCCTTGGGAAGGCGGAAGCGGCGCAGCTGCAGGGCGCGGGACACGCCATACCAGACATCGCCGGAGTTGGGACCGCCAAACTTCTCCGTCAGCCGGCGGCGCAGGAGGGCACGCAGGATGAAGGAATCCAGGATGACGGCCAGGATGAGGACCCAGAACGCGAGCATGACGATGCTCTGAACAGTCAGGTTCTGGATAAAGCTGACCACCACAAAGACGAGGGCGGCAATCATGACAAACTCGCCGAGGTTCCAGCGGGAATCCACCACGTCGCGGATGAACCGGCGCTGCGGTCCCTTGTCCCGCAGCGGGAGGTAACGCTCATCGCCGGTATCCAGAGCAGCGCGGGTCTTCAGGCGTTCCTCGCGCAGGGCCTCCCGGCTGGCGTTTTTCGCCGCTTTGCGGTCAGTGGGAACCAAGGGGCGCTGGCGCGCTGCGACCTGGTCCCGGCGTTTGGGCGTGGGTGCTCCCTTCCCCGCGGCAGTGCGGGCTGGGCTGGTCTGGGCTGCTGCGGCAGCCTGGTCCACAGTTTCCTGCGCGGTGGGCGCTTCATTCTTTCGTCCGAACACCCCTCTAGGATACCTTGGCGGCGGCGGCGGCGGACCGGGTGCCCGCATGTACTGTTTTGTTATGACTTTGAACCCAGAATCATCCTCGTCGTCAGTGGATACCGGCGCCCTTCGCTCCGCCGTTGACGCCGATTTCCCCCGCATAGTTGAACAGCTGAAGTCCCTGGTCTCGATTCCCGGCATCGCCTGGGACTCGTTTGATCCGGAGCGGCTGAATGAGAGTGCCGCGGCCGTTGCGGAGCTCATCCGCGGCGCCGGACTGTCGGACGTGCAGATCCTGCGCGTTGACAACAACGGCAAGCCCGGCGGCCCCGCCGTCGTCGCCCGCCGCCCGGCGAAGGCCGGAAAGCCCACGGTCCTGCTGTACGCCCACCATGATGTGCAGCCGCCGGGGGACCTGTCCCTGTGGGAGACGGAGCCCTTCACGGCGACCGAGCGCAACGGCCGTCTGTTCGGCCGCGGCGCGGCTGACGACAAGGCTGGAATCATGGCGCACGTCGGTGCGCTGCGGGCACTGGATGAGGTGCTGGGGGAGGAATCCGGCGTCGGCATCACCCTCTTCATCGAAGGTGAGGAAGAGGCAGGGTCACCCACCTTCCGCTCATTCCTGGAGACCTACCGGGACCTGCTGGCGGCCGATGTCATTGTCGTGGCCGACTCCGGCAACTGGAAGGTCGGAGTGCCGGCCCTGACCACGAGCCTGCGCGGCCTGGTGGACGGCACCGTGGAGGTGCAGGTCCTGGATCATGCGGTCCACTCCGGGATGTTCGGCGGGCCGGTGCTGGACGCGCCCACACTGTTGGCACGCCTGATTGCCACCTTCCACGACGACGCCGGGGACGTCGCCATCGAGGGCCTGGTTTCCTCCGACACTGCGGCGGTGGAATACGAGGAAGCGGACTTCAGGGCTGACTCCTCAGTGCTCGACGGCGTACAGCTCGCCGGCACCGGCTCGATTGCTTCCCGGCTGTGGACGAAGCCGGCACTGTCCATTATTGGCATCGACGTACCCACGGTTGCCATGTCATCGAACACCATCCAGCCCAAGGCACGCGCCAAGTTCAGCCTCCGGCTTGCTCCCGGGCAGGACCCCGCGGAGGCCATGGCCGCCGTTGAGCGCCACATCCAGGCCAATGCGCCGTTCGGTGCCAAAGTCACGTTCACGCCGGGGGAGCAGGGCCAGGCATTTGCCACGGACACCTCTGCCCCCGCGGCACGGACGGCACTGTGGGCCTTGAAGGAAGCCTGGGGCGGCGTTGACCCGGTGGAATCCGGAATGGGCGGGTCCATTCCGTTCATCGCGGATCTCACCGAGCTGTTCCCTGCGGCGCAGATCCTCATCACCGGAGTCGAGGATCCGGACTCCCGGGCGCACAGCGCCAACGAGTCCCTTGACCTCGGCGACTTCCGCAACGCGGTGCTTGCCGAGGCACTGCTGCTGGCCAGCCTGGCCAGGGAAGGGCTCTAGCAGCCCCGCATCCCGAGGTTTTAGGCAGCGTCTTCGTCAGCACCGCGGCCGGGTCCGGAAATCTTTTCCGGCCCGGCTGCGTTGCCTCTGGGTGCATGCACCGACGTACCATGGAGAATGAACTGGCCCGGGACTTGCGGGGGAGCGCAACTGCTCTCCAGCGCACGGACCACGTGAAGAAAGAGAGAAGCAATGAGTACTTCCACCAGCGAAACCGGCACCGGCGTGGACACGGCAGCAGCTGCCGCCCCGGAAACGGAGCTGCCGACCCACGAAGTTGCCCTCTCCGACGTTGCCGCCGGGAAGGTGCGCAGCCTGTTGGAGCAGGAAGGCCGAACCGATCTGCGGCTTCGCGTGGCTGTCCAGCCCGGCGGCTGCTCCGGCCTGATTTACCAGCTGTACTTTGACGAGCGCGTCCTTGACGGCGACGCCGTCCGGGACTTCGACGGCGTCGAGGTCATTGTGGACAAGATGAGCGTGCCGTACCTGTCGGGTGCCTCCATTGACTTTGAGGACACCATCTCCAAGCAGGGGTTCACCATCGACAACCCCAACGCGGGCGGATCGTGCGCCTGCGGCGACTCGTTCCACTAAGCTCCGTCCCGGGTACCCCGTTTCACTAACGGGGAGCCCGCGGCCGCAGGTCCGTAACACACGGTATTTTGCGGGAACGCGGTGCGGTCTGTCACTGGATGGCCACGCGTGCGGGTAAGCTCTACACGTAGTAGTAAAACTGATCGTGCGCAGTTGGGGGATTTTTCTGCCTGCTGTGCCGCACTTGCACGTAACAAGAGGAAGGGCCGTCTGTGAGTTCGCAGGACCGAACCAGCAGCCGACGCGCCAGGATCTTAAAGATCTCAGCCGTAACGTCGGCCGGCGCGTTGTTTTTATCGGGTTGTTCGTCAGAAGTCCAAAGAGGCTGGTTGCCCACGGAACGCGACATGACCAACCACACCGGCCGAATCATGGACCTGTGGGTCAATTCATGGATTGCGGCCCTGGCGGTTGGCGTGCTCACCTGGGCACTGATCATTTGGTGCATCGTCGCTTACCGCCGCCGGAAGAACGAAACCGGCTACCCGCGGCAGCTGAGCTACAACCTTCCCCTGGAGATTTTCTACACGGCCATTCCGCTGTTCATGGTGCTCGTGTTGTTCTACTTCACGGACCAGGACATCCGCGCCATCAGTGAGCGCGTTGATGACCCGGACGTCGTCGTTGACGTCCGCGGCAAGCAGTGGTCCTGGGACTTCAACTATGTCAATGAGGACAAGTATGACCTCAACGTCCAGGTGAACCTGGACGGCACGGAAAAGTCCGAGTCGGACATGCCGACCCTGTACCTGCCCGTCAACCAGACCGTTGAGCTCCAGCTGAACTCCCGCGACGTGCAGCACTCCTTCTGGGTTCCCGCCTTCCTGCAGAAGATGGACCTCTACCCGGGGCGCACCAACTACATCAACATCACTCCCGGCATCGAGGGCACCTACGAAGGTAAGTGCGCCGAGCTCTGCGGCGAGTACCACTCGGAAATGCTCTTCAACGTCAAGGTTGTTTCGGAAGCTGAATACGACGCTTACATGAACACCCTGCCTGACGGCCAGGTCGGATCCGAGTACGACCGCGTGTACAACTCAGAATCAAGCGAAGTAAGGAGGTAGGAGGAAGCTGTGACTACTCTCGAATACACTTCGGAAGATACTCAAGTTGCACCGCGCGTCGTCCCCGTCTCCAAGGGACGCATCATCGTCAGTTGGATCACCTCCACTGACCACAAGACCATCGGGTACATGTACCTGATCGCGTCATTCATTTTCTTCTGTCTCGCAGGCGTGATGGCCCTGGTCATCCGCGCCGAGCTGTTTGAACCCGGTATGCAGATCCTGCAGACCAAGGAGCAGTACAACCAGCTGTTCACCATGCACGGCACGGTGATGCTGCTGATGTTCGCCACCCCGCTGTTCTCCGGCTTCGCAAACGTCATGATGCCGCTGCAGATTGGCGCACCGGACGTTGCGTTCCCGCGTTTGAACGCGCTGGCCTTCTGGTTCTTCCTCTTCGGCAGCACCATTGCCGTTGCCGGCTTCATCACCCCGCAGGGCGCCGCATCCTTCGGCTGGTTTGCCTATGCGCCGCTGTCCAACACCACCTTCTCTCCGGGTGTTGGCGGAGACCTGTGGGTCTTCGGCCTGGCCCTGTCCGGCTTCGGTACCATCCTTGGCGCGGTGAACTTCATCACCACCATCATCTGCATGCGTGCCCCCGGCATGACCATGTGGCGCATGCCGATCTTCACCTGGAACACCCTGGTGACCGCCATCCTGGTCCTGATGGCGTTCCCGCCGCTGGCCGCAGCACTGTTTGCACTCGGTGCGGACCGCCGCTTCGGAGCACACATCTTTGACCCCGAACGAGGCGGTGCCATCCTGTGGCAGCACCTGTTCTGGTTCTTCGGCCACCCCGAGGTTTACATCATCGCGCTGCCGTTCTTCGGTATTGTTTCGGAGATCTTCCCGGTCTTCAGCCGCAAGCCGATCTTCGGATACAAGGGCCTGGTTTACGCCACCATTGCGATTGCCGCCCTGTCCGTGACTGTGTGGGCACACCATATGTACGTCACCGGCGCTGTCATGCTGCCGTTCTTCTCCTTCATGACCATGCTGATCGCGGTGCCAACCGGCGTGAAGTTCTTCAACTGGATCGGCACGATGTGGCGGGGGTCCATCACGTTCGAGACACCCATGCTGTGGAGCATCGGGTTCCTGATCACGTTCCTCTTCGGCGGCCTGACCGGCATCATCCTGGCCTCCCCGCCGCTGGACTTCCACGTTTCCGACACCTACTTCGTGGTGGCACACTTCCACTACGTGATCTTCGGAACCGTTGTCTTCGCGATGTTCGCAGGCTTCTACTTCTGGTGGCCCAAGTGGACCGGAAAGATGCTCAACGAGCGTCTGGGCAAGATCCACTTCTGGATGCTGTTCGTCGGCTTCCACGCCACGTTCCTTGTTCAGCACTGGCTCGGCGTCCTCGGCATGCCCCGCCGCTACGCCGACTACCTGCCGGAGGACAACTTCACCCTGATGAACCAGTTCTCCACCTTCGGCTCCTTCCTGCTGGGTGCATCGATGATCCCGTTCTTCTGGAACGTGTACATCACCTGGCGCCACGGCAAGAAGGTTGAAGTTGATGACCCGTGGGGCTTCGGTGCATCGCTGGAATGGGCCACCTCGTGCCCGCCGCCGCGCCACAACTTCACGTCCCTGCCGCGTATTCGTTCCGAGCGCCCGGCACTGGACCTGCACCACCCTGAACTGCAGCAGACGGTGACCGACACGTCGGCCGCCGGCAAGGTCTTCGGACCGGGCGACCGTAAGGAGAAAGTCAATTGAAGGTAGAGACTAAGCTCTTCGCTTACATGGCGCCGTTCTTCCTGGTGGTTGGGGTTGTCTACGGCTACCTCGTCGAGTGGATGGAACCGGTGGGCTACCTGGCGCTGTTCCTGACCGCCGGCATGTCGGCCATGATCGCCTTTTACATCGGCTTCACCGGCAAGCGCGTCGGAGCCCGTCCGGAGGACCGGCTTGACGCGGAAATCCACGAAGGTTCCGGCGAGCAGGGCTTCTTCAGCCCCTGGAGCTGGTGGCCGCTGCTGCTCGGTCTGTCCGCCGCAGGCGGCTTCCTGGGCATGGCCGTCGGCTGGTGGGTTCTCTTCATCAGCGCCGGCCTGGCACTGATCGCCCTGGTTGGCTGGGTCTTTGAATACAGCCGCGGAGCCCACGCACACTAGGGCTTCCGCACCAATCTCCCGGGATTGAACCGGAAACAGAACACCCGGCAGGGGACCCGCACACGGTGCGGGTCCCCTGCTGTTTAATGCGCACTGCCAAGGCTTAATGTGCACTGCAAGGACTTAACGTGCGCTGCCAAGGCTTAATGTGCACTGCAAAGTGGACTTATTGTGCGCTGCAAGGACTTAACGTGCACTGCAAGGCGCATTTCCAAAACGTGCTGTTGTGGAGCCCCCGGGTGCCGGCAAACCATCAGCTCCAATGTGGGTGCGTCACAGGCGTGCATCCCCGCCGGTTATCCTTGATGAAGCACCACCGCCGAGGGAAGGAACCGGATGCGCAGGATGACGGACCCCAGGATTCGGCGCAGCTGATGCACCAGGCGTTCAAGAATTTCCCCGACCTGCTGGACCCGGTTTCGGATGTGGCAAAGCACCTGCAGCTGCAGAACATACTGCGGCGGTTTGTGGACCAGCACGCCGCGGCAGGCGCCGCCATCCCCAGTGAACGCGTGTTGGCCGAGCACTTCGGCGTGGCGCGTATGACGGTGCGCCAGGCAATTGATGCCCTGGTGGCCGATGAAGTGCTTGAACGCGTTGTGGGGCTTGGCACCTTCGTGGCTCGTCCCAAGCTGGACCTGCAGGTGAAGCTCACGTCTTACAGCGAGGAAATGCACCGCCGAGGGATGGTGCCTGATGCGCGCGTCCTCAGCTTTGAACAAATTGGCGCATCACGCCTCGTGGCGCGTGAACTGCAGATTGACCCGGGCCAGCCGGTCATCCGGTTCCGCCGCCAGCTGCTGGCGGACGGCGAACCCATGAGCGTGGACGAAAACTTCATTCCGGCCACGCACGTCCCGGGGATGCTCGATGAGGAGCCGCCCACGTCGCTGTACCGGGTGCTCAGCGAACGCTACGGCATGGTGATGGAATGGGGAGAGGACACCATCGAAGCAACCGCAGCATCGGCCTCGATCGGGCGGCTCCTCAATGTCGAGCTTGGCGCCCCGCTCCTGAAGATCCAGCGTCACGCGTATGTGGCACGCGCCATGGTGGACTATTCGGTCTCGTACTACCGTGCGGACCGGTACAAGCTTTGGGTGCCCCTCCAGCGGCCTGGAATGCGCACTCCGCGCTCCTATCACCCCGGCCGGCATCCGGGCTCCTGAAGCCGCACCGGCGCCTGCAGAGGTTGCCGCAGGCTTCGAGGCCGACCCTTCTTCCTCTTCCAATACTTCGCCCACCCTCTTTCCAGCCCTTCAGCGTTGGAAACACGACAGACCGCATTACCCAGCCAGGAGGCTACCGAACTATGAACATCACCGTGATGTACCACCGGGACAGCAAGGGGGTCCTGCACTTCCGCGAGGCCATGTACGACCCCGAGTCCGAAGAATTCATGATCAACCAGGGCCCTGTTGGCCACATGGGGAACAGCAGCGTTGTTGCCAATATTGACGAGGCGGCCGCTGACAAGAAGTTTGCAGCCTTCGCTGAGAAGTCGGCGGAGCTGGGCTATGCGGAACTGCCGCCCGAAGAGCAGCACTGGGTTGTGGCGCAGTATGCCCTGAAGTCGGCCGAAGGCACGGAGCGTGACCGGTACCTCGAGTACAAGGCCCGCACCGCGCTGGCCTCCTACTTCTCCTGGCGGGGTCTGGGGACGGTCGAAGAGAGCGAATTCGTGCCCGGCAAGCTGAACATTTTCTGCCTGGTTCCGGATGTGCCCAAAGCGGTGAAGGGCATGCTCGTGGTCCTGCGCGACGCGAACCTGGACTTCACCAAGCTCAGTGTCGGCTCCTCGCCCTTTGCCGAGCCCGGCAATTGGAAGCGGCGGCATCCGCTGCCGGCCAAGAAGCCCTTCGTTCTGGACTAGCCGGGAGGCTGCCTGGACTAGCTGGGAAGCCTCTTAGCCGGGAAGCCTCGACTAGCCGGGAGGCTGCTCTTCCTGGACAGCCGGGAGACTCCACCGGCCGCTCGGCTAACGCAAGACAAGCCCGGCTAACGCAAGACAAGCCCGGCTAACGCAAGACAAGCTCGGCTAACGCAAAACAAGCCGGGCTAACGCAAAACACGCCCGGCTAACGCAAAACAAGCCGGGCTAACGCAAAGGGAGCCGGTCAGCAGATGCTGACCGGCTCCCTTTGCGTTATTACCTGATGCTGCGTTGTTACGTCATGCTGTCCCGCGGAGGACTACCGGTTCGTGATCGAAGCCTGGTCTTCCGCTTCCGCTTCAAGTTCAGCGGGGGACTCGTGGTGGTGAGCTGCTTCAAGTTCCCGCGGAGTAACCGGGGCAACCCGGTCCTCGAAGAAGAACCGTGACAGGCGTCCACGCAGCTTCTCCTTGCCGGAGATCTTGCCGCGTGCATCGGGCTGGGCGGGAGACACCTCGGGGGAGGTGAAGTCCACCAGCTTGTAGCGCTTGTACTCGTCCACGGGCTCGTGGACCTCGATGTACTCGCCGTGAGGCAGGCGGACAATGCGTCCGCTCTCCACGCCGTGCAGAACGATCTCGCGGTCCTTGCGCTGCAGTGCCAGGGCAATGCGGCGGGTAATTGCGAAGGCGATCAGCGGTCCGAAGATCACCAGGAAGCGGAGCCAGTACGTCACATCGTTCAGCGACACATGGAAGTGCGTGGCGATGAGGTCCGAGCTCGCTGCTGCCCACATGGTGCAGTAGAAGACAATGCCGGCTACGCCGACGCCCGTGCGGAACGGAGCGTTGCGCGGGCGGTCCAGGAGGTTGTGGACTGCCTTGTCCTTGGTCAGCCAGGCTTCAATCCAGGGCCAGGTGAACAGCAGGGTGAAGACGATTCCGGCCGGAACCAGCGCCGGGAACAGCACGTTCATGGAGAGCGTGTTGGTGCCCCACGGGAACGGAATGTTCCACTCCATCGGGATATTGCCGATCCAGCCCGGCATCAGGCGCAGGGCGCCGTCTACCCAGCCGATGTACCAGTCAGGCTGGGTACCGGCGGAAACGGGGGAGGGGTCGTACGGGCCGTAGTTCCAGATCGGGTTGATCGTGAACAGACCAGCGATGACGGCGATGATGCCGAAGACGATGAAGAAGAATCCACCGGCCTTGGCTGCGTAGACCGGTCCAACCGGGTAGCCGACAACGTTGTTGTTCGTACGGCCGGGGCCGCGGAACTGGGTGTGCTTGTGAACAACCACCATGAAGAGGTGGATGGCGATCATCAGAAGGATCAGGGCCGGCACCAGCAGGATGTGCAGCATGTACAGGCGGCCGATGATGTCGGTGCCCGGGAACTCCCCGCCGAAGAGGAAGAAGCTGATGTACGTTCCAACCACCGGAACAGCCTTGATCACTCCATCGATAATCCGCAGGCCGTTACCGGAGAGCAGATCGTCGGGGAGCGAGTAGCCGGTGAAGCCGGCTGCGAGGGAGAGGATGAGCAGCACGCCGCCCACCACCCAGTTCAGTTCACGGGGCTTGCGGAAGGCGCCGGTGAAGAACACGCGGAGCATGTGCACCGAAACGGCAGCGACAAACAGCAGCGCCGACCAGTGGTGAACCTGGCGCATGAAGAGGCCGCCGCGGATATCAAAGGAGATATTCAGCGAGGACTCGTAAGCCACCGACATTTCCACGCCCTTGAGCGGGACGTAGCTGCCGTTGTAGTGCGTTTCGGCCATGGAGGGGTCGAAGAAGAACGTCAGGAAGGTTCCCGACAGCAGGAGGATGACGAAGCAGTAAAGTGCGACTTCACCGAACATGAACGACCAGTGGTCCGGAAAGACCTTGCGGCCGAATTCCTTGACCATGGCGGATCCGCCGACGCGGGAGTCGACGAAGTTGGTGACGCGGCCCAGACTGGTCTTGGCCTCGTAAGGGGTAGCGGAGGGAACACTCATGGTTTAGCCACGCTCCCAGTAGCTCGGTCCAACGGGTTCATGGAAATCGCTGGTGGCGATCAGGTAGCCATCACTGTCTACGGCGATGGGCAGCTGCGGAAGCGGGTGGACAGCCGGTCCGAAGATGACCTTGCATTCCTGCGTCAGGTCAAACGTGGACTGGTGGCACGGGCAGAGCAGATGGTGGGTGTGCTGTTCGTACAGCGCAACCGGGCAACCGACGTGGGTGCAAATCTTGGAGTATGCGACGATGCCGTCGACGTTCCAGTCTTCGCGGCCCGGAGAGGGGTTGAGGGAGTCCGGATCCAGGCGCATCAGCAGGACAACGGCCTTGGCCTTCTCCTCCAGCTTGTGCTCGGACTCATTCAGGCCTTCCGGAATGACATGGAAAGCTGAACCAAGGGTTACGTCCGAGGCCTTGATCCGGGTTCCGCTGGGATCGCGGGTCAGGTGCACGCCTTCGGCCCACATGGTGTGGCGGAGAACGTCGCCGGGCAGCGGACCCAGGTCGCGGAATACGGCAATGGCCGGAAGCGGTGCGAGAACCATGGCACCCAGGAGGGTGTTGCGGATCAGCGGACGGCGCTTGATGCCCGTCTCTTCAATGATGTCCCCAAGCATCTTCTCAGCAACGGCGCGGTCCTCTTCGGGACGGATTTCATGCCGTTCCTCGATGACCTCGTGGTCCGGCATGAGCGTCTTGGCCCAGTGGACAATGCCGACGCCGATGCCCAGCATCGCAAACGCGGTGCCGAGGCCCAGGAGCAGGTTCTGCACCCTGATGTCGGCAATAGTGTGGCCGCCTTCGAGCTTGATGCCGAAGTAGCCGACAAAAAACACGAGCGTACCAATGATGGAGATGACGAACAGTGCCGCCACCTGCTTCTCAGCACGCTTCTCAGCGCGGGGATTCGTATCGGCCAGACGAGGACGGTGCGGAGGAAGACCGGGATTCCGGAACTTCTCTTCGTCGCCCTGGCCAGCCGTAGCTACGGTGCCCGAGGTGTTCGGACTGCCGTGACTATGGTCGCCCATGATCCCCCTCATCCTTCTCTTGAAACTGCATTTATAGACCTATGTGTAACTGTGATGTCACCTTCGAAAGGTGAGCGCGGGTGATGTCTAGGAAGACCGGGCGGTCAACCAAATGGTGAAAGCAATGACGAGGCCGAGGCCTGCGGTCCAGATGAACAGGCCTTCGGAAACGGGGCCCAGCGAGCCGAGTTCCGCACCGCCCGGGGAGCCGTTGGCTTCGATGTTCTTCAGGAAGGCGATGATGCTCTGCTTGTCCTCAGGGGAGATGTTGGCGTCATTGAAGACAGGCATGTTCTGCGGGCCGGTGACCATGGCCTCGTAGATGTGCTTCTCCGAAACGCCCTCGAGGGACGGAGCAAACTTGCCCTGCGTCAGGGCACCGCCTGCGCCGGCGGCGTTGTGGCACATGGCACAGTTGACGCGGAAGAGCTCGCCGCCCTCGGCTGCGTTGCCGGCAGCGGCGTTGGTGAGCTCGGTGTCCGGTACAGCGGGACCGGCGCCGAGGCTGGCGACGTAGGCAGCAAGCTGGCTGGTCTGTTCCTCGGTGAACTGGACCGGCTTCTGCTGGGCCTGCGGGCCCTGCATGGCCATCGGCATGCGGCCGGTGCCCACCTGGAAGTCGACGGAGGCGGCGCCCACGCCAACGAGGGAGGGACCGTTGGCGGATCCCGAAGCGTCCATGCCGTGGCATGTTGCGCAGTTGGCGATGAAGAGCTTCTCGCCCTGGTTTTCGTCATCAGCCGTGTAGGCGGTGCTTGCAGCCTGGGCCTCGTTGGCGCCGCTGACTGCTGCGTAGAGCCCACCTGTAACGAGGAGTCCCAGCAGCAGCAGCGCAACTGCTGCTAGGGGATGACGTCGCCTTTGCGATAGTGCCTTCACTTGGTGGTTCCTAACTTCTGTGGTCTTTGGTGTGCTGGTGCCACTTTGGGTTTCTTAAGGGTTGCCGGCTCAAGCAGGTGTTACTTGAGGAAGTAGATGATGACGAACAGGGCAATCCAGACTACGTCCACGAAGTGCCAGTAGTACGACGTCACGATCGCAGAGGTGGCTTCAAAGTGGCCGAAGCGCTTGGCTGCGTAGGCACGTCCGATGATGAACAGGAACGCGATCAGTCCACCGGCGACGTGAAGGCCATGGAAGCCCGTGGTCAGGTAGAACGAGGATCCGTAGGAGTTCGAGGAAAGCGAAACTCCTTCGGTCACGAGCATCGCGTATTCGTAAGCCTGGACGGATACGAAGATCGCGCCCATAACGAAGGTGAGGAGGAACCACTCGACCATGCCCCAGCGGGAGACTTGGAACAGTCCTCCCGTGCGGCGCGGCTGGAGGCGTTCTGCGGCGAAGACGCCGAACTGGCAGGTAACGGAACTAAGAACAAGGATCACCGTGTTCGCGAACGCAAACGGAACGTTGAGCTTCTCCGTCTCCATGGCCCACAGGTCGCTCGAGGTTGAGCGAAGAGTGAAATACATGGCAAAAAGGGCGGCGAAAAACATCAGTTCGCTGGCCAGCCACACTACGGTTCCGACGGAAACCATGTTGGGGCGGTTCAGCGTGGGGTGAGCCGGGGTACTGGGGGCATGGGTCGCTGTTGTCACATAGACATTATGGACGTAAAACAGCCCAGTTCTCCAACAGATATGGACGGACGGCGCGTCTAAATAGTGCCGAAACCCCGCCGATCCCAGTAACGGCGCGGAACTCGCTCGTCAGAAACAAATCAGTATTTTCTACGAAACGTAGATAACCTAGGGGATGTGACTACGAATCCGAGCTCCGAACACGCCTGGCCGCAGCTTCTGAACACCCTGATTTCGAGGCGGGACCTGCGGGTGGACCAGACCCGCTGGGCAATGAACACCATCATGGCGGGGGACGCCTCCGACGCCCAGATTGCGGGCTTCCTGGTGGCGCTGCGGGCCAAGGGCGAGACTGTTGAGGAGCTGACCGGCCTGGTGGAAGCCATGCTGGAAAACGCCAGGCCGATCGAGATTCCCGGCGAGACACTCGACATAGTCGGCACCGGAGGTGACCGCCACAACACCGTGAACATCTCGTCCATGGCGGCCCTGGTCTGTGCCGGGGCCGGCGCCAAGGTGGTTAAGCACGGAAACCGTGCGTCGTCGTCGGCATCGGGATCCGCCGATGTCATCGAGGCCCTGGGGGTGCGGCTGGATCTCACAGTGGACCGGGTGGCCGAGGCGGCCCTTACCGCCGGCATCACCTTCTGCTTCGCCCAGGTGTTCCACCCATCCATGCGCTACGCCGCCGTGCCGCGGCGTGAAATGGGCGTGCCCACCGCTTTCAACTTCATGGGTCCGCTGACCAATCCGGCCCGGCCCGCAGCATCGGCGATCGGCGTGGCCGATCCCCGGCTGGCCCCGCTGATCGCCGGCGTCCTGGCCGCGCGCGGAGTACGCGCGCTGGTGTTCCGCGGGGAGGATGGACTCGACGAGATGACGACGACGGGCGTGTCCACGGTCTGGGAGGTCCGTGGAGGGGCCGTGGAGACGACAACCGTGGATCCCCTGGACCTCGGGATACCCCGGGCCACCCTGGACGATTTGCGGGGCGGAGACGCCGCCGCCAATGCCGCCGTGGTGCGCAGTGTCCTGGCCGGGGACCGTGGGCCCGTGCGTGACGCCGTTGTCCTCAACGCCGCCGCCGCCTTGGTGGCGCTCGATACTGATGGCGCAGGCAGTCTCAGCAAGCGGCTGGCCGCGGGGATCGCCCGTGCTGAGGCTTCGATCGATGACGGCCGTGCCCAGGCGGCACTGGACCGGTGGATTGAAGTCACGCAGTAAGGCACAGGCTGAGCGACCCGCCGGCACACAGGCAGGCAATAGGCAGCGCAGCTTGAATAATCAAAAATGAGGCCGTCCCGGTTTTCCCGGGACGGCCTCATTTTTTGGATCTTGGGTTCGAATTCGGAGAACCCGGCCTCACTTATGAGGTGATCAATTTGTTATGAATTTGTTACCCAAAGGATGCCAAGGTGTGATAATAGGAGCCAAAACTGAGATTTTTCTTACCCTGCAACGCCGATAAGGACGGATTCTCAGCCGTCGAAACCCAGGGAAAAAGCGGCGTCAAGGTCGTGCTTCGAGTAGGCGCGGAAGGCAATCTGCGTGGTCGTGCCGATGACGCCCTGCACCTTGGACAGACGGTTGGCAATGGCGTCGGCCAGGTCTTCGTGGCGCCGCACGCGGGCAATGGCGATCAGGTCCCATTCACCTGTCACGGAGTAGACCTCGCTGATGCCTTCGATCTCAGAGATTTCCTCGGCGCATTCCGGGATGCGCGCTGAATCGGTCTGGATGAGTACAAAAGCGGTGATCATGGTGGGCCCTTTCGTGGTGCTGCCTGTGGGACGGAGACGTTACGCCCTGTTGTCGAGCCTATCGGACGGGACGGAGGTGCGGCGGATGGCCGCGGATCGTCGGCCCCGGCGGATGAGCGCGGCCGCAGCCCGGGGCACCAGGAGGAATGCACCCAAGACGCAGAACGTCACCACCGCGAAGCTGGGCGCCACGCCGCCGCCGGCCAGCGCGCGGATCCCCAGCCCGGCGCCAGCGGTAAGAATCCACAGGAGCACGCCCGCGGGCCACAGGGAAGCGGGAGAACGCCAGCGCCCCAGCAGCACCCAGCCGCCCAGGCAGGCAGCCAGGAACGGCGACGCGGTGATCAGGATCCCGGCGGGATCCAAACCATGTTCATGCGTGTCGCGGCCGAGGGCGGCAAACAGGATGATGAGGACGGCGTCAAGGGCCGGCAGCAGGAACAAGCTGCGTCGGGAGCTGTAAGGGGCGCGGGTCATGATTGCTGCTCTCCGGAGGTGCGGCGGCGGTGTTCCCGGACGTAGGGTTCCAGAAGTTCGGTGACGCGTGCCTCTACGGCTTCCTGGGGCGATCCCTCCAGCAGCTTGGTGGCGGTGTGGACAATCCCGTTGATGAGTTCGGCGGTGGCCGCCGGGTCCGGGGAGTCCATCTCCTGGAGGGTGCTCACCAGCGGATCCAGCAGCTGCGAATGCATCATCGCGCTCTGCGTGTTGAGTTCCTCGCTGGGCGCCACGGCCGCCAGGGCGGTCCCCACAGCGTGCTCGCCCTCGGCCACCAGGGCAATGTTGGTCAGCACGTAGGCAAGGATGCGGTCGGCCGGATCGGCCTCGGCCCGCATTGCCGCCTCGACGCGCTGTGCCCACCGGGGGAAGACATCCAGAACCAGGGCATTCAACAGGTCCTGGCGCGATTTGTAGTACTGGTAGGCGCTGGGGCGGGCGAGACCGGCCAGCGCGGCCACTTCGGCCATGCTGGGGGCCTCGCCCGTCTGGGCAAGCAGGGTGCGCGCCGCATCCAGAAGCGCCCGCTGCTGGGCTGTGCGGTGTTCTGCAACGGTGGGGGCGTTAATCCGGGGCACGAGCAATCCTGTTCGAGGTGGTTACGGGTTGATCAGGCGTCCGTCGACCATCTCCACTACCCGGTGGCAGTGGTGCAGTACGTCGTGATCATGCGTCACCATTACTGTAGCAACGCCGCGCTCCGCGGTTTCCCGTGCCAGCAGCGCCACAACGTCCTGGCTGCGCTTCCGGTCAAGGGCCGCGGTGGGTTCATCCACGAGCAGCAGGCGCGGCTTGGTCACCAGGGCGCGGGCAATGCCCACCCGCTGGCGTTCCCCGCCGGAGAGCTGGTCGGGGCGGCTCTTGACCTTGTGGTCCATGCCCACTGCGGCAAGCAGTTCCCGGGGATCGAAGTTCTTCTTCCCGAAGGCCAGCCGGTGCAGCAGCTCCAGCTGTTCTCCGGCGGTGAGTGCCGGAATCAGATTGCCGGACTGGAAGACGAACCCGATGTTCCGCAGGCGGAAGCGGGCACGCTCCGAACGGTTCAGTGTGGCTAGGTCTGTGCCGTTGACCGCAATGGTCCCGCTGTCCGGAGACGTCAGGGCGCCGGCTGCCGCAAGCAGGCTGGATTTACCGGCTCCGGACGGGCCGACGACGGCGACAAGTTCGCCGGGCCGGACGGTGAGGGACACATTGTCCAGTGCCTGCACGGTGCTGTCGCCGTCACCCAGTGCCATGCTGGCGCCTTCAATGACCAGTCCAAGGGTTTCTGTCGAGGTTTTGGTTGCGGTGCTCATCGCTGTCCTCCAAGTGCTGCCAGGGGATCAACCCGGGAAATACGAATGATGGCTGCCGCCGCGCCGATGAGTCCCAGGAGGATGGTCAGGGCTGTGGCAAGGCTGATCGGGGCCACCTCCAGGGCGAACGGCATGGCCGTGCCGGAGAGGGCGGATCCCATTCCCAGGCCCGCCAATACGCCCAGGCCGGTGAAGCCGATCAGGATGATGGCTGCCTGGGCCAGGCCGTCGCGGAGCAGGTCGCCGGTGGAAGCGCCGATGGCGCGCAGGACAGCCAGTTCGTGTTTGCGCTGGACGGTCCAGACTGTGAAGAATGCGCCCACAACCAGTGCGCAGATGGCGTACAGGAAAACCTGGATCATCTGCAGGGTGAGCGTTTCCGCCGAGTAGCCGGGGGAGGCGTTGAAGGATTCCTTCAGCGAGGAGGTCACCGTTCCCGCAGCCTCGTCGCCGGCGGCAAAGTCGATGTCTTCGCCGTCTTCGGCCAGAAGTGCCACGGTGCTGGCAGTGTCGCGCGCCTCGGAGGAAACGATGGCTTCTGTCGGCGTTCCGGGGGCAGCGTCTCCGCTGGCGATGTACTGCCAGGTGGGGAGCGGCAGGTATGCAATGGTGACGTGTCCGAACGTGGCCTGGCCCGGTGTGTAGCCAACGACGGTCAACTCGGTGCCAATGCGGTCCAGGGTCACGACGGAGCCCAGCTCCAAGCCTTCGTCGGCTCCGGTGGCGGAAACGACAATCTCATGGGGGGCCTCGGATGCCCGGCCTTCGCCGATCTCCGGTGCAAGGAAGGAATCGGATTCGACGCCGAAGAGTGAGAGGTCCACCTGGGTGCCGTCTTCAGTGGCGCCGTTCATCATGGTTGAACCCATCAGGGTTACGTCCTTGACCCCGGGCTGGCCGCGCCAGGCTTCGGCCTGGGATTCGTCCACGACACTTCGCGAGAACGCGTTGTCGGTCTTGGTGCCTTCGTTGAAGGCGAAAGCGGTGGCCGGCATGGCTTTGAGTCCAGAGACGCCGTCATTGACCAGTCCGGAGGACAGGCCTGAGAGCAGGACCATAAGGATGGCGATGAGGGCGATGACGCCGCCCATCAAACCGAACCGCGCCCGGGCGAAGCGCAGTTCGCGCAGCGCTAGAAACATGGGAAATCTCCAAGTGGGTGTGTGTTACATATGCCAACACCTTGTCAGCATCATACCAACATGGTGTCAGGACGCTTCCCTCGGCGCAAGTTTTCCCTTCAGTGCCGCAGGCCTGATTCACGAGCATCCCTCTGGTCCCGCCTCCGCCGTTCTGGTGTCCTTGGAGCATGACCTTGCACCTGCGGTCGGCCTGGGACCGGGTTCGTGGTTCCCGCCTGCTTCGGTGGGTGGTGGCGCTGCTGGCCGTGGTGCTGGTGATCGAATACATCGTCCTGCCGCAGCTCGGGGGTGCGGGCAACGTGGCCGGCGCACTGGTGCGCCTGCCGCCGGTGCTGCTGCTTGTTGCCCTGGTGCTGCAGGCCATGTCCCAGGCCAGCTACAGCCTGCTGACGCGTGCCGTGCTGCTGGGCGATGCCCGTCCCGGCTTTTTCACTCTGTTGCGCATCGATTTGTGCGACTTGGCCATCAACAACACGGTTCCGGGCGGGGGTGCGACGGCGGCCGCAGCCAGGTTCCGCCTGCTGACACTCTGCGGTGTGCAGTCACAGAATGCCCTCAGTGCCGCCACGATCCAGGTGGTGGGGTCCAACCTCGTGCTTGCGGGACTGTTTGCCGTGGGGCTGCTGGCGGGGCACGGAGGTGGCAGCGGCGGAAGGTATCTCAGTGTTGCCGGGACCGTTGTGCTCGTGCTTTTGGGACTATCGCTGATCTGCCTGGTCATCCTGGAGCGGCACTTGGGCGCTGCCGTCCGTGCGGCACGGGCGGCAGCGCGCGCCGTGCGGGTGATCAAGCAGAATTCCGCGGAGCAGTTCGTGCGGACAATCGCCGCGGAAGTGCATCTGTTCCGGACCGAGCCCCGGCGATTGGGTGCGGCAGTGCTCCTTGCATCCCTGCGGTACCTGTTGAGTGCTGCGTGCCTGTGGGTCCTTGTTGCAGCGTACGGGCATGTACTTAACCCCGGGGAACTGCTCCTGGCCTACTCGCTGGCGAATCTGGTGGCGCTGGCGCCGCTCACTCCCGGAGGGCTTGGCCTGGTGGAGGCGGTCATGGTGCCCATGCTCGTCGGTTTTGGCGCACCCAACCATGTGGCGGTATTGGGTGTTCTGTCCTGGCGGATCGTGCAGTTCTGGCTGCCGATTCCGCTGGGCGGGCTCTCCTACCTGTCCCTGCGGCTGGGGGCCCTCCGCCGGCAGGCGGCCCGGAATCATCGTTCAGGGCCGGCACCAAAGACACCGGAACCAGAGGGGTCGGCACCAAAGAAACCGGCTCCAAAGAAAGAGGGATCGGCACCAAAGACACCGGAACCAGAGGGATCGGCACCGAATTCACCGGCACCAAATTCACCGGCCCCGAACGCACCGGCACCGAACACACCGGCACCAAATTCACCGGCACCAAAGAAAGAGGGATCGGTGCCAAAGAAGCCGGGACCACGAACGGCGGCCGCGGGGCATCGGTCCCGCGGCCGCCGCCGTGCTGCTTAATACGTGCTGCCTAACGTGTTAATAAGTGCCTAACGTGCTCCCATGCCCGCTTAGTGTGAGGCGCGTTAGTGTGAGGTGCGGTCCGGCTAGGCAGGCAGGTTTTGGCCTGCGCCGCCCCAGATGTCATCTCCGCGCAGCGTGGCGTCGGCCCCGCCGTCGGTGTAGATGGTCTGGCCGGTGGTGTGGGTGTTTTCCTCACTCGTCAGCCATGCCAGGAGCCGGGCGATGACAACCGGCTCGGAGTGGCCGTTCAGCGGCATCGGCACCGACGAGTCAACCATCTGCCGTCCCTCGGGGGTGGACAGCAGTTCCTTGGTCATGGCGGACAGCACGGTGCCCGGGGCAACAGCGTTCAGCGGGATGCCGGCTCCCGCCCACTGTTCGGAAATGCTGGCCCGGCGGACCCAGCGGCTGAGGGCACGCTTGGACGACGGGTAGTTGAGGTACCCGACGCGCGGCCCCTGCTCGGCGAGTGCGGCACCAATTTCCAGTGCGCGGGCTTCGTCCCCGGCCAGCATTGCATCCACCAGTTCGGGGGAGTTCGGCTGCAGGGATGCCATGGAGCTGACCACGGCAGCCCGCGGTGCATCGCTCTTGGCCAGCACCGGTGCCAGCAGTTCGAGGAACTCCGTTACGCCGAAGTAGTTCACGGCAACGGTGATCGGTGCAGGTGCTGAGATTCCGGCGCAGGCGATTACTGCGTCGACCCGGCCTCCGGCCAGCTCAACTGCCTTGTCTGCGGCGGCGCGGCGACCCTCCGGAGTGCTGAGGTCCGCTTCGACCTCGGCGCCCCGCAGGTCCACTCCCACTACGGTGTAGCCGCGCCCGCGCAGCAGTTCGGCAGTAGCGGCGCCGATTCCCGATCCTGATCCGGTAACAATATATGTACGTGTCATGCCTTTAGCTTACGCCGTAAACAAGAGGAGTGTGAGCTCAGCCGGAGAGCCTTGCCTGCCAGTCCGGAGGCACAAGCCCGGCGGGCCCGGGCGCGGTCTGGTTTAGTGGATGGGACTCCGGCGGCGCAAGCGGCGGACCCTGGAAAACCGAATTGCTGCGGTAGTCCCAAAACCAGTCTTCACCGGGTTCATAACTGCGGATGACCGGATGCCCTGTTTCCTCTTCATGTGCCGTGGCATGCCGGTTGGGGGATGAGTCGCAGCAGCCGATGTGGCCGCACTCGGCGCAGCGGCGCAGGTGGAACCACCAGCTGCCTTCGGCCGTGCACTCCACGCAGCCGGGGCCGGACGGCGGAACGGATGCATTGATGCCGGATGAGTAATCCATGGGTCCTCACTCCTTGCGACGGGGCCAGCCGTATCCCTCCACGGTAGTCAGTGGGCGTCGCCGGGAACAGTCCCGGTCAGCAGGGCTGAGTGCTTTGCCGCGCCACCAGTTCGGGAGTGAACCGCACCTGCCGGGGCTGGGACGGGGTCTGCCCGAGCTGTTCCTGCAGAAGCGCGACGGCGGTCCGCCCGATTTCCTCGGCGGGCTGGCGGATCGAGGAAAGCGGCACCACCGTGGACTGCGCGAAGTCAATGTCGTCGTAGCCAATCAGTGCCACGTCCTCGGGAACGCGCAGCCCGTTAATCAGCAGCAGTGACTGGAGGACACCAACGGCCAGCAGGTCATTGGCGCAAAAGATCGCCTCCGGGAGTTGGTCCCTGTTCCGTTTCACCAGGTCCTCGCCCACCGAACGTCCGGCCAGGACTGTCATGTCCGATGCCTCCAGGACCTCGAGGGAAGCCTCCGGAACCCGCGCCACGGCGTCGCGTGCTCCCTCGAGCCGGTCGGCAACCTGTCGAATGGCCGGGGATCCGCCAACGAAAGCCAGCCGGCGCCGGCCGGTTTCCAGCAGGTGCTCCGCCGCCATGCAGCCGCCCGCGGTGTCGTCCACCGATACTGAGCTGTGGATCCCGGGGTCGCCTTCGCTGTCCACCAGGACCGTTGCCACGCCCCGGTCCTGCAGGGAGCGGAGCCGGGTCGTGATTTCGCCGGCGGGCGAGATCAGGACGCCCTGCACCCGCTGCTCCTCGAAGAGGGTGACGTAGCGGGCTTCGCGCTCCGGATCACTGCCGCTGTTGCCGAGGATGATGTCCGCACCATGCCGGGTGGCTTCATTTTCGGCGGCTCGTGCGACTGCGGCAAAGAACGGGTTCGAAGAGTCCAGGACGATCAGGCCAATGGTCCGGCTCTGTCCGGCACGCAGCTGGCGGGCCGCGTCATTGCGCACAAACCCCAGTGCCTCGACAGCATTCATGACCCGCTCAAGGGTGGGCGGAGAAACGCGGTCCGGATGGTTCAGGACATTCGACACTGTTCCCACGGCCACTCCGGCGCGCGCCGCCACCTCTTTAATGCTCGCTGCCATTGGGACCCCCATTTTTTCCAGCTTTTTTCCAGCCCGTCACGTGTCTTGACAGCGTATCGCGAAAACCATAAGTTTGTTCGTATAAATGAAACGATTCAAGCGCGACTGCTTGTTCCTCTGTCTTCCGTGGACCGTGTGCTGTTCGGTAGCCTCCCGATCAGCGGCCCCGGGCACGGCGGCGGCCGCGGAATCGTCCCACCCGCCCAGCTTGGAGAACAGCCAATGACGTCACTGACCCACATCTTTCCCGCCCTGGAGGGCCTGGGCATAGAGGTCCCATCATGGGCCTACGGAAATTCCGGCACCCGTTTCAAAGTCTTTGCGACCCCGGGCACGCCGCGCACCATCCAGGAAAAGATTGCGGATGCCGCCAAGGTCAACGAACTGACCGGGCTTGCCCCCGCCGTCGCACTCCACATCCCCTGGGACAAGGTGGATGACTACACGGAGCTGGGCGCCTACGCCAAGGAGCACAACATTGCCCTTGGCACCGTCAACAGCAACACCTTCCAGGACGACGAGTACAAGTTTGGCAGCCTGACGCACAGCGACCCCGCCGTGCGGCAAAAGGCCATCGACCACATGTACGAGTGCATCGAGATCATGCACCAGACCGGTTCGCAGGACCTGAAGATTTGGCTTGCCGACGGCACGAACTACCCCGGGCAGGGGAACATGCGCTCCCGCCAGGACTGGTTGGCGGATTCGCTGCGCAAGGTTTACGACCGCCTGGGCGATGACCAGCGCATGGTGTTGGAGTACAAGTTCTTTGAGCCTGCTTTCTACCACACCGATGTTCCGGACTGGGGCACCTCCTACGCCCATACCCTTGCCCTGGGCGAGAAGGCGCTGGTCTGCCTGGACACCGGCCACCACGCTCCCGGAACCAACATCGAATTCATCGTGGCCCAGCTGCTGCGCCTGGGAAAGCTCGGTTCCTTCGACTTCAATTCCCGCTTCTATGCCGACGATGACCTGATTGTTGGCGCGGCTGACCCGTTCCAGCTCTTCCGGATCCTCTTCGAAGTCGTCCGCGGCGGCGGCCTGGGCCCGGACTCAGGCGTATCGCTGATGTTGGACCAGTGCCACAACCTCGAAGAGAAGATTCCCGGCCAGATCCGGTCGGTGCTCAACGTGCAGGAAATGATGGCCCGCGCACTGCTGGTCGACACCGACGCCCTGGACGCAGCCCAGACATCCGGCGACGTGCTCGGTGCGAACGCCGTGTTCATGGACGCCTTCTACACCGATGTCCGTCCGGGCCTGGCCTCGTGGCGGGAATCCCGCGGACTGCCCACTGATCCAATGGCCGCGTACGCCGCCAGCGGCTACCAGGACAAGATCAACACCGAACGCCAGGGCGGCCAGCAGGCCGGATGGGGAGCATAAACAAAATGAGTAACGATACCGTCAGCGCACTGATCGCCCGATCGAACCGCTTGGGCGCTGACAAGCGCAACACCAATTACGCCGGCGGGAACACCTCCGCCAAGGGCTTTGACACGGACCCGGTCACGGGAGAAAACGTCGAGCTGCTGTGGGTCAAGGGTTCCGGGGGAGACCTTGGCACGTTGAAGGAATCCGGCCTTGCCGTCCTCCGGCTGGACCGCATGCGCGCCATGGTGAACACCTATCCCGGCGTGGAGCGCGAGGATGAAATGGTCGCAGCGTTCGACTACTGCCTGCACGGCAAGGGCGGGGCAGCTCCCTCGATCGACACCGCCATGCACGGGCTGGTCGATGCCCCGCACGTTGATCACCTGCACCCTGATTCGGGCATCGCCATTGCCACGGCCGCCGACGGCGAAGAGCTGACCCGGAAGATCTTCGGCTCCAAGGTTGTCTGGGTGCCCTGGCGCCGCCCGGGCTTCCAGCTCGGCCTGGACATCGCCGCCATCAAGGAGGCAAACCCGCAGGCGGTCGGCACGATTCTCGGTGGCCACGGTATTACCGCATGGGGCGCCACCTCCGAAGAGGCCGAGGCCAACTCGCTGTGGATCATCGAAACCGCTGAAGCGTACATCGCTTCGAACGGCCGGCAGGATCCCTTCGGCGCCGTGCTGCCGGGATACTCTCCGCTGCCTGAAGCCGACCGCCGGGCCAAGGCCGCCGCACTGGCACCGGTCATCCGCGGCCTGGCCTCCACCGACAAGCCGCAGGTGGGGCACTTCACCGACGACGCCGTCGTGCTGGACTTCCTGGAGCGCGCCGAACACCCGCGCCTGGGCGCCCTGGGCACTTCCTGCCCGGACCATTTCCTGCGCACCAAGGTCAAGCCGCTGATCCTGGACCTGCCCGCCGATGCATCCCTGGAGGACAGCATTGCCCGGCTGAAGGAACTGCACGAGCAGTACCGTGCCGATTACCAGGCGTACTACGACCGCCACCGCAGCGAAGACTCGCCGGCGATGCGCGGCGCCGACCCCGCCGTTGTCCTGGTTCCGGGTGTGGGCATGTTCACGTACGGAGCGAACAAGCAGACCGCACGCGTGGCCGGTGAGTTCTACATCAACGCCATCAACGTCATGCGCGGCGCCGAGGCCATCTCCACCTATGCGCCGATCGAGGAATCCGAAAAATTCCGGATCGAGTACTGGGCGCTGGAGGAAGCCAAGCTGGCCCGGATGCCCAAGCCGAAGTCCCACGCGACGCGGATCGCACTGGTGACCGGTGCGGCATCGGGCATCGGCAAGGCCATCGCCACGCGGCTGGCCGCCGAAGGCGCCTGCGTGGTCATTGCCGACCTGAACCTGGAGAACGCCGAGGCCGTGGCCGCCGAACTGGGCGGCTCCGACGTCGCTGTGGGCGTGCAGGCCGACGTGACCGACGAAGCCCAGGTGCAGGCGGCAATTGACGCCACCGTCCTGGCGTTCGGCGGGCTGGACCTGGTGGTCAACAATGCCGGCCTGTCCATTTCCAAGCCGCTGCTGGAAACCAGCGAAAAAGACTGGGACCTGCAGCACAACGTGATGGCCAAGGGGTCGTTCTTTGTCTCCAAGGCAGCGGCCAAGGTGCTGATTGACCAGGAGATGGGCGGCGACATCATCTACATCTCCTCCAAGAACTCCGTCTTTGCGGGCCCGAACAACATCGCCTACTCCGCCACCAAGGCGGACCAGGCGCATCAGGTGCGCCTGCTGGCCGCCGAACTCGGTGAATACGGCGTGAAGGTCAACGGGATCAACCCCGACGGCGTGGTGCGCGGCTCGGGCATCTTCGCCGGCGGCTGGGGCGCCAAGCGTGCCGCCGTGTATGGAGTTCCGGAAGAGGAACTGGGCAAGTTCTACGCCCAGCGCACCCTGCTCAAGCGCGAAGTGCTGCCGGAGAACGTCGCCAACGCGGTGGCCGTACTGACCGGTGAGGATCTCTCGCACACCACCGGCCTGCACATTCCGGTTGACGCCGGCGTGGCGGCTGCCTTCCTGCGATGAGCGCGAACACGCCGGACACGCAGGCCGCAGCCGGCGTGTTTGCCGCCGTCGACATCGGAGCGTCGTCCGGCCGGGTTATTCTCGGCCGGACGGGCCCGGACGGACTTGCCCTCGAGACGGTGCACCGGTTTCCCAACGGGGTCCGGGAGGTTGACGGTGTGCTGCGCTGGAACCTGCCCGGAATCTTCGAAGAGGTGCTCACCGGCCTGACGCTGGCCGCCGCGCGTGCCGCGGCGGGCGGGGAGCGGATCGTGAGCATCGGCATCGACACCTGGGCAGTGGATTACGGGCTCCTGCACGCCGACGGCGCACTTGCGGCGCTGCCTCACAGTTACCGCGACGGCCGGACCGAAGCCGTGGTGCCCCTGGTGCACCGGAAGCTGTCCGAGGAACGGCTGTATGAGGTGACCGGCCTGCAGCACCTTCCCTTTAATACGCTGTACCAGTTGGCCTCCGAACCGAATCTGGACGGGATGCAGGCACTGCTGATTCCGGACCTGCTGGCCTTTTGGCTGACCGGGGAACGCCGCACGGAGCAGACCAACGCTTCCACCACCGGGCTCTTTGATGCGGTGGCGGGGGAGTGGGCCACGGAGTTCCTCGCCGAGCTGGGGCTGCCGGACAACCTCTTTCCCGACCTGATTGCCCCCGGGCAAACCGTGGGCGGGCTGCTGCCCGCTGTCGTGGAACGGACCGGCCTTCCGGCCGGGACGCCGGTGGTGGCCGTCGGCTCCCATGACACCGCGTCCGCAGTGGCTGCGGTGCCGGCCCTGGAACCGGGGTTTGCCTATGTCTCCTCCGGCACCTGGTCGCTGGCCGGCATTGAGCTGTCGCATCCCGTGCTGACGGAGGCCAGCCGCAGGGCGAACTTCACCAATGAGCGCGGCGTGGATTCGACCATTCGGTACCTGCGCAATGTTGGCGGCCTGTGGCTGCTGAGCGAGTCCATGCGCACCTGGGCCGAAGCCGGCCTGGACATCGAACTGCCGGACCTGCTGGCCGCCGCTGAACTCCTGCCGCCCGGCGGTCCGCAGATTGACGCGGACTCGGACGCGTTCATTGCTCCCGGAAACATGCCCGCCCGGATCCGCTCCGCCGTGGCGGCAGACGGAGGCATACTGCCGGAGGAACCGGCAGCGGTGACCCGCTGCATCCTGGATTCGCTGGCCGCAGCCTACGCCCGCACCCTGGCCGGCGCCGCGGAGCTGTCCGGACAGCGGATCGACACGGTGCATATTGTTGGCGGGGGCTCGCAGAATGCCCTGTTGTGCCGGCTGACCGCCGAGGCCACCGGACTGGAAGTGGTGGCCGGCCCTGTTGAAGCAACGGCACTGGGCAACGTCCTGGTGCAGGCGCGGGCAGCCGGAGCCGTTTCCGGGTCCCTGGCGGATCTGCGCCGGCTGGTGGCGCAGAGCACCGAGACCATCACCTACCGGCCGGAGACTTCCTGCCCGCCGGCAGCGGGGGAGAGCCCCACCATGCGGGCGCTTTCGTCCCACAGCCGGGCCGACAGCGCGGCGTCGTAGGCGTCTTTGTTTGCCGTGGAAATCTTGCGCTTGTAGTAGTACTTGCCGGACTGCCAGTCCTCGCCGGGGACTGATTCCGCCAGCCACACCAGGGTTTCAGCACCCTGGTCGGGGGAGATCAGGAACCGGTTGAGGGCGGTCCGGTAGATCAGGCGCATGACGCTGGTGGACCCTGCGGCAAAGGAGGATGCCACCGCCCCCGGGTGAAAGGCAGCGGCGGAAATGCCGGCACTCCGGTACCTGGTGTCCAGTTCCCGGGTGAACAGGATATTGGCCAGTTTCGAGTTTCCGTACGCACGGTTCGGGGTGTACCGCCGCCGGGCCTCCAGATCATCGATGTCGAAATGGGCAAACAGGCTGTTGGCGACGCTGGAGGTGTTGATGACGCTGGCCTCCGACTCAGCCAGCCGTCCCAGCAGCAGGTTGGTGAGCAAAAACGGTGCCAGATGGTTGACCTGCAGCGTTTTTTCATGCCCGTCAAGGGTCTCTTCGCGCGCCCGCATGATGCCTCCGGCGTTGTTCACCAGGACGTCAATGCGCGGATAACGTTCCAGCAGGGAGGACGCCAGGGCACGGACGTCGTCCAGGCGCAAATAGTCGGCGAGCAAATAGTCGCTGTCCAGTTCCCGGGCCACGGCCGCGGTCTTCTCCGGGGAGCGTCCAACGATGACAACGCGGTTGCCCATACTCTTCAGGCTTCGCGCTGCTGCGGCTCCGATGCCGTCGCTGGCACCGGTGATGACAATGGTTCGCTCTGACACGGGCGGCCTTTCGGGCGGATGCGGAACTGGTGCGAAGTCTCTCCCAGTATTGCCCGGCCCAGCGGATCCGCCAATCAATGTGCTTCCCGGTGTCGCCGGATTACTCCCGGCTGCGTGTCGTTAGCTGACGCCTGAGGCGTGTAAGTAATTTTCACAAAACTGCAGGGATATGAAAGCAATTGACGCGCTGTTGGTGGCTGTGTTCTCCTAGTGACGTGAATTACACTCCCAGCGTCCGCACCAGTCTTCCCGCACCAGCCGGCCAGGTGGTGCCGTCGTGAGGATCCTCGGACTCTCCTCGGGCACCTCCGTGGACGGCATCGACCTCGCCGCCGCCGAGTTTCAGCTGCACGGAGACGCCCTCGTCCTGACGCCGCTGGGGCACCGGGAGGTCCCCTACCGGGAGCACGTGCGCACGGCGATCCAGGCAGCCATGCCGCCGTCGCCCACCAGCATGGCCGACGTGGCCCGGCTTGACACCCTCATTGGGCAGGAATTCGCCGCCGCTGCCCAGGAATTCCTGGCGGAGTCCGGCCTTCGGGCCGACCTCGTGGTTTCCCACGGGCAGACACTCTTCCACTGGATAGAGGACGGCGCCGCCCGCGGCACCCTGCAGCTCGGGCAGCCCGCCTGGATTGCACAGGCCACCGGGCTCCCCGTCCTGTCCGACCTGCGCAGCAGCGACATTGCCGCCGGTGGGCAGGGAGCACCGCTGGTGAGTTTGTTCGACACCCTGCTGCTGGCGGGCCGGGAGGCCGGAGCTGCGGCACTGAACCTGGGCGGGATTGCCAATGTCACGGTGGTTCGGCCCGGCCGGGACCCCGTGGCCTTCGACACGGGCCCGGCCAACGGACTGCTTGACGCAGCGGTCCACGCCTACACCGGGGGAGCGCATTCGGTCGACCCGGACGGCACGGGGGCCAGGGCCGGAACAGTGGACACCGCCCTCCTCGAGCAGTTCCTCGCCCATCCGTACTATGCGCAACCCGCGCCAAAATCCACGGGACGCGAGATCTTCCACGCGGCCTATCTCGATGAAGTGACCGCGGGGCGGAACATCGCCCACAACGACCTCCTGGCCACCCTGACCGAGCTGACGGCCCGAACCGTTGCCGACGCCCTCCGCCCGTACGCCCCGGCCGAGGTCTTTGTCTCGGGCGGGGGAGTCCGCAACGTGTACCTGATCGAACGGTTGCGGGAGCAGCTGGCCCCGTCCGTTCTGCGCAGCACAGCGGAACTTGGCGTCGACGCAGATGCCAAGGAAGCGTATCTCTTCGCCCTGCTCGGCTTTTTCACCTGGCACGGGCTCCCCGGCACACTTGCGGGATGCACCGGGAGCAGCAATCCACCGCAGGCCGGGCGCATTACGCCCGGCGCACACCCCCTGCGCCTTCCGCCGCCGCTTTCCGTTCCACCCCGGCACCTCACCATGTCCCGCCCGATGACCTCGCGGCCCCGCTAAGCTCCTGGAGATTCCGTGCAACCCCTCGATTTGATCGTCATTATCGCCTACCTCGTGGGCTCGGCCTGGCTGGGGCTCAAGCTGTCCGGCAAGCAGGCAAACATCAAGGACTATTTCCTGGGCGGCCGCGAACTCCCGTGGTGGGCAGTATGCCTCTCAGTGGTGGCTACGGAAACGAGCGCGCTGACCGTGATCAGCGTTCCCGCCGTCGCCTACCTTGGAAACATCACTTTCATCCAGGTGGCCATCGGGTACCTGATCGGCCGCATCATCGTCGCCGTCGTGCTGTTGCCGCGGTACTTCCGAGGTGAAATGACAACCGCCTATGAGTATCTCGGCCAGCGGTTCGGCCGCGGGATGCAGAGCACCGCCTCGGTGGCGTTCATCCTCACCCGTCTCCTGGCTGACGGCGTGCGGCTCTTTGCCGCGGCCATTCCGGTCAAAGTCATCCTCGACTCCTACGGGCTGCACCTGGGCTTCTTTCCGATCATCGCGATCCTCAGTGTCGTCACCATCGCCTACACATTCTTCGGCGGCATCAAGGCTGTTGTCTGGGTCGATGTCCTGCAGATGGCCCTCTATATTGTTGGCGGCATCGTTGCCCTGATCTTTGTCACCACAAAACTGGACGTCAATTTCTGGACCGAAGCCGCGGACGCGGGCAAAACACAGATCTTCGACTTTGCCTCAAGTCCCATCTCCGCGCCGTACGCCTTCATCACCGCGGTCATCGGCGGCGCGCTGCTCTCCACCGCATCCCACGGCGCCGACCAGATCATTGTCCAGCGGCTGCTCACCACGAGGACGCTTCGGGATGCGCAAAAGGCGGTCATCGGCAGCGTCATCGTCGTGTTCTTCCAGTTCGCCCTGTTCCTGACCGTCGGTCTGGCGCTGTGGAGCTACTACGAGCGCAGGACCATTGAGGAACTCGGCCTCACGCACAGCGACCAGATTTTCCCCACCTTTATTGTGGAGGGCCTTCCCAGCGGACTGTCCGGACTGCTCCTTGCCGGCATCCTGGCTTCGGCAATGAGCACGCTTTCGTCGTCGCTGTCGGCGTTGGCGTCCTCCACCATGTCCGACCTGTTCGAGAGGCACAGCACCCGTAAACTGACCGACCACCAGGGTCTTCGCCTCAGCCGGGTGTTCACGCTGGGGTGGGGCCTGGTGTTCATCGGCGCCGGAGCCCTGTTCACCGGAACGGACAATCCCGTGGTCGAGCTTGGCCTGTCCGTGGCCGGCCTGACATATGGCGGCCTGCTGGGTGCCTTCTTCCTGGGTCTGTGGGTTCCCCGTGCCCGCCAGGCCGACGCCGTCCTGGGCTTCACCGTCGCCGTGGCGCTGATGACCTACCTGTTCCTCTTCCAACCCGAACTGGTTGGCTTCACCTGGTACACGGCGATTGGAGTAATTGTCACCCTGGGCCTGGGATTCCTGTCCTCCCGGCGGCATCCGGCCGCGCCGGCCGAGACCGGCGTTGTGCAGACAGCGGACGCTGGCAGCGGACTGTGAGAATCTGCATCATGCCCGACGCGGCGGCGGCAGGCAGGCGCGCTGCTGAGATCATCGCTGCAGTCGTAACGGCCAAGCCGGAGGCTGTCCTCGGTTTCGCCACGGGTTCCAGCCCGGTGGCCACCTACGAAGCGCTCGCAGACCACTGCGCCGACGGGCTGAATATGAGCCGGGTGACCGGCTTTGCGCTGGATGAGTACGTCGGTCTGCCTGCCGGGCACCCGCAGAGCTACGCCTCGGTCATCGGGCGGGACGTTGTCGCCCGGCTGGGGCTTCGGCGCGGCAGCGTCCGGGTTCCGGACGGATCCGCTGAGGATTTGCAGGCGGCGTGTGCCGCTTACGAAGAGGAGATCGGGGCTGCCGGAGGAATCGATCTGCAGGTGCTGGGCATCGGCGGCAATGGACACATCGGCTTCAATGAACCGTCGTCGTCCCTCGCCAGCCGGACCAGGGTGAAGACACTCTCGCCTGGGACCGCAGCGGACAACTCGCGGTTCTTCGACGGCGATCCATCCCAGGTGCCCCGCCACTGCATCACGCAGGGGATAGGGACCATTCTGGAGGCAAAGAGACTCCTGCTCATCGCCTCCGGATCCGCCAAGGCGGCCGCCGTCGCGCAGATGGTTGAAGGACCCATCGGTGCGTTCTGTCCGGCAACAGCACTGCAGCTGCACGCCAATTCCACCGTCGTCCTGGATGAGGCCGCTGCAGCGAACCTGCTTGAGCGCGCCTACTACGCCTATGTGGAAATCAACCGTCCCGCCTGGCAGGGCCCCTGACCACAACGGCCCGGGCAGCGGGGCCTATCCGCAGGAGGGGTTTGGGGCCAGCAGCCGGCAGGCGGCCGCGACGGCTGCTTCGCGGCGGCGGCTCCGGGACTCGTCCTGCGCCTCAGGCTCGCCCGTGAACAGGAACTCCGGGGACTGGGCCCATGCGGTGGCCAGGGACAGGAGCATCGTGAGCAGGTCGTCCGGGTCCCACCGCGAGTCAATGATGCCCCGGGCCTGTGCGCGGATCACGTCCTCCTTGTCCGGACCGGGGCGGCCGCAGGGCGTCTGCGGGGCGATCCCGGGTTCGTTTTCCAGCCGCGCCCAGTCCAGCATGCGCAGGTGGTCGGGATTGTGCGCCGCATGGTCGAACATGGCTCCCACGAAGCCGGGCAAATCCAGGACGTCGGCCGGGATCCTGTCCTTCGTCTCCTGCATGTTCAGGGCGAGGACCGCGGCAAACAGCGACCGCTTGTCACCGAAATACGCATACAGGCGCTCCTTGCTGGCCCGGGCGTCGGCGGCAATCCGGTCCACGCGCGAGCCGGCAAGTCCGTAGCGCGCAAACTCGGTGCGTGCCGCTGCAAGGATGCGGGCTCTGGTGGCTTCGCCGTCGCTTCTCATACCTGTAGTATAGCTAAGCCAACCAACTAGTTCGTTTGAATGAGGATTTCCCCTACATGGACCGTACGACCACCGCCGGCGAGCCCTCCGCCGTCGACCACTCCACACATCCGCACCGCTGGATGCTTCTGGCCGTCCTGGCCCTTGCCCAGCTGATGGTGGTCCTGGATGGAACCATCGTCAACATTGCCCTTCCCGATGCCCAGCGTGAACTCGGCATGTCCGACGGCGACCGCACCTGGGTTGTCACGATTTACGCGCTGGCGTTCGGCTCGCTGCTGCTGCTCGGCGGCCGCATTGCGGATTACTGGGGCCGCAAGCGCACGTTCATGGTGGGCATGCTGGGCTTCGCCGCGGCTTCCGCCCTGGGTGGATTCGCCGGAAGCACCGAAGTGCTGCTGGCATCGCGCGGGCTGCAGGGTGCCTTCGCGGCACTGCTGGCGCCGGCATCACTGGCCATCCTCACGATTACCTTCCCTTCGGGCAAGGACCGCATCAAGGCGTTTGCCGTGTACGGTGCCATCGGTGGCGGCGGGGCAGCCATCGGCCTGCTGCTCGGCGGCGTGCTGACACAGTACGCATCCTGGAACTGGTGCCTGCTGGTGAACGTGCCGATCGCCGTCGTCGCCATTGCCGGCGGGCTGCCGCTGATCCGGGAGAGCAAGGCACACGGCAACACGCGTTATGACCTGCCCGGCGCCGTTCTGGTTGTTGCCGGACTGGCCTCGCTGGTTTACGGGTTCGCCCAGGCCGAAGAGGGCTGGGTGCGCCTGGAAACGCTTGGTTTCCTCGCCGTCGGCATCCTCATTCTCGCCGTCTTTGTCCTGGTGGAATCCAAGGTGTCCAACCCGCTGCTTCCGCTGCGCGTCCTCACCAACCGGGTCCGCGGTGGTGCCTTCCTGGTGTCCACCCTGACCGGTGCCGCACTGCTGGGCGGCATCCTGTTCCTGGTCTTCTACTTCCAGATTGTGCTGGGTTACTCGCCGCTGAAGTCCGGACTGGCCTCGCTGCCGATGACGGTGGCCATTACCGCCGGGGCCGGCGTGCTGTCCAAGTTCCTGCCGCGCACCGGCGTGCGCGTGCCGATGACGCTGGGCCCGGTGGTTGGCGCCGTCGGCCTCTTCTGGCTCTCCTCCATCACCGTTGAGGGAAATTACGCGCTGGAGGTCCTGCCGGGCCTGATTCTGCTGGGCTTCGGCCTCGCCATGATTTTTGTGCCGCTGCAGAACGTTGCGCTGGCGGGAATCGATGAGCACGACGCCGGTGTGGCCAGTGCCGCTGTTTCGGCGACCCAGCAGATCGGCGGTTCCATTGGCACCGCCCTGTTCACCGCGATTTACACTGCCGCGGTATCCGGTTATCTCAGCACCAGGGAAGTCCTGCCGCTCACGCAGCTCGAAGCCCTTGTCAGCGGCTATTCCTCGGCGTTCATGTGGGCCGGCGCCGCCATCGCCCTGGCTGCTCCGATCAGCTTCTTCATGATCCGGCTGTCCAAGAAGGATCTGCTGGACGTTCCCGCTGTTCCCCACGTCGGCTAGTTAGTGCCCGGTCCGCAACGGACCACACTTCGCGGACCGGTTCCTGCTTTCGCAGGGTCCGGTCCGCTGGTGGTTAACCACGCTGGCGCTGAACGGCTGCTGTTTGCCGCCTGCTGTTTGCGGGCTGCTGGATTCCCGGCCTGCTCTTTTCAGACTGCTGGGTGAGCTGCGGGCGAGCCGTCGAGCCTAGTCGAGGTGGAAGACCTCAGGCAGTGCCACCATGGCCTCATCCGGACGGCGGCCGTCCATCGGTTCAAAAAGGTCTCCCATGGAGGCCTGCCAGGCGGCGTTGATCTCACGCTTGTCCATGGCTGCCTGAGCTGCGGCAAAGTCCTCGGTTTCGAGGTAGCCGATCAGCAGGCCGTCCGGTTTCAGGAAAAGGCTGTAGTTGTGCCAACCTGTTTCCCGGAGGGCCTGCTGCATTTCCGGCCACACGTCCGAGTGGCGCTTCCGGTACTCGTCCATGCATTCGGGACGGACCTGAAGAGTGAAGCAAACCCGCTGCATATTGAACCTCCGTGATCATGACGGGAGCCGTTTTTAGCTTCCGCACCAGCTGTTGTAGTCTGTGTCGAGTCTAACATTGAATCGTTTTTATGAAACGTTCCAAAAGACGTCCCCGCCGCTAGGAAATCCGGCGGACCGCTAGAATCAGGAGACACAACGGCGTGCGTATAGGCAGCAAGGAAACCAAGGGTTGGAAGGCCACCATATCGGTGGCGATGTCCAACTACATCGAAGCCGGATCGATCATTGCGATCGCTTCGAGCCTGTCCCTGTGGCAGGAATACCTCGGCATTGACAACTATCTCACCGGGCTGCTGGCCGCCCTCAGCGCCAATGCTTTCGGTGCGGCTATTGGCGCCGCCATCGGCGGCCCGCTCTGCGACAGGTTTGGCCGCAAATTCATCTACACGTATGACCTCATGCTTTACATGGCGGGGGTCCTTCTCGCCGCCTTTGCGGGCAACTTCTGGATGCTGCTTGCCGCCTTTGTCATGACCGGTATTGCGGTGGGTGCCGGTGTCCCGGCGTCGTGGACCTACATTGCCGAAGAGGCCCCCGCCGACAAGCGGGCAGCGCACGTGGGCACCGCCCAGCTGGCGTGGTCCATGGGCCCGGTGATCGGGTTCGCCCTTGCCGTCCTGGTGGGTCCGCTGGGCCTGCTGGGCAGCCGCCTGATCTTCCTTCACCTCTTTGTGGTGGCCTTCATCACCTGGTACATCCGCCAGGGGTTGAAAGAATCGGTCATGTGGACCGAGGAAAAAGCGCAGGCCAAGCGCAGCAAGGCCACCGGAGGACGGGCACGGAGCAAGTACTCGGAACTCTTCACGAACCGGACCAACCTCAAGGCCCTGCTGTTCCTGTTTGGCGTCTATGCCTTCTGGAACACCGTTGCCGGTGCCATGGGCATCTTCATGCCACGGATCTACGAAGCCGTTGGCGGGTTGAACGGCGTTCAGGCCAATATGCTGCAGGTGGTGCTCTGGAGTTTCACCGTCCTGGCCACCTTCTTCGGCTTCATGCGCCTGGCGGACCGCTACAGCCGCCGGCTGCTGTACGGGATTGGAGCGGCCCTGGGCATTATCGCCTGGGTGCTGCTGGTCTTCGCGCCGCCTGTACCCCTGGTGCTCGGTGCCTTCGTGGTCCTCTGGGGCGTCTCCGCCGGCATCGGCGCGCAGGCCTTCTACGGATTGTGGGCCAGTGAACTGTTTGCCACCCGCTACCGTGCCGGCGCCCAGGGCATCCTGTTCTTCGCAGCCCGGACGGCAACCGGCATCCTCAGTTTCTTCTTCCCGACCATGCTGGCCACCGTGGGCTTTGTTCCGCTGGGCCTGACCATGATTGCGCTGCTGTTGGTGGCCGCCGTCGTGGGCGTCCTGTATGCCCCCGACACCCAGGGCAAGACGCTGCAGGAAATCGAGGTGGAGCGCTACGGCGCCGTGGTGGGGGAGTCCCCGGAACCGGTGCGCGTCCCGTCCTAAGGATCGGTTGCATCGCCGGGGACTGACCCGGCATTCTCCCGGCAGGTGGGTGTCTCAGACGCCCCGCCTGCCGGGAGTTTTGCTGTGTGAGCCCTAAACCGGGGCCTGAAGCCGTGGGCGCCTGAGCTGTGTGCCTTAGACAGTGGGGCTGCCGCAGCATATCCTGCCTGGCCTCAGCGGAAGCCGCCGTCGCTCGTCAGCACCTGGCCGATCATCCAGCGGCCCTCGTCGCTCACCAGCCAGGCAATCAGGCGCGCCGGATCGTCGGGTTCGCCGAATCTCCCGCCGGGAAAGCGCGAGAGCACTTCCTCGAGCACTTCAGGCGGCCGGTCCGCGGTATCAACGTCCAGATATCCGGTGTTCACTGGACCCGGGTTCACCGTGTTGAGGATGATTCCCCGTCGAATCAGGTCCGCCGCGACGGACGGCGTGATTCCGGCAAGGGCCGCCTTGGATGTGGCGTAGGCGATTTCGTTTTCCATCACGCCGCCGTTGATCTGGCCGGAGGTCATCCAAATGACCCTGCCGCCCGGGCGGCCGTCGTGCTGCTCGGAAAAACCCTGCGTGAGCAGCAGGGTCGACCGCGCATTGACCTGCCAATGCGCATCCAGCTTGGCCGCCGTCATTTCGGCCAGCGGACCGTCGCCGCCGCTGCGCGCGTGGTTGCAGATCAGGATGTCCAGGTGCCCCAGAGCTGACACGGCCGCGCCGATGACCTGCCCGGCGCCGTCGGCTGCCGCGAGGTCAGTGCTCCCGTGGGCCAAGGCAGCGCCGTCGGCAAGGTGGGTGCGCAGCCCGCCGACGACGTCGTCAATGGCGTCCGCGCCCCACGGCTGCTGCGCGTCGTGGGGGGGAGTAATGGGCCAGATAAAGGCTCGCCCCCATTTGTGCGAGCCGGGAAGCAACGGCGTAGCCGATGCCCTGCCTGCGGCTGACTCCGGTGATGACGGCCGTCCGCCCGGACAGCGGAAGGCGGTCACTTACGGGAATGCTCATGCGTTCCTCCGGGATGCAGCGCTGGTGCGGGCAACGTGTTCGGGTGTGGGGAGGCCGTACCGGCAGCCGCAGCGGCTGACAGCAGGCTCGATGACGGCAGGCTGGACGAAGCCAGGCTGGATGACGTCATGTACGGCAGACGTCATGCAATGGATACCGACCGCAGGGTCCGCGGCGAGAGCCGGTCCTGCAGGACGAGGGTGGCGGCGCCGAGCGCTGCGGCATCGTTGCCGTTCACGGACATCCGCACCTCCACCCGGTGGATGGCACGTGCCATGGCGCGCTTGTCCAGGGCGGAGGCGATGGTGTCGACGTAAAAGGAACCGGCGGTGGCAAAGGCGCTCCCGGCGAGGACAATGAGCTGCAGGTCCAGCAGGTTCACCATGGAGATGACGGCGCTGGCGACATAGTCCGCTGAGCGGTTGATCAACTGCAGGGCCACCGGATCACCGTTGTTGGCCGCGGTGCCCACGGCGGCGAAATCCTCGGAGACGATTCCGGTCAGCGGCAGCGTTATTTCACCGCGGGCGACGGCGTCCGCAGCCTGGGCCACAACGACCTGCGGGCTGGCGTACAGTTCCAGGCACCCGATGTTTCCGCACGGGCAGGGGAGCCCATTGGCATCAACGCTCACATGCCCGATTTCCCCGACGTTGGAGCTGACGCCCTGATAAATGGTGCCGTCCATGACGATGCCCGCACCGATTCCGGAACCCATGTAGACCGACGCATAGCTCGTGTAGCCGGCGGTGGCGCCCAGCCAGAATTCTCCGATGGCGGCTGCTGTGGCGTCATTGTCGAACTCGCAGTGCAGTCCGGTGGTCGTGGACAGGGCCCGCCGCAGCGGGAAATCTGTCCACTCCCGGAACGACGGCGCGCCAATCATGGCTCCGGCGCTCCGGTCCAGGGGGCCGGGTGCGGCAAGGCCCATCCCGACCACGCTTCCACGGTCCACGGCCAGGGCATCGAACAGCCGCTCAATGTCTTCCGTGATGCGGCTAACCACGGTCATGGGGGAGGCATCGCCGGGGCCGCTGACCCTTCGGCGTCCGACGACCCGTCCGCTGAGATCCGCGACCACATAGGTGATGTAGTCCTGCCCAATGTGGACGCCCAGGCCCAGGCGGGACACCGGATTCAGCTCCAGCAGCATCCGCGGCTTGCCGCCGGTGGACTCGCCGCGTCCGGCTTCCAGGACCACGCCGTCATTGAGCAGCGAACGCACCGCCGTGGAAATGGTGGCTTGGGTCAGCCCCGTCATATCGGCGAGCTCCACCCGGCTGACCGGGCCGGAAATGCGAATCAGGTCGAGGATCTTCCCGCGGGACGATTCGCGGGGGCGGGGCTGGTTCAATGGGGAGGTCCTTAATCCGGCGAGTGGGGTCGGCGGCGCGGCGGCGCTGTTAGAGCAGGCGGCGGTGCTCCGCTAGAGCAGGCGGTGGTGCTCCGCTAGAGCAGGCGGTTGGCTACCGCGTCCAGCCAGGCCTCGGCAATCGCCGCGTGTCCCAGGGCCGTGGGGTGAACCCCGTCGTCGGCCAGGGTCTGCGGTGGTGCGCCTGCCGCAACGCGTGCGTTCAGGATCTCGTCGGTGCGGACAAGCACGGCGCCGAACTCCTTGGCCAGCCGGCGGACGGCGGCAATCTTGGGATCGAGGTCCTGCCGCCAGGCCTGCTGGTCCGGGTTCACCGGAAGCAGGAACGGTTCCATCAGGATGACGAGGGTGTCCGGCGCCAGCCGCTCCAACAGGGACCGGTATCTCGCCAGGAAGGTTCCTTGAGCGGTTTCCTGGCCGGCATCGTACCGGCGCCAGGTGTCGTTGATTCCGACCATGACGGACACGGCGTGCGGCGATTCCGCCAGCACGTCGGCACTCCAGCGCCGGGCGAGATCCTCCGTCCGGTCTCCACCGACGCCGCGGTTGAGGACCGCTGTTCCGGCAAGGGATCCACTCTCGGCCAGCAGGCGGACATAGCCGTTGCCCAGGCCCGCACCCGCGCCCTCACGCCGTCCGCAGTCGGTGACGCTGTCGCCCGCGAACACGAGGAGGTGCCCGCCAAGGAGCGGTTGGGCAGCAGTCATGGGGTGTCTCCTTGAAATCGAGGTGTAACTCAGATCACTTACTTTAGTCCTCAAAGTAACTTCTGCCTATCCCGGATTTGCGGAACTCCAATGCGGCGACACCTCCTTCCTGCATGCCTGGGGGAGGCGATTTGCTGCTTGGTACTTTCGAAAAATTAAGAATCAAAAATCTCCCCAGAGTTCCTTGACTCCCCTAATAAAGTCGCCTAAGAAAGTACCAGCGGTTCGGTTTGTGGTGAACCTCACATAATCCGGCGGCGCACCGGCCGTCCGAATTTTTTCCGAAAGGTACAAAGATGTCCTTCAAATTTTCCGGCACGCGCCCGGCCCGCAAACGGCTGGGTTTGGCTGCCGCCGCGCTTGTGGGGTCCACGGCCCTGGTCCTGACCGGCTGCGCCTCGGGCGGCGGGGGAGCGGCCGAAGACGCCGTCTCCTCCATTACCGTCTTCAACGGCGCCACCGGCACCATCACCGAGAACTTCAACCCGTTCTCGACCAACGCCCTGCAGCCCACCCTGGGCGTCGTGTTTGAGTCGCTGTTCTGGTACAACGCTGCGGCCGAAGAGAAGGAGCCGACACCGATCCTCGGAACGGCATACGAGTGGAATGAGGACGGCACCGAGCTGACCATCACCACCCGCGAGGGCGTGAAGTGGTCCGACGGCGAAGACTTCACGGCCGAGGATGTGGCCTTCACCTTCAACCTGGTCAGCGAGACCCCCGAACTGAACACCACGGGGCTCTCGGCCACCGCGGAGGCCACGGACACCAACACCGTTGTCCTGAAGTTCAAGGAGAATTCCTTCATGCAGGAGCCCAATGTGCTGGGCAACCGGGGAATTGTGCCGGAACACATTTGGAAGGATGTGGCGGATCCCATCACCGAAATCAACTCGAACCCGGTGGGAACCGGTCCGTACAAGGTGAAGGACTTCACTGCCCAGAGTTACCTGATGGAAAAGAACGACCAGTACTGGGAGGAGGGCAAACCCGAAATCGAGGAAGTGCGGTACATCTCCCTTGAGTCGGCGGACGCCGCCACGGGTGCCCTCCTGGACGGGCAGATTGACTGGATGAGTTCCTTCCTCCCGGGCCTGGAGACCATCCTGAAGGACAACGAGAACCTCTCCTATGTGAACACCCCGGCCATGATGACCTCCATCGTGACCTGCTCCAACGAGGCGCTGGGCTGCGAAGGGCCGCAGACCGACAAGGCCGTCCGGCAGGCGGTCTACCTGGCGATGAACCGGGAACAGCTGAACCAGCTGGCGGGCGGCGGCTTTGCCCAGCCCGCATCGCCGGTGATGGTGCTTCCGGAGCGCGACGAAAAATGGATCTCCAACCCCGAACTGAAAGAGGTTCCGCAGAGCGCCAGCGTCTCCGAGGCCGAGAAGGTTCTCGAAGCAGCGGGCTGGACCAAGGGCAGCGACGGAATCCGTGAAAAGGACGGCGAGCGCCTCAGCCTGACTATCCAGACCGTGTCGGGCTGGAGCGACTACATTTCCATCAACGACGCCCTGACCCAGCAGCTGGCTGAAGCAGGCATCGAGCTCAAGCCCACCCAGGTGACCTATAACGAGTGGAGCAGCAACCAGACGCTGGGGCAGTTCCAGCTATCCCTCGACTCCATTGGCGTCCAGCCGTCCAACAACCCGTACTTCACGTACGACAACTGGTACAACGTGCAGAACACCGTGCCGGTGGGCGAGTCTGCGATTGCCGGCAACGCCTCGCGGTATGACAACCCGGTTGTGAATGAGGCCATTGCCGTTGCCCGTGCCACCAACGACGAGGCCATCCAGAAGGAGCAGTACGCGCTCATCCAGGAGCAAATCGCCGTGGACCTGCCCTACATCCCGATCTACGTGAACTCGATGCTCACCGAGTTCAACACCGACCGGGCCACGGGCTGGCCGAGCGAGGACGACACCTATGCCCTCCCCGCCTCCTGGAAGGCCTGGGACAACGGCATCGTCCTGAAGAACATCACTCCTGCGCAGAAGTAACCCTGGAGCTGTTGCCGGTCCACGCGGACCGGCAACAGCCCTGACCCTCCCTTCCTGCTGCAGAAAGTAGTGGTAATGCGATACATCCTTCAAAAGCTTGGGTTCTACCTGGTGGCGTTCTGGGCGGCACTTACCCTCAACTTTTTCCTTCCCCGGCTCATGCCCGGGAACCCCGTGGACATGATGATCACCAAGCTCGCCCAGCGCGGGCCGGTCAGCCCCCAGGCCCGGGAAGCCATCGAGCTGCTCCTGGGCACCAACACCGATGCTTCGCTGCCCGTGCAGTACTTTCAGTACCTGGGCAAGATCTTCTCGCTCGATCTGGGCGTCTCGGTGGCCTATTTTCCGGCGTCGGTCTCCGACGTCATCGGGCAGACACTGCCCTGGACCATCGGGCTGATCGGCATCGCCACCGTCATCTCGTTTGTCGTGGGAGTTGGCTTGGGGATGCTGGCTGGCTGGAAGCGCGGCTCCTGGCTCGACAATTTCATCCCAGTCACCACCATGTTCCAGTCGGTGCCCTACTTCTGGCTCGCGCTGATCCTGCTGTTCCTGCTGGGCAGCACCTGGCAGTTGTTCCCCCTCAACGGCGGCTACAACGTGTACACCACCTCGCCCGGGTGGTCCTGGGAATTCATCGGCAGTCTGATCTACTACGGCACCCTGCCGGCCCTGACCATCGTGATTTCCTCGGTGGGTGGCTGGATGCTGGGGATGCGCAACATGATGGTCTCCACTCTCTCCGATGACTACATCCTCACAGCGGAAGCCAAAGGGCTGCGTCCCAGCCGGATCATGGGCGCCTACGCGGCGCGCAATGCGGTCCTGCCGTCCGTGGCGGGGTTTGCGATTTCGCTGGGATTTGTGGTGGCCGGCTCCATCGTCACCGAGGCAGTGTTCTCCTACCCCGGCATCGGCTCGGCGCTGCTAAACGCCGTCAGCAGCAACGACTACTCCCTGATGCAGGGTGTCTTCCTCGTCATTACCCTCTCGGTGCTCGGAGCCAACCTGCTCGTTGACCTGCTCTACACCATCATCGATCCCCGCACCCGGGCGCGAAGCTGAAAGGCCGGCCATGACCAGCACCTCGCAGGATCCTGCCGTCGCGGCTGCCGCGGCGCGCAGCACCCGTCCCAAGCGGGCACTTCCGCCCATGACCCCCAAACTCGCAGCGGGCCTGATCATCGCCGGAGCGATTACGGCCTTCGGCATCTTCGGACCGATGCTGGTGGGGGATCCGTCCAAGGTCAACAACATCGGCCTTTCCGGCCCCGGCGGCGGTTTCATCCTCGGCACCACGCAAACCGGGCAGGATGTCTTTGCCCAATTGGCCTACGCCACCCGAGGCTCCCTGACCATCGGCCTGATCGTGGGCGTGCTTACCGTGCTGCTCTCGGCCATCTTCGGCATTGTGGGCGCCTACGCCGGCGGCTGGCTCGATGAGTCGTTTTCCCTGTTCAGCAACGTCATGCTGGTGATTCCGGGGCTGCCCCTGGTGATCATCATCTCCAGCTATGTGCCGGACAAGAGCATCTTCCTGGTGGCGGTGGTCCTCGCCCTCACGGGATGGGCCGGGTCGGCCCGCGTGCTGCGTGGGTACACCCTCAGCGTCCGCAACCGCGACTACGTTGCCGCCGCACGGGTCTCGGGTGAAAAATCCTGGCGGATCCTGGGCGTTGAAATCCTCCCCAACCTGATACCGCTGCTGGCCTCCCAAGCAGTCTTCGCCGTTATCTTCGCGATCCTGGGCGAAGCTGGACTGTCCTTCCTCGGCCTGGGCGCCTCGGGTTCCTTCACTTGGGGCACCATGCTCTTCTACGCCCAGAACGGGCTGGCGCTGCGGCTCGGCGCCTGGTGGTGGTTTGTTCCGCCAGGCCTGTTAATCGCAGCCTTCGGGGCGGCGCTGTCGCTGATCAACTTCTCCATCGACGAAATCATCAATCCGAAGCTCCGGGCCCAAACGCGGGCAACGCGCCGCAAATGGAACGTTTCCAAGGCCCAGCTCCGCCTGGCCGACAAGGAGGGTGCACTGTGAGCATTGACCAACCCGTGAACATGACGGAACACGGTCCGCGGAACAGCCGCTCCGACCGCGCCGCGGAAGCCCGCAGCCATCCTGTCCTCACTATCGAGGACTTCAGCGTGGAGTATCAGGGCGAGCGCACTGTCCAGGCGGTGCGCAACGTGTCCCTGGCCCTGGGCCGGGGAGAAATCCTGGGCCTTGCCGGTGAAAGCGGATGCGGCAAGTCCACTCTGGCCTACGGAGTCAACCGCCTGCTGAAACCGCCGGCGGTGATTACTTCCGGGGGAGCCTCCTTCCACTCCCGGGAGGGCTACAGCATTGACCTGGCGGAGCTGTCGGGTGAGGAGCTTCGGGCTTTCCGCTGGGACAAAATCTCGATGGTCTTCCAAGGTGCCATGAACTCCCTGAACCCGGTCATCTCCATCCGGTCCCAGATGGAGGACATCTTCACCACGCACCGGCCGGACATGTCCAAGAAGGACCGCCGGGAGAAATGCGCTGAACTGCTGGAACGCGTGGGCGTTGACCGTTCCCGCCTGCTCTCCTATCCGCACGAGCTGTCCGGCGGAATGCGCCAGCGGGTCATGATCGCCATGGCAATGGCCCTGGATCCGCAGGTGATGATCATGGATGAGCCAACCACCGCCCTGGACGTGGTGGTGCAGCGCGAAATCCTGCGCGAAATCACCAGGCTGCGCGAAGAGCTTGGTTTCGCCGTCATCTTCATTACCCATGACCTGCCGCTGCTGCTGGAAATCAGCGACCGCATCGCAGTGATGCGCGAGGGAGAGATCGTGGAACTGGGCGACGCCGTAGAGCTTTACACCAACCCGCAGCATGAGTACACACGCACGCTGCTGGCCTCCTTTCCCAGCCTCACCGGTGAACGCGGGGCCTTTGTCCGCGGAACCGTCATCGACCATGAAAGCGGAGTGAAGCGATGAGCGTCCTCGAAGTCCGGGACCTGGTCAAGGAATACCGTCTGCGGGAAGGACGCCGCTCGCGCGTCCTCACCGCAGTCAATAAGGTCAGCTTTTCCATTGAAACCGGACGCACCGTCGCCCTGGTCGGTCAAAGCGGCAGCGGCAAATCCACGCTCGCGAAGCTTCTGATGCAGCTGGAAAAACCGACATCGGGGCAGATCGTCCTGGACGGCAGCCCTGTCCAGCGCCGCGGCGCCGGGCTGAAGCAGTACCGCAGCGATGTCCAGATGGTTTTCCAGGACCCGTTTGCGTCGCTGAATCCTTACCACACCATTGCCCACCACCTGGGGCGGCCCTTGATCCTGCACGGCAAGGCGTCGGGACGCGACGAGGTCATGGCCGGCGTGCACCGCCTGCTGGAACGGGTCAGGCTCGAACCGGACATGGCAGGGCGCAAGCCGCATGAGCTCTCCGGCGGACAGCGCCAGCGCATCGCCATCGCCCGGGCGCTGGCACCTGAACCGCGCATTCTGGTGGCCGATGAACCCGTCTCGATGCTGGACGTGTCCATCCGCCTCGGCGTCCTGAACCTGCTCGCCGACCTGCAGCGCGAAGAAAACCTCGGGGTCTTCTACATCACCCACGACCTGGCGACCGCACGGCACTTCTCCGACGACATCCTGGTGATGTTCAAAGGCGACATTGTCGAGCGGGGGCCCGCCGACGACGTCATCCTCAACCCCCGCCACGAGTACACGCAGCTGCTGGCGGAAGCGGCACCCAACCCGGAAAAACGCGTCAGCGCCTAAACCCGCCAGCACCCACTCCACTTTCAGAACCATGTTTGGAGCTCCACCGCCATGACACACACGAATGCCCAACACTCTTCCCTGGACCTCGACGGCCGCTGGGATCTTTCCTGGCAGGACGGCCCCGCGGATACCCCCGCCGGGATCCGGTCCGGAACCTCTCTGGCGGGTACCGTGCCCGGACAGGTGCACACCGATCTGATGGCCGCCGGCCTGCTTGAGGACCCGGATACCGGATTCGGCGAACTGGACCAGTATTGGATTGGGCATTCCACCTGGACCTACACCCGCACCTTCTCCTGGCCGGCAGCTGGAGGAACCGCGGAAACCCCGGAAACCCAGCCGGAACCCCGGACTTTCCTGGTGGCTGACGGCCTGGACACGTTCACCGTCGTCCACCTGAACGGCCAGGAAATTGCGCACACTGCCAACCAGCATGTCGGCTGGCGCTGGGACGTCACCGACCTCCTGGCCGTTGGGGAAAACATCCTGTCCATCACCTTCGGCTCGGCCTGGGACGCGGCCCACGAATGCGAGCGCGCCGTTGGCGAGCTCCCGCGCCCCTACGACGAGCCTTACGCCTACGTCCGCAAGAGCGCCTGCAACTTTGGGTGGGACTGGGGACCGCACTACATCACGGCCGGGATCTGGCAGCCCATCCGGCTGGAAACCTGGTCCGGGGCACGGATCGCGTCGGTCCGCCCCGCCGTCGAGCTGACCCGCATCTCTGCGGACGGCTCCGGGGAACCGGCTGCAGCTGCGGCCGATGTGCGGGTCACGGTGGGCGTCGATCTACCGGAGCTTCCGCCCGGCGCCGCGGCACCCGGACTGACGCTGACCGCTGTGCTGACCGATCCCGAGGGCCGGGAAAGCGCGCGCGCCACGGTCCCCGTGGACTCCGCCGGTGACACGTCGGTGCAGCTCAGCGTCGCCGCACCCCGCCTGTGGTGGCCGGCCGGCCTGGGCGCACAGCCCCTCTACGGGCTCCGGGTCGAAGTGCAGCGTGACGGGACTGTGCTCAGCGCGGAAAACCGGCGCCTGGGCCTGCGCACCGTCGCCGTCGATGAAAGCCCGGTCGACGCCGATAAGGGGCAACCCGGCGGGGGCGGGAGTCCCACCGCCGGCTGGGCGATCGTGGTCAACGGCCGCCGGGTGCGGATCCGCGGCTACAACTGGATTCCCGATGATCCGTTCATCGCCGAGGTGACCGATGAGCGGCTCGGACAGCGCCTGGACCAGGCCGTCGACGGCGGGGCGAACCTGCTGCGTGTCTGGGGCGGCGGCTATTTCTCCACTGAAGCCTTCATGAACGGCTGCGATGAGCGCGGCCTGATGGTCTGGCACGATTTCCTCTTCGCCTGCAGCGCGTACGACGAATCACCGGAGATGGTTGCCAGCGTTACCCGCGAGGCCGAACAGGCGGTGGCCCGGCTGGCGGCGCACCCCAGCCTGGTGCTGTGGTGCGGCGGCAACGAGTGCGTCTGGGGTGACTACGACTGGGGATGGCGGGAAATCCTGCAGGGCCGGCCGTGGGGTGCCAAGTACTACACCGAGGTCCTTCCCGGGGTCATCGACCGGGTGGACCCCGGCCGGCCCTACCTTCCCAACAGCCCATGGTCCGGATCCCTGGACGTGCATCCCAATGATCCGGGCAGGGGCCCGGTGCATATCTGGACGGTCTGGAACAATCTCGACTACGCCCACTACCGCGACGCCGATCCCGCGTTTGTCTCCGAAATGGGCTGGTGTGCCCCACCCGCGTGGAGCACGCTGCGGTCCGCGGTGACGGAAGGAGAGCTGCTGCCGGAGAATCCCCAGGTGGCGCACCACATGCGGGCCGACCGCGGCATGGAAAAACTGGCCCGGGGCATCCAGCCGTACTTTGGCGTTCCAGACACGGCCGAGGACTGGCACTACCTCGCCCAGGTGGTCCAGTCCCGGTCGCAGAGCGCGGGTGCCGAGTGGCTTCGCTCCCGCGGGCGCTGTGCCGGCGTCGTCATCTGGCAGCTGAACGACTGCTGGCCCGTGCTCAGCTGGTCCGCGGTGGACGGCGCCGGAATCGAAAAGCCTGTGTTCTTCGGGCTGCGCCGGTCCTTCGCACCGGAACTGGTGACCATTGTTCCCGTCGCACCCGGAGGCACGGACGATCCCACGGGGACCGGGGGACTGGAACTGGTGGCGGTCAACGACGGCACCGGCCCCTGGACCGCCGACGTCCGGGTCCGTCGGCTGCGCGCTGACGGCACTGAAGTGGCCGCCGGGAACTACCGGCTTCAGACGGCCGCCGACTCAACGTCCCGCGTGCGGCTCGACTCAGCGCTCGCATCGCCGCGGAACGGCACGGAAGAGTTCCTGGTGGGCGACTATGGCCCTGCCGGACAGGAACAGCGCGCGCTGTGGTTCTTTACGCCGGACGCGGCCTTTGACGCCGAAGCGCCACGCTTCACGTCCTCCGTCGAACTCGCCGGCGGCGCACTGCACATTACGGTCCGTGCCGAAACACTCCTGCGGGACGTCTGCCTCTTTGCCGACCGTCTGGCCGTCGATCTGAACGTTCCGGCGCCGCTGCTGCGGGTCGACGACATGATGCGCACCATCCTCCCCGGGGAGGCGGTGACCTTCACCGTTTCCCGGCGCGACGGCGGGACGCTGGACACGGCACCGCCGGCGGCAGGAGCGTGGCCGGTGCTGCGCTGCATCGGCGACAGTAACCCTGAGGGCAATCCCGGCGGCTCCGACAGCAGCAGCCGCGCCGTTACGGCCGGAACAGCCGTGCCTGCGGGCTCTGTGCGGCGGCAGCTGTGATTGCCGGCATCGAGACCGGCGGCACGAAAGTTATCTGCGCCATTGCCGCTTCCTCCGCCCCCGGCACGATCGTGGAGCGGCTGCGGATTCCCACGACCTCTCCCGCGGAGACCCTCGGGGCGGTGCGGTCCTTTCTGGAGCGCTACGCCTCCGCCGGTGAGCTGGACGCCGTCGGCCTGGCAGCCTTCGGGCCGGTGAACGTGGACCGTTCCTCGCCGTCCTACGGCTGGATCACGTCCACTCCCAAAGCGGGATGGCGCAACACCGATATTCCCCGCGCCCTGGGCCTCGGGGATGCCATGCCGCTGCAGGTGGTCTCCGATGTGACCGGCTCGGCCGTGGGGGAGCAGCGGTCCGGAGCGGGGATCGGCATGCGGAACATTGCGTACGTGACGGTGGGGACGGGAGTAGGCGCTGGTTTTGCCGCCGACGGCGTTCCCTTCCTGCAGCGCAGCCATCCTGAAATGGGGCATCTGCCGGTGCGCCGGTATCCGGGCGACACCTTTCCCGGGAACTGCCCGTTCCACGGGGACTGCCTGGAGGGACTGGTGTCGGGCCCCGCAATCCGGGCCCGGTGGGGCCGTCCGGGCGAGCAGTTGGGTGCCCTGCGGTCCGAAGCAGTGCCCCTGCTGGCGTTTTATGTGGCGCAGCTGCTCGCTGCCGTCACCTATACCGTTGCTCCGGACCGGATCGTCTTGGGAGGCGGCGTGCTGAAACTGCCCGGGTTGCTGCAGGCATCCCGGGAAGGGCTCGCGGGTGTGGTGGGCGGGGCGCTGGAAGGGCATCCGCTGACCCTGCCGGGCAGCGGTTACGTCTGCAGCCCGGTGCTCGCAGACCTGGCCGGGGTCCACGGAGCCCTGTTCCTGGCCCACGATTTGGCCGGAAACAGGGCTCCGCTTACCGCTGTCTGAGGCGCTGGTCCCCAAGGACGCTCGTCCCCCGAGGAGGCTCGCCCCAAAAGGACGCGGGCCCCAAGGACGCTCGTCCCAAAAGGAAGCCGGCCCCAAGGTTCGGGACGAACTGCTACGACGGGCGGCTCTCCGGCGACTGGGTCTTCGCCGGGTCCCGCTCGGCGAGTCCGCCCAAGGCCTCGTCAATGCGCGCCATGACGTCGGGCTTCAGCTCCACGCCGGCTGCCTGCACGTTGGACGTCACCTGCTCCGGGCGTGATGCGCCGATGATGGCGCCTGCCACGTTCGGGTTCTGCAGGACCCAGGCGAGCGCCAGCTGGCCCATCGTGAGCCCGGCCTCGTCGGCAATAGGCTGCAGCTTCTGGACCCCGGTCAGGACCTCGTCATTCATCCACCGGCCAATCATCTTCGCGCCGCCCTTGGCATCCGTGGCACGGCTGCCTTCGGGAAGGTCCGCCCCGGGCTTGTACTTTCCGCTGAGGACTCCCTGGGCCATGGGGGAGAAGACAATCTGGGAGATGCCCAGCTCCTCTGACGCCGGCACGACGTCGGCCTCGATGACCCGCCACAGCATGTTGTACTGCGGCTGGTTGGAGATCAGCTGGAAGCCGAGCTGGCGGGCGAGGTCGTGGCCGGCACGGATCTGTTCCGCGTTCCATTCACTGACCCCGATGTACAGTGCCTTGCCCTGGCGGACCACATCGGCAAACGCCTGCATGGTTTCCTCCAGCGGCGTCTCGTAGTCGTACCGGTGGGCCTGGTAAAGGTCCACGTAGTCGGTCTGCAGGCGCTGCAGGGAACCGTTGATGGATTCCATGATGTGTTTGCGGGACAGCCCGGAGTCATTATGGCCGCCGGGGCCGGTGGGCCAGTAAACCTTGGTGAGGATTTCCAGGGATTCCCGGCGCTCGCTCTTCAATGCTGCGCCGAGGACTCCCTCGGCAATCGTGTTGGCGTAGGCGTCAGCGGTGTCAAAGGTGCTGATTCCGGCGTCCAGTGCTGCGCGCACGCAGGAGGTTGCGACGTCGTTCTCCACCTGGGAACCGTGCGTGAGCCAGTTGCCGTAGATGATTTCGGAGATTTTCAGTCCACTGTTGCCGAGGTATCTGTGTTCCATCTGCTGATTTCTCTCTTCCGGTGGTGTGTACGAGCAAAGCTAAGCCAGCTGTCCAATTCGGTCAAAGGGGGTCCGGAGAGTGGAATGCGGCTGGAACTGCTGTACTGGAGCGGTGAGAACCGACACGAACGTGCACGCCGTCGAGCTGCAGGTGCGCCAGCCCTTTGATGCCCCGGGAGTCTTTCGTTTTCTGGCGCTGCGCGCTGTCCACGGTGTGGAGGCAGCTGACCTCGGCCCCGGACTGCTGCGGTACGCGCGCACCCTCCTGCTTCCGCACGGCCCCGGAGCTGTGGAAGTCACCGCTGCTGCGGAACCGGGAAGTGTGTGGCGGGTGCGGGTGCGCCTGGAACTGGCTTCCTCCGCCGACGCCGGACCGGCGCTGGACCGGGTGCGTTCCCTGCTTGATGCCGACGCCGACACCGGCGCCATTGATGCGGCGCTGGCAGTTGATCCTTTTCTGGCCCCGCTGGTGGAGCGAACCCCCGGCATCCGTGTCCCCGGCGCTGTGGAGCCGCATGAACTCGTGGTGCGCGCGCTGGTGGGACAACAGATCTCCGTCGCTGCCGCCCGGACGCACCTCAGCCGCCTGGCAGCAGCAGCTGGAACTCCTTACCGTTCCGCTTTCTCCGGCCTGGACCGCCTGTTTCCGGCCCCGGCGGACATAGTCGCCTGCGTGCCCGAGCCGGTGCCGGGGGAGGCTTTGGACCCCGACCGGCCACTGCGCCTGCCGGGGCAGGCCATCCGCGCCGTCCGGGCGGCCGCGGGCGACCTGGCCAAGGGGAGCCTCACGGTCGACCCGGGAACGGATCCCGGCGTAATGCGCGAACAACTGCTGTCCCGCCCCCGGATCGGCCCGTGGACGGCCGCCTACATCGCCATGCGGGTGCTTGGCGACGCCGATGCGTGGCTTGCCGGCGACGTCGCTCTCGTTGCGGGCGCCAAAACGGCGGGAGTGCTGGGGCACGGCACTGACAAAGCCGCCGCACACCGCATCCTGGCAGCACGAGCCGCGGACTGGGCGCCGTGGCGCTCCTACGCGGCCATGCACCTGTGGCAGGCGGCGTCGGCGGCTCAGGCCGGGGGCGGGGTTTAGGAGAGGAGAAGTCAGTGCGGCACGAAGCCCGGTTAATGCCGGTGACAGAGAGCGAATAAAATCCACCCCCGCCGGCCCCTAGCAATTACTAGGTAGTCCAAGTAAATTGGGCGTCCACGGTACCAATGAAGGGCGGAGCATGTTCGGACTCACCGAAGATCAACAGGCGATCAGGGACATGGTGCGCGAATTTGCCGCTGATGCCCTTGCCCCCAATGCAGCCAAATGGGATGAAACCAAGCACTTTCCCGTGGACGTCCTGGCCCAGGCCGGAGAACTTGGCATGGGCGGCATTTACGCGGCGGAGGAACACGGGGGTTCCGGACTTTCACGTTCCGATGCCGTACTGATTTTCGAAGAACTTTCCAAAGCCGACCCCTCCATTGCCGCCTACATTTCCATCCACAACATGGTGGTGTGGATGATCGATGCCTTCGGCAATGAGGAACAGCGCGCCCGCTGGATTCCGGAACTGGCGTCCATGCAGGCGCTGGGCAGTTACTGCCTCACCGAGCCCGGCGCCGGCTCGGACGCCGCCGCCCTGACCACCAAAGCCGAACGCGACGGCGACGAGTACGTGCTCAACGGCGTCAAGCAGTTCATCTCCGGTGCCGGCAGCTCCGCGTACTACGTCGTCATGGCCCGCACCAGCGGCTCCGGCTCCCGCGGGATCAGCGCGATTGTTGTTCCCGCGGACACCCCCGGCCTGTCCTTCGGCCCCGCCGAACGCAAGATGGGCTGGAACGCGCAGCCCACCGGTCAGGTCATTTTCACTGACCTTAGGGTGCCCGTGACCAACCGGCTCGGGGAGGAGGGCGCGGGGTTCGGTATTGCGATGAAGGGCCTGAACGGCGGGCGCCTCAACATGGGGGCGTGCTCGCTGGGGGGAGCGCAGACCGCGCTCGACCAGACCGTTGCGCACCTGAAACAGCGCACGGCGTTTGGCCGGCCGCTCATTGAGCAGTCCTCGCTCCTCTTCCGTCTCGCCGACATGGAAATGAAGCTCCAGACCGCCCGCACCATGCTGTGGCGGGCCGCCGATGCGCTGGACCGGGGAGCGCCCGACGTCGTCGCCCTCTGCGCCACTGCCAAGCGTGTGGCCACTGACAACGGATTTGCGGTGGCCAACGAGGCCCTGCAGCTTCACGGCGGGTACGGCTATCTCTCCGAATACGGGCTGGAGAAGATCGTCCGGGACCTGAGGGTCCATCAAATACTGGAAGGCTCCAACGAAATCATGCAGCTCATTGTGGGCCGAACCCTGGCGGAGGCCTGAGATGACGGAAAACAGTGCACCCGGGCCCAATACGGCAGCGGCGGAGAACCCTTTATCGGGGGAGAACCCCGAACCCGAGGTCCGCATCGAACGCCATGGACATCTGGGCCGGATCATCCTGAACCGTCCCCGGGCCATCAACGCGCTCACCGCCAATATGGTTGGCCTGATCCGCGGCGTCCTGGACGAGTGGGAGCACGACGACGGCGTGGCCACCGTCCTGTTGTCCGGTGCGGGGGAACGCGGACTGTGCGCCGGAGGCGACATAGTGGCCATCTATCGGGACGCAGGCAACGGCGGTGCCGAATCAGCGCGTTTCTGGGCCGATGAATACGAACTCAACGCGCGGATCAGCAGCTATCCCAAACCCTATGTGGCGTTCATGGATGGAATTGTCCTGGGCGGCGGCGTCGGCGTTTCCGCCCACGGCCGGCACCGCGTCGTCACCGAGCGCACCAAGCTGGGCATGCCGGAAACGGGCATTGGTTTTGTTCCAGACGTCGGCGGCACCCACCTGCTGTCGCGTGCGCCGGGGGAACTGGGCACGCATGCGGCCATGACAGCCGGGACCATGACCGGAGCCGACGCGATGCTCCTGGGGCTCGCCGACACGTATGTGGACAGCAGCCGGTTGGCGGATCTGACCGCGGCGCTCGCGGTAAAACCGGCCGGGGAGGCCCTGCGCGACTTTGCGCAGGAGGCGCCGGAAGCCCCGCTCGCCGCTGCACGGCACTGGATCGACGAGTGTTACGCCCACGACGACGTCGAGACCATCATCGACGCCCTGCTCCGCTCCGGGGACAAGGACGCCAACTCCGCCGCCGCCGCGGTGCAGGCCAAGTCCCCGACCGCGCTGAAGGTGACGCTGCAGTCGCTGCGCCGGGCGCGGGAGCTTCCGGATCTTGAGAGCGTTCTGGTCCAGGAGTACCGTGTGTCCCTGCACGCGCTCGCCGCGCCGGACTTCGCCGAGGGGGTTCGGGCACAGGTGATCGACAAGGACCGCAATCCGCGCTGGCAGCCCGCAACTTTGCCGGAGGTTCGCCGAAGCGACGTCGACGCCTATTTTGACCCCGTGCGCGGCCAGGCGGACCTCTTCACCACGAGCCAGGAGCAAAGATGACCCCGGAATCACAACCCGCACAGGATCAGGTCGAGGTCCAGGACCAGGACCAGGATCAGGTCGAGGACACCAGGATCGCCTTCATCGGCCTGGGCAACATGGGCGGTCCCATGGCCGCCAACCTGGTTGCCGCAGGATATCCGGTGACCGGCTTTGACCCGGTTCCGGCAGCGGCCGAACGTGCCGCCGGCAAAGGCATCCGCATGCTGGCCACCGCCGATGAAGCGGTGGCGGAAGCCGACGTCGTCATCACCATGCTGCCCACCGGCCAGCACGTGCTTAACGCGTTGTCCGGCGACGGCGACAGGATTGGGCTTCTCGCCGCGGCCGCCCCCAACGCGCTGTTCCTGGAGTGCTCCACCATTTCCGTGGACGACGCGCGTACGGCGCACGCGCTAATGCTCGAGATGGGACACCGCGGGCTGGACGCGCCGGTGTCCGGCGGCGTGGTGGGTGCCGAGGCGGGAACCCTCACCTTCATGGCGGGCGGTGCGGCCGCGGATTTCGAGGCGGCCCGGCCCCTGCTGGAGGTCATGGGTGGCCGGGTGGTGCACTGCGGCGACGCCGGAGCAGGGCAGGCCGCCAAGATCTGCAACAACATGATCCTGGGCGTGTCCATGATCGCGGTCAGCGAGGCCTTTGTGCTCGGCGAGGAGCTGGGCCTGACGCACGAGGCGCTGTTCGACGTCGCCTCTGCCGCCTCGGGCCAGTGCTGGGCGCTGACCACCAACTGTCCGGTGCCCGGACCCGTTCCCACCAGTCCTGCGAACCGCGGCTACCAGCCCGGATTCGCCGCGGCCTTGATGGCCAAGGACCTGGGTCTTGCCGCTGACGCACTGGATTCCACCGGAGTCCGCGCCGAGCTGGGGCGGCGGGCCGGGGAAATCTACCGTGACCTTACGGCATCCGGCGGCGGCGGCCAGGACTTCTCCGCCGTCATCCAGTCCATCCGTGCCGCATCGGCGGCAGAAACCGATACCGATCAGCACCAACACCTCACCGGGGAACAGCAACCGGCACCATCAGCACAGCCGGCAGAACAGAGCGGAGCAGTATGAGCGAGTACGAGAACATCCTTCTGGAGCGCAGCGGACGGGTAGGCATCATCACCCTGAACCGGCCCAAAGCCCTGAATGCGCTGAACTACGGGCTGATGCAGGATGTGGTCTCGGCAGCCGTGGAGCTCGACGACGACCCCGACATCGGCGCCATCGTCATTACCGGTTCCGAGCGGGCCTTTGCCGCCGGCGCTGATATCAAGGAAATGTCCGAAAAGTCCTACATGGACATGTACCTGGGGAACTGGTTCCGCGGCTGGGACACGCTCGCCGCCGTCCGCACCCCGGTGATCGCCGCCGTCGCCGGCCATGCCCTGGGCGGCGGCTGCGAACTGGCACTGCTGTGCGACTTCATCATCGCCGCGGACACCGCCACCTTCGGCCAACCGGAAATCAAGCTGGGAGTGATCCCCGGAATCGGCGGATCGCAGCGGCTCACCCGTGCGGTGGGCAAGGCCAAGGCCATGGAAATGATCCTTACCGGTCGGACCATCGGGGCCGAGGAAGCCGAGCGTGCGGGAATGGTTGCCCGCGTGGTGCCCGCCGCCGAACTGCTGGACGATGCCCGCTCCACCGCTGAGACCATCGCCTCCATGTCAGCTCCGGTGACGATGCTCGGCAAGGAGCTGGTCAACGCAGCGTTCGAGACAACGCTGGATTCGGGGATCCGGCTCGAGCGTAGGGTCTTCCATTCCGTCTTTGGCTTGGAGGACCAGAAAGAAGGCATGGCGGCGTTTATCGAGAAGCGCAAGCCTGACTTCAAGAACCGCTGAACCGGCACCACCGGCAAACCAGGTACGACCGGCAATCCCCGCACCACCGGCAAACCAGGTACGACCGGCAAACCAGGTACGACGACCGAGAAAACGAGGCATCATGACCCAGCTCAACATTCCGTCGGAAGCGGGGAGCACCGCTGAGAGCACCGGCAGCAGCGCGGAGAGCGCCGACTACAGTTCATTCCTGTCCGGCGTCGACCAGCCGATGTGGATTGGCGGTGAACCGGTCCAGGCCGCGTCCGGCCAGTGGCGCGACGTCCTGAACCCCGCACGGCGGGAAACCGTCATTGCCCGGGTGCCGGCCAGCGGTCCCGAAGACGTGGACCGCGCCGTTGCGGCGGCCCGGCAGGCGTTCCCCGGGTGGAGCAGCGCGCACTTCACCGTCCGCTCCCGGGCGCTGTCGCTCATCGCCGATGAGATCGAAGCCCGGGCCGAGGACTTCGCCCGTCTCACCGCCCTGGACACCGGAAACGCCCTCCGTACGCAGGCGCGTCCGGAAGTTACCACCCTGGTGTCCCTGTTCCGGTACTTCGCCGGAATCGCGGGCGAGGTCAAGGGCGTGACCCTGCCCGCCGGCGAGGGCCAGCTGCAGTACACGCGGCTGGAGCCGCTTGGCGTGGTGGCCTGCATCCTGCCCTGGAATTCCCCGCTCATGATTGCCGGCTTCAAGCTTCCGGCGGCCCTGGCTGCGGGCAACACCGTGATCCTGAAAGCGGCCGACGACGCACCGCTGACCATCCTGCTGCTGGCTGAAATCTGCGGCAAGCACCTGCCGGCGGGCACGGTTAACGCCATGACCGGCAAGGGCAGCGTGATCGGTGCGGCGCTGGCCGAGCATCCCGGCGTGGACAAGGTCTCCTTCACCGGATCCACCGAGGTGGGCCGCGGCGTCGCCCGCACCGCCGGTGAGCGGCTCGCACATGTCTCCCTGGAATTGGGTGGCAAGAACCCGTCCATCGTTTTCCCGGACGCTGTGGATGATGACCTGATTGACGGGCTGCTGCTCGCTTCGCGGTTCACCCGACAGGGCCAGAGCTGCACCGCCGGTTCCCGCCTGTTCCTGCACGAGGACATTTACGACGAGGTCCTGGAACGGCTCTCCGCCAAGCTTGGTGCCCTGACCGTTGGGGACCCGCTGGATGAGGCCACCGATATGGGTGCGGTCATCAACAACAGCCAGTTCTCTTCCATCAGCGGCTATCTGGAGGAGGGCCGCGGGTCCATGGCCACGATCCTCGGCGGTTCCGTTCCGGACGACGGCCCGCTGACCGAGGGCTACTTCCACCTGCCCACTGTCTTCGGCGGCGGCCGGAATGATTTCCGGCTGGCCCAGGAAGAAATCTTCGGTCCGGTGCTGGTGGCCATTCCGTGGCGGGACACCGAGGACGTCATTCGAATGGCGAACGAATCCCACTACGGCCTGGCCGCCTATGTGTGGTCCCACAACCTCGACAACGCGCTGAACACCGCCCACCGGGTGGACGCCGGCTGGGTGCAGGTCAACCAAGGCGGAGGACAGGTGGTGGGACAGTCCTACGGCGGGTACAAGCAAAGCGGAATTGGCCGGGAGGTGTCATTGGAGGGCATGCTCGCGGGCTTCACCCAGACGAAGCAGATCAACGTCAAGCTGCGCGGCTGAGACTGCGATGAGCAAGGGGACCCTCAGGGTCACGAGGGACGGTCCCGTGGCAACCGTGCTGCTGGCCAATCCCGGACGACGCAACACGCTGACTGCCGCAATGTGGCGCCAGTTCGCCGTCGTGCTCGCACCGCTGGAACACGACGACAGCGTCAAGGTGGTGATTATCCGCGGCGACGGAGAGGATTTTTCCGCCGGAGCGGATATTTCCGACCTGCGGGCCATCCTGCACAATCCGGACAACGGCCTGCACGACGGCGGCGACGTCACGGCGGGGGAGGAGGCCATTGCCTCCTTTCCCAAACCGGTGATAGCCGCTGTCGACGGATACTGCCTGGGGGGTGCGTGGCAGGTCGCCGGGGCCTGTGACTTCCGGCTGGCTTCCGACCGTGCCGTTTTCGGTATCACTCCGGCGAAGATCGGCATTGTCTACCCGCTGTCCGGCATCAAGCGGCTGGTGCGGCTGGCCGGTCCCGGCGCCGCAAAGTACCTGCTGTTCAGTGGGGACTTTGTTCCCGCCGAGCAGGCGTTGCGCCTGGGGCTGGTGGAACGGGTCATTCCGCAGGCCGACTTCTGGACCGATGTCGCGTCCTTTGCCCGGCGGTTGGCCGGACGATCCCAGCTTTCGCTGCATGCCATGAAGGAACTCGTGGACATCATTGCGGCCGGGGAACTGGATTCCGGCGTTGGGGACGCGGGGGTTTTGGACGCCCGGGATCCGGGCGGGGAAAGCCCGAGCAAGGAAAGTGCTCTGGAACGGGCGAGCACCCGCTGGCAGCAGGAGATGGCGGTGTCCGCGGATCCGGTCATCGGCGTCCGTGCCTTTCTGTCCAAGACCGAACCCGTCTTCACCTGGACCGGACCGGCTGAACCGCGCAGCACTGCCGGTGCGTACGATTCGAGCTCCGCAGGCACCGCCTACGACCCGAAAGAGGAATGATGAACCAGAACAGCGCCACCACTTTGTTCCGTGCCGCCCGTGATGAGCTGCTCGATCTTTCCGGGAGCTATGAAAAGGCCGTTGAGACCTTCGCCTGGCCCCTGATCGACGGCCCGTTCAACTGGGCGGTGGACTACTTCGATGCCATGGCGCGCGGCAATGATGCGTGCGCTCTGTGGATCGTGGAGGAGGACGGTTCAGAGCAGCGGTACAGCTTTGACGAGATGGTGCGCCGTTCCGACCAAGTCGCGGCATGGCTGGCCGCCCAGGGCGTGGGCCGGGGTGATCCCGTCATGCTGATGCTGGGCAACCAGGTGGAACTCTGGGAGAGCATGCTCGCTGCCATGAAGCTGGGCGCCGTCATCATGCCCACCGCGGCTGCTGCTGGCACCTCGGACCTTGCCGACCGGATCAGCCGCGGCGGCGCACGGTGGGTGATAACCAATGCTGCGGACGCTTCGAAGTTTGACGGCGTTCCCGGGGACTACGGAAAGATTCTGGTCGGTGCCGGGCGGCCGGCGGAGGCTGGGCGGCAGGCGGAGGCTGGGCGGCAGGCGGAGGCAGGGCAGCGGGCGGAGGCAGGGCAGCAGGCGGAGGCAGGGCGGCAGGCGAAGGCAGGACAGCAGACCGCACCCGGCGATTCCGAGGGGTCGGACTGGCTTGACTACGGGAAGGCCTACGCGGCTGCGCCCGTGCAGTTGCAGACAGTGACCGATGCCGCCGACCCGTTGCTGTTCTACTTCACGTCCGGTACCACCAGCAAGCCCAAGCTGGTGGAACACACGCAGGTCTCGTACCCGGTGGGACACCTGTCCACGATGTATTTCCTGGGCCTGCAGCCTGGCGACATCCACCTGAACATCAGTTCTCCCGGGTGGGCGAAGCATGCCTGGAGCAGCTTCTTTGCTCCGTGGAACGCGGAAGCAACCGTTTTTATCTACAACTACGCCCGCTTCCGGCCTGAAACCCTGCTGGAGCAGCTGCATCGGGCTGGCGTGACGAGTCTGTGCGCACCCCCGACCGTGTGGCGGATGATGATCCAGTCCAACCTGGGGGAGCGTCCGGCACAGCTGCGTGAGCTGATCGGTGCCGGCGAACCGCTCAACCCCGAAGTGATCTCACGTGTCGAGTCTGCGTGGGGATTGTCCATCCGGGATGGATTTGGACAGACCGAAACAACGGCACTGGTGGGCAACACCCCCGGGGCCGACCTGCATCCGGGTTCCATGGGCAGGCCCCTGCCCGGAGTCCCAGTGGTGCTTATTGATCCGGCGACGGGGCTCAGCGCTGATGAGGGCGAAATTTGTCTGGATCTGGCGCGGCAGCCGCTTAACCTGATGACCGGCTACCGCGGCGATCCGGAGCGTACCGACAGGGTCATGGACGGCGGCTATTTCCATACCGGTGACATGGCGGTCCGCGATTCTGCGGGCTACATCACCTATCTTGGCCGGACCGACGACGTCTTCAAGGCTTCCGACTACAAGATCAGCCCCTTTGAGCTCGAAAGTGTCCTCATCGAGCATCCAGCGGTGGCCGAGGCCGCCGTCGTTCCCGCACCGGACGAACTGAGGCTGGCCGTGCCCAAAGCCTATGTGGCGCTCGCAGCTGGCTGGGAACCGAACCGGGAGACGGCCTTGGCCATTTTTGCGTATGCCCGCGAACATCTCGCACCCTATCTGCGGGTGCGGCGGCTGGAATTCCATGATCTGCCCAAGACCATGTCCGGCAAGATTCGCCGGGTGGAACTGAGGGCCCTGGAGAACGACGATGCAACGGGCAGCGCGCCCGGTGGAGGGCCTGCTGTGGAATCCCGAATGGAGTTTAGGGACGACGATTTTCCGGAGCTGCGCCGGTGACGTCCATGGCGGTGCCGCGGCCCGAGGATCCGGAGTCCGGCAAGCTTGAGGCGGTTGGAGGGCAATCCCGCGGCCCGCATGCCCTGCCCCATGATCCCATTGCGGAAGCTCGGAGGCATTGGGAGGATCACGGGTGGGGCGGCGATGCGGCTGCCGGGATGGTTGCGGTCACCTCCGTGATGCGGGCGCACCAGATCCTGCTGACCCGAGTGGAGCAGGTCCTCAAGCCTTTTCGGCTGACGTTCGCCCGGTTCGAACTTCTGGCTCTCTTGAGCTTTACAGCCAGTGGTGCCTTGCCGATGGCCAAAGCCGGTGCGCGGCTGCAGGTGCATCCAACTTCGGTGACCAATGCTGTGGACCGTCTGGAGCAGGCAGGTTTGGTGGGTCGGCGAAAACACCCATCGGATGGTCGTACTGTACTGGTGGAGATCACTCCGGCGGGTCGGGACCTTGTTCCGCTTGCCGCGTCGGCTCTGAACAATGAGGTCTTTTCCCGCTCCGGCTTTGCTGGAAATGACCTCGCTGACCTGACCAATATTCTGACCCGCTTCCGTCGTGATGCCGGGGATTTCTCCGACTAGGGACGGCGTGGGGACCAGGGTGGCTAAGGTGCGTGGGGACTGCGTGGGACTGCGTGGGAGCCGTAGTGGCTAGGATGCGTGGGGACTGCGTGGTGACCTGGGCGGCTGGGATGCGTGGGGACCAGGGCGGCTGGGATGCGTGGCGACTGCGTGGTGACCTGGGCGGCTGGGATGCGTGGCGACTCAGGGCGCAGGGGAAAATCCGCGCCGGCGCTGCAACAATCGCAGCAACCTCCCTGCCAGGGCATTCGCAATCCTGCTCTGCCGTGCGGTCCGGTGCGATGCGGAGCAGCGCATTGCCGTGCCGTGCAGTGCAGTGCAGTGCAGTGCAGTGCGATGCAGTGCGATGCAGCGCGGCGCGGCTGCCGGGGGCTAGAAGGGTGGCGGATCGTCTCCGTAGTCTTCCGGGTCCCTGGAGACTGAGTCTGCCGGTCCAGCTGCTCTTGATTCACCCACATCTCCCACGCCACCAACCGCTCCTGCACAGCCTGGTTTATCCACTGCACTTGTTGGCTCTGCACTTCGAGTGGGCAGCGTGAGGTGGGGTTCGGTGCGGTACTTGCGTCCCCCGGGAGAGGTCCATTCAATGATTCCCGGACTGGGTTGGCAGGCTTTCCAGAAACCTTTGGTTTTGAACATGTGGTGCCGCCGGCATAAATGCTCCAAATTGTCATGATCGGTGGCGCCGCCCTGCGCCCAGGGTATGGTGTGGTCGATTTCGGAGATCACCGCGTTGGTTCGGCAGCCGGGGAACCGGCAGGTTCCGTCGCGGACCCGCAGCACCTGCTTCAGCCGATCCGGTACTTTCCGTTTCCGGCCAATCCTCAGGAACTCCTCGGTTTTCGGGTCCCGTTCCACCGGCGTCCACTTCGCCGCGTCCCGGGCCATCTTTCGTGCTGTGACCGGGCTGATCGGTCCGTAGCCGTGCAGTTCGGCGGGTTGGTCGTCGGCGCCGAAGAGGGTCTCGGCGCTGATCAGGACCAGAATCTCCGTCCGGGCCCGGGAACCATGGCCGCCGCACCCTGTCCCTCCCGTTGACGTCCCTCCCGTTGACCGACCCTTTTTACCCACCCCGGAACGCTTACCAAGACGAGTGCCGGAACCGGCTCCAGATCCAGCTGCGGGTTCAGGACTAAGCCCAGGTCCAGATCTGGGCCCCTGACGGCCGGCGCCGGCGGCGGTATTGGTCCCGGCGTCGACGCCAGCAGCGGTATCACTGGCAGTGTCGGTGCCAACGCCTGCGGCGGTACAGTCTTCGCCGCAATCATCACTGTCGTGGCCCTCGAGCAGGCTGGCCATGATGTCTGTCCGGAGCTGATCCACAGTGCGTGGATCACCGGCGGCCTGCTCACCGCGGGCGGCGGTGCTGAGCTGGTTGAAGAACGCCTGCGCTTTCTGGGCCGGCAGCAGGGCCGAGAGCCAGGACATCCCGTCGCATTCGGGCTGCAGGGTTACCCGGCGCCGGTCAAAGGCACTGCGCTGACGGACCTCGATGGTTTCGGGATACGTGTTCTCCCGCAGCCGCCGAGCCCGGACCCGGAACTGGGGATGGGTTTGCTCCGGCGCCAACCCCAGCAATTGGGCTTCGAAGCCGGGCAGGTCTGCGGGCGGGATGTTCTGGGACTGATCAACCAGGGTCTGGACGTGCCCGTAACTGATGTGCCCGGATTCCAGGGCCTTCAGGGTGGCGGTGTGGGTGGTGCAGAGGGTGCCGGCTTCGCTCATGAGCATCATCGCCGTGTTCGTGGGCACATGCAGGATGGTCGCTGCTTCTTCCGCGGCGAGGCTGAACGCGAGACCGGGATCGAGCAGGCCGGTGTCGTGGAGATATTCGTCCCGGAACAGGACCTGCATGCGGGTGAGGGTTTTGGCTTGCTGGGCCTGCGCCCAGCGGATCAGGTGATCCAGGCGGGAGAGCACGGCGCCGGCTTCGTCCTGGTTCAGGGACTCCACCGCGTGGAGGGCCAGGGACCCGGTGAGGGCGGCCTGGTGACCGGCGCTGGAGACCGGAGCATCGGAACCCGAAACCACAGTTGCCGGATCAACTGCGGAACCCGGGACAGAAGGAACGAGAACGGCCGAAGAAACGTCCCGGGCAGCAACAGTGTCGGCAGCGTAAACCGACAGGCTGACTGGTGCCGCCTGCCCGCCGGCGACTCCCGCCTGTCCGCTGCCGGCAACCTTGCCGGGAAGAGATCCGTTCTGATCCATGTCTTCAGGCTTTCACCCGGCACTGACATTTCCAGTCCAAAAACAGCCCAAAACAGGCTTAAAACGGCCCTTCATGAGTGATTCGAATACTCGACTTTTTCGCCCGATTACTTGTTTCAAATCACCCGATGGTCCACCCGCCCAACCACCGACAGACCCCGCCAAACCACAGACACACCCCGCCCCAACCCAGCGACCCGCCGTCCCCGACCCAGTGACCCGCGGCCCACCCGTCCTCCCGGAGAGGCTAAGGAAACAAAGAAGTTATGGAACCAAGAACAAATACATCAACGGCAACTACGGAAGCCGGAGATGTCACAGCCCGGTGAAATACCACGAAGGGCGTGATCCGTGATGATTCACGGATCACGCCCTTCATCCGGCTGGTCCTGCCGGGAGGCCTGGAGACTGGCTGCCTCTGACGGAAAAGTCCCGCCGTCAGGAAATTAGACCAGTCCCTGCTCAGCAGTGCCTGCGGGGTGTGGCTGCAGGACCTGAACATCCATCTCTCCGGCCAGTTTCCCCTCCAGCGCCGCAGTCAGGGCCTGGAACGCGGGACTGACCGAGTGCGCCTGCAGATCCTCCGGGCTGGCCCACTTCTCGATCATGACCAGTCGGTCGCGGCCTTCATTGAGGCTGTACAGCTCGCAGCCGGAATCCTCGGCATGAACCCGGCCGATGACTTCCTCGAGCGTCGCAACAACGTCATCACGGAATTCGGGCTTGGGATACATGGTGGCCACAATGACGAGACTCATGCCTTCGCTCCCTTCAGGGCATCAAGGGCCGCATCCACTGATACGGAACCGTTATTGAATTCGATCGTCTGCCCGATGGTCTCCGGACGGTCCAGCACGGCAGCGGCCACCAGGGCCACATCCTCGCGGGAGACCTGAGTGCCTTCAATGCCGGGGCCGGTTTCGATCATGCCGGTGCCGGGATCCAGAGTCAGGGCACTGGGACCGAGAATCGTCCAGTCCAGACCGCTCTGGCGCAGGTACTCGTCCGCGTCAGCCTTGGCCTGCGCATACGCGAAGAAACTGTCGTCTTCCGGAACCCCGTGGTTGGGGCCGGCGCCGAAGTAGGACACCATTACATACCGGTTGGCGCCCGCTTCCTTGGCGGCATCCATGGACCGGATTGCAGCATCGCGGTCCACTGCGAATGTCCGTTCCGGCGAACCTCCCCCGGCTCCGGCAGACCAGACCACGGTATCCTGCCCGGCCAGTTTCTCGGCGATTTCACCAGTGGAGAGGTGTTCGACGTCGGCGACGACGGCGGTTGCTCCGGTGGCCTCAACATCGCCCGTGTGTTCCGGGTTGCGGAAAAGCGACGTGACCTCATGGCCGTTGGCAGTGAGGTCCTTGGCCAGATGCAGGGCAACTTTGCCGTGGCCGCCGATAATGGCAATGCGTGACATGGTGAGTCCTTTCCTTAAGGGAAAACGAGTTCAACGGGAATGTCCCTGTCCCTGCCACCCTAAGCACGCTGATGGTTTAAGTGCGTGCTTGTCCGCTGATGGCAGACCCAGGCACCTTTATCGCCACAGCGGGAATAAAGCCGAAGAGTCGGCTGCGGCTTCGGCACAAGCGCAGTCCCGGAGCCGGACACAAGGCCGCGGGTGGACGCAGGAACCGTCAGAGCGGCAGATCCCGCAGCATGCCGGAAAGACGCATCAGTTCCAAGGGAAGGTGCTTGGTCAACGTCAAACCCACGATTTCCGCTGCTGCTGACAAATCGTTGATGAGCCGCACCAAATCGGAAACCCTCATGCCGTCCGTCTGCTGGCCCGTTGCGCCGGAGAAGTCGCGCGGATCGAGGACCTCGAGGTCAATATGCACCGCCAGCCGGGAAGCCCCCGTTCCGGCAACCCAGTCCAGCACCCGCCTGCTGTCCTCAGCGGTGTCCGTAATGCCCACCGCTTGGATGCCCAGACGTTCCTTGACGGCAATGCCCTCCTCGTCCCAATGCCGCAGGCCGATCTGCAGGATCTTCAGCGGCGGCACGAGCGCCGGCAGTTCCGCGATGATGCCTGCGTCGCCCTCGCCCGCAAGCGTCGCCAGGGCCATGGAACGAAACCCCGTATACGACTGCCCCGGGACACCGGTGTCCGAGTGGGCATCAATCCATAGAACGGCGAAATCATCCCCGTACAGGTTGGCAAGGTAACTGAAGGGAGCAACGCTGACCGAGCACTCACCTCCGAAGGTAACCACCGATGCCGGTTCCGCCTCCCTCAACAGCCGCAGCGCCTCTGTCAGTTGGCGCACCACCGCTTCCCGGGCATAAATGCCGTCGACAGTTGTGAGGGCCTCGTCGCTGGTGTCGGTGCTGACGGGAACATAAGCTGTGGGGCCGTCATGGTTCGGAGACAGCAGGGACAGGAGGGCCGGCCCCAGGTGATAGGACAGCTGGCTGTCATGGGCGTCCACCCCGGGCAGCAGTTGATGGGTTTGAGGCCCGGAGGACCCCTGCCACTGCGGAAAGTGCAGGCGGAGTGCGCCGGGACCGGAGGGGTGGATCTGGCTCATGTGCCCAACTTACGCCGCAGGGCCGGCACGGATAAGGGCAGGCAAGCCGCGGCAGGGGCTGGAAGGCAAAATGGGCACGACGACGACGGCGGACTGAGCGGGGCAGCGCCGGCCGCGCCCGCCGGGACAAGGGCAACGGACAAAACCGGAACCGGCACAAAATAGGATGGAGACATGACTGCAACACTCGTCGCCCGGGATCTTTCCGGCGGCTATGCCCACCGCACCCTTTTTTCCCACTTGAACCTGACCGTCGCACCCGGCGATGTGGTGGGGGTCGTAGGCTCCAACGGCGCCGGTAAATCCACTCTGCTGCGCCTGTTGGCCGGCGCTGATGAACCGATCGCCGGCAGCGTCTCCACTGCCCCGGCCGACGCTTTCATCGGCTGGCTGCCGCAGGAACATGAACGGCTGGAGGGTGAAACCGTGGCCGCGTACATTGCGCGCCGGACCGGAGCCACCGACGCGACCCTGGCGATGGAAGCCACCGCGGAGGCGCTGGGATCCGGCGCCAAGGGTGCCGACGACGCCTACGCCACGGCGCTGGACCGCTGGCTTGCCTGCGGAGCGGCAGATCTGGAGGACCGGATTCCGCCGGTGCTGGCTGAACTCGGGCTGGAGGTGGGAGCGGATGCGCTGATGACGTCGCTCTCCGGCGGCCAGGCGGCGCGGGTGGCGCTGGCCGCACTCCTGCTAAGCCGCTTCGACATTGTGCTGCTGGATGAACCGACCAATGACCTGGACCTGGCCGGCCTGGCCCGGCTGGAGGAATTCGTCCAGGGGCTGCGCGGCGGCGTCGTCCTGGTTTCGCACGACCGTGAGTTCCTGGCCCGCTGCGTCACCACTGTGGTGGAACTGGACCTGGCGCAGAACAAGGTGGCCGTGTACGACGGCGGCTACGACGCCTTCCTGGAAGAGCGTGCCGTTGCACGGCGGCACGCGCGTGAAGCGTATGAGGAGTTTTCCGACAAGAAGGCGGACCTGGTGTCCCGGGCGCGCACCACGAGGGAGTGGAGCTCCCAGGGAGTTCGAAACGCGATGAAGAAGGCACCGGACAACGACAAGATCCGCCGCCGGGCCTCTATGGAGTCCTCCGAAAAGCAGGCGCAGAAAGTGCGCCAGATGGAATCCCGCATCGCCCGCCTGGACGAGGTGGAGGAACCCCGGAAGGAATGGCAGCTGCAGTTCACCATCGGCTCCGCTCCGCGGTCCAGCTCCGTTGTTGCCACGCTGAACTCCGCAGTGGCACGGCGCGGCTCTTTCACGCTGGGCCCTGTCTCGGTGCAGGTCAACGCCGGTGAGCGGATTGGCATCACCGGCCCGAACGGCGCGGGAAAATCCACTCTGCTGGCCCTGCTCCTGGGGCGGCTGGAACCATCCGACGGAACCGCTTCCCTGGGGTCCTCGGTGGCAGTGGGCGAAATCGACCAGGCGCGGGGTCAGCTGGATCCCGTCCTGCCGCTGGGTGATGCTTTTGAAGCTGCCGTTCCGGAAATGAACAGCGCCGAGGTCCGGACGCTGCTGGCCAAGTTCGGGTTGAAAGCGGACCAGGTGAACAGCCACGTCTCCTCCCTGTCGCCGGGAGAACGGACCAGGGCCTCCCTGGCGCTGCTGCAGGCGCGGGGCGTGAACCTGTTGGTACTGGATGAACCCACGAACCACCTGGATCTGCCCGCCATCGAACAGCTGGAGGAGGCGCTGAAGAGCTACGACGGCGCCCTGCTGCTCGTTTCCCATGACCGGCGGATGCTGGAGAACGTTCATCTGGATGCGCGGTGGGATGTGACCGGAGGCGTGGTAACGGTTTCCTGATGCTGGCCTAAGTACCGGAACAGGCCCAAAATGTGGTAGAAGTTACGAACGGTGTGTGCTGGAACAGCCGGCGTGTGCTTGGGTCTCGGTCTCTTGGGGGGAGTAGTCACCATGTCTTCAAAGCAGCTGCCTGCGGGGAATGGGCAATGAAGGGTATCCGGGCAGAGGTGCCGGTCCTGCTGACCGTGTGGGTCCTCTGCGTCACCACTGACTGGTCCACAGGAACGAAGATCGCCTTGAACGTTGCCGCCGTCGCGGGTCTCTGCCTGCATGAGTACCTCACGCACCGCCGCCTTCAGCGCGACAAGCAGCGCAGCGTGGAATCTGGCCGGGCTGCCGCAGCCACGGGCCGGGCCCGCCATCGGTCCTTCGCGGCAGCCTAAACAGGCGCTGTAAGCCGGCACTGTGAACTTCCGCTTGGAACTAGCAGCCTGAACCTGCACTGTGAAGCTGCACCCTGAACCGGCAGCCTGCAGGAACGGGTCCTCGCCGCAGCCCGAACGGGCTTTATGCGCCTGCCGGTCAGGCGCGGCGGCGGTGGGGGAGTAGTCTCGGTACCCCGGCGCACCGCCGGGCCAACACGGGGGTACGCATGAGCGGCACGGCTACGAATGGCACTTTGATGACGCTTGGCGTGATCGGAACTTCGAGGAAAGTCGACGAGCGGCGCCTGCCGCTGCACCCTCGCCATCTGGAACGCATTGACGACGATCTGCGGCAGCGAATCATCCTGGAGGAGGGCTACGGAGAGCGCTTCGGCTTCTCCGATGACCAGCTTTCTCCGCTGGTCGCACGCGTAGCTCCGCGCAGCGACGTTATTTCCGCTGCCGACGTGGTGCTGCTGCCCAAGCCGCAGGCACGGGACCTGCAGGACCTTCGGGACGGTCAGGTGCTGTGGGGCTGGCCGCACTGCGTCCAGGACGCGGAGATCACGCAGCTGGCAGTCGACAAGTCGCTGACTCTGATCGCCTTTGAAGCCATGAACCACTGGAACGCCGACGGCGGGTTCGGGCTTCACGTGTTCCACAAAAACAATGAACTCGCCGGCTACAGCTCGGTGCTGCATGCCCTGGAGCTCGCCGGGTCGACCGGCGACTACGGGCGCCGGCTCACCGCCGTCGTCATCGGTTTCGGGGCAACCGCACGCGGCGCCGTTACGGCGCTGAACGCACTGGGCATCCACGAAGTGCAGGTGCTCACCAACCGGGAGACCGCCGCCGTCGGCTCGCCCATCCACTCAGCCCGGATTCTGCGGTTTGAGCGCGACGCCGATCAGCCGCAGCTCAGCCACGTCATCACCGATGACGGCAACCAGCCGCTGGCACCCTATTTGGCGGGCTTTGACCTGGTAATCAACTGCACGCTCCAGGATCCCAACGCCCCGCTGACCTACCTCCAGGAAGCGGATCTGGAAGCCTTCGCTTCAGGCAGCCTGATCATTGACGTGTCCTGCGACGAGGGCATGGGATTTTCCTGGGCCAAGCCCACGTCCTTCGCCGATCCGGTGTTCACCGTCGGAGAGGGCATCCTGTACTACGCGGTGGACCACAGCCCTTCTCACCTGTGGGACTCGGCCACCTGGGAAATCAGCGAAGCGGTCCTGCCGTTCCTGCGTACTGTGATGTCCGGTCCCGCAGCTTGGGACGCGGAACCGAGCGTGGCCCGCGCCATCGAAATCCGCGGCGGAAGGATCCAGAATCCAGCCGTCCTGGCCTTCCAGGGCCGTTCCGGCGACTATCCGTACGCGGTGTCCCCAGCCTGAGGCCAGCCCGGCGCCAGCCTGGGGCCGGCGCCGCGGCGGCGAGCCTGAGGCCGGCAGCCCGGTGCCGAGCCCCGGGGCAGGCGGGCATGCGCGGCGACTTCAGGGGACAGGCGCCGCCCACGCGGCCGGAGCCTAGGACGCCGGAGCAGGCCGGGTCTATGGTTTTAAGGCCCACGGTTTTCGGTCACGCGGTTTGCCCACGGCGTCTCATTGGCCGGGCCATGACCGCCGAGTGAATCGAGCAGCTCATGAAAACGGACGTGACCACACTGCTGATTCCCACCACGGATGGCCTGGTCCGCGGCATCGTGGCGAACGGGGTCCGCACCTGGCGCGGCATTCCATACGCCGCTCCTCCGGTCGGCGAGTTGCGGCTCCGGGCGCCGCGACGCCCGCAGCCGTGGAACGGGGTGCTGGACGGCTCCAGCTTCGGAGCAGCACCTCCGCAGTCCCGCAACCCGTCCCTTACCGGATCCCGCCGTCGTGCCCCCATGGATGAAGACTGCCTGACACTGAACGTCTCGGCACCGCTGGAACCGTCATCCGAACGGCTGCCGGTGCTTGTGTACTTTTACGGCGGGGCCTTCAGTTCCGGGTCCTCCACGGTGAAGACGTACCGCGGCTCCTTTCTCGTGCAGACCGGTGAGGCTGTTTACGTTTCTCTGAACTACCGGATCGGCGCCCTCGGATTCACTGACTTCAGCTCCATCTCAACGGCAGAGCGCACCTTCGACTCCAACCTGGGCCTGCGGGACCAGGTTGCGGCCCTGGAGTGGGTGCGGGACAACATCGCCGCCTTTGGCGGGGACCCCGGCAACGTGACGATTTTCGGGGAATCAGCGGGCGGGATTTCCGTCACCTCGCTGATGTGCATTCCCGCCGCGAGGGAGCTTTTCCACCGGGCCTATGCCCAGAGCGCCGCTCCTTCCAGCGCCTATTCCCAGGATCTCCATGCAGCCTGGGCCCGGGACTTGCTGCACATCCTGAACATTCCCCTTTCGGATGCGGCAGAGGCCCTGTCCACTCTGCCGGCTGACGAACTGGTCCGCGCCACCAACAAACTGACATCCAAGATTGGACCGGCTGAGAAACCGGGTTCCCTGAGCGTTTCACCCGTCGTCGACGGCGATTTCCTGCCTGAGCATCCCATCGACATGTTCCGGCAGGGAAGGGCTGCGCCGGTTCCGCTGGTGCTGGGCACGATGGCCCGCGAAGGTGCACTGTTCGCGAAAATCGTGGATATCCTGCCCTCCACGCCGGACCGGATCGAGAAAATGTTTGCCGGCACCGATCCCGAGGCCCAGGACCGGGTGCTTGCCGCCTACCCCGGATACCCGTCCAAGGAGAGGTCGGTGGAAATCAGCGGGGACCTCGTTTTCTGGTATCCCTCCACCATGGTGGCCGAGTACCACTCGCTGGTGGCGCCCACCTGGTCCTACCGTTATGACTTCGCCACGCCCCTGATGAATCTGCTGGGGTTCGGCGCAACGCACGCCATGGACGTTCCGGTGATGTTCGGGGAAACCCGGGAGCCAATCACCCGGGCCCTGTCCCTGCTCGGCGGGGCGGGCGCGATGAAGGAGCTGTCGGCCCGGTTTCAAGGAACCCTGCTGAACCTGGCCAGAACCGGCAGTCCCGGGGACGACTGGCCGCAGTACGAGCCGGAGCAGCGCAGAACCCGGATCTTTGACCGGGAGGACCGGATTGAATCCGACCCCTTCCCGGAACGGCGCCAGGCCTGGGCCGGCTACCGCGGTTACCTCTAACGCCGGCGCTTCCGTGATGGAGTCCACAGGCGGGTCGTGAGAGGGTTAACCCAGCTTGTACCGCTTGAACCCCTACCGCACCGCGCAAAAGGAGAGTTGGCCAGCATGAGTGAACATTTCGACGTCGTAGTCCTGGGAGCCGGCCCGGGAGGCTACGTGGCAGCCATCCGTGCAGCGCAGCTGGGGCTGCGCGTGGCGGTGGTGGAGGAAAAGTACTGGGGCGGAGTGTGCCTGAATGTTGGCTGCATTCCCTCCAAGGCACTGCTGCGCAACGCCGAGCTGGCACAGATTTTCACCAACCAGGCGAAAACCTTCGGGATGAGCGGAGATGTCAGTTTCGACTTCGGTGCTGCCTTTGACCGCAGCCGGCAGGTGGCCGATGGCCGGGTTAAAGGCGTGCACTTCCTCATGAAGAAGAACAAGATCACCGAGTACGACGGACACGGGGTGTTCACCGATGACCACACCCTGGAGGTCAGCCTCTCGAAGGGCGGCACCGAGACCGTCACCTTCGACAACGCCATCCTTGCCACCGGAACCTACGTCCGCCTGCTGCCCGGGGTGGAACTCTCCGACAACGTGGTGACCTACGAAGCGCAGATCATGGACCGGGACCTGCCCAAGAAGCTGGTGATTGTGGGCGCCGGTGCAATTGGCATGGAGTTCGCATATGTGCACCGCAGCTACGGGGTGGACGTGACGATCATCGAGTTCCTGGACCGTGCGCTTCCTAATGAGGACGCGGATGTGTCGAAGGAAATCACCAAGCAGTACAAGAAAATGGGCGTGCCCATCCTGACGTCCACCAAGGTGGAAACGGTTACCGATAACGGTTCCTCGGTAACCGTCACCTACACGGACAAAAACGGCAAGGAAGGCTCCATAGAAGCTGACCGGGTCATGATGTCCATCGGTTTTGCTCCGCGGACCGAAGGCTACGGGCTGGAGAAGACGGGAGTTCAGCTCACCGACCGCGGTGCGGTCGGGATCGACGAGTTCATGCGCACCAACGTTCCGCACATCTACGCCATTGGTGACGTGACCGCGAAGCTGCAGCTCGCCCATGTGGCTGAAGCGATGGGAGTCGTGGCGGCGGAGACCATTGGAAAAGCTGAAACCATGCCCTTGGGTGATTACCGGATGATGCCGCGCGCCACCTTCTGCCAGCCCCAGATTGCGAGCTTCGGCCTTACCGAGCAGCAGGCCCGCGACGAAGGCTATGACGTGGTGGTCAGCACGTTCCCCTTCACCGCCAACGGCAAGGCACACGGTTTGGGCGAGCCCGTCGGATTCGTAAAACTCGTGGCGGACAAAGAACACCTGGAGCTTCTGGGCGGGCACATGATCGGCCCCGACGTGTCCGAGTTGCTTCCGGAGCTGACGCTGGCCCAAAAGTGGGACCTGACGGCTTACGAACTGGCACGCAACGTGCACACGCACCCCACGCTCAGCGAGGCGCTCCAGGAAGCGTTCCACGGACTCACCGGGCACATGATCAACTTCTAAGGCACAGAGTTTCGGCATTGCGCGGGCACCGCCGGGCCGTCCGGCGGTGCCCGCCATGCTGAGTGCCCCCGAATCTTGACACTCACGGTGCTGGAGCGAACCCTGAAAACAGGGGTGGTTCAGGGTAGGGCTGTGCCGTGAGAACAAGCAGAATCGTCATGCTGGTCATTGGAAGCCTGCTGATCCTCATCGGGTTGGGACTGGCGGCTGGCGCAGCCGTGGCGGGAGTGCTGAACGCGCGGCAGGGCGATGACCAATTCTTGTCCCTGCCGGAGGGCGTTTACGGGGTGGACACGTACGCCATCACGACGCCGGAAATCGAAGTCGGCCCGGGAGTGCAGGCCGGGGACGCGGTCGGAACACTGCAGATCCAGGGCCGCCCGACCGACGACAGGGAACTGTTCATCGGCATCGGTCCCGAAGCGGCGGTGGAGCGGTACCTCCTGGATGTGCAGCACAGCGAGCTGCAGGAGGTCTCTTTCGACCCATTCCGCGCCTACTACGAGGAACGGCAGGGCGGCGCTCCCGACGGGCTTCCCTCCGATCAGGACTTCTGGGCTTCCAGCACCAGCGGCAGCGGTGAACAGTCCCTGGAATGGAGCCCGGAGGACGGCGACTGGACCGTCGTGGTGATGAACGCGGACGGCAGCAGGCCGGTGTCGGCCGAGCTGCAGATCGGTGCCCGCACGGATTTGCTGGGACCGCTGACGTGGATACTGCTGATCAGCAGCATCGTGCTGCTTGTAGCCGGCATCGGGCTTGCGGTAGCCGGCGCCGCGGGTCTGCGGCGGCGTTCGGTGGGGCCGGGAGGTCCCTACGGGAGTTACTCCTCAGCCGGACTGCCGGGGCAGCCGGGAGGTCCGGCGGACGCCGGACCGGGTCCTGCCGGCTCCGGGGCGGGTGCGGGTCCTGCTGCCAGCCCGGGTGTGGGGCCGCAGTCCGCTTCCGGGCAGCCGGCCGGAACACCGCAGACGTACGGACAGATGCAGGACAGGTACGGCCGGGAACAGCGGTCGACGGCGGAGGGCGCCGGTTTCGGTGGCCGGTCCGGTGCCGCCGGGGCCGGAGCCGCCGCCGGGGCTGCGGCCGGAGCGGCCGGGGCATCAGGTGCGCGGGTGCCCGGATCCGCAACGACGAGTGCATCCGGGGCAACCGCCGTCGGGGTCAAGGACCCGGGACTGATGGGACCACGCTATCCCGCCCGGCTCTATGGCGAGCTGGATCCGGACGTGTCGCGCTGGATGTGGCTGGTGAAGTGGTTTCTCGCCATTCCGCACTACATCGTGCTTTTTTTCCTGTGGATTGCCTTCTTTGTCTCCACAGTGATTGCCGGGATTGTCATCCTGTTCACCGGGCGATATCCGCGCGGCATCTTTGACTTCAACGTCGGAGTGGTGCGGTGGAGCTGGCGGGTGACGTTCTACGCCACCCGAGTGTTGGGGACCGACCGCTACCCGCCGTTCACGCTGGAACGGACCGACTATCCCGCGGATTTCAGCGTCGACTATCCGCGGCAGCTCTCACGCTGGCTGGTGCTCGTGAAATGGTGGCTGCTGATAATTCCGCAGGCGCTGGTGGTCAGTGCGATCACTGAAGCAACGCTTGTTGTCAACCGGTTCTGGGGCGTCGGCGGCCCGGGAGAAATGGAGAACGAAGGCTGGACCCGGTGGGGCCCAGGCATGTGGCAGGACTGGGATGAAGGTTGGACCGACGGCGTGTACACCACAGTGAGCCGGCAGGGTCTGTCCCTGCTGGGGCTGCTGGTCCTCATTGCGGCCGCCATACTGCTGTTTACCGGACGCTACCCGCGCCAGTTGTTCAACCTGCTCATGGGACTGAACCGCTGGACGTACCGTGTCCTTGCCTATGGGGCCCTGATGCGCGACGAATACCCGCCATTCCGGCTCGATCAGGGTCCGGCGGACCGCAGGGATGAGGATGCGGGCCTCGGGCGGCCCGGTCCAGACAGAGGTTAGACGGAAGAAGACGCTAGACAGGAAAAGACTCTAGACAGGAAAAGACTCTAGACAGGAAAAGACGCTAGGCGGGAACAGACACTGGTGAGTCAAAGGGAAGCTTGGGCAGCGGCCGGGTGGTCAAAGGAAGCCTGGGCGCCGGCCGGTGCGGAACTGGACGTTGAGGCAAGGATGCAAAATTCATTGCCCTCCGGATCCGCCAGCACCACCCACGAAACTCCAGGGCCCTGGCCCTGGCCGACGTCGGCCCGTACAGCGCCCAGCGCCAGCAGGCGCTCAACTTCCTCCTCCTGAGTGCAGCCCACCGCATGCAGATCCAGATGCAGCCGGTTCTTCACGGCTTTGGCCTCGGGCACCGGCAGGATGTAGATCTGCGGGCCGTCGCCGCTGGAGGACGCCAGACTGATGAAGGAGTCTTCCTCCTCCGTGATCCGGTAATCCAGAACCTGGGTCCAAAACTGCGCCATCCGGTGGGTGTCCACGGCGTCAAGGGTGATGGAAGACAAGGCGCTGGTCATAACGGGGGCTCCTGAGCCGGGTTGGCGAAAGTTCGCCAAAACTAGCACCGGGCCGGGGTCAGGGTAAAGATGCGGCACGCCGCGGATGTGGAAGGCGGAACATGATGTGCCTGCGGGATGGCAGACTGCTTGCACCAAGGGGGAGGGAACGATGGGTGAGGCAGGGGGAAAACGGCCGGCCCGGGTCCGGCTGCGGCAGAATCCGGCGTTCGTACGGTTCTGGCTGGCTTCAACCGTGTCCGATTTCGGCACGTACATCACCACTCTGGCGGTATCTGTCCTGATTTTGGTGACTATGGACGGCACGGCCCTGGACCAAGGCCTGGTCAATGCCGCGCGGTGGGCGCCATACCTGCTCTTTGGCCTTGCGGCAGGGATTTGGGTGGACCGGTTTCCCCGCCGCACCGTCCTGGTTGCCGGAGACCTGGGAAGAGGGCTGATCCTCGCCGCGGTCTGCGCAGCCGCAGCCGCGGGATTCCTGACGGCGCCGTGGCTGATGATCCTCATGTTTGCCTTTGGCACGCTTGCCCTGACCAGCGACGCCGCCTATCAGAGCCTCCTTCCCCGGCTGGTTCCACGGCCGCTTCTGACGCAGGCGAATGCGAGGCTCCAGCAAAGTGACACGGTGGCCCAAACCACCGGAAGCGCTGCAGCGGGAGGATTGGTGGCTCTGGTCAGTGCGCCCTTTGCGCTTCTGGTGGACGCCGCGTCGTATCTGTTGTCCGCGGTGATACTGCTGGCTCTCAAACCGGAGGCCAGGCAGGAGCCGGAGGCCAGGCAGGAGCCGGACGCCGGGCAGGAACAGGACGCCGGGCAGAGGAACGGTCCGGACCCTGCGAAGGACCGCTTCCTTTTTCGGGCTGCCGAGGGCCTGCGCTGGGTTTACGGCCACCCGTACCTGGCACCGATGGCCCTGAGCACCCACATTTGGTTCATCGGCTCCGCGGTGTTGGGGGCCGTCCTGCCGGCGGTGATTCTGAAGGACCTTGGAATGGGACCGGCGGGCCTGGGGCTCGTCCTGGGATGCGCCGGTGTGGGAGCGGTCATTGGCACCACGTTCTCCGCCAGGCTGGGGTCGCGGTGGGGAACGGGCCGGACGATCATTGCCGCACGGGTCATTCAACCGGCGGCGATTGCCCTGGTGGCCCTGGCGCCGCTTGCCGCCGGAGGGCACGGACCGGGCGGATCCCTCCCGGAGTGGCGGCCCGAGCTGTGGTGGGCCCTGGCCCTGGCGGGCGGCGGGCAGCTGCTGTTCGGTGCGGCGATGGGGCTCGAAGGCCCGCTGGAAATGGGCTACCGGCAGGCCGTGACGCCGGACCGGCTGTTGGCTCGAATGAGCGCCACCATGCGGTCCGCGAACCGGGGGATGATTGTCCTTGGAGCACCGTTGGGCGGACTGATTGCCGCTGCCGCCGGGGCTGGTACCGCATTGTGGGCCTCCTGCGGCCTGCTGCTGCTGGCCGCCGTCGTGCTGGTGTTCTCCCGGTTCCGGTACGCCGGGGAAGACCAGTACCTGACGGGCGAACCGTCCGGACAGGCAGGACCGGCAGGCAGGCAGGACCGTCAGGACAGGCAGGACCGTCAGGACAGGCAGGACCGGCAGGGTAGTGGCTGCTCAAGGAGCCGGCAACGCCGTCGGTGGCGCGGGTGTTTTCCCTCACCGTAAAAGCGGGGGAAAGGCACTGCCGCACGGCGACAGACGACCAAAGGGGGTGTCCGGTGTGACCGCGGTCCGTCTGCTCGGTCACAGCCGGCCACTTCTTCATGCCGCCGCTGGATAGTCTAGAAATATGGACCTCGAGAACATTAATTTTCATACCCGGAAGTGGGTCCGTCCCGAAGATCTCAACGCCAACGGCACACTGTTTGGCGGCAGTCTTCTGCGATGGATCGACGAAGAAGCAACCATCTACGCCATCCTCCAGCTTGGTAACGGCCGCGTAGTCACCAAATTCATGTCGGAGATCAACTTCGTCAGCTCCGCCCAGCAGGGCGACATGATCGAAATGGGCCTCCGCGCGACTAAGTTTGGCCGCACCTCCCTGACCATGCGTGCCGAAGTGCGCAACATGATCACCCGCCGCAGCATCCTGACGATTGACCGGATTGTCTTTGTGAGCCTGGACGGCCACGGGCACCCGGTGCCCCACGGCTTCACCGACATCACCTATAACCGGGACCGGCTTCCCGACCACCATATTCCTCCCGTGACGTTCGAGGCCTAGTTTCCCCTCTCGAGAGCGTGCAGACAGCCGCAGGGAGGTCAGGGGAACCGGTGCCGTGGAATACTTCATGGCAGCAGCAACGCCCATGACTGAAGCCCGGTAATGACGGCGGTTCGGTACCGAACCAAGGAGCCGGCCGCCCGAATACCGGACTGGAACGGAGCCTGCATGCCCGAATCCCCAACCCGTCTTGGAGTTGACTCGCTGATTGGCGAGTGGCTCGACCATCCCACCGGGCGCACCGTCCTTATTGACGTGCTGGCACGCCGCAGTCCGGACGCCCGGGCGCTTTACGCCATGCGGATGCTGCCGCTTTCCTCACTGGTGACACTCAGCAATGGTGTCGTGACACCGGAACACCTCAATCTCCTGGTGCAGGCCGCCAACAAGCTCACCGATGTTCCGTCGGAGCGTCCAGCCACGGGCCATCTCTTTCCCTCGGCCCCGCCTCCTGCACCCAATGACTGGGAGGAGCCCATCATTGAGGGCCGCTTCCGCGGCAAGACCGTGGTGGTGTCAGGGGCATCATCCGGGATCGGGCGGGCCGTCGTGCTGCGCGTGGCCCGGGAAGGCGCCCACGTCCTGGCCATCGATCTCAGCACCCTGCGGATGGAAGCACTGTTGGAGAAGAACCCGGAGCTGGACATTACCGGCGTGGTGGCTGATATTTCCAACCAGGAGGACGTCAACAAAATCGCCGTCCAGGCCCGCGGCAGGGTGGACGGACTTGCAGTGGTTGCCGGAATTGCCGACGACATGGTGGCCCTTCACGAGGTGCAAGACGAGCTGTGGGAGTCCGTCTTCAGGATCAACGTTGACGGACCGTTCCGGCTGTCCCGGGCGATCATCCCGCTGATGCTTTCCCGCGGCACCGGGTCGATTGTGAATGTCTCCTCACAGGCAGGTCTCCGCGGTTCCATTGCGGGAGCCGCCTACACGGCGTCCAAGCATGCCGTGATCGGCCTGACCCGCAGCGCCGCGTTCATTTACAGTCCGCGCGGCATCCGCGTTAACGCTGTTATTCCGCGGCCCACCCGTTCCGCCCTGGAATCAAACTACGGCTCGCTCGGCGGTGCCGGCCCGCTCCCGGCGCCGGCGTTCACCTCCCCGGAGATCGAGTCGGCGCAGATCGCCTCACCCATGGCCTACCTGCTGAGCGACGACGCCGCTAACGTCACCGGCGCCATCATGCCCGCTGACGAAGGCTGGGGTGTGGCCTGAGCGGTGGAGCTGTCCATCGATGGAGGGGGGACCGGCCCATCGGTAAGAAACAATGGACCGGTGGAGAGGCGCGGCGGCGAGCCGGATTGCCGGCCTAGGTGCCGTTGCGTGACCTCAGCTCGGCTTCAAGCTGCTTCAGCAGTTCGGGCGTGACCGGACTGCCGGGGAACCGGGCCAGCCGGTTCAGCGGCATATTGCCCACCAGTGCCAGGGATGCCGCGAGCTGGGCCGCGTCGGGAGCCCCACCGCTTGACTCGGGCGCCCCACCGTTCGACTCGGGAGCCCCACCGCTTGACTCGGGAGCCCCACCGTTCGACTCGGGAGCCCCACCGCTTGACTCGGGAGCCCCACCGTTCGACTCGGGAGCCCCGCCGCTTGACTCGGGAGCCCCACCGTTCGACTCGGGAGCCCCGGCGCTTGACTCGGGAGCCCCGCCCGGGCCCGCCCCGCCGCTTGGCTCGCTGCCCGCACCGGCACCGGTCATTGCCGACACGAGGGCGGCAGCAGCCTCCGGATCCGCCATCCACTCCTCAAGGGTGGACGCGATGCCCAGGACGGGAGGGGGAATCGTGCCATCCAATGCAGCGACTCCCGCCACCCTGATATCCCGGGACGAAGCCTCCACTTCCAGGCGGTATTCCCCGGCGTCCGCCACCCAGGAGCCGGTTCCGGGTTCATAACGGGACAGCGAACGGACGTCGAGGCGAAACTCCACGCGCCGGGACTCGCCCGGTTCCAGCGGCACCTTTTCAAAGCCGCGCAGTTCACGCCGCGGGTGCAGCGGCCGTTGCTGACCGCCGTCGTCCCCTTCAGGGGCACCGGAATAGAGCTGGACCACCTCGCTGCCGGACCGGTCGCCGGTATTGGTCAGCGTGAGCTCAACGTGGACCAGCTGGTCGGCACCGGAACCATCCACGCGCACGTGAAGATCCGAGTACGAGAAGGTGGTGTACGTGTACCCGTGCCCGAACGGGTAGGCCACTTCCAGGCCGCGGGTGTCATACCAGCGGTAACCCACCAGCAGGCCCTCCCCGTACCGCACCGTTCCGCCTTCACCGGGGTAGTTGCCGTAGGCGGGAGTGTCCTCGAGCCGCAGCGGAACGGTTTCAGCCAACCGCCCGCCGGGCTCCTCCCGGCCCAGCAGCACGTCGGCGATGGCGCTTCCGCCCGCCTCGCCGGGAAGCCAGACCTCCAGGACCGCCGGGACGGAGGCCGCCCATCCCATGCTCACCACGCCTCCGTTGGCGAGCACGACAACCGTCCGCGGATTCGCTTCGGTGACGGCGGTGAGCAGTTCCAATTGGGCATCGGGCAGATCCAGCGTTGTCCGGTCAAAACCTTCGGATTCGGCGGCGTCGGGCAGGCCCAGGAAGACGACGGCGGTGTCGGCCGCGGCCGCGGCTGCAGCAGCCATCTCGGCCAGGTCTTCCCCGGCGCACGGCGAATCCTCGGACAGGACATATCCGGGTTCAAACAGCAGCCCGGGCACCATCTCCTGCAGCGCATCGAGCGGCGTGACCAGCTGCACCGGATTCACCCGGGAGGATCCACTGCCCTGATACCGGGGTGTGCGGGCCAATTCGCCGATCACCGCCAAGGTGCCTCCGGACGTTAGGGGAAGGATGCCGCCGTCGTTCTGCAGGAGCACCATGGACGCGGCAGCGGCCCGGCGGGCCAGTTCGTGATGGGCAGCGTAGTCCGCCGAACCGCCGGCGGATCCTGCACCGGACGCCGCGGCGGAGTCTGCGCCGGCACCGGAACGTGCCGAAGCACGGCGCACCAGTGCCAGGATCCGTTCCACGGACTGGTCCACCTGTTCCTGCGTCACTGTGCCCGCATCCAGCCCGGCAGCCAGCTCCCGGGTGCCAAGGCCTCCACTGGAGGGCATTTCCAGATCAAGGCCCGCGGTGAGTGCCGCTGCCCGGTCGGTCACAGCGCCCCAGTCCGAAACCACGACGCCATCGTAGCCCCACGTGTCCCGCAGCACGGTTCCCAACAGCCAGGGGTTCTCCGCGGCGTGAAGCCCGTTCACCTTGTTGTAGGCGGCCATGATGGTCCACGGTCCGGCCGTGCGGACCACCGTCTCGAAAGCACGCAGGTAGATTTCATGCAGGGTCCGCTGATCCACCACCGCATCCACCCGCATCCGGTCCGCTTCCTGGTTGTTCGCGGCGAAATGCTTGGGGCTCGCACCAACCCCCTCGGCCTGGACCGCAGCCGTCCACGCTGCGCCGAGTTCACCGGCGAGCAGCGGATCCTCGGAGAAATACTCGAAGTTGCGCCCGCACAGCGGTGTGCGCTTGATGTTCAGGCCCGGTCCCAGCAGGATATCGACACCCTGTGCGCGTGCCTCCTGCGCGGCGGCGGTCCCCAATTCGGCGAGCAGGCCGCGGTCCCAGGACGACGCCGTCGCGCATTCCGCCGGAAAACAGGTGGCCGGCACCGAATCGCCCAGCCCCGTCCCTCCGCCGTCGCCGGCCGGACGCCGGACGCCGTGCGGCCCGTCGGCGAGGACCAGAGCGCGGATGCCGTGCGATGGAAGGGAGACCGTTTCCCAGAATCCGGCCCCTGACAGCAAACTGAGTTTTTCATCCATGCTTAGGTCCGGCAGGGCTGGAATCTCCACGTGCGCCTCCTCGTCTACGGGCTCCGAGTCTAAGCCGCCGCCCGGACCGGCGAAAGGGTGCCCGCACCCTGTTCCCGGCTTCCCGGTAGCCGTAGGGTTCAACTACGGCTGCAGTGTTCTGGCCTGCCGCCGGGACGGGAGCGACGCGTGAAGAGCCACCTCGACCGATACAAGCAAATGGCGGAAATCCTCTACCGCAACGGATTGGGGTATCTGGTCTCTGCCAGCGGTCTGGAAGCCCGGATTCCCTTCCGGCGGAAGGCCCAGCCCGGGGACCGCCCCGAACAGCCGGCCAACAGCCCGGAATACCTGCGCCGGGCCCTGGAGGAACTGGGACCCACCTACGTCAAGCTGGGGCAGCTGCTCTCGACCCGGCAGGACCTGCTGCCGCCGAAGTACCAGCAGGAACTGGCCAAGCTGCAGGACAACACCGAACCCGTGCCGTGGGAGCTGATACACCCGGTGCTGCAGGAAGCGCTGGGACAGCAGGTGCTCACCCGGTTCACCAGTTTCAACACCACACCGCTGGCCAGCGCCTCCATCGGCCAGGTCTACGGCGCCACACTGCCGGGCAACAACGACGTCGTGGTGAAAATCCGCCGGCCCGGAATCGAGGAGGAAGTGAATGAGGACCTCGACATCCTCCAGGGGCTTGCCGCCTACGCGGGCAAGCACTGGGAAGCTGCCCGGGACTATGACGTCCCCGGACTGATGGACGAATTCGCCGAAACGCTCCGGACCGAACTGGACTACAACCAGGAAGCGCGCAACGCCCGGCGGTTTGCCCAGAATTTCGAGGACAACCCGGCCGTTCAGATTCCCACCGTCTTCGACAGGTTCAGCACCTCCACTGTCCTGACCCAGCAGCGGCTCTACGGGCTGAAGGTTACGGACACCGCTGCCCTGGACGCAGCCGGAATCGACCGCAAGGCGCTCGCCGTGACGGCGGCGGACGCCGAAATGAAGATGGTCTTCGAAGACGGGTTCTTCCATGCCGACCCGCACCCGGGAAACATCTTCGTGGAGCGCGGCGGCCTGATCGGGTTGATCGACTTCGGCATGGTGGGGGAGATCGACGACAAGTTCCGGACACAGCTTTCGGCGCTCTTCGTCGCCGTCATGCGCAAGGACCCGGAGCGGATGGCCTCGGCCCTGACCCGCATGTGCACCAGGACCCGGCGTGTCGACCGCCTGCGGCTGCGCATGGACCTGCAGCAGCTCATCCGGCTGTACGAGGGGCGGACCCTGGGCAACGCTCCGGTGGGGCGGATCATCAACGCGGCCCTGGGCATTGTCCGCAGCCATCACCTGCAGCTGCCGCGCGAGATGGCGCTGCTGCTGCGGATGCTGATCATGACTGAGGGCATGGGAGAGGTGCTGGATCCGGATTTCAGCATGGGAAACACCTTGGCTCCGTACGCCCGGCGGATGGCCGTGAACCAGCTGAACCCTGTGGCGTTTGTCCGGCGGCTCGGCCAGGCCGGGGCGGAAACGCTGGAGCTTGGGGCGGAACTGCCAGACCAGGTGCGCCGGTTGCTGAACACCCTGGATTTCGAGGGGTTGGAGGTTCACCTCCGGGCCGAGGAACTCTTCCCCCTGGTGGAGCGGTTGGAACGGGTGGGAAACCGGATGGTGGCGGCCATCTTTGCGGCAGCATTCATCCGCGGCGTCGGGGAACTGGCGCTCGGTGACGCCGACCGCTGGAAGAGCTGGCAGGCGCCCCTGATGACCGCAGGGCTGGCCTCCACGGGGGCGCTGGGCGGGTATCTCGCCTGGACTGCCCGCAAACAACGTATCCGGAACTATTGATGGATCTGTCCCTGGCCGGGCTGACGGTACTGGTGACCGGCGGAAGCACCGGAATCGGCCGTGCCGTTGTGGAGGAATTTGCGCGGGAGCGCGCCAACGTTTCCTTCTCGTCAGACAAGGCCTACGAGGCGGGAGTCCTGGAGGAACAGCTGGAAGGATCAGTGGGGCGCATCGAAGGATTTGTGGTCGACCCGGCCCACCCGGGCGCCCTGGCCCGCTGGGTCAGCCAAACCATGGTGCTGTTTGGCGGCGTCGACATTGTGGTGTCCGCAGCGAGCGCCTTGGCATTTGAGGACACTGACGAAAACTGGGAAGCGTCTCTCGCCGTAGACCTGATGGGAAGCGTCCGGCTGGTCAAAGCCGCGCTGCCGCACCTGGAACTGAGCACCGCTCCGTGCATTGTCGTCATTTCCAGCACCTCGGGACGGGAAGCGGACTTCGCCGCCGGACCCTACGCCACAGCCAAGACCGCGGTGGCCGGCTACGTTGCGGGCCTGGCCTTCAGACTGGCCGGCCGGGGTATCCGGGCCAACGTCGTCAGCGCCGGCAACACCTACTATCCCGGGAGCTACTGGTCCGTGCTGGAGGAGCGAGACCCCGCCACGTTCGATGCGGCGGTGGCCATGAACCCCACCGGACGGATGGGCACGCCGGAGGAGGTGGCCGACGTCGTCGCCTTCATTGCCAGTCCGCGGGCATCGAGGATCACCGGAGCCAACATCCTGGTGGACGGGGGACTTTCCCGGGGCGTCCAGCTCTGAGCGGACCCTGGGACTGTCGGCTGCGGGAGCGGCGGCCCAGGAAAAGCAGGCCCACAGAAAATTAGGCTGGACAAAATCACGGCCCAAAGAAAAGGAAGCCCGGACGGACCGCGGCCGAAACCGCACCCCGTCCGGGCTTCCTGCACCGCGGACCCGCTTACTGTCTGTACTGCTGCTGGTACTACTGCTGGTACTACTGCTGTTGTTGCTGTTGCTGTTGCTGTTGCTGCTGTTCTTGCTTCTGCTGTTACTGTTGCTGCTGTTCTTGCTTCTGCTGTTACTGCGCGAAGTCGGTGGAGTTGTAGATGTTCAGGTTCAGGGCCGCCGCGACCTGGGCCACGGCATTCTGCGCCCGCACACTGTTGCCCACCGGATCCAGCGGCGGAGAAAAGGCAGCAATGGCCAGGGTGCCCGGCATGATGGCAAGCACCCCGCCGCCCACCCCGCTCTTGGCGGGCAGGCCCACTTTGTAGGCCCAGTCGCCGGACGCCGTGTACATGCCCTCCATGGTCATCTCCGCCAGGATCGGCGGAACCAGGGAGGCATCAAACACCTGCTTTCCGGTGACCGGATTCCGGCCCCGCGCCGCCACGGTTGCACCCATGGTGGCCAGGTCCCGGGTGGTCACCAGGGTGGAACACTGCCGGGTGTACACCTCGCAGGCTTCCATGGGATCCGAGTACATGGTCCCACCCGAGTACAGCAGCCAGGCGATGGCACGGTTATGGAAGTTGGTCGATTGCTCGGAGTCATTGACGGCGTCGCTGAGCTTGATCTCGCGGCCGGCAAAGGCGCTTTGCATGTCCAGGATTTTCTTCCAGCGCTCATCCGGTGAATCGGCCGGAATGAGCGACACGGTGGACATCGCCCCGGCATTCACCAGGGGCGACAAGGGTTTATCGTCGTGCAGGGCCACGGCAATGACTGAGTTGAAGGGCTCCCCGGTGGGATCGGCCCCCACCTTGTCGTGGAAGTCCGGCAGGCCGACACTCTGCATGGCCAGGGTCATCGAGAAGACCTTGGAAATGGACTCCAGGGCAAACTCGAAGCCGGCATCCCCGGCCTCGAACACGTCGCCGTCCGCTGTCACGACACAAACGCCGAACAGCGAGGGATCAACGGAGGCCAGATACGGAATGTAACTGGCATTCGCGCCGCCGGAGTCATTCGCGTGATCCGCGTGGGCTGTCTGGACAGCCTGGGCTATCGCTGACTTGTCGGGCATCATAGGGCTGCGCTCCCGCCTACTGCCGGCCGGGGCCGAACGGTTGATGTGTCAGCGTTGGAGGCCGGCGGGGTTCCGCCGGCTGCGGAGCCGCCCGGGGCGGTTTCCCCGGATCCTTCTCCGGCACCGGCACCTGATCCGACGGCGCCTGAAGCCATCGCCTGCTCGGTCAGCACCGCGGTGGGCACGGATGACTGGGTCTGGACGCCGGGATGGCGGTGCTCCAGCTCCCACGTAAAGGGAACGAAGCTGCTGGATGGGTCCCGCCAGTGCGGTTTGCGCAGTGCATAGATCACCAGCGGAAGGATGAAGAACACGGCAGCTCCGCCCGCCAGAATGCCTACATACACAGCCGGCGATCCGACGGAAATCTGGTCCGGGGGAATGAAGCTGAAGACGAAAGCCATCAGTGAGCCGAGGAAGCCGAGGCCTCCCACCAGCCACATGCCCACGTCCCCTCCGGGGATGTGGTACGGCCGGGGCCGGTTGGGCTGCGTGTAGCGCAGGTAGATGGCGGCACCGAACATGAGCATGTACATGATCAGGTACAGGATGACGGTGAGCTGGCTCAGGATCTGGTACGCGGCCTGCACCGAGGGCAATACCACGTAGACCAGGCCCAGGGCCGTGACCACCAGTGCCTGGAAGAGCATGATGTGGGTTCCCATGCCGTGCTTGTTGGTGTGCTGCCAGAACCGCGGCAGATACCCCGCCTTGGCCACTGACAGGAGACCGCTGGACGGGCCGGCCACCCAGGTCACCACGCCGGCGAGCACCCCGATCAACAGCATGGCTGCAATGATCGGACCTGCCCAGCCAATGCCTGCCCACTCGAACATGTCGTTGTAGGAGGTCAAAAGGGACTGGGTGAGGTTGATGTCCGCCTGGGGAACTACGAAGGCAATGGCCAGCGTGCCCAGCACGAAGATCACCACCGTTCCCAGCGCGGCGATCAGCACTGCCAGCGGATAATCACGGGTGGGGTTCTTTACTTCCTTGACGTGGATCGCGTTCATTTCCATGCCGGCGTAAAACAGGAAAATGCTCGCGGCCAGCACCACATTGGAGAAGTTGGAGAAGTCCGGAACGAGTTCGCCCCAGCCCATCTTGATCTGCGGGGTGTTTCCGGCGAAGTAGTACGAGAATCCGAGGACAATCAGGACGGCGGCCGGAATGATGGTGCCGATGATGCCGCCCCACTGGGCCACTTTGGAGAAGGCGGCGGCGCCCCGGAAGGCGATGAAGGTGGCCAGCCAGTAGACCACCAGCACCACCGCCAGGACAAAGGCCTTGTTCCCCGACAGCTGCGCGTCCAGGTTTTGGTCGGTGCCGGTGTAGGCCAGGGACACCGCACCGAAGGTCAGAACGGTCGGAAACCAGATGCTGACCTCGATGAAGAGCATGAACATCGCCACGAACGCCCACCGCGGGCCGAAGGCCTCGCCGACCCAGCGGAAGACGCCACCCTGCTCCGGCCAGCCCGTTGCCAGTTCCGCGGCGACGAGCGACACCGGAATCAGGAACACCACCGCCGCGAGCACGTAGTAAAAAATGGAGCTGAGGCCGTATTCCGCCTCGGCCGGCAAACCGCGCAGGCTCACCACAGCCACGATGTTCATGACGGCCAGGGCACCGATGGTGATCTTGGCGGTCTGTTTTGCCTTGGCGGTCCGGGCCTGATTCGAAGAACCGGGTGCGGACGAACCTGACGATGACGAGCCGGTTGATGCTGAAGAACCAGTTGATGCAGTGGAATCACTCATCCCACTCACCTCCTCGAGCTAGTGGTGGAAGCCGGGTTGTGCGGCTTCCTGCGGCATCGGCGACTCAAGCCGGTTGAGGTATTCGGTTTCGGTCCGGATATCCGCCAGGAGGCTGTCAGCCAAATCCATGCTGAGCCCGTTGCGGACGACGATCCGCTCCACGGTCAGGTTTTCCAGGTTGCTGGGCATGGGGTAGGCGGGAACCAGCCAGCCCTTGGTCCTCAGCCGCTCGGCCAGGTCATACAGGCTCCACTTATCCGTGTGGCCTTCCTTCAGCCGCCATGCGAACACCGGAATGTCCGACCCGTCGTTCCATAGCTCGAAGGGCCCGATCTCGCTGATCCCGGCGGACAGATACAGGGCAACGTCCTGGCAGGCCTGCTGAACCTTGGCATAACCGGACCGTCCGAGCCGCAGGAACAAGTAGAACTGCAGGACGACCTGCGCGCCGGGCCGGGAGAAGTTCAGCGCAAAGGTGGGCATGTCCCCGCCGAGGTAGCTGACGTAGAAGATCAGGTCCTCGGGCAGCCACTGGCGCTCGCGCCACACCACCCAGCCAAGCCCGGGATAAACGAGGCCGTACTTGTGGCCGGAGGTGCTGATCGAATGGACCCGGGGAATCTTGAAATCCCACTCCAGGTCCGGCTGGATAAACGGGGCGATCATGGCGCCCGAAGCCCCATCCACGTGGATGGCGATGTCCAGTCCCGTGGAGGCCTGGATTTCGTCAAGCTTCGCGGCAATCTGCTTCACCGGCTCATACATGCCTGTGTAGGTCACGCCCATGATGGCGACGACGCCGATGGTGTTCTCGTCGACGTATTTCTCCAGCTCGAACCCGTCAAGGCATTTGTGGTCCTCGCTGATGGGAACAAGCCGGGCTTCCACATCGAAATAGTTGCAGAACTTTTCCCAGCAGACCTGAACCGCGGAACTCATGACCAGGTTGGGCTTGTCGGTTGGCTTGCCGTCCGCTCGGCGTGAATGCTGCCACAGCCGCTTCAGGGCAAGGCCGCCCAGCATGCAGGCTTCGGAAGAGCCCACCGTTGAGGTGCCGATGGTGCCGCCGGGATCGGGGGAGTGCCAAAGATCGGCAAGGATTTTCCAGCAGTTCTGCTCAATCTGGGCAGTCTGCGGATACTCGTCCTTGTCGATCATGTTCTTGTCGTACGTCTCCGCGTACAGCTTGTTGGCATGGTCGTCCATCCAGGTGCTGACGAACGTGGCCAGGTTCAGACGGGCGTTTCCATCCAGCATGGTCTCGTCATGGACAATTTGATACGCCGTTTCCGGGAGCATCTCACCGTCCGCAAGCTTGGTCTTCGAGGCGACCGTATCCTCCCCGGGACGGGCGAAGAGTGGATTTACGCTCAATGAGTCTTTATCGCGTTCCTGCGGCATCATCTGGACCTTTCAGTAAGGGTGTGTACTGCACCGGACCGGTGTGATCGTCGGTTCTGAATCCCCGTGAGGCTGCGCGCACCAAAAACTCTACGCGGGGCCCGAAACAGTGGATAGGCTCGTGGCCCCTGGCTGGCGCGGCGCACCGATATTGATTCCGGATCGGCTTCCCGGGCCCCGGAAAAGGCACGGACCGTTGAGGCAGGAACGGTGCGGGCGTACCGTGAACGACAAAACGGGCGGCATGACATGCAGCAACACGACATGTCCAGCGAGACACGCTCGGCCGAAACCACATACGGCACATCTGCACACATCTGCAAGGAGGCACCATGGCGGGACTGGCGCGGCGTGATCGGTTCGAACTGCCCGAACCCGTACGTAAGTTCTTCGAAGGCGACTGGGAGGTCCCGGCGTTCCCGGTCGAGGAGTACCGGGACGGCGCCACCATGGTGGTGAAGGCCGAACTGCCCAATATCGATCCGGACAAGGACCTGGATGTGTCGGTCAGCGATGGCATCCTGCACATCAAGGGCGAACGCCGGGAGGGCAGCGAGCACAAGGACAAGAACGGCTACCGCAGCGAGTTCCGCTACGGTTCCTTCACCCGCGACATTCCGCTGCCCGCAGGTTCCAGCCAGGACAACGTCACTGCGTCCTACAACGACGGTGTGCTGGAAGTCCGGGTTCCGGTGCCTGAGGTGGGGGCTTCATCCACGAAGGTGCCGATTTCCCGGGGATAACCGCAGTTACTGGGGGTGAGGGCCGCGGATCCAACACCGCGGATAATGCTGCGGCGAGGAGGATCCATGAGCAGCCGTGCCCCCAATGCCCCGGCCGGCGGAACCGGCGGTTCCGCCGGCGGGGCGGGAACGTCCCGGAAGTACCCCGACTGGGTCATCATCGCCACGCTGGCCAGCGGCGGCGTCGTCGTCTCCCTGGAGAAAACGGCGGTGGTCCCCCTGCTGCCCGAGTACCCCGGGATTTTCGGCGTCAGCTCCGACGACGTGTCCTGGATGGTGACGGTGACGCTGCTCAGTGCAGCCGTCGCGACACCGATCGTCTCCCGGCTGGCCGATATGTTCGGCAAGCGCCGGATGCTGCTGATTGCCATGACCATGATGGTGGCGGGCGCGTTTACCGCCTCCATTGGCGGCACGTTTTTCTGGGCGCTGACGGGGCGGGCACTGCAGGGATTTGCCGGTGCCGTGATTCCGGTGGGCATCAGCATCCTGCGGGACACGCTGCCGCAGCGCAAGATCGCCGGTGCTGTTTCGCTGATGAGCGCCAGTTTCGGCATTGGAAGTGCCCTGGGCCTGCCCATGGCGGGCCTGATCTATGACCGGCTGGGCTGGCGGGCAACCTTCTGGGTGGTGGGGAGCATTGCTGCTGTGCTCATCGTGGCCGTGATCGTGTTTGTTCCCGAATCCAGGGTGCGCACTCCGGGACGGTTCGACTACGAGGGCGCCGTGGTGCTTTCCGCCGCCATGACCGCCCTCCTCCTGGCCATCAGCAAGGGCGGAGTATGGGGCTGGACCAGTGATCCGATCCTTGGCCTGTTTGCCGCCGCCATCGTTCTCCTCGCCGTATGGTTTCCGCTGGAACTGCGCAAAGGGCAGCCACTCGTGGACCTGCGCACCTCGGCGCGGCGCCCGGTGCTCCTGACCAACGCCGCCACCGTCCTGGTGGGGTTTGCCATGTACGCGAACATGCTGGTCACCACCCAGCAGCTGCAGCTGTCCAAGGAATCCGGGTATGGCTTCGGCCTGAGTGTCGTGGCCGCCGGCCTGACCATGATCCCAGCCGGCCTGGCCATGGTCGCGGCAGCACCGCTCTCGGCGCACATCACCAATTCCTTCGGCGCGAAGACCACCATGGTGGTGGGCTGCGCCGTGATGGCCGGCGGCTATTTCTCGCGGGTCCTGCTGGTCCACACAGTCACCGGCATCATCATCGGCGCCGTCATCGTGTCCATCGGCACCGCCATTGCCATGGCGGCGATGCCGACACTCATCATGAGCAACGTTCCCCTCACGGACACCGCCGCCGCCAACGGGGTCAACACCCTGCTGCGCTCGGTCGGCACGTCCACGTGCAGCGCCGCCGTGGCGAGCATCCTGGCCTCGATTACGGTCACGGTCGGGGGAGAGGCCTTCCCCGACGTGGACGCCTTCCGTGCCATCTTCTCGCTGGCCTGTTTCGCCGCCCTGGCTGCCACCGGAATCTCCTTCCTCATTCCCCGTGCCCCGCGGCGGGAGGCAACCCACCCGGAGCTGCATGCCGCGCCGGGGGAGCGCCAGCCTGCTCCGGCGGATGCCAGGCGCGAGATCATGGTGACCGGGACCATGCTGGCCGGGGACCAGGGCACCCCCGTTCCCGGCGGGGTGGTCACCGTACTGGACAGCGGCGGCGACCCGGTGGACTGGGACCGGGCCGACGACGCCGGGCGGTACGCCGTCGTCCTCCCCGGCGACGGACGCTACGTGCTGGTCGCGACCCAGCACCAATGGCGTCCGGTGTCCGAGGTGGTCGCCTTCCCGGGGGTTCCAGCCAGCCATGACATCCGCTTCAACGACCGGCTGACCCTGACCGGACAGATCTCGCACGACGGGCGTCCGGTGTCCGGCGCCCTGGTCATCCTCGTGAAGCCGGCGGGGGAGAACCCGGGATCCTCGCGGTCGGACAGCGGCGGAAACTACGAACTGCCCCTGCCGCGCCCGGGAACATACATCCTGACGGTGGTGGAGCCCGACGGCGTGAGAACGCACACACGGCGGGTCACCCTCCCGGCGCCCAACACGGTGATCGACGTCGAACTCGGCGGGCCGCCCACCACAGGCCTGCGCATCTAGGCTCAGCGGCAGCCGAGACCAAGCGCACACTCCTGCCTTTGGCACCTGATTGCTTCAGCGCATAGGATCAATCTGGCACAAATGGGACACTGTCCTGCGGGACCCGATCAACCGGCGCATTTCACGCCCGGGCATGCCGGTCCCTTTGCCCACTATTTCCGATGAACCGGAAGCACCGTGCTCTCCCCGCCGACGATCGGCGGCGTCGGCGTGGTGCTGATGGAACTCCATTTTGTCTTCAAGTTAGGGTACGTGGTGGACCTCACCCTCATGGTGGCGCTGGTGATTGCGCTCGCACTATTCTTCGACTTCACCAACGGTTTTCACGACACTGCCAATGCAATGGCAACTCCCATTGCCACAGGTGCGATCAAACCGAAGACAGCTGTGGCCCTTGCCGCAGTGCTGAACCTCGTGGGAGCCTTCCTGTCCACCGAAGTGGCCAAGACCATTTCCGGCGGCATCATCAGGGAAGGCGAGGGCGGCATCCAGATCACGCCCGTCATGATCTTTGCGGGACTGTTGGGTGCGGTGATCTGGAACCTGATTACCTGGCTGCTCGGATTGCCCAGCAGCTCCTCGCACGCCCTGTTCGGCGGCCTGATCGGTGCCGCCATTATCGGTGCCGGCTTTGGGTCGGTGGACTACTCGGTGCTGTTGTCGAAGGTGATCCTGCCGGCGTTCATCGCCCCGGCCATTGCCCTGTCCGTGGCCTACCTGGCCACCCGCCTGGCCTACTCCATCACCCGCCGGCATGACCAGGAATCAGGGGACAAGCTGCCCCGCAAGCGCGGCGGCTTCCGCTACGCGCAGATCTTCTCCTCCTCGCTCGTTGCCCTGGCCCACGGCACCAATGACGCCCAGAAGACCATGGGCGTCATCACCCTGGTGCTCATCTCCGGTGGTTTCCAGATGGTTGGCACCGGCCCCGTGTTCTGGGTTGTCGCGGCATGTGCCGTGGCGATCGCCGCGGGCACCTACGCAGGCGGCTGGCGCATCATCCGCACCATGGGCACCGGCCTGACCGACGTGAAGCCGGCCCAGGGCTTCGCCGCCGAGACCAGCACCGCGGCGGCCATCCTGACCTCGACGCACCTGGGCATGGCACTGTCGACCACGCAGGTTGCCTCGGGCTCGGTCATCGGCTCCGGCCTGGGCCGCAAGGGAGCGGAGGTCCGCTGGGGAACCGCGCGCCGCATCGCGGGAGGATGGCTGCTGACCCTTCCGGCCGCTGCCGTCATGGGTGCCGCCGCCGCACTGGTCGCCAGCACCGGCATGATCGGCGTGACGATCGACGGCATCCTGGGACTGGCCATCATCCTGTTCATCTTCTTCTGGTCCCGGCGTAACCGCGTTGGCCACGACAACGCCGTCAGCAACATCGACAATGCCGGTGGCGCCGTCAAGATCAACAAGCGCAAGTCCCGCTCGCAGGGACGCGCCGCCACCGCCCGCTCCACCAAGGTCAAGGAATCGTCCAAATGAGCATCGACTGGGTCGCCTACCTCGTAGTCGCCGCAATTACACTGCTGGCCACGCTTGTCGTCGTCGGCCTGTATTCCACCGGCCTCCGGCTGTATGCGGTCGCTTCGGACCGCAACCCCGGCCCGGAGGCCACAAGCCGGTTGAAGCTGGTCAAGGCGGGAGCGTACGCCTGCTTCACGGTCTGCGGTGCCGCCGTCCTGTTCGGCATCTACCTGATTGTTCCCGCGCTCCACGGCTAGAGCACGGCGCGGCCCCGGACGCAGCGGCCGGGGTACTGATATCACCACGCAAGGAGCCCGCAATGGTCATGCCCAGGAACCTGTTCCTTGTCCGTCACGGACAGAGCGAAGCCAACGTCATGCAGCGGGCTTCCAAGGCCGGCGACCCCAGCCTCTACACCGAAGAGACGATGACGGTCCCGGACCGTTCCTGGCGGTTGACTGAACTCGGGGTGCAGCAGGCAAGGGTTGCGGGCGCATGGATCGCGGGGCTGGACATCACATTCGACCGGGCGGTCGTGTCCACCTACACCAGGACCCGCGAAACCGCCGCGCACCTCGGTCTCGATGTCCGCTGGGAAGAAAACCGGGTGATCCGGGAGCGGTCCTGGGGTGAAATCGGTTCCATGTCCAAACAGGACTTCGCACGGAAGTACTCCCAGAACGCCGCCTACCGCGACTATGACCCGCTGTACTGGGCTCCTCCCGCGGGTGAATCCATCGCCAACGTTGCCGAGAACCGGGTGCGGAACATCCTCAGCACACTGCACCGGGAAAACGCCCGCGGGAATGTCCTGATGGTCACCCACGGCGAGTTCATGTGGGCAACACGGCTGGTCCTGGAACGCTGGAGCGACGAAGAGTTCCTGGACCGTGACGCCGACAAAGAGCAGATCATCCACAACTGCACCGTGCTCCAATACACTGCCGACGACCCCCACAGCGCCGACCCGGCCGGCAGCGGCACTCCACGCGACAAGCTCACGTGGGTCCGCCGCTGCTGGCCGGTCTGCGTCGATGGCGAATGGACCATGTTCGTCGGCGGGTGGGAAGAGTTCGACCGCACCTACTTCACGGACGGCGACCTCCTGCGGAAGGTGGAATCCAACCGGCACTTCTTCCAGGGAGCCTTGGGAAGCTGAGCCGGGCCGGCCAGGACGCTGAGCCGGCCTCCTAGGACGCTTCGGCGTACTCCGGATAGTCGGTGTAGCCGGCGGGGCCATGGGAGTAGAAGGTGGACGGATCCGGGGTATTGAGCGGCAGGTCTTCCTCCCAGCGGCGGACCAGATCCGGGTTGGCAATGACCGGGCGTCCGACGGCGACGCAGTCGCCCAGGTCATCCTCCATGAAGCGGACGGCTTCTTCGCGGGTGGTCAGGATGCCGAAGCCGGAGTTCAGGATGAGCGGACCCCCGAAAGTCCTGCGCAGTTCCTGCACGAGGATATCGGCCGGGTCCCGGTGCAGGATGCTGAGAAATGCCGGCTTCAACGGCGCAATGGCAGTGACCAGGGCGGTGTACGTCGCCAGGACGTCGGCGGGGTTGGTTTCCAGTACTCCCTGGATGTTGTTTTCGGGGGAGATCCGCAGGCCGGTGCGGTCCGCGCCGATGGCGTCGGCCACGGCCCGGTACACCTCGATAACGAAGCGTGCCCGGTTCTCCGGGGACCCGCCGTACATATCGGTGCGCTTGTTGGAGTCCGGGGACAGGAACTCGTGCAGCAGGTAACCATTGGCACTGTGCAGCTCGACGCCGTCGAACCCGGCTTCGATTGCGGCGCGGGAAGCCGAGACAAACTCGGCGGTGATGGCGGGCAGCTCGGCGGTGGTGAGAGCGTGCGGGACCGGGTACGGCTGCTTCCCCTCATAGGTGCGGGTCATGCCGTCCACGGCGATGGCGCTGGGCGCCACCACCCTGCGGCCGCCGTTGATTCCGGAGTGGGTCACCCGGCCTGCGTTCATCAGCTGGGCCACGATCCGCCCTCCGGCGGCGTGGACGGCATCGGTCACGTTCTTCCAGCCGCTGATCTGTTCATCGGTCACCAGCCCCGGCTGCCATGGGAAGCCCTGTCCCTCGTAGGAGGTGTAGGTGCCTTCGGTGACGATCAGGCCCATCGAAGCGCGCTGCGCGTAGTGCTCGGCCATCAACGCTGTGGGGATCCCCTGCCGGCCGCTGCGGGTGCGGGTCAGCGGTGCCATGACCAAACGGTTGGGAATTTCGAGGCTGCCGAGCGTAAACGGTGAGAAGAGGTTCAAGGAGGAAGAATCTTTCTGTCGGGCGCAGCCGGCGCTGTTACTGCCGGCGCCGGCGCAGGGGAATAAGGTGTCTAATTCGCCCAACACGGATCCGGACCTCAGTATTCCTCGGCATGGAATACGCACCGGCAGCGTCGTCCGGTGTTTTTGGCCGGTGCCGCGGCTAGCATGGCGGCATGGTCAGAACGGTCTATTACGTGGCGGCGTCGCTGGACGGGTTCCTGATCGACGCGCAAAACCAGCCCGGCGGCATGAATCCGGGGGAGCACTCCGGGGGCTCCGGGGCATCCCTGCTGGGCGACCACTATCGGGAGTTTCTGGGCCGTGTTGGCGCCGTGGCGATGGGTGCCGGAACGTACCGGTCCTTCCTGGCCGACACGGCCTCGTGGCCCTATGGAAGAATTCCCGTCTGGATATTTACCCACCACGAATTTCCGGGGATTCCAGGCGCCGATATCACGTTCATCCGCGGCGAAGTCGCGGAATTCCACCCGGATATCGTGTACGACGCTGGTGAAAAGGACGTCCTGCTGGCCGGCGGCGGAAATATCGCCCGGCAATTCATGGACGACGGATTGATCGATGAAATGGTCTTCACAGTGGTGCCCGTGGCGCTGGGCAGCGGTCGGCCGGTGCTTCCGGTGGGCAGCATCACCAAGGCGGGGGTGTTGCTGGACACCCGTTCCGTGGGCGGAGGGCTCGTGCAGCTGCACTACGCGTTCGGGCCCGGGGAAGCCTTCGGGGCCGAAGCAGAGAGCGCTGAAGAGTGAGCGAAAACCACAGTCCGGCCGGTGAGGTGCTGCTCGAGGGGGATGGGTGGACCGAGGTCCACCGGGTGGGGGACACGGTGCGGCGGCCGGCACGTCCGCAGACCGCCACCGTGCACGCGTTCCTGGCACACCTGAAGAAGCGCGGCTTTACGGGGGCGCCCCGTCCGCTCGGGTACGACCCCATGGGCCGGGAGATCCTGACCTATGTGGAGGGCGTTGTGCCGAGGGAGCCGCTTCCGGCATGGGCTGCCGGAGAAAGACAGCTCGCCGAACTTGCCCGGCTGATTCGGCGGGCACACGATGCCGCCGAGGGATGGGAACCCCCGCCCGGCGCTGTCTTCGGCACCATCCCGGGACCCCCTCAGGAGGGAATCGAACCGCTGTTCGCGGAGCCGGAACTCGTAGCGCACCAGGATTACTGTCCGGGCAACGTCGTCTTCCGACACGGCCTTCCGGCAGCGTTGATCGACTTTGATCTGGCCAGGCCAACAACTCGTGTGACCGACGCCGTTAACGCCTTATATTGGTGGGCGCCGCTGTGCCACCCGCAGGACCGCGGACCCGCACTGGCCGACGTCGACGCGGCGCGCCGGGTGCGGATCTTTGCTGACGCCTACGGAATGGATGAGCCCCAGCGGGACGGAGTTGTCGACGGCGCACTTCGACGGCAGAGAAACTCAGCCATCACCATGAAGGCGGCCGCGGACACGGATCCTGTCTTCCGCCGCTGGTGGGATGACGGGCTGAAAGACAAGCTGCCCCGGGCTGAACAATGGCTGAACGCCAACGCCGCAGCACTGCGGACGGCGCTGAAGTAGCCGCGTGCCCTGATATCAGATGCGCTCCGCTAGCGGACGTCGCGGAGCATGTTGGTCATCCGGGCCGTGCTCAGGCGCCGGCCCTGCTCATCCGTCATGACGATCTCGTGCGTGACCAGCGTGTTGCCGAGATGGATAGCGGTTGCGGTTCCGGTAACGGTGCCGGAGGAAATGGAACGGTGATGCGTTGCTCCAATTTCAATGCCCAGCGCCTGGCGGCCCGGACCGGCGTGAATTGCGGCGCCAAAGGAGCCGAGCGTTTCGGCGAGCACCATGTGGGCGCCGCCGTGCAGGATTCCGGCCACCTGTTCGTTGCCCTCAACGGGCATGGTTGCGACCATCCGCTCCGCCGTCATCTCCACAAAGTGGATACCCAGCTTCTCCACCAGCCGCCCGACGCCGTTGGTGCTCAGCCACCCGTGCATCTCAGGGGGGACTCCCGCTGCATTCAGCTGGTCGGTGAAGGCGTTGGGTGCCTGGGACGGGGCGCCGTTGCCCGGCGTGAAATTGTCGCTCATGCCAACTAGGCTTACATCTGTGAGTGAATCTACCAAACTGGCCGATATCCAAGCAGAAATCCCTGCCGAAACCGCACTGGAGGGGGCCGCTGGACCGCAAGCCGCAGCCGTTCCGGAATCTCTCGGAACCGCTAATGCGGGCGGGCACAACCGGCTGCTGGTAATCGACGGCCATTCCATGGCGTTCCGTGCTTTCTACGCGCTGCCGGCTGAGAACTTCTCCACCGACACCGGCCAGCACACCAACGCGGTGTACGGATTCACCTCCATGCTGATCAACCTCATTAAGGAAGAGAAGCCAACCCACCTCGCGGTGGCTTTTGACCTGGACACCCCCACGTTTCGGTCCGAGGAATACACGGAGTACAAGGGCGGCCGCAACAAGACGCCCGAGGAGTTCCACGGTCAGGTGGACCTCATCATCAAGGTGATGGAAGCCATGCGCATCCCCACCCTTTCCATGGACGGCTACGAGGCCGACGACATCCTCGCGACCCTGGCCGAAAAGGCCTCAGCCCGCAACTGGGACGTCATGGTGGTTTCCGGTGACCGTGATGCCTTCCAGCTGGTGGATGACCACGTCACAGTTTTCTATCCCAAGAAGGGCGTTTCCGACCTGCCGCGCATGGATGCCGCGGCCGTCGAAGCGAAGTACCTCGTGCCGCCGGACAAGTACTCGGACCTGGCCGCCCTCGTCGGCGAATCCGCCGACAACCTGCCCGGCGTCCCCGGTGTCGGCCCCAAGACGGCCGCGAAATGGATCAAGCAGTACGGCGGCCTCGAGGGCATTTTGGAGAACCTCGACAGTATCAAGGGCAAGGTGGGCGACTCCCTCCGCGCCAACATCGAGGACGTCAAGCGCAACCGCCGGCTCAACCGCCTGCTGCGCGATCTCGACCTGCCGGTGGACCTGGACGCCATGTCCGCCCGCCGCCCGGACCGCGAGGCCATTGAGGAACTTTTTGACGCACTGCAGTTCAACGCGCTCCGCAAACGCCTGTTCGACATTTACGGGGAAGAGGAGAGCGACTCAGCCGGCCAGGAGCTGACGCCGCCGGAGCACACCATCATCACGGACGCACCGGCCCTGAAGGAGTGGATTGCCTCCACCAACCAGGCCAAGACCGCCGTGCAACTGGTCACCGAGGGCGCGGCGGCGGGGCGCGACGTCGTCGGGTTGGCTTTGGTTACCAACACCGTTGCCGCGTACGTTCCGCTGACCGAGATTGACGCGGACACCGAACAGGTGCTGGCCGGCTGGCTGTCCGACCTGGACGCACCGAAGGTCGTGCACGATTTCAAGGAAGCGTACAAGGCCTTGGCTGCGCGCGGCCTGAAACTGTCCGGGGAAGTTGATGACACCAGCATTTCGGGGTACCTGATCCAGCCGGACCGGCGCAGCTACGATCTTCCGGACCTGAGCCAGCACCACCTGAAGATGTCACTGACTCCGGCGGCTGCCGGCAGCAACCAGCTGCAGCTTCAGCTCGAAGAGGTGGATGTGGCCGGACCGGCGGTAACGGAGGCCTTCGCGGCGCTGCAGCTCAGCGACCACTTTGCCGGACAGCTGGTGGAGCGCGGCGCCAACCAACTCTTGGGCGGGCTGGAACTTCCCCTGGCCGAGGTCCTGGCGGAAATGGAGCTCGCCGGCATTGCCGTCAGCACCGAAAAACTGGACCGGCTGCTGGATGACTTCAGCGCCACCATTGCCCAGGCCAGCAGCGAGGCATTTGGCATCATCGGCAAGGAGATCAACCTCGGTTCGCCCAAGCAGCTGCAGGTGGTCCTCTTTGACGAACTGGGGCTGCCCAAGACCAAGAAGATCAAAACCGGGTACTCCACCGACGCCGATGCGCTGACCGACCTGATGGTGAAGACCGGCGGGCACCCGTTCCTCGCGAACCTGATGGCTTACCGCGATGCCACCAAGCTGCGCCAGACCGTTGAAGGGCTGCGCAAAGCGGTGTCCGACGACGGACGCGTCCACACGACCTACGTCCAGACGGCGGCGGCCACCGGACGGCTGTCCTCCACGAACCCGAACCTGCAGAACATCCCGATCCGTTCGGAAGAGGGCCGGCGCATCCGGGAAGTCTTCACAGTGGGCGAGGGCTACGAAACCCTGCTGACGGCTGACTACTCCCAGGTGGAAATGCGCATCATGGCCCACCTTTCCGGGGATGAGGGACTGATCCAGGCTTTCCGCGACGGGGAGGACCTGCACCGGTTTGTCGGCGCGCACATCTTCGGCGTTCCCCCGGAGGAAGTCACCAGCGCCATGCGGTCCAAGGTCAAGGCCATGTCCTACGGACTGGTGTACGGGCTGAGCTCCTTCGGCCTGTCCAAGCAGCTGGCCATCCCGGTGGACGAGGCCCGGACCCTGATGCGGGACTACTTCGACCGCTTCGGCGCGGTGCGCGATTACCTGCGCGGCGTCGTCGAGCAGGCCCGCAAGGACGGCTTCACCTCCACCATCGAGGGCCGCCGCCGCTACCTGCCGGATCTGTCCAGCGACAACCGGCAGCTGCGCGAAATGGCCGAACGCGCCGCCCTGAACGCCCCGATCCAGGGTTCCGCGGCGGACATCATCAAGAAGGCCATGCTCGGCGTTGATGCCCAGCTCAAGGCACAGGACCTGAAATCCCGGATGCTGCTGCAGGTCCATGATGAACTGGTGCTTGAAGTCGCCCCGGGGGAGCGGGACGCGGTGGAAAAGCTGGTCCGCGAAGAAATGGGGGCCGCGGCGGATCTGTCCGTTCCGCTGGATGTCTCAGTGGGCATCGGCGTGAGCTGGCACGAAGCCGGACACTAAACCGGGCCGCGCTAAACGGCCCAAAAACCACAGGGGGACCATGCAGACGGATACCGGACTACGAATGGAGTCCTTCGCGCCGGGATACGACGATGCTGATCCCTCTGCAGCGGACACCCGGACCACCAACTGGTTCGAGGCCGTCCGGCTCGGGTTCCACGAACACCGGGCCGACCCGGCGCGTCTGGCCGCCATGGTTGATGCCTATCGGCGGGACGGCCGCGTCCTGACCGCCGTGTACGACGACGGGGCGCCGGACTTTGCCTGGGACGCCTCAGTTCCGGTCGGCACCTACGCGACCATGGTCAATACCCTGAATGTCGGCGGCGGGCAGCTGCTGCCGGCACATCTGGTGACCTGCGTGACGGTGCGCCCCACGCATCGCCGGCGCGGGATCCTGCGCAGGATGATCACCACGGATCTTGTCCGCGCCAAGGAATCCGGCCTGGCCCTGGCTGCGCTGACGGCGTCCGAAGCCACCATTTACGGGCGGTTCGGCTTCGGGGCCGCCAGCTCGGCGTCGAGCATTACCGTGGATGTGCGGGACGGTCTCCCGTTCCGGACCGCAGCCACCGGCACCGCCGTGATTGCCGACAGCGCCAAGCTGCAGGAGCTGGCACCGGAGATCTTCCGGGTGCACCAGGCGCGGACCCCGGGGGCGCTGGGCCGGCAGTACGCGTACGCGCTGCGTGCGTCGGGGGCCTGGAGTGAGCACAGCAGTGAACCGGACAAGGCGCTGCGGAGCATCATCCACTACGACGCCGCCGGCGTTCCCGACGGCTACGCCACCTATAAGTTCAAGGGCTGGGACACGCAGCCGGAAACCATCAAAGTCGTGGATCTGATTGCCGCCACGGATGAGGCCTACCGCGAACTCTGGCGCTGCCTGGGCTCCATCGACCTGGTGGACCGGCTGACTTTTGACGTTGCACCGGTCTCGGATCCGCTGCCCTGGATGCTGGCCGACCGCCGGCGCCACCGGGTGACCGGGGTGGAAGACGTCCTGTGGCTGCGGATTCTGGACACGGCGGCGGCCCTGGAGGCACGGCACTACACGGGCAGCGGCGCCGTCGTGCTGTCCGTGGTCGATCCGCTGGGTTTGGCCGGCGGCGTCTGGCAGGTGAACGCCGACGGTGGACGCGGGACGGTGACGGCACTGGCCGGTAACCAGGCGCCGTCGGGCATTCCTTCAGTGGAGCTCGACGCCGACGCCCTGGGATCGCTGTATTTGGGCGGCGTAAGCGCCCGGACGCTGGCCGCGGCCGGAGGAATACGCGGCAGCGCGGAGGCGTTGGGCACTCTTGATGTGCTCTTTACCGCGCCAACGATGCCTTACTGCAACACGCATTTCTGATTACCTGCGTCAAAGTACCCCGGGTGCTTTGACCTGAGTTGCGCGCTGCGGCTAGACTGATCTGGCGCGTAATTGCGCAGTAAGTTACCAATTCTGTCCATCTCCGGACAAACAAGCACTGTCTTGAGGCAGGCCCGAACGGCTGCTCTGAGTTCGGTGGGAGCGCATCCGGAATACAAAACAACTTCCACATCGGAGTCCCAACTACATGACCATCACCACCACCGAGAAGTCCGGTACCCCGCAGGTCGCTATCAACGACATCGGTACTGCCGAGGACTTCCTCGCCGCCATTGACGCAACGATCAAGTACTTCAACGACGGCGATCTCGTCGAAGGTACCGTCGTCAAGGTTGACCGCGACGAGGTCCTGCTCGACATCGGTTACAAGACCGAGGGTGTCATCCCTTCCCGTGAGCTTTCCATCAAGCACGACGTTGATCCCGGAGACGTAGTTTCCGTTGGCGATCTGGTCGAAGCTTTGGTTCTCACCAAGGAAGACAAAGAAGGCCGCCTGATTCTCTCCAAGAAGCGCGCACAGTACGAGCGCGCCTGGGGCGACATCGAGAAGGTCAAGGAAGAAGACGGCGTCGTTACCGGTACCGTCATCGAGGTTGTCAAGGGTGGCCTCATCCTGGACATCGGCCTGCGCGGCTTCCTGCCGGCCTCCCTCGTCGAGATGCGTCGTGTCCGCGACCTGGCTCCGTACATCGGCCAGCAGATCGAAGCCAAGATCATCGAACTGGACAAGAACCGCAACAACGTTGTTCTGTCCCGCCGTGCCTGGCTCGAGCAGACGCAGTCCGAGGTTCGCTCCACGTTCCTCAACAAGCTGGAAAAGGGCCAGGTTCGTCCGGGCGTTGTTTCCTCCATCGTCAACTTCGGTGCATTCGTGGACCTGGGCGGCGTAGACGGTCTCGTCCACGTTTCCGAGCTGTCCTGGAAGCACATCGACCACCCCTCCGAGGTCGTTGAAGTTGGCCAGGAAGTCACCGTTGAGGTTCTGGAAGTTGACCTCGACCGCGAGCGTGTCTCCCTGTCGCTGAAGGCTACGCAGGAAGATCCGTGGCAGACCTTCGCCCGCACCCACGCCCTGGGCCAGGTTGTGCCGGGTAAGGTCACCAAGCTGGTTCCGTTCGGTGCGTTCGTTCGCGTCGAAGACGGCATCGAAGGCCTGGTCCACATCTCCGAGCTGGCAGTCCGCCACGTGGAGCTGGCCGAGCAGGTTGTTTCCGTTGGAGACGAACTGTTCGTCAAGGTCATCGACATCGACCTCGAGCGTCGCCGCATCTCCCTGTCGCTGAAGCAGGCCAACGAGGGTGTAGACCCCGAAGGCACCGAGTTCGACCCGGCTCTGTACGGCATGGCCGCAGAGTACGACGAAGCCGGCAACTACAAGTACCCGGAGGGCTTCGACCCCGAGTCCAACGAATGGCTCGAAGGCTACGAGACCCAGCGTGCCGCTTGGGAGCAGCAGTACGCTGACGCCCAGGCCCGCTGGGAAGCCCACAAGAAGCAGGTTGCACAGCACGCTTCCGAGGACATCGCAGCTGCTTCGGACACGTCCGAATCCGGCACCACGAGCTACTCCTCCGAGCCGGCCGTTGCTGAGACGGGTGCCGGCACGCTGGCTTCCGACGAAGCACTTGCCGCTCTGCGCGAGAAGCTCACGGGCAACTAATTTCCCTCGGTTGATGTAACCGGTTGAAATAGAAAAAAAGCAGGCCCCCACTTCGGTGGGGGCCTGCTTTTTGCGTGTGTGCCGGGTGGCGGGAACCGCCTGCGTGAGGCGGTTCCCGGCCCCTACTGCCGTGCGTCGTTCGCGTAGCGCAGGCCGAGCTGGTCCCGCACGCCGTCGAGCAGTTCCATGGTCCGCAGCGTGTCCGCCAGGGGCATGGTCGGGCTCTCCGTGAGGCCCTGCTGGATGCAGCGGGTTACCTCGCGCAGCTGATAGGTATAGCCGGCACCGGCCGGATCAAACGTTTCGACGCGCGCTCCGTCCGGGCCGTGGACGTGCAGCTCACGGGGGTTCGGGATCTGGCCGCCGCCGGTCCGCATCCAGCCGCGGGTGCAGGCGATGGTGGCGCTGCCCGGACCCGACGCCGTGATCGACGACGACAGCTGGGCGTGCCGGCCGTCGTCGTACTGCAGGGTCAGGGCGTTCTGGATGTCCACACCGCTCTCGTTGAGCACTCCCGACGCAGTGACGCTGTCGGGGAAGCCCAGGGCACCGAAGGCCCAGGTCATGGTGTAGACGGAAAGGTCCAGCAGGGCGCCGCCTCCGGCCGCCGGATCCCACATTCGGCTCGCGGGATCCAGGGGAGCGGCGAACCCCAGATCGGCCTGCACCCAGGACGGCGTTCCAAGCTCTCCGGAGGCCAGGATGTCCCACGCCCGGTTCGCACTGGGCAGGAACCGGGTCCACAGTGCTTCCATCAGGAACAGGTTCCGGCTGCGGGCCAGCTCGATGAGCTCGGCCGCTTCAGCCGCGTTTACCGTGAAGGGCTTCTCGCACAGGACATGCTTGCCGTGTTCCAGCGCGCTTTTGGTGACCTCGAAGTGCTGGGCATGCGGGGTGGTGATGTAGACGACGTCCAGGGCAGGGTCTGCGAACATGGCGTCATACCCGCTGACCCCGGCATCGTCGGAAAAAGATGCGCCGAAACCGAAACGTTCGGCGAAATCCGCCGCCTTGGCGGCGCTGCGCGAGCTGACCGCGTAGAGGACGGAATCCTCGAGCATGGCAATGTCACCCGTGACTTTGCCGGCGATGCCGCCGGTGGCAACCACGCCCCAGTTCAGCGGACGGCCGGTCGCGGCCAGGGGAGACGGAGCACCTGCTTCGGCGCAGGGCGGACGGACAAACTGCCGTTGCTCGGTGGTGAGGGTCATGCGGATTTCAGCTCCTAGGCGGACTCGCGGACAACAAGGGAAGTGGGCAGCCGGTGGATGCGCTCCGCCGGGCGGCCTTCGATCAATTCCACCAGCAGCTCGGCCATTTTTTCGCCAAGCGCGGCAATCGGATGGTGGATGGTGGTCAGCGCGGGGCTGAGGCTGGTGGCGTAATAGTCGTCGTCGAAGCCGACGACGGCGATGTCCTCCGGGATGCGCAGGCCGCGTTCCTTAATCACAGAGTAGGCGCCGGCGGCCATCTGGTCATTCGCGGCGAAAAGACCGTCCAGCGGTTTTCCGCGGTCCAGCAGCCGGCGCATGGCAGCGGCACCGGAAGTCACGGTGAAGTCGCCCGTCTCCACGAGGGCGTCGTCGAGGCCGGCCGCGAGCAGGGAGGACCGCCAGCCGGCGAGCCGGTCAACGCCCGGCGGCATGTCCTGCGGCCCGGCAATGGTCGCGATGTGGCGGCGTCCATCCTCGATGAGGCGGGTGGTGGCATCAACGGCCCCCTCCTCGTTGTCCACCTCCACGAAATAGCTGTCGGACACTCCCATCAGGGGGCGGCCGGCAAAAACCAGCGGCAGGGAGCCGTTCAGGCGCGCCCAGGAATGGTCCCCGCTGTGGTGGGAGACCACGAGGACGCCGTCCACGTTGCCGCCGAGCAGGTACCGCCGGGTTTTCTCCGGATTCGCTTCCGACGATGTCACCATGTTCAGCATGTAATCGGTGGTGTTCAGGTAGCGCGCAACACCCTCCACCACTGTGGCGAAGAACGGATCCGCAAAGACCTTTGACGTCGATTCCGGAACGAGCAGCGTGACGGTGTAGGTCCGCCGGCTGGCCAGGGTCCGTGCCGCGCGGTTGGGAACGTAGTTCAGCGTGCGGACCGCCTGCTCCACCGAGCGCGCCAGATGCGGGTCGACCGACGGCGCGCCGTTGACCACGCGCGACACCGTCGCCCGGGACACCCCTGCCAGGGCCGCCACCATTTCGAGCGTGGGGGCGGGCCTGGCAGAGCCGGAATCGGTGCTCACTGTGTTCTCCCTGCACTGGTTATCCGGAGGTGGTGCTGACTTTCCACTGTACCGGCGGGTTTCACACAGCCGGCGCCGCGGCGCGGCTGGAAGCGATCATGCGGCTGTAGGCCAGTCCGCTGTCCTTAATGATCCGGTCCTGCGTGTCGTAATCAACCCGCACAATACCGAAGCGTTTGCTGTAGCCCCAGGACCATTCGAAGTTGTCCAGCAGCGACCAGACGAAGTAGCCGCGGACATCTGCTCCGGCCTGGATCGCCCGGCCCACCGCGTCAATGTGGTCGAGGATGTACTGCGTGCGCTCGGGGTCCGGCACCGTCCCTTCCGGGCTGACGGCGTCGTCGTACGCCGCGCCGTTTTCGGTCACATACAGCGGCGGGAGGGACGGGTATTCCTCACCGAGCCGAACCAGAAGCTTGCGCAGTCCGTCGGGATTCACTTCCCAGTCCATGGCGGTGCGGGGCAGGCCGCGGCTGGGGAAGGTGATGTGCTCGGCTCCGATCCAGCAGGAGGCCGCTTCCTTGCCGGCGCCTCCGCCGTGTCCGTCAGCGCCGGTGGTGTCCGGGTGGCCGCTGATCATGTCGTCGTGGTAGTGATTGACGCCCAGGAAATCGATGGGGGCACCGATGATCTCCAGGTCTCCGGGCTGGATCACTTCTCCCAGCCCAAAGGGTTCCAGGTCCGCCAGCGTGTCCTCCGGATAGCTGCCCCGCAGGATCGGGTCCAGGAAGATCCGGTTCTGCAGTGAATCGAAGAGCCGGGCCGCCTCCAAATCCACCGGGTCGTTCGGGTCCCGGGGGATGGAGTTGCTCAGGTTCAGGGTGATGCCCAGGTTTTCCGCGCCCCGGCTGCGCAGCTCAGCCACGGCCAGGCCGTGGGCGAGGTGCTGGTGGTGGACAGCGGCGATTGCTGCCCGCGGTTCCTGGCGGCCCGGGGCATGGACTCCGGAGCCGTAGCCCAGCAGCGAGGAGCAGAAGGGCTCGTTAAACGTGGTCCAGTGCCGCACCCGGTCGCCCAGGGCTGAGTAGACATCGTTGGCATAGTCCACGAAACGGTGTGCGGTGTCCCGGTTGGCCCAGCCGCCCTTTTCCTCCAGCTCCTGGGGAAGGTCCCAGTGGTAGAGCGTGAGCCATGGGAGGATGCCGGCCTCAAGCAGTTCATCCACCAGCCGGGAGTAGAAGTCCAGTCCCTTGGCGTTGGTGCTGCGGCCGCCCGGCCGCACCCGCGCCCAGCTGGTGGAAAAACGGTAGGAGTCCAGTCCGAGGTCCTTCATGATGGCCACATCGGCAGGCATTCGGTGGTAATGGTCCACGGCAACGGCCGGGGTGTCTCCGTTGAGGATGTTTCCGGGAGCTGCGGCAAAGGCGTCCCACACGGAGTCCTCTTTGCCGTCTTCGCGGGCCGCTCCCTCGACTTGGGCAGCAGCGGTTGCCGACCCCCAGATAAAGCCGGCCGGCCAGGTGTTCTCCACCGGGATGTTGATTGTCATTAGCCCTTCACTGCTCCCTGCATGATTCCGGATATAAGTTGTTTGCCTGCCAGCACAAAGAGAACAAGCAGGGGGATGGTGGCCAGCGCCGCGCCGGTCAGGACCACCGAGTAGTCCACGTACCTCGACGACTGCAGCTGGCTCAGCGCGGTCTGGAGGGTGGGATTGTCGGCGTTGAGGACCAGCAGCGGCCAGAGGAAATCGGTCCAGGCCATCATGAACGTGAACAGGCTCAGGATGGCCATGGCCGGTTTGGCGGCCGGCAGGGCGACATGCCAGAACGTCCTGATCATGTTGGCGCCGTCCATGCGGGCGGATTCGATCAGCTCATCGGGGATGACATCCACCAGATACTGCCGCATGAAGAACACGCCGAAGGCCGTGACGAGGGTGGGAATGATGACCGCCCCGATCTCACCCGTCCAGCCGAAGGTCCTCATGACCATGAACAGCGGAATGATGCCCAGCTGGGTGGGGATCGCCATGGTGGCCACCACCGCCACCATCAGGACGCCGTTGCCGCGGAACTTGAGCTTGGCGAAGGCATAGCCTGCCAGTGTGGAGAACGTCACCACGGAAACGGTGATGATCGTGGAAATGAGGATGCTGTTCCCCAGCGCTGTCCAGAACGGGATGGTGTCGAAGACTTCCCCCACGTTGGTCCAGAAGTTGCCGCCCGGCAGCAGCGGGGGCCAGTCCAGTCCCAGCGCCTCATTGGTTCGGCTGCCGACGACGACGGACCACCACAGCGGGTAGGCCGAGCCCAGGAAGAAGGCCAGCAGCAGTCCATAGGTCAGGTAGCCGGGCTTCAGCCCGTTGCCGAAGATGCGCTGCCGGAACGGCCGGCCCGGGCGGGACGGTGCTGACGTCTTGTTGCCGGCGGTGTTCTTTTCCAGGATGCTCATTTGCGTTTCCCTTCGGCACGGCGCTGGGCACGGTTGGTCGGCTTCTTGGAATCAGCCGATGCAATCCGCTTTGAGATGGAGAAATTCACGATCCCAATAATCACGATGAGCAGAAAGAGCAGCCAGGCAATGGCTGAAGCCTTGCCGAAGTTGTTCCGCTGGAAACCCATCTCCCAGAGATAGAGGACGGTGGTTTGGAAATTGCGCTGCGGACCGCCGGGGTCTGTCGGGTCGAAAAGCCGCGGTTCTGCGAAGATCTGCAGGCCGCCGATGGTGGAAGTGATGATCACGAAGATCATGGTTGGCCGGATACTCGGGAGCGTGATGCTGAAGAAGCGGCGGAAGGCTCCGGCTCCGTCGATAGCCGCAGACTCGTAGATGTCCCGGGGGACGGCCTGCATGGCAGCCAGGAGGATCAAGGCGTTGTAGCCGGTCCACCGCCAGTTGACCATGGTGGCAATGGCAATGTGGCTTGGCAGGGTGTCGGTCCGCCAATTGACCGGATCAATGCCGAAGTTGCCCAGGACGTTGTTGATCAGGCCCTGCTCCTCACCGAACATGTTCGTGAAGATCATGGCAACGGCCACGGGGGTGACAACGTAGGGGAGCAGGACGCTCATCCGCCAGAACGTTTTGGCCCTGAGGTTCTGGTCCAGGACCGCGGCGATGAACAGGGCTCCGATGAGCTGAGGAATGGCCGAGAGCAGAAAGATGCTCATCGTGTTTCCCAGCGAATTCCAGAAGAACCGGTCCTGCAGCACGGTGGCGAAGTTTCCGAGTCCTATGAACTCGCCCTGGCCCTTGAGCAGGTGCCAGTCATGCAGGGAAACCCAAAACGTGTAGACCAGGGGGAAAAGGCCCACGAGGGCAAAGAGGAGGAAAAAGGGAGAGATGTACAGGTAGGGGGAGAATTTCAGGTCCCAGCTGCTGAGGCGGTACCTGAGCGGGGACTTGGCCTTGGGCGGCGCCGCCGCCGGGGCCGGGCGTTTGATGGTAACGGTCATGACGTTCTCGCAGTCCATCTGGGGGGCCTCCGGTCCTGCCGGAGGCCCCGCGTTCGACGATGTGCTAGTTGTTGACTACGAGCTCGTTGAGGAGCTTCATGGCCTCGTTCCAGGAGGCTTCACCGTCAGCAGAGCCTGCATCAAGCTGGCCCAGCGCGGCGCTGAAAACCTTGTCCTGGATGACTGAGTCCTCAGGACCCTTGAACTGCGCCGTGACGCCTTCTGCGCGGGACGCGAGGATCGCTCCGGTCGGAGCGTTGTTGAACAGCTCGTTGGGTGTTGCTTCTTCGGCGAGCTGTTCCTGGGCTGCAACGGTGCTGGGGAAGTTGTTGGCTGCCGCACTCTGCTTGACCTGCTGCTCGGGTGCCGTCAGCCAGGCTGCCAGCTTGGCCGCTTCTTCGGGGTGCTCGGACGTCTCGGGCACCGACAGGAAAGCGCCGCCCCAGTTGGATGCGCCGCCGGGGAAAACATCGGCGAAGTCCCAGCCTGCTTCGGCACCCGCTCCTGCGGATTCCATCTGGGTTTGGATGGTGCCGAGCATCCAGCCCGGGCAGACGAAGGTCGCGAAGGACCCGTCAGTGAAGGCCTTGCCCTTGCCCCAGTCCCACTTCTTCTCGTTGGCGGACAGGCCCGCCTCGGTACCGGCGGCAAGCTGCATGAACTGCTTCTTCATTGCGTCGTTGTCTTCGATGTTCAGCTCACCGTCGGCGGTGTAGTACCCCTCGTCCATTTGGTTCACCATGGAGTTCCACACGAAGCCCGACTGGTCATACCAGGCAAGACCGGTCTTGTCGTGGTACTGCTGGCCGATTTCAAAGTACTTGTCCCAGGTGGCGTCGTCTCCGCCGAAGAGTTCGGCAACAGCTTCACGGTCGCTGGGCAGTCCGGCAGCTTCGAACAGCTTTCCGTTGTAGCACAGGCCCTGCGGGCCAATGTCGGTTCCATAGCCAATGACGCGGCCGTCGGGATCGGTGCCCTGCTTGTACTTCCAGTCGACCCAGTTGTCCTTGATGTCTTCGGCGCCGTATTCGTTGAGGTCAACGAACTGGTCGGACACTTCCATGATCGAGCCCAGCCAGCCTTCTTCGATGGCCACGACATCGCTCAGACCGGACCCGGCCGACAGCTTGGTGAAGGCTTCGGTGCGTGCGTTCTCGCCGCGGTCGATGTTGTTGGGCTTGATATCGATGCCCGGGTTGGCGGCTTCATACTCGGCGTACAGATCGTCGTAGCCGAAGGTTCCGAAAGTGGTGATGCTCAGCTCGATGGGATTGTCGGCGCTGGCGGCCTCCTGGTCGCCTCCGCCGCAGCCGACGGCGAGCAGTGCCACTGCGGCGGCACCTGCGATTGCCGCTGTGGGGTATCGGAAGTTCTTCACGGTCACTCCTTTGTGTGTGGGTGGAGCAGTTGGATATCCCGGGGCAGTGGACCGTGCGTCGTGGAACTGATGAGGCCTGATCGACGGAAGCGGGAAGGGGAACAGCTGGGATGTGGATTGCTGGAACAGAGTCGTACGCTCGGGCGGGCTCCGGGGTGATGCGGAACCTCCAGCTCAGAGAGCGCTCTCTTGACTTCTCCATCACACTAGGAGTGATCGGCGTCACTGTCAAGAGAGCGCTCTCTGAAATGTTTTCAGAATGTTTCAGGGAGAAGTCAGGCCTGTGGCAGGCTGCGGCTCAGACCCGCTGAAGAATCGGTTTGACGGCGTGGGAGCGAAGTGCGTCCGCAGCGGCTAGGGTCGACAAGCACAGGCTGCATACTGCCGGCCCTTGGATCAGCGGGAGACGAATTGACTGAGAAATGGACTCACCCGACAGTGCGCCGCGGGACGATCTGGTGGACGATGCAGAGCATGGCTTTAGGAGTGCTCACCGTTGGGTTGGTGTTTATCGCCCTCTGGAAGCCCTCCACCGGAGCGACTATCGCAGCCGTCGCAGCTCTGATCCTGGGGCCCCTTCTGATCTTCACGGCGGTCAAACAGATCAAGAAGCTTCGCCACGAGTATCGCTACTCCGAAGAAGATCGGTAATTCGCCGGTTGCTCCAGCCAGCAGGTGGTGCGTCGTGGAAGTGCTCCCAGGTCCAGCTCCCTCAGGAAAGGATGAACATGTTCGAAGACATGAAATGGCTGAACGAACCTCCCCGCTTCGAGATCGGTGCAGACAGGCTGACTCTGGAAACGGCCCCCGCAACAGATTTTTGGAGGGAAACACACTACGGGTTCACCCGGGACAGCGGGCATTTTCTCCACCGGGAAGTGGACGGAGACTTTGACGTTACTGCGACGGTGTCCGGGGACTTCACCTCACTGTACGACCAGGCCGGCCTCATGATCCGCTGCGATGAGGAAACGTGGTTGAAGGCAGGCGTTGAGTTCACCGACGGTGCACTTCAGCTCAGCACGGTTATCACCAACGGGACCTCGGACTGGTCGCTAAGCCCCTTGGAAGCAGGCCGCGACAAGATAACCCTGAGACTGACCCGCCAGGCTAACGCCATCCATGTGCAGTACCTCAGGCAGCCGGGCTTGGCAGGGCAATGGACGAGCCTGCGGCTCGGCTATCTGCAGATCGACGGTCCATGCCAAGTGGGCGTAATGGCCTGTTCGCCTGAACGCGGAGGCCTGCATGTCGGTGCCACTGACTTCAGCATCCGCCCCTCGGCGGGCATCGCCCTGCATTCCTGAAAGCCCCGCCCTCCGAGGGGGTGAGTCTTTCGGGCTAGTATCCACCCATGTCGATTGCCAACACTTACCGGGGTTTCGCGGAACTCGAAGCGCGCGGTGTCTCCGATATTTATGAGGACTGGGCCCTGGGCGTCTCCAGGGATCCGGAAGTCCAGGCATTGTTGGCCGGGCTTCAGCCGGCGAAGCGGCAACCGAACCTGGTGTTCGCCGCCGCCCGCGCCCAGGGGGCGCCTCCGGGCAGCTACGAAAACCTCAGGCCCTGGCTGCTCGCCAATTGGCAGAAGGTGGAGCCGGTCATCCGGAACCGTTCCACCCAAACCAACGAGGCCGGCCGGTGCGCTGTCCTCCTTCCTCAACTCGCCGCAATTGAAGGACCGGTTGCGCTGCTGGAAGTCGGAGCCTCCGCCGGGATCTGCCTGTATCCGGACCGGTACAGCTACAGCTACAGCTACCAACGGGAGGGCGGGCAGGTCCGGATAGATCCTCCGCAGGCCACTGACGTGCTGCTCGAATGCGAACTGCGGGGTGGCTCCACCGTCCCGACCAGGATTCCCGAGGTGATCTGGCGTGCTGGGATCGATTTGAACCCGATCGACATCAGTGACCGAGGGGACCTGCAGTGGTTGGAGGCCCTCATCTGGCCTGAACACGAGGCCCGGCGCCAACGCCTCCACGCCGCCGCGGCTGTGGTCGCCGCTGATCCGCCCCTGCTCGTGGCAGGTGACCTGAACCAGGAGATTGGCAGATTGGCCCGGCTGGCCCCGCCGGAGGCCACATTGGTCATCTTCCACAGCGCCGTGCTCGTATACCTCTCCCGCCCGGAGCGGGAGCAGTTCGTGGACCAGGTGAGTGCCCTCGACTGCGTGTGGTTGAGCAACGAAGGCCTGCAGGTCCTGCCCGGCATTGCCGCCCGGATTACCGGCCGGACACCGCCACAGGACGGTGCCTTCGTCCTGGCGAGAAACGGAGAACCGGTCGCCCTCACCGGACCCCACGGACAGTACACCCAGTCCCTGACCTGACTCGATGCTCAGTGGCATGATGGCGCCATGACGTTTTTTCCCAGTGATTCGACCGCCGCGCAATGGATCGCGGCCAGCGAGGAGCACTGGTGGAACCTGGTGACGCTGGGTCCGCCGGGATTTCCGGCGTATGCGCGGCTGCGGTTTATTGCTGATCCGTCCTACGAGGGTCAGTCCGAAAACGATGTTGTACGCCCGGGCGGCGTCCTTCCGGATGATGATCAGCTCCGCATCGCGGTGGGAACGCTGCTGCGGCACGCGGGCTCACCCGCCGAAGGATGTCTGCTGATCTGGGACGGCTGGGGCGAAGATGCGTTCCCCGAGCCCCTACTTCGGACACCCCGTGTGGTGGTCCCCAACCGTGAGTATTACCTGTGCAGGGTCCCGCTGCAGGACTTCGTCTCCGGGGCGGTCAGTAACTCGTGGCAGGCGGAAACGGGCCGCCCCATGCCGGCCCCTGCCTTCATCTGGCCCTCGAACCGGACCTGGTGCATCACCTCGGACGTCGATCCTCACTGGGCCGGCATCGGAGCTGATCGGGAACTGATCGACCAGTTACTGGCTGAACCACAAATCGACGTCGTTCCGGTCGATGCGGATCAAAAACTGCCCTTCTACTCCTAGCGGCCCGGCGGCAGGATTCACAGCGCACCCGGAAGTTGCTTCCCTGTGCCGCCGTAACACTCCGGATCCGGGGATCCCCAACCTCAGCGGCGGGTACTGACCGTCACCGTGAATTTGGGGTTCCGGGCGACTTCCCGGGTGGGACCGACCAGCCGGTTCAAGGCCGGCTTGTACATCAGGTGGCTGTTCCAGACGGTCCACAGTTCACCGCCCGGCCGCAGGACGCGGCCGGCATCGGCAAAGAGCTTCAGGGCAATCCCGGCATGGACGCTGGCGCCGATGTGGAACGGGGGATTCAACACCACCAGGTCCTCGGACGCGTCCGGAAATCCGGCAAGGGCATCGCCGCGGCGCACCGTCACCCGGTCATCGACACCATTGGCGGCGGCGGTGAGCTGCGCCGAGGACACCGCGGCAGCCGACTGGTCCGTGGCGGTGACTTGCAGCGTCGGATGCGTCAGGGCCAGATACGCGGCAATGGCGCCGGTTCCGCAGCCCAGGTCAACAGCCCGCTCCGCGGCACGGGCACCGGCCAGCAGGGGCAGCAGGAACCGGGTGCCGATGTCCAGGGCGGGACCGGCGAAGGCGGCTCCGTGCGCCCACAGCTCCAGCGGCGCGGCCAAACCGACCTCGTGGCGCTGGGACACCGGAAAGCGCGCCGCCGGGTGAGCCTCCGGCGGCAGGGGAGCGGCTGCGGTCAGGATCCGCGACTTCTGCCGGCCCAGCCCCGCCGTCACCGAACCAAAGTAGCGGGCCAGCACATCATTCATGGCGGTGGACATGTGCTTGATGCGGCCCCCGGCGTAAACCGTCACTTTCGGGGAGGCATGGGCGGCGATCAGCCCGGCGATCTCCTCCAGCGCATCCAGCGAGCGCGGCAGGCGCAGCAGCACCAGCCGTGCGCCGTCGAGAAGTGCCGGTTCCAGGGCGTGGTGGCGGTAGGTGCCTTCCAGCCCCAGCTCCCGGGCGTTACGGTCCAGCGCATGCTCGCCGCTGAGCGGATCCTGATGCACGCGCAGGCCGGTCAGCCCGTGTACGGCAGCCGCTCCCAGTGTCAGGGCCCCGTAGGCATCACCAATGACGACGACGGCGCCGTTTCCGTTGCGCTCCGGGCCGCCGGCCGCGGCGGCAGCGAGATCGGCGGCTGCGGTGTCGAGCAGGAGCCGGTCCGCGGCGTCCCACGCCTGCAGGTTTTCCGCTTCGATATCCGGGCGGCGGCTCAGGCGGGAGAAGTCAAAGGCCGCGGTGCCGGCCGGCTCCGGGGCTGCGGGCTCCGGGGTTACATCAGTCAAGGTCGATCCATTTCGTTCCTAGGGGGACCGGGTCGGAGGCTCCGGCGGTCAGGGCGGCCAGCCGGGAATGGAAGGTTTCCAGGGCATCGGCGGTATCGGGCAGTGCAACGCGAAGCTGCGCCCCGGCTGCGGAGTAGTCGGTGCCCAGGACGCTGACGCCGGCCGTGCGCAGGTCATTTTCCAGCCGGCCGGCGGCGGAATGTCCGGCCGGAATGCCGTACAGCTGCATCCTGCGCCGCCGGATCAGCCGGGCGGTGGCCAGTGCGGAGGACACCGACTCGGAATAGGCCCGGACCAGGCCACCAGCCCCCAGCAGGATGCCGCCGAAATACCGTACGGTCACGGCGGCGGTGTCGCTGAGGTCGGCGGCGCCGTCGAACGTCTCGCGTTTGGTCAGGGCTTCGAGCATGGGAATGCCGGCCGTGCCGGAGGGTTCGCCGTCGTCGCTCGAGCGCTGCACGTTCCGGTCCGGGCCCAGGACGAAGGCGCTGCAGTGGTGCCGGGCGTCGTGGAACTCGCGGCGCAGGCCGGCCACCAGGGCGCGGGCGTCCTCCTCGGTCTCGACCCGCCGCAGGACGGTAATGAAGCGCGAGCGCTTGATCTCCAGCTCGTGCCGGTGTTCGCCGGCAACGGTGGTGTAGCGCCCCCTGGATCCGGCCCGCTCATCAGTTCCGGCCTGTTCATTCACTGCTCCAGTTTAGGCGCTGGGCGCCGGCATTCCTTCCGGTGCCCCGGTGGCCACCGCCAGCGCCTCCACAGCCTGTGCGTCGCCCCGGCCGCACACGGTAGCCTTGGGCGCATGCTGAGAGTTGGACTGACCGGTGGAATTGCCGCGGGTAAATCGCTGGCCGCACGGACCCTGCAGGAGCTGGGGGCGGTGGTCATCGACGCCGACGCCCTGGCCCGGGAAGTGGTGGAGCCGGGCACTGAGGGCCTGGCCGCCGTCGTCGACGCGTTTGGCCCCGGCATGCTCGACGCCGAGGGCCGGCTGGACCGGCCGGCGCTGGCCGCCGTCGTCTTCTCCGATGAGGACAGGCGGAAGGTGCTGAACGGGATTGTCCATCCCCGCGTCCGGGCACGGGCTGCGGAGCTCGAGGAGGGCGCGGCACCGGAAACGATCGTGGTCCATGACATTCCGCTGCTGGTGGAGACCGGACAGCACCGTAATTTCGACTTTGTCCTGGTCATTGACGCGCCCGAGGAGGAGCGGATCCGTCGGATGGCCGCGGACCGCGGGATGAGCGAGGATGCTGCGCGTGCCCGCATTGCCGCGCAGGCCGGTGCGGCGGAGCGGGCTGCGGCAGCCGACGTCGTTCTGGTCAACGACGGTACCGCTGCCGAGCTCGTCGAGGCGGTTCGGAACCTGTGGGAGCGCCGCCTTGCACCGATGAACGAGAAGATGCTGGAGACCGGGGAATGAGGGTTCAGCCCTCAGCTAACCGGCCGCACTGCGGACCCGACCTGTCCGCAGTGCGGAGTAGCGTTTAAGCATGAGTCTTGCGCAGGACATCAAAAGAGTTGTCGCCCCCTTCGAAGTCATCAGCGATTACTCGCCCGCGGGCGATCAGCCCACCGCCATCAAAGAGCTCGCTGAGCGCATCAAGGCCGGCGAAAAGGACGTGGTCCTCCTCGGTGCCACGGGTACCGGTAAGAGTGCGACGGCGGCCTGGCTGGTGGAGCAGGTCCAGCGGCCCACGCTGGTGATGGTCCAGAACAAGACGCTGGCCGCCCAGCTGGCGAACGAGTTCCGGGAACTGCTGCCCAACAACGCGGTGGAGTATTTCGTTTCCTACTACGACTACTACCAGCCCGAGGCCTACGTACCGCAGACGGATACGTTCATTGAAAAGGACTCCTCGATCAATGAGGAAGTGGAACGGCTGCGGCACTCTGCGACCAACGCCCTGCTGACCCGGCGGGACGTCATTGTGGTGGCCACCGTGTCCTGCATCTACGGCCTGGGCACCCCGGAAGAGTACATCGAGCAAATGGTGACCCTGCGCCGGGGGCAGCAGATGAACCGCGATGACCTGCTGCGCCGGTTCGTGGGGATGCAGTACGCCCGCAACGACATGGACTTCCACCGCGGGACCTTCCGGGTCCGGGGGGACACCGTGGAGATCATCCCGATGTACGAGGAAAACGCGCTGCGGATCGAGTTCTTCGGTGACGAGATCGAGAACATCTACACCCTGCACCCGCTGACCGGCGATGTGATCCGTGAGGAAGAGGAAATGTACGTCTTCCCGGCTTCCCACTATGTGGCCGGCGAGGACCGGATGCAGCGGGCCATCCGCAACATCGAAGATGAACTGCAGGTGCGGCTGGCCGAACTGGAATCCCAGAACAAGCTGGTCGAGGCCCAGCGGCTGCGGATGCGCACCACCTATGACCTGGAAATGATGCAGCAGATGGGCTTCTGCAACGGCATCGAGAACTACTCCCGGCACATCGACGGCCGCGGCCCAGGCACGGCTCCGCACTGCCTGCTGGACTACTTCCCGGACGATTTCCTGCTGGTGGTGGATGAATCCCACGTCACCATCCCGCAGATCGGCGCCATGTATGAAGGCGACATGTCCCGCAAGCGCACCCTGGTGGACCACGGATTCCGGCTGCCCTCGGCGATGGACAACCGGCCGCTGAAATGGGACGAATTCCTGGAACGGATCGGGCAGACCATCTACATGTCCGCCACACCGGGCAAGTACGAGCTCTCCAAGTCCGATGGTTACGTGGAGCAGATCATCCGGCCCACCGGACTGGTGGATCCGGAGGTGATCGTCAAGCCGAGCAAGGGCCAGATTGACGATCTGCTGGGCGAGATCCGGACCAGGACCGAGCGCAATGAGCGCGTGCTGGTGACCACGCTGACCAAGCGGATGGCCGAGGACCTCACGGGCTACCTGCTGGAGCACGGCGTCAAGGTGGAGTACCTGCACTCCGACGTCGATACGCTGCGCCGCGTGGAGCTGCTGCGTGAGCTGCGGATGGGCACCTTCGATGTGCTGGTGGGCATCAACCTTCTCCGTGAAGGCCTGGACCTTCCCGAGGTGTCGCTGGTGTCGATTCTCGACGCCGACAAGGAAGGCTTCCTGCGCTCGTCCACGTCGCTGATCCAGACCATCGGCCGTGCCGCCCGTAACGTCTCGGGCGAGGTGCACATGTACGCGGACCGGATCACCGACTCGATGGCCAAGGCCATTGACGAAACCAACCGCCGCCGCGCCATCCAGGTGGCGTACAACAAGAAGCACGGCGTGGATCCGCAGCCGCTGCGCAAGAAGATCGCGGACATTACCGACTCCCTGGCCCGGGAGGACGCGGACACCAAGGCGCTGCTTGCCGAGGCAGCGGACAAGAAGAACCGCAAGACCACCGGCAAGAGCAAGAGCGGCATCCGCAAGGATGGCCTGGCTGCCGCTCCGGCTGAGGATCTAACCGGGCTGATTGCCTCCATGACCGAGCAGATGCACGCGGCGGCAGCGGAACTGCAGTTCGAGCTGGCCGCCCGGCTGCGCGACGAAGTGGGGGACCTGAAAAAGGAACTGCGGCAAATGCAGAACGCCGGGCACGCCTAAACCCTTCGCCCCGACTGTCCGGCTGCGCCTCAGCAGGACGCCGGTTGCCCGGGCTTACCGGCCCCGCAGGGACGCCGCAAGGCGCTGCAGGGGTCCGGTTGTGGTGCGGCCGGCGGTACTGACTGCCGGAGGATAAAGAGCCAGTGCTTCAGCACGCTTCTGGCCGGTCAAATCGGCCAATCTGCTGTGCAGGGTGAGCACCTCCGGCTCCGGAACGGCACGCACCGGAGCATCCGGAGTGTCCAGCGCCCAGCCGCTTCCCAGCGCGATCAGCGAGGAATGCTTGACGTCGTAGTATCCCTGGTTCACGGCGTAGGCGATTCCGCGCGCACCGGCGGCCGACGCCAGCAGATGAAATTGAAACCTGGTGGTCAGCCACAGCTGCTCCGGCCCCAGCGGCAGACCCTCCTCCCACACCCGGGCGAACGGCAGGAAATTCTCCGCCGGAATGAGATCCGAAAGCTGTTCCCAGGCGGGACGGTCGATCCCCGGTATGGCCTCCAGATAGTGGACCGCACGTCCCCGGGCGGCTTCGGCCTGCACCAGATCCCGGACTGAGGCCACGATCCGGGCAAAACGGGCATCATCAGTGAGGTCACTCTGCAGGCACACGTACACGCCGCCGGGAACGCCGGGGGAGTGCGCCGTAGATTCGCGGACGCCCAGAAAGGCATCATCGAGGTCCAGATCCAGCTCGTATGCTTCGGCGCTTTCCCGGTCGCGGGCCCGGGCGTGGTCAAAGCCGGCGAAGAGTGCGGCTGCCCCAGGCCCGGTTTCGACAGGTGGCATCAAGCCCTGCCCGGTGGCGTACAGCCTGGCACCCGTCAGTTCTGACGGCCAGCATTCCGCTGATCAGGGCCGTGTGGTGCGGCCATATGCCGTTGACGTATCCGCCGCCCAGAAGGTGGAGCGAGTGCGCCTGGCGGAGCTTGACCAGGCCAAGGTCGTAGTGGGGCGAGCCCAAATTCCGCACGAGGTCGGCCACCCGCCGGCCGGCATCCCGCAGCGGGAGGGGATCAGCCTCCCGGACGGCACGCCACAGGGTGTCGGTAATCCGGAGGCGGGGATGCAGGCCCTCAAAAAGCAGTTGAGCATTCCCTGGCCCCGGACAGTCCAGCCACACATCGGTGTTCGGGGCGGTCTGTGCCAGGAAACGAAGCCAAGAGGCAGTAATGAATTCATCGCCGAAATTAGGGTATCCGGCGGTTGATATCAGGTAATAGTGCGGTTGAGCACCCATCCACTCAGCCTAGTCCACGTGTAACCCTTATCGCTGACAGGCCCCCCGCCCCGGCAGCCGCTGCGATAGACTTCTATGCAGCGCAGGGGAGTATCCGCCCGCGCTGCATCCGTCAGCACGCGGGGTAACATCGCCCCGCCGGGTGCAGCGGGCATCCGTCTGAACTGAAAAGGTTCAGCGGATGCCGGAGAGACTTGCGTTTACTCCCGCGCCCGAAAGGTCCCCGTACATGCCCGAATTACCCGTGGTCTTCGAGGTCGGCACATTTGTCGTCCTCGGGATCGTCCTAATTTTCGACCTGCTGCTGGTCGTTAAGCGCCCGCATGAGCCGTCGATGAAGGAGGCCGGACTCTGGGTCGGCTTCTACGTCGGGCTTGCGCTGGTCTTTGCAGGCGCCATGTTTGTCTTCACCGGACCGGAATACGGCAGCCAGTTCGTTGCCGGCTGGGTCACCGAATACAGCCTCAGCATCGACAACCTGTTTGTCTTCATCATCATCATGGCCCGCTTCTCGGTACCGCGTAAGTACCAGCAGGAAGTGCTGATGTTCGGCATTATCATTGCGCTGATCCTGCGCGGGATCTTCATCATCATCGGTGCCGCCGTCATCGAGAACTTCAGCTGGGTGTTCTTCATCTTCGGCGCTTTCCTGCTGTGGACCGCCTACAAGCAGGCCACCGACAACGGCGAGGATGAGGAAGAGGGCAGCGATAACAAGCTGATCGGCAAGCTGCGCCGCGTCCTTCCGATGACGGACAAGTTTGACCAGGGCAAAATCCGCACGGTGGTGGACGGCAAGAAGGTCTTCACCCCCATGCTGATCGTCTTCATCACCATCGGCGTCACCGACCTGATGTTCGCCGTGGACTCCATTCCGGCCATCTTTGGCCTGACGCAGAGCGCCTTCATCGTCTTCACCGCCAACATCTTCGCGCTGATGGGCCTGCGCCAGCTGTACTTCCTGCTGGGCGGCCTGATGGACCGGTTGATCTACCTGAAGCACGGCCTGTCGGTCATCCTGGCGTTCATTGGCGTCAAGCTGATCCTGCATGCGCTGCATGTGAATGAGCTGCCGTTCATCAATGGCGGCGAGCATGTTGCCTGGGCTCCGGAAATCCCCACCTTCGTGTCCCTGGCGGTCATCCTCGGCACGATCGTGATTGCCACCGTGGCATCGCTGCTCAGCCCCAAGGCAAAGGCCGTCCAGGCTGTTGCCTCCCTGCAGAACGCGCTGAAGGTGTACCGGAACCTGGAGGAGGATGCCCCGCACGAAGAGCGCGTGGAAGCCTACGACAAGGTCACCGAAACCTACCGCAACGCCACCGCAGTGGCCAAGGACCGCGACGACGTCGAAATGCCGGAAATCACGGATCAGGCCAAGGAAGAATTCCGGGCCAGCAATCCGCGGCTGCAGAACCCTGCGCCGGTGAAGGACCAGTCCGAGCAGTAGCAGCACAGCAGTACAACAGCTCCACCAAAGGCGCCGCCCTCCCGAAGGAGGGCGGCGCTTTGTGTTTACGGTTGTCCGCGGCGGTTACGGCTGCGGCTCGTCCCGCACCATGGCGAGCAGACGGTTAAAGATGCCCTCGCCGTCGTCGGCAATGCCGTCGTGGTGGAAGTCGGCGCTCTCCCAGACCCGCAGGCCGCGCACGGACGCGGCGGTTTCCAGCGACAGATCCCGGTCCACGTAAATGTCGTCGGTGTAGACGGCCGCTGCGACCGGAACGGTGTTCCGGGCCAGCTGCCCCCTGTCATAGAGCGCCGGCCAGTTTTCCCTGGCAGCCAGCAGGTCCGCCGTTTCCTTCAGCGGAACCAGCGCGGGATCCTCGTCAAAGTACCAGGGGTAGACCATCTCACCGGTGAACAACGGCTCCGCCGCCGTGGGCTTGAACTCCGGAAACTCCTCCAGCACCCGCTCCGCAGCCCAGTTGGTCGCCGTCCCCTGGCCGTAGATGGATTCGTGCAGCACGGCGTAGAGCGGGTTCGACGCACGGCTCACCTGTCCGTGCACGGCCTCCAGGAAGGTGTCGCTGAGCCGTTCGCCGTCGGGCGTGGGGACAAACGCCTCCTGCAGCAGGTAGTGCAGCCCGTCCATCCGGGTGTTGCCGCCCAGGAAAGAGCCGATCATCTGGAAGCGCTGCACACTCAGGCGCTCTCCTGACGGCAGGAACTCCGGTGTCGCCGTCAGGTGCCGGGCGATCCGGGTGGTCAGCTCGCGGTCGGCCGGATACTTGGCAAAGTACTCGGCGTTGCGGGCTGCGACCCGCCGGAAGGTGGCCCGGTACACGCGGTCCGCCGGACCGGTGAGGGGCGCCAGGCCGCCGGTGATGAGGGATTCACGCAGTCCGTGCGGAGCGAAGGACAGATAGGTCAGTGTGCAGAATCCGCCGTAGCTCTGCCCGTAGGTGGTCCAGGGGCCGGAGTCCAGGGCTTCCCGGATCAGCTCCGCGTCGGCCACGATGGAGTCGGCCCGGAAGTGGGACAAATAGTTCGCCTGGGCCGCGGCGTTTCCCTGCAGCGGCAGGGTCTGCCGGTCGGCGGGGCTGGACAGGCCGGTGCCCCGCTGGTCCAGCATCAGGATGCGGAAGTGCCGGGAAGCGGCCTTCGTCCAGCCGCCGAACTGCAGCAGCCGGTTGCCTTTGCCGCCCGGTCCGCCCTGCAGGTACAGGAGCCAGGGGAGCTGCTCAGCTTCGGCCCGGGGCAGCTCGGCGTTGCTGTATTCCCGGGCGAAAACGCTGATGCTTTCGCCGTCGGGCTCCGCATGGTTCAGCGGGACCGTGAAGCGGTGATCGGTGACCCGCATCCCGCGGATGGTGTACGGCTCCGAGGCCGTGTGCGGCACGCTCATTTCGCGTGTCCCGCTGCCGGCTGTCCGGATTCCGGCCCTGCAGCCGCGGCGCCGCCGAAGGACTCCAGAGCGGGTCCGGTGAGGCGGTAGGTGGTCCACTCGTCCTGCGGCCGTGCGCCCAGGGAGTCATAAAAGCGGATGGACGGCTCGTTCCAGTTCAAGACGCACCATTCCACCCTGGCGTACCCGCGCTCGACGGCGATTTCCGCCAGGGTGCGCAGCAGCGCCTTCCCGGCGCCCTTGCCGCGGGCTGCCGGGCGGACGTACAGGTCCTCCAGGTAGATCCCGTGCACGCCTTCCCAGGTGGAGTAGTTCAGGAACCACAGCGCAAAGCCCTGCACCTCTCCGGCTTCCTCGGCAACGTGGGCAAAGATGGCCGGGTGTTCGCCGAACAGGTTCTTCTCCAGGTCCTGCACCGTGTTTTTGACGGCGTGCGGTTCTTTTTCATAAATCGCCAGGTCGTGGATGAGTTCGAGGATGACTGGGACGTCGTGGGGGCGTGCGGGGCGGATCTGCATGGCTTCAGCCTAATCGAGGCGGCCCGCGTGGATCACCTTGATGACGGGGGCGCCGGCGTCGTCCGAAGCCGCGAGGTCAACCTCGGCGTTGATGCCCCAATCCAGGTGGTTGGCCGGATCCTTGAAGATCTGCCGCACTTCCCACCTGCCCGGAAGTTCCTTGATGATCAGCAGGTTGGGTCCGCGGCCGTCCGGTCCGTCGTCAATGTCCTCATGCTCTTCGAAGTAGGCATCCAGCACGTCGGCCCAGCGGTCGGCATCCCAGCCGGCGTCGCCGTCGAGCTCGCCCAGGGCGCGGTCGTCCTCATCCGCGAACAACTTGACCCGCTGGAACATCTCGTTGCGCACCATGACCCGGAAGGCGCGCACGTTGGCGGTGAGACGGTCGGGCACCGGCGGCAGGACGGGCTCGGCCGTGGCATCCGGGTTGATTCCGCTGGTCAGCTCCTCCCACTCATCCAGCAGCGAGGAGTCGGTCTGGCGGACCAGTTCGCCCAGCCACTCGATGATGTCCTCGAGGTCTTCGCGCAGCCGCTCCGGCGGAACCGTGTGCAGCAGGGCCTTGTAGGTGTCAGAGAGGTAGCGCAGCAGCACGCCCTCGGAGCGGGCCAGCGAGTAGTACTGGACGTACTCGCCAAAGCTCATGGCCCGCTCGTACATGTCCCGGACAATCGACTTCGGGCTCAGTTCGAACTCACCCAGCCACGGTGCGCCGGAGCGGTACACCTCGAAGGACTGCTCCAGCAGCTCAGCCAGCGGCTGCGGGTACGTGACTTCCTCGAGCAGAGCCATCCGCTCGTCGTACTCGATGCCCTGGGACTTCATGGCCGCGATGGCCTCGCCGCGGGCCTTCTTCTCCTGCGCTGAGAGGACCTGGCGGGGCTTTTCCATGATGGCCTCGATCACTGAGACCACGTCCAGGGCGTAGGACGGACTCTCCGGATCCAGGATCTCCAGGGAGGCCATGGCAAACGGGGACAACGGCTGGTTCAGGGCAAAGTTGGGCTGCAGATGCACCTTCAGGCGAACGGTGCGGCCGTCGGTGTCGGGCTCGGGCAGGACCTCCACGATGCCGGCGGTCTTCAGCTCACGGTAAATGCTCAGCGCCTTTTTCATCAGCGCCAGCTGCGAGGACCGGGTTTCGTGGTTGTTGGTCAGCAGCTTCTTGGCGGCGGCAAACGGATCGCCCGGGCGCTCCAGCAGGTTCAGCAGCATGGAGTGGGTGATGTTGAAGCTGGAGGTCAGCGGCTCCGGGGTGCCGTCCACCAGCTTTTCGAAGGTGGGCTTGCCCCAGGACACAAAGCCGGCCTGCGGCTTCTTCTTCACCACCTGGCGCAGCTTCTTCTGGTCATCGCCGAACTTGGCGTGCGCCTTGGCCATGGCCTTGACGTTTTCGATCACGTGTTCCGGTGCCTGCACGACGACGGTGCCCGCCGTGTCATAACCCGCGCGGCCCGCGCGGCCCGCGATCTGGTGGAACTCGCGGACCTTCAGCGGGCGGGTGCGCGTGCCGTCGTACTTGGACAGGGCAGTGATCAGCACGGTGCGGATGGGCACGTTGATGCCGACGCCGAGGGTGTCGGTGCCGCAGATGACCTTCAGCAGTCCGGCCTGGGCCAGCTGCTCCACCAACCGGCGGTACTTGGGCAGCATGCCGGCGTGGTGCACGCCGATGCCGTGCCGGACCAGCCGGTTCAGGGTCTTGCCAAAGCCGGGGGCGAAGCGGAAGCCGGCAATCAGCTCGGCGATCTTGTCCTTTTCCTCCCCGGTGCACACGTTGATGCTCATCAGGGCCTGCGCCCGGTCGATCGCTTCGATCTGGGAGAAGTGCACCACGTAGACCGGAACCTGCTTGGTGGCCAGCAGCTCTTCCAGGGATTCCTGGACCGGGGTTTCCACGTAGTAGTAGTGCAGGGGGATGGGCCGCTGCACCGAGGAGACCGTGACGGTGTCGCGGTTGGTGAGTTCGCTGAGTTCGTTGGCGATCCGGGTCATGTCGCCCAGGGTGGCGGACATCAGCAGGAACTGGGCCTGCGGCAGCTCCAGCAGCGGCACCTGCCAGGCCCAGCCGCGCTGCGGATCGGAGTAGAAGTGGAACTCGTCCATGATGACCGTGCCCAGGTCCGCGTCGGGGCCTTCGCGGAGGGCAATGTTGGCCAGGATCTCCGCGGTGCAGCAGATGATGGGTGCGTCCTTGTTCACCGAGGAGTCACCGGTGACCATGCCCACGTTCTCGGCGCCGAAGATCTCACACAGGGCAAAGAACTTCTCCGACACCAGGGCCTTGATGGGTGCGGTGTAGTAGCTGCGCTCGTCGTGCGCCATGGCGTGGAAGTGCGCGGCAATGGCGACCATCGACTTGCCCGAGCCGGTGGGGGTGGCAAGGATGACGTTGTTGCCGGTGACCAGCTCCATCACCGCTTCGTCCTGCGCCGGGTACAGCGACATGCCCCGGCTCTCGACCCATTCCAGGAAGGACGTGTACGTCTCGTCGGGGTCGATGGTGCGGGTGCTGGACGGGCCGGAGGCAAGCTGTTCAAGAAGTTTCATGTCCATACCAGACTATCGGGCGCGGCAGCGCACTGCGGACCGCCGGCAGGGAACGGCTAGGAGAACTGCCGCACCTGGGTCCATCCGGGGTCGGGAGTGGAACGGGCAGCCCCGCCGGATGTGCGTACCGCATCCTCGATCGCCGCGCGTCCGTGGTGGTCCGCGGAATCCGAGTAGTAGTGAAGCACCCGGGTTCCGGCGGCGCTCACCCGGGCGACCAGGATTCCCCGGGTTCCCAGGGCGGCGGAGATGCGGGCCTCCTGGTCGCGGAGCACCTCCAGGGAGGCCGGGGCCGGGAGGCCGCTGGCTTCGGCGTCGTCGTAGGCCAAGCGCACTTCGGTATGGAGGTCGAATAGGGGGAAGTCGATCCAGCGCAGCGGACGGCGGGCCAAAACCATGATGACTGCGCCGTCGGGAGTGCTTCCTTCCATCACGACCCACTCATTCCGGGTTCGGGCGGCCAGTGCGGCTACGGCGTTACTGAGATCCGCGGCAGTGCGGTCCAAGGGCCCGCGGGTGGCCGTGTCGACGGCGCCCACCCACCGGGTGACGTCGTCCTCGCCGAGAATCCAGTCGAGGAGCAGCAGGGCGACCTGCAGGCGCCGCTCCTGCGCCACTTGACCGAAGAGCGGGTGATGGACCACGACGTCGAGGCGTCCCCTGCCGGGGTCCTCCCGCAGTCCGAAGCGGGCCTGGCCCAGGGAAAGACTGAGTCCGTCGATCTCGATGGTCTTGCCCGCCGCATCGGGAACCGGCTGGCGGGCGGCCGCGTATTCCCATGCATCGTCCGCGGCAGGGGCGCAGCGCAGCCAGTGTTCCGCGGTCCTGCGCAGCACGGGATCGCCTTCCGAACTCACGGCAAGGAGGTGACGCGATGTTTTCCCGGTCCCGGTGTCCCATGCCAGGCCCGGGTGGACGGCAGCGAGCCGTTCCTGCATCTCGCCGGCAAGCCCGCCCCACTGTCCGGTGTCCGCTGCGGCGCTGAACCGGGATGCACCGCCCGTGCTCCACCACTGCCAAAAGACTTCGGCCGGATCCGGTGCTGCCGCGGTATCCCTGCGCTTGAAAAGATTCATGCATCCTTTCCCGGACGCCCCATGCCGCCCGCCCCGAACCTACCAGCGGACAGGGTGCGGATCCTGTGCCGACGCGCTGTTGGCGCCCGGTACGCATGGTGCGCGGATGCCGGCTTGCATGGCAGCCGGAATGACCCCGGATGAAGGCCGGATGAAGGCCGGCAGCTGCCAAGCCCGCCCCTTTGCTAGGCTCGGCGGCATGAAATGGGATCCCCGGAAGTACACACAGTTCTCCTCGCACCGCGACCGGCCGTTTTTCGACCTCACGGCCCGCATCGCCGCTGACAACCCGCGCCGGGTTGTCGACCTTGGCTGTGGTCCGGGAACCCTGACCGCGGCGCTCGCCGCCCGCTGGCCCGCAGCGCAGGTCACCGGCGTCGACTCATCCCCGGCCATGGTGGAACGGGCCCGGGCGCTCGGGCAGGCCCCGGACAACCTGGACTTTGTGCAGGCGGGCATCGAGGAGTGGGAACCGCAGCCCGGCACGGACGTGGTGGTCTCCAACGCCGCCCTGCAGTGGGTGCCGGGACACCAGGATCTGATGCGCCGCTGGGCCAAACAGCTCGACGGCGGCGCCTGGCTGGCCGTGCAGGTCCCGGGCAACTTCGGCGCCCCCTCGCACGCCCTGATGCGGGAGCTGGCAGCCGGTCCCGAGTGGGCCGGGAAGCTGGAGGGGGTCCTGCGCCATGGGGATGCCGTGGATGAGCCGGAAGATTATCTGGGGTTGCTGACCGAGGCGGGCTTCGAAGCCGACGTGTGGGAAACGAGCTACTCCCAGGTGCTGCCGGGCAGGGACCCGGTGCTGGAATGGGTGCGCGGAACCGCGCTGCGTCCCGTTATTGACGCCCTGGACCCGGAAGACTTCTCCCGCTTCGAAGAGCAGTACGCCGCGCTGCTGCGGGAGGCGTATCCCGCCCGGGAATGGGGAACCGTGTTTCCGTTCCGCCGCATCTTCATGGTGGGCCGCAAACAGGGCTGACCGGTCAGCGGTACCGGCGGGATCCGTGTGCCCGCTTCAGCGGCCTGGTGCGTGCTGCCTTCATCAGCGGGGTGTTCAGGCTGTCAATCTGCTCGTTGGCGTGGTCCTGGCTGCCGGCGCCCCCGCGGACCCAGTGCCGGGCCAGGTACAGCGCACCGCCGAGGGCCGTGAGCAGGAACCCGGTCACCAGCGCCGGAACGCTCAGGGACGGCAGCTGGCTTGCCGCGGCCAGGATCGCCAGGACGGGAATCACGGGACCAAGCGGCAGCCTGGCCCCGGTCCCGGGCCACCCGCGGAATCCCAGCACGGCGGCCGCAACGCTGACCACGATCATGGCCAGGATGGCGGCGACATTGGCAATGGAGACCACAAAGGTGGTGTCGTTGAGCAGGACCAGCACCACCGTGATGGCGGCCAGCAGCAGGACGCTGACGTAAGGATGGCCACTGCGGCTGTGCCGTCCCAGCGCCGGCGGAATATCGCCGCGCGCCACCATGCGCAGGATGATTTCCGACGCGCCGAGGACGTTGGCATTCGCGCCGGAGAGCGTGGACAGGCAGGCGGCGAACGCCACCAGGAGTCCGCCCCAGGGACCCATGACGATTTCCGCTGCCTGCGATACGCCCGTGGCTGAGAAATTGGTGAGGCCGCTGGCCGTCATGGCCAGCACGGTCCCCAGATAGATCAGGCCGGAGACCAGCAGGGTCAGCAGGATGGCGCGTGGAACGGTTTTGCGGGGGTTCTTTACCGACCCGGCCATGTTGGTGATGACGTTGAAGCCGGTGTAGGCGGTGAACAGCAGCGCGGCGGCGGAGAACACTCCGCCGGCGCCCTGGGGCAATGGACGGTCGAGGTCCGCCGGGCGCAGCTCGGTCAGGCCCCAGACGGCAAACAGGACCAGCAGGGCAAGCTTGATGCCCACGATCCACGTTTCAGCCTTGGCCACCAGCGCCGTCGGGCCGAGATTCAGGGCCGTCACCAGTGCGGTGGCGGCGAGCGCCAACGCCAGGGTGCCAATCGCCGGAAGGAAATACTCGTGCAGGTAATCGCCGAAGGAGTCCACGAGGTACGCCACGATGGTGGCCCCGTTGAGGTAGAAGGCCCACATGACGATGAACCGCCAGAACGGGCTCAGGATGGTCCCGACCGGCCCGTAGCCGGATTCCCCGTCAGCGGCCCGGGTGGACACCACAATGAAGGACAGGGCGCACAGGGCCATCACGATGCCCGCAATGACGTAGCTCAGGACGGCTCCCGGCCCGGCAAGGTTTACTGCTGTGCCGGAGAGCGTAAAGACGCCGCCGCCCACAGTGGTCCCGACCCCGAAGGCCACGCAGGCCAGGAGGCCGATCTGCGGTGCGGCGGCGCTCGCCGGTCCGGATGTCGGTGACTGCGATTTTGCCACGGGTCCACGCTCTCATCCGGTCCGAAGGCTCCCTTTGGAGCGTAAGTCCGTCAATGAGCGGGGGTCAACGAGGCGGCGGGCAAACGGCCTGCTACCAGCCGCGTTCCTTCCACTCCGGCAGGTGGGGCCGCTCGGCACCGAGCGTGGTGCCGCTGCCGTGCCCCGGGTGGACGACGGTGTCATCCGGCAGGTATTCGAACACACGTTCTACTGTGTCCGCGTACAGGGACTCGAACCGCTCCGGGTCCTTCTGCGTGTTGCCCAGGCCCCCGGGAAAGAGGGAATCCCCGGTAAACAGGTGGGCCGGCCCGCTGGGGTCGCGGTAGAGCAGGGCCACTGAGCCGGGGGTGTGGCCGCGCAGCTTGATGGCCTCCAGATCGAAACCGTCGAAGGTGCCGATGTCCCCGTGATCCAGCGGCACATCGGTGGGCATCTCGATGTCGGGGATGTCCTCGCTGCCGGCCGCGGTTTTGGCTCCGGTGGCCGCAACGGCGTCGGCGAGCGCCCGGACATGGTCCCAGTGGCTGTGCGTGGTGACGATCAGCTGCACCTTGGCGGGCACGGCGGCATCCGCCGCGGCCTCGGCCAGGAGCTCTCGGATCGCGGGGAAATCATCGGCGGCATCTATGAGCACCTGCGCCCCGGTGTCTTTGGCGGTAATGACGTAGACGTTGTTGTCCATGCTGCCCACGGACCGGCTGCGGATGGTGACCTTCTCCAAATCAATCATGCCGGTAAGTCTAGTTCCGGGCGGCGGATGCGTACCCCCGGCCCCTGAGCAGGTATTGCCTGCCCCTGACAGGCGGCGTACGTTCGGATGGTGCCGGTGCTGGAACCGGCCGCTCCGGGAGGAAAGCGTGCTCGTAAGGCTCATCCGGCAAAACCTGGCACCCTACCGGGGTGCGGTGGCCGCCGTCGTTATTCTGCAGTTTCTACAGACCGTGGCCACGCTGTATCTGCCCACCCTGAACGCTGACATCATTGACCGCGGCGTGGTGGTGGCCGACACCGGCGTCATCCTGGGCCTTGGCGGCTGGATGCTCGCGATCACCGCCGGGCAGGTCCTGTGCGCGGTGGCCGCCACCTACTTTGCCGCCCGCGTGGCCATGAGCGTGGGCCGGAACATCCGCGACAGCCTATTCACCACCGTCGAGTCCTTCTCCTCCCGGGAAGTCGGGGTTTTTGGCGCACCCTCCCTGATCACCCGCACCACCAATGACGTGCAGCAGGTGCAGATGGCGCTGCTGATGACCTTCACGGTGATGGTGTCAGCTCCCATCATGGGCATCGGAGGCGTGGTCCTGGCGCTGAACCAGGATGTGCCGCTGTCCGGGATCCTGCTGCTGATCCTGCCGGTCCTGTTTGCGGTGATCGGCCTGGTGCTGCGCCGCCTGATTCCGCTGTTCCGGCGCGCCCAGAAACAGATCGACCGGGTGAATTCGGTGCTCCGCGAACAGATCATGGGGGTCGCCGTGATCCGGGCCTTCGTCCGCGAGCGGACCGAGGAGGCCCGCTTCGACACCGCCAACGCGGACCTGACCGGGACCCAGCTGCGGACCGCGCAGTACATGGCGCTGCTGTTCCCGGCCGCGATGCTCGTGGCAAACCTGGCCTCCGTGGCGGTGGTGTGGCTGGGCTCCTACCGCATCGACTCCGGGCAGATGCAGATCGGGGCGCTCACCGCGTTCATCGCCTACATCATGCAGATCCTGATGGCCGTCATGATGTCCATGTTCATGATCATGATGCTTCCCCGTGCCGCCGTCTGCGCCGAACGCATCTACGAGGTCCTGGACACCGAAAGCACGGTCCATGATGCCGAGGATGCGGTGCCGCTGGTGTACGACGGCGGCACCCTGGTGTTCGACGGCGTCGGCTACACCTATCCGGGGGCGGAGGCGCCGGTGCTGCACGGAATCTCGTTCACCGCGGAGTCGGGAAAGACCACGGCGATCATCGGATCCACGGGGGCCGGCAAATCCACCCTGCTGAACCTGGTGCCGCGGCTGCTCGATGCCACCACCGGCGGCATCAGCATTGACGGACAGGACATCGAAGGCGTCACGCTGCAGTCACTGCGCAGCGGCATCGGCCTCGTGCCGCAGAAGGCATACCTGTTTGCCGGCACCATTGCCTCCAACCTGCGCTTCGGCAAACCCGATGCCACGGACGCGGAGCTGTGGGAAGCACTCGACATCGCCCAGGCCGCAGACTTTGTCCGCGCTTCCGAGGGAGTGCTGGAACACCGGGTGGAGCAGGGCGGCGGAAACTTCTCCGGCGGCCAGCGGCAGCGCCTGGCCATCGCCCGCGCGCTGGTGGTCCAGCCCTCCATCTACCTGTTCGATGACAGCTTCTCGGCGCTGGACTTCGCGACGGATTCCCGGCTCCGCGCCGCACTCAAACACCGCACCCGCAATTCCACGGTGCTGATCGTCGCCCAGCGGGTCAACACCATTACCGACGCCGGACGGATCATCGTGCTGGAGGAAGGGCGGATCGCCGGACAGGGGACACACACCGAACTGATGGATGCCTCACCCACCTACCGCGAAATAGTCGAATCCCAGCTCACCGCGGAGGAAGTCCAGTGAGCGCCCCGGCACGCGGGGGCCGCCCGCTGCGCGGTCCCGGCGCAGGCCACGGCGGCGGGCATGCACCGGCGGCAAAACCGCTGAACTTCCGGGCCAGCGTGAAGCGGATCCTCTCCCTCATGGGCCCGGACCGGCTGCGGCTGGCACTGGTGATGGTGGCCGCCGTCGTTTCTGTGGCGCTCGCCGTCACTGCCCCGCGGATCCTGGGTGAAGCCACCAACGTGATTTTCGACGGCGTGATTGGCGCCGGGCTGGAACCGGGAGTCAGCAAGGACGAGCAGGTCGCGGCACTGCGCAGCGCGGGGGAGAACCAGCTGGCCGACATGCTCGCTGCCATGAACGTGGTTCCCGGGGCCGGGGTGGACTTCGACCGGCTGCGGGTGCTGGTGCTGGGAGTGCTGGGCATCTACCTTGCGGCTTTCTTCTTCGGCTGGCTGCAGGCACGGGTGACGGCCCGGGTGGTCCAGAACGCCATGTACCGGCTGCGCAGAGACGTGGACGCCAAACTGTTCCGGCTGCCCATGTCCCACTTCCAGCGCGAATCACGGGGCGACGTGCTCAGCCGGGTCACCAATGACATCGACAACCTGGCACAGACCCTCTCCCAAACCCTCACCCAGATCATCACGTCGGTGCTGACCATCGTGGGGGTGCTGGGCATGATGCTGTGGCTCTCCCCGCTGCTGGCACTGATCGCCGTGGTCACGGTGCCGGTCTCCGCCGTCGTCACCGTCCTGATTGCCAAGCGCTCGCAGGTGCAGTTCATGCAGCAGTGGAAATCCACGGGTGAGGTGAACGGGTACATCGAGGAAATGTTCAGCGCCCAGGACGTGGTGAAGGCCTTCGGGCAGCAGGAGCGCGTGGTGGAGGGCTTCCGCCCGGCCAACGAGACCCTCTACCGCTCTTCCTTCAAGGCACAGTTCGTTTCCGGCGTCATCATGCCGACCATGCAGTTCATCTCGAACCTGAACTACGTGGCAGTTGCCGTGGTGGGAGGCATCCTGGTGGCCAACGGCCGCCTGTCGATCGGCGGCGTGCAGGCCTTCGTGCAGTACAGCCGCCAGTTCTCCCAGCCGCTGGGACAGATCGGCTCACTGATCAACATGCTGCAGTCCGGCGTCGCGTCAGCCGAACGTGTGTTCGAACTTTTGGATGACCCTGAGCAGGAACCCGATCCGGCGGAGCCGCTGACCCTGCCGGCTGTCCACGGGCGCGTGGCCTTTGAACACGTGGATTTCAGCTACTCGCCGGACGCACCGCTGATCCGGAATCTGTCCTTCGTGGCCGAACCCGGGCAGACAGTTGCCATTGTGGGTCCCACGGGGGCGGGGAAGACCACACTGGTGAACCTGCTCATGCGGTTCTACGACATCGACGGCGGACGGATCAGCATCGACGGCGTCGATATTGCCCGGATGCGGAGGGACGACGTGCGCCGGAACATCGGCATGGTGCTCCAGGACGCCTGGCTCTTCGAAGGAACGATCCGGGAGAACCTTGCCTACGGCGCCCCCGGCGTGACCGACGAGCAGATCGTCGAAGCCGCCAGGGCAACGCACGTGGACCACTTTGTGCGCTCACTGCCGGAGGGGTATGACACCGTCCTGGGCAACGACGGCGGTTCACTCAGCCAGGGGCAGCGGCAGCTCATCACCATTGCCCGGGCCTGGCTGGCCAATCCGTCCATCCTCGTCCTGGACGAGGCGACCAGCTCGGTGGACACCCGGACCGAGATCTCCATCCGGCTGGCCATGAGCGCCCTGCGGGAAGCCCGGACCAGTTTTGTCATCGCCCACCGGCTCTCCACCATCCGGGACGCCGACGTGATCCTGGTGGTGCGGAACGGAGAGATCGTGGAGCAGGGAACGCACGATGCGCTGCTGGACGCCGAGGGATTCTACGCGGAGCTGTACCGCTCCCAGTTTGCCGAACCCGCCGTTGCGGACGCGGATCCGGTGAATGACGCGGGGGAGGGGGCGGGCGCTCCGCTGTGACCGGCCTCCCGGCGCCCGGCACGCCGGCGTGGCAAAATGGAACTGCAGCAGGTTGAACAGAACCCGCAGCACCAGCCCTGCCGCCGCAATCCCCGACGGCTCCAGCTCCTGAACATGAAGGCGGTCCCATGAGCGACGACGTCCTGTCCTGGGTCCGTATCGACGGCGCAAGCACCGTTCCCCCTTTCGAGCAGCTGCGGGTCCAGATCCTCGACGCCGCCAATGACGGACGCCTCGCCGTCGGAACCCGCCTTCCCCCGGTGCGCGCGCTCGCCGCCCGGCTGGGGCTGGCAGTCAACACCGTGGCACGGGCGTACCGCGAACTGGAACAGGCCGAAGTGGTCACAACGCGCTCGCGGGCGGGCACCGTCATCGCAGCTGCAGGGGATAACGGGCGCCGCAGGGTCGCCGAAGCCGCGGCTGTTTTCGCGGACTCGGTGCGTGCCAACGGGCTCGACCCGCAGGAGGCCGTGACGTATGTCGAGACAGCTCTTCGCCTGCGGTGAACACTGCGGTGTCGAATACATCTTCGAACCAAACGGTGAACTACAGTGGAAATTGTGTCTACAGCTACCTCTTTGATGGCCGATAGTGCCAACGAGCCGCACCGCGGCAACGATCTTTCCCGCCTGGTCGTCAAGGGCGCCCGGGAACACAACCTGCGCAACGTGGACCTGGATTTGCCGCGTGACGCGATGATTGTCTTCACCGGACTGTCGGGGTCCGGAAAGTCCTCCCTGGCCTTCGACACGATCTTCGCCGAGGGACAGCGCCGGTACGTCGAGTCGCTCTCCTCGTACGCCCGAATGTTCCTGGGGCAGGTGGACAAACCGGACGTGGACTTTATTGAAGGTCTTTCCCCGGCAGTGTCCATTGACCAGAAGTCCACCTCCAAGAACCCGCGCTCCACCGTCGGAACCATTACCGAGATCTACGACTACATGCGCCTGCTCTGGGCACGCGTGGGCACTCCGTACTGCCCGGTCTGCGGCGAGCCGGTTTCCCGGCAGACGCCGCAGCAGATCGTGGACCAGCTGCTCGAGCTGCCCGAGGGCACCCGGTTCCAGATCCTGGCGCCGGTCGTGCGCGGACGCAAGGGCGAATTCGTGGACCTCTTCCAAGAGCTCGCAGCCAAGGGCTATTCCCGCGCCAAGGTGGACGGCAAGCAGGTCCAGCTCTCCGATCCGCCGAAGCTTGGCAAGCAGTACAAGCACACCATCGAGGTGGTGGTTGACCGGCTGGTCGCGAAGGACGGCATCCGGCAGCGCCTGACCGACTCCGTGGAAACGGCCCTGGGCCTGGCCGACGGCCGGATCCTGGCCGACTTCGTGGACGTGGACGAAAAGAGCCCCGACCGTGTCCGGCCGTTCTCCGAGCACCTCGCCTGCCCCAACGAACATCCGCTGGCCATCGACGAGATTGAGCCCCGGTCCTTCTCCTTCAACAACCCCTTTGGCGCATGCCCGGTCTGCACCGGCATCGGCAGCCGGCTGGAGGTTGACGAGGAGCTGGTGATTCCCAATCCGAACCTGAGCCTGGCAGCAGGGGCCGTGGCGCCGTGGGCGCTGGGCAATGCGACGCTGGAGTACTGGAACCGGCTGCTGGCCGGCCTGGCCAAGGACATGGGCTTCTCCATGGACGTGCCGTGGAAGAAGCTCCCGGCCAAGGCCCGCGAAGCCATCCTTAACGGCAAGGACCACAAGGTGGTCGTTCAGTACAAGAACCGTTTCGGCCGGGAACGCAAATACAGCACCGGCTTCGAAGGCGTCATCCAGTACATCCACCGCAAGCACCTGGAAACCGAGTCCGACAGCGCCCGGGACCGGTACGAGGAGTACATGCGGGAAACCCCGTGCCCCGAGTGCGGCGGAGCGCGGCTGAACCCGGCATCGCTGTCGGTGCTGATCAACGGAAAGAACATTGCGCAGGTGGCGGCCATGCCGCTGCGCGATGCCTCCGCGTTCCTCGGCGGACTGGACCTCACGGCACGGGAAGCACAGATCGGCGACCAGGTGCTGAAGGAAATCCTGGCCCGCCTGACCTTCCTGCTCGACGTGGGCCTGGAATACCTTTCCCTGGAGCGGGCGGCAGCCACGCTGTCCGGAGGCGAGGCGCAGCGCATTCGCCTGGCCACCCAGATCGGCTCCGGTTTGGTGGGGGTGCTGTATGTCCTGGACGAACCATCCATCGGCCTGCACCAGAAGGACAACCGGCGCCTGATCGACACCCTGGCCCGGCTGCGCAACCTCGGCAACACCCTGATTGTGGTGGAGCACGATGAAGACACCATCCATGAAGCCGACTGGGTGGTGGACATCGGACCCGGTGCCGGCGAACGCGGCGGCGAAGTGGTGCACTCCGGCTCCCTGGAGGACCTGCTCACCAATGAACGGTCGCTGACCGGCGCGTACCTGTCCGGACGCCGCAAGATCGAGATCCCGGCCAAACGCCGCAAGGTGGACAAGTCCCGCCAGCTGAAGATCGTCGGTGCCAGGGAAAACAACCTGCGCAACATCGACGTGTCCATTCCGCTGGGCGTCTTCACCGCCGTCACGGGGGTCAGCGGATCGGGGAAATCGACCCTGATCAACGACATCCTCTACAAGACGCTGGCCGCCAAGCTCAACGGCGCCAAGCACGTGGCCGGCCGGCACCTGCGCATTGACGGCCTGGAGAACCTGGACAAGGTCATCCACGTGGACCAGAGCCCGATCGGGCGCACCCCGCGCTCCAACCCGGCCACCTACACCGGGGTATGGGACCACATCCGCAAGCTGTTCGCGGAGACCAATGAGTCAAAGGTCCGCGGTTACCTGCCGGGCCGCTTCTCCTTCAACGTCAAGGGCGGACGCTGCGAAGCATGCCACGGTGACGGCACGCTGAAGATCGAAATGAACTTCCTGCCGGACGTGTACGTGCCCTGCGAGGTGTGCCACGGCGGGCGGTTCAACCGCGAAACCCTTGAGGTGCACTACAAGGGCAAGAACATCGCCGAGGTTTTGGGCATGTCCATCGAGGAAGCCGCGGAGTTCTTTGCCGCGTTCTCCCCGATTGCCCGGCACCTGAACACACTGGTCGACGTCGGACTGGGCTATGTCCGGCTCGGCCAGCCGGCGACCACCCTCTCCGGCGGCGAGGCACAGCGCGTGAAGCTCGCCGCAGAGCTCCAGAAGCGGTCCAACGGCCGCAGCGTGTACGTCCTGGACGAGCCCACCACCGGGCTGCACTTCGAGGACGTCCGCAAGCTGCTGCTGGTCCTGCAGGGACTGGTGGACAAGGGCAACACCGTCATCACCATCGAGCACAACCTGGACGTCATCAAGAGCGCCGACTGGATCATCGACATGGGTCCGGAAGGCGGAAACGGCGGCGGACAGGTGATCGCCACGGGAACACCGGAAAAGGTGGCAACCTCCGAGGTGAGCCACACCGGCAGGTTCCTGGCCGAGTTGTTCGAAAAGCAAAAGGGAGCGGCATAAGCCGCACCGGCACATAATCCCGTGCTTTGACGGGACGCAGCGGAAAAAGGTATTCCCTTCGGGGAATGCCTTTTTCCGTACCCGGGTGCTGGTGTGGGAAACTGTCCCGGTGAAAGAATCCCGGCTCTTAGTGCTCTTTGACCTGGACGGAACCCTTGTGGATCCGGCAGGCAGCATCACCGGCGGCATCAGTGCCGCCATCGCAGCGTGCGGCCTGCCCGTACCCCCGGAGGCAGACCTGCAGCGCATGGTCGGACCGGCGCTGATGACATCGCTGCGTGAAATTGCCGGTGTGCCGGAGGAACGCATCAGCGAGGTCGTGGCGCATTACCGCGCCGGATACCGGAAAACCGGAATGGCCGGCAGCCGGCCCTATCCGGGGATCAGGGAAACAATCGGCGCGCTGCGCGCCGGCGGCGCCACGGTGGCCGTTGCCACCCAGAAGCCCGAGCCGCTGGCCAACGAGCTGCTGCGGATACAGGAACTCGACGGGCTGTTCGACTCAGTGCACGGTTCGCCGGCCGATGAGCGGGCCGCCGCGGCACTGGACGGCAAAGCAACCATCATCCAGGCAGCCCTTGCCCGGCACTCCGGCGGGTATGACCGCGCCGTCATGGTGGGGGACCGCCGGCACGATGTCCACGGGGCCGCGGCCAACGGGCTGGACTGCATTGGCGTTTCCTGGGGGTTCGCCTCCGACGGTGAGCTGACAGCGGCCGGTGCGGCCGCTGTCGTCGGCTCCGCCGGAGAACTGCTGGCGGAGCTGCAAAGCTTCCGGGCGCAGGAAAGGGACTGCGCGCATGGGCGTTTATGACCTGACCCGGGCATCAACCCGAGGACTCATTGCCGGACTCTGCCGGCCCACCGTCACCGGCTTGGACAATGTTCCGGCCACCGGTCCCTTCATCGTGGCCGCCAACCACCTTTCGTTCCTGGACAGCGTGCTGACGCAGGCGCTGATGCCGCGGCCCGTGGCCTTCTTCGCCAAGGCCGAGTACTTCACCGGCACCGGCGTCAAGGGTGCCGCCATGCGCACCTTTTTTGAAGGCGTGGGATCCATCCCCGTGGAACGGGACCAGCAGGCCGCGTCCGTGGCCGCCCTGAAGACGCTGCTGGACCGGCTGGAGCAGGGCAGCGGCATTGGAATCTATCCGGAGGGCACCCGCTCCCGGGACGGAGTGCTGTACCGCGGCCGGACCGGCGTGGGCTGGCTGGCCCTCACCTCGGGGGCACCCGTGGTCCCCGTGGGCCTGATCGGCACCGAGAACCTCCAGCCGGCCGGCAAGAAATGGATCAAGCCGCAGCACTTCACCATGAAGGTGGGCCGCCCGCTGTACTTCCAGAAGACCGGACCGGACCACGCACTGCCGGCACGCCGGCAGGCCACCGACCGGGTGATGGACGCCATTGCCGAGTTGTCGGGACAGGAACGCTCGGGCAGCTACAACCAGAGCAAGCCCGAAGAATAAGGCCGGCGGCTGGTTCAGCGCCGCGCGAAAGCGGCGCCGGACTGCGCGGCGGTGTCCGGCGCCAACCGTAGGATGGAAACGTGGCAGATCCAGCAACATACCGGCCCAAGACGGGGGAAATCCCCACCGCCCCGGGCGTTTACCGTTTCCGTGACGAGCACCGCCGGGTCATTTACGTCGGCAAGGCCAAGAACCTCCGCTCCCGCCTGAACTCATACTTCGCCAATCCGCGGGGCCTGCTGCCCAAGACGCGGGCCATGGTGCACACCGCCGCCAGCGTTGAATGGACGGTGGTCGGCACCGAGCTCGAAGCGCTGCAGCTGGAGTACACCTGGATCAAGGAATTCAATCCCCGGTTCAACATCATGTTCCGGGACGACAAGTCCTATCCCTATCTGGCCGTCACCATGGGGGAGAAGTACCCCCGGGCGCAGGTGATGCGCGGGGACCGCCGCAAGGACACCCGCTACTTCGGGCCCTTCTACCCGGCCAAGGCCATCCGGGAAACCCTGGACACCCTGCTGCGCGTTTTCCCGGTCCGCACCTGCAGCTCCGGCGTCTTCAAGCGTGCCGAGCGCACCGGCCGGCCGTGCCTGCTGGGGTACATCGACAAATGCTCCGCCCCCTGCGTCGGCCGGATCAGCCCCGAGGACCACCGCCAACTGGCCGCCGAACTGTGCGACTTCATGTCCGGGGAAGGCAAGCGGTTCATCGGCACCCTGGAAAAGGAAATGCAGGCGGCCGTCGCCGAGCTGGACTATGAAACGGCCGCCCGGCTGCGTGACGACATTGCCGCCCTGCGCAAGGTCTTCGAGCGCAACAACGTTGTCCTCAGCGAAGACACCGACGCGGACATCTTTGCCCTCGAGGAGGACGAACTCGAAGCATCGGCCCAAGTGTTCCATGTCCGTGCCGGACGGATCCGCGGACAGCGCGGCTGGGTCGTGGAAAAGGTCGAGGACACGGACACCGCCGACCTGGTGGAACACCTGATCCAGCAGGTCTACGGCGAGGCTGCCGCCACCGACCGCATTCCCCGCCAAGTGCTGGTGCCGGCGCTGCCGTCCAATGCCGATGAGCTCGGACAGTGGCTCTCCGGGCTCCGCGGCGCGCACGTGGACATCCGTGTTCCGCAGCGCGGCGACAAGAAGGCCCTGATGGAGACCGTGGCCCGGAACGCCGCCGACGCCCTGCGCCTGCACAAGAGCCGCCGGGCCGGAGACATCACCACCCGCTCCGCCGCCCTCCAGGAACTGCAGGAGGCCCTGGACCTGCCGGTGGCACTGCTGCGGATCGAGTGCTATGACATCTCCCACGTTTCAGGCACCAACGTGGTGGCATCCATGGTGGTTGCCGAAGACGGCCTGCCCAAGAAGTCGGACTACCGGAAGTTCTCCATCACCGGAGATGCGGCCCGCGATGACACCTCCGCCATGTATGACGTCATCTCCCGGCGGTTCCGCAACTACCTTGCCGAGAACGCCGACCCGGCAGCTGATCCGTCCGCTCCCACCGTCCCCGGCGAGCTCCCGGCCGAACGGGCCGGCACCGACGTCCAGCCGCTGACCGACACGCTCACGGCGGCTCCGCGGACCAAGTTTGCCTATCCGCCCAACCTGGTGGTGGTCGACGGCGGCCAGCCCCAGGTGGCGGCAGCCTCCCGTGCCCTCGCCGATCTGGGCATCACTGACATCTACGTGGTGGGGCTGGCCAAGCGCCTGGAAGAAGTATGGGTGCCGGACAGCGACTTCCCGGTGATCCTGCCCCGGGCCTCCGAAGCCCTTTTCCTGCTCCAGCGGATCCGTGACGAGGCCCACCGGTTCGCCATCACCTTCCACCGCCAAAAGCGCGCCAAGTCCATGACCGCTTCCCTGCTGGACGAGATTTCCGGCCTCGGGCCGGCCAAGCGCGCAGCCCTGCTGAAGGAGTTCGGTTCGGTCAAGAAACTGCGGAACGCGTCTGCCGAGGAGCTGCAGCGCGTGCCGGGCATCGGGCCTGCTCTGGCGGCGTCGGTCCACGCGCAGCTCGCGGCCAAGGGCGGCGGACAGGACGCGGCTCCCGCGGTGAACATGACCACCGGCGAAATCCTGGAAACTTAGCTAGGCTGGGTAATCGGCTTCTTCCCCGGCGGAAAACCGTGCGGAGCCGCACGGCTGCGCGGGGAGTGTGGCAGACACAAACCAGAACGGCACGCTGTGCCCTGCTCTGGATGAAATCCTAAGGACGGGACGACGGACATGAAGGAACAGGACGCGCTGACCCCGGTCAAGCCCGCCGAATCGGAGCTGCTGGTGGTTACCGGCATGTCCGGCGCCGGACGCAGCACGGCCGCCAACGCCCTCGAGGACCATGGCTGGTACGTGGTGGAAAACCTGCCCCCGCTGATGCTGGGCACCTTGACGGAGCTGGTGTCCCGCATGCCCCAGTCCATTCCGAGGCTGGCAGTGGTCATCGACGTTCGCAGCAAGGAACTCTTCCAGGACATCCGCGAGGCGCTCAGCAGCCTCCGTGCCGCCGGCGTCTCCTACCGGCTGCTGTTCCTGGACGCGGAGGACGAAACCCTGGTGCGCCGCTTTGAGCAGGGCCGTCGCCCCCATCCGCTGCAGGAGGACGGCAGCATCCTGGACGGCATCGCCGCCGAGCGGGACGTGCTCAAGGAACTGCGCGCGTCATCCGACGTCGTGGTGGACACCTCCAAGCTGAACGTGCATGCCCTGGCGACCACCATCACCGAACTGTTCACCGAGTCCGGGCCCATCGTGCTGCGGCTGAACGTGATGAGCTTCGGATTCAAGTACGGGCTGCCCGTGGACGCCAACTACGTTGCCGACGTCCGCTTCATTCCCAACCCGCACTGGGTCCCGCAGCTCCGCCCGCACACGGGCCTGGACGAAGACGTGCGGGAGTACGTCCTCGATGCCCACGGCACCCGCGACTTCCTGGACCGGTATGTTGACGCCCTGGAGCCGGTCATTGACGGATACCGGCGGGAGAACAAGCACTACGCCACCATCGCCGTCGGCTGCACGGGCGGAAAGCACCGTTCAGTGGCAGTGACCGAGGAGCTGGCCAAACGCCTGGCGCAGCTGCCCCACGTGACGGTCAGTGCGCACCACCGCGACCTGGGACGCGAATAGATGGCGTTTCTGACCGGCCCGCTTCCCATGATTCCGCAGACCGGGGCGGCCCGCGACGCCGGGGGCAGTGACGGTTCCCCGGCCGTGGTGGCACTGGGCGGCGGGCACGGGCTGTCCGCGTCCCTGTCCGCCCTCCGCCTGCTGACCACCGACCTGACCGCCGTGGTGACCGTGGCGGACGACGGCGGTTCCTCCGGCCGGCTGCGCCATGAGCTTGACGTGCTGCCCCCCGGCGACCTGCGGATGGCCCTGTCGGCTCTGTGCGATGACACCGATTGGGGGCGGACCTGGCGCGACGTCATGCAGCACCGCTTCCAGTCCCGCCCCGGCATCAGCGGCTCGCTGGACAACCATGCCCTGGGCAACCTGTTGATCGTGACCCTGTGGGAGCTGCTGGGTGACCCCGTGGCCGGCCTGCAGTGGGCCGGAGCCCTGCTGGGTGCCCGCGGCCAAGTGCTGCCGATGTCCACGCAGCCGCTCACCATCGAGGGCGACGTGCTCCGGCGGTCGGCCACGGGGGAGTACTTGGAACTGGTGACTGGGCAGGCCCGGCTGGCCACGGCCGGAGCGCTGGGCAAGGTCAGCGAGGTCCGCCTTACGCCGGCGGATGCCACCGCCTGTCCGGAAGCGGTCACCGCCATTGAACGTGCCGACTGGGTCATCCTGGGTCCGGGGTCCTGGTACACCTCGGTGCTGCCGCACCTGATGCTGCCTCAGCTGCGTTCCGCCCTCAGCCGGACCAAGGCCAAGCGGTGCCTGACCATGAACCTGAGCAACGAAACCAAGGAAACCGCCGGAATGTCGGCCCTGGACCATCTGGCGGAGGTGCGGCGGTACGCCCCCGGACTCCGGGTCGATGCGGTGCTTGCCGATCCTGCCGTCATCGAAGACCCCGACGCTTTCAGCGCCGCGGCCGCAGCGATGGGAGGGCGGGCCGTCTTCGGTAAGGTGGGGGCAGCGACCGGGCGGCCGATCCATGATCCGCTGCGCCTGGCAACCGCCTATCACGATATGTTTGGGGAGAACTAGGAGTGTCTTTGTGGCGTTGACCGCAGCAGTAAAAGAGGAACTTTCACGGTTGGATGTGAAAAAGTCCTCAGTCCGCAAAGCGGAAGTATCAGCCTTGCTGCGATTTGCCGGCGGACTGCACATTATTTCAGGGCGCATTGTCATTGAAGCCGAGGTGGACCTGGCGTCCACGGCGAGGCGGCTTCGCGCCGCCATTGCCGAAGTGTACGGCCACGCCTCGGAGATCATTGTCGTGTCCGGAGGAGGCCTGCGCCGGGGCAACCGGTACGTGGTGCGCGTCGTCAAGGACGGTGAATCCCTGGCCCGCCAGACCGGCCTGTTGGATGCCCGTGGACGTCCCGTCCGGGGGCTGCCCTCCGTGGTGGTCAACGGATCAGCCGCCGACGCCGAAGCCGTATGGCGCGGTGCGTTCCTGGCCCATGGTTCACTCACCGAGCCCGGCCGGTCCTCATCGCTGGAAGTCACGTGCCCGGGCCCCGAAGCGGCCCTCGCACTGGTGGGAGCGGCACGCCGGATTGGCATTGCGGCCAAAGCGCGGGAGGTGCGCGGCATTGACCGCGTTGTCATCCGCGACGGCGACACCATCGCGGCCCTGCTCACGCGCATGGGAGCACATGACGCGCTGATGGTCTGGGAAGAGCGGCGCATGCGCAAGGAAGTCCGGGCCACCGCCAACCGCTTGGCCAACTTCGACGACGCCAACCTGCGCCGCTCGGCCCAGGCCGCGGTTGCCGCCGGCGCCCGGGTCGACCGGGCACTGGACATCCTCGGCGACGATGTGCCCGAACACCTGCGGTACGCCGGAGAGCTGCGGGTAGCCCACAAGCAGGCCAGCCTGGACGAGCTGGGCCACCTGGCCGAGCCGCCCATGACCAAGGACGCTATTGCCGGCCGGATCCGACGCCTCCTGGCGATGGCGGACAAGCGTGCAGCGGAACTGGGAATCCCGGGCACTGAGGCCAATGTGACTCCTGAGATGCTTGACGAGTAGCGTGGAAGCATAGGATGGACTAAGCATGCTGCCGTTAGGCGGCGCCTTGGTTCCGGGTGGAAACAGTTTCCGGAGGGAAACACCGTCCGGATACTCCATCCGACCTATTTTCCGACTCACACTGGAGGATTTTGTGAACGAGTACACTCTGCCGGAACTCCCGTACGACTACGCTGCGCTGGAGCCGAACATCTCCGCCCGCATCATGGAGCTGCACCACGACAAGCACCACGCAACGTACGTTGCCGGAGCAAACACCGCGCTGGCGCAGATGGCCGAAGCCCGCGAGAAGGGCGACTTCGCCACTATCCCGAAGCTCTCCAAGGACCTGGCGTTCCACGTTGGCGGACACGTCAACCACAGCATCTTCTGGAACAACCTCTCCCCGGAAGGCGGCGACAAGCCCGTTGGCGAGCTCGCTGCAGCCATCGATGACTTCTTCGGATCCTTCGATGCCTTCCGCGGTCAGTTCACCGCTGCGGCAACCTCGCTGCAGGGTTCGGGCTGGGCACTGCTCGCCTACGAGCCGCTCGGCAAGAACCTGGTCATCGAGCAGCTCTACGACCAGCAGGGCAACGTCCCCGTGGGCACCATTCCGCTGCTGATGCTGGACATGTGGGAGCACGCCTTCTACCTGGACTACGTCAACGTGAAGGCCGACTACGTCAAGGCTTTCTGGAACATCGTCAACTGGGCCGACGTGGCCACCCGCTTCGAGGCCGCCCGCACCGGCGCCCACACCCTGGTCCTCCCGGCGTAATCACGTCTGCGGGGCCAAATTCGGCGCCCTGCCGGTACCCGGAACAGGACCGGCGCGTAAGATGAAGGCGAGGGTCCCCGCCGGGCTGCACGGCTCGGCGGGGCCTCCTGATCCGGGCGGCCGGCCTTGTTGCCGGCCGGCCGGACCGGGAGGCTTCCCGGTATCCCCAATCCCTGTCCAGACCAGTGGCCTGAGCACACACAAGGTCACGTTTTCGGTACACCCGCAATCAAGGAGACAGAAAAGTGACTACTCGTGTTGGAATCAACGGCTTCGGACGCATTGGACGAAACTACTTCCGCGCAGCACTGGAGCAGAACGCCGATCTCGATATCGTGGCCGTCAACGACCTCACCAGTCCCGAAACCCTTGCCCATCTCCTGAAGTACGACTCCGTGACCGGCCGTATCAGTGCTGACGTGGAAGTGCGCGACGGCGATTTGATCGTCGGCGGAAAGACCATCAAGGTCCTCGCCGAGCGCGACCCGGCAAACCTTCCCTGGAAAGACCTCGGCGTGGATGTGGTGATCGAGTCCACCGGTTTCTTCACCAAGGCCGACGATGCCAGGAAGCACCTCGACGCCGGTGCCAAGAAGGTGCTGATTTCCGCCCCCGGCAAGGGCGCGGACCGCACCATCGTGATGGGGGTCAACGACGGAGAATACAATCCGGATACTGACAACATCGTGTCCAACGCTTCCTGCACCACCAACTGCCTGGCCCCGCTGGCCAAGGTCATCAACGACACGTTCGGGATCGAACGCGGGCTTATGACCACCGTCCACGCCTACACCGCGGACCAGAACCTGCAGGACGGGCCCCACCGCGACCTGCGCCGGGCACGTGCCGCGGCCCTGAACATCGTGCCCACCACCACCGGCGCCGCCAAGGCCATTGGCCTGGTCATTCCGGAACTGGACGGCAAGCTGGACGGCTTTGCGCTCCGTGTTCCGGTGCCCACCGGCTCCGTCACCGACCTCACGGTCACGCTGGCCCGGGAAGCATCGGTCCAGGAGATCAACGACGCCTACAAGGCGGCCAGCGAGGGAGCCCTCAACGGCTATCTGCGCTACACCGACGAGCCGCTGGTGTCCTCGGACATCGTCACCGACCCGGCGTCGTGCATCTTCGACTCGGGGCTGACCCGGGTGATGGGCAACGAAGTCAAGGTCGTCGGCTGGTACGACAACGAGTGGGGCTACTCCTGCCGCCTGGTGGACCTGACCACCCTGGTGGGATCCTCGCTGTAGCGCCGCGGCCCGGCAAACCGGGCATTCACGCCCAACAACTACCCCAGTAACTTCCCCCATTTGCCCGAAAGGGACGTAAAGGCAGACATGACAGTCAAGACTCTCGAGGAACTGATCAGCGACGGCGTCGATGGTCGGTATGTGCTGGTCCGTTCGGACCTCAATGTGCCGCTGGACAACGGCCGGGTGGCCGACGACGGGCGCATCCGTGCCTCCATCCCCACCATCGGGAAACTGGTGGAACACGGAGCCAAGGTGATCGTCATGGCGCACCTGGGGCGGCCGAAGGGGACTCCGGACGAAAAGTACTCGCTGCAGCCGGCGGCTGACAGGCTCGATGAACTCGCGCCGTTCGCGGTGGAGTTCGCTGCCGACGTGGTGGGCGAAAGTGCCCATGAGCTGGCGGCATCGCTGGCCTCCGGGTCGGTCCTGGTGCTTCAGAACATTAGGTTCGATCCGCGCGAAACGTCCAAGAACGACGACGAGCGGCTGGCCCTGGCGCGGGAACTCGCCGGGTTGACCGGCGACAACGGTGCCTACGTGGACGATGCCTTCGGCGCGGTCCACCGCAAGCACGCCAGCGTGTATGACATTGCGGAGATTCTTCCGGCGTACGAGGGAGACCTCGTGCACACGGAGGTTGAGGTGCTCAAGCGGCTGACCGAGAACCCCGAGCAGCCCTACGTTGTTGTCCTGGGCGGTTCCAAGGTCTCGGACAAGCTTGCCGTGATCGAGAACCTCATGGACCGGGCCGACTACCTGCTGGTGGGCGGTGGAATGGTGTTCACCTTCCTCGCCGCCCAGGGGTACAAGGTGGGAGCCTCGCTGCTGGAAGCGGACCAGATCGAAAACGTGAAGGGCTACCTCAGCCGGGCGAAGGAAGTGGGCTGCGAGTTCGTGCTGCCCACCGACATCGTGGTGGCTGACAAGTTCGCGGCTGATGCCGACGTCGACGTGGTCCCGGCGGATGCCATGGAGGACAGCCGCTTTGGCGCCTCCGGCATCGGCCTGGACATCGGCCCGGACTCCGCCGCCGCCTTCGCTGAGAAGATCGGTTCGGGCAAGACCATTTTCTGGAACGGTCCGATGGGCGTCTTTGAGTTTGACGCCTTCGCCAACGGCACCCGCACCATTGCCCAGGCACTGAAGGACTCGAGCGGATTCTCAGTGGTGGGCGGCGGCGATTCAGCTGCCGCCGTCCGAAAGCTCGGCTTCAACGACAGCGACTTCGGGCACATTTCCACCGGAGGCGGCGCTTCCCTGGAATACCTCGAAGGCAAGAAACTCCCGGGACTGACCGTCCTGGACCAGTAACACCGTGGTGCGGGCCTGCTGCCGAACGGCGGCGGGCCCGCACTTCCATGTCCGCCCTTCCACGCCCGGACACCTCCAACCATCCCTATATCCCCAAAGAAACCGGAGCGATGATGACCACCTCGACCAACGGAAAGTTTGATCGGACACCGCTGATCGCGGGCAACTGGAAGATGAACATGGACCATGTCCAGGGCATCACCCTTCTGCAGAAGCTGGCCTGGACCCTCAAGGACGCCCAGCACGACTACAGCCGCGTGGAGACAGCAGTCTTCCCGCCGTTCACGGACCTGCGCAGCGTGCAGACCCTGGTTCGCGGCGACAAGCTCGACATCGAATACGGCGCGCAGGATCTGTCGCCGCAGGATTCAGGAGCCTACACCGGTGACATCTCCGGTGCCTTCCTGTCCAAGCTGGGCTGCAAGTACGTCCTGGTCGGCCACAGCGAACGCCGCACCGTGCACAATGAAACCGATGAGCTGTTGAACGAGAAGCTCAAGGCCGCTTACCGCCACGGGCTGGTCCCGGTGCTGTGCGTCGGGGAGGGCCTTGAGGTCCGCCAGTCCGGCCAGCATGTGCAGCACACCCTGGAGCAGATCCGTAAGGACGTAGAGGGCCTGGACGCCGAGCAGGTATCCGCTCTGGTCATCGCCTACGAGCCGATCTGGGCGATCGGCACGGGTGAGGTTGCCGGTCCCGAAGACGCCCAGGAAATGTGCGCCGCCATCCGCGCAGAGATCGCTGACCTCTACGATGATGCCGTTGCAGCCAAGACCCGCCTGTTGTACGGCGGATCGGTGAAAGCTGCGAATGCGGCGAGCATTCTGAAGCAGCGCGACGTCGACGGCGTGCTGGTGGGCGGCGCCAGTTTGGATGTAGCCGAGTTTGCTAATATTGTCAGGTTCGAACAACACCTGGTGACCGACTGATTTGCAGCTGACCTGCACCGCAGCAGCGTCTCCAATCCATGAGTCACCCCGAAAGGCCGTAAGTGGAAATTCTGAAGATTATCCTGCTGGTTCTTCTCGCCATCACCAGCCTGTTGCTGACGCTGCTCATCCTGCTCCATAAGGGGCGCGGCGGCGGCATGTCGGACATGTTCGGCGGCGGCATGACCAGCAGCATGGGTTCCTCCGGAGTCGCCGAAAGAAACCTGAACCGCTTCACAGTGATGCTCGGACTCTCCTGGGGAGCGGTCATCATTGCCCTGGGCCTGATCCAGCGTTTTTCCGGCGAAGCCTAGTCCCGGCAGTAGGAACAGCGGACAGCTTAACGCCAAAAGCCCCGGAGATCCTCGAGGATCTCCGGGGCTTTCGCATGTTCCGGGGCTAGTCTTCTTCGGAGCCGGGGCCGGTCCCCTCGGGGTCCAGCAGCCGCTCGGGCAGCTGGGAAGCGGCCGCCTGATCAATGAGCCAGCGGGTTTTGGTCCGCCCCCGGGCCCCGGCCGCGGGAACCTGAACCGGGCCTGCCCCGGCAAGGGCCAGGCCCACGGCGCCGGCCTTGTCCTCACCGGCAACGGTCAGCCACACCTCTTCGGCTGTGTTGATCGCCTCCAGCGTCAGCGACACCCGTTCCGGCGGCGGTTTGGGAGCATCCAGCACTGACACCACCGTTTCCCCGGTCGTGCGGATGCCGGCCATCTCCGGGAACAGCGATGCGATGTGCGCATCCGGTCCAACGCCCAGGAGCAAGACGTCGAAGCGGGGGAGCCGGGGGTCAATGGGATCGAAACCCGCCGGCAGTTTCTCCTCGGCGGCAGCTGCCGCCAGCGCCCGGGAGTACGCCGCGGCGGCGTCAGCAACGGACGGGACTTCGTCGGAGGAAGGCACCGGGTGCACCCGGTCCGAGGCGACCGGCAGCCGTGACAACAGGGCCTGCCCGGCCTGAACTGCGTTGCGGTCGGAAGAGTCCGCCGGCAGGAACCGTTCGTCGCCCCACCAGAAATTAACCCTGGACCAGTCCACGGCCACGCGTGCCGGTGCAGTGGCGACGGCGTCGAGCACGGCGATTCCCACCGTTCCTCCGGTCAGCACCACTGTGGCCACGCCCCTCCGGCTCTGGACATCCACCAGCTTGGTGATCAGCCGTGCAGCCGTGGCAGTGGTGAGTGCCTCGACATTCGGGTGGATGCTCACTCCATTGGGTGAATAACTCATGCGTTTGCCCCTTCCTGGGACAGGCATGCTGCCAGACCCTTCGTCAGTACTTCCCCGTATACTTCATCCGGATCCAGCCGGCGCAGTTCCTCAGCCAGGCAGTCGCGCAGATTGCGGCGCGGCAGTGAGATCTGCTGTTCCGGCTGGCCGGGCTGGCTCAGGTGCGCCGTGATCTGGTCTGGACGCAGCAGTTCCACGTTACCGGCGGCCCGCTCGAAAACCACCTGATGGATACCCGTTCCCGGTTCTCCCTCAATGATTTTCACGGGCACCTTCAGGGCGTGCTTCAGCCAGGCCGCAAGCAGGAAGGTGCTCGCGGAGTCGGACGCTCCGGCCACAGTGACTGCCTCGACGGGTTCGGACCCCGCGCCGTCCAGCACCGCGGCGAGCTGGATCCGCCAGTTGGTGAGCCGGGTCCAGCTCAGGTCGGTGTCGCCGTCGGCGTAGTCCTCGCCCAGGGCAAGCAGCGCTTTCTTGGGGTCCGCCTCGGTGGCGGCGTCGGTGATCCGGCGGTGCGCGATGCAGCCCAGCGGCGTCTGGGAAGGGTTCTCCGGGACGCCGTGGGGCCACCACACGACTATCGGGGCGTCCGGCAGGAGCAGGGCGGACACCAGCGAGACGCTTTCCCCGGCAAGCTCTCCGTAGCCGGAGAGGACAATCACCTCGGAGGCTCCGGCGTCGCCGCCCACGCGGATCTCGGCGTCGAGTCGGGTCTCCTCGTCATGCGAGCCTTCGGCCAGGACAATAATCCGGCAGGGGTGCTCCCGGCTGGCTTCGTTTGCGGCCGCTATGGCCTCCTCGATGAAGTCGGGCTGGGTGTCGACCACGAGGGTCAGCACGCGTCCAAGGGTCACCACCCCGCCGCGTTCGCGCATGGCGACTATTTCCTTGGATACCTTGGACGTTGTTGTGTCCGGGAGTTCTACGATCACGGCCTTCTCCAGGTCCTTCCGTCTTGGGCGAGCAGTTCATCAGCGGAGTCCGGGCCCCAGCTTCCCGGGGCGTACGGTTCCGGCTGGGTGTCCAGCGAAGCCCAGTACTCTTCGAACGGATCCACAATCTTCCAGGACAGCTCCACTTCCTGGTGCCGCGGGAACAGCGGCGGCTCGCCCAGAAGGACGTCGAGGATGAGCCGTTCGTACGCTTCCGGGCTGGATTCCGTAAAGGAGTGGCCGTAGCCAAAGTCCATGGATACATCCCGGACCTCCATCTGCGTGCCCGGCACCTTGGACCCGAAACGGATGGTGGCTCCTTCGTCCGGCTGGACCCGGATGACCACGGCATTCTGGCCGAAATCGTGGTCATTGTGGTCCCGGAACAGCAGGTTGGGAGCGCGCTTGAAAACGACGGCGATTTCGGTGACGCGGCGGCCCAGCCGCTTGCCGGCACGAAGATAGAACGGCACTCCGGCCCAGCGGCGGGTGTTGATGTCGAGGCGGACGGCGGCAAACGTTTCAGTGGTGGAGTCCGGGTTGAAGCCCTCCTCCTCCAGGAAACCGGTGACCTTTTCCCCGCCCTGCCAGCCGCCGGTGTATTGTCCGCGCGCCGAGTGCTTGGACAGGTCCGCCGGAAGCCGGACGGCGGCGAGGACCTTTTCCTTCTCGGCACGCAGATGATCGGCGTCGAAGGAAATGGGCTCCTCCATGGCCGTCAGCGCCAGCAGCTGCAGCAGGTGGTTCTGGATGACGTCGCGGGCCGCGCCAACGCCGTCGTAATACCCCGCCCGGCCGCCGATGCCAATGTCCTCGGCCATGGTGATCTGGACGTGGTCCACGAAGTTGGCGTTCCAGATGGGTTCGAACATCTGGTTGGCGAAGCGCAGGGCCAGGATGTTCTGGACCGTTTCCTTGCCGAGGTAATGGTCAATGCGGAACACCGAATCAGCCGGGAAGACGGACTCCACGACGTTGTTGAGTTCACGCGCGGACTGCAGGTCGTGGCCGAAGGGCTTCTCGATGACGACGCGGCGCCACTTGCCTTCGGATGTCTCGGCCAGGCCGTGGCTGGACAGCTGCTGGCAGACCTGCTCGAACGACTTCGGCGGCACCGACAGGTAGAAGGCATGGTTTCCGCGGGTGCCGCGCTCGGCGTCGAGGGATTCGAGCGTCTCCTTGAGCTGGCCAAAGGCTTCGTCGCTGTCGAAGCCGCCCTCGACAAACCGGATGCCCTCGGCAAGCTGCTTCCAGACGTTCTCGTCAAAGTCAGTGCGGGCGTGAGCCTGGACGGATTCCTTCACCTGGGCGGCGAAGTCCTCGTTGCTCCAGGGCCGCCGGCCAAAACCAACGAGCGAGAAGCTGGGTGGCAGCAGCCCGCGGTTGGCCAGGTCGTAGACGGCCGGGATGAGCTTCTTCCGGGCCAGGTCTCCGGTGACACCGAAAATGACCAGTGACGACGGTCCGGCGATTCGGCTGAGCCGGCGGTCGCGGGGATCGCGCAGCGGGTTGGTGGATCCGTGCTTGTCCTCTGCCGCCATTTAGTGGCCGCCGTCTTCGGTAGCCAGGGAACGGACGGCGTCCTCCAGTTCACGGACACCCTGTTCACGGTTGAGCAGGTTCAGGCGCAGCACCGGCCGGCCCTGGTCCGCCAGCACGGATGCGTCACCGGCGGCCTGGGCGTTGATCAGTTCACCAAAGGTGAAGGGCCGGCCCGGAACGGGAAGGTCCTCCTGCGGTGCTCCCGTGATCTGCAGGTAAACGCCCTGTGCGGGCCCGCCCTTGTGGAACTGGCCGGTGGAGTGCAGGAAGCGGGGACCCCAGCCGAAAGTCACCGGGCGTCCGGTCGCCGCTGCGAGTTCGGGGCGGATTCCGGCGAGTTCAGCCTGGCCGAACCGGTCCAGGTACGCGTGGATGCTCAGGTAGCCGTCGGCGCCGAGCTGGGACGTCAGGGCCTTGAGCGCCTCGGGGAGCGTTTGCGCGCCGCCGAGCAGGTCAGACGGGCCGCGGACCTCAACGGCCCCGTCGGTGAAGGCGGGCTCGGTGGGTTCCGGCCGGGAATCCAGCATGCCGCGGGCCGCCACCTTGGCGGCCTCGACGTCGGGCTGGTCAAAGGGATTGATGGCGAGGAGCCGGCCGGCGACTGCAGTGGCCACCTCCCACAGCATCATGGAGCCGCCGAGGGTTCCGGCCACAACGGCCTGGTCTCCCTCGGGTGCGGCGTCGGAGTCCACAGCCACCAGGCGCACGGTCAGCACGTCGGCGGCCCCCGAAGTGATCTCCGGTGCGCCGGGTTCGACGACGACGGGCAGCAGCCCGGTGCCGAGCTTGCCGGTGGACTCGGCGATGAGCTGCTCGGCCCAGTCGGGGAAGCCAACCAGGCCGGAGCCCTCATCAACAATGACCACCTTGTTGCGCAGCGGGTCGGTGCCGCCGAGGGCGGCTCCTAGCTGCAGCCCAATGTTGTCACCGTCGTTGTCGCTGAGGATTTCAAGTGCGTCTTCGGCGTCGTCCAGGAGCGCTTCGATGTCGGCGCCGGCGAGGCCCGAAGGGACCAGGCCGAAGGCGGTCAGCGCGGAATAGCGGCCGCCAACGTTCGGGTCGGCGTTAAAGACGGCGCGGTAGCCGGCGTCGCGGGCGGCGCCGTCCAGGGGGGAGCCGGGGTCGGTGACCACCACGATGCGGGATTTGGCATCGATCCCGGCGTCGGTGAAGGCCTGCTCAAAGGTGCGGCGCTGAGAGTCGGTTTCCACCGTGGAGCCGGACTTGGAGGAGACCACGATGACGGTCTCCTCCAGCCGGTTCCGCAGGGCGGCCCGGACGGCATCCGGGTCGGTGGAGTCCAGCACGGTCAGATCAACACCGGCGGTGCGGGTAATGACCTCGGGGGCAAGGGAAGAACCGCCCATGCCGGCGAGGACCACGCGGGTCACTCCCTCGGCGGCCAGTTCTTCCCGGAGCCCGAGAATCTGTCCAACGAGCGGCCGGGATTGCGCTGAAGGATTCAACCATCCGAGGCGGATGGAAGCTTCCGCTTCGGCGTCGGGACCCCACAAGGTGGGATCCTGGGCGAGGAGGCGGGCGGGGACGTCGTCACGAACCAGTGCAGGGACGTTCTTTTCGACGGCGGCCAGCGCAGCTCCGGCTGCTTCGAAGGACAGTGTGGTCATTTTTCCTATGCCTCTTTTGCGTTGTCCAGTGCGGTCTTCACGGTCTCCAGGAGCTCTCCCCAGCTGACCACGAACTTGTCCAAACCTTCGGTTTCCAGCTGCTCCACAACGTCGGAGTAGGAAACACCCAGGGCGTCCAGCTGATCCAGGATTTCACCGGAGGCGGCGTAGGTTCCGCTGACGGTGTCTCCGGTCACCTCCCCATGATCGGCCGTGGCGTCCAGCGTCTTTTCCGGCATCGTGTTGACGGTGTGCGGAGCAACCAGCCCGGTCACGTACAGGGTGTCCGGCAGGGCCGGGTCCTTGACGCCGGTGGAAGCCCACAGCGGGCGCTGGGCGTTGGCGCCGGCGGCCGCCAGCACCTGCCAGCGCTCGGTGGCGAACTGCTCCTCGAAGACCTGGTAGGCCAGGCGGGCGTTGGCCAGGCCGGCCTTGCCCTTGAGTGCCTTGGCCTCGTCGGTTCCGATGCCGTCCAGGCGCTTGTCGATCTCGGCGTCCACGCGGGACACGAAGAACGAGGCGACGGAGTGGATCTTGGACAGGTCGTGGCCGTTTTCCTTCGCCTGTTCAATGCCCACCATGTAGGCGTTGATGACCTCGCGGTAGCGCTCCAGCGAGAAGATCAGGGTGACATTGACACTGATTCCCGCGGCCAGCGTGGCGGAGATGGCCGGCAGGCCCTCCTTGGTGGCGGGAATCTTGATCAGCACGTTGTAGCGGCCAACCTTGTCGAACAGTTCGCGGGCTTCCTTGATGGTGCCCTCGGTGTCGCGGGACAGCCGGGGATCAACCTCGATGGAAACGCGGCCGTCCACACCGTTGGTGGCCTCGGCCACCGGTGCGAAAACGTCGCAGGCCTGGATGACGTCGTCAGTGGTGATCTCGAAGACTGCCTTGTCGACATCGGCGCCCGAGCGGGCCAGCTGCTGCACCTGTGCGGCGTAGGATTCGCCGTTGGCCAGGGCTGCGGCAAAGATGCTCGGGTTCGTGGTGACGCCAACCACGTTCTTGTTGTCAATGAGGTCCTTGAGGGAACCCGAGACGATGCGTTCGCGGGACAGGTCGTCCAGCCAGATGGACACGCCGGCTTCGGAAAGCTGCGCGGTAGGGGTGGAAGTCATGAATTATCTCCTTGTTGCTGGAATTACTTCTGGTCGCCGGTTTCGGTGGACTCTTCACCCGAGGGAGCGGCGGTGGTGCCGGCCGGCGGGGTGTCCGTACCGTGTGTGGCAGCGAGGGAATCCCGGGCTGCCTCGGCCACGGCCTCGGCGGTGATGCCAAATTCGCGGTACAGGGTCTTGTAGTCGGCGGAGGCGCCGAAGTGCTCGAGGGACACGCTGCGGCCGGCGTCGCCAACCAGCTCGCGCCAGCCCTGGGCAATTCCCGCTTCAACCGAGACGCGGGCCTTGATGTCCTTCGGCAGGACGGCTTCGCGGTACTGGGCGTCCTGCTTGTTGAACCACTCGATGCTGGGCATCGAGACCACGCGGGCGGCAATTCCCTCGGCAGCCAGGGCTTCGCGGGCCTCAACGGCCAGCTGGACCTCGGACCCGGTTCCGATGAGAATGACGTCGGGGGTCACCACGGCGCCGTCGCGGACCGCTTCGGCCAGCACGTAGCCGCCGCGGGAAACGCCGTCGGCGGAGGCGAAGGATTCGGCCGTGGCTGCGCCGTCGCCGCGTTCGTACGTGGGAATGTTCTGGCGGGTCAGGACAATCCCGGCCGGGTTCTCAGTGTTTTCGAGGATGGTCTTCCAGGCCACGGCCACTTCGTTGGCGTCGCCGGGACGGACAACGTCCAGTCCCGGAATGGCGCGCAGCGAAGCGAGCTGTTCCACCGGCTGGTGGGTGGGGCCGTCTTCGCCCAGGCCGATGGAGTCATGCGTCCAGACGTAAATGGACGGAACACCCATCAGGGCGCCAAGGCGGATGGCGGGGCGCTGGTAGTCGCTGAAGATCAGGAACGTACCGGAGAACGCGCGGGTGCCGCTGTGCATGGTGATGCCGTTGACGATGGCCGCGGCGGCGTGTTCACGGATGCCGAAGTGCAGCACCCGGCCGTACGGGCCGCCGGACCACGCGCTGGTCTGCCGGGAAGCGGGGATGAACGACGGCGAGCCCTCGATGGTGGTGTTGTTGGACTCGGCCAGGTCGGCGGAACCGCCCCACAGCTCGGGAAGTACCGGGCCAATGGCGGAGAGGACTTTGCCGGATGCGGCGCGGGTGGACATGTCCTTGCCGGAGTCGAACTCGGGCAGGCTCTTTTCCCATCCGGACGGGAGGGTGCCGTTGCTGATGCGCTCGAGAAGGGCCGCGCCCTCGGGGTTCGAAGCCTTCCACGCCTCGAAGCGCTCATCCCACTCGCGGTGCGCCTCGGAGCCGCGGGACACCACCTGGCGTGCGTGCTCCAGGACGGCGCTGTCCACGTCGAAGGACTTCTCCGGGTCAAAGCCCAGAGCTTCCTTCAGTGCGGCAACTTCGTCCTTGCCCAGGGCGGAGCCGTGGATCTTGCCGGTGTTCTGCTTGTTCGGCGCCGGGTACCCGATGATGGTGCGCAGCGAGATGATGGACGGCTTCGACGTCTCAGCCTTGGCGGCCAGCAGGGCGTTGTAGAGCTCCGCAACGTCTTCGACATATTCGCCGGTCTTGGTCCAGTCCACGCGCTGGGTGTGCCAGCCGTAGGCCTCGTAGCGCTTGAGGACATCTTCGGTGAAGGAGATGTCGGTGTCGTCTTCGATGGAAATGTGGTTCTCGTCGTAAATGACGACAAGGTTGCCCAGTTCCTGGTGGCCGGCCAGCGACGAGGCCTCGGACGTGACGCCCTCCTGCATGTCGCCGTCGGACGCAATCACCCAGATGGTGTGGTCGAACGGGCTCTCGCCCTGCGGCGTGTCGGCGTCGAGCAGGCCGCGGAGGCGGCGCTGGGCGAAGGCGAAGCCCACGGAGGAGGCAAGGCCCTGGCCGAGCGGTCCGGTGGTGATTTCGACGCCGGCGGTGTGGCGGTACTCGGGGTGGCCCGGAGTCTTGGAGCCCCAGGTGCGCAGCGCCTCGAGGTCACCGACCTCCAGTCCGTAACCGGACAGGAAGAGCTGGATGTAGAGCGTCAACGATGTGTGCCCGGGGGAGAGGATGAAGCGGTCCCGGCCGGTCCACTGGGGATCCGACGGATCGTGGCGCATCAGCTTCTGGAACAGCAGGTAGGCTGCCGGCGCCAGGCTCATGGCAGTTCCCGGGTGTCCGTTGCCGACCTTCTCGACGGCATCGGCGGCCAGCACGCGGGCAGTGTCCACGGCCTTCCGGTCCAGGTCTGTCCAGGTCAGTTCTTGCTCTTCCATATGTGGCACGTTTACCGGGCCCCTCTCTACTACGCATGACCGGCGCGTCAAACGCCGGAGACTCCTGAACACGCTGGTTTTTTCCAGTGCATCCGCTTCCTTAACCACCACAACAGCCGGAGCGGAAGAATCCATACCGGAAGACGGCATGTTTCTGTGCAGCCCGGCGCTGTCCAGCGGCAATTTACCCGCCGCGGGAAAGGTCCGCTCCAACCTTATCCCGTAGGCGGGATCAATGGGCGTAACGTTTCCTTGACAGGGACAGCCGCGGCGGGAGGCCCTCTGCCGGGGAAGATGGGAGCTCCGCGCAGGCGCCGCGGTTCAGGGCTTCGTTTTCTACAGCCGATAGAGGCTATGATGATGGTGGACTTTTCCGGCCCAGATTGGATGATGTGATCGCCCCGTGACAACGCAGCAAGCCCCCGCCGACCTTCCGGTGTTCACCGGCAAGATGACGGCAGGCCGTAAGCTCCGTGCTTATGTGGCTCTCACCAAGCCGCGGGTCATCGAACTGCTGCTGGTGACGACGCTGCCCACCATGATCTTCGCGGAGCGCGGACTGCCCGGCCTGTGGCTGGTCGTGGCCACTATGGTTGGCGGTGCCCTGGCAGCAGGCAGCGCCGGTGCGTTCAACTGCTACATCGACCGCGACATGGACAAGCTGATGAAGCGGACCAAGAACCGGCCGCTGGTCACCGGCGAGGTTTCCCCGCGGGAAGCGCTGGTCTTCGCCTGGATCCTGGGCATCGTCTCCATCGCCCTGCTCTGGTTCGGCGCCAATCCGCTGACCGGTCTGCTCGGCGTGGGCGCAATTCTCCTCTACGTGGTCTTCTACACCCTGATCCTCAAGCGCCGCACCACCCAGAACATTGTCTGGGGCGGCGCCGCGGGCTGCATGCCCGTTCTCATCGCCTGGGCCGCCGTGACAAACAGCGTGGAATGGCCGGCGTTCATCCTCTTCATGATCATCTTCCTGTGGACGCCGCCGCACTACTGGCCGCTGTCCATGAAGTACGGCGAGGATTACCGCAACGCTTCGGTGCCCATGCTCGGCGCGGTGGCCGGCGCCAAGCTGGTTTCGGTCCAGGTTGTCCTGTATGCCTACGCCACCGTGGCCTGCTCGCTGCTGCTGGTTCCGGTCGGCGGCGCCGGCTGGGTCTACACCGTGGCCGCCCTCCTGAGCGGCGTTTGGTTCCTTGCTGAAACCCACCGCCTGCACAGCCGCGCCCAGCACGAAAACCTCACCGACAAGACCGCCATGAAGGTCTTCCACGGCTCCATCAGCTACTTGACGATCCTGTTCCTGGCGCTGGCCATCGACCCGTTTGTGGGCGCCCCGCTGCTCTAGGACGCCGGGCTGGCTATGCGGCGGCTTTAGCGGCTGGCCGCAGGTCGCAGGCGCGGCGAGGCCCTGAAGGACCGGAGGAAACTCCGGTCCTTTTTGTGCGCGCTTTATGGGCGCGGCATCTCTGGCGGGATCTTTCGTGCAGATGAGGGGCCTTGGGGAAATCCTTCGTGCAGATCGAGGGCTCAAAACGTCCAAAACAAGGGTTTTAGTCCCGTTATCTGCACGATAGATGTGGCGTGGTCCCGTTATCTGCACGACAGATGCAGAGCATGCCATGGATCAGGGACATAATGACCTTCGCCGCCGCGGCTGGAACTGTGCGCAGACGGCATCCGACCAGATGCGCGGCCCGCACCGGCCGCCCCACCCTGTTGTCGGCTTCCTGTTCGGCTGGGGCCGCTCGAACCAAGCAGTGCGGTTCTGCTGCCGCTTTGGGACATCCCTGCCATTTTGGGTTTCTGCTGCCACTGCGCCCTGGCAGCAGAAACCCAAAACGGCGGCAGAATCCCCAAACGGCAGCAGAAGTGTTGCGGGCGCCGACGTGAACACGGCGTATCCGGGCCGACGGAGAGTCCGCCGTGGCCGGCACCCAGCTGCGCCCACAGTCCGCTATGTCTGGCAGCTCCAGCGACCCAGGAAAAGCCATGGGCCGGACTCCCGAAGGAATCCGGCCCACGGCCAGTGGCTTGCAGCCCTGAAGTAGCTCTCAGCCCTCAACGGGGGCGGCAGCTTACCGCCGTGCGTCCGCCTTGGAAGCAGCCGCCTTGGAAGCAGTACCGGCATCGATGCCCGGCACCTTCTTGGAGAACCCGGTGAAGACGACATGGGCGGCTGCGGCGGTCAACAGTGAAGCGCCGAGCATGTGCAGTCCCACCAGGACGATCGGCAGGTGCAGGAAGTGCTGGGTGTAGCCGATGACAGCCTGGATCAGAACCACTGCGGTGAGCAGCAGCAGCGAGGAACGAAGCCGTCCGTCCGTCACATGGCGGTACACCAGGTAGAGGGCCACGATGAGGGCAAAAACCAGCAGGTAAACGGGCACTACATGGATCCGGGTCACCAGGTCCGGATCCAGCCCGTTGCGGGCCGCACCGTGATCGCCGGCGTGGGGGCCGGAACCCGTCACAACGACGCCCAGCAGCACGGAAAGCCCCGAGAGGACCCCAAGGGCGCCCAGCAGCGGACGCAGGGTGCGGTTGGCCAGCGGACCGTTTGCGGATGCCAGCTGCCCGGGAGTAAGCCACGCGCGGTTGACCAGGACGGTGGCCAGCACAATCAGGACCATCGACACGATGAAGTGCCCGCCCACAATCCAGGGGTTCAGCCCGGTCCATACGGTGATCCCGCCCAGCAGGGCCTGGGCCGGAATGCCGGCCAGCAGGAAGATGGAGAGCTTGAACAGGTCGCCGCGCTCGGCCCGGACCTTCCAGACGCTGAAGACCATGGCGAAGGCAATGGCGGCCAGCACAAAGGTAAGCAGCCGGTTGCCGAACTCAATAATCCCGTGCACCCCCATTTCCGGGGTGGTGGTCAGTGAGTCAGGGGTGCACAGCGGCCACTCCGGGCAGCCCAGCCCCGAAGCGGTCAGCCGAACAGCGCCGCCGGTGACGACAATCCCGATGTTGGCGGCCAGCGAGGCAACGGCCAGGGCACGCACCGTCTTCGACGCGGCGGGCGCACCGGATGCGGGGGAGGAATGTACCGGCTTGCCGGTGGATGTGGGGATCACGGAATCTAACTCCATTTAAACCATCGGACAGCAGCAAGGCCGCCCAGGATTGTCCACGCCAGCAGGATCAGCATGGCGGGGATATTGAAAACTGCATCAATCAGTGCCGACCGCATCGCTTCTCCCAGCGCGGCGGACGGCAGTATCTCGACGAACGGCTGCATCAACTCGGGCAGGTTTCCGGACGGAATGATGATGCCGCCCACCGCTGCCAACAGTATCCACAGCAGGTTGGTGACTGCCAGTGTTGCCTCCGGACGGGCGGTCCCGGCCACGAGAAGACCCAGGGCCGTAAAGGCGGCAGCCCCCAGGAGCAGCGACACCAGGGCAACCGGAATGCCCGAGAACGCGGGCTGCCAGCCGAAGAACGCGGCAACGATGCTCACCACGGCAACCTGGATGACCAGCACGGCGACGACGGCGATGCCCTTGCCGGCGATCAGCCCGGTCTTGCCCAGGGGAGTGGTGGAGAGGAAGCGCAGGACGCCGTAGCGGCGGTCAAAGCCGGTGGCGATGCCCTGCCCGGTAAAGGCGGTGGACATGGCGCACAGGGCAAGAATGCCAGGGGTGGCCATGTTCACCCGGGAGGTGCCGAAACCGTCCAGCACGGGCGTTACGCACAGCGCGACGAGCGCCATCAGCGGCAGGAACACTGCCAGGATCAGCTGCTCGCCGTTGCGCAGCATGGTCAGCGCTTCATACCGCCCCTGGTTCAGGATGCGGACGGGCAGGGATGCGGGGGCACTCATCGGATTTCCCTTCCGGAGAGGTCGAGGAAGACATCTTCCAGGGAACGCGAGGCCATGTGGACCGACGCCGGCAGCAGGTCCAGGCGGGCCCACCAGGCGGCCAGCGCGGAAAGGTCGGCGGGTGTAATGGCACCGCGCAGGGTGTAGTGGCCGGGAACGGGTTCGGCTGCCGTCAGGTGCGGAAGTTTGGCGCTGGACAGGTCGAGTCCCGGAACGGCGTCGAAGGTCAGCAGCCGCTGGTCAGCGAGCTCGCCGGTCTGTGCGGTCAGTTCCGCCACGGTGCCCTGCGCCACGGTCTTGCCTGCGTCGATGATGTAGACGTAATCAGCGAGTTTCTGCGCGTCGTCCAACAGGTGGGTCGTGAGGATGATGCCCATGCCTTCGTCGCGCAGTTCCGCAATCAGATCGAAGACAATCTGGCGGGACTGAGGGTCCAGCCCTGCGCTGGGTTCATCCAGGAACAGCACTTCCGGACGGCCGATCAGTGCGGCCGCCATGGCGAGCCTCTGCTTCTGCCCGCCGGAGAGCCTGCGGATGTTGGAGTTGGCGAAGCTGCCGATGCCCAGCCGCGACACCAGCTCGTCAACGGGGCGGGGATCCGCATACATGGAGGCGATGTGGTGCAGCAGGGGAACCGGACGGGCCGACGGCGGGAGGCCGCCGTCCTGCAGCATGACGCCAACCCTGGCGCGCAGGCCGGCACCGGCGCCGTATGGGTCCTCGCCCAGCAGCCGCACTTCGCCGCCGTTGATGGGCTGCAGGCCCTGGGCGCATTCCAGTGTGGTGGTTTTTCCGGCGCCATTGGCACCGAGCAGGGCGGTGACCGAGCCGCTGTGGGCGGTGAAATCCACGCCCGCGAGCACACGGATCATTTTGCCGTCGAGACCGGCTACCGGACCGCAGTCCTTAATCAGGCCCTTTATGGTCAGGCAGGGTTCATCGTTAGGCACCGTCATATTCTACGTTAGGTAGTACAGATGAATGCACCCGGCGGTGGGTCAAGGGGGCGGCGCCAGGGGAACCCGGATCCGGAGGGGAAGCCTGTCCTTAGTGGATTGATGGAACAGATTAGGTCATGATTGTGTTGTGTATTCTATGAGCAACTCTGAGCCGGAGGCAGTGGCCAAGCCGGCAGCAGCCCGCGAAGCGGAGGAGCGCACCCGGGACCGTGTCCTGGGCGCCGTGTTGGAGCACGGCCCCGTCAGCGCCGCTGAGCTTGGTGAACTGCTGGGCTTTACGCCTGCCGCCGTCCGCCGCCACCTCGATGCCCTCTCCACGCAGGGGCTGATCGAAGTCAAGCGCGTCAGCAATCCGTCCTCCGGTGCCGGGCGTCCGGCACGCCGGTATGTGCTCAGCCCGCAGGGGCAGGCCTACCTGGGGAACGACTACCTGGACATCGCCACCGAGGCCCTGCGCCAGCTGGGCCTGGCCGTTGGTCCCGAGGCCATCGAGAAATTTGCCGCCGACCGCTTTGCCCGGATGGAAGAACGCTACCGTCCGGCCGTTGAAGCAGCCGGCCCCGCTGTGTCCGACAAGGCCCAGGCCCTGGCGGCAGAGTTGACCAAGGATGGATTTGTCGGATCCACCACCATGATTGGCACCGCCAAGCAGCCCAGTACCCTGCTGAGCGTGCAGTTGTGCCAGGGGCACTGCCCCATCCAGGGACTTGCCAGTGCCTATACGGTCTTCTGCGACAAGGAAACCGAAGTTTTCTCCCGCCTGCTGGACGTCGACGTCCGTCGTCTATCCACGCTCTCCCGCGGGGGTCACGTTTGTACGACCCATATTCCCGTGGGTCGAACCGGGTCTGCGGCGCACGTCCCCGTGCACGCCGCGGCCAACCAGTCCACATCCATTCATCAGCAAGAAAGGCCGTGATGACGGATCAAGTAACGCAGAAGTCAACGGCGCCCTCATCGGTGCCGGAGTCTGTGATTTCAGACATCCTGGAAAAGAACCCCGAACTTGAGGGCATTGGTACCTACGAGTACGGATGGGCAGACTCCGACGTCGCGGGTTCCAACGCGCGCCGCGGACTCAGCGAGGAAGTCGTCCGGGACATCTCGGCGAAAAAGAACGAGCCGCAGTGGATGCTGGACCTTCGCCTGAAGGGCCTGAAGTACTTCGACCGCAAGCCCATGCCGACCTGGGGCGCAGACCTCTCCGGCATTGACTTCGACAACATCAAGTACTTTGTGCGCTCCACGGAGAAGCAGGCCAACACCTGGGAAGACCTGCCCGAGGACATCCGGAACACCTACGAAAAGCTCGGCATCCCCGAAGCTGAACGCGGCCGCCTGGTTTCCGGCGTCGCGGCTCAGTACGAGTCCGAGGTTGTCTACCACCAGCTCCGTGAGGACCTGGAACGCCAGGGCGTCATCTTCCTGGACACCGACACCGCGCTGAAGGAACACCCGGAGATGTTCCAGGAATACTTCGGCACCGTCATTCCGGTGGGTGACAACAAGTTCGGCTCGCTGAACACCGCAGTCTGGTCCGGCGGTTCCTTCGTCTACGTCCCCAAGGGCGTTCACGTGGAAATCCCGCTGCAGGCCTACTTCCGCATCAACACGGAAAACATGGGTCAGTTCGAGCGCACGCTGATCATTGCCGACGAGGACTCCTACGTCCACTACATCGAAGGCTGCACGGCGCCGATCTACACCTCGGACTCGCTGCACTCCGCCGTCGTGGAAATCATCGTGAAGAAGGGCGCCCGCGTCCGCTACACGACCATCCAGAACTGGTCCAACAACGTGTACAACCTGGTGACCAAGCGCGCCATTGCACACGAAGGCGCCACCATGGAGTGGATCGACGGCAACATCGGTTCCAAGGTCACCATGAAGTACCCGGCGGTTTACCTGGTGGGCGAGCACGCCAAGGGCGAAACCCTGTCCATCGCCTTCGCCGGCGAGGGCCAGCACCAGGACACCGGATCCAAGATGGTCCACATTGCCCCCAACACCAAGAGCTCCATCATCTCCAAGTCCGTGGCCCGCGGCGGCGGGCGCGCCGCTTACCGCGGCCTGGTCCAGGTCCGCGAAGGCGCCAAGCACTCGGCCAACACCGTGCGCTGCGACGCCCTGCTGGTGGACACCATCTCGCGCTCGGACACGTACCCGTACGTGGACATCCGCGAAGACGACGTCACCATGGGCCACGAGGCAACCGTGTCGCGCGTGAGCGAAGAACAGCTGTTCTACCTCATGTCGCGCGGGCTGCCCGAGGACGAGGCCATGGCCATGATCGTGCGCGGCTTCATCGAGCCGATCGCCCGTGAGCTGCCGATGGAATACGCCCTTGAACTCAACCGCCTCATCGAACTCCAGATGGAAGGAGCCGTCGGTTAATGTCGAAGCTTAACGACGTCGTCGAAACCGTGACCGAACAGGTCAGCAAAACCGTAGAGGGTGTCAAAGCCCGGATCGGTGCTCCCTCCGGGGACAGCCGCATCCGGATTGACGGATTCACCGAAGAGGGCGAGAACCTCTCTCCGCTGAACGACTCCTCCGCGGTTCTCGGCGGCGACAGCAGCAAGTCCCACAGCCACGGCGCAGGGGCAGGCATTCCGGACAGCTCACGCGCCGGACGCCTGACCTCCTACAACCGCGGCGACTTCGGCAAACTGACCGGACGTGAAGAAGACTGGCGGTTCACCCCGCTCAAGCGCCTTCGCGGCCTGCACACCGCTGAACTCACCGGCACCGCTCCCGAGGTGGCCGTTGTGGCCCCCGAGGGCGTGCTCGTGGAGAACGTGGCCCGCAGCGATGCCCGGATCGGCTCCGCCGGCATCCCGGAGGACCTGGTGGCAGCAGCCGCTTGGGAAGCCTTCACCGAAGCCACAGCCGTCACCATCCCGGCCGAAACCGTCGTGGACGGCAGCGTCACGCTGACCATGACCGGTGCCGGCAAGGACCCGGCGGCCCAGCACATCGTCATCACCGCTGAGAAGTTCTCCAAGGCAGTGGTGGTCCTGGACCACAAGGGCTCGGCAACGCTGTCCCAGAACGTGGAGATCGTCGTCGGTGACGGCGCGGAACTCACCGTTGTCTCGGTCCAGGACTGGGACGACGACGCAGTGCATGCGTCCGCCCAGTACGCCAAGGTTGGCCGCGACGCCAAGTTCAAGCACGTGGTCATCAGCCTCGGCGGCGACCTGGTGCGCATTACGCCGTCGTCCCGCTTCACCGCCGTTGGCGGAGACGTGCAGATGTTCGGCCTGTACTACGCCGATGCCGGCCAGCACCTGGAGCAGCGCCTGTTCGTGGACCACGCGGTCCCGAACTGCAAGTCCCGCGTCATGTACAAGGGTGCGCTGCAGGGCCGCGACGCCCACACCGTTTGGGTTGGCGACGTCCTGATCCGCAAGGAAGCAGAAGGCACCGACACCTACGAGGTCAACCGCAACCTGCTGCTGACCGACGGCGGCCGTGCCGACTCCGTGCCCAACCTGGAGATCGAAACCGGACTGATCGAGGGTGCCGGCCATGCCAGCGCCACCGGCCGGTTCGACGACGAGCACCTCTTTTACCTGATGGCCCGCGGCATCCCCGAGGATGTTGCACGCCGCCTGGTGGTCCGCGGGTTCCTCAACGAGATCATCCAGCAGATCAAGGTTCCGGCACTGGAAGAGCGGCTCACCGAGGCCGTCGAGCGCGAACTCGCACAAGTCGAGAGCTAGCCGGCGTTTCCCGGGAGCCGCACGGCTCCCGGGGGACCGCCCCACACTTTTTTGAAGCTTAAATACGCACCAGAGCGTGCAAAGGAGAAAGCGTAACTCGTATGTCTACTCTCGAGATCAAAGATCTTCACGTCAGCATTGAGACCGAACAGGGTGTCAAGAAGCAGATCCTGAAGGGCGTCAGCCTGACCATCAACACCGGTGAGACGCACGCCATCATGGGCCCCAACGGCTCCGGCAAGTCCACTCTGGCCTCCACCATCGCAGGCCACCCGCGCTACACCGTCGACAGCGGTTCCATCACGCTCGACGGCGCCGATGTCCTGGACATGAGCGTTGACGAGCGCGCCCGCGCCGGCCTGTTCCTGGCCATGCAGTACCCGGTCGAGGTCCCCGGCGTCACCATGACCAACTTCCTGCGCACGGCCAAGACCGCGCTGGACGGCGAAGCCCCCTCGCTGCGCCACTGGACCAAGGACGTCAAGTCCGCCATGAGCCAGCTGCGCATCGACGCCGACTTTGCCTCGCGCAACGTCAACGAAGGCTTCTCCGGCGGTGAGAAGAAGCGGGTGGAGATCCTCCAGCTCGAGCTCTTCCACCCGAAGTTCGCCATCCTCGACGAGACCGACTCCGGCCTTGACGTTGACGCGCTGAAGGTTGTTTCCGAGGGTGTCAACCGCGAGCACGCCAAGGGCGGAATGGGCACGCTGCTCATCACCCACTACACCCGCATCCTGCGCTACATCAAGCCGGACTTCGTCCACGTCTTCGTTGATGGCCGGATTGCGGAGCAGGGCGGCCCCGAGCTGGCCGAGCGCCTGGAAGAAGAAGGCTACGACCGTTTCACGGGCGCCAACGCGACGGCGGCCACCGCCACCGCGAACGCCCTGAAGGCCTAGGCTGTTCAACTGTCCGCTACAACTGCCAAGGAGCAGATGATGAGTGAGCCGAATCTGGCCCAGACATCCCTTGAGGATGTCGAAGAGGCCCTGAAGGACGTTATCGACCCCGAACTGGGCGTCAACGTCGTTGACCTTGGTCTGCTCTACGGGCTGCGGTATGCCGAGGACGGCGCACTGCTGATCGACATGACGCTGACCACCGCGGCCTGCCCGCTGACCGACGTGCTCGAGGAGCAGGTTGGCCAGGCGCTGGACGGCGTCGTGGACGACTGGCGCCTGAGCTGGGTATGGATGCCGCCGTGGGGTCCGGAAAAGATCACCGACGACGGCCGAGACCAGATGCGCGCGCTGGGTTTCAACATCTAGCACCGCTGCACCTGTACTGCAGGCAAGGGCCGCTTCCCCGACGCGGGGAGGCGGCCCTTGCTGTGTTTGCCGCCGCTTCGTGGGACCGAGGTGCTAGCGTCTGCCCCATGGGGAAAACAGGGCATTTTCATGATGAGTATTTGGCGGCCTGGAACGAAGCCATGGCGTCCGGGAACAGTGGGCCCATCGAGGCTTTCCTGTCGCCGGACTACCACGGCTGGCTGGGGCAGGACGCGGCGGCGGCGGAGGCATTCGACGGCGACACTGCCCGCAAGGGATTTCAGGACGCCGTCTCCGGCATGCGCGGCCTCGGCTGCACGGTCCACACGGCGTTCCGGACGGTTGCCCCGCGCGGTCGGGACGAGGCCGTGGTGTTCCACGAAATGACGTACCGGACCGGGGACGCCGTGACCGCCCGGGCGCTGCTGATGGAGTCCTGGCGGCTCGACGGCGGGCGCTGGCTCCTCTGCCGCGACTTCACCGAAGTGAACGTCGGAACGCCGGAATAGCTCCTTTCGCGGGCTGCTTATGCTCCCGGGTTGTCCAGATCCGAGGCGCCGAACGTGTCGCACGCGCCGATTCCGCCGTCGTTGTTTTCATAACCCTGCATGAACCACGCCTGGCGCTGGTCGCCGGAGCCGTGGGTCCAGCTCTCGGGGTTGACCTGGCCGGTGGCCATGGACTGGATCCGGTCATCGCCAATGGCGGACGCCGCAGACAGGGCGTCCCGGATGTCCGCCGGTGACAGCTCCGCGAGGAAGGGTTCGGAGCTCCCCGGCGCCGGAACGGAGGCAGCCGCCCCCGCCCACAGTCCGGCGTAGCAGTCGGCTTGCAGTTCGGTGCGGACCGCGGCGGATTCCGCGCCCTGCGGATCCTGCGCGGAAGCGCCCAGGACACCGGTCAGGTTCTGAATGTGGTGGCCGAACTCATGGGCCACCACGTATTCCTGGGCCAGCGGGCCGCCGGAAGCGCCGTACTGTGTCACCAGCTCCTCAAAAAACGCTGTGTCGTAATAGGTCTGTTCATCGGCGGGGCAGTAGAAGGGGCCGACGGCGGCGGTGGCGGATCCACAGCCGGTGGACGTTTGGCCGGTGAAGAGAGTGACGCCGGGCTCGGTGTAGGTGAGCCCTTCGGCAGCCAGCGCCGGCTGCCAGTAGCTGTCCAGGCTTTCGGCCGTGCCAACAATCCGGCAGTCCAGCCGCTCGTTCGCGTCCGCTCCGTCGAGGCACTCGGTGATGGCCTGTGAGCTGCCGGATCCCGCCGTGCTGTCGGCCCCGCCGGTAATGCCCAGGCCGTCCACGACCTCCGAACCAAAGATCAGGGACAGGATGAGGATCAGGCCGCCGCCCAGTCCTCCGCCCACGGCAATCCCTTTGCCTTTGCCCCGGCGGTCGCGGACCCGGGACGAATCCAATCGTGCATTTTCGTTAAAGCTCATGGCGGCAATTATCCCCGACAATCAGTGGGCTTACGGTGGCGGCCGCCGGGCTCGGTCTCCGGCGGGGCTGACGCAATCCTGGCGGCTGCGGCTCGTCCGGTTCGCGCTGCCCGGCATCCTCAGGGGCGTTCAGTCACCCGGTTCGCCGATGCCGCGGGCCGCCAGGGCATCTCCGGTCTGCTGTGCGTAGGCCACCGCCTTGATCACCACGGGGACGGTCAGGGCCCGCGGATTGCGCTCCAGTCCGCGCGCCATGGCCGAATGCCGAACGTCGCGGGCTGATCCCAGCAAAAAGGGAATGCTGCGCATCATCAGGGCCAGTGTCAGGCCGAAGCGTTCCGGGTCCGCGCCGAGAAAGCGGAACGGACGGGCCAGCGCCACCAAGCCGTCGAGCAGCTCCTGCACCGGGGTGGTCAGCGTCAGGAGCCGGGCGGCAGCCACGCAGGCGGCAATATTGCCGGGAACCAGGACGGCCATCTCCGGACCGGCGGTGAAGGCCTGGAAAGCGCCGAGCAGCAGCAGCACCGGCCACATCAGCTTCAGCGGCCGCCAGGCTTCGGACGCCATTCCGGCGGCAGCATAAAGCCCTGCCAGCAGCACAATTCCCACACCGAGCACCGGCAGCGAGCCCGCAGCCAGCAGCCCGGTGGAGAAAACGACGACGCCGGCAGCCTTCAGGGCCAACGGCGCCCGGTGCACGGGCGAGCTGCCCTGCCGGTAGGACCCCAGGAAATCCGGCGAGCTCTTCACTGGTGCATCACCGTCCCCCCAAGGCCATGGCGCGGTAGGCGTCGATGGCCTGGGCCGGGCCGCCGTCGTACACAATCCTGCCGCCGTCGACCACCAGGATGCGCTGCGCGTCGGCAGCGAAGTCCAGGTCATGCGTGGTGTAAATGACCTGCTGGGGGAGGTCGGCGAAGATCCGCCGGAGCCGTGCGGTGTTGCGCAGGTCCAGGAGGGTGCTGGGCTCGTCGGCAACGAGGATGGCGGGATCAACGGCCAGCACCGAGGTCAGGGCCATCAGCTGGCGCTCACCTCCGGACAGGTCGTAAATGCTGCGGTCCGCCAGTTCCAGCAGGCCCATGGCGGACAGCCGTTCCTCGGCTGCGATCCGCCGCTCCTCCCGTCCGCGGATTCCGGCGCGCAGGGACAGTTCCACGTCGTCGCGCCCCGTGGGCATCACCAGCTGGGAGAGGGGGTCGGTGAAGACAAAGCCGACCTGGCGCCGGACCTTGCTCCCGTGTTTCGCCGTGTCCAGCCCCTCCACGCTGACTGTGCCGGTGTCCGGCAGCAGCAGGCCGTTGAGCAGCTTCAGCAAAGTGGATTTCCCCGACCCGTTGGCGCCGACCACTGCTATCCGCGGCTCGGCCAGGTCGAGGTCAAGCCGGTGCAGGATGGGAGTCCGGCGCGCTGCCCCCGGGGTGTTCCCGGGATCATCCGGCAGCACCGAAACATCCCGCAGCGAGATCAGCGGCATCAGCGCGGCTTCGGAACCAGGCGCGGAAAGGCCGTCAGGACGCTGACGCCCACAGCCGCTGCCAACAGATTCTTCAGGACGTCACCGGGCCAGAAGGCAATGTCCGCAGCCAACGCCGCCGGGAAATCCAGTTTTGCATTCAGCATCAGGCCCGCGATGCCAAGCGGATGGATCACGAGGAAGCTGGTCACCATTGCGGCCCCGAACAGGAGGGGGAAGCGGGCCCGCCGGGTGCGGCGCAGGACCATGCGGGCCAACAGGCCCACGAGGAACGCCGCGGGCAGGAATGCCAGCAGGTATCCGGCCGACGGGCCGGCCAAAACGCCCAGCCCGCCGCTGAAGCCGCTGAATACGGGAAGACCGGCCAGGCCGGCGGCCAGGAACAGGCCCACGGCGGCGGCGCCGCGTGCCGGGCCCAGGATGATGCCTGTCAGCATGACGGCCAGCGTCTGCAGCGTTATGGGCACTCCCGGTCCAAGGGGAATGCCGGGGAGAACCGAAAAAGCAGCCGTCAACGCCGCGAAGACCGCGATCAGGGAGAGGTCGGCGGACGTCCAGCGGGTCCGGCGTCCAGATACCCGCCGGGAAGGCGCTGCCGGGTCAGCGGAGGGAATGGTCATTTCGTCTCACTTCATAGGAGTTCCACAAGGGTGAGGTAACTCACGCTTGGTTGGACAGCCATGCATATGCCTGCCATGACGGGGGAGTGGAGGTGGTTCGCTTCCGACACTAGCCGGGACAGGCCGGGATTCCTTTGGAGCTTTTCTACAAATCCGCTATGGACGGTAGACTTGAAAGGCTGCTTCCGCAGTTCAGCCTCTATCCCCAACCCCCTCGAAAGGTCCACTGAGTGATTGCCGTATCTAATCTCGAGCTCCGTGCCGGCGCACGTTTGCTCATGGAAGCGGTTTCATTCCGTGTTGACAAAGGCGACAAAATTGGATTGGTAGGCCGCAACGGAGCGGGCAAAACCACCCTTACCAAGGTCCTGGCCGGCGAGGCCCTGCCGGCTGCCGGGCATGTGAAGCGTGCCGGCGAGATTGGCTACCTGCCGCAGGATCCCCGCACCCCCGACATGGAGCAGCTCGGCCGTGACCGCATCCTCTCGGCCCGCGGCCTGGATAAGGTCTCGGCAGAGCTGAAGAAGTGCCAGGACGAGATGGCCAGCGATGACCCCAAAATCTCGCAGAAGGCCATGAACCGCTATGACCGGCTGGAGGCCGAGTTCCTCTCCGCCGGTGGATATGCGGCGGAGTCCGAAGCGGCAACCATCACCGCCAACCTGGCGCTGCCTGACCGGCTGCTCAACCAGCCCCTGAGTACTCTCTCCGGTGGCCAGCGCCGCCGTGTGGAGCTGGCCCGGATCCTGTATTCCGACGCCGAGACCATGCTCCTTGACGAGCCCACCAACCACCTCGACGCCGATTCCATCGCCTGGCTGCGCGAGTTCCTGAAGAACCACACCGGCGGCCTGATCGTGATCAGCCACGATACCGAGCTCCTGGAAGCAACCGTCAACAAGGTCTTCAGCCTGGACGCCAACCGCGCCACGATCGATATCTACAACATGGACTGGAAGCGCTACAAGATCCAGCGTGAAACAGATGAACGCGCCCGCAAGCGTGAGCGCGCCAACACCGAAAAGAAGGCAGGCATCCTGCTGGCCCAGGCCAACAAGATGAAGGCCCGCGCGTCGGGCGCCTCGGCCGCACAGAGCATGCTCAAGCGCGTGGACCGCCTTATGGGCGGACTGGACGCCGTGCGCGCCACGGACCGGGTTGCCGCACTGCGCTTCCCGGACCCCGCGCCCTGCGGCAAGACGCCCCTGATGGCCGAGGGCCTGAGCAAGAGCTATGGCTCGCTGGAAATCTTCACCGACGTGGATCTGGCCATTGACCGCGGTTCCAAGGTGGTCATCCTGGGCCTGAACGGCGCCGGCAAGACCACGCTGCTCCGCATGCTCGCCGGCGTGGACACCCCCGACACCGGAAAACTCATCCCGGGCCACGGCCTGAAGGTGGGCTACTACGCCCAGGAGCACGAAACCCTGGACACGGAACGTACCGTGCTGGAAAACATGCGCTCCTCGGCGCCGGACATGGATGATGCCGAAGTCCGCAGCGTGCTGGGTTCCTTTATGTTCAGCGGCGACGACGTCGAGAAGAAGGCCGGAGTGCTCTCCGGCGGCGAGAAGACCCGTCTGGCGCTGGCCACCATTGTTGCGTCATCAGCTAACGTCCTGCTGCTTGATGAGCCCACCAACAACCTCGACCCCGCCTCCCGCGCGGAGATCCTGGGTGCCCTGAGCAGCTACTCGGGCGCAGTGGTGATGGTCAGCCACGATGAGGGTGCCGTGGCTGCGCTGAATCCGGAGCGTGTGGTGCTGCTGCCCGACGGCGACGAGGACCACTGGAACGAAGATTATCTGGATCTGGTGACGCTGGCCTAAGCAGCCGCTGGGGGAGCTTCCGGGAATATCTCCCGGAAGCTCCTTTGTCATTTCCGCGGGCAATACCCGCCCCTCCTGGCTTCACGTCCCCGCTGCCCCTGTTTCCAGGGGGCATCGCGGGGGCAGCGCGGGGGAGGGAGGTGTAGGGAGTGGGCACGGGTAGACCCCACCCGGCCTGGAAGGCCCTTGGCGGCAGGTTCGAACTCACCCTGGGCTGCTTGAAGCGGCCACTGCGACGACGTTGAACGGCGCCCCGCCCTGACACTCGAGCGAATCCCAGGCCGCGCATTCAGCGGCACTTAATTTCACTCTATTTTGTTCGTATCCATTTGAATCCAGCGATATAAAGTTTTCCGGATATATCCGCTAAGGTGATGGGATGCACAGTGCCTCAAATCCGTACTCACCCGGCGCCGGCCGGACACCTTTCGCGTTGGCCGGCAGAACAGCATTGATGAATGACTTTGATCTGCTGATTTCGCGGGTGGCCGCGGGACGCACGGACCGGGGGATCGTGCTGCACGGACTGCATGGAGTGGGAAAGACCGTGCTGCTCAATGACTTTCGCCGCCGGGCGGAGGAGGCCGGTTTCCTGGTCGTCTCCTTGGAAGGCAGGGATGCCGAGGGTGGGCCCAAGGCAGTTCGCGCGAAGCTGGGCCGCGGACTGCTGCAGGCCGGGCGGAAGGCCGCGTCCCGGGGCGGCACCGCAGCACTGAGGTCCGCGCTGGGAACCATTGCCTCCTTCGCCGACGGGCTGCAGGTCAGCGGCATCGACGTGGGAGTCGGCTCCCGCACCGGCCGGGGTGACTCCGGCGCGTTTGCCGTGGACCTTGAGGAAACAGTGGAGGACACGGCCGTCGCCCTGGGTGAGAAAAAGTCGGCCCTGATCATCGTGGTGGACGAGATGCAGAGCCTGGACCCGGCGCTGCTCTCGGCCCTGCTGGGCGCCCAGCACCAGGCCGGGCAGCGGGACTGGCCGTTTTATCTGGTCGCTGCCGGGCTGCCGAATCTGCCCTCCACGCTGAACCAGTCGCAGCGGTACGCCGAGGGCCTGTTTACCTACCGGAGGGTGGGTGCCCTGGACCGCGACGACGCAGCATCCGCCCTGGCGGATCCGGCCCGGGAGCAGGGGGTCAGCTATGACCCGGAAGCGCTGGATCTGCTGTTGAACGCCGCCGGGGGATACCCCTATTTCCTGCAGGAGTATGGATCGGCTGCGTGGGAATCCGCGCCCCGCAAGCGAATCACGGCGGAGGACGCCCGGGTGGCCGTGGAAATTGGCCGTGCCCAGCTTGACCAGGGATTCTTCCCGATGCGCTGGCGCCGCGCCACCAAGGCGGAGCGGGAGTTCCTGCGGCTGATGGCGATGGACGGCGCCGCCGGATCGAGCACGGCAACGCTGGCGGCCCGAGCCGGAAAGAAAATGACCTCCATGACAATGACGCGGGGGTCCCTGATCCGCAAGGGCATCATCTACGCTCCGTCCCTGGGCCAGGTCTCCTTCACCGTGCCGGGCATGTCCGAGTACGTGCGGCGGGTCACCGGCTAGCCGGGCAAATCACCGTTTCGGGGTTGGCACCGTCCGCGGCAGTGGTAACTTTTGGCCATGCGCCGGTCCACTGTCGGTTCTCTTGATCCCTGGCCCGCCGGTCCGGTGGTTTCTCCTCCCGTACTGGTGACGCAGTCATGGTCCGAGGCAGTTTTCCTGCACTGGCGCCTTCCCGCCTCCCACGCTGAGCGGTACATGCCGCCGCTGGTTGAGCCCGACGTCTTCCTCGGCTCCACCTGGGTGGGACTCATCGGCTTCCGGCTGCACCGAACCAGGCTGGGCGGTGCGGTCCCCGTTCCCTGGATAGGCGACTTTACCGAGGTCAACGTGAGGCTCTATACCCGGGGTGCAGACGGTTCGCGGGGAGTGCTCTTTATCTCGCTGGACGCTTCCCGGCTCCCGGCTGTCCTCGCGGCACGTTCGGTGGGGATTCCTTACGTCTTCTCACGCTGCCGGCCCCGGCACCGGCCGGGGGATGCCACCTATGGGTACGACGTCGCAAGGTTCCGCGGTCAGGGGCATTCCACTTTCGACGTGGAGCCGGATTTTGGCCGGCAGGCCGCGGACCCGTTATCCCTTGAGTTGACTGCCCGTTTCGGTGCCCATGCCCGAATCGGCGGCCGGACTCTGCTGGTACCCAACTCGCATCGTCCGTGGCCGCTGCACCCGGCGAGGCTTGCTTCTCTCGACGATGGGTTGTTGCCTTCCGCCGGTTTTCCAGTGACCGGTCCGCCGGAGTCGGTGCTCTATTCGCCGGGCGTGCAGACAGTTTTCGGTGTGCCGCGCCTGGTTCGGCCCGGCACCGAAGCAGGAGAAGGGCAGCGCTGAAGGGCTGCCCGCGCCTCGCCCGCGCGCTTTGAACGGTTCCCGGGGACTCGGTAAGCTGGAGGTTTTGAACCTGATTGAGGTTCAGTTCCCGGTACCAAGGACGGCACAGCTATTTCCCGCTTATCTTCCCTTCCGTTTCGCCGCTGCCTGACCGTGGGAGTCCTGTCGCTGGGGCTTGTGCTGGGCGGGTGTTCCGGGCCGCCGGCGGGCAGCACGGGTTCGGACACCCCGGACGTTCCATCAGTGGGCCTGAGTGATAATTCCGCAGCGAGGGAAGTCTTCGACGGGGGAGCGGTTAAGTCATCCCTGGCCGCCAGCGCCGCCTTCTTTTCGTCCAGCCCGTCAGCCGTGGTGCTGGCGTCCCCGTCTGCCGGGACAGCACCCGCAGCGCAGGCGCCCGAAACCTTGGCACTGACCGGCCAGGCTGCAGCGGCCGCCGCCGGCCTGGGAATTCCGCTGCTCGTTGCGGAGCCCGGCAGCGAACAGTTGGTTGCCGGTGAGCTGGACCGGCTGGGCGCCACTTCAGTGATCCTCTACGGAACACCGGAAAGCGGGTGGCCGCACACCGTGGGCGAAAGGACACAGGTCCCCGGCCCCTCAGATGCCACCGGCTTTGACTCGGTCCTCGGCCTCCAAACCGATGCTGCCGGTTCCGCTGCAACCGGTACTGACGCTGTCGGCGAGGAAGGCCTTGTAGCCGGAATTGCCGCCATGGCGGCGGGGGAGCGGCTGATGGTTCCCGGGCTGCAGGATCCCGGCGCATCCCCGGTGCCCGACGCTTCCCCGGTGCCCGATGCATCCCCCTCGGCCGGTTCGTCCCCGTCGGGCAGCGCCTCCCCGCGCCCGTCGGAAACCTCTTCCCCCTCCGAAGCCACAGGCGAGCTGCCCGACTTCAAGCCGTCGTCAAATCCTTCCGATGCGGTGGTGCTGACCACCTCCGACCCGGCATCAGCCGGCGCAGTGGCCACGGCGCGTGCCGCGGGGGCGGAAGTGCGCGTGGTCGGGACCCCGGATCCCCGGGCTGACGCGGCAACAATCGAGCTCCTGCGCAGTCACCGCGGGGACAGCATCTACGCCGTCGGTGATGCGTTTGGCGGGACGGAGAACTTCAGTGCCCAAACGGCCGTCGCACTGGACGCACCGGAGTTGCCCGGCGGCGGACAAACGGTTTTTCCCGGCCGGAGAATGGTGGCGCTCTACGGTCATCCCAGCGGACCCAGCCTGGGTGTGCTGGGTGAGCAGGGGCCGGCGGAAGCGATTCAGCTGGCCCGGAATACCGCGGCCCAGTACCAGCCCCACAGTGAAGAGCCGGTGGTCCCGGCCCTGGAGATCATCACCACAGTGGCCAGCTCGGAAGCCGGAGAGGACGGAAACTACTCTGCTGAAACGCCGGTTGACGAGCTGCGGCCGTGGGTGGACGCGGCCGGTGAGGCCGGCGTCTACGTGGTGCTGGACCTGCAGCCGGGGCTGAGCAGCTTCCTCGACCAGGCGGTCCGCTACAAAGAGCTCCTGCAGCTTCCGCATGTGGGCCTGGCACTGGACTCCGAATGGCGGATTGAGCCGGGACAGCGCCACTTGGAGCAAATCGGTTCAGTGGACGCGGCAGAGGTGAACGAGGTCTCCGCCTGGCTGGCGGATCTGACCCGCGACAACGTCCTCCCGCAAAAGGTGTTCATGCTTCACCAGTTCAACCTCTCCATGATCCGGAACCGCGGTCAGCTCAACGTCAGCCATCCGGAACTGGCAGTCAGCCTGCACGCGGACGGACATGGAGATCCAGGCCAGAAACTGGACACATGGAACGTCCTGCGCAGCGGACTGCAGCCGGAGATTTGGCCGGGCTGGAAGAACTTCCACGACGAAGACACTCCCATGCTGACTCCCGAGCAGACCTTCACGCAGGTCAGCCCGAAACCGTGGTTCGTCTCGTACCAGTAATCGGCCTAAAGGCTACCAGCCGGGTGAAAGGGAACCCCGGCTAGTAGCCCTGTGCGTCCAGCAGCGCGTCCTCTTCATCCTCTTGGGTGCTGCCGCGCTGCTTGCGCGGGCGGCGGCGGGGTGCCGGCGCGGAGTGGGCGGCGTACGTTTCCTCTTCGTCGTCGTCGTAATCCTCGTCGTCATACCCGTCCTCGGCCGCGTAGCGCCGGTTCTGCGCTTCCTGCCAGGCCGCATAGCCCAGGCCGATGAACACCATGACGCCAAACGCGAACCACTGCATGGCGTAGGAAAGGTGCGGTCCCTCATCCACCGATGGTTTAGGTGCGGCCTCGGGAACCACTGAGGGCTGGGGATTTTCGCTGGCCATCAACCCATAGGCGGCCTGCTCCAACTCGTAGCCGACCTCCTCCTGGTACTTCGCAAGGTCGATGGATGCCAGCTGTCCTTCAGGCGCCCCGCGCTGCAGGGTGGGTTCGGCAGGCTTGAGGCGCGCGACGACGGTGACTTCCCCTGATGGGGCGGGCGGGACAGTGTCAGGCCGGCCGGCTTCGTTGTTGCCGATGGGCAGCCAGCCGCGGTTGATGACAACGGTGGTTCCGTCAGGGAGATTCAGCGGAACCACCACTTCGTACCCGGCCCGGCCGCTCAGGGGCCGGTTCCGCACGATGCGCTGGTTGTCGGTGTCGTAGACGCCGGTCATCTCCACCGGAAGCCATTCCTTGGCGGGATCATAGTTCTCGAACAGGTCCGCAGCGTCGGTGAAGGGCACCGGTGCGGCGTCGTAGTTGTTGACCACATTGCCAATGTCTTCGCGGATGGCGTCGCGCCGGTCCAGCTGCCACAGGCCGAGTGTGGTGCAGACAGCCGAGATCAGGCATACCAAGGCGAACCATCCCAGCCAGCGGCTGGAGAAGAGGAAGCGGTACATTTACGCGCTCCCGGGGTGCGTGTCCGGTGAATCCTGCGCCGGTGCAGCATCCACGCCATCCAGGGGGAGCGTTTCCTTCCAGAGGTCGCGCGTCTGCAGGTATTCCTCCAGCCAGCTGCGGTGCCCGCCGCACGCCAGCCATGTCTTGCGGCGCTCGGGGGTGTGGATCCTGGGATTGTTCCACAGCAGCCGCCAGGCGGCCGGTTGCCGGCACCCCTTCCTGGAGCACACGGCTGGAGCACCTGAATCCGGGCCCGACGGGTCGGATCCGGGGAGCGGGCGGGCGCCGGTGCTTTGTGCCAGCTGGTCAAGAAGGTTCATGCTGTGGGTGGTGCCTTATCTTCGTGGTGTCCGTCGGCGGACTTGTGGTCATCAGCTGGCTCGTCATCAACGAGTTCGCCGTGCAGCAGCGTGGTTTCCGGGGATTCCCGGTACTCCTGCGGCCGGGGCGCTTCAATCGCCGGTGCCGGGAGTGAGTCGATCATGGATTCCGATGCCGTCATGTTGCGTGTGTCCGAACCGGCATTGGCAATAATGACGGCGAAGTACGGGAGGACAACGGCCCCGGCGACAACCACCCACAGCAGCCAGCCGTGGACCACGAACAGCAGGCCCAGGCACACGATGCGGATGCCCATCGACACCGAGTATTTGATCATGCGTGCGCGCATCTCATCGGTGTGCGCCGTGCGGGCGTCCGTGATCCGGGGGATCGGAGTGCCGCGGCTGGATTCCTTATTCATCACTCTCCCAAACAGATTGTCCCATTCTCTCACTGGAACCTGTGATGGTGAAGTTCGATCCGGGCTTAGCTAGGATCGAGTTCATCCAACCCCCATTTCCAGCGGAGGAAATCTGTGCAGAACAACACCACCGAGCCGTCAACCGGCCGCAGCGTCTTGGTTACCGGCGGCAACCGCGGCATCGGCCTGGCCATTGCCCAGGCCTTCCTGGCCAACGGCGACCGGGTAGCCATTACCTACCGCAGCGGGGAAGTTCCCGAGGGCATCCTTGGGGTCAAGGCCGATGTCACCGACATGGCCTCCGTTGACGCCGCCTTCACCGAAGTTGAGGCAGCTCACGGACCCGTGGAGGTCCTGGTGGCCAATGCCGGCATCACCCGTGACACCCTGCTGCTGCGGATGAGTGAGGACGACTTCACCGACGTGGTGGACACCAACCTCACCGGAGCCTTCCGGGTCATCAAGCGTGCTTCCAAGGGCATGATCAAGCTGCGCCGCGGCCGGGTTGTCCTGATCTCGTCCGTGGTTGGCCTGTACGGCTCACCCGGCCAGATCAACTACGCGGCGTCCAAGGCGGGCCTGGTGGGCATCGCCCGCTCCCTGACCCGGGAGCTCGGCTCGCGGAACATCACCGCCAACGTTGTTGCTCCAGGCTTCATCAACACGGACATGACCCGCGCCCTGCCGGAGGAAACGCAAAAGAGCTATCTGTCCTCCATTCCGGCCAAGCGGTTCGCCGAGCCGGAGGAAGTTGCCGGCGTTGTCCGCTGGATTGCAAGCCCGGAGGCCGCGTACATCTCCGGTGCCGTGATTCCCGTGGACGGCGGACTGGGAATGGGCCACTAGCCACCCTTCCCCCGCAGCCAACATCCCCCGGGGTTTCCTTGGAGGTTTCCACTACTCCGCGGAGCCCGGGGGACTGGCAGGATGGGATAAGTTGCGTACAAAAGTTGGATACTCTCCACAAAACTTCACGAAGGAGCACTATGGGCCTGCTGGACGGCAAAGCTGCCATCGTCACCGGATCCTCACGCGGCATCGGAGCCGAGGTGGCCAAATACCTGGCTGCCGAGGGGGCCGGCGTGGTGGTCAATTACCGGCAGAAGGCCCCCCGGGCCAACAAGGTGGTTGCCGGCATTGAGAACGACGGCGGCCGGGCCGTTGCCGTCGGCGCGGACCTGACGTCCGCCGAGGGTCCGGCGGCCCTGATTGCCGCCGCCACTGAGAATTTCGGCGGCCTGGATGTCCTGGTGCTGAACGCCTCGGGCGGAATGGAAACCGGCGTCGAGGAAGACTATGCGCTGAAGCTCAACCGTGACGCGCAGGTCAACATGCTCACCGCGGCCCTTGAGGTCATGCCGGCCGGATCACGCGTGGTTTTTGTGACCAGCCACCAGGCGCACTTCATCACCACTGTGCCCACCATGCCCGAATACGAGCCGGTGGCGCGCAGCAAGCGGGCCGGCGAGGATGCGCTGCGGGACATGCTGCCGCAGCTGGAAGCCAAGGGCATCACCTTGGTGGTGGTCTCCGGAGACATGATCGAAGGCACCGTCACGGCAACATTGCTGGACCGCGCCAATCCCGGGGCCATTGAAGCCCGCCGGGTCGAGGCGGGCCGGCTGTACTCCGTGCAGGAGTTCGGCGCCGAAGTGGCCCGGATGGCCACCGCAGACGTACCGTCCGGCCACACCGAATACGTGGGCGGCGCGGATTACCTCGGAGCCGCCGGCTAGCCTGCCGGCTGGCTCCTTACAGCTGGCTCCCGCCGGCTGGCCCGCCCGGTGCGCCGGACGGGCCAACCGGGGGCCTACAGCTTCACGAAGTGCTGCACCACGTCCAGGTTGGGCAGGTTCAGCACGGCATCAGCGGCGGCCTGCACTGCCGGCTTGGCGTTGAACGCCACGCCCAGTGCGGCCGCCGCAAGCATGTCCAGGTCATTGGCGCCGTCGCCCACGGCAATGGTGTGGCGTTCCTCGATGCCCAGTCCCGCGGCCCACTCGCGCAGCGCCCGGGCCTTGGCGGCGCGGTCCACCACGGGGCCCTCCACGGTGCCCGTCAACACCCCGTCGGCAATGCCCAGCAGGTTGGCCCTGGCATGGGTCAGCTGCAGGCGCGCGGCCAGCGGATCCAGCACCTGGCTGAAGCCGCCGGAGACCACCGCCACTGCGTGCCCGGCTGCGAGGAACTCCTTGACCAGCGCCTCCGCACCGTCGGACAGTTCGATGCGCGCCCCCACTTCATCGATCACGGAGACCGGCAGGCCGGCCAGCGCCCGAACACGCTGGTGGAGGCTCTGGGTGAAGTCGAGCTCGCCGCGCATCGCCGCCTCGGTGACGGCAGCCACCTCCGTCTCCCGTCCGGCGTGCGCCGCCAGCAGCTCGATGACCTCCTGCTTGATCAGTGTGGAGTCCACATCCATGACCAGCAGTTTGCGGCCGGGCTCCAGCAGCGACGACGGCACGACGGCGGTCTGTGCGCCCTCGGCTGCATCTCCCAGGGCGGCCGCTGCCGCGGTGACCGCCATCCGCAGCGTCTGGATTCCGCCGTCGTACCCCACCACCAGCTTGGTGACCGCATAACCGTCACCGCTTGCGTTCTCCAATTCAAGGATGCTGCCGCCCACCGTGCGCACCGCCTGCTGGACGGCGGAAAGGCAGGCGTCGGGCAGGGTCCGGCCGTAGCTGACCACGCCGTATTCCGGCAGGGGACCGGGCTGGGCGGAGACAGGGCTTTCCGGGGTGTTCTGGGCGGGCATCGCTATCCGTTTCTTAGGGAGGAAGGTTGGAGCTGCGGGCCTGGCGCTGCCCACCGGGGCAGCCCGGACAGAGTAAGTGTCCGGAACGCCGCGGCGCCGCGTTTAGCCATCGGCCCTTTCTTTAGCCTAATGTCTAGTGCTATGAGTGATGTTCTTGAATTTGCCGCCGTGAGTGTCGTTCGCGGCGGCAAGACCCTGTTGGATGCCGTTGACTGGCAGGTCAAGGAGGGGGAGCGCTGGGTCATCATGGGACCCAACGGCGCGGGGAAAACCACTCTGCTGCAGATCGCCGGCGGCCGCATGCACCCCACCCGCGGCGTCGCCGGAATCCTTGAGGAAGTCCTCGGAGCCGTTGACGTTTTTGAACTGCGCCCGCGGATCGGCCTGGCTTCGGCGGCCCTCGCAAACCAGATTCCGGAACACGAAACCGTGCTCAACGTGGTCCTCACCGCCTCCTACGGAATGACCGGCCGGTGGCGCGAAAAGTACGAGAAGCTCGACGAGCGCCGTGCCTTCCGACTGCTCCACGATTGGGGCATGTCCACCTTCATGAACCGCAGCTTTGCGTCCCTCAGCGAGGGAGAACGCAAGCGGGTGCAGATTGCCCGTGCCCTGATGACCGACCCGGAACTGCTGTTGCTGGACGAGCCCGCCGCCGGACTGGACCTTGCCGGCCGCGAGGACCTGGTCGCCCGTCTGGCCGACCTGGCCCGCGACGAGGAAGCTCCCGCGATGGTCCTGGTTACCCACCACCTGGAAGAAGTGCCGCCGGGCTTCACGCATGCCCTGCTGCTGCGCGACGGCGGAGTGGTTGCATCCGGGCCGATCGAGGGCGTCTTCACCGAAGAAAACCTCAGCGCGGCCTTCGACCTGGCGCTTGACGTGCAGCACGACGGCGGACGCTGGTCCGCCACTGCACGCCGCTGACCTCCGCCTGACAGAACATCCCGGTGGACCTGTTCCATGGCGCCCTGGTATTGGTCGCCGGACTGTGAGCGGGAACGATCAACGCCGTCGTCGGCTCCGGCACGCTGGTAACCTTCCCTGTTCTCGTAGCGCTGGGCTATGCCCCGGTGGCCGCCACCATCTCCAATGCCATGGGGCTGATCGCCGGGAACCTTGCCGGTTCCTGGGGGTACCGCAGGGAACTGGCCGGACTTAAAACCACCCTGCTGAAATTGCTGCCGGCCTCCGTCCTGGGCGGCATCACCGGTGCTGCGCTGCTGCTCCACCTGCCGGAGTCCGTCTTCGGCACCGTGGCTCCGTACCTGGTTGTGGTGGCGCTGCTGTTTGTTGTTTTCCAGCCGAAACTCCAGGCTTGGGTTCGCCGGCGGGCGGAACTGCCAGGGCAGGTGCCCGCGGTGGCGGGAGGACCGGCAATGCCGGCGGTTCCGGCCAAGCCGCCCCGCCGCCAGAGTGTGATTCTTGTCATCCTGATCTACCTGGCCGGGGTCTACGGAGGCTACTTTGTCGCGGCGCAGGGAATCCTGCTGGTGGGGATCCTGGGCATTTTCCTGCACGGCAGCATCCAGAATGCCAATGCGATGAAGAACATCCTGGTGCTGGGCGTGAACATTGTTGCCGCGGTTTCCTACCTGATTTTTGCCTTTGACCGGATCGTGTGGCCCGTGGTGGCGCTCATTGCGGTCAGCTCACTGATCGGAGGGTTCCTGGGTGCCGCCGTCGGCCGCAGGCTCTCCCCGGTGGTGCTGCGGACCGTCATTGTGCTGCTCGGACTGCTCGCCCTGTGGAATATGGTGTTCTAAGTGACCCTTCACCCTTTAACTTCAGCGGCCGACCCGCGCGTGGCTGACTACACCGGCCTGACAGACACCGCCCTGCGGCGCCGGCGAGAGCCCGAGGAAGGCATGTACATTGCCGAGTCCTCGAAAGTGCTTCGCCGGGCGCTGGACGCGGGGCACCGGCCCCGGTCCTTTTTCCTTGCTGAAAAGTGGATTCCGGATCTCCAGGATCTTCTGGACCGGTATCCGGAGGTGCCCGCCTATGTGGGACCGGCAGACATTCTGGAGGAAATCACCGGTTTCCACCTGCACCGCGGCGCACTGGCGGCCATGGAACGCCCGGCCCCGCTGGAGCTGGCGCCCCTGCTCGCCTCGGCACGGCGGGTGGCCGTGCTCGAAGACATTGTGGACCACACCAACATTGGCGCCATCTTCCGCTCAGCCGCAGCACTGCAGGTGGACGCGGTCCTGGTTAGTCCCCGCTGCGCGGACCCGCTGTACCGCAGGGCCATCCGGGTCAGCATGGGCGCCGTCTTCCAGGTGCCCTGGGTGCGTCTGACGGAGTGGCCCGGCCAGCTCCAGGCCCTCCGTGACGCCGGTTTTGTTACCGCCGCCCTTGCCCTGACCGAGGATTCAATCACCCTGGACGGGCTGAGCGGCCGGCGGGACGAGCGCCTGGCCCTGGTGCTGGGCACCGAGGGCGACGGCCTGGCAGTGGACACCCTTGCCGCCGTCGACCTCACCGTGCGCATCCCGATGAGTGGTGGAGTTGACTCCCTGAACGTAGCGGCTGCAAGTGCCGTGGCCTTTTGGGAGTGCAGGCCGCCAGCTCAGAGCAGGTAGGCGCCCCCCCCGCCGCGCTCGTTGCCCGCAGGCGCGTGAGAAAAAGCACGCACAAAATCCCTTGCAGGCGCAGTGCCCGGTCCCTTATCTATATGTACGGAGCATCGCACCGATGGGTGAAAGCCCCGATGCGGCGCCAGGCTGGGGACCCGGAATCTGACCGGTCCGTTGGCAGCCGCGGTGCGGCGCAGCCACAAATGTGTTTCGTGTATTGAGCGTTCCAAGGGAGCGCCTCGATGATGGAGGACAATGTGACTTCTGCCAACACCAACACCAACAGCAACACCAACAAGTCGAACAAGACCCGCAAGGCCGCAGCTCTCGGTCTCGCCGTCCTCGCTATCGGCGGTTTGACCCTGGCTTCCGCAGCCCAGCTGAACATGGGCACCGGGAGCTTGGGCGCAGGGACAACAGTCGTCGCCAGCTGCCAGCCTGAGGGCCAGCCGATTGGCGTTGATTTCGAGAGCAGCTTTGTAGCCACCGACGGGGAATACAAGGCGACCAGCCTCAACCTGACGTCCATTGCCGACGCCTGCAACGGCTTGGACTACAAGGTGACCGTCACTGACAGCAGCGGGAACGCCCTTGGCCAGGAAGCAACCGGGAAAGTCGCCGGCACTTCTCTGAATGTTCCGCTGCGGGATGTTTCGGCCGAAGACATCAGCAACGTTGCGGTAGTTATCAACTCCTAGCGGAGGGTGACCGTGCGTATCCACCGTCACCGGCCGTTCGCCGGCGTGCCACGGGCACGCCGGCTCCGGCCGTTCTTGCAGAGCCTGATTGTGCTTGCCCTCCTCGCAGGACTGGGGTACCTCTTCTGGCCCTCGTCGTTGGGCGGATGCAGCACCCTAACGATCGTTTCCGGTCATTCCATGGACCCCACCTATGCCACAGGTGACCTGGTGTGGTCGCGTTGCGGCGATCCCGCCGTCGGCGATGTTGTGGTCTACACGCCGTCGGATGCCGGCGGCGCCAGGGTGATCCACCGGATCATCGGCGGCAACGGCACGGACGGCTGGATCCTGCAGGGCGACAACAACGACTTCTTGGATCCGTGGCACCCGGACAATTCGGAAATTCTGGGCATTGCCACCGTGCACATCCCCGGGCTGGGCAGCATCCTGTACGGCCTGGGGAACACGTGGGTTTGGGCTTCGCTGCTGATCATCGCAGCGGCAATCTACCTCTGGCCCGAGCCGGCGCCCAGCGGAGCCGATTCTTCGAAAAAACCTGACCCATCAGGGGATACCTTGCCCCCGGAGGATACCCTGCCCCCGGAGTCCCCGCAGGCGGTCGACGATGAAATGAAAGGAGCACTGCTGTGAACGGATACCGCCCGGCTGCAGCGAAGTCCCGGTTCGGGCCGCTGTTGTTAGCGGCAGTCCTTGCCGTGCTGGCGATGCTCCCTGCTTTGACGGCGGCCCCGGGTGCAGCTGCCCGGCTTCCCCTGGAGCCGGCGAACTTCACGAGCGTCTCTGTTGCGGACAGGTGCACTGAATCCGTGCAGGCAACCCACGAGACTGCCGCCACCGGAAAAGTCACCACGGTTACGGTGTCGGGGCTGGGAGCGGCATGCGGCGGACGGGATCTCGAACTGACCCTGTACGGAGCGCGCGGCGAGGCCTTGACCAGCGGAAGGGCGCCGGTGGCAACAGGGACCGGTGAATCAATGACCGTAACCGTTCCGGCCTACACTCCGGCTGAGGTTGCCGGGATAGCCGTCACGGTCGGAACCTGGGGTGTTCCGGCAACGTGGTCCTATACCTTCCCCGTGGAAAAGCCGTTGGCGAACTGCACGGTCCTCAACGACCCGACAGGGGCCAAGACCTGCGAGGTAAAGGACATCCGCGTCGATGCCTGGGGCTACCCGGACATCGACAGTTACAACCTCTATGCCACCGTGGAGAGCCCTTCCGGGGACCAGGATGTGGAGTGGGAACTCGAGATTAACCTTGCAGACCCCGAATTCAAGGTCCTCGCCAATCTTGCGGACAGCAATAATGACGTGACGTTGTCCCCGGGATGGACCTGTTCATCAATGCCGATGCTCAAGCTGCGGGGACGGGATGAAGTGAACAGCCGGTACATTGGCGGCGGTAAGACCGTTACGGTGTGGGTGCAGGGCAAGTCCGTATCGGACCAGGCCGAAGGCGGTAACCTCTTCAACTGCTCCTGATGCCAGCCGGGCGCGCTGAAACTCAGGCCTGCAGGCAACTGGCCTCCGGATTTCAACAACCGGCGGAGTTCCCTTACCCTCGGCTGGGTTTAGTGCAACACTTGCGGCGTCACTGCTAATCCTCCGCATATCGTTCTGGGGCCGCCATGCGAACACGTCACAGCCGGAATCCGCCGAGCCGGCCTTTGTCCGGTGCGGATTTCCGGACCGGTTCCCGGCCTGCCCGGAAGGCCGTCCGGGCAGCCGCCGCGGCATTGGCCGGCGTGGTGATGCTTTCCATGGCTGCCTGCGGACCCACGGCGGAGCAGCTGAACGCACGGGAAAGCGTCACCAGTCCCGCCTCTATCCCACAGGCACCCACACCACGCCCGGTTGTGCCCACACCTGATGCGCCGGCCACACCAAGCCCGGAACCGCCGCCAACACCGGAACCCATGAAGGTGGGTGTCAGCGGCAGCCAGGCAGGCATGGCACAGCCGGTCCAGGACGCCTGCCAGTTCCTGCTGAGGCGGGATGTGGCGCCCCTGCCGGCGGAAGAGGCCGCAGCATGCGTACGCGCCGCCATGACCGCCGGAGGCGGAGCAACCCAAACCTTGGAAACGGCGTCCAGCTGGCTCCCGCCGGGCACGCACACGGTGGAATTCACCACCGCACCTGAGTTCTCCATGACGCTGGCCAACGAGGACCTTGATCTGCAGATCACCGCGGGCGCCGCCGGCGGCAGCGTCGACACCGGAAGCGGGCGGATCGCCGCGGTTCCCGGCGGCACTCCGGAGGAAGCCTATGCGGCGGTGCTGGCCTCAGCGGCGGAACTGACCGTGAACCCGGAACGGGTGGCCGAACTGCTCACTGGATCCGCGCCACTGAGCGTGGACTACGCGGCCGTGCTTAACGGCGCCGCCAGAACCAAGATCAGCGGTGTCCGGCTGGAGGACGCCAACACTGATGACATGATGCCCACGGGACTGACGCTGTGGCTGGACGACTATTACCGGCCGGTGCGGTTTGAACTCACCGGGCGCGCCCGGGGCATCACCTCCAGCATCACTGCGGTCAACAGCAGCTGGGCACAGTGACGGGCCCTGCGGAACCTACGCCGTCGCGTCCGCGGCTTTAACCCGCACCCCGGAATGCGGTATGCTGAATTGCTGATCCCCGTGGAAAGTGCTCAACCCGCGGTCCATGGGGACAATCCAAGCTTTCACCCACCAGTGCCTGGCAAAATCCAGGCACCAAAAGAAGGTAATACATTGAAGTCTGATATCCACCCCAAGTATGGCCCGGTTGTGTTCCGCGATCTCGCGTCCGACACCTCCTTCCTGACCAACTCCACGGCTACTTCCGCCAAGACGATCGAGTGGGAAGACGGCAACACCTACCCCCTCATCGAGGTGGAAATCTCCTCCGCATCGCACCCGTTCTACACGGGCAAGCAGCGCATCATGGACTCCGCCGGCCGTGTCGAGCGCTTCAACGCACGCTTCAAGGGCTTCGGCGCCAAGAAGTAATCCGTTCGTAAAGAACAGCAGAGCTTCTAGACTAGGAAGGCCCGCCCGGATATCCGGGCGGGCCTTTTTACTTGTGGACAAGGAAATTGAATGAGCAGCAGCACAGAGCAGGACAACGGCCGCCGTCACGGAGAGTTCAAGGTGGCCGGCGGCAAACTGGTGGTTGTGGACCTGGACGTCCGGGACGGGAAACTGTCCAACGTTTCGCTCAGCGGTGACTTCTTCCTCGAGCCGGATGATGCCCTGCTGAACATCAACCAGGCGCTCGAAGGACTGCCGGAAGATGCCACCGGGGTGGACATTGCCGAGGCCGTGCGGCGGAACCTGCCGTCCGACGCCGTGCTGTTTGGTTTCTCGCCGGAGGCCATCGCCACGGCCGTCCGCCGGGCACTGGCGAAGGCCACGGGCTGGAACGACCACCAGTGGGAGATCATCCCTCCCACGCCACTGTCCACGCCGATGCACGTGGCCATGGATGAAGTCCTCGCCGAAGAGGTGGGTTCCGGCAGGCGCAATCCCACCCTGCGCTTCTGGGAATGGGAAACACCGTCAGTGGTGATTGGCAGTTTCCAGTCGCTCCGCAACGAAGTGGATGCGGAGGGTGCCCGGAAGCACGGCGTGACGGTGGTGCGGCGCATCAGCGGCGGCGGAGCCATGTTCATGGAACACGGCAACGCGATTACCTATTCGATATACGTCCCGCAATCCCTGGTGGACGGGCTCAGCTTCGCTGAGTCCTACCCGTTCCTGGATGCGTGGGTGATGGAGTCACTGGAAAAACTGGGCATCAAGGCCTGGTACCAGCCGCTCAATGACATTGCCACGGACCAGGGGAAGATTGGCGGCGCCGCACAGAAGCGCTTCAGCAACGGCGGCATGCTGCACCACGTCACCATGTCCTACGACATTGATGCTGACAAGATGCTGGAGGTCCTGAGGATCGGCAAGGAAAAGCTGTCCGACAAGGGAACCACCAGCGCCAAGAAGCGCGTTGATCCGCTGCGCCGTCAAACCGGGCTGACCCGGGAAGAAATCATCGCCACCATGACGGAGACCTTCGCCGCCCGTTACGGCGCCGTAACCGCCGGCATTTCCGAAGAGGAAACGGCCAAGGCGGAAACCAAGGTCGCCGAGAAATTCGGCACCGCCGAATGGCTCAACCGGGTTCCCTAGCGTTCCGCCGCCGGATGCCCCGGCGGGTATGGCCGGCGCATCCGGCGGTGCCTGCCCGGGGCGTGCCGGTAATGGGCTGCTCTGCGGACAGGAGCGGCGGTTCATGGCACCGGCCCCTGGCTGCCCGCGTAGACTGCCGACCATGGAAAAAAAGTCCCTGACCGCCTTGGTGCGGAACCAGCTGCAAATCGCCGGAGGCGCGTCAAGCGGCCGCAGCGCCCAGACGGTGTACGGCGGCCACGAACACGTGCTCCGGCAAACGCTCATCGCGCTGAACGCCGGGGTCATCCTGGATGAGCACGAAAACCCGGGCGAGGCGACGGTCTTCGTCCTGAAGGGCCGTGTCCTGCTCCATTCGGAGGGCGATTCCTGGGAGGGATCGGCGGGAGATCTGCTGATCGTGCCGCAGGCCCGCCACTCGGTGGAGGCTGTGGAGGACTCAGCCGTGCTGCTGACGGTCGCCAAGAGGGACCGCTGGCCTTAGGCCCCTGGCATGCGGGAAGTCCCGACGCTGACCTTCCCGCATGCTGGCCCGCCGCCCGTCGGCGCCCGTCGGCTCTGCTGCCTTCCCGTCGGCTCGGCTACCTTCCGGCCGCTCTGCTACCTTCCGGCGGCCTGCTACCTTCCCGCGGCCTGTGCCCGGAGCGCCCGCAGCAGCTGGTCCTGCTGCTCCAGGATAATCCGGCGCAGGGCCGCAGGAGCCTCGGGATTTGCTTCCAACCAGTCCATGCTTGCCACCAGGACCGGGTGGTCGGCCGGAACCATGTGCGGGGGCAGATCCTGTGCCCCGGGGAAAAGGCCCGCAACAACGCGGCTGGCCAGCTCGATGCTGCGTGAACGCCACACCAGGGTCAGGGACGCGAAATAGTCTGCGGAGAAGACGGACAGCAGTTCGGTGCTGCCCATGGTGAATCCGTTAATGGTGGCGGTGAGCAGCTGATTGGACAGGTCCTCTGAACGGACTGCTTCCTGCCATGCCGCCGCCTTGACGGCAGGGTCCGGGAAGGCAGCCGCGGCGGTGGTAAAGCCCACCCGGCCCGAAGCGGTGGCGTCCCGTTCCGCTTCAGCCTCCAGCTCAGCGCGCGTGGCATTTCCGGTGGCCGCCAGCGCCTGCCACAGCAGCCAGCGCAGATCCGAATCAACCACCAAGCCCGGAACCTGAGCTGTACCCTCCAACAGCCCGCGCAGCAGGTCTGCGTGCGAGGTGCTGCGGCGGCCCAGCGCGGCGGCAGTGCGGGCCCAGATCAGCTGCCGGTCGCTGCCGGGCTCGGCGGAATGGAGCTGTTCAACCACCAGGGAGTACAAGCTTTCGCGCAGTCCGTCACGCCGTTCAGCCGGGGCGAAGCGCTCCACGGCAAACCCTGCGTTGTCCAGAACGACCTGCAGCACACCGGCACCGGTTTCCAACGGTGCGGCATGCACGATGAGCCGTACATAGTCCTGGGCGCTGAGGGCTCCGTCGCGGACGCTGTTCCACAGGGCCGAGAAACACACGGCACGGGCCAGCGGATCGGGCATCCGGCCCAGGTAATGCAGCAGGGTTTGCAGGGACTCGTTGTCGAAGCGGATCTTGGCGTATGTCAGGTCCTCGTCATTGAGCAGCAGCAGTGCGGGCCGGGCGGTTCCCACAAGCTCGGGAACCTCTGTCCGGGAGCCAACGACGTCGATCTCCACGCTTCCGGTGCGCACCAGGGCAGCGCCGGTGCTGTCCGGGTTGTACAGTCCGATGCGGAGGCGGTGCGGACGCGGAACCTGCTCGCCGCTGACGGGATCCGGCGCGTCCTGGACGATCGTCACCGAGGTGTAGACGCCGTCGTCGTCCGTTTCCACCAGCGGAGTGAGCGCCGGTACGCCGGCCGTCTGCAGCCACAGGCGGGACCACGCCGCCATGTCCCGTCCCGATGCGGCGCTCAGCGCGCCGAGGAGGTCAGCGAGGGTGGTGTTGCCGAAGGCATGATCGCGGAAGTAGCCGCGGGATGCCTCGATGAAGGCGTCGAAGCCCACGTAGGCAACCAGCTGCTTGAGCACTGAAGCGCCCTTGGCATAGGTGATGCCGTCAAAGTTCTGCTTTGCGGCTTCGAGGTCGGTGATGTCGGCGACAATCGGATGCGTGGTGGGGAGCTGGTCCTGGACATAAGCCCAGGCCTTGCGCCGGTTCGCGAAGGATACCCAGGAGTTGGTGAAGTCAGTGGCTTTGTCCACGGCCAGGGCGCCCATGTAGTCGGCAAAGGACTCCTTCAGCCACAGGTCATCCCACCATGCCATCGTGACCAGGTCCCCGAACCACATGTGCGCCATCTCGTGCAGGATCGTGTTCGCCCGTGCTTCGTACTGGGCTTCCGTGGCCTTGGACCGGAAAACGTAGGCTTCGGTGAAGGTCACCAGGCCGGGATTCTCCATCGCGCCGAGGTTGTATTCCGGCACAAACGCGGAATCGTATTTGCCGAAGGGGTACGGGTACGCAAACAGTGTGTGGAAGTAGTCCAGGCCGCGCTTGGTGATGTCGAAGATGTTCTCCGGATCGAAGTGCTCCGCGAGCGATGCGCGGCAGTAGGCGGCCAGGGGTATCTCCAGGACCGAGCCGTCGTCCATGGTGCCGGACCAGGAGTCCGACGCCCTGAAGTACGGCCCGGCCAGCACAGTGGTGATGTAGGTGGAGATGCGCTGCGTGGGGGCGAAGTCCCACCGGCTCAGTGCGTTTCCGAGGTCCGTGCGGTTGGTTGCCACCGCGTTGGAGGCGACTTCCCAGTCCGATGGCGCCGTGACGTGGAACGTGAAGCTGGCCTTGAGGTCCGGTTGCTCAAAGTTCGCAAAGACCCTCCGCGCGTCGGCAGGTTCGTACTGGGTGTAGAGGTAGGTGCGCGAATCCGCAGGATCGGTGAACCGGTGCATTCCCTCGCCGCTGCGGCTGTAGAGAGCGGTGCCGTCCACGGTGACGACATTAACGAGTTCCAGGCCGGGAAGGTGGATGCGGGAACCGTCCACGGTGCTCTCGAGCGGCAGCTCCCTGCCGTTCAGGACCACTGACGTTACGCCGCCGTGGATGAAGTCGAGGAACGTCTCGGCTCCGGCCTCGGTGCAGGTGAAACCGATGGTGCTGCGGGATCGGAATCCCGCGGCGTCCGGATCTTCGGCGGTTCTCAGATCGAGTTCGACGTCGTAGGCGTCAACGGAGATGATGGCGGAGCGGGCGGCGGCTTCTTCACGGCGCAGATTCTGGTTCGACACTCCATCATTCAATCATCTTCCGCATTCAATCATCTTCCGCCTCCGGCCGGACCCGAGGATGAGGAGAGGCTGCCGGGGCAGGAGTGCTGCCCAGCCGGGAAGGGCTACCGGGACAGGAAGAGTGCGAGAGCCAGGCCCAAGCTGCCGATGAGGAACCAGGAGGCCAGAGCGGCGGCCACCGCACGGACACCGGATGCGAACAGCATCCGGAACCGCACTCCCGCCCCGAGGGCGAAAAGCGATGCCGCAAAGAGGATCTCCTGCACCACAGCTGCCGCTGACAGGACGCTTTCCGGGAGCACCCCGGTGGTGCGGACAACAATCAGGGCCAGAAATCCGAGCACGAACAGGGGGACCAGCGGCGGGAGCTTCCCGGCCCCTTCCTCTCCGCGGGCGGCCTTGCGGTCCACGAGGCCGGCCAAGGCTGCCGCCGGCGCCAGCAGGACCACCCGGGCGAGCTTGACGACGACGGCGGCTGCGAGTGCCGCTGTCCCGGCGGTTTGGGCCGTGGCCACAACCTGCCCGACGTCGTGGACGGAGGCACCGGTCCAGATGCCGAACGTTTCCGCCGGCAGGCCCATGAGCGAGGACAGGAGCGGCAGCACCCCGATCGCGAGGGTGCCGCACAAAGTCACCAGGGCAATCGGCACCACGGTGTCCTCGTGCCGGACCCTTCGGGCGGCGGCAATCGCGCCGATGGCCGATACACCGCAGATCGAAAAGCCGGAAGCGATCAGCAGGGGTTCATCGCCCGGCAGCCGGAAGGCCCGGCAGATCAGGTACGTGCCGCCAAAAGCGGCCGCCACCAAAGCCACGATCAGGACCAGCGCCACCCAGCCCAACCCGGCGATGTCGACCAGCGACACCTTGAGCCCCAACAGCACGATGCCGGCGCGCATGAGGGTTTTTCCGGCCTTCGACAAACCGGGCTTCAGCGGGCCGGCGACTGCCGTGGAGGCGCCGGGGACGTTGGCGGCCAGGAGCCCGAGAAGCACCGCCGCCGTCAGGACGGGAAGCCAGGGAAAGATCCAGTGCAGGAGGAACGCGGGCAGGACGGCCGCTGCTGCGGCGATAAGGCCGGGCAGCATGGCGGTGCCGGCGCTGCGCGGGGAAATGCTGTTCACGGGTTCAACCATGCCGCACTATTGAATTCCCGCCAAACAGGGACGCCTGCATTTCCACCCACCGCGGACACCTGAATTTCTGCCGGCAGGGTGGCCGCCGGGGACCAGCGAAGACCGGACACTGCACTGACCCGGCGCCGACGTGACACATATGGCCTGCCCATACCGGTTTGTGTCTTAGAGGGATTTCACCTGAGAACTGCTTTGTTAGAGTGAGGAACACCCCCTATTTCTCGAGGCAACGCCCCATGCACGTGGACGATCACATCCGGATTCCGGAACATCCCTGGACCCTGACAGCCTCCCAGACCGCGTCGGAGCTGGATGTTCCTCCGGGCGCCGGACTGTCCGCCGATCAGGCCCTGCAGCGCAGGGAACGGTACGGGTCCAACGAGCTCAGCGCCGGCCGGAAGGTTCCGGCTTGGCGGAAGATCCTCGCGCTCCTGGCGGACCGGCTGATTCTGGTGCTGATTACCGCCGCGGTCATCAGCGCCGTGGTATCGCGGGAGTGGGAAACGCCGGTGGTCATCCTTGCGGTCATCATCCTGAACACCGTCCTGAACTATGTCCAGGAACAACGCGCGGAAAACAGTCTGGAGGCGCTGCGGAGCACGTCGGTATCCGTCGCCACCGTACGCCGCGGCGGGCAGATCATGGACATTCCGCGGTCCGAACTGGTCCCCGGTGACGTGGTCCTCCTGGAAGCCGGGGACACTGTTCCGGCCGACGGCCGGCTGATCGAGGCTGTGCGCCTGCAGGTGGCCGAAGCGGCCCTGACCGGAGAGTCCCAGCCCGTCAGCAAGAACACCGCAGTCCTGGATGATCCGGCCCTTCCCGTGGCGGACCGCGCCAACATGCTCTACATGGACACCGACGTCAGCCGCGGCCGGGCGGTGCTGCTGGTCACCGGCACGGGGATGAACACCCAGATTGGCCGGATTGCGCACCTGCTGGGCTCAACGGTGGAGGAAAAGACCACTCTTCAGCGCAGTATCGACCAGCTGGCGCGGCTGCTGACCTATGTCGCCCTCGTGGTGGTGGCCGTGGTCTTCGTCCTGGGGCTGCTGCGCGGCGACAGCTGGGAGGACCTGTTCCTGACAGCTGTGTCCCTGGCCGTGGCCACCATCCCGGAGGGGCTCACCGCGGTGGTGGCGTTTACGCTGGCCATGGGAGCTTCCCGGCTGGCGGCCCGCGGAGCGATCATCAAGCAGCTCGCGGCGGTGGAAACCCTGGGCAGCACATCGCAGATCTGCACCGACAAAACCGGAACACTGACCCTGAACGAGATGACGGTCCGCCGTGTGATCACCGCGTCCGGCCGCGTGTTCCGGGTCTCGGGTTCAGGCTATTCCACGGAGGGCAGCGTGCTCAGTGCTGACGGCCGACCCTCTCCGGTGCTGACCCGGGCTCTGCTCGGCTTTGCCCTGTGCAACGACGCATCGGTACAGGACGGTGTCTTGACTGGGGACCCCACCGAAGGCGCCCTGGTGGTGCTGGCTGAGAAGGGCGGCATCGACGCCGGGGGAGCGCGGGCATCACACCCCCGTATTGCGGAAGTTCCGTTCGACTCCGAATACAAGTTCATGGCCACGTTCCACCGCCTCCCGGAGGACGAGGAGGGATCCATCGATAGCGTGCCTGACGCCGTCGTCTGCTACGCCAAGGGTGCGCCGGGCGTGCTGCTGCAGCGGTCGGAGTTCCTGGCCACGGCTGAAGGACAGCGTCCGCTGGAGCCCGGCGACCGTGAACGCATCGCCGCTGAGGTGGACGCTCTGGCCAAGCAGGGGCTGCGGACGATGGCGGTTGCGGGCCGGCCGGCCGGCACCAGCCTGCCGTCGGACCCTGATCAGCTGCGGGACAGTATCAACGGGCTGGTGTTCTACGCGGTGGCAGGCATCATGGATCCGCCCCGGCCTGAAGCTGCCGAAGCGATTACCCGGGCCCGCGGGGCCGGTATCAGTGTGCACATGATTACCGGTGACCACTTGGTGACTGCTTCCGCCATCGCCGGCGACCTCGGCATCAGGGGTGCTGCGGTTTCCGGGGCGGAACTGGACACCATGGACGATGCGGAGCTGCAGCGGCGTGCCCCCGGCTACGGGGTGCTCGCCAGGGTTTCGCCCGAGCACAAGATCCGGATGGTCGAGGCGCTGCAGGCCGACGGCGCCGTGGTGGCCATGACCGGCGACGGCGTGAACGACGCCCCGGCCCTGAAACGGGCCAACATTGGCATTGCCATGGGAATCACCGGCACCGACGTGTCCAAGGGTGCGGCCAAGATGATCCTGACCGATGACAATTTCGCCACTATTGTCACCGCGGTCCAGGAGGGCCGCGGGATTTACGCGAACATCCTGAAGTTCGTCAGCTTCCAGCTCACCACGGCCTGGGGTTTCGTGCTGATCTTCCTGGCGGCCGCGGCGTTCGGCCTGGCCGGGGGAGCGCCCTTCACAGCACTGCAGATCCTGTGGGTCAACATCATCATGGACGGCCCGCCGGCCCTTGCTCTTGGCGTGGACCCCGCCGATCCCGACCTGATGAAACAGCGGCCGCGCCCGGCCAGGGAACCGCTGCTGACCGGACAGCGCATCCTGCGGATCCTGACCATGGGCGTGGTCATGGCCGTGGGAACGTGCTCCGTCCTGTACCTGGCCCCGCAAATGTATCCGCAGAGCGCGGGGGATCCGCTGTTCGCCACCACGCTGGCTTTCACCACTTTTGTGTTCTACCAGGCCTTCAACCTGCTCAACGTCCGGTCCTCGACCGGCAGCGTCTTCTCGCTGCGCACCTTCACCAACCGTGCGGTCTGGGTGTCGCTGGCCGCCGTCGTCGTGCTCCAGGTCCTGGTGGTGCAGCTGGGCGTGCTGCAGGGACTGTTCGACACCACCGACCTCACCTCGGGCCAGTGGTTCCTGGCCCTGGGCGTGGGATCAACCGTGCTGTGGATTTCCGAAATCAGGAAGGCGGTCTCCCGCTTCCGGCTGCGGAGCGCGGCGCCGGCCTACCAGGGCGACGGCTTGTAATCCTTCAGGAAAACACCAAACTGGTCCTCGCCGGCTTCGCCCATCACGATGGGGTCGTAGACGCGGGCGGCACCGTCCACCAGGTCCAGGGGAGCGTGGAAGCCCTCCTCGGCCAGACGCACCTTGGTGGGGTGCGGCCGCTCGTCAGTGATCCAGCCCGTGTCCACCGCCGTCATCAGGATGCCGTCGGCTTCCAGCATTTCCCCGGCACTGGTGCGGGTGAGCATGTTCAGGGATGCCTTGGCCATGTTCGTGTGCGGGTGCCCGGGGCCCTTGTACCGGCGCGAGAACTGCCCTTCCATGGCGGAAACGTTGACGATGTACTTGCGGCGCGCCGCGGAGGCTGCCATCGCCGGGCGCAGCCGGTTGACCAGCAGGAACGGGGCGGTGACGTTGCAGAGCTGCACTTCCAGCATTTCCAGCGGCTCCACTTGGTCCACCACCTGGGTCCAGCTGTTGATGGGCGCCGTGTCCGGCACCAGGCCGCCGGCATCGATCGCGGTTCCGGCGCCAAGCTTCTCCAGCGACGATGATCCGGCGGTCAGGGCCAGGGAGGTGACTGCGTCGCCGGCAAGAACCGGATGTTCGGCGATGGAACCGGCCAGCGCGGTTGGGTGCGCGTTGTGGGTATGGCCGAAGGTGACCAGTTCCGGCATGTCGCCGGCCGGCAGGGCCTCGAGTTCGGCATCCACCAGCGGCTGGTACGCGTTGGAAGAGCGCCGGACCGTCTGGGCGGCATTGTTAATCAGGATGTCCAGGGGGCCGGCGTCGGCCACTGAATCGGCCAGCGAGATCACCTGGGCCGGGTCGCGCAGGTCGATGCCGACAATGCGCAGCCGGTGCAGCCAGTCCGCTGAGTCCTCCATGGCGGCGAAGCGCCGGGCCGCGTCCTTCGGGAAGCGGGTGGTGATGGTGGTGTGCGCACCGTCGCGCAGCAGCCTCAGGGCAATGTACATGCCAATCTTGGCCCGGCCTCCGGTCAGCAGCGCACGCTTTCCGGTCAGGTCGGTGCGCGCATCGCGCTTGGTGTGGCTGAAGGCGGCGCATTCCGGGCACAGCTGGTGATAAAACGCGTCCACCACTGTGTAGGGCTGCTTGCAGATATAGCAGTTGCGTGGCTTGAGCAGCGTCCCGGCCGAGGGGCCGTGCGCGGAAGACGTCAACTGGGCGCCGCGCGTTTCATCATCGATGCGGTCGGAGGCGCCCGTGGCGGTGCGGGCGACGACGGCGCGGTCGGCATCCGCCGCGGCGTCGCGCTTTTCGTTCTTCCGGTGTTTCTTCACGGATTTGAACATTTTGGCGGTTGCCCGCCGGACGGCGATGTAATCCGGGTGTTCCTCGTCCAGGACGTGGATGGAGGACAGGACCCGCAGGCAGGCCTGCAGGTCCTCGGGGCTCAGATCGGGGGTGCTCATGAAAGTCGTTTCTGCTGTGTTTCCCGCCGGCGAAAAACACGGCGAAGGCAAATTTGCTGCCTTCCGACCTTACAACGAAACACCGCGGCGCCCGGTATCCCGGGCGCCGCGGCGGACAAACATCACAGCGGAGGTTTGCTCCGGACCGCTACACTGCGGCGGCCTCTGCCTCTGCCTCGGGTTCGGGCAGTGATACTTTCTGCCCCTTGCTGAGCACCGTCAAGCCGGACGCGGTGACGGTAAACCCGCGGGCAAGGTCCAGGTCCCGGTCCACGCCGATCGTTGCGCCGGGCGGAATCTGCACATTCTTGTCGATAATGGCCCGCCGGACCACGGCGCCGGCTCCGACATGGATCCCGTCCATCAGCACCGAATCGGAAACCACCGCTCCGGAGTCCACATACACGTCCTGTGCCAGTACTGAGCCCGTCACGGTGCCGCCGGAGATCACCACGCCGTTGGAGACAATCGAGTCGAACGCGCTGCCGGCCTGGTCGGCCGCGCTGCGGACGAACTTTGCGGGCGGTGAAATGCTCTGGCGGGTGTAGATGGGCCACTGCAGGTTGTACAGGTTGAACGCCGGCAGGGGCGAAATGAGGTCCATGGTGGCGTCGTAGTACGAGTCGAGGGTACCGACGTCGCGCCAGTACTGGTGGTCGCTGCCGGTGGCCCCGGGGATCACGTTGTGCGAGAAGTCGTAAACGGCGGCGTCGCCGCGCTCCACAAAGTACGGGATGATGTCCCCGCCCATGTCGTGCTTGGTGATCAGCCGTTCGGCGTCGACCTTCAGTGCCTCCACCAGGGCATCGGTGTTGAATACGTAGTTGCCCATGGACGCCAGGAACATGTCCGGGTCATCCGGCAGGCCGGGCGTGGTTGCCGGCTTTTCCACAAACGCTCCGATGCGTCCGGGACTTTCCGGATCCGTTTCGATCACTCCGAACTGATCGGCCAGGTGCAGCGGCTGGCGGACGGCGGCCACCGACACCGAGGCGCCGGACGCTATGTGGGCGTCCACCATCTGGGAGAAGTCCATCCGGTACACGTGGTCAGCGCCGATGACCACCACGATGTCCGGACGGGCATCGTCGATCAGGTTCATGGACTGGTAGATCGCGTTGGCGCTGCCCAGGAACCAGCTCTTGCCGACCCGCTGCTGCGCGGGAACGGAAGCCACGTAGTTCTGCAGTTGAGTGGACAGCCGCCACGTCTCGGAAATGTGCCGGTCAAGACTGTGGGACTTGTACTGGGTCAGGACCACTATTTGCAGGTATCCCGAGTTCACCAGGTTCGACAAGGCAAAGTCGATAAGCCGGTAGCGGCCGGCGAATGGAACGGCAGGTTTTGCACGGTCCGCTGTCAGCGGCATGAGGCGCTTGCCTTCTCCACCCGCAAGGACAACGGCCAGGACCTTCTTTGGCGCCATATTGTGTTTCCCCTGTTTCCGCTTCTTGTCTAGCGTTGCTTGCTTTGCGCTTATTGCTCTGCGCCTGTTACTTCATACGTGTTACTTGATACGTGTCACTTGATGCTTGCTGGTTTTCGAATATTACTCCCGGCGCAGCCGTCAGTAATAAGTCTGCTGTCCTTCACACTAGATCACCCAAGCACCGGTGCACTACGTTGGTTTGGTGCGAGTAGATATTGTGTCAAAGGAATTCCCGCCCGAAATCTATGGCGGGGCAGGCGTCCATGTAGCGGAACTGAGCCGGGTGCTGGCCGCTGAGGTGGACCTGCGCGTCCACTGCTTCGGCGCCCCCCGTCCGGCCGACTACCACGGGGCCGTGGTCAGCACCTATGCGGTGCCCGCGGAACTGGACGAGGCCAATCCAGCCGTCCAGACGCTGGGCACGGACCTGGAAATCCTCAGGGGCCTGGACGGCGCCGACGTCGTGCATTCGCACACCTGGTACGCCAACATGGCCGGGCACCTCGGCTCGCTGCTGTACGGCATTCCCCACGTGCTCAGCGCGCACAGCCTGGAGCCGCTGCGCCCCTGGAAGGCCGAGCAGCTTGGCGGCGGTTACGCCCTGTCCTCCTGGGTGGAAAAAACGGCGTACGACGCCGCTGCCGCCATCATCGCGGTCTCCGAGGGCATGCGGCAGGATATTCTGCGCAGCTATCCGAAGGTGGACCCGGCCAAGGTGCGCGTGGTCCACAACGGCATCGACGTTGACCTGTGGCGCCCGGACAACGATCCCGAGGGACTCAGTGCCCTGGGCATTGATGCGGACCGTCCCAGCGTGGTTTTCGTGGGACGCAATACCCGGCAGAAAGGGGTTCCGTACCTGCTCCGTGCGGCGGCACTGCTGCCGCCCGAGGTGCAGCTGGTCCTGTGCCTGGGTGCTGCGGACACCCCGGAGCTGGCGGCGGAGACCAACGTCCTGATCGAGGAGCTGCGGCTCATGCGCAGCGGCGTCGTCGTGATTGAGCGGATGCTGCCGCGCGCCGAACTGATCAAGGTGCTCAGCTCCGCCACGGTGTTTGCGTGCCCCTCCATTTACGAACCCCTCGGGATCGTCAATCTTGAGGCCATGGCCTGCGGCACCGCCGTCGTTGCATCGGCCACCGGAGGCATTCCCGAAGTGGTGGATTCCGGTGTGACCGGCCTGCTGGTCCCGCTGGAGCAGCTCTCGGACGGCACCGGAACACCGCTGGATCCTGAGAAGTTCGTGCGGGACTTTGCCGCCGCGCTGACCGAAGTCGTGGCGGATCCTGACCGGGCTGCCCGGATGGGGCAGGCCGGACGGCAGCGTGCCACGGAGCAGTTCTCCTGGACGTCCATCGCGGCGGCCACGATGGAGGTCTACCGCTCAGTGCTTCCGCAGAAGCACTGACGGCGAGCCCGCCAGAGGACACGGAAGCCCCCGGCCGGTATCCCGGCCGGGGGCTTCCCCTGTTCGGAACTTCTTCAGTTCCCGCAGAACCTAGCGCTTGGCTTTGGCAGCCTGCTTTTTGCGCTGGATCAGGATTTTTTCATCCACCGGAGATGCTCCGCTGGCCCGCATGAGCCGCTGGTATTCCATTGCTTCGTCCTGCCGGGCTTTCTCGGCGCCGGAGGCGATGGAGGCGCGCAGGTGGTCCGGGCCGTAGCCAAAGGCGTCCACCAGGTCCAGGGCGTGCGGACGAATCTTGGCCAGCAGCCGGTTGATGTACGGGCCAAGCGTGCGGGCACGCTGCGAGGACAGCCGGCCGTGCATCAGGTACCAGGACAGGTTCTTCTCGATCAGGCACAGGCCAAACAGGTCCCGCAGCCAGGTCATGACCTGGCGGGTGCCGTCATCTTCAATGTTTTCCAGCGCACGGGTGAAGGCTTCCCACTGCAGCAGTTCGGAGTGTGCGCGGGCCGCCTCGATCAGGTCGTGCTGGTTGTTGTTGAAGACGGCAGCGCCCTTGTCCTTGGGCAGGCGGCGGGCTTCGCGCAGGGCGCCGGCCACCTCTGCCACCATGGTTCCCACGCGGTCCGTCAGCAGATCCCGCTGCGTCCGGGGATCCCGCAGGGCAATGGCGGACTTCTTCTCCGAGCCGGTGTCCGCAAAGGCCTGGACAATCTGCCGCAGGCCGGTGCGGTGCATCGTCCGGTCGGTTGCCTGTCCAACGGCGTAGCGGGCCAGGACGCCGAAGTCGGCGCCCACGAATTCCTTGGCGTAGTCGGCCAGCAGCCGCTTGGCCACCAGCTGCAGCAGCACCGTGTTGTCGCCTTCGAAGGTGACGTAGATGTCCAGGTCCGCACGCAGCGCGGTCAGCCGGTTCTCCGCCAGGAAGCCGGCGCCGCCGGTGGCCTCGCGGGCCTCCTGCAGCGTGTCCAGGGCATGCCAGGTGGACAGCGACTTCAGGCCGGCGGCCAGGGTTTCAAGATCCTGGCGGTCCTCGTCCGTGTCATGGGCGCCCGAGAACACGTCGTCGAACTTCTGCAGCAGTTCCTCGTGCGCGAAGGCCGCAGCGTACGTGGTGGCGAGCCGCGGCAGCAGCCGGCGCTGGTGCTGCTGGTAGTCCATGAGGACTTCCTCAGTGATGTCCGAGGCGCCGTTGAACTGGCGGCGTTCGGTTCCGTACTGGATGGCTGTCTTCAGGGCCATCTTGCTGGCGGCCACCGCAGCGCCGTCCAGCGACACCCGGCCCTGGACCAGGGTGCCGATCATGGTGAAGAAGCGCCGGCCCGGGCTTTCGATCGGTGAGGTGTAGGTGCCGTCCGCCGCAACGTCACCGTAACGGTTGAGCAGATTGGTGCGGGGAATGCGGACGTTGGTGAAGTGCAGCCGGCCGTTGTCGATGCCGTTCAAACCGCCCTTGACGCCGTCGTCCTCGCCACCGATGCCGGGCAGGAAGCCGTCGTCGTTGCGCAGGTCGACATAGAACGCATGCACGCCGTGGTCCACGCCGGCCGTGATCAGGTGGGCGAACACGACGGCAGCCCTGCCGTGCACGGCGGCGTTGCCGATGTAGTCCTTCCACGCCGCGCGGAAGGGGGTGTTGATGATGAATTCCTCGGCTGCCGGGTCATATTCGGCCGTGGTGGCAATGCTGGCGACGTCGGATCCGTGTCCGGTTTCCGTCATGGCAAAGCAACCGGGGATTTCCAGGTTCATGATGCCCGGAAGCCACTTCTCGTGGTGTTCCCGCGTGCCCAGGTGCATCACAGCACCTCCGAACAGGCCCCACTGGACGCCGGCCTTGATCTGCAGGGACGGGTCCGCCACCACCAGCTCGTCGAAGCCGGCCACATTGCCGCCGTGATTGTCTTCCCCTCCCACGTAGGCGGGGAAGGCGCGGTGCACGGCCTTGCTGTCCGCGAGCAGCTTCATCTGGGTCATGACGCGTTCACGGTGTTCCGTGTACGACAAGCCGGCAGGAGTATGCAGGGCCTCGGTTGCTGCGAGCGCGCGGGCCTGGAGGCGGACGTCCGCCCACTTGCCCAGCAGGGCCCGGCCGAGGGCTTCCACGTTGACGACGGCGTTGTCATCGTCGCGGACTGCGGCGCCGGCGGGGATCTGGCGTTCCGGGGTGGAGGCTACTTGCGTCATTGCGTGTCCTTCTCTTAGTGGTGATGCCTGGGGGTCGGGGTGAGCGCTTGGCGCGCCCTGGTCGGTGGCGGAAAGCGGCGGGGGAGCGGACCGGCTTTTCATGCCGGCCCCGGCTCGTAGCCAATGCCGTCGAAGAGCCAAACGGTGAGTTGGCGGGTCATTTCAGCTTCGGAAGGTTTGTCCGGGCCGGGTTCGGCGGCCAGCCACCGTTCGCCGGCGGCGCGGACCATCCCGAGTGCCGCCGTCGGCCAGAAACCGGCGGCGATCCCCAGCTTCGGGGCGGGAGATCCGCTGTCGAGGTACGCGCGCATGGCACGGTCCATCATGGTGGTGATGGCGTCAAAGAAAGAGGTCAGGCTTTCCGCGAAGCGGGGTCCCGCCGTTCCCGTGGCCTCGCCGGCGGTGACAAAGGCGTAAACGTTAGGCGATGTCTGCGCCATCTGCAGATACGCCGAGACCATGGCCTGCAGCCCGGCCCGCGGAGATTCAGCGGTTCGGCCGGCGGCCAGGATTTTGTCCTGCATCTGGGAGAGGACCACTTCACCCATCGCCTGCTGCAGTCCCGCCTTGTCTCCGAAGTAGCGGTAGTACACCGACTTCGAAGTGCCGGACGCGGCCGCGATCTCCTCCATGGATGCACCGGCGCCGAGGGCATGGACGGCGCGGCGGGCCGCCTTGATCAAATCACCGCGGCGCTCGGCGCGGTGGGCCTCCCAGCGCAGGGACCGTCCGTCCGATGGTGCGGCGGGTGGCGGTGCCGGGGAGGAGGGGTCTCGTAGAGCAGTGTTCACGATACTCAGCGTATCAGGTACGCTGGGTTGCAGTAACTCCCCTCACATTTTGCAGAACTCCCAAGGAGAACAGACCCATGGCTGCACAGCCCCAGTCCGAACACGCCGCATCCGACGGACCCACCCCTGCTCAGGCCGTCCGCAAGGCCGTCGTGATCGGCGGAAACCGCATCCCCTTCGCCCGCTCCGGCGGCAAGTACACGTACAGCTCCAACCAGGACATGCTGACCGCAGCCCTTGACGGACTCGTGGCCCGGTTCGGCCTCCAGGGCGAGCGCATCGGCGAAGTGGCCGGAGGTGCCGTCCTGAAGCACTCCCGGGACTTCAACCTCACCCGCGAAGCCGTCCTCGGCTCGGCACTGTCGGCGGAGACCCCCGCCTACGACGTCCAGCAGGCATGCGCCACCGGGCTGGAGACCGTCATCAGCCTGGCCAACAAGATCAAGCTCGGCCAGCTGGATTCGGCCATTGCCGGCGGCGTCGATTCCGCATCGGATGCCCCCATCGCCGTCAGCGAAGGCCTGCGCCGCGCACTGCTGGACCTGTCCCGGGCCAAGACCACCAAGCAGAAGCTGGCCGCCGTCGCCAAGATCCGGCCGCGGGACCTGTCCCCGAACGCCCCCTCCACGGGAGAGCCGCGCACCGGCCTGGCCATGGGTGAGCACCAGGCCCTGACAACCGCGCAGTGGAAGATCACCCGCGAAGCGCAGGATGAACTGGCTTTGGCCAGCCACCGGAACATGGCCGCGGCTTATGACCGGGGATTCTTCGACGACCTCGTGACCCCGTACCGCGGCCTTTCCCGCGATGCCAACCTGCGTCCGGACACCACCATGGAAAAGCTTGGCAAGCTGAAGCCGGTCTTCGGCCGCAGCCTTGGCGACGAGGCCACCATGACCGCCGGCAACTCCACGCCGCTGACCGACGGCGCTTCGGTGGTCCTGCTGGGATCCGAAGACTTTGCCCGTGAACACGACCTGCCGATCCTGGCGGACATCGTGGATGCCGAAGCCGGCGCCGTCGACTTTGTCCACGGCAAGGACGGGCTGCTCATGGCCCCGGCCTTCGCCGTGCCGCGCCTGCTGGCCCGCAACGGCCTTACGCTGGACGACTTCGATTTCTTCGAAATCCATGAAGCCTTCGCGGGCACGGTGCTGAGCACGCTGGCCGCATGGGAGGACGACGAATTCTGCCGCACCCGGCTGGGCCTCGAAGGCCCGCTGGGAACGGTCGACCGCTCCAAGCTCAACGTCAACGGCTCTTCGCTTGCCGCCGGACACCCGTTCGCCGCCACCGGCGGCCGGATCGTGGCATCGCTGGCCAAGATGCTGCATGAGAAGGGTTCGGGCCGCGGCCTGATTTCCATCTGCGCCGCCGGCGGCCAGGGCCTCGTAGCGATTCTCGAGGCACGCTGATCATGAACGACGCATACCTGAACCTCGTGAACACCGGTATCACCAAGGAAATCGCCAAGAAGCTCGGGCTGCCCCGGCCGTCCATCCTGCGGCGCTTCGACCCGGCCAAGCCTTTGATCCCCGGACCGGTGCTGGTCCTGGGCAAGGGCGAAGCGGCCGACGCACTCTCCCAGCTGCTGCTGGGCTGGGACCAGGATGTCCGCCGGCATGCCACGCCCAAGGAAAAGCTCGGCGCGATCCTGCTGGTGCTTGACGCCGCAGCCGCCCCCGAGGACCTGGGCGACGCCACACTGGCCGCGGGCGCGGCCCTGCGCGATCTTGCCCCGGGCGGGCGGGTTGTCACAGTGTCCCGCCCCGCGGCCGAAGCGCAGGATCCCGAGGCTGCAGCGGCACGGCAGGGAGTTGACGGGCTGCTCCGTTCCATCGCCCACGAACTGCGCGGCGGCGCCACGGCAAACGGCATTGTCCTTGCCAACGGAGTGCCGGCCACGGTTCCCGGGGTGGCAGCCGCGCTGCGGTTCCTCCTGTCCGGGAAGAGCGCCTACGTCAGCGGACAGTTCATCATCGTCGGTTCCGACGCCGGGACGCTCCCCAGCGACTGGAATGCGCCGCTGGCCGGCAAAGTGGCCGTGGTGACCGGTGCGGCGCGGGGGATCGGCGCCGCCATCGCCCGAACCCTGCACCGCGACGGCGCCACCGTGATTGTGGTCGACGTTCCGGCTGCCGGTGAACAGCTCGCCAAGGTCGCGAACGAGGTCTCCGGCACCGCCCTGCAGGTGGACATCACCCGCGACGACGCAGCCGACAGGATCCTGGCGCACGCCAAGGAACGCTACGGGCACCTGGACATCGTCATCCACAACGCGGGCATCACCCGTGACAAGCTGCTGGCCAACATGGATGAATCACGCTGGCAGTCCGTCATTGCCGTGAACATCGCGTCCCAGCTCAAGATGAACCGGGTGCTGCTTGCCTCGGACACCTTCAGCTCCGAAGGACGCATCGTTTCGCTGGCCTCCACCAGCGGCATTGCCGGCAACCGGGGCCAGACCAACTACGCCGCTTCCAAGGGCGGCGTCATTGGCATGGTCCGGGCGACGGCGCCGCTGCTGGCACCGCGCGGCGGGTCCATCAACGCCGTCGCACCGGGATTCATCGAAACTGACATGACCGCAGCGATTCCCGCACTCACCCGCCAGGTGGCACGCCGCCTGAGCAGCCTGCAGCAGGGCGGCCTGCCCATCGACGTTGCCGAGACCATTTCCTTCCTGGCCTCCGATGCCGCCGCCGGTGTCAACGGCCAGGTGGTCCGGGTCTGCGGACAGAACATGGTGGGCGCATGACCGAAACCCAGCTCGATGAGATTCCCGCGCTCGGAAAGCTCTACGTAGGTGCCGTCGGCTCGGCGGCCAAGGCCCGGCTGTCCTCCGCGGAGGCGCCGCAGACGCTGCCCGAAGCCCGGCACACCGTGCGGGGCGCCCGGGTGGACCTGCAGCGGCTCGCGGACTTCCAGCGGCTCGTGCTGCACAGCGCCTCCGACTACCTGCCGTCCGGCTTCGTGCACACCTTTGCGTTCCCGGTGGCGATGAGCCTGATGTCCCGGGACGACTTTCCCCTGCCGCTGCTGGGCATGGTGCATCTGAGCAACAGCGTGGAGCACCTGCGGCCCATCCACTACGCCGAACCGCTCACGGTCACGGCATGGGCGGAAAACCTCGCCGGCCACCGCGCGGGCACCTCCGTGGAGCTGATCGCCGAGGTCAGCACGGGAGAGGCCGGCGCCGATGCCGTTGTATGGCGCGGCCGCTCGACGTACTTGGCCAAGGGCGTGTTCCTGCCCCGCCTGGACCGCCCGGAAGCCAGTGGTCCACGGCCGGACTTCACGCCGCCGCCGCCAACGGCGCTGTGGCGTCTCGGTGCCGACGCCGGCCGGAACTATGCCATGGTCTCCGGCGACTTCAACCCCATTCACCTCAGCCGCCTGTCGGCCAAGGCCCTGGGCATGAAGCGGTCACTGGCACACGGCATGTACCTGGCCTCGCGGGTGGTGGCCGACATCGTGGTAAACCGTCAGGAGCCGTACGAGTGGACCATCGACTTTGATTCCCCGGTGTTCCTCCCGGCCGCTGTGTCCCTGTCTATTTCAGATACTGAGGGCGACGACGGGTATTCCGGTTCCACCTTTGTTGGCTGGAACCAGCGTTCCCTGCGCCGCCATTTCGCCGGCAGCGTCCGGCCGCTTCCGGCTTAGCGGCCGGTCACTGTTAGGGTGCCCACATGACTGAACTGGATGAGCTGCTTTCCACTGCCCGGGACCTGGACGCCGCGGACCCGCTGGCAGGGTTCCGGGACCGCTTCCTGGAGGCCGACGGGGTCCTCTCCTACCTCGACGGCAACTCGCTGGGCCGGCCGCTGCGGGCCACCGCGGAGCACCTGCAGGACTTTGTGCGGGAGCAGTGGGGCACCAGGCTCATCCGCGGCTGGGACGAGCAGTGGCTGGAGCTGCCCCAGCGGCTCGGTGACCAGCTCGGGGCTGCGGTCCTCGGGGCTGCCCCCGGGCAGTGCATCGTGGCGGATTCCACCACCGTCCTGCTGTACAAGCTTGCCCGGGCCGCGGTGGCGGCCCGGCCCGGGCGCAGCGAGATACTCCTGGACGCCGAGAACTTCCCCACCGACCGGTACGTCATGGAAGGCATCGCCCGGGAATGCGGACTGACCCTCCGCTGGGTCCATGCCGGCTACGACGGCGGCGTCACGGCGGCAGATGTGGCAGCCGCAGCGGGTCCGCAGACAGCCCTGGCGGTTTTCAGCCACGTGGCCTACCGGTCCGGCTTCCTCGCCGACGCCGCCGCCATCACGAAGGTGGTGCACGACGCCGGGGGACTGGTGCTGTGGGACCTGTGCCATTCCGCCGGGTCGGTTCCGGCGGAACTGGATGCCTGGGGCGTGGACTACGCCGCGGGCTGCAGCTACAAGTACCTCAACGGCGGGCCCGGCGCTCCGGCCTGGGCCTACGTGGCCACCCGGCACCAAGAGGAGTTTAGCCAGCCGATCCAGGGCTGGCTGGGCAGCGCCGATCCCTTCGGGATGGCACAGGGCTACGAGCCGGCCGCCGGAATCCGGCGGCTGGTCTCCGGCACGCCGCCCGTGCTCGGCATGCTGCCCGTTCAGGACATGGTCTCCCTGATCGCTGAGGCGGGCATCGACGCCGTCCGGGCGAAGTCGGTGGCGCTCACCGAGTACGCCCTGACGGTGGTGGACGCGGTGCTGGCACCGCGCGGCGTCGTCCTGGCGTCCCCGCGTGACCCACAGCGGCGCGGCAGCCACATCACCATCGACCATCCCGAGTTCAAGGCCATCACCGCCGAGCTGTGGAAGCAGGGGATTATTCCCGACTACCGGAACCCCTCGGGAATCCGGCTCGGACTGTCCCCGCTGTCCACGTCCTTTGAAGAGGTCTGTCTGGGCATCAAAGCCATCGACGATGAGCTGTCCCGATAGGCGGCAGGCAGAGGCCGGCAGCCGGGTGCGGCATGATGGACAGAATGCCCCTTAAACAGCTGCTGGCCGGCATCACGGCACTTCCGCAATCAGAACAGCGGGACCCATATCTGCGGTTCCTCCAGACCGCGGGGGACGCCGCGCTGCGCAGGGACGGCGGCCCGGAGCATGTCACGGGATCCTGCTTCGTCTTTTCGCCTGGGTTCGATCAGGTTCTCCTGTGCTTCCACCGCAAGGGACAGTTCTGGGTGCAGTTTGGGGGCCATGTCGAGCCGCAGGATGCATCAGTGGCGGAAACTGCGCAGCGGGAAGCCCGCGAGGAGTCAGGCGTTGCTGACCTGACCCTGCTGTCCGGCGCGGTCATGGATCTTGACCGGCACGACCTGCATGCCGGATTTTCCTGCGCCGCCCACTGGGATGTGGGGTTTGCCGCGGTCGTGGCTCCGGATGCCGTGACCGCGGTCAGTGACGAAAGCGAGGATGTCCGCTGGTTCCCCATCGACGGATTGCCGGCGCAGGTGCCGCCGACCTTCCGCGCGCGCCTGGAGCACGTCCGGCGCGTGGCGCTCGATGGTCTGGATCGAAGTTCCGCGGCTGCTCCCACCCAGTAGGAGCTCCCGAGGAGTTCCGGCACGGCGCGGTCCTTCCTGACGGCGCGGTCGCGCCCGGCCCTGGTCCGCCGGTTTGTCGGGAGATATTCCCCCTGATGTGGCCTTGCCGTTGAGGGCCGGATACGCCGCACGACGGCCGAATTGACAATGAGGCCCTCCCGGGAGCCATAATGTTAGCGCTCACATCAGCATGTGACGCACTTCTCACCCCCGCTCCTGCCGGGGTTTCGGGAAAGGACCGCACAGCGGGTCCCCGAACCGGCAGTTTCTCCGTTAGACAACGATGTCCACCGAAAGGGCTCCTTCGTGAAAATGCGTAAACTCCTTCTCAGCGTGACGGCCGGTATCCTGGCCGTTTCCGTGGCAGGCTGCGGCTCGGGCCGCGGCGGCGCTGAAAGCGATTCCGCCGGCGAGTCCGGTGACAACTCCGGCGCCCTGGTGGGCATTGCCATGCCGACCAAGACGTCCGAACGGTGGATCAAAGACGGCGACGCCATCAAGGCCGAGCTGGAAGACCTCGGCTACGACACCACGCTGGAATATGCCGACGACGACATCCCCACCCAGGTCCAGCAGGTGTCGAACATGATCACCAAGGGTGCCAAGGTCCTGGTCATTGCAGCCATCGACGGCACCGCGCTCAGCGACCAGCTGGACAATGCAGCCGATGCGGGCATCAAGGTCATCGCCTACGACCGCCTGATCACTGGCAACGAGAACGTGGATTACTACACCACGTTCGACAACTACACGGTTGGCGTCCAGCAGGCAACGTCGCTGCTCACCGGCCTGGGCATCCTCGATGCCGACGGCAAGGACACCGGCGCCACGGAACCGAAGAACATCGAACTCTTCGCCGGCAGCCCGGATGACAACAACGCCAACTTCTTCTACAAAGGCGCGATGGACACCCTCCAGCCGTACATCGACAAGGGAACCCTTGTGGTCCAGAGCGGCCAGACCGGCTTCACCCAGATCGCCACCCTGCGCTGGGACCCGGCCACCGCCCAGAAGCGCATGCAGAACCTGATCGCCAGCACGTACTCCGGCGGCCAGAAGGTGGACGGCGTGCTGTCCCCGTACGACGGCATCTCGCTGGGCATCATCTCCGCACTCACCGGCTCCGGCTACGCACCGGACGCCCTGCCCGTCATTACGGGCCAGGACGCCGAAGCGGCATCAGTGAAGTCGATCATGAACAACCAGCAGTACTCCACGATCTACAAGGACACCCGTGCCCTCGGCGAGCAGGCCGTGGCCATGGTCGACGCCGTCCTCAAGGGTGAAGACCCCGAGGTCAATGACACCGAGACGTACGACAACAAGGTCAAGATCGTTCCGACCTACCTGCTGGACCCGATGGTGGTCACCAAGGACAACTACGAGGAAGTCCTCGTCGACAGCGGTTACTACGAGGCCTCCGACCTCAAGTAACTCCCTACCACCGCGGTGGTTCCGGGCGGCAGCCGAACGCGGCTGCCGCCCGGCACACCGCGGGCAAGGACATGAACGTGAACGCGAATATTCTTTCCATGCGGGGAATCACCAAGTCCTTCCCCGGGGTCAAGGCACTCCAGGACGTTTCCCTGGAGGTCCGCCAGGGCACCGTGCACGCCATCTGCGGCGAGAACGGTGCCGGGAAGTCCACCCTGATGAAGGTCCTGTCCGGGGTATATCCGGCCGGCACCTACGATGGCGGGATCTACCTGGAAGGCGAGCTCCAGGAATATAAGGACATCAAGGATTCGGAATCGGCCGGCGTGGTGATCATTCACCAGGAACTGGCGCTGAGCCCGTTCCTTTCCATTGCCGAGAACATCTACCTGGGCAATGAACAGTCCAGGGGCGGTTTTATCGACTGGCACCGCACCAACCTTGAAGCGGCAAAGCTCCTGGAGCGGGTGGGCCTGTCCGAAAATCCCGCAACCAGGATCCAGGACATCGGCGTGGGCAAGCAGCAGCTGGTGGAAATCGCCAAGGCCCTGTCCAAGCGGGTCAAGCTGCTCATCCTCGACGAGCCGACGGCCGCCCTGAACGATGAAGACTCCGAGCATCTCCTGGGGCTGATCAAGGACCTGCGCCGCGACGGCATCACCTGCATCATCATCAGCCACAAGCTCAACGAGATTAAGTCGATCGCCGACGCCGTCACCATCATCCGTGACGGACGGACCATTGAAACCCTGGACATGCAGGCGGACGAGATCTCCGAAGAGCGCATTATCCGCGGCATGGTGGGCCGCGACCTCGACAGCCGGTACCCGGACCACACCCCGGTGATCGGCGAGGAAGTCCTGCGCATCGAGGACTGGACCGTGCATCATCCGCTGGACCGGTCCCGCAAGGTTGTCAACGGCGCAAACCTGAACGTTCGTGCCGGGGAGATTGTCGGCATTGCCGGCCTGATGGGCGCCGGCCGCACCGAGCTGGCGATGAGTGTTTTTGGACGCAGTTACGGACACAACATCAGCGGACGCGTGTACAAGAACGGCCGCGAAATCACCATGAAGAACGTCGGACAGGCTATCGCGCACGGGCTGGCCTATGCCACTGAGGACCGGAAGCGGTACGGCCTGAACCTCATCGAGGACATTCGGCGCAACATCTCCACCTCCAGCCTGAACAAGCTCTCCGTCCGCGGCTGGGTGGACCCGTACCGGGAACACCTGACGGCGGAAAAGTACCGGACCAGCATGAACATCAAGGCCCCCTCCGTCCTGGCACTGACCGGAAAGCTCTCCGGCGGGAACCAGCAGAAGGTCGTGCTGTCCAAATGGATCCACACCAACCCCGACGTGCTGATTCTCGACGAGCCCACCCGCGGCATCGACATCGGCGCCAAGTACGAGATTTACACCATCATCAATGAACTGGCGGACCAGGGTAAGGCGATCATCGTGATCTCCTCCGAGCTGCCGGAGCTGCTGGGAATCTGCGACCGCATCTACACGCTGGCGGAAGGCCGCATCACTGCCGACGTCCCGCGGGAAAAAGCCACCGCCGAATATCTCATGCAATACATGACCCGTGACGCCAGGACTCCTGCAGCCGCGACAGACAAGGAACGCCAATGAGCACTCTCACCGACCAGGGGGCGTCCACCGGCGCCCCGGCACCAAAGGAACGTCCGGCAGGGATTGTCGGCACCGCCCTGAACTACCTGACCGGGCAGCTGCGCCAAGTGGGCCTGTTCATCGCGCTGATCGCGATCATCATTTTCTTCCAGATCACCACCAACGGGATCACGCTGGCCCCGATCAACGTCTCGAACCTGATCATCCAGAACAGCTACATCCTGATCCTCGCCGTCGGCATGGTGCTGGTGATTATCGCCGGACACATTGACCTCTCGGTTGGCTCCGTCGTCGCCTTCACCGGGGCCGCGGCCGGCGTCATGATCACCCAGTGGGGCCTGCCCTGGTGGATGGCAGCAATCCTGTGCCTGGTCCTCGGCGCCGCCGTCGGAGCCTGGCAGGGGTTCTGGATTGCCTACTTCGGGATTCCGGCGTTTATCGTCACCCTGGCGGGCATGCTGACCTTCCGCGGACTGACCCAGATCGTCCTGCAGAACCAGCAGATCTCGCCCTTCCCGGACAAGTTCCGCGACCTCGGCAGCGGCTTCCTCCCCGACCTTGGCGGGGGCACCAGCTTCCTGGAACCGCTCACGATCATCATTGGCGTGCTGTCCGCAGCAGCCCTGGTTGGCTCCGGCATCCGCCAGCGGATGATCCGCCGCCGCCACCAGCTGGTGGACGAGCCGATCCTGTGGTTCGCCGCCAAGCTGCTGCTGACCGCCGGCCTGATCCTGTTCATCACCTACCTGCTGGCCAGCTACCGGGGCACTCCCATCGTCCTGGTCATTCTGGGCCTGCTGACCGTGGGCTACTCGGCCGTCATGAACCGCAGCGTATGGGGCCGCCACATCTATGCGATGGGCGGGAACCTGCACGCCGCGGATCTCTCCGGAATCAACACCAAGCGGACCACCTTCACCGTCTTCATCAACATGGGTGTCCTCGCGGCGCTGGCCGGCCTGGTCTTCACCGCGCAGCTGAACCTTGCCAGCCCCAAGGCCGGCGAAGGCTTTGAACTCGATGCGATCGCAGCCGTCTTCATCGGCGGTGCTGCGGTCACCGGCGGCATCGGCCGCGTGACCGGTGCCATCATTGGCGGCCTGATCATCGGCATCCTGAACAACGGAATGTCCATCATGGGCGTCGGCACCGAATACCAGCAGCTGATCAAGGGGCTCGTGCTCCTGGCCGCCGTGGCGTTCGATGTCTTCAACAAGCGCCGCGGATCCGCCTCGATCACCTAGGCGAAGGTTTTCGGCAGGAATCCCGCGCAACGCCAAAGTGGCCGGCACCCAGCATTGGGTGCCGGCCACTTTGGCGTTTCATTGTGGCCTCTTTTACGGAGGTGTTGCCGCGCTGACTGCTAGTCGCCGGCCTTGACCGCGAGGACCGGGCAGTCGGCCTGGAGCAGCACCCGCTGCGCCGTGCTGCCCAGCAGCATCTTGCCCACCGGGGTGCGGCGGCGCAGTCCCAGGACAATGAGCTCGACGCCGGGAGCATCGGCGGCCTTCAGGATCTCCTCGGCCGGGTCGTAGTCGCCCACCGGGTGGATCAGCTTATAGGAGGTCTGCGCTGATTTCAGTTCCCCTTCAAGCTCCTTCAGCGCGGCGTTGTTGGCGTCTTCCTGCTCCTGGTGGTGCAGTCCGTGGCGGGGAAACGCCACGTTGACGATGACCAGCTGCGTCGAGCGCGCAGTGGCTTCCCGGCGGGCGGCGTCCAGCGCGGCCGTCCCCTCGGGGGTGGGAAGAAATCCGACGACAATACTCATGGTGCTCCTGACCTAGGGATGGAAAAGCGGGTGGGCGAATTATCCCCGGAGTTCTTCTGCGTCCGTAAAGCGGGTCTTCTTGGCGCGCACGGCGCGGTTCCAGAACCAGGTCAGCACCCACAGCAGCAGGCCGAGCAGCAGCATGAGACCGGCAATCCGGTATTCGATCGGGTCCTGCGCCCACGGGCCCAGGAGGAAGGCGCAGGTGAACACGCCCACATAGGGAAGGAAGCCGGGGGAGCGGAAGTGCTTACCCTCATGCGGAGTGCGGCGCAGCACCAGGCAGGCGATGTTGACCACGGTGAACACTGCGAGCAGCAGCAGCGCCGTTGTTCCACCCAGGGCGGTGACCGTTTCCTTGCCCATGAAGTTCGTGACGAGGATGATCAGGCCCAGCGCGATGGCGGTGGTGAAAAGAATGGAGGCCCAGGGTGTGCGCCGGCCCGGAAGGACCTTGGAGAGTGAACGCGGAAGGACGTCCTGCTTGGCCATGCCGTAGAGCAGGCGGCTGGCCATGAGCATGTTGATCAGGGCGGTGTTGGCCACGGCAAAAATGGAGAGGAACGGGTAGATGACGTCGACCGGGAGGTTCGGGGCACCGGCGCGCACAACCTCCAGCAGCGGCGTTGCGCTTTCGGACAGCTGCCCAACCGGGACAATTGCAACGGCGGCGATGGAGACCAACAGGTAGACAATCACCGTGATGCTCAGCCCGGTCAGCATCACCTTCGGGAAGATCTTGGCCGGGTCGCGGGTTTCCTCGGCCATGTTGACTGAGTCTTCAAAGCCCACCATGGAGAAGAACGCCAGCGAGGTGGCTGCCGTCAGGGCCAGGAACACGCTCTTGTTCCCTTCGGTCTCAAAGACCATGACTCGGGAGAAATCTACATTTCCCTGGCTCATTGCCCAGAAGCCGATCAAGATAACAATCAGCAGACCGGTCAGTTCGATAATCGTCAGGACCACATTGAACTTGATGCTCTCGCCGACTCCCCGGAGATTGATGGCGGCGAGCACCAGCATGAAGATGACGGCCACCCAGGTGACACCGGTCTGCCCCCACTCAAGGTCAAAGCCGACGATGAAGTTTTCGGCCAGGAACTTGGCGGCTGTGGATGCCGAAGTAATTCCTGAACTGAGCACGGCAAACGTCACCAGGAAGGTCAGGAAGTGAATGCCGAAAGCTTTATGCGCGTAGAGCGCGGCCCCTGCAGCCTGCGGGAATTTGGTCACCAGCTCCAGATAGGACAGGGCGGTGATGGTGGCGACGGCGAACGCCACCAGGATGGGCGCCCACGCGGCACCGCCAATTTCCCCGGCGACCTGACCCGTGAGGGCATAGACGCCGGTGCCGAGAATGTCGCCGACGATGAAGAGCAGTAGAAGTTTGGTCCCCATCACCCGCTTGAGTTCGGGTTCCCCGGAGCTGATTTTTGTATCGCCCATGGCTGGTTTCCTGCTTTCTGTGGATCTGCACTGCGGCTCGGGACGCGGACCGGGAATTGGTCTCGTCCGCTGCCCGGTATTCTCTGCGCTGTTTAGAGGCATATCAATGTTACGGGAGGTGACGCTCCTCCGTGCGCGCCGAAGTTTCGCGGATCACCCGTACCGCAACAATTCGCCGGTGCTGCAGGGTGAGCACTTCCAATTCACATCCGGGTGCCCCCACGGTGTCTCCGGGGCGGGCAATCCGGCCGAGGCGTTCCATAATGTAGCCGCCAACCGTTTCATAGGGTCCTTCCGGGAGGGCGACTCCGGTGAGCCGTTCAAATTCCTGCAGGATCAGTGCCCCGTCCACCACCAGATCGCCGCGCACCCGGCGATGCCGGTCTTCGGGATCCCGTGAGGTGTCGTATTCATCGTAAATTTCACCCACGAGCTCCTCGACCAGATCCTCCAGGGTGACAATGCCGTCCGTTCCGCCGTACTCATCAGCCACCACTGCGATATGGCTTCCGTCCCGGCGCATGACCGACAGCGAGGGCACCACGGCGGCGGTCCCGGGAAGGAACAGGATGGGCCGGACAATATCGCTCAGCCGCCGTTCGGACATCGGCGGTCCGCCGCCGGCGTCTTCGCGCAGCAAGTCCCGGACATGGATGAAGCCCAGGACGTCATCGGGGGAGTCCTTGATCACCGGATACCGCGAGTACGGCATGGTGTGCACCGCGCTGCGGGCCTGGGCGACGGTGAGGTCCGCCGAGAGGAACTGCACCTGCGGCCGCGGCCGCATGACCTCCTGCAGCAGCCGGTTTCCCGCACCAAAGACATCGGAGAGAATGCGGCGGCTGTCTTCGGCCAGCGCCGGGCTGGCGGACACCATGTCCCACAGCTCCTGGGACGTCACCGGCGGCGTCCGAAGCTTGGGATCCCCGCCGAGAAGCCTGACCACGGTGTCGGTGGAGACCGACAGCAGCTTGATGACCGGCCGCATGATGACGGCAAACACGTTCAGGGGCGGGGCGAGGAGCCGGGCGAAGCGCTCCGCATTCTGCATGGCCAGCCGCTTGGGCACCAGTTCGCCGAAGACCAGGGACAGGTAGGCGACGGCGAGTGTCAGCAGGATGAAAGCGGCGGCATTGGCTGCTCCCGGCGCGAAACCGATGCCCCGCAGTGCCGGAGCAAGCGTGGGAGCCAAAGCTGAGGCTCCGTAGGCGGCCGAGAAAAATCCGGAGAGGGTGACCCCGATCTGGATGGAGGAGAGAAAGAGGTTTGGGTTGCGGGCCAGTTCCGCAATTTTCCGCCCGCCTGCCCCGGATGCCTCGATCCTGCTGAGCTGGCTTTCGCGAAGTGAGACCAACGCCATTTCGGTTCCGGCAAAAATTCCGCCCAGCAGGACAAAAAACACCACGAGAAGCGCATTGGTAAGCGTGCTGCCATCCATGGTCAGAGCGTACCGGTGTGCACCGGCGTAAAGTATGGACACAGACCCGCCAGCAGCGGAGAGAACAAAAAACCCCCGGAATCCGATGGATTCCGGGGGTTGAATTGTGCGCGGAGGGGGACTTGAACCCCCACCCTCGTTAGAGGACTAGCACCTCAAGCTAGCGCGTCTGCCATTCCGCCACCCGCGCCTGGGTGTTTTCCGCAAGGCCCTCAGTCGTTCAAAAGCTGCGGAAGCAACGGGAAAAACTCTAACACGGTTTTGGCGCGAACCGTAAATCGGTGCTGGTCAGCGCTTCGATCGCTAGGCTGGCAGCAACGCCACCCGAAGGAGAAACCATGTCTGAGACCACCGAGCCGGCGCTGTCGGCCGAAGCCGAAGTGACGCGGATCTGCCAGGAACTGATCCGCTTTGACACGTCCAACTTCGGTGACGGATCCGGTCCCGGCGAACGTGCGGCGGCCGAATACACGGCCGGCCTCATTGAAGAGGCCGGGCTGCACGCGGACCTCTTCGAATCCGCTCCGGGCCGGGCCTCCGTGGTGACCCGCATGGAGGGCACCGATCCCACGCTCCCCGCCCTCGTGGTTCACGGACACCTTGACGTGGTCCCCGCCCAGAAGCAGGACTGGTCCGTGGACCCGTTCAGCGCAGAGGAGCGGGACGGGCTGATCTGGGGGCGCGGTGCCGTGGACATGAAGGATATGGACGCCATGATCCTCTCCGTCATGCGGAACATGGCCCGTACCGGGACCAAGCCCAAGCGCGACCTCATCTTCGCGTTTTTCGCCGACGAGGAGGCCGGCGGCAAATACGGGGCCACCTGGGCGGTGGAAAACCGCCGCGAACTGTTCGACGGCGCCACTGAAGCCATCTCGGAGGTGGGCGGGTTTTCCGCCACGATTGGCGGGAAGCGCACCTACCTGCTGCAGACGGCCGAGAAGGGGATCTCCTGGCTGCGGCTGGTGGCCCACGGCCGCGCCGGCCACGGTTCGCAGATCAACACCGACAACGCGGTAACCCGGCTTGCCCGCGCCGTGGCCACCATCGGGGAGCACCCCTGGCCCATTGAGCTCACCGACACTACCAGGGCTTTCCTCGACGGCGTGACCGAACTCACCGGCGTCGAGTTCGATCCGGACAACCCGGACCGGCTGCTGGCCGAGCTGGGCACCGTGGCCCGGTTTGTCGGAGCGACACTGCAGAACACCTCCAATCCGACCGTCCTGAAGGCCGGTTACAAGCACAATGTCATCCCCGGGACGGCCGAGGCCCTGATCGATGTCCGCACCCTTCCCGGACAGGAGGAGCAGGTCCTCGCCGTCATCAAGGATCTTGCCGGCCCTGGAATCGACGTCAGCTACGAACACAAGGATGTCTCGCTGGAGGTGCCGTTCAAGGGCAACCTGGTGGACTCCATGGTGGGCGCCCTGCAGGCGGAGGATCCGGGAGCTCCGGTCCTGCCCTACACGCTGTCCGGCGGAACGGACAACAAGTCACTGAGCCGACTGGGCATCACCGGATACGGATTCGCTCCGCTGCGCCTGCCGGAGGAGCTGGACTTCACCGGAATGTTCCACGGCGTGGACGAGCGGGTCCCGGTGGACTCCCTGAAGTTCGGCACCCGGGTGCTCTCCCGCCTGCTCACCGGATACTAGGAGGACGCCGTGAACCCCGCCGACATCCTGACGCCGGAGCTCCTGGACCGCCTGCGCGGCCGGGCCGCCGGGTACGACCGCGACAACACCTTCTTCACCGAAGACCTCGACGACCTTCGGGCCGCCGGCTACCTCGCCCTCTTCACGCCGGAAGCGGCGGGAGGGGCGGGCTTCAGCATTCCCCAGGTGGTCCAGGCCCAGCGGCTGCTGGCCACTGCGGCTCCCGCCACCGCGCTGGCCGTGAACATGCACCAGGTCTGGTGCGGGGTGGCTCACCTGCTGTCCCTGCGCGGGGACGACTCCCTGGCGTTCGTGCTGGAGGACGCAGCCAACGGTGAGCTGTACGCCTTCGGCATCTCCGAGCCGGGCAACTCGGCGGTGCTCTTCGATTCGTTCACGGCGGCCCGGCCGAAGGGCGGCGGCGCTTATGCGTTCACCGGCACCAAGATCTTCACCAGCCTGTCCCCGGCGTGGACCCGGCTGGGCATCTTTGGCCGGGATGACTCGGATCCGGAGGAACCGCGGCTGGTCTTCGGCTTCGCACCGCGGGGCACCGAAGGAATTACGGTGCGGGACGACTGGAACACCATGGGCATGCGCGCCAGCCAGTCCTGCACCACCATCCTCGATAACGCAGTGCTCACTGCTGATCAGCTGGTGCGGACCACACCGGTGGGTCCGCACGGGGACGCCTTCGTGTTTGGCATCTTCAGCCTCTTCGAAACGCTGCTTTCCGCCGTGTACACGGGGGTGGGGGACCGCGCCGTCGAGCTGGCGGTCCAGGCCGCCCGGGGAAGGACGACGGCGGGAGGCGGACCGGCAGCCCACGATCCGCACACCCGGTGGAAGATTGCCGACGCCGCGATCCGGATGGACGGCATCCATCCGCAGCTCGAAGCAATGGCTCAGGACCTGGAGAACGGCACCGACCACGGGAACCTCTGGTTCCCCAAGCTGTCATCGCTGAAGTACCGGGCCACCGAGACCGCGCGCACCGTCGTCGAAACCGCTGTGCGGGTGTCGGGAGGAAGAAGCTACTTCCGGGGAGCGGAGCTGGAACGCCTCTACCGGGACGTCCTGGCGGGCATGTTCCACCCGTCCAGCGAAGACTCGGTCCACGCCTCGGTCGCGAACGCCTGGCTGGGACCCGTCCCTGAGTAATCCTGAATCCCCGAGTAATCCTGAATACCGGGTGAGCCTGAATACCGGGTGAGCCTGAATCCCGGCGGGCTCCGTCCGGCATGCCTCCTGGCCGGACCGGACGGAGTCAGGCCGTGCGCTGAACCCGCATGACGCGCCGGCGGAGCCAGAACCGCCTGCCTCCGCCGCGGTAGATGCAGCTGCGGTGCAGCTCCCACTTGCCGTATTCAGCGTGCTCCCGGATGAGGCTCCGGGCCTCAGAAACTGAGTCGCCGGGGTTCACGGAGACCACGAGGTATTCGTAGTCCCGGAAGTTCTCGTCTGGCCGGAGTCCGCCGGGCCGAAGAATTTGTTCGCGCATATCCCTCCAATTTTGCCTTCTTTACGGCTAACGTCTAGGGCATGAGCATAGATCCGCACGTCGCGCTGCAATCACTCATGGCCGCGCTGGAGGAACACCTGACGGCGGCTTCCCAGCGCCGCGGGGACAAAGACCCGCTCGTGGAGAGAGCTTATCTGGCGGTGGCGGATGCCTTCGAGGTTTATGAAGAGGTCCTCTACGACGCGTACGGCGAGGTGACGCCGCTGGAAATCTACGAGGATGACGATGACGAATTCGACGGCGGGTTCGCTGAAGACAGCGAAGGCGCCGACGAACGATCCTCCGGGGTCCAGCCCGGTCAGTAGCCCGGGCCCTGTGGAGCGGGCCGCACCCGGACACGGCTCCGGGCGGCGTCGCACGGCCAAACCGCGGCTGTGGCCTAGAGTTCTATGTTGTGAATTGGTTTGAAGCGCTCTTCCTTGGTCTTATCCAGGGCCTGACAGAATTTCTCCCCATCTCCTCCAGCGCCCACCTGCGCATAGTGGGTGAGTTGCTGCCCGGAGCCCAGGATCCCGGCGCCGCGTTCACCGCGATTACGCAGCTGGGCACGGAAACCGCGGTGGCGGTCTACTTCTGGAAGGACATTGTCCGGATCATCAAGGCGTGGATCGGTTCGCTTGCCGGGCGAGTTCCGCGCAGCGATCCCGACGCCCGGATGGGTTGGCTCATCATTATCGGTACGCTGCCCATCGTGGTGCTTGGCCTGCTGTTCCAGGACCAGATCGAAAGCACCTTCCGCAGTCTCTGGATCGTGGCAACCATGCTCATCGTCTTCGGCGTCATCCTTGCCGTGGCCGACGCCGTCGGCAAGCAGCAGCGCACCTTGGACAAGCTCACCTACAAGCACGGCATCCTGTACGGCTTCGCGCAGGCACTGGCGCTGATTCCCGGCGTCAGCCGCTCCGGCGGAACCATCACCGCCGGCCTCTTCATGGGATACACCCGCGAGGCGGCCGCCCGGTACGCGTTCCTGCTGGCCATCCCCGCGGTGTTCGGCAGCGGACTCTTCCAGCTGGTCAAGTCACTGGACGAGCCGATGGTGTACGGCGGATGGGAAACCGCCGGCGCCACCCTGGTGGCATTTATTGTGGGGTTCATCATCATCGGATGGTTCCTGAAATACGTATCGACCCGCGGTTACGGACTCTTCGTCTGGTACCGGATCCTCCTCGGCGCCGTGATTTACCTCCTGCTCGGCTTCGGCGTGCTGAACGCCTAGCAACGGAAAGTAGAGTTGAACCTGTGATCGCGTGGAAAAGCTCCCCCCTGCCCGTCCTGCCCGGAAATTCTCCGGAGCTGTCCCTCTACGATTCGGCCCTCCGCCGGACCGTTCCCGTACGCACGGGAGGTGAGGCCAGCCTGTATGTCTGCGGAATCACCCCCTATGACGCAACGCACATGGGGCATGCATCCACCTATGTGGCCTTCGACCTCCTGAACCGGCAGTGGCGGGACTCCGGCAATACCGTGCGCTACGTGCAGAACGTGACGGACGTTGACGATCCGCTGCTTGAGCGGGCCAATGACCGCGGCCTGGACTGGCGTGCCCTGGCGCAGGAACAGACTCAGCTGTTCCGCGACGACATGGAAGCCCTCAATGTCATTGCGCCGGACCACTACATCGGTGCCGTGGAGTCCATCGAGTGGATTGTTCCAGTGGTGGAGGACCTCCTGCGCCGCGGAATTGCGTACCGCGTGCCCGGAGAAGGCAACGGCCCCGACGGCGACGTGTACTTTTCCGTTGACGCCGCCTCCGCCCTGGACACCGGCGATGACGCTTGGAAGCTGGGTGCGGTATCCGGACTCAGCCCGGAACAAATGCTGCCGCTCTTCGCGGAGCGCGGCGGGGATCCGCTGCGCCCGGGCAAGCGCAATGCCCTGGATCCGCTGCTGTGGCGCGTTGAACGCCCCGGCGAGCCGTTCTGGGACGGCGCATCGCTGGGATCCGGCCGGCCCGGCTGGCACATCGAATGTTCGGTCATCGCGCAGCGTTTCCTTCCGGCACCCTTCACAGTGCAGGCGGGCGGCTCGGACCTGGTCTTCCCGCACCATGAAATGAGTGCGGGCCATGCCTACGCCTGCACCGGAACGGCGCTGGCCCGCCACTACGCGCACGCCGGAATGGTCGGCCTCGACGGGGAAAAGATGAGCAAGTCCCTGGGCAACCTCGTGCTGGTCTCATCCCTGCGCGCCCAGGACACCGATCCCGCCGCCATCCGCGCCGTCCTGCTGAGCCACCACTACCGCACTGATTGGTTCTGGACCGCCGGGCAGCTGACCGCCGCCGAGGAACGCCTGTCCCTCTGGCGTCAGGCACTGCCCCTCACCGGACGCACGCAGGCGGAACAGATGCTCGCGGACATCCGTGCCGCACTGGCCCGTGACCTCGACGCACCGGCGGCCCTGGCCGCCGTCGACGCCTGGGCCGCAGCCGCCCTGGAAGCTCCCGCCGAAGACCGGGACGGCGGCGCGGCGGACCTTGCCGCGTCAGCGCTCGACGCACTCCTGGGAATCCGGCTCTAGCTAATCGCGCCGGCGGCGTTTGAGATACCGCTCGAATTCACGGGCAATCGACTCGCCGCTGGCTTCGGGCAGCTCCGCCGTATCTTTGGCTTCTTCCAGCTGCCTCACATACGCGGCGATTTCCGGATCCTCCGTGGCCAGTTCATCCACTCCGCGCTCCCAAGCATCCGCTTCATCGGTGAGCAGCCTGGTGTCAAGGGGCGCCTGCAGGAGTTCTTCGATGCGGTGCAGCAGCGACAATTCCGCCTTGGGCGAGGGGGAGTGCCCCACGTAGTGCGGCACGGCTGCCCACAGGGAGACAGCGGGGATGTCGGCGAGGCCTGCCATCTCGGCCAGGACGCCCACAATCCCGATGGGCCCCTCGTAGTGTGATGCCTCCACCTTCAGGTCTTCGCGCAGGTCCCCGTCCTCGCAGGTGACCGTCACCGGAATGGGCCGGGTATGCGGAACATCGGCAAGCAGGGCGCCGGCCAGGACAATGCAGTCCACGCCCAGTTCCTTGGCGAGGGCAATCAATTCGGCCGTGTAGGCGCGCCACTTGTACGAGGGTTCAATTCCGGACACAAAAATAACGTCCAGGTTGCTGTCCGGCACCTCGGCGCGGGAAATCCGGGTGGTCGGCCACTTGATCCTCCGCTCTCCGGACGCAAGCCGTTCGATCACCGGGCGGGTGAACTGGAAGTCGTAGTATTCGTCGGCGTTCAGGCTGGCTATTTTCTCGCTTTCCCAGAACGTGCTCAGGTACTTCACGGCGTCGCTGGCTGCCTCGCCGGCGTCGTTCCACCCTTCAAAGGCGGCAAGCATGACGGTGGTGCGTTCCTGGGAACCGCCGAAAAAATCCTGGAGACCAAGGGGCGGGGTTTTGTCGGTATTGCTCACAGACTCACCATAAGCCCAGCACGCCGCGCTGTCAGGACCGGGTGCAACGCTTCACGGGGGCCACAGTAAACCCGGCGCCCGGCACGCCCAGTAGACTGGTAAGCATGTCTTCCACAGCCCAGGCGCCCCAGGAATCCGAACCAGCAAACGGCCCGCTCCAGGCGGTGCTGTGGGACATGGACGGGACGATCGTGGACACGGAACCGTACTGGATCCAGGCTGAGAAGGACCTGGTCCACTCCTACGGCGGCTCCTGGACCACCTCCGACGCCGAAGCAATGATTGGCCAGGCGCTGACGTTCAGCGCCGGACTGCTGCAAAACGCCGGCGTCCCGCTGACCGTCCGGGAGATCATCGACCACCTCATTTCCCGGGTCACGGAACAGGTTCGGCGCGAGGTGCCCTGGCGCCCGGGAGCACGCGAGCTGCTTGCCGAGCTCGCCGGGGCCGGTGTTCCCTGCGTGTTGGTGACCATGTCGGAGACCGTCCTGGCCGAAGAGGTCAGCAGCCACCTGCCGGCCGGAACCTTTTCCTTCCTCGTGACCGGCGACATGGTCCAGCAGGGCAAGCCGCACCCCGAGCCTTACCAGCTGGCGTTTGACCGGTTGGCTGACCAGGTTCCCGGCCTGTCCAAGGACCGCGTCGTGGCCATTGAAGATTCCCTCCCCGGGGTCACCTCCGCCCGCGCCGCCGGGCTCGTCACCCTGGGCGTTCCCCATTTCCTGCCGCTGCCTCCGGACGACGGACGGCATGAGTGGGAGACCCTGGCGGGCAAAACGGCTGCGGATCTCGCATCGCTCGTCCAGGCCTCAGTTTCCGGGGCTGCCCGGTGAGCACCGGCCGCGGCGGCGGCACTCCCACTCCGGTCCGGCGTGACGGGATCCCGCTCGGCCGGATTGCCGGGGTTCCCGTGTACCTGGCGTATTCCTGGTTCATCATCGCGGCGGCGATCGTGCTCTTTTTCGGACCGCTGGTCGGACGCAACTTTCCGTTCCTGGGTGCCGGAGCCTACGCCGTCGCGCTTGGTTATGCCGTCCTGCTGCTGGTCTCCGTGCTCGTCCATGAAATGGCCCATGCGCTGACCGCCCGCGCCTACCGCTGGCCGACGGCGAAAATCGTCCTCACGCTGTGGGGCGGCCACACCCAGTTCGGGAACGTGCGATCCACGCCCGGGCCATCCCTGCTGGTGGCGCTGGCCGGTCCCGCCGCGAATTTCCTGCTGGCCGTACTCGGCTGGCTTCTCCTTCTGGCGGTGCCCCTGAACGCGGTGGCGGAGTTGCTGGTGGAGATCCTTATCTGGGCCAACGTCCTGGTGGCCATCTTCAATATCCTGCCGGGACTTCCGCTGGACGGCGGACGCATCGTCGAGTCGGCCGTATGGAAAGCCACCGGATCGCAGGACAAGGGAACCGTTGCCGCCGGTTACGCCGGGCGGATCATCGCCGTGGCCCTGGCCGCCGCCGTCGTCGTGCCGCCGTACCTTCGCCAGCAATCCCCGGACCTGCAGGTGGTTCTGCTCACCGCGCTCATTTCGGGATTCCTGTGGATGGGAGCCGGAGCCAGCATCACCAACGCCCGGCTGCGGCTGCGGCTGCCCTCCATCAGCGCCGGCGCCCTGATGGCGCCGGCCGTTTCGGTTCCGGCATCATCGCCGGTGTCGGTGGCCCGGGAGAAGCTTGCCGCCCATCCCGGAGCCGCCCTCGTGATTACCGCCGCCACCGGCCAGCCCTGGGCTGTTGCGGACACGGGGGCGCTGGCCCAGGTGCCCGGGCAGCTGGCGGCTTCCACGCCCGTTGACGCGGTGGCCCGGCCCCTCGCGCCCGGCGCGTATGTTCCGGCGCCCGCCGCGGGTTCTGAACTCGTGGAGTATCTCGCTAAACTACAGGGCAGCGAGTACGCGGTGATCGACCGGGACGGCAGGGTAGTGGGACTGCTGACCCAGGCAGCGGTCCTGGCCGCCATGAACGCCAAGCCGGACCGGCGCCGCACCCCCTGAGCCGGCTTCTTTCCGGCGCCGGCTCTCCGGCACCCCATAAGACTTCACCCCCATCAGCACCACCTCGATCCAAAGGAAACGCATCCATGAACTCGGAGACCCCGGGCCAGACTGCCGCTACAGCTCCCCACGGCGCCGACCACCGCCGGGGAGAACTGCGTCCGGGGGAGCGCGTCCAGCTCACCGACGAAAAAGGCCGCCACAGCACCATCACCCTGACCGTGGGCGGCGCCTTCCACACGCACCGCGGATACCTCTCCCATGACGCGATCATTGGCGTTCCCGAAGGCACCATCGTCACCAACACCACCGGCCAGCAGTACCAGGTGCTGCGGCCGCTGCTGTCGGATTTCGTGCTGTCCATGCCGCGGGGCGCGGCCGTTGTCTATCCCAAGGACGCCGGCCAGATTGTCACGATGGCCGACATCTATCCGGGCGCGCGCGTGGTCGAGGCCGGTGTCGGTTCCGGTGCGCTGAGCATCTCGCTGCTGCGCGCCGTGGGAGACCAGGGCTCACTGCATTCCTTCGAGCGCCGGGAAGAGTTTGCCGACATTGCCCGCGGCAACGTGGAAACGTTCTTCGGCGGGCCGCACCCGGCCTGGAACATCACGCTCGGCGACTTCCAGGAGGAAGTTGTCCGCACTGAAGAACCCGGCAGCGTGGACCGCGTGGTCCTGGACATGCTGGCGCCCTGGGAATGCACCGACGCCGTGGCCACCGTCCTGGCTCCGGGCGGGGTATGGATTTCCTACGTGGCAACGGTCACCCAGCTGTCCCGCACAGCGGAGGCGATCCGCGCCGACGGCAGGTTCACCGAACCGGACGCATGGGAATCCATGGTCCGCGGCTGGCACCTGGAAGGCCTCGCGGTCCGTCCCGACCACCGCATGGTGGCCCACACCGGTTTCCTGCTGACCGCCCGCCGGCTCGCCGAGGGCGCCACCGGCCTGGTGGCCAAGCGCCGGGCGTCAAAGACCAACTTCAGCCAGGAAGACCTGAACGCCTGGACTCCGGCAGCCGTGGGGGAGCGGGAGGTTTCCGCCCACAAGCTGCGCCGGGCGGCCAAAGACGCGGCTTCCAAGACCCAGCGGGGCGCCCTGGAAAAGGCGGAAAAGTTCGGGGCCGATCAGGAAGGTACGACGGAAACCCCCTAGCCGCAATTAGATTGGCGGTTAACCGGCAGACTGGAAAGACAAGAGGCCGGAACCCGTGTGTTGCCCGCGTTGCTGGGCTATCGTCAATTCGATAGACCCTGCGCAACGTGAAGGTGGTCGTACCATGGCTGAAGCAGAGAACACCGTCGATTCCGGGGCCGAGGACCCACGCGGATATTTCCGTGGACAGTCCATTCCAAGCGCTGATGCCCAGCAGCTGAGCGTGCTGCGGGACAAGCTGCGCAACGTGGACCGGCAGCTGTCGGCGCTGACCCATAACAATGCCCGCCTGGTGGCGATGCTGGAGACGGCAAAGGCGGAGATCATCCGCCTGAAGGATGCCCTCGAAAAGGAGGGCGCCACGCCCTTCAGCTTCGCCACCGTCATTTCGGTAAACCACCGGGTGGCGCCCAGCAGCGGCAGGACGACCACCGCCGCCGTCCAGGACAGCCTGGACATCATCCAGTCCGGCCGGAAACTGCGCGTGTCGGTCAGCCCGCTGCTGGACATGAACCAGATTGTTGCGGGCCAGGAAGTGCTCCTGAACGAATCCCTCGTGGCCGTGGCGTCACTGGGCTTCGAACGCAGCGGTGAACTGTTCACCGTGAAGGAACTCCTGGGCCGGGACCGGTGCCTCGTCATCGGGCGGGCCGACGACGAACGGGTGGTCCGGCTGAACGGGCCCCTGGAAGCCGAACGGGTGCGGGTGGGCGACGCCCTGACCGTTGACACCCGGATCGGGTACGCGCTGGAGAAAATTCCGCGCAGCGAGGTGGAGAACCTGGTCCTGGAGGAAGTGCCGGACATTTCCTACTCCGACATTGGTGGACTCGGCCCGCAGATCGAACAGATCCGCGACGCCGTCGAACTGCCCTTCCTTCACCCCGACCTGTACCGCGAACACGGTTTGAAGGCCCCCAAGGGCATCCTGCTCTACGGCCCTCCCGGCTGCGGGAAGACGCTGATCGCGAAGGCGGTCGCCCACTCCCTGGCGGCACGCGTCATGGAGCAGACCGGCTCGCTGGGCACCCGCAGCTACTTCCTGAACATCAAGGGCCCGGAGCTGCTGGACAAGTACGTGGGAGAAACCGAACGGCACATCCGGCTGATCTTTGCCCGCGCCCGGGAAAAGGCCTCCGGCGGCAGCCCGGTGGTGGTGTTCTTCGATGAGATGGACTCGCTGTTCCGCACCCGCGGAACCGGCATATCCTCCGACGTCGAAACCACCATCGTTCCCCAGCTGCTCTCCGAGATCGACGGCGTGGAGAAGCTGGAAAACGTGATCGTCATCGGTGCTTCCAACCGTGAGGACATGATAGATCCGGCCATCCTGCGGCCTGGGCGGCTGGACGTGAAGATCAAGATCCTCCGGCCGGACGCCGAGGGAGCGGCTGAGATCTTCGCCAAGTACCTCACCCCCGACCTGCCGCTGCACCGTGAGGACCTCGCGGAGTACGCCTTTGACCCGGAGATGACGGTCCGCGAAATGATCCGCAGGACGGTGGAGAAAATGTACGCCGAGGACAAGTCCAACGAGTACCTCGAAGTCACCTACGCCAACGGCGACACCGAGATGCTCTACTTCAAGGACTTCAACTCCGGCGCGGTCATCCAGAACGTGGTGGACCGGGCCAAGAAGTACGCGATCAAGGATCTGCTGACCCTTAACCAGCGTGGACTGCGGATCGATCACCTGATGCGGGCCGTGGTGGATGAATTCCGTGAGCACGAGGACATGCCCAACACCACCAACCCGGACGACTGGGCACGCATTTCCGGCAAGAAGGGCGAGCGCATCACGTACATCCGCACCATCATCCAGGGCAAGGCCGGGCAGGAACCCGGACGCACCATCGAAACGACCGCCAACCCCGGGCAGTATCTATGAGTGTGCGCCGTGTGATGGGGACGGAAACCGAGTACGGCGTGCTGGCGCCCGCCCTGCCCGCCGCCAACGCCACGGTCCTGTCCAGCCAGATCATCAACGCCTATGCCGCATCCCGGCGCAGCGGCATGGGCAACTTCTCCGGAACGCGCTGGGACTACACCGACGAAGCGCCCCTGAATGATGCGCGCGGATTTGCCGTGCCGCGCACCGCCGCGGATCCGACCCAGCTGACGGACGCACCTCCGGTGCTGGACGCGGAGCAGATTGCCATGGAGGGAGGGGGCCCCGCGGCCCTCTACGGAGAGCAGACCACGGACAACCCCGTGCTGATGAACATGGTGCTCTCCAACGGTGCGCGCCTGTACGTGGACCACGCCCACCCGGAGTACTCGTCACCGGAAGTGACCACCCCGCGCGACGCGGTGCTGTGGGACAAGGCCGGAGACGCCATTGTGCTGGCCGCCATGCGCCATATTGCCTCGGCGCCGGGCTTCTCGCCGGTGAACCTGTACAAGAACAACACGGACAGCAAGGGAGCTTCCTACGGCTCCCACGAGAACTATCTCGTGCCCCGCGGCGTCCCGTTCGCGAATCTGGTCCAGGGACTTGTTCCCTTCTTCGTCAGCCGACAGGTCATTGTCGGCTCCGGCCGGGTGGGCATGGGCACCAACAACCAGCGCCAGGGGTACCAGCTCAGCCAGCGGGCGGATTTTTTCGAAGCCGAAGTGGGTCTCGAGACCACCATCCGGCGGCCGATCGTGAACACGCGCGACGAACCGCATGCGGTGGCCGAAAAATACCGGCGGCTGCACGTCATCATCGGCGACGCCAACCTCAGTGAAGTGTCGGCGCTGCTGAAAGTGGGCACAACATCCATAGTGCTGTCCATGATCGAGGAGGGCACCGCACCCGCCGTGGAGCTGAGGGACCCGGTGGGTGCCCTGCAGCTCATCAGCCACGATCCGGCCCTGGAGCAGCTCGTGGAGCTCAAGGACGGCCGGATGGTCAGCGGCCTGGACCTGCAGGAGATCTATCTCGAAGCTGCCGCCCGGCACTGCCGCAGCCGCGGAGCCGACCCGGAAACCGAGGACGTCCTCAGCCGGTGGACCTCCCTGGTGGGCACCCTGAAGCGGGATCCCATGGAAGCCGCGGCTCAGGTGGACTGGGTGGCCAAGCTTCGGCTGCTGCAGGCCTACCGCGACCGGGACGGACTGGCATGGTCCGATGCCCGGCTGCACCTGGTTGACCTGCAGTACTCGGACATGCGGCCGGAGAAGGGCCTGTACTACCGGTTGGCCGCGCGGGGGCAGATGGAACGGATCCTTACCGACCAGGAAATCGCCCGCGCGGTCACCGAGCCCCCGGACGACACCCGCGCCTACTTCCGCGGCAAGTGCGTCAGCCGCTTTCCGCATGAAGTGGTGGGAGCGAGCTGGGACTCGATCATCTTCGAACTGCCGTCGCACCGGCGCCTGCAGCGGATCCCAACCCGCGAACCGCTGCGCGGCACACGGGCGCTGACCGAGGAACTTTTTGCAGCTTCGTCCGACGCGGAGGATTTTGTGGCCAGACTCCTGACCGGTCCGGAACATAGCGTGGCACCATAGGACTAGCAGTCAGCGTCAGGACCCGTCAGGACCCGTCATATGGCCGGAATCCGGCCCGGAGAGGTAATGATCATGGCAACCCAGGACCGCAAAAACACCGCATCCCGCGCCGAGGAAGAGGAACTGGAGGAGACAGCGCCTCCGGCCGGCCCGGAAGCGGCTGCCGCAGCTCCGCAGACTGAGGGCGTGGATGACCTCTTGGACGAAATTGACGGAGTGCTGGAGAACAACGCCGAGGAATTTGTCCGGGGATTCATCCAGAAGGGCGGACAGTAGCGGATGACCCACCGGGACCCTGCGGCAGCGGTAAACGGAACACCGCCGCCCTCCTTCAGTGACCACCTGGCCCGGCACCACCCCGATCTGCTGCCGTCCGCCCGCCGCATCGGCACCGCGCCCGCCGGGTCGGCGTCGGCGGCGGCACCCCAGGCCACCACCATTGTTTCGCTGACCTACGCCGGCGGCGTGCTGATGGCCGGAGACCGGCGCGCCACCATGGGCAACATGATCGCAAGCCGGCACATCAAGAAGGTATTCCCGGCCGACACCTACTCGGTTGTCGGGATTGCGGGCACCGCCGGACTCGCCCTGGACATGATCCGGCTTTTCCAGGTGGAGCTGGAGCACTACGACAAGATCGAGGGCACCCCCATGAGCTTGGACGGAAAGTCCAACCGGCTTGCGGCCATGGTGCGCTCCAACCTTCCCCTCGCCCTCCAGGGCCTGGCCGTGGTGCCGCTGTTTGCCGGCTACGACACCGAACGGCACATCGGCAGGCTGTTTTCCTACGACGTCACCGGAGGCCGGTACGAGGAATACGAACACCACAGTGTGGGATCGGGTTCGGTGTTTGCCCGCGGGGCTTTGAAGAAGCTGTGGCGTCCGGGCCTTGACGAGGAGCAGGCGGTCGCCGTCGCCGTCGAGTCGCTGTACGACGCGGCCGACGACGACTCAGCGACCGGCGGCCCGGACCTGGTCCGGCAGCTGTGGCCGGTTGTCTACGTGGTCAACAGCGCCGGAAACCGGGAGATCCCTGAACGTGAGCTGCAAATGATGGCCCGGGAACTCGTTGACCGCCGCTCCATCGCCGGGCGGGAGAGCTGACATGACACAGCAGTTTTACGTTTCGCCTGAACAGCTGATGAAGGACCGGGCGGACTTCGCCCGGAAGGGAATTGCCCGGGGCCGCTCAGTGGTGGTCCTGACCTGCCGGGACGGCATCGCCCTCGTGGCCGAGAACCCGTCACCATCGCTGCACAAGCTCGGAGAAATCTACGACCGGATCGGATTTGCCGCCGTCGGCAAGTACAACGAGTTCGAGAGCCTCCGCCAGGCCGGAGTCCGGTATGCCGATGTCCGGGGGTACTCCTATTCCCGTGAGGACGTCTCGGCCCGGGGCCTGGCCAGCGTCTATGCCCAAAGCCTGGGCTCCGTGTTCACCACCGAAGGCAAGCCCTTCGAAGTGGAACTCGCCGTCGCCGAGGTGGGTGCCGAGCCCTACGCCGACCACCTGTACCGCCTGACCTTTGACGGTTCGATCGCCGACGAAAGCAACTTCGTGGTGATGGGCGGCCAGGCCGAGGTGGTCCGGGAAGCCCTGGCCCGCACCTGGAACCAGGACACCGGTTTTCCGGAGGCGGTGAGGACGGCGGTTGCCGCGCTTTCGGCAACCCGGAACCCAGCGGATGCCGGGTCCAACGGCAACGGCTCATCACCGTCCGGGTACAACGGCGGCGACACGCCTCCGCCGGAGCCCGAGCGGCTCGGGGCCGGCCTGCTGGAGGTGGCCGTGCTCGACCGGTCTCCGCTGTCATCCCGGGGCACCGTGCGGGCGTTCCGAAGAATCAACACTGTGGAGCTGGACCGCTTGTTGTCCGGCCCGGAGGGAGACTGATGGACCGCAGGATCTTTGGAATCGAGACGGAATTCGGAATCGCCTATTCAGGCCCTGATTCGCGGCCGCTGTCCCCGGAGGAAGTGGCGCGTTACCTGTTCCGGAAAGTCGTCAGCTGGGGGAGGTCCTCCAACGTCTTCCTGACCAACGGCTCTCGGCTCTACCTGGACGTTGGGTCACACCCGGAGTACGCCACCGCTGAGTGTGATGACCCGGCACAGCTGGTGGCCCACGACCGGGCCGGTGAACTGATCTTGGACGACCTCGTGGATGAGGCGGAGGACCGGCTGCGGGCCGAAGGCTTCAACGGCAGCGTCTACCTGTTCAAGAACAACACCGATTCGGCCGGCAATTCCTACGGCAGCCACGAGAACTATCTGATTCCCCGGCGCCTGGAGTTCTCCCGGCTTGCGGACATCCTCATCCCCTTCCTGGTGACCCGCCAGCTGCTGGTCGGGGCGGGAAAAGTGCTGAAGACCCAGTCCGGGTCCCTCTTCGCCTTTTCCCAGCGGGCCGACCACATCTGGGAGGGAGTGTCTTCGGCCACCACCCGGTCCCGTCCCATCATCAACACCCGCGACGAGCCGCACGCCGACGCCGAGCATTACCGCCGGCTGCATGTCATTGCCGGGGACTCCAACATGTCGGAGACCACCACGCTGCTCAAGGTCGGCTCGGTGGACCTGATGCTGCGGCTCATCGAGTCCGGAGCGGTGATGCGCGATCTTCGGCTGGAGAACCCCATCCGGAGCATCCGTGAAATATCCCACGATATGACCGGGAGAATGCCGCTGAAACTGGCCAACGGAGCCACTATGACGGCCCTGGACCTGCAGCGGGTGTACCTGGAACGCGTCCAGGAATTCGTGGCGGTGAACGGAGCCCATAACCGTCATGTGGGGCGGGTGCTGGACCTCTGGGAACGGACCCTCGACGCCATCGAACTCGGCGACACGTCCGGGATCGACACGGAAATCGACTGGGCCATCAAGAAAAAGCTCGTGGAGCGGTACGCGGAGCGGCACTCCCTGGAACTGACGTCGTCCCGGCTCGCCCAGATTGACCTGACCTACCACGATATTTCGCGCCGCCGCGGGTTGTTCTACCTGCTTCAGTCCCGGGGAGAAACGGCCCGCGTCGTGGAGGACAGCGACGTCAAGGAGGCCGTGGACGTTCCGCCCCAGAGCACCCGGGCGAAACTTCGCGGCGACTTTGTCCGCCGCGCCAAGGCCGCCAACCGCGACTTCACGGTGGACTGGGTGCATTTGAAGCTCAACGACCGCGCCCAGCAGACCGTGCTGTGCAAGGATCCGTTTGCCTCAGTGGATGAGCGGGTGGAAGCACTGCTCGCAACGCTGTAGGAAACGGTGCAACGCTGCAGGAACGGCGCTGCGGGCGGCAGCGGCCGGCAGGTGCCGGCGCAGCCCGCCCTGCTGCGGGCGGAATTCCTGTTTATGGTGGTCCTAAGGCAGCACTCAGGGAGAAACGCTAGGCTGGATGCGACCGTCCGCGCCGGTTCCCCGGACTAGACTCGGGGAGGCCGCGGGCCAATCTGTCCACCACTGAAAGAAGTACTGTGCGAAAAGTACTAGCCGTAAGCCTGTCCTCCCTGCTCTTAATTTCCGCCTGCTCCGGCGGGGACACAGGTGCTGCGGGCAAATCCGCAGGCCAGCCCGGGGTTTTTGACTCCGTGAAGGTCAAGGTCGAGGACCAGGAGACCGTCCCGGAGGTCGAATTCGACGCTCCGCTCGACATCACCGAGAGTGCCGCCAAGATCGTCTACACCGGCGACGGCGACACGGTTGCCGAGGGTCAGAGCATCACGTTCCAGTTCGTGGCGCTCAACGCCGAGGATGCAAGCGTCCTGGGTGACACCTACGGGCAGGCCGCCTCCACCCTGCCCGTCAATGATCAGCTGAAGGAACAGGACCCGGTGCTGTACGAGGTCCTGCTGGGCGCCAAGGTTGGCTCCCACATCGCCTATGCTTTCCCCGACGCGCAGGCGCAGGCCACCGAGGGTGACCAGCCCACCCAAGTGATGGTGCTGAGCGTTCAGAGTGCACAGGACACCGTCCCGATGCTCTCGCCGGATGAGGCGGCGGCACGCAACGCCGAGGGCACGCTGCTGATGAGCCCCGAAGACGTCGCGAAGCTCGACTCCGAGGGGAAGCTGCCTGAGGTCGAATTCGGTGAGGACGGAGTTCCGTCGATCACCGTCCCGGAGAACGCCGAAGAGCCCGAGAAACTGATCGTGAAGGTCCTGGAAGAGGGCGACGGCGCGGTCCTGGAAGAAACCGGAACCGTCAAGGCGAACTACCTCGGCGTCTCGCTGCGTGACGGCACCACTTTCGATTCCAGCTATGAAGGCGGCGAGGCGATTGAGTTCGGCCTCGACGGCGTCATCTCCGGCTGGACCTACGGACTGGCCGGCCAGAAGGCCGGATCCAAGGTTCTGCTGGTCCTTCCGACGGAGCTGGCCTACGGCGATCCCGCCGGCGGCAGCGCACCGTCCGGCCCGCTCGTCTTTGTCGTGGAGATCGAAGAAGTCAAGTAGCGTTGGAACCGGAAACAGCGTTGACGCGGCACCGCCGCAGCTAGGAGCACCATGTCATTCGGAAAGCGTGAGTACGACCGCCAGAAGCCCGAGATCGACTTCCCGGACCACGAAGCTCCCTCCGAGCTTCGGATCGAGGACATCGTTGTCGGCGACGGCCGCGAGGCCAAGGCCGGGGACACCGTCTCCACCCACTATGTCGGTGTCGCCTTCTCGACCGGAGAAGAGTTCGACGCATCGTGGAACCGCGGCACGCCGCTGGACTTCCGCGTCGGCGTCGGACAGGTCATCGAAGGCTGGGACCAGGGCCTGCTGGGCATGAAGGTCGGCGGCCGGCGCCGGCTCGAGATCCCCGCGCACATGGCGTACGGCGACCGCGGCGCGGGTTCCGCCGTCGCCCCGGGTGAATCACTGATCTTTGTGGTCGACCTGCTGGGTGTCCGCTAGCCCTTAGTGCCGGCAACACCAGGGGCGGGCCCGCAGCTGCTGCAGCTGCGGGCCCGCCTTTTGCATGCTCCGGTGGCCTGCGCCTGAACCCCGCCGCACTCCACCAGCGGCCCCGGCGCGGTAGATTGGCTTCCGTGTCCGCCAACAGAACCGAACGACTCCTCACCCTGGTCATTGTGCTGCTCTCCTCCAGTCGGGGCTTCACCAAGCATGAACTGTTCGAAGAAATAGAGCTCTATGGCGAGGCGCCGTCCACGGCCGCCCGGGAAAAGCTCTTCGACCGGGACAAGGCCTTCCTGCGGGAGCAGGGGATCCCCGTGGAGTCCTACAGCGAGGAAACCCTCTACGACCAGGACAACTCGGTGCGCCGGTACCGCATCCGCGCCGACGCCTACCGGCTTCCCGGCGTGCGGTTCACGCCCGAGGAGTCAGCGGTGCTGGCACTGGCGGCAAACATGTGGGAACAGGCATCGCTGGGTTCCGCGGCGGCACGGGCCCTGCGCAAGCTGCAGGCCCGGGGCGTGGTGGCCGAAGCGGCCGCCGCCAGCCCGCTGCAGCCCCGGATCCGCACGAACGACCCGAACTTTGACACCGTTTGGAAGGCAACAACCACCCGGACCCCCATCTCGTTCGGCTACCGGCCGGCCACCCGGCCGCGCGCCGCTTCCGGGCAGGCGAAAACCGCCCGGAGGCGGAGCAGCCAGCGCCATGTCCAGCCATGGGGGATGGGCAGCAGGTTCGGTCACTGGTATGTGGTGGGGTGGGACCTGGACCGGAAGGCGGAGCGGTTCTTCCGGCTGTCCCGGATCACGACTCCCGTGGCGCTGGAGACCGGAAGTTACGATGTTCCGGCGGACTTCGCCATCGAAGAGTCGCTGGCGTCCCTGGACCGCGTCTTTGCGCCGGCCACCGCCGTGGTCGAGGTGCGGGAGGGGGCCGCTGCGGAACTTCGGCTGCGCGCCGACACGCCTCCGGTGCCGGCCGGCCGCCCCGGCTGGGAGGTGCTGCGGCTGACCGTCCCGGATCTGGACGCGCTTGCCGCAGACACCGCCGGGCTGGGAGCAAGCGCAGCCGCCGTCGACCCGCCCGAGTTCAGGCAGGGTGTGGCTGAGAAGCTGCAGCAGGCCTTGGCTGCCCAGCTCAAGCCACTGCCTTCCTTCACTCTGGCCCGCCGCGCTCCGGCACCGGCATCCAGCTCGACGGCAGCCCAAAGCCATCTCACCCGGCTGCTCGATCTGGTTCCCTACATCCTGGGCAACCAGGGCGCGGATCTGGAGAGCACGGCCCGCCGCTTCGGTGTCAGTGCCACACAGCTGGCCAGTGACCTGAACCTGCTTTTTGTCAGCGGGCCGCGCCACTATCCCAACGGCCTGATGGACGTGAACTTCGAAAACGGCCAGATCTACATCGACAACGCCGAGGACCTTTCCGAACCGGTGCGGCTTGGGATGGACGAAGCCGCCGCCTTGATCGTGGGCCTCGAAACGCTGTCCGGACTGCCGGGCGTGGGCGAAGCACCGGCACTCGCCAGCGCCCTGGACAAGCTCAGCGAAGCGGCCGGGGAGTCAGGGCGGGCGGCCAGCGGCGTGGCTGCCCGGCTCGCCGAACCCGAGGGCACCGCCCTGATCCTGGACCAGCTGCAGCAGGCCATCTCCGGCCGCCGCCAGCTCGCCCTGCGGTACCTGGTGCCGAGCCGGGACGAGATGACCGACCGGATCGTGGATCCGCGCCGGCTCGTCTCCGTCAACGACCGCTGGTACCTCGAAGCCTGGTGCCACCGTTCCGAGGGTGTGCGGACCTTTCGGGTGGACCGCATCCACGGAGTCACTGATTCCGGTCCCGCTTCCTGGCAGGGGCCGGACCAGGACAGTTTTGCCTCCGGCCTGTTCCGGCCAAGCGCTGAGGATGAACTGGTGACCCTGCTGCTGGAGCCCTCGGCCAGCTGGGTGGAGAGCGCGTACGACGCCGGGCGCCGGGCCGATCTGCCCCGGGGCCGAAGCGCGGTGGAGCTGAGGGTCGGCAACACCCGCTGGATCCCCGGCTTTGTTGCCGCACAGGGCGGCAGCGTTGTGGTGGCTGCCCCGGAGGCGCTGAGGCAGGAAACCGAGGGATGGCTGCGCGGCGCCCTCGCAAACTATGCGGAGCAGAGTCCTGCCCCAACGGCTGGACCAGCGGCGCAGCAGGATTGACCGGGCCCGTAAGGGCAGCCCCGGTTCGGCCCGGACAGCCCGGGCTGCGGCGATGCGGGTCCGTGCGTCCGGCGGCACTATGCTGGAGTCATGCCTTGGTGGTCCTGGATTCTGATATGGTCGGCTCTTGTCGTTGCAGCAGCCGCTTTTTACGCCCTGATCGGGTGGCGGGTTTTCCGCAGGCTCATGGCGGTGCTGAGGGAGGCTGAAGCTGCCCTTTCGTCGCTGGCAGTGTCTGCACCCGCACCGGTGCCGGCAGCGGTCCAGACTCCGGAACGTGAGCTTGGAATCTTCGTGGACCCCATCCTGGCGCGGGCCCGCTACGAAGAAGGCAAAGGGGCACGCAGGGAGCAGCGGCGGGAGCGGCGGATCGACCGCAGGATCGCTTCCGGCCAGCCCCGCGCCCTGCGCGATTTTCCAGGACTCTGACGTAAACTGGCACAAACGAAAGGACACCGGCATGAATATTCAAGGCTGGCAAATTCTTATCCTGGTCGCTCTGGCCATCCTGCTCTTCGGCGCCAACAAGCTCCCGGGCCTCGCCCGCAGCATGGGCCAGTCCCTGCGCATTTTCAAGTCGGAAGTTCGGCAGATGAAGGACGAAAACCCGTCCAATACGTCGGGCGGCGATCCCGTTGAAGGACGGATCGTGAACAACCCGCCGGCCGCCGGCAACCCCGGGGCAGCAACGCCTCCGGCAGCAACCCCTCCCGCCGCAACGCCTCCGGCAGCCCCGCACACGCCGGACGCCACCGGCACTGATCACCGCCCCGCGGGTAACCCTCCCGCCAGCCTCTAATTGCTGTGGCGCTGACCAAAGGGCGCAAATCCAACCCTGAAGGGCGGATGGCCCTTAAGGAACACCTGCGGGAAGCCCGCAACCGCCTGTTCAAGGCCGCCTTGGCGGTGGCCTTGGGAACGGTGGGAGGCTTCTTCCTGTATATGCCCGTCTTCAATGCCCTGACCAAGCCGGTCATGGATGTGGGCAACGAGGACGGCCGGCTGGCGACCATCAACTTCGAGGGTGTTGTCACACCCTTCGACCAGATGGTCCAGGTGTCCGTGTTTATCGGGCTGCTGCTCTCCTGCCCGGTGTGGCTTTACCAGTTGTGGGCGTTCATCACGCCCGGACTCAAGACCAAGGAACGGCGCATAGCGCTTGGGTTCATGGGCGCATCGGTCCCGCTGTTCCTCGGTGGAGTCGTGTTGGCGTGGCTGCTCCTGCCCAGCGCCATCGAAGTCCTCACGGGATTCACTCCCGAGGGCAGCGCCAACGTGATTACGGCCACGGTTTACCTGGCCTTTGTGCTCCGCCTGATGCTGGCCTTCGGTATCGCCTTCCTCATCCCGGTGGTGCTGGTGGGCCTGAACATGACCGGTATCCTGCCGGGCAAGGTCATCATCAAGTATTGGCGGATCACCCTCTTCCTGATCTGTGTCTTCGCTGCCATGGCGGCTCCGGGCGGAGATGCCCTCACCATGTTCTACATGGCCGCACCGCTGCTGGTGCTCTTCGGCGTCGCAGTGGGAATCTGTCTGCTGAACGACAAGCGCCGAGCGCGCCGGAATGCCGCCCGTGAAGCATCCGTCGGCGAAACCGCTGACACCGCAACGCCCTTGGAGAATCTGTAGGCTGCGGGCCCCGGCCCTGTTCGCCGTTTCAGCCCACCGCTAAGCAGCGCGGTGCGGCGAGCGGACGGGGCCGGTCAGAGTCTAGGCTGGGAACATGACTTCCCCGTCGGAGCGGTACCTGGCCGCGAAACAACTAGCCGAACACTCCAAGACCCAACTGGCGGTTTTTGAGCAGCAGCTCGGCTTTGACCTTGATCCCTTCCAAACCGAAGCATGCCGGTCCGTGGAGGCCGGCCGCGGCGTTTTGGTTGCGGCCCCCACCGGAGCGGGCAAGACCGTAGTGGGGGAGTTTGCCGTCTACATGGCCCTCCAACGCGGCCTCAAGGCGTTCTACACCACGCCGATCAAGGCACTGAGCAACCAGAAGTACCTGGAACTCTCGGCATCCTACGGCGCGGAGCGGGTTGGCCTGCTCACCGGCGACACCAGCATCAATCCGGACGCCGACGTCGTCGTTATGACCACTGAAGTGCTGCGGAACATGCTGTACTCCAACTCGTCCACGCTGGACGAGCTGGGCTACGTGGTGATGGACGAAGTGCACTATCTGGCCGACCGCTTCCGGGGCGCCGTCTGGGAAGAAGTCATCATCCACCTGAGCTCCGACGTTCAGCTGGTCTCCCTCAGCGCCACGGTGTCCAACGCCGAGGAATTCGGCGCCTGGCTGGACACCGTCCGCGGAGACACCGACGTCGTGGTGTCTGAACACCGCCCCGTGCCGCTGTGGCAGCACGTGATGGTGGGACGGGACATCATGGACCTCTTTGAATCCGACGTGTCCTTTGACGAGGCAGCCGAACCCGAGCAGCCGGCCGGCATCCAGGAACGCTACCGTGTAAATCCGGAGCTGCTGGAGCTGGCCCGCGCGGAGTCCCGGATTAACCAGCGTGGACACTGGGGCGGATCCCGTGGATCGTCCCGCGGCGGACACCGCGACGGGCACCGCGACGCCTCGCGGCGCGGACATGGCGGCCCGCCGATGAGCCGGATTCCCAAGGCGTCCCGTCCCGCCGTCATAGCCCAGCTGGACAAGCGGGGACTGCTCCCGGCCATCACCTTCATCTTCTCCCGCAACGGCTGTGAAGGCGCCGTGCGGCAGTGCGTGGACTCCGGCCTGTGGCTCACCAGCGAACCCGAGCGCCTGGCCATTGCGCGCATCGTGGATGAAGCCAGCCAGGACATTCCCGAGGACGATCTGGAAGTCCTGGGTTTCTGGACCTGGCGGGAGGGCCTGGTCCGCGGATTCGCCGCCCACCATGCCGGCATGCTGCCCACCTTCAAGGAAGTGGTGGAACGGCTGTTCACCGCCGGGCTGGTCCGTGCGGTCTTCGCCACCGAAACGCTGGCGCTGGGGATCAACATGCCCGCCCGCACCGTGGTGCTGGAGAAACTGGACAAGTTCAACGGTGAAGCCCACGTGGACATCACCGCGGGGGAGTACACCCAGCTCACCGGCCGGGCCGGACGCCGGGGGATCGACGTCGAAGGCCATGCCGTGGTCCTGTGGCAGCCCGGCACCGACCCCGCCGCCGTGGCGGGCCTGGCCTCGCGCCGAACCTATCCGCTGAACTCGAGTTTCCGGCCCACGTACAACATGAGCATCAACCTCATGGCACAGTTTGGCCGGAACCGGTCCCGCGAAATCCTTGAATCCTCCTTCGCCCAGTTCCAGGCGGACCGGTCGGTGGTGGGCCTGGCGAAGCAGGTTCGGTCCAGGGAGGAGTCCCTCGCCGGGTACGAAAAAGCCATGACCTGCCACCTGGGAGATTTCACCGAGTACGCGGCACTGCGGCGGGAACTCTCCGACGCCGAAGCCCAGGCGTCCAAGTCACGGGCGCGGGACCGGCGGTCCGCCGTGGCCGCCTCACTGGACGCCCTGGCACCCGGCGACATCATCCTGATCAACGGCGGCCGGAATTCCGGGTACGCCGTCGTGCTGCCCGGAGACGCCCAGCCGAGCCGGGAGGCCAGGACCACGGTCCTGACCGAAGATAAGCAGATCCGGCGGATTACCGCTTCGGAACTGGACGGAGCGGTGGAAGCCGTTTCGCATATCCGGATTCCCAAGTCCTTCAATTCCCGCGCCGCCAAGGACCGCAGGGATCTTGCGTCCTCGATGCGCAACGCCCTGCACGACCACCGGCCGCCCCGGCCCGCCGCCCAGCGCGGGGTCCTGCACGCCAGCGGCGCTGACCGGCGGGAGCGGGCCATCACCGAGCTGCGCCGGAAACTGCGGGCCCACCCCTGCCACGGCTGCAGCGACCGTGAGGACCACGCCCGCTGGGCGGAACGCTGGTGGAAGCTGCGGCGCGAGACGGACAACCTGACTGCGCAGATCCGGGGCCGCACCAACACGATCGCCAAGACGTTTGACCGCGTCTGCGACGTTCTGGAGCACTACGGTTACGTTGCCCCGGATGACGACGGAAGCTCCGCCGTGACTGCGGCCGGACAGAAGCTTCGCCGCATCTACGGTGAGAAGGACCTGCTGATCGCGTTGTCGCTCCAGCACGGTGCGTTCAACGACGTCGATCCGTCGGAACTGGCGGCGCTGGCCACCGCTCTGGTGTATCAGGCCAAGCGGGAGGAGCGGGGTGTCCGTCCACGGCTGCCCAGTGTCTCGCTCGAGGTTGCCATGGACATCATCGTCCAGCAGTGGTCCCGGCTGACCGACATCGAGGAAGCCGAACGCCTTCCGCAGACCGGAGAACCGGAAATGGGCCTGGTCTGGCCCATGTACAAGTGGGCCAAGGGCAAGCACCTCCAACTGGCGCTCAACGGCACGGAGCTGGCCGCCGGTGATTTTGTGAGGTGGGCCAAGCAGGTGATCGACCTGCTGGACCAGCTCGCCAAGGTCAACGATTTGCCCCAGGGGCTGCGCCGGCGCTGCATTGACGCCATCGGCCTGATCCGCCGTGGCGTCGTCGCGTACTCCGCGGTCAGCGAGTAGCCGGTCCTTCCCGGCTGCTGCCGTCAGGCCGCAGCTTCACAACCACACAGCACAACAGAAAAAACAGGTGAGTCCTTGAACACGCAGCATCCTCCCGCCACACCGGCGCTGACCCTTTACCGCAACGGGTCCGTTTACAGCGCCGCCGATCCATTTGCCACGGCGATGCTGGTGGAGGGGGACACCGTGGCCTGGGTGGGATCCGAACACGCCGCGGAATCCCTGCAGGATGCGCGGATGACGGTGGTCGACCTCCAGGGCGCCCTCATCACGCCCGGGTTCGTGGATGCGCACGCCCACGTGACCGAGACCGGGGCAGCACTGTCCTCACTGGACCTCACCGGCGCCGCTTCGCTGGATGAGCTGCTCGACTTGGTGGCCAAGGCTGCCGCGGGCACGCAGGGACTGATCGCCGGTTACGGGTGGGACGAGTCGGCGTGGCCCGAACGCAGGGTTCCCACGGCTGCCGAACTCGACGCCGCGTCAGGCCACCGTCCGGTGTACCTCGCCCGAACCGACGTGCACTGCGCCGTGGTGTCCGGAACCTTGGCCGCCGAGCTGAAGCTGGCGGAGCATGATGGCTGGGACAACGGCTTCGTGGTGCGGGCGGCCCATGCGCTTGCGCGCACGGCGTCACGGTCGATGGACCTGGCGCAGCGCTCCCGCTACCAGCAGGCTGCCCTGAAGCACGCTGCAAGCCGGGGCATCATTGCCGTGACCGAAATGGCGGCGCCGCATCTGTCCACGGTCGCCGACCTGAGGCAGTTGATGGGCCTTGAAGGTTCCCTCGGTGAGGATCCGCTGCCGCAGATCCTGCCGTACTGGGGCCAGCTGGTGCAGTCGGAGTCGGAACTGGCCGAGGTCACCGCACCCTTTGAGGGGCGCCTGATCGGTTTGGCGGGTGACCTGAACATGGACGGTTCCCTTGGAGCCCGCACCGCTGCCCTGCGGTCGCCCTACGCGGACGCGCCGGAATCGCGCGGCACCCTGTACCTGTCAGCCGAGCAGGCCGGCCGCCACTTGGCGCTGGCTACCCGTGCCGGACTCCAGGGCGGATTCCACGTTATTGGCGACGCCGGGCTGGACACCGTCCTGGCCGGGCTGCGCGCCGCCGCCGATGAGGTGGGAGAGGAACGCATCCGCGCTTCGCATCACCGCATGGAACACCTGGAGCTGGCCGACGACGACGCCATCGCCGAACTGGTGCGTTTCGGCGCCGTCGCCAGCATGCAGCCGGGTTTCGACGCCGCATGGGGCGGCAGCGGCGGCCTGTACGAGCAGCGGCTGGGGGAGAGGAGCGCCTCCATGAACCGGTTCGCATCCCTGCTCTCGGCCGGAGTAATGGTCGCCGTGGGGTCAGACTCGCCGGTTATGCCGATGAGCCCCTGGGCGGCAATCCGCGCCGCGGTGTCGCATTCGAATCCCGCCGAACGCATTTCCGCCCGGGCGGCCTTTATCGGCCACACCCGCGCCGGATGGCGCGCGGCGGGGGCGGGGAACTTCATGCTCGGGCAGCTTGCGCCCGGGGCACCCGCGTCCTATGCCGTCTGGGAAGTCGAAGAGCTGATGGTGCAGACGCCTGAGGCCAAGGGGGCTGCATGGAGTACCGATCCCCGGGCCGGAACCCCGCTTCTTCCGGCACTGGACACGGCCCATGAACCCCACTGCCTGTTGACTGTCCACGACGGCACCGAACTCTACCGGGCGGTAGGTTTCTGAGCCGGACCGGGCGAAATTACCCCGGCGCGTCGCCCGCCTGACCTGCTAATACGAGTTCCGTGCCTAGTCAGGGGCTTGTTGACACATCGGCGACAGCACGTAGGCTAGGGGAATCGCAGGCCGGACTTCGGGGAACCGAATCCGCTGCGCCGGAATAATCAGCACACCGCACAGCTGTGTGAGCGCGTACCCGGTGGAGTGTGCCAGGTATCAGCCAGGTATCGACCGGGGCGCAGTGCGCACCAGGGCAGGCTTGACCGTCAGTAGAAAACAGTCCCGGCACAGCCGGGTCTGGCCCGAAGGCGGAAGGGCCTGCCCTTGTGTGTGCCGGTCCTCATCCGGTCCCGCTCTTGTCTGCTCCGGGCGCCAGGAGAGCTGGACGCCGGGAATGGTGTGACCGGCACGGCACGCAAGTTTGACGCCGGCGCTGAACGCCTCCCATATACTGGGAAGTCTTGCCGGGGTGCGAACCCCACAGGCTGCGTTTACGCGCAGCCCATCCCCTATGAAAGGCGAATGCGTGCGCGTCCTGACCATCATCCCGACCTACAACGAGATCGAGTCCCTCCCCAAGACGCTTCAGCGGCTGCGGGCGGCGGTGCCCGACTCGGATGTTCTGATCGCGGACGATAACAGCCCGGACGGCACCGGAGCGTACGCCGACGAGATCGCCGCCGCCGACCCTCAGGTCCATGTGCTGCACCGCAAGGGCAAGGAAGGCCTGGGCGCAGCTTACATTGCCGGTTTCCGCTGGGGCCTGGAGCGGGACTACGACGTCTTGGTGGAGATGGACGCTGACGGTTCCCACAAACCCGAGCAGCTGCCCCTGCTGCTGGAAGCTGCCGAAGCCGGTGCGGATCTGGTCATCGGTTCCCGCTGGGTTTCCGGCGGTTCCGTGGTCAACTGGCCGCTGCACCGCAAAATCCTGTCCCGGGGCGGCAGCTTGTACTCCCGCCTCATGTTGGGGATCGGCGTCCGCGACATCACCGCCGGTTACCGCGCCTTCCAGCGCACCACCCTCGAGCGGCTGGACCTCAACGCGGTGGAGTCCGTCGGGTACGGATTCCAGGTGGACATGACCTTCCGGGTGGCCCGTCTCGGACTCACCATCAAGGAAGTCCCCATCACTTTCGTTGAACGCGAATTCGGCGCATCCAAAATGAGCGGCAACATTGTTTTCGAAGCGATGGCCAATGTCACCAAGTGGGGTCTGGGCGCCCGCTGGAACAAGCTGACGCGGCGCGGCTAGAGCACCTCCGGCCCCGCTCCACGAGACCCGCCGGATATGACAAAGGGAGGGCGGCTGCCAATTGGCAGCCGCCCTCCCTTTGTCATTGCATCAACTTCCGTCATTGCATCAACTTCGGCGGCAGCCCGCGTGGCGGGGCCCCCGAACCGTGGACGCTACTTGGATGCTGAAGCGCGCTCTCCGCGGCGTTCACGCAGGATCGTGAGGCGGTCCTGGAGGATCTGCTCGAGCTCTTCAATGCTGCGCCGCTCCAGCAGCATGTCCCAGTGCGTACGGACCGGCTTGTCATTGCTGGTGTCGGGCTTCTCGCCATCCACCAGGAGGGCTTCCTTGCCGGTCTTGGAAACCCATACCGGAGGAACGTCGGCCTCGGCGGCGAACGTCACAAATACCCGTTCGCCATCCTCGCAGCGGTACTCCACCCGCTGGCGGGGAGCCGGCTCAACACCGGATTCGGTCTCCATGCTCTGCGCGCCGAGGCGCATACCCCGCAGGCTGCGATCGCTCATCTTTTCTCCCTCTTCAGTCCGAAGGATCCCCGAGGGACCCATCTTGTAGTGCTGTTGGTGCCGTTCCGCCCCGGCACGCTCACGTTTATGCTGCCGAACGGCCGGACGCAGCGTCTGCGTCCAAGCCGCGGTCCCGCCGGTGGCCCGCTTATGTCAACGCCGATTCCGCGCCAAATGTTCCGGCACGGGGTCCGCGACCGGTTTCAGCGGGCGGGCCCGGGGGGACAGACCCCGGCAAACAACCCATTATACCGGGCATGAGCGTCCCGCGGTGACCACGGCCCCCCCTTAGAGCTGGGAGTCGGGGGAGTCCGCCAGGGTGGGAGACGCGGGCGCGGCTGCCGGTGCGGGCGGTGTTACCCGTCCCGGTGCCGATCCGTTTCCTGCGGGAGCCGATCCGTTGCCCGCCGGTGCGTGGGGCGTGGACCCGTTGGTGGCCGGCATGTCGGGAACGAAGTTACCCAGTGCGCTGCCGACTCCCTTGAGGGCTTCGCCCAGCTCGCTGGGGATGATCCACATCTTGTTCGAAGTGCCCTCGGCCAGTTTCGGCAGGGTCTGCAGGTACTGGTAGGCCAGGAGCTTCTGGTCCGGGTTGCCCTTGTGAATGGCCTCGAAGACCTTGGCGATGGCCTGGGATTCGCCGTCGGCGCGAAGGATATCCGCCTTGGCGTCACCTTCAGCCGCGAGGATGGCTGCCTGCCGGCGGCCTTCGGCGTTCAGGATCTGGGCCTGCTTGGTACCTTCGGCCGTCAGGATGGTGGCGCGGCGTTCACGCTCGGCACGCATCTGCTTTTCCATGGAGTCCTGGATCGACAGGGGCGGCTCAATGGCCTTGAGCTCAACGCGGGAGACACGGATGCCCCAGCGGCCGGTGGCCTCGTCGAGGACACCGCGCAGCTGGCCGTTGATGCGGTCGCGTGACGTCAGTGCTTCCTCGAGGTTCAGGCCACCCACCACGTTACGCAGGGTTGTGGTGGTGAGCTGCTCCACCGCGTGAATGTAGTTGGCAATTTCGTACGTGGCGGCGCGGGGGTCGGTGACCTGGAAGTAGACGACCGTGTCGATCGACACCACCAGGCTGTCTTCGGTAATCACCTGCTGCGGAGGGAAGGAAACCACCTGTTCGCGGAGGTCCAGCAGCGGCAGCAGCCGGTCCACGAAAGGAATCAGGATGGTCAAACCCGGGTTAAGCGTCCGCTGGTACTTTCCCAGCCGTTCGACCACGCCCGCGCGGGCCTGTGGAATGATCTTGACCGATTTCACCAGGATGACCAGGACAAAAATAATCAGGACAGCCAGAATGATGATGAGGCCGGTTGCTCCGGAACTCATAGTCCCCCTTCAGGTTTTGGCGGCCCCGTCCGGGCGTCGCCGTGGTTTTGGTGCCGGCGGCGGCTCTGCCTCCGGATGGCGGGCGCCGTTTCCGGCGCCGTGCCTCAGTGCTGTTCGCTGCCCCGCTCATCGCTCAGCCCGTCGGACTGGCCGGGCTCCGCGGAGTGCGCGCCGGCCGGAGCCGGTACGACGACGGCGGTGGCGCCTTCGATGCGCGTCACCAGGACCGGCGCACCGGCGGTGAGACTGGATCCGTCCGGCGTCCGCGCCGTCCAGATGTCACCACCGATCTTCACGGTGCCCGCAGTTCCGGAGACGGCCTCCAACGTCAGCGCCGGGGAACCGATCAGACGCTCAATGTTGGAGCGCTGGTCCCGTGGGCCGCGCTCCAAATGCTTGAGCGCCACCGGGCGGACAAGAACGATCATCAGCAGCGCCACAATACAGAAAACGACCACCTGCAAAAACAGGGGCGCCCCAAAGATGGCAGCCAGCATGGCGCCCAGGGCACCAACGGACAGCATGGCGAAGAAAAGATCCAGCGTCAGCGTTTCGATGGCAGCAAGTCCCAGAAAGAGAACGAGCCAGACGGCCCATCCGTAGTCCAGCAGCCATTGGTATACGTCCTGCATATGGTTCCCTTCGGCTCCGCCGCCGGTGACGGCGGTCGGTTGTGCGGGCGGTGTAGCCTATTCTGCCGCAAGTGCAGCGGGTTTGTCCCGGTAACACCGTTGCTGTCTATAACGTTTGGGTGCCGCTTTCCGTGTCCGGCGTCATACTCCGTTTCCGGCACCCCGGACGTCAGGCGGCGTGGAAGAGCTGCAGCGAGAAAGCGGCCGTGACCGGGACGGTGCCGGTGATCGGGGCAAGCTTCCGGCTCAGGGCGTCACGGTCCAGGTGCCGGGCCGAGGGCCCCATGAGGGCAACGTTGCGGATATCGGTGCCGGAGAGCTGCATGGGGTATTGGCAGTGCAAGGTTTGGCCCGGCCGGAAACGGTCCGCCAGGGCGGCCGTAACCCGCGATTCCTTCTCGTCTCCGATGTCCAGCATCCCCGCCAATGCGCGGACCTCCTGCAGGTGCCCGGGCTGCGGAGTAACGACCGCGAGGACCCCGCTGCCGGAGAGCACGCGGCGGAATTCAGCGGCGTTGCGGGGGGCAAAAACATTCAGCACCGCGTCCACGGACGCGTCAGCCAGCGGCAGCGGCCGCCAGACATCCCACACCAGGCTGGTGGCGGCCGGAAGCGCGCGGGCGGCTCGCCGCAGCGCAAACTTCGAAATGTCCAGGGCCACCACGGCGGCATCAGGCAGCGCCGCGGAGGTTTCCCGCAGGTAGTAGCCGGTGCCGGCACCGGCGTCGAGCACCGTCCGGGCCGCGGGAGCGGCTTCGGCAACCAGCCGTGCCAACTCCCGGGCCATGGGGAGGTAATGGCCCGCTCCGAGGAAATCGACGCGCGCCTGCACCATCTCCGCCGTGTCGGCGGAAAACTTGGTGCCTGCTCCGGTCAGCAGGTTGAAGTATCCCTGGCGCGCAGCGTCAAAGCGGTGGCCCCTGCCGCAGGCGAGAAAAGGCGTTTCGGCTGCGTGTGCTGCCAGTGGATCCCGGCATACGGGGCACAGCAAAGCAGGCAGGGGAGCGGGGGACATCTTTCCATCTTAGGTGTGCCGCAGCCGGGACCGGGAATCCCGGCAGTAGTAGGCTCGGCCGGGTGAAACCAAGTGATCTGAATCTCCTGCAATCGGTATCTGCTCCTACTATCCATCCCGACGGCTCCCGCGCCGTGCTGTCCGTGACCCGTCCGGATTTCGCCGCGGACGCCTACGTGGGCCAGCTGTGGTCCGTGCCGCTGGACGGCAGCGGCTCACCGCGGCGCATGACCCGCGGTTTTGCCGACACCCAGCCGCGCTTCTCACCCGACGGCGCCCTGCTGGGGTTCCTGCGCACCCCGCAGGGCGGCAAGCCCCAGCTGCATGTGGTTTCCGCCGGCGGCGGAGAACCTGTCCAGCTCACGGACTCGAAAATGGGCGTCAGCTGGTTCAGCTTTTCCCCCGACTCAGCACGTGTGGTGTTCTCCTCCCGCGTGCCGCAGCACGGCCGGTACGGGACGGTCGACGGCGTCGGACCCGGGGCCGAGGATCCGCGGCTGATCAGCACCTTCAAGTACCGGGCCAACGGTGCGGGCTACACAGCGGACAAGCGGTCCCAGGTCTTCCTGCTGGACCTCCCTGACCTCGACGCCGAACCCTGGATCGCTCCGGTGGGGCGGGCCAAGGAGGAAGCCGGAGCGGCTGCCGAAACAACCGAAGCTGCGCAGGCGGCCGACGGCGACGCCAGCGGACGGTTCCCGGCGGCGCGTCAGCTCACCGACGCCGACGCCGACGCCTCGGCTCCGGTATTCTCCGCCGACGGCCAGCACATCCTGTTTACTGCCGCGCTCCATCATGGAGCCGATGAAGATCTCGTCTCCGACGTCTACGTCGTTGATCTGGCCGGAGCAGAGCCCCGGCGGCTGACGAACACCGGGGACGCGTCACTGCTGGGGGCATCGCATCCGACCCCCAGCAGCGACGGCGAGTGGCTGTACTTCCTGGGCCAGAACCTTTCCGGCTCCGGCACCGACTTCGTGGCCCGCAACACGTCCCTTTACGTCCTTCCGGCTGATTTGAACGGTCCGGTCCGGAGGCTGACTGATCCGGAGGACATCGACCTCGCCGAGGGCGGCATAGTGGCCGCGGGGGAGTCCGCGGTCCTGGTCTTCAACCGGGCCCGCGGCTCGGTTGAACTGCTGCGGGTCGACGCCGGCGGCAGCAGGGAAACGCTGGTTGACGGTGCACGCGTGGTGCACGGCGCAGCGGCGGCGGCCGGCGCCGTCGTCGTCAGCTATTCAGACGGCGGGACCATAGGCGACGCGGCCGTGGTGGAAGCAGGCGGACTGCGGCAGCTGACGGACTTCTCGGCGCTGCTGCGCGCGGAAACCCGGGTTGCCGAGGCGGTCGAGGAAACGCATGCCTCGCGCGACGGGTATCCCGTCCACGGCTGGGTTTTCCTGCCCGAAGGCCCGGGTCCGCATCCGGTGCTGCTGAACATCCACGGCGGACCGTTTGCGCAGTTCGACTGCGGCTACTTTGACGAGGCGCAGGCTTACGCCGCTGCCGGATACGCGGTGGTGCAGTGCAATCCGCGCGGCTCCGCCGGATATGGGCAGGACCATGGCCGGATTATCAAGGAGGCTATGGGAACCAAGGACCTGGTCGATGTCCTGGCCTTCCTGGAAGGGGTCCTGAAGTCGCATCCGGACCTCGACGCGGGACGGCTGGGTGTCATGGGCGGCTCCTACGGCGGTTACCTCACCGCATGGACGACGGCGAACGACCACCGGTTCACGGCGGCCATCGTGGAGCGAGGCTTCCTGGACCCGCTGTCCTTTGTGGGCTCGGCGGATATCGGCTGGTTCTTCAGCGAGGGATACACCGGCGCAGATCCGGAGAACGTCCTGGCGCAGAGCCCCATGGCGCATGTTGGCGATGTGCGGACCCCCACGCTGGTCATCCATTCCGAGGAGGACCTGCGCTGTCCCGTTGAGCAGGCGCAGCGCTACTACACCGCCCTCAAGCAGAACGGGATTTCAACGCAGATGCTGCTGTTCCCGGGCGAGAACCATGAGCTGTCCCGCGCCGGGACGCCGTGGCACCGGCGGCAGCGCTTCGAGCACATCCTGCGCTGGTGGGCGCACTGGCTGCCGACGCCGGCCAACCAGATCAGCCAGGCCTAGAAACCGAGCGCCTGCCGGGCCTCGCCTATGGACGGCGAGGCCCAGCGGCGGAGGTATTCGGCGTTGCTGCACAGGGACCGGGTCAGCACCTTGTCCACATAGACAGTGCCGTGAAGATGGTCGGTTTCATGCTGCACGATCCGTGCCTGCCACCCCTCGAACGTCCGTTCCACGGGGGCGCCGGCGACGTCAGTGTAGGCCAGCGAAACGGCGCGGTAGCGGGGGACAACCCCCTGGTATCCGTTGAAGGAGAGGCATCCTTCATAAAACTCCGCCATCTCCGGGCCAAGCGGCGTGTACTCGGGGTTCAGCACCGCTGCGAACGGCAGGGGGTGGCGCTGCCTGACATCACTGATCTCCGGGTCGGCGTCAAAATGGTCCTCCATGACGGCAAGCTGCAGGGGCACGCCCAGCTGCGGTGCTGCCAGTCCCACTCCCGGCGCCGCATGCATCACCCGGCGCATAAGCGCGATGAAGGCACTCAGCTCGCCGGAATTCAGCTGTCCGTCATAGGGGAGTGACCGCTGGCGAAGGGCAGGGTGACCCAGCTGGACAATGGGAGGCATTTCCGCTTCCAGGAGCGGCAGGACCAGGTCACGGATGAGGTGGGAATCTGTGGGCACCGCCCCATCCTAATTCCCCTCGCCCGTTTTCACGCAGGCAGCGGGGAGGTACGCTCGGGCCACCATGACAGAGCAACAGCCTTACGAAGTGCTCGGTGATTTTCCCGGATTCGAACTGCGGCTGTATCCCGCGCATCTGACCGCGCAGGTGACCGTCCATTCGGTGCTGTCCGCGGCCGGGAGCACTGCGTTCCGTTACTTGTTCGGGTACATCAGCGGGCAGAACACCGCTGGGCACGACACTCCGGGACCGGACGCTCAGATTCCCATGACGGCGCCGGTGCTCCTGCAGCCGGACTCCCTGGCCGAGACCTACACCGTGGCCTTCGTGCTGCCGGCCTCCATGTCCATCGACACCGCGCCAACCCCTGATGACCCGGCCGTGTCCCTGATGGTCATGCCTGCAGCACGTGGCGCCGCCGTCTCGTTTAGCGGCCGCTGGACGGACCGCAACTATCTGGATCATGCCCGGGCGCTGGAGGAAGCGGTGGCGGCTGCCGGCTTCACCCCGCAGGGGTACCCGAGGTTTGCGCTGTTCGATCCGCCGTACAAGCCGTGGTTCCTGCGCCGCAATGAGGTGGTCCAGCCGTTGCTGTGAGCGGGACCGGGCGCGGGATGGGCAAAAAAATACCGGCCTGGATGCCACGGATCAGCCGTGACATCCAAACCGGGAGGCGTGGAGGTGCGCTTAGCCTTCGCAGTCCACGCAGTACTTGTCGCCGTTCTTTTCCTTGGCGATCTGCGAGCGGTGCCGCACGAGGAAGCAGGACATGCAGGTGAACTCGTCAGCCTGTGCCGGGACAACCTTGATCAACAGTTCTTCACCGGACAGGTCAGCACCGGGAAGCTCGAAGCCGTCGATGGCATCCGTTTCGTCAGCGACGTCCCGAACAGCCGTCATCGCACCGCCGCGCTGCTGGGCTTTTAGGCCTTCAAGGGAGTCGCTGGGGCGGTCTTCTTCCTTGACGCGCGGAGCATCATAATCAGTAGCCATGTGAAGTGCTTATCTCCTGAATTTTGGGGGGTTGAGCGTAGATCATATAAGCAACGGAGCCAATTTCACCAACTGAACGCGTGATGGCGAATCATAGGGCCTGTTTGGCTCCTGCGGAAGTGATCAGCGTCCTATTCTTTTTACCTGTTTGGGCCGTGCGCCAGCCCGGACCGGGGTTCGGGGGAGCCCCCGGAGCACCGGGATGAGGTTATGTCATGTCAGCTCATTCGTCGCCGCAGCTGCGGCTGCGCGTTATGACAAGAGCTTCGCAGACGCCCTTCAGGGCCGGCGTTCCGTTGCAGGTGTTATGTCAACCAATGGGTGGGTGCGGAAATTCCCGAAGTGCCTGAGCCGGTGCCCGGGGGACGTTATGTCAACTGGTTCACGCTGCACGCCAGAAGAGGTGGGCGCCCTCCGTGGCGTGACCTGTATCGGCAATAATTGGCTCCTGGAGCTGAGCTGAGCAAAACTCGATGGTGCAAGAGCGGCCGGCGGGCAGCCTCCGGAAGCCGGTGGGGAAGTAAATGCAGGGGATTGGCACGGTATTTGCCACACAGCAGGAACCAGTTTGCAGCCCCTTCCCAAGGCAGTGTTCGTAACGCCGATAATCTACATTATGTCAAGTAGCCTAGAGGAGGAGCTCCCCCATGGCACCCGGCCCCGGTTTCGGCTGTCAGGTGCGGCGCATGTGGTCCCGCAGGCCGGGAATGGCGAATTCGAGCAGCCCCCGTCCCGCAGGCTGCACCAAGCCGGCGTCGATCAGGCGGGCGCGGTAGTTGCCGATGGTGTTCTTTTGGTTCCCGAGCCGCTGGCCAATATCGGCGGTTGAGGACGGGCCGTCGTCTTCGGCCATGGCGCGGAGAAAATCCAGGTCCTTGAGCGAAGCGGTGGACAGGGCTGCGCCTATGACCACCCGGGTATTCCTCCGGTGGGCCGCAGCCAGGGCAATCTCCACGGACTGGGCTGTCAGCGGTGCATCGGTGGCCTCCGCCAGCTGCCACAGATGGTAGCCAATCAACTGGATCAGGAACGGATAACCTCCCGTCGATTCGGCGGCGGTCCGCACCAGCTCCGGTTTCAGCTCGTGGGCCAGTCCGGTGAAGGTCTCACGGTAGGAGGCCTCCACCTCGTCGACCGCCGCAGCATGCAGGTCAATCCTGTCGGCCCGGCGAAGGAAAGTTGCCACCCCCTCATTGAGCAGGTCGGAGACAGCCGCGGGAAGACCGGCAAACACCAGGGCGATCGGCAGGCCATCGCGGATGAAGTGCTGCACGGATGCTGCCAGCTGGGCAAGCTCGTCCCGGTCGGCGCCGTGGATCTCGTCCAGGGTGATGGCCAGGCCGGTCCCCTGCGCATCGAGAAGCTGCAGCAGCTGTTCGCCCACCTGGCGCCAGCCGGTCTGCTGCTCGGGCGGAAGCTCGGTGGTCAGGGAGAAACCCGCCGCGCTGATTCCGGTGATCCTCCTCCCGGGAGGACCCCCGCCCAGCTCCTCGGCGTAGCCGCGCATGGACTCGCCGATGCGGCCCAGGAAGCCGCGCGTCGCTGTTTCCGAAACGACGGCCCATCCCTGGCCGCGCGCCGCGTCTTCGGCTTCTCCCAGCATGACTGTCTTGCCGATCCCCCTGGCTCCGGTGAAGATGGTCAGGAGCCCCGGCGCTCCTGACCGGATGCGCAGCCCGTAAGCGAACTCGTCCAGGAGGCCGGCCCGGCCAATGAGCTGAGGCGGTTCCGCTCCCGCGGTGGGCCGGAAGGGATTCCGCGCCGGATCTGCTGACATTTCGTCCTCCTGTGAACTCGTGTGTACACAGTGTACTTGGGTGAACCCGGTGTACCCGACTGAATTTCTCCCCCAGCTTCACCGCCGCCTCTCCCCCGCAGCGATCATCCTGCCTGCCCATCGCAGCTGGCAGGTATTCCCTGCTGCGTGCTGAAGAAAAAGTTTTCCGCCGGTGTCGATATCCCGGCGCGCCGATCGACGGGATAGTAGAAGACGCACAGCGCGTCCTCACTTTCCGCCAAAGGAGCAGGCCATGCAGTACATGTTCATCATGCGTTCCACCGACGAGGCCAAGGAGGCCTATAAGGACATGCCCATGGAAGAGGTCATCAACCAAATGGGCGCCTATAACGAGTCAATGATCAACGCCGGCGTCCTGCTGGCCGGCGAAGGGCTGGCTGATGTAACCCAGGACAATGCTTTCGTGGTCGACTTCACTGAAGACCCGCCGCTGGTCACCGACGGCCCCTACGGCGAGACCCACGAGCTGTTCAACGGTTTCTGGATCATCCAGGCCGCTTCGAAGGAGGAAGCCGCGGAGTGGGCCATGCGCTGTCCGCTCGGTCCGGGGTCCAAGCTGGAGGTGCGGCGCGTGACGGACGCCGGCGATTTCGCGGACTTTGCCGACAACGAGTTCATCCGCAAGGAGGAAGGCTGGCGGGAGACCGAAGCCAAGCTGCGTTCCGAAAACGCCTAGGAAGCCGGGCTGTGGCTCAACCTGCCGCCACACCGTCTCCGGAGGCGGTCAGCCGCCGGCTGGAGGCGGTGTGGCGGATCGAAGGGCCCCGCATAGTGGCCGCCCTGGGCCGGGTCACCGGAAACATCGGGTTCGCCGAAGACGTTGCGCAGGAAGCCATTGCCGACGCCCTGGTGCAGTGGCCCCGGTCAGGTGTACCGCGCAATCCGGCAGCTTGGCTGACCACCGTAGCCAAACGCAGGGCCATCGATTCATGGCGCCGGGCCGAGCGGCTTGACGACCGGTACCAGGTGCTGGCCTCCGGCATGCCGGAGGAAGACGGCGTGGAATGGAACCCGGTTCCGGATGACGTGCTTCGGCTGATCTTCATTGCCTGTCATCCTGTGCTGCCGCGCCAGTCCCAGGTGATCCTGACCCTGCGGATAGTGGGCGGACTGAACACTGAGGAAATAGCCAGGCTCTTTGTGCTTCCCACCGGCACCGTTCAGCAACGCATCGTGCGGGCGAAGAAAACCCTGGCTGCAGCCAAGGTCCCCTTCGAAGTGCCTGAGCCCGGCGGCTGGGGTCCGCGGCTGGGCGGTGTGCTCGGGGTCGTCTACCTGATGTTTACCGAAGGATACGCGGCCACCGCCGGGGAAGCCTGGATGAGGCCGGACCTGGCGGGCGAAGCCCTGCGGATCGGGCGGGTCCTGGCTGGCTTGGTGCCCCGGGAACCGGAAGCACACGCGCTGGTGGCGCTCATGGAGTTCTCCGCCTCACGCTTTGCGGCGCGCACCGGACCCGACGGCGGCGCGGTCCTGCTCGCTGACCAGGACCGAAGGCGGTGGGACCGGGCACAGATCGAACGCGGCCGGGCGGCGCTGGCCCGCTCCGACGCGCTCGGGCGGGGCCGGGGCAGCTACGCGCTCCAGGCAGCCATTGCACAGTGCCATGCTGATGCCGCCGATGTTGCCTCCACCGATTGGCAGCACATTGTGCTGCTCTATGAAGCCCTGGGAAGCATGACGCCCAGCCCCGTGGTGGAGCTCAACCGGGCCGCCGCGGTTGCCATGGCCACCGGCCCGGCCACGGCCCTGGCCCTTGTCGACCGGCTGGCGCAGCAGGGGGAACTGCGCAGATCACATTTGCTGCCAAGTGTCCGTGCGGAACTCCTGCTGCGCCTTGGCCGGCGCGAAGAGGCGCGGTCCGAGTTCACAGCCGCGGCCGGGCTCGCCGGCAATGACCGGGAACGCGAGGTCTTGCAGCGCCGTGCCGCCCGAACCTGAGCCGGGCACGGCGCCTAGCGCATGCTCTTGACTTCCTCCTCAACAGAGTGGGAAAGCTCGACGGCGGGAGGGCGCGGGCTGGTGCTGCGGATCGCCACCGATGTGCCCGAGTCCGCCGAGGTGAGCACCGCTTCCATGACCTCGAGCACGTGGAAACCCAGTTCCCCGCTCGCCCGCGGCAAGTGTCCGGCCGGTGTGCGGGCCAGGTCCTGCAGGCCTATTCCGCGGGCAGCATCCGGGTAGCCGGCGGATACCGGCAGCACCTCCCAGCCGTCGCCGCCGAGCGTGCGGAGCCGGACGTCGCCGTCGAACCGGTTGGGATCCGGAACCGCAAGGGAGCCGATCTCGCCGTGGACCTCAATGTTCGCCGAGTGGGTGGCAACCGCATCGAAGCTCATGACCAGCGTCGACAGCGCGCCTGACTCGTGGGTCAGCACGCCGGTGACATGGGTGGGCGTGCTGACCGGGATTACCTCGCCGGCGCGTGCTCCCGAACCGATGATCCGGGTGCTGCGCGTGCTGCTGGCGGCACCAATGACTGAGGTGACCGGTCCCAGCAGGGTCACCAGCGCTGAGACGTAGTACGGCCCCATGTCCAGCAGCGGTCCGCCGCCGGGCACATAGTAGAAATCCGGGTTCGGGTGCCACCGTTCATGTCCCGGCGTGACCATGGTGGCCGTGGCGGACACCGGCGCCCCGATGAGGCCGTCGTCAATGGCCTTGCGGGCCGTCTGGATGCCGGTGCCCAGCACGGTGTCCGGTGCTGAGCCGAGGATCAGCCCGGCGGCTTCCGCGGCCTGCAGCATCCTCTCCCCCTCCGCGGTGCTCGCCGCCAGCGGCTTTTCGCCGTAGACGTGCTTGCCCGCGGCGATGGCCCGCAGGGCAATGTCCGCGTGGGCGGCGGGAATGGTCAGGTTCAGGACCAAATCGACGCCGTCGTCTGCCAGGAGCTCGTCCACGGTGAGCGCACGGACGCCCGGATGGGCGGCCGCCACCTCGCGGGCCCGGTCCATATCCAGGTCAGCGACGGCGGTGAGGGTCACCGCGTCCAGCACCGGGAAGGTTTCAAGGTAGGCGGCGCTGATGTTTCCGCAGCCGACCATGCCAATGCGCAGTGTTTCGTCTGATGATCCGGTGCTTAGCGGCTGGCCCACAGCATGCCCCTTTCGATGATGGCGGTTACATTCGGGTCCTGCAGGACGTCCACGGAGTGCCCGGGGGTGGCAACGAAGATCCGCCCCTTGCCCCAGGACCGGGTCCAGACGGCCGGGCAGGTAACGGGGCGGTTCCAGGCGTCCCATTCCCGCGCCGGCAGTGTGGTGGTGGCCAGCACGTCGATGTAGTCGTCCGCAAGCACCCAGTACTGCTCGGTGCGCAGGTCAAAGTCGGAGATCCCGGCGGTTATGGGGTGGTCGGCGGCGGCCGGCAGCATATTCACGGTGTAGTCGATGAAGTTATCCGATGCGTCGCCAATCCGTTCGTCCGGATGCTTGCCCGGATGGCAGGCAAACTGTCCGCCGATGAGGTGCAGGTAATCCGAGTTGTTGCGGTAGGAGTCAGCAATGCCGCCGTGCCAGCCGGCCATTCCGGTTCCGGCTTCAATGGCGGCCCGCAGCCCCTCGAACTCCTCCCGCTCAATGGTGTTCATGGTGTTGCACTGGACAATCAGGTCAACGCCGGCCATGTACTCCGCGTCGGCGTAAATCTTGGGCGACTCCTCGATCCGTACTTCGAAACCGTTCTGCCGCAGGTGCGGGAGGAAGAGGTTGGTGGCTTCAACGGGCTGGTGTCCGTCCCAGCCGCCCCGGACAACGAGGGCCTGGCGTGTGGTGCTCATTCGGTGGTTCCTTTACTTGGTTGCAAAAGCTGAGTCGAAGGCGGCGTCCGGCGGGGTGATCTGCGCCAGGGACCGCACCAGTGCCAGGGCTCCCGGACCGCCGACCAGCCGGTCCATGCCGGCGTCCTCCCATTCCACGCTGGTGGGACCGTCGTAGCCGATGGCGTTGAGCATGCGGAAGATGCGTTCCCAGGGGACATCGCCATGCCCGGCGGTGACAAAGTCCCAGCCGCGGCGCGGGTCGCCCCAGGGCAGATGGGATCCCAGGCGGCCGTTGCGGCCGTCCAGCTGCTTGACGGATTCCTTTACATGGACGTGATAAATCCGGTCCTGGAAGTCGTACAGGAAGGCGGCGGGATCGAGGTCCTGCCAGATGAAGTGCGACGGGTCGAAGTTCAGGCCGAAACCTTCGCGGTGGCCAATCGCTTCCAGGGTGCGTTTCGCCGTCCAGTAGTCGTAGGCGATTTCGGAGGGATGGACCTCGAGGGCGAAGCGGACGCCCACTTCGTCAAAAACATCGATGATGGGGTTCCACCGGTCCGCAAAATCCTGGTAACCGCGCTCGATCATTCCGTCGGGCACCGGCGGGAACATGGCCACTGTCTTCCAGATGGATGAACCGGTGAAGCCGGTGACCGTGCTGACGCCCAGCCGGGCAGCCGCCCGGGCGGTCATCTTCAGCTCCTCGGCTGCACGGGTGCGCACGCCCTCGGGATCGCCGTCGCCCCAGACACGCGCGGAAACAATCCCCTGGTGCCGCTCATCGATGGGGTCATCGCAGACGGCCTGGCCGTTGAGGTGGTTGGAAATCGCGTACACCGAGAGGTTGTTGCGCTTGAGGATATCCAGCCGGCCCTGCAAATAATCGTCGTCTTCCACCGCCCGCCACACATCCAGGTGATCACCCCAGCAGGCGATCTCGAGGCCGTCGTAGCCCCACTCGCCGGCGAGGCGGGCCACTTCCTCGAACGGAAGGTCGGCCCACTGGCCGGTGAACAACGTAATTGGGCGGGTCATCGGATCTCCTCTGCTGCGGATGGAACGGTCGTACGGGCTGGATCCGGCTCACTGATCACCGGTGTCCAGCGGCTTTCGGCTGCTGCGCTGTCCTCGACGGCTCCGAGCACGCGCTGGACCTGCAGGGCGTCGGCGAACGACGGCGTGGGCTGGCTTCCCGCCGCCAGCGCCGTGACCAGGTCCACGACCTGGTGCGTAAATCCGTGCTCGTAGCCCAGCCCGTGGCCGGTTGGCCACCAGTTGCCAACGTATGGGTGCTCGGGTTCGGTCACCATGATGCGGTGGAAACCCTGTTCGCCGCTGCGGTCGGTGGCGTCGTAGAACTGCAGGAAGTTCATGTCCTCGAAGTCGAAGGCGATGGAGCCCAGCGTGCCGTTCACTTCCAGGCGCATCGCGTTCTTGCGCCCCAGCGCGGCGCGGGTGGCTTCAAAGACGCCGATCGGGCCGCCGTCGAAGCGTGCGGTGAAGATGGCGGCGTCGTCCACGGTCACGTCGCCCATTTCCTGGTCCTCACCGGTGGCCCCGTGGCCGCCGAGGCCCACGAAGTCACCGCCGACCGGGCGGCGGCGGGTGAATGTCTCCATCAGGGCGGAGACGCCGGTGAGCTGCTGCCCGGTGACGAACTGGGCCGCATCGATGATGTGGGCGCCGATGTCGCCCAGCGCGCCGGACCCGGACAGGCTGCGGTCCAGCCGCCACGTCAGGGGCGCGTTTTCATCGGACAGCCAGTCCTGCAGGTACTGGGCGCGGACCTGGCGGATCTTCCCGAGCCTGCCGTCGTCGACCATCCGCTTGGCCAGTGCCAGCGCCGGCGTGCGGCGGTAGGAGTAGCCGCACATGGCGAACACTCCGCTGCGCGCCGCTTCCTGGGCCACCGCAGTCATTTCCTCGGCTTCGGCCACGGTGTTGGCCAGGGGCTTTTCGCACAGCACATGTTTGCCGGCCCGCAGGGCAGCGACGGCTATTTCGGCATGGGTGTTTCCCGGCGAGCAGATGTCGATGAGATCAATGTCGTCGCGTTCAATCAGGTTGCGCCAATCCGTTTCCGTGGACGCCCAGCCCATTTTCCGGGCTGCGTCCTCCACCGCCCCGGGATTGCGGCCGGCTACGGCCGTCAGCTCGGGGGTCAGCGGAAGGTCGAAAAACCTGTGGGCGCTTCGCCACGCATGTGAATGCGCGGCGCCCATAAAGGCATAGCCGACCATCCCGATCCGAAGCGGGGTGGGTTCTGCCTGATGCATTATTGGTATTCCTTTCATTGGTGCAGCCTAGTGCTACTTGCTGAATCCGGCGGTGAGGCCGCTGAGCAGCTGCCGGCGGCCGACGATGTACAGCACCAGGATGGGCAGCGTGGTCAGGACCACGGAGGCCAGGACCGCCGGGATGTTGACGCTGTACTGGCCCTGGAAGGTCCACAGCGCCAGCGGAAGGACGCGCAGGTCCGGACTCTGCGTGAGGATCAGCGGCAGCAGGAAGCCGTTCCAGACGCCCAGTGCGTTGTAGATGCCCACCGTTACGATGGCGGGCTTCGTCAGCGGCAGCGCGAGCCGCCACATGGTCTGCCATTCGCTGCAGCCGTCCAGCCGCATGGACTCGAACAGTTCGTTTGGCACGTCGCGGATAAAGTTCGAGAGGATAAGGACGGTCAGCGGAATGGCGAAGGCAATGGAGGGCAGGACCAGCGCCAAGAGGCTGTCATAGAGGTTCAGCCGGATGATCATCAGGTAAATGGGAATGATGGTGGCCTGCAGGGGAATGGCCAGCCCGAGCAGGAACAATCCGTTGCTGAACCTCAGGAACCGGCTGTTGCCGCGCACAATGGCGAAGGACGCCATGAATGACACGGCCACCGCCGGGATGACGGTACCAATGGTGATGATGGCGCTGTTCATGAAGTACTTGGCGAAGTCCGCTTCCAGCACCATCCGGTAGTTCTCCAGGGTTGGAGACGCCGGCACGGCCAGCGGATTCTGGGAGAAGTACCCGGCCGATGTTTTCAGGCTGGTGATCACCACGTAGTACACCGGGATGATAATGATGGCCAGCCAGATCCAGCCGGCCGCTCCCCCGGCGTAGTTCAGCTTTCGCCAGTGCACGCCGCGCCGTGACGCGGGCTTTGCGGCGGAGGGGTCGGAAGAATCCGCCCGTTTGGTTGCTGTTGCAGTCATGTCACATGCCTTCCAGTTGGCTGCCGCTGGAGCCCTTGCCGCCCAGGCGCTGCAGGGCCAGCGCCAGGGCCAGGCCGATGAGCACCAGGATCACGGCGAGGACGCTCGCCGGGCCCATGAGGTTGGCCCGGAATCCCGTGAGGTACATGTCCAGGGCCAGGATGCGGGTGGAGTTTCCCGGTCCGCCCGCTGTCAGCACGAAGATGAGGTCGAAGTAGGTCAGGGACCCCACCACCATCAGCGTGGAGGACGTGATGATGGTGTACTTCAGCTGCGGAAGGGTGATGTGGAAAAACTGCTTGATCTTGCCGGCGCCGTCGATTTCCGCGGCCTCGTACAGCGACTTCGGGATTTGCCGCACCCCGCCTTGGTAGATCAGCGTGTGGAAGGGAACAAACTGCCACGCGATCACGAAGATGACCACCAGCAGCACCAGCTGCGGGTGTCCCAGCCAGTCCTGCGCCAGGACGGGAAGATTCAGGCCCTCGGCCAGACCGAAGTTGGGGTCCAGCAGCGCCTTGAAGGCAATGGCGATGGCCGCCGAGGACAGCAGCAGCGGCAGGAAGTACAGGACGGCAAGGAGCGCCCGGTACTTTTGGCTTCCGGCGGTGAAGACACCCAGCAGAAGGCTCAGCGGCGTCTGGACCAGCCAGGAGACAATCATGATGAAAAAGGTCAGCCGCAGGGCGTTGTGCATCACAGGATCCCCCAGGACTGAAAGCCAGTTCCCAATGCCGGCCAGGGATATGGCCCCGATGCCGTCCCAGTTCGCGAAGCTGAGCACAAAGACGCCCACCAGCGGAACAACGGCGAAGACCACAAAGAAGAACAGTGCGGGCAGGACCAGCCACCACAGGGTGCCGGTTTTGCCGCGGCTGGAGCCCGAGCCCTGGCCCTTCCCCTGTGCCTTGGAGCCGCCGGCCTCGGCGGGGAGCGCGGCCGGCGGAACGGCAGCGATCATTTGCCCAGGGTCGCATTCATGTTGGATGCGAACTGCTCGGGGGTGATGGCCAGCAGGAACAGCTGGTCAATGTTGCTCAGCAGCGCTTCCGCCGCGGTGGGGCTCAGCGCCTGGTCCCAGGACTGCTGGAAACTCGGTGCATCCTTCGCCAGCCCGTACTGGAAACTCAGGAATTCCTTGTCCGCGGACTTTTCGAGTTTGTCTTCAATGCCGGTGACGATCGGCACCGAGCCGGTCTCGATGTACGCGTCAACCTCCGCGTCGGTCAGCAGTCCGTCCTTGAAGAACTTCTTGGCCGCTTCCTTTTCGGAGTCGGAGGCCTTCGAGGAAATGGACTGGTAGCCGGCGGGATTGCCCACGGTGTTTGCCGGATCGCCCTTGCCGCCGTCGACAGTGGGGAAATTGATCCAGCCGAGCTTGCCGTCCTCGACAAAGCCGGCGCCGTCGTTCTTCATGCCGCCGTAGGTCCAGCCGCCGTGCAGCATCATGGCGGCCTTTCCGGTGTACAGCAGCGCCTGGTCCGCATTGCTGTCAGCGGTAATGGAGGTGAAGCCCTTGATGAAGCCGTCTGCCTTCACCAGGTCCTGGATCATGGTGTTGGCCTGCAATGCGGCCGGCTGCGACCAGGAATCGGGCTCCCCGTTGTAGATGGAGGTGAAGAGCTCGGGGCCTCCGACCCGGTCGTACAGGTATTCGAGCCACATCATCGAGGTCCAGCGGGACTGCCCGCCCAGGGACAGCGGTGCGACGCCCATGTCATTAAATGTTTTGGTCAGGGCCATCAGGTCCTCCCACGTGGCGGGCGGTTCCGCTCCGGCCTTATCGAAGAGTTCCTTGTTGTAGTAGAAGATGATCGGTGTCACGGTTTGGGTGGGAATGGCGTAGATCTTGCCGTCCACGGTGGCCGCGCCAAATGTGGATTCCAGCAAACGGTCTTTGACATCCGGGTTTTCATCGAACCAGGATGTCAGGTCCTCAACCTGGCCGGCCTCGGCATAGGTGCGCAGGGTTCCGCCGCCCCAGCCGTAAATGATGGACGGTGCCTGGCCGGCGCCGATGGCCGTTTTGATCTTCGTCTTGTAGGCGTCGTTCTGGAAGAAGGTCGGCTTGATCTGCATGTCCGGGTTGGCCTCGTTGAAGGCGTCGATGGTGTCCTGTCGGATACCCTCGTCCGGCTGTCCGCTCAGCGCCCAAATGCTCGCTCCCCCGGCCGAGGTGTCACCCGGGCCCGATGAGCCGCAAGCGGTCAGGGTGTAGGCGGCGACGGGCGCCAGCACCGCCAGCGAGAGGAACGACCGACGGGAAGTAAACTTCGTTTCCATTTCTTATCTCCATTGAAAAGAGCCGCAATGCTGCGGCAGCGGTTTTCGCTCGCCCACCCGGGAGCAGGGAAAATTTCGAAAGATTTCGAAATAAGTTCAGTGCTGACATGAAAAGTACTGTGATGCGCATCACTCGTCAAGAGCAAGCTTCAGGGAATTAATGCCCTCTTGACCCCAGCCCTGCGTATCCCGCAGACTTCAGGGGCCGAAAGTTTTTCGCAAAGCGTTTTCTCTACCGAAAGCGCCAAAAAGGGAGCCGCAGTGAACCGGGGACGAACCGATAAAACGACGCTGGCCAGCGTTGCCGAACTTGCCGGCGTCTCAGTGCCGACGGTTTCCAAAGTCATTAACGGGCGCGACGACGTTGCCGAGGGCACCCGCGGACGCGTTCAGCTTGCCCTGGCCCGGCTCGGTTATGAATCCCCAGTTCAGCGGCGGCTCCGCACCAGTGCCCCGGCCATGGTGGATCTCGTGTTTGACGGCCTCAACACCTCGTATTCGCTCGCCATCCTCATGGGCATCACCAACGGTGCCTCGGCGGAAAACGTCGAGGTGGTGCTCAGCACGGTCACCCCGGGGAAACTCAAGAGCACCAATCACCTGGAGTGGTCCTCCCGGTTGGCCGATTCGGGACGGCGTGGACTCATTCTCGTCACGTCCGAGGTGACCACCGAACAGCTTGAGGCTTTTGAGCGGCGGAACATCCCCGTGGTGGTCATTGATCCGCTGAACCCGCCGCCGTCGGGCTTTGTCAGCATCGGCGCCACCAACTGGGCCGGAGGCAAGGCCGCGGTGGAGCACCTGATTGAACTGGGCCACCGGCGGATCGGCTTTATTGGCGGACCCGACGCCGCCGAGTGCAGCATGGCCCGGCTCCACGGCTACCTGGCGGCGCTGCGCGCGCATGGGATCGATGTGCGCGATGACTACATCCTCAGTGGAAATTTCAACCTTCCGTCGGGGGTCCGGGGCGCGTCCAAGCTGCTGTCGCTCGACGAGCCGCCCACGGCCATCTTTGCGGGCAGCGACCTCACGGCGCTCGGCGTGCTGGATGAAGCACGCCGCCGCGACCTGCGGGTTCCCGAAGACCTGAGCCTGGTGGGCTTCGATGGAACCGACCTGGCCGAGCAGTCCGTTCCCCGGCTGACATCGGTGAGCCAGCCCCTGCAGGAAATGGGGCGCTCGGCCCTGCGCAGCGTCCTGCGCCTGGCGAACGGCGAGGAGCTGGAATCCCTCCATGTCGAATTCGCCACCACGCTGGTGGTGCGTGACTCGACCGCTCCCCCGGCTTCGGCGGCATAGCCAGCAACTCCGGGTGTTGAATCACAGCGCCGGCTGGGTTGTAACAAAGCGTTAGCGCTAACAACTTTCCTTGCCCCGGCGAAGGGCGGGGTCTAGGCTCGGGCCACCGGAGCGCTCCTCTCGGGGTGGTCCGGATAACTGCATCCGACGTGCACAAAGGAGTGACGCGTGAAAAGACCACAGTTAGGCGCCGGGCCGGCGTTGAACCGCCGGCAGCTATTAATGGGAACCGGTGCTCTGATGGGAGGCGCGCTGACGGCGGCATCGCTGTCCGGCTGCGGGGCTCCCTCAGCCAGCGCGGCGCAGACCCTGCGTTTCTGGCATCTTCTCTCCGGCGGCGACGGCATCAAAATGCAGGGCATGATCGATGCGGCAAATGACCTGAACACCGGATTCACGGTGGCGCCCACGGTCCTGGCCTGGGGGGCTCCCTATTACACCAAGCTTGCCATGGCCTCAGCCGGCGGCCGTCCGCCGGAACTGGCCATCATGCACGCCAGCCGGGTGGTCGGATACGCACCCGGAGGCCTGCTCGACGAGTGGGACCTGGACCTGCTGGCGGAAAACGGCGTCACTGAGAAGGATTTCGCCCCGCGTATTTGGGAAAACAGCCAGATTGACGGCAAGCTCTTCAGCATCGCGCTGGACTCGCATCCGTTCATCATGATGTACAACACCGAAATTGCCGCCGAGGCCGGAGTGCTCGGCCAGGACGAACTCCTGGTTCCCATCAATTCGCCCGAGCAGTTCCGTGAGGTCGCCATGGAAATGCAGAAGGTCACGGGCCGCCACGGCCTGTCCTACGGGTTCCTGGGCGACGGCGCCCAGATGTGGCGGCTCTTCTACACGTTCTACCGGCAGCACGGCGCCGAGATGATCCTGAACCAGGGAGAAACCGCCGTCGTTGACCGCGACGTCGCCATCTCCTGCCTGGAATTCATCCGCTCGCTGCTGGATGACACGATCACCACCAGCAGCGGGGACATCAACACCGCCATTGCCGAGTTCGCCGGCGGCGCGTCCGGGATGCTGTTCAGCGGGGTGTGGGAACTGCCAACCATGAAGACGGCGAACATTCCCCTGGGTGCGGCGCCCATACCGACGCTGTTCGGCACTCCGGCCGCCTACGCCGACTCCCACGCGTTCGTGCTGCCCCACCAGGTGAACCTGGACGAGGACCTGCGGCGGAACTCCTACAAGTTTGTGGCCGATGTGCTGAAGGGCTCCTTCGCCTGGGCGGAGGCAGGACATATTCCGTCCTATCAACCCATCGTCGGCTCGGCCGAGTACGGCGCGCTGTCGCCGCAGGCCAACTACGCCGCTGCCGCGGACATCATCAACTACGATCCCCGGGCCTACTTCTCCGGCTCCGGCTCAGATTTCCAGACCTATTTCGCGAACAGCATCCAGAACGTCTTTCTTGGCCGGGACCAGCCGCAAACCGGCTGGGACTCCTTCGTCGACCGGCTCAACATCCTCCTGGCCAAACCCAACCCCGTATAGATCCTGACCGGCACAACGTATTTCGGTGAAAGCGACAAAGGAGTCCTTCATGAGTACCGCAACTGCTTCACGGGGCGGAGGAAGCACCACGCAGCAACCCGCTGCCCCGCCCAATTCCCGGCGAAAGTCCCGCCGGGACAATCTGCACGGCTGGGGATTCAGCGCCCCCTTCCTGGCCTTTTTCCTTCTGTTCCTGGTCTGGCCCATTGTCTACGGCTTCTACATGAGCCTGACCGGAAAGTCCCTGACCGGCGCCAACAGCGAGCTGCTCGGCTTCGCCAACTACGCCGAGGCCTTCCAGGACCCCGACCTGTGGCATTCGCTGGGCAACACCCTGTACTTCACTGTCATCAGCACCATTCCGCTGGTGATAGTTGCCCTGGCCATGGCCGCCCTGGTGAACATGGGCCTGCCGGCGCAGTGGCTGTGGCGGCTGGCGTTCTTCTCCCCCTATCTGCTGGCTTCCACCGTGGTGTCCCTGTTCTTCACCTGGATGTACAACCCGCAGCTGGGCCTCATCAACGACGTCCTGGCCAAAGTGGGCATCCCTCCGGTCGCCTGGCTCAATGATCCCAAGGTCGCCATGTGGGCCATCGTCATCGCGACAGTCTGGTGGACCGTGGGCTTCAATTTCCTGCTGTACCTGGCGGCCATGCAGAACATCCCGCAGCAGCACTACGAGGCCGCGTCGCTGGACGGCGCCGGAGGATGGCGCCAATTCTTTTCCATTACCCTCCCCCAGCTTGGACCGATCACCGTCCTGATTGTCATCCTGCAGATCCTCGCATCGCTGAAGATTTTCGATCAGGTCTACCAGATGACCGGAGGCGGCCCGGCCGGCACCACCCGGACCATCGTGCAGTACATCTTCGAATCAGGCTTTACCGGGTACCGGCTCGGATACTCCGCCGCTATTTCCTACGTGTTCTTCGCCCTGATCATCGTGGTCTCGTGCGGGCAGTTCTTCATCAACCGCCGAAGGAGCTTCTGACATGGCAGCACCGGCACTCATCCGCCCTCCCGCAGCCCCGGTTCCACCGGCTCCCCGCCAGAACCGCAAACGCACGGCAACTCCGGCGCGCATAGCCGGAACCGTGGTGGTCTCAGTACTGGCCGTTGTGTGGCTGGTTCCCTATGCGTGGGCAGCGGTCACGGCGTTCAAGCCCGAGACGGAAGCGGCGGCCACCCCGATCAGCTGGGTCCCGCAGTCCGGGTTCACCCTGGATGCCTTCACCAAGGTGCTCCGCGACGGAAACATCCCGCTGTGGACCTGGAACTCCCTGATCACCTCGGCGGCCATCACAGTCATCACCCTGGTGATTTCAGCGCTGTGCGCCTATGCCCTGTCCCGGATCGACTTCAAGGGCAAGCGGATCCTGATGGCGGTCATCATTGCCTCCATCGTCATTCCCCCTCCGGTCCTGATCATCCCGCTGTTTTACCAGATGCTGTCCATGCACCTGATTGACACCTACTGGGCCATCATCCTCCCGCAGGTGATTGCCCCGGCCATGGTTTTTGTCCTCAAGAAGTTCTTCGACCAGATCCCCCGGGAACTGGAAGAAGCCGCCATCATGGACGGCGCCGGCCGGATGCGGGTCTTCCTGCAGATTGTGCTCCCGCTCTCCCGCCCGATCCTTGCGGCCGTGGCGATCTTCGTGTTCATCGGCGCCTGGAACAACTTCCTGTGGCCGTTCATCGCCACCAACGATGCATCGCTGCTGACCCTTCCCGTGGGCCTGCAAACCATCAAGAGCGCCTACGGCATCCAGTACGCCCAGAACATGGCATCGGCCCTGCTGGCGGCCCTGCCGCTGATCATCGTTTTCCTTTTCTTCCAGCGGCAGATCATCAAGGGCATTTCCACCACCGGCTTGGCCGGCACCTGATTCCGTCCACCGCCTGATTCCGTCCACCCTCTGAACCGCACCATCCCTTCAAACCGCACCATCCCTTCAAACCGCACCACCGTCTCAGACCGCACCACCATTTCAAGGAGTAAAAACATATGTCCCGCGCCAGGATCAGCATTGACCGCAACTTCACCATTGGAGCGGTTCCCCGCCGCCTGTTTGGCTCCTTCGTGGAGCACATGGGCCGCTGCGTCTACACCGGAATCTACGAACCGGGCCACCCGGACGCCGACGAGCAGGGCTACCGGCAGGATGTCCTGGGCCTGGTCCGTGAACTGGGAGCCACCGTTGTCCGCTACCCCGGCGGCAACTTTGTCTCCGGCTATAACTGGGAGGACGGCGTCGGGCCGGTGGAACAGCGCCCCACCCGGCTCGACGGCGCGTGGCACACCGTGGAGACCAACGCCTTTGGCCTGCACGAATTTGTGGACTGGTCCCGCAAGGCCGGCGTCGAAATCATGGAAGCCATCAATCTGGGAACGCGCGGCGTTGATGCGGCACGGGAACTGGTCGAATACGCCAACCACCCCGGGGGCACCTACCTCTCCGACCTCAGGGCCAGGAACGGGCATAAGGACCCGTTCAACATCAAGCTCTGGTGCCTGGGCAACGAGCTGGACGGACCATGGCAGACCGGGCACAAGACGGCTGACGAGTACGGCCGCCTCGCCCAGGAAGCCGCCCGGGCCATGCGTTACGTGGATCCGGACCTGGAACTTGTCGCCTGCGGCAGCTCCGGATCGGGGATGCCCACCTTCGGCGCCTGGGAGCAGACCGTGCTGGGTCACGCGTATGACGAGGTGGATTACGTATCGCTGCATGCCTACTACCAGGAGGAAGACGGCGACGCCGGGAGCTTCCTGGCCAGCGCCGTCGACATGGACTATTTCATCGAGTCGGTCGTGGCCACCGCAGACGCTGTCCGGGCCCGCGGGAAGCACAAGAAGTTCATCAATCTGTCCTTCGATGAGTGGAACGTCTGGTACCAGCGGGGGCTCGACACCGACGACCAGCCGGCCGCGGTGGCGCGCGCGGGCTGGCGCGAGCACCCCCGTGTCATCGAGGATAAGTACAACGTGACCGACGCCGTCGTCGTCGGAACCCTGCTGAATTCGCTGCTGCGCCACGGTGACCGGGTGACTATCGCCAACCAGGCGCAGCTGGTGAACGTGATCGCCCCGATCATGGCCGAGGAGAACGGTCCGGCCTGGCGGCAGACCATCTTCCATCCCTTTGCCCGGATGGCTGCTCTGGCCAAGGGGCAGATTATGCGGACAGCCGTGGATTCGGACAAATATGCCACCAGCCGCTTTGGCGATGCCGACCTCGTGGACGCCAGCGTCACGTGGGACGAGGAAAGCGGCAAGATGGCGCTCTTCCTGGCCAACCGCGGACTGGAGGATGCGGCGGACGTTGAAGTCTCGCTCGGCGGATTCGACGCCGGGCAAATCATCCGCGCCGAGGTCCTGCAGGTGCCCGAGGGCAAAGACCGGTTTGCCATCAACTCACAGGCCGACGGCGAGCAGGTGGGACTCACTCCCCTGTCCGGAGTAAAGGCGGTGGGCAGCGAGCTGCGGCTGACTCTTCCCGCACTGTCCTGGGCCGTAGTGGAACTTGAGGTCAGCAAGGGCTAGGCGGCATCGGGCGGCGTGGGCACCGGCGAGCGCCGCACGGTCCGGTGCCCACGCTGCGCCGTGGTTACACTCCACTATTGCCCGGGGCACTAAGAAACCTGCGTTCGAACACAGCTTCGAACGCAGGTTTCTTAGTCCCCTAGTTCCCCGAGAGGTTGGTGTTCACCTCGGCAATAAAGGCCTTGGCGGCTTCCTGCGCGGAAACCCGGCCGAACAGTACCTCGAACAGCTGACGGTCCAGGATCTTCAGCGTGTCGGAGGACCCGGGCGGAAGCGGAGCGGGAGGCGTGATGTCCATGGCGGCGAGACGGTCCAGATACTCGGCCTCCTGCTGTTTCCCTTCATCCAGGAGCGGGAGCACCTGTGCGCGCACTTCCAGATTGGCCTGCATCCCGCGGTCCAGCTTGATCACCTTGGCTGCCTCCTCGTCGTTGACCAGGAAGTTCAACAGGCGCGCGGCCTCCTCGGGATGGCTGGATCCGGAGCTGATGGCGTATTCCATCGAGGAGCGCAGCCATGTTCCCGGCTCCTCGGCTTCACCCGGAAGCTTCATCATCATCAGTCCGTTGCCGGAATAGGCATTCATCTGGTTGCTCCAGGAGATCTTCATACCCTGGCGCCCGACGCCCATGAGCGTCTGCTCCGGTGATCCCGAGTTGATGTCCTCCACGGCAACGGAGGCCTCGGGAGCGCCGCCGTTTTCCATGAGCTCAACGTTCATCTCAAACCAGTCCACGAGCGTGTCCTCACTCATCGCCACTGAGGACCCGTCCTTCGCATACAGTTCCTCCCCATGCTGGCGTGCCCATACCGCAAGGAATGAATCGTTGGTCATGGGTGTGGTGCCGTACGTGCCGGGAGGCGTCTTTGCTGACACCTCAGCGGCAATATCGCTGTAGTCCTCCCACGTCCATGTCTCGTCGTCGGGCAGGTCCACCCCTGCCGCTTCGAACACCACGGGATCCACCACCATGCTCATGGCGTTGACTCCGGCAGTCACCGTGTACTGGGTCCCGTCAATCTGGCCGAGCTCGACAGTTCCCTCGGCAAAGTCCGAGGTGTCAATGATGCCGGAGACCTCGGACAGATCCAGGAGCGCGCCCCTGCTCGCATATTCGGAAGGATATGAGCCGCTCATGGCGAAAAGGTCAGGCGCATCCCCTCCCGCGGTCTGCGTGGCCATCTTGTCCCAATAACCGCCGAAGTCGGAGAAATCGGCGGAAACCTTGATGTCCGGGTTCTTTGCTTCGAAGGCCTCGATGACCTGCATGGTTTCCTGGGCACGGGTGTCGTTGCCCCACCAGGCAAACCGGATGGTTACCGGGCCGTCGTCCCCTTCGCCGCTGGTATCTGAGTTTCCGCAGCCGCTGGCCAGGAGTGCGGTGACAGCCGCAGCTCCGACCAGGCGCCAAAACCTTGGATGGTGAGTCATGGAATTCCCCGTTCAATGAGGTGGAGTGATTAGTGAGGTTCAGTGCCGCGAAAGGTTATGGCGCCGGTATCAGCCCCTCCCATTGAACCGTCCATGAAGCGGGGAAACCCGGGGCATGGCGGGAGGGACCGCCCTCCCATCCCGCTGCCATGAGCGCAACGGCTGCGAGCAGGCCGCCGTTGCCGGGGAGGTAGACCGGCAGCGTGGATGTCTGGCGATTGTGGCCGTTGGCGAGATGGGTGTTCTTCCCAACCGGCATCAGCAGGGCACCCACTGCGGTTTCAGGTTCATTCAGGCGGGCGGCCGTCATCGCGGCAACGGGATAGTCCCAACCCCAGGTGCTCTTCCAGTCCCAGTCACCGAGCACGTCATGCAGGGTGGCCCGCATGGTTTCCCGGTCAATAAGCTCTGTTGACGGCAGGAACCCCAGGGCGCACAGCATGGAGGGATGGTCTTCCCGCACGGTGAACGGTGGGACGTGCATGGCGGCATACACTCCGTCCCTGACCATCGGGGCCGCCATCCCGGCGGCAACCTCTTCCCACAGCGGATCAGGATCTTCACCCAGCCGGCGGATCCATTGACCTGCGGCCCTGAGCGCCCACTGCCAGTATGCGAGCTCAAAGGTGGGGTTGCTGATCTCTGCACGCTGCGGCGCGTAACTCTCCTGGGCCGGAATCAGGGGCGGGCCGAGGTGATAGCCGCCGTCGGCGGGCAGGGCAAAGCCTGCCATGAAATCCGCTGTGTCGCGGACAATTTCGGCATACGTTTCCAGCAGCTCCCGTGACGGCTCCGCCCGGTAAAGAAGTTCCGCCAGATAAATGGGATGGGGCTGCTGCCACACCAGGAAGGGGCCAATGGTGCTCGGACTCTCCCGGCCGTCCGGGGCCACCTGCTTGGGCCACCGGGCGCCCGGGAAGCCCTGGCTTTGGGCCGTGGCCACTGCGGAGCCGTGAATGTCCCGGTACCAGCCCACGCTGCGCTCCAGCAGCTCCGGACGGTTCCACAGGGCGAAGTGGGCACTGTGCCACCAGTGCATTTCCAGGTGGAAACGGCCGCGCCAGGAATTGCACACCAGTCCGGTTTCCTGGGGCGGGGTCGTGCCGGAGCAGTTCACCTTCGTGAGGTACTGGGACAGCACGATCCTGCGTTCGAGTTCCACCGCCCGCGGATCCGGGGTATCCGCGAGCTGGACTGCCGCTCCGGTCATCCAGAAGCGTTCCCAGCCCTTCGCCGATGCGGCCATGGTGGCTGCCGCACCGGCGGGTTCCACCTTCACGGGTGCGGCATCCGGTGCGGCATCGGGTGCGGCCTCTGTGCCGCCGCCCCCTGCGGCTGGAACCTCCACGGGCTGGAACAGGAAGGAGATTTCCAACCTCTCGCCCGGACAGCTGATGCGCAGCTCATGGTCCCCGGTGACTTCCAGTGATGCTTGCGCACTGCTAATCCGCACCCGGTACTCCGCGGCATCGAGGGTTCGCTTCACGATCCACCCACCCTCCGTAATCTCAACAACGGTCCGGTGGGCTGCCGGCTGTTCCCAGTCGGCGGCGTTGTGCCAGACCCCTGATCCGTAGGGAAAGGCGACGGTGAGGCCCAGGCCGCGGGTGAGCAGGGGCGAGCTGACCGTCAGGGACAGCTCATCCCGGTCCGGATGACACGCGGTCTCCACAGTGACCGGCTCATCGGCGAGCGCAAAGCTGCTGGTCACTACTCCCGTCCACAGATCCAGGCACTGGTCAGCGTTGCTGATCCCGGCTGCCTGCGGAGGCATCGGGCCGGTGCCCTCATTCATGGACAGCGAGATTCGGCCCAGGTCGAGCCGGTGGGGATTGGAGCGGAGCCAGGCCTCCGCTCCGGTCAGCGCCTCACTGAGTTCATCCTGCTTACCTCCGTTGAGGTCCACATACCGCACCGGGCCGCGCGGGGAGTCGTACTCGACCAGGGAATCCCGAAGATCAGGGGTATCTCCGGCAGGCGGACTGGAATGCCATCCCCAGGAGGACTGAGTCCCCAGCAGGGTTCCGGCATCCTTGTCGCCGCACTCTCCCACCGGGTAATCATCGGGAAAGGTCTGTGTCCCGGTGAGGTCCATGGTGAACGCAAAATCTCCGTTGCCCACCGACACCGGGCTGGCGGGATCCAGGCGGTCCTGCCGGACATTGTGGCGGCGCACCAGCTGCTGGCGGTTTATGGGCTGGGCGGGCGCCGGCGACGTGTCTTTGCTCATGAGAACTGCCCGCCTGCCAGCGGCTGCAGAACGGCGCGCTCATCAGGCGTCCGGTTTGGATGGTGGAGGGTCAGGACCGGGTTCCCGTCGAACGTCTCGAAAATCATGCCGTGCCCGCCGTCCGCAGGCCACACCGGATCCGGTTCCTGCACCCATGGCCCTTCCACACGCCCCGACTCCGAGCGGGCCACTCCCATCGCATAACCGCTGCCGCCCATGGCGGACCAGAGCATCAGCAGTTCCCCGGTTGCTGTCCGGCGCAGGAAGGGGCCATCCGTCACGTAGACCGGGAACTTCAATGGTTCGCTGCGCTTCAGCGGAGTGCTCCACGGCGCTGCGGAGGAGCTGAACAGGAAAACCGGCGGCCCGGTGACGGCCCGGAGGTCCGGCGCAAGCCGCTGGGCATACACGGCGCCGTCATGCACCTGCACCCATTCGTGGCAGTAGATCAGCCAGGCTGCGCCGTCCGTGTCCACATGGAAGGTGCCGTCCAGGCACTGCCAGTTCGCCGGCGTTACCGGGCCCGGGGACCAGCGCACGTAGGGTCCTTCGGGGCGATCCGCTGCCAGCACGTAGGTCCCGCGCATGGCACCGGGCGCCTTGAAGGTTGCAAACATGAAGTAGCGCCCCTGGTGGGCATGGACCTCCGGCGCCCAGAACTCGGTGTAGCCCTCAAAGGACTCGTCCGGGCGGAAGGCCGGCAGCGGACCCTCCCATTGTTCGAGGTCAACGCTGCGGTAACAGTCAAAGCCGGTGCCGGGTCCGGACCAGATATCCGCGTCGGTGCTGCCGAACAGGTAGTAGGCGCCCTCCGACGCCACAGGCAGGACAAAGGGGTCCCGGATCTGGATGTCACTGAGCGTGCTGGTACTGCCGGTTGCCATGGTTCTTCCTGTCAGCTGAGTGAAACCGTTTTCTGAAACGTATCAATGACGTAGGTCACATTCAAGGGGCTGGAGAGGCGGCGCCTGCGGTGCGGGCAGCGGTTATAGAACACTTGTTCTATAACCCCATGATTCCGCCGCGCCACCCTTGACTCCCGGAAGATCGGACAGGCAATGTGGAGAATTCATCAGCATGCTTGCTAAAAGGGTAAATCGATGCGGTCAATGGTCTACCGCGGGCCCTACAAGGTTCGCGTCGAAGAAAAAGACATTCCTCGGATTGAACATCCGAATGACGCCATAGTGCGGGTGACAGCGGCGGCCATCTGCGGCTCTGACCTGCACCTCTATCACGGCATGATGCCGGACACGCGGGTGGGCACCACCTTCGGCCACGAATTTGTCGGCGTGGTGCACGAGGTTGGGTCCTCAGTGCGGAACCTGAGCGTGGGTGACCGGGTGATGGTTCCCTTCAACATCTACTGCGGGTCCTGCTGGTTCTGTTCCCGCGGGCTGTACTCCAACTGCCACAACGTCAATCCGAATGCCACCGCCGTGGGCGGCATCTACGGGTACTCCCACACCTGCGGCGGTTACGACGGCGGGCAGGCCGAATTTGTGCGGGTGCCCTTTGCCGACGTCGGCCCCTCCATCATTCCGGACTGGATGGATGAAGAGGACGCAGTCCTGCTCACCGATGCCCTCGCCACCGGATACTTCGGCGCGCAGCTCGGCGATATCCGCGAGGGCGACACCGTCATCGTCTTTGGAGCTGGCCCGGTGGGGCTCTATGCCGCCAAATCCTCCTGGCTGATGGGGGCCGGGAGGGTCATCGTGGTGGACCATTTGGAGTACCGGCTGGAGAAAGCCCGGTCTTTTGCGCACGCGGAGACCTGGAACTTCGCCGAGTACAAGGACATCGTGGTGGAGATGAAAAAAACCACCGACTACCTCGGGGCGGACGTTGCCATCGACGCGGCCGGAGCGGAGGCGGACGGAAGCTTCATCCAAAACGTCACGGCCTCCCAGCTGAAACTCCAGGGCGGATCGCCCGTCGCGCTGAACTGGGCCATTGATTCGGTCCGAAAAGCGGGAACCGTGTCCGTCGTGGGTGCGTACGGTCCCATTTTCAGCGCCGTGAAATTCGGCGATGCCCTCAACAAGGGACTGACGCTCCAGATGAACCAGTGCCCGGTCAAGCGGCAGTGGCCCCGGCTCTTTGAACACATCCGCAACGGCTACCTCAAGCCCAGCGACATCGTGACGCACCGCATCCCCCTGGAGCACATCGCCGAGGGCTACCACATGTTCTCGGCCAAGCTCGATGACTGCATCAAGCCCCTGATCATCCCCGAAGCTTCCTGAAAGCTCTTTCGGCATCCTTCCTGAAAGCGAGGAACCGTGGCACAAACACCCAGCACTCCCTATGTGGCGGGAGCACCAAAGCGCAAATTCACCAATGAGGAGCTGCGGGCACGCATTCCCGGGTGGGGCGCGGACCTGGACCCCGCGGACCGGCCGTCCGTCCCGAAGATGCAGGCGAATCCGACGACGGGCGCACACTGGGACTTCCCGGAACGCCAGCAGGAAAAGCAGCCGCGCGAGCATTCCATCGAGCACCAGTTCGTGACCCCGGTTTTCGGCACCTCGGCACCACTCAGGGGCATGTCGGGTGCGCTGCGCCGCTATGCCTACACCTTCAGCGAAGCCCGGGCGGCGCACTGGCTCATCCTGATTGCCGCGGACCGGGTCGATGCCGGCGGAAGCCACCTGCGCTCCTTCCTGACCGCCCACCCCGACAATCCCGTCACCGAAACCGGGGTCCTCAGCGAGTTCACCCGGCACGGCCTGTCCTCTCGGCTGGGCAAAAACCGGGCCGACCTCAAGGAACAGGCGTTGGCGCCGGTGTTTGCGGCGGGCCCGTGGATCCTGGCCGGAGGCGCGGCCTTCGCCGTCGCCAGGAGGCTGGTGCGGGCGGCCCGAACCTAGTTCTGCCCGCCGGGGCGTTTTGCTGCCGGCTATGCGGCGGACCCCAGGTCCCGAAGCAGCTCGGCGCGAACCCGTGCGGGATCGGCGCCCAGGCCCCTGAGCGTGATCGCCGCCGTGCCGTTATTCCCCGCCAACAAGCCCAGCAGGAGATGCTCGGGGCCGATGGACTTGGCCCCCAGGGCCAGGGTCTCGCGCAGTGACTGCGTGAGGGCGTCCTTGGCCGAGGAGGTAAAGGGGATGTGGCCTCCGCGGCGGCCCTTGAACAGGCCCGGGCCGCGCCGCGGCTGGTCCAGCGCTCCGGAGCCGAAGCTTGCCTCGGCGCGCTCCCGGATCGCGCCGAGGTCGATCCCGATCGCTTCCAGCGCCTGTGCGTCCGCTCCGCCGAGTCCCTGCGCATGCCGGGCCACCGCCGCGGGGTCGATCCCGAGGCGGTGGAGCACACGCACCGCTGGGTTGTCACCGCTGGCCAGGACTCCGAGCAGGAGATGGTCGGCCGTAATTTCACTGTCCCCCAGGGTACGGGCCTGCTCCTGCGCCTCAACGACCACAGCACGGGCAGTTCCGGAAAAGTGTTCGAACATTTCAGTCTCCCTTGTCCTCGAAGGCGGTGATCCGCCCCGCATGCTTTTTGTGCACTGCCTGCTTTGACACGCCGACCGCTGCGGCAATTTCGGCCCAGGACCACCCGAGCTGCCGTGCGTTCCGCACCTGCAGAAACTCCAGCCGCTCCACCAGCCGCCGCAGCGCAGCCACGGCCCGCAGGCCGACGGCCGGATCGCTGCTCGCACCGTCGCCAATGAGGTTTTCTTCAGTATCCATGGCGTCAGCATAGGTTGACGATTCCGTGAACGTCAACACTTGTTGCCACTCTTCCTCGAGGCCGCTCCGGGCGCCTGCCAGAATGGTGAGATGGCACGTTCCCACAGTTTTGACGATCCGCGGCTGGTCCGCGCAGTCCGGCGCCGCCCGGACGCAGACGTTCCGGAGGCCGGCTGGCCTGTTTCGGTTCCGGCCGTGGCAGCGGTCCTGGAGTCGGGGTTGGAGCTGCCGGCCGGCGTGACCTTTTTGGTCGGCGAGAACGGCAGCGGCAAATCCACTCTGGTGGAGGCGGTCGCGGCAGCGTACGGCCTGGGGCCGGAGGGCGGAACAGTGCACTCCGCCCACACCACCCATCAAACGGAATCGCCGCTCAGCAGCTGGATCAGCCTCGTCCGTGCGGCCGGCGCGCCGAGGTGGGGTTTCTTCCTCCGGGCGGAAACGATGCACGGGTACTACACCTTCCAGGACCAACTCGGCTGCGGACAGGACTTCCACGCCATGAGCCATGGAGAATCCTTCCTTGCCCTCGCGGAAACGTACCTCAACACGCAGGGGTTCTACTGCCTGGACGAGCCGGAAGCCGCACTGTCCTTCAGCTCCACCCTGGCCCTGATCGGGGTGCTCAGCGACCTGGCCGCCAATGGATCGCAGGTCCTGTGTGCCACCCACTCCCCTGTGCTGGCCTCGCTTCCCGGAGCGACCATCTATGAAACGGGCGAGCACGGAATAGCACGCCGCGAGTGGGAGGACCTGGACCTGGTCAGGAACTGGAGGTCCTACCTGAACGAGCCCCGCCGCTACCTGCGCCATGTGCTCGCGCCATGACGCCTGAAGCCAATCACCGGACGGGAAGTCCCGCCGGAACTTCCGGAACCTCCGGCACCTCAGCTGCCCCCGGTTTCCCGGCCGGAGCCAGGGGTGCGGCCGCCGGAGCCCTGTTTGTTGCCCTGGCGTCCGTGCTCTGGGGCACCACCGGCACCGCCGCCACCCTTGCTCCGGACGTGGGCCCGCTCGCGATTGGCGCCGCATCCATGGGGATCGGCGGGCTGCTCCAGGCGCTCACGGCGCTGCCGCAGCTCCGTGCCGCCCGCCGCCCGCTGCTCCGTCACCGGTCCGCGGTGCTGCTCGGCGGCGCGGCCGTGGCTGCATATCCACTGGCGTTCTATTCCTCCATGCACCTGGCCGGGGTGACCGTGGGGACGGTGGTCAGCATCGGCTCGGCTCCGCTGGCATCGGCAGTCATTGAACTTACTGCTGACGGCCGGCGGTTCAGCCAACGCTGGGTTGCGGGCGCCGGTACGGCAATCGCCGGGACGGTCCTGCTGTGCGCCGCGGAAGCAGCCGGGGCGGGCGGCGACGGCGCACGCGACCCGGGCGCCGTCGTCGCCGGAGTCCTGCTGGGGATCGCGGCGGGAACGACTTATGCGCTCTACTCCTGGACGGCGCACCGGCTGATGAACCGGGGCATCCCGGCACGCGCCGCGATGGGAGCGACGTTCGGCCTGGGCGGACTGCTGCTGATGCCGGTCCTCGCGGTGACCGGAGCACCATTGGCCGCTTCCTGGCCGAACGCGGCCGTGGGACTGTACATGGCGCTGGTTCCGATGTTTGCCGGCTACATCCTGTTCGGCAAAGGGCTGGCGCGGATCCTGCCCAGCACGGCCACCACCATTTCCCTGCTGGAGCCGGTGGTGGCCGCGGCGCTCGCCGTCCTCGTCGTCGGCGAGCGCCTGCTTCCGGCGGGCTGGGCCGGCGCGGGTCTTGTCCTGTGCGGGCTGCTGATTCTGACGCTGCGGGTCCCGGGTATGAGGAGCATCCGGGCTTAGGCTGTCTGGATGCCCCAGAACTCCTCCTCCTTCCCTGCCGCACACCCGTTGGCGGCGGCCGCGGCCAGTCCCGGTGCCCCCGACTACCGGAGCACGGCCCGGCGCCGCACCTGGGCTGAGCTGCCGGCGGCGCTGCAGCAACGGGCGGCCGCTCACCTCGGCGGTGCCGTCACCGCCGTCCGGCCGGCCGGCGGCGGCTTTACCCCGGGTTTCGCTGCCGTCCTGGAAGCCGGCGAGGGGCGTCGAATTTTCGCCAAGGCGGCGCCGGAGTCGGATGGCTTCATCTATCCCTCCTACCTGCGCGAAGCACTGGTGCTGCCGTTCATGCCCGAGGACATGCCGCTTCCCCCTCTGCGCGCGACGGAACAGCTGGTGGTGGACGGAACCGCCTGGCAGTTGCTGATCTACCAGGCCGTGGACGGAGTGATGCCGGGCCATCCCTGGACGGAAGAGGACCTGGGCGCCATCGAACGTTCCTGTGCCGCTGCAGTCCGGGGCTTAAAGGACTTCCCGCGGAACCTGGCCGGTGATCCGCTGGCCGCGGACCTGGCGGATGTGCCCCCGCAGTTTGCGGCTGTTGCCGACGGCGGCCCGCCACCCTGGTTCCTGCCCGGCATGACTGCCCGGCAAGCCGAACGGTTCTCCGCACTGCTCGAACTCTGCCCGGAGGCACTGGCCGGAGACGCCGTTCTTCACGGCGACCTGCGGCCGGACAACATCCTCATGAGCTCCGGGCGGGCACTGATCTGTGACTGGAACTTCCTGGGGACCGGGCCGGACTGGACCGACTGGGTGTCGGTGCTGCCGTATGCGCGGGCCGGCGGACTCGACGCCGACGCCTGGCTGCGGCGGTCCGAACTGACCCGCGGGATTCCGGCCCGGCACATCAACGCCTTCCTGGCCGCACTCCTCAACTACATGATCCACTGGGGCAGCCAGCCCGATGTTCCCACCAGTCCGCTGCTTCGCGTGCACGGACGGTTCACTGCCCGGATCGTGTACGACTGGTGCGTCCAAAGGAACGCCGTCTAGCCGCAGGCCGCGCTTCGCCTCCCCCGCTTCCGGGAAAGACTCACTCCCGTCCCGCCTTTGACTTTGGCCCCGCCTTACCGTGGGATAACAACATGACGAAGAACTACCGCATTGCCCTGATTCCCGGAGACGGCATCGGCCACGAAGTCCTGCCGCCGGCCCGCGCCGTCCTTGACGCCGTCGCACCGCGCCACGGGATCACCCTGACGTACGACGAGTTCGATTGGTCCTGCCGCCGCTACCTGGAGAAGGGCGCCATGATGCCCGAGGATGGCCTGGACTCCATCCGGGGACACGATTCCATTCTGCTGGGCGCCGTGGGCTGGCCCGGAGTTCCGGACCACGTCAGCCTGTGGGGCCTGCTGATTCCCATCCGGCGCGAGTTCCGGCAGTACGTCAACGTGCGCCCAATCAAGGTCCTGCAGGGGGTTCCCAGCCCGCTGCGTGCCGAACTGACCGATCCCGGCGTCGACTTTGTTGTTGTCCGCGAGAATAACGAGGGCGAGTACTCGGAGATCGGCGGGCGGCTCAACCGCGGCCTGCCATCCGAAATGGCCATCCAGGAGTCGGTGTTCACCCGGCAGGGCGTCACCCGGATCTTGGACTACGCCTTTGACCTCGCCGGACAGCGCCGCGGCGTCCTGACCTCGGCCACCAAGTCCAACGGCATCATTCACACCATGCCTTTCTGGGACGAGCTGGTGGGCGAACGCGCCGCCGACTACCCCGGAGTGAAGTGGAACTCGGAACACATCGATGCGCTCGCCGCCAAGGTGGTCTTGAATCCCTCCCGCTTCGACGTCATTGTGGGATCGAACCTCTTTGGCGACATCCTCAGCGATCTGGCCGCTGCGATTGCCGGCAGCATTGGCATCGCACCCTCGGCCAACCTAAACCCGGAACGGGAGTACCCCTCCATGTTTGAGCCGGTGCACGGCTCCGCACCGGACATCTTCGGCAAGGGCGTGGCCAATCCGCTGGGCGCGATCTGGTCCGCGTCCATGATGCTGGACCATCTGGGCCACCCGGAGGCTGGAGCCGAGGTGCTGGAGGCCGTGTTCGGTGTGCTGGCAGACTCCCCCGTCCGGACCCGGGACCTTGGGGGCACCGCGGGAACCGAAGAGTTTACCCGCGAGATCCTCGCCCGGATCGGATCCGGCGGCGCCGCCTAAAGCGCCTGCTCACCGTGGGGGGCGGCAGGACTGCGTGACCGATTCCCGCCAGGACCAGCGGCAGATGGACGTCCGGTGGGCCACCTCCGCCGTGATTCCAGCTCGGCCCCGCCGGCTTCACTGAGCACCACGGGGCGGCCGACCCGGTGGAACAACGGAACCCCCAGTTCCCGTTCCAGGCTCTTTATGGTTTGGGAAAGCGGCCGCTGGGCGATCAGCAGCCGTTCCGCCGCTCCGGTGAAGCCCTGGTAGTCAACCACGGCGAGGAAGTATTGGTCTTTCCCATGGGTGAGTAGACAACAGGTTCTGGACGGGCCACAAGGGACTGCTGCATAGTGAACGCATTCAACGAGGAAGGACCAGGATTGTGTATACACAGCAGCCGGCTCCAACCGAAGACCCGGGGTCCCCGCATCGCACCGATGTCCGTGCCGCTCTCCTGGGAGGGACCACCTTCCGCAGCCTGAGCGAGCAGACCCTTTCTCCGCGGGAGGAGAGGTTTGAACGCACCCGGCAAACGATTGGCCTGTTCCTGGCCCCCGTCGTTGCCGTCGTGTTTGCCCTGCTCCCCCTGAACTTGGATCCCCAGCAGCATATGCTGGCCGCCATCTTGCTGGGAGTGATAGTCCTTTGGATCTGTGAACCGGTCCCCATCCCCATTGGCGGACTCATTGGCGTAGCCGCCATCGTGATTCTGGGCGTGGCCCCTGCGAGCGCGGTCCTGGCACCCTTCGGATCCACCACCATCTTCACCTTCATTGGTGCCTTCATCCTCGCCCAGGCCATGTTGAAGCACGGCATTGCGCAGCGGCTCGCCTTCGCGGTGCTGTCGATGCCCGGAGTGGGGAAGTCCACCTACCGGGTGGTGATCGCTTTCGGCGTCATCACCTGCCTGCTTTCCGCGTTCGTGTCCAACACCGCCACGGTGGCCATGCTGATGCCCACCGCGCTGGGCGTACTGGTGGTCATCGCCCAGCTGATGCAGGACCGTGGAGTGGTCAAGGCTGATTTTGATCCGCTGCGGATGCGGATTGGTGCTGCCCTGCTGCTGATGCTGGCCTACGGAGCCAGTGTGGGCGGCCTGCTCACTCCCGTTGGGTCACCGCCCAACCTGATTGGCCGCGGGTTGATTGAAGAAGCGACCGGCGTGCGGATTTCCTTTGCCCAGTGGATGGCGATTGCCGCACCCATTTGCCTTGCCATGTTCGTTGTCCTGGCGGTGATTATGCTGCTGCTGAACAAGCCGGAGATCCGGCGCATTGAAGGCGTTGAAGAGTACGTGCGGGAGCAGCGCCGGGCGCAGGGCAAGATGTCCCGGGCCGAAATCAACACCCTGGTCGCTTTCGGAGTGACGGTGACGCTGTGGCTTGCCCCCGCTGTTGCCAGCCTGATCGGAGGCACCGAATCCGAAGCCTACATCTTCCTCGATGACCGCCTTGACGAGGGGATCGTCGCGGTGCTGGGCGCCGCCCTGCTCTTCATCCTTCCGGTCAGCTGGAAGCAGCGGCAGGCCACCTTGACGTGGTCCGACGCCGCGAAGATCGACTGGGGCACCATCCTGCTCTTCGGAACCGGCATTATCTTCGGTGCCCTGCTGGCGGAAACCGGACTCGCGGAAACCATCGGCAAGGGTGCTTCGGAAAACCTGAACATCACCAACATCGTGGCGATCACGGCCTTCTCAGCGATCCTTGCCATCCTGATTTCGGAAACCACGTCCAACACGGCATCGGCTGCGGTGATTGTCCCGATCGTGATTCCCCTGTGCCAGGCCATTGGCGTTGATCCGTTTGTTCCGGCGCTGGCGGCAACGTTTGCCGCGTCCTTTGGCTTTATGCTTCCCGTGTCCACTCCGCAGAATGCGATTGTCTACGGAACCGGTGCCGTCCCCATCACCCGGATGATCCGCACCGGCCTGTTCTTCGACATTCTCGGCGCCGTCCTGATCATCACCATCGTGCCGGTCATGATCGCCGTGGTGGGGATCGGCGGCTAAGCGGACGGGGACAGCCGCCCGCTCTGGTCCGGCGCTGCCCACCCGGTCAGTGCCAGAAGCCGGGCGGCAACCTCCGTGGGGGTGCAGCCGTCCGTGGAAACCCGGTGAACCCACTGAGGGGTGTGCAGATCAAGGGAAGCTGCAGCTTCGCGGCTGCGGTTCAGATGTTGTGTCAGGGCGGAGCCGGTCTCACGGCCGGCCAGCCGGGAGGCAACGGAACTTTCGGAACCGCGCAGCAGCACGGCATGGACGCGGGGCGCGTCGCCCATCGCCTCCACCAACTCAGCGGTTTCGCGCACTGACACGGTATTGGTGTAGATGAGCCGCCGGTACCCGAGCGTGCGGTAGTTCTGCCACAGCGCCGCCAGGTTGCGCGCCGCCAGTCCGTTCTTCCACGGCGAAGGATGCATCCACGGCGCCGGATGCGCCAAATCCAGGACATCTCCTTCAATAACGGCGTGCCGCACATCCAGCGCGGCAAGCAGGGCATGCAGCTCCAGCGCCGCCGAGGTTTTCCCCACACCGGAGCAACCCCCGATGAAGAGCACCTCGGAGGGGGCCGCCGGCCCGGAACCTGTTCCCGGTTCGGAACCGGCCCCGGCCGAAAACTTGCTGTCGTCCACTGTTTCCCTGCTCCCGTTGGGGGCTTCCCGCCTCCTGCGGCGCGGCGCAGGCCGCTGCCCTTGTGCTGCGGGTGCCCTTGTGCTGCGGGTGTCCCGCCGCAAGAATCTCAGCAGACTTTCCCCAGAATTGGAACAACCGCTCCCCCGCCGAGAGGAAACGCTATGCCCCGCATTAAAGTGGACACCGAGAATTCCGGAGATATCGAGCTCCATTATGAGGACCACGGGACCGGACAGCCGGTGCTGCTCATCCATGGCTATCCCCTCGACGGAGATTCCTGGGAACGGCAGACCAGGGCACTCCTGGGCGGCGGCTACCGGGTGATCACCTACGACCGGCGCGGGTTTGGCCGCTCAAGCCATCCCGCCGCCGGTTATGACTACGACACGTTCGCCGAGGACCTGAACGTCATCCTCACCCATCTGGACCTGCACGACGTCGTACTGGTGGGCTTTTCCATGGGCACCGGCGAATTGGCGCGCTACGTGGGCCGGCACGGAACCGACCGTGTCAACCGGCTGGCCTTCCTCGCATCCCTGGAACCGTTCCTGCTGCAGACTCCGGACAATCCCGCGGGAGTCCCCGCCGAAGTCTTCGAGGGTATTGCTGCCGCGGCGCAGGCGGACAGGTTTGCCTGGTTCACCGGTTTCTTTTCCGACTTCTACAATCTCGGGGAAAACCTGGGCAAACGCATCAGTGAGGAGGCGGTGCGCGGAAGCTGGAACGTCGCCGCCGGCAGCGCACCGATGGCAGCATACTCAGTGGTGCCCACCTGGCTCACTGACTTTCGGGGCGACGTCGAAAAGGTGCGGGACTCCGGGATTCCAGTGCTGATCCTGCACGGCACGGCTGACAACATCCTGCCCATCGACTCCACCGGACGACCCTTTGCCGCAGCTCTGCCCCAGGCCCGCTACGTGGAGATCGACGGCGCCCCGCACGGGCTGCTGTGGACGCATGCCGACGAAGTCAACAGGGCGCTGCTGGACTTCCTCAAGAGCCCGTGACGCAGGGATTCCGTAAAGGCAAAGGCCCGCGACGCAAAAGATCCCCGGCCGGGGACCCGGCACGGGGATCTTGGGACAGCGGGTGCTAGCCGGTGATCTTGTACTTTTCGCGGTCCTTTTCGTCCAGGACCAGTTGTTCCTCCACCGTCATGGCGCCGCCGCCGCGGCTCACCGGCATCCACCAGGCACCCGGTTCAGGGGTCTCCTGATAGGTGTCAATGCAGTAATCCATGCCCGCCTGCAGCGTTTCCTGCAGCCGTCCCGTCTCTTCGGCGACCGACGCGCCGGGGGCAACGCGGATCATTGGGCTGACGTGGATGCGGACCGGGGTCTTCCAGACCGACTTTAGGCTCAGGCCGTGGCCGCCGCGGGTGAGCATGCGGTGCCCGCCCCAGACGGAGACCGGGATAATCGGCACGCCGGCTTCCGCGGCCATGCGGACGGCGCCGGTCTTGAGCTTGCGGACACTGAAGCTGCGGCTCACGCCGGCCTCGGGCAGCACGGCAAGGTATTCACCGCGGCGCAGTGCCTCCACTGACTCGGCATACGCGGCCGCGCCGTCGGAGCGGTCCACGATGATGTGTTCGCACATCTCGCAGACAGCCTTGACGAAGGGTTTGCGGGCGGCTTTCTTGGTTACCAGGAACCGCATGTGTGCCTTCAGCTTCCGCCAGACGAGGTACTCGGCAAACACGAAGTCCAAATAACCGAAGTGGGTGATCGCCACGACGGCGCCCTTGCCGGGGACTACTTTGCGGTCCATGCCGGAGATCTCCTCATCAGCGGGAAGATTCTCCAGGCCGGTGGGAAGAACGGGAACGCGGAACAGCTTGATTGACAGTGCCCCGGTCAGGACGATGCTGCGGTAGACGTACTTGTTGGGGGAAAACTTCAACGTCATCTCCTGGTTTTGTATCCGGCGGATCTTGATTCTACCGGGTATTCCTGCGCTCCGTGGAACCGGGTGAGCGCCTTGGCAGGCCTTTTCCGGCCCCGCTCTGGCCACGGAAGCGTGGCACGCGGTTAGGTGGGGATATGGCATGGAGAATCCCGGCCCGGGCCCGCATCGGCAGTGGTCCCTCGCCAGCCGCGCCGGCAGCACCGGCAGGACCCGGATCAGCTGATGAGGCGGAAGCCCTGGATGCTGCCTTGGGCGAGACAGACTGGTTCAGGCACCCCGAGGGTTCCCGCCCCGGGTGGTTCCTGGCCCCCAGCGGATCCCTCGCCCTGCGCACGATGGGCGAGGAAACTGATCCGCCCGTGGTGCTGGTCCCGGGCGTGATGGGTTCCAAGGAGGACTTCTCGCTCATGATGCCCGTCCTGGCGGCCGCCGGATATTACGTCCTCAGCTACGACATGGCCGGACAGTACGAGTCTGCGGCTGCCGGGCCCGAGCAGCTGGATCCTCCGCAGAGCCATTACACGTACGAACTGTTCGTCAATGACCTGGTGGCCATCCTGGAGTCCCTCGGCGGTGCCGCACACGTGCTCGGCTACTCCTTTGCCGGCATCGTTTCCCAGATTGCCTTTGCCGAACGCCCCGAGCTGTTCCGCTCGCTGTGCCTGCTCAGCTGTCCCCCGGTTCCCGGCCAGACCTTCCGGACAGTGAGCCGGGTGGGCAGGTTCAGTCCCCTGGTCAACGACAAAATGCATGCGGGCCTCATTGTGTGGGGCATTCGCCGCAATTTTGTGCACACTCCGGAGTCCCGCATGAAGTTCATCCGCCACCGCTTCGAGTACACCCGGAAGCAGTCCCTGCAGGACATCATGGCGCTGATGAAGCATTCCCCGGACCTGCGGAGCCTGCTCCGGGACGCTCCGCAGCCCAAACTCGTGGCGGTGGGCCGCGCCGATGTCTGGTCGCTGCGCCTGCACCAGGCCTTTGCGGATTCGATCCGCGCCCGGTTTGCGGTCTATGGGACCGGCCACGCACCCTGCGAGGACGCGCCCCATCAACTCAGCCGGGACCTCTTGGCGCTGTATGCGGCGGCGGAGTGAGCCCGCGCCCGGCGCGCAGCCGCCGACGTTCGCGGAGCCGCCGCAGCGGCGGCTCAGCGCGGAAGTCGACGTCGAACGTTTGATAAGCCCGCTTCACCCGGCTGCCCAGTCCCCGCCAGCTGTAGAACGGGCGGGCGGACACACCCACCCTCAGGCTCGGATCGTAGATCACTGACATCTCCGGGCGGATCTGGTAGCTCAGCTCAAGATCATCGTGCAGTTCGGGCCGGTTCCGGTGCACCCTGCCGCGCAGGGCCGCCCACATGGCCGCCGGCATGGCGAAGTTGGACCCGAACAGCGGCGGGTGGCCGAGCAAAAGCCCGACCACCCGAACGTAGCCACCGATGTAGATGTTGCGGGCCACCCAGCAAATGATGCGGTTGGCGCCATAAAAATCTCCCGGGCCGGTGACCGCCGTCAGCGGCCCCGTCGACGCCAGCAGCTCCTCCACGCGCTCAAGCCAATCCGGCGGTGGAACCGAATCCGCGTCCAGACGGCCCAGGATGTCCCCGGTGGCGGCGTCGAGCCCGGCTGCGGTTGCGCCGGTAATGCCCGGCACCTCCAGATACAGGTAGCGCACGCCGGCGGCTGAACAGACGTCAGCCGTGTTGTCGGTGCTGGCGTTGTCCACCACCACTATTTCGTCCGGCGCCCTGGACTGGCGGCCCAGGGCGGCCAGGCAGGCAGCCAGCATCTGTGCATCGTTCCGGGACGGGATAACCACCGAGATTGTTGCCATGGTGTCATGACTGTAGCGGCGACGGCCGGGCGCAACCATGCTCGCGGGCTGGAACTGGGTCCGGCACCCGGTGATTAGTCCTGCGGGCGCTTAGTCCTGGGCACGTGCCGCATCGGGCCGCTGATAGACATCGGGGACGCCGTCGCCGTCGTCGTCCACGTTTTCCTCCTCCTCGACCGCACGGTAGTGGCGGTTGCGCCGAGTGAGGATCAGCGCGGCCAGCAGTGCGGCCACGATCGACGCGGTCAGGATTCCCACCTTCGCGTGATCATTGGGCAGCGTGCCGTGTCCGAAGCTCAGGTCGGCGACCAGCAGCGAAACGGTGAAGCCGATCCCTGCCAGCACTGCGACGCCGAGGAGGTCGATCCATTTGAACGAGGCGTCCAGGGTGGCGCGGGTGACCTTGGTCAGCAGCCAGGTGGTCCCGAGGATGCCGAGGGGCTTGCCCAGCACCAGGCCCGCAATGATGCCGAGGGAAATGGGGTCGGTCAGCGAGGAGACAAAGCCGTCCCAGCCGCCGACGGCAACCCCGGCCGAGAAGAAGGCGAACACGGGAACGGCAAAACCGGCGGACAGGGGGCGGAAGCGGTGCTCGAAGATTTCCGACAGGCCGGGACCGGCCTCGGGTCCGCCGCTGGCCTGGCTGCGGATGACCGGAACGGCAAAGCCCAGCAGGACGCCGGCAACGGTGGCGTGGATCCCGGAGGCGTGCACCAGGGCCCAGACGACGACGCCGATCGGCAGCAGGATAAACCATGCGGCGGAGGCCTTGAGGCCGAAGAAGCGGCGGTATTTCTGCGCGAGGAAGGTGTAGAGCGCCAGTCCGGCCAGCGCCAGCAGCAGCGGGGTGATCTCAAGGTCTTCGGTGTAGAACACGGCAATGATGGTGATGGCCAGCAGGTCATCCACCACGGCCAGGGTCAACAGGAAGATCCGCAGGGCGGACGGCAGATGCGAACCGATGATCGCGAGGACGGCCACGGCAAAGGCAATATCGGTGGCCGTGGGAATGGCCCACCCGTCGAGGGTTTCCGGACTGCTCAGGTTAATGACGGCGTAGATCGCTGCCGGAACCACCACGCCGCCCACCGCGGCGGCAACCGGAACAATGGCCTTGCTGAGATTGCGGAGGTCCCCGGCGACGAACTCGCGCTTGAGTTCCAGGCCCACAAGGAAGAAGAAGACGGCGAGCAGGCCGTCAGCGGCCCAGGCGCCCAGGCTGAGCTCCAGGTGCCATGGCTCGTAGCCGATTTCGAAGTCGCGCAGGGCGAAGTAACTGTCGGAAAGCGGTGAGTTTGCCCAGACCAGGGCGATAACCGCCGCTGCGACCAGCAGCATGCCGCCGACGGTTTCCTTGCGCAGGATTTCGCCGATGCGGAGTTTTTCGCTGTAACTTCCGCGGCTGAAAAGGCGCGGGCGGTTCGATGGGCTGGAAGCGGGTTCCGGGGACTTGCTGGATGGCACGAATGACTCCTGAAAAAGCGGTCGACAATGTTATTGCCGACCAGACTTCCCGGCGCACCTTCGTTCCACCTTACGGGAAATCCGGGCTCCGCTCGAACTGTATGCCGTTGCCGGCCGACACATTCCGCGGATTTCCGTGCTCCGAAGCCCGGCCGCCGGCCAGCAGCAGGCAGTGCTCCGCAGCGCGTGCCCGGACCAGATCATGAGTGGCCTGGACCACCGTCACGCCCCGCGCCGCTTCGGCCCGCAGCGCTTCGGTGATGAGCTCCCGGGCGTACTGGTCCAGGCCGGCGTCCGGCTCGTCCAGCAGGAGGATCCGCGCTTCCTGTGCCAGCCCCTGGGCCACCAGTGCCCGCTGGCGCTGGCCTCCGGAGAGCTCCCCCAGCGGGTGGGCAGCTAGGGAGCGGATGTCCATTCTGTCCATCGCCCGCTCCACCGCCCGCCGGTCGCTGCGGGACAGCGGTCGAACCAGTCCTGCCCTTCCCCAGCGGCCCATGGACACTGCACCCCGCACTGTGACGGGAAAGGCGGCAGCGGCAGCCGATTGCTGCACCACCAGGGCCGGCCTGTCCGGCAAATGCGCCCGTACCCGGCCGGCGTGCGGCTTCTCGATTCCCGCCAGCAGGGACAGCAGCGTTGACTTCCCCGACCCGTTGTTTCCCACCAAAGCAGTTAACCCGGAGCGGTGGATGGTGAGGGAGAGGTCCCGGAACACCGGGCGGCCCGGATAGCCGAAAGCCACTGAATCTAGGGTGTACGCCTGCATTTTCCGCCTCCACGAAGGTCTTGCGTGCTTATTGCAACTGATTCTCATTATCTATTGTAGGGTTTCATCCGTGATGACTTGGTTGCTTGAACCGTTCGCGGTCCTTTTTGTCCAACGTGCCCTGCTTGCCGGTGTGCTGGCCGCCGCACTGTGCGCAGTCGCCGGCACGTGGATAGTTCTCCGCGGCATGGCGTTCCTCGGTGATGCGATGTCGCACGGGATGCTTCCCGGCGTCGCCGTCGCGGCACTCCTGGGCATCAATCCCCTGATTGGTGCTGCCGTCAGCGCCGCAGCCATGGCCGGAGGCATCAGTGCCGCGGGCCGCAGCCGCCGGTTGTCCCAGGACACGGCGATCGGCCTGCTGTTTGCCGGCATGCTGGCGCTGGGGGTCATTATCATTTCCCGGTCCGGCTCCTTTGCCGTAGACCTGACCGGCATCCTCTTCGGCGACATCCTGGCGGTGCGCCCGCAGGACCTGGCCGTCCTCGCAGCCGCGCTGCTGGTGACCTGCGTCCTGGCCGGGCTCTTCCACCGTGCGTTCACCGCGGCGGCCTTCGACGTGCGGAAAGCCGCGACCCTGGGGCTGCGTCCGAAACTTGCGCACGGGGTCCTCATGGCCATGATGATCACCGCCATCTCGGCATCCTTCCAAGTCGTCGGAACCCTGCTGGTCTTCGGCCTGCTGATTGCCCCTGCCGCGGCCTCCCGGCTGTGGACCAGCACGGTGCCGGCAATGATGCTCGGTGCCGCCGCCATTGGTTCGTTCTGCGTGGCTGCCGGACTTCTCATCTCCTGGCATGCCTCCACAGCCGCCGGCGCAACCATCACCGCCGTCGCCGTCCTGGTCTTTTTCCTCTCCTCGGCATCACAGCCGCTGCTCGAGCGGCTGCGCCGCCGGTCCCGGCGGCGCACCGTCCCGGCCCATCCCCTGAACCCCTCCCCCAACACAAGGAGCTAGAACCGATGTCCCCTTCCCTCACCCCCATTCCCCGGGCCGCCGCGAGTCACCGGACCGTCAGGATGATGTGCACCGTCTCCGCCGCAGCCCTGCTGCTCACGGCCTGCGGCACCGGTCCGGAAGCCGGTGCTTCGCCGGCGGAATCAGCCGCTGCCGAGGCGGCTTCCGGCGGGCCCGGTGGAACGGAACCCCACGGTTACGTTCCCGGAGCCGAAGAAGCCGCCGAACCACAGGCACGGCTCACAGCTGTGGCTCCCGGCGGCGAGGTCACCGTCACCGATCCGGTCAGCGGAACCGTAACCGCCGTCGGCACGTTTCCCGGCACGGCCTCTGCCGCCGGAAGCGACCGGTTCGTTTTCCTCGGCAACCCCCAGCAGGATGCCGTGGTCATCGTGGATTCCGGAGGTTGGACCGTGCCCCACGGAGACCACAAGCACTACTACTCGGCTCCTCCCGCCGTTGTTGGAACCATCACCGGAGAGAACCCCGGCGCCGTTGTCACCAACGGCGGATCCACCGCCGTCTTTTTTGGCGACGGCACCGTGACGGCCGTGGATCACGCGGATTTGGCGGAGGGAACAATTGCCCCCACCAGCTTCACGGTCGGCGCCCACCGCGGTGCAGCTGTTCCGTTCGAGGGAAGCTATTTGGTCTCCCGCTCCGATCCGGGAGCGGAACTTGCATCCGGCGTCGGACTGTATGGTGCCGACGGCAAAGAGCTGCCCCTGCCCGGAGCCGACTGTGCGGAACCCGAAGGCCACGCCGTGACCCGCACGGGTGTGGTGTTCGGATGCGCGGACGGCGCCCTGCTGGTGACATCCGACGCCGGCCGGATCACGGCCGCGCATCTCCCCTACCCCGCCGCCGGAGTTCCGGCGGACGCCGGACGGGCACACTCCTTTGACGCCCGCCCCGGCTCCACCGAGGTGGCAGCCGTGGCCGGGACGGCCGGCGCCTGGCATCTGGACACGGCCACCGGAACCTGGCGGCTGCTCGCCACTGATGAACCGCTCGCTGCCGCCGCGGCCGCTGGAGACGGCGCACGCGTCCTGGCGCTGGGGAACAGCGGATCCATGCTGTCCCTCCTGGTTGCCGACGGCGCGCTTGAAGCCAGCACGGCACCGCTGACCGGCCCGTCCGCCGACACCCCGGCACCGGCGCTGGAGATCAATCCCGAACGCGCTTACGTCCTCAATGAGGCAGGCGCCGTCCTGGAGATCGACTATGCGGACGGGTTGCGCACGGCACGGGAACTCGACACGGATGTGTCCGCCCGGCTGCTCGTGGAGACCGGACGATGAGGCTTCCACACAGTTCAGCACGCCTGTGCGCCGCCGCCCTTGCCCTGGCTGCCGGAACAGTGCTCAGCGGATGTGCAGCGCTGTCCGGAACCGGGGAGCCGCGGGCCACCGTCGTTGTCAGCACCAACATCCTTGGTGACGTGGTGGAGAACGTGGTCGGGGACGATGCCGACGTCGTCGTGCTCATGGAAGCCGGCAGTGATCCCCACTCCTTTGGTGTCTCAGCCCGGCAGGCCGCGGAACTGGAGTCGGCGGAGCTGATTATCACCAACGGACTCGGGCTCGAAGAGGGAGTGCTGCGGCATGTTGACGCCGCGGCAGACCAGGGCGTTCCGGTGCTTGAGGTGGCCGCGTCCCTGGATCCGCTGCCGTTCACGGCCGCCGGAACGGCAGCGGGAACTCCTGATCCGCATTTCTGGACCGATCCGCAGCGGGTGGGAGGCGCCGTGGACCTGATCGCCGCGGCCGTGACCGAAAACGTGCCCGCGGCGGACGCAGCGGCGGTGCGCGGCCGGGCCGATGCGTACCGGAGCCAGATTGAGGAACTGGACGCGTGGATGGAGGGCGAATTCGCTGCCATTCCCGCTGAGCGGCGCAGTCTCGTCACCAACCACCACGTTTTTGGCTACCTTGCGTCCCGCTTCGGCTTCACTGTGACCGGAGCCATCATTCCCGGGGGCAGCACGCTTGCATCCCCCAGCTCCGCCGACTTGGAAGATCTGGCCGGCACGATCCGCACGGCTGCGGTTCCGGCCATCTTTACCGATTCCTCCCAGCCGGACCGCCTGGCCGGGGTCCTCGCCGAAGAAGCCGGATTGGATGTAGCCGTCGTCGGGCTGTTCACCGAGTCGCTGGGCGTCGAGGGATCCGGAGCCGAGACCTACGAGCAGATGATGCGCACCAACACCGAACGCATCGTTGCTGCCCTGACCCGCGGCCTGCCCTGACGTCCGCGGATTCCCATCAGATTTCCATCGAAAGCACCATCCCCAACCGAAAGAAGGACCCCATGTCCCTGCCAGCCTTTTCCATCCCCCGCACTGTCCCCCGCGCCCTGCCCAAACTGGCTGCACTCTCCGTCGCGGCGCTCCTGCTGGCCGGCTGCGGCACCGGCCAGAATCCTTCCGCACAACCGGCGTCCGGCCAGCCGTCCGGCCAGCCGTCGTCGTCGGCCGCTGAAGAGTCCCCCCACGCCAAACCCCGCCTCGTCACCACCTACGACGGCGGCGTCCAGGTACTGGACGGTGAAACCCTGCAGGTCCTGGCCGACTTCGAAATGACGGGATTCAACCGGATCAATCCCGCCGGCGACGGCCGGCACGTCATCATCTCCACCGCCAATGCCTTCAAGGTCCTGGACACCGGAGCATGGACCGACAGCGACGGAAAGCACCGGGTTGCAGAACCCGCACTGACCGGTCTTGAGTTCGCAGCCAACAAGCCCGGACACGTGGTGCACCACGCGGGACGCACCGTCCTGTTCAGCGACGGGACGGGAGTGGTGGAGTCGTTCGACACTGCCGACCTCACCGCTTCGAAGGACGGGGAAAAGCCGGAAACCGACATCCATACGGCGGCGGAAGCCCATCACGGCGTGGCGGTGGAACTGTCCACGGGCGAGCTGGTGCTGACCCTCGGTTATGACGGGGAACGCCCCGGCATAACCGTCCTCGACGCGGACCGCGAGGAGATCCTCCGCAACGAGGACTGCCCCGGTGTGCACGGTGAAGCCACGGCAGCGGACGAAGCGGTCGTCATTGGCTGCGAGACCGGCGTGCTGGTCTATTCCGACGGTGTCATTACCAAAATCGACAGCCCGGATTCGTACGGGCGAATCGGAAACCAGGCCGGCTCCGAAGAGTCGGCTGTGACGCTTGGCGACTACAAGTCCGACCCGGACGCCGAGCTGGAACGTCCGGAACGGATTTCCCTGATCAACACCGCCACCAAGCAGCTGCAGCTGGTGGATCTGGGCACCAGCTACAGCTTCCGTTCGCTGGCCCGCGGACCTCATGGCGAAGCGCTGGTCCTGGGAACCGACGGCGCGCTGCACACCATCGACCCGGACAGCGGGGCCATCACCGCGAGTACTCCGGTCCTCAGCCCCTGGGAAGAGCCGCTGGAGTGGCAGCAGCCCCGTCCCACACTGACCGTCGTGGACCACACCGCGTACATCACGGATCCGTCCGCAAACACGGTCACCGCCGTGGACATCGAGTCCGGCACCGTCACCGCCACCGGGGAGCTGGAACACACCCCCAATGAGCTGACCGGAGTTCCCGGGGAGCTTCATACGCACGGCTAGCCTGCCGGCACGGGCCGGTGCGGTCAGTCCTTCTTCCGGGCCCTGCTGGGTTGGACGCGCATCGGCTCGCCGGGCATCTTGGGATAGTCCGGCGGGAAGGGCATCTCGCCGAGCCCGTTGTCCAGGTCCCGCTGCCACCACTGCAGCAGCACCTCGATGCTCCCCGGATTGGAGCCCATGTCCGCCCAGGGATCCCCCGATGTCCGCAGCCGCTCGGGAACCGTGAGGATGGTGAAGTCCCGCGGATCAGCTCCTTCGAGTTCGTCCCACGTCAGCGGTGCGGACACCGGCGCGTGCGGCAGTGCCCGCGGACTGTAGGCACCGGCGATGGTGCGGTCGCGGTTCGCCTGGTTGAAGTCCACGAAAATGTTCTGTCCGCGTTCCTCCTTCCACCATGCCGTGGTGACCCGGTCCGGCATCCGGCGCTCCAGTTCACGGGCGGCTGCAATAACGGCATGGCGGACATCGAGGAACTCATGGTCCGGGGTGATGGGGGCGTAAACGTGCAGTCCCCGGTTTCCCGAGGTTTTGATGAACGCCTCGAGGCCGGCCTCGGCCAGAACGCTGCGGAGCTCGACGGCGGCGGGCACGGCGTCGTCGAAATCAGTGCCCGGCTGGGGGTCCAGGTCAATGCGCAGCTGATCCGGGTTGTCCGTGTTCTCAGCGCGGGACGGCCATGGATGGAAGACCACCGTGTTCATCTGGACGGCCCACACTGCGGCCGCCGGTTCATCGAGGATCAGCTGGGGATGGGCGCGTGCACTGGGGTAGGTAACGGTGACGGCCCGGATGAAGCCGGGTGTGCCCTTGGGCGGATTCTTGGAGAAGAACTGTTCACCGTCAATCCCGTCCGGAAACCGCTGGAGCGACACGGGCCGGTCACCGTTGGCGGCGATGAAGGCGCTTCCGACTTCCACCACGTAGCGGGCGAGATCAAGCTTCGTCAGTCCCAGCTCGGGCCACAGGACCCGGTCGGGGCTGGAAATCCGCATTTCGCGGTCGCCGTGGGGACCCGGGACAGTAATGGTGGTTGCTTTGCCGGCCATGGCGATAACCTACCCCGGTTTTGCCGGAGGGTCACGGACAGGCGCAGGATCAGGCGGGAGACCCCGGCTCCAGTGCGTCCTCACCGCGGCGGTAGTTCTTGTGTCCGTGCACAAAGTGGTAAAGCACAGTGGTCGCCAGGATGCACCCGGCCAGCAGCCAGTACATGCCGTGGAACCCGGTCAGCGGCACCAGGGCGCCCAGTGCCAGCGGTCCCAGGCCAACCCCCGCGTCCATCATGATGAAGAAGGTGGAGGTGGCCAGGCCAATGCGGTGGGGCGGGGCCATGGTGACGGCCACGGCCTGGGCGGTGGGAACCAGTGCCCCGAAGCCGATGCCCACAAACACGCCGGCCGCCGCCATCACGAAACCGTTGGGCGCCCAGGCCAGCAGTGCCAGGCCGACGGCGAAGCTGACCAGGGTGGGATAAATGACGGCGTTGTCCCCGTAGATGTCGTGCAGCCGGCCCATGAACAGCCGGGACGCGAGCACGACGGCGGCGTAGACCAAGAAAAAGGTGCTCGCGGCGGTGACCAGGTTTTCCGACTGGGCGTAGGAGTTGATGAAGGTCAGCACGCCCGCGTAGGAAGCACCGGCAACAAACATGATGGACGCGATGGCCAGCGCCGCCGGATCGATGATGTCGGTGAACCGCAGGTGCCACTTGCGCGCCTGTTCCGCCGCCGTCGGCGTGCGCTCGGGGAGCTTCAGCATCAGTGCCACGGCCAGTGCCAGAGCGGCGCACGCGGCGCTGGCCAGGAAGAGGAAGTCGTAGGTCATGCTGTCCACGATCAGGACGGCGAGGAAGGGCCCGACGGCGGTGGCCAGCGTGGTGGAGATGCCGAAGTAGCCTGTGCCCTCACCGCGGCGGCGAGCCGGAATGAGGCCCATGACCGATGCGGAGATCGAGGTGCTCGCAGCTCCGAAAGCCGCGCCGTGGATCAGCCGGATGGCCAGCAGTGCGCCGAGGCTGTCAGCAAAGGGGTACAGCAGGGCCGCGGCCGTGAAGACCGCGAGTCCGCCGAGGAGCAGTTTCCGCCGCCCAATGAAGTCCAGGAACTTGCCGCTGAAAATGCGGGCGACCAGCGCGCCGATGACGAAGGATCCGGAGGCGAATCCGGAGGCGCCGTCCGAGGCGGCGAACCGCTCCACGGCATACAGCGCCATGGTGGTCATGAGCAGATAGAACACCATCGAAAGGAAGAAGTTGGTGATAATTGCGAGGACAAACCCCGTGGTCCATAGTTTCTGACCGCCGCGCGTCACCAGATGCTCCTATTAATCTTGTCCGGAACTTCTCGTGTGGTCCGGAGATACTGTGCCCGGAGAATGATCATGTCCAGAACTTGTGTCGGCTCGGTCCGCACACTCCACGGACCAGCGGAACCACGTTACGCCTGTCGGGTTGTTGAACAAAAATTCACCGCCGGTCCGGGGCAGGAATTTCCAGCTCACAACGGGCCCGAAGCTGCGTTCCCTGTCTGTGGCGGAGAGCCGAACATAAGCTGGATCCACCCGGTTCGCTCCCGGGCGCCGTCCCGCGCCGCCTGTATCAGCGGGCCTGCGAAAGGACTGCTGCTCCATGAGAAATCCGTACCAGCCGGCGTGGTGGACCAACGCCGTCGTCTACCAGATTTACACCAGGAGCTTCGCCGACACTTCCGGTGATGGGGTCGGCGACCTGACCGGCATCATCAACCATCTGGACTACCTCAGCGAGCTCGGAGTGGACGTCCTCTGGCTCTCCCCCATTCACCAGTCTCCACAGCACGACAACGGATACGACATCAGCAACTACCGCCGGATCGATGCCCTCTACGGGACCGAGGAGGAGTTCGACCGGCTTCTGACCGAGGTGCATGGACGCGGCATGAAGCTCATCATGGACCTGGTGGTGAACCACACCTCCGATGAGCACTCGGCATTTCTCGTCTCGTCTTCCTCTCGCACCAACGTGTCCAGGGACTCCTACTTCTGGCGGGATCCCCGGCGCGGCTTCTCCCCTGACGAACCGGGCGCTGAACCCAATAACTGGGGCTCGATTTTTGGGGGCAGCGCCTGGACCTATGACCCGGTGACGGAGCAGTACTACCTGCATCTCTTCAGCCCGCACCAGCCGGACCTGAACTGGGAGAGCACGCGTGTGCGCCGGCGCGTGTACGACATGATGAACTGGTGGCTGGACCGCGGCATTGACGGGTTCCGCATGGACGCCATCAACTTCATTTCCAAACGTCCCTCCCTGCCGGACAGCCCGGTGTCCGCTGGCGGCATGTATGCGGACGGCTCCCCCTATTTTGTGTCCGGCCCCCGGGTCCACGAGTTCATCCAGGAAATGATGCGCGCCGTGTTCAGCTACCGGGACGGAGAATACTTGGTGGTGGGAGAGACCGACGGCGTGACGGTTGACGAGGCGGTGCTCTTCACCGACCCGCTGCGCGGGGAACTGGACATGGTCTTCCATTTCGAACACATGCGGCTGGACCAGGGCGCCGGCGGAAAATGGAACCATCTGCCGATGAAGCTGCAGGACCTGAAAAGTATCTGGAACCGGTGGCAGCGAGCGCTGGCCGACCGCGGCTGGAACAGCCTGTATCTGGGCAATCACGACCAGCCGCGCTCGGTCTCACGCTTCGGTAATGACACCCGGTACCGCTACGAGTCGGCCACGCTGTGGGCCACCCTCCTGCACCTGCAGCGCGGCACGCCCTTTATCTACCAGGGCGAGGAAATTGGCATGACCAATGCGAGCTTTACCTCGCTGGACCAGTACCGGGATGTTGAGTCGCTGGCGTTATATGAATTCGCCCTCAGCCGCGGGATTGCGCCGGAGCGCGTGCTGGCCACCCTGAACCGGGTGAGCCGGGACAACGCCCGCACTCCCATGCAGTGGAATGACGGCCCCAATGCGGGCTTTACCACCGGGACACCTTGGATTGACGTCAATGCCAACTATCCCGGCCTCAATGTGGAAGCGGACCGGGCCGCGGAACGGTCAGTGTTCCGCTACTACCAGCGCCTGATCGCGCTGCGGCATGCGTCCCCGGTGGTGGCCTTGGGCGACTTTGAACTGGTGGATCCCGGCGACCCGTCTTTGTTCGCGTTCCGCCGCCGCCTGGGCGGGGAGGAACTGAGCGTGCTGTGCAACGTGTCCGATGAGCCGTTGGAGGTCTCGGCGTACCTGCGTCCCAATCAGCTGGTGCTGGGCAATTACTCCGAACCCGGGGACCCCGGATTGCTGCGGCCCTGGGAAGCACGGGTCCACCGGTTGTCCGGGCCAACGCCGCTGTCCGGGCCAACGCCGCCGTCGGGGCCAATGCCGTCGCCCGGCGGAGACCCGGACTGACGCCTGCCCGTGTTGCGGCTCATGCCGGCCGGTAACGCTAGCGGCGGATAATGCGGCGCTTGCGGGCCTCGCTGACGGCTGCCGTCCGGTTGTCCACGCCGAGTTTCTCGTAGATGTGCACCAAGTGGGTCTTGACGGTGGCTTCGGAAATATACAGCGCACGGGCCATCGCGCGGTTGGCCATTCCATCAGCCAGCAGTTCCAGCAATTCCAGTTCCCGCGGGCTGAGGGCCGTTTCCGGATTCCGCAGCTGCCCGAGCAGGCGTCCGGCGACCTGCGGAGCCAGCGCTGTCCGGCCCTCGGCGGCAGCGGTGACGGCGCTGCGGATGTCTTCGGGAGCCGCATCTTTGAGCATGTAGCCCGCGGCGCCGGCATCGACGGCCGCAAGGATATCGGCGTCGCTGTCGTAGGTGGTCAGGATCAGCACCGGCGGGCCCTGAGCGGCGCGGATTTGCCGGGTGGCGGTGACCCCGTCCATGCCCGGGGCCATCTGCAGGTCCATGAGCACCACGTCCACCGGGGTTCCCAGCGTCTGCAGCCGGGCAAGTTCAGCGATGGCGGCGGCTCCGTCGGCGGCTTCCGCAGCCACTTCCACGCCCTCAAAGTCGCTGAGCATGGCGCGCAGTCCCGCCCGGACCACGGGATGATCGTCCACCAGGAGAATGCGGGTGGCACTCATGATGTGCTCTCCGTTCCCGGTGCTCCGGGCTTTGGCGCCCCGTCTTCCATGGCCCCGGTTTCCAGCGGCAGCCGCAGGGCGACCACCGTCCCCTCGCCGGGCGCTGACTCGATACTCAGGCTTCCATGGAGGTCGGTGACCCGCTCGCGCAGCGACAGCAGTCCAAAGCCGGAACCGTCACTCCGGGGTCCGGCGGGGAGATCCGCGGGCTCAAAGCCCGCGCCGTCGTCGAACACGTCCAGGGCCACCGAATCCGGGGAGTACTCCAGGGTTACGACAGCTGACGACGCGCCGGCATGGGACTCGACGTTGGCGAGCAGCGACTGCGCGGCGCGCAGCAGAGTGGCTTCATAGGCAGCGTGCAGAGGGACGGGAGTGCCGTCGACACGGAAAACGCACTCGAGCCGCTTCCCTCCGGCGGCCGAGCGCCGGGACGTATCCGAGCACAGCGCGGCCAGCCGGGCATCCAGGGAACCCCGCTCCAGCGGTGCAGCGGCCATGCCGCGGACAAACCTGCGGGCTTCCGCCAGATTTTCCGCGGCCGTGCCCTGCACCAGGGTAATGCGCTCCCGTGCCAGCGCCGTGTCGCCCCCGTCCAGGGCGGTGCCCGCGGCGCGGGCCAGGAGCACGATGCTCGACAGTCCCTGGGCCAGGGTGTCGTGGATTTCCCGGGCGAGCCGTTCGCGCTCGGCCAGCACACCGGCGTCGTGCTGTGAGGCAGCCAGCTCACTGCGGGTGCGGTGCAGTTCAGCGAGCGCCCGGCGCTGGTTCACGCTCTCCCGGTGCAGGGCAGAGTAGGCGCTGCCCATGATCACGGCGAACAGCGCGCCGATGGCCGGGCCCAGGAGCGCAGGGGCCGTCGGCTGGCCTGAGTGGACGAACTGGGCGGCGATGACGGCCACCGTGGTCATGGCAACGGCGGCGAGCGCCGGTACGGTGCGCAGCAGGTGCAGATCCAGGAAAAACAGGGGGAAGGCCACCCAGGAGAACTCGGGGCTGATGATCAGCAGGCACAGCCACAGCGCGGTAACGATACCCAGCCAGGCCGGCCCGTACCGCTTGGGGTCAGGACCACTTCCCGTGGTGGCGAACCGCTTTTCGGTGACTGTCCCGGCCAGATAGACGCCGGCAAGCAGCACGACCAGGACGTACGCACAGATCTGTGCGGGCAGGGCGGGCGGTGACAGGGTCATTTGGACCGCGGCCACCAGCAGCAGTCCGGCAAATGCAGCATGCAGGGCGGTGCGCAGCGCACGCAGCACCAGGTCCCCCGGTGATCCGGGTGATCCGGGGACAGCCGGTGCCGAAGCATCGGTGCCTTCAGCCCGAAGAGCCCCGCCGCCAGGAAGGGTGCGGTCAGGGATGGTGCGGTCAGGGATGGTGCGCCCGGGTTCCGTGCCGTCGGTTATGGGGCGGTCTTGGGCACGGGCATTCATGCCTCAAGCGTAGGCGGCCCCCGTCCGCGGCACATCAACCAAACGGTGGACCCGGCGCTCACCCCCATGGCCGGGGCCAATCAACCTTGCTTGCGATGGTTATCCCCCGAATTCGCGGAAGGCTGGGAAACGTGGACATAACCGGCCGGAAGCCGGCCGTGATGAAAGGACATTCCGTGTATCTCGCACTTCGTGACATTCGCTTCGCCAAGGGCCGGTTCGCCCTGATGGGCAGCGTTGTTGCGCTGATCTCGCTCCTGCTGGTGCTGCTCTCCGGGCTCACCGCGGGACTGGGCAACCAAAACACGGCCGCCGTAGCGGCTCTGGCCGACGACGGCGTCAACACGGTTGCCTTTGGGGCTCCCGGCGGCGGGGAAGCCAAGGCTTCCTACACCGAATCGGTGGTGACGGAACAGCAGCTGCGGCTGTGGCGGTCCGCGGACGGGGTTGCCGCCGCACAACCGCTGGGAATCACCCAAACCCGAGCCGTGGCGGGGTCCACCGCCAACGTGGCCGTTTTCGGCGTCGAGCCTGGGTCTTCCCTTGCCCCGGAAACAGTGGAGGAAGCCGGGGTCATCCTGGGCGACTCCACGGCCGAGGACCTCGGCGTTTCCGTCGGCGGCACTGTGGCACTGGGAGGGCGCGAGCTGACGGTCACTGCCGTTTCAGATGACTCCTGGTACAGCCACACTCCGGTGGCCTGGACATCCTTGGATGTGTGGCAGCAGGTGGCGCACATCAATGACGCAGGGCCGGCGGAAGCCCCCGTGGCCACCGTCATTGTCGCTGACGCCTCCGAAGCAGCCGCCGCCCAGGCTGATGCCGCCGCCGGCACTGTATCGACCGATGTCCGGGGCTCCTATCAGGCCCTGGGATCCTACTCCTCCGAAAACGGTTCGCTGCTGATGATGCAGGTGTTCCTCTACGGCATTTCCGCGCTGGTCATCGTGGCGTTCCTCACCGTCTGGACCGTGCAGCGCACCCGCGACATCGCCGTACTCAAGGCGCTTGGCGGTTCCTCCGCCTACCTGCTCCGCGATGCCTTGGCGCAGGCGGCAATCGTCCTGACCAGCGGAGCCGTTGCCGGCGGTCTGGCGGGACTGGGCCTGGGTGCCGTTGCGGCAACAGTGGCACCGTTTTCGCTCAGCGTCACCACAACAGTGCTTCCCGTTGCCGGCATCGTCCTGCTGGGGCTTGCCGGCGCCGCGCTCGCCGTCCGCAGCGTCACCAAGGTGGATCCACTGACCGCGCTGGGCGGGAACTAGGGCACGGCGCCCGGCCCGTTCCACGAATCCGTAAATTTTCCTGAAAGGACTCCCCCATGCATTCCACTCCCCAGTCCGCCGGCGCTGCCGCTTCCGCTTCTTCGGACGCCGTACCGGAAGCCCCAGGCCGGGTTCCCGCACTGGACCTTGCCGGAGTAACCCTCGAATACCCCGACGGCGAGGGAACTTTGAAGGCGCTGGACGACGTCAGCCTTCAGGTGCCGGCCGGAGAAGTCCTGGCCCTGGTGGGCCCGTCCGGTTCCGGAAAGTCCTCGCTGCTGGCCGTGGCAGCGACCCTCATCCGGCAAACCGCGGGAAAGGTGGTGGTGGCCGGGACGGACACCGCATCGCTCGACGACGCCGGGCGCACCACCCTGCGCCGGGGCAAGGTTGGGCTGATCTTTCAGCAGCCCAACCTGCTGCCGTCCCTAACCTCCGTGGAACAGCTGGTCATCACGGACCAGCTGCGCGGCATCCGGTCACCGTCATCGGAACGGAGGGCCCTGGATCTGCTGGATTTGGTGGGTTTGGCGGCTGCAGCGGGGAAGCGTCCCCACCAGCTGTCCGGAGGGCAGCGGCAGCGCGTGAACATCGCCCGTGCCCTCATGGGCAGCCCCGCGCTGATGCTGGTGGATGAGCCCACGGCCGCCCTGGACCACGAACGGTCTGAGAACATCGTGAAGCTGCTGGTGGCGCTGACGAGGGAGTTCCGCTTCGGAACGGTCCTGGTCACCCACGACACCGAGTTCGTGCCGCTGGCGGACGCCGCGGCCGCGATGCGGGACGGACGGCTCACCCTTGTTCAGTCGGCGCGGGGTCCGTTCGCCGCATAGTGGTTCCACGAGGCCAGGGGCGCGGAAATCACGACGAACCGATCATCAAACGAGTCGGCGCGGTAATCGTCACCCAGGTTGTGATCCCGTGCCACAGCGAATGCGCGGCGGTAATCAGCGGTCGGAGCGATCACGAAGCGGCGGTCCGGGCCATGGCGGACGACGGACCAGCGGGTGTCCGGTGCAGCGCCGGCGGCGGCGTCATAGTCGTAGTAGTCAACAGCCATCCCGAAGCGGCCGTCCCATTCCCTGTCCGCCAGCGTGACTTCCGGCAGCACCTCAGCAGGCCGTGCCATCCGCCAGTCCCGGACAGTGAGGTCGGTGTCACCGACAGTCAGCGCAACGTTGGCGCGGATGCGGCGGTTCAAGGGCATCACTTCGGCGAGCCTGCGCGGAGCGAGGTTGTGCGGTTCGGTCAGCAGCAGGCCGGCATCAGTGGCCAGTGCGAAAATCTGCGATCCGTCGGCCGCCGCGCGGGGCTCGATCCGGCGCAGAGTGGTGGTTATTTCCAAGGCTCCTTCCTTTCAGCTGCTCGGGCCCTCCCACTCCAGTGGAGGGGCAGGCCGGTGGCCGGGAGCGGTCAGCACGATGATGCCGAATTTCCCTAAAACGTATTCCTTACCAGTATTCCGTCTTCGTCCACGCTGCGCAGTGAGCCAGCGCACCCCCCCCAGGAATCACCCGTTCTCACCGGACCAAGCCTCCCAAAGCGGGTCCTGTTAGCGCTCACAGGTAAGCTCTAGAATCGCAGCGCACCTTATGACGCAGACCGGGCGTGTTCCAGGACTAGCTGGACCCCGCCACCGACAGGAGCCGGACCATGAACCATCCCCTGACCAACCCCAACGGGCAGATCATCGCGCTGGAGGCGGGGCAGTACCGCGCCGGAATTGCGACGGTCGGAGCTGGAATCCAAAGCCTGCAGTTTGGTGGACGGGACCTGGTCCTGCCGTTTGACGCAGACGTGGTGCCCCATGCCTATGCGGGTAAAACGCTGGCTCCGTGGCCTAACCGCATTGGCTCCGGAACCTACGTTTTCCAGGGCCGGGAGTACTCCGTGCCGGTAAACGAGGCCTCCACCGGGACGGCGCTCCACGGCCTGGTGGTCTGGGCCGATTGGCAGGTTGCCTCCCGGACGGACAGTTCAGTGGTCCTGGAACACACACTCCATGGCCAGCCCGGCTACCCGCACCAGCTGATGCTGCGGGCCGGGTTCACACTGAACGCCGATGCCGGCCTGACCGTGGAGATAAGCGCCGTCAATTCCGGGCGCAGTGCGGCTCCCTACGGGGTCTCTTCGCATCCGTACCTCACCGTTGGACAGGTACCCGTGGACCGTTGCGAAGTGGGCTTCACCGCTTCCCGCGTCCTCATGACCGACGAGCGCCTGCTGCCGGTGGAATTGAAGGAGACCGCCGGCACCGAATTTGATTTTGCCCAGCCCCGGCTGCTGGGGTCCATGAGCCTGGACCACGCCTTCACCGGCCTGCCCGACGACGGGTGGCAGGTCACCCTCCGCAACCCCGCAACCGGGGAATCGAGTGTCCTGTCCGCTCCCGCGGGTGAGGGTGCATCGCGCTGGCTGCAGGTTTACTCCGGGGAGGAGCTGGGGCGTCTGGGCATGGCCGTGGAGCCCATGACCTGTCCGCCGGACGCCTTCAACACCGGCACCGACCTCCTGGTGCTGGAGCCGGGCGACGAGCACCGGTTCTCTTACTCCATCACCGCCGGATAGCCTGCCGCTGCCCTCGCAGCAGCGGCAGGTATTGCACACATCGACAGAAAGCGTTTCATGCCACCGTTACAGCGCAGGCTATCCGGCGCGCCACCGACCATGGAGGACGTGGCCCGGGTCGCCGGGGTCTCCCACCAGACCGTGTCGCGGGTCCTCAACGACCACCCCAACGTCAGCCCCCAGACGAAGGAGAAGGTTTCCGCGGCCATCGGTGCGCTCGGATACCGCCGCAATGCTGCGGCCCGGTCTCTGGTGACCCGCTCGTCCAAGGTCATCGGCGTCATCATCACCGAGCTGGAGCAGTATGGCCCCGCAAGCACGCTGCTGGGCCTGCAGGAGGCTGCCTTTCGAAACGGCTATTTTGTCAGTGTTGCCGGCCTTCGGGAACTCACCCCCTCCGCCGTCCTGGAATCGGTGAACCATCTGCTCAACCAGGCGCCGGACGGAATCGTGGTGGTGGCGCCCGTCCAGGCCGGCGTTGACCTTTTCCGTGACCTGGAACTGAAGATTCCCCTGGACATTGTTGCCGGCGGTCTCGCTCCGGAGGGCAGCCAGGAACAGGCGGCACGGATGGCCGTGGGACATCTCGCGGACCTGGGCCACCGCAGCATTGCCCACTTGGCCGGACCCGAACAATGGATGGATGCCCAGCGAAGGGCATCGGGCTGGCGGACGGAGCTCCAGGCGCGCGGACTGCCGGCTGCCCCACCGATGACCGGCGACTGGGGTGCCGAGTCCGGCTACCGCAACGGGCTGGCGTTCGACGCCGCCGCCCACAGCGCCGTGTTTGTGGCCAACGACCAGATGGCCCTGGGGTTCATGCGAGCGCTGCATGAGCGGGGCATCAGTGTTCCGGGCGATGTCAGCGTGGTCGGCTTTGACGATCAGCCCGAAGCCGCCTATTTCCTGCCTCCGTTGACCACGGTCCGCCAGGACTTCCGGGGCATGGGCCGGTACTGCATCGACCAGCTGCTGCTGGAAATCACCGGCGGCGGTTCGGGCCCCATGCCGGAGCCGGATGCCGTGCCGTCTGGCCAGGGAGCCATGCCCGGGGGCCGGGCCCCGGAGAATGCACCTGAGTCCGGACTTATCGTGCGCAGCAGCACCGCTCCCCCGCGAAACTAACCCGCTCCGCACCTCGTTCCGGAGTTCCGGCCTAAATCACAAAATGGTCCGGTCTTGACATTGAGACGCAGCGCACATCTAATTGTTAGCGCTAACACGATCAATGATGATTTGCCGGGCCGGTGCGCCGGGCGCCCACAGGAGGACCCCATGAGCAGTACCAATCCGGACGAGCAATACGTAATCGGGGTGGACTACGGCACCCTCTCCGGACGGGCGGTGGTGGTGCGGGTGTCCGACGGCACGGAACTGGGCTCCGCCGTCCACTCCTATCCGCACGCCGTCGTAACTGACAACGTTCCCGGCAGTGAAGTGCGGCTTCCCCCGGACTGGGCGCTGCAGGTTCCCCAGGACTACGTGGACGTGCTCACCAACGCCGTCCCGGCAGCGCTGGCAAGCGCAGGGATCGATCCGCAGGCCGTCATCGGACTGGCCACCGACTTCACCGCGTGCACCATGGTTCCCGTGACCGGCGACGGAACTCCACTCAACGAGCTGCCGGAGTTTGCCGATCGTCCCCATGCCTTCGTCAAGCTGTGGCGCCACCACGCCGCCCAGGGACAGGCGGTTCGGATCAGCACTCTGGCCGCGGAGCGGGGAGAGTCATGGCTTGGACGCTACGGCGGACTCATTTCCTCGGAATGGGAATTCGCAAAGGCGCTGCAGATCCTTGAGGAAGACCCCGAAATCTACGCGGCCATGGATCACTGGGTCGAAGCCGCTGACTGGATTGTGTGGCAGCTGACCGGCTCCTACGTCCGCAACGCCTGCACTGCGGGCTATAAGGGCATCTACCAGGACGGGGCCTACCCCTCCGAGGACTACCTCGCCGCCCTGAATCCCGGATTTGCCACCTTCGTCTCCGAGAAACTTGAACACACGATCGGCCAGCTGGGCTCGGCTGCCGGCACGCTGTCGGCACGGGCCGCGGAATGGACCGGCCTTCCCGAAGGCATCGCCGTAGCCGTCGGCAACGTGGACGCCCACGTGACCGCGCCGGCGGCAAACGCCGTCCAACCCGGCCAGATGGTCGCCATCATGGGAACATCCACGTGCCACGTCATGAACGCCGAGGAAATCCACGAGGTTCCGGGCATGTGCGGCGCGGTGCAGGGCGGCATCGTCGAGGGGCTGTGGGGGTATGAAGCCGGCCAGAGCGGCGTGGGCGATATTTTCGGCTGGTTCGTGAACAACTGCGTGCCGCCCCGCTACGTCAGCGCAGCGGCCGACGCCGGCACCGGCGTCCACGAATACCTCACCGGTCTGGCCTCCGAGCAGGCCATCGGCGAGCACGGACTCGTGGCCCTGGACTGGCACAGCGGCAACAGGTCGGTGCTTGTGGACCATGAACTGTCCGGCGTGTTTGTTGGACAGACCCTGGCCACCCGCCCGGAGGACATGTACCGCGCGCTGCTGGAGGCCACCGCCTTCGGCACACGGACGATTATCGAAGCCTTCAATGCCAGCGGCGTGCCGGTCACTGAATTCGTCGTGGCGGGCGGGCTGATCAAGAACCCGTTGCTGATGCAGATCTATTCCGATGTCATCAACCTTCCCCTCTCGGTCATCGATTCGGAGCAGGGCCCGGCCCTGGGCTCCGCGATCCATGCCGCGGTTGCCGCGGGAGCCTATCCGGATGTCCGGACGGCCGCCGCGGCAATGGGCCGGGTCCGGCGGGGGGTCTACCAGCCCATTGCCGAAAACGTGCAGGCCTACAACGCCCTCTACGAGGAATACCGGACCCTGCATGACTACTTTGGCCGCGGGGCCAACGAAGTAATGCACCGGCTGAAGAAGATCCAGCGCGATGCGGCGGCACGCTTGCCCGGCGGTGCAGAGAAAACCGCTGACGAAGAGACTGCAATAAAGGAACCTGCACTGTGACCATGACCTCCGACATCCTCGGCACCGTCGACAAACTCCGCCGGCAGGTCAGCGACCTGCATGCCGAGCTCACCCGCAACGAACTGGTCGCCTGGACCGCCGGCAACGTTTCAGCCCGCGTCCCGGGACAGGACCTGATGGTCATCAAGCCCTCCGGCGTTTCCTACGACGACCTGTCGCCGGAGAACATGGTCCTCACCGACCTGTACGGCACCGCGGTTGACGGCGGCGGATCACCGTCCTCCGATACCGACGCCCACGCCTACGTCTACCGGCACATGCCCGAGGTGAACGGCGTCGTCCACACCCACTCCACCTACGCCACGGCATGGGCGGCACGCGGAGAAGCCATCCCCTGCGTGCTGACCATGATGGCGGACGAGTTCGGCGGGGAAATACCGGTGGGCCCGTTTGCCCTCATTGGCGATGACTCGATTGGGCGCGGCATCGTCGAAGTGCTGTCCGGGCACCGTTCCACCGCCGTTCTGATGAAGAACCACGGTGTGTTCACCATCGGCAAGGATGCGCGCTCCGCGGTGAAATCCGCCGTCCTCTGCGAGGAAGTTGCCCGCACCGTCCACATCAGCCGCCAGCTCGGGGACCCGCTGCCCATAGGGCAGGCGCATATCGACAGCCTGTACGAGCGCTACCAGAACGTTTACGGCCAAAAGTAATCCGGAGCTCCGCCTCCCCCGCACTCTTCTTTCGACAAAGGATCCCCTCATGACCATCAGCACTGCCCCCGTCCGCGAAATCTGGTTCCTCACCGGCAGCCAGGGACTCTACGGCGAAGACACCCTGGCCCAGGTCCGCGACCAGGCCGCCGACATCGCCCGCCAGCTCGATGACGCGGAAGCCATCCCCTACCGCATTGTCTTCAAGCCCGTCCTGAAGGATTCCGACGCGATCCTCGAAATGGTCCTGGCCGCGAACTCCTCGGAGGACTGCATTGGCCTCATCGCCTGGATGCACACCTTCTCTCCGGCAAAGATGTGGATCCGCGGCCTCACCAAGCTCCAGCGGCCGCTGCTGCACCTGCACACCCAGCACAACGTGGAGCTGCCGTGGGCCGACATCGACATGGACTTCATGAACCTGAACCAGGCCGCGCACGGCGACCGGGAGTTCGCCTACATCCAGTCGCGGCTGGGGATCAGCCGCAAGACCGTCGTCGGGCACGTTTCCAGCCCCCGCGTCCAGGCGAAGATCGATTCCTGGGCCCGGGCAGCGGCCGGCTGGCATGAAATCCGCAGCCTGAAGCTGGCGCGTTTCGGCGACAACATGCGCAACGTGGCCGTCACCGAGGGTGACAAGACCGAAGCTGAGGTGAAGTTCGGCGTCTCGGTGAACACCTGGTCGGTCAATGAACTGGCATCAGCCGTGGACGCGGTCAGCGAAGAGGCGGTGGACGCGCTGGTGGCGGAGTACGAGGAACTGTACGACGTGGTTCCGGAACTGCGGCGCGACGGCGGCCGGCACAAGTCCCTGCGCTACGGTGCACGGCAGGAACTGGGCCTGCGGTCCTTCCTCGAGGAAGGCGGCTTCGGCGCCTTCACCACCAACTTCGAGGACCTGGGCACCCTGCAGCAGCTGCCGGGTCTGGCGGTCCAGCGGCTCATGGCCGACGGCTACGGTTTTGGCGCGGAGGGGGACTGGAAGACGGCCGTCCTGGTCCGCATCGCCAAGGTCATGGGCGAAGGCCTGCCCGGCGGAGCGTCCCTGATGGAGGACTACACCTACAATCTGGTCCCCGGCAGCGAAGTAATCCTGGGGGCGCACATGCTTGAGGTATGCCCCTCGCTGACCACGTCCAAGCCTTCCCTGGAAATCCACCAGCTGGGCATCGGCGGCAAGGATGATCCGGTACGCCTGGTGTTCACCGCGGATCCAGGCCCCGCCGTCGTCGTATCCCTGGCGGACATGCGCGAGAGGTTCAGGCTGACGGCCAATATTGTCGAGAACGTTGTTCCCGAGCAGGACCTCCCCAATCTGCCCGTGGCCCGCGCGGTGTGGAAGCCGGCACCGGATCTGGAAACTTCGGCCGAATGCTGGCTCTCGGCCGGCGGAGCACACCACACAGTGATGTCCACGGCGCTGGACCGGGAGGTGTGGGAGGACTTTGCGCAGATCGCCGGTGTGGAGCTGGCGCTGATTGACGACACCACCACCACTAAGTCCTTTGTTAACGAGCTCAAGCTGAACTCAGCGTATTATCGGCTGGCACAGGGCTTCTAGCCCTCCCGAAGGTCACCATTTCCAGCCACGTCACATGAAGGGGCTCTAACGTGCTCGAGGAATACAACTGGGCCGGCAACCTGCGCTACTCCGGAACGGAAATAGCGCAGCCCTCCAGCGTGGAGGAGCTTGCGGCGCTGGTCGCCGCGGCGCCGTCCGTCCGTGCCGTTGGCACGCGCCACTCCTTCAACGACATTGCTGATTCGGCCGGCATCATGGTGAACCTGGAGAAGCTGGACGGTGAGCCGGTCCTTGACGAGGAGGCCGGAACGGTGAGCGTTGGTGCCGGAACCCGCTACGGAGATTTGGCCGCTTTCCTGGTGCGGCACGGATATGCGCTGCATAACCTGGCGTCGCTGCCGCACATCTCCGTGGCGGGCGCTGTGGCCACCGGAACGCACGGTTCCGGCAACCGCAATGGCAACCTGGCAACCGCCGTTGCGGCGCTGGAACTGGTGACGGCGGACGGAACCGTGGTCCGGGTAGACCGCACCTCCCCCGATTTCCCCGGGATGGTGGTGTCGCTCGGGGCGCTGGGAATCGTCACCCGGCTCACCCTGGACGTAGAGCCGGCATACGAGGTGCGTCAGGACGTGTTTACTGATGTTCCCTGGAGCTCCGTGGAGGAGAATTTCGACGCGATCACGTCCGCGGCGTACAGCGTCAGCATCTTCAGTTCACTGACCGGACCGGTGGCCACCCAGGTGTGGCTCAAGAGCCGCACCGACACTGAGATGCCGTACACCGGAAGCACGGAGTTCTTCGGCGGAACCGCCGCAACGGAGCCCAAGCACCCGCTGCCGGGCATGAGTGCCGTGAACTGCTCCGAACAGATGGGTGTTCCCGGGTCCTGGTCGGACCGGCTCGCGCACTTCCGGCTGGCCTTCACCCCGAGTAACGGGGATGAGCTCCAGAGCGAGTATCTCGTGGACCGCGGGTCTGCCGTGGAGGCCCTGGGCGTCCTGCGGGGCATGTCGGACGAGATTGCTCCCCTGCTCCAGGTCTGCGAGATCCGGACGATGGCCCGGGACGATCTGTGGCTGAGCAGCAGCTATGGACAGGAGACCGTCGGGTTCCACTTCACCTGGAAACCCCTGCAGGCCGACGTCGAGGCCCTGCTCGCGAAAATGGAGGCGGCACTCGCGCCCTTGCAGCCCCGCCCGCACTGGGGAAAGCTGTTTACCCTGGAGCAGGCGGAGCTGCAGGGGCTGTATCCCCGTTTTGGCGACTTCCAGGATCTGGCCCGGCGGATGGATCCGGAACGTAAATTCGTCAATTCCTTCCTGTCGCGGAAGGTTCTGGGCTAGGGTCACCCCCATGGATATCCCATGGTTCGCACTCGTTGCCCTTGCCGGAATTGCCGTTTACGGGATCACTGAAATAGTCCGGATGGTGGTCAACCGCCAACAAGCTCCCGGGGTTGCCGCATCCCGGGAGCTTCAGCAGGCCCTCGATTCGAATCGGGTCCTGCAGCGGCGGCTTGAGTCGGTCGAGCGGAAGGTCTTCGACCTTGAGCTGGAGAAGTCCGCCCGTGCTGTTCCGCCGGCTGCGTCACCGGTGGCGTCACCGGTGGCGTCACCGGTGGCTGGGGATCAGTCCTAGCGGCGGACCTGGCCCTTGCCGCGGCCGGCCACGCTCTCAGCAACACCAATGAGCAGGACGGCGGCAATGACAGCGACAATGAAGCCGAAGATGTTCAGTTCCCAAATGTCGCCGGTGCCAACCAGGGAGGCAATGGAGCCTCCGATGACGGACCCAACCAGTCCGAGCAGCAGTGTGGCCAACAGCCCCAGGTTCTGCTTCCCGGGCTTGATCAGGCGGGCCAGTGCGCCGATAACGAGTCCTGCAACGATAAATCCGATCATGGTGGTCTCCTTGTGAAGAGGGCTGGAGGGGGCTGCGGACACGCTCCGCAGCCGTAAGCATCCTTACCATTCTAGGCGACGGCCCGGCACGCATGAGCATGGGAGCCCCATAAATGGTGCAGGCCCGGCCCAATGTGCGGACCGGGCCTCCGTCAGCAGGCTAGGCGGATTGCGGCTCCCGGACCAGGCTGTCGGCGATCCCAAGCACCTCGTCCAGGATGCCGAGCCCGGCTTCGGTGTCGGCAGCGCTGGTGTTGCACGGCGGCACAACGTGAATGCGGTTGAAGTTTCCAAAGGGCAGCAGGCCGCGCTGCTTGCAGGCCGCCAGCAACTGGTTCATTTCTCCGCTGGAGCTGCCGTACGGTGCCAGCGGTTCCCGCGTTTCCCGGTCCTTCACCAGTTCGATGGCCCAGAACACGCCGGTCCCCCGGACCTCGCCCACCGACACATGGCGCTCGGCGAAAGAAGCCAGTGCCGGGCCGATGACCGAGCGGCCCAGCTCGGCCGCATGCTCCACCATGCCCTCGTCCTCCATGGCGTTGATGGTGGCGACGGCGGCCGCGGCGGCCAGCGGATGGCCGGAATACGTCAGTCCGCCGGGATACACGCGTTTGCCGAAGGTTGCGGCGATTTCCGGGCTGATGGCGACGCCGCCCATGGGAACATACCCGGAGTTGACCCCCTTGGCGAAGGTGAGCAGGTCCGGCACCACATCAAAGTGGTCGACGGCGAACCACTTGCCGGTGCGGCCGAAACCGGACATGACCTCGTCCGCAATGAAGATGATTCCGTAGCGATTGCACAACTCGCGGACGCCCTGGAGGTAGCCGGGCGGCGGCAGGTAGATGCCCGCGGTGCCGGGGATGGACTCCAGGATGATGGCGGCAATGGTGTCCGGGCCCTCGTAGGCGATCAGCTGTTCGAGGTGTTCCAGTGCCCGGCTGCTTTCTTCCTCCTCGGTGGTGGAGTGGAAAGCCGTGCGGTACAGGTACGGCGGGAAAAAGTGCACGGTGCCGGTGCTGGCGGTGTCGCTGGCCCAGCGGCGGGGGTCCCCGGTGAGGTTCACGGCCAGCTGGGTTCCGCCGTGGTAGGAGCGGTACGCCGACAGGACCTTCTGCCGGCCGGTGTGCAGCCGGGCCATGCGGACTGCGTGTTCGTTGGCGTCGGCGCCGCCGTTGGTGAAGAAGATCCTGTCCAGCTCTCCCGGGGTCCGTTCGCTGATGAGCCGGGCGGCTTCGGAGCGTGCGTCGTTGACGTAGCTGGGAGCTATGGTGCACAGCTTGGCGGCCTGCTCGGCGATGGCCGAGACAACGGCGGGGTGCTGGTGGCCGATGTTGGTGTTCACCAGCTGGGACGAGAAGTCCAGGTACTTCTTGCCGTCACCGTCCCACACGTAGGAGCCCTGGGCCGCCGAGATGACCATGGGATCCAGCAGGTCCTGGGCGGACCAGGAGTGGAAGACGTGCCTGCGGTCCAGCTCGTAGGCACGGCGTGCGCCGTCAGCGTCCAGCAGCGGCGGGGCTCCGCCGTCGATCGTCGAAGTCATGGTTCATAACCTTTCAGTTGCGGGGCCGGTCAGGCGTTCTGCGGGAAGCCGAGGTTGATGCCGCCGTGGCTGGGATCCAGCCAACGGGTGGTGACAACCTTGCCCCGGGTGAAGAATCCAACGCCCTCGGTCCCATGGGCATGGGTGTCGCCGAACAGCGAGTTCTTCCATCCACCGAAGGAATAGTAAGCCATGGGAACCGGGACGGGGACGTTGACGCCCACCATCCCAACTTCCACTTCATTTTCAAAGCGCCGCGCCGCACCGCCGTCGTTGGTGAAGATGGCGGTTCCGTTGCCGTAGGGGTTGGTGTTGATCAGATGCAGCGCCTGCTCGTAGCTGTCCACGCGGACCACCGAGAGCACCGGGCCGAAGATTTCGTCCCGGTAGATCGACATATCCGGTGCCACGTTGTCGAACAGCGTCGGGCCCACGAAGAAGCCGTCGCCCTCCGCGTCAGGGGTGACGGTGCGTCCGTCCACCACGAGAGTGGCACCTGCGGCTTCGCCGGCGTCGATGTAGCCGGCCACCTTGTCCCGGTGGGCCGCCGTGACCAGGGGGCCCATGTCGCAGCCGCGGCTTCCATCGCCGGTGCGCAGCGCATCGGTGCGCTCGGCAATCTTGCCCACAAGCTCGTCGGCAATGTTGCCCACGGCAAGCAGCGCTGAGATGGCCATGCAGCGTTCTCCGGCAGATCCAAAACCCGCGTTGACCGCGGCGTCGGCGGCCAGGTCCAAATCGGCGTCGGGCAGGACGATCATGTGGTTCTTGGCGCCGCCCAGGGCCTGGACGCGCTTGCCGTGCGCGGTTGCCGTTTCGTAGACGTACTTCGCAATCGGCGTCGAGCCGACAAAGGACACGGCCTTGATGTCCGGATGGGTCAGCAGCGTATCCACTGCCACCTTGTCCCCGTGCAGGACGTTGAAGACGCCGTCGGGCAGGCCGGCTTCCTTCCAGAGTTCCGCCAGCCAGTTCGCCGCGCTGGGGTCTTTCTCGCTCGGCTTCAGGACCACGGTGTTACCCGCGGCCAGCGCGATCGGGAAGAACCACATGGGCACCATCGCCGGGAAGTTGAAGGGGCTGATGATCGCAACGGGTCCCAGCGCCTGGCGGACGGAATGCACATCCACATTGGTGGACGCGTTCTCGGTGAAGCCGCCCTTCAGCAGGTGTGCAATGCCGCAGGCGAATTCCACCACTTCCTGGCCGCGGCTTACCTCGCCGAGGGCGTCATCGAGCACCTTGCCGTGCTCTGCGGTGATAATGGCGGCCAACTCACCCTTGCGGGCGTTGAGCAGCTCGCGGAAGGCGAAGAGGATCTGGGTGCGCCGCGCCAGGGAGGTGTCCCGCCAGCCGGGGAACGCGGCTTTTGCCGCAGCGACTGCCGCCGCGCCGTCGTCCTCTGTGGCCAGCGACACCTGGCCGGTCACCTTGCCCGTGGCCGGGTTGGTCACCGATGCGGTGCGGGGCCCGGCCGGGACATAACTGCCGTTGATCCAGTGCTTGATGCTGTCCAAGTTTTCTCCTTGGGAAAAGGGCGCCCGGGGGCGGAGGTGTTGAGTCGAATCCCAGTCTGCCGCGCCCGGCTCCGACGCATAAGTAGCAGTGTGTAAGAGTTCCCCGGCGGTGCTTTACTCTGTGTAAATGCTGCCCACTGTTCGCTCCGTCCTGGAACTTCCCGTGCTCCGCGAGGCCGAGCCGCGGCTTCTGGGCTCAGCCGACGGTCTGGACAACGCCGTCCGCTGGGTTCATGTGAGCGAAGTGCTCGACGTCTCAGGGCTGCTGTCGGGCGGAGAACTGGTGCTCACCACCGGCCTGGAGCTTGAAAAGGATCCCGGCCGCACGGCCATGTTCGTCCGGTCGCTGCAGGACGCCGGAGCCGCCGGGCTCGTCGTGGAGGTGATCGGGGACCGCCGTAACGCTCTGGATGCGCTGGAACTGGCCGCCGCATCGACAGCCATGCCCGTCGTCGTTGTCCGGCGACGCGTGCGGTTTGTCCAGATCACTGAAATCGTGCACCGGCTGATTGTGGCCGAACAGCTGGAACGCGTGGAGCGTGCCCGCGCCGTCCACGAGGCGTTCACTGTGCTCAGCCTGGAAAGCGCGGGAACCGGGCAAGTGGTGGAACAGGCCGCCGAGATGATCGGCGCCCCGGTGGTCCTTGAGGACCTTTCCCACCTGGTGCTTGCCTACGCGGCCCACCAGGTGGACACCACCGTGCTGCTGGATAACTGGGAACGGCGATCCCGGACCACACCGTCAACAGCGCAGACGTCCCGCAGCGGCAGCGGAGACTGGCTGCAGACACCCGTGGGGGTTCAGCGGCAGGTGTGGGGCCGGCTTGTGGTTCCGGTGGTGCTGAACGACGACGCCGGGGCGGCCATGGTGCTGGAGCGGGCAGCCCAGACGCTTGCCATCAACCGGCTTGCGGAACGGGACAGACGCGACCTGAACCAGCAGGCGCAGGCGGGACTCCTCAACGACCTGCGCCAGCCCCGCGGGTTGGGCGAAGGCGAAGCGCAGGCACGCGCGGCCGCCCTGGGCCTGCGGCGCTCTCCCTTCTACCTTCCCGTCGTTTTCCGCGGCACATCGCCGTCGGCGGTGCCGGATGCGTCCGCTGCCGGCGGCGGCGACCCGCTGGCCGGTCAGCAGGAGGAGCGATTACTCCTTGAGCAGCTGGCGCGGGCGCTGAAGCCCCTCCCCTGCACTGCCATCAGCGCCGTCATCCGTTCGGGTTCCGTCGGCATGCTCCTCGCTCTTCCCTCCGGGCCGGCCGGGGACAAGGTGCTGGGCGCACTGGCTGCAGCCGTGGCCCCGGATTCGGAGCGGGAACCGGTACCCGGTGGCGTGGCGGGGAGCTGGACCATCGGCGTCGGACGCCTCCAGGATTCCCTCCTCGAAGCAGCGGCGGGAATCGATGAGGCGGCCCATGTGGCCGAGACTGCCGCCACCCTCTCCGGCCAGGACCGTCCGTTTTACCGCGCCACCGACATCCGGCTGCGGGGCCTGCTGGCCCTGCTGCGGAAGGACCCCAGGGTCCAGCAGTTTGTTGAGTCCGAACTGCAGGGAGTCCTGGATGCCGAGGCCCGGGGCGAGTCCGGTTATTTGGAGCTGCTGGGCCAGTTCCTGGAATCCGGTGGCAACAAGTCTGCCCTGGCCCGCACCAGTTACCTGAGCCGGCCCACGCTGTACGCCAGACTGAGCCGGCTGGAGGAGCTGCTGGCGGTGGACCTCGACGACGCCGAATCGCGCACGTCACTGCACGTGGCGCTGCTGGTCCACCGGCTGCGTGCCCTGTGATGCCGTGATGCCTATGCAAACACCAGCCTTCCCACCGGAAATGCGAGCACTAAACCATGCCTAAACCCTTCACCCTGACCCAGCTGAGGTACTTCGCTGCCGTGGCGGAAGCCGAAAACATGACGGCAGCTGCCGTGCGGCTGTGCATCACCCAGTCGGCCCTGTCCACGGCAGTGGCGCAGCTGGAGGCCAGCCTCGGAACCCAGCTGTTTGTGCGCCTGACCCGCGGGCTGCGCCTCACCCCGGCTGGCCGCCAGCTGGCCGGGGACATCAAGGTGGTGCTGGAACAGGCGGACGCCCTCTATGAGTCTGCGCGGGGACTGGCCGCCAGCGTCGTGGGTGACCTGACGGTTGGCGTGTTCTCCCCGCTGGCGCCGTTTCGCCTTCCGGCAATCCTGCAGTCCTTTGAGCGCCAGCATCCCGGAGTGGAGGTTTCCATCCTCGAGGCGGACCTTGCCGGGCTGCAGACGGCGCTGCGCGAAGGAGCCTGCGACGTTGCGCTGACCTACGGCCTGGGCCTCGGTGAGGGGTTTACCGTCCGGGTCCTGGAACGCGTACCTCCGCACGTGCTGGTTCACGCAGGTCATCCGGCGGCGGAGGGGCCCGAACGCAGCGTTGCTCTTCGGGACCTGGCCGGTGAGCCGTCTGTGGTTCTGGACCTGCCGCACAGCAGGGAATATTACGAGCAGCTCTACGCGATGGCCGGAGTGGAGCCGAACGTCCGCCACCACTTCTCCGGGTACGAAACAGTCCGCTCCTTTGTGGCGAAGGGGCACGGCTATGCCGTGTTGAACCAAAGGCTGCACAGTGACCTGACGTATTCCGGCGGTCAGGTGGTGGTTCTGGCGCTGACTGACGATTTCCCGCCCATTGACGTCATGCTGGTTCGTCCCGGCGCCATAAAGCCCACCCGCCGCGTCCTGGCCTTTGAGGAAACATGCCTCCGCCTCTACGGATCCGCCGGGGACCCATCAACACAATCTATGGCTGTGGGCTAAACAACCCATTGGACACCTGTGACCTGAGTCACCACAGTTGGTTCCGGTACTGAACCCGGAAGCTGCCACAGACGGTATACCCGGGTTCTCCACGATCAATCAAGGGAGATTTGATGCGTCCGTTCCCAGGAACGTGTGTCCGGAAGATGACCGGACGCCCCGGTGCCGGCAACACGGCGGCAATCTTGGCCCTTTTGCCGTTTCCGGCCCGTAACACTGTTCACCGCCGCGGAAACATGAGCCCACTAGCGTGGCTGTCATGACAACCCAGAACAGCAAAGCAGGGCGGCCCGGTTCAGCTCCGACCCTGTCCGGCCCCTCCTCCGCGGGCGTTCCCACCACAAAGATGCAAAAGCGTGTTCTGCTCGGCGGCAGCGTCGGGCAGTTCATCGAGTTTTACGACTTCACCCTCTACGGGCTCACCGCCGTCACTCTGTCCCAGTTGTTCTTCCCCGGCAGTAATCCCATCACCGCCCTGCTCGCAACATTCGCCACCTTCGGCGTGGCCTTTGTGGTCCGCCCCCTCGGAGGCATCTTCTTTGGTGCCATCGGAGACCGCATCGGCCGCCGCCGCGTCCTCAGCATTACGCTGATCGCCATCGGCGGGGCAACCGCCCTGATGGGCATGCTGCCCACCTACGCTCAGATCGGCGCCTGGGCCCCCGCATTGCTGGTGCTGTGCCGGCTGATCCAGGGGTTCTCCGCCGGCGGAGAGTCTGTCGGCGCTCCCTCCTTTGTCTTTGAGCACGCTCCGGTCAGCAAGCGCGGTTTCTGGATCAACATCACGATCGCCGCCACAGCGCTGCCGTCAGTGGTGGCCGGCACCATGATCCTGATCCTCAGCCAGTCGATGTCCGACGAATCCTTCACCTCCTGGGGCTGGCGCCTGCCGTTCCTGCTGGCCCTTCCACTGGCACTGTTCGGCGTATGGATCCGCAGCCGCACCGTGGAAAGCGACGCCTTCAAAAACGCCAAAGCGGAGCAGCCGAAGGAGTTCAGTCCCATCCGGGAAACCCTGCGCGAGAACAAGCTCCGCATGGTCCAGGTCATCTTTGTCATGGGCCTGACAGCCATGGGCTTCTACTTCCTTTCCGCCTACTTTGTCTCCTATGTCCAGACCACCGGCGAACTCAGCCGGGAACAGTCACTCATGGTCAACGCCGCCGCCCTGGCCCTGTACGCCCTCCTGCTTCCGATGGGCGGCCGGCTCGGAGACCGCTTCGGCCGCAGGCCGCTGCTCATCGCTGGCTCTGCCGCCCTGGCCATCCTGTCAGTGCCCAGCTTCATGCTGGTCACCAGCGGCAGCCTGCCGCTGGCCCTGGCCGGGCAGTCCCTGTTCGTTGTGGCCCTCTGCCTCTACGGCGGTGGCTGCTACACGTTCTTTGTCGAGATCTTCACGACCCGCACCCGCTTCACCTCCGCGGCTATCAGCTACAACGGCGCCTACGCAATCTTTGGCGGCACCGCACCGTTCATCGGCACAGCGCTGGTCGGAAGCACCGGAGTGCCGCATGCCCCCGGCTTCTACATGGCCGCGGCTGCCGCCGTCGTCTTCCTCCTGGTCGTCCTGACCAAGGTTCCCGAGACCCGCGGCCGGATGGGATAGGCCCGTCCGATAGCCCGGCACGTTCCCGATCACCGAGCCGCACAACCCAAGGATTCCTCATGAACGCAGCATCATTTCTTACCGATTTCCACACGGTGGCCACCATCGGCGCCACCGCCAACAACGGCGTCGACCGCCAGGCAGCCACTGCCGAGGACGCGCAGACCAGGGACTGGTTTGCCGCTTGGGTCCGGGAGGCCGGCTGGGAACTGCGAACCGACAGCATCGGCAACATGTTTGGGCTTGTTGAGTGGACGCCCGGTGCTCCGTACATCGTCATCGGTTCGCATTTGGACAGCCAGCCCCTGGGCGGGCGCTTCGACGGAGCATACGGCGTCATCGCAGCCCTTCACGCTGCCCGGCAGATCAACGACGACGTCGAGGCCGGCGCGGAGCGGCCACGTTTCAATCTTGCGGTGGTGAACTGGTTCAACGAGGAAGGTGGCCGCTTTGCCCCCAGCATCATGGGCAGCTCGGTGTACGCCGGCCTGCTGTCCCGGGAAAAAATGCTTGCGGTCACTGACCTGCAGGGCACCACCGTGCGGGACGCCCTCGAAGGCATCGGCTATCTGGGAAACCAGGAAGCACCCGAAGCGGCCGGCTACGCGGAGATCCACATCGAGCAGGGCCGGATCCTGGAACGCGAAGGGACCGCCATCGGTGTCGTGGACAGCAGCTGGTACACCCAGAAACTGGACATCGAGGTCCTGGGAGAACAGTCCCACACCGGAGCAACCGCAATGGCGGACCGGCATGACGCTCTGGTGGCCGCGTCCCGCATTATTCTCATGGTCCATGACGTCACCGAAGAGTTTGCCGAAGGAGCCCTGGTCTCCTCTGTTGGGCAGATGACACTGGAACCCAACTCCCCCATCGTGGTGGCACGCCGGGTGCATCTTGTTGCCGATCTGCGCTCCGGCGATCCGCAAATTGTGATGGCGGCCCGGGCCAAACTCATGGAGGACATCGACGACCTTGCGCGGAAGCACGACATCAACGTCAATGTCACTGACTTCGACATCCGGCCCATCCGCCGCTTTCCGCAGGAAGGGCTCGAGCTCGCTGAGCGTGTGGCTGCCGGTCTGGGACTGTCCTCGCGGCGCATCCAAACAATGGCCGGCCACGACTCCGTGGCCATGAACACCGTTGCCCCGTCGGTCATGCTGTTCATTCCGAGCGTGGACGGCGTTTCCCACTGTGAACGGGAATTCTCCACTGATGATGACATGGTCCGCGGCCTGGAGATGCTGACCGGCGTCACCCGCCAGCTGGTCTCCGGAGCCCTTGAGGGCACTCCCACCGGCACCTCGGATGCACCGGAAGACACTGCCGCCCTGCCGGATGCCGTCCGCTCATGACCGACCTGCACTATCTGGATGCCACCACAGCCCTTCGGCTCTTCCGTTCCAAGGAACTCTCGCCTGTCGAACTGTTGACCGCGGTCATGGAGCGGGTCGAGGAAGTCAATGGGTCCATGGCTTCCGGCGGATCCATCAACGCCGTCACGGAGACGCTTTTCGATGAAGCGCTGTCCGCCGCGCGCAGCGCTGCCGACAGCTACCGCTCGGGCCGCAACCTGAGTCCGCTGCTTGGGCTGCCCGTTGCGGCGAAGGAAAAGCACGGGCTGAAGGGCCGCACGCTGTCCCAGGGGCTGATGGCCCGGCGGTCGGCCGTGTCACCGGCCGATCATCCCGTCATCGGGAGGATCCGAGGGGCCGGAGGAATCATCCATCTGCGCACGACGACGCCGGAGTTCAGCTGCGCCACGGTCACCCACAGTCCGCTGTGGGGCATTACCCGCAATCCCTGGAACCTCCGGCTGTCTCCGGGCGGTTCCTCCGGTGGTTCAGGTGCCGCACTGGCTGCGGGATTTGCGCCCCTGGCCACGGCATCGGATATCGCCGGATCAACCCGGCTTCCGGCGTCGTTTACCGGGACCGTGGGGTACAAGGCCCCCTATGGCCGGATTCCGGGATTGGCTCCGCTTGCCGCGGATCATTACCGCGGTGACGGTCCCATGGCCAGGACCGTTGCGGACGCGGCCCTGCTGGCCAATGTCATGGCGGGACGGCACCCGGACGATCATGCGTCACTGCCTTCCGCGCCCGCCTCATTGCCCGACGGCGATGCGGCGGCTTCGGTTGCCGGCAAGCGGATCGCGCTGTGCGTTCGTTTGGGCAACTATCCGGTGGCGGCCGATGTGGAGGCGAACACCCGGGCTGTCGCCGCTGCGCTGCAGGAGGCCGGTGCCGTGGTGGAGGAAATCGAACTGCCGTGGACCACGGAGGTGATCAGCCGGACGATGTTCACCCACTTCGGCTATCTGCTGGGTCCGGCCATGGAAGACGAAACAGCCGGCTCCCCGGAGCTGCTGGCGGACTACACCGTGCGGTTCATGGCCGATGCGCGCCGGGCTGCTGCGGAATTCCGCTTTCTGGACGGCATCACGGCCGAGACACGGATCCAGGGACAGCTCGCGGCCGCCATGGCCGGCTACGATGTCCTGCTCTGCCCGGCTTCCGCCGTCGCGTCGCTCGACGCCGACGGATCCTACCTGGACGGCATCACCACCGCCGGGGGTCACCGGGAGCACTACTGGCAGGGCCATATGACCGGCGTTTTCAATATCGCCAACCGCTGCCCCGTACTGGCCGTCCCGAGTGGCATGGCGGACTGCGGCATTCCCACGGGAGTGCAGATTGTGGGTCATCCCTTTGACGAGGATGCCGTCTTCGCGGTGGGAGCAGCAGTGGAGGCGCTGCTGCCCTGGCATGACCGCCACCCGGATCCGGCACCTGTTCCGGTGCCGGACCGCTCCTAGGGCGCCCCATCAGGCCAACAAAAATGCTCCCCGGCCGATATGCGGGCCGGGGAGCATTCAGGTGGTGAACACATTTGGGTGAACCCATCACCTGGTTCAGTGATGGAACCCTAGTCCGTGGTTGTCCCCGGTGCGGCGGGCGACGGCGCGGGTGCCTCTGTCGGCTCCGGAACCGGTGCCGGAGCCGGGGCGGGAACCGTTGGGGCCGGGACCTCCGGTACCTCCGGCTCGACCGGTGCGGGTGCGGGCGCAGGAGCGTTCCCTGCTCCGTCGTCGGCCCCGTTGTCAGGTGAAGGCTCCGGGGTCGGCGTCGGCTCCTCCTGCGGCTCTTCCTCCGGTTCCGGTTCTTCAGTGGGCTCCGGTTCCGGGGACCGCACCGGCACCCGGTTGGGATCCGTCAATTCGCCGGTTTTGTACAGCGGCGCGACGGCGCGCATGTACTCGGTCCACTGCGCGCCGGCAATGGTGGAGCCATCCACGTAGCTGCGGGTCACACCGTTGATCGGCAGGCCGTTCAGCGAGGAGTAGGACGTCCAGTTACCCACCCAGGATGCGGTGGAGATGCCCTCGGTGTAGCCAACGGTCCAGGTCTGCTCGGAGACGTCCGTGGTGCCGGTTTTCGCGGCCGCGGGCACGCCCAGCGGCGAGATGCCTCCGGGGCCGCTCTGCACGAGTTTCTGCAGCGGTTCCGAGACCTCCTTTGCAACCTCTTCAGACATGGCGCGGGTGCACTGTTCCTCGGGCACCGAATAGGACCGGCCCCTGGCATCGGACACCTGCGTCAGCGCAATGGGCTCGCAGTATTCGCCGCCGCTGGCAAACGTGGCAAACGCCGCTGCCATCGTCATGGGCGCCACTTCCTGGCCGCCCAGCACGAAGGAGGGATTATTGACCTCCAGCGGTTCGCCGTCGACTGCGCGGTGCACGCCCATGCGGGTTGCTGCGTCGCGGATGTCGCAAAGGTCCAGCTGGGAGGCCTGGGCCACGGTGGCCGTGTTGGCGGACCAGGTGAGTCCGTCGCCCACCGTCATGTGGCGCTCGTAACCCTCCTGGGCGTTCTTGAATTTCCATTCATCAAAGTACGCGTCTTCGGGCAGGCAGCTTGCCGTCCAGTCATAGCCCGCGGGATAGGTGGTCCGGGATGCATCAATGACGTCGTCGATGCTGCCGCCTGCCTCCAGCCACGCCACAGTGGTGAACGGCTTCATGGTTGACCCCGGCTGGAAGCCGTAAGCGGTTCCGCCCATGTCCGAATCGACGTTGAAGTTCAGCTGGGTGTTGCCGGGTCCTTCTTCGGGCGTGTAGTTCGTGTTTTGCGCCATCGCCAGGATCTTCCCGGTCCCCGGTTCCACGGAGACCATGGCGGAACCTGCGCCGGAAGCATCTCCGGTGGGCACCTGGGCCTCGATCTGCGCCTGGGCCTGCTCCTGCAGGCGGGAGTCAAGAGTGGTGGTGATGGTCAGGCCGCCGCGGGCCAGCAGCTTGGCGCGGGCGGTTTCATCAGGACCGAACTGCTCCGAGGCCAGCACCACCTGCTCCACGTAGCTGCAGAAGTACTCGGCCATTTCCGCGCCCACACAACCGGAGCGGGCTGCGGGCTGGGGGTTCAGCTGCAGGTCGGAGGCGACGGCGTCGTCGTACTCCTGCTGCGTGATCTTGTCGTAGCGCAGCATCGCGGCCAGCACCGTATCCCGGCGGTCCTTCGTGCCCTCGGGGTTGGTGAGCGGGTTGAAGTTGTTCGGCGACTGCACCATCCCCGCCAGCATGGCGGACTGCGGAATGTTCAGCTGGGCGGCCGGGACGCCGAAGAAGGTTTGCGCCGCCGCTTCCACTCCATACGTGCGGCCGCTGAACAGCACGATGTTCAGGTAGCCCTCGAGGATTTCCTCCTTGGAGAATTCCTTCTCGACGGCGAACGACAGCTTGGCTTCGCGGATCTTGTCCGTGATGTTCTTGGTTCCGCTGACGGTGAGCTCGTCGGCGCTCTTGCCTTCCGCCACGCCCTGGTCGATCAGCACGTTGTTGACGTACTGCATCGTCAGCGTGGACGCACCCTGGGTGCTGTCCTTGGTCAGGTTCGAGGCCACGGCGCGGGCGACGCCTTTGACGTCCACTCCCCCGTGTTCGTAAAAGCGGTTGTCCTCAATGGCGACGATTGCGTCCTGCATGGCGGGCGAAATGTTGTCCAGCGTTACCGGGATCCGGTTTTCCGCGTAGAACGAGGCAATGAGCTGGCCGTCGGCTGAGTAGATCTTCGAACCCTCATCCAGGGGTCCGGTCTCCAGTTCGTCCGGCAGGACCTCGAGCGAATCGAGAACCTGATGGGCGCCGGAAGCAGCCACCGCCGTCGTCGGAATAAAGATGCCGGCAACGAGTGCGCCGCAGAGGGCACTCACCGCCAAAAACAAAACCAGCCGACCGGAGGTGCCGAGTCTGCCCAGCAAGGAGGAGTTGTTTTTTCGCATTCGCCCAAGATACAACCCGTTTCTGTGGATGGCATCTTGACGACGTGTGTCACACCGGGTATTGGGCGCGCGGGTTTCCGCCGCCGGTCGGGGTTTCCCGGAAGCCGTTCTTCACCGCCGGGCCGATTGCCTGAGAAGAAGATCACATCAATGACGGCCCTTTCGGCACAACTGCAGTCCGGTATATACGCTGTACACATGAACGACAGTACCGAGCCCGAGCGGGCTCCCCTCTCCGCTGCGGCCATCGCGGCCTGTGCCTTCGAACTGGCCGACCGGGAGGGTTTGGAAGCCGTGTCCATGCGCAACGTTGCCGACATTCTCGGCGTTTCCGCCATGGCGTTGTACCGGCATGTGGAAAACCGTGACGCCCTGCTGCTGGCCATGGCGGTCGAAGCGGCTGCCAAGTTTGTCTTTCTGCCGCCATCCCCGGGGTCCTGGCAGGAGATGCTCCGGCACATGGCGAACGCGCAGTGGGAAGATTTCCAGCAGCATCCCTGGCTGCTGCAGATAGTCCTCGGCCCGAGCCGGCTCCTGGACCTCGCCCCCACCGCGGATCTCGAGGTTCTCCTCCAGGCCCTCAGGGCTGCGGGACTGCCCGAGGACGAGTGCTTTGACTGCGTGCTCGGAATATTCGGAGTCGTTATCGGCGTCTCTGTTCTCGCACTTGCTGCCAATCCGGGTCCGGGACGCTACCGTCCCACCCGGCCAAACACCGTGGTGCCCCTGAACGCCGATGACAGTGCTCCGGCCGGATCCCTCACTGCACGGTTCCGCGGCCGCGGCATCACGTATGAAGCATCCCGCCGGTCCCTGGACTTTGCGGTTGGCAGCTTCCTGCTCGGGCTCGAAGCCCGGATTGAATCAAGCGTCCGGATGCGGCAAGAAAAGCACTCCGGCTGAGAGAAGGAACAAGAGTGAAACTGAGCAACAAGACGGCCATTGTCACCGGCGGTGCCGGCGGAATCGGCCAGGGCATTGTCCGGCACTTCCTTTCCGAGGGCGCCAAGGTGGCTGTCGTGGACATTGACCAGGAGCAGGGCGACAAACTCGTTGCCGACCTTTCGGGCCTTGGTGAACTGATCTTCATCCGCCGGGACATCTCCCTGCCGGAAAGCGCGGCCGAAATCGTCGCCGAAACCGTGGCACGCTTTGGTGGTCTGGACATCCTCGTCAACAACGCTCATGCCTCCAAGCAGGCGCCGATCCTGGAAACCACTCCGGAAATCTGGAACCTGTCCTTCGGCACAGGAACCCTGGCCACTCTGTACCTCATGCAGGCAGCCCACCCCGAGCTGAAAAAGACCCGTGGCAGCATCATCAACTTCGGGTCCGGTGCCGGGATCAAGGGCCTGCCCAACCAAGTGGCCTACGCGGCTGCCAAGGAAGCGATCCGTGCCATCACGCGCACCGCGGCGAACGAGTGGGCGGCGGACGGCATCCGCGCCAATGTTGTCAGCCCGGTCGCGCTGACTCCCGGCATCGTCCAGTGGAGCAAGGCATACCCCGAGCAGTACCAGGAAGTGGTCGACGGCGTGCCGCTGGGCCGTCTGGGCGATCCGGAGAAGGACATTGCCCCCATTGTTGCCTTCCTGGCCAGCGATGAGTCACGCTACCTCACCGGCCAGACATTGATGGCCGACGGCGGCACCATCAAGCTCTACTAGCACCTGCGGGCCGGCCGGGATTTCTCGGTTCCCGGCTGGCCCCGGCCTTATCAGAGCGGAGCAGTATGGATCTTCTTTCGCCGGGTAGGGTTACGGCATGATCACCCGGCGGAGCCCCGGCCCGCGTGCCGCCGCCTTGTCCGAACACGACCTGCGCAGGCTTCGACTGCGGTCCCAGCTCCTGGCGGGCTCCGGGTCCCGCCGGCCTTCCGGCTCAGTGCGGCGGCTCCTGGCCGTCCAGGCCCAGAACCTTGCCGGCGCCTTGTGGAGTGTCGGCCAGCGTACTCCGGGAAGCACCATCGCTGACGTTGAAGCGGATCTTGCCGCGGGCGCCGTCGTCCTCACCTGGCCACTGCGCGGCACGCTGCATCTGGTGCATGCGGACGACGCCGAGTGGCTGCTGCCGCTGCTGGCGCCCCGCGCAGCCGCGGGGCGCGGAAAGCTGTGGCGCGATGTGGGGCTGACCGACGCCGTTTTCGACCGGGCCGCCGCTGTGCTGGCGGAAGCCCTGGCTGACGGTCCGCTGACACGGGCTGAGGTGGTCGGTGTCCTGGAGAGTGCCGGGATCAGCACTGAAGGTCAGCGCGGGTCGCATCTGCTCCGCCATCTTGCCGAGCGCCGCCTCATCATTTTCGGTCCGCGCCGGGGCAAGACCCAGACGTTCATGCGGTACGGGGACCTGATTGTTGTTGGCGGCACCGAACCAAGCCGGGATGAATCGCTGCGGCGGCTCGCCCTGCGGTACATGAGCGGGCACGGTCCGGCCACTGAGCAGGACTTGGCGTGGTGGAGCGGTCTGACGCTGCGTGATGCACGCGCTGCTGTGGCTCTGGCCGCTCCAGACCTTGCTGCAGTGGCGGTTGGGGACCGGCTTTACTATCTCGATCACGATGTCCTGGCCGGCTGTGAAGGCTCGGTTGAAGGCCCCGAGGACACCAGTTCAAAGGAAGCCAATGTCGGAAAAAGTTCTCCCGCCGTACATTTCCTTCCCGGATTCGACGAGTTCCACATCGGGTACGCCGACCGCCAGTTGATTCTCGCGCCCGAGCACCAGGTCCTGGTGGGGCCCGGGAAGAACGGTCTGTTTCGGGCCCCAGTCACCATCGACGGCGTCATTACCGGGATCTGGTCGGCGGTTGAACGAAAGGGACAGGTTGATGTGGATGTGGTGGTGTTCGCAGGTCCTACCGGCGCGGACCCGTTTTCGCGGCCGGCGGAGGCGGCAAGACTGGAGGCACTGAGCAGCGGTGCGCGGGCAGCGGCCGCCGCTTACGGGAATTTCCTGGGCCGTGAGGTCGAAGTGCAGGTGAGGCGGTCATAGCGGCAGGTATCCGTCCTGAAGCGCGGGTAGTTGCTTGAAAAAGACGGGTATCCAAGGGGGCTCAAAAGCGCGTGCAGAGGCCCGTTTTGGGCGCTTTTGGAGCCCGAAATGTCAGTGCCGGCTGAAAGCCTGAGGTCATGGATCAGAACGGATCTCTTCCCGGCACCGAAAGCGGACAGGCCGCAGTCCGCAGCCTGTCCGTGTTCCTTGCCGGGCCCAAAGCGGGGGCTGCCGCGTCCGTCGGTGCTGATCCTGCCGCCACCGGCACCACCTCCGCCGTCACCACCGCCAGCGCCATCACCGGCAGTACTTATCAGGATGGATTCACGGGATCGCTGGCCCTGCAGAACTTGGAATCCCTGACCGAGGAACAAGCCGGTGGAGTCTTGTCTCAGTTGAACCGCCTAACCCGTTGGGTGCAGGCACAGCAGGCGAAGGTTCTGTCCCGGATGCAAAACATCTACGAAAGCGAGAGCACGTTCCTGTCCGGCATGCCGGACTCGGACATGGCCTTCAGCCTCGCAGCCGAGGAAGCCGCTGCCATCCTGGGCATTCCCTCGGGTACCGGAAAAGCGCTGATGAGTGAGGCCGGAAACCTCTGTGCCGCCAACACCGCCACATTGGGGCGCTTGGAGTCCGGAGAAATCAGCTACGCACATGCCGAGACGGTGCTGGAACAGTGCGTCGGAATTGCACCCGCCGACATTCCGTCGTTTGAGGCACAGCTGCTGGAACTGGCTGCGGGCCAGACGAAGGCGCAATTCCGGGTTAGAGCTCAGCGGCTGAGGGAGAACCATTATCCGGAGACGATTGTGGAGCGTCAGCGGACTGCCTTTGACCAGCGGAGGGTGTGGCTGCGCCCGGAACCGGATGGCATGGCCTGGTTGTCTGCGATGCTGCCGGCGGAAAAGGCGCTGGGCATCTATCACCAGCTCACCGCAGCGGCCCGCGGAGAACAGGCTGCTGGAGATTCCCGGACAGTGGACCAGCTGCGCACGGATATCCTGACTGACCTTCTGGGCGGTCACGGCCAAGACAATGACGGAGACGGCGACGGCAACGGCAACGGCGACATCGACGACCGCAGCCGCGGCCGAGGTGGTGCCGGCGGCAGGAGCCGGGGAAAGGCAAGGAGGCGCCAGAAAGCCGAAGGCCATAACCGTCGACATGGGTCCAGCTCTGACAAGGCCGCCAGCGGTGAGCGCACCAGCTCCGACAAGACCGGCGCCAGCGAGGACAAGACCGGCAGAGGTGGGTGTACCAGGTCCGATAAGGCTGGCCCCGGCGAAGATGCCGGCACTGGAAGCGGGATCTGCCGCATTAGCCACGGCCCGCGGGCACGAACCGAAATTCTGGTGATTATCAACGCTGAGACTCTCTTCGGTGCCGATGATCGGCCTGCAGAACTGCTCGGCTACGGACCCCTCAGCCCCGAAACGGCCCGCCGAATGGCCCGCAAAGCCGCCCGCTGGACGCCCGCCGAGCGGGATCCGGACACTGAAGAAATTCTCCGGGTCGGCCGAAGCAGAAAACCCGCCGCCGGACTTAAACGATTCCTGCGGGCCCGAGACGGAACATGCAGGTTCCCCGGATGCCGCGCGAACGCCGTGATTTCCGAAATTGACCATACAAAACCCTGGGCCCAGGGCGGCGCCACGGATCACGACAACCTCGAGCATCTGTGCCGACGCCATCACCTGTTCAAAACCCAAGGATTCTGGAAGGCACATCAGCCGAGTCCCGGGGTAATTGAGTGGACTTCACCCGGGGGTCGACGCTACCGCACTGAACCGCACCTCACCCTTGCTGCGGGCGTGGAAGGCAGGAGCACCCCAGACAAGGCCGGAAGGAAAAGTGCTGCGGATGAGGAGGGTAAGGCAGGAATCCAGGGTGGGGACAGTCATGGAAAGTGGCGGGATCTGGATGACTACGGCGACGATCCTCCACCCTTCTGACACGGACGGTTGCCATGACACGGCTTGTCGCGCTGACACAGCTGGTTGCCCTTCTGGTACGGCCGGTCGCGAGTTCGTACAAATGGTGGGCGTAGGAGCTTGTTTCGCGGTGGCCAAGCAGCCATCAACGGTAAGCTCAGGACATGGCACGATACTTTGACATCCACCCGGAGAATCCGCAGCAGCGCACCATTGGTCAGGTTGTTGCCATCCTTCGCTCAGGCGGATTGATCGCTTATCCCACGGACTCCTGCTATGCCCTCGGAGCCCAGCTGAGCAACAAGGATGCGTTGGATCGGATCCGTTCCATCCGTCACTTGGACGACAAGCACCACTTCACGTTGATGTGCCGGGACTTCGCCCAGCTGGGACAGTTCGTCAAGATGGACAATGACATCTTCCGAAGCATCAAGGCTGTCACACCCGGCAGCTACACCTTCATCCTGCCGGCGGTGAAGGAAGTGCCGCGTTGGTTGTCGCAGCCGAAAAAGAAGACCGTGGGCGTCCGCATCCCCGACAACAAGGTGGTGCTGGCGCTCCTGGAAGAGCTGGGCGAGCCGATGATTTCCAGTACGTTGCTGCTGCCCGGCGAAGAGGATCCCCTGACCGAAGGCTGGGAAATCAAGGAGCGCCTGGACCACCAGGTGGACGCCGTACTGGATGCGGGGTTCTGCCGGCCGGACCTCACCACCGTTGTCGACTTCTCCAGCGGTGAACCGGAAATTGTCCGGTACGGCACGGGCGACCCCTCCCGCTTCGAATAACGGGCACCCGCAGCCGACCGTGACAGGCTGGAGCCATGGCACTGCACATTGGTACCTCAGGCTGGAGCTACAACGACTGGCGGAAAGTGCTGTATCCGCCCGGAGTGCCGAACCGGCTGTGGCTGGAGACGTACGCGTCCGAGTTCAACACCGTAGAGTTCAACGGGAGCTTCTACCGCTGGCCACGCGAGCCGGCATTTGCCGCCTATCGGGAGCGGCTGCCCGCCACCTACCAGTTCTCAGTCAAAGCTCCGCGCGGCCTGACGCACGCCCGTAAACTCCGGGAACCGGAAGAGTGGATTGGACGCATCAGCCGGTGCTGGAAAGAACTCGGCGATAAGGCCGGGGTCCTGATTGTGCAGCTCCCGCCTGATCTGGAACGCGACGACGCCCGGCTGGACTACTTCCTGGGCACACTCCCCCGCGACATCAGGACGGCGGTGGAGTTCCGCCATCCCAGCTGGGAAACCGAGGAGGTCTACGGCATCCTCTCCCGGTACGACGCCGCGTACACCGTCATGAGCGGGGCCCACCTGCCCTGCAATCTGCGCGCCACGGCGTCGTTTGTCTACGTCCGGATGCACGGACCGGACCACGAACACCTCTACGCAGGCTCCTACAGTGATGAGGACCTGAGCTGGTGGGCGGAGCGGATCACGGAATGGGAATCAGCAGGCAGGGACGTCTACGTGTACTTCAACAACGACGGCGGCGGCCACGCAGTCCGCAACGCGCGCACCCTGCGCGAACTCCTGTCCTAGGGGAAACGGCTGCCGAGCATGTTGCCCGACGACGTCACGGGGCCAGCACCGCTGTGACGGCCAGCCAGCTCAGCACCGTGGTGAGGGAAGTCCACAAGAGAATCGCCGCACCCTGCCAGAAGAGGACGCGTCCCCGCGGAATGCCGGACGCCACGAGCAACACTGAAGTGAAGTGGGTTGGGACCGCCAGCGGCCCCAGGAGACTTGCTCCCGGCACACCGAAACGGACCAGCCAGGTCCGGAAGCGCCGTCGGCCCTTCGACTCTTTTGGGACGGCCCTGCTGTCGTCAACGTCCGGCCGCACGGCGAGTGCCGTACGCCCGCGCCCATTGCCTCCGTTGGCCCGCGCTTCTTGCCGGACCACAACGGCCGTGCGGGTCCTGGCACTCAGGAAAACGATCAGGAGCACGCACAGGAAGTTGCCTGCTGCGGCAGCGGCTCCGGTGACAATGGGGTTAAGGCCGCCGACAACACCTATGACCGCCCCGCCTTCACCTTCAATAAATGGAACGGCACCGGCAACCAGGACGATCAACGGCTGGACGATCTCCGGTACGGTGGCGATCGCGTCCTGAAAAGTGCGGACAAGGTTCTCAATGGGACTCACGGGATATCCTCCAGCAGTATCGGCTCCCGGGGTTTTCCCCGGCTGCCTCCCACTAGAAACCGTGTTCCAAGAACAGGGTCAAGTCCGGATCAAGAGTGGGTCGCTGGGGACGTTAGGCTCGAAAGCCGTGAGGGTCGTTGACTGCCACTCGTCCCCCGCTCAATCTCCGCCGTCGGCGCCGTCCTCGAGATGACCGCGGACCTCTTCTGCGGCAGCCAGAACCGCACGCAACAGCACATCAAGCTGGGCGGGGCTGTAGAGTCCGGGCATTGAGTCGGTGAGAACCTGCAGATCCCTGCGGTCGCCGCTGGACTTGCTGGTAAACGGCTCCAGCAGCCACGGGTAGTCGCGGAAATCCCGGACCATGCCCGGCACCATTCGCTCGGCCAGGCGCTGCCTCGTCTGCTCATCGGCGTCGTCAGGGAGTTGATCAATTTCCGTGCTGGTCGAGCCTGTGTCGGCCTCGACCATCCGGCGGACATCGGTGAGCTTTTCGTCGTCGAAAACCTGTGCCAGCAGATGGATGGCCGAGCTGTCCGACTGCGTGAGCCTGGCCGCGACATGCTCGAAACCGGCGGGCCCGTCTGCCGGAGCGCCCTCCCGCAGGATTGTGGCGATGTCCGCCCGCGTTTTCTGCAGCCGCTGAATTTCCGTTTCCAGGTCCGCATCAATCTCGCGCAGCGCAGCCGCGGCGTCCCCGGGTGCTTCAGCTACGGTGCTGATCTGTCCCAGCGGTATTCCCAAGCCGACCAAGCGGCGGATGCGCAGCAGGCGCACCAGATGTCCCACCTCGTACTGCTTGTACCCGTTGTATCTGCGGACGGGTTCATCAAGGAGCCCCAGCCGGTGGTAGTGGCGGACGGTGTTTACCGTTGTCCCCGCCAGGTTTGCCAGTTCGCTGGTGCTCCATCCCATCCCGCCATCCTCCCATGGGGTTGTTCAGACCTACAGGTTCTTCACCACACGAGCGGGATTGCCAACAACGACTACGTTGGCGGGCACATCGCGGGTGACCACGGCCCCTGCGCCGATCACTGAATTCTCGCCGACACTCACTCCGGGAAGGACAATTGCCCCGCCGCCAATCCACACGTTGTTGCCGATGACGATCGGCCGGGCAGCCTCCAGCTTGTCCCTGCGGGGTCCCGGTTCCAGCGGATGGGTCGGCGTCAGGAGCTGCACGTTGGGGCCAATCTGGACGTCGTCGCCAATCGTTATCGGTGCGACGTCCAGCGCCGTGAAGTTGTAGTTGATGAATGTACGTGCCCCGATGGTCAGGTACATCCCGTAATCAACGTGGAGGGGCGGACGGATTTCCGAATCATCGCCCAGTCCTCCCAACAGCTGCTGGAGGATGCCTGCTGCCGCGCTCCGGTCTCCGGCCCAAGTCCGGTTGTACCGGTCAGCCAGCTCAATGGCCCGGATGCTGTGACGCGCCAACTCCGGGTCATCGGCAAGGTAGAGGTCTCCGGCTTCCATCCGCTCCCGCATCGAACGGGAATCGCCGGCAAAATAATCAGTCATGGCAGTGCAGCCTTTCGGTCGACACGTTCCACGGTACCGAAAGCCGCCGATCCCCCTCAGCCTTCATTGCCCAAAAAGCAAGCGCAGCTCTGGAAAATGACCTCCAATCCATTGTTTTCAGACCGGTCCGCGCGATCTCCCTTGACCCCCTTCATCCGGATGAGAACTGTTGGCGCAGGGGTCACTTCCGCCTCGGAAGGACACCTCCATCACGGGGGACACAAAGTGGGCCGGAGCACTGCCGGCCTTCCACGCACTCTGGGAGGAACACAGCTGTGAAGTATTCAAATGCGGGAAAAAACACCATGAGGTTTGTGACGACGGCGGCGGTTGCCGCCGTCGTTTTTTCTGGGACCGCACCCACACAGGGCACGCAGGGAAGCGGAAACGGTGACGGCGGGGGCGGCGACGGGAGCTCGCCCGGTGCGAAGAACGTGATCCTCATGGTGGGCGACGGGATGGGACCGGGACAGCGTGAAGCGATCCGTCTGGGGCTGGTGGGCCTGACGGGCGAGCTCGAGATGGATGCCATGCCGTCGGTGGGACGGGTCCACACGAACTCGGCGGATCCCGGAACCTTCGTCACCGACTCTGCCGCCGCCGCCACAGCCATGGCCACCGGAGTCAAGACGTACAACGGCGCCATTGGTGTGGACCTCAACCAGCAGCCGGTCACCACGGCATTGGAGGTCGCTGAGGAACTGGGCAAGTCCACAGGGCTGGTCACCACCAGCAACGTTACCGACGCCACTCCGGCGGCGTTCGGCTCGCATGTGCTGGACCGGGACGAGCAAAGCGCCATCGCGCGGCAGTTCCTGGAAAGCAGCAAACCTGAGGTCATCCTCGGCGGCGGCGAGGACTACTGGTATCCGGCCGGGAACCCGGGCCGCCTGCCGGACAACCCGCCGGAGGATCCGTCCGAGCAAAGCGCTGGAACCGAAGGCAACCTTGTGGAGGAAGCGCAGTCCCTTGGCTACGAATACGTGTGGGACCTGGAGGGCCTGCAACAGGCTGACTCATCAATGCTGCTGGGCCTGTTCTCGAACCAGGAAATGTTCCAGTACGGCGACGACGTCGAGGAGCTGTACCAGCCTCCGGTGCCGCTGACGGAGATGACAGCAAAGGCTCTGGAAGTGCTCTCCGCCGGAGGCAGAGATGACGGGGATGAGGAAGCCGGAGCCGGCAGCGACGGACGTACGGCCGAGGCCCAGGGCAAGGGCGGCGGACATGGCAAGGGTGCCGGACACGGAAACGGACACGGAAACGGACATGGAAACGGGCACGGAAACGGAAGCGGTGACAGCGACAGCGACGAGGGCTTCTTCCTTCTGGTGGAGGAGGAAGGCATCGATGCCTTCAGCCACGTCAACGACGCCGAGCTCACCATTGCATCAGGAATCGAGTTCGACCGGTCCGTGGCTCTGGCCAAGGACTTCGCGGAACAGGACGGTGACACCCTGGTGATCGTGGTGGGCGACCACCAAACCGGCGGCATGACCATCGAGGCTGTGGACGTGCCCGAACCGGGCGAGGAGCCCGATGAGTCAGGCGACGGTCCCTCGGCCGAGGACGGTCCGCTGCCGGTGGCCAATTCGGACCAGCAGTTCATGGTGGACTGGACCACCGGCGGACACACCGCTCTGGATGTTCCCCTGACCGCGATGGGCCCGGGCTCCGAGCTGCTGACGGGAGTTTATGAGAACACGAACATCTTCGACGTCATGGTCGAGCTGATGCGTGCCGGAGCGGACGACGGCGGGAACGGGGACGGTGGAAATCAGCCTCCGGGCTGGGGCCAGGCCAAGGCACGGTTCGATCTTCAGTCCCACCGCGGCGGCCGCGGTGAATACACAGAAGAGTCCCTCACCGCCTTTGCGCACTCGCTGGAGCTGGGCGTCACCACATTGGAACTGGATACGCACCTGACCGAGGACGGCAAAGTGATTGTGTGGCACGACGACGTCATCATGCCGGAAAAGTGCCGCGACACCGCACCGGTGCAGCCCGCGGACCCGGAGTATCCCTACGTGGGCGACCGCGTTGCACTCCTGGACCTCGCCCAGATCAAGACGCTGGACTGCGGGTTCCAGCAACTGCCCGGTTATCCAGAGCAGGACGTCGTGGAAGGCAACCGCATAGCTGAACTTGGCGATGTGTATGCCCTCGCTGATGCCTACGATGCGCGAAAGATCCGCTTCAACGTCGAAACCAAGGTTGAGGATGGACTGTGGGGCGGCCCGGAAATGGAAGCCCTGACCCGCGCCGTCGTCGCCGAGGTTGAAGCATCCGGCCGGGAACGCCGCACCACCATCCAGTCCTTTGACTGGGCGGCCCTGAACCTGGTGGCCGAAATTGCCCCGGACCTGAAGCTTGTGGCCCTCGCGGAGGACGCTGCAGCCCTGCAGGTGGGCCAGCCCGGTGCAGCGCCCCAGCTCGGCGGAATCGACATAGACGACTACAACGGATCCCCGGCGCTGGCCGCGGCGGCCGCCGGATATGACGTCCTCTCCCCCCTTGCCACAACGGTCACCGCGCAATTGATCCAAGAGGCACACGACGCCGGTTTGACTGTCATTCCCTGGACGGTCAACACGGCGGAAGCCATGAATGCCCTGATGGATCTGGGGGTGGACGGACTTATTTCCGACTACCCGACCCTGCTGCGCTCGGTTATGGAGGAACGTGGAATGAAGCTGCCGCGCGCTTACAGCATGTCCTAGCAGGCGCAGGAGCAGGAGCAGGCGCAAGCACGACGGCGGCAGCCACCTGCCAATAAAGGAGCCGCATGGACAACGAGCCGAAGGACCAGGACCTCTCCGCCTTGGCCGGCCTCAGCCCGTTTGAGCTGAAAGACCAACTGATCAGTCTTGCATCCTCGGAGCGGGACCGGCTGATGCTGAACGCCGGCCGGGGCAACCCGAACTTTCTGGCCACCCTGCCGCGGCGGGCCTTCCTGGCGCTGGGAGATTTTGCGTTATCGGAGTCCGAGCGCTCGTATTCCTATCTGGACAGCGGCTTTGGCGGCCTGCCGGAGCGGGAGGGGATGCTGGGACGGTTCAATGCTTTTGCGGTCCACGATCCCGGACGTGAAGGTCTGTCCTTCATCCGGTCCGGCCTGAGCTACGTCAATGACCAGCTTGGGCTGGACCGGGAGGAGTTTTTGGCGGAAATGGTCACAGCGTTCCTGGGCTGCGTGTATCCGAGTCCGCCGCGGGTGCTTCCCCGCACGGAGGACGTGCTGCGTGCTTATCTTGCCCGGGAGCTGTTCGGGGACCGGGCTCCGGCGGGGGTGTTCGATGTGTTTCCCACCGAGGGCGGCACAGCGGCGATGACCTACCTGTTTTCGAGCATGGCAGCCAATGGACTGATAGCTCCGGGAGACCGCATCGCCATCGCCGCTCCCATCTTCTCCCCGTACCTGGAAATCCCGGTACTGCCGGCTTTCGGCCTGGAACCGGTGCTGCTGCGGATGGACGAGGCCGCGGATTGGCGGATTCCGGACAGTGAGCTGGAGAAGTTGCGGGATCCGGCCGTGAAGGTTTTCTGCCTCGTCAATCCCAGCAATCCGCCGTCGTCCCAGCAACCGCGGGCGGTGCTGGACCGGCTTGCCCATCTGGTCGAGGCTGAACGCCCGGATCTGATCATCATTACCGACGACGTGTACGGCACGTTCGCAGACAACTTCGTCTCAGTCTTTGCCGCGTGCCCGCACAACACGGTGTGCGTCTATTCCTTCTCGAAGTATTTCGGAGCCACCGGGTGGCGGCTCGGGACCATCGCCGTGCACCGGGACAACGTGGTTGACGCGCTGCTGCGAGAGCTTCCCCCCGAGCAAAAGCAGCGATTGGAGTCGCGCTACTTGTCTTTGACGAAAGACCCCGCCCAGCTGACGTTCATTGACCGGCTCGTCGCTGACAGCCGCTTGGTGGCGCTGAACCATACGGCCGGACTATCAGGTCCCCAGCAGCTGCAGATGGTGCTCTTCGCCCTGCACGGGCTCATGGACCGCCTGAACCGGTACCAGGATGCGACCAAGGACCTGATCCGGGAGCGCTATCAAACCCTGTACCGGACCATGGGTGTTCCTGCCGGTTTTCAGCCCGACGACGTCGGGTATTACAGCCTGATTGATCTGGAGAAAGTGGGTGAAAGCCTCTACGGACGGGAGTTCCGGAACTGGTTGGCCGCCCGGACGGACCTGGGGCTGCACTTCCTGCTGCGGCTTGCTGCGGAAACAGGAGTGGTGCTTCTGCCCGGCAGCGGGTTTGATGTCACCGTTCCCTCCGCCCGGGTGTCCCTGGCCAACCTCAGTGATCACGAGTACCGTGCCATCGGTGCCGCCACGCGGCGGGTCCTGGAGGAGTATCACGGGATGTTCAGCCGCGGCGAACCTGCCGGCCCGGGGTCTGCGGCCGGCACAAACCGGTAGCCCATGCCGTGTTCGGTCAGGAAGTGCACCGGTGCCGCCGGATCAGTCTCCAGCTTGCGCCGCAGCTGACCCATATAAAGGCGAAGATAGCCGGTGTCGGTGGTCCCGGGACCCCACACATCATTGAGCAGGGACGGCTGGCTGATCAGCCGGCCCGGATGCTGGACCAGGGCTTCCAGCAGCCGCCACTCAGTGGGAGTCAGCCGGATGGCCGTACCATCCGAAATCCGGGCCACCGTCTTTGCAGCCAAATCCACCCGCACATCGCCAAAGACCACCTCGGAGTGCTCCGGAGCCGCGGGTGTGCGGCGCGTCAGGGCCCGGATCCGGGCCATCAGTTCTTCGGTGGAAAAGGGCTTGGTGACATAGTCGTCGGCGCCAAGGTCCAGAGCGCGGACCTTGTCGGCAGAGTCCGTGCGGCCGGAAATCACCAGGATCGGAGCCCTGCTCCAGCCACGCACCGCTTCGATGACTTCCATGCCGCTGAGCCGTGGCATTCCCAGGTCCAGGACAATCAGGTCGGGATGCTCCTCCACAGCCTTGCGAACGGCGGCCGCGCCGTCGGGAGCCGTGGCGACCTCGTATCCGTAGGCGGACAGGGTGATGCGCAGGGCGCGGAGAATCTGGACGTCGTCGTCGGCAACGAGGATTTTCACCGGGCACCGGACCCGCTGGGCGGAACGGCAGCGCCCTGTGCAGTGGCTGGAACAACCTGTGTAGTGCCTGGAACAACCTGTGCAGTGCCTGGAACAACCGGGGCCGGAGGGTTCGCCGCAGGCAGCGACAGCACCATGGTCAGCCCGCCCCCGGGAGTGTCCTCGGTTTCCAGTGTTCCCATCATTCCTTCCATGAAGCCTTTCGCCAGGGCCAGACCCAGGCCAAGACCGGTCAGGTTGTCGGTGTCCCCCAGTCGTTGGAACGGCACAAAAACATCCTCGAGCCGCTCCGGCGGGATTCCCGGCCCACAGTCTATGACGCGAACTTCCACGCGCCCGGCAAAGGCGCTCGCCGCGAGCACCACTTTGCTTCCGGCTGGGCTGAACCGGACGGCATTCGCCAGAAGGTTAACCAGCACGCGCTGGAGCAGCACCGGGTCGGCAAGCACCGGCGGCAGATCAGCGGGAATCTCCAGCTCCACTTCCGCCGGACCCAGGTTCAGCTCCTCCAATGCCGGCAGCACCGCTTCGGCGGTGTCCAGCGGTGCGAGGCTGACGCCGAGTACTCCGGCCTGCAGCCTGCTGACATCCAGCAGGCTGGTGACCAGGTCGGAAAGGGTTGCCAGGGACTCCTCGGCCGTGGCAAGCAGCTCCTCACGGTCCCGTTCGCTCCACTGCACATCCGGTGCCCGCAGTCCGGTAACTGCTGCGGTTGCCGCGGTCAGGGGACGCCGGAGGTCATGGCCGACGGCGGCGAGCAGAGCGGTGCGGACCTTGTCCGCCGCGGCCAGGGTCCCCAGTCCCTCGGCCGTCTGGGCCAGATCGCCGAAGTCCAGCGCGGCTTCCAGCTGGGCGGTGATGACGGCCAGCAGCCTGCGGTCCGAGGCTTCCAGATCCCGGCCGCACAGTTCCAGCACGGCCCGTTCCCCCACCGGAAGCAAGGTGGGAGCGCCGGAACCGGCGGCGTCGGTGGGACTGCCGACGTCGTTGGCCGCAGAGGAAGTACGGGGTCCGTTTCCCGCGGCCGCGAGCTCGACGCCGTCGGCCAGCAACCGGACCGACCGAAGGCTGAAAGCCTCCCGGGTGCGGTTGACCAGTGCGCCCAGGGCGTCTTCACCGCGCAGCACGCTTCCGGCCACGGAGGCCAGCAGCTCGGATTCTGCGGCGGCACGCCGCGCAGTGCGTGACCGCCGGGCAGCGCGGTCCACCACAAAACTGACGAGGACCGCATTAACGACGTAGAGGACCAGGGCCAGCACATGTTCCGGGGTTGCCACCGTGACCGTGTACAGGGGCTGGATGAAGAAATAATCCAAGGTGATGCCCGACAGCAGTGCCGCAAACAGGGCCGGCCAGATGCCTCCGGCCAAAGCCACCACAATGACCAGCAGCTGGTAACTCAGGACATCGCCGGTGATCGAAGAGGGAGTGCTCAAGGCCACCAGCAACCATGTGAGCAGCGGACCGCCGGCCAGCGCCAGCGCCATGCCCCACAGCCGCCGTCGCACTGTCAGTGCTCCGCCGAGCCGGGGCAGCACGGGCCGTCCCCCGGCCGCGGGGTGATTGACGATGTGCACGTCGATGTCTCCGGATTCGCGCACCACGGTGGCGCCGATGCCCGGGCCGGTCAGCAGCGCCCAGATCCGCGGCCGCCGGCTGACACCGATGACCAGCTGGGTGGCATTCACGCCGCGGGCAAATTCCACCAGGGCGTGCGGCACCTCGCCGCCCACCACCTGATGGAATGTTCCGCCAAGCTTTTCCACCAGCGCCCGCTGGGCTGCGAGTTCACCCGGATGGGTTTCCCGCAGCCCGTCGGGACTGGTCACATGCACGGCCAACAGCTCGCCGCCGGCGGAACGGGCGGCAATCCGGGCTCCGCGGCGCAGCAGGGTCTGCCCCTCCGGTCCCCCGGTCAACGCCACGACCACCCGCTCCCGCGCCTCCCACTTGTTTCGGATACCGTTCTCCGCCCGGTAACGCTTCAGGGCGCTGTCCACCTCATCGGCGAGCCACAGCAGCGCCAGCTCACGCAGCGCAGTGAGGTTGCCGAGGCGGAAGTAATTGGACAGCGCCGCATCCACACGGCCGGAGGGATAGATGATGCCGGAGGACAGCCTGCCGCGCAGCAGCTGCGGAGCAATGTCCACCAGCTCCACTTGGTCCGCGGAGCGCAGCACGGAGTCCGGCACCGTTTCGCGCTGCACGGTGCCGGTAATTTGCTCAATCACGTCATTCAGCGACTCGATGTGCTGGATGTTTACGGTGGACAGGACGTTGATCCCGGCATCGAGCAGGGCCTGGACGTCCTGCCAGCGTTTGGCGTATTCCATGCCCGGAGCGTTGCTATGGGCCAGCTCGTCCACCAGGGCATAGTCCGGGTGCCGGGCCAGCACTGCTGCCAGGTCAAGTTCCTGCAGCAGCAGGCCGCGGTGGTTCACGGTGGCGGCAGGAAGCGTTTCGAGTCCCTCAGCCATGGCGGCTGTGGCGGCACGCCCGTGGGTTTCCACCACCGCCACCGCCACGTCCCTGCCCTCGCCGGCCAGCCGCCTGCCCTCTTCGAGCATGGTGTACGTTTTGCCGACTCCGGGCGCGGCGCCCAGGAATACCCGGAGTTGTCCTCGTGTCATCTCCTAAGTGTCCAGCTCCGACAGCGCGATGTTCAGTTTCAACACGTTGACGCGGGACTCGCCGAGCACTCCGGCGGTCCTATCCTCCACAGCGGCCTCCACGAGTGCCCGCACGTCCCCGGCATCCAGGCCTCGTTCCGCGGCCACCCGGTCCGCCTGCAGCAGTGCGTATTCGGGGCTGATGTGGGGATCCAGGCCCGACGACGACGCCGTCAGGGCGTCCGCCGGCACCTCGTCCGGGTCCACGCCCTCCAGTTCGGCAACGGCGGTCCGGCGTTCCTCGATCAAGGCGGCGAGTTCCGGGTTGGTGGGCCCCAGGTTCGAGCCGCTGGAGGCCCCGCCGTCGTATCCATCCCCCGCTGCAGAGGGCCGGGACTGGAACCACTGCGGCATGGCGGCTGCGTTTTCGTCGGTAAAGGACTGGCCGATCAGCTCAGAACCCACTGTCGTCCCGTCCACGGCAACCGGAGAACCGTTGGCCTGGTCACGGACTACGGTCTGGCCGATGCCGGTGACCACCAGCGGATAGACCAGGCCCAGGGCCAGCGTGAGGACGGCGACGGCCCGAAGGGCCACTCCCAGCTGCCGGGCGGACGTGCGTGCGGTGCTCATGATGCTCCCTGAAGGTGATGTGTGGTCAGTTCTCGGTCCGGATGTTCTGCGTGCGCCTGTTCTCCGTCTGCCTGTTCGGCAGGTGCCTGTTCGGCAGGTGCCTGTTCGGCAGGTGCCTGTTCGGCAGGTGCCGGTGCTGCGGCGGTCTGTGCTGCGTGAACCGGCCACATCAGAACCCCGGAAGCAGGGACACGGCGAGGTCGATGAGCTTGATCCCGATGAAGGGCGCCACCACCCCGCCCACACCGAAGACCAGCAGGTTGCGGGTCAGGATTCCTGAGGCGTTGGCGGCGCGGTACTTTACGCCGCGCAGCGCCAGTGGAATCAGGGCGATGATCACCACGGCATTGAAGATCACGGCGGACAGGATCGCCGACGCCGGCGAGTGCAGGTTCATGACGTTCAGGACAGCCAGTCCCGGGAACACGCCCATGAACATGGCGGGAATGATCGCGAAGTACTTGGCCACATCATTGGCGATCGAGAACGTGGTCAGTGCCCCGCGGGTGATCAGCAGCTGCTTGCCGATCCGGACAATGTCGATCAGCTTGGTGGGGTCCGAGTCCAGGTCCACCATGTTGCCGGCTTCCTTGGCGGCCGACGTTCCGGTGTTCATGGCCACGCCCACGTCGGCCTGGGCCAGTGCCGGGGCGTCGTTGGTGCCGTCGCCCGTCATGGCCACCAGCTGCCCCTTGGCCTGTTCGCTGCGGATCAGCGCCATCTTGTCCTCCGGGGTGGCTTCGGCCAGGAAATCATCCACTCCGGCTTCCGCTGCAATCGCCTTGGCGGTGCGCGGATTGTCTCCTGTGATCATGACGGTGCGGATACCCATGGTGCGCAGCTGGGCAAAGCGTTCCCGCAAACCGTCCTTGACCACGTCCTTCAGGTGCACGACGCCGAGAATCCGGGCGCTGCCGCCTGTTCCGCCGTCGTCGGCGTTCCGCACCGCGACCACCAGCGGCGTGCCGCCGCCGGCCGAGATCTTGTCCACCTGGTACGACAGGTCGGCAAGTACCTCAACGTCGATGCCGCCGGATTCGGCCACCCAGTCCATCACGGCCGAGCCGGCTCCCTTGCGGATCTGGGTCCCGTCAGGACTGTCCAGACCGCTCATCCGGGTCTGGGCGGTGAAGGGGACGCTGACGGCGTCGGCGTCCTTCACATGGGTTGCACCCATGCCGGCGGCCAGGTCTACGATCGACTTGCCCTCCGGCGTCGGGTCCTCCGCTGAGGACAGGACGGCGGCACGGATCAGTTCGCCGCGGTCCGCACCGGCGACCGGGATGAAGGCCGCAGCTTGCCGGTTGCCGTAGGTAATGGTGCCCGTCTTATCCAGAAGCAGCGTGGTTACGTCGCCGGCCGCCTCGACGGCGCGGCCGGACATGGCCAGCACGTTGTGCTGGACCAGCCGGTCCATGCCGGCAATGCCGATGGCGGAGAGCAGGGCTCCAATGGTGGTCGGGATCAGGCACACCAGCAGGGCCACCAGCACCGGGATGCTGACCGCGGCACCGGCGTACCCGGCGAGCGGGTTCAGCGTCACCACCACGACCAGGAAGATCAGGGACAGGGTGGCGAGCAGGATGTCCAGGGCGATCTCGTTCGGCGTTTTCTGCCGGGCTGCCCCTTCCACGAGCCGGATCATCCGGTCCACAAAGGTCTCCCCCGGCTTGCTGGTAATCCGAACGACGATCCGGTCCGACAGCACCCGTGTGCCCCCGGTGACTGCCGACCGGTCGCCGCCGGATTCACGAACCACCGGGGCGGATTCGCCGGTGATCGCAGACTCGTCCACCGAGGCAATTCCGTCAATGATGTCGCCGTCGCCGGGGATGATTCCGCCCGCGGTGACCACTACGACGTCGTCGAGCACCAGATCGGCCGAGGCAACCTCCTCCACAGGCGTGCGGGACGCGGATGGATCTCCGGCAGGATCGTAGCCGGACACCCGCTGTGCAGGAGTAGTGGTGCGGGTGGCGCGCAGCGATGCCGCCTGGGCCTTGCCGCGGCCCTCGGCCACTGATTCGGCAAGGTTGGCGAAGATGACGGTCAACCACAGCCAGATGGCTATGAGCCAGGTAAAGCTGCCGGGGACGGCGCTGCCGCCGGATGTTCCGGAGCTGCCCGAGATGGATTCCGCCACTGCAATGACGGTAATCAGTGCGGCGCCCACCTCCACGATGAACATGACCGGCGTGTGCCACATGGTGCGCGGGTCGAGCTTGCGCAGAGCGCCGGGGAACGCAGCGGCAAGCTGGGCGGCGGAGAAACCACTGCCCTGGCCGCTTTTGCTTCCGGTGGCGGCAGCCGTGCTGTCCGCCTCGTTGCCGGGATCGGACCCGGGCTGATGGGTACTGCTGTTTTTTGTCAAGGTGGTCATGGTCAAAGCAACCCTTCCGCCAGGGGACCCAGCGCGAGAACGGGAAAGAAGGTCAGGGCAGTCACGATGACCGTGACTCCGCACAGCATCACCACTGCCTGGGGCCGGTGGGTGGGCAGGGTTCCGGCGGATACCGGAACCCGGTCCTGGGCGGCGAGGGAACCGGCGAGGGCCAGGACAAAGAGCATCGGCAGGAACCGGCCCAGCAGCATGGCCAGTCCCAGGGCCGTGTTCAGCCACGGGGTGTTGGCGGTGAGCCCGGCAAAGGCCGAACCGTTGTTGTTGGCCGCGGAGGTGAAGGCGTACAGCACTTCGCTGAAGCCGTGCAGTCCGGGATTGAGGATTGAGGTGTCCTGCACATCCGCGCGGATGCCGGGGACCGCAAAACTCAGCGCCGTGCCGGCGAGGACAACGGTGGGCATGGTCAGCAGGTACAGGCTGGCGAGCTTGATCTCCCGCGGTCCTATTTTTTTGCCCAGGTATTCCGGTGTCCGGCCGACCAGCAGCCCGGCGATGAAGGACGTGACCAGTGCCAGGATCAGCATTCCGTAGAGGCCGGAACCAACCCCGCCCGGCGCCACTTCGCCAAGCATCATGTTCAGCATGGCCATCATGCCGCCCAGCGGACTGAAGCTGTCATGCATGGAGTTCACGGCACCGGTGGACGTGGCGGTGCTGGTGGTTGCAAACAGAGTCGACGCTGCAATGCCGAACCGCTGCTCCTTGCCCTCCATCGAGCCCGCTTCCCCCGTCGCCGCGGAGAATTCCAGAGCCGTCATGGCAGCGGCGGATACGGTGAAGATTCCGGCCATGGCCGCCAGGATCGCGTACCCCTGCTTCCGGTCGCCCATCATGGTCCCGAAGGTCCGGGGCAGGCTGAACGGGATGGCGAGCATCAGCACCATTTGGACCAGGTTGGTCCAGGCCGAGGGATTCTCGAACGGATGGGAAGAGTTGGCGTTGAAGAAACCGCCGCCGTTGGTGCCCAGCAGTTTGATGGCCTCCTGCGACGCCACCGGCCCACCCGGAATGCTCTGCGTTCCGCCGCTGAGGGTGGATACCTCGGTGAACCCGCTGAAGTTTTGGATGACGCCGCCAATCAGCAGGACGAGAGCGCCCAGGAAGGCTCCCGGGAGGAGCAGCCGCAGCACCGAGCGGGTCATATCGGTCCAGAAATTGCCGATGGTGTCTTCTTTGCGGGAGGCAAAGGCCCGGACCAGGGCCACGGCCACGGCGAGGCCGACGGCAGCGGAAAGGAAGTTCTGCACTGCGAGGCCGGTCAGCTGGACCGCGTAGCCCATGGTCACTTCCGGCGAATACGACTGCCAGTTGGTGTTGGCCACAAAGGACGCCGCAGTGTTGAACGCCAGTCCCTCGGGCACCGGGGGCAACCCCAGGGACCCGGGCAGCAGATGCTGGGTCCGCTGCAGCGCATACAGAAACAGCATTCCGACGGCGGAAAAGGCCAGGACGCTGCGCAGGTAGGACTGCCATGACTGCCGGGAAGCCGCGTCGACGCCAATGAGGCGGTAGAACCCGCGTTCCACGGCGAGATTCTTGGAGGAGGTATAGAACCGGGCCATGTAATCACCCAGCGGACGGTGCAGCGCCGCGAGCAGCAGGGCAACAAGCAGGAAGGAAGCCACAGCGGGCCAGACGCCCATCAGAACCGCTCCGGCCGGATCAGGGCCGCCAGCAGATAAACAGCAGCTGCGCCGGCCAGGACCAAAGACAGGAAGTCGAAGAAAATCACAGTTTCTCCACCGCCCTGATGCTCAGGAACAGGACTGCGAAAAACGCCGCGGTGCCCAGCACTATACAAACGTCAAGCAAAGGAAAGACCCCCAGGAATCGGATCGTCATGCCGTCACAACAGCCGGCACGGGCGCTTAGGCGCCTTGACGATTAGATCCCCGGTCACACGGGTATTTGGGTTTCCTTACGGTTTCCTCACGGCCGCGGGCCCGACCATAACGGAAATTCAGCGTTGTGAGCGCAGTTTGATGCAGGGGCACTGCATCTTTCCGCCCCATGTGGGAGCGGGGCATTCCCGGCAAAAAGTCGTTTCCTCAAAGAGGAGGTCCAGGAATTCCGGAACCGTTCCCATTTCGAGCCGGTCTTCCTGCCGGGCCAGCATGGGCGGGACCGGGTGCACCTGGTCCGCATCCAGTTCCTGCGTCCCCAGCGCGTCCGCCAGCAGGCTCAGCATTTTCGCCTCGGCGCGCGGGCTCATGGTGCGAAGCTTGGAAATCCGGCAGTGTGGCAGCCGCTCCGGTTTGGTTTCGCTTTCAAGCCGCCGCATGGTTCGGCTGACGACGATGTCGGCGGCATACAGCGGGGGCCCGTCGGTCCACACCACCTCGATGGTGGAGGTGTCATAGGCGGTCACCGCCGTCACCCTGAACAGGACACCGCCGAAGCTGCGGTCCAGATCCGTGCGCAGGCGCTTTGCCGCTTCAACAGCTGCAACACTGCTCATGCAGCGCTCACCGGCCTGCTCACCGGACCATGAAACCTCCGTCTCCGGTGCAGCTTCCAGTGGTGAATGGCCCTGAAATGATTCTGCATTCTTTTCGCCAATCGTCGAACGATGCCAGCCCCTACGGCCGACCCGGCAGATTAGATGGAATCTTAGATCGGAGATGACGCGGCCTGCGCGAATATGACCGACGCCCGGGGCCCACCAGGAAAGGGAGCGTAAATGATCCAGCCGGATTTGTGCGGGACAGTCGGTCCCATAATCCCTGAATCCGTGCGGCAGCCAGTGACAATTGCTCACGCGTCCAAGGGATACCTGGACACAGGTAGACCGTGCCTAATGTGACAACGCTCAGCAGCTCGGGGCCGGCCGCAGACGATTCAGCACACCGGTCTGCTGCAGGAGGGAAAAGCGGTCCGGCACGCCCCAGTGCTCGGTCACGCGGCCATCAACAACGACGGCGATGTCGATGACCGTCAATTCGACGTGCTTTCCGCTGGGAGGACCAAAAAACGGGCCGGTGTTTGTTCCGCGGCCCGTGAAACGAACCCAGGCGGTCTCCCCGCGTGTTGCCCAGTCATCCATGTCATAGCTGAGGTCAGGCATGGCCTCGTGGACCTGGCGGATCGCCTCCTTCACCTGCGCCAGGGCTTTTGGCCCCCGGCCTTCCAAGCCGAACTGGTGCTCCATCAGATCCGGTGCAAAGAGTTCGTCAACGATCCCGGTGTTGCCGGTGGCAAAACCTTCGAAGAGGATTCGCTTCAGCACGCTGACGCTGTCCGGCAGGTCTTGTGGGTCCATGGTTTGCCCCTGTTCCTGGTGGCCGGTCAGCACCGGCTGCGCTGCCTCGGCTACCTAAAGTGTGGCACCGGGCGGCGTCCTTGAACCCGCCGGTTCCTAAGTCCGGATAAACCACAGGGAGGATCCGGCGTCGTCCTCACGACGTCGGATCCTCCCTGTGTGCAGCTAAGGGGCTATCCCCTCAGCAGCGGTTTTATGCTGCGGGTGCTTTAGGCATCCACCACAATGGCGGTGATCGCCGGAGTGCGGTTGTAGAAGCGGCGCATCCAGTTGGCGGTGGCGCGTTCGATAACGGCCTCCGCATCCTCGTTGCGTCCACCGCGGCCGCGGCCGGCTGCATCGTTGATGGCCTTCTCCACGGCCGCTTCGGCCTTCTTGACGTCGCCCGGGGTGCAGGCGAAGCCCTTGATGAAGAACTCCGGCGGCTCAGCCACCGTGTTGGTGTCCGGGTCGATGAGCGCCAGGACGGTTACCGAGCCCTGCTCGGAGAGCTGCATGCGCTCCTTGAGGTCATCCTCAGTGGTGTGGCCAACGCTGTCGCCGTCCACAAACACCAGGCCCACGGGAATCTTGCCCGAAACGGAGGCCCGGCCGCGGCGCAGGTCAACAGTCACGCCGTCTTCGGCAATAACGACGTCGCGCGGATCCATGCCGGTGGCGACGGCGATGGCTGCGTTTGCCTTCAGGTGGCGCCATTCGCCGTGGACCGGCATGACGTTGCGCGGCTTGACGATGTTGTAGCAGTACGCCAGTTCGCCGGCGCTGGCGTGGCCCGAGACGTGCACCTTGGCGTTGCCCTTGTGGACCACATTGGCGCCGAGCTTGGTCAGGGAGTTGATGACGCCGTAGATGGCGTTCTCATTGCCCGGGATCAGCGAGCTGGCCAACAGTACGGTGTCACCCTCGTGGATGCGGATCGGGTGGTCCTTGTTGGCCATGCGGGACAGGGCCGCCAGCGGCTCGCCCTGCGAACCGGTGCAGATCAGGACCACCTTGTGGTCGTCGGACCGCTGGAGCTGCTTGAAGTCCACCAGGATGCCCTTGGGGATGTTCAGGTAGCCCAGTTCCTCGGCGATGGTCATGTTCCGGATCATCGACCGGCCCACAAACGCAACCTTGCGCTTGTAGCGGTCAGCAGCGTCGATGACCTGCTGGATGCGGTGGATGTGGCTGGCGAAGCTGGAAACGATGATCCGGCGCGGCGCGGTGCGGAACACCGTGTCGATGGCGGGAGCGAGTTCCTTCTCGGAGGCCATGAAGCCGGGAACGTCGGCGTTGGTGGAGTCCGTCAGGAACAGGTCAACGCCTTCGGCGCCAAGACGGGCGAAACCGGCCAGGTCGGTGATCCGGCGGTCCAGCGGGAACTGGTCCATCTTGAAGTCACCGGTGTGCAGGACCATGCCGGCCTCGGTGCGGATGGCAACGGCAAGGCTGTCCGGGATGGAGTGGTTGACGGCCACGAATTCGAGGTCGAAGCCGCCCATGGTCCGGCGGTCGCCTTCCTTAACCTGGATCAGCTTCGGGGTAATGCGGTGTTCCTTGAGCTTGGCTTCGACAAACGCGAGAGTCAGCTTGGAACCGATCAGGGGAATGTCCGCACGTTCGCGCAGCAGGTACGGAATGCCGCCAATGTGGTCCTCGTGGCCGTGGGTCAGCACAACGCCGACAACGTCCTGCAGACGGTCACGGATGTAGGAGAAGTCGGGCAGGATGAGGTTGACGCCGGGGTGGATTTCCTCAGGGAAAAGGACTCCGCAGTCAACAATCAGCAGCTTGCCGTCGAACTCGAAGACAGTCATGTTTCTGCCGATTTCGCCGATGCCGCCCAGGGCAACAATTCGCATGGTTCCTTTGGCGAGTTCCCGGGGGGCTTTCAGTGCGGCAGGTGTTCTATTCACGGATGAAGTATCTTTCGTCGGGTACGGGTTTACTACGGGGGTGCTGCAGCGCTTCGCCGCGGCACCAGGAGGTCAGTGGTCCGTTTTGGGGCCGACTCCCCCGGGCCCGCGCGCAGATACGCGCATCGTGGGCCGTAGGGCTGCCGCCGCTTTGATCGCCGTTGGATGCAAAGCGGTGATGAGCCCGCACGGGCGGAGTCGCCCAAAACCTTTGGACTCTCTTATCTTCTCATTTTCTTCTGCTATTACCGCATCCGTGGTTTCAGGGCTGCCGTGCCACCTCGGCGTAGACCGCCTGCAGTCCCCGTTCCAGTGCCTGCAGGTCTTCCAGCGGCAGGCGCCTCAGCAGCTCCGAACTCAGCTCCGGCCGGCCCGCGACCAGGCGGCGCACCAGCGCCCGGCCCAGGGGTGTGGCCTGGACCCTGCGCACCCGTCCGTCCCTCTCGTCCCGGCTGCGCGCCGCTGCCCCCTGTGCGACAAGACGGTCGATGAGCCCGGACATGGAGGCAAGCGTTACCCCGAAGGAGTCGGCGAGGCCGCGGCCGGTCGCTCCGTTTTCGGTGGTGGCCAGGACGGCAAGCACTTTCAGCTGCTGGATGGTCAGATCCGTGGTCAGGAGTGAATCCAGGAGCACCGGAAGCGTGGTGGCCTGGTAGGACTCGGCCAGCGACTCAAGATTTTCTAAAATGCGGTCGCGTTCCTGCAGCTCATCGGCTTCGTCACTCATTCCTTCACCGTAGTGTCCGGCGGTCCATCAGGAAACATCCAGCCCAAATAGTTAGGCTGAGACTAACCATTTTCGAATGGCCAGAACCACGGGCGCCGATGCGAGCTGTGAATGGGGGGACTCATTTCGGCGCTTTCCACACGAATAAAGGACGATTGATGAGCAACCAGAGTGCGGTATCCGGCGGTCTCAGCCGCAATGCCGGGAACCACGAAGAAGAGCTTGACACAGCGTCGCTGCGGGCAAAGTACCAGGCGGAACGGGACCGGCGGATCCGGCCCGACGGCGCCGGCCAGTACCAGCCCGCCACAGGCACTTTTGGCTATTACGCCACTGACCCATATACGGAACGAACCGAGCGGGAACCCCTGACGGATTCCGTGGAGGTCCTGGTGATTGGAGGAGGTTTCGGCGGATTGGTCACCGGCGCCCGGCTGCGGCAGGCGGGTATTGAAGACCTCCGCATGATGGACGAAGCCGGAGACTTTGGCGGAACCTGGTACTGGAACCGGTACCCCGGCATCCGGTGCGACATTGAGTCCTACGTGTACATGCCGCTGCTGGAGGAAGTCGGCGGCATGCCCAGTGAGCGCTACGCTCCCGGAGAGGAGATCCGGAAGCATGCGGTATCCATCGCCCAGACCTTTGACCTGTACCGTGACGCCGTCTTCCACACCCGCGTGACCAACATGGCGTGGGACGAAGACGCCTTTGAATGGATTGTCGAAACGGACCGCGGTGACCGCATGCGCGCCAGCCAGGTGGTGACCTCCTCCGGAACCCTGACACAGCCCAAGCTGCCCGGCATCCCGGGCATCGACTCCTTTCAGGGGCACACTTTCCACACGAGCCGGTGGGACTACGGCTACACCGGCGGCGACCAGTTCGGCAATCTCACCAAGCTCGCAGACAAAAAGGTTGCGGTGGTTGGCACCGGAGCAACGGGTGTCCAGGTCATTCCCATGGTGGCGCGCGACGCCGAGCAGCTGCTGGTCTTCCAGCGCACCCCCTCCTCCGTGGATGTCCGGGACAATCGGCCCACCGATCCGGACTGGGCCGCGTCCCTGCAGCCGGGCTGGCAGCAGGAACGGATGGAGAACTTCCTGGCCCAGGTTTCCGGCGAACCGGTGGAGCAGGACCTGATCCGGGACGGCTGGACCTCAACCGCACAGCTGCAGCGCAAGGTGGTCAGCGGCGCCGTCGACACTTCCGTATCCCCGGAGGAGCGTGAGCGGATCGACGAGCTGGTGGACTTCCGCAAGATGAACTCCATTCGGGCCCGGGTTGAGGACGTCGTGGAGGATCCAGCCACGGCCGAGACGCTGAAGCCCTGGTACCGCTACATGTGCAAGCGTCCGACGTTCAGCGACTACTATCTTCAGGCCTTCAACCGCCCGAACGTCACGCTGGTGGACACGGCTGACTTCGGCGGCATCACCCGCATGACCGAGAACTCCATTGTGGTGGGCGACGTCGAGTATGAGGTTGACTGCGTCATTTTCGCCACCGGGTTCGAAGTGGGCGTCTCAGGCGTGACATCGGGCGCCATGCCGGTCACCGGGCGCGGCGGCCGCTCCCTGCTCGAAGCATGGGGCCGGGGTCCGCGGACCCTGCACGGCTTCTACACGCACGGCTTCCCCAATCTCTTCCACTTGGGCTCCCTGCAGAATGCCAACTCGGTGAACTTTGTCCATATCCTGCTGGAGCAGGCCAACCACATTGCAGCTGTGATCGCCAAGGGACGCGAGGTGGGCGCCGACTTTGTCGAGCCGACGGCGGAGGCCGAGGACCGGTGGTGCCGGACGATCCAGGAACTCTCACCCGACAACCGCAAATTCCAGGCCGAATGCACCCCCGGATACTACAACCGGGAGGGCAACCCGCCGCCCGTGAGCTTCTCCTACGGTCCCGGTCCGGTGGCCTTCCACCGGCTGCTGGAGAAATGGCGCGACGAGGACATCCTCGACGTCCTGGCCGTCAAGGAGGACGCCCGGGCCTAAGGCACGGGACTCCTCCCCACAACCGTAAGCACTCCGGCCGGCCATTTGCCGGCCGGCCGGAGTGCTTTTACGCGATTGTCCGGCAGGCTCCTAGCGCCCAACCTTGCCGAAGAGCGACGCGACGGGGGCAAGGATCAGCGGACGGGCCGCAAACCATCCTCCGGCCATCACAAGCAGCGATGCGAAGAAGACCCAGAAACCAAACCAGTTCACTGCGTCCTGGCCGCCGTACATGTGGTTCAGGTTGCGCAGCGCACCTGTGGTGAGCACGAGGGCCACATGAACGATGATGAAGGCGACAAAATAGAACATCACCGGCAGGTGGATGGCGCGCGCCGCCTCAATGGGAAAAGCCCTGCTGAGCCGCTTGGCCTTCGCGGGCCACAGATCCGACATCCGGAATCCGCTGGCAGCGGCCAAGGGTGCCGCAATGAAGATCGTGACGAAGTACGCAAGCAGCTGCAGGCCGTTGTAGTTGACCCATCCGTTTTCCGTGGGCCAATCCAGCGAGAGGTACTGCAGGCCCGCCGAGAGGGCATTCGGAAAAACGTCCCAGCTCGTGGGAACCACCCGCATCCACTGTCCGGTGAACGCAAGCAGCACCACAAACAGCGCACCGTTGACCAGCCACAGCACGTCCAATGACTGGTGCAGCCACAACGTCATGCTGATCTTCTTCGGGTTCCTTCCCCACCGCGGGGTCCACGAAGCCGGCGGTTTCCGCTGTGTCCGGATCTGCCAGCCCGAACGGATGATGAGGACCATGAAGAAGGCGTTGAAAAAATGCTGCCAGCCCAGCCAGCCGGGAAGCCCCACCGGAGCATTCTCCGGCAGATGACTTTCGCCCGGGTACTTGGCGAGGAATTCCTGCACCGGCTCCTGGGCGACGAGCCACCGGGATGCCAAAACGACGACGGCCAGCAGGACGAGAAGCACACCGGCCGCCGCCACTCCGCGCAGGAGCATGCTGCTGCCTTTCGTGGAACCCCCGGGCTTGACCGGCCCCGTGGATGGCTTTGCCGAAGGAGCCGGAGCCGGCCTGCTCGACGGCACGCCTGCCGAACTGCTCGACGGAGCGGCATCATGAGGGGCTGGCGGAGTCTGTGCCGGCGTCGCTGGAGCAGCAGCCGACGCCGCCGGGCGCGGCAACCCCTGCCGCCTGCGGGTGGGCGCCGGACCCGGCACCTCCTCGGCTACCGGCGTCGTGTCCGCAGAAGCCTCGCCCGCCCCGGATGTGCCGTCCCCGGAATTGCCGTCGCCGCCGGGAGTCCGGGGCAGGCCCTTCCTGACCATGCAGCTACCCCCGCTTCGCTTCGATCGCGCTGACCAGCTGGGGCACGATCGTGAAAAGGTCGCCCACCACGCCGAAATCCGCGATTTCGAAAATCGGCGCGTCGGCATCCTTGTTAATCGCGATGATGGTCTTGGCGGTCTGCATGCCGGCCCGGTGCTGAATGGCGCCGGAAATGCCGAGAGCAATGTAGAGGTCCGGAGCAACAGTCACGCCGGTTTGGCCCACCTGCATGGCATGCGAAACGTAACCGGCGTCAACGGCCGCCCGGGAGGCACCGACGGCGCCGCCCAGCGCGTCAGCGAGGTTCTCGACCAGGGCAAAACCCTCACCGGACCCCACGCCCCGGCCGCCCGAGACAACCACTTGGGCTCCCCGGAGCTCGGGCCGCGTTGACCCGGTATTGCTCTCCTCATAACCGGTAATGACGGCGTCGGGGGTACCGGAGGCACTGACGTTCAGGATTTCCGTCCCGGCTTCGCGGGGATCAGCACGCAGACCCGAGGATCCCTGCCGCAGCGTAACCACCAGGGTTCCGGCACTGGCAGCTGAGTCAACGTTGTAGGCCCCGCCGTAGACGGAGTGGTGGGCAACAATGCCCTCCTCGTCGCGGGAAATGCCAACCGCGTCCGCAGCCAGCGGAGAACGGGAGCGTGCTGCGAAGCGGGCCGCGGCATCGCGGCCCTGGATGGAATTGGACACCACGACGGCCTCGGGCGACAGTGCCTCAGCGGCTGCGGCGAGGGCGTCCACCACCGGTGACACCAGTGCGGTTCCGAAGTCTGCGGATTCGCTGATCATCACGTAGCCGGCACCGAGGGCCGCCAGCTCGGCGGAGATGCGGTCCGCGCTGCCCGGCGGAACGACGGCGAGGGCCACGGGAGTGCCAACGGCTGATGCGGCACCGATGACCTCAGCCGCACTGGAACGCAGGACGCCCGACGGTGATGTGTCAACGAGGACGAGAACTGGATTCGGAGGGTAGCCGGTCATGCTGAGCGTCCTTTGATGAGCTGGTTCTGGAAAAGGAAATCGGCAATCTGCCGGCCGGCGTCGCCGTCGTCCTCAATGCGGATTCCGGCGCTGCGTGCCGGCCGCTGTGCCACGGCGATCACGATGGAGCGGCTGTCATCTTCGGTGGTCGTAACGCCAAGATCCGCCAGGGACAGCGTCTCGAAGGGCTTCTTTTTAGCTGCCATGATGCCCTTGAAGTTTGAGAACCGGGCATCGGGCAGGGCCTCGGTGATGGAGATGACCGCCGGAAGATTGGCCGTGACGTCGAACGCGCCCGCTTCGATGCTCAGCCGCCCGGCAACGGCGGAGTCGGTAATCTCCACCGTGCTCAGCGAGCTGATTCCGGCCACTCCCAGCATTTCGGCAAGCATGGAGGGTATGGCTCCGCCGCCTCCGTCCGTGGACAGGTTTCCGGCAATGACGAGATCAAACCCGACAGAACGGATGGCGGCGGCAAGAACCTCGGCGGTGAGGGTCATGTCGGCGCCAAGCAAAGCGTCATCCTGGACATGCACGGCGCGGTCGGCGCCCATGGCCAGGCCCTTGCGCAGGCTGGTGGGAACGGTGGAGGGGCCGACGGCGAGCAGCACCACCTCGGTGTCCGGGTGGCTGTCCCGGTGGGTCAGGGCAACTTCGAGCGCTCGTTCCGTGATCTCGTCGAGCACCGGATCTGCGGCAGCCCGTTCCAAGAGACCGGTTTCCAGATTCAGGGGGCGGTCGCCCCACGTATCCGGAACTTCCTTCATCAGTACGACTATTTTCATAACGTGCCCTCTCTCATCGTCGACAAAGAGTCCATGGTGATGGTCTTCACGACCGGGCCCAGCTGATCGGACCCCGCGGCGATCGTACCGCAGACCGAGCGTTTACTTGTGATCCAGATCATGCCGCCGGCAACGCGGTGGCGGGCGAAAACCGGGGCCGGCTTGGAGAGCGCGGCATCGGCGGGTCAGTCCTGCAACAGTCCTGAGTGGATCAGTCCGAGGAATTGCCCGGCAACGGCGTCGGCGGAGCGCAGACCGTCCGGGCTGAACCAGTGAACGGCAGACCACACGGAATCCCGGATGAACCGATAGGCCATGGCGGCGTCGAGATCGGCGCGGAAGACACCTTCCCGCTGGCCTTCCCGGATCACCGTCAGCCAAATCTCTTCGATGCGCATGCTGTCCTGCGCCACGTACTCAAAGCCGGGAAGCGTGGTCAGGAAGGCGGCCTCATTTTGATAGAGGGCGACGGCGTCCGGCTGCGCCTCGATGGTGGTGAATGCCGTGCGGACGAGTTCATCAAACACGCACCGCGCGCCGCCGCCTGCAGCGGCAATGAGTTCCGAGCGTTGCCGCAGGCCGCCCAGGAACGGCCGCAGGATCTCATCCAGGATTGCTTCCTTGGAGGAGAAGTGGTGGTACAGGCTGCCGGAGAGAATTCCGGCCTCGTCGGCAATGTCCCGCACCGTGGTTGCCGAATACCCCCGGGAAGCGATCAACCGTGCGGCAACGGCCAGCAACTGATCCCGGCGTGCGGAACCCTGTTCACGCGCGGCCGGTCCGGACTTCTTAGTCGCTGGCATCAAGCTCTCCTCGTAAGGACGTACCCAAGCGTTTGCCCGGGTCCCGTAGCTCGGCACGTTACTGGGTCACGCGCCCCATCGCATCTTTCTATCCTGCGCTGACCCTGTCCCGGCACTATCCTCATCCCATGAGCGACCTCACCCATCAGCACCTGCTGACCCTTGAACGGCGCGGATGGGACGCGCTGTGCCGCTCCGAAGGCGGCGCCTTCTACGGCGAACTGATGACGCCCGAGGCGGTGATGATCCTCGTTAACGGCATGGTGCTCGGCCGGGATGCCGTTGCCGGTTCCCTCAATGACGCACCGCCGTGGGCTTCCTACACCCTTGCCGACGCACAGCTGGTGCCCGCGGGTGCGGGCACGGCTGCTCTGGTGTACCGCGCGTCGGCGGTGCGCGACGGGCAGGACGAGCCCTTCACGGCACTCATGTCCAGCGTTTACTGCTCGGTTCAGGGCCGCACCCGGCTGGCGCTCTACCAGCAGACCACCATCACGCATTAGGGCTGGATCACTCCCCCGGGGCTGGCGCCGAAACAGCACATTCTCGGGCCGCGCTGCCGGAAGTTGCCATACCGGCAACAACGCTTGCTCCCGCGCTGCAGCGCCGGAGACGATGGGTGGATGAATCATGCAGGCGGAAACCACAGGGAGCACAGCTTCGACAAGGCTTACTGGGAGCGGCACTGGGAAGAACTCCGCGAAGCCGGTTCGGCGGCCGAACCCAGTCCCGGAAACCCCTACCTTGAACGCGAAACTGCCGGCCTTGCGCCGGGCACGGCGCTGGACGCAGGATGCGGTGAGGGAATCGAAGCACAGTGGCTGGCGGCACGGGGCTGGGACGTTGTTGGCACTGACATTTCCGCGGCTGCCCTGGCCGAGGCCTCCGCGCGTACCGCGGCCCGTCCCCTCCAAGGCTCAGTGACCTGGGTCGAGGCAGACCTCACCTCCTGGGCGCCGGGCCGGCAGTTCGACCTGGTGATGACAAATTATGCGCACCCGGCGATGCCTCATCTTGAGTTTTACCGGCGGCTGGCGGGATGGGTGGCTCCGGGCGGTGCCCTGCTCATCGTCGGGCATCTGCACGGCGGCTCCCCTGCCGGCGTGCAGGACGGCGGGCACGACGGCGCACACCAGCAGCACAGTGAACACCGGCAGCACAGCGCGCACCCGCCCGTTGAGGCGACCGTCGACCTTGCCGCAATCGTGGCCGGGTTCGACACCCCCGAGTGGGAAATCGTCACCGCGGAAGAGCAGACCCGTACCCTGCACGCGCCGGACGCCGGGCATGACAAGGTGCTGCACGACGTCGTCGTGAAAGCTGTCCGCCGCTAGGCGGTGGGAACCCTGGCCGCCGCTGACCGAGCCGAGGCAGCCTCGCCGCAGTTCAGGTTCGTGCTGTCCAGGTTCGCGCTCTCCAGGTTCCGGCCGCCGCGGTACCGCGTGCCGTAGTGGTCCTGCGGCAGCCCCGTGTGGCCGGCGCCGAAGATCCGCTCGCGCAGCGTCTCCCCCGCCTCATATCCTTCCCGCAGCCGGCCGCGGCGGCGCAGCTCCGGAACCACCAGCTCGCCGAAATCTCGAGCGGTCCCGAAGGAGTGGTACTGGCGCAGGTTGATGCCGTCAATGCCGTCTTCATCCAGCCAGCGCTCAATCTCGTCCGCCACCACGCCGGGAGTGCCGGCCACAAAATACCGGCCTTCCCGTCCGCTGCGCACGTTGGCAAGCAACTCGCCGGCGGTGGTGCCCGGCTCCAGGGTTCGGGCCAGCGGCAGGTCCTGTTTTCCTTCGCGCCGCAGGATGTCAGCAACCGGAGTTTCCGGCGGATAGGCCGCCGGGTCAATCGCGTAGCCGCCGTGGGCCAGGATGCCGTCCACACTGGAATGCTCCCGGTACGCCTGCAGCTTGGCCGCCACCTCATCATCGGTGCGGCCCACCACCACGCCGGCCTGCACAATGTACCGGATCGCGCCGGGAGCACGGCCCCGGGCTGCCGCCGCGGCGTCCATGGCGGCGGCATTGGCGCGGAAGTCGGCGGCCGTTCGCCCGCCGGTGAACACGACTTCGGCATGCTTGCCGGCAAAGGAAATCCCGGCCGGTGAGCCGGTGGCCTGGAACAGGACGGGCGTGCGCTGCAGCGAAGGTGCGGTCAGGTGCGGGCCCGCCACGGAAAAGTTCTCCCCGCGGTGGTTGATGTAGCGGACCCGGTCCGGATCCGAGTAGACCCCGGTGCTGCGGTCGGCCAGGACCGCACCGTCATCCCAGGAGCCTTCCCAGAGCTTGTACAGCACGTCCAGGTACTCGTCGGCGATCTCATAGCGCCGGTCATGCGGAATCTCCTCCGCCAGTCCGAAGTTGCGGGCGGCGTTGGGCAGGTACGAGGTGACGATGTTCCAGCCCACGCGGCCGCGGGTGAGGTGATCCAGCGTGCTCATGCGCCGGGCGAAGGCGAACGGCGGCTCGTAGCTGGTGGAAAAGGTGGCCCCGAATCCTATGTGCCGGGTGAGCGCGGCCATCGCGGGAATGACCGTGAGCGGATCGAGGTTCGGGATTTGCAGCCCCTCCCGCAGCGCCGTGGCCGGCCCGCCGCGGAAGATGTCGTAGGCGCCGACGACGTCGGCCAGGAAGATCGCGTCGAAGCCCGCTTCCTCGCTTACCTGGGCCAGTTCGGTCCAGTAGTCGATGTCCGCAGTGCGGTGCCGGTTGTTATCTTCGAGCACCCACAATCCGTGGGTGATGTGGCTGACGCAGGCCATCTCGAACAGGTTGACGATCAGTTTTTTCGGTTCAGGCACGGAGGGCCCCTTCATCCGTTGAAGCGGTGGCGGTTCGGGCAGCTGCCGTGGCCTGCCCTGAAACGCCGGAGGCGGAACGCCAGGCGGGCAGCCGGCCGTTGAGGTGGTAGTCCCCCAGCTGCCGTGCCCGCTCGGCTGCCGGATTATGCGAGGCGATGGTGCGGACATTGCGCCAATGGCGGTCCAGGCCCAGCCGGGTTCCCACGGCGGAGGCTCCGCCAACCTCGAAGAGCTCGGTAACTGCCCCCAGCACGAGCGGCAGCAGTGTCTGCTGGGTCTTGAAAACACCGAGCTGGGCGGAAAGGAACAGCTCTCCGGCGTCCTCTCCGCGCAGCCGGGCTGACAGGGCGGCATCCAGTTCCGCCGCATTGGAGAGCACTGCTGCGCGGGCGGTGTGGGCTGCGGCGGAGAGCCGGCCCACGGTGGCCTGCACCAGCTCACTCTCCCGCGGCGGGTTCTGCCCGGCCTGGGCAAACGTCCGCCGGCGCGGCCGGACGAAGTCGACGGTGTCGGCCAGCGCCGCCTCCGCAATGCCGGCCACGGTGGCGAGCAGGCACAGCTGGTAAATGCCGGTGATGTACTGGAACCTTTCGCCGTCTGGGCTAAAGGTCTGGATATCGGCCGGTGCCACCGGCACGTCGGTGAACGTGGTGCTGCCGCTGCCGGTGAGCTGCTGGCCGAAGCCGTCCCAGTCGTCAGCTGTCATCACCCCCGGATCCCGGGCGTCGACGGTGGCGCCCACGTAGTCCCCGCCGTCGAGCGCGGAAACATGGATCCAATCCGCGTAGATGCTGCCGGTGGTGTAGTACTTGCATCCGTTGAGCCGGGCGCCGTCCTCCGTGCGGGTGAGCGTGGTGGCGATGTCGGTGGTGTCCCCCCGCTCGGACTGAGCGTTCCCGACCAGGGCTCCGCTCCGCAGCCGGTCCCTCCAGCGTGCCTGGGCGTCGGAGTCCCCGTTGAAGAGCAAAGTTTCCACGAAGGCAATGTGGCCGCGGAAGAGATGGGCAATATTGGAGTCGGCCGCGGCGAGGTCGACGACGTTGCCGAAGAGCTCGGTCAGGGGAATCCGCGGTTCAGCCGTCAGGCGGCGTGAGCCGAAGCCGATGCGCTGCAGCTCCTCGACGGTGTCGAAGGGCAGCGAATGGTCGCGTTCGCGGTTGACCGCTTCGGCGCGGGCGGCGGCCCGGATACGCGCGAAGGCAGGGGCAAAGGAGGTGGTGGGGAGGGTCATGCGGAGGTCCTTTCAGCAAGGGCTGTTACGGCCCGGCCAGCCGGGTGCCGCAGCGAAACGGCCCGGCCGTGCTGCCCGGGGATCGAGTCGATGAGCTGGCGTGTGTAGGGATTCGTGCTTTCGTCGAAGATGTGGTCCACGGAGCCTGCATCGACCAGACGGCCGGTGCGCAGCACCGAGATTTCGTCGGCAATCTGCCGCACCAGGCTCAAGTCGTGGGAGATGAAGAGGTAGGTGAGCCCGGCTTCTTCCCTGAGGTGGAACAGCAGGTCGATAATGCGGGCCTGGACAGTGACATCCAGGGCCGACGTGGGTTCGTCCAGGACCAGGATTTCCGGGGTGAGGACCAGTGCGCGCGCTATGGCCACCCGCTGGCGCTGGCCGCCGGAAATCTCCCGCGGCCGGCGCTCCAGCAGCGCCTGCGGCAGCCCCACCCGGTCCAGCACCTCAGCCACCCGTGCGGCACGTTCCCGGCGGCTGGCGGTGCCGTCCGTACGGTGCAGGTGCAGCGGCTCCTCGATGCTTTGCCCGATGCTGAACTTGGGGTCCAGTGCCGCGAGCGGGTTCTGATAGACCAGCTGCAGCTGCCGGGCGTGGGGGTTCACCGTTCCGGGAGCCGGATCCAGTGTCCGGCCGCCCACCGTCACGGATCCGCCGCTGAAGCTTTCCAACCCCGCGAGGACGCGCGCCACCGTGGTTTTCCCCGAGCCGGACTCCCCCACCAGGGCGTGGGTGGAACCGGCACGGACCGTGAAGCTCACGCCGTCCACGGCGGCCGGCACAACGTCACCGGCACCGTACCGCTTGACCAACCCGCGGACGACGACGGCGGAGTCCCGCACCGATGCCGCTGCGGCGGTGAGTTCGGACCGGTATTTGTGCGGACTGAGCGCCGGGGCGTCGGCGAACAGCGTCTGCGTGTAGGGATCCTTCGGGCGCTCCAAAATCTCGCCGGCGGGACCGGATTCCACCACCTTTCCCTCATTCAGGACTGCCAGTGTGTCGCTGCGGTCTGCAGCCAGTGCCAGATCGTGCGTGATGAAGAGGACTGCCAGGCCCAGGTCGGCCTGCAGCTCGGCGAGCAGGTCAAGAATTGTCTTCTGCACCGTGACGTCCAGCGCGGAAGTCGGCTCATCAGCAATCAGCAGCTGCGGCCGGCCGGCAATCGCGATGGCTATGAGCACCCGCTGCAGCTGGCCGCCGGACAACTCATGCGGATAGGACCGGACCCGTTGTTCCGGATGGTGGATTCCCACCTTGGCGAGCAGGGCGGCGGCCTCCGCTGCGATGCCGGCGGCCGGCGTGCCCGTGTGGAGCCGCAGCGCCTGCCCCAGCTGGGCACCCACGGTTTGCAGGGGATCCAGGGAGCTGAGCGGATCCTGTGGAATGTAGCCCACGCCGGTGCCGCGCAGCCGCCGCCATTGCCGGCGGTTGAAGTGCGTAACGTCTTCCCCGCCCATATGCACGGTGCCGGCGGTGATCCGGCCGCTGGCTGGCAGGAGCCCTCCGGCGGCCAGCGCGAGCGTGCTTTTTCCGGAGCCGGACTGGCCCACGAGGGACAGCGTCTGGCCTCGCTCCAGGCGCAGATCCGCCCCGTGGACGACGTTGGCGGCCAAGGAACCCTGCCCGTAGGCAACGCTCAGTCCGCGCAGTTCAAGAGCCGGTGATGTGCTCATTCGGATACCTCACGTGTGTCGTGGAAGAGGGCGCTGACGCGGCTGATGGACAGTACCGTCAGGACAATGACCAGGCCGGGCAGCAGCGTCAGCCAGGGGGAAGAAACAATGTATTCGCGGCCTTCCGAGACCAGCAGCCCCCATTCGGGATGCGGCGGCGGGGTCCCGTAGCCCAGGAAGCTGAGCGCGGCGATCCACAGGATGGCCGACCCGAACTGCAGGGCCGTCATGGAGAGCACGGCAGTGTAGGAGTTTGGCAGCACATGCCGGAACAGCACAGTGGCGGGCCTGGCACCAATGTGATGGGCAGCTTCCACGAAGGTCAGGTTCCGCACCGTCAGTACCTCTGAGCGCATCAGGCGGGTAAAGGTGGCCACTGAGGCAATGCCGACGGCGATCGCGGCGTTCAGGGTGCCAAACCCCAGCGCCACCACCACCATCATGGAAAGCAGCAATCCGGGAATGGACAGCAGGACATCGACAATGCGGCTGACCACCGTGTCCACCCATGACCCGAAGTATGCCGCGACGAGTCCCAGCACCGATCCGGCTCCCAGCCCAATGGCCACGGCAATGAGGGATGCGCCTATGGTTTGGGCGGCTCCGTGAATGACCCGGGCCAGCAGGTCACGGCCGAGGTAGTCGGTGCCAAAGGGATGCGCCGGTGTGGGGGCCAGCAGGGTGTTCCCCGGGGATGCCTCCAGCGGATCGAACGGCGTCAGCAGCTGCGGGACCCCTATGGCTGCCAGCAGGAGCAGCAGGAAGCCCAGCGCCAACCAGTCTCCCGGCGTCGTCGTCCGGGCTTTTTCGATGATCCGTTTCTTGCGGGTTGACGGCGGGGCAGTCTGGTTTATCAGTGGTGAGCTCATCGGGCCAGAGCCTCCGATACGGTGGACGGCCGTTCGATGGCCGGCGCAGCGGCCGGCGGATAACCGGTGGTTGGTTGTCGCTGGTTCCGCCGGCGGGCCATCCGCGGATCAACGGCGGGATACAGCAGGTCGGTGAGGAGATTGATGGTGGTGAAGATAATGGCCACCAGCATGACCACAGCCTGCACCACCGGTCCGTCCTGCGCCCGTACTGCCTGCTCCGTCACGAAGCCCAGTCCGGACCGGTTGAACACAGCCTCCGCAATGACTGAACCGGCCAGCAGCTCGCCGACGGTCAGCCCGAACAGGGTAAGCGCGGGAATCGAGGCGTTGCGCAGCACATGGGAACTGAAGATCCGGCCCTCGGACACCCCCTTGGCGCGCAGGACAGTGACGAAAGGATCGCCGTACGCTTTGCGCAGCCCGCGGATGAGCACCTGGGTGATTGGTGCGCTGACACCGAAGGCCAGCGTCACCGCGGGCAGGAGCAGCGACTTGGCACCCTCATCCCGGATGGAGGAAAACCAACCGAGCTGGTAGGCGAAAACCTGCAGCAGCAGCAGCCCGGCCAGAAAACTCGGGGTGGACAGGGACAGCACCGGGAAGGCGCCGGCCAGCCGGCGGACCGCTCCCCACGGCGCCAGCACGGCGGCGGCGGCAATCGCCAGGGACAGGGCCAGGGCCAGGACCAGGGCGGCTGCCGCCAGTGCCACCGTCTCGCCCAGTCCCTGGGTGATCAGGTCCGCCACCGGCCGGCCGGTGGCCAGCGAGAAGCCCAGGTCGCCCTGGAACAGGCGGGTCACCGAAATCCAGAACTGTTCCAGCACATTCCGGTCCAAGTTGTAGTAGGCGGTAATGGCGGCCGCCTGCTCTTCCGGGATGGGATTCAGCGGGTTGTTGATGCGGCTGCCGATGGGGTCGCCGGGCAGGGCGAAGAGGATGAAGTACACAAACACGTAGGTCAACGCGACCACCAGAAGCGACTGCCCGATGCGGGCGGCGATGAAACCGGGGCCGGACGCGTTCCTCATTTGGTTTCCGTCCAGGTTTCGTAAAAGGACGGGCGGGCCTCCGCACCGAAGGACAGTCCGTGTAGGGTGGGCTGCAAAGCAAACACCTGGGAGTCATCGAGGATGGGGAGCGCGTAGGCGGAGTCGATGACGTGGTCCTGGATTTTGCCGATGATCCCGCTGCGGACATCGGCGTCGGTGGCTGTCAGCTGCTCGGCCAGCAGGGCGTCCAGTTCTGCATCGGGCTGCTGCAGGTTGAAGGCATTGAGGTACTCGCTGGAATAGTTGACGGTGAGCCGGATCGGATCCGCCTCCGGCCAGCCATTGCGCCGTGCGCCCACCGATGGGTCGGCCAGCACCGTGGAGTAGTTGGCGTAGTCAGTTTCCTTGATTTCCAGGTTGACGCCCAGTTGCTTGAGCTGCCACTGGATCAGCTGGAACAGGGGCTTGGACGTGCTGTCGTACACGTCAACGTACGTGAGGATGTGCAGCTGCTCTCCGTTCCGGGTGCGGAACCCGTCCGCATCCCGTCCGGTCCAGCCGGCGTCGTCCAGCAGCTGGTTGGATTTGTCCGGGTCAAACGCCAGCTTCTCCGATTCATCCTTGTACCCCAGGGACCCGGGAGTGAGGATGCTGGTGGCTTTGTTCCAGTTCTCCGTATACAGGTCGGAAATGATCTGGTCCCGGTCGATTCCGTGCTGGAGCGCCTGGCGCACCCGCACGTCCTCCAGGAACGGCGCGGACTGCCGCAGATCCCAGACGTTGGAGTTGCCCACACCCTGAACACTGACCACTTCGAGTCCGGCCGCGGTCAGGGTCTTCTCCTCGCTCGGCTGGATGTAACGGATCAGGTCCGCCTCGCCGGCACGCAGCGAGCCAAGCCGCACGCTGTCTTCGGTCACCGGAATGATGGTGATGCGGTCCAGATATGCCTCGCCCTGGTTCTCCAGGTCGGGCGGGGCCCATGCATATCCGTCCCGCCGGGCCAGGACGATTTCCTCGCCGTACTTTTCGGATTCCACAGTGAAGGGACCGCTGCCGATGATGCCGGTTAACTGGGACTGGGCTTCAATCGGTGCGTTGATCGTTTCATCAGCGACCAGGCTGGTCCGCCAGAATGACAGCACGTTAAGGAAGGGGGCGTGCGGGGCCGTGAGCTGCACCGTAACGGTCCGGGACGCGTCGTCGGCCGTTACCGCCGACACTTTGGGGAACCAGTTATTGGCCGGGATGCCCTTTTCGCTGTCCCCCGCGGCCTGCCAGTCCAGATTGCGCTTGACCGCCTGGGCGTCCAGGACCTGGCCGTTGCTGAAAGTAACACCATCCCGGATCACGAACGTGTAAGTGAGTCCGTCATCGCTGACGGTCCATTCCTCAGCGATCCACGGTTTCAGCTCCAGTGTTTCGGGGTCCCGGTAGATCAACCGGTCCGTGATGTTCTGGATGTAGGCGCTGTCCTGCCAGGTGCCGCTGCTTTGGAGCTGTGTATTGGAGGACAGTTCGGCGTCGAGGTAAACCACCTCTCCGCCGCGCTTGTCAGTGGATTCGGTGGCGTTGCCGGGCTGGCTGCAGCCGGAGGCGAGGACGGCCGTCAATACTGACAGGACCAGCAGGGGCAAAGCACGGGCGGAAGCCGGATGTTTCCGGTTGAGTTTCATGGCGCTGCTTTCTCGATGGAGGGGCCGGCAACAGAGTCCGGCGGGCAGGGAAGGGCGGCCCGTGGGCAGGGAAAAGCACGGGCAGGGAAAAGTGGCGCAGGGAAAAGTGGCGCAGGGAAAAGTGGCGCAGGGCGCGCGCTGCGGAAGGCGGCATGGCCGGGCATGCCGAAGCCGGGCAGGGCAAGCCAAATCGGGCCGGTTCAGAAACCTAGCTGGTGGAGCGGGGACATCGATTCATCGGGTGTGCCTCTGCGGGATCATGGCGCCCCGGGGGCGCTGCCGGAGCAGCGGAGACGCCGTACTTGCCGGGCCGGGCAGGTGCCCGCCGGCCGAATCATCACCTGGAGCACCCCGCTACGGCGAGAGGGTTGCTGTCCAGCCGGCCAGGGCCGATGGCTGGAACTCTTGATTGCTGACTCCATGCTAGGGCAGGAGGGAAGATTCCGCGCAGAAGACGTCGTGCGGGGTAAGCCGCCGTCATATGACGCTTTTTCGGCCATATGACGGCACAGCCAGGTCACACTGCGTAAGGCAGCGGACGGCGTAAAACGGAGCCGGAACGCCGCCGGTCCGGGCGCACTGCAAACGGACCGGCGGTTGGATCAGGCAGCCGGACCGGCGGGTGTTACGCGACCCGCAGGTCGATCTCGCCCGGGGCGGCGCCGTCGGCACCGAACACCAGGTGCCGGTTAGCGATCTTGTCGGTGAAGAACCGGTCATGGCTGACCACCACCACGGCTCCGGGGAAATGCAGCAGCGCCCGTTCCATCACCTGCGTGCTGGAGAGGTCCAAGTGGTTCGTGGGCTCGTCGAGCAGCAGGACTGAAGCGCCGGACAGCAGGCACTGGGCCATGGCGACGCGCGCCTTCTGTCCGCCGGAGAGGTTGCCGATCTTCTGCTTCAGGTCCGCTTCGGAGAACTGGAACATCGTCAGGAATCGGTTGACCGACTTCTTGGTGGCGGTCAGGGCCAGGCTGTCCGGCATGGCGTTCACCGCGTGGGTGACGGTGTCGGCGTCGTCGAGCTCCGCGAGGACCTGGTTGTAGGAAACTATCCGGGCCCCGTTCGCCCAGGCGACCTTGCCGGCGTCGGCCTTTTCCTCTCCGGTCAAAACCCGCAGCAGCGTGGTCTTTCCACTTCCGTTGGACCCGAGCACCACCAGGCGGTCACCCCGCCGGATTTCAAAGCTCAGTCCGCTGAACAGGGTTTTCTCCCCGTAGGACTTTTCCAGGGATTCCACCCGGCACAGGTTGTCCTTCACATGCAGGCCGCCGTAGATCTCGGTGATGATCTGGTCCACGGGGCGCGGGGCACGGGCCTTCTTGATCTTGGCCAGCTTCGTGCCCAGCGCGCCGCTGCCGGCCTTGGCGGCCTCACGGCGGTCCGAGATGCCCTCGGCCTCAAACGCCAGCAGTTCGGACTCATGCACAAACTGCGATTCCAGCGCCTTGAGCCTGAACTGCTTCTGGATCACATACTCGGCAAAGTTTCCGGAGTATTCATGCAGGTGGTAGTTCTCCACCTCGATGATGCGGGTGACTACGGCATCCAGGAACTTACGGTCGTGGGATACGACGACGGCGGCGCCGCGGAAGTCGCGGAACCAGCCTTCCAGCCACTCGACGCCGGCGACGTCGAGATAGTTGGTGGGTTCATCCAGGAGCAGCACGTCCGGCGCCTCAAGCAGGATTTTCGCCAGGGCCGCGCGGTTGCGCCAGCCGCCGGAGAGGGCGTCGATGGGGCAGGTGCGGTGGGCCTCACTGAAGCCCAGGGTGGTCAGCGCCGCGTCGATGCGGCGCGGATAGTCCCAGCCGTCCAGCCGGTCCATGGACTCGAACAGTTCGGCCTGGCGGCCGATCAGCTTATCCATGACTTTTGGCGCGGGGTCGGTTCCGAGGGTCTCGTCGATGGCGGCGAGCTCCGCTTCAACGGCCTTGATCTCCACAAACAGGGCATCCAGCACTTCAGTAATGGTGGACTCGCCGTTCAGCTCGGAGAACTGCGAGAAGTAACCGATTTTCAGTCCCTGGTCCACGGAGACTGTGCCGGAGTCGGGCTCAATCTGTTCCAGGATCAGCTTGAGCAGCGTGGACTTGCCTGAACCGTTCTTGCCGATGAGGCCAACCCGGTCCTTCGGCTCAAGGCGGAAGAAAGCCTCGCGCAGGATCTGGGTCTTGTCGAAGCCAACGTTGACGTCCTGCAGCCGGATCAGGCTCATTCGGGGAGTGTCCTTTCGGGGATGAAACTGGTGTCCGGCACCGGCGGCCCGGAGGACCGGCCGGAAGTACTGCGCCCATTGACCAGCCACTCATCTTATCCGGTTTAGCCGGTGCGGCCGGGCGCTCTTCCCGGTTACTCCGCTGCCCCTGTTCCCGGGGGCGGCCACAGCTGCATACTGAAAGCCACTCAGAACCTCAACCGCCCTTCGGTCTGAAAGAGGTGTCCACGATGACGGAAGTGACAACGCTCGCGTCCGGGCTCGGAATGGGGGAATCGGCCCGCTGGCACGGAAATGAATTGTGGTTCGCCGACTGGATGGCCGGCACCATCTCCGCGCTGGACGGCGACGGCAATCTCCGCCGGGTGACCGCTGTGCCGTCCTTTCCCATTAGCTTTGACTGGCTCCCGGACGGACGGCTGACTGTCGTTTCCGGGGCGGACGGCACCGTCCTGCTGGAAGTTCCCCATGCCGGCCTTGTTCCTGTTGCTGACTTGCGCGGCATTTCCGAGTTTCCGTGGAACGAAATTGCCGTGCATCCCTCCGGGAACATCTACGTCAACGGCATCGGGTACGACTACGCCGGAGAGGCGCAGGACAACGGCGTGATCGCTTTGATCCGCCAGGACGGGTCAGCGCAAAAGGTTGCCGACGGGCTGGCCTTTCCCAACGGGATGCTGGTGTCCGGCGACGGTGCCACGCTGGTGGTGGCGGAATCCAACGCCGGACGCCTCACATCCTTCCGGATCCGGGATGACGGCGGACTGGATCCGGACGGTGTGTGGGCCGGAGTGGAGGGCAGTGCGCCGGACGGCATCTGCTGGGATGGCAACGGCGGCATCTAGTTTGCCGAAGTGCCGGGGGAACGCTGTGTGCATGTCCGGCACGGCGGTGAGGTCCTGCAGACAGTGCAGCTGGAGCAGGGATGCTTCTCCTGCGCTGCCGGCGGCGACGACGGCGGCCTGCTGTTCATGATGACCGCGCAGTGGCCTGAGGTGATGGATCCTGCGTCGGGGAACACCGGGCGGGTGGTGGGGCTTCGGGTGAAATAGCCGCTGTTAGGCTGGTTGCTGATCGCTTAGTATGCGATGGGACACCCGCCGAATGGAGCAAGGCCATGACCGACACCGCCCAGCGCCTGCTGGACTCCGCCACTGAGGCGTTTGCTTCCAAAGGGTTCCACGGAACAACCACGCGGGACATCGCTTCCGGCGCCGGAGTAACGTCCGGAGCCGTCTATGTGCACCACAAGTCCAAGGAAGACCTGCTCTACTGCATCTCCAAGGTGGGCCACGAACGGACCTTGGAACTGGTGCGCGCCAGCACGGCTTCCGTCGAGGGGCCCGTGGAGCAAATGAGCGCCCTGGTCCGAAGCCTGGTGGAGTGGCAGGCCGCCAATCACACCAAGTCCCGGGTGGTGAACTTTGAACTGCCGGCCCTGAGCGAAGAACACCTCGGTGACGTTCTCACAATGCGCCACCAGGTGGAGGACGAATTCCGCCGGATAGTGGAGGACGGGCTGGGACAGGGTGTCTTCGATGTCCCTGACGCGAACATGGCTGTGGTCACCCTGCTGTCCCTGTGCATCGACGTCGCACGCTGGTACCGAAGCGATGGTCGCCTTAGCGCCGCCGAAATCGGTGAGCACCACAGCGTGATGGCCCTTCGCATGCTGGGGGCTGCTCCGCAGGCTTGAGAAAGAGCTGAGCCTCAGACACCGGCGGAAGCGATCCGCAGCCCGAGGTTGTCCAGGCCGGAACGGATCATGGCGCCGTAGCCGTCCTTGGGCAGGTGCCCGGCATGCGCCTGCCCGGCCAGCTGGTGTTCGCGGGCCAGGGCGGCCCGGCCGCGGCGCAGGTACGCATCCCCCAGGTTCAAATGCAGGGACGGAAGCATGCCTTTGACCGCCGGAATGCCAACCGGAGCAAGATCGCCGTCGGCCAGGAACCCGTGTTCCTGAAGGGCGGTTTCATCCCAATGGATCTCCGTGTCCACGTCATCCTGAACGTCGGCGAGGTAGTGCGCCAGGACGCACCGCTGACCGTGGTCCTCGGCCGAGGTGTTGTTCCAGCATTCGGTCAGCAACCGCCGGCCGCCGGGTTTGTCTCCCCCGATTACCGCTGCAACAGCCGCCAGCACGTCATCCCAATCCGTCATGGCGCCTATCCTAGGCGAAGGCGGAGAACCCCGTGATGTGCCGGCCCAGGATCAGAGACTGCATGGTGTCGGTCCCCTCATAGGTGAACACCACCTCCATGTCCGTCAGGTGGCGGGCCACATGGTTCTCCAGGAGCAGGCCGTTGCCGCCCATGATGTCCCGCGCCTCTGAGCAGATCCAGCGGCCCTGCCGGGCGGCGAACATTTTCGCCATGGACGCCATCGGGCTGGTCATGAGGTCCTGATCCGCCAGTTCATTGAGCCGAAAACAGGTCAGCTTGATGGCGGTCAGCTGGGCCAGCATGTTGGCCAGCTTGTTTTGCACCAGTTGGAACCGGCCGATTTCCTTGCCGAACTGAACCCGGGTCTTCGCGTAGGCCACGGCTATTTCGTAGGCGGCCACGGCATGGCCCAGCGCCTCCCATGCCACTCCCCCGCGGGTTGCCGCCAGGACCTTGTTGACGTCCTTGAATGAGTTGCAGTTTTCCAGCCGGTTCGCCGCAGGGATCCGCAGATCCTCAATCACGATGTTCGGCTGCAGGACGGCGCGCTTGCCCATCTTTCCGGTAATGACCTCGGCATTGTACCCCGCCGGATGGTGGCCGTCGGCGTCCTTTTCCATCACGAAGGCCTTTACTGCGTTGTCGGCTTCGTCCCGGGCATAGATGATGACGACGTCGGCGAAGCTTGCGTTGCCGATCCACCGCTTGCTGCCGTTCAGCACGTAGGTGTCGCCTTCGCGGCGGGCTGAGGTTTCGAGGGATACCGAGTCGGAGCCATGGCCCGGTTCGGTCAGGGCAAACGCCCCGATTTTGTCGAACCGGGCCATGGCGGGCAGCCAGCGCTGTTTCTGCTCCTCACTTCCGAGCATGTCGATGCTGCCCATGGCCAGGCCGGAATGCACACCAAAGAAGGTGTTGATCGATCCGTCTCCGCGTGCCAGCTCCGCCGCCGCAACCGAAGCCGCCATCCGGCTCAGCCCGGGGCATCCGTATCCCTTGATGGTTCCGCCGGCGATGTTCAGTGCCGCGAGCTTGGGCACCAGTTCAAAGGGAACTTCAGCACGCTCCCAATAGTCGTTGATGACGGGCAGCAGATCCCGGTCCACAAACTCCCTGACCCTGGCCTGTACGTCCTTGGTCTCCTCGTCGAGCAGGTTGTCCAGGAGATACAGGTCGCTGTCGACGTCCTGCACGGCGTTTGGGTTAAACACCGCGTTTGGATTAAACACTGCGTTCGAATCAACCACGGCATTCGGATCGGAAGGGGCAGGGACGGTCTCGGTGGTCGTCATAACGGCTCCATCGCCTCGGGGAAAGAATCACGGTCAACTAACTAAACGCTTAGTGACCGAGTATGGCGCTCCCCGGGGAGCCCGTCAAGGGGTGGCGGAGACCCGGCGGGACAGCCGGTCCGCGGCTATTTCAGCACCACGCCCCAGCGACTCAAGCTTGGCGACAGCGATGTCCGGATGGAGCCGGCCGCCCAATCCACAGTCGGTGCCGGCGGCGACATTCTCCGGACCGACCAATGAGGCGAAACGCTCTATCCGCTGCGCCACCAGTTCCGGGTGCTCCACCACATTGGTGGCATGGGAAACCACCCCCGGGACCAGGACCTTTCCATCGGGAAGCTGCTTGTCCTGCCAAATCGTCCACTCATGTTCGTGGCGCACGTTCGCAGCCTCGAAGGAGTAGGAGCCCGCATTCACTCCCAGCACCAGGTCCACGATGTCTGCAAACGCAATGTCGGTGGTGTGCGGACCATGCCACGAACCCCAGCAGACGTGGAAGCGGACCTGGTCCTCGGGAAGCCCGCGCAGGGCATAGTTCAGCGCATCGATCCGGATTTGAGTGAACCGCTGATAATCCTCGACGCTTGGCTCCGGGTTGATTTGGTCCCAGTTTTCCGCAACGGAGGGATCATCAATCTGCACAGTGAGCCCGGCGTCAACGATGGCCTTGTATTCTTCCCGCAGAACGTCGGCCCAAGCCCAAATAAACTCTTCTTCGCTCGTGTAGTACTCGTTGCCGATTCTGCTGGCCGAGCCCGGTGACAGGGCGGTGATAAACCCCGTCGGAAGGTCCGCGGCCGCCAATCCCGCTTTGAGGTTAGCTATATCCGCGGCGAGGGCTTCGTGGCCGCTGTAGCTGATGGGGCCGGTTGCCGTGGGAAAAGCAGTGGCGTTCCGGCCAAGGTGAATGCCGCTTTCCGGATCAGCATAAGCGGCGGCAAATCGGGTCCAGTCCCGTCTGTCGGCAAAAGAGGTCAAACGAATACTGCCAGCTTCGCTGCGGACCGGCCCCGCGGTGATGGGGTTGAATTCCGTCAGTTCAAGGCCGGAAGTGCGCTGGAAGCTGTAGGTCCACCAGGCGCCGTAGTCCACGGCGTTGGACATGGCCTTACCGTATTCGCCGTCGCCCGGGATGGTTATACCGAGATTCTTCTGGCGCTGCACCAGGTCTGTGACGGCCGCGGACAATAGTGCTTCAAACTCCGGGGTCCGTTCAAGCGTGAAACCGTCATCGGCGAACGTCCGGGCGGCATTTGCCGCTATCAGTTCGGGAGTGCGCGGCAGCGATCCTGCATGGCTGGTGGAAATACGTACTGCTGTCATGGGATATTCCTTCCATCGTTCCTGCCATTAGCACCGTTCCGGATGGAATATCCGGGGGAAGCTGCAGCGTCGCGGAGGCAGGTCTCTCAGCTGCTCTGGATGGTGTGGACGCAGTTCTTTCCGTCCACCGGCGGCGCAGGTGCGCCCCCTCTCCGGCTGAAGCCGGGCGCCGTGCGGAGGGGCTGGAACCAGCATGCGGCAGGCCGAGCTGAAACTCCAGCGGCGCGTTATATGACGCGGGGACGGCGAAATATGGCCGCCCGCGTCGCCAAATGACAGGCAACCAAATGACTGGCACCCTAATGACAGGCAGGGAAATCAGTCCGCAAAATAACAGGCACCCGCCCGCTCGGCAATAGGGCGGTCAACACGCCATTGCTCCCGGGCAGGGACAGTCACGCCCCCAGGGAAACTGCCCCCGCCCGGTCCGCCGCCGGAAACGGCGGGAAAGAAACTAATGAGCGGCGCTGTACGCTTCTCGAATTTCCTGACTGATCCGTCCGCGCGCACTTGGCTTAAAGCCGTTGGCAATAGCCCATTCACGGATCTTCCGGCTGTCATCACTGCGCGGCGCTGTTTCACGCCTGGTGCCCCGGCTGGAAGTTCCGCCCCGCAGACGCCGCCCGCTGGAAAGATACGGGTTCAGCTTCTCGCGGAGTTCAGCGGCGTGCTCCGTTGTCAGGTCGATTTCGTATTGGGTGCCATCCAGCGCGAACTTCACAGTTTCCTGTGCGTCGTCACCGGTGAGGTCATCAATCAGTAGGACTTGTTTTCTCTGAGCCACGTGGTCTTGTTCCTTATTCATATAATTCTGGACCACCCCTTCAAAGCAGTTTAGCCGAAGCGTTCCAATGAAATAGGGTCAACGGCCCATTCTGCCCGACGGTATGCAAAAGTATTCCGGCAAGCGGTCCCGGCGGTAAAAGAAACAGCCGGGACCGCGCGCCGGATCCCCTAGTGGATGGCTATGCCATCCGGCAGTTCATTCGTGGGCCGGCGAACCAGGAATGACGCCGCCACCGCTGCAAGCGAGATAACCGCACCCCAGAAGAATGCTGTGTGCACCCCGGCGGCTGCGGCCGGAACGGCGGCCATGCCGTCGTTGACCGCTGCCGCTGTACCCGTGGTCATCAGGGTGATGAAGACCGCGGTGCCGGCAGCGCCCGCGAGCTGCTGCAGAGTGTTGATGATCGCACTGCCATGTGAATAGAGCGATTTTTGCAGGGATCCCAGAGCCGAAGTGAACAATGGGGTGAAGATGAACCCGAGCCCGGTGTTCAGCAGGCAGTGAAGCAGGATCACCACGGCAACCGGGCTGTTCTGGTCCAGGGTTGTCATGCCCCACAGGGCGCCGCTGAGGACCACGGCACCGGGTATGACCAGGGGGCGGGGACCGAACTTGTCGAACAGCCCGCCCACGATGGGTGAAAGGATGGCCATCACGGCGCCTCCGGGCAGCAGCAGCAGGCCGGTGTTCAGCGTGGTCAGCCCGAGGACTGTCTGCAGGTACAGGGGCAGGACAATCAGGCAGCCGAACAGGGCCATCATGCTGACCAGGACCAGGACAATCGCGACAACAAACGGCTTGCTGGCAAACGTGCGCAAATCCATCAGGGCACGGTCGGTGCGCTGCAGCACCAGCTGGCGGGCAATGAAGCCGGCCATGGCCGCAGCACCGGCGGTCAGGGGAATCCACAGCGGCATCAGGGCGTCGCCTTGTGCCGCTTCCCCGATGCTGCTCAGTCCGAAGATCAGTCCGCCGAAGGCGATCGTGGACAGCACAATGGAAAGCACATCGAACGGAACGCTCTTGGGGTCGGTGAGGTTCTGGACCTTCATCGCCCCCACGAGCAGGGACAGCACGGCGATGGGCAGGACCAGCCAGAACATCCAGCGCCAGTCGAGGACGCTGAGGATGATGCCGGAAACAGTGGGGCCGATGGCCGGGGCCACTGCAATGACAATGGAGATGGTGCCCATCATCCGCCCGCGCCGGTGGGCAGGGACAGCGTTCAGGACCGTGGTCATCAGCAGTGGGAGCATGATGGCGGTTCCGCCGGCTTGGGTGACCCGTCCGGCCAGCAGCATCCCGAAACCGGGTGCCGTTGCGGCAAGCAGGGTTCCGATGCTGAACAGCGACATGGCCGTCATGAACAGGCCGCGCATGGAGAAACGCTGCAGCAGGAAACCGGTGGCCGGAATGACCACAGCCATGGTGAGCATGAAGCCCGTGGTCAGCCACTGGGCAGTGGAAGCGGTGATGCTCAGGTCCGCCATGAGCCGCGGCAGGGCCACGCTCATGATGGTTTCATTCAGGATCACCACGAAGGACGAGACCAGCAGGAGCCCGATCACGGTCTTGGTGCGCGGGTCCAGGGCGTCGGGTGACGGGGTCCGCGTCCCGCGCGGCGGTTTGGAGGAGACTACGGAAGGGGGGTCGATGCTCAAAAGTGAGGAGTCCTGTTCAGGGTGGGGTATTTGTTGGGTCTTGCCCGGTCTGCCATCTTATCCGTGCCTGTCCGTCTCCTGAGCCCGTGCAGCACGCGGCGGTGCGGCAGCCGAAGCCGCCGCACCGCCGGTTTCCGCCGGACGCCGGCCGTCAGCCGGTTCGCTCCGGGCGCAGCGCGGCACGGGTGGCCACGGCCACCGACCCCATGCCCAGTAGGGCGGTGATGCCGGCGAGCAGCAGGTAAGCCACCGGCTGAATCGTCGGCACCGGCTGTCCGGAGACGCTAAAGGCAATGCCCATCAGAGGCGGCACCGCCAGCACCGTTCCCAAGACGACGGCGGCCACCGCAGCCACAGCCGATTCCAGCCTGGTCATCCGCCGCAGCTGGGCATCAGTGGCTCCCAGGGTGCGGAGCAGCAACAGTTCGGGGCGGCGTCGTGCAGTTGCCATCACCAGGGTGTTGACCACGGATATTCCGAGGTATCCCAGCAGGACCAGCATGGCGAGGATGGAGACCCATGAATCGGCGTTCCGCTCCGCCGCGCCGGCGGCCCCGAGCGCCTCCCGGTCCAAAACCGTGAGGCCCAGTTCGTCCACTGCGGCGGTCAGGGCTGCCGGATCCGCGCCATCCTCCGCGGTGACCAGCAGGTAGTCGTTCAGGCCAGTGGTGGTGTGGCTGAGAAGGGTGTCATTGGCCATCGCAACGTCGCCGAAGCCCAGCCCTCGCTCATAGGTGGCGACGACGGCGGCGGTCGCCTCCGTTCCGTCGCCGAAGTGGAAGGAGAAGTCATCTCCGGGCGCCATGCCGGATTCCCGGGCCAGATCGGCGCTCAGTGCCACCGTTCCCGGTTCGGCCAGCCGGTCCAGCGAGCCCTCCGCCACTCCGAGGTCCAGTGTTCCGGAGAGGTCCTGCGGCGCCAGGCCCTGGACAGCGTAGGGCTGCACTCCGTCCTCCAGGCCCATAAAGGCCGCCTTGGCGAGGATGGCGGACCGGGCCACGGGTGATGTCGCTTCCACTCCGGGCAGCCCGGCTACCTTGTCCGCCAGATCCGCCGAAATCCCGGAGCCCGGAGCACTGACCAGATACCCGGCCACCACCCCCTCGCGGGACTGCCTCCCGGCCTCGGCCGCCACGGTTGTTGGCATGAAGAACTGCACCGACCCAAGGGCAATGGCCAGCGCCAGCGGAATGATTCCTGCTGCGAGGCGGCGCGGGAAGGCGCTGGCATTGGCCTCCGCCAGGATCAACGACGCCGATGCGCTGCGGCGGACCAGCGGCTGCACCAGTTTCATGAGTCCCGACACCAGCCACGGGCCCAGCACACCCGCGCCGATGATCAGCAGCAGAATGCTGGATGCTGCCGCTGCGAGTCCGGCGGTGCCCGGGAACGCCATTGGCAGCAGGGAGGCAACGAGACCGGATGCCAGCAAAACCAGCCCGGTAATGACGCGTACACGGCCCAAGCCGGATTTTTCCGTCACTGACTCACGAAGGGCTGTTGTTGGTGCCGTCCGGACCGTCCCGCGGGCGGCAACCAATGAAGCACCAACAGCGGCGCCGACGCTGATCAGCACAGCTGCGAGCGCCGGCAGCGGGCTGAAGGCCAGGCGGAAGTCCTCGGGAATCACACCGGCTGCGGCAAACTGGTTGCCCAGAAACCTGGCGAGGAGAAATCCGGGTGCGGCACCCGCCACTGCGGCTGCTCCGGAAACCAGCAGGACTTCGCGGACCACCAAGCCCAGTGCCTGGTTGGTTCCTGCCCCCACCGCGCGCAGCATCGCGAACTCACGGCGCCGTCCCAAAATAGACAGGGACAGGGTACCGGCGGTCACAAACACGGCGGTCATCACGGCAACGCCGGCCAGGGATCCGCTGAAGACCAGCAGCGTGGAACGGGCAGCGGACCCACCCAGGTTCTCCACATCACCCCGCCGGTCCCCCGTATAGCCCACCACGCCGTCGGTCTGGGACTCAATGTGGGCGGCCAGTTCTGCGGGACGGACGCCGGGGTCTGCAATCACCCCCACCGTGGACACCATGCCGCCGTGCGGCCACAGTGCTGCCGCCCCTTCGGCGCTGAGGAAAACGGCGGGACCGGCGGGACGGGTTTCGGCTTCGGGTTCCGGGGAGACAACGCCGGACACTGTGTACTCGGACGGCTCACCGCCGTGGGTCAGGATGAGGGTGCTGCCGGGGTCCAGGTTGAAGGACTCGTCAACGGCCACTTCCTTCTCCAGGAGCGGAGCAGTTCCGGAGCCCAGGGCATAGGGAGCGAGGGCGGCGGCTTCCCACCCCGCGGCGGTCACAGCGGTGCCGTCCGCCGTCACCAGGGGGATCTCCACGGTGCCGATCGCGCGCTCAACTCCCGGCACGGCGCCAATCCGGGCTGCCGTGTCTTCGGGAAGCAGGACGCGCTCGGCGAAGGGAGCGTCCATGTCCTCCACGACGGGATATGACTGCGGGGCGCCCACGACGACGTCGGCTCCTTGGAACCGCTGGGCGGCGATGCCGCCGCGCATCCCGGATTCAATGAGGACGCCCATGGCGGTGATCAGCGCGGAGCACAGGAAAACGGCCACGAAGACTCCGGCGAAGCCGCCGCGGTGGTGCAGAATCGATGCTTTGGCAAGAGAAAACATTTCAGTGCTCCCCCAGGTTGGCCATGCGTTCGCTGACATCGAGGGCGGTGGCTCCGGTCATGCTGCCGTCGAGCCGTCCATCGGCAAGGAAAATGACGGTATCCGCGTGGCCGGCAGCCACGGGGTCGTGGGTGACCATGACAACTGTTTGTCCGAGGACCGAAACGGTGTGCCGGAGCAGGTTCAGCACCTGGCGGGCGGTCCCGGAGTCGAGCGCACCGGTGGGTTCATCGGCGAAAACGGCGTCGGGCCGGGTGATCAGGGCCCGCGCAATGGCGGCCCGCTGCTGCTGGCCGCCGGAAAGCTCCTGCGGTTTCCGCTCCCCCAGCCCGGCGAGCCCCACTGCCTCCAGCACGTACTCGAGCCACGCGTCGTCGGTTTCCCGTCCGGCCAGCAGCAGCGGCAGGGTAACGTTCCGGGCCACCGACAGCTGGGGCAGCAGGTTATAGGACTGGAAGACAAAGCCAACATGGTCCCGGCGAAGACGGGTCAGCGCTTTGCCCCGCATCCCGGAGATCTCGGTGCTTCCCAGCAGCACCCGTCCGCTGTCCGGAACATCCAGTCCCGCGGCGCACTGCAGGAGCGTGCTTTTGCCGGAGCCGGAGGGGCCCATGACGGCGGTGAAGGTTCCTGCGGGAACCGCGAGGGAGATGTCGCGGAGGGCCGGCACGGTGGTGCTGCCGGAGCGGTAGCTCTTTGAAACGCGCTGCAGCTGGAGGGCTGCCGGAGTGGTCGGATCGGTGAACTCTGTGGGATCGGAAAACATGGATTCATTCCTTTTAACGGCTTCAGGTGCGGTGGGAATCGTTGCCTTCCATTGACGCTACGGAGATCCGCATCGTGGGCCGATACAGCCAACAGGCCGGTTTGGGGTATAGCTGGCTATACCAACAGCGCCGGGGCGCTCGGGCATAATTCATCAGGTGATACTCCCAAGCCGTGCCAGCCTGCAGACCCGTCTCCGGGATGCGGCGTTCCTCCTGCGTGAGGGCGGCTACTGGCTGGGAGTGCTGATCGCCGGCCTGGCGCTGCTTCCGTTCATCGCGCTTGGTGTGGGGCTATACGCGGTTCCAAGCCTGCTGGAGCTGCTGGACCGGCTCGCCGCCAAGGCGCAGGACCGGGCCGCGAAGTTCTCCAACGCCGTGATTCCCTTTGACCGGCGCCGTCTGGCCGGCCGGTACTCGTTCGCCCAGCTGGCGGCTCTGCTGAGCGCCCCGGAGTCCAAGCGTGACTTCTCCTGGCTTCTGTTCCACGGCGCCTTTGCCTTCCTGGCCGGTGCTCTTGCACTGGTGCTGCCGCTGGGGGCCGTGCTGTATATAGTGGCCGCCCCGTTCTGGCCCCTCTTCCCGCCGGACGCTCCGCTGGAACTGACCGTGACCATCCGGAGCTGGGGCGAGGCCGTCCTGACCATGCTGCTGGGCGCGGTGTACGCGGTTGCGGCGTGGGTCCTTCTGCCCTGGATGGCCCGGCGGATCAGCGCCGGGACGCTGGCCATCCTTTCGCCCCGCCGATACGCCGACCTCTCACAGCGGATCTCGGAGCTTTCCGCGGCACGCGCCAGTGCCCTCTCCGCCCATGCCGCAGAGCTTCGCCGCATTGAGCGGGAACTCCACGACGGCGCACAGAACCGGCTGGTCGGCGTCGTCATGATGCTCGGCCTGGCCCAGCGGGCGGCAGAGACCGATCCGGCCGCCGCCGTGCCGTTCATCGGCAGGGCACAGGATGCGGCGTCCGAAGCGCTGGCGGGCCTGCGGGCCGCTGTGCACGATATTTATCCGCCGGTGCTGGATGAGCTGGGCCTGGGCGGGGCGGCATCGGCGCTGACGAGCCGGTCCCCCATCCCCTGTGCGCTGGACGTTGACCGGCTTCAGCGTGCACCGGCGGCCGTGGAGTCGGCCGCGTACTTTGTCCTGGCTGAGGCGCTGACCAATGCGGCCAAGCACTCCGAGGCGTCACGCATAGACGTGGTGCTGCAAACAGAATCAACCCCGCGGGAGGATGTCCTGGTGATACAGGTGATTGATGACGGCCGGGGAGGCGCACGGGTGGGCCCGGCCGATGCGGCGGACTCGAAGGGTTCCGGAACCGGATTGGCCGGGATCGCCCGGCGGGCAGCGGCTTTTGGCGGCCGGCTGGTGCTGACCAGCCCTGTTGGCGGCCCGACGACGGTCAGGGTGGAACTGCCATGCGCCTTCTGATTGCCGAGGATGACGCGCTGCTGCGCGCCGGGTTGGAGCTGCTGCTCCGTGGCGAGGGCTTTGAGGTGGTGGGCTCCTGGGACAACGCGGATGACCTGTTGGCATCCTTTGAGCCAGGAATGGCCGACGGCGCCGTCCTCGATGTCCGGATGCCGCCAACCTTCACCAATGAGGGATTAAAGGCCGCCCTGGAACTGCGTTCACGCGTCCCAGATTTTCCCGTTCTGGTCCTGTCCGCCTATGTGGAGGACCGCTACGCCAGCAGGCTGCTGGCCTCCGGCGCCCAGGGCGTGGGCTACCTGCTGAAGGAACGCGTGGGCAATGTCGGGGAATTCGTGGACGGACTGCGGAGGGTGTCCTCCGGAGGAACCGTGATGGACCCGGACGTCATCGCCCAGCTCTTTAGCAGGCGCAGCAACCGCGACCCCATCAGGTCCCTCACGCCCCGCGAATTCGAAGTGCTGGGCCTGGTCGCCGAAGGGCTCGGGAACACCGCCATCGCTTCGGCAATTTCAGTCTCGGAGACGGCCGTCAGCAAGCACATCGGCAACATCTTTGCGAAGCTGGGGCTGGCCCAGTCGGACAGCGGGCACCGCCGGGTGCTCGCCACCCTCGCGTACCTGCGGTCCTAGTTCCCCTGCAACAGCGCCCGAATGTCCTTGAGCGGGCCCCAGACCCCGTCCTCCGAGTTGGCGACGAGGGCCATGGTGATATCCGATTCCGGAAAATAGCTCAGGAACGCACTGGCCCCGGCATTGATGCCTTCCTTGTACATCAGGCCCACTTGTCCCCGCGCATCCAGCTGGAACTCCAGCCCATAGCCATAGTGGAGTTCACCGCCGCCGCGGTCTGAGTGCTTGGCCTGCGGAGCCAGGAACGCAGCAGTCGAGCCGGCGGACAGCAGCCTGCCGCCGCGGACAGCATCGAGGAAGCGGACAAGGTCACCGGAGGTTGAGTGGGCGCCGCCGTCCGGGGAACCCACCGGCGGATAGCTGAAGATGTTCTGCCGCCAGGAAATAACCGCGCCCGTGTCATCACGGACCGGGTCCCACCCTTCGGCCACGTTCGGCACGGCTTCCCGCATGGAAAAGAACCCGGAATCCCGCATGCCCGCAGCAGCGAACACATACTCCCGGACGTAGTCCCGGTACGTCATGCCGGTCACCGCTTCAAGCGCCAGCCCGGCGAGGATGTAGCCGCAGTTGCAGTAGCGGCAACCGGTGCCCGGAGCGAAGTTCGGCTCCCTATACACAAACTGCGGCAGGAAGTCAGCGGTCTTGGTGACCGAATAGGTCGGCCGGTCCGTCCAGAGGTCTTCGTAGGATTCGCCGGCTTCTTCGTCGGCATCGTCCCCGATGCCGGAGGTGTGGCTCAGGAGCTGGCCCAGTGTGATTCCCGGGTCCACCCGGGTGCCCTCCAGGTCCACAAACCGCCCAATGGGGAAATCCAGTGCCAGCGTCCCGGCGTCCACCTGCTGCAGCACGGCCACGGAGGTGAACAGCTTGGTGACGGATGCGACGTCGAATCGTGTGTCCAGCGATACCGGCACGTCCCAGCGCCGGGAAGCCACACCGTGGGCCCCCTCGTGGAGGACGCTGCCGCCGCAGGAAACCCGGATCGTTCCGGAAAACTCCTCCCGGGCCGCAGCGGCCTGCAGGATTTGATCCACCGCCGAGGCATCAACGGTTGTGGCCATGGTCCCGTTACCCGGGTCCAGCTGCCAGATCTCCTCGCCATCGGAGTCCATCCGGCCTGTCCGTGCCATGCCCAGATGCGCGGCCACCGCTGCCGATGATGCGTTGCGGGAGTGGATGCTGGCGTAAAACCTGCCCACGCCCTGCTGGATCAGCCAGTCCACCATGGCCGAAGCCGCCTCGGTGGCATAACCTCGACCCTGATGTTTCTGACCCACGACCCAAGCCACGTCCGCTGCATGACCGCCGGCAGCAACGGTTGCCTGGACAAAGCCGGCCGCTGAACCGGTTTCCTGCTCCCGGATGATCCAGTTCAGCCATGTTTCAGAGCCCGACGGATCCCCGCCTGATTGGAGGACATAACGGTGACTCAGTGCTTCCAGTGTGGGCGGATGGCCGCCGGTGAATTCATAAAGCCCGGGGTGTTCGAGGACGGGCACCATTTCCTTGGCATGATCCGGGTTCAACGGTTCGAGAATCAGCCGGCAGGTATTAAGGACGCTTCCGCCCGCATTTTGGCTGATCATGGCCGGGTTCCTTATCTTTGTGCCTCAGCGGCGGTTCTTTTATCCGTCACATCATGGCGCATTCGGCTGCGGGGACGGTATTAGTTTGCAGTGTGAAGTCTTCGTTCCCCTCCCGTGGCTGCTTGGCGGCAATGCCCGGGCGGAGGCGGGTAGGCTAGGAGTGCTCCCGGTTGCAGCTGATTTTTGCGTTCCGGCCAGATGACAAAGGAAGAGAAGATACATGCCAACTCCTCAGCGAACCGATGCCGACCGTATTCGCCAGGATTTTGGTTTCCTCACCGTCGCTGAAGTGTTGCAGCTGTGCGCAACGCAGCAGATCCTGGACCCTTCGTCAACACTCATTTCCGCAAAAGTGCAGCTGGGCGAGGGAAATGTTTTTTATCCCGGCGTCGTCCTGCAGGCCGACGCTGAGAGTTCCTGCGTTATCGGCCACCGCAACGTGTTTTATCCGGGTGCTTATGTCTCCGCCGAACACGGCGGAATGATCCTCCTGGGCTCCGGGATCACGCTGGGACCCGGCAATGTGCAGCTGAAGGCCGGCCGCGGTGACGCCGTTGCCGTTGGCGACAGTGCGCGCCTGGCTAACGGCCCTGTGGTCACGGGACGCTCAGTGCTCGGTTCGGGGTCGCAGATCCTGGGCACCGTCGAGGCCGAATCCGTGGTCCTTGCCGATGGTGGGGATTTCCAGTCCAGCCCGCCGGAGAAGCGCGGTGCGGTCCTCAAGGGTGCGGGCCTGGTTCGCGACGTGCGGCTTGCACCGGGCGACATCCTGCAGGGCTACGGCAACTTCACTGTCGCTAACGTCGCCCGCCAGACGAACTAGCGGGACCTGTCGTCCACACCACTCTCCCCCTGGCCGGCCGCTGTCACTGTCTCGGCCAGTCAGGCCCCTCGAACCAGGCGGCGGTCCCCCGGAAATCCGGCCACCCTGCGCGGTCAGCCCCGGGAAGTGGCGGCCAATGGTGCCACAGCCCACGCATAGCATAAAGAGGCGACACTCACACGCATCTGCGAGGTCCGTTACTAAATAGTTATCCTCCCGTAATCCTCTTGTAGCGTAGTTGTCGTGCCGTTATCTGAAGCGGCTCCCTTGGCTTGTTACCTAGCTCTGCCGCTGGCCAAGGTCCACAGATATACACACTTCGGCAGAGGCGGGGGAACCACAAACGGGTTCCTTTTGAATCCTTGGGGTTAAGTCAGCCAAAGGTTTCTACGGCTGACCGGGTGACTCCCATCCGAATCCGACAGCTCACCTCGCAGGTATCGGGAGAGGTAACTCAATGTCTTTCAACAACACTCGTGGACGCCACCGTGCCGAGACCGCCGGAATGTGGACCGCAATTGCGAACGCCACAAGCGGCAAAGCACGCACCATCGGCAGCACCGCTGCCTTTGTGGCTGCAGGCTCCGGCCTGATGCTTGGCATGGCGGCTCCGGCATCTGCCGGCGTCATCGCCAATGATTCATCCGAGTTCTACAGCGCACCTGCCGCTGTTTCCACCCCCGTTGCCGCTGCTCCGGCAGCCGCTCCGGCCGCTCCGGCCGCTTCCGGCTCCACCCACGTGGTCCAGTCCGGCGACACGCTGAGCAAGATTGCCGCAACCTACGGCGTGACGCTCGACGACATCCTGGCCCAGAACGGGCTGGCACTTGAATCCATCATCTACCCCGGTGACGTCATCACGTACGCCGGCGGCGCCGCACTGGCTCCGGCTGCTGCAGCCGCACCGGTTGCTGCACCTGCCGCTGTTTACGCAGCACCGGCCGCAGCGGCAGAAACCGCAGCTGCCGACCTGAGCGGCATCAGCACCCAGGCCTCCTCCGTGACGCCTGCTCCCGCAGCCGGCGTAGCCGCCACGGGCACCAACCAGACCATGCTGAACTCCGCTTTCTCCCAGATGGGTGCCATGCAGGACTGCACCGTGCTGGTGGAAGTTGCCCTCCGGGCAGCAGGCCACTCGGTTGGCGATCTGGCACCGGCACAGCTTGCCGCCTACGGAACTCCGGTCTCTGACCCGATGCCCGGCGACATCATCTACTACGCCGACGGCGGCATGGGCTTTGCTCACATCGCCATCTACATCGGTGACGGCCAGGCCATCCACAGCGGATGGAACGGCAACCAGACTGTTCAGCAGAGCGCTAACGTCGGTTCCGGTGCCGCTTACTACCGCGTAGCCTAATCACTTCGCAGTAGGTTGTCCGCGGGGCGGGAAGCGAACGTCCCAACCCCTGGCAACACTATAAAAGGAACGCCCGGCCACTGGCCGGGCGTTCCTTTTTGTTGGAGCCCTTTGTATTGGCCCTTTCTTGGTAGGGCCCTTATATATTGGCGCGCACCGTGCGTCCACGCTTGATTTAGGCGGCGGGTTCGTCCAGCTGCTGGACTCCTTCATCCTGTGCGGGAGCGTCATCGCCGCGGGGGTCGCCGCCGCGGGGACCGTCATGGTGTCCGTGTCCATGCCGGGCGTCATCTCCCCGAACATCGCCGGGGCCATTTCCGTCCCGGGACTCGCTGTCGGAATTCTTGTCGGAATTCTTCTCGCCCGCGTCGGCGTCAGCGTCGGTATCCCTGTCGGCGTCCGTGTCGGCGTCCGTGTCGGCGTCCGTGTCGGCGTCGGCATCCGTGTTGGCGTCGGACTTCGGGGCGCCGTCAGGACCTTTGCCATCGTCCTCGGAGCGCGGTCCGCGCTCGGGCCGGCCGTCCTGATCCTGCGTCCCTCCCTCGCTCTCCGCGGCGTCGTCCCGCTGCCCGTCCTGCTGCTCCGTCACTGAGGCCTGTTCCTGATCAGCCGGGGAATCCGCAGTGGCCACGCCGGCAAAAAAAGAACCGACCAGCAGTGCCAGACCACCGACAATACCGAGAATCCAGCCAAGCGGCCCCCTGGCTTTGTCACGCAAAGCCATCGTGTTTTCACCTCCAAATAGTGGGTTTGCTTACGTTTCCATTTTCGGATCGGATTCTTCGAAGATTCTTAGCGCTTCGGCCCGGCAAGAGGCAGCCTGACTTCCACCACACTCCCACCGGCCGCGGCAGCATTGGGCAACGCGCGGATGCTGCCGCCGTAACGGGCAACGATCTCCGCCACCAGTGCCAACCCCAGACCATAGTGGCGGGGCTCTGCCAACTGGCCGTCCCGGTTCGATTTCCCTTCAACCCGGCTTCGTGTGGAGGCGAAACGTTCAAAAGCATGCCTGTCGAAGCCGGGCGGAAATCCGGGGCCGTCGTCCGAAACCTGAATCACGGCATCCCGCCCGCTGCTCCGAACGGAAATACGCACGACCGACCGCGCATAATCCAACGCATTCGCCCCCAGCGCCGTGAAGATCCGATGCACGGCAAACTCTCCGCCAAGCACGGTGACAGTGGAAGCGGGTGTATCCAGTTCCATTGTCAGATCCCGCTTCTTGGCCTCAGGCTCGAGTGCCCGAACCGCCGAGCGGGCCAGCTCCACCAGATTCACGGGTTCCGCGGGCCCGGTCTGCCGGGGATCAGCAGCCATCAAAAGCTCTTCCAGAATGCCGGTCAGCACCTTGGTATCGGCAATGACGTCGTCGGCGGCCCGCACCGCTGCCGAGTCTCCTCCCCCGCCCGCACCTCCGCCGTCCACGCCCGGGCCCGCACCGCCGCCGTCAGCGTCCACCGGCCGCGGCCCGCCTGCTTCGGCAGCGAGGCGCCGCCGCAGCATTTGGACCCGGGTGCTGAGCAGCGTCAGCGGGGTGCGCAGTTCGTGGCTCGCGTCGGCAACGAACCGGCGCTGAAGTGCCAGCGCTTCGGCCATCGGACGCATGGCGGCACGGGCGGCCAGTGCGGAAACCGCTCCGGCGGCGAGACCGGCCACTGCAACGGAAAGTATCAGGGCAAAGGCCAGCCGGCGCAGCTGATCAGTGGATTCGCGGGTATCCACGGCAGCCTGCACCACGTCACGGCCGCGGCGGTCCGTGAGGACCTCGTAGGTTCGGTCCCCGGCGGTCACTGTGTCCCGGCGGGCCACGCCGGTCTCGGCCACCTCTGCCAGCGCTTCCTGGTCCGGGAGGCCGGACGGCATGTTCCGGGATACGGCCAGCCTGCCGTCGTCGTACACCGCCAGGAACACGTCCAACGGAACATCGCGGGGAGAATCGAATTGGGTGGCCGAGGAAAGGGTATTTTCAACGGCTTCCCGCGTCTGGGAGGAAACAAGTCCGTACACCAGGCCTCCGGCAAGGCCCAGCAGCACGACAACCAGGGCCGTGAACTGCACGGCCAGACGCAGTGACGCACGGGTTAGCTCCGTGTCCTCCCGGTTCTCACGGTTCTTCAGGTTTTCGTGCTTCGAACGCCGGAGCTTCATGACCGGGCGCCAAGACGGTAGCCGATGCCGCGCACCGTCAGCACCACCCCTTTGCCCAGTTTTCGGCGAAGGTAATGAACGTACGTGTCCACGACGCCGTCGTCGTCCGCGTCAGGAAACACGGCGTCCAGGAGGTCGGCCCGGGGGAAGACCTGCGCGGGCCGCCGCGCCAAGTGTTCCAAAAGTGCGCCTTCACGCTCGGAGAGGACCACCACATCGCCGGCGTCGGTCGTGACGGTGCGGCCCGTGGTGTCCAGGACGCCGCCCGGAACCGGAATGACAGGGGTGCGGGGAAGGTTCCGGCGCCGCAAAACCCGGAGACGGGCCAGCAGTTCGTCAATGTCGAAGGGTTTCGCCAGATAGTCTTCGGCGCCGCGGTCCAGGCCTTCAACGCGGTCGGCCGGATTTCCCAGCGCGGACAGCACCAGCGCCGGCACGTAGATGCCTCTACTGCGGAGCCTGGCCAGGACGTCGAGTCCCTCTATGACGGGCAGGCCGCGGTCCAGCAGGAGGACGTCGAACGGGTGCGTCAGCCCTTCGTGCAGAGCGCGCTGTCCGTCGTAGGCCACCGTGACGTCGTAGCCCTCGGATTCCAGCAGCTCCGCCAACATCAGTGCCAAGCTGCGGTCATCTTCCACGATCAGGATCCGGGGACGGTCTGTCATGCCCGAAAGCCTAGCCGCGGGCTATCCGAAACACCCGTGGCCTCCGCCCGCGGGCGGCTCCCACGGCGGAATCAATGGGTGGACCGCTACCGGCGACCCTGGCCGGACGTCAGGAGGCACCCGAACCGCCGCATCAGCTTCTGTAGCTCCTGCGCACCGCGGCCCGTCGTCAGCACAATCACGACGACGGCGACCAGGGCGCCGATGGTGGTTTCGACCGCCCGGTCCACGGTCAGTTCCCGCACCGGCTGTACGGAGACGAACTCGGTCATCAGCAGAGCCACTGGCGTCAGGAAGACCATGGCGAGAGCGTAGTGCCTGATGACGTAGACCTCACCGCCAAACTGCAGAGCTGCCAGGAGGATGGCCAGCTGCACCGGAGTCCAATCGGGCTGCAGCAGGAGTGCGGAAAGCAGCACGCCGCCATAGGTTCCGAGGATGAAGTGTCCGGCCCGGGCCGGAGCATGCGCAGCGTCCGCGGCGGCAATCGGGGCACAGGCCGCGAGCATGGCCCAGTAGCTGTGTCCCGGTCCCAGAACCAAGGCCAGCGAACCAGCCCCGGCGACGGCGGCCGCGTACCTTCCGGCGTGGGCAAAGACTGATGACGCTTCCGGCGGCGGAGTGCGCTGCGGCAGCATTATCGGAGTGTGGCGGCGCGCGTGGACCCGGCCGGCGATCCCCAGCAGGACCGCGGTTGCAGCGCTTCCGGACACTGCCAGCGCGGCTTCCCCAATGGATCCGGAAAAGGGTGCGGCAGCGGTGGCGGTAAACGCGAAGATGTAAGTGAACGGCCCCGCGGGCCGGATCCGCAGGAAGTCTGCCGCCACCGATATCAGTACGGCGACTACGGTGGCGGTGACCACCAACTCCCAGTCACTGCGTCCGGCGATGGACATGGATACTCCGGCCACCACGGTTGCGCACATGAGCAGGCCGGACTGGGACTGGTGCCGCAGCCTCCGCCAATGGGGTTCCGTGCGGCCAAATAGGCCGGTCAGCGACCCGAAGATAGCGCACATTGTCAGATCGGTGCGGTCCAGGAGAATCAGCAGCATCAGAGGAATGAGCATCCCTGCCGCCACCCGGACAGCGGGGAAACGATGCCCGCGGCCAGCTGGGACGGCCAAGAAGCCACGGAGATCTTGCTTCACCGGTAACGAGCCTTTCACGGCGGCAGGGAACAGGAGAATTGCCGCCTTTCCAGCCTATGAGCGCGGCCTTCGCCGGGATGGCAGCCACCCACGTGATTCATCTCCCACCGGTGGGTGCGGCGTCCGAACTGCCGCCGGGCTCTGGGGCGGGGCGCTACATCCGTGCCTTCGTTTTGCCCGTTGCCTTAGCCGCCCAGGGATCTTCGGGCCAGGGGTGCTTGGGATACTTACCGCGCATCTGGGCGCGGACCTGCAGATACGGTCCGGACCAAAAGGAAGCCAAATCATCTGTGACGGCCAGCGGTGCACGGGCAGGTGAGAGCAAATGGAACAGAACCGGCACCCGCCCCTGGACCAGCCGCGGCGTGTCGGCCCAGCCGAAGCATTCCTGCAGCTTCACCGCCACAACCGGCCTGCCGCCGTCGTCGTCCACTGCCGGGTAGGTAATCCGGATCTGGGAGCCGCTGGGAACCTCAAGCCGTTCCGGTGCCAGCTCTCCCAGCCGCGACGCGTCCGGCCACGGAAGCAGCCGGCGCAGCGGCTCAACCAGGTCGATTCCATTCACTGACGCACCTGCGGCCAGCGCCTGCAATTCGGGTGCCAACCAGTCATCGAGCCGGGCCAGCAGCGCTGGTTCGGAAACATCCGGCCAGGGGTCCCCCAGCTCGCGGTGCAGCAGTGCGAGCCTGCGGCGCAGCGACTCGGCAGCCGGTGAAAACCCAATGACGCCGAGGCCTTCCCGTGCCAGTGCGCGGGCCACGGCCGCCCGTCCTTCCTCCGGTGAGGGCCGGACTGGTGTGGAGGACAGGACAATGGCGCCCAGCCGGCGTTCCCGCTTGGCCGTGACACGCCCCGCGGTAAAGACCGCCTCCACGGTGTCTTCCAGCAGGTGTTGGGCCGCCGCTTCCGCGGTGTCTTGGCTCAGCGGCGCCGCCGAGCGGATGACGGCGCCGGTTCCCGCAGCGTCCCGGCCCTGGGCGCGGGACACTTCGGCAACGGCGAGCCACTCGTGGCCGGTCAGCGGACTGCCGGCAGGCAGGCCCGCCCGGGTCCCGGAAGAGAGCAGATAACGTTCTCCTGTTCCGGGGCTGCCGGAGACCCGCCGGGCAATGCGGTCCGGAAACGCCAGTGCGACGACGAAGCCCAGGGCCTCCCCGCCCGGCACACCCGGCACCGACACGGCAGGCGGCTGGGCGGAACCGGCGGTGCGGGCGGTGCGGACGGCGGTGCGGGCAAGGGACTGCAGCCGGCGCACATCCTCGGCCCAGCGCCGCTCCCCCGGGTCCCGTCCAGCGCGGAGGCTTGCCAGCAGCCGGGAGAGATCGGCACCCGAGGCGCGAAGATCACCGGCCACGAGCGCCACCGCTTCGGCAGCAGTACGTGCGCCGACGACGGCGGTCCCGTCCAGCAGCGCCCGGGCCAACCGCGGATCGGACGGTATCCCGGCCAGGGTCTTGCCGAGAGCCGTGGCTGCACCGCTGGAGTCGAGCCGAGATCACGCAGCACCGCCTGTGCATCCTCCAAAGCTGCCCGCGGCGGAGCATCCGGCAGGGCCAGTCCCTCCCCTCGCGGTGTTCCCCAGCAAGCCAGGACCAGAGCGGCAGCGGTAAGGTCCGCAACGGCGATTTCCGGGGTCTGGTGGGCTGGAGCTGCGCCGAAGGTGCGTTCGTCATAGCAGCGGACCACGCGGCCCGGTCCCTGCCTGGCGGCGCGTCCGGCACGCTGCACCGCAGAGGCGCGGGAACAAGAGACTGTGACAAGGCCCGACATCCCCCGTGCGGCATCCCGGCGCGGTTCCCGGGCCAGGCCTGAGTCGATTACCAAACGCACCCCCGGGACGGTCAATGAAGATTCAGCCAGGCTGGTGGAGACGATGATCCGCGGCTGATCTCCGGGGCGGCGGCCGGACACGGCACGGTCCTGTTCCCGGGGGTCGACCTGCCCGTGCAGTTCCAGCACCTCGGTTGTGGCAGTGGATCCGGCCTGCGCTGCCGCTTCGCTGCGGATCCGGCCGGCCACATAGGACACCTCCCACGCTCCGGGGACGAAAACGAGGGCGTCCGCCTCCGCGTTCTCGGCCAGCATGTCCCCGTGGGCAGCTGCGGCGGTGGCGGCGACGTGGTTCAGGAAGGTGCGGGTCACACCGTGTTCGTCCATCCGCAGGGATGATCCCGGCGCCCAGTGCACATCCAGCGGATACAGCGCGGAGGGACAGCCGACGACGGGTACCGGGCCGCCGTCGTCGGCCTCACCAATCAGCGCGGCAAAGCGGGGCGCGTCGACAGTCGCCGACATCGCCACCAAAGTGAGATCACCACGGAGCTGGTGGACCTCGGTGAGTATTCCCAGCAGGAGGTCAGTGTCCAGGCCGCGCTCATGCACCTCGTCAAGAACGACGGCGGCAGTGCCGTCCAGCCCGGGGTCCGCCAGCAGGCGGCGGAGCAGGATCCCCGGCGTCACAAATTCGATGAGTGTTTCCGGTCCGGCGTGGCTCTCACCCCGCACGGTATAGCCGATTTTGCCGCCAACGCTGCTGCCGTCCAGCGATGCAAGCCGCCGGGCCGCCGAGCGCGCGGCAACCCGGCGCGGCTGTGTGACAACAACGCGCGCCTGTGTGGAGGTCCCGGCTGCCTGGGCGCCGATCAGGTTCGCGATCAGCGGCGGTACCAATGTGGTTTTTCCGGTGCCCGGAGGTGCCTGGACAACGGCTGCTCCCCCGTTACGGGCGGAATCTTCCAGCTGCAGGGCGGCAGCCAATTCAGGAAGCGACTCCGCGAAGACCAGGCCCGCGCCGATCGCTTCCAGGTTAAAGGGCTCGGAGCAGCGGAAAGGTTTCGGCTGAGGAGCGGAGGCGGTTGTCACCGTTCCATTGTCCCCGTTTCCGGGTGGTAATTTTTCGACTCGGACCCTTTTCCGGACTTTCCTTGCGATGCAGCCAGTGGGACCGGGCATGACGAGATGCTTGCACCCCATGGTGTGCTATGTACCATTGCACCTGATGTGACCGGTACCACTTATCTAGTCGCCACCCCGCCCTGCTTATTCCCCTCTCTGCAAGGAACACTATGGAAACACTTGTGGCAATTAACGACTCCATCTGGACACCCATGGCCTATTTCGCCCTAGCGGTGGGGCTCTTCTTCACGATCCTCACAGGTGCAATCCAGTTTCGCCGGCTACCGGACACGCTCCGTGAAATTGTCCGCAAGAAAGACTCCCCGGACGGGATCTCACCACTTCAAGCCCTGTTGCTCACGATCGCGAGCCGCGTTGGCGTAGGAAACATCGCCGGAGTTGCAACGGCCATAGCGGCCGGCGGTCCCGGGGCACTCTTCTGGATGGTCACGTGCGCGCTCCTGGGTTCAGCCAGTGCCTACGCTGAAACCGTCCTGGCGCAGGTCTTCAAGCGCCGGATCAATGGGGAACACCGCGGAGGAATCCCCTTCTACATTGAGCATGGCCTGAAGCTGAAATGGTTGGCTGTTGCAGTTTCAATCATCACGATGGTTGGTTACGGGCTGCTCTTCCCGGGGGTTCAGTCCAACAACATCGCTGCAAGTTTTGAGGGTGCCTTCGGGACACCGGTGTGGGTCACCGCCATTGGAATCACGATCCTGCTCGGATTCGTCATCGTTGGCGGAACCAAACGCATCGTGGGTGCCGCGCAGCTTATGGTGCCCGTCATGGCCGTTGGATACATTTTGGCAGCCCTTATTATTCTGGTGATGAACTGGCAGGAAATAATTCCGGCCTTCAGCTTGATCCTCTCGAGCGCCTTCGGCCTGCACCAAATCTTCGGCGGCATCGCCGGCGCCGCCATTGCCTGGGGCGTTAGGCGTGCCGTCTTCTCCAACGTGGCCGGCGTGGGCGAAGGAACCTACGCCTCCGCTGCGGCTGCCGTCTCACATCCGACAAAACAGGGCCTGGTGCAGTCCTTCTCCATCTTCATCGACACTGTAGTGGTCTGCTCAGCCACGGGCCTCATGATCATCATGACCGGCTCATACAACGTAACGGCCCCCGACGGTACCGTACTGGTTAGCAACGTACCCGGCCTCGAGGCTGGAGCGGCTTACACACAAAGCGCGGTCGACACGATATTCCCCGGCTTTGGACCAGCCTTCGTTGCTGTGGCCCTGTTCTTTTTTGCCTTCACTACCTTGGTCGCCTTCTTCTACATCGCCAAGACCAACCTGGTTTACCTGACCGGACGGGATGACAATCCAGTCTTGGAATGGGCCTTGAAAATCGGAATGCTGGCCATCACCTTCTACGGCTCTGTGGAATCAGCAGCGGTCATGTGGACCATCGGCGACATTGGTTACGGCTCCCTGGGCTGGATCAACATGCTGGTCCTGTTGTGCCTGAGCGGCGTCATCCTCAAGGTGACCAAAGACTACGACGCGCAACGCAAACGCGGAATTGATCCTCATTTCGACCCGGCAGCCCTGGGCATCACGGGCGCCGATTATTGGGTCGAACGTCAAGGGGAAGCTGCTGCCACACCTGATGAAACACGTTCCACAGCACCCAATCCGCAGCTCCCCTAGGCACATTCCGCCATCAGATCCACGAACTTGTCCAGTGCAATGTCACATGCTACGGTGACGTGACATTGCACACGGGATCCCTGCTTCGTACCGCAGTTTGTTATCCATCCTGTTTTTCCTGAAAGGACCACCATGACCGAGAACCGCAAACCCTGGCACGGCGTACTCGTTGCCACGGCCATTCCCCTGAACGATGACCTCAGCATCGACTACGACGGCTTCGCCGATCATGTACGGTTCCTCGCGGATAACGGCTGCGACGGCGTTGCTCCGAACGGATCGCTCGGTGAGTACCAGACGCTGAGCGAAGAGGAACGCGCCCGAGTTATTCAGACAGCCGTGGACGCCTCCCCCGAAGGCTTCACCGTCATGGCAGGTGTCGGCGCTTACGGTGGTCTGCAGTCCCAGAAATGGGCGGAGCAGGCCGCTGAGGCCGGCGCAGACGCACTGATGCTGCTGCCGCCGAACTCATACCGCGCCAATGAAGACGAAGTGGTTGAGCATTACCGCCTCGCTGCGAAGGCTGGGGTTCCAATCGTGGCCTATAACAACCCCATCGACACAAAAGTGGATTTGACTCCCAGCCTGATCGCCCGCCTGTACAACGAAGACCTCATCGTCGGCGTCAAGGAGTTCACCGGCGACGTGCGCCGGGCATACGAAATCAAGGAACTGGCGCCGGGAATGGACTTGCTGATCGGCACCGATGACACCGTTCTGGAAATGGGCATTGCCGGCGCAGTTGGTTGGGTGGCCGGGTACCCGAACGCCATCCCCCAGTCCACGGTTGAGCTCTACAAGCTTTCGACTTCCGGAAACATTTCGGATCTGCCCAGGGCCCGCGAAATCTACCGGGATCTTCACTCCCTTCTGCGGTGGGACAGCAAAACCGAATTTGTCCAGGCCATCAAACTCTCCATGGATGTTGCCGGACGCAAGGGTGGCGCTTGCCGTCCGCCGCGAGGCCCCTTAACCGAGGCTGTGCGTGATGCCGTAATCCGCGACACGGAAGCCGCGCTCGCCAAGGGATACAAGTAAGCTGTCTCCGCCATGCGGTGCGTCCCGGGTCACACACCCGGGACGCACCGCCACCAGATTCTAAGGAACGCCTGCCGCATGAGAACCAGCCGCATTTTTCACGCCGTGGACTCGCACACCGAGGGCATGCCCACCCGGGTTATTACCGGTGGGGTTGGCACCATCCCAGGCTCCACCATGGCGGAACGCAGGCTGTGGTTTATGGAGCACGATGACTGGATCCGCACTCTCCTGATGACCGAACCGCGAGGTCACGCGTCCATGAGCGGAGCGATTCTGCAACCGTCCACCCGCCCGGATGCTGACTACGGCGTCCTGTATATCGAGGTTTCCGGATTGCTTCCCATGTGCGGGCACGGCACGATCGGCGTCGCCACCGTTCTGGTGGAGACCGGAATGGTGCCGGTACAGGAACCGCTGACCACGGTGAGGCTGGATACTCCTGCGGGACTTGTCATCGCCGAGGTCGCGGTGCGGGACGGACGCGCGGAGTCCGTGACCATCACTAATGTCCCCTCATATGTGGACCGCCTGGATGCCGCCGTGCACGTCCCGGGGTACGGACAGGTGCAGTATGACCTGGCGTTCGGGGGAAACTTTTATGCCTTCGTGTCGCTGGATTCGTTGGGCCTGCCCTTCGAGCGGGAGCGAAAGGACGACTTACTCCGTGCGGGCCTGGCCATCATGGATGCGATCAATGTCGACAACGAACCGGTGCACCCGGAACGAAGCGACATTCGTGGATGCCATCACGTGTATCTGGAGGCACCCGGATCAACGGCCCTGCATTCCCGTCACGCCATGGCCATCCACCCAGGGTGGTTTGACCGGTCCCCCTGCGGCACCGGGACCAGCGCACGGATGGCCCAGCTGCACGCACGCAAAGAACTGGCCATGGACACGGACTTTTTGAACGAGTCCTACATCGGGTCGCGCTTCACTGGAAGGCTCATCGGTGAGACAACTGTTGCCGGCATCCCCGCCGTCATTCCGACCGTTACCGGCCGGGCCTGGTTAACCGGGACCGCCCAGTACTTCCTGGATCCGTCCGATCCCTTTCCCGAAGGATTCCTGCTGTGACCATCCCCTATTTCGACGGCGCCGCAGTGCGCGCCGCTGCCCCGTTTCCCGCTGCGGTCTCCGCTCTGGAGACCGCCCTGCGCGGTTCAGTGGATCCCGAGGATGACAGCCCCCCGCCTGTTCAGCCCTGGTCCGGCCGGCGAATTCCTGATCATGCCCACCAACGGGGCCCGCTACAGCGGCGTCAAGGTCCTTACTGTCGCACCGTCCAACCCGAAACAAGGGCTGGATAAGATCCAGGGCGTCTATGTTCTGTTCGACTCCCGGACATCGGCTCCGCTGGCGACGATGGATGGCACGCAACTGACCGCGGTTCGCACTCCTGCAACAACCCTGCTGGCCGTGCGGCACATGGCTAAGGCTGCCCCCGAGTCTGCGCCCTTTCCCTCCGACCCGCTGTTCCTGGTCTTCGGTGCCGGAGTGCAGGCCCTGAACCATATCCGCGCGGGCAAGGCACTTTTCCCGACCGCCCGGTTCGCCGTCATTGGGCGCAGCCCGGACCGGGTGTCAGCCCTGATCAGCGAACTGGACGGCGAAGGAATCGCCGTCGCCCAAGGAACAGAAGCACTGGTCCCGGAAGCTGACGTGATTCTGTGCGTCACGACGTCGTCAGTCCCCCTTTTCAACGGCTCACTGCCGGCCGCCAACGCCATTATCGCGTCCGTGGGCCAGCATGGCCTCGACGCCAGGGAAGTGGATGCCACGCTGGTCCTGAGAAGCGACGTAGTCGTGGAAGGCCGGGCTTCGGCCTGGCGGGAAAGCGGAGACCTCATTCCGGCCCGAAGCGTTGAGCAGTGGCAGCAACTGCCACCGGTCAACCTGCGCGAACTCGTCCTGGGCGAGCTGGTCCGCACCCCCGGCCGCCCCTGCCTCTACTCAGGGGTGGGGATGGCTTGGCAGGATCTGGTGACCGCATCGCTGGTTTTCGAATCGCCCGGCTCACCGTCATGACCCGGACTCTTTCTCCAGCAACTGCCCAGGAGGTGCCACGGTGAACGCTTCCGCCGACGTCGTCATTATTGGGGCCGGCGTCATTGGTGCAGCCACAGCCTACTTCGCCAGCCTTAAGGGGCTCCGGGTCACCGTCCTGGAACAGGGGACGCCCGGAAGCGGAACTTCTTCGGCCTGCGAGGGAAACATTCTGGTTTCGGACAAAGAGCTCGGCCCTGAGCTCGAATTGACCCGATACTCGCTCAGCGTCTGGCACGGTGACTTGGAGGAGCACAAGGACCTGTGGGAATTTGAGTCCAAGGGCGGGGTAATTGTTGCCTCACGTGAGAGCAGCTTGGAATCCCTGAACCGGGTGATGGCCAGGCAGGCCAGCTTCGGAGTGTCAGTCGCGCCTTTGGATGCCGCCGACCTGAGGGCGCTGGAACCCAATATCAATCCCGCTGCGCTTGGCGGGGCGAGCTACCCGGAGGACTGCCAGGTGCAGCCCATGCTGGTGGTTGCCCATCTGCTCCGGCTGGCACGCCAAAACGGTGCGAAGGTGATATCGAATACCAAGGTCACCGGCTTCCTGCGCCGAGGGGATTCCGTGATGGGGGTGCGGTCCGCTGCAGGGGACTTTCACGCAGGCGCCGTCGTGAACTGCACTGGAACGTGGGCGGGAGAACTGGCGGCCTTGGCCGGCGTGAGGGTACCGGTTCTGCCCCGGCGCGGTTTTGTGATGGTCACCGAACCACTTCCGCCGATGGTCCACCACAAGGTTTACGCGGCGGAATACATAGATAACGTGGGCAGCTCTGATGCCGGTCTCCAGGCCTCCCCCGTTGTTGAAGGGACGGCTTCCGGCACCATACTGATTGGCTCCAGCCGTGAGCGCGTGGGCTTTGATTCCAGAGTCAGCACAGAGGCACTGCAACGTATGGCAGCCAACGCTCTTGACCTGTTCCCGTTCCTGGAACAGGTCAAGGTTCTGCGCCACTACCACGGCTTCCGTCCCTACTGCCCTGATCATTTGCCCGTCATCGGACCCGACGAGCGGGCGCCGGGGCTATGGCATTCGGCCGGGCACGAAGGAGCAGGAATTGGACTTTCGGCCGGAACCGGAAAACTGCTCGCGCAGGCGCTTGCCGGTGAAACCACTGATCTGCCCTTGGACGAGTTTGCGCCGGCACGCTTTGGAGAAGATCCACCGGCCACAGTCTTTTCAGCCCGAGAGGAGACCCGAGCATGAAGCAGCGGAGAACACCCGCGGCAGCGGAGCCAGAGCAGACCCCCATGGTGGTGAATGCAGACTTCGAGGGCAGGCCACTCCAGGCCCAAGCCGGACAAACCGTGGGAGCAGCCCTCATCGGCGCAGGCATTAAAGCCTGGCGCGGCACCCGCGGTGCCGGCCGGCCGCGCGGCCTTTTCTGTGGGATCGGGGTTTGCTACGACTGCCTGGTGACCATCGACGGCAGCCCTAACCAACGTGCCTGCCTCGCCGAAGTCACCGATGGAATGGAGATCCGAGGAACGCTCAGCGCTGAGGCTGAGGCAACCCCGGAACAAGCACCGACAACGGGAGACCGCAAATGAACCGCATAATTTCGGCAGCGGTCGTGGTTGTTGGCGCAGGTCCGGCCGGGCTGGCCGCTGCAGCAGCCGCAGCGGACCGCGGCGCCAGCGTGGTGGTCATTGACAGCGGGGGCCAGCCTGGCGGGCAATATTGGCGTCACCGGTCCGAACGCACTTTTCCTGATTCAGACGGCGCAGGCCATCACGGATGGAAGACGTACCGTGGCCTGCGCCGGCGCTTCGACGCCGCAGTTGCAGACGGACGGCTCAGGTATTTTCCCGGCCAGCAGGTGTGGATGGCGCAGCAGGCTGAGGACGGGTTTGTTCTGCGCACCAGCCCTGCGGTGGATTCGGGAGCTCAGGGAATAACCGTATCGGCCCTGAAGCTGGTGCTGTGCACCGGCGGATACGACCGTCAACTGCCGGTGCCCGGCTGGGATCTCCCCGGTGTCATGGCAGCCGGCGGAATTCAGGGGTTCATCAAGGCCAACGGCATGCTGCCCGGCAAACGGTTTGTCATTGCCGGTACCGGGCCGTTCCTGCTGTCCGTGGCCGCCGGTATTGCTGAGGCCGGCGGTAAGGTGCTGGGAGTTTATGATTCCGCGGCACTTACCAACTGGGTGCCTCATCTGCATGCCGCAGCGCTGGTCCCCGAGAAGGCGCTGGAGGGTGCGGAGTATGCCGGCGTTTTCGCACGCCACCGTATTCCCTACCGCACCCGTACCGTCGTCACAGAGGTGTTGGGCGCTGACTGTGTGGAGGGAGTACGGACGGCAAAGGTCGATAACCGCGGCCGGATTCGGCATGGAACCGAGAGGACCATCCGCGGCGTGGACACGGTCGGCTTCGGCTGGGGGTTTACCCCTCAGCTTGAGCTTCCGGCCGCCTTGGGCGTGCAGACCTCCGTCGACACTGATGGGTCGCTGGTGGGAACGGTGAACGATCGCCAGGAGTCGAGTGTCCCAGGTCTTTTCCTTGCCGGCGAGATCACCGGCGTCGGCGGAGCTGCGTTGTCCGTGCTCGAGGGGGACACCGCCGGTACAGCTGCCGCCCTCAGCCTGGCCGGAACTCCCGTTCCGCCTCGCCGGGACCGGAAAAACGCCTACCGGAGATTCGCTGCCGCGATGCATGCCGCGCACCCAGTGCCCGCGGTGTGGCTCCAGTGGCAGCGCCAGGACACCCTGCTTTGCCGCTGCGAGGAAGTCACGGTCGGAGAAGCACAGCACGCCCTCGATACCCTCGAGGCCTCGGATTCGCGAACCCTGAAGTCACTGACCCGCACAGGGATGGGTTGGTGCCAGGGCCGGGTGTGCGGCTTTGCAGCCAGCTGCCTGACGGCCGGCCAAAATGCAGCTCCATCAGAGGTCTCGCTCGCTTCCACCGCCAAGCGGCCCTTGGCCTCCCCCGTCAGCATAGGCAACTTGGCTGCCCTGACCGGCCCTATCGATCCACCCCCTAGTAGAACGGAGTCACCGGCATGACCGAAGTAACTCTTTCCCGTCCCGCTGGGACCACTGACGTAGAACTTGAGGCCGTGTTGTCTGCCGCCTCGGCTGCCGCGGCGCCCCTGGCCGCTTTCCGGCCCAGTGAGCGGGCAGCATTCCTTGACGCTGCTGCAGATGCCCTCAATGCGGCGGCTCCCGAGCTGATCCCGGTGGCCATGCGGGAAACACGCCTGCCTGAAGCCCGGCTCAAGGGCGAACTCAAACGCACTACCTTCCAGCTGCAGCTTTTTGCGCAGGTCTTGCGCGACGGCAGCTACCTTGATGCCCGGATCGACCATGCGGATCAGGACTGGCCTATGGGTGCTCCCCGGCCGGATCTTCGGCGTGTACTTGAACCGCTCGGGCCCGTTGTGGTCTTTGCAGCCAGCAATTTTCCGTTTGCCTTCTCCGTTGCCGGTGGTGATACCGCCTCAGCGCTGGCAGCGGGGAACCCCGTCCTGCTGAAGGCACACTCCGGGCATCCGGAGCTGTCGGCCCTCACCGCAGCTGTCCTCACGGGTGCGCTTACCGACGCGGGCGCTCCGAAGGGAACCTTTGCCGTGGTTTACGGAACCGCGGCCGGCAGGGACGTGCTTACTGACCCCCGAGTCAAAGCCGGATCCTTCACCGGATCCATTTCCGGCGGCCGGGCATTATTTGATTTGGCAGCTTCCCGCCCAGATCCCATTCCCTTCTTCGGGGAGCTGGGCAGCAACAACCCGGTCTTCGTCACTGAAGCGGCGGCAGCTGAACGCGGGACGGAGCTTGCGACTGCCTTTATTGCCTCTTTCACGGGCAGTGCCGGGCAGCTTTGCACCAAGCCCGGAACCTTGTTTGTTCCGGCTGGGTCGGACCTGGTGGCGCAGCTGAGTGCAGCGGCCTTGCCTCCGGCTGCACCGCTGCTGAACCCGCGTATCCAAGACGGCTACGTGGAGGTCCTTCAAGAACTCAGCGGTCATCCGAAGATCGAGATCCTGGTGCAAGGGTCGGACCCGCTTGCCGATCCCCCTAGCCCCACTCTCCTGCTGACGACGGCGAAGGATATGCTTGCTGACCCGCGAAGCCTTCAGGTTGAGTGCTTTGGTCCGACCGCATTGGTGGTGGAGTACTCCTCCGAAACTCAGCTTGTGCCCTTGGCCGAGAGTCTCGAAGGACAGCTGACCGCCACCATCCACGGGATGGACACTTGCCGTGTCGAAGAGCTGGTCGCTGTCTTGGCCCGCAAGGCTGGCCGGGTGCTGTGGAATGACTGGCCCACCGGGGTTTCGGTTACCTACGCCCAGCAGCATGGAGGCCCCTACCCTGCCACCACTGCTGGAGGATCCACCTCGGTCGGCACCGCGGCCATCAGCCGGTTCCTGCGCCCGGTGGCCTACCAGGGGTTCCCGTCCCATCTGCTGCCCGAGGCACTTCAGGACGACAATCCTCTGAGCCTGCCCCGGATGGTGGACGGCAAACGGTAGGTTGCGCGCCAGACTGTAGAATCCGGGCGTTGCCGCCGGTGTTTTAGGACGCCGGCGGCGACGCCCACATTTCCCTGACCTTCAGGATGTGAGAGCGCATCAGCTCCTCCAGTTCTTCTGCTTTGCCCTGCTCGATGAGATCAACCATCTTTAGGTGTTCCTCCGCCGAAGGGCTCAACTCGTTGCTTTCGACCAAAGCATTGAGCCCCAAGAGGCGGCTGTGAGAGCGCAAGTCGGCGACCAATTCAACGAGTCGGCGGTTTCCGCTGTAGTCCAGCAGCCGGAGATGGAACTCGCGATCAGCGTCCGTGTACCCGACGAGGTCTGCCGCTGATGCCCTGTCAACGATTTCCTGAGCCATCTCACGCAGCCGCGGCAAGTCCGCAGCGGGTACTTCGGACACGATGCTGCGCACGACCGGCGGTTCAAGCAGCAGCCTGATTGCCGCCATCTGGTCCAGATCTTCTTCCGATACCTCGGTAACGCGGAAGCCCTTGTTCGGCTCCACGGTGACCAGATTCTCCCGGACCAGATCCAGCATCGCCTCACGGACAGGTGTGGCCGAAACACCGAAACGAGCTCCCAGACTCGGCGCTGAATACACCACTCCGGGAACCATTTCTCCCGAAATAATGGCGGCGCGCAGAGCCCGCGCCACAGTCTCTCTCAGGTTGGTTTTCCTGATGACTTTAATCTGCGGCTGGTTCTCACTGGTCATGCGCTCTCCAACAAAAAGGTAAATGGGCTGATTTTCACAACCATGTGACACTCTACCGTCGGTTGGCAGCTGCGGTGAGACAGGGCGAAGCGAATGCGCAGGGGCTGCCCTCGTTCTCACCCTGAACGATGTGCGGGAAGCAGAGGCGCGGTTGACGTGTAGAGATGCCCGGTGGATGTCCTCGTCGTAACGTTGTGCCGGTTCTGCGGCCGCTGCACTCTTTCGCATTGTTCTTCGGCTTGCCCGGGCTGGAGCACTGACGTCTCTGCTTTCCAGCCGGGTGCTTCCTTGGCTTGGTTGCAGGCCTGGCACAGGCCCTGGATGTTATCGGCGCTGGTGGCGCCGCCGGCGTGGACGGGTTTGATGTGGTCGTAGTGCCGGATCGGTGCCCCGCACCAGGGTGTGCGGCAGACTTGGTCCCGGGCGGCGATCAGCCGGGCCAAACCGTGCGGCACCAGCCGTGCCCTGGAATCCATGGCGGTGAGCTGCCCGCTGGTTGGGGAAGTGTAGAGGCGGCGGAGCCAGACTTCGGTGTGCGGGTCCGGGCGCGGGGGTGGTGTTCCCCAGTTGCTCCAACCTGTTCTGCTGTCCCGGGCGTCTCTGCTGTCCCCGGTGTCATCTCTGTTGCCGTTGCCTCTGTTGCCACTGCTGCCGGTTCCGGGGTCCTGAGCGCTGTTCCGCGCAGCACGGCTTCGGGTGGCATCATGGATTCGGGCGGCCTCAGCCTGGGTCGGCTGGGATCCGCGGATCAGGTCCCTGGCCCACTGCGCCGGAACCATTCCGTAACCGGCCAGCACCGCCGGCTCGGCCCCGTCGGGAACAAACGGGGCCTCCTGCCCGGCGGCGGCCGATTCCGCAGAAGCCAGAGGCTCTGGTTGTGTAGCGGGTGTGAAACCAGACGAGGCTCCGGGAATGACAACGGCCCCGGCCCGGCGGGTGTTCCGGTTCCCGCTCCAGCCGCTCCCGGCTGTCGGAACCAGAACAGCATCAGCGTCGTCCGAAGCGCCGTCCGGAGCGTCGTGCGGACCGGGGCCAGCTGCGGGACGGGTGTTTGTTGGGTCTGCGGGCAGGATTCCGTGCAGCAGGGCCTGGTCGGTCATGATCAGCTGCACCTCGATCCGGGCATCCTCAGCCCGGGCCTGTCCGGTGGCCCGTTCCACGAACGTGTCGGCCATGATCTGGCCCTTCGTGCGCGGATCCCCGGCTGCCCGCACCCGGTCCGCTTCCCGGGTCAGTGCCGCATACACTCCCACCCCTTGGGTTACCGGCAGCAGCGCGGTCAGATACGTCATGGTGTCCGGTGCCGGACGGCAGGACACAAACCGTTCCGCAACAGCATGCGCGGCACGGTTGACCACCGCGTGCGGATCCAGGCCGTAGGACAGGGACTTGATCCTGGCGATCAGCTTCCGGTCTCCGAGCTGTTCGAGCTCGGTCAGGTTCCCGGCGACCTGCCGGTCCACTTCCTGCCGGTCCGCCAGGGACAGGCACGCGGTCTCCCGGACCAGCAAGGTGGCCCGCCACTCACTGATCACCCCGGCCGAGAGCGCGGTCAGGGTGTGAGGCATTTCCGTGGTCAGGATCCGGGCCAAGCCGAGCAGTTTGCCTCCGTGATGCGGGGACTCCCGGCGGGCCAAAGCGATCTCGGCGGCCACACCCTTGCCCAGCTGCCCGGCTTTCAGCCCCGCGGCGGCCTGGGCACGGCGGGTGCATGCGTCAAAGGCCGCAGCAGCGCGGGCCTGGGCGGCAGCAATAGCGCCTTTAAGGTCTTCGAGGGCACGGATTTCCTCGATCAACCGGACGCGTTCCGCAGCCTCCAACTCCACGAGCATCCCGGCACCCGGAGCGACACCTGTGCCATCAACCGGGACGGCACCCGGCACGGCAGCCGGGACAGCACCCGGAGTGACACTCGGGGCAACCGGGCAGGCCGTTCCCCCGTCGTCGTTTTCCGTGGAGTAGTACATGTCTTCTATTTTAGTGATCCAGGCCCTATTTTCCGGGGGTTATGCATACTGGTCCCATACTCGAATCCGGCCCGGATGCTACCGAATTGCCCAAGCAGACACCCGTCCGAGGATCCTGCTGAATCTGCGTTCCATGCAGGAAGACTGTCATGCCGCCGTGCTGTGACGGACTCCTGCATAATGACGGGATGGGGAAGAAATGGATCATAGGTTTACTAGTCGGGCTGCCTCTCATTCTCGGTGCCGGCCTGCTGTATTCCTTTCTGCACCCCCAGCTAAACCTCACGCTCAAAGACGTCATGAACTCTGAATACGACGCGAAAGACGTCACGACCGAAGTGCGGGAGATGACCGAGGACGCCTGCGGGCAGCAGCTCAACTGCGTAGAGGCGTACAGCACGGCAGAGGCCAACTACTACCGCTTCAGGAGTCACGCCGCGGCAGCCGACTACGGGTCGACCCTGAAGGATGGCTTCAGCGTGAACTACTTCGTCATGGATTTCGACGGCAAGGACGCCTCCGTGCAGGACCAGGAGGCCGCAATGGTCCAGCTGGCCGGTATGTGGAACAGCCACGAGGGAGACTTCCCCAGCCGCTAAGGAACCGGCTAAGCAACCGACAGTCAGCAACTATGGCAGCACAGCCCACATCCCTTGCTCCAAGAAAGGAGACGAAATGGGTGAACCCAACCAAGAGACGACGTCGGATCGGCTGCGCATCATGAGCCAGGGAACAACCGCAACGGAGGCCCTGGCCTTCTTCGATTCCCTTCCTCCGGTGCAGCTTGAGGAGATGATGGGTTCCTGGAGCGGCGCCGAGGTGCCTACGGGGCACCGGCTCGACGGCGTCCTCGGCATCTTGGGGTGGCAGGGGAAGAGGTTCGACGGCGAGGATTCTGCCCGCCCGCTGGTGTTCCAAACGCACACTGGACGCGGGTTCGAAGTCAATCCCGGGCTGGTTCCCCTGAAACTGGCGCTGCGGTGCGCTCCACTGCTGCGTCGGCGTATTGCCGGCGGGATCGTGCGTCCGGTTTTGCAGCTGGCCCGGACTACCAGACCGAGGGCGCGGCTTCGCATGATGGAGTACCGCGGCACCGTATCGGCAACCATGGTTTACGACGCCCTGCCAGTCAATGACGCCTTCCGCCGGGTCGACCCCAACACGCTGCTGGGAGCCATGGACATGCGTGAGCCCGGGCCTCCGTTTGTCTTTTCGCTCCACCGCATGGGTCCGCCCCAGTAGTCGGCTGGGAGGGAGAAGGGAACAGGCATTGCTCCAGCAGACCGGACCTGTGACAGTAACTCGGGTGAGTACGGAAACCTCGACAGCCCTTGCAGCGCGTCTCAGCGAAGCCGGCTGTGTGTTTGCCGAAGAAGAAGCTGCTCTGCTCATGAGCGAAGCCGGAACCATGCCAGCTCCGGGATACGCGGACCGCTTGGAGGAAATGGTTCAACGCCGCATCGCCGGCCATCCCTTGGAACAGATCCTGGGCTGGGCTGAGTTTTGCGGGTTACGGGTGCCAGTTGCCCCGGGCGTGTTCGTTCCCCGGCGGCGCACGGAACTGCTTGCCACGCATGCCGTCCAGCTCTTGGCCGCGATGACGGACTCGACAGCGGGAGCAGGCCAACTAGCGAAAACGGCCTCCACGGTTGTGGAGCTCTGCTGCGGCTCGGGTGCCGTCACCTTGGCCATCGCCGCACAAACTGCCGCGTCGCCCACACTGTTTGCCGTGGATTTCCAACCAGAGGCAGTGGAGCGTGCCCGCTTGAGCCTCGACGGGGTGGCCACAGTCCTCGCCGGAGACTTGTTCTCGCCGCTGCCCGGGGAACTTCCCGGCCGGGTAGACATGGTTGTGGCAAATGCTCCCTATATACCCACCGCACAGCTGCCCACCCTGCCGCACGAGGCACGCGACTACGAACCGATGCTCACGCTCGACGGCGGCAGCGACGGTTTGGACGTGCTCCGCAGGATCATCTCCGCGGCCCCGCCATGGCTGCGCCCCGGCGGATACTTGTTGCTGGAATGCAGCCGGCAGCAGGCACAGACGGTACGACACATCTTGACGCTGCACGGGTTTACGCCCGAAATTGTGCGCAGGAAGGCCACTGACGCCACCATCGCCGTCGGGCGCCGGGAACTAGCCGCCGCGGATGCACCAGGTAGGGCGGCGTCACTTGGCACGGCGGAGTCACTTGGCACGGGGGAGTCACTTGGTACGGTGGAGCCACTTGGTACGGCGGCGTCACCGGAATAGGGGAAACTGGAGGTTCGCAAACTCCTAAGGTGGAACCACTTGATCACTCTTCGTCAGGACAACGACGGCTTTGTCCGCATGGACCGGCACTTCCCCAAGTCGGCATCCGTCAGCATCATTTTCACCGACGGAACCTCGGAACTTGTCACCGGTGAACGAATCAACAAGGCATACGACGACGCTTTGGCTGACTACCGCAGCAAGAACGGTTTGGATGCGAAGGGGTTCAACCGCATCGCTAAGAAGCGGGTCCTGGACAACAATAAGATCAACTTTGTTCCGGTTCAGCCCGGAATCGGCCAGTAGCACCAGCCACCCTTCACCGGTGTGATTCCTCCTCCACAGCTTCCTTCCCGGTGGCAGGAGACGGATCAGCCGTCACAGGTCCGTTCGCTGCGAGGTGGCCAGTGACAAGCCGGACCAGCTGCGGCACCACTGCGGAATGGAAGTAATGTCCCATTCCCGGAATGGTGACAAGCTGGGAACCTCGCACGGCAGCAGCGGTGGCCGCTCCCCCGCTGGGATGCACAATTGGGTCCCGGTCGCCGTGGATAACCAATGTTGGGGCGGTGATCCGGGCCAAGTCCCGGGTGCGGTCCTGCGATGCGTTAATGGCGCCGAGCTGCCGCGAACGCGCCCGTCCACCGTCCGGAAAGACGCCGCGGTCCCACGCCACTGACGCAGCTTCGGTGTCAGCCGCCGTATCAGCGCGATTAGTGCGGCCGGCCAAGTGCCGCATCATGCTGACGCGGGCGCGAATGAACTCGTCGCGGGTGCGCGGCGGCCGGGCGGCAAAGCGCCGTTTTGTGGATAAGGCTGCCGCACCGGCTTTCCGTGCCCCGGTCGTGGAAATCATGGACGTCAGCGTCAGGGTGCGGTCCGGATAATGTGCGGCAACGGACTGCGCAATCATCCCGCCCAGCGACATGCCGACCATGTGGGAACGCGATATGCCCAAGTGTTCCAGCAGGGCAACAATGTCCGCCGCCATGTCCTCCACGCGGTACGCACCGGGAACCGGGCGGCCCAGCGCCTGATCCAGCAGGCTGGGAATGGGCGTGGACATGCTGGTGGACCGGCCGGAGTCGCGGTTGTCAGGCAGGATCACGCGGTACCCGGCGGCAGCAAGGCCGTCAACAAAAGCGGCGGGCCAGGACGTCAGGTCCATCCCGAGACCGGAGATCAGAACTACCGGCTCGCCGTCGTCGGGCCCTTCCACCCGGTAACACATCCGCACCCCCGTCCCCAGGGTTGCGAAGCGGTCGGCGTGTGTGTTCGCCGCACGCCCGGCAGCGGGAGGCTTCCCCTCCGGCCCGTTGAACCGCAGGTGCTCATCAATCAGCGCACCCTTTTGCAGGTCCCTGCGGTCGGCCAGGAAATTCATTGTCATCAGCCATGGTGCCTCGGTCCCCTGCCGCGGGAGCTTGGCCAGGCTGCGCTGGACATAGCCGGCCCCAAAGTCCAGCAGCGGACGGGTCTGGAGCCCTTCCGGCGTCACCGGGACCGCAGCTGTGTAGCCGTGATGGTCCATATGCGTGAGCAGCCGGGAAAACCAGTGGGCCAGGAGCCCAATCTTCAGCGTCCAGGAGGCATTGGTGTAGCCGATGGCAAAGGCCATGTTCGGAACGCCGCTGAGCATGACGCCGCGGTACGCCACCTGCCGGGGCAAGTCCACCGGCACTCCGTCAAGCCCCAGATCCATACCGCCCAGGAGCTGGATGGTGAACCCGGTGGCCGTGACGACGACGTCGGCCGGCACTTCCTGCCCCGAGTCCAGTGTGATTCCGCCGGAGTTAAACTCGACGGCCTCCCCGGTCACCATCTCAGCCTTGCCGCTTCGCAGGGCGGCAAAAAAATCACCGTCCGGAACCGCGCACAGCCGCTGATCCCAAGGACCGTAGGGAGGGTTCAGATGGGTGTCCGCGTCAAAACCCGGAGGAAGCACCTTACGTTGAATCGCCCGGATCGCCTTGCGCGATGCCGCGGGCCAGCGCTGGCACACCGACCAGATCAAGCGCTGCCGGCGCGCGCTGACCTCGGCCATGATGCGTCCGGTTCGTTCAGGGCCGACGACGCCGCGCAGCCGGCGCGCGATTGGATCCTGCGCGGGGATCGGCAGGATATAGGTGGGGGTGCGCTGAACCATCGTCACCTGCGCGCCAAGATCAACCAGCGCCGGCACCAGCGTGACGGCCGTGGCGCCGCTGCCGATGACCGCAACCCGCTTGCCGTTCACATCCAGACCGTCGGGCCAATGCTGCGGATGCACCACCGGGCCTCGGAAACTGTCACGGTTGGGGAGTTCCGGTGTGAAGCCCTGGTCGTAGCGGTAATACCCGGCGGCGTTGAAAATCCAGCCGGCTGTCAGCTCCAGAAACTCCCCGGTGCCAAAGGGCTCGGCGGGGGTATCCTGCCCCGCCCCGGGTGTCCGCGTGACCTCAACACGCACCTTCCAGTGGGAATCCCGGCTGGACCAGTCCGCCGAGACCACGCGGTGGTGATAACGGATGCGGCGGTCCACCCCGTACTCCGCGGCCGTTTCCTGCAGGTACCGCAGGATGCTTGGGCCGTCCGCGATGGCCTTTTCCTCCAGCCATGGCCGGAAGTCGTAACCGAAGGTGTACAGGTCGGAGTCCGAGCGCACTCCCGGATACCGGAAGAGGTCCCAGGTTCCTCCCACGCGGCCGCGGGATTCAAGGAGTGCGATGGATCGGCCGGGATGGTCTGTGAGCAGCCGGCAGGCAGCGCCTATTCCGCTCAGCCCGGCGCCGATGATCAGCACGTCCAGGTGTTCCAGGGTGTCTCCGGATGCCATAATTGCTCCCCGCTGTTGTTTGCCGGCACGCCTTTATACCGCTGAAACCGAGACTAGCGGACCGGTCCGACATTCGATGCCCCCGTGGACGAGCTGCCGCGGCAACCCTCCCGCAGCATCCGGGACGCCTCTACCGTTGGAAGATGGACAATTGCTCCGGTTCCGCTTCCGGCGGCTGACGTGCTGGCCTCCGAACTGGTCGTAATCCTGGCGGCCGCCGTACTCCTCTGCACCCTGGCCGCCCGGCGAACGGGGCTGCCGGCGCCGGTGCTGCTGCTGGTCTGCGGTATTGCGCTGGGCTTCATTCCGGCACTGGCGCAGGTGGAACTGCCGCCCGAAGCCGTGCTCTTCCTCTTCCTGCCGGCCCTGCTGTTCCGGGAAAGCATCACCACTTCGCTGCGCGAGATCCGCAGCAACCAGCGCGGCATCGTCCTGATGGGAACCGCCCTGGTGGTGGCCACGGCGTGGGGCGTCGCCGTCGCCGCCCATGCGCTTGGCCTGCCCTGGGGGCCGGCATGGGTCCTGGGGGCGGCTATTGCACCCACGGATGCCACCGCCGTCGGCGCCCTGGCCAGTGTCCTTCCCCACCGCTACGTCACGCTGCTGCGCGCGGAAAGCCTGATCAATGACGGAACCGCGCTGGTCATTTACGGGGTGGCGGTCGGGATCACCGCCGGCACGGAACAACTGAGCACCCTCGATGTCTCCGGGCTGTTCCTGCTGGCCTATGCGGGCGGCATCGCCGCCGGTTTGCTGACCACCTGGGTCAGCTTCCGAGTCAGGCGAAGGGTGCAGGATCCCCTGCTGGGCAACGTGGTGACCATCCTGACCCCTTTTACCGCTTTTGTCCTGGCGGAAGTCATCAACGCTTCGGGGGTGCTCGCCGTCGTCGTGGTGGGTCTGGCCATGAGCCAGGCCGGGCCACGGATTATCCGTGCCGACACCCGTCAGCAGGGGCAGGCGTTCTGGTCCCTGACCACGTTCCTCCTTAACGGAGCCCTGTTTGTGCTGGTCGGCCTGGAGCTGCCGCGTGCCGTCAGCGAGCTGCCCGGCCGGCTGCTGGCACAGGGCCTGATTTTGGTTGCGGTGGTCACCGCGGTGATTGTCGCCGTCCGGCTGCTGTACCTGTTTGTCGATGCCTACGTGTTCCGGCTGCTGGACCGGCGAGAACGCCAACAGAAACGGCCCGTCAACAACCGAACCCGGGTGGTCAGCGGGATGGCGGGGTTCCGCGGAGCAGTATCGCTGGCCGCGGCCCTGGCAACCCCGCAGAACACAGCATCAGGTGCTCCCTTTCCCTATCGGGACCTGATCATTTTTGTGGCCACCGGCGTCATCATTCTGACGCTGGTGATCCAGGCGCCGCTGCTGCCGGTGATTGCACGCTGGGCCAGAATGCCGCTGGATGCGGCCCGGCGGAAGGAAGAGGAGCAACTGGCTGAAACCTCAGCCGTCCAAAATGCGCTGGAGGCGCTGCCGCAGGTGGCCGCTGAGCTCGGCACCGATGCTGTTGTCATCGACGAGGTCCGCGCCGAGTATGAACGGCGCCTGGCCACACTCAATGCATTGCAGAGCGACGGGCAGGGGAACGACGACGGCGCCCGCCACCTTGCGCGCGCCGCCCAGTACCGGGCCCTGGGCCTGGAACTCGTGGCACTGAAACGGAACACCGTCATCCGGCTGCGGGACGACCGGCAAATCGATGACGCCGTCCTGCTGCGGGTGCAGGCGACACTGGATGCGGAGGAACTCCGGCTTGCCTCCCGCCGCAACCCCGGCGACGAGTGAGCCGGAACGACACCTGGTCAGTCAGGTCGAGGCGGGCAAACTGCAGGGTCAGAGCCGCCTCCGGCACCAGCCAAAAGATGAGTACGCTTCCCCCCCCGAGGGGGCAAATTTCAGGCCGCGGGGGTTGAGACTGAGGCAGGCGCGCCGTCAGCGACGGCGGACGCGGACCGCCTTGATGCAGGAACGCACAAACAGAAACTGTGAAGGCATGCCATGAGGGTACGCGTTATTCCTGCCCGGCGGGAGGGCCGCCGCTTCCTTTGCTTCGATCCCCGCTCATGAGTCCAAGCACGAGTAATGCGGTTCCGACGGCAATAGAAGTTAGTCCCAGAAAAAGAACCTCGTCCCGTACGATCCTGAAGAACCCCCAGCCCAGGCACCAGCCGGCCGCAACACCCAGGAGGCCGCGCAAGGGCTTCGCCAGCACAATCCGTTTCACGGGCTAACTCCCATCTTTAACTGTTTGTCGAAAGACTGTGCTGCCGCGGCTGGTTTAGGCGGCATTGAGCAGCACGGTCGTTTGTGATCCTGCGTGTTGGAATCCTGCACTAAGCGCGGTTCGGATGGACGCGGTGTTGTCGGTTCTGGCACGCCACTGCGGAATCAAACCGGATTTGGCCGCGTGATTCACGGCAACAGTAACAGCGGTAGCCGCATGTCCCTGCCCCCCCCTGGTTCGGAGCCGTGAGGACACCCATGTGGGCCAGGCGGTCCTCCCATATGTCGTAACCGGATCCGGCCAGCGGGCGGGGGTCAGGGCTTTCGTTGCCGAGCAGCACAAACGTATTTGCCATCTCACTCAGGCCCGCTTCGGCCCGGTCTCCCCGGGAGCAGGCGTGCTCCAGAGCAAGTGCGTGTTCCGAAGCACGGCTAACGTTTGTGAACTCGGGCTCCGGGACCCACGGCACTGAGTCCCGGAAATACAGCCCGGCTTCCCCCAGCGGCCGGCCTCCATGCGGGGAGCTGATTTCCAACAGCTTTGCATGACGTGCCAGTTCCCGGTCCGTGAGGCCGTGGGCCGCCGTTATGGCCCACTCGGGCCCCACCAGAATCCCGACTCCGAACAACGAAACAAACATGAGAACTGAACTGTCATTTTTCTCTCGATAAATCCGTGTGCCCCTCCCAGCCAAGGATTCCGGCGGAACACCGAGAATGCGCGCCCAAGCAGCCTGAACGCTCAGGACAGTATCGGGATGCAGGGTGTTATCAGGAGGGAAGACAGGGTCGGGGTTCTGCTTCATGTACGGACTCTATCGGGGCGAGCTGGTCAGGGTCGCTGGATGCCCAGGTACTCACCGGCCCAGCTACCGCCGCAGCCGGACCCTTACGGAGACCGCGGCACAGACGATCACCGCAGCTCCGCCCAGCACCGTGGGCCAGGTGAGCTGCTCGCCGATAAGCAGGGCAGCCCAGCAAATGGTCAGCACCGGCTGGACCAGCTGAATCTGGCTGACCTGGGCCATCGGGCCGATGGCCAGTCCCCGGTACCAGGCAAAGAACCCGAGGAACATGCTGACCACACCGAGATAGGCGAGCGCCATCCACTCGCCTGCTGAGCCCGACGGCGGCTGCCTCACAACCGCAACTCCGGTCAGCACCAGCATGAGCGGTGCTGCGAGGACGAGCGCCCACGACACGGTTTGCCAGGCTCCGAGTTCCCGCGCCAGCAAACCACCCTCGGCGTAACCGACGGCGGCTACCGCCACGGCGCCGAAGAGCAGCAGGTCGGACCAGTGGAGGCCGCCCAGTCCCCCGCCGTGGAGGGCAGCAAAGACCACCACCGCGGCTGCGCCGGCACCGGCCATGATCCAAAAGAACAGCGGCGGACGTTCATGCCCCCGCAGGACGGCGGCCACAGCTGTGGCCGCAGGCAGCAGACCGATGACGACGGCGCCGTGGCTGGCCGGAGCAGTTGTCAGCGCAAAGGATGTCAACAGCGGAAATCCAAGGACGACGCCGCCGGCCACCAGCGCCAGGCGCGCCCACTGCCGCCGCTGCGGAAAATGCTGCCTGGTCAAAGCCAGGGCTGCCGCTGCCAGGAGCGCGGCAATAACGGCTCGGGCGGAACCTATGAAGAGCGGAGAGAGTCCGCCGTCCTGAACCGCAATCCGGGTCACCGGCAGGGTCAGGGAAAACGCCGCAACGCCCAGCAGACCCCACCCCAGCCCGGCCTTCAAACCGGCGCCGGAAGTGGATAGCGGTGGTGCCAGTCGAAGAGTAGCGCTACTATGCTGTGTCATGTCTCACGATAGCAGCAGCGTACGCATCGTCACAGGCCTGCGTGCCTGGATTTCGACGGCGGCGCCGGGAACCCGGATCCCCTCCACCCGTGAGCTGGTGGCCCAGTACGCCGCCAGTCCGGTGACCGTGCAGAAGGCCCTGCGGACACTGAGCGCGCAGGGGGTCATCGAAAGCCGCCCGGGCGTGGGCACCTTTGTCCGCGCCACCCGGACAGCGCGCGCCCACGACTACGGATGGCAGACCGCGGCACTTGGCTCTCCCCAGGCCCGTTTGCCTCAGTTATCCGCCGCCCTCCGGACCGCACCCCATGACGTCATTGCCCTGCACTCCGGGTATCCCGACCGGGAGCTGCTGCCCGAGCGGCTCGTCCGGGCAGCCTTCACGCGGGCGGCGCGCACCAGCGCCGCACTGAGCCGTTCCCCCGCAGCTGGTTTGCCCGAATTGCAGGCATGGTTCGCCGCTGAGCTCGAAGCCGCGGCCCCGGCCGGTTCCGCTCCCCCGGTGGCGGCCGACGTCGTCGTCCTCCCCGGCAGCCAGAGCGGACTCAGCACCGCTTTCCGGGCACTGGTGGGTGCCGGCCGGCCGCTGCTGATGGAATCGCCCACGTATTGGGGTGCCATCCTCGCTGCGGAGCAGGCCGGGGTGGAGGTCGTTCCGATCCCGAGCGGTGTCAGCGGTCCCGATCCCGACGACCTGGTGCGCGCCTTCGAGCAGACCGGCGCCCGCGCTTTTTACGCCCAGCCCACTTTTGCCAACCCCACCGGCATCCAGTGGGCGTCGGATCTTTCGGCTGAGGTGCTCAACGTCGTGCGCCGGTTCGGTGCATTCCTCATCGAGGACGACTGGGCCCACGATTTCGGCATCACCGCGGACCCGGCTCCCTTGGCGGCGCGGGACGACGGCGGACACGTGGTCTACCTCCGGTCATTGACCAAGAGCGTGTCTCCGGCGGTACGGGTTGCCGGAATTGTGGCCCGGGGACCGGCCCGGCAGCGTATCCTTGCCGACACCCAGGCGCAGTCCATGTACGTCAGCCCAATTCTGCAGGCGGTGGCGCTCGACGTCGTGACCCAGCCCGCGTGGAGAACCCACCTGCGCGGACTGCGACGGCAGCTGGCTGACCGCCGCGATCTGCTGGCGGCGTCGCTGCGCGAGCATGTGCCCGGGGCTGAGCTGCCGGTCCTGCCGCGCGGAGGGCTGAACCTGTGGCTGCGGCTGCCCGACGGCACCGACCTGCCTCGGCTCGTGAGGGACTGTGAGAGCGGCGGCGTCGTCGTCGGCACCGGAAACGAGTGGTTCCCGGCCGAACCCACGGGACCGCACCTCAGACTGAACTATTCCGGGCAGAATCCGGGCGCCTTCCCGGAAGGAGCCCGGATTATCGGCAGCGCCCTGGCACGGCAGCAGGGGAAGCCCTAGCCGCTGCGGCGGGATGCGTCGGGATCGTCAGGTGCTTCCCGCCGGCGCTCCATCAGCAGTTCCTTTGTCCTGACCAAGCGCAGGGCCGTGACCAGCACCAGACCGCCGACCATATTGAAGAGCAGCGTGTAGGCGAACCACACGAACCACTCGAGGTATGTGATCCCGGCACCGGACTGGACTGCGCCGAAGATGAGCAGCGAATCCAGGATCGAGTGGAACAGCTGGAGCCCGGCCAGAAGGAAGCCGCCAATGACCGTGGCGACAATCTTGGCCGGGTCCGACGACGTGCCCTGCTGCGCGTCGGGGTCCTTTCCGCGCTTTCTGACACCCGGGACGACCATGCTGCGGGCGATGGCGGCGCGGCAGGCCCTGATCCAACTGACGGCCGCTGCCGGGCCGGCGGCCGGAGGCGTCGTCGTTACCTGGCTGACGCTGGGCGGCAGCGCTGCAGCGGCTGCGGTTGGCTACTTATTCATGTTCGCGGTGCTCCTGTCGCTGCGCGGTGCTGCGACCGCCGCAACCGGTGGGAGCGGCGCAGCCGCAGCGGGGACCGCTCCGGCTCACGTGCCCGCCACTGCGCCACGCCGGTCCATCCTGCGGGAAGCGGCCGACGGGCTGCGGCTGGCCTGGTCCCTGCCGCCGGTGCGCGCCGTCCTTGGCCTGCTGGCCGCAGTGTCCGGCCTGGTGCTGCCGCTGACCACGCTGCTCGTTCCGCTGCTGGCGCGGCACCGGGGCTGGGAGGCTGCGGCGGCAGGCCTGGTGTCGGGTGGCTACGCGGTGGGAATGGCCGTGGTGGTCCTCATCATTGTGGCGCGCGGCCAGCGGGCGTTCGCATGGTTTCCACCGGTGGCCGGTCTGGTGCTCTGCGGCTGCGCCATGGTGGCCATGGCTTGGAGTCCCGCACCATGGCTGTGCGCCGCCCTCGCCGTCGTCGCCGGACTGGGGACCGGGGTCTTCAGCGCCAAAGCGGCGCCGCTGCTGCTGCTTCTGGTGCCCGAATCCCACTTGGGCCGCGTCCAGTCCGTGGCGCTGCTGGCCCAAATGGTGCCGCTGCTTATCGCCAACAACGTGCTCGGCTGGATGAGCGACATTTTCGGGCCGGCCGCTGTGATTGCCGGCTGCGGGACCGCGGCGGCGCTGATCGCCGGGCTGAGCATGAGCCGGCCGGCGCTCCGCGGACTGGGCCGCCGCCACTAGACTTTCAGGCATGGCACTAACGACGGCGGAGCCCGGCACCCGCTCCCGCAGCACGGCTCTATGGTTCCTCCTCGGCCTTCCCGCAGCCCTGGTCCTGGTGGTGTTCGGGGCGCAGATCCACGGCCTGGACTTCACCGTCTACCGCGAGGGCGCACTGGCCTTCCTGGGCCGCAGCGAACACCAGTTGTATGACCCGAGCCTGGTCCAAACCGATACCCGCGGGCTGCCGTTCACCTATCCGCCGTTCGCCGCACTGCTGCTGACGCCGTTCGCGTTCATGCCCGAAACCTTGGGGCTGGTCCTGCTGACGGCGACCTCGTGTCTGTGCCTGGTCCTGACCGCACTCCTGGCCGCCCGCTATCTCCATATCAACAACGTTCTTCCGGAACGGTTCCGGTCAGCCCCCGGCGGCAGCGCCGGGGTTATCGTGCTGGCCACCCTGCTGATCGGCGTGCTCGGTCCGTGGCGTGAGGGCCTCGGCTTTGGACAGATCAATCCGATGCTGATGCTGTTGATCGTGGCGGACCTGATCCGGCCGGCGGGCCGGGTGCCGCGCGGAATCCTGATTGGGCTCGCCGCCGGAATCAAGCTCACTCCCCTGGCCTTCGGGCTGATCTTCCTGGTCCGCCGCGACTGGCGCGCCATCCTCACGATGGGCCTCACCTTTGCGGCCACCGTGGCAGCGGGTTGGCTCGCGGCCCCGGAGCAGTCGCGGCTTTTCTGGTTCGAGTCGTTCTTCGATTCCACCCGGGTGGGTGACACCACTGACATGTACAACGTGTCGCTGAACTCGATGATCGCGCATCTGGGCACACCCGAGTCGCTGCAGCGGCCCCTGTGGCTGCTGGCCTCGGCCGCCGTCGTCGTTCTCGGGTATCTCGCGATCCGGCGCTCGGACGAGCGCGGTGACCTGGTGGCCGCCATCAGCGCCAACGCTGTGGTGATGCTGGCCATGTCGCCGATCTCCTGGTTCCACCACTGGGTGTGGATCGCGCTGGTGCTGCCCGCGCTGTGGGTTGCGGTGCGACGGCGGCGTGCCGGGGTGCGCGCCGCGGGCACCGTCCTGCTGGTGGCAATGGTGCCGGTGTTTATGCTGTCCTCGATCACTGTCACGATGATGCTGACCGGAACCGTGAGCGGGCAGGGGCCGGTGGCCCTGGAACTGTTCACCAGTCTGGGGGTGATCCTGCCTGTGGCGGCGCTGGCGTTCTGGGCGACCGCGCCGGTAAGCGGCAGGAGCCGGACCATCCGGGGTCCGCAATGAAACCCCGAACGTTTCCTTTCTCGCCGCGTTCCGCCACCTCGCTCGCGGTCGGCGACCTGATCCCCGTGCAGGGTGCCTCGGGCAAGTGGGCATGCCTGCAGGTCCTGGAACTGGAGCCCCGGGTGCGCGCCACTTTCATCGCTGCGTTGCTTCCGTGGCGAGGTGATTCATCGCCCAGTCCTGACGAGGTGGCCGGCATCGTTCCCCTGCGCCGCGCACTGACACGGATAGACATCTTCACCCAGGGTGGCTTACAGGTGACCGGGAACGTTGCCCCCAGCGACAGCGGACAGGAACGGTGGCACGGCCCATCCTACGTCGGCAAGACGACGCGCGTCTGGGGTTGGAAGCGGACCATCCTCGCCGCCCAGGAAATGGCGGACGATGGACTGTCCGCACAGGACCCGGCCTAGTCCAGGACCTCTGCAACATGCCGGAGCCAACGGGCGACGACGGCGAGTTCTTGGGCACTGAACCCCTCGGTGATCTTTCCATTTAGCTCGCCCAGAGCGGACTGTACGACGACGAGCGCCGTCTTCCCATCAGCGGTCAGGTTCACCCGGATGGTCCGGCGGTCCGCCGGATCCGGTGCCCGGGTGATGAGTCCGGACTTCTCGAGCCGGGACAGCAGCCCGCTGAGCCCCGCAGGTGAGGCGTCCACAGCTTCGGCCACCTCTCCCGTGCTCGCGCCGGGACGGGTTGCCAGATACAGCAGCACCCCGGATGCTGCCGCGCTGAGACCGCGGTCCTCGCCCCGGCGCCCGATCCACCGCCGCAGCCGCCGCTCGGCCGTCAGGGTCAGGAAGATCAGCCGCGGCGGACGCCGGATGATGCTGTCCGCCGCCCCAGAGCCGCCGCCGCCGGTCCCAGCGTCGCCACCCTGCTTCACGACTGCTTCGCGATCCGTCCGTCTATCCAAATGAGGACCTCGGGCCACAGCTTGTCCTTGGCCCCGCGCCGGAAGAAGCCCATGTGCCCTATCGCCGGCACTCCGGCGTCGCCGGGCGTGTAGGTCCGCCGCTCCACAGCAGCGTTGGGAAGCCGGCCATAAATGGCATTGATCTGTCCGGGGGTGGCCCAAAGGTCGTCGCTGAAGCCGATGGACAGCACCTCGGTCTTGACCCGTGCTGCCCGTTCGCTGGCCTGCAGGCTCGGATCATCAAAGAAGTAGTTCGGCAGGCGGGACCACCGGCTCCACTCGAGCATGGCGCCGCCGGGCATGTCCTCGCCCAGGCCCATTTTCCGGCCCGGCACCACGCCGAGCAGCCGGCCGGTGAGCGGACCGAGAACGCGCAGGACCAGCCCGACGCGGAGGCGTTCCTTCGGATCCGCGATGGCTTTGGTGACGCCGGCGTGCGATGCGATGGCGACGAACCCCAGCAGTCCGTCGGTGCCGTTGTTCAGCGCCATGGCATGCCCGCCGATGCTGTGCCCCACGGCGAGGTGCGGCACGTCCGGGAACCGCTCGGCCATCCAGTCGGCCGCGGCCGGGACGTCCTGGATCATCCAATCCCGCATGCGGATGCCCCGGTTGGCCTTCGGACTGCCGGACGCGCCGGTCCCCCGGTAGTCGTAGGTCAGGACGGCGCAGCCGTTCTCCGCCAGGTATTCCGAAAAACCGGTGTACAGCCGCTCGGCCACCGCTGTGGCGGGATGAATAACGACGGCGGCGCGGGGAACGCCGTCGTTCGGCCCGCACAGCGTGCCGGCGAGCGCGCCGCCCGCAGGCACGGGGATGCTGATCCGTTCGGATGTGACGGCTGCTGCTTCTCCGCTTTTATTTCGCATGCGAAGTAATCTACACAGGACCGCGGGTTTCGGATACCCCGCCGGTGAGGTAAATGTTTCCCTGCTCATCAAACCGGGCTCTGTCCCCGGTGCGGAGCCAGCCGTCCGGCATCGTCCTCACCCTGCGGAACATCATTCCCGGCAGTGTCCGCAATGCGAACCTCCATGCCGGGAACAGGCTTGCCGGCCGAGCCCGGATGCCGCTCCGGCACTGGGGAATCGAAGGACACCAGTCCGGACGCCTCGGACAGGCCGTAGGCCTCAGGCGGGAAAGGTGCCAACCCAAGCCCCGAAGGCGCACCCCAAAGCTAAGCTGAACATCAACGTACATCTTGCAGTACCAGCCATAGGGGAGGTCACTGATGCCTGACACTCAGGCCGAGCGCAGCGGGTCCGCTGCCGAGACACCCAAAGGCATCGCCAAGCGCGCCGATGCGCGCCGCAACGTTGAGGCCATTGTGCATGCTGCAACACGCCTGCTGGCGGTTGACCCCGCTGCGGGAGTCAATGACATTGCCAAGGCTGCCGGGGTGGGCCGGGTAACGCTCTACGGGCACTTCGACTCCCGTTCCACACTGGTCCGCGAGGTGGTGGACCGCGCCATCCATCAAACCGACACTGCGCTGGCCGGAGAGGATTTCGACGGCGATCCCACCGAAGCGCTGGGTCGCCTGCTGGAGGTCACCTGGCATTTGACGCACCGGTTCGGAGCCCTGGTGGTGGCAGCATCCGGCACCATGACCCCCGACGAGATGCGCCGCTCCCATGAGGAGCCGGCGGCCCGCGTACGAATGCTGGTCGAGCGCGGACGAGGCGCGGGGCAGTTCTCCACCGATGGGCCAATCGAGTGGCAGATCAGCGTCATCCAGGCGATTCTGCACGGCGCCTCCGCAGCAGTTCACCGCGGTGAGATAACAGCGGAACAGGCTCCATCCCTGGTTCGCAGGACTGTTCTCGCAGCCCTGTCCGGCTAGGGTCGTCCCTGCCCCCGCTTACTCGAACACCAGTGTTCGAGAATCTCTTGTCATACACATGTGTTCGAGTTACGTTGGCGTGCATCAACTCCTTTGAGAGGGTGTGCGAGATGCAGGATTTCAACCGCTCAGAAGCACAAAATACAAACACCACCGCCCCGCACCGATGGCGGACCCTGTGGCTGCTCGGAACTGCACAACTCATGCTGATCGTGGATGTCACGGTGGTCGCCATCGCTCTGCCGGACATGCAGGCCGGCCTCGGCCTGGACCGCGCCGAACTCGCCTGGGTCGCTAGCGTCTACGCGCTGGTGTTCGGCGGGCTCATGCTGCTGGGAGGCAGAACCGCCGACATCGTGGGCCCGCGCCGCGTGGTGCTCTTTGGTCTCAGCCTGTTCATCGCGGCTTCGCTGCTGGCCGGATTGGCGCCCACTCCGGAGATACTGCTGCTGGCGCGTGCGCTGCAGGGCATCGGTGCGGCGGCGATGTCCCCCGCCGCGCTGTCGGTGATCGTCCGGACCTTCACCGGCGACGATTTGGCCCGGGCGCTCGGGGTATGGTCGGCGCTCGGCGGTGCCGGTGCGGCCCTGGGCGTACTCCTCGGAGGTGTCCTGACCTCGGGCCCGGGCTGGCCCTGGGTGTTTTTCGTGAATGTTCCTGTCGGGTTGGCCCTCCTGGCGGGGCTGGCGCGGTGGGTGCGCCCGATGCCCGGCGCGGGCGGACGCCTCGACGTCGCCGGCGCACTGCTGGTGACGGCGTCAACGGTGGCAGTGGTGTACGGGCTGGTCTCGGCCGGAGACTACGGCTGGCTCAGCCCGCAGACCCTGTTTGGGATAGCTGTGGGCGTGATTGGTTATGCCCTGTTCATGCTGCGGATCCGCAGGGCCACGGCGCCGCTGGTGGACCCTGCCCTCCTGCGGCGGAGCCCGGTACTGCGCGGCCTCGTCCTCATTTTTGTGGCCACGGCACTGATGATCTCCGTGTTTTTCCTGGGCTCGTTTGCCCTGCAGCAACTGCACGGCTTCACCGCCCTGGAAGCCGGACTCTCCTTCCTGCCCGTCGCCCTCGGCACCGTGCTGGGTTCCAACCTCGCCGGACGGGTCCTTCCATCGTGGGGGATCCGAACCGTATCGGTGTGCGGTCTGCTGATCGCCGCCGCGGGGCTGACAGCTGCTGCCGCGGTCTTCTCGATGACGGTCCTGATCACCGCCACCACTGTGGCAGCTTTCGGGATTGGCGCAGTGTTTGTTGCCTCAGCGGGCAGTTTGTTCTCGGCAATACAGCCGCAGGAGGCCGGGGTTGCCTCCGCCGCACTGAACACGTTCCACGAATTTGGTGCCGCCGCCGGTGTGTCCGCAGTCTCGAGCATTGCCGCCACAGCTCTGTTGGTTCCCGCCTTTGCCGCCTTTGCACCGGGTTACTGGTTTGCCGCCGCCGTCGCCGTGGCCGCATGCCTCGCCTCCCTGTCCTGGCCGCAGGGAACTGCTGCCGCCGCCGCTGGTTACTAGCGCGAAGCTCCATCTGGCCAGCCAAGGGTGAAGTACAGGTGCAAGCGGGCACCGCTTCGCCGGTCCAGTTCCGGACAGCGCTTCAGGCCTGCGGCCAGTGCCGTGTGCTGGGAGGGCCGGTTGAGGTCGTTGGTCCGGGCCAGGACGGGGAGTTCCGGAAAATGCAGCCGTCCTCGCCTTACCGATTCAAGGGCTCCTTCGGTGGCATATCCGCGGCCCCACACCGAGGGATCGTAGCGGTAATACAGGTTGAGGATTTCCTTGCCGTCCACTGTGCCAAGCTGCAGCCCGGTAAAGCCGATAACTGTTTGGGGTGAACCGCGTTCAACCACAGCCCAGTATCCGAACCCCTCCCGGCCCCAGTGGTCCAGGAACATCCGGAAAGTCCTCTCTGCAGCTGCCGGGCCGAAATCGTCGGGGTTGTAACGGTTCGTCCGGGGGTCGGAGTGGATGCGGACCGCATCTTCCCGGTCTTCCGGTTCCAGCCGCCGCAGCAGGAGCCGTTCGGTGGCAACCGGACTCCAGGCCTGGGTCTTTTGACGCACGCGCCTCATGCTACGCAGAATGTTCCCCTGATTCCTGAAGAGCGGCCCGGTCTTCAAGCCAGGCCAGAATGTCCGGCCACAGTTTGTCCTTCATGCCGCGTCGGAAAAAGCCCATGTGCCCGATCATCGGGACCCCGCCGTCGTCGGGCACGTAAATTCGCCGCTCCACCCGGGCCTGTGTCAGGTAACCGAAGAACCAGTCCATCTGCGCCGATGTGGCCCACAGGTCGTCGCTGATGCCGACGGCGAAGACGTCAGTTGTGACAGCCGCGGCACGCTTCGCGGCGTTCATGCTGGGATCATCGAAGAAATAGCCCGGCTTCCGGGACCATCCGCCCCATTCCAGCACTGCCGTGCCGGGCACGTCCTCGCCCAGCCCCAGCCGCCGGGCCGGAGCGAACCCCAGCAGCTTGGCGCACGCCGGCCCGACGAGGCGGAGGAGCAGCTGCACCCGAATCCGCTCCCGGCGGACCTCGACGGCGCGGGTCCGCCCCCCATGGGAAGCCACCGCCGCAAAACCAGCGAGACCGTCAGTTCCATTCCCGAGAACCAGAGCCTGCCCGCCCAGGGAATGCCCGACGGCGAGCAGCGGCAGGCCCGGGAAGCGGCCGGCCAGCCATTCCGTGGCGGCCGGCACATCCTGTTCCATCCAGTCCCGCATCCTCAGGTGCCGGTGTTGCCTCGGGCCGCCCGAGGCGCCGATCCCGCGGTAGTCATACGTCAGGACGGCGAATCCGTGCTCGGACAGGTACTCGGCAAAGCCGGTGTACAGCCGCTGTGCCACCGCCGTCGCCGAATGGACCACCACGGCGGCCGCCGGCGCTCTGCCGGAGGGTGTTCGCAGGATCCCGGAAACCGCTCCGCCGGCTGGCACGGGGATTTCGATCTGTTCAACGGTCACCGGTGCCACGTTCCTCTTGTTCCAGCCTGCGGACAAACGCCGCCGCACCTTCCCCGGAGAAATCTTCCGCGGAAGCCGGGCGGCCCGAGACGGCCATGAGAAGTGCCAGCGGCGTGCCGTGAACCTCTGGTCCGGAGCCGTGCTCAAAGCGTGAATCGGAGGCCTGCAGGGAGAATCCCGCCGCGCGTTCCTTGCCGCCGCCCATGGAGACGCCGGTCCTGAGCTGATACCGCAGTGCTGCCTCGACCGACTCTCCCGGATAGGAATGGAAAATCCCCAGGGGGCGCCGGATGTCCTCACCGTGCACGATGGCTTCGACGAGCCGGGTTGCCAGCGCAGCAGGCGGCGTTTTGGTTGCGTCCCGGACCCGGCGGAATTCGGCCAGCGTGGCTTCCGGCGTCGTTGCGCGTTCCCTGGTGATCCCGTCCTTGTTGGCCCGGTCAAAATCGAATTTCGCTGCGATCATTTGTCGGAGAAAGTAAACCCGCGTCGTTTTCGCGGTGTCCACGAGATGGGCCAGCACGTCGTGAATATCCCAGCCGGGGCACAACGATGGCCGGCTCCACTGATCCGGGGTGAGCAATTCAAGGTCACTGATGAGGGCCCGGCGTTCACTGTGAACAACGGGCCACACGGCAGCCGAAGGGCTGGAAGGCATGTGTCATATAACCACGGGGCAGGGCGGATATCCACCACCGTCCAGGGGTGGCGGCAAGACACGACATGCCCTTGCGGCGCAGAGCGCACTCAGCGGGCACAATGATCTTCATGCCTCTGACCTGCGCAGTGATCGACGATTATCAGCACGCCGCAACCCGCTTCGCGGACTGGCATCAGCTTGGGAACCAGGTGGAGCTGACCGTCTTCACCGACCACCTGGCCGACGAGGACGCCGTTGCGGCCCGCCTGGCCGGGTTCGACGTCGTCGTCATCATGCGTGAACGCACGCCCTTTCCCGCGTCGCTGCTGGCGCGGCTGCCCCGCCTGAAACTGCTGGTGACCACGGGACTGCGCAACGCATCGATAGATCTGAGCGCGGCCAGGGAGCGGGGCGTGACGGTGTGCGGCACGTCCAGCAATTCCACTCCCCCGGCCGAGCTGACCTGGGCACTGATCCTGGGCCTGGCCCGGCACATTGTTCCGGAGGCCACGGCACTGCGCGACGGCGGCCCCTGGCAGCACACGATCGGCACCGACCTGCACGGCGCCACACTGGGACTGTTGGGGCTGGGCAAGATCGGCTCTCAGGTGGCCAGGGTGGGGGCGGCCTTCGGGATGGATGTGCTGGCATGGAGCCAGAACCTGACCCCCGAGCGGGCGGAGGCGGCCGGCGCACGCCTCGCCCCGTCCAAGGAGTCGCTGCTGGCCGAGGCCGACGTCGTATCCCTGCACCTGGTGCTGAGCGACCGCACGCGAGGCATGCTCGGCGCACGCGAACTGGCACTGATGAAACCGAGCGCACACCTGATCAACACTTCACGCGCCGGACTTGTGGACCAGGACGCTCTTCTTCTGGCGCTGGCGGAGCAGCGGATCGCCGGCGCCGGGCTGGACGTATTTGACGAAGAACCCCTCCCCTCTGATTCTCCCTTCAGGAACATGCCCAACGTTCTGGCCACACCGCATCTGGGCTACGTCACCGAGCGCAACTACGCCACATTCTTTCCGCAGGTGGTGGAGGACATCTCAGCGTTCCTGGCCGGGGCGCCTATCCGGACGCTGTAGCTGCGGCGCCGGCGTCGGGCTGGCGCTTGGGCAGACAACCGCAGGGTCTTCTGACTGGGGCCGGAGCCTCATAGTGTGTGTGCCATGCCGCACGTGCCGCGCCCGCCTCTTTCCGCCGCCCGCATTTCCAACGAAATGCACCGGGTCACCACCTTCGAGCTGTTCTTTGATCTGGTGTTTGTCTTCGCCTTCACCCAGGTCACCGAATTCATGGTGCACGAATATTCCTGGCTTGGCGTGCTGCAGGGAATGGTGATCCTGGTTCTGCTCTGGTGGTCCTGGGCTCCCTTTTCCTGGCTCGCGAACCAGGCGCATGCCGATGAAGGACTGATGCGGTTCGGGCTGTGCGCCGTCATGGTGGCGGTCTTCATGGCCGCACTGGCTATTCCGGAAGCGTTTCACGATCTCGACGGCGGCCTCCACGGACCGCTGGTGCTGGCCGTGACCTATACAGCGGTCCGGGTCCTGCATCTGGTCCTCTACATGTATGCGGCCGGTAATGACGGGCCGCTGCGCCGGCAGATCGGCAAGCTGACCGTCGCGGCTGTTCTGGGAGCGGCGCTGGTGATCACCGGAGCGCTGCTGGGCGGGACCGCGCAGACATGGTTCTGGCTGGCCGGCATGGTGCTGGACACCGTCATCACGTTCTTCATTTCGCGGCACGGCAACTGGCGGATCCACTCAGCGGCGCACTGGACCGAACGCTACGGCCTCGTGGTGATACTGGCACTGGGCGAGTCCATCGTGGCCATCGGCGTCGGCGCATCCCAGGAACCCGTCAGTGTTCCGGTGCTCATCGGTGCTGCGGCGGGAATCTGCCTGTCGATCGGACTATGGTGGCTGTACTTCGACGTCACGGCGATCGCGGCCGAACACCGCTTTGCCGCACTGCGCGGATCCGTTCGGTCTTCCGCCGCGGTGGAGGCCTACACCTATCTGCACCTGCCGCTGGTCGCCGGAATCATCCTGGCCGCCCTGGGCGTAGAAGACGCTCTGGCGCATGTGGAGGACAGCAAAGCCCTGGGGAGCCTCGGGTTTTTCGCTCTCTTTGCCGGGCCTGCCCTGTACGTACTGAGCAGCGCGGCCTTCTGGCGGCGCATGGGAGCGGGATGGAAGAAGTGGCGCCTGGGAACCGCGGCGCTGCTGCTCGCCCTGCTGGCCATTCACCCCCCGCTGACATCGCTGGCGGCGCTCCTTCTTGTCACGGCCATCATTGCCGCGCTGGTGGCGGTGGAAAGTGCGCGGTATGCCGCGGCCAGAGCCGGCATCCGGGACGCCGCAGCCGGGGCCTAAAGCGACGCCATGGTTACAGCGAAGCCCAACCGGTGTACAAGGGAACCGTGAGCAGCAGCGAGGACCGGACCGTCATGATGTCCCTTCCCTTCACGGGGACGTGGAAGGTGGAAAACAGCCCCCGGCGCCGGGTTCCCAGCCACGGCACCCATCTGCTGGCCACAACATACGCGATCGACTTTGTGGGAGTGGACGACGCCGGCCGGACGGCTCCGGGCGCCAGCTGGCGGACGGCGTTCGGCACCGAACCGCCGGAGCTGTTCTTCGGTTTTGTGCGGCCCATCCTCGCTCCGGTCAGCGGCGAGGTGGTCACGGTCCATGACGGCGAAGCGGACCACGATGCACGCCGTTCCCAGCTGGCGCTGATCCCCTACATGCTGGGCCAGCCGGCCCGGCTCCGTCAGGGAGCCGGCGCCATCGCGGGCAACTACATCCTCATCCAGATGCCCGGCGGCGCCGTGGTTGGCGTGATGCACCTGCAGGCCAGTTCCATCCGGGTGCGCACCGGACAGCACGTCCGCGAGGGCGAGCACATCGCCGCCTGCGGCAACTCCGGCAACTCCACCCAGCCGCACGTGCACGTGCAGGCCATGGACGGCATCGATCCGTGGACCGCCCGCGGACTGCCGCTGAGTTTCCGGTCCTTTGGCGAGAAACCGGCCCGCGCCCGGACCTTCACCGACCGCCGGAACACCGTGCCGGATGAGGCCTCAGTGGTCCGGGTGCCTGAGTAACCCCGCCGCTCCTGCAGGTCCAGCGCTTCAGTAACTGGCCCGCGTTTCGCTGCCGGATACGGAAATGTACTTGGCAGCCAATCCTTCACTCCCCCGGGCCAGCAGCGCGACGTCGGCCCCCACCAGGATGAAGTCCACGCCGGCCTCGATGTAGTGCCGGGCCGTGGCCTCAGCGAAAGCATTCACGCCCACCGGTTTGCCGGCCGCCTTCACCACCCGGATGCAGTGCTCGACGGCGGCGACGACGTCGGGATGCTCCTGCTGGCCCAGATGACCCATGGACGCGGCAAGGTCCGCCGGGCCGATGAAGAGCCCGTCCACGCCGTCGACAGCGGCGATCTCCGCCACGTTCTCAACCGCGGCGGCGGTCTCGATCTGCACCAGCAGCGTCACCGACTCGGCGGCGTTCTCGAGGTAGCCCTCGATCCGGTTCCAGCGCGATGCCCGGGCCAGGGCGCTGCCCACTCCGCGGATCCCGTGCGGCGGATACCGCACGGCGCGGACCAGCTCGGCGGCCTGTTCCGGGGTGTCGACCATGGGAATTAGCAGGTTCTGCACGCCCAGGTCCAGGTACTGCTTCAGCATCACGGCGTCGCCAATGGGCGGCCGGACCACGGCGCTGACCGGATAGCCGTGCACGGCCTGCAGCTGGGCCAGCAGGGACTCCAGCCCGTTGGGGCTGTGCTCGGCGTCGATCAGGAGCCAGTCCAGGCCGGAACCGGCACAGATTTCTGCTACCAGCGGGCTGCCGGAGGATACCCACATGCCGGTCTGGCGTCCGCCGTCGGCCATTCTTGCGGCGAACGTTTCCTCTACTCGAAGCGGCATGTGATTGTTCCCATCGGTCCGTAGTCGGCGAGCACCGAATCCCCTTTATAAACCCACATCGGGCGGGTAAAGGATCCGGCCAGGATGATTTCACCGGCTTCCAGCGACGTGCCGTGCGCGGAGAGTTTGTTCGCGAGCCAGTAGACACCGGCGGCGGGATGGTTCAGCACACCGGCTGCCACGCCGGTTTCCTCGATGGTCTGGTTGCGGTAGAGCAGGGCCGACACCCAGCGCAGGTCCAGATCCTTGGGCGCGGTGGGGTTTCCGCCGATCACCATGGCGCCCATCGCCGCGTTGTCAGCGATGGTGTCCACGATGGTCCGGCCCTCCATCTCGATCCGGGAGTCCAGGATCTCCAGGGCGGGCACCACGTAGTCCGTGGCGTTGAGGACGTCGAAGATGGTGCACCCCGGGCCGGACAGCGGTTTGCCCAGCACAAACGCCAGCTCCACCTCGACCCGCGGATGCGTGTACCGGTCCCAGTCCAGGGTGCAGCCGTTCTCCAGCACCATGTCATCGAGGATGACGCCGTAATCGGGTTCGGTGATGCCGGTGGCAGCCTGCATCGCCTTGGAGGTCAGGCCGATCTTGTGGCCGGCGAGGGAGCGGCCGGAGGCCATCAGCCGCGACCGCCACAGGTTCTGCACCGCGTAGGAGTCCTCAATGGTCATGTCCGGGTAGCGGGCGGTCAGCAGCGGCACCGGGGTGCGGGTCTGCTTCGCTGCCAGCAGCTCATCGGCCACCGCGGCGACGGTTTCTTTATCCAGCACGTGATTCCATTTCCGTTCGTAGGTTGCGACTTCTGTTCATAGGGTGCGACGACGGCGCTGGGCTGGCGCCGTCGTCGGGCGCGGTCTAAAGCTGGGTGCCGATTTTGAAGCCCTTGGCGGGCTCGCCGGCGGAGGTGCCGGCGTCGTCGGCCGGGCGGGTGTAGGAGAAGCCGTCGGCCCCGATGGTGACCGCCATTTCCGAGCTTTCGGTGCGCTGAGTCAGCGGCTGCGGGTTGCCGTCCAGGTCCAGGACGAGGGAGGCCTCGGTGTACCAGGACGGGACCACGGGGTTGCCCCACCAGTCGCGGCGCTGGTTGTCGTGCACGTCCCAGGTGATGGTGGGGTTGTCCGGGTCCCCGGTGTAGTAGTCCTGCGTGTAGATCTCGATGCGGTGGTCGTCCGGATCCAGGATGTAGAGGTAGAAGGCGTTGGACACGCCGTGCCGGCCGGGGCCGCGTTCAATCCGGTCGGAGATGCGCAGGGCGCCCATCTTGTCGCAGATCTGGATGATGTTGTGCTTTTCGTGCGTGGCGAAGGCCATGTGGTGCATGCGCGGGCCGTCGCCGCCGGTCAGTGCGGTGTCATGCACGGTGTGCTTGCGGTGCATCCAGGCGGCGTAGGTGACGCCGTCGGAATCCTTGATGTCCTCCGAGACGCGGAAGCCCAGGTCCTCCAGGTAGGCGCGGCCGCGGGGCACGTCCGGGGTGACCTGGTTGAAGTGGTCCAGGCGCACCAGTTCGCCGGCGGAGTAGAGGTCGTAGCGCTGGGTCAGGCGTTCCACGTGCTCGGTTTCGTAGAAGAACTCGCAGGGGAAGCCCAGCGGGTCCTCCACGCGCACCGAGTCACCGATGCCCTTGGTGAAGCCGTCCCGACGGCGTTCGGTGCGGCAGCCCAGTTCCTGGTAATACGCATCGGCAATGTCCACGTCTTCGGGGGTGCGGACGCGGTAGGCCAGGGCGGCGACGGCGGCCACCGGTCCCTGGCGCAGCACCAGGTTGTGGTGGATGAACTCCTCCAGGGAGCGCAGGTAGATGGCGTTCTCGTCCTCTTCGGTGACGTGCAGGCCCAGGACGTCCACGTAGAACTTCCGGGACCGTTCAAGGTCCGTGACCACCAGTTCGGCGTAGGCGCAGCGGACGATGTCCGGCGGGTTGATGCCCGGCGTGGGGACGGGATGGGGGTTGATGGCTGACTCGCTCATGGTTTGCTCCTTTGCAAAAGGCGGGAAAGTGTCGGTGAGGGGTTAGCCGTCAACCGTGGCGGCGTCGTCGGTCCCGAACTTGGGCGTGTGGACCTTGCCCAGGGTGATGTGAACGGCCTGCTGGTCGGTGTAGAAGTCGATGGAGCGGTAGCCGCCCTCATGGCCCAGGCCGGAGGCCTTCACGCCGCCGAAGGGGGTGCGCAGGTCGCGGACGTTGTGGCTGTTCAGCCACACCATGCCGGCCTCGGTGTTCTGCGCGAAGTTGTGCGCGCGGGTCAGGTCGGACGTCCAGATGTAGGCGGCCAGGCCGTACTTGGTGTTGTTGGCCAGTTCCAGCGCTTCGGCTTCGGTGTCGAAGGGGGTGATGGCGACGACGGGGCCGAAGATTTCCTCCTGGAAAATCCGGGCGTCGGGCGCGACGTCGGCGAAGACGGTGGGGGCAATGTAGTTGCCCTCCTCGAGGCCTTCGGGGCGGCCGCCGCCGGCGAGCAGGCGCCCTTCGGTCTTGCCGATCTCCACGTAGGAGGCGACCTTCTTGAAGTGCTCGGGGTGGACCAGGGCGCCCACTTGGGTCTTGGGATCGTGCGGGTCGCCGACGACGATGGTCTTGGCGCGGGCGGCGAAGCGCTCGCAGAACTCGTCGTAGACCGGGCGTTCCACCAGGATGCGGGAGCCGGCGGTGCAGCGCTCGCCGTTGAGGGAGAAGACGCCGAACAGCGCGGAGTCGATGGCTGCTTTGAGGTCCGCGTCGGCGAAGATGACGCAGGGACTCTTGCCGCCGAGCTCCATGGACAGGGCTTTGAGGTTCTCCGCGGCGTTGCGGAAGATCGTCTTGCCGGTGGTGGTTTCGCCAGTGAAGGAGATCAGCGGGACCTGCGGGTGCTTCACCAGCGCGTCTCCGGCTTCCTCGCCCAAGCCGTTGACCATGTTGAACACCCCGGTGGGGACTCCGGCGTCGGTGAAGATGTCCGCCCAGAGGGAGGCGGAAAGCGGGGTGAATTCGGCGGGCTTGAGCACCACGGTGTTGCCGGTGGCCAGGGCCGGGGCGAGCTTCCAGGACTCGAGCATGAACGGGGTGTTCCACGGGGTGATGAGCCCGGCGACGCCGATGGGCTTGCGGTTCACGTAGTTGATCTGGGCGCCGGGGACCTTCATGGCGTCGTCGAACTGGGCGACGATCAGGTCCGCGAAGAAGCGGAAGTTCTCCGCGGCGCGCAGGGCCTGGCCCTTGGCCTGGGTGATGGGCAGGCCGGTGTCGAAGGTTTCCATTTCGGCCAGGCGTTCTTCCTGGGCTTCCACGGCGTCGGCGATCCTGTTGAGGATGCGGGCGCGCTCGCGCGGCTTCATTTTGGGCCACGGTCCGTTCACGAAGGCTTCGCGGGCGGCGGCAACAGCGGCGTCGATGTCTTCCTTCTGCCCGGCGGCGGCGGTGGCGTAGGTCTGGTTGGTGACCGGATCCAGGACGTCGAAGGTGGCGCCGCTGGCGGAGTCCACGAACTTGCCGTTGATGAAGTGCTGGATATGGGTGGGGAGGTTCTCGGGGACGAAGTGTTCAGCCATGGGGTTTCCTCTTTCCGCGTTGAAAGTTCTTGGTGGATCTGGATCAGATGGGTGACGGAGGCTGGCCGTTTTGGGCCAGGAAGGCGTTGAGCGTATTGGTGCGGTGCGCGCGGGCGGCGTGTTCGACGTCGGGCGCCGGGGCGCCGGATTCGATCAAGTCCAGCAGCGCGTCATGTTCGGCGACCGACTCATGTGCCCGGCCGGGCACATACCGGAAGGTGGAGGTGCGCATGCTGCTGAGCCGGAACCAGCCGCGGTGGACCAGGTCCAGGATGTGGGGATTGGGACAGCGGGCGTAGAGCAGGGCGTGGAACTCGGTGTTCAGCTTGGTGAAGCGGACCGGGTCGAAATCCAGCAGGACCTCGCGCATCTGCTCGTTCAGCGCCCGCGCCTTTGCCAGCTCCTCACCGGTGACCGCGGGCGCAGCCAGGGCGGTGGCCGCGCCTTCGATGATGCTCAGCGTCTGCATGGTGTGCAGGTACAGGTCCGGATCAATGCCTGCCACGGTGGCGCCGACGTTGCGTTCAAAGTGCACCAGCCCTTCGGCTTCGAGCCGGCGGATGGCTTCCCGGACCGGAACCACGCTGAAGCCCAGATCGTTGGCGATACTGCTGAGGACCAGCCGGTAACCGGCGCTCATTTCACCGCCGAGGATCCGCTGCTTGAGCTGGACGTACGCCTGCTCCGACTTGGACCCGGTGGCTGTGCTGCTGTCGGTGTTGCTGACCGGAGCGGTCACGCCTGTTCCGCCGCCCAGGCCTCGTACTTTTCCTTCCACGCGGCGTTCATCGGGTACAGGCCGTCCACACTGTTTCCGGCCTTCACCATTTCGGCGATAAACTCCTCCTGATGTTCCTGGACGATGCAGGCCTCCACCAGTTCCTCGGCGATGGCCGGCGGGATCACCAGGATGCCGTCGTCGTCGGCCACGATGATGTCGCCGGGCTGCACGGTGGCGCCGCCGCAGGCAATGGTGATGTCGGTGTCCCAGGGGACGTGCCTGCGGCCGAGGACGGCGGGGTGCGGGTTGGCGCAGTAGACGGGCAGCTCGATGCCGGCGACGGTGGAGTAGTCGCGGATGCCGCCGTCGGTGATGATGGCTGCGGCGCCGTTGTGCTTGGCGCGGAGGGCGAGGATGTCGCCCAGGGTGCCGGTGCCCTTTTCGCCGCGGGCCTCCATGACCAGGATTTCGCCCTCGCCGACGGAGTCGATGGCGCGTTTCTGGGCGTTGTAGCCGCCGCCGTGGGACTTGAAGAGGTCCTCGCGGTTGGGGACAAAGCGCAGGGTGCGCGCGGTGCCGACCACCTTGCGGCCGGGGTGGGTGCCGGTGAGGCCGTCGATGGAGACGTTGTTCAGGCCGCGGGCGCGCATCTGGGAGGACAGGGTGGCGGTGGCGACGGATTCCAGCTTGGCCTTGAGCTCGGGGGTGAGGGTTTTCTGCTCTTCCTCGGGCTTGAGTCCCGCCTTTTCGGCGGAGCCCCAGGCTTCTTCACGCTGCTTGTCATCGATCTTGGGCTGCGCGCCGAAGGGAGCCAGCGGCGTCGTGCCTTCGGTGACGGTGGTGGTGAGGCGGCCGGTGGTCTTGTCCGTGCCGGGGACGTCCACTTCGATTTCCAGGACGTCGCCGGGGACAGCTACGGAGGCGCCGGCCGGGGTTCCGGTGAGGATCATGTCCCCCGGTTCCAGGGTGAGCAGCTGGGAAAGGTCGGCGACCAGCTGGGCGAAGGGAAAGAGCAGATCTTCGGTGGTGTCGTCCTGCGCGAGTTCGCCGTTGATCCAGGTGCGGATGCGCAGTGCTGCCGGGTCTACGTCTGCGGCGTCCAGGATGGCCGGGCCAACCGGGGTGAAGCCGTCGCCGCCCTTGGAGCGGAGATTGGAGCCCTTGTCTGCCCAGCGCAGGTCGTAGACGCCCAAATCGTTGCTGGCGGTCACTCCCCCGACGTGGCTCCAAGCGTCCTCGATGCTCACCCGGCGGGCGGTCTTGCCGATGATCAGTGCGATTTCGCCTTCGAAGCCGAGCAGTTCACAGCCGGCCGGGCGCTCCACGCTGCCGCCGGTCAGGGCCAGCGAGGTGCCGGGCTTCAGGAAGTAGGAGGGCTTATCCGGGGTGCGTCCGCGTTCTGCTGCCCGGCTGGGGTAGTTGATGTGGACGGCGATGACCTTGCCGGCCTGCTTCAGCGTGTCCGTGGTGGCTTCGTTGCTCGGGGACATGTCTCTCCTGGATCAAGTACGAAATCGTATATTATCCAGAGTGCCATGTGGTGGGGGTCACGTCAAGGGGATTTATTCTCTACTCAGCCATTTGAGCCCTTTCCCACGCCGGGCAGAGGCCCATCATTGCCGTCCAAGTGGATCGCAAGTGTCTTGCAAGCAAAGATCGCATCAAAGGCTCACCGAGAGGTTCCGGTCCACAGCTGCAGGACATTCAGCGCCGGAAAGACTCCGTGGCCGCAACTGTCTCGTCGGCGGTGTATTGCAATCCATGGGATAGGAGACTAGCCAAAGGCCGGTTCGAAGATGAGATGGATGATCTGCCGAGGTACTTTCATGGGGAGGGGCGCTGCTGGCCGCGAATAGGGACGTCCCTCGTTAAGTGGCGGGCCGATCGGTGACGATTGTCGTAATCTCCACGCTCAGTGAACCAGATTCGCATGCTCGCTGTAGAGTGAAAAAATGATTGACTACTGGGGTTGCCCAAAGTGCGGGAACTTGACGCTTCGCCTCGAGGATAAGAATGGCCGCGTCAACGTATCCACGTGCGAGTATGACAAGTGCGACTACTTTGACAAAGGCGTTCCTGAGTGATTTCCGATGGTGCTCGTTCAGCAAACGCCGAAGTTCTACATGGTTAGAGAACGCCCTCTTAGCAGCGAATTTTCAAAACACTGCAGGTCAGCGGTCTGCCCAAGAGAAAGAGCCTCATGGCCTCATACGTCTGTGACAACTGCGAAATAGACTTCGGCTACCCGCAAAGCCTTGCCATTCACAAAGAACTCGGATGCGAGTGGGGCACGGAGAAGACGAGCGGTGCAAAGTACTGCTGCGGGATGATCTATGAGGATGGCGAATCCACCTGTTCCAGCTGCGGCGAACCTCTGTAGCAAAATTGAGGTGTCGCTGATCTACCAGCGGAGTCACTTAGTACGCCTCTACCTGACTTGGACCCCCTCCTAGGGCAGACGAACTCCGTCCCTGCCGCGGATATTCGGTTTTCGCTCTGGATGGACCAGGACTACACGCGCGGGTCTACCGAGGACGAGCTTCGCCGAGCCGCATCCCAGGATTACCTGGCTACAGTGTGTCCTGCGTACATAACCCGCGAGCATGGTCGAGACTGGTGACATGGCAGATGGCTACAAGACCCACGTCGAAAGTGATAGCGGCTTCTACCCCTGCGGTGCCACTGATCCTCACCGCTCCTCGGCAGACCCTAGTGAGGTGACATGTCACCTCTGTCGCAAACATGTGGAGTGGATGGCTCTCCGCTGAAAGTCTGCGTGCGCTAGCCGAGGCGACGCTCCGTTAGATGCCTGCGACTGACAGCACGCTCCTCACAATCCAATGAATTCGCCAGCGAGAGCGTTCAGCGAAACAACCTCATGCTCTTGGATCCCATGGGTTGTAAGACCGTCGAATGGTGCGTCCTCCATCGTTTCCGTAACTTGCATATCAGCACGGGTTACCACATGGAGTGGAATTCCTCGTCGGATTCAAGAGAACGAAATCCCGTTACACTCTGCACATGGGAGAAACCGACGCACCAGACTCTTACAGGCTTCGCTATAACAAGTATCTGGAAGAAGTAACTCGGCACCCTAGACCTCATTGATGTGTCGGGCAAAATCAGACGTGGAGCGTGTAAGGGAACTACTCACGTTAACTAAGGGTTTTGTCCATATTGCGTCCCACTCCTCGATTCAACCGAATGAGCTTGCCGAGGCACAACGTCTACACAGGTTGGTGCGCGATGCCGCTGACAGGATCTCTGGGAAAAATACGGCGTCTTAGCGAGTAGGAGATAGAAGCCGGGCAGCCTGCCAAGAGCTTCCAGAGCCACAAGTCCGTCCCTAGTGAACTAAGGCATGCGAAACAGCCACGGACGGTCTCGGGTGGCCTCCCATCCCTTGGGGGACGCCGGTAATAGGCCAACGGACGCTATTCCGAGATCCGCTGTCCGATGAGGACGTGGTGGAGATCTTCTCCCAGCACAGACTAGATACCCAGTTTCGGCAAGCCCTTCACAATATTCGTCGTCTTCAAACTGAGTGTCACGATCGCGGGTCGTAGAACTTGCACTGGATAGCGGTCAGCTCCCCGGTGTAGCGGTCCCGCGCCACGACATCGATGCCGGTATCTACCTGCTTCCCGCGGGCCGGCCAATCGTTCCACAGCCAGACGTCGGAGAACTGATCGACGTACTTCGGCTCCAGTTCCAGGTACCGCTTCATTAGTCGTTCGAACTTCGAGCCTTTGTCGTGCTCGTCAGTTGCGGAGAAGTACAGCTGGTCAAGGACCTGCCCAAACGAAGAAGAAACCATGTACCAATCTTCCCCATAATTCGGTGGTAGATCGTCAGCCCTGTCCTAGGGATCCGCCACCCAGTGTGACCACCAGGCTCATTACCCGTCCCAGACAGTCAACGATTGCCTCCGTGTTCAGGACTCGCGTTCTGGCCGGCAAGTTACCGCGCTCTCGAGTCCCCCCTCCCCCCCGGGCTGCGTGTCACAAAGGATCGTTTTAGACCCTTCCTCCATGACGCGGTTGCGTGCACAGACTCGTTCCCGCCCCCTCGCCGTAGCGCCAAGGTTTCAGTGCCTATCGGCGTCTAGGGATAGTGGTGCACGAAAACGGTCGTATTCGTGCACGTGAAAAATTTCTGACTTATGTCTTTGGCATAGCATTGCTGTCAGCGGGTATGCGAGTTCTATCGGAGAGGGTCACGTGGCAAAGCTTGGGGGCGATCCTACGAACCAGTTTCTCGCTGTGCTCGGGGTCATCTGTATCGCTGTAGCTGGAGCTGGGTTTCTATTAGAACGCTCCGAAGCGCTCACCGGTGGCTTTCTCATCTGTGGGATATTTCTGTGTGTTGCCGGAGTGTTAGCCCCGCGCATGGAGGGCGGCCAAAAGCTGGGCTTGACCGGGGCCGAGTTCAATCTTAGTAAGCTCCCGGAGATCATTAAGGAGGCTGAGATCGAAGTAAAGACTGAACGACTCACCGAGATCGAGGACGTGATCTAGGTGAGCGATGACAGAGTGCCAGGGGCAGACATCCTTCAGGGACGCCGACGACCTGTAATGCTTAGTAGCAGTGCTCGCGACAGTGTCTCCAAACTTGGAGCGCGTGCGAAACCACTGCTCGCCAGACTAGAGCGTTTAGCCGCCGGAGCATCAGAGGATGGGCCCTTGATCCAAGGTTCTCTTGGTAAGCAAGGATACAAATACATGACAATAGGCGATCTACGCACCGTATATCGGGAAATAACCCCGGCGGAGCTGATGAATCAAGGATACAAAGAGTATCTGACGCGTCGGGGGGGCATCTTTGTCGTAGACATCTTTTCTACCCGTGACTCCACATGATGCGGGAGGTCAATCGGCCAGGTCGCCCATGGCTTTTGAAGCGGCCCGCCGGCTGGCCATAGGTTGCTCAGAACCCATCGTTTCCGCGCGCGTCATAACTGCTGATGTAGTTGACCGATTGTCCAAGAACTCTAGTGGGATCAGCCTTATCGAGCGCTGTAGAACGTTGTACCAGTGGAGGTTCGTAGCGATAATCCACTTTTAAATCCGGCGCTAAAGCCCGAGTTGGGTTTAACAAGATCGGTGTCAATGAGAGGAGACTTAAAGTAAACCTCCACCGGCCCATCCACCAAGAAGTCGATTGTGATGCTTGCACCTCTCCGAATGAGCATAGGTATTACGTCAACGTAGTCTCCCCCTCCCGAAAAAATCATCCCCTGGGGACCCAGTGAATCCGTTCGGTCAGGTTCTAGCAGTCGCATATCGAGAACGTCGATAATGTCTCCGGCGGGGCGCACTGGATGTGGTCCGACTCCGGGCAGCACAACCTCGGCAAGCACTTGAAGGGGCTGGTCCGCATCGAAATCTCCCGACGCGATATCCGAAGGGCCCACGTTCTTTAGTATTACCTGAACAAGGCGCGGATCCTTCAACTCTTCACCTTCGTAGCTGACGACCAGTCCGCGTGCACGAGATCGTTCTGGAACCAGCTGCACCACTTCCCAAGAAACCATCAGCTTCTTTCGCCTTTTACCCGAGCGCCGGGTTGCAACGATCGCAGCTATTCCGAGGATGATGGCTACGACGATGCTACCGATTGTCAGCCATTCCGCTATTCCTAGGTTCATAGGCCGATTATCCAGCAGGTGGGCTAGAAATGGTGTGACGACCCTCCAATAAGGAGGGTCGCCATGGGTCCGGTTAGTTGGTGCGGAACAAATCAAACAGCTGAACGATCAAACGCGCTAGGTTGATCCCCAGATTGACGCCAAACCACCGATCCTTGCGCTTACGCATGGAACCCAAAGACGTACCTCTTCCTTGTTGAGATGGAAGCGCACGGCCGCCAGCCCTCCTGGTTGGCAGGTGAGATGTTGGGACACTAAACTCATAGACGTTGGACAAGAACATCCTCTGAGTGCAGATCCCTGCGGTTATGCACCGAAGTGTTATTCACTGAATAGGGCCCGATGGCAGTCGGGCCCTATTTTTTCGTACAGTGGCGTCACGGAGAACGTCTTGGTACGGGTGGAAATAGTCACGGGACAAGTCTAGTTGCTTCCCGCCCGGCAGTCGGAGAGAGACTTTCAACAACGTTCATTAGTCTGGCTCTAAGCTAGATTCCAGCCCGGAATAGTCTTATCCAGCGTCTTCTCTCTCAGCTCCGAAAGTTTTCCAGAACGTAACTGTTTCCGCTGGTGGGTTATCCAAACTGCCAGGACTTTTTCTGAAGAAATCGCAGCTGTCTTGTACCGCGGATATCTTTCCTTTTCCTGAAGGAACTTCTCAAGCTCTCGCAACCGCTGTTGCCATAACGCGTGTTCACGTTCGGCTTTCGGGGGCGTCAGCCATCCGGGGAGGCTCGTATCCAGGTAGCGCTTCCGCTCTTCTTGTAGTTTGCCGGCCCGGTACCGTTCCCGCTGGCTCTGCAGAAAGCTGTACAGCTGCTGCTCCCCCTCGATGTAGCCGCGGGGAAACCTCCCGTACCCGCGACGGAATTTCAACCAGCTCCTCGGCACGTTCCGCCCAAGGTACTTTTGGTATCGGTCTCTTCAGTCCTCCGGGTGGCAGCTTCGGGTGGTCATGCAGCATCAAGCGTTGTCCGAAGTGCTCTGGCTGGGACGAAACCCTGGAATGAATGTGTCCGTACACCTTCCGGTACGGCACCCGGCACAGTCTGGCGATGCGCCAGGGCTCCAGTCCTTTGGTCCACATGTAGAACCACTCTTCACGGGACCAGTGCTGCGGTGTCCAGGACTCCGGGGCGGGATCCTCCAAGGTTGGTGCGCTGATCATAGCCGTAGCCAAGCAAATCGGGGCCGGTTCCGCCACGGTAGCGCACGCACTGCAATCCGGCCTGAAAGCAGGTGCGCTGTGATTCAGATCGTGAGGATTGGAGCGCCCCCTGCATTCGTCAGTACATAGTGGCGCCGGCCCATAGCCGTTCGTCGTAGCGTCGAATCAGGACCATGCACGTGGTCTTTCCGGACTCAGCAGCACGAAAGAATTCCTGATGGGTGTCCCTGTACTGCGCCGGGAGGACTCCGATCTCTTCACCCTGGAAAAAGAACTTGACCATGTTCTGGCCCTTGTACTTACCGGACGGTGTCTCATCAAGGACAACAGAGGCCTGGATCCGGCGCTCTTCCATTCCCGCCACCAGGCGGCTCAGCTGCTCTTGATATTTGGCGAGCTGTTTGATCGTTGCCTGAATAGGCGGGTTATTGGCCTCGGCTATTCGGCTGGCAGCTGGACCTAGCAGCATAGCCAAGTCGTAAACGTTGGGCATCGCTACGTGTGTGAGGATCTCCCCTCGCTCCCTGTGGGCTGTGGCCGCTGCTTGAACGGTTTGTCCGCCCTTGTTCGCGATATCAATCAGAGTGGCGTAGTTGGCGGCATTGTATTCACTGAAATAACCGATCCTACGGCCCTTATGCAGGACGGCAACGGCGTTTTTGTCGTGTGGGTTCGTGGGTTCACGCCGGAGTTCCACGGTGAACTCGGCTCCGGTAGGAACTCTCTGCGAGTCCCTTGGAACGTACTCGCCCCCGACAACGAATACGCCCCTGTCACCGTTCAGAGATAAGACTTGGTCCGGCGTCGCCTGTGGGAGGGCCGCTGTCTTTACGGCCTCAACATTTTCTTTGATCTGGCTGATCTTTGCCCAAAAGCCCATGAATGTTCCCGTCCCCCGAGTGAGCTCTTCCGGATCCTGACTGTCTGAACCAATATCGGCGGCAGTTCAGCACCCTGCTGACTTGTCTGTTTGTCTAAGCTTATGCGCCACTCAATGGCTTGGAGCGCAGGAGAGCTGCTCAGGTGGCCGTTAAAGGGCGGAAGCGGGAACCACACCACATGGTTCCCGCTTCCCTTACTGTCCTCCGCAACCAACGAAGGAAATCTATGGGGCTCGGTGCTTCTCTTCTTCGAGTGTCCGTCTGCCCGGGCGAAGGGCGCCGGCCTGAACCGGTTCCCACTTTCTGCCCTGATTGTATTTGCGCTGCAGCCTGCGCACCTCGCGCAGGGCTGCTGCCTCGATCAAGTCTGACATAGACCCATAGCCTTCGGCCGCACCTGCGGCCAGGAACGCTGCCCGTACCTGGTCCGCGTCAGACTCAACCCCGACAAGCCCGAGGAGGCCGTCGAAGCGCCCGACGGGCAACAGAATTGCCGGGGTCGAAGGCCATAGAGAGGAATCTCAGCTCTGATAGGGCAACGATTTCGAGGCTCCGGGTGAGTGCTTCGAGTGCTTCCCAAGGGGCCGCACCCGACTCGAACGTTCGCGACCGGTGGTCAGGAGCCCGTGGCTGAAACCGGTTTACCGGCGTCGTCGCTCTCCCACCGTCCGGCGTAACGCGCCAAGGGCTGCAGGGAGCGCAGCAGGTCGAGGCCACGCTCCGAGAGGCGGTACCGGATACTGACCGGAATGGTGGGCTCGACGAGGCGTTCCACCAGGCCGGCGGCCTCAAGGTCGCGGAGCCGGACCGCCAGCATCCGTCCGGACAGTCCCAGGACACGGTGCTCAATCTCGGTGAACCGTTCGGCACCCATCCCCAAGGCAAGCAGGATGCCGCTGGCCCAGCGCCGCCCGACCACCTCCATCACGCCGGCAAGGCGCCGGCACTCCTCATCGTCGATGCGGAGCGGAGGCCCCGTCGGTCTGGTCTCGTTGGTCATGCACGAAAAGTAAGTCGGTTACCCACTGGTTGTCAACGGTGCTGCGGGCGCAGATGCTGAAGGCATGCCTGACTACCTGCACCCGCTGCGTTTCGGCAGCTTCATCACTCCCTCGGCGGCAACACCTCAGCTGCCGGTGGACCGTGCCCTGCTCAGCGAGGAATTGGGCCTGGACCTCGTGACCTTCCAAGACCACCCGTACCAGCCCCGGTTCCTGGACACCTGGACCCTGCTCTCGGTGGTTGCCGCCCGGACCGAACGCATCCACGTCTCCGGAAATGTGCTGAACCTGCCGCTGCGCCAGCCGGCCGTGCTGGCCCGCTCCCTGGCGAGCCTGGACCTGCTCAGCGGCGGCCGGGTGGAACTCGGAATCGGCACGGGCGGATATTTTGACGCAATCGCCTCGATGGGCGGCCCGGTCCTGACGATCGGGGAAGCGGTGGGCGGGCTGGAAGATGCGCTGTCCATCATCCGGGGGATCTGGGACACCACGGATCCGACACCCCTGCATGTCAGCGGGAAGTTCCACCATGTGACCGGCGCTGCCAGAGGCCCGGCTCCGGCCCACAACATCCCCATCTGGGTGGGAGCGTACAAGCCCCGGATGCAGGGCCTCATTGGCCGCAAGGGCGACGGCTGGCTGCCGAGCCTGCCCTGGATGAAACCGGGCGACGTCGAACGCGGCAACGAGGTGATCGACGCCGCCGCCCGCGAGGCGGGCCGCGATCCGCGGGAGATCACGCGCCTGATGAACGTGACCCCGCAGTACGACGCCGACTCCCTGGCCGAGCTGGCGGCCGAGCATGGGGTGAGCGTGTTCATCGTGGCCACTGACGATCCGCAGGAGCTTCGCCGGTTCGCGCAGGTCACGGCGCCCGGGATCCGGGCCAGGGTCGAGCGGACCCGCATCGAGCGTGCCCGCCGGCTGAACGGCCCCTCTCCGGCGGCCGGACCAGCTGCGTCCGGACCCGTGGCCGCGCCGGAGGCCCGGTCCTTTCGGGACGACCCGATCCCCGATGCCCTCGCCCGGAGGGCCTTGCTCCCCGGCGACCGGGGCTACACCCGTTATACCTCCAGTTACTTCCGCGGGGCACAGCCCGGCGTCGTCCTGCGTCCCGAGACCACCGCCGAGGTGCAGGCGGCAGTGCGCTTCGCTACCCGCCACCGCGACGTGCCGCTGGGACTTTTCAGCGGCGGACACGGCCTGTCCGGCAGGTCCCTCAACAACGGCGGCATCGTCATCGCGCTCGACGCGCTGAACGGAATCACCGTGACCGGCGGAAACCGCGTCCTGGTGGGGCCGGGCGCCCGGTGGGGCGAGATCGCGCGGGTGCTGGCCCCGCACGGGCTGGCCGTCACCGCCGGAGACAGCGGCGGCGTCGGCGTCGGGGGCCTGGCGACGACGGCGGGAATCGGCTGGTTTGTCCGGGAACACGGGCTTGCGATTGACCACCTCCGCTCCGTGGACATCGTCACCGCAGACGGTGAGCTGGTGCATGCGAGCGCGGACCGAAACAGCGACCTGTTCTGGGCCGTGCGCGGCGCAGGAGCGAACTTTGGCGCCGTCGTCTCGTTTGAGTTCGAGGCACACCCGGTCTCCGCACAGGTCGGTTTCGCGATGTTTCTGTTCACCCCGGACGACGCCGCCTCCTTCCTGGAGGGGTGGGGCGCCACCATCGAGGGATCGCACCCGTCCGTGACGGGATCTCTGATGATCAGCCCGGGCGGCCCCGGATCGCCGGCCGTCATCCAGGCGATGATCGTGGTGGACTCCTCCGATCCGGACACCGTGCTTCAGCGGTTCGAACCGTTGGCGGCTCTGGCGCCGCTGGCCAACCAGTCGGTCACCATGGTCCCGTACGCGGCCCTGCTGGAGGTTCAGCCCGAAGGCGAACAGCGCGGCCAGGGCGAACCGCGCAGCCACTCGGGTTTTGTCCGGCACTTGAGCACCGACGTCGCCCGGGGCCTGGCGGACCTGCTCGCCTCGGGGTCGCCGTTCCTGCTGAGCATCCGCTCGTCCGGGGGCGCTGCCGCCAACCACCCCGCCGACTCCACGGCATACGGGTGGCGGTCGGCGGAGTTCCTGATCTCCATTCTGGGCGGCCGCTCAGACGAGATCCGGCGGCGCTGGTCGAACCTGGTTCCGCTGTTCGAAGGCCTGTACATCAGCTTCGAAACCGACACCGGACCCGATGTCCTCGCCCGTGCCTTTCCTCCCGGGCATCTGCGGCGGCTGCGGGCGCTCAAGGCGGTCTGGGACCCGACCGGTCTGTTCCGCGATAACTTCTACATAGCCCCGGAGCCGGACGTTGGAGACACTCACCCGGCTCAAGCCGGACGGTTGGCGCCTACCGGAACGACGGATCAGTAGGCTCCACCCCAGCGACGGCGAGAACCCGCTGCGCGGCCCGCACCATGGCGACATCGATAAAGGTGCCGTCTTCCAGCACGAAGGCCCCGGTCCCGTCGAGGGCTGCGGCACTCACCCGGTCGACAATGCTCTGTGCCCGGGCCACCTCCGAGGCATCTGGGGTAAAGACCCGGCGGATGATATCGAGCTGACGGGGATGTACGGCGGTGCGGCCGGAGAACCCCAGAGCACGGCCGGCACGGCAGCTCGCCTCCAACCCCGCGACGTCCACGACGTCGGCATAGACCGCCATCACTGGGGCGGGCAGGCCGGCAGCCGCGGCCGCATTGACGATGCGGCTGCGTGACCAGGCCAAACCCGCTTCCCCGCCGGGCCCGGCAGGAACCCCCAGTTCAGCCCGAAGATCCGCCTCTCCGGTGGCGATCGTGGAAACTCCCGAGCCGGCGATCTCGAAGGCACGCTCGATCGACAGCGCGGATTCCAGCAGCGCATGCACCTGCCGCCCGGGCAGCGCGGCCCGAAGAGCTGCGACGTCGGCAGCGGACTGGGTCTTGGGCAGCCGCACCCCAAACGCAGTGGGAAGCGCGGCAACTGCGGCGACGTCGGCCTCATGAACCGAGGATCCGGCCGCATTAACCCGCACCTGCACGGACGGAGCGCCCTCACCGCACGCCTCCCACAAGGCCGCGAAGTCGGTCAGCGCCGCACGGGCGTCCGCCTTGCGCGAAGCAGTGACGGCATCTTCCAGATCCACGATGACCGCATCCGCCCCGGCACGCAGCGCCTTCTCGAACCGCTCCGGCCGGTCAGCGGGAGCGTACAGCGCCACCACGATGGGCCGGCTCATCCGATGCTTCCATCGTCATACAGCGCCGCCAACTCGTCGGACGAGTAGCCCAGCTCGGTCAGCATGGCATCCGTGTCGGCGCCATGCGCCCGCCCGGTGAACGCGATCGTCGCTTCATCCCTGGACATCCGGAACAGCGGTCCCTGCATGGCCATGTCACCAAGGTCGGCGTCCTTTATCCGGTGGATGGTCCCCAGGGCATTGAACTGCGGATCGGCAACAATGTCCGACGGGTCATAGATCGGTGCCACCGCTGCTTCCGCAGCCTCGAAGGCGGCGACGACCTCCTCCCGGGAGTGCCGGGCGATCCATGTGCCCACGGCGTCGTCGAGGAGGTCGGCGTGCTCGGCGCGGGCTGCTCCGCTGGCGAACCATTCCTCTTCGGCAAGTTCGGGACGCCCGACCAGGGCAACCACGCGCTCAGCAATGGACTGCGCGCTGGTGGACACTGCAACCCAGGAACCGTCAGCGGTGCGGTACGCGTTGCGGGGGGCATTGTTGACCGAGCGGTTTCCGGTGCGCGGCTGCACGGTGCCCAGTTGATCCCAGCGCGTGATCTGCGGGCCCAGCATGGCCAGGATCGGCTCGATGATGGCCACGTCAACTTCCTGGCCTTTGCCGTCCTTGTCGCGGGCGTGCAGGGCAACCATGATCGCGTAGGCGGTTGCGAGCGACGCGACGCCGTCCGCCAGGCCGAACGGCGGAAGCGTCGGCGGCCCGTCCGGTTCGCCGGTGGAGGATGCGAATCCGCTCATCGCTTCGGCAAGCGTGCCGAACCCCGGCCGGTTCTTGTACGGTCCGATTTGCCCGAACCCGGTAACGCGGGCCAGGACAAGCCCGGGGTTCTGCGCGGACAGCGTGGCGTAGTCCAGCCCCCAGCGTTCCAGCGTTCCCGGACGGAAGTTTTCGATGACGACATCAGCGGTCCGGGCAAGGCGGATAAACGCATCGCGTCCGCCAGCCGTATGCAGGTCGATGGCAACCGTGCGCTTATTGCGGCCGAGGGTCTTCCACCAAAGGTTCTGCCCGTCCTTGCTCGGCCCGTGACCCCGCGCAGGATCCGGCCGGTTGGGATGTTCAACCTTGACGACGTCGGCGCCCATGTCCCCCAGATGCATTGCTGCCATCGGGCCCGCGAAGAGCGTCGAGGCGTCCACGACGCGCAGACCGTTGAGCGGGCTCATGCGGTTCCCTCCCCTTCAGGGGCCTGCGCGTAACGGACATCGGTCTTGTGCTGCTCGGTCTTGTGCTGCTCGACGCAGATACGGAACCCGACTGAGCTGGAAGCATCCTGGCCGAGTCCGGGCAAGAGCAGCTTGGCGCTGAAGTCCGGAGACTTCACACCGCCGTCGAAGTACCAGTCCGAGCCCTCGCTGCGGTGTGCGCTGCCGCCCTTGAGCATGACAAAGCGGGTACGGCCGTCCGAATGTTCGGACTCCGTCCAGTTCCACACCTCCGGTGTTCTGCGCAGAAACCCGGGACGGGCTGCGGCCAGCTGCCATTCATCCTCGGTGGGGAGACGTCCGCCGGCCCAGGCTGCGTATTCGCGGGCCCGGGAGAACGTCACGTTGGTAGCGGGACGCTCCGGGTCGCGGGCATCCGCATGCTCTCCGATCGCGTCGAGGAAGCGGGCATACTCGGCCTCGCTCACCTCTGCGGCGGCAACATCAACCGGCTGCGGGAGGACAACGTTCCGGTCCAGCGTGCGCTGGTCGTGAAGGCGGGGAGGAAGCGGTTTCCACTCGTCGACGTAGGGCGCTCCGTCATACATGCCTGTCTCGCGCATCCGGAAGCGCACGGTCAGGGTGTATTCGCCGGCCGCAACAGTGACGGTGGGGATCGCACGGCTGGATGCCGGAGCAACTGGGCCGTTCCAGCGCGGCCCGCTCAGGCGGAGTGCAGAGCGGTGCCGGAAGGACGTGTCATGCCGGGCGGGTTGCCCGGCGAGAGCAGCGTGTACGATGTCGAGCTGATCGGGTACCTCTGCACCGGCACCGATGTGCGCCGCGGCGGCTATTCCGCCGGCGGGCACGGTGATCGTGTTCGCTGTGTCACCGGCGTGCAGCGGCCGCCAGCCGCTGCCGGGCAGCCCATAGTGGGCGTCCTCATCCGAGGTGTTTGCCAGGAGCAGCAGGGTGACACCGTCGAGTTCGAAAGCCGATCCCACCACGGGGCCGTCGGTTACCGAGAGCGGTGTCCACTCCCCCTCGACGAGCCAGCGGTGGAATCCGCGCTGAACGGGAAGCATGCGGCGGAGCGTCGCGGCATCACGGTCATTCCAGCCGACCCAGGCACCGAAAACCACCTCCCACACCATGACTCCAACACCGTTGAGCCAGGCCGAGCGCAGCTCTTCGGCATGGTCCCGGTGCCAGCGGCGGATGTGGTGCTGCATGTGCCGGCGCTCAAACCATCGGGCGCGGAGGACGCCCGGCAGCTCCGAGTCGGCGAACCACTGTGCCCAGGACAACGTGTGGTCAGCGATACGCTCGGTGGCGAGCTTCGATTCGCCTTCGAGGCCGATGCCGGGGCGCGCCGCATCCAGCGCTGTGACCAGTCCGGGATCCGCCTTCTTCAGCGTGTCGAGGAAGACTCCGTCCGCACCGAGGCGGCGCACTGCCGCCGCGAGCTCCTGGGTGTCGTCCCCGCTCCGGCGCGTTCCCGTATCCCAGGGGTTGTAGTCCAGGAACACGGCGACGCCGGCAGCGCGCAGCGCCGCTGCAACTTCGGCCAGACCCGGGACGTCGTAAAAGTCCCACTGGTTGCGGTCGTCAATACCGATGACCGGATAGGCGTGCCACAGGACGACGCCGTCAAGCCCGCCGAAACGCTCGTGCGCGTCAGCGAGAAACCGCTCGGGGGTGAAACGCTGCGCCTCAAAATCGAAGAACAGCTCGTCCCACAACCAGACCTGCGCCACGGTAAAGCAGCTGCTGGCCCAGGCGGAGGCGTCGTCGTCGTACCGGGTGGGCTCGCCATGGCGCTTTCGCGCACCTTCCCGCCACACACTGAGCTGGGCGCGCCAGCGGCCAAGATCCCCGGGATCGGCAGGCGCCGCGAAAATCTTGGCGTCATCAAGCGCGGCCGCCGCTTCCCCGCTCATCAGATCCAGCTCGAGCGGCACCCGGGTGGGGAGATCGAGTTCACGGGGCTGCAGGGGGTTGAAACCGCCGCTCATGATGTTCTCTCCCCCAATCTGAAGGTACGTTCTGCGAGGTCACGGATGGACCGCTCGGCCCCGCCCGGGAGTGAGGTGGCGATGGAGTCCTTGAGCGGATCGGTCCAGTCCGCACCGATCCCCTCAGCACCCAGAAGCCCGCCGATGACGGATCCGATGGTCGCGCCGACGGAGTCAGTGTCCCATCCGCCTGCGACGCCGAGCGCGATGGCGGCACCGAAATCCCCGCCGCAGGCCTGGATGGCGCACGCCGTGAGGGCTGCGTTGTTGAGGGTGTGAACCCAATGCATCCCGTTGAACTCCGTGTGCAGCACGTCGAGTGCCCCGGCAGTGGTCAGCGAGCCTTCGGCGAGGGCCTTGCCGGTCTGCCGGCCGAGACGTACGGCGGCAGCCAGGCGTGAATCCGCTGGCACGACCGTGTCCGCGGCGTCCAGCACGGCATCGGCGGAGGTGGCGGTGAGGGATGCTGAGCAGAGGGCAGCGGCCCACATTTCACCGTAGATGCCGTTGCGGGTGTGGCTTAGGCGTGCGTCGGTCCAGGCGGATGCGGCGGCCGCGCGCATGTCCCCGGGATGGGCCCAGCCGTGCACGTCGGCCCGGATGAGAGCGCCGATCCATTCCCGGAACGGATTGTGGTGCCGCGCGGTATCGGGGACGGTTCGGGCATCAAGGATGTTCCGGTACGCCGCTCGTTCAGCGGTGAAGACCCGGCCCGCCGGCAGCGCCGCAAGCCAGGCTTCGGCAAAGTGCTCTGTGGAGAGACTGCGGCCGTGGGTCTCCATCAGCTCGAGCGTGAGGATGGGGAAGTTCAGGTCATCGTCCTCGGGCATTCCGTCGATATTCTCCACCAACGAGGTGGGCGCGGAACGGCGGTTCCAGGGCCAGCGCTCCGCTATGTCCTGCGGAAGTCCCACGGCGGTGAAGTAGGTGCGGATCGGCCAGTTGCCGGTTGCCCGGGCGATCTCTTCGATGCCCGCACGGGGAATCTTCTCCACGGGCTTGCCGAGCAGGCATCCCGCCGCCCGGCCAAGCCATGCCCCGTGCATCCGTTCGAAGTCCACGGATGTCCCTATTCCCGGAGCGGCCGGGGCGATACCCGGAGTGGCCGGCGGGAGCAGGGCGACGATGTCCTCCCACTCGTCCGGTTCCTCGGCGCTTGGGGTCTGCAGGGTCTGCAGCTCATCGAGCACCGTGCGTGCGAGGACACGGATCTCCCGGCTCGCCGGTTCAGTGCTCGCCCCTGATGGAGCGAGCTGCGTCGAGCCGCCGGCTTCCGCCCACCTGCGCTCAATCGGGGCAAGTTCGTTTTCAGCCGCACCCTGTTCACGGAGAGCTGCCAGCTCAGCGGCGACCAAGTCCTCCGGCTGGGACCATGTCAGCCTCACTTCGCGTATACCGGGCTCAGCAGCGATTCCAGGGCTGCGGCTCGTTGTGTGGCGCGATCGGCATCCGCCCGGGCGATATCACGCACCACCTCCGTCATCGCATCCACCACGGAATCCAGATCGAGGCGGCTGGCGGCCGTGACATCAGTGACCCAGTCGGTAGGCACTGCCTCAATACCGTGGAGACCACCGCAGATGGCGCCGGCCATCGTGGCGATCGAGTCGGCGTCGCGCCCGTAATTGACGGCGTCGAGCACCGATGAGCGAAGGTCACCGTTGCGGGCGACGACGAATCCGAGCGCCGCAGGCAGCTCTTCGATCGATTTGGTCCGCGACGGCAGGCGGGCGTCCATCGCCGGGGCGCGGTACTGCTCCCCCACCGTGTCGAACGGTGCAACAGCGGCGCGCACCACCCGGCCGAGATCCCGCGGGTCATCCGATCCGCCGTCGGCAAGGAACGCATCAACGGCGTCGAAAACGGCGCGGATGGCTGCGGCGGTCCCGTCGTGGGCGACCTCCAGCACGGCCTGCCGCACGTCGTCGACGGTTGCGCCGGGAGCGGCGGATGCTGCCACTGCAGCCGCGAAGACGCCTGCGGCCTCACGTCCGTAGGACGACTGGTGGGCGCCGGCGATGTCGATGGCTTCGGCATAGGCACCCTGCGGGTCGCCAATGTGCACGAGCCCGACCGGTGCCATATACATGGAGGCTCCGCAGTTGACGATGTTTCCCACACCGGCTTCCCGCGGGTCAGCGTGGCCATAGTGCAGTTTCGCGACGATCCACTTCTCGGCGAGGAAGACGCGCTGCAGGATCAGGGCATGGTCCTCGAGTTCAGGGACCCAGCGCCGTTCACCGATCATCAGCGGCACCAGATCGCTGGCGACGTCGTAGGCATCGAGATGCCGGCGCTGCTTGGTGTAGACCTCCACGAGGGCGTGGGTCATGAGCGTATCGTCCGTAACGTGCCCGTCGCCCTTGTGGTAGGGCGCGATCGGCCGCGCGGTTTTCCAATCGGCAAGGAAGGGCCCCACGATGCCCTCGACCCGGCCGCCGTGGCGCTCTTCGATCTGCTCGGGGGTCCAGCCCTCGGTCGCGCCGCCCAAGGCGTCTCCCACGGCGGCGCCTGTCAGTACTCCGGCTACTTTGTTCTGCAACACGTTCATTCTCACTCCTTGTTTACCTCCGAAAATGACGACGGCGGGGGCGAACCGGCGGCTCGCCCCCGCGCGTCATCAGCCGGCGATGTCAGTCCAGCCGGTGGAAAGTTGGTTAGCCAGCTCCTCGCTGGTGATCTGATCAGCCAGGTACTGCTGGAAGGCCGGCGTGGCGATGGTGTCTTTCCACTCCGTGTACTTTTCGACCTTGAGGAACGGCGGTCCCTGCAGCCCTTCGCCCGATGCCAGCACCTGTTCCCAGGCGGGGTTGTCCGCGGCCAGTGTTTCCACCTCGGTCCTGGCCGAGGAGGACGCCGGGATCAGTGCGTCGGCGTAGGCGATCGAGGCCAGGTTCTCGGCGCTCATGAAGAAGTTGAGGAAATCAGCCGACTCGTCCACGTACTCGGAATCAACGTTCACCGAATAGGTCTGCGGGTTTGCTGCCTGGATCGCGCCGGCTGAACCCTCAAGCGGAGGCAGGGCCACCCAGTTGAGCCCTTCGGGGGCGTCGTTGGCAATGTTCGTCGCCTGGAAGGATCCCTGCACCGTCATTGCGACCTTGCCTCCGTAGAACGAGGCCAGTACGTCCGACCCGGACTGCGTCAGTGACGTGGGTTCGATCGACTTGTCGGTGTAGGCCATTTCATGGATCAGTTCGGGCACCGCCAGCTCGGAGTCGCCAACATCGATCGACGCGTCAGTGCCTTCTCCGTCAAAGAAGCCGCCGTCGAAACCGAGTGAGAGGCTCATCATCGTCGCCGTCGGCGATCCAAGACCCCATCCGATGCCGAAAGTGCCATCGGTGGTTGTTGCCTTCGCGATGGTCTGCAACTCCTCCCACGTCATCGTGTCGCCGGTGGGAACTTCAACCCCGGCGGCTTCGAGGAGGTCAGCATTGGCGAACACCATGTAGGACTGCAGAGTGGACGGATAGGCGATGATCTCCCCGTCCTGTGTGACGGAGTCCCAAATCCCTTCGGAGATGTCCGACTTCAGATCCTGGTCGATGAGGTCGGTCAGGTCAGCGAGGTAGCCATCCGCCGCGAAGGAGGCAATGGAACTCGCCTCATAGTGGATGATGTCCGGTGCCGTCCCACCGGTGAACTGGGTGATGAGTTTGTCGAAGGTCCCGTCCCATCCGGCTTGGACAATCTTGACCTGAACGTCTTCGTTCTCCGTGTTCCACTGATCGACGATGGATTTCACGGCAGCCTGGGTGGTTGGCTGGTCCGACAGCGACTGGAACTGGAGGGTTACGGGGCCGCCGTCGGCGTTCTCCGATTCATTGCTGGCACTGCCCTGCTGGCAACCGCTCAGGGCGAGGATGGTCACGCCCGCGAACGCGACGGCGCCAATGCCTCGTATTCTCTTCATGATGCTCGCTTTCTTGTTCTGTTGTGGTCGATCTTTCTTAGGGGGCAGGGTCAGCCTTTGACTGCTCCGGCGAGCATTCCGCCGGTCAGCTTCTTCTGCAGGATGGTGAAGATGATGAGCGACGGAATGGTCGCGAGAATGGCCCCTGCTGCCAGCGGGCCCAGCTGGGTCTGCCCTTCCGCGCCCAGGAACGAACGCAGGGCGATGGGAAGCGTGTAGAGCTCAGGGCTCTGCAGCAGGACAAGGGCGAGGAAGAACTCGTTCCAGGCCGAAACAAAGGTAAACATGGCCGTTGCCACCAGCCCCGGTGCGAGCAGGGGAAGGATGATCCTCCGCAGAATCGTGATGCGCGAAGCCCCATCCATCTCACCGGCCTCCTCCAGCTCCGCCGGAATGGCGGACACGTAACCCTGCAGCATCCAGAGCGTGAACGGCAGGGTGAAGGTGACGTACACGAGGGTCAGTCCGAGCAGGGTGTCGTTGAGATTGATGGTGCGCAGCACCAGGAACAACGGGATGATGATGAGGATCGACGGGAAGACCTGGCTGGTCAGTATCCACACCGTGCCGGCGGCGCGAAGCCGCCCCTTGAGGCGGGCGAGGGCGTAGGCCATCGGCATCGACAGCAGCACGGTGATCACCATCGTTGCCAGGGATACCAGCACCGAGTTGCCGGCGGCGGTCAAAAGGTTCTGGCGCTCGAGGGCGGAACCGTAGTTGCTGAAATCCCAGGTGGCCGGCAGCAGGTTGACGGCGAGCGAGTTCAGCTCACCCGAGGATTTGAACGACGCCGACAGCAGCCACAGCAGCGGGAACCCCAGGAACAGGAGGAATGCGGTAAGGGCGACGTACATGAGCGCCGTCGCGTACCAGGGACGCCTGGTGATCATGAGCGTGCTCCCTTTGTCTGACGGAACTGGTTGACAAGGTACAGAGACAGAACCAGCAGGATCGCGATAACGAGCACGTCCCCCATTGCCGAGGCGTATCCGATTTCGCGGTTGCGGAAGGCCTCCAAGTAGGTGAACAGCGGCGGTATCATCGTCCGGCCGCCGGGGCCGCCTTCTGTGAGGACATAGATGAGGCCAAAGGAGTTGAACTGCCAGATGAAGTCCAGCGCGGTGACAGCGAAAACAACCGGGCGGAGGGCCGGGAGGGTGATGTGCCAGAACCGGCGGAACGCTCCGGCGCCGTCGACTGCAGCTGCCTCATGCTGCTCCGCGGAAATGGACTGCATACCGGCCAGCAGCAAGACAGTGGTTTGTGGAATCCCCGCCCAGACTCCCACCACAATGACGGCGGGCAGAGCCGTGGAAAAGTCACCCAGCCAGTTGACGCCCGGAATGCCGAACACTTCGAGCATGCCGTTGAGCGGCCCTGAATTGGGGTTGTAAATCATCCGCCACACGATCGCGATGACCACGGGCGGCATTGCCCAGGGGATCAACGCAAGCACGCGGGTCAGGCCCTTTAGCCGCAAATCACTGTTGAGCAGCAGTGCCAGTCCCATGGCGCATACAAGGGTGAGAAGTGCGACGGATCCGGCCCAGACAATGCCAATCCCGAAAGATCCCCAGAAACGGTGGTCGCCGAAGAGTTCAATGAAGTTTCCGAAACCGATGAAGTTGATCTCCGCGTTCCGCTTTAGCGTGGCATCGGTGAAACCGAGAGCGACTCCGCTGACCAGCGGGATTACGGAAAAGATGATGATCGGCAGGAGCGCCGGGATCACCAGCGTGATGGCTTCCCGTCGTTGCGCGCGAACGCGGTGGCCCACGCGTCTTACTGGACGCGGCGCCTCCTTCACATCGCGTGGAGTGCTTGTGGCTGCGGTGCTCATCCGGCTTCCCTCTCCTCATTGAGATCGGTGTGTTCAGTGTGGCCACGCGCGGGAGACGAGGCGGGGTCCGGCGCTGGTGCGAGGGAAGACCCGCGCACAACCAATGACGGCGCCACGGCAATCGTGTGCGCTGGACGTTCGGGGTTTCTGATGCGTTTGAGCAGCAGTTCCGCTGCGGCACGGCCACGTTCTTCGGCACCCAGGTCCACGCTAGTGAGGCCCGGCCGGACAACTCCGGCAAGCTCCGTGTTGTCGATCCCGGTGACGGCAATGTCGCCGGGAATGGACAATCCAAAATCCTCGGCGGCGCGTATGGCACCGATCCCGATCAGATCGTTGGCGGCGACGATGGCATCGGGGCGTGATCCACCGGACAGCACACTTCGGGCAGAGGCGTAGCCGGCCGCGATCGTGAAGTCATCGGCCTCGACGCTCCGTGCCAGGATCTCCGGGTGGGCAGCAACCGCCGCGGCGAATCCGTCACGCCGGAAAGCACCCGGGATCGTGTCGCTGGGTCCGTTCACAAAGGCGACGTCGCTTCGGCCCTCGGCCGCCAGATGGTCAACGACAAGACGCATGGCCGTGCGGGAATCCGCACGCACGTTGTCAATGTTTTGCCCGTCCGGCAAATGTCCCAGGACGACGACCGGCACCGATGTTTTCGCAAGCACTGCAAGGAGCTCATCCGTGACGCGAAGCGGCGACAGAATCATGCCGTCCACATATCCCCGGCTCAGGTCACGCACGACGTCGACCGAGGAGGACAGCGTTCCCATGGAGGACAGCACCAGCCGGTAGCCGGATGCCGAGACGACCCGTTCCACTGCTGTCATCATCTCGACGTAGACCGGGTTGCCGATGTCCGCAACAGCGTAAGCGAGTTGGTTTGTTCGGCCGCGCTTCAGGGACTGTGCCGTCGCATCAGCGACATAGCCAAGTTCATCGGCTGCGTGCTGCACTTTCGCAATGGTTTGAGGGCTTGCTATAAGCCCGTTGAGTGCCCGTGAAGCTGACGCGACAGAAACGCCGGCGTGTGCCGCAACCTGAGTGATAGTGACCCGAGCCAACGCTCTCCTTCGAGTGCTGTAAACGTTTACAGTGGATGCACGAGACAATTCCATTGATGAGCTGCGGTGTCAACCAATTATTTTGGGAAGAGACAACTTCGGGAGGTCAGGCCTGCGTGGCCACAGCGGTGATTGCGACGCTTACGCCAGGGCGCCCATGGGATCCCAGGCCGGGAGCACCAGAGGTTCGTCATCCAGTGCCTGCCGGAATTCCGGAGACAGCCGCGACTTATGAACCACAACTTCGAAGACGTACTCGTCAAACCAGTTGTCCGCCATCGTAAAGAAACCCTTGTCGCCGGATTCATCCCCCCAGCTGTTTTCCACCCGCCAGCGGCGCGATTCGCCGTCGAGCACGTCCACGCCGGTCAGGAGCATGGCGTGGGTCATCGCGGAGTCGCCAAAGCGGACACGCGATTCCTTGTCCATGGCCAGTTCGGCGCCGTAGAGTCCGGCGTAGTCGTACAGGCGGGCATCCCAGAGGCCGTCCTTGCCGGCCATTTGCGGTCCGACGTCGCATCCGAACCAGACCGGCTCCCCGTCCACAATGGCTTCCATGGCCAGCTGCTTGGCCAAGCTGATGTCCACGTTGAGATAGAGCACCGGGTCGCCGCCGACCACATTGCCCAAGTGCTCGACAGTCAGGGTGGTGCCCTTCGCATGTTCTGACCTCGGATCATCGACGAGACAAACGTAGTCATCGAGGTTGATGGTGGTGTACTTGGCCAGGAACTGCTGCGGAGTCAGGTTCCCTTCGCGGTGGAAGGACTTGTCATCGGTGGTGTATTCCCAGTCGAAGACGGTGGGCGGAGTACCCAGGTGAAGGGTCAGGATCCGGTGAACATCGGCGATGATCCGGGCCTTGGCCTGAGCCTGCCCTGCTGCGTCACCGTCCGCGCGGAGGCCGCGCAGCTCCTGCGCGCCCCGGCGCAGGAGCGAACACAGGACGGCGTTCATGCGGCCCGTATTGGCGGAGGACTCGGTTTCCGGCATGACGGATTTCGGCACGGCCCCGTACTTGCGGAACAGGTTCACCGCCATGTTCCACTGGCCGCCGTCACCCAGGACGGTTTCCAGCAGGAACTGCACCAAGCGGTCATCCTCAGGGCGGCCGGCAGTCTCCAGGATGGACTCCATAAAGAAGTTGGCGCGCTCCAGCTTGTCAAAATACATGGCGTAGTTCTGCGAAAACTCGAACTCCTTGATGCCCAGGGTCTGTTTGGCGCCAACCCGCAGCAGGTTCAGGGCCGCGAAGAGCCAGCAGCGTCCGGACTTCTCCTGGTTGGTGACCTTCCAGTCGTCGATGCGGTTTGAAACAGTGGTGGACAGGGCGGTGGCCAGCTGGTGGTCAATGGCGAGCTCACTGACGCTGAAGCGCACAATGGCGTTCTGCTTCTGTTTCAGGACGGGGTCCGCCGCGAAGGATTCCTGCAGGGCCGCGACCTGCTCCAGGGAAAGGGATGAGACCGAAACGGCCGCCGGGGTAGTCATGGACCCCGTTCTATCCCGGTTCCGGTGTGGTTGCAATCACATCGCGGACCCTGCGCGTCGCAGGTCCAGACCCAGGCCCGGGCCCGGGCCCGGGCCCGGTGGAGCCTAGACGCCGCGCCCCTGGGCTGCGGAGGTGGCGAGGTCGCTCTTGGCCAGCGTCTCCCCCGTTCGCAGCGCCGCCGCCCAGGTTCCGGCGTCGGTGACCGCAGCCCAGTTGGAGTGCAGCAGTGCCATGAGGGTTTCGTGGACCTGGCGTGCCGGTGCGGTGCCGGCCTCGTTGGCCAGGTCGATCGCGCCGGTCGCGTCGGAGAGGACCTCGATGGCGAAGCCGAGGGGCTCGGCAGCCGCGGCGGAGGCGATCACGCAGTTGTTGGTCATGTAGCCAATCAGGGTAATGGTGTCGATCCCCTGCTCCCGCAGCCAGGGTTCCAGGTCCGTGCCGGCGAAGATGCTGGAGAACTGCTTGCTGATGCGCTTTGCGGCATTCTCCTCCTGCGCGGCCACACCGGGATGGTTCTGCCAGGTCGGCGAGCCGGAGGCAAAGACCGGGGCTTCGGCCGGGAGTTCGTGCTGCACGAGCACCACCGGCACCCCGGCGTCCCGTGCCTCCTTGATGGCGGACTGGATGACGGCGACTGAATCATCCCGGTTCGGATACTGGATCGGAAGCAGTCCGTCGTCGAAGTACTCCTGCTGGGCGTCAATGACAATCAGGGCGCGGCGTGGCGTGGTCATGGGGATCTCCTGGAATGGTTGGGCGGGAAAGGCTGACATTTTGAAGTGGGTTTACTAACCGGCCGCCGGCAGGGCGTCCGGCCGGGGCAGCGAGTAGTGGTCGGCGAGGAGGTTGATGCCTTCTTCGTCGAGGGAGGCCGAGTGGCCGCCGACAACGAGCATGACTTCGTCGACGCCGGTGCGCCGCCAGAGTGCTTCCAGGCGGTCGGCCACGGCGGCGGCGTTCCCGTGGAAACTGCGGTCGGTGTAGGAGTCGAGGATCTGCCGCTCCTGCAGGGTGGCCTCATAGGCCTCGACCTCGTCCGGGGGCAGCAGCAGGTAGCCTTCCCGCTTGAACATCCGCAGCATCGCCATCGCCGACGTCGCGGCCTGACGTTTCGCCGCTGCCGCGTCGTCGCTGATGGCCACTGACACGCTCACCACGGTCTGCGGCTCCGCGAGCACGTCGGAGGGCCGGAAGCTGTCCCGATACAGCTGCATAGCGGTGTCGATGTCGGCGTCGCCGAACTGCAGGGCGAAGGCGTACGGCCGGCCAAGTTGCCCGGCCAGCCGGGCCGAGTACGGAGAGGAACCCAGGATCCACATCTCCGGAAGGGCCGGCGACGGCGACACCCGGTTTTCCCTGGCCTGCCAGGGGCCGGGCACCGCATGGACGTGCCGGTACGGGTGGTCGGACGGGAACTCGTCCCGAAGGAATGCCTCCAGTTCCAGCACCTGCTGCGGAAAGCCGTCATTGGCATCTGCACCACGCCGCAGGGCCGCGGCCGTGGCGCCGTCCGTTCCGGGGGCGCGCCCCACCCCCAGATCGATCCGGCCCGGGGCGAGTGCCTCCAGCATCCCGAACTGCTCGGCGATCAGCAGCGGGGAATGGTTGGGCAGCATGACTCCCCCGGCTCCCAGGCGGATAGCCGCGGTTTCGGCGATGAGCCGGGCAACCATCAGCTGCGGCGACGATACGGAGGTTGCTCCCATGGCGTGGTGTTCGGACATCCAGAACCGGTGATAGCCCCGGCGGTCCGCGGTTCGGGCGAGCGAAATGACCGCTGCAAGGCCCTCCTCAGCAGTCATCCCCACTCCCGTGCCGCCCGCGGACAGGACGGATAACTTGAACGGCGCCGTGCCGGAAGTTCGACCGTGGTGCATACCAACTCCTCATGGAAACATACAGTTTTAAGCGTGATAAGACCCTAACAGGCACCTCACGGTTAAACGAAACTGATACCATGAGAAACATGTCTGACTCCATACCCGAAGCCGCCCCGGGAGCCCAGGAACACCCTTGCCTGGCGTTGATCAACAGCGCCGGCCTGCAGCCCGGGGGCAAGACCTATGATGAGCTGGCCACCCCGGAAGCAGCAGTGGCCTGGCTGAAGGCTCACGGACTCATTGCGCCCGACGCCGTTCTGTACGAACACTGCCGGGGCCGGCTGGCAGCGCTGCGCGCAGATCTGCGTGCTCTGTTCACTGCCTTCACGGCGGGTGAGGCTCCTCCGGCTGCGGCCGTGGACGCCGTGAACCGCGCGCTCACTGCCGCACCGGGCACTTTGCTGCTGCGGTTTGATCCCGCGGCGGGATTCCTCCGTTCCGCCGACCACCCCGTGACACAGGTCGTTGAGCACGTCATGGCAGTCATCGCCGACGACGCCGCGGCTCTGCTCAGCGGTGAACAGGCGGCACAGCTCGCGCCCTGTGAAGCGGATTCGTGTGACAGGTTCTTCCTCCGCACGCACGGACGGCGGCAATGGTGCTCGACCCGCTGTGGCGACCGGGTCCGCGCTGCCCGGGCCTACGCACGCAAACGCACCCTTCAGGGCGCCTGACTCCGTTACGCGTTTCGCGGACTCGGCCCCGGCAATGGCCTCCTCCCGCGGGTGCCTCGCCTGAGCCGCGCTGCTCAGCGAATACTCTCGTACGCCTCAAGCGCGTGACGGCGGGACTCCAACAGGTCCACGAGCGGTTCGGGATAGGCGGGAGTGAGTGCGTCCGGCACCCAGCGGGCGACGTACTCGCCTTGGGGATCAAAGCGCTTTGCCTGTGTCTGGGGATTGAAGATCCGGAAGAACGGTGCTGCGTCCGCGCCGGACCCCGCCACCCACTGCCAGTTGGCGGGATTGCTCGCGGGGTCTGCGTCCACCAAGGTCTCCCAGAACCATTCCTCGCCCACCCGCCAGTGGATGCCCAGGTTCTTGATCAGGAAGCTGGCGGCGACCATCCGCACCCGGTTGTGCATCCAGCCAATGCTCCAAAGCTGCCGTTGACCGGCGTCGACCAGCGGAATTCCTGTCAACCCGGCCTTCCACGCATCGAGGGAGTCCAGGCCCTCAGGCCGGGATCCCGACGGCGCCTGCCCCGCCTTCCCCCGCAGGATTGCCGGGGTTTGCGGTCCGGAGCCCTCTGGGTTTTCCCAGGGGAAGCCGTCGAAGGAAGGCCGCAGGTTCTTTGTCGCCAGGTCCGGATTGTGAAAGAGCTGGTGCCAGCAGAACTCACGCCAACCAATTTCGGTGCCGAACACGTCCGGCCCGGGCCCGTTTCCGCGGACGCGGGACAGCGCGTGCCACACCTGGAACGGACTCACATGCCCCCACCGCAGGTACGGGGAGAGCCGGCTGGTTCCGGGCTTCGCCGGGCGGTCGCGGCCGTCGTTGTAATTCTGCACCGGACCGGCCAGGAAGTCGTTGAGTGCGGACAAGCCGGCTTCCTCGCCCGGGGTCCAAGCTTCCGCCAACCCGGTGGCCCAGTTCGGATTCAGCGGCAGCAAGTTCCAGTCCTGAAGGTGCTCCCCGGTGGGGAGGCCGTCCGGCGGGGCAGCATTCTTGTCCGGAACCGGAAAGGGGGCCCGGAAATCCATCGCGGACACCGTTCGCCAGAAGGGAGTGAAAACGCGGTACGGTCCGCCGCCGCCCGTACGCACGGTCCAGGGTTCATGCAGCAGCGAAGCCTGAAAGCTCTCCACCTGCACATCCGCGCCCGTCGCCCACGCCTTGACCGCTGTGTCCACTGCCCGCTCCGGCCCGCCGTAGCGCCGATTCCAGAAGATCTGCTCCGCGCCCACCTCCTGCGTGAACGCAGGAACGACGTCGCCTGCCGGCCCCCGCAAAAGGACCAAAGGAATGCCCAGGGCCTCAAGATCATGCCGCAGGGTGTTCAGTGCGTGGTGCAGCCACCATTTGGCGGCGGCGCCCAGCGGCCGAATGCCCGGTGATTCCTCGTCCAGAACATAGAGGGCTACCGCGCCGCCGTCGTGCGCTGCTGCCAGGAGGGCAGGGTTGTCAGCTGTGCGCAGGTCGTCTCGGAGCCAGGCGATGGAAACCACGGGCAGATCCTTCCTTTGGATAACACGACCCTACCCGTGGACCTTGGCACCAGCGGAGTGGCGGTGGGTTCTGTCGTCGCCGTGGCCGTTGGCGTCTCACTCGCCGGGCCGGGAACGATTCGCGCCCCTTGGACCCCGGTATACACGGCTGCCCTAGACGGAGGTGGCTCCGTGCGGCAACCTCTGGTAGCAGGGGCCGCCGGGACGAAGCAGCGGAACCCGGACTTTGGCGTCGTCGTTCCCTGACAACTGTGAGGCCCCATGAGCAACCGCGAGCCACCCGTGCGACCCGGACTTGCAAGGCCAACACGGATTCTGCTGACCCTGGCGGCTGCGGGTGGCGCCTGCTGGACCGTATGGGCGGGCCGCTCGATCCTGGGACCACTGGTGCTGGCCGCGGCGCTCATCATTATTGCTCTGCCCGCACGAAGACCCTTGGACAGGCGCGGCGCCCCAAGCTGGGTGGGCACGCTCGTCGTCGTGGTTATCGCGTGGGGAATCCTGATGGTTCTGGGTGTGCTGGTCCTTCTGGCTTTGGGGCAATTCGGGAGCATCTTGGTTACCTATGCAGGCCAACTGGAAGAAAGCGCCGAGACACTTGAGCAGTTTTTCCGCGGCCTCGGATTCAGCAATGTGACGATCGACGAGGTTGCCGGGACGATCCAGCCATCCACACTCCTGACGACCGTTTTCAATGCCGGAACACAACTGTTGGGTCTGGGTACGGCTGTCTTTTTTGTCTTCGCCTACGTGATGTTCCTCGGGATGGATGCCGCACGGTGGCAGAACCCTCCGAAGGAGCTCGCGGAGGCGAACAGCCGGCGGCTGCACGCTTTCAATCAGTTCACCGCCGGAACCAACCGGTACTTCCTCGTCAATTCGATCTTCGGGCTGATTGTCGCGGTGATTGACGGGCTTGCCCTCTGGGTCCTCGGTGTCCCCGGTCCGTTCGTCTGGGCGGTGCTCGCGTTCGTTACCAACTACATTCCCAATATTGGTTTCGTCCTCGGCGTGGTGCCTCCCGTCGTGCTCGCTGTCGCGGTTGGCGGGTGGGGGCTGGGGCTGCTGGTGCTGGCCATTTACTGCGTCGTCAACGTCACCCTCCAAGTGCTGATCCAGCCCCGGTTCGTGGGGGAAACAGTTCGGCTGAGTGTCACGCTGACCTTCGCCTCGGTGGTTCTCTGGACAACCCTGCTGGGAGCGGTCGGCTCGCTCCTGGCGGTGCCGCTTACCCTCTTTGCCCGCTTTCTGGTGATCGGCGGGGATCCCGGTTCGCGGTTCGCACACTGGATCAGCGGCGATGACGGCTCCGGGGAAGCCCCGGCACTTTCGGATGGACCCCGCAGCCCGGACTGAGCGGGTGTCACTTCACAGGAGCGGCCCGGCGCCACTGTTCAAGTGCGACGCCGCTACAGGTGCCGTACTGCTCGGATGGCGGCGACCGCCCGGGGGAAACCGACATACGGGAAGCACTGCACCAGGGCAGCAATGATCTGCGTTTTCGAGTACCCCAGCTCCATGCACGCGCGTCCGTGCGGACCGAGCTGGGCAGAGGTGTCGCCCAGGGTCGCCAGGGCACACAGCACCAGCAGTTCCCGCTGGGCCAGGGTAAGGCCGCCACGGGTGTAAAAGTCCCCGAAACAGAACTCCGTCAGGAACCGGGGCAGCGCTTCGTTGAAGGGATCCGGCAGATCGGCCAGATCATCCTTGATCTCCGTGCCGTACAGCGGCTCCTGCTGCGCGAGCCCGCGCTGGTACCGGTCGCCGTCGTCGACCGTTCCCTCCTCCGGCAGCGGCAGCGGGATCCCCTGGGCCCGGAACACCGAGTTGACGGTGCCAACAGCATTGAGTGTGCGGGGAAAGCCGATAAACGGAGCCAGCTGGTACATGGCCTCCCGCAGTTCAACTGGCGTGACACCAACACGCAGGGCAGCGGCCGCATGGGCGCCGAGCTGCGGCAGGGTCTGCAGGCAGGCCAGCACGGTCACCGTGATGAGCTCCCGCGTCCGGTCATCAAGGACGCCGGTGCCGAAGACATCGCCGAAAATGAAACCGCGCAGGATCTCCATCAGTTCCGGATCATCCTCGGGGGCATTCCGGTCCCGCGGGCCGAACAGCCGCTCATACACTGCCTCGGCCTGGTCCCGCCGGGAGGGAGGGGCCTGCTGGGGATCGGGTGCAGTCATAGTGCTCGCTCCTTAGGCCCGGCTCTCCGGCCGGTGATGTCCCCACCCATGCAAGCACGGCAACACCGGTGGCCGCCAGCCTCCCAACATCAATCCGACAATGCCGTCCAGGACGAAAGCTCAGCCGCCGGCAGAGCTCCCGGCAGAGACCTGCTGATCTTCCCGAACGGACTGCCGGTTGAGCCGCTCGGACATGAACAGGCCCAGGGCGGAGAGCAGGATGATGAATACAGGGAAAATCCACATTCCTGCCCAAGTGGAGGCCAATCCGAAGAACGGCGGAGCCAACGTGGATCCAACATAGGCCGCGGCCATTTGGATCCCAATGATGGCCTGGGAGTTGCGGCGGCCGAAGTTCGCCGGCGTGGAGTGGATGATCGCGGGGTAGATCGGCGCCGCTCCGAGTCCTGCAATCACCAGCCCGCCGAGTGCCAGCACATCGGTGTTGAGCGGGAGCGCCAGCATCGCGCCGCCAAGTGCAACCGCGATGAAGCCACCCCTGATGAGCCGACGGTCTCCGATGCGGTCGGCGAAGAAACCGGCCAGGAACCGGCCCGCTGTGACGCCGAGCAGGAAGAGGGAAGCAAAAGCCGCGGCCGTGGCCGCCGCGATACCGCGTTCATTGACGAGATACGTCGCTGCCCACAGCATGGTTGTGGTCTCGAGTGAGCAGTAGGCGAAGAAGGCGGTGAGCAGCAGCACAACACCCGGAATCCGAAGTGCCTGGGCGAGCGGGACATGGCCGCCGGCGGCGTCGGACCCGGCCGCGTCGTCGGGCTCCTCCGCCGGCAGGCCGGACCGGCCGCCCGGAACGATCGGATTCACTTTCCCCCAGAGCGGGAGGCTGACGAGCAGCATGAAGGTGAGCACGGCTTGAATCACACCGACAATGCGGTACGCGCTGGACCACTCCAGCCCGGAGGTGAGGACATAGCTCATGATGAAGGGGCTAATGGAGGCACCCACTCCCCAGAAGCTGTGCAGCCAGTTCATGTGGCGCGCGCTGTAGTGCAGGGCGACGTAGTTATTGAGGGCCGCATCCACCGCTCCGGCCCCCAGACCGTAAGGAATTGCCCACAGGCACAGCATCCAAAACGAGTCGGAAACAGAGAACCCCACGAGGGCGGCGGCGGTCATGCCGACGCTGACGGCCGTGACACCACCGACGCTGAACCGGCGTGTGGCCCGCTCGGAGGCCAGGCTCGAGAGGATGGTGCCGGCGGCGATGATCATGGTGATGATGCCGGCGAACGCCACCGGCACGCCGAGGTCCCGGTGCATCACCGGCCATCCGGCCCCCACAAGTGAGTCCGGAAGACCAAGGCTGACGAAAGCTACGTAGATGATCGCCAAGAGGAGCGAATACACAGTGCGGGAACACCTTTCGGAGGGGTGTGCGGGCTTGGAACCACGCGATATAAGACGATCGTACCGATGCCCTCGCGGATGCCAGGCAGCGACCGGCGACGCCGGTGCCCGGGAGCTGGTCCCCCATCACGGGATTTGCACGGCTGTGCCAGTGAAGTTCATTGACATGGGTGCGTCCGTGGCGAAACGGTGGGTACTTCGGATCGACAGAGGAGAAGACCATGATGATTGAACCCAAGCCGCCCACCGTGAAGAACCCGGCTGAGCAGTTCACCGGAGATGTGTATCTGGACCTGATTGCTGCCCCGAAGGACCGCAGCCAGCGGATGGTCGTGGCCAAGGTCCGTTTCCTCCCGGGAGCGCGGACGGCATGGCATTCTCACGCCAAGGGGCAAACGCTGCACGTCACCGAGGGCACGGCCCTGATGGGCACCCGCGACGGGTTCGTCATCAAGGTCCATCCCGGACAGACCGTCTACACCCCGCCGGGCGAGGAGCACTGGCACGGCGCCACCCCGGATGACTACATGGAACACCTAGCCATGCTCGAGAACGCCGACGACCCGGCAACCACCACCAGATGGCTGGAACACGTCACCGACGCCGACTATTTGAGGCCCGCCTCGGAGTGACCCTGCCGGAGGGCTTCAGCGAGAGTCGAAGGCTGGGGGCTGATCCCCGCCGTCGGCCCTCCGCTGCTCGACGCCCGAGGCGCCGGAAGCGGGTACGCGGCGCCAGGGGCGACGGTCGAAGATTGCCAGCAGCTGCGCACCAAGCCCAAGGAACACCATGGCCAGCCAGACGACGATGTTCAGCCACGGAATGTGCAGCGCGACAATGAGGATCAGGCCTCCGACAAGCGCCTTGATCACTGGATGCTGGTTGCCGCGGAAGATGAGCCTGCCAACCAAGTAGGCGCCGAAGACAAAGGTGGCGAGCGTCAGCGTTATCCAAACCAAAAGGACTGCCAGCGCCAGGGGCGCCCCGATGACCGTGGCCAGGAGGAGCACCACCACGAGGGGAACGGCAATTGATGCCACAAAACCGACCAGCAGCGCCTTCCACGGCCGAGGCAGGAGCCGATCGGTCACCCGGTGCAGCAAACGGGGAAAGAGCCAACCGGCGAGCGCCGTGATGAGGCTCAGCGCAACCAGCGCATACAGCAGCCCGAGCAGCTACCCAACGACCTTCTCCCCCGCCGAGGGCTCCTGCTCGGGCTCCGGGGCTATGCGCTCCACGGTGCCGCTGACCGCGTCCGCGGAGATGTTTGCCTCCTCGTCGGAGTTGTAGGTGAGGTTGCCCCCGACCGTCCCGCTGACGGTGAGGTTTCCCACGCCGACCTCGACATCACGGCCGACCGCACCGTTTATGGCGATGTCCCCCGCGGCACCCACCAGGTCCTCCCCGAGGGACCCGGCATCGGTGATGGTGAGGGTTGCCGCGAAGATCGTTCCACTGCGGGCAACTTCACCGCTGATGGTCACGTCCTGCCCGGCGAGCCGCACGTTTCCGTCGACGTTGCCGGTAATGGTGATCGTTTGGGCTGCCGCGATCACATCGCCCGTGACATTTCCGCTGATGGTGACGCTCTGTCCGGAGACGTACACGTCACCGGATACGTCATCCTGCACATCGATGTTCAGTCCGCTGTAGAACTGCGGACCGGTGCCGTCGTTATCCACGGCGAAGGGTGCGGCCTGGGGACTGGAAACCGGGGACGAGGCGAAGGCGCCTGACCCCGTTGCCAGTATCAGGAAGCAGGCGGCGAGAACTGCGGAGAGAGTCCGCCGGGCAGGAGAAGGAGGTCTCATCGGAATGCCTTTCCGGGGTACGGTGTTCGCCTGTTCTTCCTCGTCAGAGGGCTGGCGAAGCGGCATCCCGCGGCTGGCTGCCATGAGTGTCCGGCGCCGCGGTCCCGGGGCCAGTGTTTTCAGTGTCCAGCAGATGTTCGCCGTGCAATAGGGGCGACGGCTCCGGCTGAACCGGATGGAGCATGATTACGGGGTCAGCAGTACCTTCACCGCCCGGCGTTCGTCCATGGCACGGTAGCCTTCCGCGGCGTCCTCGAGGGGAAGGGTGAGGTCGAAAACCTGGCCGGGATCGATGGTCCGGTTCCAGACCAGGTCGATCAGTTCGGGCAGGAACCGGCGGACCGGCGCCGGCCCGCCGAGCATGTTGATCTCGGCGAAGAACAGTTCCAGCCCGGGCAGCGCCACGTCATGGGATACGCCCACGAATCCCATGTGCCCGCCGGGCCGGGTGGAGCGGACCGCCTGCATCATCGATTCCTGGGTCCCCACTGCCTCCACTACTGAGTGTGCCCCGAGCCCGTGTGTCAGGTCCTTGATGACGGCCACGCCGTCGTCGCCGCGTTCGGCAACAATGTCGGTGGCGCCGAAGCGGCGGGCCAGTTCCTGCCGTTGAGGATGGCGGCTCAGGGCTATGACCCGCTCGGCGCCGAGCTGGCGGGCGGCCAGGACGGCAAGGAGCCCGACGGCGCCGTCGCCCACCACCGCCACGGTCTTCCCGGGACCGGCGGCGGCGGCCACGGCACCGAACCAACCGGTGCCCAGCACATCGGAGGCGGCCATCAGCGATGGCAGCAGGTCGGCGTCGGGCTGGCCGGGCGTGGCAACCAGGGTGCCGTCGGCAAGCGGGATCCGGGCGAACTGCGCCTGGGTGCCGATCGCGCCCATCGGATGCGCCTGGACGCAGCGGCTTTGGAAACCGGCCCGGCAAATCTCGCAGGTGTTGTCGGAGGCCCAGAAGGATCCGACGACGAAGTCTCCGGGTTTCACCGTGCGGACCTCGCTGCCAACCTCTGTCACGGTGCCCACGTATTCATGGCCCATCGGTGCCACGGCCGGAACGTCTTCAATGCCGCGGTATGGCCAGAGGTCGGAGCCGCAGATGCAGGTGGCGGCGAGCTGGATGACAGCGTCCGTTGGTTCAATGATCCGCGGGTCCGCACGGTCCTCCACCCGGATGTCACCGGGGGCATGAATAACTACTCCGCGCATGGGTTGCTCCCTTCAAAAAATCCTGTGCAGTTCCTCCTCCAGCAGACCATTGCCCTCCGCGCCCGGGAAGTCCCGGCCCGCGCCGGCGGACACCGGCCGGGCATTCCGTTGGCGCACCCCCTGCGGGAGCATGGGGTGTGGGGGATCACCGTTTCGCCGATTCCAAGGAGCAGGACCCATGATCCTGAACGAGACCTACATGATGGTCAATGGACTTTCCATCCCGAAGCTGGGCCTGGGCACCTGGTTCATTGAGGACGACCGCGCCGCGCAGGCCGTCCGGGACGCCATTGGCATCGGCTACCGCAACATTGATACCGCACAGGCCTACGGCAATGAGCACGGTGTGGGAGAAGGAGTGCGCAGCAGCGGCGTTCCCCGCGATGAGTTGTTCGTCTCCAGCAAACTGGCCGCCGAGATCAAGGATTACGACGGTGCCGTGGCCGCGATCGACGGGTCGCTGACGACGATGGGCCTGGATTATCTGGACCTTATGCTCATCCACAGCCCGCAGCCGTGGGACGACTGGCGCGGCGGCACCTACGCCGAGGGCAACCGGCAGGCATGGCGGGCGCTGGAGGAAGCCCAGCAGGCGGGCAAGCTCCGCTCCATTGGCGTCTCCAACTTCGAGCAGTCCGACCTGGAAAACATCGTCTCGGTCTCCACGGTTTCCCCACAGGTAAACCAAGTGCTCTTCCACATCGGCAACACGCCGGATGACCTCCTCTCCTACTGCACCGGGGAGGGCATCCTCATTGAGGCTTATTCCCCCATTGCCCACGGGGAAATCCTGACAAACGCGGACGTCATCGAAATGGCGGAACGCTACTCGGTGACCGTCCCGCAGCTGTGCATCCGCTACGCCCTGCAGATGGGCACGGTCCCGCTGCCCAAAACCGCAAACCCGGACCACATGCGCGAGAACGCGCAGGTCGACTTCACCATCTCCGACGAGGACATCAGCACGCTGTGGCGCCTGCGCATCAATGACTACGGCAAGTCCGGCAAGTTCCCGGTCTTCAGCGGCAAGTAACACCCGGTGCGCGGAGTTCATGCCGCTAGTCTCGACTCCATGGACACGACCGGACCGGCGGTAAAAGCGGGCATCAAACGCGTCGAAATCAGCGGTTTCAGCCTGGCGGCCGCATCCGGCCTGGCCATTTGGGGCGCGTCCACCGTCATGGGGGCACCCTCCACCGATGCGGCCGGCCGGCACGTGCTGCTTCACTTCTTCGGTTTGTCCCGGGACAACATCTGCGGCTGCTGACCGCAGTCCTCGTCTTCCTGGTCGCGGCGGGCGTCGGAGACCAGACGCGGTTCGAAGCCCCCAACGGGCAGTCCATCGTGGTCACGCAGGACGGCTTCGACGGCGACGGCGTGGACATCTACACCGAGCACGGCAAAATCCACTATGTCCGGAACCGGGACGCCAACGAGCTCGGCGGCTTTCCCCGGGTCAAGGACCGCAACTGCAACTCGCGGCCGCTGAGGACACCCTGCTGTTCACCTGCGGAACACAAACCGTCACCGTGGTTCCGTGAGTGGTGGTTCCGTGAGTGGTGGTTCCGTGAGTGCGGGTCCCGGAAGCGTGATCAAGACCAACCACGGCGGGAGACCTGTTCGGGAATGCCGGCGCCGTACGCCGGGTTGCAGCAAGCATGACTCCAGATATGCCCAGCACCGCGTCTGACACCCCCGGCCACAGCATTCCCTCCGCTTCGGAGCACCTGCACATTGCCGTCGTGGGCGCGGGACGCGTGGGCACCGCCGTCGCCCGCTCACTGCTCGACGCCGGATACCGGGTTTCGCTCTCCGCCTCCGGTGACCCGGCGCAGCTGGCCCTGATGGCCGAAATCGTAACCCCGGGTGCCCAGCCGAAGTGGACCCGGGATGCCGTGGCCGACGCTGACCTGGTGATCCTCGCCGTGCCCCTGCACCGGCTGCAGCACGTGGACCCCGCCCTGTTGGAGGGCCGGATAGTGGTGGATGCGATGAACTACTGGCCGCCCGTGGACGGGGAGATTCCTGCGTTCGCCGCGGGAACCCGCGGCTCGTCCGTGGTGGTGCAGGAGATGTTCCCGGGCGCCGTCGTCGTCAAGAGCTTTAACCACACCGGATACTCCAGCCTGGAACCCGACCGCCGGCCCGCCGGCCATCCGGAACGCCTTGGCCTGGCCGTGGCGGGTGACCATCCGGAGGCAGTCGCGCTCGTCTCGGCGGTGGTGGAGAAGATCGGTTATGACCCGGTTGCCGTGGATTCCCTCAGCGGCACCGCGTTCCTGCAGCCCGGCGGATCGGCGTTCGGAGCACGGCTAACCGGTGCGGAGCTGCAAGCACTCGGCGCCGTCCCCGCACCCGTGTCCTGAGGGAGGATACCGGACGCATCACTGCCCGTCCCGGGATTGGGAGATCCCGGCGCTGGATTACCCAAAGACCCGGATGCTGCTTCCCCGGCGCGGATACAGTCTCGTGTGTTCGGTGATCAATTTCCGCCAGCTGAAGGGCTCAAAATGTCAGATCGCAACTACACCTTGTTCGTGTCGTCGTACAGCGACGCAGGAGCAGCGGCATCGGATTTCAGGACCATCAAGGACATGGATGAAGGAGTGGTGGCCGCGGTTGTCCTCTCCCGTGATGCCTCGGGACGGGTTGATGTGAAGGAGCACGGAGGCGGCCTGATTGGCGGCGGCACCACGGCCGGGGCCATTGCCGGGCTGGTGGTGGGACTGTTTGCGCCGCCGCTGCTGCTGTCGGGCGTCATTGGCGCTGCGATCGGCGCCGGCGCCGGTGCCATCGCCAAGCGCCACGAGGAGAAGAAGATTGGCGTCGAGGCGGACGAATGGCTGCCGCCGGGGTCCTCGGCGCTCGTCGCCGTCGTCGACGATCTGTACCTGGACCGGGTGGACCGGGCGGTGACCCAGGCGACGAAGAAAATCAACAAGGCCATCGACAAGGGTGATTACGACGCCGTGGTGAAGGCGATCAACGAGGGCGACGAGAAGATCGTGGAGGCAGTGGCTTCCTGATCCGGTCACCGTCCCGGCGGCGCCTCGACGGTGTCGGCCGGGACGGGCTCCGCCGGGACGGGCCAGCGACCCGTGGCCCGGTGGTAGTCGATGGCGCGCAGCAACGGGCCCATGACGAAACCGTTGAGGTTCAGGCTGAGTTTGGCGCCGTGGATGGATCTGATGGTCAGAATCGGCTGCCTTCTGACTCTCCCCAGATGATAGGTGTCGATGTCGCAGTAGGGAATGACGTGTTCCTTGCCAAGGATCGAGCGGAAAGCCACCTCATATTGGCGCGGAGCAACGTAGAAATTGCGGTACATTCCCACGAACATCCACCCCGCCAGGAAGACCGCTGCGGAAGCGATCCGGGCATCGAGGGGACGTTCCGGCGTGAACCATCCGACCATGCCGATCAGGACTCCCGTGCCGATGAGGAGCCACCCGATCAACGGGACCATCTTGGGCATCCGGATTCGTTCCGGGTATTCCTTGGACCGGTTGGGGTGCTTACGCGCCCACCAGCCGGCCACGGCCAGGAACACGGTCATGCTGGTCGAGATGGCGACCTGCAGGAATCCCTCTGTTGACATGCCTGAAAATCTACCTCAGGCCGGCGGCTTCCGCGGCTGTGGCGAACGCCAGGAACCGCGCAGGACCTCGACGCCGTCCAGCAGGACATCGAGCCCGACGGCGAATTCGGCGTCGTAGTCATAGCCCGCCTTCGCCAGCTCCCCCACCACTTCAAGCAGATACGGATACCGCTCTGCGGCCTCCGCTGATTCAGCGCTTCGGGTTGCTGCCGCGGCTTGGGCCGACTCCTCCGGGGTCTCAAAGGAGAGGGTCTTCTGCTGCAGGGCAAATCCGTAGACGTAGGCATCAAGCATGCTCGTCACATGGACGGTGGTGCGGAACGAAAACCCGCTCTCCCGCAGGCATCCCAGCATCGCGTTGTGCTGCCTCAGGCTCTCCGGACCCGGGCGGCCGGCCGCCTCCATCCGTCCCACGGCCCAGCGGTGCCGGGTGAGGGCGTCCCGGAGGGAAACCGCACGGTTCCGCATTCCCTGCTTCCAGCCGTGAGCGGCCTCCGGTTCGGTCACCTCGCTCCAGACCAGATCCACCATGCCCTCGAGCAGTTCCTGCTTATTGGCCACGTGCTTGTACAGGGCCATCGGCACCACCCCAAGCTCCTGCGACAGGGTGCGCATGGTGAGACCCTCGATTCCCGCCTGGTCCGCGAGTTCGACGCCGGCGCGGAGCACGGTTTCCCGGTTCAGGCGCGGCCGGGACACGGACGGCTGCCGCCGGTCCCGGGGTTCCTGAGCCAAAGGGTCCGCCTTCCCGCGAATTGATGGTTGACAGAGTGTACGTCATACACCTACCTTCAGGGGTATTCGGTGTACAAAGTACACCTCTGGCCGCCAGGGAGCATTATGCAAGCCTCCAACCGGACCGCCCGGACCGCCGGGATCCTCTTCCTCCTCACCTTTGTCTCGGCGATCACCGGGGTTGCACTCTACGCACCGCTGCTCACCGACACGGACTACGTCATCGGACCGGGCGCGGACACCAGAATCCTGCTCGGAGCCGTTTGCGAACTGGTGCTGATCATCGCGAACATTGGCACCGCCGTCGTGCTGTATCCCGTCCTGCGCCGGCACAGCGAGGCGGCCGCCATTGGATATGTCGCCGCGCGGATCATGGAATGCGCCCTGATCGCCGTCGGAATCCTCAGCGTGCTCACCGTGGTGACTTTGCGGCAGACCGCAGGCGCCGGGGCCGGTGAGTACCTGCCCGTGGCCCGGGCCCTGGTGGCGGTGCACGGCTGGACGTTCCTGCTGGGGCCGGGGTTTGTGGTCGGGATCGGGAACGGGCTGCTGCTCGGCTTCCTGATGTACCGCTCGCATTTAGTGCCCCGGCCGCTGGCGCTGTTCGGCATCATCGGCGGTCCGCTGATGTCGCTGTCCGGTGTCGCCGTGCTTTTTGGCGCCTACGGCCAGTCCTCGGTTCCGTCGGCCCTGGCCACCCTGCCGGAGATTATTTGGGAGGCCTCGCTGGGGATTTACCTGACCGTCGTCGGCTTCCGCCGGCTGCGGACTACACAGTGGCCGATGGCGCAATCCGCGACCTGACGATCGAGCAGTGGCGGCCGTCGGGCACCAGTCCGGCGGGGTGTCACTTGGGGTTGGAGTACATCGCCATCAGCACGCACACGGCGGAAAAGCCGGCCTGAGCCAGCAGCAGCACGCCGGGGGCGTGTCCCAGGAACAGTCCCAGCAGCAGGGGCACCAGGGCCAGCAGCGTGGTGTCCATGCCGCGGACCATGGCACCGGTCTGCGCCGACGGCACCGGCCCAAACACGGTGTCCGTCGGCGGGACCGTCCAGTCCGGCTGCACCCGGTAGGCACCCCGCACCGCCGATGCGCCAAAGCCGACGCCCGCCAGTGCACCCAGCGCTATCAGCTCCGGACTTCCGGCACCGAGCAGCACGAGCACGGCCAGGAACGCCCCCGCCCACAAGGCCAGCAAGGCTGCGGGCATGGCGGTCCGGCTCAGGCTCACCATGGCCGGGGACAACGGCAGCAGCATGTCCAACCCGGGAGTAATCGCGGTCCGCCGGGCCACGACTCCCGCCGCCGGGACCGAAGCGAACACGGTCACCGCGATCAGCGCCAGCTGCAGCGGCACCGGCTGGCTTCCACCGGTCAGCAGGAGAACAACGCACAGCAGCAGGAGCAGCACGGGCCTGACCAGCCAGCCCCCGGTGCGCAGGAAGGCAGTGACATCGGTCCGCAACAGCGCCCCGAAGGGCGTGCGTCCGCCCCGCGCGTACCAGCGGCGCGCGCGGACGGTGGCAACTCCCCCGGCGCCGTCGGACAGCGCCCGCCCCACTTCGTTCAAATCCATCATGTACACGGCGGCACCGGCATGCCCGGAGACTCCCCCGGCGCTGATGAGATCCCGGGCCGGGATGGTCCCCAGCCGCGGAAAGACGATCAGCCAGAGCTTGACGGCGGCGGCCAGGGCAACCAGGGCCGCTCCCAGTCCGCCGGCTGCGACTTGGCGCGGCACGAAACTCAGCACGGCCAGGAGCACCAGGCCCGGCAGCGGACCCGCGGCCAACCGCCGCACCGCATTCCGGCGGGACGCCCCGGGATCCGTTTGCCGTGAACCCGCCGGCCGCTGCCCGGCCCGTTGAGTGACCTGCCGCAGCGCGGCCAGCAGCACGGCAACGACGGCAGCCACCCCAAACACCGCGGCACCCAGGAACTGTCCGCGGACGCTGGCATCAAGATCGGTAATGAAACCCACCGGCAGGTACAGAACGGACGCACCCGCCCAGACCAGGGCCAGCCGCCGGAGCAGCCGTCCGGTCACCAGCGGCCGCCGATCCAGGGGCAGGCTCAGCCACCAGTACCCTTCGGCCGTCGTCACCGCCGCCGGACCCACCTTCCGGGCCAAGACCGTTACGGCCGCCAGGATGGCGAACAGCAGCGCGGTTCCCGCAGCGCCGTCGGGCAGGGCGAACGACGCCGGCGCCACCAGCGTGCGGCCGACAGAGTCCGCACCCCAAGCCTGGGCGACCTGCTCGCGCAGCGCCAGGACCAGACCGGCGGCCAGCGCACCAATGGTCCCCAGGGCCAGCACCGCGGTGTACACATCGACAAAGACATCCCGGAGCCGGGTCCGTGCGCGGGTGAAGGTCCGCGAGGCGTGCCGGGTGTACTGCACCGGGTTGAAAACCGCGGGCACATCGCTCACGGCGGCGTCCTGAGCCACAGGTCAGCGCCCGGCAATTTCGGCTGCGGCGCGCTCCGGAGCGATCTCCCGGACGTCGTCGTCAATCACCAGGCAGCGTCTGGCGGTGGCCAGAAGCAGCGCGGGATCGTGGGTCACCAGCAGCACCGTGCCGCCGTCGTCGGCATAGGCCTTGATGCGCTGGCCCAGCCGCTCCCGCATGACCGGATCCAGGCGCTGCTCCGGTTCATCCAGGATCAATAGCGATGACGGCCGGATCAGGGCCGAGGCCAGCAGGAGCCGGCGCCGCTGCCCGGAGGAGACGGAGGCGGGCACGGCGTCGGCGCGCTCCGTCAGGGCGAAGAACTCCAGCTCGGCCTCAACGGCGGCATCAGGGTCCGGCACGGAATGCCCGCGGGCCACCAGCTGGAGGTGCTCGCGCAGGGACAGCGAAGGAAAGAAGGCATCTTCATCGAAGAGAGCGGCGACCTGCCGGCGGAACGGAATGCCGTCTTCGTAAACGGGCAGTCCGTGCACGAGGACTTCGCCGCCGAGCATGGCCTGTTTGCCGGCGATGGTACGCGCCGCAGTGGACTTGCCGGCGCCGTTGAAGCCCACCATGCCGAGAATTTCGCCGGCTTCGGCGTGCCCGGTGATGGGCCCGCACACGGGAGCGCCGCCGTATCCGACGGTCAGATTGGAAATTTCGAGCACAGCCCCCGCAGCAGTCATGCGTCCAATCTAACGGACGCGCGGCGAAGGGTGGCTAGGCTGGGGAGATGGCAACAGTAATCCTCGTGCGGCACGGCCGCACCACAGCGAATGCGTCCGGGCTGCTGGCCGGCCGGACTCCCGGCGTCGAACTCGATCAGGTGGGCCGCGACCAGGCGGCCGCGACAGGTGACCGGCTCGCCGCCGTGCCCCTGGTCGGCGTGGTGTCCAGCCCGCTCGAACGCTGCCGGCAGACCGCGCAGTTCATCCTGGACCGGCAGACCGGAACCCCGCACACGCCGGTCGAGGAGGGCCTGACCGAGTGTGACTACGGCTCCTGGCAGGGCCGCACGCTTGAGGAGCTGGCCAAGGAGAAGCTGTGGTCCACCGTGCAGTCCCAGCCCTCCGCCGTCACCTTCCCCGGCGGCGAGTCCATGGCCGCGATGCAGGCCCGGTCGGTCGCGGCCATCCGGCGCCACGATGCGGCCTTTGAAGCCGAGCACGGGCCGGGAGCCGTGTGGGTGGCGGTGAGCCACGGTGACATCATCAAGTCCGTCCTGGCCGACGCCCTCGGCATGCACCTGGACATGTTCCAGCGCATCAACGTGGGACCGGCGTCCGTGTCGATCGTGAATTACGGGCCGGGCCGCCCCACCGTCCTTGCCTCCAACACGGACGGCGGGGACCTGTCCTGGCTGGCGGCCAGCCCGCCCGCGGAGGACGCGGCGGTGGGTGGTGGCGCCGGTCACGCGGCGCCACCGGCGAGATGAGCCTAAAGTAGTCCTATGCCTACTACTGTTCACGAATTCGACTGGCCGGACCGCGTTATTGTCGGCACCGTCGGCGTCCCGGGCCAGCGCACGTTCTACCTGCAGGTGCGCTCCGGGAAGCAGACGGTCAGCATCGCCCTGGAGAAGCAGCAGTCGGCTCAGCTGGCAGAGAAGATCGACGAGATCCTTGACCAGCTCATGACTGTTGACGGCAATCCCTTCCACGTTCCGGCGAACACTCCTCTGGAGCTGGTGGACAATGACGGGCTCGACGCCGTGGAGGAACAGTTCCGCGCCGGCGTGATGAGCCTGGGCTGGGATCCGACGACGGCGCAGATTGTCATTGAGGCCTACCCCCTTGAGGAGGTGGATCCCGACGACGACGGATTCCTCGAGGACGACGAAGACGCCGACCCGGCCGAGGTGCTGCGGGTGCGGATTCCAGTGGGCAGTGCCCGGGCCTTCGCCAAGCGCACCCGGGAGGTGGTGGGCGCCGGCCGTCCGATCTGCGTGATCTGCGGTCAGCCGATCGACGCCGACGGGCACACCTGCATCCTGCCCGAAAACTGATGCCGGCACCGGACCTCACGGCCGAGCTGACGCTCACCGGCCGCATCACGACGGCGTCCAACGCCACTTTCCTGGGCAGCATTGGCGGTGCCGCCGTGGTGTACAAACCGATCGCCGGCGAGAAGCCGCTGTGGGATTTCCCCGACGGCTGCCTGGCCCACAGGGAGGTCGCCGCCCACCTGGTGTCTGAGGCCCTGGGCTGGAACATCGTGCCGCGCACCTGGCTCCGGGACGGCCCCTTTGGTGAGGGCATGGTGCAGCTGTGGCAGGAGACGGACCCGGAGCAGAATGCGGTGGATCTGGTCCCGGCGGATGAGGTCCCGGAGGCTGGCTGGAAGCAGGTCCTTGAGGGCGAGGACGAAGCCGGCCGGATCGTCGCCCTCATTCACGAAGACACTCCGGCGCTGCGCCGGATGGCGGTGTTCGACGTCCTGGTCAACAATGCTGACCGCAAGGGCGATCACGTCCTCGCCATGGGCGACGGGCACCGGTACGGGGTGGACCACGGGCTGACATTCCATCAGGACCACAAGCTGCGGACGGTGCTGTGGGGCTGGATCGGCGAGCCTTTGAGAGCCGAGGAACTTGAGGGTATCGGCCGGGTTCTCTCGGGGCTGGACGGTGAGCTGGGCTCACAGCTTTCGGAGCTGCTTACCGCGGAGGAGATTGCCGCGCTTGCTGCACGCTGCGCCCGGCTGCGCTCCTCGGGGGTCTTTCCGGCTCCGAGCGGGAACATGCCGGCGGTCCCCTGGCCGCTGTTCTAGGAGCCTGACACCTCAGCTTTAGTGCGTTTACGGATGCCTAACATCCGGCGTCGTCTCGGCTTGCCGAACACGGCATAGACCCCGCACCCGCCGCCATCGTCGCAAGTGCGACTACCTGCTGGGATGTGAACTGTGTGGGGCCACGGAGACGGCACGGTGGATTTGGGCGCGCTCTACGATTGTGCGGTCCCGTCGGTGCGTTCCGTCGCATAGGCAGCGTGCTCCGAGAACGCCTTCCATACGCCTGCCGGAGGATCCAACGGCTCTAACCTTTTTCGCGTTGAAGCCCGTCTGTGAGGACTTGTAGCTGTGCGCGCACTTCGGCAAGCTCCCGCCGGACGGATTCGTCAATTGCTTCGACTTCGGCTGCTGTTTCCGCTGCGACACTTTCGACGAGCCACGATGCCAGGGACGCGGTAACGACGCCGAGCACAGCAATGCCTCCGATCATCAAGGCTGCGGCGATGAGGCGGCCCGTATCCGTGACGGGGTAGTGGTCCCCGTATCCGACCGTCGTGATCGTGGTCATGGCCCACCACAACGCGTCTCCCAACGTCGTTATGTTCGCTGCCGGATCAGCGCGTTCGATATCAAGAACTGCCAGCGCTGCGGCGTAGGAAAGGACAGCTGCCGATGTTAGAACGTACATGAGGATCCGGCCACGGAGTGCATTCCCGCCTGCACGGTTGAGTGCACGCAACAAGGTAATAAGCCGAAGCAGCCGCAAAGGTCGCAGCGTTGGAAGTACAACAATCAGGAGCTCGTGGAGATTACGAACGAACCATGCCCCTCGCTGAGGAGCAAGCCGTAGGTTCACCACATAATCGATGACGAATGCAGCCCAAATCGTCCAGGTGAGGACCTCTAGTATCTGGGCCAATGCCCGTTCGGGCTGAGGTATTACCTGCACAGAATAGATCACGAGGAAGAGAATGGCGGCCGCTGCCAATGGTAATTCAGTGCGTCTCCGCCATGATTCTAGGGTCATGAAAACATCCTACGGGTGGAGCTGTCACACCATCGGAACGGGCATATACCTGCGTATTGAATTTGGTCCGACAAGTACGAAAACTCAAAATAGCCGATTGGCTCGGAGCGCACCGTTACGATACATCAATGACCGAGACTCAAGAGATTGATAACGCAGGATTGAGCTTTACTCAGGTGCTGGACGCAGCAGCGAAGATGCCCGGTGTGAGGATCAGCAGGACCGCCTACCTGCGAACAGCACTCAAACGCCACTGCACAGAGGAACAGATCAACAGGGCTATCGCCGATAGTCCAGCGGCAGCAGGTATTCCGCTCAAGGTCATCACCGAGATCGCCAACACCTCTATCGCCTATGAAACGAGTAAAGTCACTGGCCTCTCAACCCTCTCAGGGATTCCTGGTGGCTTGGCTATGATCGGCACTGTGCCGGCCGATCTGGCGCAGTATTTGGGACATATGCTTCGGATTGCTCAGAAACTCGCCTATATCTACAGTTGGCCTGACCTCTTCGACGATGCTGGCGAAGAAATAGATGAAGCAACCCAGAGCATGCTGATCTTGTTTGTGGGCGTGATGTTCGGCGTGCAAATGGCCCAAGGTGGGGTCGCAAAAGTCGCGGGCATGGTCGCCGCCAACGTGGCTAAGAAACTACCGCAGCGGGCACTCACCAAGGGGGTCGTCTATCCGATCGTAAAAAAGGTAGCCGGCCATCTCGGTGTGAGGATGACCAAAAACGTCTTTGCCAGTGGAGTCGCGAAAGCCATCCCGATTGTCGGCGCTGTCCTCTCCGGCGGTCTCACCCTGAGTACATTCCTCCCCATGTCTAAGAGGCTGCAAAAGCACCTAGCCAGTCTGGAGTTGACCAAGCCAGGGCACCGAGGTGAAGACAACGAGCCCATTAATGTGGAAGTCATTCAGCTGGGCGGTGCCGGTAACTAAAAGACAGACCTAAGCCGTCAGACCCCAGTCCTGGCGGCATTCTATGGGCCAAGCCGCGGTCCAGCCAAAGGAACGGAGTTAAGCACTTGATTCGGTATCCTCTGGGGCACGGGCCTGATCTTTGGTGCCCGGACCCCGAAGTGGAGACTCACCGTTTCGTACTCGGTCGTGTTGCGGAGGCATCCGCCCAAGCGCCGCCCTTCATCTCCATCTGCATGAATCCCTCGTTCGCAGACCAGACACAGTCAGACAAAACTGTAAACCGCCTTGTAAAGGCCAGCACGGACAACAAATACCACGGGTGGCTGGTACTGAACCTCTATCCGGAGCGGGCGACTAATGCTTCGACCCTCTCTCCCTATGATCCAAACCTCTCCAAAGCAAACTGCGACGTGATCGAACGCCAGCTCCGGAAATTCGCTGCACGAGAGATTCTCGGTGCATGGGGCGATCTGAAGCACCCGACGCTACAGCGGGCGAAGGTGGACGTCCTCGACACGCTCGACCGACTCGGGGTCAACCTGTTCACGTTCGACAGGCTCACATCCGGCGGAAACCCGCGTCACCCGACGCCGCGCGGCCCGGCACTTCAAATGATAGGTGCCAAGCGCTATCTCGCCAGGTTCGGCGACCGGCTGGTGGAATAGGGGCCTAGACTGCGTCCGTAAGAGTTTCAGGAGCCGGAGACCGGCATGCCGGGTTCATGAGGGGTCCATAACTGCCAGCTTCACAGCATAGGAGCCCACGCAGATCCCCGGCTTAGAGCAGCTGCCGCGCGTTGGCCTTCGCCAGGTCGATGAGCTCGCGGCCGTTGCCGGCAATCACCGTGCGCAGCGCATAGACCGCAAAGCCGGTGGCCTGCTTCGCGTCGATCTTCGGCGGAATGGAGAGTTCCTGCCGCTCCACCGCGACGGCGACAAGCGCCGGACCGTCGTACTCGAACGCCCGGCGCAGCGCGCCCTCGAGATCCTCCGGACGCGTGACGCTCTCACCGTGCATCCCCACTGCCTGCGCCACCTTGCCGAAGTCCGGGTTCTGCAGCCCGGTGCCGAAATTCACGATGCCCGCCGCCTTCATCTCCACCTCGACGAAGCTGAGCGCAGCGTTGTCGAACACCACAATCTTGATCGGCAGGTTGTGCTGCACCGCCGTCAGCAGCTCGCCGAGCATCATCGCCAAGCCGCCGTCGCCGGCGAGGATCACCACCTGCCGATTCCGATTCACCGCCTGGACGCCAAGGCCCAGCGGGGTGGCCGCAGCCATGGTGCCGTGCCAGAAGGAGCCGATCAACCGCCGTCGTGCACCGATGTGCAGGTGCCGGGAAGCCCAGATGACCGGGGTGCCGACGTCGGGCAGGAAGACTGCGTCGTCGGCGGCGAGCTCGTCGATCAGGTGGGCCAGATGCTGCGGGTGAATGGCGCCCGAGCCCTGCTTTTCCAGGTCGTCGAGCTGCTTCCGGGTGCGGCGGTAGTGGTCCAGCGACTTCTCGAGGTGGGTGCGGTTGGACTTGCGGTCCAGCAGCGGCAGCAGCGCCTCCGCCGTCTCGCGCACCCCGCCCACCATGCCCTGGGTGAGCGGAGTGCGGCGGCCCAGCTGCTCGCCGCGGATGTCCACCTGCAGGATCTTCGCGTTCTTCGGGAAGAACTGCTGGTACGGGAAATCGGTGCCGAGCATGAGCAGCGTGTCACAGTCCTCCATCGCCCGGTATCCGGACGCGAAGCCCAGGAGCCCGGTCATGCCGACGTCGAACGGGTTGTCGTGTTCGATGAATTCCTTGCCGCGGAGGGCGTGCACAATCGGCGCGCCGAGCGCGTCAGCGAGGGCGAGGACCTCGTCACGTGCGCCCTCCACGCCGGCACCTGCGAGGATCGTGACCTTTTCACAGGAGTTCAGCGTGGCGGCGGCTTCCTGCAGCTCCGCCAGGGAGGGCACGGTGACGGGGTCGGTGCGGCGGACGGTGAAGACACGATCGTCCACGGCGTCTTCCAGCGCGGTGTCGCCGGCCATGACGAGCACCGCGACGCCGCGCTTTTCGATGGCAGTCCGCATGGCGATCTCCAGCAGCCGCGGCATCTGCTCAGGGCTCAGAACCATTTCGCAGAAGACCGAGCAGTCACGGAACAGTTCCGTGGGGCGGGTCTCCTGGAAGTACTGGCTGCCGATTTCGTCACTCGGGATGTGCGAGGCGATTGCGAGCACGGGAACGCGGCTGCGGTGCGCGTCGTAGAGCCCGTTGATGAGGTGCATGTTGCCGGGGCCGCAGCTGCCTGCGCACACCGCGAGGTCGCCTGTCAGCGCCGCCTCGCCGGCGGCGGCGAATGCGGCCTCCTCCTCGTGCCGGGTCAGCATCCACTCGATGCCCTTCTCCCGGCGGATGGCCTCGGTCACGGCGTTCAGGGAGTCGCCGGGAACTCCCCAAATCCGCTGGATCCCGTTGGCGGCGAGGTTGTGGACGACGGTTTCGGCGATCGTGGGCATGCTAATCCTCTGTTTGGTGCGTTCAGACGGCCCCTTCAGTCTATGCACCGGGGATCGGGCGGGGCCAGAGGTGGGATGGGTGCATGTTCCTCTGGTGATCGACAGGGATGCTGGCCCTGCCGCCTTCTGTCGCGGTCCCGTAGTGGCGAATTTCCTCGTAATGTAGCTCTGGACGGAGGAGATTGAATGACTGGCGAGGAATTGCAGCAGATTGCCCGGGACACGGCGGCGTCGCTTGACGACGTGAGCAACGGGCGTCCGTTCACGCCGCACCTGGACGTGTGGAAAGTGCGCGGCAAAGTCTTCCTCATCGTCACCGAAGACCCCGACCTGCAGATCATCACTGTGAAGGTCGACCCGCTCTACGGGGAAGCGCTCCGCCGCGACCACGAGACGATCACCTCAGGGCACTACCTCGATAAACGGCACTGGATCTCCATTGGGCCCGGCAACGCGATCACGACAGAGCTGATCGAGGACCTCGTCTATACGTCCTACGACCTCGCCGGCGGCCGCACCCCGGAGCACTCGTGAACGACACACCATCCCTGTTCGAGGCCGACGACGCCTCCCGGCCTTTGGCCGACCGGCTCCGGCCCCGCACGCTGCAGGACGTCGTCGGGCAGGACCATCTGCTCGCATCTGATGCTCCAATCGGCCGGATGGTGGATGCGCACCGGCTCGTCTCGATGGTGTTGTGGGGCCCGCCGGGGTGCGGAAAGACCACGATCGCCAGGCTTCTCGCCGAGCAGACCGATCTGGCATTCGAGCCGCTCTCCGCAACCTTCTCGGGGGTCGCTGACCTCCGGAAGGTATTCTCCGCGGCACAGCGCCGACGGGAGGTAGGCCAGGGCACGATGCTGTTCGTCGATGAGATCCACCGGTTCAACCGCGCCCAGCAGGACTCATTCCTGCCTTACGTCGAGGACGGAACCGTCGTCCTCGTCGGCGCGACGACAGAGAACCCGAGCTTTGAGCTCAACGGGGCGCTCCTGTCCCGAGCCCAGATCTTTGTGCTGAAACGCCTCGACGACGGCGCGCTTGAAACCCTCATTGCCCGCGCCGAGGACCTCCTCGGCGCACCGCTGCCACTGACGGATGAGGCCCGGCAGGCGCTGATTGCGCTGGCGGACGGCGACGGCCGGTATCTGCTGAACATGATCGAGCAGGTGCATGCCCTTGCGGCCCCCGTGGACACGGCGGCGCTTGCTGCGGCCGTGCAGAAACGGGCACCGTTGTATGACAAAGGCCAGGAAGGCCATTACAACCTGATCTCCGCCCTGCACAAAGCCATGCGGGGCTCGGACCCGGACGCGGCACTGTACTGGTTGGCGCGGATGCTCGACGGCGGTGAGGACCCCCTGTTCATCGCACGCCGCATTACCCGGTTCGCAAACGAGGATGTCGGCATGGCCGACCCGCAGGCTGTGCAGCAGGCCCTCGCAGCCTGGGACGTGTACGAACGCCTCGGCTCGCCCGAAGGTGAACTCGCCATCGCGCAAGCCGTCGTCTACCTCGCCACCGCACCGAAGTCCATCGGCGTGTACCGCGGATTCACCAGGGCGCGTGCTGCAGCGAAACGAACCGGTTCATTGATGCCGCCGGCACACATCCTGAACGCCCCGACCCGGCTGATGAAGGATCTCGGCTACGGCGATGGCTACCAATACGATCCCGACACCGAGACAGGATTCTCCGGCGCCAACTATTTCCCCGACGGCATGCCGCGGGAAACCTTCTACCAACCCGGCCCGCGTGGGTACGAGCGGGCCATTGCCGAACGGCTGGCCCACTGGGCGCAGCTCCGAGCAACGGCACCCGGATCATCTGGACGAAATCCACCCGACACCTCGGGCAAAGGACCAGACGCCTGACTGTCGATCCAATTCCGCCCTGCCAGTCCGCCTAACGGGAATTTCTTTCTCCCGGCTATTGCTTGCACCCACACAGCGAAAACCACCGAAGGGATGCACCATGGCGACACTGGGAATTATCGGAAGCGGAAACATCGGATCAGCCGTTGCGCGGCTCGCGGTCGCAGCTGACATGAATGTGGTTATCGCAAACTCGCGGGGGCCGGAATCGCTTCAGGACCTCGTCACGGAGCTCGGGCCCCTGGCCCAGGCAGGGACGGTGGAAGACGCGGCGCAGAAGGGCGACGCCGTCGTGCTTTCGATTCCCCTGAAGGCAGTGAAGGATCTGCCGGACGGTCTGCTGCGAGGCAAGGTCGTGCTGGACACCAGCAACTACTATCCCTCCCGGGACGGCAGCATCGACGAACTCATCAACAACAGCGTGACAACCAGTGAACTCATGCAGGAGCAGCTTCCCGGAGCGCGTCTGGTGAAGGCCTTCAACAACATCGTCGCCGGACACATCCCGGTGCTCGCCCGTCCCACAGGCTCCGGTGACCGCACGGCACTCCCCATCGCCTCCGACGACGCGCAGGCCAAGGCCGAGGCGGCAGCCATTATTGACCGGCTCGGCTTCGACACGGTCGACGCCGGTTCACTCGCCGACAGCTGGCGGTTTGAACCTGACACGCCGGCCTACGGCCTCGTCTATTTCGAGGACCCGGCGGTAGCCAAGCAGCGCATGATGGACGCAGAACCCGGACCGACGCCGGCAGACCAGGTCCAAGCCGCGCTGGACGAGGCGGAGCGGGTCAACATCGCTGACCGCAAGTTCTGACCCCTGGTTCCGGGGCCTGCTTCCGGGGTCCGGCTTCCGGGGCCGGATTAGGCCACGAAGATGCAGAACGGATGGCCGGCTGGATCGGCATACACGTATAACGGCTCGTCCGGATCATCGGTACGGTCCAGGAGAAGTTCCGCCCCGAGTTCCAGCGCCCTGGCATGCTGACGGTCCAGGGAATCCCGGTCCGGAACGGTGAGGTCCAGGTGCAGCTGCATCGGCACGTCGGGTTCCGGCCAGGTGGTCCGCTCCAAGCGGTCCACCAGCTGGAACGCCAGCACGGCGCGACCCTCACCGTCGGTGAGGGTCAGCCAGTCGACGTCCTCCCGGGCGCCGTCGGGGGCACCGCCGGAAGCGCCGTCGGCCGCCGGTTCATCGCCTGGCCGGTATCGAAGTCCGAGGAGTTGGCGGTAGAACTCGGCCAGCCCCCGGACGTCGGTGGTGTCCAAAACGGTGTGCCGGAGCTGAGGGAATTCAGTCATGGCGCGAGACTAGCGCAGGATGGCCAGCGGTTCCTGCGTAGCCGGGCTGGTGGCGCTGGCCAGTGTGATGTCGCACGCTTCCCGGCATAAGAGGAATAGGAACAGTCTTTCTCCCGGTTGCGCTTGGTATACCAATTCCAGCCCAGGACACTACGGTCCGGCTGCAACCGAGAGAAAGACCCTCAGAGTGAAACTCTTTACCCCGCTGACCATCGGCACCATGGAACTGCCCAACCGCCTCGTCATGGCACCGCTGACCCGCATGCGTGCTGATCTTAACGGCGTGCCCACCGATGTCATGGTCGACTACTACCGCCAGCGCGCTTCCCTGGGCCTGATCGTTTCCGAAGGCATCTACCCGTCCTTCACCGGCCAGGGCAACACCCGGATGCCCGGCCTGGTCACCGAGGACCACGTCACCGGCTGGAAGCGCGTCACCGACGCCGTGCACGCCGCCGGCGGCCGGATCGTCGCCCAGCTCATGCACTCCGGACGCGTCGCCCACGAGAACATCAACGGCGGCCGCGGCGCCGTGGCCCCCAGCGCCATCGCGCTCGAGGGCATGGCCCACACCTACGACGGCAAGCAGCCCTACCCGGTGCCGCACGCCCTCACCGAAGCTGAACTCCCCGGCGTCGTGCAGGACTTCGTGTCCGCCGCACGGAACGCGATGAAGGCAGGGTTCGACGGCGTCGAGCTGCACGGCGCCAACGGCTACCTGCTGCACGAGTTCCTCTCCCCCGTCTCCAACACCCGCACCGACAACTACGGCGGCTCCCCGGAGAACCGGGCCCGCCTGGTCATCGAGGCCTTCCGTGCCGTGGCCGAGGCCGTTGGCGCGGAGCACACCGGCATCCGCATCTCCCCCGAGCACAACATCCAGGGCGTGCTGGAAACCGACCGCGAGGACGTCACTGCAACCTACACAGCGCTGGTGGACGGCATCGCCGACCTGAAGCCGGCCTACCTGTCCATCCTGCACGCCGACCCGGCCGATGCCATGGTCCAGGACCTGCGCCACCGCTTCGGCGGCCCGGTGCTGCTGAACACCGGCTTCGGCACGGTCACCAACCGCAGTGATGCCGTTGCCCTGCTCCAGGAGGACCTGGCCGACGCCGTCGTCGTCGGACGCCCGGCGCTGGCCAACCCGGACCTGGCCCGCCGCTGGCAGGAAGACCATCCGCTGAACGACCTGGATTACGCCACCTTCTACACCGACGGCGCCGTAGGCTACACGGACTACCCGGAGCTGGCTCCGGTTTCCTAACCGAACAGGCATGACGACGGCGGGCCCTCCGCATCACGCGGGGGCCCGCCGTCGCCGTTCAGTTCAGTGAGGGAATTCTTCGACGGCAGGGGCGGTTGCTTTCCGTAGAGAAGGCTGCGGGACAGCGCGGCCAGGCCAGGAACACTACCGAAGGAATAGGCAATGCCAACACTGGGAATCATCGGAAGCGGAAACATCGGATCGGCCGTCGCCCGGCTTGCGGTAGCGGCGGGGATGAACGTGGTCATCGCCAATTCACGGGGACCTGAATCGCTCGCGGACCTTGTGGCCGAGCTGGGGCCGCTGGCCACCGCGGGAACGGTGAACGACGCCGCGGCCCGCGGCGACGCCGTCGTGCTGTCCATTCCGCTCAAGGCTGTTTCCAACCTTCCGGACGGATTACTGGACGGCAAAATCGTCCTGGACACGAGCAATTACTATCCGTCACGGGACGGACGCATCGCCGCCCTCGATGACAGCAGTGTCACCACCAGCGAACTGGTGCAGAGCTGGCTCCCCGGCGCGCAGTACGTCAAGGCGTTCAACAACATCCTGGCCCATCACATTCCGTTGCTGGCCCGGCCCAGCGGCGCCGCTGACCGGTCCGCACTGCCCATCGCCTCCGACGACGAGTCGGCCAAGGCAGAGGCTGCGGCACTCATCGACGCGTTGGGGTACGACGTGGCCGACGCCGGAACCGTCGCTGAAAGCTGGCGTTTCGAGCCCGACTCCGCCGGCTACACCCGCCTCTACCTGGCGGATGCCAGCACACCCGATGACCAGCTCATGAGCTCGGTTCCCGGCACAACGCCCAAGGAAAAGGTCCGGTCCGCGCTGGCGTCAGCCACGCGCGTGAACGTGGCAGACCGGGTGTTCTAAGCCGGCACTGGTTCCCGAGCCCAAATTGAACGACGACGGCAGGCCTCCCGCATGGTGCGGGAGGCCTGCCGTCTAGGGTGTAGGGATGACTGCACGCAGAGAAAACGCCCGGCGCCTCTCCGCAGTGCTCGCCGGCCTCGATGATGCCGGCGTCCTGACCCTCATCAATGCAGCGGAAACAGTGGGCATGGGCATCGGCGGAACCACCAGTACAGTCCTTGTCGATGGAACCACGGTCTTCCTGAAACAACTGCCGCTAACCAGTGCAGAAGAACAGGATCCAACCTCCACCGCGGGCCGGGCGCAGCTTCCCTTCGCTTGTCATTACGGAATAGGCAGCCCCAGCCACGGAGCCGGGCGGGAACTGGCGGCACATCAACTGGCCTCCGACTGGGTGCAGACGGGGAAGGCCGACTTTTTCCCGCTGCTTCTCGGCTGGCGGGTGGTGGACAGGCCATGCGCGCTGGATCTGCACGAGTTCGACGGCGATGGTCCCCCGCGCCAATGGGGATCCCACTGGCCGCAGGTCCAGAACCAAGTCACGGCGATGGAGGATGCCACCAGCAGCCTGGTGCTCTTCCTCGAGTACGTTCCCGAGACACTCGGCGCGCGGGTGCGCCGGAGCCTCGCCGACGGCCTGGGTGAGGAAGTTTTCGTGGACGCGGTCCATCAGATCCTTCAGGCAACGGACTGGATGCGGACTGAGGGCTTTCAGCACTTCGACGTGCATCCGGGGAACATCCTCGTCCGGGAGGGCACGCTGCTTTTCACTGACTTTGGACTGGCCCTTCACCGCGGGTGGAAGCTCACTGCGGTGGAAGCGGAGGCCATGCCCGCCCACGAAGACTACGACCGCGAGACCGCCCTCATGCACCTGTTCCACTGGGTACTGTACGAACTGGGTTTCACCACCGGCCCACAGCGTCTGGCACTGTTACGGGCTGCCGCCGCCGATCCTGGCACTCCGGCACTGGCTTCGGTCCGGGCTGCCCTGGGCGACGGCGCGGACCTGATTGCCTGCCATGCAGCTGCGGCCGTCTACAGCACCGAGATGTTTGCAACCCTGATGCGGGATGCTTCCACAACCCAATACACGGGCACCCAGGGACGGCAACGCTCCGTGAGCTCGTCCTGGTGACAGGGTTTCAGCCGGCAATCCCGGCGGCGACGAGATAGCGTCCCGCCACCCACCACTGGCCGTAGAGGAAAACCACCGTCATCACCGGCAGCAGGATGTACCCGTAGAAGCGGGCCTTGGGCCGCAGATCCGTCTTCTCCTTCCGGCTCCTCCAAACGAACTGCAAATGCATCAACACGCACAGGAGCATAAAGAACGGCGCGGAAACACTGCCCGACGTCCGCCCGCCGACCTCCAGGCGGGTGTTCCAGGGAACGGTGGCGAGCAGGTACCAGGAGATGGCGATACTGCAGATGAGAGCGGCCGCACTGACTATGCCGGAAAACCGGACACACCTCTTACCGAGAGCCCGGTCCCTTCGGGTCAGCTCCCCCATCGGGTGGGACTTTCCCTTCCCGGTGCCCACGTCCCCCTGCGCTATCGCCTTCAGCTCGGGGGTGAGGTTGGCTCCTTGCGCGCTGAGCATTTCCGCCCGGCGCACGGTCCGCTTTTCCCACGCCAGCCCGGACATCGGGAGGATGAACGCAGCAGCCAAGGCAAACAGGGTGCCGACCCAATCCCACCAGACCACTGTTCCCCCTTGTACCGCCAGGGGTACTGAACTGCCTGGCTCCGGAAAACACTATCCTGCACCGGCAATCCGGCGGCAATCGGAGGGGGCGGGCGGGGATGGCTTGCCCCGTCCTAGGCCGGTGCAGCCGGACCGGTTGGCCAGCGCAGCAATGCCGCAACATCCGTGCCCCCGGGCAGGACGCCGTCGGGCACCAGAAGGACTTTGGCATCCGTCAGGGCCGCGGCCCGCAGCAGCGCGGCAGGTGCGGGCACTCTTCCGAGCTCCTGGGCACCGAGCGCCTGTTCGCCGGCACTGGCGATCCACGGTTCAGCTCCGAGTGCCAGCAGGCGGCGTTCGGCAAGCGCTCCGTCATTCATGATCAGCACCTCCACCTGGGCCTGCTGCAGGGCATGCAGCACAGCACCAATGCCGGTGGCCGACTGAGGGTTGGCCTGGCCTTCCTCCTGGGCCAGCCGGTCCATGATCTCCTGCTGCTCAGCCGCCCACTGCAGCGCAATCCGTTCCTGGACCTCATCCTGCAAACCTTCGGCCGGCGCGCCGCCGGTGTGGGTGTGGGCACCCACAAAGGTCACCAAATCACGGTGAGCCTCGGAAATCTGTTCCTTGACCAGGGTCCGGGCGCGGATGTCCCCAGCCAAGGCGATGAGCCGGGCTCCGCTGCCTTCCACGATGCGGTCGATCGATTCGGCAACCTGGTCTGCGTTGCGGCGCCAGGTTTGTTCGGTCCGCCGCTGCAGCTTGTCGTGCGACCAGCCGCCCCCTGGAATCTTATGAATATCCTCGGTTGAGCCCTCAATGGCCTGCACATCCGCGGGGCCGGTCCGGCCGAGGTATTCCAGCTGGATCTCGGCGCCTTCGCGGGAGACTTCGGCAACGACGTACGGAAATTCCTCCGGGCGGTGCTTGAGCAGCGGCAGCAGGTCCGGAATCACGTCCACGGTTATCCGTTCCGGTGCCACCAGCTCTCCGGCCAGAAGCTCATTCAGTTCCACGGTTCCCTGGCGTACGAGGACAAACCGCGACACCGGAGACGGCTGCCCCTGTGCCGGCGCCGTGGCCTGTTCCATGGCCACCAGGTCCTCGCGCTGGGCGCCCTGCTGTGCCAGTGCATCCCGGATGTTTCCGGGACGGACCTCAGCGGCTTCGAGTCCGTCCACAGTTCCTGCCCCCGCATCGAAATACGCGGTGCACCACGGCCCCTGTTTCCGGTAAAGCTCTGCGTACTTATGGAGGTTCTCAGTCATCGTTTTCCCTCTCGCCGATCGCAGTCATTCCTATTCCTGATGAGCAGCCCGGGCAAACGCTCCCCCGTCTCCCCTGCCGCTGCCCGCACCGCGCTGCACCCGTGCCCGCAGCGTTGCAGCACCCGGTCCGGCGAGCTGGTCCAAGTAAGCGGACCGGCCGGCGATGCTCATCACGAGGGCAAGGGTTGGGCCGGTGACCAGCAGCCCGTAGCCGGTCGTGAAGCGTCCGTCAGTGGCCCGCAGCTGGAACCCATCAGCCGTGGACCGGCTGGGAACCGCAAAGTCCCGCGCGGTAAAAAACGCGGCCACGGCAGCCACCGCCTCGGGTGCCGGTGTCCGTGGAAGGCCCAGCGGCTGGCGGATGTCCTGCCCGTGAACAACAACTTCGCCCAGGTAGGCGGCGGTGTGGGAGGAGGGCGCGGTGGTGCTGTCGATGATTCCGCGGAACCTGGCGAGAGTCTCTGCCGGAGTGCGGCCCAGATGTTCACCGAGACGCCGCTGGTTATGCACGTCGGGGCGGAAGCGGGCGGCAATCATGCTTTGCAGCCATTGCCGCTGATTCATGCTTGCACCCGCTGTGAGATGGGCAAGCGCCTGTTCCACGTTCCACAGCCCGCACAGCGTGCCGTGCTGCCACTGCTCCTCCGATAACCCGGCCAGATCCTCAGCCAGCGCCGCCCGCTCGGCGCGAATCAAAGCCCACAGGGGGTCCTTCTTAGTGCTGTTGTTCGTCTCGGTCACTGTCTTGTACTCCTGCACCTTCACGCGCCACATCCCGAAGTCGGTAACCAACCGGAGACGCTCACGCTACCGCCGCTGGACTGCTGCCGCCACGGTGTTCAGCGGATTGGTTTGCTTTTGCCCGCGATGGGTTCCCTTCGGACACGGGCGTGCAGGAAGGTTCGGCTGCCGCCGAACCCCGCGGCCCCGGGTAGCATCACCCGAATGGGGAAATCTGCGCCTTTGCTGCGCCCGCTGCTGCTTCCAATCACCGTGGCCGTCCTGTGGCTGGTGACGGCGCTGGCCGGTCATCTGCTGCTGAGCACGGGGCAGCCGTCCGTCAGCCAGGCGTTATCCGCGCTGGTTTTTCCAAATAGGCTTCCGGACCGCTTCAGCTATCTTTTGGACGGCCCCGGTTTTACGGTGGCCGCGGGGATATCGGCGGTGGCTGTGGCAGCGTTTGCTGCGATGCTGCTGCCCGCTGCCCGCCGGAACGGAACGGAGAGAACGTCCGGGACGACACCCCGCGGCACAGCGTTCCTTGCGGTGTGGGCCTGCCTGATCCTGGCCTCAGTTGCCGGTTCCGCAGTGCTCGGAGCCGGCGTGGTGGTGGCGGAATGGCCGCCCGCCCGAAAGATCTACATCTTCGACTCCGTGATGCCGCTGTTGTTCTCCGGTGCATATTGGGGCGTGATCTGGGGCTGGGCGCCGGCGCTGTTGGCCGCCTCAACAGGTTCGTTGGCGGCCTCTTCAGGCGCGGCTGCGCAGCACCGTCCGGCAAAGCACGACGGCGGTGCGGCCCGCCCCTGGTACCGGCCCCTGGCCGTTTTCACCGCGGTGTCCCTGACTCTGCTGGTGATGATGCCGACGCTGAAAACGGACCCCGGCGCCGACACCGTCGTTGAACCCGAAGTCGTTCCCACGCAGGAGCCCGTGGTCTACGGGGCGGAGCCGGTTGGCCCCTCCCTGAGCCCCGCCGATCCGGGCTGGTGCACCGGAAACGAGGTCCTGTCCACGATCGGCGGATGGGATGCCGCCACCGGACACCGCGGTGCCAGGATCGTCATTCAGAACACCGGTGACCGGACCTGCACCCTCCAGGGCTACCCCGATCTGGCGTTCGAGGACACCGAAGGCTGGGCTATGGGCATCACAGCCGTGCACGGCGGCTCGTTCATGACCCAGGACACGGCCGGCGGCCCCGTCAGCCTTGGCCCCGGGCAGGCCGCCTCCGCCGACATCGGCTGGAACGGAACCGCCGGAGCCGGCATGTCGAGGGTGGGAACGCTGCTGGTGGCACCTTTCGCCGGCACCCTGCGCCAGGAACTGGACGTGGACATTGACCTGACGGAGCCCGGCTTCCTGACCGTCACCCAGTGGACCGCTGCCCCTGCAGGCGCCTAGACGCTGTTGACCCGGCGGGCCGGCAGCAGCGGGGCAAAGAACCCGGCCAGTTCCGAGGTGGCGGTCAGCGGCAGGACATGGGCCACGTACTGATCCGGGCGCACGACGACGACGACGCCTGACCGGTCAAGTCCGCGCAGCTCAAAGATGTCCTCCTGTGGATCGGCGCCGAAGACCTGGGCCAGGTTGTTCAGGCCAAACGGTCCCACCTGCGGTTTGAACACAGCGGGCACCGAGGTGAGGTCAACGCCGGTGTGGTCCTGCTGGTAGATGACTTTAACGTCGAACCAGGCGTCCCGATCCAGGCCGTCCGGGGTGGCTGCCAGCGGAGAGTCCGGGGCTTCGGTGAGCCAGCGGGCCAGATCCGCCACGGCCGACGGCTCCCCGGCCCGTGCGGAATCGGCAAAAACGTAGATCCGCCACCTGCCGTCCGCCTCGGCCAAATGCCCCAGGTGGACCGGGTTGGTGTCACAGACCCGCCGGACCGGTGCGGATTTGAAGCGCTTGCCGACCGGAAACCCCGAGGCCAGGTCCTGGTGGTCCGCCTCCGCCACAATCAGGGAGGGTGCGTACTGGGTCATGAAGCCGGCCGGGAATTCAGCGGTGCTGACGTAGAAATCTTCGAGATCCGAGGGGTTTTCGAATTCCTCGGGTTTCTTCGCCATCAGGGTTGACCATTCCTTGTCGAAGTCGATGAGGTTCTTCGCCACCACCTGGCGTTCGGCGGAATAGGTCGAGAGCAGGCTCTCCGGGCTGCGGCCGTCCAGGACGTGGCCGAGCTTCCAGCCCAGGTTGAAACCGTCCTGCATGGAGACGTTCATGCCTTGCCCCGCCTTGGCGCTGTGGGTATGGCAGGCGTCACCGGTGATGAACACGCGCGGGGTCCGGGTTCCCACAGCTTCCGGCACGACGTCGTCGAAGCGGTCGGTGAGCCGGTGGCCCACTTCGTAAACGCTGTGCCAGGCAACGTTGCGGACATCCAGTGTGTAGGGGGCCATGATGCCGTTGGCCTTGGCAATGATCTCCTCGATCGTGGTCTTCCGGATGGCACCGTTGTCGTCCTCGGGCACCATCCCCAGATCCACGTACATGCGGAAGAGGTAGCCGCCTTCACGCGGAATCAGCAGGATGCTGCCGCCGTTGGAAGACTGGATGGCGCACTTGGTGCGGATATCCGGGAAATCGGTGTTGGCCAGCGCATCCATCACGCCCCAGGCGTGGTTGGCCTTGTCTCCGGCGAGCGAGCAGCCAATGGACTGGCGGACCCTGCTGCGGGCACCGTCAGCACCAACAACGTATTTGGCCCGGACAACCCGTTCGGAGCCTTCGCGGGGGCCGTCCGTGTGGGCGAGGGTCACCGTGACCGGGTACTCGGCGTCGTCGTCCACCTCAAGTCCGACGAACTCATACCCGTAGTCCGGCACCATCCGTGCGGGGGCGTAGGCCATGTACCGCGCGAAGTAGTCCAGGACGCGGGCCTGGTTGACGATCAGGTGCGGAAATTCGCTGATCCCGGTTTCGTCGTCGAGCGCCCGGCCGGAGCGGGCAATGCTGGCCGGGTCCGCCGGGTCCGGGCGCCAGAACGCCATCTCGGTGATGCGGTACGCCTCGGCGGTGATTTCTCCCGCGAACCCAAAGGCCTGGAACGTTTCCACGCTGCGTGCCTGGATGCCGTCGGCCTGGCCGATGGCCAACCGGCCGCTCCGGCGCTCCACAATGCGGGTGGTGACGTTGGGGAACCGCGACAGCTGCGCCGCGGCCAGCATCCCGGCCGGTCCGGAGCCCACAATGAGCACGTCCACTTCCTCCGGAAGCTCGCTGGGGCGGTTGATGCCGACGCCGGCAGCGGGGTGGATCCGCGGGTCTCCGGATACGTAGCCGTGATGGTGGAACTGCACGCGGTGGTCCTCACTTCGTTGTGGCGGTGGTGTACGTAGGCTACTCCATGGTGACCCCGCTCAGCCGGGCCACGGCCTCCGGGTCGCGGTGGTCAAAGAAGAGCGAACGGCCGGTGTCCAAATCGGCAATGGCAGCCATTTCCTGCGGACTGAGTTCAAAGTCGAACACCTGCATGTTCTCAGCCATCCGGTCCGGCCGCACCGACTTTGGAATCACCACCACCCCGCGCTGGATCAGCCAGCGCAGCACCACTTGGGCGATGCTCTTGTCATGGGCCCCGGCAATGTCGGTCAGCGTTGGATCGGAGAAGAGGTTGTTTTTCCCTTCCGCGAATGGTGCCCAGGACTCATGCCGGACCCCGCGGTCACTCATCAGCTGGTTTTCCACGACGCGCTGGTAATACGGGTTCGTTTCGATCTGGTTGACGGCGGGGGTCACCTCATTGTGGATGATGAGGTCCACCAGCCGGTCCGAGGAGAAGTTGGAAACGCCGATGGCCCGCGCTCCGCCGTCGTGATGGATCTTTTCCATCGTCCGCCATTCGCCGTAAACGTCACCAAAGGGCTGATGGATCAGATACAGGTCCACATAATCCATGCCCAGATACTGCAGCGAGGTGTCAAAGGCCCGCTGGGTGGTGGCCTCGCCGTTGTCCTGGATCCAGAGTTTGGTGGTGATGAACAGTTCGTTCCGGGCAATGCCGCTGTTCCGCACTGCTCGGCCGACGGCGTCCTCGTTCTGGTACGCGGCCGCGGTGTCCAGGGACCGGTACCCGGCGGCCAGCGCTGCACTCACGGCCTCCTCAGTCTGGTCCGGAGGAACCTGATACACGCCGAAGCCCAGGATGGGCATTTCGACGCCGTTGTTCAGGATGACATATTCCATGAGTTTTTCCTTTCGGTGCCCGGCAGGATCCCTTCGAGATTACAAGCGGGCGGCTTCCGGCGGGAGGGTGCCGGAGCCGGTTGAGCCGGGCGGAACGTTATTAGCCAGGCTTCTATATCCAAGGGTGAGATGATTCGTCGAAAGACCGCCGCACCGCCGGCCGATACTGCAGCTCCCGGCACGAGCCGGGGAACGGAGAACGCCATGACCCAGTCCCCTGCCTCCACTCAGCCGGGCACTCCCGCCACCTCGGGCACTCCCGCCACCTCGGGCATTTCCGCCACCTCGGGCATTTCCGCCGGCTTGAGCAGTTCCGCCAGTTCAGGCAATGCCCGGCGGGATGACCTGGCTGCGGTGTATGCCGACGTCGTACTGGACAATCTGCGCCGGCCCTACCCCTTCGCCTCCCATCATGTGGAGGCCTCGCCGGCGGACCGCCCGAGTCCGCGCGAGCTGCACCCGAGTTTCCACACCTCCTTTGATTGGCACTCCTGCGTCCACATGCACTGGCTTGGCGTGAGCCTGCTGGAGTACGGGCTCGACGCCGGCCGGGACGCCGCTTTGCGGGCGGAGCTGGAGGCGACGCTGACCCCGGAGAACCTGGCCGTGGAGGCTGCGTATTTGCTGGCCCATCCGGGGTGGGAACGGCCGTACGGATGGGCATGGCTTCTCCGGCTCGCTGCAGCCGCGGCTTCCTCATCCGATCCGCAGATCCGCCGCTGGGGAGCTGCCCTGGATCCGCTGGTGGATGACGTGGCGCAGCTGGTGGTGGCGTGCTCGGCGCGGGTGGAGTACCCGGTGCGGCACGGCGTCCACACCAACACCGCTTTTGGCGTGGGCATGCTCTACACCGCGTTCCAGTCGCTCGGCCGGACCGAAGCGGCGGCGGCATGTGCCGCGTCAGCCCGGCGTTGGTTTGGCGGTGACGCTAACTGGGCCGCGGACTGGGAACTGAGCGGTCAGGATTTCCTCTCGGCCGGTCTCAGCGAGGCGGACCTCATGGCCCGCGTCCTGGACCCGGTGGAGTTTGCCGCGTGGTTTGCGGCCTTCCTGCCCGGTTTGGCGCCGGCGTCGCGGATCCTTCAGCCGGTGTCCGTTACTGACGAGACGGATGGGTACATGGTCCATCTGCACGGGTTGAACCTCTCCCGCGCAGGCCAGGCGGCGCGGATTATCGAGGCGCTCGGCGCTTCCGGGACCTCGGGCACTGCGAGCGCGGAAGTGCTCCGGACGGCGCTGGACCCGCTGCTCGGCACCGGGCTGAAAGCAGTGGTTACGACCGAGTTCATGGCCTCGCACTGGCTGGCGAGTTTCGCGTGGGACGCCCTCAGCAGCAGGGACCAGCTGCCGGATTCACCCGGACAAGCAGACTAGTACGAGGCACCGGCGGTACCAGGCGGCGGCGCAGGAACAAGGAAGGCAAACAATGGCTCGAATGGATATGCGCGTGTGGCTTCTTGGAAAGGTGATGGGGCCGTTCTCGGTGTCGCATAAGAGCGACGCGCAGGTCCTCGCGGACCAGCGCCGCACCATTAGTCACAACCCCGCGGTCGACTGGCTGCTGGGCGGCATCGCACCGGGGGTGGAGGTACAGAACGGAACGGCAGCCGGCGCTGAAGACCGGATTCCCCTCCGGATCTACCGGCCCCGGGACACCGCGGGCACCCTTCCCCTGGTGGTGCTGATCCACGGCGGCGGATGGAGCCTGGGAACGCTGGATATTTATGACGGCATCGCCAGCACCATCGCCCGGGATGCGGGCGCCGTCGTTGTTTCCCTGGCCTACCGGCTGGCGCCGACGCACCGCTGGCCGGCCGCAGCCGAAGACTGCTATGCGGCACTGCTGGACGTCACGCAGCGCGCCCATCAATGGGACGCCGACGCCGGCCGGCTCGCCGTGGTGGGTGACAGCGCCGGCGGGAATTTGGCCGCGGTGCTGACGCTGATGTCCCGGGACCGGTCCGGCCCGGCCATCACCTTCCAGGGATTGATCTATCCGGCCACCGACTTCACGATGAGCAGCCCCTCCATCGAGGAGAACGCCAAAGCGCCTTTGCTGACCAAGCGGGACATGCTTCGCTACCGGAGCCTCTACCTTCCGCAGGAGAAGGACTACAGGGAACCGTATGCCTCTCCCCTGCTGGCCCCGGACCATACTGGACTGCCGCCGGCGCTGATCCAAGTGGCCGAGCATGATCCCCTGCGCGACGACGGGCTGCGGTACGCCGAGGCGCTGCGCGCGGCCGGGGTGCCGGTCCGCGTCACCACCTACGTGGGGATGCCGCATGGGTACCTCGCTTTCCCCCGGTTATGCCGCAGTGCTCCGCAGGCACTGGCTGAGCTGTCTGCGGAGCTGCGGCGGAACCTTGGGGCCGAGGCCGGCGCATAGTTTCCTCACACGGCCTAACCCTTGGGAAAGCGGACGAGAAAGTGTCAATCTGGCCTTGACGTGATCCTCTTGTCAAGTTCTAATTGACACATGAATACACGACGCATTTTCTTTTGGTTGGCACTCGTCCTGCTGATTCTGGGAGTAACACTGGGCGGCCTCTTTGTCGTCCTGGAGTTGGATGGCTTCTTTGGGGGCATGTGCGCCGGCGCGGGCGTCATGTTCCTGGTCCTCGCGGCGTATGTCTTCGGCCGTTTCATCTGGTTTGAACGCGGGCGGGGCCAAGCGAGTGGCACCGAGTGGCTGCCGAGCCGGGACCGCAACGACTGGCTGCCCAGCCGTGATCAGGAGAACCGGTCATGAGTCATCAGACGGGTGCGGACCTGCAGGAACAAATCGGCGCATTGATCCTCGGCAGCTACGAGGACGCCGGCAACCTTACGGAGGCGGATCACCTTGCGCTGGTCCGCAGGGCCGGCGCTGCAGAACAGGCCAGCCAGCAGCTGCAGCACCGCGCCGTTGCGGCGGCACGCAGCGCCGGAGTCAGCTGGGCAGCGCTGGGCCGTGAGCTCGGCATGACCCGGCAGGCAGTGCAGCAACGCTTCGGGAGCCGGCAGAATGAGACGGCAACGGATGATCGGGAACGCTGGCTGGGCCCGGTCACTGCCTTCGATGAAATGACCGAACTGGAGCTTGCCGGAAAGCTGGGCTGGCGGACCATCGGCGTCGACGTGCTGAGGCACCGCATGCTGCGGACCGATACCCAGTGGGAACACCGCCGGGTGCTGTGGGCCCGGCCCACCCACTACTATGAAACCGACGGCTGGCAGGTGGGCTGCCGCGCCTTTCCCTGGTTGTATCTGGTGCGTGACCTCCACAAAGCGCCCGAGGAGGGCTGACGGCTCCCCTATCCCGCACACCGGATGACCATCTCCGGCCGAGTCTTCGACATGCTGCGGGTCTTTTTGATGAGGTGCGCTTGGGCCGCCAGGCATGCGCCGGTGGCAGCGGCAGTCATAACCCTGCCCGGGTGACGTCAGCTCAGGCTTTTCCGAAGCGCACCAAAGGGCTCCCAGAAGTAGTCAAAACTATCCTGCGCACTGCCGAGGAACCGCTGCGTGAAAACGACGCCAATGTCCCCGTCCGGGTAGACGGCGGCACTGACGCCGGAACCACCGGCCCAGCCCCACATCCCCGGAGCCGACCAGGATGCGCCGGGACCAATCTGGACGGCAGTCATGAATCCCCACGACTCATCAGGACCGGCCATCTCCACCATGCCCACCCGCTGGCGCGACGTCAGCTGGTCCTCCGTCATCTGGTGTCTTAGTGCCGGAGGAAGCACGGTGTCTCTCGCCAGCGCGGAGAGGAAGGTCAGGAAATCGGGGACGGTGGACACCATCCCTCCGGCCAGGGATTCGAACTGCGGCGGCTGCGCCATCGCATCGCGGTAGTCCACCGCCTCGCGCAGCCCGCCCCCGCCGTCGGCCTCAAACACCGTGGGAAAGCGCTCAGTGCCGGTGGGGAATCCGGTTCCGGCCAGGCGGAACGGCCCGCTGATCCGCTCCCGGATGAGCTGCCTCAATGGGGTGAGGGCTGCCACCGGCAGCAGCACCGAGAGCACATCGGCGCACGCGTGGTACATCCACCGGTCCCCGGGTTGGTAGGCCAGCGGCAGGTCGCCGACGCGGGCCATGTATTCCTCCGGCGTCATTGGCGGCGGGTTCGGTCCCCACAACAGGTCGCGGGTGGCTGCCGCGTAGGGAGATGCCGAAAAGTCGATGCCCAGCCCTGCCGTGCAGGTCAGCAGCTGCCGTACCGTAATGGGTCCGCGTGCCGGCACCGTCATCGACAGCGGCGCATCGGGGGTCACCAGGACCCGCGGATTGGCCAGCGCCGGGAGCCAGCGGGCGACGTCGTCGTCCAGTCCCAGCGTGCCGTCGGCCACCAGGCTCATCGCCAGCGCGCCGCCGATCATCTTGCTCAGCGACGAAATCCGAAAGGGGGTGTCCTCGGCCATGGGCTCCGACCCGTCGAAATCCAGCGATCCGGCCGCGAAGATTTCGGTCTTGCCGTTAAGCCGCACACCGGCCACCAAGCCGGGGCACCAGCCCGAGCGCACGGTTTCGGCCAAGCTGTCCCACAACGGTGCGGCGGTTTCGGGCATGGCTCCACTGTCCGGCAGCTTCGCCTGAAGAGTCAACGGTGCCGGAGACGCGCGCTGCGCTGCACTGTAGGGTGTGCGCCATGACTGCCCCCACGGTTTATCTCATTTTTCCGGGAACGGCACGCGATGCCCTCGCCTTCTACGCCGGAGTGTTCGGCGGTGAGCTTGCCCTGCACACCAACAAGGAATTCGGGAACGACGGCGACCCCGCCGCAATTGCGCACGGGACCCTGGACGGTCCCGTCACTCTGGCGGGTGCGGATGCCGCCGCGGACCAGCACAGCCTTCGCTGCGAGGGGATCATGCTTTCGCTGCTCGGCACCGCACAACCGTCACTGCTCCACGAGTGGTTTGACCGGCTGGCCGACGGCGGCCGGATCATCGACCCGCTGGCGCCCAAGCCGTGGGGTGCCTCCGACGGCCAGGTCAAGGACCGGTTCGGACTGCACGGGCTCATCGGGTATGAGCCGGCCGCCGGTGCAGCGGATGACGCAACGGGGGCCTAGCGTTCCGGCTGCCGACCCCGCACCGCCGCATACAGCAGCATGTCCCGGCGCTCGCCGGCGATTTCCTGGTGGCTGCGGAGCAGTCCCTCCCGGGCGAAGCCGGCGTGCTCCGCGGTCCGGAAGGAGGCAGCGTTCCACGGTTCGATCAACAGCTCCACCCGGTGCAGCTGCGGAAGGGTCCAGGCGAAGTCCAGCAGGGCGAGTAGCGCATTGGCGGCAACCCGGTGGCCTCGGGCGCCGGGTTTGACGGCATAGCCTGCCGCCGCCCGTCCGGTGCCCAGCTCCCGGGTCCACAGACCGATGTGGCCCAGCGGCCGGCCGGAGGCGTCATCGGCGATGCAAAACGCAAACCCGGTTCCCCGGACATGGTGCTGCCGCTGCCTCTCGATCCAGGCCACGGCCTGGTCCGGAGTGGCTTCGGCCGGAAGGGTGCCGATGGTCGGGACGTAGTCGTCCAGGGACAGCTCCATGGCCATGGCCGCGTCGTCGTCACGGAACGGGCGCAGCCGCACTCCTCCGTGGCGTGGATCGACGGCGGGCCAGGAGGGAAGGGCGGTCTGCGGTTCCATGCCCACAGCTTGGCACGGCTGGGCAGGGCTTGCCGGAATTACACCGACCGCGTCTCACCGGACCGGTCGGTGAAAGCCGCCCGGAAATCACCGGCGAGGGCTTCATCCACCCGACGCGCCATGTCCCTGACTTCAAGGTGGTCGGCGGTCACCAGATGGTCCCGGGTGCTCTCCAGCACCAGCGAGGACTGGCGGCGGATCTCCTCACGCTGGGAGTCGTTGACCGCGTTGGCCGCGCAGTCCCGCAGCAGCCGCAGGATGGCGGTGAGCACCAGCGGCTCCGAATCCGCGAAGCGGCGCACCGGCCCGCAGACCAGATCCAGAAAATAGCGGTAGTCACGTCCGGCAGTGACCAGGCGCAGCACCCCCGCGGCGTCGCTATGGGCTTCGGGTCCCAGCCGCCGGCGCTGGAGATCCACCAGCAGGTCCGCGCAGTAGCCCATGGAGTGGGCCGCAGTGATGGGGTCATTGATGCTGGGGGAGATCGCCTTGACGGCAATGTCCGTCAGCTGGCGCAGTCCCAGCGCGGCATCCTGCTCTTCGGTGCGCTCATAGCCAATCTCCATTGCTCCGGCCAGGGCCTCACGCACCGCTGCCATGGGCAGGGTCCCGCCGTCGTCACTCCACACCCGGGCCGCAGGGGTTCCGACCGTAATCACGTCTCCCGGCTGCACTTCGATGCGCATGGTCAGCTGGTGACGGGCCAGCATCTCCAGCAGCGGCTTGACGCGCACGGCCTGGATGATTCCGCTGCGGGGCGCCGGCACCGCAGTTCCGTCGTCGGGTTCCGGGAAATCCTGCACCTCCCCGGTCTCGGAGCCGGGGTACGTGTCGCGAAGAACAGTCAGGCAGGCCTGGCGGGCGTTCAGCATCATGGTGTCCACCCGCAGCGACCGGGTGATGTGCCCCATGAACAGCAGCAGCACCACCCCGCTGGTAATGCCCAGCACGTAGACCAGGCCCACCACCAGCACCGGCACCGGACGGTCCGGATCCATCCCGTGCAGGCCCGTAATGCTGACCATGAAGGTGCCCATCAGGACCGCCAGCACCATCTGGGTGCGCACGTCGCGGGCAAATTCGCGCAGCAGCCGGGGCGAAAACTGCTGCGAGGCCAGTTGCAGGGCCACCACTGTCAGCGAGAACGTGACGGTGACAGCGGTCATCACGCTGGTGGCCACAGTCTGCAGGAGGCCGCTGGCCGCCTCGGTCCCCGAAGGCCAAATCCACCGCGCCCACTCCGCATCGCTGCCGGGGCGAACCTGGAGCAGCAGCAGCGACAGCAGCAGGGCGGCCAGGGATGCACAGGTGGGCCAGAACCACAGCGAGGCCCGCAGCGCCTCGCGGTTGAACCGGAACCGCGGCTCGGGACCGGGATGGCGCGGACGGAAGGTGGATGAACCATGACCTGTCTTGCTCATCGGGACCCCTTTGGAGCGGAAACTCGGCCTGCTTCATTGTGGCCGGTCCGGGGCGGTGACCCAATCCCGCAGGCGCATCCCGCCGGTTATAACCCCGGCTTCTGTCCGCCCCCGGACAGCTGTCCCAGAATCCGGGCCAGCTCAATGCGGTCGGCGGGCTCCAAAACCGAGAAATACTCATCGGCTTCGCGCTTGCGGTCCGCCAGCACCGTCTCCCGCAGCCGCTCCCCCGTTTCGGTCAGCGCCAGCAGCGCCGCCCGCCGGTCCGTGGGGTGGGCCCGGCGCTCCACCAGCCCCTTAGCCGCCAGGTGGTCGACAACTTCTGTGGCGGAGCGGGGAGCTATGTGCAGCCGCTCCGCCAGCTCCTTCAGCCGCAGCCCGGGCTCACCGCCCGGTGCGCCCGGGCTGTCGGCGCCGGAAGCCGCCCGGGCCACCGCGCTGAGCGCCCGGAACTGGTGGGGAGTCAGGTCGTACGGGGCCAGCTGCTGCATCCAGCGCTTGCGCAATCCACGGAAGGCCGCATGCATCAGGTCGCCCAAGGCCGCCGGGTCGGCGGAAGAGTTCATCATGGAACCAGTCTACTCATTTAGCGGTAACCACATAGTGAGGTAACCTCTGTATTAGCTGCGGCGAAGATCCCCGCGGCATCAGGAGGAACCATGGCTATACCCGAAGCGGCCCCTGCGGCCCCCGGAAGCGGCAGGGGATCCGGCGGCGGCCGCGGCCCCGCGCGGTTGAACCCCGCAGACAAGAACCAGTTGAAACGGCATCCGGTGAGCCTAAAGCGCATCGCCGCCCTGTTCGCCCCGCACAAGGGGACCATCGCCGTCGTCGTCGTTTTGATCAGCCTGTCCTCGGTGATCAACCTGGCCCAGCCGTTCCTGGTCCGCGCCGTCATCGACGACGCCCTGCCCTCCGGGAACATCCGGCTGCTGGTGACCCTGGCGGCATCGATGGTGGCGGTGGCCGCATTGACGTCAGTGATCGGCGTGGTGCAGACCTGGCTGGCCACCGGCATGGGCCAGCGCGTGATGCATACCCTGCGCGTGAAGCTGTTTACCCACCTGCAGGCACAGTCACTGGGCTTTTTCACCCGCACCCGCGGCGGCGAGGTGCAGTCACGCCTCACGCACGACATTTCCGGCATGCAGTCGGTGGTCACCACCACGGCCACCGGTGTTGCCTCCAACCTCACCACCACGATCGCCACCGCCGCCGCCATGGCCGCCCTCTCCCCCGGCCTGAGCCTGATCTCCCTGGTGGTCCTGCCCCCGGCGATTTGGCTCTCCCGCCGGGTCGCCCAAATCCGGCGCACCGTGACGGACGAACGCCAGCGCGAACTCGCCGCCCTGCACACCCAGGTGGAGGAAGGATTGTCGGTTTCCGGAGTCCGGCTGGCCAAGACACTGGGCACCGCGCCGCTCGACGCCGAGCGCTTCCACACCCGTTCCGAAAAGCTTGTCGGGCTGGAGCTGCGCAGCCAGCTTGCCGGGAGCTGGCGGATGGCCACCATGCAGATCGTGTTTGCCGCCATCCCTGCCGTCATCTACCTCGCGGCCGGTTTCCCGGCGACGAGCGGCGGGATGACCATCGGCACCCTGGTGGCGTTTACCGGACTGCAGGCGACGATTTTCCGTCCGGTCATGGGACTGCTGAACATCGGCGTTCAGTGGGTCACGGCTCTGGCATTCTTCAGCCGCATCTTCGAGTACCTGGATCTGGTGCCGGCCATCAAGGCGCCGGACCATCCCGTCCGGCTGGATCCGTCCACGGTGCGCGGCGAGGTGCGGTTCGAGGGTGTGAGGTTTGCGTACGACGGCGGAACTGACGTCCTGCGCGGGATCGACCTGAACCTTCCCGCCGGGACAACCACCGCCGTCGTCGGCCCCACCGGGTCCGGCAAAAGCACCCTGGCCTCGCTGCTGCCGCGCCTGAATGATGTCAGCTCCGGCCGCGTCACGATTGACGGGGTGGATGTGCGGGACATTGCGCCTGAGGATCTGGCCCGGATTGTCGGCGTCGTTTCCCAGGAGACGTACCTCATCCATGCCACAGTCCGGGAGAACCTGCTCCTGGCCGCGCCGGACGCCACCGATGAACAGCTGTGGCAGGCGCTGGCCGCCGCGCAGATCGCCGACTCGATCGGGGCCCTGCCGGAAGGGCTCGATACCCTCGTGGGCGCCCGCGGACACCGCTTCTCCGGAGGGGAACAGCAGCGGCTGGCCATCGCCCGGACCATCCTGCGCAACCCGCCGGTGCTGGTCCTGGACGAGGCAACCAGCGCCCTGGACAACGTGACCGAAGCCCAGGTGCAGCTGGCCCTGGAGCGGCTGTCGGCCGGCCGCACCACGCTGACCATTGCGCACCGGCTCTCCACCGTGGAGAACGCCGGGCAGGTGGCGGTCCTGGAGGCGGGACGGGTTGTGGAGCTCGGTGCCGCACGGGAGCTGCGCCACGGCGACGGACCGTTTGCGCGGCTGGCGGCCCGATCGGAGGCCGGAGTGGGTTCCTGACGGTGCCTAGCTGCTGCCGGAGAACCGCAGCCGGATCATCCGCCCGATAATTCCGACGGCGAACACGAGAACGCCCAGCACCACCGCCCGGGGCGGCAGGGTTGCGACCAAGACGATGCAGGCCGCCGCACCCAGCACCTGGAACGCCTGGGGATAGCGCCTGTCCGCGCCGGATTGGGTCAAGGCCGCGATATTGGCCACCAGGTAATAGACCAGGACGCCGAACGAAGAAAAGGCGATGGCGCCGCGCAAATCCGCCACGGCTATCACGGTGCAGATCAGAACGGCCAGCACGGCTTCGGCCCGGTGCGGCACCTGGTACCGCGGATGCACCGCCGAGAGCCAGTGGGGCAGGTCCCGTTCGCGGGCCATGGCCAGGGTTGTCCTGCCCAGTCCGGCGATCAGTGCAAGCAGGGCCCCCAGCGCAGCAACAGCCGCCCCCGCCCGAACCACCGGAGCCGCCCAGGACCCGGATCCTGCTTCCACCGCGGCAGCCAACGGCGCGGCCGTCGCCGCCACCCCTTCCGGCCCCAGGACCGTCAGGAGCGTCACTCCCACCGCCGCATAAACGGCGACGGCGATGGCCAGCGATATTCCGATGGCGCGCGGAATCGTCCGGCGGGGCCGGAGCACCTCTTCGCTCATGGTGGCAATGCGGGCGTACCCGGCGAAGGCAAAAAACAACAGGCCGGCGGACTGCAGAATCCCATACCAGCCGCGGCCCAGCAGTCCCCCATCAAGGCCAGGACCCACCGCGGCTGTTGGTCCGGCACCGATCCATGCCGCGGCAAGGGCCACGACCAGCGCGGCAAGGACGAGCCCAACCAGGATCCGGGCCAGTCCGGCTGTTCGGGTGATGCCGTGGGAGTTCACGGCCGCCAGCGCAACGACGGCGGCGACGGCCACCGGCCGCTCCAGCCCGTCGGGCGCTGTGTAGGCCGCAAAGGTCATGGCCATCGCCGCGGCGCTGGCCGTCTTGCCGACAACAAACCCCCATCCCGCCAGATAGCCGGGCCAGGGACCCAGCCGCTCGCGGCCGTACAGGTAGGTGCCTCCGGAACGGGGGTACGCGGCCGCCAGCTGCGCGGAGGAGGTGGCATTGCAGAAGGCCACGCCGGCCGCAATCACCAATCCCAGCAGCAGTCCCGATCCCGCGGCCGCCGCGGCGGGGGTGAAAGCGGCGAAAACTCCGGCTCCAATCATGGAACCGAGACCGATGATCACGGCGTCGGGGGTGCCGAGGCGGCGGGCCAATTCCGGTTCTTTCCCCATGCGGTCACCATCTCACGGATCGGCCCCGGCCACGGCTCATGCATCCCGCAACACGGAAGGCCACCCTTTCCCGCATTTCTGAGAGGATGGAGGGCATGAAGACGAACCGTGCCGACACCGCCGCTGAAGACGGCTTCTTCCCCTGGCCAAAGGAAGTTCCGCAGGAATGGATCCTGCGCGCGCACCCGGTGATCCTCGCCGCCTCCGCCCTGGTGCTCTACCACCAGTTCGCGCCACTGCCGGCGAGCCCCATGGGCTTTGTCAGCGAAATTTTCGTGCTCAGCACTGCGTACTCGATGCTTGCCGGCCGCGGCCGTAAAAAGCAAAAGCAGGCCAACCCCTCAGCCGGTCCCGGAACTCCCACGGACCCGGGCAACCAGGCCGGCCCCGGAGACCGCCCGGAGTAAGCACCATCACCTGCGTTCCCCGGCCGCAACCGGCACGGACTGGTGCCGGGGATGAACACAGGATGAGAAGCGAAAAGCCGGGCCCAATGGGCCCGGCTTTTTCATGTGATTGGCGATTCCCGTCAGGCCGCCGTTAGCCGTTGGCCTCTGCGCAGTGATCCTCAGCAGGCCCACCTCGCATGCTCAGTCGGGAAAGGTAGCCGGCGAACTGGCGCAGGTCTGCTTCGGACCAGGAGTCCAGCACGTTATGGTCCAGCATGATGCCCGTCTGGACAGCTTTGACCCGCTCGGCCGCCCCGGGGGTCAGCGCCAGCCGCCGGGCCCGGCCGTCCTTCGGATCGGGCTGGACCTCAATGAGGTCCAGTTCCTCCAGCTGGCGTGTCAGTCGGCTGATGACGCTTTTATCGACCATCAGCTGTTCGGCCACAACACCGGATTGAGTGGGCCCCACCCGCTTGAGCAGCTGCAGGATCTTGAGTCCGAACAGGGACAGGGCCGGGTCCACTCCCTTGGCGGCGTCCCGCATGCTCGCCCGGACGCTTTCGGTCAGCCGCCGGAGGGAATCCTCCACCTGGTTGATGGCATCGGACCGGCCGTCATCCCGTCCCCCGCCGTTCACCTCTTCCGTGTCCGGGGAGATCAAGGCCTGCTCTGCTCCGGTCCGGAGGTTGAGGCAGGAGCCAGCGGGTCCACGAGTCCCACGGCGCCAGTGGCGACGTCAACGAGGGTCAGGTCCGAGGCAGCGCGTTCCTCTTCGCGGCGGGCATCGGCTTCAACCGTTTCATCGCCGTCGGCGGGGACTGTCGCTGTCTCGGCGGCCGGAGCCGCCGTGGAGCCGGCAGCCGTGGCAGCCGTACCGGCCGGTGCCGCCGCGGCGGCGGCTGCGTTCTTCAGCTGCACGGCGTTCTGCCGTCCGAGGGATGCGTTGGGCAGGAAGATCACCGCAATCAGCGTGATCAGGGCCAGCGGAACGCTGTAGAGGAAGACCGAGCCAACCCCCACGCCGTAGGCGCTTTCGACCAGGACGGCGATGGCATCGGGAAGTTCGGAAACCTTGGGAATGGATCCGCTGCCAAGGGCGACGGCGGCTGCTGCCTGATCTGCCGGGGCCAGGGCCGAGATGCCGTTCTTGATTTCCTGCGCCACGATGGTGCCCAGGACCGAGCCGAGCACGGAGACACCGACGGTGCCGCCGAGGCTGCGGAAGAACGTGACGGCACTGGTGGCCACGCCGAGGTTCTTGACCTCAATGGAGTTCTGGACCACAAGGACCAGGTTCTGCATGAGCATGCCCAGCCCGGCGCCGAGGACGGCCATGTAGATGCCCACCAGGACCAGGTTCGTGTCATAGGCCAGGGTGCCCAGCAGGACGGAGCCGACCACGGTGAGGACGGCTCCGGAAATCATGACCGCCTTCCACTTTCCGGTGCGGCTGATGACGCGGCCGAAGTAGGTTGAGGAGATCAGCAGGCCGGCCATCATGGGAATGGTGAGCAGCCCGGATTCGGTGGGTGTGGCGCCCCGCGCCAGCTGCATGTACTGGGCCAGGAACACTGACGTGCCGAACATGGACACGCCGACGGCGATGCTCGCCACCACGGCAAGGGTGAAGGTCCGGTTCTTGAACATCGAGAGCGGAATGATGGGTTCCGGCGACTTGAATTCCACCAGAACGGCGGCAATCAGCAGCACGGCGGATCCGGCGACCATCAGGAATGAGGCCAGGGAGGCCCACTCGAACTGATTGCCTGCCAGCGTTACCCAGATCATCAGCAGCGACACGCCGCCGGCGATCAGCACCGCGCCGAGGTAGTCAATGTGGACCTTGCGCTTGGGGTGCTTGGGCAGGTGCAGGGTGAGCTGCAGCAGGATGATTGCGGCAATGGCAACCGGAAGCGCAATGAAGAAGTTCCAGCGCCAGCCGAAAGCATCGGTGACGACGCCGCCGAGCAGCGGTCCGCCGACGGTACCGACAGCCATGACGGCACCAAACAGTCCGGCATACTTGCCGCGGTCACGCGGGCTGATGATGTCGGCCATGATGATCTGGCTCAATGCGGCGAGTCCGCCGGCGCCCAGGCCCTGGAACACGCGGAACACAATAAGCGTGCTGGTGTCCTGGGAGAACCCGGCCAACGCCGAGCCGAGCACAAAGATGCCCAGGGCCAGCTGGATGAGCAGCTTGCGGTTAAAGAGGTCGGCAAACTTTCCCCACAGCGGGGTGGACACCGTGGTGGCCAGCAGCGTTCCGGTCACCACCCAGGTGTAGGCGGACTGGTTGCCGTCAAGGTCGGAGATGATCAGCGGCAACGAGGTGGAGACGACGGTGCCTGCCAGAATCGAAACAAACATGCCGAGCAGGAGGCCGGAGAGCGATTCCAGCACCTGCTTGTGGGTCATGGTGCCGTCGGGTGAGACCGTGCGCTTGGGCGCTTTGGCCTTGGGCTCCTTCTTCGGCTTGATCGTATCGGGACGTGGTTCCGGGGACATCTGACTCCTGCTGATAGTTGACTTACGTCAACTATATAACTAGTTGCCTAAGATCAACTATTTAGTGTGCAGTCCCACATAGCTCCGCTGTGCACACCGGGTACTGCCGGAGTATAAGTCGGCCACCGAATCAGGGCCGTAATTAATGAGTAGGCTTCAACGCTCGTGGGGAATTCCGGAAGGCAGGCAGCACCGTGCATACCGTTAGAGAATACGAAGCATCCGATGAGCGGGAATGGCTTCTATGCCGTCTTCTCAGCTTTTTCGACAGTGATTACTACGACGACGTGAAGGTAGCCAAAACTCAGTTCTCCAACCCCAGCTTGTCCCTCGTCGCCGAAACTGACGGCAAGATCACCGGACTGATTGATGTGGAGATAAACGGCGGTGCCGCAACCATAGATTCGCTGGCGGTGCACCCCTCGGGCCAACGTCAGGGCATCGCTTCTTCTCTGCTGCGGCATGCCCTGGGACGACTGCCTGCTGAAGTGGAAACCCTGGATGCCTGGACCCGGGAAACCCCCAGCGCCAATCATTGGTACCAAGCGGCCGGCTTCCGCGAAAACTACCGGTACCTGCATGTTTACGTGGGCGAGTACGACCCCAGGGATGACTTCATCACTCCCCCGGGATTGTCGTCACTGCAGGGTGGATTTCTGCACTCAGCCCTGGAGCACGAAGCAGCCATGCGCAGTGCCTACAAACGGGTATACACGTGCCGCCAGTACCTGATGGACATCTGTCGCGGCTGTACTTGGCGCTCCCGCAGCAACGCTGCAGGCGTCGCAGTCTGGCTGGTTTCATCAAAGTTTTCCAATGCCGGGACCAGAGGCCCAAAGGGGTCGTTGCGCAGCAACGCCACCGCTTTCGGCGTCACCCTGGCCATGATGTCGTTGCCGGCTTCGTTTGTCCGGCCTGTCCGGCGTTCGGTAAACCTGTTGATGGGTCCGAAGGTCTCCGCATAGGAGCTGTATGCCTCGCGCAGTTTCCCCCGTTCCAGGCCCAGCTCGGTTGTGTCTTCGACGTTGCTCGCCTCGAGGGAGAGGACTGAACGCGCGAGGTCCCGCAGTTGCAGGAGTGAGCGAAGTTCGCGGGCCTGGGTCTTGGGCACGCTCATGGGTGCCATTGCACCGTCCAACCCGACCTGGCTGAACGAGCCGTCAGGTTCTGCGGCGATGTGCCCGACCTGAAGATCAGACCCTGCCGGCACAATGGCGGCCGCCTCGATAGTCTGTCCCTCCTGACGCTCCGCTGCTCCTCTCCCGATGCCAACGGCACTCTGCGCAATGTCCTGCAGCTGGTCGTGCAAACGCGCGGGCACCGAGCTTAGATCCTCGTTGCGAACGGTGAGCGTGGCCGCACCGTACATGCCGTGGCCAACGACCGGCTCTCCGAGCACGCGCTCCGGGTTCTCCATGAAATAAGCGTTCATGCGGGCGGTGCTCAGCTCGGAGTCGTCAACGGCCATGGCCCGCGAGTCTAGCCACTGCGGGTCCAGGGGTTCCTCGCCGGGAAGCCTGCGCCTGAAGATCAGAACATCGGTGAGGGCCTCGGTGCCGGCGGATCGGCGGTGAGCGCCGCTCGGCAGACGGACCGCGCCCAATAGATCAGCCGTCTCGTAGATTTCGCGCCGGGCGGCAGGGTTTTGGGCATCCAGTGTGAAGGCTGAGGAAATGACTCCAACTACGCCTCCGGGCCGGGTGAGATCCAAGGATTTGATGATGAAGTGATTGTGCATTGGATGGTTGCCCGCGTTGTGGCGCGGGTCGTGCAAACTTGTCCTGGCGAACGGGACATTGCCCACAGTGGCATCAAAGTAGCCCGCGGGAAGGCGCGTCTTGGCGAAGGATTCAGCGCGGATTTCGGCCTCTGGGTAGAGCGCCTGGGAAATGCCGGCAGTGACGGGATCAAGCTCCACACCCGTCATGTGTACTTTCTCAGGCGCGAGGCCGATAAAGGTACCGGCTCCGGAGCCAGGCTCCAGCACGCGGCCTCCGTCGAAGCCAAGTGCATTCAGTGTCTGCCAAATCTCCGTTGCAAGTGCGGGATCTGTGTAGTGCGCGTTAATGACGGTCCGGCTAGCTGCTCGGTACTCATCCTCGCTGAGCAGTTCCCGCAGCTCTGCCCGGTCCGCCTCGTACTCAATGCGACTCTCGTCGAACACCTCAGCAACGCCGGTTGCACCCCAACTTCCCCACCGGGCCAGAACCCTCCGTTCTGCATCCGTTGCTGCTCTGTCCTGTTCCTGCAGCTCCCGCAGGACACGTAAAGCCGCCACATTCGCACGGAACCGGGCCTGGGCCCCGGAGGGTGCCAGAGCATCCTGACTAGCGGGAATGAACCGAGAATCGGATGTCGCGGGAATTACGGGCGCTGGTTGTCCCGGTCCAGTTCCTCGGCCCTCAGATTCTCCAAGTCCTGCTGGTAACCGTGGTTGAAAGACTGAATTATCTCGTGCATCAGGACCGTCGACTGATCCATTCCCGCGTCCTCTTCGTTGTCCTCCATCTCCGTCACGTCCGGAGTCAGCATCTCGGCTCTGACTATTTCCTCGGCTTGCATCCTCGAAGCGTTCAGCCGGCCCACCTTCTCCAAATAGGTCTCGTTCTTCGGATCCGGGCCCGCTATTTCGTACTGCAGCTCCCCCACCTGACGCATTGCTTCCTCTCCCAGATCCCGGAACCACTCCTCCGGGTCCGGGATCAGGGCGTACTGCTTCGGTGCCGTCGTTTGCCACGTCTCCTGAGCGAACTTGCCGTACTTGTTCATCACGAACCTCCTCTGGTGCTGCGAAAAGAAATGCATCGAGACTTGCCTGACCATCAACCTGGTTGCGCTTGCGCCCTCGCGCCATCGGACGTCCCCCTGATACCGGTAGAAACATTGGTCCCACCGTACCCAGCGCTTGCAAGGCCGTCTGTTCGCAGCGCCCGGATAATCGTTGAACGGCTCACTCTGAACTTCTTCGCGATCCATTCCAGAGAACGTTTTTCCTGCTCACGAAGTCGACGGGCTTCCACGACGTCATGGGGTTGCAACCGGGGCGGCCGGCCTCCCCTGCCTTCAGCTACAGCCAGGCCGGCTTTGGTCCGTTCCCGAATCAGTTCACGTTCCATCTCCGCCACTGAGGCGATGATGTTGAACATGAGTCGCCCTGTTGGAGTCGTGGTATCGATTCCTTCGGACAGGGACCGGAACATCACCCCTCGTTCCTGCAGCGTCTCCAACAGCTCGACCAGACCGCGGACAGTTCGGCCTAACCGGTCGAGTCTGGTTACTACCAGCGTGTTGCCTGGCTGTAGGGCCCGTAGACACGCTTCCAACTGGGGGCGGGTCATCGTGGCACCGGAACGGCCTAGGTCGGCATACACGTCATAACACCCCGCGTCGACCAGCTGCTGGCGCTGGCCTTCAAGGTTCTGATCAGTGGTCGATACGCGGGCGTATCCCAGCGACACTCCAGCTGGCGGTGGTGTGCTCACCGTCGCCTGCTGGTCTTTGGCGTGTTCCATGATGCCTCCCGTCCAGAGGGTCAAAAATCGTCTCGCCCTCGCGTAACGACCATACACGTTTCGTACTTGGTTTGTGACACCTTCTGTCAGTTTCCGAAGTCGACTGCACAGAATGTCCAAAGTCGTCTGCACATCCCGCCCGTTGGGGATCGGCTAACGTACCGTCTATTTGCCTGCCCGCTCCGGGGGTTGCAGGAGGTAGTCTGAGCCACTATGACAGGGGTCGATCGCAAAGTTACTTACGTCCGGTTCGAGAATGTTGCCCCGGACGAAATCTGGGGTGAGATCGCGGATCTCTTCGTCTCGAGCTTCTCGGCCCCTCCTTACAACGAATCACCAAGCGACCTGCAAAGCATCACTCAATGGGGGCCCGACCAGCTTGCTAGTCCTGGTGGGCGACTCGTCGTGGCGAGCCACGACAAGCAAGTGGTCGGCTTTGCGCTATCTCAGAGGCTTGACCAAGACATCTCCTGGCAGGGCCGACTAGACGCAATGCCGTCAGCGCGAGACGCGGGAATTACGCCATCGAGGACCGTTATCGTCCAGGAACTAGCTGTCAACGAAAGCTTTCGAGGCCGCGGGATAGCCAAACAGTGCATCCGCGAACTTCTCTCGAGCCGAACTGAACACGCTGCCGTCTTAGGCGTTTTTGGCCAAGCACCCCAAGTGCGAGAGATGTATACACGATGGGGTTTTTCGGAGCTTGGAGCCTCGCCCATCTACGGCGGAACCGTGACCCTGCATGCCTTGCACCAAAGACTTCCCTGGACGGCCTAGCCTTCCCTGCGCGAAGGGAATGAGCGCACAAGGGACCTTGTGCCACCGTCAGCCTGCTGCCATGGGTGCTGCGCTAAGTACGCTTGCGCAACACCGGTCCGCACGGAGGGATGGGCTAGTGACGATAGTTCTGCTGTGATCCACCATCCAGCCATAGCATTACGCGTCGAGCACATCTAACCGCATCGTTCGCTTCGGTACGGGTGACGTGCACCGCTTGGTGAGCAAACTGGTTTCGGTCTTTGAAGACCTTTTGTACCGTCGGCCACAGCTTCGGTCGCTCCTTCTTGAGGGAGCGTCCTAGGTACTTCGTGGATACGGACGAGAACAACTTCAGCACTTCGAACTTGAGCGGAGCTGTCTTTGGGACCTCTAGGAGCATCGCCTCCTGCATATCCGAGGGAGTATCACGCCAGAGCACCCGCTTCATTTTTGTTTCTAGAACGAGTGCCGCCAAGAACATCGACAGCGAAGGATTGCTGTCCCAGTTCATCTGCGCATAATGCCTAGCCTGCGCGATGAGAATGTCAAGATCCCAATCATCGTTCAGTTCCCGCTGAACCGCGCGCCTGAAGTCATTCGCGTGCGGTTGCAGCTCCTGAGGTCTGATGATCATCGCCACTTCGCGATAGCCCTCCCTCCAGTCGAACCCGAGAGGCTCCACAGTTGAGTCACGACTCAACACCACGCCACTGAAGTTTGGCAGCGTGCCAGGAAGACCAGTCGTCGGTTGCGTAACGCGGATCATATCGAGCACGTTTTGGGTCGCGTCAACAAGAAGGTCAAACGCGCGCTGGGGCGTGAATACCCCCTCCGAGAAACTAACCGTAACTGTGAGCGTTGAGGGCATGACGCTGTAGCCCGACGGGGACAAGGGAGAGAACTGGATGGTGACTTCTGCGCCATCGACATCAGCTGTGATGCCGTTTCCTACGTCCGCTCCGATCTGCGGCAGGATACCCAACGTGGGTCCCAGCGGCACGGTACCTTCCAACTTATATATCCCCATGCTGCCAACCTAACGTGGGGTCCGCGTCCCATCGTTCAATGCCGCGCTGGGACGCATCTCATAACCGATCCTTTAGCGGATGAAAGCCTCAAGCGAGAGCTGGCGCGCGATGTCGCGTGCGCACCCTTCCGTTGAGCGATAGGTGGTGTCGACCTCGACGTCGTAGTCAACTCCGTCGTGCACGCTTAGGGCTTGCTGTCGAGCCATCCCTTCCACGCGGTCGACGCGTCGTGCCTCGCGGGATGCGGCGACGTCCGGGTCGCAGCGCACGGCCACCCAAATCAGCTCCACATCGCTGAAGGCTGACCGCAGACGGTCGTCATACGGGCACCCGATCAACTCTCGCAAACGATGTGCCCGCTAAGGGATCCGTGCCCGCACCCGCGAAGGCATGCAAGTCGCCAAAGCAAAAGGCCGGCTGCGCGGCAAGCAACCCAAACTTTCCAAGTCCCAGGAAGCCCACCTGGTCTCCCTATATAAGGGAGGACAACACACCACCACCGAGATCGCCGAACTCTTCAAGGTCGCCAGAAGTACGGTGTACCGCATCGTGGAGCGGACTCCCTCGGCCGCCTGACCCATCAGTGGGCTGTGTCGTTGCCAGGGCAAGCAGCCCTCCGGAGTTCGATTCGAGTTAGAAGTTGGCGATGGTTCGGTCTCCGCCCTCACTCATCGGTACTCCACAGCAAAGAGAATAGGGCTTGACTCCACAACCAGGTCACGAACACGGCGCCGAGCGTGACACCAATCTGCAGGTCCGCCCAGTACCAGTAGCTGAACCGGGCTCCTGCGAGCAGGCCCATGCCGGTGGTGATGACGACGGTAAAGCCGATGAGGCCGATGAACGGATTAGGGAAGCCAAACAATTCGGACTGCCGGGTTTCTATGACCTGCCCGCAGGGCACCCAGGGGTTAATGTCGCAACTGGTGGTGTGTGCGGGGTCCCGGTACAGGCATCGTCCTGTGCTGGGGCATGAACAAGGCCTCCGACAGGAACCCGCCTAGCGGGCCTTCAGTTGCCTAGAACCGGGTGGACCGGCGCCTAAAGGCCGAAGGCCCCTCCCTCAACGAGAATGACGACACCCAGGCCGATGAGCACAATCGGGAAGAGGATGTGCTCCCAACGCTCGAGGACATTGGCAATGGGCCGGCGGGTGGCGACGTACTTTGCGGCGGCGACCAGCACGGCGACCAGTAGCAGGAAGATGGCCGAGTAAGCCGCCACAGCTGCCGGTCCCACGGTGACGAACACGGGCACGTAGACGCCGATATTGTCCCCGCCGTTCGCGAAGGTAACGGCCGCAACCGTCCCGATGCTGACCTCTTTGCCGGCGACCTTCTCCTCGTCGTCATCCTCCCCGCTCCGCCAGGCCTTCCAAGCCGCGTAGAGGCCGAGCGCCAAGGGGATGAGGCCGAAGTAGGGGATTACCTCCGGGGGCAAAAAGGTGCCCGCGCCCAGCGCCACGAGGACGGAAGCCACGAGGATGCCGCCGAAGCCAAGGTACTGGCCGACGCCGATCTTCGCCGTGGTGCCGCGAATTCCGGCTCCTCGGGCGAAGAACAGGGAGAGCACGATGATGTCGTCGATGTTGGTGGCCAGGAACAGGCCCGCTGCTTGTAGAACTGCTGGGATGAGATCCATGCTTCCTTCCGTTTAAGGACGGCCGATATGGCAATGCCGCTGTTTCAGGGGATCTGCGTCACCGGCCTGAGCCGTCGGGACAAGGTGGGACACAGGGGCGAAGGGACGGTAGCGGTCAGCCTTTGGCGGATGTGCACGCGCGCAGGAGCGTTCCGAGGATGAAGACCGCCACGCCCGTGGTGACGAAGACGTCGGCGAGGTTGAAGGTGGGGAACCAGCCGGTGTGCAAATAGTCCACGACGCCGCGTCCATCGAGTCGGTCGATGAAGTTGCCGGTCGCTCCGCCGAGCAGCATTCCCGCGCCGGCCCGGGACAGCCAAGTCATGGTTGGCGCGGAAGTTAGGACGTACCAGGTCATCCCGGCAATGATCATGCCGGTCACGGCGATGATCACCCAGTCCGGCAGCGCCGCGCCGAGGCTGAAAGCGACACCAGGGTTGTAGAGCAGGCGGAAATTGACCACCCCCAGGTCGATGACTGTCCCCCCGGTTAGCAGGGCCTCGGCCGCAGTCTTGACGGCCAGATCGGCGGCTGCCAGAAAGGCCGCCCAGACCAGTAGCACGGTCCTGAGCCGGCGGTCCGGCCGGGAGGGCGTCCCGGCCGGACCTGCTGTTTCACTGCTCACGCTGCCGGCTCCAACACCGGGGCAGACTGACCGGCCGTTAGCCGGTTCCTGCGGCTGAGCCGGCCGGCGCGGACGCCGTTGGCGATGACCACGATTTCGGCGAGCTCGTGCACCAGGACGACGGCGGCAAGCCCGAGGGCGCCGAACAGCGCCAGTGGGATCAGCACGGCGATCAGCAGCAGGGACAGGCCCACGTTTTGGAGCATGATGGCCCTGGTGCGGCGGGCGTGGTCGAGCACTTGGGGCAAGTGGTTCAGGTTCTCGCCCATCAGGGCGACGTCGGCGGTTTCGATGGCGACGTCAGTTCCCATGGCACCCATTGCGATCCCGGTGTCTGCTGTGGCCAGGGCCGGGGCGTCGTTGACGCCGTCGCCGACCATCGCGGTCGGGCGGCGCGACTTGAGCGTGCGGATGATGTCAGCCTTGTCTTCAGGCCGAAGGTCGGCGTGGACCTCCGTGATGCCGGCGTCCCGTGCCAGAGCGTTGGCGGTGATAGTGTTGTCGCCGGTGAGCATCGCGGTGCTGTAGCCGGACCGGGTCAGCCGGGCGATGACCTCGCGTGCCTCCGGGCGAAGCTCGTCGCGGACCGCGACGGCTCCGATGACCTGTCCGTCGTCCTCAATCAGCACCGCGGTGGCGCCGGAGTGTTGCATCCGCTCCACGTCCGGCCCCAATGTTCCGGGGTCGATCCATCCGGGACGGCCCAGGCGCAGTTTTCTGCCGTCCAGAGTTCCTTCCAGGCCGGCGCCCGGGATGGTGTCCACGTCAATCACGGCGGCCCGGTCGGGTGTGGCGGCGAGGATCGCGCGGGCGAGCGGATGTTCGCTGCGTGCCTCCAGTCCGGCTGCGAGGGCGAGCACATGCTCCCGGCTCCTGCTTCCGACGGTGGCGACGTCAATGACGGCCGGCTGATTGCGGGTCAGGGTGCCGGTCTTGTCCAAGGCGATGGTGCGGATTTTCCCCAGTGTTTCGAGGGCGCCGCCACCCTTGATGAGAACACCGATACGGCTGGCCCCGCCGACGGAAGCGACGACGGTGACCGGTACCGAAATGGCCAACGCGCAGGGCGAGGCAGCGACCAGCACGACGAGGGCGCGTTCGAACCACACGAGCGGCTCACCGACGATGAAACCGAAAACGACGATCAGAGCGGCAACAATCAAGATCCCCGGAACGAGTTTCTTGGCGATGGTGTCGGCGAGGCGCTGGCCCGGGCCCTTGCGGGACTGCTCAGCTTCGACAATGTGGACGATACGGGCCAGCGAGTTGTTCTCTGCGGTGCTGGTGACTTCGACCTCGAGCGGGCCGGTGCCGTTGATGGACCCGGCATAGACTTCGGTGCCCGGTCCGGCCTCGACCGGGACGGATTCCCCGGTCAGGGCCGAAGTGTCCAGCGACGTGCGGCCTGTGACGATGCGGCCGTCGGTCGCGAGCCGTTCGCCCGGGCGTACCACCATGCGGTCGCCCGGGATGAGTTCGGCCGGGGCGATAGTGGCTTCGGCGCCGTTTCGCAGCACGGTGGCTTCGGCCGGGACCAGGTCCAGCAGGGCGCGCAGGCCGCGGCGGGACTTGGCCAGCGAGTATTCCTCGAGTCCTTCAGAGATTGCGTAGAGGAAGGCGAGCATGGCCGCCTCCTCGATCTCGCCGAGGGCGACCGCACCGACGGCGGCGATGGTCATCAGGGTGCCGACGCCGATTTTGCCTTTGGTCAGGCGCCGCAGCGTGGAGGGGACGAAGGTCCAGGCCGCCACGCCCAGCGCGATGATTTCCAGCGGAAGGGTAAGCCATACCGGGCCTTGGGCCAGAGACACGATCCACGCGGCCAGGAGCAGCGCCCCGGAGACGGCAGCGGCGCGGACTTCGGTGACCTGCCAGAAACCCTCTGCTTCCTCCTCGCCGGTTTCGACGGTTCCGGGCTTGTCGTCGCCGCAGCCGCAGGCGTCGCTCATCGGGCGTTCTCCTTCGTGATGGGCTCCCCGGCAGTGGGGGTGCCGTAGTTCGGGCACAGGCTGACCGCGCTGCCAGTCGCGGCCAAGAGAACCTCGGCCGCCGCGAGCATGTCCATCAGCTCCGGCCGGGCCAGAGAGTAGTAGACGCTGCGCCCCTGCACGCGGCCCTCGACCAGGCCGCAGTCGCGCAGGCACGCGACATGCGCCGAAACCGTGGACTGGGCCAGGTCTAACTCGACGGTCAGCTCGCCGACCCGCACTTCGCCCCGGGACATTCGCTTCACAATCGAAAGCCGGGTCGGATCACTGAGGGAATGGAACAGGGCCGCCGCGGGGTCAAGGGACGTGCAGGCATGCGCAGACACTTCGGGATCAATCAGCATACAGCGATAATAGCGCATGATGCGGATGACTCTCTGCAAGGGTTCGGGTGGGAGGCAATTCAGCTTGCTGCACCGCTCGGGCGGCGGATCTGGACTTCTCGACGCGGTGCTTTGCGCGGCTGAGCAGACGCCTCCGGTTCACTTGCACTGATATCCCGCTAGGGTTTCGATGCTGAACCATCGCGACAGACCGAGGGCGATTACACCGTCCCAGTTGCCAATCCATCCATGACCCGTCAGATCCCGTCGGCCGGCTGCTCTTCAACGTCCTGGCCATGGTCGCCGAATTCGAATCTGACCTCATCCGTGCCCGTACCCGCGAAGGCATGCAAGTCGCCAAAGCAAAGGGCCGGCTGCGCGGCAAGCAGCCCAAACTTTCCAAGTCTCAGGAAGCCCATCTTGTATCCCTATATAACGGAGGACAACACACCACCGCCGAGATCGCAGAACTCTTCAAGGTCGCACGGAGCACGGTGTACCGCATCGTGGAGCGGACTCCTTCGGCCGCCTGACCCATCAGTGGGCTGTGTCGTTGCTCGGGCATGCAGCCCTCCGAAGTTTTGATTCGAGTCAGCAGTTGGCAATGGTTCGGTCTCCGCCCTCCCTCACCGGCACTCCCACAACCAAAGAGATTGCCGTTTGAGTCGGACCTGAATACTGGTGCAGTCGCGCCTCCTGCGGATCCGGCCGGTCTGGCCCCTCTCCCGGTCGCTGACCGCCTGCACCATTTGCGGGGTTGTGATCCGACGTGGGTAAAGCAGTCTGATCCGCTGATGAGATCCGCTGGATAATTGGGATCCTCATGAGGGACGCTCGGCGAAGCTCGGGCACTGTCGGTGCTTCCTGGGAACATGGGCCCATGATGTTTGGAGACGACCGCACCCCAGTCCGCCGCGCCTATACAGCCCTACCGGATAGCTCGCCAACTGCGCACTGCTATCGGAAAGCATGCCGAGCTGAGCCGCGACTTTGCACTCGATGTACGTGCCGGACACTTCGGTTGGGAACCTACCTCGGCCGAGCGCCTACAGATCATGGACGAGCTCAGCGACATGACGGATATGGACTCCGCAGGGGCTCTCGAGGGTTTCCTCGACAAAGTCTCCCAAGTTGCACCCGATAAGGCGAAAAGCGCAGAGCGGGCCGTCCGCCAACTTCGCTCCTCGGTACAGGATGCCCGACATCTTCGAGGACTTCTGATGGGCGGAGACCCTGCCGGCTCCCCCGACGCGGACGAGTCAGATTTTCCCGCGTTCGGCTTAGAGGAAATCACAGGGCTGTGGTCCGGAATTCGCTTTCGGTACATGAAGGATCTTGTGGAGGGGCCTTTTGATCCCTCCAAATATCGAACAGCGGACCAGATCCACCGTGCGATCAGTGCGGGCAAGCTCCGCCTGAAAAAGGGACGAGGGGAAGCCTTCGGCGAGGTTCCGGAATCGCTTGATGAGAATTGAGGCGAAGAAGGACTAATGGACGGGGCCTGGGCCGTAACTCTCGCACGCGGCGGGCCTGACTCCTACGCAGTTGGCACCCTCTCTTCCCAGATCTGCACAATGTTGGGATTGAGTTCACGTTCTTCGCCTGGCTGCTGCTGGGCAGTCCCAACGACGCGGTGATCCGTATGGTGACCGTATTGGTTATTGCCTGCCCGCACGCGCTGGGTCTGGCCATCCCGCTGGTCATCGCGATCTCCACCGAGCAGGCAGCCCGTGCCGGTGTGCTGATCAAGAACCGGATGGCGCTGGAACGCATGCGCACCGTCGACGTGGTGCTGTTCGATAAGACCAGCACCCTGACCAAGGGCCAGCCGGCACTGGACCGCCGTGGCGGCCATCTCGAATGAGAGCGACGGCGATGTTCTCGCCCTAGCTGCGGCGGTGGAGGCCGACAGTGAACACCCCTCCGCCCGGGCCATCGTGGCCGCCGCTCGCAACCGCGGGCTCACCGTTCCGGCCGCCACCGGCTTCCGGTCGCTGACCGGCCGGGGAGTCACCGCGCTGGTTGACGGCACCGAAGCGGCCGTCGGCGGCCCCAACCTGATTGAAGCCGAAGGCCTTAACATGCCACCGGAGCTGCAGGGGGAAACCCGCGTTTGGGTGGAACGCGGCGCGTCGGTGCTGCATGTCATCAGAGCCGGACGGGTCATCGGTGCCCTGAGCCTGGAGGACGAGGTCCGCGAAGAATCACGCCAGGCCGTGTCCGCCTTGCAGAACCGCGGCATCAGCGTCGCCATGATCACCGGCGACGCTCAGCAGGTCGCCGATGCCGTGGCACAGGAACTGGGCATCGACGAAGTCTTCGCCCAGGTCCTGCCGCAGGATAAGGACAAGAAGGTGGGAGAACTCCAGTCCCGGGGCCAAAAGGTTGCAATGGTCGGCGACGGCGTGAACGACTCCCCGGCCCTGGCCAGGGCAGAAGTCGGTATTGCCATCGGTGCGGGCACCGATGTGGCGATGGAATCGGCTGGCGTGGTGCTGGCCGGCAACGACCCCCGGGCGGTCTTGTCCATGGTGGATCTGTCACGGGCCAGCTATCGGAAGATGATTCAGAACCTCATCTGGGCCACCGGCTACAACGTCATCGCCGTCCCGCTAGCCGCAGGTGTGCTCGCGTTTGCCGGTGTGACCATCTCTCCCGCCGTGGCCGCCATCCTGATGTCCGTCTCGACAATCGTTGTCGCGCTTAACGCCCAGCTGCTCCGGCGCATCAAGCTGGATCCGGCGGACATTCGCTAGTCCACGAGCGCAACGGCAATGATGGTCAGTTCGAAGAGCCGCAGCCGTCCCGCTATCCTTGGAAGTGGCGGAAGCCCAACATTCAGCAGGAAGGCAGGAAGAATGAACCACGGTTCCTTGCCTGGCTTGCCGGTGCTGCTGCGCCGACCGCTGTTGCTGTCTCTGGGACTGGCAGCGATCATTTTGGGAATCCTTGGCATGCACACCCTGAACCTGTCGCATTTCCCGGGACCCGATGCCGCCACTGTCACTTCTGCGGTTCAGGCGGCCCCGCACCAGGCCGCCGGCCACGTGCCCGGACTTAAGCATGCTGCAGTTTCCGGGACAGTTGCTGGCGGAGATACGCATTCCGCGGCCTGCGCCGGCCCATGCGGCAGCGGACATGGTCTCATGGCAGCGCTGTGCATGCTGATGATCGTCGGCATCGTTTCGCTGTTCTTCATTCCCAAACAGTTGCGTGCCCTATCCCGCCACGGCTTGCGTGCCCCGCCGTTGCTGCCCTCTCCCTACGCGAGCGTCCCGCACACGCCTTCACTCGTTCAGCTCTCCATCAGCCGCATTTAAAAATGCGTGGCCATCCCTATAAGGCCACCCCCGCATGCCCCGTCCTCCCGACGGGCGTGCATCAGGCACTGATTGACAGCCCACGAACGATTCCGAAGGAACCCCATGAAACGCCATACCGCTATTTCGGCGACCGCCGTTGCTGCCGTACTCTTCCTCTCCGGCTGCGGCGCCAATAACAGCCCGGAGACCGCAAGCACGATGCCGGGCATGGACCACGGCACCATGTCCCAAACCCCGTCCGCGTCGGAGACAACCGAGGACCACAACAGTGCGGACACCATGTTCGCCCAGATGATGATTCCGCACCATGAGCAGGCCGTGGAAATGAGCGAAATCATGCTCGCCAAAGACGGTCTCGACCCTGCAATCATCCAGCTGGCCGAAGACATCAAAGCCGCCCAAGGGCCCGAAATCGACAAGATGGACTCCTGGCTGCAGGCCTGGGGCGAGCCGGCGGAAATGTCCGGGAACCACTCCATGGACGGCATGATGGGCGCGGAGGACCTGGCCCAGCTCAAAGCAGCTGAAGGCACAGAGGCCGCCCGGCTGTTCCTGACCCAGATGATCGCCCACCACGAAGGGGCGATCGCCATGGCAGAAGATGAAGTCGCCAACGGCTCCAATCCGGAAGCCATCGAACTGGCGAAGACCGTCGTCGCCGACCAGGGTGAAGAGATCGAGAAGATGAACGCTCTTCTCGCCAACCTCTAGCCGTTTCCGCAGGCCTGCTGTTGGGCACTGCCGGATCACCGGTGTGCCCGACGGCGGCCATCCTTCCTTCCTCCCGTCTGTCCTTCTGTTTGGAGCACCCCGAAATGTCCCACCTAACCTTTACCAAGCGCGCCCGCAACCGGGTCGTGCTTACCGCCGCCGCCCTCTCGGTGACTCTGCTGGGCGCGGGCTGCGCACAGCAACCGACCCAATCCCCAGACACCGCCCAGGCAACCACTACCGGCGTTACAGGCCACGTCCATGGCATGGATGTTGACCCGGAAAGCGGGCGGGTTCTGTTGGCCGCCCACGAAGGCCTCTTCGACATCACCTCCGGAGCCCCGGAAAAAATCGGCCCGACGATCGACCTGATGGGTTTCGCGCCGGCGGGCGAGGACCACTTCTATGCCTCCGGCCACCCCGGGCCGGGAACCGATATGCCCAACCCGGTGGGCCTGATCCACTCGACTGACGGTGGAACAACCTGGGAGCCGCTATCCCTCCAAGGGGAATCCGACTTTCACGCGCTGACCGTCACCCGTGACGGAATCGTGGGCTTCGACGGCCAGGTTCGGCGCACCAGTGACCTAGAAACTTGGGAGACCGTGGAAACCGACATCCAGCCGTACAACCTCTCCGGCACTCCCGTGAGCCGGGTAGTCCTGGCAACAACTGAACAGGGCGTCCACCGTTCAGGTGACGCTGGCCGGACCTGGGACCTTCCCGCCGATGCGCCCATCCTTCTTCTCACGACTTTCGCCGACAACTCCACGGCCGTCGGGGTCGCGCCCGACGGCACGATTCAGGTGAGCGACGATACCGGGCAGACCTGGGAAGCAACCGGAGGCACAGCGAAGGGTCAGCCCGCAGCCATGGCGGCAGCGATCGGCGAGGACCGGCAGACCCGGATCTGGGTTGCCACCGACACCGGCGTTGAGTATTCACCGGATAGCGGAGCCACATTTGAGGCGCTGAACTGACATGATCCTCGACTCTATGATCAGCCTGCATGAACCCCGTCGCCCGGTTCGCTCCGTCCAGGGCATTGCCGTGCCCACATCGGAGCGGTTTGCTGCCTGGCAGTGTTCATTCCTGCCTTCTGACGTTTTCCCTCGACGGGGTGAACGGTTCGTCAGCCAACGGCACGCCCCACGCCTAGCTCCTGACTTCCCGGTCGCTGGTTGCGAGGGTGGGATGCAGGGCGTGAGCATCATCATCCCAGTCAGCAGTAGCGCTTTCGGGCTCAACGGCAGGTCGGCACAGTCATGACCATCGGTGGGTACTTCGCGGAGATGGTGCAGTCCGGCGCCCTGATCGCAGCAATACCTCTTGCCCTCATCGCCGGCATCGTCTCGTTCCTGTCTCCGTGCATCCTGCCGTTGGTCCCCGGCTACCTCGGGTATGTTTCCGGGCTCGCTGATCCGACTCGGGCCGATAACAAGCGGCGCGTCGTCACCGGAGTAACGTTATTCATCCTCGGCTTCGCTTTGGTCTTCACGCTCTACGGCGCCGCTTTCGGCATTATCGGAGGCTGGTTGCTGCGCTGGCAGGACCTCCTCATCCGTGGGCTCGGTATCTTCGTTATCGTCATGGGACTTGTCCTCGTCGGACAGTTCTCCTTCTTTCAGCAGACGAAAAAACTCAGCTATCGCCCGCAGGCTGGACTGGCTGGCGCACCATTACTCGGCATCGTCTTTGGCCTCGGCTGGACCCCGTGCATGGGTCCCACTCTCAGCGCCGTACTTGCCCTAAGTACCACCACAGGTGGGGCCTGGCGTGGCGCGCTACTCGGCTTCGTGTACTGCCTGGGGCTGGGCATCCCCTTCATCCTGGTAGCGATGGGCATTAATTGGGTGACGACCACCCTGAACTTCGTGCGCCGTCACATCCGGGCTTTCAACATTATCGGCGGATCTGTCCTCGTCCTCGTCGGAGTGCTGATGTTTACCGGCCTCTGGATGCAATGGATCTACCAGCTTCAAAATCTCGCAGGCACCTTCATCACCCCTGTATAACCTCCAATTCACACTGACACTCACCTACGCCATAGGAGACCCGTACACGCTATGCGCGGCACCGATGCACCCCCACAACGCAGACAATCCGTCACCTCTCGAATGAGCGCCGCCCTCCTCATAGCAGCTCTCACTCTCAGCGGCTGCTCCCCCGAAGACTCGCTCTCCGAGCAAGCCCAAGCAGGCGATAATAAGAATTACATCGCCGGAGATGGGTCGGTGGCTGAATATGGCCCAGAGAACCGCGGGGACAGAGTCCAGCTCACGGGCACACTGTTCGACGGGACAACGGTGGATCAGGAAGACTGGACCGGGGACGTCGTAGTGCTCAACTTCTGGTACGCGGCCTGTGCTCCCTGCCGCACCGAAGCGCCGACGCTGAACGACCTAAGCGAAGAATTCGCTGACCAGGGCGTGAGGTTCTACGGGATAAATGTCCGCGATGAACAACCGACCGCTGAAGCGTTCGAACGAAATTTCGGGGTCACCTACCCAAGCTTCAAAGACAAGGATGGCAAGATCCTGCAGAGCCTTACGCAATATGTACCGCCGCAGGCTGTCCCCACAACTCTCATCCTCGACCGGCAGGGCCGCATATCAGCACGAATACTAGGCGTGGCGGAAAAGACCACCCTAAAAACACTTATTGAAGACGTCCTGCCCTGAACCAACCCCAGCTCCAACTCCAACCAGCTGACCACCCATCCCGCATAGTACAGATATGTGTGTACTATTAGCCGTATGGAGACTCTGACGCAGCATTCGGTGCTTGCCCGCTTCGGCTATGCGCTGTCGGACCCGGTTCGGTCTCGGGTCCTACTGGCACTGAGGGAAGCTCCTTCCTATCCAGGCGAGCTCGCTGAACTCGCGGGCGTGAGCAAGCAGCGGCTGTCGAACCATCTGACGTGCCTGCGGGGGTGTGGGCTCGTCGTTGCAGTCCCTGAGGGTCGGCGGGTTCGCTACGAGCTGGCGGATCAGAAACTGGGCGACGCGCTGACCGCACTACTGGATGTCGTCGCTGTCAACGATCCCGAGTGCTGCTGCACCACCAAAGAGGACCACATCATGGGAAAGGCTTGCTGCTGATGAGCACCCACGCTTCCGTTCGCCCTCCACATACAGCGTCCGCGGTTCCGTCACTGGAGCGGCGCGCACTCCTCTCACGCCGGATCCGTCTCTTCGTTGCAGCAACGATCACGTACAACGTCATCGAAGCGGTCGTCGCGATCAGCGCCGGCACGATCGCGTCCTCGAGTGCCTTGATTGGATTCGGTTTGGACTCCATCGTGGAAGTCCTGTCCGCAACGGCCGTGGCCTGGCAGTTCGCCGGCCGCGACCCTGAAGCCCGCGAAAAGACCGCGCTGCGACTGATCGCGTTCTCCTTCTTCGGCCTTGCCGCGTTCGTTACCTTCGATGCCGTCCGCACCTTGCTCGGCGCGTCCGAGCCCCAACACTCGTCGGTCGGGATCATCCTCGCGGCGGTGAGCCTGGCCGTCATGCCATTCCTGTCCTGGGCGCAGCGCCGCGCCGGCCGGGAACTCGGCTCCCGATCCGCTGTCGCGGACTCCAAACAGACCCTGCTCTGCACCTACCTGTCCGGAGTCCTGCTGGTTGGCCTGCTGCTCAACAGCACCCTCGGCTGGTCCTGGGCCGACCCGATCGCAGCTCTCGTTATCGCCGCCGTCGCCCTCAAAGAAGGCCGCGAAGCGTGGAAGGGCGACTCCTGCTGCGTCCCGCCCTTGGGAAGCCTCGACATCGACGGAAGCGGTGATGATACCTGCATGAGTACGCCGGACGGCGGCACGGACTCGTGCTGCAGTACCGGCTCCAGTCCAGGCACGGCCGCCTCAGCGACGAGCAATTCGGTGAGACCTGCGTCGTTTACCCTGAGGGCCCGGACCGCAGAAACCGAGGCCACGGCGAGCACCACATCCGCCCATGGCTCCACGCCCGTGGAGGCGTCCTGCGCCTGCTGCAGGCACGACTAGAGGCCCAAGTAAACCTGATCAACCGTCGTTCCCTGCACTGTGCCCGGGACGAGCACGACGACGCAGTTCCATGACGAGGAGACACCACCATGCCTACACCCACCCCTGCTCGCGGCGCGGCCCCCGGCACGAAGAAAGGCATGAGCCTGCAAAACCGGATCGTGATCGGCCTGCTCGCAGCAGTCGCCCTCGTTATCGGTATGGTCATCCTCTTCAATGCGCTCGGGGAGGATGAGAGCCAGGCCGCTGGTACGCCAACTACCGCGGCCGAGGTCGTCCGCGAGGACAGCCACCGCCTGTCTGAGGCGCCGGACGAAAAAGCGGTCCTTGTGGAATTCCTCGACTTTGAGTGCGAGGCATGCCTGGCCGCGTACCCGCTCGTGGAAGACCTTTCCGAGGAATACGGGGAGAACTTGACCGTCGTCGCCCGGTATTTCCCCCTGCCAGGGCACCCGAACTCCGAGACTGCAGCCGCCGCGGTTGAGGCCGCCGCGCAGCAGGGCAAGTTCACGCAAATGCATGCCCTGATGTACGAGAAGCAGACCGAGTGGGGCCACACCTCCGAGGACCGGTCACCGGTGTTCCGCGAGTACGCCGAAGACCTCGGCCTTGACATGGATGCCTACGACGCGGCAATCGCTAACCCGGCAACCATGGACCGCGTGAATATCGACAAGAGGGACGGCATGGCTCTGAATGTCGGGGGAACACCGACGTTCTTCCTTGACGGCGAAAAGATCCAGCCAGCCACCGTTGAGGAATTCCGTACCCTGATCGAAACCGCCATCGCGGACTGACCCCTGCTTGCGAAGGAACTCTCACCATGGCGCACACAACGGCGAATGATGTAACACCCGTCCAGGACCGCGGGAAGGATGACGTGGCGTCGCTGCCCGGGTTCGCCCGTAGGATCGCGTTCGGGGTCATGCTCGTGGCCACGGGTGTTATCGGGTGGGCTGCTGCGGGGATCCTGATCCTTGAGAAGCTCGAGTTGTATCGGAACCCGGACCACGTCACGAGCTGCGACATTAACCCCTGGGTGTCCTGCGGGCAGGTCATGCAAACGTGGCAGTCCGAATTGTTTGGCTTCCCTAATCCGTTCATCGGCCTCGTCGGCTTTACCGTCGTCATCACCACCGGCATGGCGTTGCTCGCAGGAGCCCGGTTCAGCCACTGGTACTGGGCGGGCCTGCAGATTGGCGTCACGCTCGGTGCCGTGTTCGTGACCTGGTTATGGAGCCAGGCTCTCTTCGAGATCTATATCCTCTGCCTCTACTGCATGATCGTATGGGCGGTGATGATCCCTTTGTTCATCCTTACCACCGTCCGCAACATGGTTCACGGCGTCATACCCGCACCCGCCGCCCTCACCCGCAGCCTCGCAGCATGGGTCGGACCGATTATCGTCCTGGCCTACATCGCCGTCGCCGCATCCGTGTTCTTCCGTTTCCTCCACGTCTTCACCTGAGGTCCCCGCAACCCGCCGGCAACTCCGTACAACCTTTCAGCCCTTGTGGTTGAGGAATCGAGGCCACTCGTGTCAGTGCAGACAGCGTCGTTCCTTGCTCTGGGTTTATATGCCGTCGGCGTCATCACCACGTTCGGGGTGAGGTCCTGGATGCACCGTCGCAGAACCGGTTCCACTGGTTTCCGCGGCATCAGCGGGACACCCAGGTCGATCGAGTGGTGGGGCGGAGTCCTTTTCGCCGCAGCCATCGTGTTCGGTGGTGCTGGTCCCGCCCTGGCCCTTGCCGACCTCATCGTCCCGCCTCAATTGCCAGGCCTCGCCTGGTTCGGGATCATCCTGACCATCATTGGATTTCTGGGCACCCTGGCCGCTCAGAGCGGCATGGGCGCTTCCTGGCGCATCGGCGTCGACGCAACCGAACACACGGATCTAGTCACCACCGGCCTGTTCGCTGTGGTCCGCAACCCGGTGTTCTCCGCCATGCTCACCGCCATGACCGGAATTGCGCTCATGATCCCCACGCCGGTAAGCGCAACGGCTCTGGCATGCCTGTTCCTGGCAGTGGAAATCCAGGTTCGCCTCGTCGAAGAGCCCTACCTGAACCGCACCCACCCACACACCTACGCCCGCTACACTGCCAACGTCGGCCGATTCCTGCCAGGCCTCGGCCGGACACAGGCAATCGAGACCATGCGGCACTGACTACACGCGCAGCATCCCAGAAGCCAACATCGGTGCTCATGGCAATGATCTCCGCCCTGGAGTCCAAAGCCGGAGCCATTGCTGAGGGGATCGTCCACCTTATGAGTGCGTACTGCTGGACGCTGATGTTCATCGGATTCAAACACGAAGCAGGACTTTAACGCCCTAAGTATGCAGCTACCCAGCATCCTCAGCTGCACGACAGTGTCGCGGCTTCGGCAGGTGCTTTGTCACCGGCAAATGTCGAGTTCGTAGGGAAGGTCTTGTAACCATTGTGCATATCACCGAACCCCAACACCCCCTTGCGATACATGGTGGCAAGACATCCTGCGAACCGGACTTCGTAGATGCCCTGCTGTCTCAACCATGTGTCTTTCAACCCATAGCTTGCAAGACATGGAACCGCCCAGTAGATGAAAGTCGTTGGATAAAGCGACCGCCGGCGTCTTCTTGGGAAGAAGTGGACCTCTACCTGCCGGACCCCTCAATTTCGGCCCCTGCGGCCACGGTCTCCGATCGGCGCCTGTCGGCTGCCAGGATCCCATCCCGGACCGCAGCTTTAATGACTCCGTAGAGGATGTAAAAAAAGATGGCCACAAAAACCACGTAGAGGACCAGACCAATGACATTACCCATGCATGGAGCCTAGTCGGGGGGCTTCACCATGGGAAATGCCCCGAGCTGGCGCGCGCCTCAAGGGTCATAAACCGTAGTCGGTGGACGTTTTGGTGCCTCCAGGTTTAGAACTTGCGTTATGACCAGCGTGCCACGTACGTTTCCGCCTCACCTCTGGGAGTGGTGTCGTAACGGGTCGTTTCTGAGCTGAGTGATCGTTCAGGCTTCGCTCCTGCACATCAGCAGAATCAGAGTGCTTCGAGCGCGCTTGAGGAAGTGGCGCGTTTCACGGCTTAGACTTCCTGCTATGGAAGTGAAAGCCGTCAACCCCGAAGTCCTGCGCTGGGCTGTTAGTGACGCTGGCTACGATGTTGAAGCGTTGGCGGATGCCACCAAACGATCTCAGGACGTCGTTGAGAGCTGGCTAAACGGGGGAAAGAAACCCCACAAGGGTGATCTCGACAAAATCGCCAAACTGCTGGGGCGCAATCCTTACTTCTTCTTCCGGGACACACCGCCTCAAGAAGTCGGCATCGTCGCCAAGTTTCGTAAATCCATAGAAGAGTTAGCAGTCAAACCAGCTGAAGAGCTGAAAGAGCTTCGCTACGCCCGCTCAGTACAGAAGGTTGCTGACTGGGCAGCGCAAGAAGAAGGCGTCAGCACCTGGGCCCCACCCAAAAAGCTCGACAGCTCCCCCGAAACGGCAGCAGCTGTCTTCAGGAACATGCTCCACTACCCGGTAACCGCTCAGGTTGCTGCATCGAGTAAATCGGCCGTCTTCAGAGACTTTCGCCAGCAAATCGAAGCATTGGGAATCATTGTCCTGCTGAGAAACGCAGGGTCCAAGAACTTCAGGGGCTTTTCGCTACCGCATGGTCGGGTGCCACTGATCTACATTAATGCCGCGTACGACCTTCCTACGCTTCGAACTTTCACTTTGCTCCACGAAGCGGGTCACCTGCTCCGGAACGAGGAGACCGTCTGCCACGATGATGACGGGTCTGTTGAAGTATGGTGCAACAGATTTGCGGCCGCCGTACTGCTACCCCAGGAGGAGCTTAAAAGGTACCTCTCCGTCAAAAAATTTGAGCATCTGAATCTAGATGCAGTCCGGCTGATTTCCAACCGTTTCGGAGCAAGCTGGGCTGCCGTCGCGATCAGGCTCACATCGTTGGGCCTGGCTAGCGAAAACCTTGTCAGTCTTGTTGAGGACACTCGGGGTGAGTTCCTTGAAAAGAGATCTGGGTTCTCAACCGTCCCGCAGACAGTAACGGTCAAAAGGCAAGCCGAATTTGGTGCAACTTACCCCCGGCTCCTTATCGACGCAGTGGAACATGGACGGCTGAGTCCTCTTGATGCAGCTCGGTACCTGCGCGCTGACGGCTCGCAGCTCAAAGAGCTCTCCCTTGTCCTCTCCAAGGGGGCATAGGCGTGCTAGTTTACGTTTTGGATGCATATGCCCTGATAGAACTTGAGTCCATCTGTGCCTCGGACCGAGACATCAGATCCTGCCTGAACGCTATGACAACCAGTGTTCAGTCAGGAGAACTCACTTTTCCCGATCGTGTAGTAAAACACTGCCGTTCCTTCGACCCCGACGGACACGGTTACCTGTGGTCACATGCCAGCAGCGGCCATCGCCACGAACATGAGGCACCCGATGCCTGCATCACGCGTGTCATGATTAATTCACCCGAGATCATGTCTGATGACCAAGATTCGAAGGAAAACAGTGATCTCGCGGCAACGCCTGTGGACGTTCTGGCCTTGGCCATAAGCCTTCATGACAGAGGAGCCACCCCCGTAATTGTCTCCGGCGAACCAGGAACCTTGCCGGATAGGGAGACCCTGGCGACCATAGCCCCGACTTTCAGCATACGAGTGATAACACCGGCGCAATACATGCACTTGGAAGGGCTAGGGCAACACCTAGCTGCCTAAACCGTGTAGGTAAAAGCTGCGGTCTCCCGGATAGTATCCGGGAGATAGTTCGCCAACCAGGATTTGTCGGTGACTTCTCGCCGAGCGAGATCTGCGAGAAGCAGGTCACAGAATAGGAGTAGCGCCCGGGCTGGATCGCCGAGTATGAGCTCCCGGCCGTAAGCCTTCAATGATGTGGCCGGATAAAGGATCTGGTCGATGATTTCGAAGGGCTGGACTGGTGGTCCTCCCGCGGCTCGGGGTGTCAGCTCCCGCCACTGACCGGACACTTTTTGGCCGGTCAGTGGATCTGTTTTATGGACTGGGACCAGTTCAGGAACGAAAGGTTCTGTGGACGTGTCGCTGCCCACCATGCCTGGAGAAATAACACATGTCAGGTCAGGCCGTTGCTCCACTGGAAGCATCGCAATGGCTTGAGCGATGGAGGCCGTAGCTCCCTTGAGGCCAAATCCGAATAGTGCAAACAGAGGAGGCCGGGTGTCGTCCCGCGAATCCTGAAGTGCGTTCAGTTTTTCCTTCTTCTTGGCGAAATCAGTCACGGCTTCGGTGTCAACAGTCGTCTTCACCTCAATAGCCATGACTGCCGTCTCCACAGGAAAGAGTAATTGGCTGGTCTGTGCAAGAAGCTGAGGTTGTTTTGCTTCGTCGAACAGGATGATGTCCGTCTGCGCCGAACGCCCGCCAAACCGATCAAATATCACCCCTGTTCCGACGCCGAGGGATGACGGCAGAAGGCTGGTGAGTAACTGGGCAAGTGATATCTCGTTTGCTCTTCCTTTCTCTCCGTTGTGCTCCACCAGCGAGTTCAAGACGTTGATTTCGATCTGTAGGCGTCGTGTGACGCCTGACCAGTACTCCTCGATAATGCTCTGCATGCTCCACTTTCAACCGTGATGTAAAAAGAGCTCCCAGTACAGTCGCTCCCACCCAAGCATTACATTCCTACATTCCTAAGCCACACAGTTTTAGAAGGATGTGATCTCCGCGCCGAATACTTCACTGCTTCTGCCAGCCCGTTAGGTGCGTATCCAACCAGTTCCTTCTGGTTTCCGACAGCGTCCCTGCTCGTATACACGCGCGCTGCCGCTTCATCCATACGGAGAGTGTCCGCTCCGTCGGATCTCTAGCGTTTTTGTAGCTCGGAGGTCGCTTCTCGCTCCGAAGAAAGAGTTCATACTCTGTGGCACGTTGTCCCCATAACACTTCTTCGCGATGCGCTTTGCGCGGCGTCAGCCATCCAGGGATGTGCTCATTCAAATATGCTTCCCTGCCGGCAAGAAGTACTCCGGCTCGGTATCTGACCCGCTGGTGCTGCAGGAAGCTGTAGAGGTTACTCTCCCCCTCGAGGTAACTTCGCGGGAACCTGCCATGGGCCCATCTGAATTCGGCGAGCTCGTCGACTCGTTCTTGCCAGGTTGGTTTCTTGTTTCCCATCCTTCGCTGCTACAGCTCGGCGCCATGTTCTTGCTTCGAGAGTCCCAAATTGAGTCGCAGAGAGAGTGGTCCAGTCAGGCATAACAGCCGAGTGCTCATGACGTTCCTGCACAGCGGGACTATCTGCTTGTCTCGGCCTTTCTATCCGAGGCCATGATTCAGGACGAATGCCGTCAACCGTTTCGCGACCGTCGTCTGATTCGTGGTCGCCCAGACCAGGGAAATGCCTCGGCTGTATGTGCCACCGACGAGTGGTATCTCCACGGTTCCGGGCAGAGGGAGTTCGGATCGAGGCAGAAGGGCTACGCCGAGTTCCCGGCTGATCAATTCACGCACGGTGGCGAACTCTGTTATTTCAACAGTGACGCGCGGCGTGTAGCCGGCTTCCTGACACCATTGCTCGGTGACCTGGCGGAGATTGTAGTTGCGCGGGTTCGCGATGAATTTCTCGGCCTGCAGCTCGGCCAGCTGTACCGATGACGCGCCGGCAAGCGGGTGCCGGGTCGATACGACGAGGAAAATGTCTTGGCTGCCCAAGAGCGTGTGGTGCAGATCATTTGGCGGCGGGATCGTGATTGCGGCGTCGAGGACGCCATTCCTGAGGTCCTCGATGAGGGCGGATCCATGATCCTGCTTCAGCTGCAGGTGAATACGGGGATGCTCGCGACGAAACGCCGCGAGCATATCCGGGACCGCTCCTGAGCCCATTGTGAGTGGGAACCCGAACCGCACTGTCCCGGTGTCCGGGTGGGCCTGGCCGACGAGTTCAGCCAGAGCCCCGTCGAGTTCCCGGAGCGGGTCTCGGGTTTTCTGTGCCAGGCTAATTGCCGCGGCCGTGAGGCGGACGCTTCGCCCCTCTTGGATAAGCAGCGGGGTACGAAGGGTCTTTTCGAGGGCACGGATGCGGCGGCTCATCGAGGACTGGGGAATGTTCAGCGCAGCCGCGGCCCGGGTCATATGCCCTTCATGGGCGGCGAGTTCAGTCAGGGCACGCAACTGAGGAGCCAGCAACGCAGACAAATGATCCATAAACGGATCATAACGCTGCAATCATTCATTGGACGGATTGGATCATCACCCGTGAAGCTTTGTAAAAGGCAAAAGCAAGGGAGCAGTCATGCAGAACCATGTGGAATCCACCGCGTCCGGTATCGATGCGGACCTGGTACTGATCGGCGGTGGGATCATGTCTGCCACCTTGGGGTCGATGATTACCGTTCTCCAACCGGACTGGCGAATTGTGCTGGTCGAGAAGGCCGACACTCTTGCGTCCGAGAGCAGCAACCCATGGAACAACGCCGGAACCGGACACTCCGGGTTTTGCGAACTGAACTACATGCCCGACCCTGTCGACGGGCGCAAAGCCGGAAGCATCGCACGGCAGTTTCAAGTCAGCCGGCAATGGTGGGCGTACCTCGCCGATGCGGGCCTGATCGACCCTGCCTCATTCATCCACACCACCCCGCATATGGACGTCGTCTTCGGCCAACACGACATGGATTACCTTCGCAGCCGCTACGCGACGATGGCCGCCGACCCGTTTTTCGAGGGCCTGGAATTCTCCGACGACCCGTCGACAATCAGAGCCTGGGCTCCTCTGGTTATGAACGGCCGCGACTCTCAGGAACCTATCGCCGCCACCCGGCATCCAAACGGCACTGATATCGATTTCGGGGCGCTGACCCGCTCCCTTACGGGCATCATCTCTGGCTGCGGAGGGCGGACACTCCTCAGTCACGATGTGCGCGGACTGCGGAAGGAATCAACTGGCCGCTGGCTCGTCACGGGAAGGAAAACAACAACCGGGCAATCATTCGAGGTGCGCGGCCGCCACGTGTTCGTCGGGGCCGGCGGCTACGCCCTGCGCCTCCTTCAACAAGCGAAGCTGCCCGAAGTCCGCGGCTATGCCGTGCTTCCCGTGGGCGCATCTTTCTATCGCTGTGAGGAAGCAGCCGTCGTCGCTCAGCACGACGCCAAGGTCTACGGCCAAGCAGGCCTCGGAGCTCCACCCATGTCTGTCCCCCACCTCGACAAGCGAGTGGTAGACGGTCGCAGCTACCTCATGTTTGGCCCCTACGCGACGTTCAGCACCAAACTCTTGAAAGCCGGAAAGCTGACAGATTTCTTCACCACGCTGCGATGGCGGAATCTTCCCGTTCTCGCCGCAGCGGCCCTGCAGAACCTGCCTCTGGTGAAGTACCTGATCAAGGAACTTGCAGCCCGCCCGCGATCCAAATTTGCCCAACTTCAGGAGTTCTACCCCGAGGCGGAGCTCGATCAGTGGGAGCTGATTCCGGCCGGGCAACGCGCGCAGCTCGTCACACCCGACCCCCGCCGGATCGGCGTTCTGCAGCAAGGAACGGAACTGGTGACCAGCGCCGACCTCAGCATTTCGGGCTTGCTCGGGGCATCACCTGGCGCGTCCACGGCGGTACCAATCATGCTCGATTTGGTACGTAAATGTTTTCCCGAACAATGGTCCAAATCGTGGGGTGAGTCGATAGGGCGTGCGATACCCGGGAATACACTCATTGCATGGGATTCGACGACGACGCGAGCAAGCTCCCAGCGCACGGCAGTGTCTCTCGGACTCCTACCGTGACCCCATTACCGACTTCCAACCCCACTTGGATGAGTCTGCCTCAATAAGCGATCCTTTAGTCGGACTACCTAATCGGCGATCCAGCATGCCGGCACCATCGTGGGTCTATCACTCCCGTGGTGCAGTCCTGTAGTCACAATTGGCCTTGGTTCGGTTCCCCCAATACGCTTCTTTTATGGACCCAATGAGTAACCTGGGCTGTTCTGCCCGCCGAGGACCGTCCGCGCGCCGCTGACAGGCATCGCGGATTCTCCTGATTCTTTTCTGAGCGGCTGCCTGTCGTCTGACTTCCCCGTCAACGACCGGTCTTTCGGTCTGCCCAGAAATGGTTATCGTGTTCCACAATCTCTCTCCGCGTTCGCGCGCCCTGACGGGCGCAGCCTTCGTCCTCATTGGTTCGATCAGCATCCAGATATCTTCCGTGCTGGCCAGCGGCGTATTTGCCGCTGCCGGCCCCCTCGGTACCAGCGGGCTGCGGCTGTGGCTGGCTGCCCTCCTTCTCCTTGCCATCGCCCGGCCCCGGATGCGCCGGTTGGACTCGCGTGCCTGGTCCGGAATCCTGCTATACGGGGCAGCTATGGCTGCCATGAACGTACTGCTTTACAGCGCGCTTGAACGCATTCCGCTTGGTTTGGCAGTCACTCTCGAATTCCTCGGCCCGCTGGCCGTGGCCAGCCTCGGAGCGAAGGGGCGTATCGACAGGTTTCTGCCCCTCCTGACACTGGCCGGGGTCGCCGCTGCCGCCGGAGTCCAGTCCGAGGTCGACGGAGTTGGTGTCCTGTTCGGCCTGGGAGCGGCGGTCGCGTTTGGAACCTACACGCTAATGGCAGGCCGGGTGGGTGAGGACAGCGCTGGTATAGAGGGTCTGGCGTTGTCGGTTGGGGTTGCCGCCGTCCTGCTCTCGCCGTTTTCGTTGCCGGCCGTACCAAAACTGCAATCAACAGATTGGGGGGCTGTGCTGGTGTCCGCCCTGCTGGGGGTCGCACTGGCTTACACCTTGGACTTCCTGGCCACCAAGCTCACGACGCCCCGTGTAGTTGGGACGTTGTTTGCCGTTGATCCAGCGGCGGCCGCCGTAGTCGGCGCTCTGGCGCTGGATCAGGAACTGTCCGTTTCGGCGGCGTTCGGTATCGGCTTGGTCATCGCGTCGGGGGCGGCCATCATCTGGCGAAGCGGCCGGACTGCCATGGCACCGCCGGGAGATGTCCAGTCCTAATACAGGTCGGTGCTGGCTGGTATTCCCAGCCAGCACCAACTTGTACTTTTGACCACCGCGCCGAGAGCGTAGGTGGAAGCTGTGAACCGCAACGTAAGACGCCTGGTTGTTTCACTGGATCGTTGCTGCCTTTCAAATCTCGCAAGCCGGTCCCTCACAGCAACGTCAATGGGAAGCGTGTCTGTGCAACTCTGCACGCCATGGAAATCCCGTATTTGTGTCTGTTACGCCTCCTACTCCAACGCCCTTGACGCCGCTCAAGTGGTGGCACGTGGTGACTAATCCGAAGCGGATCGCCTCCGGCGCGCCCCGATTATCAACAGGATGACCCCGGTCACCGCTAGGAGAACATTCGCAACAAAATAGACTCCGCCGTCGCCTGACCGCGCCGTCGCAGACCAGCTCGATAAGACGCCAATAGTCGCCAACAGTAAAAGGATCGTCCCCATAGCTTTCATCCGACCCCTCCTATGCCTGCTGTGGTTCCAATGGTAAAATCAACAAAAATGAATTTTACAAGGAGCCATAATGGAAATTTTCGGGTTTACAATCTTGTTCGTATTGCTTGGTGCATTAGCAATTGTTGGAATCCTTATTTTTGCTCTAAGTAAGTTGGTCGGATCGCGAAAAACCGAGCCGAAAAATCCTAATCCTAAACGATAAAGAAGTCCTTGTACTCTTCAAGGCAGTGGCGTAGCTCTTCCGACTGAGACAATCCTCCAGAGATTGCATCCTTGATCTTCTGTATCACCTCAACCCGAGTCAAATCAGGAGTTACACCTGAGACTATTGGGCTGATACATTCAATAACTTTGGGTCTCAGGCTCTCATAATCTTGTTCCGTCGGCTTGTTCTGTTGCGCCCATTGCTGGCCAAATGGTCGGAAACTACCCTCGCAGGCTTGCACCTTCTCGGCTATGGTGTTCTGTTCCTCAGCTGACCCTGATGTGTAGTCGATAGCGAAACCGAGGTTCTTAGAAGATAACTCTTCGATGGGGCCAGGAGTTGCGCCGGAATCCTCTACACACACTCTGAACTCGTTGAGAGCGCTTTTATACTGATCCTCAGTGAGTTTTCCGCTGGCCTCGGACTGTGGCATTGGCGAAGTTGTGGCAGGACTCCCGTGCGATGTCGATGGTGTTGATTCAGTACATCCTGCGAGGATAGAGCCCGCAGTCACGGCCACACTAAGTGTGGCCGTGATCCGCAGCCTCTTGGCGAGAGGCATCCTTATCTGATTAGGCATGAATGCCAATCCCGGCAATTCCGCCCCGCCATGCTCCATCCCAGTACGCCTGCCCGTATAGCAGCGAGCCGTCTTTGAATGTCCTGTTCCAATCGACGACATCGTTCCAACCAACCCCAAAGCAGTCGTAGTCGATGGCGGTCTGCCGGCTAGCGGGCTGGCCGCTTGGAGTTGTTCCCCAGCTTGAGACTTTCACTCCGCACCGTTGCTGTATGTCCAAGTAATTCATGCTGATGGACGCATCGTCCACATAGAGTCCACGGGTGTCAGGACCCTGTGTAGTTATACAAATGGTCGTACCCGGAGAACCTTCTCCGCCATCGCAGGTAAATGCACCCATAGCTTGAACTCCGTCGGGCAAAACGGGCTGCATAGTGGTTTCTTGCGTGGGAATTTCACTTGCGTCAGGCATCGTCCACGGAACGTCTGCAGGCTTCGCATCGGTTGAATCGGTTGAGACGATGGCATTTGCTGGTGCAGCTCCGAAAGAAGCTGCTGCGACCATTGCGGAAGTTGCGAGTATGGTGCCGATAGATTTTTTCATGACTTCCCCTAAATATGTGTCTGCATTTAAACCCGAATCTCGGGACGTGTGAAAAAAGTACACACATGATTTGGCTTTTGGGCTCATTCCTCCGACCAACAACATTCACGGTGACAGGGGGTTGTTTTATGCACATCCATATGAAAGTGTTCGCCGCACATTCGTTTCGTCTCAGGTTCAACAGCTAGGAGAGGAGATGGTCGGTCCCCGGATAGAAGCCCAGTGTTCATCCGAGTTTCGGTCCGAGAGTATACACAGGATGAAATACAGGAATCATTGGCATGCACACGCGAGCAGGTCATCGCCAAAGTACGGCAGAGGCTCAAGCGGCTCCGTCGCCTTGCCATACGTATGTCGGGGTAGGGGGATTCCGGGGGGGGGCGAACGCCTCGCCGGCAAAATCTTGGCTAGAACCGGTTCTGTTGTAGAAATATGCCAGCAGGCGCTTGAATACGGCCAGCGCCGTTGTGATGTATGCGTGTCTTATAACCCATGGATTGAGACACTTGCGCGAGACCGCTCAAGTATCTGTCATTTTCCGAAGTCGTCTGCACGGAATATCCAAAGTCGCCTGCACAGCCACTGCCAGTCCGTATGGGGATGGACCCATGGGACGCAGGCTGGTCCGACGGCCGGCACCGAACCTGGCACACCACCGCAGCCAATCCCCGGATGCTGCTGCCCATCCGCGGCAACTCGCTCGGATTCGCCACCGCCGAAGCGATTCCGCGCCTCGGCGAGAACTGGTCCGGGCTCTTCAGGAATGACCTGAAAAGGCTGCGAAAGATCACCTGGCTGAACCGGACCGACCCGGTAAACCAACACTTCGAGAAGGCACTGATACTCGCAGCGGCGGGCGCAATCCCGCCTACAACCCCGACCGAGTCCACCACCCGGCAGGGAACACTCTCTGCCAGTGTGCACGCGAGTTTCCCCGCCTCGTTTACGGCAGGGGCGCCGGAGCAGACAGTCGGTCCCAACATCCGCAAAGCCGGGGCGTCAATGTCGCCGGGCAAAGTTCCCCCATCGCAGATAGACAACCGGTAGAACGGGCTGCGAAGAGTTTCAAGCCCCACGATTCTGTACCCTGCTCCGGCGCTCTGTTGCCCGCCCGGTCGCGTCGTTAAGGTGTCAGGCATGGCACCTATTGATCTCGAAACAATCCAGAACCAGGCCCGTAAACTTCTGGACTCCCGGATCGATTCAGTAACCGAGCTCGTAAAGGCCCGGCAACGCCGAGACGAGCTCCTGGAGCAGATCAAAGAGGCCGAACGGGATAACAAGCGCGCGTACACACGTGCACTCAGAGACGGATGGAGCGAGGACGAGCTGAGGAAACTAGGACTCGATGAAACAAACGGCGTGCGCCGGCGCCCCCGCGGCACGGCAACCCGGGAATAGGCTGGTCTCCGACCGAGGGGCACGGCATGAGACGGTCGACTTCACATGCTGTCTATTGCGGGTGTTTCACTAAGATCTCTGAGAGCTAGCGGAAAGCAGTCAGCGCGAGACTTAGTTGCGCATCGCCTATGGGTAGAACTCGAAGAGAGCCCGCGAGATGATGAATTTAGGGGGGCGGGGTGTCGCTGGAGGCCTTTATCAGTGTTGGCATGTTTTTCATCCTGCCAGCCGCCGCCTTTGTCATTGGCGCAGCGGGCTTTTTCATCCGCGCAATCACCTGGCGCGGATACTTGGTGGGGGGTCTTTCGACTTGTGTAGTGATCCCTGTCGGAGCATATTTCCTGATGGGAGTGCTCGGAGCCTTAGCGCAGCCGCATGACGGGTACGGGGACCGCACCAAAAGGGGCACCGGACTGGATGGGATGGATATCTGGGTCGTATCTGTCGGCAATGCACTGTTTGGAGCCGCCGTGGTCGTACTGATGGCAGGGCTGCTGGCACTGGGAAAGCTAGTCGCGGCCGCCTTCGGACGGCCAAACTTTCCATCGCTATGAGCCCGGTGCCGCTCCACATCGTCGGGGCATGCCATGCACAACATGATGCGTCCCGAAAACGGTCTATGTGGTTCTGTGCTGCGCTATTACTGCCCTTGATCACAACCAGCGGTACTTTGAGCTACGCGCCACTGCGCCGTGGAGGGGCATGTATCCACACATATCTGCCAACTCGGGAGAGGATGCTCCGTAGCGTGTTGGACGCCTTTACTTATCCAATGGTGTCGTTTCGCCAGGCGGGGGAACTGACTGAGCCGGATGTGCAGGACCCGGCACCGCTTCCCCCTTCGGAAGAAAGAATGCCGCACCGATGAGGGCGGCGAGTAAAGTAACTGTGCTGACGATGATGGGCAACCATGCGGCGGGGCTGCGGCGCCGACCTTTATTCAGTATCAAAATCCCGGAGATCAACGTTACTACAGCGAGAGGAACAGCGACAAAGGGCACTATAAAAACCAAAATCAGACTAAGACCTGCGGCAATACTCGCAATCACGGTTCCCCACGGCCGGGAGGCGGGCAGGGCTTCTGCTGATGGACTGATCTCGGTGCTGAGGTTTGCGATTCGCTCAACCGGACCCAGTTCATCCAGGACCAAGCGAACTGCTCTCGGATCAGGGACATCTTCCTCAGCGCTCAGCGCGTCAGCGATATGTTCTCGTACCGAAGCTACGATTTCATCACGGTCCTCCGACTGCGCAAGCGCCCTCTCAAGACTCGTCAGATAGGCAGAAATAAGCGACGATTCCGGCAACTTTTTGTTCACAGCATCAGCATTCACAATGCGGTCTCCTTTAGGGCTTTTGTCACTCCGGCTGTGAAGGGACCCCAGGCATCTTTGAAGGACGCCAGAGCTACCTCACCCTGTTTTGTGAGTTTGTAATACCGACGAGGCGGACCTGAGGTCGATTCCTGCCAAGTCGTCTCCACCAGCCCTTGTTTGCGCAGCCTTGCCAAAAGCGGGTAGAGGGTACCCTCGCTTGCAAACAAGGCAGGGAACTGCGACAGATCAGCAGCAATCTGCAGCCCATACGATGGTGCGCGTTGGAGCTGCGCCATCACGCAGTATTCAAGCACGCCCTTACGCAGCTGAACGAGTATCGCTTCCTGGTTTAGTTCCACAGTCCTCACTATACGGCTAACTATCGTGTATCGCCAGATAGTGCGCTCTGCAATGAACCATGTTTTGATGCGTACATGGCGACGCATTGGGGGTCGCCTCTTTCATCACTCGAAGGGAAAAAATGCGAACACGAAGGTTGATACTGGGGGTCGGATTGTCCCTGCTGGGACTGATCGGCTCGATGGGCACGGCGAACGCCGCCCCAGCAACGTCCGATTCCTCCACACAGGCACACACTCAGGTGAGGACGGTGGAATCCAAGCTTTCCCCTGACCTTAAGGACCATTTGGCAACGCTCCCCTCTGCGGACAAAGAGAGCTTTGTGGCCTCGATGCTGCCGGCGACGGAAACCATGACTACAGCAGCACCTGTTCCCCTTGATGCTGTCGCCAAAAAGAATGCCAATTCTGCTCAGTTGCGAGGCGACACCATCTCCCCGATGGCCAACGGTTGCTGGACCGGACGGGTCGACTGGACTATACGAGCGACGGCTGGAAACACGCTCTACACCTATTACCACGTAGGCGGTTGGTGCGTAAGTGGTACATCCGTCACCTCGGCCTGGACTGCAGACTCCGGCGGGCAGACACACACTATAGGTTGGCGTCGCGACGGGCGTATCGGCCAGAGCAGCGGGGTTATCAGCAATCAAGGCCGCTCATACACCCAGCAGAAGTTTGTCCTGGGAACGGGGGGTTGGGATGTGCTGACAAACCAGCCTTGTGGTCGAGTCGCCGGGCTCTGGACTGCCGGATACAACTACTCTGCCACCTGCGGCATTTATTGAGCACCTGCATTTGATGATGCTGATGCTATGGGAGGGTCATCAAATGTGTGTTCAGTGATCGCAGGCTGACACAAGAAAATAAAGACTCCTAGGGGTGCTCCCGGCCGCTTGGTCAGGGAGCACTCCTAGGATATTGGAACTGATTTGACGCAAAGCGGGCGACTTTGACAGGTCGTTCCCGTTGAGACTCATCAGAAACTGCCCTTTTACTCGTAGGCCAGGACCGGTCAACTAGAGGGACGGCGTCCCGATGAGGGATCAACCAACGGGTGCTTTACCTTACACGGATGGACTGCATAGCTTCTCGCGGTTCCCCGTCCTCGGTCCAGGTCATAGTGACTTTTGCATTGCCTGAATGGAGTGCCATCAGACTGAACTGCAGCTCGGAATTTTTGGTTAGGTCGAAGGGTGCGGGTCTCTCGAATATGAACTGGCCGTCAATTTCCTCCACGGTGACGTGGACGTCAGAAGCAGTAGTATCCCCTTTATTGCCGATGACTAGGTGATTCGCTGTCGTCCGATAGCGCGGTTTTCCCTTGCTATCGACGCCGTTCTGTTCTCTTTGGTAGTCATGGCGAGCTTCTAGGACAGCTCCTGTAGTACTTGCGGTCCGACTGGTTGTCGAGGACCAATTCTGCGTGTTTACATCGAAGTCAATGGCATTCGACACCTGATTAGCCAGATTCTCAGGGCTGCTGTACTCCCCGAGAAGCCCCTCAGACTCCATGTCCTTCTTGAACTGAGCGAGTTTCGCCAGCTGATCTGGGTCAGCAGATCTGGGAATGTCCTCGGTCGAGAAGTAAACGTGGACCGGCTTGCCGGCAGCATGTGCTCGCTTTATTTCCTCAGCGGTACCCGACACGGCTTCCGGAGTCTCAGTGCCAAGCCGAGAATCGAAGAAGGCCACCACAACATCCGCGCGGTCCACGGCCTGGGCGTTGATTACCGACTGAGGGTGTCCGCCCAATACCGGGACGGAGTGCTGCTCGTACAGCCATGGCACGGCGACCACGCTTTCACGTTCGCCGCGACTGACATTCCACCTGCTCAGTTGGAGTTGGATCGCTGCTCGTTCGTCAGCGGTGTCACCAGGGGACGCTATAAGGACGACTATGGCGGTAGCAGTAAAAGGCATGGTGCCATTCTGTCCTACTCCTCCAGACTTTCTCCGAACCGCATGCTGTTCATTTGCGCAGACGTGCGCCCGCAAGCCGGTCGCCTACCGGCCGTCCCCGTGGCCTTCCTGCTGATTTAGGAGACCTGTGTCATGACGGCTCCGGATGATTCCCGTATGACCTGCCTGAGAAACTACCCGGTGCGCGTGCGACAAACGGACGCACTACCGTGAGAGGAGCTTTTCACCGTCGGGGCGCAGTTCCCCGGTGGGTGAGACGTGGCGGTAGAGGGTTTGGCGGGTGACGCCGAGTTCGGCGCAGAGGTCGCTGACCCTGGTTTCTGGTTTGCCCATGGACGCCATGGCGAGCCTGAGTTTCGCCGGCGTCATCTTGTAGGGGCGTCCTCCGTTCCGGCCGCGGGCCCGGGCGGAGGCGAGCCCGGCCAGGGTGCGTTCGGAGATGAGCTCGCGTTCAAATTCGGCCAGGGCGGCGAAGATCCCGAAGACAAGCTTCCCGGAAGCGGTGGTGGTGTCGATGGCAGCGCCCTGGCCGGTGAGGACTTTGAGCCCGATGCCTCGTTCGGTGAGGTCGTGGACGATGTTGACCAGGTGGCGCAGGTCCCGGCCGAGCCGGTCCAGTTTCCAGACCATGAGGGTGTCGCCGTGGCGCAAGGCCTTAAGGCAGGCAGCCAGCTCGGGCCTGTCGTCCTTCTTCCCGGAGGCACGTTCTTCATAGAGGGAGTCGGCACCGACGCCGGCGGCCAGGAGTGCGTCGCGCTGCAGGTCCGTAGTCTGTGACCCGTCTGTCTTTGAGACGCGCATATATCCAACGAGCACAGCCGTCACCCCTCATCATTTATACGTTCGTTTAAGTGACATACCGCGGTCGAATCGAACTGGAATCAGATTACGTCACTTAATCCGTTATTTATTCTAAGTCATGCAAAGGGCTACTGATTCACTGTTTGTGACAAGAAACCGAGCGGCAGGTGAAGCTCGGCGAAGGTTTCCAGGCGACGGCCCACGAATTCTTCACTTCTGCATCCGTACCGTGCGAAGTCGTAGAGCTTCCCACGGAGCATCTGGCATGGCCAACGTGCCCGGCTCACGCACGTGTGTAGATTCTGTACCCACTCCCCTACCTCCCTTGGTGTGCAGTGGAGTAGTAAGCAACAACCAGATGAGTGCAGAGGAGTACGAAAAACCAGTGCTCAACACTCGTCTGCACAACTGTGAGAACAAGCGGCCAGCCATGCAGGCGAGTATGGCAAATGACAAAACCTATGGGTCAAAAAGGATCCTTTTTGGGCCCCCGTCCAAGCCGCCAGGTTGTGTTGCACGGGCGATCATGCGGCCAAGTTTCCATTGGTCCGCACTTTTGTGGGGTAATCCAAATTTTCTTCATATAACGCCTTCGAGGCTTACAACGCAAAAGAGACTACTTTGGAGGGGCTATGTACCAAAAAGAGAAAAAAGGCGACCAAGACGCCTCTAACCCGCCTGGATCACGGTTCCCGGCCCTGACAATAGGTCAACGGGAATGGTCCCAAGCTGACCTGGCAGATGCCATCGTCAAGAACAGACTGACACCCGCCGAGCACAGCCTTGTCAGCGAGTACTTGTGGCTTATCGGATTCAAATTCATCAAGAAGCAACTGCGCACGGGGGAACTAGCCCATGCTTCTGCGAGCATGGGACGGCCGGTCATGTTTAAGCACGATGACCAGCGCCAGCTGTCCGAATCGGAAGAACTTCGAGATGAGCTGGCGACGGAGGTTTTACTCGGTGCTGTCCCGAACTTCTTTAAGAACGTACAGTACTGGTCCCCAGAAAAGGGCGCCTCTCTGACAACATACTTTTTCGGCAGCTGCAAACAACATTTCAAAGGCGCATACCTCACCTGGGCGAAGGGTCGAGATCGACGCTGGTTCTCCGCAGCCGATACCGCGGTTGCACCGTGGATGGATCCCAACTACTCCAGATCGTTCACTGATCAAGTAGAAGTCGAAGATACAATTCGCCAAATTTTTGATCTGGCAAAGTCCAATCAAAAGCCCATACTCGGACTCCTTTATCAGGGCTACTCCCAAGCTGACGCTGCGACAAAGCTGGGGTTAACGTCTAAAGCCGTTGAGGGGCGGATGTACCAGCTGCGCAAGCAAGTCATCCTGGCCGTCCGTGCCGGCAAGATTACTCCTCCGAGCGGGTTCGCTTCTGGCTGCTCCGCTGAGCAAACCAAAACGGCTGCGTGATCTAATGAGTAAACATCCCACCACACTTGTTTCAGTCATCGATCGCGCTCTGGACAACGATGAACGAACACTCCGCCTCCAAGCACTAATCCTCACCATAACCGGATGTGTCCTGGCCCTTGCCGTACTACTTGCAACCGTCCTAGCCCTATCAGGAGGACACATTGTGGTCCCAATAGGGTTAGGATCGGCGTCGCTTCTGTGGATAGGAGCCAAAGCCCGGAGGCTTCTCAAGAAGAATATTCCGGCATGAAACATGCGGAGCCCGCGACTTACAAACCGTTAACCCGTCGAGTTGGGGCTTCTTTGGCCAAAACCGCTCTCAGCTGGTGGTCAACGCGCCTGAAAGAGTACTCGGAAGACCTCACTGAATCGAAAATTCTGCCTACACCCGAGATGCTGGCGAGATCATTGCAGATGTCAATTACGAGCAGCTCTACGTCAGTCATACGCTTCTCCAGCGGAGCATAACCCTCCGCGAAATGATATCGCTCGGCTGGATCGGGGTCATGCAGGTCACCGAAGACCCCGATGTTCCATCTGGCCTGACTCCAATCCGATATTTCAGGAAGAATTTGGGGTCTTTTAGTGAAGCGGAACGTCCGATAGCGCAGCGGTTTGACAGTCGTGAAACCCACAAGAGACGTGCTGCCGGTGAGGATATGTCCTTGCTCGACCACGTGCTTCACCTTGTGTTCTGCTCCTGCATACAGGATGAGGTCCCGGGATATCTGCATTGATCCAACGCCAACATGCATAACTCGGTGTCGGTCTATACGGGCTAGCTCGTTGAGCCAGTACAACGGCGACAGATGGGGATCCTGATGCTTCGACCCATCACGAGGGTGGCAGTAGGGCTGATTTCTCTCCAAGAAGTCCCCAACCGCCGTCTCCACTACACCATTCTTAATAACCTTCGTGGCTCGGAACTTGCTCGGCGACTCAGTAATGGGGAACTCAATTAGATTCTCTCGGGCTGGCGGAAAGCTATTCTGTCGAACACCAACACACGCATACAACGCGTTGTCCAAGGCGGCTCTCTGCTGCTGCAACCACATACCAAAATGAAGCCCCAGTGCCGGCGGAACGCTCCGCCTCTCATGCCCCATCAATCGGTGGTCGAAAGCCGTATCTGAGATCAACGAAAACTCGTATGGAACGCTTGCAAGGTGCGCGTTCCATTTTGTTCGAAACTGCTCCCTCTGATTCTGGGCTTCCTTCAACCTCAGCAGAGTCCCCTCGAATGCTTCCTCCGCCTCGAAACTCATGACTGAAGTCTATTCGCCTTGGCGGCTTATCCGTTTGTCCATCCCCGGTCCTGAAACGACTCACGATCACGGTGTCGCTGATCCAGATACGCTTGCTCCCCCGTGAGCACGCGAGTCACCACCTTCTCACCGCCCCCTCGGACAAGAGTGCTTTCTCCAACCTCCAACCAAGTTGCATGTTGCCCCTTACCGTGATGTTTCCCTTCACAGGAGCAAGTGCAGTCATCCCCTTGCGCCTTACGGCATCGCAGATCGCACTTCTCAGTCTCGTTGTAGTGCATTTCGATTTCGACCCTGCCATCTCGTATCGCTATCGACTCAGCGACCTCAGTAAGATGCTCCCGGGCAATGGTCCAGTAACCCGACCAGCCCGGCTGCCCCTCCGCTGCATTTACCCATGTCGGGCGTATTGCTGCTCCAGCGGCGGTCTTGAACATACTCTTATTCGAGGGTTCATCTCCTCGAGGTGCACGCAGTCCTCGAACTTCAATTCGCCCACGTATTGGACGGATAATTAGAGCGGTCATGGGCAGAGCGTACCTAACTGATCTCTCTGGTTCTTGCCTCGTTCCCAACCACACGCCACCCTGGCAGCGCCTGGTCCAATCGTTTCGTTCTAGTCTTTGTCAAAATTCCGTTCCGCAGACAATAACGTTGGCGCTGCATCCACACGGCCAAGACCTTTTCCAGCGGTTCAACAGCAGTTTTATAACGCGGATACCGGCCGTGTTCTGCAACAAACTTCTCCAGCTCTCCTACCCGTTGCTCCCACAGCGCGTCTTCACGCTCTTTTTTCGGCGGCGTCAACCAGCCGGGTACATGCGCGTCCAGGAAAGACTTTCTGGATCCAGTAAGTTTGCCGGACCGGTACCGCTTCCGCTGGTGCTGCAGGAAGCTGTAGAGCTGCTGCTCTCCCTCGAGGTAGCCACGGGGGAACCTGCCGTGTACCCGTCTGAATTCAGCCAACTCTTCGGCGCGTTCCATCCAGAGGATTTTGGGGGTCGGTTTCTTCAGTCCTCCGGGCGGCAGCTTCGGGTGGTCGTGCAGCATCAGGCGTAGTCCGAAGCGCTCTGGTTTGGAGGAAACCTTGGCATGGATGTGTTCGTACACCTTCCTGTACGGCACCCTGCACAGTATGGCGATGCGGCGGGGATCCAGTCCTTTGGACCACATGTAGAACCACTCTTCACGGGACCAGTGCTGCGGGGTCCAGGACTCCGGTTCGGCGGGATTCATGGTTGAAGTGCTGGTCATAGCTGTAGCCAAACAAATATCGCACGGTTCCGCCACGGTAGATTCGTGTGTCGCGCTCCGTCTTGCGGCCAGGGATGAGCCCGCTAAAGAGGCCGTTAAAAAGGGTGGAAGCGGGGACACAGGTGGGTCGTGATTCAGGCCGTGAGGATTGGCTCTCCCTCCGTATGGTCAGTACATAGTGGCGCGGGCCCATAGCCGTTCGTCGTAGCGCCGAATCTTGACCATGCACTTGGTCTTTCCGGACTCAGCAGCTCGAAAGAACTCCTGATGGGCGTCCCTGTATTGCGCCGGAAGGACTCCGATCTCCTCACCCTGGAAAAAGAACTTGACCATGTTCTGGCCTTTGTACTTACCGGAAGGTGTCTCATCAAGGACAACAGCGGCCTGGATCTGCCGCTCTTCCATTCCCGCCAGTACGCGGCTCAGCTGGTCCTGATATTTGGCGAGCTGCTTGAACGTTGCCTGAATTGGTGGCTTATTGGCGTCGGCTATTCGACTGGCAGCTGGACCTAGCTGCACAGCCAACTCGTAAACGGTCGGCATATCCACGAATGTGAGGATCTCCCCGCGTTGATCCTTTTGAGCTGTAGCCGATGCTTGAACTGTCTGTCCGCCCTCGTTCGCAATATCAATCAGAGGGGCGTAATCGGCAGCTTGGCCTGCACTAAAGTATCCGATCTTGCGGCCCTTGTGCAGGACAGCAATAGCGTTCTTGTCGTGTGGGTTCGTTGGTTCGCGCCGGAGTTCCACGGTGAATCCCACGCCGGTAGGAACTCTCTGCGAGTCCTTGGGCACGTACTCGCCTCCGACAACGATTACACCCCTTTCACCGTTCAGGGATAAGACGCGACCCGGCGTCTGCTGTGGGAGGGCCGCTGTCTTTACGGCCTCGACGTTTTTTTTGATTTGGTTGATCTTTGCCCAAAAGCCCATAAATGTCCCGTTCCCCCGAGTGAGCTCTTACGGATCCTGACTGACTGGGCCAACAACGGCGACAGCCCAGCACCCTGGCTGACTTATCTATTTGTCTAAGCTTATGCGCCAGTCAATTGGCTCAGAGCCGAAGACCGCTGCTCAGACGGCCGTTAAAGGGTGGAAGCGGGAACCGCGCCAACGGTTCCCGCTTCCCTTACTGTCCTCCGCAACCAACGAAGGAAATCTATAGTGGCTGGCGTCCCTCTTCTTTTAGGGTTCGCCGGCCCGGGCGGAGGGCACCGGCTTTGACCGGTGCCCATTTCCTGCCCCTGTTGTGTTTGCGCTGCAGCCTGCGCACTTCGCGCAGGGTTGCTGGTTCGATCAAGTCTGCCACGGATCGGTATCCTTCCGCGGCTCCGGCGGCCAGGAACGCGGCCCGGATCTGCTCTGAGTCCTCGATGGTGAAGTAGGGCGTAAATTGTGCCGGCTTCTTCTTGCTCATCGGCGTGTTCTCCTACTGCCTTCGCCGGCTGTTTTGGATGTCAGTGGATGCGGGCTGGGAAATCAATGTTCCTGTACCTGCAGCCTCAGGTTCTCCGCTGCAGCTGCCCACTGCAGGAAAGGTGCCCCGGTGGCTTCGGTGGGATCCTCGCCGCGGGCCAGGAATTCTTCCCTGATGTATTCGAGTGCAGTGGAGAGCACGTAGATGTCATGCTCTCCACTGACGTCGAGTTCGATGAGTCTTTGGGCCATGTTAGGAGTTTGCCCAGCTTTCCCATGAGTTATCCGGGGCCTGTGCGGGTTCGCCGGCCGGTTGGTTCGCAGTATGGTGGTTGGCAGCGGCCGCTGCGGGTGCCGGCTTGCCGGAGCGGCTGATTTTCGCGGTCGCGTAGCGCAGCGATGCACCTATTTCCTCGATCTCGAACTCGATGACGGTGCGCTTCTCCCCTTCTTTGGTTTCGTAGCTGCGCGGCTTCAGTATGCCGCGGGCGACGACACGGGTTCCCTTGGCCAGGGATTCAGCGGCGTTTTCTGCCGCTTCGCGCCAGATGCTGCTGCGCAGGAACAGTGTTTCGCCATCTTTCCAATCGTTGGTTGCCCGGTCGAAGGTCCTGGGGGTGGAGGCAATGGTGAAGTTTGCGACTGCTGCGCCGTTGGGGGTGAAGCGCAGTTCGGGGTCGGTGGTGAGGTTTCCGATAACGGTGAGGGTGGTTTCGCCTGCCATGGTGATCAGCTTCCTTTGGTTAGGGTGGTGCTGCTTTTTATGGGTTAGTGCGCTTGTTCCAGCTTGATGAGTTCGTTGATCTTGTCCGGCCGCAACCCTGACCAGTGGTCTTCGGATCCGTCCTTTTCGTACACGACGACGGGTGCCTGGGCGTAGCCGAGTTCGTCGCTGATGTATTCCAGGGCTGTCGGGGTGGTGGTGATGTCTACGATCTGGGGATTAAGGCCGGCGTCCTTGAATTTGTCGATTGTCTTTCCGCAGCCGAAGCATCCGGGTTTGGTGTAGACGGTGATGGTCATGGCACTCATTCCTCAGGTTTCGTGTTCCGGATGGATAAAGATTCCCTGGCTTTCCTGCTACTTCTATTATTCTTTTATTCAGATGAATAAACAAGGGTTTTACCGCTAAATCTAGGGGTTTTTGGGTCTTTTTCTGTACCGGTCAGAGGATGATTTGTTTGTATCGCTCACCCTTTCAAAAGCTAAATTTCCGGCTGATAGAAAGGTCCGTCCAGATAGTTCGGATTCGTCCAAAGAATGCATTTTCTCCGGGCCTGCTGTATGCGGTGGTGTGTTGCCCTGGCAGTTGGCTCCCTCCCCCGTTGTTTTTTGCTGCTGGCGAGCTCGCTCGCTTGTTCCCGACGTAGCAGTGCTCAATGCCGGAGGCACAAAAGCCGTCCGGGTGTGGGAGGAAATAAGCGGAGCGCCGATGGCACCCGGACGGTTTGCGGCCGGCCTTAGCCGGTTTTCGCTGCGGAGCGGGAACGCATAATCCGCAGGACAGCAGCAAAAAACGTCGTAGACACATCAGGTCCGGGGCAAAAGGCAGGCCCAGCTGCTGTCTGAGACTTGCAGCCGGAAAGATGACAATCGACGACGGCGATGGGTGGCCGCCGTCGTCGTCGTTTAAGTGTTGCGGAGAAAGCTAGACGGTAGCGGTTACGAAGTCGTAGTCCAGACGGGGCAGCCGGGGGTGCCAGGCATTCTCACCGGGCTTGCCAATGTTGACCACCATGAAGGTGCGCCTGTTGTGGCCGGCGTGGAACTCGGCATCAATCCCTGCTGCGTCGATGCCGCCCATGGGCCCGGCGGCCAGGCCCACCGCACGCACCGCCATGATGAAGTACGCAGCCTGCATGTGTCCGTTGTTAGTGCCCATGACGGCCCGCAGCTCATCCTGGCCGTCGAACATGGCCTTGCGCTCGGCCGCGTGCGGCAGGAATACGGGGAACTGCTCATGCCACTCGGTGTCGAAGCTGAGGACCGCCACCATGGGGGCAGCAGCTGTCTTGGCCCTGTTTCCTTCCGCCATGTGCCGGACGAGCCGTTCCCGCGCTTCGGCGGAACGGACCCACGTGATCCGCAGGGGCTGGATGTTCATGGCGGTGGGACCGAACTTGGTCAGCTCATAGATGGCCCGCAGCTGTTCGTCAGTCACCGGTTCATCGGTGAAAGTGTTGGCCGTGCGGGCCTCGCGGAAAAAGAGGTCCAGGGCGTCGGCATCAAGGATGTATTCGGTGGTCGGGTTCTCGGTGGTGCTGTCAATGCTCACGTGGTTGGACTCTCTTGTGCCGGGGAAAGGGGGAACAGTTTATCCCACAGCAACCGGGGGCTCGTTCCGTGATTCGCGCCGATTACCGAGCCGGGACTTTTCTGGCCGCTCACAGGGGCTTGGAAAGCCCCGCCCCGGTGACCTGAGACCCGCGCCGAGTAAACTGGAACTTCACCAATCCCGCAGATCGGGACCGTTCCGTCCGATCCGTCCTGCGGATATCGTTTGGTCGGAGGTAGCGCTTTGCCACTTTCCAAGGGCCAGATCCTGGTCCATCCCCATCATGGCCCCGCCGTCGTCGACTCGTTCCAGATCCATCCGCGCCTGAAGAGGGAATGCGTTGTCCTCGAGGTGCAGTCCTCCCACCTCATGGTCTGGGTTCCCGTGGACCAGATCGACCGCGTCGGCCTGCGGCCGGTCCTGGATCCGGCCGGGTTGGAAGCCCTTTTCCAGGTCCTGAGAGCACCCGCCGAGCAGGAGGACGCCCAATGGTCCAGGCGCTTTAAGGACAACACCGAAAAACTCGCCACCGGAGATCCCCTGGTGATTGCCGCCGTCGTCCGCAATCTCATGCTCAGGAACGCCGGAACCGGGCTCTCCCAAGCGGAACGGGACATGCTGCGGCAGGCGCGCAAGCCGCTGCTGACCGAGATTTCGCTCGCTTTGGGGATTTCCGAGGACGACGCCGGCGTGCAGCTGGACGGCCTGTGGCCGCCGTTTCGGGCGCTTGCGTAGGAGCTGTTGAGGCATCACGGCATGCAAGAAAGGGCCGGCCGAAGCTTGCGCTTCGACCGGCCCTTTCCTAGCTGCTCTTAGGTAACCGCTGCTGCCTAGACCGCAGCGGGGATCTTCATGCCGTGCATGGTGACCAGCAGGTCACGCGCGGACTCGACCTGGCGGCGGGTTTCCGCCTCGTCCCAGCCGAGCTGCGGTGCGAGCAGTTCAGCCATCTCATTGAGCATGGCTTCCGTGACCAGGCCGCGGAAGGCCAGCGACGTGCGGCGGATCAGGACGTCGGCCAGACGGGTGATCTGCTCGTTCTGAACCATGTAGGTCAGTTCGCGGGTGCTGATCTCGTTGGTGGAGGCCAGCAGCTGGTCTCCGCCCTGGGCAAGGAACGCCAACACGTCGGTGGCGCGGGTGCCGTAGCGGGTCAGCAGCACGCGGACGCGGTCACGGTCGGCAACCTCGTTGGCGGTGCGGTTGATCCACAGGCGTTCCTCAGCCTCGGTGCTCGGGAAGTCCTTGCCGCCGCCGATCTGAAGCTCCGACGTCGTCGTCTTCCGCGGCATGCCCAGTGCGGTCATGGCCTCGGAGGCGAGGGTCTCGGACAGGGCGCGGAACGTGGTCCATTTGCCGCCCACGAGGGACAGAGTGGTGACGTTCTTGCCGCCGCGGCGGTCATTGCGCTTTTCGATCCGGTAATCGCGGGAAACGAAGCCCGGCTGCGTGTCATCGTGCTTGGGCAGCGGGCGGACACCGGAGAACGTGTACACGATGTGATCGCGGCGCACGTCGATGGTCGGGAACACATGGGCGACGAGCTCGAAGAAGTACTCGATCTCTTCGTCGGTGCAGACCGATGCCTCGTTGATGTCGGCGTCGATGTCGGTTGTGCCCACCAGCACGCGGTCACCCATCGGGTAGATGAGGACGATGCGGCCGTCGGTGTGCTCAAAGAACAGTTCCCGGCCGGCGCAGGCTTCGAGCAGCTCCGGGTGGTCCAGCACAATGTGCGATCCCTTGGTGCCGCCCATGAAGGAGGTGCGCTTTCCGAAGGAGTCGTTGGTCTCGTCGACCCAGGCGCCGGTGGCGTTGATGACAACGTCAGCCTCGAACAGGAATTCCTCGCCGGTCAGCTCGTCGCGCAGCATGGTGCCGGCGTCGGTGGTTCCCACGGCTGAAACGTAGTTGCTGGCCCGGGACTGCTTGTTGGCCTCGAGGCCGTCGCGCAGCACGTCCAGGGTCAGGCGCTCGGGGTTGTGCACGGAGGCGTCAAAGTACGTGGCGGTGTACTTGACGTCGGAGCGCAGCTTGGGCAGTTCCTGCAGGGACTTCTTCTTGCCGACGAAGTTGTGGCGGGGAGCCACGCGGCCGCCCCGGGAGAAGAAGTCGTACATCAGCAGGCCGGCCTTGATGAGCACTGCGCCGCGTTCGGTGTGCTTGCCCTGCTTGTGCGTCAGGAAGCGCAGCGGGGCCGCGGTGATGCCCGAGAACGTGCTGGTGATCGGGATGGTGGTCTGCAGCGGCTTCACGTAGTGCGGAGCCAGCCGGAGCAGCGCATTGCGCTCGACGACGGACTCATGCACCAGGCGGAACTCGCCGTTTTCCAGGTAGCGGATACCGCCGTGGATCATGTGGGAGGAAGCACCGGAGGCCCCCTGGCAGTAGTCTCCACGCTCGACCAGGGCAACGTCCACGCCCTGCAGCGACAGGTCCCTGAAGGTACCTACGCCATTAATGCCGCCGCCAACGATCAGCACTGAGGCCCGGGGGCGGTCCTTCAGCTGCTGAACCACCGGGCGGGCGGCGGTTTTTCCCTGTGCGGGATTCACGGAATTGTCCACGACTATCTCCAAACGCTTCTGTGGCGGCTTTGCCATTCCTCCAATGTTCGAAGCCGTGAGCCCTTTGGATCGAGCCGATGCACAAACGTGCACGCTGGCATAATGGATGCATGAGCAACTCAGCGGTATCAGCGGAGCGAAAGTGAACAAAGGTGTCAGCCGGACGGGGAAACAGTCCGGCGCGGCGGCAGTCCGCGCTGAGCCGGAGACCCGGACCAGGGATGCGCTTCGGGCGGCGCAGATGTACTACCTGCAGAACCTGACCATGGAAGCCATCGCCCGTGAGCTGCGGATTTCCCGTTCGACGGTGTCCCGCCTGCTCTCCCACGCGCGGACCACCGGGCTGGTGGAGATCAAGATCCAGAGTGCCGCGGACCGGGCGCCGGCGCTGGAAAAGGAAATCAGCTCACGGTTTGGCATCCACGCAAAAGTGGTTCCGGTTGCCGAAGGGGTCTCCCCCGCGCAGATCCTGCAGCGGGTAGCCGTTCAGGCGGCCCACCTGATTAATCCGCTGATCGATTCGGATGCGATTGTCGGGGTTGCCTGGGGCTCCACCCTGACTGCCGTGAGCCAGCACCTGTCGGTGAAAAACACACACGACAGCACAATCGTGCAAATGAACGGAGCCGGCAACTTCCGGACCTCCGGCATCACGTACGCCAGCGAGATCCTGCAGCGGTTCGGCCATGCCTACGGTGCCCGCGTGGTGCAGTTTCCGGTGCCGGCCTTCTTCGACCACAAGGAAACCAAAGAAGCGATGTGGCGCGAACGGCCGGTGAAACGCGTGCTGGATCTGCAGGCCCGGATGAACACCGCCATTTTTGGCGTGGGCTCCATGGAGGCGGGCGTGCCCAGCCACGTCTACAACGGCGCCTACCTGGATGAGGAGGATCTGGACGACCTGATGGCCGAGGAAGTGGTGGGCGACGTCGCCACCATGTTCTACCGCGCCGACGGCACCTGGGACGGCATTGGGCTCAATGAACGCAGCACCGGCCCCGACCTGGATGTGCTGCGCCTGGTGCCGCGGCGGATCTGCGTGGTGGCCGGCGAGGCGAAAACCACCAGCCTGCTCGGCGCGCTGCGGGCGGGCCTGGTCACGGATTTGATCCTCGATGAGAACTCCGCCCGCAGGCTGGCATCCAGCTAGCTACTCCTCCACTTCAAAGAGCACATTGATGGCGTCATTCGTCTTGTTCAGGGTGGACGCGGGAAGGCGGTTGGCCCAAATGTCCTCCAGGGCCGGAACCACCAGGGCCGTCACGTCAGCGCCCTGGGTTGTCACCGACACGTAAAACGTGTTGTCCTCCTCGACCGGAGCCATGAAGGGCGCCGGATCAATGCCCTTCTGCCGGTAAACCTCCGCCGCAATGGGCGTGGAATCGCGGCGGGCGGGGAAAACGACGCCGGCCGTGGCCACTTCCTGCTGGCACGCCGCGGAGCCGAGGAAAGCCACCCACTGTGCCGCACCGTCCGGGTTGTCAGTGTCCTTGACCACCGAATCAGCGAGTCCGTTCAGCATCGCTTTGGACGTTCCGTCGGGACCGGCGGGGGTACGGGCAGTGCCCACGTTGACGCCCTCGGAGCTGGCGTACGCGGTGATCATCCACGCGCCGTCGGGCACAATGGCCGCTGACCCCGAGGCCAGCTGTCCGCTGGTGCCCTCGGATTCGTTGAACTGCCCGTAGCGGGGCATGTAGCCCTTGTCCGTCAGGGAGAAGAACCAATCGAGAGTCTCATGCAGCTTCGGGTCATCGTATTGGTAGCGGTTCCCCCACAGCCTCTCGTTGGTTGAGGTCCAGCCGTTGGACGCGGCGAAGGATGACCACTGCGCCTGTCCGGCGTTGTCGCCGCCGGCGGAGGCCAGGCCAAAGCCGTAGACCTCCACGTTGTCCTTATCAAAGCCCGGCTCGTCGCCGCGGACCCCGTTCTTGTCCACGGTCAGATGCGCCACGATCTCCTCAAAGCTGCCGCCGTCCTGCGGGTTCCAGCTCCAGCCGGCCAGATCCGCGGGCGACAGGCCGGCGTCGGCCACCATGTCCTGGTTGTAGAACATGCCGATGGTGTCCCAGTCCTTGGGCATGCCGTACTGGTGTCCGTCCGGTCCCGTCCACAGATCGGTCAGGCCCTCCTGGAAGTCCTCGGGGTCCACCTCCGCGGTGGCGGGCAGCTCATCCAGCGGTGCCAGCACCTCGAGTTCGGTGAACTGGGGGTATTTGGAGACGTGGTTGGTGAACACATCCGGTCCGGTGCCCGCGATGAACCCGGCGGTGAGCTTGGTCCAGTAGTCGTCCCAGCCCGTCTGGCTGATCCGCACCTCCTGGCCGGGGTTCTCAGCCTCGAACATCTCGGCGCACTTTTGGTACGCCGGCAGCTGATTGGTGTCCCACAGCCAGTAATCGATGGCGCCGGTGCCGCCGCTGTTTCCGGCCTGTCCGCTGCACCCGGTCACCGCCAGTGCGGCGACGGTCAGGGCCGCGCCGATCCTGGCCGGCAGGGCTCGGCGGGCGGAAATGCGAAAGGGATTCATGGGAGCTCCTATTTGATGCCGCTGAAGCCAATGGAATTGATGATGCGTTTCGCGAAGGCCGCGAAGAGCACCACCATGGGCAGGGCGGCGATGAGGGTCGCAGCCATCAGGCCCGCCCAGTCAGTGCCGGACTGCGGAGACTGGGACCGGAAAACGCCGAGCGCCACCGTGAGGATCCGCGAGGAGTCCGTGTAAGAGACCATCAGCGGCCAAAAGTAGTCATTCCAGGCCGTGATGTAGGTGAGGACGGACAGTGTGGCCAGAGGCGCGGCGGACAGCGGCAGGATCACCTTGAAGAAGATGCCGGTTTTGCTCACGCCGTCCAGGAGGGCCGCTTCTTCCAGCTCCGCCGGAACGTTCATGAAGAACTGGCGCAGGAAGAACACGGCAAACGGCGTCATGAACATGGTGGGCAGGGCAATCCCCAGCAGGGTGTCCACCAGGCCGAGCTGCTTGATCAGCACAAAGTTGGGCAGCAGGGTGAAGATCGCCGGCACCATCAAACCGCCCAGGAACAGGGCGAACACCTTGTCCCGTCCGGGCCATCTGAGCCGCGAGAATGCGTACGCGGCCATGGCCGAGAAGAGAATCTGGCCGACTGTCACCAGGGTTGCCACCACTACGGAATTGATGAGGTAGCGCATGAAGTTCAGGGATGTGCCCGCGCCTCCCCCGGCAATGGCTTCCTCCGACGACGCCAGGCCCAGGACGCGCTTGAACGCCCCCCAGCTGAAGTCCGACGGCAGCCACGATGCGGGATTGGCCTGGAGGCCGGCGTTGGTGGACAGCGCGGTGCGCAGCATCCAGTAAAAGGGGAACAGGGTGATCAGGATGACCGCGCCCATGAAAATCCAGGCGAGGACCCTTCCCGGGCTGAACCGCCGCCGCCGCACGCGCGGAGGAGCGTCGCCGCTTCCGGGCGGCGGGGTCAGTGGATCAACGGTGGAGGTCGGGGTGAGAGTGCTGTCGGCTGCACCCGGAGCGGGAATCGCGTTCATCTGGAGATCCTCGGATTCAGTTCAGGTCGGTGGAGCCGGCGCGGGTGAGGCGGAACTGGACGATCGTGATGATGGCCAGGACCACCAGCAGCGCCACGGACATGGCGGAGGCATAGCCAAACTGGAAACGCCCAAACGCCATGTCGTAGATGTAGAGCTGCAGGACGTTGGTCGCGTTGGCCGGTCCCCCTCCGGTGGTCACGGACACGGTGTCGAAGACTTGGAAGGAGCCGATGACGGTCATGATCAGCACCAGGGCCATGATCGGGCGCAGCAGCGGAAGGGTGATCGAGAAGAAGGTCCTAATCTCCCCCGCGCCGTCGATGCGTGCTGCCTCATACACCTGGCCCGGCAGGCTCTGCAGACCGGCAAAGATGAGCAGCGCGGTGTAGCCCATGTGTCGCCATACGTTGATCAGGGCGATGGTGGGAATGGCCCAGGTCTCATCCGAGAGGAAGCCAATCCGGTTGAGCCCAATCCATTCCAGCACCTGGTTCGCCACCCCGAACTGGGTGTCCAGGATCCACAGCCAGACAAGGGCCGCCACCACGTTGGCCACGAGATAGGGGCCCAGGACCAGGCCGCGCAGCAGGGATGACTGGGTGAGCCGGTGCATCATCAGGGCGATGAGCAGTGCCACGACCGTTTGGACGCCGATGTTGATCACCACGTACTGCACCGTCACCAGCAGGGAGTCCCAGAAGATGGGATCCTGCACGAGGCGCCGGTAGTTGGCCAAGCCCACAAATTCCGAGGGGGTCAGCAGGTTGAAGCTGGTGAAGCTCAACCAGATTCCCCGCAGGGTGGGCCATCCGAGGAACAGCACAAAGCCGATGGTGGCCGGCGCGATGAACGCCAGTGCAAGCTTGGTGTCCTGCCGTGGACGCTGCCGGGAGCCGGAGCGGTCCGCTGTGCTGCCGGGCTGCAGCCTTGTCGTCGTTGACATGGCGTGATCCTTAGCCCTGGGCCGAGTCCGGAGAAAAACCGTCCAAGTGGAGGATCCGGACCTCGTCCGGAAGCAGTCCGGGCACATGCACGCCCACCTGTTCCAGGGCCCGGCCGGTAAGGACGGCTCCGTCCTCGGCAGGCCACCACGGCGGCGGGCGGAAACCCTGCGGGGCCGGGCCCGGGGTCACGTCCCGCAGCCGGTAGGACCGTTCCGGGTCCAGTCCCCGGAACGTGAACCGGCCCAGCGGCTCAATATCGGAAACAGCCGTGCGGACGACGGCGAACAGCGCCTGCGATCCCGAGGGGTCGACGACGCCGTGGATCTGCAGCGAGGGATCAAACGAATCCAGGCGCACCATCCGGCCGCCGTGCAGCAGGGCGCGGTGCTCCTTGTAGAACTTCACCCACTCCGCCAGTTCCCGGGTCTCTTCCGGGGTCGCCTCGGTCAGGTCCCATTCGATGCCCAGATGCCCCCACACCGCGGTTCCGGCCCGGAAGTGCAGCGTGTGCATCCGCCCGGTGGTGTGCGAACGCAGGGAAGCAATATGGGATCCCATGAGTTCGGGCGGAATCAGCTGCTGCGTCCAGCGGTGCATCCGCTGCCGCTCGAGTGGATCGATATTGTCGGAGGTCCAGACCCGGTCCGTGTGCTCCAGCACGCCCAGATCAACGCGGGCGCCTCCCGATGAGCAGGACTCGATTTCCAGGTCCGGAAACCGCTCCTTCAGTTCGGCCATCAGCCGGTAGGCGGCCAGTGTCTGGGCGTGGACGCCGGGCCGGCCATCGGGCTGGGTGCCGGCCTCGATGAGGTCCCGGTTATGGTCCCACTTGATGTAGGCGATCGGATACCGTTCCAGCAGTGCCACCATCTGGTCCCGGACGTGTCCGTAGGCCCCCGGCATGCCGATGTTCAGGACCTGCTGCTGCCGGGATGAGACAGGCAGCCGTCCGGCCGGTGCCATGATCCACTCCGGGTGGGCGCGGGCCACGTCGGAGTCCGGGTTCACCATTTCCGGCTCGAACCACAGCCCGAATTCCATCCCCCGGGAACGGACGTGGCTGATCAGCGGGTCCAGGCCGTCCGGCCACATGTCGGCGGAAACCACCCAGTCCCCCAGGCCGGAGGAATCGTCCCGCCGGGAACCGAACCATCCGTCGTCGAGCACAAAGCGTTCGACGCCGACTTCCGCGGCCCGGTCGGCGAGTTCCGTGAGCCGGTCCAGCCGGTGGTCAAAGTAGACGGCTTCCCACACGTTCAAGGTGACCGGGCGCGGACGGGAAGGGTGCTGTGGCCGGGCGCGCAGCCAGGCGTGCAGCCGGGCAGCCTGGTCATCAAGGCCGTTGCCCCACACTCCGTACAGCCATGGCGTGGAGTAGTCTTCCCCGGCGCCAAGGACCACCTCTCCGGGCAGGAGCAGTTCAGAACCGCCCAGCACCTGCATCCCGTTGGACAGCCGCTCGGCCCAGGCACGGTGGTTGCCCGAGAAGCCAATGTGCAGTCCCCAGACCTGTCCGTCCGCGAAGCCGAAGCCGGGTTCACCCGCTGAGAGGACATATGCGGCATCGGCCCCAGTGCGCCCCCGGCGTCCTTCCCGCAAATGGATACCCACCGGCAGCGGGCTGCGCTGGGGAGTCCGTTCCGCGCCCCAGTGTCCGGCAAAGTCAAGGATCTCCCGTGCGCGGGACGGCAGGGGCAGGATGAGGCCCAGTTCCTGGACGCGGTAGTCCCCTTCGGCGGTATTGGTCAGCCGTGCCCTCGTGCGGAGCAGTCCGGCGGCCGCCAGCTCGAGTTCGATCACCAGGCCGAGCCCGGACTGCGCGTCAGTGGCGGTCACGGTCAGGGTGGCCGGGCCGGCGCTCGTCAGCGAACCATCGGTTCCGGCGCCCGGCCCGGCCGTGGGAACGAGCTCCACCTGCGTGACGTGAAAGCGTGGAGTCCAGGCGGCGCCGTTCCGGTCGCCGGCCACACCGGGGCGTCCCGTCCATCCGGTGTGGAGCGAACCGAGCATGTCCGGCCGGATGGGAACGTCCACGCTGTTGGCCGACAGGTGCGGAACCGCTGCGGCGGTCAGTACCGCAGCTTCCTCCGGCCCGAGTCCGGGCAGCTCCGCACCCCAGTGCACCACTGAGGGCAGCTGATGGTCCGACAAGTCAATGAGCACCGAAACCCCGCCGCTGCGCAGATGGACACGGCAGGGTCCAGCGGGATCAAGTACGCGGACTTCTTCCAGGCTGACAGCGGTCATTTATGCTCCTGCGGGTCGGGTGGCCGGCCATGGCAGTGCACGGCCATTGTGGTGCAGGTCATATTACTCATGGCCGTTGCGCAGGCGGTGAGGCACGGCGGCAATAAGAAATCTGCGGGGAACAAACCCCAAAAACCGCAGGCACCCTTGACGCCCGGAGTGCGCCGGGTTAAAGCATTGCCACGCTCCGGTTCCACAGCTGCAGGGCCAGGACTCCGTCGTCGGCCTGACGGTTGGCGCGGAGCACCTTGTTGCGCCGGTAGTACTTTCCCGTTTCATAATCCTCACCGGGAATTCCCTCGGCGAGGTAGACGAGCGTTCGGGCTCCCGTCTCCGGCGTTGGAACCAGCCGGCGCAGCGGTGAACGGAAGGCTGCGCGCAGCACCGCGCCCTGTCCGTTCAGGAAGCTGGAGCCCACCAGACCCGGATGGAAGGCCGTGGCGGTTGCTCCATGCGATCGGTAGCGCCGGTCGAACTCCCCGGTGAACAGGATCTGCTCGAGTTTGGTGGCCGCATAGGCGCGGAAGGGCTTGTAGTCCTTTTCCTGTTCCAGATCCTCCAGGTCCACCCGCGCCACCCGGTTCGCGGAGCTGGAGGTGTTGATGACCGTTCCCCGGGATTCCATCAGCCGGTCCGTGAGCAGCCGGGTGAGCAGGAACGGCGCGAGGTAGTTCACCTGGAAGGTCATCTCATGCCCGTCTCCGGTGAGTTGCCGTTCTTTGCCGAAAATGGCGCCGGCGTTGTTGGCCAGCACATCGATGCGGGGAAAGCGCTGCAGGATTTCCGAAGCGAGATTCCGGACGCTGTTCAACTGGGCAAAGTCGGCAAGAATGTAATCTCCGCCGGTGTCGGCCGCCACAGCAGCGGTCCGCTCCGGTGAGCGGCCCACCACCAGCACCTGGTGCCCGTCCGCGGCCAGCTGCCGGGCAGCCGCCGCCCCCAGCCCATCGCTGGCACCGGTAATCACAATCGTTTTGGAAACCACGGCCGTCCGCTTTCCTCGATCGACTCGGAAGCATCACCCTAGCCGGGCGGACAGAGCGGCACCATGGCCCTGTGGCGATTGGGCCCGCAGGGGCTGCGGCTACTTTGTGGGCCGGCGGCGCCAAAAGGCTGCCATCAGCGCGCCGGAGACGTTGTGCCACACCGAGAACACGGCGGCGGGCAGGGCCGCCTCCGGAGTGAAGTATTCCCTCGCCAGCCCCGCTGCGAGCCCGGAATTCTGCATGCCCACTTCAATGGCCATGGTCCGCCGCGCGGGAATGGGCTGCCGGAACAGTTTGGCTAAGCCGTAGCCCAGACCCAGGCCCAGGCCGTTGTGCAGCACGACGGCCAGCAGGATCAGCCATCCGGCGGTAAAGATGGCGGCCGAGCTTCCCGACACCACGGCGATGACCACAAAAGTGATGGCGATAACCGACACCCACGGCAGCAGCGGCAGAACGCGGTCCACCAGTTTGGGAATCAGATAGCGCACCACCAGCCCGAGCACCACGGGAATCAGCACGATCTGCACGATGGACAAAGCCATGGAGCCGGCGTCCACCGACATGTACCGGTTGGCGAGCCACAGTGCCAGCAGCGGCGTGAGAAGGGGGGCGAGCAGGGTGGACACCGAGGTCATCGCCACGGAAAGCGCCAGGTTACCCCGTGCCAGGTACGTGACCACGTTGGAAGCCGTTCCGCCCGGCGCGCATCCCACCAGGATGACGCCGGCGGCCAGTTCAGGACTGAGCTGAAGCGCCCAGGCCACGGCGACTCCGATGAGCGGCATGATCACGTACTGGGCGACGACGCCGAGCAGCACGGGCAGCGGCTGCCGGATCACCAGGGCGAAGTCCGGCATGGTCAGAGTCAGGCCCATGCCGAACATGATCAGCATCAGGCCCGGATTAATGTAGGCGGACAATCCGGCTGCGGTGAAGGGCTCCGGGAAGAACAGGGCAACGGCTCCCCCGGCCAGGATCAGCAGGGGAAAGACGGTGACGGCGATGCGGGCGCTGCGCTCCTCTGCGGTGCGCGGGCTTTGGGGAGCGGTGGTGGCAGGGTGGGAGGACATCCCCACATGCTGGCACTGCACGCGGGCATCCGCTATTTGTGACGCGCGTGGATGGGAAGACCAGCCGTGCTGCGTGCACCTTCAGGGGCGGGCCGGACCGGACCCAACGCGCACACCCGGAGCCTTTCTTGCGCCAACCCTGTATTTCTTGCGCCAATCCTGCGTCAATCTTGAGCAATAACAACGATGAGCCCGGGCAGAGTGTGATCCGGCGGGAAGTAGAGACGCCCGCCGCAGGGCGGTGCGCCCGGGGAAACCCGAAGGTGCCGCCCCCGGGAGGTTTCCGATCTGAGACCGTCGGAGGCTTCCCGGAATTCCCCAAAAAGGCGAAGGGCCGCTGCGAAAGCAGCGGCCCTTCGTTTTTGTCATGTGTGTCCCGGGCGTTTGCCCCGGCTAGACCGCAGCAACCTCTTTTTCCCGGGCCGGAGCAGCCGCATTGGCAGCGGGCGCGTCCACCGGATAGGGCTCGGTGCGCGGAGGCCGAACCCGGTCAATGATGACCAGGAGCGCCAGGGAAAGAGCACCCCAAATTCCCAGGGTCAGCAGATGCGATCCCACCGTGTCGCCGCCGAAGTAGAGAATGGAGCGGATCGACTCCACGGCAGCGGGCATCGGCAATACCTCGTGCAGGAAGCGGAAGATTTCCGGTTCCATGTAAATGGACATCGCCGCGCCCGACGCCGGCACACCCAGGAACATCAGGAGCCCGATCACCGGCAGGATGGCCAGCATGCCCATGAACCGCTCAAAGACCGCGGTGAACATGGCCACGCAGAACACCGCGACGGCGCCGACCCCCAGGAGCGGCCAGAAATGTCCGTCAATGGCACCGACAAACACGTCCGCAATCACCCAGAGAAAGGCTGAGATTCCGACGGCCCAGGCGGCAACAATCGGTATCAGCTTCCGCAGCGGACGGCTGGCCGGAGCCGCGGTGGAGCCCACGACAATGATCATGAAGCCTGCCATGATCCAGCCCATGGCCAGGTACATGGTGGCCATGCCCATGGAGTCGTCGTCGCGCAGCGGGGCAACATCCTCCGCCGTCAGCTCCACCTGCTGCCCGGCGGCCACCTGGCCAAAGACCGAGTTCACCACCTGCTGCTGGCTCATGCCGGCGGCTTCGTTGCTGATCAGCGTGGCCGTGGGGTTTTCGGCCGACGGCAGGACAAACGCGGCAACCACCGTGCGGTCACGCACCTGCTCCCGCGCCTCGTCAGCGGAATCCATCGCTGCCAGCTCGAAGAGTCCGGACATGTTTTCCTCGAGCCCGGCCGCCGTCTGTTCGGCCTGTTCAACGGTGGCGCCAACGACGGCGACAGGCATGTCCCGCGGTGCCGGCTGGTACATCGCACCGAGCATGAAGGAGAGCATCATCGTCACCATGGCCAGCGGGAACCCGGCCAGCGCAATGTAGCGCCAGCGGCGGCGCTTGGGCCGCGGCCCGCCGTGCAGTGAGGCCACGTTGACGGCCAGCGGTGCGGCGTCGGGCTTGCGGTGCCGTTTCAGTGCGTCAAGGCCCAGCGTGAGCAGCAGTGCGGCCACGGCTCCGACGGCGAGTACGAGCAGGTGCCTGCCAGCGCCGTTTCCGTCGAAGAAGAGCACCGACCGCAGCGACTCGCCGGTGGCGGCCGCAGGCAGGAAACTGTGGAGCCACACATAGATCCCGGGCATCGTGTGCACCGACATGCTCATGTTGGAAGCCGGAACACCCAGCACCATCAGGAACAGCATGCCGACCAGGACGGCCATCGGCCCGAAAATGCGGGTCAGGAGCAGCTGGACGCTGCCGACGGCGAAGACTGCCAGCGCACATATGCCGAGCACCGCGGCGGTGTGCCCCTGGACCACTCCCATGACGGGCCCGACGACGGTCCACACCAGCGCCGCGATCAGCGCCGACCAACCGGCCAACAGGGGAACAAACCGCCGGAACTTCATCAGTTCCGGGGAGTTGGACAGGATCAGGCTCAGCGGCATGTAGCCGGCGAGCATCAGCGCGGTGGTCATGAACATGGCGCCCAACCCGGCCGCGTCATTGTCCGGCAGCGGAGCGAGGTCCTCGGACTGCAGGGCCAGGCCCTGCGCCAGCACCTGCGGCGCCACCAGGGCGGTTACCGCGCCGGACTGTGAGGCGCCGGCGGCTCCCGCCGTATACAGGGTGGCGGTACCGTCAGCCAGTGCAACGGCTCCGGCAACCTCGCGGTCCATCACCAGTTGGCGCGCTTCCGCGGCAGTTCCCGCCACGCGGACGTCCACCGCGTCCGGGTTCGCTGTTTCGAAGGAGTCGGCAAAGGCGGCGGCCTGCTGGGCGTTGCCGGCGACGGCGATTGGCATGTCATGCGGTGTTGGCGCATGCATTGCCGCGAGGTACCCGCCCACCAGCATGGAGACCATGAGCAGCGGCATGAGGAACATGGCGACATAGCGGCCGATTTTCTCAGCCTTGGCCCGCTTAAGCGCAGCGGCTTCGGCGGTAGCCGACAGATCACTGCCAGGTGCCGCCGGCTCCCCGCCCAAGTCCACCGGAGCGGCGCCCGGCGGATAGTCGGCGGACGTGGGGGAATTGTGACTCAAGCTCGTGCTCCTGTGCTGTGGTTCGATGGTGATGCGAGGAAGGCACCGGCCGGAGGGCCGAATGCGCGGCCTGTGGGACCGACTCGTCAAAATTACGCCATGTGGCGTAAATTTGGTTAATCGAGGCAACCATCACGATTGAAGGCACAACACATGGGTCAGCACGGGGACCATGCACGGAACATCCTGCTCGACGCGGCCGAGGAGCTTTTTGCCTGCCACGGCATTGACGCCGTCTCCAACCGGCGGATCGCCGAGCACGCCGGGACAGCGAACCACTCCGCCGTCGCGTACCACTTCGGCGGGCGCGGGGATCTGCTGCGCGCCCTCGTCACCCGCCATGTTGAGGAGACGAACCGCCGCCGTTTGGACCTGAGCGAGACGCTGGGGGCGGATGCCTCACTGAGTGATCTGCTGGCATGCCTGATCCTGCCTTGGACCGAGCACCTTGCCTCACTGCCGGTTCCCAGCTGGCGCGCCAGGTTCCTGTCCCAAATCCGCTCGGCACCCTCGGTGCACGAAACCCTGGCCCGCAGCGCCACTGCCAGCCCGGTCACCGAGGACCTGATCCGGCGCGTCCACGCCACCCTCGGAGAAATGCCGGCCACAGTGCTGCACGGCCGGTCCTGGATCCTCGGCGGCATGGTGTTGGGAGTGTGCGGAGAGTATGAGGCGCGGATCCAGGACGGAGTGGAACAGCCCAACTGGGCCGGCGTTGGCTACTTCCTCATCGACTCCTGCGCCGGCATGCTGTCGGCTCCCGTAACGCATCCGGGAGACTTCCTCACACAGCCGTCCCCGCTCTACCTTTTGTGACCGGCACCGTCCTCTGACAGGCACAGCCTTTGTTGACCGGCACCGTCTTCTGACCGGCACCGCTGCCGGACTTCAGCCCGCGAGCTGTTTCGCGCGCGCCGCCACGGCAACCGCGGTGTCCTCGGCCATCAAGTCCCCGTTGATGGCGGCGCCCGCCGCCAGCCCGGCTGCAGCCGCGCCGATCACCTGCATCATGGGCACCGCGAGGTTTCCGGCGGCGTAGACCCCGGGAACGGCGGTGGCTCCCATCGGATCCACGGCCACCGCGGTGCCGATGGACAGGTCCCCCATGAACTGCTCCTCGGGCCTGATCCCCAGATCCGCCAGATATCCGGCCCGGGCACTAAGCCGCGAGAACACCACCACGGCATGCCGCGGCACCAGCTCTCCGGAGTCCAGCCGGACCCCCTCCAACCGGGAACCGCCTTCCACGCCAGCCACCTTGCCGCTGACCACCCGAATACCGCGGGCGGCCAGCTGTTCGGCCTGCCCGCCATCCGGCTCGCCGCACCCGTTCAGGAAGAGGACGACGTCGTCGCTCCATTGCCGCCACAGCAGCGCCTGGTGTACGGACGTTCCCAGGTCCGTGGCGAGGATGCCAATGCCCTGGCCCTGGACTTCCCAGCCGTGGCAGTAGGGGCAGTGCAGCACGCCGGTCCCCCAGTGCTCCGCCAGTCCGGGGACGTCCGGCAGCACATCACGGGCACCGGAAGCCGCCAGCACCCGGCGCGCCCGCAGCACGCGGCCGCCCGACAGCCGCACATCAAACCGGCCGTCGGAATTCCGGGACACAGTGGAAACCGTGTCTGCTATCAGTGTGCCGCCGTAGCCGGCCACTTCGCCGCGGCCAACATCGTACAGATCCCGCGGCGCCGTGCCTTCACGTCCCAGATAATTGTGCACGTGGGCCGCGGGTGCGTTTCGGGGGTCTCCGGCGTCCACCACCGCCACGGAACGCCGCGCCCGGACCAATGCCAATGCCCCGCTGAGACCCGCTGCGGCACCGCCGATGACCACGACGTCGTACTCCGCAGTTTGTTCCGTTGTTGAGCTTTTGTTCGCCGGCATGGTTTCCTCCTGGGCTGGTGGTGCCGGAGACTTCCTCCGGCTGTCATCCCAGTCTCGATCCGAAGGGAGCCAAGCAGCAAAGATTCTTGCTGGTATGGCAAACTCAAACCATGAGCATCGACGAAAACGACACGCTGCGCGGAGTCGGGCCCCGGCTCCGCACGCTCCGGTCGGACCGGAACACCACGCTGGCGGCGTTGTCCGCGGCCACGGGCATTTCCGTCAGCACACTGTCCCGGCTGGAATCCGGGCAGCGCCGCCCCACCCTTGAGCTGCTGCTGCCGCTGGCCAGGACCTACGGCGTCACCATCGACGAGCTGGTGGGCGGGCCGGCCACCGGAGATCCCCGCGTGCACATGCAGCCCATCAAACGCCAAGGAGCCGTCATCATTCCGCTCACCGAAAAGGCCGGCGGCATCAGCGCCTTCAAGTACATCCTGCCGGCACAGCGCAAACCATCGGTGCCGGACCCCCGCACCCATGAGGGCTACGAATGGCTCTACGTCCTCAGCGGCAAACTCCGGCTGATCCTGGGTGAGCAGGAACTGGTCCTGAAACCCGGAGAAGCCGCGGAGTTCAACACCCGCCTGCCGCACTGGATGGGCACCGCCGATTTGAACGCCGTCGAGTTCATCGCCCTGTTCGGCCCGCAGGGTGAGCGGGCGCACCTGCGGGCCCGGCCGGCGTCGTCGGACTCCTCCGCATCAGCCGGCTGAGCGCCGTTCGGCAACCGGCCCCTCGGAGCGGCTAGTAGACGGCGATAAAGCGCCCGACGACGCCGCCCGCCCGCAGCTTGTCGATAGCCTCCGGAATCTCCGCCTGAGTGATGACGTTCATCGGCGGGTTCAGCTTGCCGGACTTCATCAGGTCATACAGCGCCTCGAGGTCCTCCTTGGTGCCGGACTTTGAACCCTTGATGGACAGCTGATTGATGATGATCGGGTAAGTGTTGATGGTCGCTTCCAGCCTGCCCATGCCCACCTGGACCAGTGTCCCGAATTCGGCCAGGGTCTCGACGCCGGCCGCCGTGGTGGTGCCAAACCCGGCATAGTCCACAATGAGGTCCAGGTTCTTGTCCTTAAAATCCGTAATGGACTCCGCCACGCCCGCCAACCCGATTTCGTCGGCAAGCTGGCGGGTCTCGGGGTTGATTTCAGCGCCGTACACCTCGGCGCCGGCCAGTACGGCAACCCGGGCACCGATATAGCCCAGCCCGCCGAGGCCGATGACGCCCACCTTCATGCCCGCTTTGGCGCCGCCCACAGCCATAATGGCGTGGTAGGCGGTAAGCCCGGCATCGGTGGCCATGGCGGCCAGGTCAAAGGGAACTTCGTCCGGCAGGCGCACCAGGTTGTCGTCGGTGGCCAGCAGCTTGGGGCCGAATCCTCCATCCCATTTCCCGTAGCCGAGCGCGTCGCCGTCGCTCATCACGGGTGCCAGGCCCACCCGGTCGCCCACCTTCCAGTGCTCCATCCCCTCGCCCACCTCGGTGATCACGCCGGCGTTCTCGTGGCCCATGGTGCGCGGGAGCTCGAAGAAGAGCGGCATCCAGCCGGGATCGTCCAGGGCAGTGACATCGGAGTGGCAAACCCCTGCGGCTTTGACCTCGACGACCACCTGACCGGGGCCGGCGTGCGGCTCGGGGACTTCGTTGAGTTGAAGCGGATTATTGGTGCCGGTGAACTGCCAGGCCTTCATGGGATTGCTCCTCCTTGGTTGTTATTGTCCCCGGAGCTCCGGGGCAGGTCAGGTGTCCGCGTGCCGCGGACCCGTGCCGGGCGCCGCGGGACCGGATGGTGCTGCAGGACCGGAGGGTGATGCAGGACCGGTTGGCGTTGCAGCTGCGGACGCCGCAGGTGCCGGCGCAGTCCTCGTCCCTGCAGTCCCGGGCCCTGCCGGCAGCTGGGCTTTCCGCCGGCCGAAGGCCCGCTCATAGAGCACCGCGAAGATCATTGCCACAACCACCGCGATGATGATGAGGATCAGCATGCCGATGATCCCGCTCTGCACCCCCGCGCTGGCATCGGCGTCGAAATACAGGACGGCCCGGTTCGCCATGGTCATTTGATACAGCGGCTCACCGCGGGCGATAAACCGGAAGAACCCCGGCAGAGCCTCCAGCGGGACCACGCCGCTGGCCGCGGGCAGGCCCATGAACACGATGTAGATCATGGACACAATCATTCCGGCGCTGCCCAGCACCGTGATCAGCGCGAACGCTACGGCCGACACTGTGACAATGGACAGCCAGGTGGTGAGGAAGTACCAGCCCCCGTGCGGAATCGGCATGCCGACGGCGGAGCCCACCCACATCATCAGCCCCGCGGTCGGCAGGGCTGCGAGGGCAACGATCCCCCACTTGGTGAAGAAGGTGACCCAGCGGGCCGGGCGCACCGGCGGTCCCAGGACAAAACGCGGCCCCAGCTCAATGGGCAGAACGCCCAGCCGGGAATCCACCAAGAAATGAATGGCAACGGAACCGGCAACTCCCACGACCATCAGCAGCACCGAGTAGAAGAACGCCCCCATACCCAGCGCCGTGCCTTCCGGCGGTGTTTCGTAGGCGGTGGTGGTGACCTGGATGGGGCTGCTCAGCAGATCGGCGGACGTCCCGGTCAGTTTCGGGGACAACTGCTGCTCCAGCTGAGTCGGCAGCTCGGCGCCCGCCGTTCGCAGCTGCCGGTCCAGCTGGGCCTGCGCTGCGGTCTGGGCGGTTTGCGCCGCGGACGTCAGCTGCTCCCCCACGCTCTTGTTGGCCTGGTCCAGCGCCGGGTTGACGGCGCCCGTCGCCAAGCTGCTGGCCAGCGGGCCGGCCAAGGGGTTGGTGTACACGGTGACGGAGGGTCGGGACACAGCATCTTCCGAGAGTGTTCCGCTCACCAGGGCCAGCGCGTCCGCCGAAAAGGACTCGGGGATGACGACGGCGGCATGGATCTGCCCCTTGCGCATCTGGTCCTGGGCCTCGTCCCAGGACAGCTGCCTCAGGTCTATCTCGTCGTTCCGGGAGAATCCCTGTGTCATTTGGTCGGTGATCGTCGCGCCGAGGTCTTCCCGCCCGCCGCCGTCGGGCGATTCGGCGCCGGCATCCTCATTAACGACGGCTATGGGAAAGTGATTAAGGTGCGTGCCGGGGCTGCCCAGCCCGCCGATGTAGAGCGCAGTGCCGGTTCCGCCCAGGAGCAGCAGCACCAGCAGCGGCAGTAACCACAGCCGGGGCGAGTAATACGGATGATGTTCCTTGGCGTGGCTGACCCTGCGGGTATTGGAACCGGAGTCTGTGCCGGAACCGGAGCCATTGTTCCAATCAGAGTCGTTTTTTGAACCGGAGTCCATGGGGTGGGCGGGCATGGGTTACCTCCAGAAGCCGGAGTTCTCGCGCTGACCTACCTTTCGAGCGTATCGGCGGCGCCGTGCTGCGGATACCTGTCTGCCCCGAAACCGCTGGCCGGGGGTACTACTCGCGCCGCCGCCGTCGTTATTGGTTCCCGCTTTCCGGGGTGCGTGCCACGGCTGATGGCATACTCGGGCACATGATTTTCCTGCCGATCGCGAAGAATCACCCAAGTTCGCAGGTGGAGAGGGGCGTCCAGCCGGATGGCAGCGGCCCCTTGATTGCTCCCCGCTCGGCGTCTGCCTGGGCTGACCAGCCTTGTGCCGCTTGGCCCGTGGAGAAGCCGCCTTTTGCCACCCGTACGCCGACGTCAGGATGCTTCATCCCGGGGGCGCCGCCGCGGCGGGTGGATGCACGGACGCTCCACGGCTGGTCGGCGAATCCACCTCCGCGGAAAACCCGATAGTTCCCATAACGTGCCGGGTCCAGCAAATCCCAGCACCACTCCCAAACGTTCCCCAGCGTGTCGTGCAGGCCGTAAGCGTTGGGTTCCTTCAACCCCACAGCCTGAGGTTGGCCCACCTCATCAGCGGCCGTCCATGCGATGCGTTCGAGGAGTCCGTAGTGCGGACCCGTTGTCCGTGCCCGGCAGGCGTATTCCCATTCGGCTTCTGTGGGCAGCCGATATCCGCCGGCTTCGGTCTGCCACGTCACGCTTTCCCGGTTCACCAGGTACACCGGCGCCAGCCCCTCCAAGACCGACGCAGCATTGCAGAAATTGACCGCGTCAAGCCAGGTCAGGTCCACAGCTGGCGAGAGGAGGGACAATCCAGCTGCGCCCATAACCTTCGCATAGCTGGCCTGAGTGATGGGAACGACGCCGATCTCGAACCGTTCGAGCTCCACGGACCGGCGGAGCCCTCGACGTGCGTCGTGCAGCTCCACCTCCCCCGCGGGCAAGGCGCGCAAATCGAGAGTAGTCATTCCGCCATGATTCCACCGGAGCCGCCATAAGCCATTCATGGCCTAGGCTGGGGCGGCGGCGTGTTCCGCCTCACACCGAGGCCGCACAAAGTAACCGCAAGCACTCTGAGCACCGCGTCCTGACGCATCGAAAAGAAAGCGAACATGAGCAACCATGCCCGCGGCGACCTCCCTGCAAAGAAGGTCCTCACCCGCGCCATCTATGTGCCCACCGCCATTACCCTGATCATGGCCGTCTATTTCGCCATAACCGGCGAATGGCTTCTGGCCGGCCTGATGGTGGTGGTATCGCTCGGCAGTCTGATCACCTATCCCTGGTACAAGCGCCAGCTTGCTGCCCGGGACGCTGCCGCTGCGAAGCCGGCAAGCAGCCACGACAGCTAGGCGGCATGATCAAAAACGTGTCCACGTCACCCGCTCTTTTACTCATTGGCCCCGCGGCAGCTGGGAAATCGACCATCGGCACCCTAACCGCGGACCTCTTGGGTATTCCCTTTGTGGATCTGGATGAGATTGGTGCTGATTACTACGCCGAGGTTGATTGGAGCATCGACCGGCTGGTGCGGCGCACCGCTCAGGTGGGACGGGTGGCGGCCGAACGGGAGTGGGAACCCGCACGCGCCCATGCCGTGCGCAGAGCTGTGGAAGACCATCCGGATGCTGTACTGGCGTTGGGCGCCGGGCATTCCTCCTATACCGACGCTGCTTGTTTTGCGGACGTACAGGCTGCCGCGGCCAAGGTCTCAACCGTGGTTCTGCTGCTGCCCACGGGCGAGCGGGCAACGGACCTGGCCGAGCTCAAACGGCGGTCACTGACCACGAAGGGGACGGATTGGGTTAGTTCGGGGCACGACTTCATGGCGGAGTGGCTCGATGATCCGGGAATGCGCTCCCTCGCCACCGACCTCGTCATCACAGGAGCCGACACTCCCCTGGAGTGCGCACTGCGCGTCGCCGGGCTGGTTCAAGGGACATGAACACGCCCCGGGAACGCGCGGAACCCCTCGAACTACAGCCGGGCGCCATCGTGAATTTCATTTCGGCGGTCTTGGCGGAGCCTTGGCCGTCGATGAGCAACCAGTTCTGCACCTACTTTGAGCACCTTGGGTGCGAGCTCAAGCCAGCGGATGATCACAACGACGACGACGCACTGCTGGGAGTCACGCGCGGATCCTTCGAAACACGCCGCATCACCACGAAGAACGCTTCCTGGTTGGCTATGGACGGATCCCTTTTTAGTCTCAACTTCTTCGCCTACGAGCATGAACGGGATGTCGTCGCAGCCGTCAAGGCAGGATATGACGGCATCAGGACCGGCCTCATTCGGCTATGCGGGCCCCCGCTCGATGAACGGCTGTCCCTGCACGACAACCGTTCCGCTGTCTGGTTGGTGCGGGACACTGAGATCGAACTGTATGCGCACATCGCGCTGGCCCCTGTGCTGCAGATCGGTCTCAGCCACAAGGAACGCAACGCTGCCTACGAACGCCGCCTCGCCCAGTTGCCGGACAGGCCTACATCCTAGGCACTTCCCGCGTGCTGTTATTCCAGCGGTCCTTTGGCGGTACGCCGCTCGTGTCGGCGCCACAGACCAGACCAGACGCTGCCAACAGCAACAGCAACAAGAATAGTGATAGTCGTAACCCACCACTGCTGGGCTGCACCTGCAAATATTGGACCGACGATCATGCCGGCAATAAGTGCGCGATAAAACCAGGTTTTGGACATCCCGAGATATCCCGGCTCCCTTTCAGTTTCCATCCGGTCAGCCTATTCGGCATAGGCAGCGAGTCAACTGGATGATTGATCGAACCGCGTTCTGCGGTCTGTATATCCTCTGACACGGGTGGCGAGGAATGCAGCCGATGTACCGCACACGAGCACAAACCCGACCCCGATAAAAAGAACTGCCAGGTTCGACCCAAGAGAGGGAAGCAGCAAGAAGGCGGCGAACGTGGTCGACATTGCCGCCCCCAGCCCGGCTGCTGCGCCGACAGACAGCCCCGGCCGCCCGCGGTGCGGCTTTCCCACCAGAAGCAGCAGCCCTGCGGCTGCGCCAAGGAAGCTCACGAGGCCGGCACCTAATCCGACGCCAGCTCCAATGACGCCAGCGATGACGGCGGCGCTCAGCCACGAGGATCCTGATCCCCAGCCCACAAACTTCGGATCAAAATGCGCCTGAAATTCCGAGATGACACTCACCGCTGCTCCAGCCAGGCCGCCTGCTGCGGCACCGAGCACCACGGCAACAAGACAGAGCGGGCCAAGAAACTTCCCCCGGTGCTGAATAATTTAGTTCTCCAATCGAAACTCGTAACCTGCGGAATCACGCCTAGCCTTAATTTATGGTGACTCAACAGGCTAACCGGAATTGCGCTCCATCCATCCTTCTGCGGCTCGCTTTCAGCTTGGTGGTGCCTGCTTCCCAGACCTGGCCGCTCTCCGATGGAGTATCGTCCGACTCAGTGCCCTGAGCAGAAAATCACGGCGCCACCGGCCCTGGATCCACACTCGCTGTCCGTCGGGGTAACTATAATTAAATGATTCGGTTGTGTGGCCGCTGCCCCCTCCGCCCGATCCAATAGATCCGTTTCTGTCCCACCTGGTGATGTAAGTGCCCCTCGTGCGTACTGGTTCCGAGTTCTCAAGGTCCGTAGCACCCTCCAGCAGTGCACCGCTGCCCTCGCGCGGCCTGCTCATTGATTGGGATCCTGCGACCTATCGGCAAACACTGGAGCGGTTCGCCGGGGAAATGCCGCTCGCAGTCCCGCCAACGCACTCGGGGTCAGGCTCGCCGTTTCCCTTCCGCCTGAAGGTCCTGGACGCCGATGTCCCGCCGCCGATCATGCTGCACCCACACTGGGAACAGGCCTTGGCCGGATTCGTCCGGGAACAGGCCAGGGGCGTGCCGATGGCCGCCGGAAACCGCAATTACAAGGACCGCAACCCAAAGTGTGAGGTTGCCGTAGCCCTCACACCACTGCGTCTGCTTGCCGGGGAGCGGACCACCGAGGAACTTCAAGCCATCTCTTCCGGGCTGGAACTGCCCTGGCTTCGCTCCTATCTTTCCTTCCGCCATGAGACCGCCATCCACTCGATACTGCGCATGTCGTCCTCCGAACTGACCGCTGCGCTGCGGGAAACGGCCGACGCCGTGGACCGGGCCCAGCCCCTCGAAGGAGCGGCGGCGGAAGCAGTGACCGTCGTACGGCGCCTGCAGCAGCAATTCCCCCACGACCGGGGCATCCTACTGGCGCTCTGCATGAAGCTGATCCAGCTCGATCCCGGCCAGGCGACAGTGATACCTCCGGGGTGCATGCACACCTATCTATCCGGCCAGGCCGTGGTGGTTATGGGCATCTCCGATAATGCGCTGCACGCCGGTTTGACCAAGGGGTGCGTGGACCTCTGCGAACTGCAGCATCTGACATACGCAGGACAGCCCCAGCCATGTCCCCTGCCCGTGCTCGACGTTGGCGACGGAGAGCAGCGGATTCCGCTCTGGAGCGACGACCTGGATCTGCGGCGTGTGGTCGTGGGCAATGACCCAAAGTCCATTCGAGTAGGGCCGTTCAGCGTTGTGCTGGCCGCGATGGAGCATGCCGCCATCACCGTCAACGAAGTCACCGCGGAAATGGAGCCCGAAGCGAAAATCCTGTACGCCGGGGATCCGGTGACGGCCACGCTCACCGGGCCAGCCCAGATCTTCGTGGCGTCAACACGCTAGCTGCCCCTGGCCCGCCGCAAGATAAAGGTTTGGGCCGGGCAATTCACCGTGCTTTTACATCCTCCCGTTCCATGACCTCTACACCGTTTATGCCGGCTACGTCAGTTCGGCCACCACCGGCACCGGACCCGGCCGCTATTTGCTGGCTGGTCCGTCCTGGTCCGGCGGAACGCCCGAGGGATTTGATGGGGTTATCCGGGCTTCGACCGACGTCGTTGGATGCCTGGGGCGGACGGCTTTCACCGACGGTGACCTCGCAGCCCTGCGGGAGATCCAACACTCCTACGATGTTCGGCCGTGGCACGACTACGCCGGCACCGCCCCACCGGCCGTTGAAGCCGCTGATTGGCCGGAGTGGAACGAAGCGGCGGCAAACGGGCTGGGTTTCTATGACTATCTGGACATGCTGCTGGGATTCGCCCCGGTGCTGGAGGAGGACCGCGAGGTGCGGGAACGGCTCGCATCCATCGGGTTGGACGGCAGCGGGCGGTTCCGCACACTAAAGCTCGACGACGCCGCCCGCGGTGCTTTCGCCCAAGGACTCGCTGAGGGGAAGGCCCATCTGGACCAGGTTGCAGGCGCAGCCAGCACCTCGACAGGCATGTTCGGCACGCGTGAGCAGATGGCGGACGGCTATGACCGGCGCAACGTCGGCGCCAAGAAGGGCCTCTATGGGTTGCCGCCTGCCATCGCATGGTACGGCGGATGGCTTGTCGACGCCGCCGGCAACCGCATCACCCCGGGGTTGATCTACGACGACGACGGATCACTGACCCTCGAGGTACGGCACACACGTCCGGCGGAGACGGCAGTACCGAACTGGCTTCCATCACCGGAGGGACCTTTTACCGTCATCATCCGCGCGTATGGCGGGGACTCCGAGATCGTCGACGGAACATACCGGCTTCCCCCCATCGTTCCGGTTTAACACGGCGGGCCACTGGTGAGGAGAAACCATGACTTTCGTTATCGGTGAGATCCTTCCCCTCGCACTGGGGATTGCCATCAGCCCGATTCCCGTCATCGCGGCGATCCTGATGCTGCTCTCTCCCAGTGCACGCGGCACCAGTGTCGGGTTCGTCCTTGGCTGGGTGCTCGGGGTGGTGGCCGCCGTCGTCGTGTTCACCGTTGCTTCCTCACTGCTCACTGAGAGTGACGGGAACAGCTCCCGCCCTGTCGCCGGAATCATTAAGATCGTGCTCGGCTTTTTGCTGCTGCTCCTGGCGTTGAAGCAGTGGCGCTCCAAGCCCACGCGCGGCGCGCAACCGCCACTGCCAAAGTGGATGACAGCCATCGATTCGATGACCGCAGGCAGGGCCCTGCTGCTCGGATTCGCGCTCTCCGGCCTTAACCCCAAAAACCTGCTGATGGGCGTAGCCGCAGGAGTGGCCATCGGCTTCGGCGGGTTGGGCGTTGGGGAATCAGCTCTCGCAATCTCCATTTTTACGATCATCGCGGCGTCGACCGTTGCCATCCCTGTGATCGCATACCTCGTTGCCGCGGACCGGATGGCTCCCCGACTCGAGACCCTTCGTCAATGGCTTGTGCACAATAACGCGACCGTCATGGCCGTCCTTCTGCTCGTTATTGGCGTGGTCCTCATCGGTAAAGGCCTCGGCTCGTTCTAAGCAGGGGTCAGGATCCGCTGAGGACTCTACTGAACATCACGTATTCGCCGTCCCGGCCCGTACTCCCATAACCGGCGCCCTCGTACAGCATGCTTGCCTCGTTGGTGTGGTGGACACCGAGCTCCACAACCCGTGCTCCGTCTGTGGCGGCCCTTTGCTCGAACCCTTCCAGGAGAAACCGTCCGAGTCCTTCGTGCCGCCGGCTGCCGAGGACATTGATCGAGACAAGGGTTGCGGTGTCACCATCGACACTCCATATCGCGTATCCGAGCGGGTTGCCCTCCGGGTCGATGCAGAACAGCGTCCGGGGCAGGGAATCGATCCAGTCCGCGAGGTTTAGGTCCAGAGCGGCCAGCCATCCCTGCTGGGCATCCGGCTCGATGGTCTCGATGTACTCGCGTTCCTGGCGGAGGATGAACGGCAGGTCGGTTACTTCCGCGGGCCGAAGGCGTGGCATGGTCATGGACCCGAGCATCCCACATCATCCGCTGGCATCCTTCGAAGCGCGTCCGCGACCTGCAGGACTGCGGTCCGCTGGAGGGCTTCAGGCCGGCAGAGGAGGTCAACACGCCTGGCCAGCGGTAAATCGCGGATCGGTTTGAGGACGATTCCGCTCCCCGCCGGCGGGGAAGCGGTGTGGCGGGGCATCAATGCGATGGCCGGGCCGGCGGACACGACCGCCGCAGCAATGAAGAACTCGTTGATCCGGTGCGTAATCCGGAGGGGTTGGCCGGCATGAACGGCAATCGCCTGCAATGCGGGCAGGAGCGGAAACCCGTCCTGAACGGACACCCATTCTTCGTTGATGATGTCGCCGATGCTGACGCTTGGAGCGCCGGCGAGAGGGTGCCGGTCCGACATGGCGACGTCCAGGGGCTCGCGCACCAGCGGCATGACCGTGACCGTTTCGGGCCACGGCGCACTGTGCTCGAGGCGGTGCGCGATGACCAGGTCGTAATCGGCGGTAAGGGCCGGGAAATCCTCCTGTCCCACATCCTTATCGGAACAGATCAGCCGCGGGCTGCCGTCACCGGCCAGTGACTGAAGGAGGGGGCCGAAGTACGTGAGGCCGGCGCTGTTGAACGCACAAAGGCTCACTGTCGCGCTGGGATCTTGAAGGTAGTGGCTGACGGCCTGCTCAGCGGAGCGCATCGCAACACTAATGTCGACGGCGGCTCGGGCCAAGGCCTGGCCGGCGCCGGTCAGGACAAGATTACGTCCCCGCCGTTCGGTCAGGGGAACCTCGACTCGCCTCTGCAACGCCGTGAGCTGCTGTGAGACAGCTGATGCGGAGACATGGAGGGAGCGGGCGACGGCAGCGAGACTGCCCCGGTCCCCAAGTTCCCTCAGTAAGCGCAGCTGATGAAGATCCATAAGGAGAATCTAAACTATGGATTCAGAAATTGCCCTCTCGTCTTATCGATGCGGCTCCCTAAGACTTATGGCGTGCCCTCCTCCATAACTCCCGTCCCGCGCATCAGCGGTCAACGGCAAAGCCTGATCTCGCTTCTCACTGCGCGAAGAGTGGACCTCCTGCTGCTTATGGTCGCCGTCGCATGGGGCAGCAGCTACCTTGCCGCCAAAACCCTGACCGACACGGTTGGCGTCACCGTAATCCTCTCGCTGCGTTTCCTCATCACCACGGTGGCCTTGGCATTGATCAGGATGATCTGGAGCCGACGCCGGGCCGGACGCCGCGAAATCGTCGTCGGCGTCGTGCTGAGCCTGACGCAGGCTGCGGTGCTCATCCTCGAAACCCACGGGATCGCGGGGACCAGCGCAACAAACGCCGGGCTGATCATCAGTCTCGTGGTTGTTTTCACCCCTTTCGCTGAAAGCATCGCCTTCCGGGTACGGGTACCGCGCATGGTGTTCATTGCGGGGATCACGGCGGTCGTGGGGGTCTGCCTCCTGGTCTCCGCCGACGGATTCGCCGCACCAACCCTTGGGGACATGCTCGTGCTGGCAGCAGCGGCTGTGCGCGCCGTTCACGTCACCGCGGTCTCCGCGCTCACCCGGGGACGCGGCCACAGCGCGCTGAATTTGACCCTGATCCAAAGTGCGGTGTGCGCCGTCGTGTACACCCTCGCCGATTGCCCCGGCGTGCTCCGGGCAGTGCGCGGTTTCGATGCCGGTGAATGGGCCGGTGTGCTTTACCTGGGGTTGGCGTGCAGCGTGTTCGCCTTCCTCATCCAGACCTGGGCCATCCAACAAACATCGGCCTCCAGGGTGAGTCTGCTCATGGGCACCGAACCCATCTGGGCCGTTCTCATCGGTGTCACCATCGGCCAGGAGGGCCTCACGCTTGCGGGGATCCTCGGTGCCGCCCTCATCATCAGCGGCACCTATCTGGGATTGAGGTCCGAAACACGCCATCGAGAGGCATCGCTGCCCGCGAATTCCGGGTGAACGGCGTCATCCGTTTTGTGGCGGCTCCCCTGTGGCTTTCGCTGCCTCAGGTTTGGCCGCCCAGCATTCGCCCGACGGCGGTGACTACCGCTTGCCGGCGAGCAGCGATTTCCTCAGCCTTGTCAGCCGCTGCACCGTGCCTGCAGCCCTCAGCCAGTCCAGCCCATCGAAGAGTGGGTGACCGGCAGCCTGCTCATGCAGGTCACTTTTTTGCAGGGTTGAAGGGCACTTCCTTATCTGACGCCGCTTTCAGTGCTTTTTTCGGCGTCGCGATCCGTGGTGGTGGAGCGGCGGCCAATGGCCAGCCAGAGAATCGGACCGGCTACGGGGAAGGCAAGCACCACGAGGATCCACACTGCCTGTGCGGTGCCGGAGAGATGGCGGGAGCGCGCAATGCCAATGACAGCGACGATGAGAAAGAGCAGGGCGAGCACCCCGATGCCGAGGACGGTGAATTCCCATCGATTGGGTATCACCGGGTTTGCGCCTTGTGTTGCCATCCATGCCAGCATGAGAGTCCCCCTTTTTAGCCCCGAAATTCGGATGCTGTCTCCACCCTAGGCGAAGATCTCGGGGGCTCCAATGACCTCAAGATGGCATGGTTGGCGGTTGTCTGATCCCTCAGCGCGGAACTCGGATGAGGCGAATGATGCAGTATCCGAGCGCAATGACACTGACAAGGGCCAATGAGAAACTGCCTGGCCAACCAAGGGCTGGTCCTGCCGTGCACGTGGATCCCGCTCCGGATTCGGGGATGTAGTCGACGCACAGCCCGGATTGAAGACCGAAATTGAGGGCGTTCAACAAAACGATCAGCCCGCAGATCCAAACCCAAGCCTTCTTGGACCGCCGAGCAGTGCTGATCATCGGCAAAGCCTATGCGCCTGTGGCTGCTTTAACCAGCGTTCGAGCGTTCCTCGTGTTTGCGTCCCGCCCGGGCCGCCAGGAACAGCAGGGATCCGACCACGATGTAGGCGGCGGCGCCGAGCCAGATGATCCCGGTCTGCTGCGAGAGGAGTGCGATGCTCGCAATGATCGCGAGGACCGGCAGAATCCGTGGGGCGCTGAAGTGGTCGTGGTCCACTTTGTCCTTTTTCAGGACGAGGACGCTGACGTTGGCGGAAAGGAACACCAGAAGCAGGAGCAGCACGGTGGTCTCGGCAAGTGTGGCGACGTTTCCCACGAGGGTAAGGATGATCGTCAATCCGGCAACAACAACAATGGAGACCCAGGGGGTGCGGCGGCCCGGAAGCACCCGGGCGAAGGCGCGGGGCAGCAGTTCCGCCTCAGCCAAGCCGTAGCCGACGCGGCTGGCCATAACCATGAACAGCAGTGCTCCGTTGGCAATGGCGATCAGGGCGATGATGCTGAAGAGTCCGGGCGGGATTCCGACGCCGCTGGCGGCAACGACGTCGAGCAGGGGCCCCGTGGACTCGGCGAGTTCGGCCGGAGGCAGGACGATCACCGCCCCCAGAGCGATGAGGAGATACACGACGCCGGCGGTGCAGATGGCACCGAACAGTGCGCGGGGGTAAGCCTTGGAGGGGTTGCGCACTTCCTCGGCCATGTTTGCCGCCGCCTCGAAACCAAGGAAAGAGAAAAAGGCGACGATCGATGCCGCGAAGGCGCCTTGGAAGGGCGGTACATCCGGGGCGAACTCAAGGAGCCGGGAAGGTTCGCCGTTGCCGGAGGCGAAGACGATGGCGCAGACGACGATGACGATGACGAGACCGGATACCTCGATGATGGAAGCTAAGAGGTTCGCCGCGAGGGACTCCTTGACGCCGCGAAGGTTGATCAGGGTCAGCAGGATGATGAACACGATCGCTGCGGGGGCCGACGGCACATCGATGAGTGCGGTGAGGTAGTCGCCCGCGAAGGCGTTCGCGAGGGCAGCGGCCGTGGTGATTCCTGAGGCCATCATCAGGAAGCCAACGAGGAAGGACACGTAGGGGATGCCGAAGGCCCGGTCGGCATAGCGCGCGGCTCCCCCGGCGTGCGGGTATTTGGTGATCAGCTCCGCGTAGGTTGCGGCGGTAAGCAGTGCGACGACCAGTGCAATCAGGAGGGGTATCCAGATTGCGCCACCGACGTCGGACGCCATGGTGCCCACGAGGGTGTAGATGCCGGCACCGAGGGTGTCGCCCACGATAAACGCGAAGAGCAGGGGCACGCCGATTGCCCGCTTCAGTCCGGTTTGTGGTTTTGATGTGGCCGTGCCGGGATCTTTCGTCATTGGGCCATTGGATTCCGTTTGCCGTCCCTGCGCAAGCACTTGGGCGAAATCAAGTGCACTAAATATTTATTGCCGCCGGCAGCCGAAAATTCCCTGGGATTCTCAGCGAAGGGCTACGGGGAGGCCTTCTCCTGAGAAGCGCGCGCTGCCGTGCCTCGAACACGTTACGGCTCCATGCAGTCATTTCCACAGCCTGGCTGCCGCGGGACCTAGGCTGAGTCACAATGAGAGAGACTGAGCACGGCATTAACTACGTCCGGTTCGAGAATGTTGCACCGGAGGATATTTGGGCTGAGATCGTGAGCCTCTTTGTCATGACTTTCGCAGCCCCTCCCTACAATGAAGCACCTGAGGAACTCCAGAGTATTGCTCAGTGGGGTCCCGCAGCACTTGCCGGTCCTGGCGGTCGGCTTGTCGCGGCAAGGCACGAGGGGCGCGTGATCGGCTTTGCGTTATCGCAGCGGCTTGACCAGGACAGCTCCTGGCTGCGGCGGCTCGACGCGATGGCACTAACGCCGGAGGCGGTTTTCTCGCCGTCGGAAACCGTTATTGTCCAGGAACTTGCTGTCGACGAGAGCTTTCGAAGCCGCGGGATAGCCAAACAATGCATCCGGGAGCTCCTCTCGGACCGCCTCGAACAGGATGCCGTCCTGGGGGTTTTCGGTCAGGCATCCCGGGTCCGGGAAATGTATGGGCACTGGGGTTTTTCGGAGCTTGGCACCTCCCCGATATACGGCGGAAGCGTGACCCTGCATGCCTTGCACCACAAGCTTCCCTGGCCTGCCTAGTCCTCCAGTTTGTTCGTGGGAACGCCCGCGTGTGTGCATGCCAGGCGATGATGGGTTGCCGTGGACTCACCCCCTGAGGCAGAAATAGGCCATCCCGAGTACGCCCCGATAGCCCTCTTCATACGCAGCGCGCTGCTCCTCGTAGTGCCGGCGGACCTGCCCTGCGGCGGGATGGCGGGCATCGTGCGCTTCCAGCCAACGGGCATACCTGTCGCGATACCCGGCCTCGAAGACGTCCCACTCCTGAAGGCTTGCGTGGTCGTCGTCCACCACCTCGAAACCAGCGGCGCGGATCTGCTCACGCAACGCATCGGCTCTCAGATACTCATCGTCACGTCCGGCCAGGGGCGCGGTGGCAGCAGGATGCGGTGTTGCTGACCAGACCGCTTCGCCGTAGACGAGTCGGCCGCCGGGCAGGACCAGTGCCCGAAGGGCGCGCAGGGCTGCCGCGTAATCGAGCGGCTGTGCGTCCTCCACCGGCGGTCCCCAGATCTGGCTCGCGCCGATGCAGATGACAGCGTCTGCTCGGAGGTCATGGGCTTCCAACCCCGGCATCAAGTCAAATGTCACTCTGTTGAGCAGCCCACGGGTCAGTGCCTGTTGCCTCGCCCGGTCGATGGATGCGGACGCACTGTCCACCCCGTGTCCCCGAGCCTGCGGGGCCGACGCCACAACCCGAAGCAGCAATTCTCCCCATCCGCACCCCATGTCCAGAACCTCAGCCGGCACCGGGTCGGACAGGAACGCCACAAGGTGAGCGGCACGTTCCTCGGAAAGCGGGGTGAGCCAGGTCAGGGACTCATACAGGGGCGGGAGCTGATATGAAGCATCGGCGGTCATTGCACGATACTGCCACGCCTCGCACACGTGCTGGGGATATCCGCTTGTCCAACAGCGGATCCCTCAACGGACGGCAAGTCCGCGGTGCTAATGCGTCGTGTGGTGCCTTGCTGCTTGGGCGTTGAAGAGGGCTGCTGCAGTTGAGGCATCGGTGGTGGTGACGGTCAGACTGTAGCCATTCGGTCCATGAACACGGAGGGCTTCTCCGTTCCGGAATATCAGACCGATGGAGCTGGATCCTCCTACCCGGATGCCCCAACCGAGGAACTCGGACCGCCCTTGGACGGTGACTGCTTCGGCAGTCGTTCCCGGTGTGGCCGGTGCCGTAAAACGGCCAAGGCCCAGGAGGGTAGTGCAGGCGAGGCCCTTGTGATCGACGGTGACGGTCCACCGCCCGGTGACGATGCCAAGTGCCAGCAGAATTCCGCCGGCGATCGCAAGGCCCCAGAGCGGCGTCGTAATGCCGAGGATGATGAGCATCAGCCCTGCCGCACCTCCGCCGAGCAGGCAGACCCAGGCGGTGGTGCTGGTGGTCCAGACCGCGATTTCGTTCGGCCCCAGTTCAAGGGGCGGAGTCGGCGTGGCCCCTGCGGTTGGGGCAGCCAGGGGGCGTCCGCCGGCGACGAGGGCTGCGAGGATGCCGTAGGCGAGACTGAGGGCTGCCGTCAGGCCCATCATCATGCCCGGATCCGGGGCAAGCAACGGATCGGTGAGCCCGACTTGACCGCTCAGCATGACGGGCAGCGACGAGGCAGTGAAAACGGCGATCCCCGTGAGTGCGGCAATGGACAGACGGCGTCCCCATCCGGTGAGCTTTCCAGACCACTTCAGGAACACCAGAAAGATCAGTGCCGCAGCAGAAGGGCCGGCGAGGGAGAGAATTCCCGTCCAGAGCGACGCGACGGTGATGACCTCGTGCGTCGACCAGTCCCACTTTTGAGCGACGGAGGAGGGCAGCTGACTGCTCCATCCGAGGGAAAGAACCAGGGAACCCAGGAGCACTCCGGCTGCCGGGAGGAACACTCCGAGCCAGAAGCGGGGGTCGGGTTCGGGCGCCGGGCTGCGTGTGGTGTCCATCGTCATGAGGCTCTTCCTTTATCGAGTCGTTGGCGAAATAACGCGAGTGCAGTCTCGCTCGACAGCCCCAGCTCTGCGAGCTGCCGGGCTGCCTCATCGAGGATCCGGGTGGCCTGCTCACGGGTAGCCGTTTCCGGTGCCCTGACGACGGCGCCGCGTCCCCGACGCAACTCGATCAAGCCGTGGTCGCGCAGATCCTGATAGGCGTGCAGGACAGTATGCAGGCTCACGCCCAACGATTGGCCGAGCGCTTTCGCTGCGGGCAGCCGTTCCCCGTCAACGAGTGAGCCCTCAATAATTCCCTGGCGGATCGCATCGGCAATCTGCGCGTGGAGAGGAGACGCGTTGTCTGGCGTCAGGCGGATCAGCATGCCTCCATCGTATTATTATATTTTGACCATAACAATAGCTATAAGCCTTATGTTCCGCCGCCGATAAACCGGTGCCCAGCGATGCCGACAGCGGTTATGGCTGCGACGGCACGGATCGTGTTCGCCGCAGTCCAGCGGCGATGATAGGCCGGCCAGAACGCAGCCCCTTCTTGGTCCAGCCGACGGTTGAGAGGAACGTTTACCCCCAGGGTGACCGCTGTGCTGGCAAGAGAGGCTCCGGCTAAGGCGAGATCACCCATGTCGTTGTGGCGAAGAGAAGTCACCGCCACCCCGAGCGCCGTGATGGCGGCGGCACCGAAGATCACAATGAACGGGCCACGTTCGGCTGCTCGGTTAATGGCGACCATCGTGGTGGTCGCCGCCTGGTCGCCGCTTCGCCGCAGCGCCGGCATTACCATCACCGAGAAAGCCGTATAAACGCCGCCGACAAGTGCCGCCCCAACAACTGCAGCGACCTGCATCATGTCCATAAGAATCGTCATGCATCCACTAAACCGGCGTGCCGCCAGACGCCCAATGCCCATAAGTCAGCAAACCCTTCGTCATCATCTACTCTTCTGGAATGGACCCGCTGACCCATTTCCTTGACGGCCCTCGAGCTGCCCGCGCTTTCGCCCTTGCGGTGCAGATGAGCGCGCCCTGGGGTATCACGGTCCGCGACAAAGCGGCGTTGACCGTCCTCGCCGTGACGCAGGGTGAGGCCTGCGTTGACGGGGTTCTGCTCGGGAAAGGGGACGTTGTCCTTGTCCGCGGGCCAGAACCGTACGAGGTAACCGATGCGGCCGGCCGCGTCCCGACTTTCGACATCGGCCCAGGACAGCTTTGCACCACCGACGACGGACACGACGTTCGTGACCAATTGCGCCACGGTATTCGGCGGTGGGGTAACGCGGAGGACGGTGAAACATCGCTTCTCGTGGGAACCTACGAACGCCCCGATCAGGCCGGCGGCATCGTTGCCCGCTCCCTGCCCCGACTCGCCGTCGTCCGGCGGGAAAACGCTGACAGCACCCTCGTGGAACTGCTGGCCCGCGAACTCACTCACGATGGTCCTGCCGCGCAGGTCGTCGTCGACCGCCTCCTGGATGTCCTCGTGGTCAGTACTATCCGCACCTGGTTCGATATCCCTGGTTCTTCAGCGGGATCTGCGTGGATGGCCTGTGATGATCCCGTCGTCATCAGTGCGCTCCTCCTGCAGGGGCCGGACACCATCACCATCTCGCAGATCGCCCATGCTGTTGGCTATACCAATGCCTACTCCTTCAGCACCGCCTTCAAGCGCTGTCTGGGCACCACGCCGACTGAGTTCCGTCACCGAAAACCTGTGCTGTCCGACGGGATGCCGGGCGGGCTGTAGAGCCTCAGGGCGCGGCTCAGAACTGATCGGCATGCTGGCTTGCCCACTGGGCGAAGGTTCGTGCAGGGCGTCCGGTTACCTCTTCGACAGTGGGCAGGATCGTGTCGGCGGCCCCTGGCGGGTTGGTTGCCAGCTGGATGCCGAACTCGACGTAGTCCTCGTCGTAACCATAGCCACGAAGCCGCTCGCGCTCCGCCTCCTCACTCAATGGCACGAACGTGATTGGCTCGCCGGTTGCCTCGGCGAGCAGGCGGGTTCGCTGAGCCGGGGTGAGTGCCTCCGGTCCGGTCAGCGGATAGGCCCTGCCTCCGTGCCCGTCTGTGGTAAGCGCCTTGGCTGCGACGGCGGCGATGTCAGCTTCGTGCACGACGGCGCTGGGGTAGTTGGCGAGCATGGAGACCGTGCGTGTGGCACGGACCTCGGGTGCGAAATCGAGCGCGTTGCCCATGAACTCGGCCGGTTGCACGATGGTCCAGCTGATGGAGCTGCCCTTCAGGGCTTCCTCGACGCCGGTCGGCGACCAGCCGCCCAGGACCGAGGCCCGCCTGATGCCCGACCGCTCGGCGAGCCGGACGATCTCCGTTCCGTTGGTGAGATCCTCCCCCTCGCCGCCGAAAGTGATCAGGTGGATGGCGTCCATGCCCTCGAACGCCGCTTCAAGGCTGTTGATGTCAGTCAGGTCCCCTGCTATCGCCTCGATTCCGGCGGGCAGCTCGGCGCTGGCGGGGTTGCGGGTGAGCGCGCGGACCGTGTGCCCGGACCCGTGAAGCTGAGCTGCGAGGTGGCGCCCGACCTTGCCGGTGGCTCCGGTGACGAGAATGCGCATGGGGCGGGTCCTTTCATAGGGTTCCTGTTTGTCCTGCCGATGACCAGTGGTTTCCATCGTGGCAGGGCTTGTGGACAGGAGCTGTCCTCAAGGCCACTTGGCCCTTCAGCTTTCCGCCCCGGGATTCAGGTGCCCGCAGCTGCCCCACTCAGCCGGCGGATCAGCTCATCCAGAACCTGTACCTGCCCCTTGACCAGCTTGGTGCGGGCGGCGGACTCCGGGAACCAGCCGGCGTCGTCGATCTCCGGATACTCCCGCAGCTTCCCCGAGCCCGGCGGCCACTCCAGCGCGAAGGTATTACTCTCGATCCGGTCCGGAGCGAACCCGGCCTCCGCGGCGAACACGGTAATCGACTTTTTCGTGGACTGACGGAAGGTGCCCAGCAACGCGTACTCGGCGTCGGGCGCCGGAGAACCCATTTCCTCGCCGAACTCACGCAGGGCAGCCGTCAGCGGCTCCTCGCCTTCCAGGTATTCCCCCTTGGGAATCGACCAGGCATGGGTATCCTTCCGGGCCCAGAACGGCCCGCCCATGTGTCCGATCCACACTTCCAGTCCGGCAGCCGTACGCCGGTACAGCAGGATTCCAGCACTGGTAATCAAAAGGGTCCTTCCCGGCCGCGGTGAAACGCTCCCAGCCTAGGCGACGTCCTCCCCCGCGGCGACCGGCGGCGGCCAAAAGCGAACCACAAGCCGACAGCGGGCATGCTCCCGGCGCCGCACAATTCATGCGAGGATCGGCGTATGTCTCCGCGCCTGATGCTGCTCGATACCGCGTCCCTGTACTTCCGCGCCTTCTATGGCGTGCCGGATACGATCCGCCGCAGCGACGGCACCCCGGTCAACGCCGTCCGCGGCCTGCTGGACATGATCGCCCGGCTCACCACCGACTACCAGGCGACCCATCTGATCGCTTGCTGGGACGATGACTGGCGACCCCAGTGGCGGGTGGATCTGCTGCCCACCTACAAAACACACCGGGTCGCTGAGGTGGTGGAAACCGGGCCCGACGTCGAGGTGGTCCCGGATCCGCTGGAGGCGCAGATCCCGATGATCCTGCGCACGCTGGAACTGGCCGGCGTCGCCGTCGTCGGCGCTCCCGACCATGAGGCCGACGACGTGATCGGCACCTACGCCAGCTCCGCGGACCTGCCGGTGGACGTGGTGACCGGTGACCGTGACCTGTTCCAGTTGATCGATGACAACCGGGACGTTCGCGTGATTTACACCGCCCGCGGCATGAAGAACCTGGATGTGCTGACGGAGGCGTCCATTGTCGAAAAGTACCGGGTGCTGCCGGTGCAGTATGCGGACTACGCCACGCTGCGCGGAGATGCCTCCGACGGTTTGCCCGGCGTCTCCGGAATTGGCGAAAAGACGGCGGCGTCGCTGCTGGGCGAGTACGGTTCGCTCGAGTCGCTGCTGGCCGCCGCTGAGGATCCGGAGAGCGGATTGTCCGCTTCGATGCGGGTGAAGCTCACAGCGGCAGCCGACTACCTGGCGGTGGCCCCGACCGTGGTCCGGGTGGTCCGCGACCTGGATGTGCCCACGCTCGACGACGCCGGCGCCCAGCTGCGTCCGATCACCGGAGACGCGCGGGCCGAACTGGAGAAGCTGGGCAAGGAATGGAATCTGGGCGGCTCGGTCACCCGGCTGCTGGAAGCGTTTGACCGTTTGACGTGATCTCAGGGGCCCACTTTCACGGGGGCGCCGGTCAGCAGGGACAGCTGGGCGGCGTCGGCGGCCTGGGACGCAGCCACTGAGTCCTCCGGCGGACACGGGTTGTCGCGCCGGCCCAGGACCAGCTCCGCGAAAGCCAGCATTTCCGCTTGGTAGGCCGCGGCGAACCGCTCGGCGAAGGTCCGGTACGGCGGCTGGCCGGGCATCGCGAAATCCGCCTCGGCGGAACGCACCGCGGCCCGGCCATCCAGGCCCACTGTGACCGAGGACAGGGATCCGCGCAGCTCCAGGCGCACATCATGGCCGGCGCCGTTGTACCGGGTGGCCGCTACGGTTCCCACTGTGCCATCATCGAGCGTCACCAGCACCAGCCCGGTGTCGATGTCCCCGGCCCGGCCAATGCCGGGGTCTCCATTGTTGGAGCCGCGGGCATACACCTCCACGATGCTGCGCCCGGTCAGCCACCGCAGGATGTCGAAATCGTGCACTGAGCAGTCGCGGAACAGACCCCCGGACGTGGCCAGGAAATCCACCGGGGGCGGAACCATGTCTCCGGTGACGGCGGAGAAGGAATGGATCCAACCCAGCTCACCGGCCTCCAGCCGGCGCCGGGCCTCCAGATAGCCGGCATCGAACCGCCGCTGGTGTCCCATCTGGACCGTCCCGTGCCGCTCCCGGACGTAGTCCACCACGGGGAGGGCGGCGGTTACATCCAGGGCGACGGGTTTTTCGCAGAAGACCGGCACTCCGGCGTCGACTCCTGCCCGGATCAGGTCCGGATGCGTGGGTGTGCCGGCGGCGATCACCAGCCCGTCGATCCCCCGGTCCAGCAGCTTCGCCACCGAGGGAACAAACTCTGCGTCCAGGCTTTCCGCCACCTGCCGCCCGCGGGCTTCGTCCGGGTCCGTAATCAGCAGGGAAATCTCACAGCCCCTGAGCCGGGGATGCCCGGAAAGCGCGGCCAGGTTTCCGGCATGCAGGACACCGATCCGTCCAACACCGGCCAGCCCCAGCCGCAGCGTCCTCACCCGGTGCCTCCGCGGCAGCTCTTCGCGCCGCCGGATCCCCGGTCCCTACGCGCGGCCGGATTCACTGCCGGCCACTTCGGCTTCCACCTCGGCCACCACATCCTGGTGGCTGCCCAGTTCCTCCAGTTCGGAGGCCAGCTCTTCCAGTTCCGCGCCTCCGGCCATCTGCGCCGTCAGCTGGCCCAGTGTCACGTCCTTCTTGTTGTAGTAGCCAATGGACCGGCCGCGCTTGAGCAGCAGGAACCGGTCGCCCACCGGGTACGCGTGGTGGGGGTTGTGGGTAATGAAGATGACCCCCAGCCCGCGGTCCCGGGCCTGCAGGATATAACGCAGCACGACGCCGGACTGTTTCACTCCCAGCGCCGCGGTCGGTTCGTCCAGGATCAGGACCTTGGCGCCGAAGTGCACGGCACGGGCAATCGCCACACACTGGCGCTCGCCGCCGGACAGCTGGCCGATGGGCTGTTCAACGTCGCGCAGGTCAATGCCCATGTCCTGCAGTTCCTTCCGCGTGATCTCCTTCATCCGCTGCACGTCCAGGCGCTTAAACGGCCCGGCTCCGGTGGTGAGCTCGGAGCCGAGGAAGAAGTTCCGCCAGATGGGCATCAGGGAGACGACGGCGAGGTCCTGATACACGGCGGCGATGCCCAGGTCCAGGGCCTCCCGGGGCGAGGAAAACCGGCGTTCCTCGCCCAGGACCGTGAACGTCCCGCCGTCGTGCGGGTGCAGGCCGGCGATGATCTTGATGAGCGTGGATTTCCCCGCGCCGTTGTCCCCCAGCACGCAGGTGACGCGGCCGGCGTCGACCTCCAGGGTGACATCCCGCAGCGCGATGATGTTGCCGTAGCGCTTGCTGACATCCGCCAGCATGAGCAGGTGCCCGTTGGCGGCGTCCGTGGCCTCCGGCGCTCCGCCGTCCGGCCGTGCCGCCGCGCCGCTGTCCAGGGTCTCCATAATGATCTCCGTCCGCTAGCTCTGTTCGGCCCGGCGTTTGACCACCAGGTTCACGATGGTGGCCAGCAGCAGCATCAGGCCGAGGAAGAACTTGAACCAGTCCGGGTTCCACTCCGCGTACACGATCCCCTTGTTGGCCATGCCGAAAATGAACGCACCGATCGCACCGCCGACGGCGGAGCCGTAACCGCCGGTCAGCAGGCACCCGCCGATGACTGCCGCGATGATGTAGAGGAACTCGTTGCCGATGCCTTCACCGGACTGGACCGTGGAGAAGGCGAACAGGTTGTGCATGCCCAGCAGCCAGGCACAGAAGCCCACGCCCATGAACAGCCCGATTTTGGTTTTCACCACCGGGACTCCGACGGCGCGGGCTGCGTAGGCGTCGCCCCCGGAGGCGAAGATCCAGTTCCCGATCCGGGTGCGCAGCAGGATCCAGGAGGCCACGGCCACCAGTGCGATCCAGATGAACACGGTGATCCGCACGTCCACTCCCCCGATGGTGACCGAGGAAGCGAAGACCGCCTTCGCGGAATCGAAGCCGTCCATGGTGGAGATCGACGGCGTGGAGACGCTGCCGCCAATGGCCCGGGTGAGACCGAGGTTCAGGCCGGTCAGCATCAGGAAGGTTGCCAGCGTAACGATGAAGGAGGGCAGCTTGGTTTTGATCAGGATCCAGCCGTTGATGAAGCCGATGCTCAGCGACATCACCAGTGCCAGCGCCACGCCCACCCACACGTTCACTGAGAAATACCAGCTGAACAGCGACGCCATCAGCGCCGAGCTGATCACTGCCACGCCGGTGGACAGGTCGAATTCACCGCCGATCATCAGCAGGGAAACCCCCACCGCCATGATGCCGATGGTCGACGCCCCGTACAGGACGGTGGCGATGGAGCCGGGCTGGAGGAAGATCGGCGCCACGGCCGAAAAGAAGATGAAAAGTGCGATGGCGCCCACGAGCGCCCCGATTTCCGGCCGCCCCAGCAGCTTGGCGAGCGGGCTTTTGGCGGCGACCCGTTCATCGGCCGCCGGTGCTGCAACAGTCACTGCATTTGCCATGTCAACGGTCGCTTTCTCTGTGCTTGAGCCGTGGCGCGCCGGAAGCGGGATGGCTCCGTCAGCGGATGCCGTCTTCTGCAAACACCGCCACCTGCCCGGCATTCGTGGAGTCGATGATGGTGGGACCGGTCAGCACCGGCTGGCCGCCGCCGATCTGGAATCCGCCGCGGGTGTTTTGCCACAGCGCATCAACGGCACCGTACCCCTGCATCCATGGCTGCTGGTCGACGGTAAAGATGACTTCGCCGTTGACGATGCGCTCGGCCAGTTCGGCGTTCAGGTCGAAGGACGCCACCTTCGCGTCGCTGCCGGAGGTTGCAACGGCGTTGAGGATGGTGAGCGTGTACGGGGCGCCCAGGCCAATGACGACGTCGGCGGCGTCGGTGGTCTGGAGCTTTGCCGTCACGGTCGACTCCACCTGGGTCATGTCGGTCCCCGTCACGTACAGGATTTCCGTTGCCGGAACCTGGGCCTGGACACCGGCGCAGCGGTTCTCCAGCCCGACGTGGCCCTGTTCCTGGATCACGCAGATCGGATGCGTATAACCGTCAGCGGCCAGCCGCTGGCCCACGGCCTCGCCGGCAAGGCGTTCGTTGGAACCAAAGTGGGTAAAGGCACCCAATTCCGCCGAACGGTCCTCGCCGGCGTTCAGGCTCACCACGGGAATGCCGGCGGCCTGGGCCTGCTCCAGTGCGGAGGCCACGGCGTCGGGCTTGGCCAGGGTGACGGCAATGCCGTCCACGCCCTGCTGGACTGCCTGTTCAATGAGCTGGGCCTGCCGGCCGCCTTCGGGATCGGAGAGGTACTGCAGCTCAACGTTGTCCTTCTCCGACGCTTCTTCCGCCCCCTTGCGGACGATGTCCCAGAAGGTGTCCCCGGGGGCAGCGTGGGTAATCAGGGCAACGGTGATCCGGTCGGTTCCGGCAACTTGGCCACCGCCGTCCCCTCCGGCTTCCGGCTCGCGTCCGCCTGAACCGGAACAGGCAGTCAGGATGAGGGCCGGAACCAGCATGCCGGTTGCTGAGAGTTTCCGCCAGGAAAGCTTGTGTGACACGAGAGTCTCCTTTGTCTTCGTGATCCCGCCCCCAACAAGCGGCCTGCCGGAGGGGGCCATGGGCCCGCTTCAGCTTGGAAGACCAAGAATAGCCACCGGCTTCTTGGAGTCAAGCCAATGTCAGGACATATTCCCCCAAAGACTCTTCGACTGTTGCGGAAGCCGCCGCGCAGGCAGCCCGAAAGCCGGGTGGGTCCGCTGTTACAATCAGGAAAAATGTCCTGACATGGAGATGCGCTTCGGGTGATGTTCCGGTGCATCGTCCGGGGGCAGCAGCAGGCAAGCACGTGAAGGAGCGGCACATGGGCGCTGAACTCAACATCCCGATCGACCGGTCCTCACCGGTGCCGCTGTATCACCAGGTTGTCCAGGGCATAGAAGCAGCGATCCACAGCGGTGCCCTGGAGTACGGATCACGCCTGGACAACGAAATTGAGCTGGCCGCCAAGCTGAAACTGTCCCGCCCCACCATGCGCAAGGCCATGGATGAGCTGGTCCGCTCGGGGCTGCTCGTGCGGAAGCGGGGCGTCGGCACCCAGGTGGTGTCCAGTCAGGTTCGGCGCCGGCTGGAGCTGTCCAGCTTGTACGACGACCTGCAGCGCGGCGGCCAGAAGCCGTCCACTGAAGTGCTGGAATTCCGGCACGGGCCGGCTGAGCCCGAGATTGCCCGGACGTTGGAATTGCCGGACGGCGTCAATGTTTATCACGTAAAGAGACTGCGCAGTGTGGGCGGCAAACCCCTGGCACTGATGGAAAACTGGGTCCGGAATGACATCACCGAGATCACCGAGGATGCGCTCCGCCGGGACGGCCTGTATCAGATCCTTCGGAACGCCGGCGTGAACTTCCGGCTGGCAACCCAGCGGGTGGGTGCCACGGTTGCGGATGCCAGGCAGGCAGATTTGCTGCACACGTCGCCCGGCGCGGCCCTGGTCACGATGGAACGCACCGCAGTGGACGACGCCGGCCGGAATGTGGAGACCGGACGCCATGTGTACCGGGGCGACTCCTACAGCTTTGAAATGACGCTGGTCCAGTCCTAACCGTCCGTTGACAGGACATCAGGACATGGCAAGAATCGACGGGACTTTTCCGTCTGTCCGCCGACACCAAAGGAGCACCTCATGCCGGAAACATCTCAGTGGGTTTATCCCTCGGGCTCAGCCAGCGAGGGCGTATGGCAGACTTCGCTGGGCGCCGCCGACAGCGCCGTGAAGGTTCCGGGATGGGCCCACACCGGCATCAAGGTCGCGTCCCTTGCTCCCGGCCAGTCCGTGACGCTGTCCGGCGGGCAGGAGGAACGCCTGGTCATTCCCCTCGAGGGAGCCTGCACCGTCACTGCCGACGGCACAAAGTATGAACTCCGCGGCAGACGCTCGGTCTTTGCCGGACCCACTGACGTCCTGTACTCCGGGGTCGGCACTCCCCTGACCCTTTCCTCGGAGGACGGCGGACGGTTTGCCATTGCCCTGGCGCCGGCATCCGCCAGCTACCCGGTCCGGCTGGTCACTGCCGAGGAAACACCGCGGGAACTGCGCGGATCCGGGGTGTGCTCGCGCCAGGTCCACAACTTCGGCACGCCGGGAACGCTTGAGGCGGACCGCTTCATCGTCTGCGAGGTCATCACCCCGGCCGGCAACTGGTCTTCCTATCCCCCGCACAAGCATGACGAGGAGAAGGACGGCGAAACCAGCCTGGAGGAGATTTACTACTTCGAGACACAGACAGCTGCCGGGGCGCCGGCATCCCCAGGTGCGGACCCCATGGGATATGCGCGGGTTTACGCCTCAGACGAGCGGCCCATCGATGTCAGTGCCGAGGTGCGCACCGGCGACGTCGTCCTGGTCCCCTATGGCTGGCATGGTCCCGCCATGGCGGTGCCGGGCTACGACCTGTACTACCTCAACGTGATGGCCGGTCCCGGCCGGGTGCGGGAGTGGCTGATCAGCGACGACCCGCACCACGGCTGGATCCGGCAAACCTGGGACAGCGAGCCCATGGATCCGCGGCTTCCCTTCACCTCCTAGCCAAGGGCCGGAGCGACCGTGGGACCCTGCCGGCGCAGGGCTGCGGCGTCCCGGGTGTGGAACTGCTCTTCCAGTTCCTCCAGCGACTTCCCCCTGGTTTCGGGAAGGTAGGCCTTCACGAACAGCACGGCAAAGACGCCCAATCCCGCGAACAGGAAGAAGGTTCCGGAAATCCCGATGGCTGCGGTGAGCACCGGGAAGCTGAATCCGACGGCGAAATTGACCATCCAGAGGATGAACGCGGTGCTGCCCATGCCCAGTCCGCGGATCCGCAGCGGGAAAATTTCCGAGAGCATCAGCCACGTGACCGGGGAAATGGCTCCCTGCTGGAAAGCGAGGAACGAAACAGTCAGCGCCAGGATCACGAATCCGCGCCCGGTTCCCTCGGGCAGCACCAGGGAGAAGACCCCGATCAGGGCGAGCACCACGATGGTGCCCATTTGTCCGATCATCAGCATCGGACGCCGTCCCACCCGGCCAAGGAGCCAAATGCCGACAAAAGTTGCCAGCACCGAGATCACTCCGTTGGCAATGTTGGCCGTCAGCGCCGCTTCGGTGCCGAATCCGGATGACTTCAGGATTTCCGTTCCATAGTACATGATCGAGTTCACGCCGGTGATCTGCTGGCAGATGGCGACGCCGACGCCGATAAGGAAGATCCGGCGCATCCACGGCACGTTGAGATCCCGGATGGATCCCTTTTTGGCTTCATAGTCCTCCCGGGCCAAATGCCGGACCTCGTCGAATTCCTTGCGGGCGGTGGCTTCCGTGCGGATTTTCTTCAGCACCTCGAAGGCTTCGGGGAAGCTCCCGATCGAGGCAAGCCAGCGAGGGCTTTCCGGCACCCGCAGCATCCCCAGCCACAACCCGATGGCCGGCAGGGTGGCCAGCACCAGCATCCAGCGCCAGATGCCGAGGTTCTCACCCCAGATGTTGCCCAGCACGGCATTGGTGATGAAGGCCAGCAGCTGACCGGAGACAATCATCAGTTCGTTCCGGGTCACCATCTGGCCACGCAGGTGTGCCGGTGACATCTCGGCAAGGAACACCGGAACCATGGCCGATGCTCCACCCACGGCCAGCCCGAGGATAAACCGGAACATCACAGTGATTTCCACATTCGGCGCCAGCGATACGCCGATGGTGCCCAGCAGGAAGACGGCGGCCAGTCCCATGATCAGCCGGCGCCGGCCGAACCGGTCCGCGAGCCGTCCGCCGGTGATGGCGCCGAACGCCGCCCCCACCAGCAGTGAACTGGTCACTAGGCCGGTGGTGACCGGCGTCAGGCCAAGGTCCTCCTCCATGAAGGGCAGGGCGCCGTTGATGACGCCGGTGTCGTACCCGAACAGCAGGCCGCCGAGGGTGCTGACGGCGGCGATCCGCTTCAGCTGCCTGTTGGGTTTCCGTTCATCATCCGGCCCGGCCTGTCCGGTCCCGGCAGGACTGTCGGGCTGAAGTTCCTCGTTGGGCTGGCTGGTCGCACTCATGGTTCCTCCGTTCCTTCCCGGTCTCCCCCGTGTCTTCCCCCGTGTCCTCCCGCATGTCCTCCCCCGTGTCCTCCCCCGTAACCGCCGGCCAGATCCTTCATAGCGGCCAATTGATAGCGCGATACGTCGGCGGCATTCTCGTTTTCGGCAAAAACGCTCGAGACCATCACCGTTTCCGGCCGGTCCAGGAAGCCGTTGCCGGCCAGCGCCCCAAAGAGCTCCGGCCAGTCCACATCGCCGTCGCCAATTTTCAGGTGCTGATGCACCCGCACCGAGTTGCCCGGCGGGTTGGTGATGTAGCGCAGCCCCGATGACGCGGTGTGGTTCATGGTGTCGGCAATGTGGACCACCCGCAGGCGCTCCCCGGCAGCGGCGATGATGTCAGCCGGCGGGTCCACCATGTGAAAGGTATGGGCAGCCACATAGACCATGCCAAGATTCGGGGAGTTCACGCCGCGGATAACCCGCCATGCGGCGATGCCTTCCTCCACAAAGTCATCCGGATGCGGGTCGATGGCCACGTGCACCCCCTCACGTTCAAAGAGCGGCACCAGTTCCTCCATCGACCGGTAAAACGCCGCCTCGGATTCCTCCGGCTGCTCGGGCCGGCCGCCAAACTCGGTGTTCAGCTGGGTAACGCCGAGGTCGACGGCGATCTGCACCGCGCGTTTCCAGTAGCCGACGGCGGCCTGCCGCAGGTTTTCGTCCGGTGAGGACCAGCGCAGCACAGGCAGGACCGAGGCGATTTCCACCGAGGCTTCGGCGCAGGCCTTCCGCAGATCCGCCACCAGGGCGTCGTCGGCCTTGGGATGGGTGAAGAAGGGCAGCACATCGGGATGCGGGGTGAGCTGGAGATACTCATAGCCAAGTTCAGCAGCCAGGCGTGGAAAGTCCAGCACGCCGTGGGTGCGGTGGAACGGGGTGGGGTCCAGGGCAATTTTCATCGGAAGCCCTTCCTCAGGCCTGAAGATACAGCGATGGTTTGTCGTTGAGGGTGACGGCAACGCTGCGGCCGGTCCGCTGTGCCTCAACCCCGGCCTCGCAGCATGCAGCCGCCGCGTATCCGTCCCAGGCACCGGGCCCGTCGATGCCGCCGCGCCGGGCAGCGTCCACCCAGGCCTGGACCTCGCGGTCATAGGCGGTGCTGAAGCGCGCGGCGAAGCCGGGACTGACCGGTCCTCCCCACCGGCCCTGCGTGCTGAGGTACGGGCCGGCGTCGTTCCCGATGCGGAAGATGCCCTGCTCGAACACCGCCTGGGTGGCCACCTCATAGCCGAACTCGGCATTGACGTAGATCTCCACGTCCGCGAGCACCCCGGACTCCGTTTCGAGCAGCACATGCTGCGGATCCTGCTGGCCGGCAGGGGCGTTGCGGGTGGCCTTGCCGGTTCGGACCTGGACGGAGACGATTTCTTCGCCGGTGAAGAACCGCACGGCGTCGAACTCGTGCACCACCGAGTCATTGATCAGCATCTCGTTGGTGAATCCAGGGGGTGTGGACGGATTGCGGTGCTGGTGGTGCAGCATCAGCACCTCCCCCAGCTCTCCCCCGCGGATCAGCGCCTGCAGCTGCGCGTATTCGGCGTCGTACCGGCGCATGAAGCCGACCTGGATGCGCTGGCGGCCCAGCTTTTCCTCAGCCTGCACCACCCGCCAGGCCGATGCCGAGTCAGGCGTCAGCGGTTTTTCGCACAGGACGGGCAGATCGCGGCCCAGGATGGCGTGCAGGGCATCTTCGTGCAGGAACCCCGGGGTGGCGAGCAGCACCGCGTCCGTGTCCGGGTTCTCCAACGCCTCCTCCACACTGCTCATGGCGGCTGCGCCTGGAATGCCGGCCACGGCGGCAGCGGCACGGTCCGGATCAATGTCGACGACGGCGGAGACCTCCGCTCCGTGGATGCGCCGGTCCAGGCGCTGGATGTGGTCAACGCCCATGCGGCCGGCACCGATGACGGCGACGCGGAGATTCTGGCTCATCGGAGCCTCCTTCGGGTGGGGTGTGGAGCTGCAGGGGGTTAGCTGTCCGGAGAGGAAATCCGGGTCCGGGAGGTGCAGGAGCGCAGGTAGTCGCGGGTGCGGCGCGCGATGGGCAGCGGAACGCCGAAGTCGGCCACCGGATACATGTCCTGTTCCACGATTCCGAAGAGGGGCTTGCCGAGGTTTTCGGCCGCGGTAATGACGCGGGACAGGTCAGGCAGGCCGTGCGGCGGTTCCGTCATCACGCCGGCCGTGTTGGCAGCCGCCCAGGTCAGGTTCTGCTGCCGCACGGTTGCCAGGACACCGGGATCGATTTGCTTCAGGTGGAGGTAGCCTATCCGCTCGGGGTACTTGGAGATCAGTTCCTCGCTGTCAGCTCCGCCGTATTCGGCGTGGCCGGTGTCCAGGCACAGCGATACCAGTGCGGGGTCGGTTCCCGCCAGGAACCGCTCAATGTCCGGCTGGAAACAGATGTGGGAGTCGGCGTGGGAATGGAACTGCTGCCGCAGTCCGTAATCCTCGGCCAGGATCCGGCCCAGCCGGTTGTGGCCGGACAGCAGATCGGTCCACTGTTCCGCGGACAGCTCGGGGTTTTCGAGCGCCTCGCCGCTGACGTCGTCGCGCCACATCGCCGGAATTACCACCAGGTGCTGCCCGCCCATGGCCGCCGTCAGCTCCGCCACGTGCCGGACAGCGTCCTCCGCAGCTCCTTTCTGTCCTCCCCCGCGGTGGAAGGCGGTGAACACCGTGCCGGCGCTGAGTCTCAGTCCGCGCTGCGCCAGTTCATCGGCAAGCCGTGACGGGTCGGTGGGCAGGTAACCGTACGGGCCCAGTTCAATCCAGGAGTAGCCGGCAGCGGCTGCTTCATCGAGGAAGCGCTGCCACGGGGTCTGGCGGGGATCATCCGGGAACCAGACGCCCCAGGAATCGGGGGCGGTGCCGATGATCACGGTGTTCTCGTCCATTCGCTGGTCCTGCCTTCTCCAGTGGGGGTGAGTGTGTGCAGCTCCTACCCGATCAGCGGACGCTGACGGGCTTTGTGGTCCGTGTACGTGGCGCTCGCCGCCCGGGTGGAATCCAGCTCCGATGTTTGCGCCACCGGGACATCCCACCAGGACTCGGAATCGGGAGCGTCGATGAGCGGATCGGATTCAATGTGGATGAGCACCGGCCCGCTTCCTTCGGGTTCGGCCTTGGCCTTTGCCACGGCGGTTTCCAGGTCAGCGATGACGTTCGGGCCGGGTTCCACCCGGATGACCCGGACGCCCAGGGACGCGGCGTTGGCGGCCAGATCAACCGGGAGCGTCCCGCCGTCGTCGAATGTGTGGTGTGTGGCGTCCAGTGTCCGGAACCGGGTGCCGAACCGCTGGGAGCCCAGCGATTCCGAGAGCGCGCCGATGGAGGCGTAGCCGTGGTTCTGGATCAGGACGGTGATGAGCTTGATTCCTTCGGCGACGGCGGTGACCAGTTCCGTGTGCATCATCAGGTAGGAGCCGTCACCCACCATGACGACGACGTCGCGCGGCGTCTCGCCGTCGCCGGCCCGCTGCGCCTCGTCGATGGCGGCGCGCTTGACGCCCAGTCCGCCGGGGATCTCGTAGCCCATCGTGGAAAAGGCGTACTCCACGTGGTAGCCGTACGGATCCCGGATGCGCCACATCTTGTGCAGGTCCCCCGGCAGTGAGCCGGCGGCGCAGACGACGACGTCGCGCGGTTCCATGGCCCGGTTGACCGCGCCGATGATCTCGTTCTGGCTCGGCAGCGGGGTGTGCCGCTCGTCGAAGGCCGCGTCGACGGTGCTGTTCCACCGCTCTTTTTCGGCGGCCATCAGCTGCTGCAGGTCAGCCCCTACCCGGTATCCGCCCAAATGCTCCGCCAGCCGTATGAGCGCCTTGCGGGCGTCAGCGACAATCGGCAAGCTGCTGCCGAGCTTGTAGGCATCGATGGGGGCCACGTTGATGTTCACGAACTGCACATCCGAAGTCTGGAAGGCGGTGTGGGAGGCGGTGGTGAAGTCCTCGTACCGGGTGCCGATCCCGATCACCAGGTCGGCCTCGAGTGCGACGGCGTTGGCCGCCGTCGTGCCGGTGGAACCCACAGCGCCCAGGCAGTACGGCGCGTCCCACGGAACCGAGCCGACGCCGGCCTGGGTGTAGGCGACCGGGATTCCCGTGTGCTCCGCCAGCTTGTTTAGCGCCTCAGCCGCAAAGGAATACAGCACCCCGCCGCCGGCGATGATGAGCGGGCGGCGAGCCGCTCGGATGAGGCGGGCGGCGAGTGCAATGTCCTCCTCGTCGGGGGCGGGCCGGCGGATGCGCCAGTCGCGTTCCGCCAGAAACTCTTCGGGAACGTCCAGTTCTTCGGCCTGCACATCCTGCGGCAGGGAAATGGTCACCGCACCGGTGTCGGCCGGATCCGTGAGCACCCGCAGGCCATGCAGGAACGCGGAAAAGAGCTGCTCGGGGCGGACCACCCGGTCAAAGTAGCGCGAGAGGGGACGGAAGGCGTCGTTGACGGTGATGTCGTAGGCCTCAGGCCGCTCCAGTTGCTGCAGCACTGGGTCGGGGGCACGGGTGGCGAAAGTGTCGGAGGGCAGCAGCAGCACCGGGAGCCGGTTGGTGGTGGCCAGTGCGGCGCCGGTGAGCATGTTGGTGGCCCCAGGGCCGATGGAACTGGTGACCGCGTAAGTGGCCCGCCGCCGGGTGTGCCGGGCATACCCCACCGCCTGGTGCACCATGGCCTGCTCGTTCCGGCCCTGGTAGTACGGCATCAGCGCCGGGTTCCGCACCTGTGCCTGTTTCAGGGCCTGTCCCATGCCGGCAACGTTGCCGTGGCCAAAAATCCCAAACATCCCGGGGAACAGGCGCTCGCGGTATTCGGACCCGCCGGCGTCGTCCACTGCGTATTGGTTGCCCAGGAACTGAACCACTGCCTGGGCCACGGTCAATCTGCGCGTCACCATCAGTTGGAAACCTCCTGCTCGCTGCGGGTTTGGGGTGCCGGTGCCGGTGCCGGTGCCGTTTCCGGTGGTGTGCCGCTGTCCAGCAGCGATGCGGCCGCCGCCACCGCCTCGCTCACGCTGTCGGTCTTGGGATACAGCAGGGTGCGGCCAACGGTCAGTCCCTGCACGCCGGGAAGCCGAAGGGCTGCTTCCCAGAGGCTGTAGGTCTCCTGGGGGGATCCGGTGGGGTCTCCGCCCAGCAGGACAGTGGGCATGGTGGTGGCCGCCATGACGCGTTCCATCTCGGGGACAACCGGCAGCTTCAGCCAGGTGTAGGCACTCGTCGAACCGAGGCCGGAGGCTATGGCGGCCGACCTGATGACCGCTTCGGTGCTGAGGATGTTGCGGAGCCGTCCGTGGTCCCATTCCGATATGAAGGGCTCGACCATGGCCACCAGGCGGCGTTCGGCCAGGCTGTCGATGGCTTTCGCAGTTGCTTCCAGGAAGGCAGGGGTGGCAGGATCGCCCAGGCAGATGCGGGTCAGCATTTTCCCGCCGGTGGCACCGAGTTTCTGGAGAGCCGCTGCGGTGTGTCCGGTGAACCGGTCATCGGCCTCATTCACAGCCCCGGCAAGTCCACCACGGTTCATCGAGCCGAACAGCAGCTTGCCGTCCAGCGCCCCCAGCAGGAGCAGGTCGTCCATGATGTCCGGACTGGCGAGCACGCCGTCGACGGCGGGATTGGCCAGTGCCTCCTGCAGCCGGTCGAGCAGTCCGTGCCGGTCCGCCATGGCCAGCGGCTGCTCCCCCACGGCCAGGGCACCCCGGGCCGGATGGTCCGCGGCCACGATGAGGTTCTGCCGGCCTGACAAGGGTCCCGGGTGGGGCGGGCGCGCCGCTGCCGCGCGGTGGACTGCCTCGGGATCGTCGAGCCGAATGCGGGAGAGGTGTTCGTAGCGCCGGGGGTCCGGGTCAGCTCCGTTCATGGCTCCCCTCCTTCAGTTCCGGAACCATGCGGCCCCGCTCGGACAGCAGTTCGGTGACCTCTGCCGGTGTCGGCATGGCATCCGCACAGGAAATCCGGGATGCCACCAGTGCCCCCGCGGCGTTTGCATAGTCCAGGACCACCGCCAGCGGCCAGCCCGCCAGCAGCCCGTGGCACAGCGCTCCGCCGAATGAATCTCCGGCTCCCAGCCCGTTCACGGTTTCCACCGGGACCGGAGCGGACACCACGCGTTCGGAAGACGACTTGGCCATCACGCCGTCGGCCCCCAGCTTGACGATGGCCAGGTGCACCCCCGCCTCCAGCAGCCGGTCTGCCTGTTCGTCTGGGGTGCCCTTGCCGACGGCCACGGCGCATTCGGTGGTGTTGCCCACGGCCACGGTGACATACGGCAGGATTCGGGCAATCTGGTCCCGGGCCTCTTCCTCAGTGGGCCAAAACATGGGGCGGTAGTCCAAATCGAGGACTGTGTGCTGGCCCGAAAGGAGTGTGTCCCGGGGGCGTGCGGCGTGGGCGGCCAGCTGGGCCGATCGGCTGGGTTCCTGGCACAGCCCGGTTACGGTGGACCAGAAGATGCCCGCCCCGCGGATCGCCTCCAGGTCCAGTTCCCCGGCAGTAATCTGCAGGTCCGGAGCTGTGGGGAACCGCCCGTAGAAATACAGGGGAAAGTCATCAGGGGGTTGGATGGCGCAGAACGTTACGGGCGTCTGGAGACCGTGCACTGCGCTCACCATGGTGTCGTCCACACCGAACTTCCGCAGCTCCCGGTGCAGGTATTCCCCGAAGGGGTCCTGTCCCGTGCGGCTGATGACGGCGCTGTGCCGTCCATGCCGGGCGGCGGCGACGGCCACATTGGACGGGGAGCCGCCCAGGTATTTCCGGAAGGTGGCGACGTCGACCAGGCCCACCCCAATCTCCTGCGGGTAGACGTCAACGCTGATCCGCCCCATGGTGAGCACGTCGTGAGCCACTGTATCCGCCGGCCTTTCCGCTCCGGGCGGGAAGCGCCGCCCGTTCTGGCTATGGATGTGACCGAAGCCACACCCATACTCTGCCGTCGGGACTTTGTCCTGTCAAACTTTTTTTGACTTCTGATGTGTGTGGCTGCACCTGCGCTCAGCAGTCACGCTGCGAGGAACCCTGCGCCGCTGAGCAGAACGGCCAACCGCAGGAGGGCACGGTCGCTGCCCGCGGGTCCGACCAGGCAGGCACCCCGGGGCAGGCCGTCGGCAGTCCGAAGAGGCATGCTCACGGCGGGCAGGCCGGCAAGCCCCGCCAGACAGGTCAGCTGCATGGTGGCGGTCCTGGTCCGTTGGATTTCGGTCTCGAGCGGACCCGGGGCACCGGCTCCAGCCTTGAGTTTTGAGGCGGTGTTGAGTTTCGGAGCGGCCGACGACGCCGAGGGCAGGATCAGGACCCGGGTGCCCAAAAGTTCGCGAATCTGCTGCTTGGCGGCCGCAGCTTCCGCGCGGGCCGATTGGTACGCCCCGCGGGAAATCGTCGATGCTGTCCGGAACCGCCCCGCAACATCCGCGCCCAATGACGCCATGTTCCGGCTGACCCAGGAGCCATGCGTTTGCCACGCCTCAAAGCCCTGAACGGTTTGGAAGGTCTTGAGCCACCCCGGCAGGACCTGTGCGTCAAAGGCGCCTTCTTCCAGCGCCGGGACTCCGCGGTCCTCCAAATGCACCCAGTCCGACAGCATGGCAGCCAGCGCTTCTTGGCTGGGCCGGTCGGCGACTGCGGTAAGGGACGGCATGCTCAATGCGCCGGTCAGCGGGTTTCCCGCGGCGGCCGGCACCGGAGGCAGCAGCACCTTGCCAACCTTTTCCAGTGACCCGGCATCGCGCGTCATCCACCCGACGGTGTCAAAGGACGGCGCCAACGGCATGACGCCGTCGAGCGATACCGCCCCGTGCGTAGTCCTGATACCGAACAGCCCCTGGTAGGAGGCCGGCACCCGGATTGATCCTCCCGTATCACTGCCCAGCCCCAGGTGGGCCTGCCCGGTCGATACGGCGCTGGCGGACCCCGAGGAGGACCCTCCGCTGATGTGTCCGGGCGCCTTCGGGTTGGGCGGCGTTCCGTAGTGGGCGTTCATGCCTGCCAGGCTGTAGGCGAATTCGTCAGTGCGCGCTATGCCGCGGACCGATGCACCGGCAGCAGTGAGGGCGGTGACGGCGGCGGCCGCACGGGACTCCGGTGCTGCGTCCTGAAGCCAGGCCTCGCTGCCGGCGCCGACGGGATGACCGGCAACGGCAAACAGATCCTTCACCGCCACTGTCATTCCCTCCAGCTGTCCCCGGCCCGTCGGGCGGACCAGGGGCGTGCCAACGGTCCGCCAAATGGTCGAGTCAACGGGCTGGGCGGGAGAAGTCACATGGGCCGCCACAATCATCCACCGCGCATCGCGCCGGTGCCACAGCTGTGTCTGTTGCCCCCGCCCGCCTCCGCATGCCTCTGTGACAGCGACAATCAGTGCCGTGCGGGGATCCGTTACTTGCACAGTGACGTTCACCAGCGTGCGGGCCGGGGCTCCGCCCCGGTAGAGGCGGAAGTCACGGATGGCATCGTGCCCCACGAGCAGTCCCCCGGCGTCGCCCCGGATCGTCGGCACCCCGGGTCCGAGCAGATCATCCGGGGCGAAGAGTTCGTCGAGCACGTCCAGGTCATTCATCATCAACGCGGTTTCATAAGCGTCGAATGCCTGCAGCAGCCCTTCCGGGGCCGGCGAACCTGCGAGTGTGTAGGGGCGGGTGGCGGGCGCGGTTGCCGTCATGGGAAGGGTTCCTCTCCTTGGAGTGTCAGGCTGCGGCGATGGTGGCCGGTTCATGGACCAGCCGGGAAATCTCCCGTTTGTAGTCATTGAATTCCGCCGACGTGACGTCGCGGTCACCGGGCATCGGAATGTCGATGATTTTCTTGATGTGCCCCGGTACTCCGTGAGATGAACCGCCGGACATCACCACCACGCGGTCGGCGAGGTACACGGCTTCCTCAATACTGTGCGTAATGAAGACCACGGTTGTACCGACCGTGCGGTGGATCCTGGAGAGCTCGTTTTGGAGCTGTTCCCGGGTCAGCGCATCCAGCGCACCAAACGGTTCGTCCATGAGCAGCACCGAGGGCTGGTTCGCCAAAACCCGGGCAATGGCGACGCGCTGCTGCATTCCCCCGGAAAGCTGATGCGGAAAAGAATCGGCAACCCGGGTCAGGCCCACCATTTCGGTAAATTCCCGGGTGCGTTCGTTCACTACCGAGGACGGATGCCGCTGCTGTTTGGGGCCGTAGGCAATGTTCTCCTTGACCGTCAGCCACGGGAACAATCCATAGTCCTGGAAAACAACACCACGGTCCGGGCCCGGTCCGGTGACCGGCCGTCCTTCCACCTGGATAAGGCCGTCGGTGACCTGCTCGAATCCGGCGATCAGCCGCATGAGGGTGCTCTTGCCGCAGCCGCTGGCGCCCACTATTGCGATGAACTGTCCGGATTCGATCTCCAGGTCAGTGCCCTTCATGGCGTAAGGGCCATCGCCGTACCGTTTACCCACATTCCGGATGGAGATTGCTCCCGGCCGGCTGTTTCGTGGAAATGATTCAATGCGCATCGTGCTGCTCGGCTTTCTATTCGTCAGGGAGTGTTGTTGAGAATGGGCCGACGGCGGGAAACAGTTTTCACCAGTCCAACCAGCAGGCGGTCGCTGAGGAATCCCAGGAGGCCGATAAAGACCATTCCGGCAACAATGAGGTCGGTTTTTGACACTTCCTTGGCCTCGGTAATCATTGCCCCAAGTCCGACCGTAATGCCCGTCGTCTCGCCCACCACCAGCACCACCCAAGCCAGGCCAAGCGCCACCCTGAGGCCGCTGATCATCCCGGGAACCGCGGCCGGGATGACGACCTTGTAGAGGGCCTGCACCTTGGGCGTGCCCAGCATGGCTGCAGCTTCCAGCAGCCTGACGGGCACATGCTGCACCGCGGAGATGGTGTTCAGGAGGATCGGAAACACGGCCGAGAGAAACACCAGGAAAATGGTGGACCGGTCGCCGATGCCGATGATGATCAGGGCCAGCGGAACCCATGCCGTGACCGGAATGGGGCGGATCAGGTTAAGCGTTGGCTCCAGCAGCTGCGACATCAGCTTTGAGCGGCCCATCAGGACACCCAGGGGAATCGCAACCAGCATTGCGAGGCCAAAACCGGAGAAGACCCTGACAACGCTTGCCTGCGTGTGCCGGAGCAGCTCCCCGCTGAAGGGATCGTTGATGATTCCGCCCACCGCAACATCGGCCAGCCTTGTCGCAACGGCGCCGGGCGAAGGAACCTGCGCCATCCTGATGTCCAGCGGCAGGGTCCAGCCCTGGCGGACCCCCAGGTCCCACAGAAGGACCAGCAGTATCGGCGCGGGCAGGGCCAGGAGGACCTGCCGCAGGCCTGACCGGTTGCGCCGCGGACGCTTACTGCCCGACGGTGCCGGTGTGGCGCCTGCAGCAACCGCCGTGCTGATGCCGTGGCCGTCCCCCGCCGGGGAATACGAAGCGGCCATCGTCCCGCCCGCCGCGGCCGGTCCTGACATTGCCGCGGTCACGGGGTACCCGCTGTTGCAGAAGCGTCAAGGAACCGGGTGTGGAGGTAGTCGGTGATTTCCGGTGCGGAATCGATGCTGCCGATGGCGACCATTTGCCGGGCCAGTTCATCCACCTGGCCGATGTATTCATCGTCCAGGGAGGACCTGAGCCAGATGTTCTCCACCGCACTGTCCAGCACCTCCTGGTCGAAGGTGAATTGACTCTGGACCCCGTCCACCCATGCCTTCTTGTCACCGAGGAGGTGGTTGGTTGCCTTGATGTGGGTTTCCACCATCGCTTCAACCAGTTCGGCGTCAGAGTCCATCACTCCGGTGTTGGTGGCCAACCCGATGTTGACTCTTCCGATTCCGGTTTCATAAGGGGACGTCACCGAGACAGCGCCGGCCAGCTTGGCAATGGAGGCGCCAACCTCTGCTCCGGAGAAGGCATCAATGTCACCCCTGCTGAGTGCATCGGCCATCTCCGCATAGCCGATGTTGATCATTTCCACATCGGTGTCCGGGTCGATGCCTTCGGCTGCCAGGGTCAGCCGCAGGACGATCTCCTGGGAGGAGCCGGGCACATATCCGATCTTCTTTCCCCGGAGGTCCGCGGTTGAGGCGATCCCGGGCTTGCCGATGATGCCGCTGCCGCCGTCGGCCCCGGACGCGATCAATTCGATCTCCTCGCCCTGTGCCGCCCCGGCAATAATGGTTGGCACCCCCAGCAGGGCAAAGTCGACGTCTCCGGAGAGAAGCGCGTTCTTCTCATCGGTTGAGTTGGACATGGGAACAACTTCGATGGTGACGCCTTCCGGAGCGAACTGTTCGTAGGCGTAGGCGGCGAAAAGGTGCGGCTGGCGCTGCGTGGCGACTTTTACGATCCGGTCATCCCCGGCTGCGGCCTGGGTCTCACCCGTACAGCCGGCCAGAAGCAGCATCGCGCTGATGGAGAGGCCGGCGGTGATTGCCGTTTTCATGGGTTTCATGGTGCTCCTTATGGTGGGTGTCGTGGATGTCAGGCGAGTGGGCCCAGCAGGGTTCTCCCCAGCGGGGTGCGGGACAGGGCGGGAAAGTCTGAGACCCTGATCTGCCCGTGGACGCCCCGCACCTGGTCCACTGCTTGGGAGATCTGGAAGTCTGCCGCAGCACTGAGATACAGGTAGGCGAGTCTTCGCTCCATCCCGAACAGTCCGGTCAGCAGCTCTATCCCGTTGGTGACGCAGTGGCGGAGGGCTACGTTCAGATCCTCGTGGAGACCGGTCGGCACGAGCAGGTCCCCGGCGGTGGCGAAGGGCCCGGCCACGCCTGCGAGCCGGGAACCGATCTCCGCGGCCGGAACGAGCTGGACCGTCAGCGTGGCGCGCAGTGGCGCTTCCAGGGCCGTCAGGGCGACTTCGCCATTTCCCTGTGCGTAGTGCGGGTCACCGATATAGAACAGGGCGTCCGGAACCTGCACCGGAAGGTAGAGAGTGGCGCCTTCCGTCAGCACCTTGATGTCGATGTTGCCGCCGTGCAGGCCCGGGGGCACTGAATGGGCACGGGTGTCCGAGTCAGCGGCGACGCCCATGATTCCGAGGAACGGTGCCAGGGGAAAGGCCGCCTTTTCCGCACCGGCGTCCGGGTGCAGGGGCATGGTGCCGTACCAGGAGCCGGACCGTTCCTCCACGGAACAAAACTGGCTGTAGGTGCCGTCCAGGCCGCTGTCGCCGCTGAGCACTCCCTTGGCGTGGCGGGTGGAAATGACCCCGTACGGGACGCGCATGCTCAGCTTGTCGATCCGGACTGCCAGCAGGTCTCCCGGCAGAGCACCGGCAACCGCAATGGGCCCGGTCACGATGTGGGGTCCGTCTGCATCGCTGCGGGCTACCCGGCCGGCCACGTCAACGGTGTCGCTGAGGATGTCCGCTGCCGGTACGCCGTGATGCCGGAAGTACCCCAGGGGATCACTCCCCTGGTCGCTCATCATTCCTTCGTGGCTGACGGTGTCGACCACAATCGTCTGTCCGGGTGCCACGGTGAGGACGGCTGCGTCGCCGCGGGACGGCAGACGGCCCCAGAGGACATTTTCGGGCGATGCCGGGAGGTAAGCCGATCCCGAAACGATGCCGCTCTCCGGCTGCAGGACCGGGAATGGTGCGGTGGTGATAGTGGGCACGGGCATCCTCTCCAAGCGAATGGTGTCAACCGAAAAAATTGGTCTGACCAACTGATGAATTTGAGCCTAAGTGAGGAATTCGCCGTATTTGCCGGTTAAACCAAAGCGTCACGACCCTTTTACGAGCTGGAAACATAGGGCCGACGCACGGTGCCAATCCTTGTAATTGGTCTGCTCATTGGGCCATATTGATCTGACAAAAGAGGACGGAGTCACACAATGAACATCCCCCCTCTGGTGAGGCGGTCCCGAAGCATCAGCACCGAATTGGCCGCCCATTTGGAGAATCTGATTAGTGGCGGAAAGCTGCAGCCGGGTGAAAAGCTGCCGCCGGAAAGGGAGCTGGCGGCGTCAATGGGTGTATCCAGGGCATCCCTGCGGCAGGCAATGTTCGAGCTGGAATCAAAAAACCTCATTGAACGGCGCCAGGGCAGCGGGAGCGTGGTCATGGGGCAGCAGCAGGTTGTTTCCGACCTCTACGAGCGGTTTGGCCCGTTGAACGCCGAACTCGAAAATGCACTGGAACTGCGCGACCTCGTGGAACCCCGCATTGCGGAACTGGCGGCGCTGCGGGCCGCAGACTCCAACCTCCTGTCCCTGGAGGATGTCCTGCTGCGCAGCAATGAAAACCTGTCCGCGCACGAGTCCATTCTGTTGGACGTGCAATTCCACACGCTGCTCGCCCACGCCGCGCAGAATCCGCTCCTGGTAACGCTCTGCACAATGACCGGCGGATGGACGGAGGACCTGCGCCGGCTGTCGCACGAACACGCGCAGGGGCGCAGGGTCTCGCTCGAGGGCCACCGCAAAATCTTCGAAGCGGTAGCTGCAAGGGACGGGGCCGGGGCGGCACGGGCCATGGAGGAACACCTCCGCGAGGTCAGCACACTGGCACTGAGAGAGAACCAGGATCTGCAGCACAGCACCTCGAGGAAGGAAGGTGCTGGAGACGGAGCATCCTGACGGAACCTCGCGTTGCACGGGGCAGGCAGCCGGGGCAAAAGAAAACACCCCGGTCCGAAGACCGGGGTGTTACCGATGCCGCGACACATCCGGAAACGATGTCTCGACTCATCACAAGGTGCCCGAAGTGGGACTCGAACCCACACACCTCTCGATACTGCATTTTGAGTGCAGCGCGTCTGCCAATTCCGCCATTCGGGCCGGCCCTGCGGCGTGAATCACAAAGTTCACATTCCGTGTTGGGCGCGAATCTACTCTACATGCGGATAGGCTATTTCTGTGAACTGTCAGTTCGCACACGGCAGTCCAACCGCATTCTGAGGAGCACCAGTGTCTGAGTCAACCGAGCCCGCCCCCTCCAATACACCGGCGCGGCGCGTCATCGTCGCAGAAGACGAGACGCTGATCCGCCTCGATATCGTGGAAATCCTCACCGGTGAGGGATACGACGTCGTCGGCGAAGCCGACAATGGCGAGAAGGCCGTCCAGCTGGCCACCGAGCTCAAGCCGGACTTGGTCCTGATGGACGTCAAGATGCCGGTCATGGACGGCATCACCGCCGCCGAGCAGATCGTCAAGGCCCGCATTGCCCCCGTAGTCCTGCTGACCGCGTTCAGCCAGAAGGAACTGGTGGAGCGTGCCCGTGAGGCCGGCGCCATGGCTTACGTGGTCAAGCCTTTCACTCCCGCGGACCTCATCCCCGCCATCGAAATTGCCCTCTCCCGCCACGAGGAAATCAAGGCGCTTGAGGACGAGGTCAGCGACCTCAAGGAACAGTTCGCCACCCGCAAGCTGGTGGAGCGCGCCAAATCGCTGCTGACCACCAAGATGGGCCTGACCGAGCCTGAGGCCTTCCGCTGGATCCAGAAGACGTCCATGGACCGCCGCTTGAGCATGCGTGAAGTTGCCGAGACCATCATCAACCAGGTCAACTAGGACCACCGGCGGGCGCTCCTGAACCATCCCTGCCGAAGTGGCTCTATGAACCAAAGGACCAGCAAACGGTTCTGCCCGGCGTCGGGCAGGACCGTTTTGTCTGCCCCGGTTTAGCTGCCGGCCCCTGTAGCTCCGCCCTCCCCCACCACGCGCCGGTTCCGCCCCGCCATGCCCGCAACAGCGGTGGAACCTATCGGCAGGGGCGCGCCAGCCCTATATTGGTGCCAGAAACTACCGGTGCCGCACACCGGGCTGCCGGGTCCGCAGGCCAGGAATCCGGGCCCTCGTCGGAGCTCCGAGGAGGAACATGGCTGCCAGTCCGCATCTGCTCCAGGCTCCTCCCCTCACAAATTTCGTGCTGTCCCGGCCGCAGTTGGTGATCGCTCCCGGCACCGGCACCACCATGATCTGGTCCTGCGCCGGATCCGGAAAAACAACCCTGCTGGCGCAGTGGGCGGACGAACTGAAAGCAGCCGGCGAAGCCGCGGCCTGGATCAGCCTTCCGGCAGCCGGAACACCGCGGCACCGGCTGGCCGCCCTGACCTGCGCCTCCATTGCCGCCGCCCAAGTACCCGGATGCCCGCCGGGTGCAGGCGGAGCACGGCTGAACCTGCTGCTTGACGATGTCCACCATCTGAGCGATCCCGGCGAAATCCGGTGGCTGGATCAACTCATCAAAGCCCGGCCCCGGGAGGTCCGGATTGTCCTCACCGGGCGTCATCCACCGGACCTTCACGGCAGCACCGGGTTAGCCCGGTCCTCCGACCCCGCAGTGGTGTACGGCACCGCCGACCTGGCCTTCACGACGGCCGAAACGGCAGCCTTCTTCGCTCTCCGCGGCCTTCGCCTGGCGCCTTCGGAAGTCGATGCCATCCACCGGCGCACCGGTGGATGGGCGGCGGCCCTGACCCTGCTGGCGGAATTCCTGCCCCGGGCCGCTTCACCCCTTCCACTGGACTTTGAGCCGGGTCACCGGGCAGCTGCCGACTATCTGGTCGCGGAGATTCTGGATCTGCTTCCGGCGGCCTACTTCGGCTTTCTGCTCACCCTTTGCGTGGCCGATGCGGTGACCGTTCCGCTTGCCGTCCGGCTCACCCAGCGGGCAGACGCCAGCCTGTTGCTGGACCATTTGGAACACCGGACCGGATTGTTGAACCGGTCCGTTTCCGGAGGGATGCCCGTTTACATCTTCCACCCGGTCCTGCTGAGGTATCTGCGCACCGAATTCCGCCGGCGCGACCTTGCCGGATACGCCCGGGCGCTTACTACCGCTCCGGCCAGCAACGCTCCCCCGGCGGGTACAGGTCCACTGACTCCCAAGGAACAGGAAATCCTCCAGGAGCTGCCCCGCCATCAGACCATCCGGGAAATTGCGGCACGGCAGCGTCTCAGCCCCAACACAGTGAAGACCCATCTGCGGGTCGTGTACCAAAAGCTCGGTGTTCGAAACCGGACGGCGGCCGTGAAAAAGGCCGTTGAACAGGGGCTTTTGTAGTCCCCCGCGGGATGCGGACGCTGCCTACGGAAGGATGATGTTGAAAGCCGGGTCCCCGGCCGTGATCACGCCCAGCAGGGCCGGCAGGACCGCCTCGCTTCCGGTGATCTCCAGTCCCGGGGAGCTGGTGTCCCCGCCGAGCAGGGCGAGCATCCGTGCCTTGCTTAGCCGGATCTCAGTATCGGCGGGCACTCCCGCCTCCTCCCGGTGGATGAGGACGCCGTTGCGCAGGGTGAGGTGGTGGACGGTATCAAGGTCGGTAAACACCACATTCACCGACAACTCCAGGTCCCAGGCGGACGGGCCGTCCACCGAGATGGCGAGCGACTCGAAAAGCTGGTCGGGGGTCAGCTGTGCGAGGAGTGCCGACGAGGACACAACGCTGGGAGTCCCGAAGTTTCCCGTCCGCAGCTCCGCGGCACCGGAGAGAAAGAAGTTCCGCCAGGTGCCGTTTTCGGCACCATACCCCAGTTGTTCCAGGGTATCGGCATACAGTTGCCGTACCCCGGGATGCTCCGGATCGACAAAAACGGCATGGTCCAGAAGAGTGGCGGCCCACCGGTAATCGCCGTCGTGGAATGCTGTTTGCGCCGTATCGAGCACGCGGTCCAGTCCACCCATGGCGTCGACGTACCGGGCGGCAAGCTCTGCGGGCGGATGCGGCCACAGCCGGCCCGGGTTTCCGTCAAACCAGCCCATGTAGCGCTGATAAACGGCTTTCACATTGTGGCTGACTGATCCGTAGTACCCGCGGGCATGCCAGGCATTCCGCAGGGCCGGCGGCAGTTCAAGGAGTTCAGCAATCTCGGTGCCGGTGTATCCCTGGTTGATGAAGCGCAGTGTCTGGTCATGCAGGTATGCGTACAGGTCCCGCTGCAGGGAGAGGAAGGACGCTATCTCTTCCTGCCCCCAGGTGGGCCAATGGTGCGAGGCGAAGACGACATCCGCCCGCCCGCTGAACATTTCGATCGCTTCAGTGAGATACCCGGCCCAGCCATGGGGGTCCCGAACCGGCGCACCGCGGAGGGTCAGCAGGTTGTGCTGGGTATGGGTGGCGTTCTCCGCCATGCACAATGCCCGGAAACGTGGAAAGTAGAAGTGCATTTCCGCCGGCGCCTCGGTTCCCGGCGCCATCTGAAACTCGATCTCGACCCCGTCCACGGTGTGGTTTTCGCCGGTCCCGGAAATCTCCAGAGTGGGCGCAATCAGACCCACTTCGCCGGTGGACGTCGTCTGGCCCAGCCCGGCCCCCACCCTGGATTGTGGGCCGGCCTCAAGCGCGGCACCGTACATGTATCCCGCGCGTCGGGCCATCGCCGTTCCGGCAAAGACATTCTCGGACACGGCATGGTGCACAAAGCCCTCCGGGGCAATCACCGCTACCCGGCCGTCATCAACCTCAGCCTGGCTTGCCACTCCAAACACGCCGCCAAAATGATCAATGTGGCTGTGCGTGTAGATGACGGCCCTCACGGTCCTGTCTCCCCGGTGGGCACGGTACAGCCCGAGCGCTGCCGCAGCCGTTTCGGTGGAGATGAGCGGGTCAATAACGATGACGCCGGTGTCCCCCTCGACAAACGTGATGTTCGACAGATCAAGCCCGCGAACCTGGTAAATCCCCGGCACAACCTCGAACAGGCCCTGTTTGGCCACCAAGCCGGACTGGCGCCACAGGCTGGGATGGACTGAGGCCGGAGCATCGCCGGCCAGGAATCCGTATTGCTCGCTGTCCCACACGACTCGTCCGTCCGGTGCGTGGACGACACCGGGATCCAGGGCGGCGATAAAGCCGCGCCCTGCGTTCTGGTCATCGGCCGTGTCCCCGTAGGGCAGCGATGCCGCGCTGTGCCGCTGCGCTTCTTCAATGGTCGGTTCGACTGGTTTATGCACCAACAGTTCCTGCCTCTTCCGTGCCCCCGCCCAGCCGCCTATGCTGTGACAGCCCTGCTCTTAATGGTCTGGAATTCGTCCGGCGTGATGGCTCCGGCATCAAGAAGGTCCTTGGCCTTGGCAATCTCGTCGCTGGGGCTGCTGCCCGCAACACGGCGAATGTACGCCTCGGTCGATTCCCGGCTGGCCTGCGCGTCTTCCTGCGCCCGCTCATTCATTCCCCGGCCACGCGCAATGAGGTAGACGAGGACGGTGAGGACAGGAAAGAACAGCAGGAAAATCAGCCACACGGCTTTTCCCCAGCCGCTCATACCGCGGTCCCGAAAGAGGTCAGTGATGACGGCGAACAGTGCCATGAGGTAGGCGAAGAAAACTGTGGCGGCGAAAATCCACCAGATGATGCTCCAAAAATCGTCCCAAAAGTCCATGCCAGGTCCTACTTCCTGTGTGTGCCGGCGGACGTCGGCCGCATGCTGCATCACCAGTATGGAATTGGCCTTCCCCGGGCGCCTCACCCATAAGAGGTGAGATCTCCGGCCCGGCGGCGTTGCCCTCCCCTGTCTTTGCTGTTTTTTCGATGGCACCTGGGTGAGATTTGCGGACATGGGGCGCATATCCGGAAATCCAGATATAAATGGATGGAAGTGGATACAAAAATGCAAAAAAGCTGCCCGGCCGGAAGAACCGGCCGGGCAGCTTTTTCAGATGGAGCGGAGTCGAGTCCTAGATGGACTTGGCCTTGCCCTTGTTGGCATCCTTGATCGGCCACGGGCCGACCTTCTCCTTGACCCGCAGCTGTCCCTCCAGGCGCTGACCGGCGTCAGCGATGTCCCCCACCTTGTGAACCTTGATGGAGTTGGTGGAACCGGCCTGTCCGGGAGGCGAACCGGCGGCGATGACCACCAGGTCATCAAGTTCCACGAGATCGTTCTCAAACAGAGTGCGGTCCACCTGCGCCGTCATCTGGTCGGTGTTCTCGGCGAACTCCACCAGCATCGGCTGAATGCCCCAGAAGAGGCTCATGTAGCGGTAGGTCTGCTCCACGGGAGTGAAGGCCAGGACCGGCTTCTTCGGGCGCAGGCGCGACAGGCGGCGGGCCGAATCACCGGACTGCGTGAAGGTGCACACGTACTTTGCGTCCAGCTGGTCGGCGATCTCCACTGCGGCACGGGTGATGGCGCCGCCGCGGGTGCGGGGCTTGGATCCGAGGGCCGGCACGCGGTTCAGGCCGTGCTCTTCGGTGGACTCGATGATGCGTGCCATGGTGGTCACGGTTTCGATCGGGTACTTGCCCACGGAGGTTTCACCCGAGAGCATCACGGCGTCGGCACCGTCAAGGACGGCGTTGGCGCAGTCGGAAGCCTCGGCGCGGGTGGGGCGCGGGCTCTCGATCATGGATTCCAGGACCTGGGTGGCCACGATGACCGGCTTGGCCCAGCGGCGGGCCAGTTCAATGGCGTTCTTCTGCACCAGGGGAACGTCTTCCAGCGGAAGCTCGACACCGAGATCGCCGCGGGCAACCATGATGGCGTCAAAGGCGTCGATGATTTCCTCGATGGCGGCAACGGCCTGCGGCTTCTCAACCTTGGCGATGACCGGCACCCGGCGGCCTTCCTCGTCCATGATCTCGTGGACCCGGCGCACGTCAACGGCGTTCCGGACGAAGGACAGGGCAACCATGTCCACACCGGTGCGGATGGCCCACCGAAGGTCGGCCTCATCCTTGTCGCTCATGGCGGGAACGCTCACGGCAACGCCGGGAAGGTTCAGGCCCTTGTTGTTCGATACGGCGCCGGGAACGGTCACTTCGGTGACAACCTTGACATCGTCCACGGCGGTGGCGCGGACTGCAACCTTGCCGTCGTCGATCAGCAGGGTGTCGCCAACGCTGACGTCGTTGGGCAGACCGGTGTGTGTGGTGGAGACAATGTCCTTGGTGCCCGGCACGTCCTCGATGGTGATGGTGAAAACGTCACCCTTGTTGAGGTAATGCGGGCCATCCACAAAACGACCCAGACGGATCTTGGGGCCCTGAAGATCGGCAAAGATGCCTACGGGCTTGCCCAGCTCCTCGGAGGCACGGCGCACGTTGTCATACACGGACTTGTGCACGTCGTGATCGCCATGACTCATATTCATGCGGGCCACGTCCACACCGGCGCGCAGAACGGCGACTGTGTTTTCATAGCTTGATATTGCGGGGCCGAAAGTGGCCACAATTTTTGCGCGTCTCATATGCTCCAGCCTAGTCGTCTTGCGCCGATTACGCATGGAGACGGGCCGTACACGACGCACTGGCCGGCAAGTGCGACCGGTGTTCTTTCTCTCATCCCGCCCGCGGGGAGCCGCCCTCAGGATCGGCAAAAGGGCCGGGACCGGGAATCTCGACAAGGCTTGCGCTGATTCCGCGCAGGAACTGCGAGCCCACGCTGGTCAGGGACAGGTTCTTGCGCTTGGCGCCCGTGCGCGCGGCTTCAACATCGGCACCGTGCAGGAAGCCTGCATCGTGGAGCCGTTTGAGGGTCCGGTAAAGGCTGCGTTCGGTGATGGTCCAGCCGGTTCTGGAAGCGACGTCCGCGGCGATACCGGCAACTGTTGCGGGCTGGCGGGCGGCAACGGCACTGAGGATCACTGGGGTCAGCATGGATTTTTTGTAGGTGTCCACCCAGGATTCAATCCTGGCTTCCACCCATTCCTGGTCTTCCGTGGGCCGGGGCATGCCTAGTCCTCCCAGCCGCGGCCCAGGACGGTACCGGTGATGTGAAGGAGCAGCCCAATCCCCCATGCCGCGCTCATGAGCAGGGTTGCACCGAACCACGGCGTCGCCAGCAGCTCCTGTGCGGCGGTCCCCTCTCCCCCGGCCGATCCCCAGCTGATGGTCCGGAGCACGGCATGGGCGTTGAACGACGTCGTTACGGAGAGGAAGGCGATTGCATGCGCCACCGCGAAGCCGAAGCGGACCCGGCTGAGCTTGCGCCGGTTGAGGCCCATCCATGCGATGGTTCCGGCTGCAACGGCGGCGGTGAGCAGTCCGGCGGGGACGCCCACCTCTCCCCCGCCCAGGGCAATGGTCCCCTGAATGAGCACCATGGCGGCGGCCAGGGCGAGCAGATAAGGCAGCAGCAGCGAACGTGCATTGACGGTGGGCGATGGCAGCGTGTGAGTTGTCATGCGCGGCACTGTACCAATGGAACACTACCTAAGGAAGAGTAGTGCGGGAGCGGACAACTCGGCGTCCGCTCCCGCATCCCCCCAGCAGGTTACAGGGGCGAGATGGCCCGGTCCGACGGCGCCACCGGCGCCGGCAGGCGGGTGGATCCCATCAGCCACTGGTCCACCGCCGCCGCGCAGGCGCGGCCTTCCGCGATGGCCCAGACAATCAGCGACTGTCCGCGGCCCGCGTCACCGGCGGCAAAGACTCCCGGCGTCGCGGTCATGTAGTAGCCGTCGCGCACCACGTTGGAGCGCTCGTCGAACTCGGTTTTCACCTGCTCGGCCAGCCCGGCCGGCTCCGGCCCGGTGAATCCGAGGGACAGGAACACCAGGTCAGCGGGCAGCACGCGCTCGGTGCCCGCCTTGGGTACCCGGCGTCCGTCCACAAACTCGGTTTCGGCAACCTTGACACCGGTCAGCTTCCCGTTCTCGCCGACAAATTCCACAGTGGAGGCAAGGTAGGTTCGTTCCCCGCCTTCTTCATGGGCGCTGGCAGTTTCAAACAGGGTGGGATACATCGGCCACGGCTGGTGCGCGGCACGCTCGGCCGGCGGCTGCTGCCCGATGGCCAGCGTGGTCACCGAGGCGGCTTGCTGGCGGTGCGCGGTGCCGAGGCAGTCGGCGCCGGTGTCGCCGCCGCCGAGGATGATCACGTGCTTGCCCTCGGCGGAAATCTGGTTCCGCACCTGCTCCCCTGCCACCGCACGGTTTGCCTGCACCAGGTACTCCATGGCGAAATGGACGCCGTCCAGGTCACGGCCGGGAATCGGCAGGTCGCGCGGCACCGTGGCGCCGGTGGCAACCACCACGGCGTCGTACCGGCGGCGGAGCTGTTCCCAGCTGATGTCACGGCCCACTTCGACTCCGGTGCGGAACCGGGTTCCCTCGGCGCGCATCTGGTCCAGCCGGCGGTCCACCTGCAGCTTCTCCATCTTGAAATCGGGGATGCCGTAGCGCAGCAGTCCGCCGATCTTGTCGTCCCGCTCGTACACGGCCACGGTGTGGCCGGCCCGGGTGAGCTGCTGGGCCGTCGCCAGCCCGGCGGGACCGGAGCCGACGACGGCGATGGTCTTGTCCGTGAGACGCTCCGGTGCGTGCGGGGTCACCCAGTTTTCGTCGAAGGCCTGGTCGATGATCGAGACCTCAACCTGCTTGATCGTCACGGCCGGCTGGTTGATGCCCAGGACGCAGGAGGCCTCGCACGGCGCCGGGCACAGCCGGCCGGTGAATTCCGGGAAGTTGTTGGTGGCATGCAGCCGCTCAATGGCTTCGCGGCCCTTGTCCCGGTACATCAGGTCATTCCATTCCGGAATGAGGTTGCCCAGCGGGCACCCCTGGTGGCAGAACGGAATGCCGCAGTCCATGCAGCGTCCGGCCTGTTCCTTCAGGACACCCTTTTCCTGGGCTTCATAGACCTCTTTCCAGTCCATGATGCGCACCGGTACGGGCCGGCGCGGCTGGGTCTGGCGTTCACGTACTTTCAAGAATCCGCGTGGGTCAGCCACCGGTTACCTCCAAGATTCGGGTCCATGCCTCGGCGCCGTCGGGGTCAAGACCCGCTTCGGCGGCGGAGGCGCGGGCATCCAGCACGGCCGCGTAGTCGCGCGGCAGCACTTTGGTCATGCGGCGGACAGTGGCATCGAAGTCTTCCAACAGGGAAGCAGCCAGGGCGGACTCAGTCTCCTCGACGTGCCGGATGAGCAGGCCGCGGACAATGTCGGCGTCCTCGGCATCCAGCGGTTCCAGCCGGAGTTCGCCCTTTTCGATCGAGTCCTTGTTCATGCGTTCGGGCGCCAGGTCCAGCAGATACGCGGTGCCGCCGGACATCCCCGCACCGAAGTTGCGTCCGGTGGGGCCCAGGATCAGGGCCTGCCCGCCGGTCATGTACTCGCACCCGTGGTCGCCGATGCCTTCGGCGACGGCGGTGGCTCCGGAGTTGCGGACCAGGAATCGTTCGCCCACCTGGCCGCGCAGGAACATTTCGCCGCTGGTGGCGCCGTAGCCAATCACGTTTCCGGCAATGACGTTGCGTGCCGCGTCAAAGACGTTGGCGCGGTCCGGACGGACAATGATGCGGCCGCCGGAGAGGCCCTTGCCCACGTAGTCATTGGAGTCTCCGAGCAGGCGCAGCGTGATGCCGGCCGGCAGGAACGCGCCGAGCGACTGGCCGGCCTGGCCGGTGAGGGTCACGTCGATGGTGTCGGTGGCCAGGGTGTCGACGCCGAACGTCTTGGTCACGGTGTGCCCGAGCATGGTGCCGACGGACCGGTCGGTGTTCACCACGTCCAGGGTGATGCGCACCGGGTTCCGGCTGGCCAGCGCGTCGGCGCTCATCTCGATCAGCTTGTTGTCGAAGTGCGACTCCAGGTCATGGTTCTGCGGCACCATGTTGCGCAGCGGCGCACCGGATTCGGCAACCTCGGAGCCGCGCAGCACGGGCTCCAGGTCCAGGCCGTCGGCCTTCCAGTGGTCGATGGCCGCTTTGGTGTCCAGCAGCTCCGTGCGGCCGATGGCCTCCTCGAGTGAGCGGAAGCCCAGCTCGGCGAGGATCTCGCGGACTTCCTCGGCCAGGAACTCGAAGAAGTTCACCACGAATTCAGGCTTGCCGGAGAAGCGTGCGCGCAGTTCAGGGTTCTGCGTCGCCACGCCCACCGGGCAGGTGTCCAGGTGGCACACGCGCATCATGATGCAGCCGGAGACGACCAGCGGAGCAGTGGCGAAACCGAACTCCTCGCCGCCGAGCAGCGCGGCAATGACGACGTCGCGCCCGGTCTTGAGCTGTCCGTCCACCTGCACCACCACGCGGTCGCGCAGGCCGTTGATCATCAGTGTCTGCTGGGTCTCGGCCAGGCCGAGCTCCCACGGCGCGCCGGCATGCTTGAGCGAGTTCAGCGGCGAGGCGCCGGTGCCGCCGTCGTGCCCGGACACGAGGACGACGTCGGCCTTGGCCTTGGTCACGCCCGCCGCCACGGTGCCGATTCCGGCCTCGGACACCAGCTTCACGTGGACCCGGGCGCTCGGGTTGGAGCGTTTGAGGTCGTAGATCAGCTGGGCGAGGTCCTCGATGGAGTAAATGTCATGGTGCGGAGGCGGGGAAATTAGCCCGACGCCGGGTGTCGAGTGACGGGTGCGGGCCACCCACGGGTAGACCTTCTGCGCCATCAGCTGGCCGCCCTCGCCGGGCTTGGCGCCCTGGGCCATCTTGATCTGGATGTCATCGGCGTTGGTCAGGTACAGGCTGGTGACGCCAAAGCGTCCGGAGGCAACCTGCTTGATCGCTGAGCGGCGCTCGGGATCGAGCAGCCGTTCCACATCCTCGCCGCCCTCGCCGGTGTTGGACTTGCCGCCCAGCCGGTTCATCGCAATGGCAATGGTTTCGTGCGCCTCCTGGGAGATGGAGCCGTAGCTCATCGCGCCGGTGGAGAAACGCTTGACGATGCTGGAAACGGGCTCCACTTCATCGATGGGCACCGGAGTGCGGCCGGCGGTGTCGAACTCCAGCAGCCCGCGGAGAGTCATCAGTGACTTGGACTGGTCATCCACGCCTGAGGTGTAGGCCTTGAAGATGTCATAGCGGCGTTCGCGGGTGGCGTGCTGAAGCCGGAAGACGGTCTCGGGGTTGAACAGGTGCGGCGGGCCCTCCCGGCGCCACTGGTATTCCCCGCCGTTCTCCAGCGGCCGGTGCGGATCCTCGATTTCGTCGTCGGGGTAGGCGCTGGCGTGCCGGGCCGCGGCTTCGGCGGCTATGACGTCCAGACCGACGCCGCCGAGCTGGGACTGCGTGCCGTGGAAGAACTCGTCCACCAGTTCCTGGCCCAGGCCGAGGGCCTCGAAGGTCTGCGCTCCGCAGTAGGAGGCCACCGTGGAGATGCCCATCTTGGACATGATTTTCAGGACGCCCTTGCCCAGGCCCTTGATCAGGTTGGACACGGCCTCCTCGCGGCTGACGCCGGTGATGTCGCCGTTGCGGACCAGTTCCTCGCAGCTTTCCATGGCCAGGTACGGGTTGACCGCGGATGCGCCGTAGCCCATCAGGACCGCCACGTGGTGGACCTCGCGGACGTCGCCGGCTTCCACCAGCAGCGAGATCTTGGTGCGGTTGGCGCTCTTGAGCAGGTGGTGGTGCACGGCGGACAGCAGCAGCAGCGACGGGATGGGCGCCCACTGGGCGCTGGAATCACGGTCGGAGAGCACGATGTATTCGATGCCGCGGTTGACCGCGCCGGAGACCTTTTCGCAGATCTCGGCGATCCGGGCGCGCAGCTCGGATTCCCCGCCCTGGGGCCGGTACAGTCCGCGGACCTTCAGCGCGATCTTCTCGCCGTCGCTGTTGGTCAGCTTGGCGATCTTGGCCAGCTGGTCATTGGTGATGACCGGGAAGTTCAGTGCGATCTGGTGGTTGCGGACCTGGCCGGTGGCCAGCAGGTTGCCCACCGGTCCAATTGACGCGCGCATGGAGGTGACCAGTTCCTCGCGGATGGCGTCCAGCGGCGGGTTGGTGACCTGGGCGAAGGACTGCACGAAGTAGTCGAACAGCAGCCTCGGGCGCTGGGACAGCACCGCAATGGGGGTGTCCGAGCCCATGGCGCCGAGGGGCTCGGCGCCGGTGCGGGCCATCGGGCCGAGCAGGATGCGCAGTTCCTCCTGGGTGTAGCCGAAGGTCCGCTGGCGGCGGTTGATCGAGGCCTTGGTGTGCAGGACGTGTTCGCGTTCGGGCAGTTCCTCCAGGGACACCTGGTTTTCCCGGACCCAATCAGCCCACGGGTTCGCGGCGGCCATCTCTGCCTTGATCTCGGCATCCTCGATCAGGCGGCCGGCATCGGTGTCCACCAGGAACATCTTGCCGGGGGAAACGCGCCCCTTGCGGACCACCTTGGCCGGATCAATGTCCACCACGCCCACCTCGGAGGCCAGGACCACCAGGCCGTCCTCCATCACCCAGTAACGGGCCGGACGGAGGCCGTTGCGGTCCAGGACCGCACCCACCTGGGTGCCGTCGGTGAAGGAAACGGCGGCGGGCCCGTCCCACGGCTCCATGAGCATGGAGTGGTACTGGTAAAAGGCGCGGCGTGCCGGATCCATGGTGGCGTGGTTTTCCCAGGCCTCGGGGATCATCATCATGATCGCGTGCGTGATCGGCCGGCCGGAGAGCATCAGCAGCTCGGCAACCTCGTCGAAGGACGCCGAGTCGGAGGCACCCGGGGTGCAGATGGGAAACAGCTCTTCGGGGGTGTCGCCGAGCAGCGGGTTCTTCAGCTGGGACTGCCGGGCCCGCATCCAGTTCCGGTTGCCCTTGACCGTGTTGATTTCACCGTTGTGCGCAATGGTGCGGAACGGCTGGGCCAGCGGCCAGGACGGGAAGGTGTTCGTGGAGAACCGCGAGTGGACAATGCCCAGCCGGGTCTTGAACCGGGGGTCGGAGAGGTCCGGGTAGAACGGCTCCAGCTGGGCGGTGGTGAGCATGCCCTTGTAGACCATGGTCTTGGAGGACAGCGAGGGGAAGTAGACGCCGAACTTATTCTGGGAACGCTTCCGGACGCGGAAGGCGCGGGCATCCAGGTCGGAGGCATCGCCGTCGGCCGGAGCAAGGAACACCTGGACGAAGTGCGGCATGCAGGCCCGGGACATGGCGCCCACCAGGTCTGCGACGATTGGGACCTCACGCCAGCCCAGGACGGTGAGCCCTTCGGATTCGGCGATGGATTCCACGCCGGCGCGGGCGGTGTCCTGTTCCCGGCCCTCGGTGGGCAGGAACGCGGTGCCCACGGCGTAAGTGCCGGCGGCGGGCAGTTCGAAGGCGGTGACCGCGCGGAAGAATTCGTCGGGGACCTGGGTCAGCAGCCCGGCGCCGTCGCCGGTTCCTTCGTCGGCGCCCACGGCGCCCCGGTGTTCCAGGTTGCGCAGGGCGGTGAGGGCGGCGTCCACGATGTCGTGTCCGGGTTCACCGCGCAGGGTGGCAATAACGGCCAGCCCGCAGGCATCTTTTTCGTTCTCGGCGCGGTACAGCCCGGTGTCCGCCGGAAATGCGGCAAAGCGGGTGAACGGCGAGACAGCGGATGCTCCGCCGGGCGGAAACTGATCAGTCATGAGAGGTAAGTCCTTCCCCCTGATTGAGCGGTGGGAGGGGACAACGCTGGCCCCACGGCGGAAGGTAAAACGTTCCGCGGTGCTTAGTAATTCACCAAAAGGGTGTCCGGGGTTGTTCCTGGAATCCCTCAAGGGGCGGCCACTGCTACGTGGCGGAAGCACCCTCCCGGGAGGTAACCCGGCCGGGTGCTACTTGGCAGTACCCGGTGTCCCGGGCTTGCGAGAATCGGTGTCCTCGTTTTTTGTCTCTGCGAGATTAGCACGCTGCTGTGACGCGGAAGACTCCGCGACGGAATTCCGCTGTTCTGTTTCGATCTTGTGATCTTCCGGTAACGTGCCCGTTTCCGCCGCCGGTTCGTGGCCGGGCAGGTAGAGGGACTCATTTCCGCCTTTTCGGGCGCGGAAAGTCAGGAAAATGAACATGGCCACAGAGAACACGAGCAGCGCAACACTGGTCCAGACGTTCAGCCGCTGTGTGACGCCGAAGAGGGTAATCATTTCGGCGTCGTCGATGCGCAGGTTCTCGATCCACAGCCGGCCGAGGGTGTAGTAGGCGGCGTAAAGCCAGAACAGGCGTCCCCCGCGCAGCTTGAACCGTTTATCCAGTGCCAGCAGCAGTATGACGCCGGCGAGGCACCAGAGCGATTCATACAGGAAGGTGGGATGGAACAGCGTTCCGGGTGCTGTTCCACTGGGGAAGTTGGCGTTGTTGGCGTCGATTTCCAGTCCCCAGGGCCGGTCAGTGGGGCTGCCGAAAAGTTCCTGGTTGAACCAGTTGCCCCAGCGGCCCACCGCCTGAGCCAGCAGAAGCCCGGGAACGCCGGCGTCGGCGAAGGTGGAGAGCTTGATGCCCGCGCGCCGGCAGCCGATCCAGGCGCCCACGGCGCCAAGCGCCACGGCGCCCCAGATGCCCAGGCCGCCCCGCCAGATCTGCGGGATCAGGGACAGGTCTCCGTTGACGCCGAAGTATGCGTCCGGGGACGAGATCACGTGATAGAGCCGGCCGCCGATGATGCCGAACGGAATGGCCCAGATGGCAATGTCCCAGACGGCCTCTTCGGGCAGTCCGCGGCGCTTCCACCGCACCGACGTCATCCACAGGGCGAGGATGATGCCGGCCAGGATGCACAGGGCATAGGTGTGGATGGTCAGGGGGCCCAGCGAGAAGCTGCTGAAGTCCGCGGGCGGGCTGGGAATGCTGGCCGGAGCCGTCACGGACATCAGGTTCATTAAATGCTCTTTCGGGTTCCGGTGCTGAGTTCACGGGTGAGTTCGGCGACGGCGGGGACTCCGCCGTCGCGCAGTGCGGCCACCAGCGCCGTGCCAACGATCACGCCGTCGGCGTACGCGCCGATTTCGCGGACGTGGCCGGAGTTCGAGACACCCAGGCCAACGCAGACGCGCTGGGCACCGGCCGCGCGGGCTGCTGAGACAACATCCTTGGCCGCGGTGCTCACCGAAGTGCGGGCGCCGGTAACGCCCATGATGGACACCGCGTAGACAAAGCCGCGGCTGGCCGCGACGGTGCTCTTCATGCGTTCGGGGGTCGAGGACGGAGCCACCAGGAACACCCGGTCCAGGCCGTACTTATCCGAAGCCTCCATCCATTCCGAGGCTTCATCGGGAATGAGGTCGGGAGTGATCAGGCCCGCTCCCCCGGCCTCGGCCAGGCGGCGGGAGAATTCCTCCACGCCCATCCGGACCACGGGGTTCCAGTAGGTCATGACCAGCACGGCGGCGTCGGTGGCGGCGGTAATGCCGGCGACGACGTCAAACACCTCGGACACGCGGAAGCCCTGCGACAGGGCCTGCGTGGTGGCAGCCTGGATGACGTGCCCGTCCATGACCGGATCGGAATACGGGATGCCGATTTCAATGAGGTCGGCACCGTTCCGCGCGAGTGCGATCCCGGCGTCGATGGTCTCCTGGACGGAGGGGTACCCGGCGGGCAGGTAGCCAATCAGCGCGGCGCGGCCGTCGGCGGCGGCGCGGTCAATGGCTGCGGCAGCCTTGCTGCGGGAGTTTGTTCCCGCGCCGGACGTGTCGTGAACGGCGGTGCTCACAGCTGTTCTCCCTCTTTGGCGATTTCGGCTTCGGCGGACTTGTCGTCCAGCAGGTTGAACCATTCGGCGGCGGTGGCAACGTCCTTGTCACCGCGGCCGGAGAGGTTCACCAGCACGATCTTGTCCGAGACATCCGCAGTGCCTGCGGCGGCGGCCTCGTCAGCGAGCCGCCGGCCAACCTTGATGGCTCCGGCGAGGGCGTGTGCGGATTCGATGGCCGGGATGATGCCCTCGGTGCGGCACAGCAGCTGGAAGGCGTCCATGGCTTCGGTGTCGGTGACGGGTTCGTAGGAGACCCGCCCAATGTCCGAGAGGTAGGAGTGCTCGGGGCCGACGCCCGGGTAGTCCAGGCCGGCGGAGATGGAGTGCGATTCCACGGTCTGGCCGTCTTCGTCCTGCATCAGGTAGGACCGGGCGCCGTGCAGCACGCCGGGCCTTCCCAGCGTGATGGTGGCCGCGTGGCGGCCGGTGTCCACGCCGTCGCCGCCGGCCTCAAAGCCATAGATCTTGACCTCGGGATCGTCCAGGAAGCCGTGGAAGATGCCAATGGCGTTGGAGCCTCCGCCGATGCAGGCACACACGGCGTCGGGCAGCCGGCCGGTCTGTTCCAGCATCTGCGCCCGTGCTTCATCGCCGATGACCTCGTGGAAGAAGCGGACCATGGCCGGGAACGGATGTGCTCCGGCGGCGGTGCCGAGCAGGTAGTGGGTGTTGTCCACGTTGGCCACCCAGTCCCGCAGAGCCTCGTTGATGGCGTCCTTCAGGGTCTGGGAGCCGTGTGTCACGGGAATGACGGTGGCGCCAAGCAGTTCCATCCGGGCAACGTTCAGAGCCTGCCGCCGGCAGTCCTCGGCTCCCATGTAGACCACGCATTCCAGGCCCAGCAGGGCAGCGGCGGTGGCGCTGGCGACGCCGTGCTGGCCGGCTCCGGTTTCGGCGATGACCCGTGTCTTCCCCATGCGCTTGGCCAGGAGGGCCTGTCCGAGGACGTTGTTGATCTTGTGCGAACCGGTGTGGTTCAGGTCTTCGCGCTTGAGGAAAATCCGGACTCCGCCGGCATGCTCGGCGAAGCGCTTGGCCTCGGTCAGCAGGGAGGGACGGCCGGAGTAATTCTTGTTCAGGTCAGCGATCTGGGCGCGGAACTCCGGGTCGGCCTTGGCCTTCTCGAAGGTGTCTTCCAGCTCATCCAGTGCAGCAATCAGGGATTCGGGCATCCATCGTCCGCCGTACTCGCCAAAGTACGGTCCGGGAGCATGGCGCAGTGAACCGTGGGTATTCAGGAACGCGTCGGCCACCTCCTCGGTGACGGCATTCGCCGCGGCACGCTCTGCAGCGTCCGTCGGGGCGGTGGATGCGTCGGTGGACGTGGGTGCAGCAGCTGCTGCGCCTGTCTGTTCCGGATTCCCGGTCATGGGGCTGGTTCCTGTCCTGCTTTGGTCCGGGCGGCGGGCCGCCCGGACAGGGAATTGTTGCGTTTGTGTCAGCCTTTGCCGTGTGCGCGCGCGGCCAGCGCGTCACTGCCGGTCCGCATGAACTCGGCGATGGTCGCTGCGGGGTCGTCGTGGCGCACCAGGGCTTCACCCACGAGGACGGCGTTGGCGCCTTCCGAAGCGTACTGTTCAACGTCGGCGGCGCCGCGGACACCCGATTCGGCCACCATGACGGCCCCGGCGGGGATGCTGCCGGCCAGGGATGCGAAGACGGACCGGTCAACGTCCAGGGTTTTCAGGTTGCGCACGTTCACGCCGATGATCTTCGCGCCAACTGCCACGGCGCGCTCGACTTCTTCGGCGGTGTGCGTTTCCACGAGCGCGTTCATGCCCAGTTCATGGGTGAGCGCCAGGAAGTCTTTCAGCCGGGCGTCGTCCAGGGCTGCCACGATCAGCAGCACCAGGTCGGCGCCGTGGGCCCGGGCTTCCCAGATCTGGTACTCATCGACGGTGAAGTCCTTGCGCAGCAGCGGGATGTTTACTGCTTTACGGACGGCATCGAAGTCCGCCAGAGAACCGCCAAAGCGCCGCTGCTCGGTGAGCACGCTGATGACCGCGGCACCGCCCGCCTCGTAGCTGGCGGCCAAGGCTGCCGGGTCGGTGATGTCGGCGAGGGCACCCTTGGAAGGGCTGCTGCGCTTGACCTCGGCGATGACCTTCAGCTGCGTGCGCGGAGCGTCATTTCCGCCCAGAGCGGCAAAGGCGTCCAGCGCGGGAGCCGCCGCACGGGCGCGTTCCCGCATCTGGTCCAGCGGAACCGTGCGCCGGCGTGCCTCGAGATCTTCGGCAACACCGGCGACGATGTCATCCAGAACGCTCATTTAGTGACCGTTGTTGGAGAGCTTCGAGCCGCCTACGCCGTAGCCGGCCTTCCGCAGGACGTAGCCAACAATCAGGCCGACGACCATGACGCCCAGGCCCACGACGAACCACAGGGTGCTGGCGGCAATGAAGGCGATGCTGGACACCAGGGCGCCGGCCATCATGATCAGCACGCAGGTCCATGCGGCGGGGGTGTTGCCGTGACCGATGGTCTCATCGTGGATGCTGGCGTGACGCTCGGCCTCGTTTTCCGGCTTGGTGTCGACGTTGTTGGTGGTGGCGTTTGAGCCCATGGTAAATCTCCTCTAAACGAATCTGTTTCCATTCTGCCATTGACTGGCGGAAACTCTTTCACATATTGCGTCCCCGCGTCGGCCGTGCCGGTGGATCGGGGGTGGATCTGGGGTGGATCTGGGGTGGATCTGGGGTGGATCGGCGGTGGATCCGAAGTCGAACCGGCGGGGCGGCGCAGGTATCAGCGGTAGTTCGTGGGGTCGTCTCCGCGGGTCAGGCGGTCCCAGCTGTCGATATCATCGATGGGCTCAGGCCCGTTGTCCTCCTCGGCGGACGCGGCACCGGCTTCCGTGCCCTTGTTCGAGGCACTGGCGGACGGCGTCCCAGCCGTATCGGCGGACGCCGTCGCCGCAGCCGGAGCGGCTGCCGGGGAGGGAGCGTAACGGCGCGATGACTTCCAGCCGCGGCTCGCAACCGCCAGCCAGACGCCGGTGATGGCGATCAGGATGCCGGACACGAGTGCCGCCCATGGCAGCGCCGTGAGCGTGACCACGGTGCCCGTCGCGCCGCTGACACCGATGGCCTGCCCGATGGCGCCGGCCGCGCCCTGCTCCGGATCGGCGATCACGGTGTAGCTGGCGGCGGCCACGCCGACGCCGGAGATCATCAGGATCACGCTGACAATCCAGCGGGCCACCGGGCCGGCGATGGAGGCTGCCAGGCCTGCCGTGATGGCGACGACGGCGAAGGCGGTCACCGCGGTGGCGGCGTCGGATCCGGACACGGCCAGGTCCGGGGTTTGGACGGCCGTCCGCGGCAGCTGGACGTTCAGCCAGGTGCGCGTGGTCGTGGCAAAGGCTGCGATGCCGAAGAGCACCGCTGCCATAATGACGGTTCCCTTGCGCTGCCACCTCTTCATGGGTGTGCTCACTGCGGTACTTCCTGCTCTGGTGGTGGGGCTGTGATTAAAGAATGTGCTCTGCCGGTGCCGGGACGGAAGGCCCGCCGGTGACGGTTTCCAGGCTGTCGGCGATGAGGGCCGCGCGCAGGGGCGCCGCGGCCTTGTTAACCGTCTCCTGGGCTTCGGCTTCCAGGTCCGAGTCGGCGACGATCCCGCCTCCGGCCTGGACAAACGCCTTGCCTCCGCGCAGCAGCGCCGACCGGATGGCAATGGCCATGTCCATGTCCCCGGCGAAGTCCAGGTAGCCGACCACGCCGCCGTAGATGCCGCGGCGGTGCGGCTCCAGCTCGTCCAGCAGGCGCAGGGCGCGGGGCTTGGGCGCGCCGGAAAGGGTTCCGGCCGGGAAGGTGGCGGCGAGGACGTCATAGGCGCTGCGCTGCGGTGACAGTTCGCCGACGACGGTGGAGACCAGGTGCATGATGTGACTGAACCGCTCCACCTCCATGAACTGGCTGACGTCCACGCTGCCCGGCACGCACACCTTGGAGAGGTCGTTGCGGGCCAGGTCCACCAGCATCAGGTGTTCGGCGCGTTCCTTTTCGTCCGCCAGCAGCTCCTCGGCCAGGGCCCGGTCCGCTTCGGTTCCCTTGCCGCGCGGACGCGACCCGGCAATGGGATGGGTAATTACTTCGCTGCCGGTCACCGTCACCAGGGCCTCCGGGGAGGAGCCGACGACGGCGAAGGGGTTGCCGCGGGAGTCTTCGAAGTTGAACAGGTACATGTACGGGCTCGGGTTGGTGTTGCGCAGCACCCGATACACCTCGAGCGGTTCGGCTCCGCACTCGATTTCGAAGCGCCGGGAGATGACCACTTGGAAGACCTCGCCGTCGACGATGGCTTCCTTGCCGCGCTGCACCGCCTTGGTGTATTCGGGCTTGGGCCAGGATTCCTTGACGCGCCCGGTCAGGGTGGCCAGGTCCACGGTGCCGCCGTCCAGCACGGACACCGGCTGCGGCGTGGGTTCGGCGAGGCGCTGCAGCATTGAGTGCACCCGCGCCACGGCGTCGTGCCATGCTTCATCGACCCGTTCGTCGGATCCGTCACTGTTGATGGCGTTGGCCACCAGCATGACGGTGCCGTTGGAGTTGTCATGGATCGCCATGTCAGAGACCAGGTTCATGGCCAGTTCCGGCAGGTCCAGGTCATCAGCGGGTGGGTTGGGCAGCTTTTCCCAGTGCCGCACGGTTTCCCAGCCGACAAAGCCGACGAGCCCGGAAGTGAACGGCGGGACGTCCCCCAGCCGTTCGGTCTGCAGCAGTTCTATGGTGCGGGCCATGGCCTCCACTGGGTTTCCGTCCAGCGGCACCCCGGCAGGCGGCTGGCCCATCCAGTGGGTTTCGCCGTCGTGCGTGGTGAGAGTGGCGCGCGAAGCCGCGCCGATGAAGGAGTACCGGGACCAAACCCCGCCGGCTGCCGCCGACTCCATCAGGAAGGTCCCCGGGGCGCCGGCGGTCAGCTTGCGGTAGATGCCGATGGGCGTATGCGCGTCGGCCAGCACGCTCAGGTGAACGGGCACCACCCGGTGTTCGGCGGCCAGCGCCCGGAAGTCTTCGAGGCTGGGGCGGATAACTCCAAGATCCTGCATGTGTCTGGTTTCTTTCCGGGTCAGCGCGCCGGTACGGGGTGGCGGCGGCGTGTGGGATTCGGCGCTGGGCGGTGCGGTCTAGCTCTGCGGCTCAGTGGCCGACTGCGTTTCGGTGTCTGCCTGCGGCCCGGTGGCGGCCAGGACCGGCAGCTCCCGGCCGTCAAAACAGGTGCGGGTGCCGGTGTGGCACGCTGCGCCCACCTGGTCCACGCGGACCAGCAGGGCATCGCCGTCGCAGTCCAGTGCCACGGACTTGACCCACTGGACGTGTCCGGAGGTGTCGCCCTTGCGCCAGTATTCCTGCCGGGAGCGCGACCAGAAGGTCACCCGGCCGGTGGTCAGGGTGCGGTGCAGGGCTTCGTCGTCCATCCAGCCAAGCATCAGCACGTCACCGGTGTCGTATTGCTGGACGACGGCGGCCACCAGACCGGCGTCGTCGCGCTTCAGGGACGCACTGATCGCGGGGTCCAGGCCGGGTGCCGGCGGGAATTCGGAGGGAGAAATTATGGAAGACATCGTATCGATTCTAGTAGGTCCGGGTGCGGTGTATTCCCTGCGCCTGTCACCCGAGCCAAAAGACAGTTAACGTGCTAGTTTCAGCAGTGATGCGATTTGTAGAACCCTCCCGTGAAGTCCTGGCCGAAACGTTGCTTGCGGCCGGTCCTCAAGCACCCACTTTATGCGAAGGCTGGCTCACCAAGGACCTGGCCGCGCACCTCTATTTGCGGGAGCACCGCCCCGCCGCGGCCCTCGGCTTTTTCCTGAAGCCGTTCGCGGCCAAGACCGACAAGGCCATGGAAGAGACCGCCGCCAAGGCGTCCACCGTCGAGGGCTACAACAAGCTCGTCCGCGCCTTCCGTGCCGGCCCGCCGCGCCTGTCCCCCATGCACCTGAAAGCCGTGGACAACAGCGCCAACCTCGTGGAGTACTTCATCCACACCGAAGACGTGCGCCGCGCCGGTGACCGCTGGGCGCCGCGCGCCCTGGATTCCGGCTACTCCGATGCCCTGTGGGCCGACCTGATCAAGCGTGCCGCCCTGCTGTACCGCGGCGTGGACCTGGGCATTGTCCTGGTTCGTCCCGACGGCCCCCGCCATGTTGCCAAGCGTGCTCCGGTTTCAGTGGCCATCATTGGCGAGCCGGGTGAGCTGCTGATGCACGCCCACGGCCGCACCAAGCAGGCCCTGGTCATGTTCGAGGGCCAGCCGGACGCCGTCGCGCTCCTGGAAAGCGCCGATATCGGACTCTAGCGCCCCCTTTTAGCAAAGGCACACCGGTGGAAAACACGCGTCCTGACCCGTCAGTAATCCGCCTCTTTCCCGGCTGGGCGAATTCTCCGGTGTGGATTCCGGGTGGTCCGGTGGAGCTGCAGGATTCGCTGCTGACCCGTGAGCTCATTGAGGACCTGCTGGTTTGGGAAACCCGTTATTACGACGCCGGTCCGCAGGACCCGGCAGAGCGCCAAAGCACGGGAAGTCAGCCGGGGCCCCGGGAACGGCAACACATTGCCGGCGGAAAGGACCTGGCCGATCGGCTGGCCGCGGAATTGGGACACTCCTTCGCTGTTACTTTTGAATCAGGGCTTGACCACTATGCCGCCCGGAGCCGCACTCCTGCCACCAATCCCGCCGCGGCGCGCTTCTTCGCCCGGGAGTTCGAGGAAGCGGCGGCTGAGGAGGAAAGACTCCGGACTGCCGGACCGCTGCAGGCCCATGCGCCCCTCTCGGGTAAGTCCTTCGGTCCGTCTCCCCGGGACGACGGTGAACGGATGTGAGCTGCGCTGATCAGCGGTGAGCGGCCCCGAGCAGGTTTGGGCGGCAGTCTTTACTGATGGCCCTCCGGCTCCACGCATGCGACCTTCCGGCGCGCGGCCGGATCATGAGCCCGGGGTTCCTTATCCGTCAGTACCCACCGGAACGGATAAAGCCGAAGGCGGGATGAACGCAGCCAGCCAGACGCCCGACGCCGATCGGTGGAAGGTAACCCCGTGGGATGCTGCTGTGCCGGTATCAATGCCGAGGATCACTGGAGCAGTGTCCTTGCGCAGTCCCACTTGGCGTGCCTGCTCCGCCGTCTCTGCCAAGTGAACAAACTGCCGCTGCATGGGAAGAATCCCGGCGTCCAGAATGGCGCCGACACTGGCGCGGGACGTTCCGTGGAACAGTGTGTGCGGAGGCTCGGCGGTTTCGGCCTCCGCCACAATGCTGACGGAGTGACCGTGGACAGCACGTATCCGGCCGTCGCGTATTTGGTGCCGTTTTTTTGCCGCCGCATCCACCACCTGGTGGAGCAGCGGCACGTCAACGGCTTCCCATTCCGGCCCCATCAGCCGCAGGGCTCGAATGACGTCCACCACCGGTGTCCAGCCTTCCGGGTCCAACTCCAGGCCGTATTCCTGAGGAGCATGGCGCAGGGCGTGGGACAGCACGCGGCTGATCTCGGATCGGCTTGGTCTATTCACAGGCACGCACCACTATAGGGGTTCCTTGCCCCGGCTGGGACCGCGGGTCTAGCCGGCAGGATCAGTGTCAGGTTTCTCCGGACGGTGTCCGGCAATTGCCGCCCGGGTGTCACCGGTTTCGTGCCCGTCCTTCTTCTTGCCGAACGGCAGCACCTTCATCAGCGGGTGCAGGATCGCCATGACAACCAGGCCCCAGACCAGACCGACAACAGCCGAGCACAGCGTATTCACGAGCCAGCCGAGGAATCCGCCCACAACCGCAAGACCGGCCACGGGGTGCTCGAGAGCATGCACCAGGTCATACGGGGCATGCCAGCCGAGGTCTGACACGCCTACCAGCATGATGTGCCCACCCACCCAGAGCATGGCGATGGTTCCCACGAAGGTGATGGCCGCCAGCACGGCCGGCATTCCCTTGACCAGCAAACCACCCACGCGCTGGGCGCCGGCTGATTCCTTTTTGGCGAGATGCAGGCCTATGTCGTCCATCTTGACGATGAGGCCAACTGCCCCGTACACGAGAACGGTGATCGCAATAGCCACGACCACGAGGATGACCGCACGGACCCAGATGGAGGCATCGCCCACCTCGTTCATGGAAATGACCATGATTTCGCAGGAGAGGATGAAGTCGGTGGTGATGGCGCCCTTGACCACTTTGGACTCGGCGCCGGGCCCCCGTTCCACGGCGGGTTCCTTCTTGGCCTCATGGTGGCCAAAGAACTTGTGCCAGACCTTTTCCGCACCTTCGTAGCAAAGATAGGTTCCGCCCAGCATCAGGATAAACGGAATGATCCATGGGACGAAGGCGCTGATCAGCAACAGTGCGGGCAGGATGATGAGCAGCTTATTGCGCAGCGATCCCCAGAAAATCTTCTTGATCATCGGCAGTTCACGGGACGGGTCCGCGCCGGACACGTACTGCGGGGTGACGGCCGCGTCATCGATAACGACGCCGGCGGCTTTGGCTCCGGCTTTCGCGGCTCCGGCGGCGATGTCATCCACTGAGGCTGCGGCGATACGTGCCAGGGCGGCTACGTCGTCCAGCAGCGCGACGAGTCCGCCGCTCAACGAACTCCTCCGCACTGAAGGCGGATCTGGGCATGGAAGCCTCGGCTGAAATATGTGAATGGCATAGTGGGATTATAGGTCCGCAGGATTACCGTTTCCTGAAAACTCCCGTCCGGCATGTCAGTGGGAGCCATCATGCCGGCGCATCGTCTGGGAACTGCTGCGCGGCTATGGACGAAGAATCTCATCGCCGTCACTGACTAGAGCGACGGCCACGCCATGTTTTGAAGCCAGCGACGTAAAGAGAGCCCTCGCCTGGGAATCTTGACTCCAGGCAAAGGCCCCGTAAACCACTGATGCCCCAATCGAATAATCAGTCAGCCGAACTTCCAGATCAGGGTCCGCGTCGATTTCTTCGATCATCGGGGAATCAGGGCCGTTCATCGGTGGAAACGTTTGAATAAGCTCTTTGTAAAACGCCCTTAATGATGGAGTTGTCACGGCTGCGTCGTCGTAAGAATGGTCCTCGGACCATGCCGACTGACTCTCCCACCACACCGGGAAATCCGCATCGGTCACGCTGTCCGGATCAAATGCCAACATATCATAAGTCATGCTCCGCACAATACCGCCCGGTGGAATTCATTCCGGTTGCGCGACACGGGTTCGCACCGCTTTGGGAGGCGGCCTTCCTGATGTCCTGAGTGATCACCATCCGACAGCCGGCATCTCCCCGGGAGGTCCGGCCAGCATCCTTTCAATCGTCACAAACCCACGCAGGACAGCTCAGACGCGCTGTGACTTGACTCACCCTTTCCCCGTCTGCAACGATGATCCCGCCGACCAACCAGTTGGTCGGCCGTCCTCTCTTCGCACAACCACACGGGGGTCCCATGAGCAGTTCCACGCACCGTCCGCCAACTGCTTCCCTGCAGCCCGGCGGGAAAGGCCTTGCTTCGGGCAAGCTGGGGCTATTCCCCTCAACGGTGATCGGCCTCGCCTCCACTGCCCCGCTCTATTCACTGGCAGCCACACTGGGCTTTATCGTGATGGCCGCCGGCTCCCAGGCACCTGCCGCGCTGATCGTGGCCTTCATTCCGATGTGCCTGACAGCCTTTGCCTACCGCGAGCTGAACACGGCCATACCGGACAGCGGCACCGCGTTCACGTGGGCATCCAAGGCGTTCGGTCCCCGGACCGGGTGGATGGCCGGGTGGGGGGTCATGGTGGCCGGGGTGATCGTCATGGCAAGCCAGACCGAGGTCGCCTCCAAGTACCTGCTGCTCCTGATCGGGGACGGGTCGATTGCCCAGAACAAGACGCTGGTGACGGCCTTTGGTGCGCTGATCATCGTGGTCATGACGTGGGTCTCCTACCGGAACGTGGAGACCGGCGCGTGGACCCAGTATCTGCTGATGGCACTGCAGTACGCAGCGATCATTGCCTTCTGCATCGGCCTGTACTTCGCCATCACCGCAGCCCCGAGCCTCGGCCTGGCGTTTTCCTGGGACTGGTTCAACCCCTTCGCCACGGACAACCCTGCGGGCTTCATCCAAGCGGTACTGATTGCCATCTTTATCTACTGGGGCTGGGACACCTGCCTGGCCCTCGCCGAGGAGACGAAAAATCCGCGCACCACGCCGGGTTTTGCCGCACTGCTGTCCACCGTGATGCTGCTCGTCACCTACATCGGCATCACAGTGCTGGCGATGTTGTTCGCCGGCGTGGGCACCGATGGCAAGGGGCTGGCCAATCCGGACGGCGCGGAGGACGTCTTCTTCGCCCTGCGGACCGATGCCCTCGGTTCCTGGGGCTGGCTGCTGGTCTTCGCCGTCGCAGTCTCAGCGCTGGCGACCTGCCAGACGACCATCCTGCCGACGGCCCGCGGCACTCTGGCGATGGGAGTGTACGGCGCCCTGCCCAAACGGTTCTCGGTCATCAACACTCTCTTCAAGACCCCCAGCTATTCAACGGTCTTCACCGGGGCGGCGTCACTGGTGTTCTACGTGGGAATGACCATTGTCTCCGGGGACATTCTGGCCGACACCATCGAGAGCACCTCCCTCGCCGTGGCCATGTACTACGCCATCACCTCGTTCGCCTGCATCTGGTGGTTCCGCTCGAGCCTGTTCTCGTCGGCGCGCAACCTGCTGCTGCGCTTCATCCTTCCGCTGGTCGGCGGCCTGATGATGGCCGGCGTGTTCCTCTTCTCCGCCGTCAGCATGCTGGATCCGGAGTACGGCACCACCACGGTGCTGGGCATCAGCGGAACCTTCGTGATGGGCGTCGGCTCCCTGGCGGCGGGCGTCGTCGTCATGGCCGTCTGGTCCCGCATGCCGGCCGCACGCGAGTTTTTCGAGGGCCGTTCGCTCAACAAGGACACTCCGGTCCTGGTGCCCGAGCACTGACAGACGCACCACATTAAGCCAACTCACCAATCAATTCGAAAGCGATTCATTATGCACATCCTCATTCTCGGTGCCGGCGGCGTTGGATCCGCCGCTGCCCGCATCGCCTCCCGCCGCCCTTTCTTCGACCGGATGACCATCGCGGACTACGATCCGTCCCGCCCCGAGGCCCTGGTCGCAGCCGTCGGCGACAGCCGCTACAGCGCAGCTCAGGTGGATGCCTCCAACGAAGAGAGCATCGTGGAGCTGATCCGCTCCACCAATGCCACCCACGTGCTTAACGCGGTGGACCCCCGGTTCGTGATGCCCATCTTCAACGCCTGCAAGGCCGCCGGTGTCACATACGTGGACATGGCCATGAGCCTGTCCGTCCGCCACCCCGAGGAACCCTTCACCAAAACGAACGTCATGCTCGGGGACGACCAGTTTGCCGTTGCGGAAAAGTGGGAGCAGGACGGACAGCTGGCTCTGGTGGGCATGGGCGTGGAGCCCGGTCTTTCCGATGTCCTGGCCCGCTATGCCGCCGATGAGCTCTTTACCGAAATCGATGAGCTCAGTGTCCGCGACGGGGCCAACCTGACAGTGGAGGGCTATGACTTCGCACCCTCCTTCTCGATTTGGACCACCATCGAGGAGTGCCTGAACCCACCGGTGCTTTTCGACAAGGACAAGGGCGGCTGGTTTGCCCGTGAGCCTTTCTCCGATCCCGTCACTTTCGAGTTCCCCGAAGGAATCGGCGAAGTTGAGTGCGTGAATGTCGAGCACGAGGAAGTCTCCCTGATGCCGCGGTGGATCGACGCCAAGCGGGTGGACTTCAAGTACGGTCTGGGCAACGAGTTCATCGAGGTGCTCCAAACCCTGCACAAGCTGGGCCTGGATTCCACCGAGCCGGTGACCGTGCGCGGCCAGCAGGTATCTCCCCGCGACGTAGTGGCCGCGTGCCTTCCCGATCCGGCCACGCTGGGTCCCCTGATGAAGGGAAAGACCTGTGCAGGTGTCCTGGTGAGCGGCACCCGCAAGGACGGTTCCAAGGGTTCGCTGTACCTGTACCACGTTGCCGACAATGAAGAGACCATGGCGCGTGACGACTCGCAGGCCGTGGTGTGGCAGACCGCCATCAATCCCGTGATTGCCCTCGAGCTGATGGCCAACGGAACATGGTCGGGGGCAGGCGTTCTGGGCCCGGAGGCTTTCGACGCCAAGCCGTTCCTGGACCTCCTGGCTGCCGAGGAGCCGGCAGGGTACGGTTCCGCCTGGGGTATCGTCGAGAAGTAGACCCTGAGTGCGGCGGCGCACACCATCCGAGAGGTGGGTGCGCCGCCGTTTCTATTTTCCGGAAGAGCCGCAGGTAATGAGCACAGACAGCAAGCAGGACCAGATTATTGACGCCTACGTGGCGCTGCTCTGCGGGCACGGATCCCAAGAGGCAACCATCGATGCAACCGCCCGGCGCAGCGGGCTGTCCAAGGCGGGCCTGCTGCATCATTTTCCGTCGCGGCAGGCCCTCGACGACGGGCTGGTCAGCCGGCTGCAGGCCCTGATTGATGCCGACGTGGCAGCCATGGCACGGGAACCTGAGAACGCCGTTCATTACTACCTGTCGTCGTCGCTGGAGGAAGCATCACCGTTGGAACGCATGGTTGTGGCAGCCACCCGCCTTGCCCAGCGGGGGCATGAGGAGGCAGCCCGGACCCTGCGCATCGGGCGTGACCGCTGGTACGCCATCCTGGTGGAGGCCTTGGGTGATCCGGCCCTGGCCAAACTGGCGCTGCTGGCCGGAGACGGCTTGAGCTATCACTTGGACATCACGCGCGGGGCCGGCGACGCGTTTGTCACCAACGGCACCGTCGAGGAACTGGTCGCGCTGCTGCAGAGCCGCCAGCCCGCCGGGTAGGACCTCCGGAAAACTGCCAAGGGCGCCGCACCCCGTCGGGGTGCGGCGCCCTCTTCTGCGGTCAGGACCTAGATGGTGGCCGCGTCAATGACGAACCGGTAGCGGACGTCGGACTTCAGCACGCGCTCGTAGGCGGTGTTGATCTCCTTGGCGTCGATCAGTTCAATTTCCGGGGCAATGTTGTGCTCGGCGCAGAAGTCCAGCATCTCCTGGGTTTCGCGGATGCCGCCGATGTTCGAGGCGGCGTAGGAGCGGCGCTTGCCCATCAGGGTGAACACCGAGATCGGCAGGGCCTCGGGCGGGGCGCCAACACTGACCATGGTGCCGTCCAGGCGCAGCAGCGAGAGGTACTGCTGCAGGTCGATCGGCGCGCTGACCGTGTTGATGATCAGGTCGAAGCGGTTGGACAGCTTCTCGAAGGTGCTCTCGTCACTGGTGGCGTAGTAGTCCTTCGCGCCGAAACGCAGCCCGTCCTCCTGCTTGCTCAGGGTCTGGGACAGGACAGTCACGTCGGCGCCCATGGCAACGGCGATCTTGACGGCCATGTGTCCCAGTCCGCCCATGCCGACGACGGCGACGCGCTTGCCCGGGCCTGCATTCCAGTGCGCGAGCGGCGAGTAGGTGGTGATGCCGGCGCAGAGCAGCGGAGCCGCGGCCTCGTACGGAATACTTTCCGGCACACTCAGCACAAAGTCATCGTTGACCACCACGGAGGTGGAGTAACCGCCCTGGGTGATGCTGCCGTCCACGTCCTTGCTGGCGTAGGTGCCGATATTGCCGTTGAGGCAGTACTGCTCCATGCCGGCCTGGCAGTTTTCACACTCGCGGCATGAGTTGACCAGGCAGCCGACGCCCACGCGGTCGCCGACCTTGTGCTTGGTGACCTCGGAGCCAACCTCGGCCACAGTGCCGACGATTTCGTGGCCGACCACCTGCGGGTAGGCGATGGGTCCCCATTCCCCGCGGACGGTATGAATATCCGAGTGGCAGACCCCGGCGTAGGCGATGTCGATCAGGACATCATGCGCACCGACGTCGCGGCGTTCAATCGTTGTGGCGACCAGCGGGTCGGTGGCAGAGGTGGCTGCGTAAGCGCGTGCGGTAGTCATAATTCTCCAAGCTGTGGGGGAACAGTGCCATAGGGCACTTAGTGCACAAGTCCCCCGCGGCGTCGTTTATTTCCGCAGGCTTCCCCCGGCACCGGTTCCGGACCGTTCCGAGCCCATCCGCAGGGTCTGGAAACCGGCCCACGGCAGCGCCACCAGTGCAAAGGCCATCAGGGGAATCGCCAAGCCCAGTTCGTCACAGCCTGAGCCGTACCCGGTTTCCGGTGTGCAGACCATGCGGGTCGGATAGACCCCAGTGCGTTCATCCGTCAAATGTATTTATCCCGCTGATGCCCGGTTATGCTCATCGCTCGGGCTGAGCGTCTTGCGCAACAGCAAATACCCGCCGTCCTCTTCGCCCGTGGCTTCATAGCCCGATGCCAGGTACAGCTGATAGGCCTGCCGGTTGCTCTGGTAAACACCGAATTCCGCCACGCGGGCTCCGGTTGCGCGTTCAGCCTGCTCAAACGCGTCCAGGAGGAGCCGCCCGATCCCTTGGCGGCGGTGGCTGGCCAGGACACTGATCGCGATCAGGGTTTCAGAGTCACCCGCGAAGCCCCGCATCGCATACCCGAGCCGGTTCCCCTCTGCATCAACACAGACGACCGTTTGCGGAAGGCAATCAATCCAGACTTCCAGATTCTGGTCGAGAACCGTCAGCCACCCGAGCAGCGCATGCGGCTCGATGGTCTCCATGTATTCACGCTCCTGGCGGAGGATGAAGGGGAGATCGCTGACTTCGGCGGGTCGCAGGGCGGTGTTCTCGGTCATGGACCTGAGCATGCCACATTATTCCGCGTTCACGGCGAAGGCTTGCGATCATGGCTACCGTCAGGACATGGCCCGCAGGCCGAGGATCGCAAAGGCATTGGCAGTGAAGACCAGGAATACCTCGTCTGTGACGGCAAAGATGGCCGGAAGTGAGTCCACGGCAAAGACGACGTCCGTGGCTGCCACAAGAACCAATACCGCCAGGAGCGGGGTGGCCAGCAGGAGCCTGTTCTTCCGCACGAGGAATTGTTGGCCGTGGAAGCCCTCGGCCATGGGAACGTTTCGGCGAAAGACTGGCGATGATGGATGGTCCTGCAGCGATGAAAATGCCGCTGAACACGAGGGCCCCCACCCCGCCGAAGAACAGTACCCGGTGGTACTCGCGGGGCAGCGCAAAGAAGGTAAAAATGATGGCCCAGATGAAAACGTTGTCAAACTGCGGACCAGGCAGCCGCTTCCCGCACCTTGATGACCTGCGCTTGGCGGTGGGCAACCACGTCGATGACCAACACGAGGAGGATAAAACCAATGACTGTGAGCCATGAGCGGAACGTTCATGTGGAGCCTGCTGAAGGGCAGCCGATCATGGCGGCTTTCAACGGGTGGCCGCCGAGCGGTTTGCCCGGCAACCACCCCCGGCTGGCCGCTTAGCGGACCGGGTAGCCGGCGTCGCGGATGGCCTGCTTGACCTGCTGGATCGCATCGTCGGGTCCAAAGTGGAACACCGAGGCGGCCAGGACCGCATCCGCACCGGCGATCACTGCGGCCGGGAAATGCTCCGGCTTGCCGGCTCCCCCGGAAGCAATCAGCGGCACCTGCACGGCGGCGCGGACGGCCTTGATCATTTCGATGTCGAAGCCCTCGCGGGTGCCGTCGGCGTCGATGGAGTTCAGCAGGATCTCCCCCACGCCGCGGTCCGCTGCCTCGCGGGCCCAGGCGACGGCGTCGATCCCGGTCCCCCGGCGGCCACCGTGCGTGGTGATTTCGAAGCCCGACGGCGTGGCGCCGTCGTGCGTGCGCCGGGCGTCCACGGAGAGCACCAGCACCTGCGAGCCGAAGTGCCGGGTGATCTCATCGATAACGTCGGGGCGCGCCACGGCGGCTGAGTTGATCGAGGCCTTGTCAGCGCCGGAACGCAGCAGCCGGTCCACGTCGGCAATGCCGCGCACGCCCCCGCCGACGGTCAGCGGAATGAAGACCTCCTCGGCGGTGCGGGAGACGACGTCGAACACGTTGTCCCGCTCCCCCGAGGATGCCGTGACGTCAAGGAAGGTCAGCTCGTCGGCGCCGGCGCGGTCATAGCGGTGCGCCAGCTCGACGGGGTCTCCGGCGTCGCGCAGGCCCTCAAAGTTGATGCCCTTGACGACTCGGCCGGCGTCGACGTCCAGGCAGGGAATGACACGGATGGCAACACTCATGGTCTGGCTTCCCTAGATCCGGCAGGCGTGGATGGTGCTCACGAGGATGGCGCGGGCGCCGAGGTCATACAGCTCGTCCATGATCCGGTTGGTGTCCGACTTCTTGATCATGGAGCGCACCGCCACCCAGCCGCTGTCCTGCAGGGGCGACACGGTGGGCGATTCCAGGCCCGGCGTCAGTGCGGCAGCCTGATCCACGAGCTCGCGGCGCACGTCATAGTCCATCATCACGTACTGGTGGGCCACCTGGACGCCGCGCAGGCGGCGGATCAGGACGTCGACGCCGGCGGGGCTGGCTCCGCGGCGGCCGATCAGGATGGCCTCGGAGTTGAGGATGGGTTCGCCGAAGATTTCCATGCCGGCGGCGCGCAGGGTGGTTCCGGTTTCGACGACGTCGGCAATGGCGTCGGCGACGCCGAGGCGCACCGAGGATTCCACGGCGCCGTCGAGCCGGACCACCGAGGCGTTGATGCCGCGATCAGCCAGGTAGTTGCGCAGCAGGCCGTCATAGCTGGTGGCGAGGCGCTTGCCTTCAAGCTGTTCGACGGCGGTGAAGTCGCCTGCCGGTCCGGCGAAGCGGAAGGTGGACTTGGCGAAGCCCAGCTGCATCAGCTCTTCGGCATCCACCTCGGCGTCCAGGAACAGGTCCCGGCCGGTGATGCCGACGTCAAGCGTTCCGGCACCGACGTACACGGCGATGTCGCGGGGGCGGAGGAAGAAGAATTCAATGTCATTGTCCGGATCCACCAGGACCAGTTCGCGGCTGTCGCGGCGCTGGCGGTAACCCGCCTCGGAGAGCATGGCGGAGGCGGATTCGGAGAGGGATCCCTTGTTGGGGACGGCTACACGGAGCATGGGGTATCTTTCGCTGGAAGTCACTGTTGTTATGGGGTGAGATTTGCCGGCGGGGCCACGCACTAAGAAAGCGCGCGGCTAGAGATGCTTGTAGACGTCCTGCAGGGTCAGGCCTTTGGCGAGCATCAGGACCTGGAGGTGGTAGAGCAGCTGGGAGATTTCTTCGGCGCATTCGGCATCAGATTCGTATTCGGCGGCCATCCATACTTCGGCGGCCTCCTCAACAACCTTCTTACCGATGCCATGCACGCCCGACTCGAATTCGGCCACGGTGCGTGACCCGGCGGGGCGGTCCTGAACTTTCTGGCTCAGCTCGGCAAAGAGGTCTTCGAAGGTTTTCACAGTGACAAGGGTACGCTGTGCCGCGCGGTGCGGCGGAATCGGGTGGCGGGGTGTGACGGTAACTGACCATCGAGGCCATGGCCGGAAGGGTGACAGCTGATACGGGCACAAGGCCTGCCCAGCTGCGAAGGCTCAGCAGCCTGCGGCGTCTTCCCGTGTCCTGCAGGCAACCACGCCAACTCACGACGCCTATTCCACTTAGGTGTTTCCCCCTCCAGATAACGCTTTTGTATTCATTTATCCCGCACCGGCTGTCACCATGAACCGATGAATATAATGCGCAAAACAACAACCGCCACTTATATGGTTGAGTTTTCGTTTCCCGGGAACACGAATGAATGCAAAACCTTCCATGTTTGACGGGTCATACCGAACCTGGGGACCACTCGCCCGGCCCGTCATCAAAGAGGGAAGCGCACCAACACGCAACGTTTGCGAAATATTCCGGCAATTCCTCCCAAACGCTACTTGAAGCTTCAATTTGGACGAGTAAAACTTACGCGTGCCCCCGCAGGCCGGAGCGTATCTACTGGCAGATGTCGTCCATCGCTTATGAGGTCTCGAAATGCTAATCACGCGGTTCTGCCGTCCTGCCCACAACCACATTCCTGCTGCCGTTCCCGTCCCGCTGCGGGACCGGAACGGGCCCCTGAAAATAGCTTTGATCACCGAAGGCACCTATCCGGTCGTGACGGGAGGGGTCAGCACCTGGTGCGACCAGCTGATTTCCGGAATGCCCCACCACGATTTCGAGGTGGTCGCCCTGACCGGAAGCGGCACGGACGCACCGGTCTGGAAGTTACCCGAAAACGTACGCTCGCTTCGAACCGTCCCGGTCTGGGGCCCACCGGCCTCCCCTCTTCGCCCCGGAGCCCGGCGCCGGGAATGGGTGGACCGCACCCAGGCCGACCTGACCCTGCTGTGGGACGCCGCCCTCGGTTCCGACGACGCAGACCCGGTGGGCCGGACAACCACCGCGCTGCGGAATCTGGTGACGATCAGCAACCGCATCGGCTTGGCCCACTCGCTGGCTACCCGCGGCTCAGTGGCGCCTATCCTGGCCGCATGGAACCGGCACCTGGTCAGCTCCGGCGAGTCGCCCATGTCGGTGGCTGACGCGGTGATGGCGGCCAGCATTGTGGACCGAGCACTTGCCCTGGTGGACCAGCGTCCGGCCGGCGCGGATGTCATCCACGCCTCCAGCAACGGCCCGTCCTCCCTGATTGCGCTGGCCCACTCCTGGCGGCATGGCACCCCCATTCTCCTGACCGAACACGGCGTCTACCTGCGCGAACGGTATCTGGCCCTGCATGGCGCCAACTTCTCCTGGCCGGTGCGCCGGGCGGTCACGGCATTCCTGCGCCGGCTGTGCCAAGTGGTGGTTGCGAACGCCCACATGGTCCTGCCGGTCAATCAGTTCAACGCCCGCTGGGAGCGTCGCCTTGGCGCCCTCCCCGAACGCATCCACACCATCTCCAACGGCGTGGACCCGGACAAGTTCCAACCCATCACCACGGAGCCGGACCTGCCCACCATCAGCTTTGTGGGCCGCATCGACCCGTTGAAGGACCTTGAGACCCTGATCTCGGCCTTTGCTCTCGTCCGCCGCCAGGTACCCAACGCTCAGCTGCGGCTCTTCGGGCCCACCCCCACGGAAAACCACGCCTATAAGCAGGGCGTCGTGGAGCTGGCCGAAACCCTCGGCGTCACTGACGCAGTGCATTGGGAAGGCCCCAGCAAGGGCAGCCGTCCGGCCATTGAGGCCGGACACGTGGTGGCACTGTCCAGCGTGTCCGAGGGACTGCCCTTTACCCTCATCGAATCCATGATGTGCGGCCGCGCCACCGTCAACACCGACGTCGGCGGCGTGGCGGAGTGCCTGGATGAGGACCGGACCACGGGCATGCTGGTGCCGGCACGGGACCCGGCCGCATTCGCCGAAGCCTGCATCACGCTGCTTTCCGATGACCGCCTGCGGGCCGACATGGGCGCCGCAGCACGGCGTCGCGCCCTCGCGGAATTCACCCTGGAGCGCTGTCTGACCCGGTACCGTGACGCCTATGCAGCAGCCCGGGATGGGCGGCTGTTCGAGCACCCGCCGGCAGCCGGCCTACGGCCCGCAGAGGACACCGGCGGCACCGGCGCCCATCCTGAACCGCATTTTCACAGTGTCCCCGCCAATAAATCCCTGAGGTTGTCCGCATGAGCGCCGATAGTGTCATGGTGCCCGCTGCGGGTGCTGCCGTTCCTCACCTCAAGAACAACTTGGTGGCTTACGACGCCGTGGACACCTTTGAAATTACCGCCAGACTGGAGGCTTCCGGCCTCAGCGACCGCACCGTCCGCCAGCGTCACGGTGCCAGGGATGTGTTCGACTACGCCCAGTCCCTGACCCAGGTGCGCGGCGAGACCCAACCCACCAGCGAGCTCCAGGGCTGGCTCGGACGCGGGGCACTGTTGGAGTCTGTCCGGCGCGGCATCATCCTGATACTCGGCGCAGTGCTGGGCGGCCTCACCGCCACGGTCTTGGCTGCCAGCACCCGGGAGGTTCTCGTTGCCGGTATTGGGGCGTGGATCATTGGGCAGTCCATCTCTGGAATTGTCTGGACCCATGCGGGCACCGGACACCTGAAACTCGGTATTGCCCGCGGCACCGGAGCCACGGCCCTGGTGATGGCGGTCCTGGCCTGCTTTGTGGGGGTGTCCCTGCTTCTTCCCGCTCACGACGCAACCCTGGCCGGCCTGCTGATGGTCTGGTGCTGGTACTCCTGCGTGGTGTCCATGCTGCTGATCCTGGGCCGCTCCTGGTTCCTCCTTACGGTTCTCGCCTGTGGAGTGGCCATTGTGACGGTGACCCTTGCGCTCAGGGACAGCTCCGCCGGGCTCATTGTGCCCGGGACCGCATTGCTGGTGATCGCCGCAGCAACGGCAGTGTTCGCCTTCCATCTTCGTCCCATCAAGGAAAGCCTGCGGCCCCGGAGGGAAGACGGCCGGGCCGCCGTCTTTCCCGCGGCGCAGGCGGGCTTCCTTGCCGCAGCGCTGACCCTGGCCCTGACCCGGCTGCCGGCCTGGGAGGGCACTGCACTGGTCGCCGCCACAGTGGTGGCCGCCGCTGCCACCGATCCAGCCCTGATGCTGATGCGCCAAAGGCTTCAGTGGTCCTCCCACCGCACGCCGCTGCTGCGGCGCGCGGCATGGAACGCCTGGCTGCTGACCATGTCCATCTCGTCCACCATTGTGGTGATCTCCGCCGGGGTTTCGTCCCTGGTGGTCATCTTCCTGGTGGAGGACAGCAAGGTGGCCACCACAGTGGTGGTGGCCGCGGCCTTCAGCGCCCTGGCCACCACATCCACTGCCCTGAGCGCGTTCGGACTGCCGCACCGGGGCGTCATTTTTGCCGCGGCGGCCTGCCTCGCGGCGGTGTCGTGGCTGCTCGTCGGAAACTTTGCCGGCCTCCTGGTGGAAGCATCGTTCCTGGTGGCGGGATTACTGGCGCTGCTGGCGCTGGTGGCCGATCCGAGGACCTACGCGTGAAGGCACCCCAACTGGCTCTGCCCTGGTACATCCATCCCGCCGAAGGCACCCGGGAATGGGAGTGGCTTGCCGGACAGAACGTGTCCTTCGCCGTTATCAACGTGCACAACGGGCCGGGCGGAGACCGCGATCCCTACTACCCGGACGCAGTGGCCGGCCTGGGGCAGACCCGGTTGATCGGGTATGTCCCGGTCCACTATGGGCGGCGGTCCCCGGCGGACGTGGTCCGGGACATCCGGGCATGGCAGCGGATGTACCGGCTGGACGGCATCATGCTGGATGAGCTTCCGTCCGGCGAGGACAGCCTGCGCGTGTGCAGCGAGTACGCGGCGTCCGCCCGGGCATCAGGCATCCGCTTCCTGGCTGCGAACCCCGGCGTGTTTCCGACGGCGGATCACGTGCGGCTGTTCAATGTCACCTGCGTGTTTGAAGGAACCGCCGCGGACTACGACGGTTTCCGGCATCCGGCCTGGGCACAAAACGTCCCGCCGGCCCGCCTGTGGCATCTGGTGCACAGCAGCGATCCGGCCCGGCTCAGCCAACTCCGGCTGGCTGCCGGCCACCGCGGCGCCGGACATGCGTACGTCACGGACCGATTCATGCCAAACCCGTGGCTCGGCCCCCCGTCCGGCGTGTCTGCCGCTTTGGCCTCCGCTCCTCCGGCTGCACCGGCTGCACCATGAGTCGGATCCGACTGATGCTGGCCGTCGTCCTGATGGTTACCGCGGCCATGGCCGGATGCACGGGGGCAACCCACGGCGGTACCCCCGCCGCCCCGGCCGCGTCCGCCGCCCCACCCACATCCGGCTCCACGCCAGCCGCCGCAGCGCAACCCACTGTCCGGCCCGAACCCTTGTGGGCCCCCGCCCCCGGGGAGGGTTGGCAGTGGCAACTGACCGGCGATCTTGACCTCGACGTCGATGTGCCCGTCTACGATGTCGATTTCGAGACCACCTCCGCCGCCGACGTTGCCGCCCTGAAGCAACAGGACCGGGGGGTGATCTGCTACCTGTCCGCTGGATCCTGGGAGGACTTCCGCGGTGATGCCGAAGCGTTCCCGGAAACTGTCCTGGGCAAGGAACTGGCTGGCTGGCCGGACGAGCGGTGGCTGGACATCCGCCGGCTGGACCTGCTCCTGCCGATCATGGCCGCACGAATGGACACGTGCGTGGCCAAGGGCTTTGACGCCGTCGAACCGGACAATGTGGACGGTTACCGCAATGCCTCCGGTTTTCCCCTCACGCCCGATGACCAGCTCGCCTATAACCGGGCCATAGCGGCGCTGGCCCATGAGCGCGGACTGTCAGTGGGCCTGAAAAACGACCTCGAACAGATTCAGCAGTTGGCCGGGAACTTTGATTTTGCCGTGAACGAGGAATGCGTCCGGTACGGGGAATGCGACCGCTATCTGCCCTTCACCCAAGCGGGCAAGGCAGTGCTGCACGTGGAGTATGAAGGCCCCCTGGACTTCTGCGACGCCTCTGCGGGCCTCGGGCTCTCCTCGATGCTCAAACCACTGGATTTGGGAGTGGACCGGCAGGCCTGCTGACATTTTCCCGACAGAGTGTCGGTATAATAGGAGTGCGAGACACAGCGCCCCGCATTTGCTGAAAGGACCCGCCATGTACGTAGTGGTTAACACTCTGGAAGTTGGCCCAGAAACCGCCGAGGCTTTCGAAAAGGCCTTTATCGACAGCATGGCCAACCTTGAGGGCGTACCGGGTCTGGGCCGCAGTACGCTGATGCGTCCCGAGGGTAAGAGCAACACCTATCTTTCCACCATGGAGTTCGATTCCAAGGAAAGCTTTTTCGCATGGCTGAAGTCGGATTCCTTCAAAGCATCGCACTCGGACGATCAGGCGCCGGGAATGCAGGCACCCAACGCGGTTGCGTCCTACACCGTCATCAAGGACACCGCGGCTTAAGGAAGCACGCTTGCCCGGTCCGGGCATCCCAGTTTCGGCTCCCGGCGTCTTGCTGAACCAGGTGCCTCACTGGACCAGGCACCTTACTGGACCCGGCGCCTTACTGGACCCGGCGCCTTACTGAATCAGGCACCTTACTGAATTATCAGTCCAGTGAGACGCCGGTGTGCTTAGCCAGGGAAGCCAGCAGATCTTTCTGAAAAGCCGCATCATGCACTGCGGGATGCGGGCGCTGCGGCTTCCGGTGGAACCAGTACCGGCCGCTCTCCAGGGCTACGGGATCATCAGTAACGGCAAGCCATGCCTGGGTGACGTCCGCGAGGTCCAGCTCATCCGTTGCCGAAGGGCCGCCCATTCTCGTTGGCACCCATCCGGGATCGACGGCGTGTGACAGGACGTCCGGCCACAGCCCCGCCACCGCGGCCATAAGCGTGGTGACGAACAGCTTCGAGTCGGAATAGGAGCGCGTCGCATGCATTCCGCTCCAGTCAACGCCGGCAAGGTCGGGCCTCCCGCTGCGGTGCATGCCGCTGCTGAGGTAGATCAGCCGCCCCGGGCGCTCCATCTCCGCGGTGAGGACATACGGGGCCACCACGTTGACCGGCAGGACCAGCGGGCCGTCCATGGTGCCGGCGTTGTGGATCACCGCATCGAACCGTCCCAGCCCGTTGGCCTGCTGCGCCAGCTCCCGGACCTCGGTCAGATGGCTCAGGTCACCGAAAACGGTCCTGGCACCGCGGTCAACGAGGTCCTGGACCGCGCTCAGCCGCGCGGGCGTGCGGGCGTGGACAACGACGTCGTGCCCCTGGTCCATCAGCCGCTGGGCGGTGGCCCGCCCAATGCCGTCGGTGGATCCCGTCGCCAGAACACGTGTCACGATTTTCTTCCCCGTTCACTTTGCCGCTGCTCGCCGCAGCCATCCCACCGGAAGACACCAGCACAGATACTGGCACCAGCACAGATACCAGTACAGATACTGGCACCAGCGCAGATACTTGGTAACAGACTAAGGCGTGTCCGGGGTTTCGTTCCCGGGAAAGAGCGTCGAGTACTGGCGCTGTGATGCCTTCCGCGCCCGGCGGGCCGGTTCACGTCACTCAGCCCCCCCCCCTGTCAGCTCCCGCCGCAGAGCGCCTCGAAGGTGCCATGCAGCGGCCAAAACTGGGATAAGGGAACCGGCGTCCCGTTCAGGGCCGCCTCCAAATAGGACAAATGCGTAATCCACCCGGGTCCGTAGGAGTTCATGAGTCCGCCCAGCTCATGGTGCGCAAAGTCCATCCTGCTTCCCGCTTCTTCGGGATGGAGCGTGATGGTGATCCGGGAATCGGGCTCGTCGGGGAATTCCCACGTCAGGCTCAGCCGATGCGGCGAATCCGCCTCCGTGACGATGCTGCGGGAGATGTATCCCTCGCCGTGATCGACGACGAGGTTTCCGCCCGCTGTTACGTCCCATTCAGCGGGGCTTCCCAACCACAGGGAAACGGTCTCCCGGTCCTGGAACCCGGACCAGACGGACTCCGGCGGAACGGCGAAGAACCAGGAGATGGCGAGGACGTCGTTGTCGGTTGATATGGAAGTCAGCGGCATGGGTACGAAGCTAACAGGCGCCGCCCAGCCGCTGTCGGATCCACCCCTTGAGATTCTGCGGTGAGTCGCTGAAGCCGCACGCTGGGCACAGCCCGGGAGCTGGCCCTCTGGAGGTCCTCAAGGTCGAACTGCGCGACCGCATCCTTGAGCGTGATCCGGCATCGGTTTACGAAGTCGAGGGCTGGGAACTGCCGGACATCCCGGCACGCCCGTACCGCAGAAGCAGCGTGTCGCCGCCGCGGAGCACCTGCACCAGCGACAGCCGGTGGGGCGCCAGCTCGCGCGTTCCAGCTGTAATCCGGGTGGCGGTGCCTGCGGTCAGCAGCGGACTTACGGTCAGGCACAGCTCATCCACCAGGCCGGCGGCCTGGAAGGACCCAAAAAGCTGCGGTCCGCCCTCGCACAGGACACGGTGAAAACCACGGTCCGCCAGCGCACGGGCCGCCTGCTCCGGTTCCACTGTCCGCTCCCCCGCCACGACGACGTCGGCCACCCGCTCCAGCGCTGCCCGCCGTTCCTCCGGGGCGGTGGCCGCGGTGAGAAGCAACGGACGGACCGGAGCCTCCCGGAACAAGGCACTGTCCGGGTCCAGGTCCAGTGACCCGGAGACAATGGCCAGGGCGGGATGGGCAGTTCTGTCCTGTCCAACCCGCCACGATTGCCGGGACGGGGCCAGGAGCTCCCCGGAGTAGCCTTCGGCCCGCACCGTGCCAGCCCCCACCAGGATGACGTCAGCGGTTTGCCGGAGCAGCGCGAACACCCGGTTGTCCGCCCCGTCGCCAAGGCCTCCGGAACGGCCGTCCAGTGCTGCTGCCCCGTCGACGGAGGCCACAAAATTGAACCGAAACCGCGGCCCCTCGCCCCGAAGACACGGGAAATCCCAGGCATAGGCGTCGAGCAGCTCGTCGTCGCTGAGCTCAGCCCCGCAACCCGCAGCCGTAATGGCAGCGGCAACGGGCGCGGTCATGGCCGCACGGCCGGTTCATTGACAGCGCCCATGTTGTGGCGGAGGTGCGCCGGCGCCCGCCACCCGAGGATGGCCTCGGTCATGCGGATGGCGCTCAGGGCCGCTGTTACGTTATGCATCCGCAGTATGCGGGCACCGTTCATGATGCTGACGACGCCGGCAGCGAGGGACCCTTCCACCCGTGCCGTTTTCGGTGCGTCCAGCGTCTCGCCAATGAAGTCCTTATTGGAGACGGCGGCCAGCACCGGATATCCGAGTGCCGCGATTTCGGCGAGCCGGCGGGTGAGCTCAAGGGAATGAAGGGTGTTCTTGTTCAGGTCATGGCCCGGATCAATGATGATCTTGTCCGCTGGCACGCCCAGTTCCTGGGCGTACTCGGCGCGCCCGCGCAGGAATTCCGCCACCTCAGCCACCACATCTGCATACTGCGGCCGGGGATAAACGGTGCGTGGCGCCGCGAGGCTGTGGGTGATCACCAAATGCACTCCAGCATCAGCGGCCACCCGGGCCAGATCCGGGTTGGACAGACCCGTGGTGTCATTGATGACCGTGGCTCCGGCAAGGATGGCCGCTTCGGCCACGGCCGGCAGGAAAGTATCAGCGGAAATGATGACGTCGGAGTGATCCCTGACGGCTTGGATCACGGGAACCACCCGGGCCGCCTCCTCAGCGGCGTCCAGCGCGGGACCCGGGGCGAACGGAACACCACCGATATCCACCCAGTCCGCGCCGTCGTCGGCCGCCTTGACCGCCGCCGCCACTGCCGCGTCGAGCGCAAAGGTGCGGCCGGCGTCGTAAAAGGAATCCGGGGTCCGGTTGATGACCGCCATCAGGGCAACCTGACGGCCAAAATCCATGGTGCGCTGCCCGATCCGATGGACCGGGTGCAGCAGCGGCGGCTCATAGGGGCCGTCCATTCGGACGGGAACCGGGAGACCTCCGGTGCCTTCCGGAGCGGTCTCCGCGTTTGGTGCCGCACTGTCCAGACTCATGATTGCATCTTACGTTGGAGGTCCGGCCCCTCTGACCCCGCCCCCGGCCACTAGCTGTCTTCCACCTCCGAGAACAGGGCACGGAAAGTGGTCTCGGTACCTTTCAGCTGACCCATGAGGTCCGCGAACGGAGGCGTTGTGACCGCTGCTGAAGCGTCGTCATAACTCTCGAAGTACAGATCCAGCGTCCGGTGGGCGGGAGTGGGACTGCCATCCTCCTTCGGCCAGACCTTTCCCCCTTCGTACCGCTGAAGCTTCGGGAGCTGCTTGGCGCGCTCAGCGATGCCTTTGTAGGCGGCCTCAAAGGCATCGGGGTCTGACGGGTTGTCGATGACGAACGTGATCTTGGTGGGCATGGTGCTCATCCTTTCGCGGGTTGGCGGTGGGAGAAGTCTCTAAGGTGCCGGGACCGATTGTCTACCGTTCGGAAGGTTCGGCCGCGGCAGCCTGTCCTGCGTCGGCTATCCAAGCCTCCAGATCCCGGGGACGCCGAAAGCTGATGACCGGCGGCATGTCAGGATCCGCCTTCATCGCCGCCAGCGACTTGCGCTTGGCGGCAAAGCTGCGGAAATGCCACACAATGATCGAGTGCCGGGACAGCACGAGACGCCAGGTCTCGGTGTTGCCGTTGCAGACGAGCTCCCCGGTGATGCAGCGGCGGACGGTCCTGCGCAGCAGACGGCCCAGCGACAGCCACCGCGGATAGTCCAGTGCGACGACCAGCTCGGCCCTGGCCAGCAGCAGGTCACCCACGGACGACCAGGCGCTGTCCATCACCCACCGGTCCCCCGCGGCGATGGCTGCCGCTATCTTCCGCTGTTCCTCGACCGGACGCTTCCGCCATTCCGGAAGCCAGCCCAGGACGTCGTCGGCTGAGTGGAACGGCAGACCCACCGCCTGAGCGTAGGCACGGGCGGCGGATGTTTTTCCACTTCCGGTCACACCGTGGAAGAGGACGCGCTGGGCGGAGTTGGCAGCCATGGCTTTAATCTATCGCCGCGTGGGAACGGCTGGGTTCAACGGATTTCCGGCCCCGGGTTTCACCCGGGAATGCCCGACGGCGGGCGGCGGATCTGGAGGCGGATCTGGGGGCAGGGCGGCGGCGCCGCTTTTGGGTTTCAGCACACAGTAGAGGCTGGCCACGCACCAGTCCGAAATAGTGGACAGTGCTGATACGCAGTACACGGCTGTGCAACACCGGCCGGAGGTGCCAGCATTAGGCAACGCCCGGCAGGAGGATCCCAGATGGCAGGTGCGGATGCCGGCCCGGCCGGTCACGGAAGACTTTTGGCCGTAGCCGTCCTGGCATCCTTTGTGGCGTTCCTGGACGGCTCCATCGTCACAGTGGCCCTGCCCTCCATCAGCGCGGATCTGGGCGGCGGACTGTCCACTCAGCAGTGGACCGTGAACGCCTACCTGCTCACGCTGGGCACCCTGATCCTGCTGGCGGGGTCCCTCTCGGATTCCTTCGGACGGCTGAGGATCCTCCGCATCGGGCTGATCGGGTTTGCCGCCGCATCTGTTGCCTGCGCCCTGGCCTGGAACCCCGGCTTCCTGATCCTGGCCCGCGCCGTCCAGGGAACGACAGCGGCACTCCTGGTGCCGAGCTCACTGGCCCTGATCACGACGGCGTACCGGGAGCCGGGACTGTCCCGCGCCATTGGCCGGTGGACCGCATGGACCGGAACAGCCGCCATCATTGGTCCACTGCTGGGCGGTGTCCTGGTGGACTTAGTCAGCTGGCGGCTGATCTTCGCAGTGAATGTGCTGCCGGTGGCTCTCACTTTGTTCCTGATGGCGGGGATGCAGGACCGTCAGGCGCAGCGGAAAGCCGCCCTCGATCTGCCCGGGGCGCTGCTGGCCGTCGCGGGACTCGCCGGACCGGTGTATGCCCTGATCGAACAGGACCGCCTCGGCTGGTCCCATCCCGCCGTCGCCGTTCCCCTCGCTGCGGGGTTCCTGGCGCTCGGGCTCTTCGTTCTCCGCGAGTCCCGCGCGCCCGCACCCATGATGCCGCTGTCCCTGTTCCGCGCCCGCAACTTCCGCTACGGAAACCTGGTAACCGCAGCCGCCTATGCGGGCATCTCGCTGGGGACATTTTCGGTCACCGTCTTTATCCAGGAAACGGGTGGATTTTCCGCTACGGAGGCCGGACTTGCCGCTCTTCCCCTGCCGGTGGTGATGCTGCTGCTCGCGGCACAGTTTGGAAAGCTGGCCGGCCTTTACGGACCCCGGCTGTTCATGACTGCGGGACCGCTTATTTGCGGCGCGGGTTTCGCGCTCATGCTCGCGGTGAGCCCGACGCTGGACTTCCTCACACAGATGCTGCCCGGCCTGCTGGTGTTCAGCGTGGGGCTGGCAGTCATGGTGGCCCCGCTAACCTCGGCCGTCCTTGGTTCGCTTCGCCCGGAGGAGGCCGGGATCGGTTCGGCGGTCAACAACGCCGTATCGCGGGTGGCCGGTCTGGTGGCAATTGCCATGGCCGGCACGATTTCCGGCGGGTCCCTGGATTTCCCCGGCTTTCACCGCACCGTGCTGGCCACGGCAGTTTTGTTCGCCGCCGCGGGACTCATCGCGTTCGTCGGGATCCGCACCCAGCCCAGCCAGGTCAGCGGTGCAGATGCTCCCTGAGATAGCGGCCGGTGCTGCTGGCAGGATTCCCGGCGACGTCGTCGGGCGTACCGGTCGCGATAATCCGCCCGCCGGCCGCACCCCCGCCCGGACCCACGTCAATGACGTGATCGGCATTGGCGATCAGGTCCAGGTCATGTTCGATCACCACAATCGTGGCTCCCTTGGCCAGGAGCCGGTCCAGCACGCCGATCAGCACCCGGGTGTCCAGGGGGTGCAGCCCGACAGTGGGTTCATCCAGGACAAACAGCGTGCCGGACTGGTCCCGGCCCAGTTCCCCGGCGAGCTTGAGGCGTTGGGCTTCCCCGCCGGAGAGGGCCGGAGTGTCCTCCCCCAGGGTCAGGTACCCAAGTCCAAGGTCGATGAGGGTCTGCAGTTTCCGGCGTGCCTTGGGCAGCGCGGCCAGGGCCTCCCGCGCTTCGCGCACGGTCAGGGCGAGCAGTCCCGGCAGCGGGAAATCTCCTTTCGCTGTGGGGAGGACGACGGCGTCGGCTGCCGGGGCGTAGCGCGACCCGCCACAGTCGGGGCAGGGGATGTCGACGTCGGGCAGGAACTGCACGTCCAGGACCACCTGCCCCGTTCCCTCGCAGCGCGGGCAGCGCAGGGATCCGGTGTTGTAGGAGAAGTCGCCCGCCTTCAGCCGGCGCTCCTTCGCGGTTTCGGTGGCAGCATAGGCCCGGCGCAGGTCATCCAGGATGCCGGAGTAGGTGGCAACCGTGGAGCGGATGTTCACTCCGATGGGCGTTGCATCCACCACATCCACCCGGGACAGGCCGGCGGGATCAACCGACAGCACGTGTGCCGGCAGTGCCGTGTCGTGTTCCACCGCTTTAATGGCCGGCACGAGGCTTTCCAGGACGAGAGTGGTTTTCCCCGATCCAGACATACCAGTGACCGCGGTGAGCCGCCCTTTCGGGATGACGACGTCGAGGGAGTGGACGGTGTGCAGCTGAGATGTCGCCAGGTGGATGGCGCCGAGGTCGAAGAGACTCCCGCCGCCGGCGCGTTTGCGCACCAGAACGTCCGTGGCGTTGCCGCCAAGGAAGGGGGCAATCAATGAACCCGGAGTGGCCGTCACCTGGGCTATGGTGCCTTGGGCGATGATGGACCCGCCCTCGGCTCCGGAGCCGGGACCCAGTTCGATCATCCAGTCCGCTTCGCGCAGCACCTGCACGTCGTGGTCGACCAGCACCACTGAGTTTCCGCCGTCGAGCAGATCACGCATCACCCCGAGTAGCCCGTCCACATTGACGGGATGAAGGCCGATGGAGGGCTCGTCGAGGACGTACAGCACCCCGGTGGTTTCATTGCGCACCGCCCGGGCCAGCTGCACCCGCTGCCGCTCCCCCGTGGACAGGGTAGAGCCGGCCCGGTCCAGGCTGAGGTAACCCAGGCCCAGCTGGATGAGGCGGCGGGCCATGTCCTCGAACTGCGTAATAAGCATGCGTGCCATGGAGCGCATGTCCCCGGGCAGCCGGCCAGGAATTGTTGGCACCCAGGCGAGCGCCTCATCCAGCGTTTTTGCCGACGCTTCCGCCAGATTGATGCCGTCCAGCTGTGTCCCGAGTGCCTTTGGCGAAAGCCGTGTGCCGCCGCAGGCGGGGCATGTCTGCGCAATGGTGAAGCGCGAAACGCGCGCCAGGCCCTTCTCGCTCGTGGCGTTGTTCAGAGCTTCCCGCACCGCCAGGCGGGCATTGCGGTAGGTGAAGTTCAGCTCGAAGAGTTTGCCGCTCTTTGATGGCACGCTGATGTGCCGCTTTTCCTCCGGCCCCTCCATCACGATGTGCTTCTCCTCCGCCGTGAGCTCGGAGTACTGCACATCGGTCCGCACGCCGAATTCCGCCACGACCTGCGGCATGACCGTCAGTCCGAACATGCCCCAGGGCGCCACCGCGCCGTCGTTAATGGTTTTGGAGGGGTCCGGGACCAGGGCGGCGTCGTTCACATCGCGGACGGTGCCGGTGCCCCCGCACCTGGGACAGGCGCCGTCGGAATTGAAGGCCAGGGACTCAGCGCCGGGCGGACGGAACGCCGCGCCGCACTCGGGGCATACCAGCTCCCTGTCGGCGGCAACGTCGATGGTCGGGGGCAGCCGGTGGCCGTTGGGACACAAATGCGAGCCGAGCCGGGAGAACATCACGCGCAGCACGTTCAGCAACTCGGTGGACGTACCGAAGGTGGAGCGGACCCCCGGCACCCCGGGCCGCTGGCGCAGGGCGAGTGCGGCGGGAACATGGCAGACGGAATCCACCGATGCACGGGCGGCGTGCGACATCCGGCGGCGGGTATAGGTGGAGAGCGCCTCAATGTACCGGCGCGACCCCTCGGCATACAGCACACCCATGGCGAGTGAGGACTTCCCGGACCCGGACACCCCCGCGACGGCCACCAGCCGATCAAGGGGGACGTCGGCGTCGATCTCCTTCAGGTTGTGGACCCGGGCTCCGCGGATCTGAACCGCACCCGGTGCATGAGTGCGTTCTCGGACGGGCGTTGGTTCGACCATGGATTCTCCCTGCTGCCTCATGCCTCATGCCGCGGCGAACGGCACCGGGGCGTGTTTCCACGCTACCCCGGGGTTTGAGGGGACGCCCGCGGTATATCCTCTTTTGCCATGACACGAGATCGGTGGGGCGCCGCCCTGTGGGTCCTCTGCTTGGTGACGTTTCCCGCGCAGATCATCGCGGCCGTGCAGTGGCCGCGCCCCTACTCCTGGGGATCCAACACGATTAGCGATCTTGGCGTCACCGCCTGCGCCATCTTCGACCCGGGGACCCCGGTGGAGCGGTACATCTGCTCGCCCGCGCACCTGCTCGCGAATGCCGGAACCGTGGCCAACGGGTTGCTGCTGGCGGCCGGTGCACTCCTGCTGTGGTCGGCATGGCCCCAGCGGCGTTCCGGCCACGCCGCCATGACTCTCCTCACGGTCAGCGGGTTCCTGCTGCTGCTGGTGGGCGTCTTCCCCTGGGACCTGCAGCCTGAAGCCCACAACATCGCCGCCCTTGTCCAGGCGCCGGTCCAGTGGGCGGGCATGATTGTTCTGGTTTTTGCGCTCCGCGGCAGTCCCGCCGGCCGCTGGACTGCGGCACTGACCATTGTCTGTGTGGTGATCTCCATAGCCGGGTTCGTGATGTTCATTGATGCGATTGCCGGCGGCCCCTCAGCATCCATGGGTCCAGGCCTGGCTGAGCGGATCTCCTTCGACATCCTCACCCTGTGGAGCGCGGCCGTTGGCGTGATCCTGCTGGTTTCGAGAACCCGTGCCGTCGCGGCGGCGTGAGGGAGGCGGTTGCGCCCGGAGCCGGATGGCGCCGGCAGCAGAGCATTGCTACGCCAGCAGTTGTTTGATGAGCGGTGTTAGGGCGCCTTCCAGCTGCGCCGACCGGTCTGGATCGTAGAGCATTCGCAGGGCGAAACCGTCGGAGACGGCAATGATGCCGGCGGCCGTTTCCTCCGGCAACGCGTTGCCCATCGATCGCAGCACGTCCGCAAGCTGATTCAGCACGGCTTCATCCTGCTGAATGAGGATCTCCGCGATCCACGGGGTGTGTGCCGCTTCGGCAGCGAACGTATTCCAGACAATGGCTTCGTCCCGGCGAACAGGATCCAGCGGAAGCGTCTCCTTGACCAGAGTCGCCAGGTATTCGACGACGTCTCCATTGAAGGGCACAGCGTCCATCCGTTGTTCCACCCGGGACACCATCAGTTCCACAGCCGCCTTCAGGAGAGCCTCCTTGGTGGCGAAGGTCTTTTGCAGAGCACCCGCGGACCATCCGGCTGCGGCTGCCACGGAGCGGACGCTGACGGCTTGGATGCCTGATTCCGCAATCAGTGCCAGGCCAGCCGACGCGAAGGCTTCGCTCTTGTTTTCGGACCTCTTCACCAGTTCAGAATACATGTGTATTCTGAACCGATGAGTGCATCCACCGTCTTAGCGGCACGGCGCCAGTCCGCTGTCAGATGGGCTTCCGCCCTTGTCGGTGGCCCCGGCGAACTTCTGGACTTCCTGATTCCGCTGTGGGCGGGCGCAGCCCTTGGACTCGACTCCTCCCTGATCGGTGCATTAATTGCCGCCGAGCTGGTGGTTTCCTTCGCCGCAAGATATCCGGCCGGGATACTCGCGGACCGCTGGGAACGGCGTTACATAGCGGGCGTGGGAGCTGCGCTGTACGCCCTCTCATGCGTCGGGTATGCGTTCGCAGAGGGGCCGCCCCTTGCTTTCCTGTCCGCGGTGCTGGGCGGGATTGGTGGTGCACTGTTCTGGGTTACCGCCCGGGCTATCGTCAGTGAATCAATCACGATCGACTCCGGCGCCTATGCCACGCTTCTGTCCTGGCGGGAGACTGGCTCCTGGATAGCCTTTGTGGCGGGAATGACCCTGCTGGGCAGCATCGACTACCGGGGTGTCTTTCTCGCTGCGGCCGCAGCGTGTGCGGTTGCCGCCGTCGCTCTCGCCCTCACCGCCGGCATTCCCCCGGCGTCCGCCGCGGGTGCGCCGGTGTCGGCCGCTTCGCCGTCGTCCGCGCCGCTCCACCCGGGTCGGCTGAGGCCGATGGTGCTGGCAACAGCAGTGACATCGCTGGCCGAGGCCGCCGTGGGCCTGCTGCTGTTACTGCATCTGCAGCAGACCTTCGACCTCGATGTCATCTCCATTGCCCTGGTATTCCTGCCCGGGGCAATAGCGGTGGCCGTACTTCCCGGACCCGCGCACCGCTTGGTGCTGCGCATCGGCCGCAGAAGAGTTGCCGCCACAGCAGCGCTGGCGAGTGCCAGCTTTGCCGCAGCGCTGGCCTTCGCGCCGTCGCCACTGTGGATTGCGGTCCTGTGGGTCCTCAGCGGCGCGGCGTGGGCGGCGATCATCCCGATTGAGCAGGCGGTGATCGCGGAAACTGCCGGCACCCATGCCGGCCGGGGTTTTGGCATGTATGAGTCAGCCAGCCTTGCCGGAGCGGCCGCCGGAACCCTGCTGGCCGGATTCGCCCATGGATCCGCGTCCTGGACAGCAGCCTGCCTGATTTTCGCCGCAGTGATTGCCGCGGGCGCCGTGATTACTCCGTGGGCTATCCGGCGGTCCGGCGTTGACGACCGGCCCTCTCCCGGCACACCCCTCCCACCTGCCGTTCCCGCTGTCCCCGCAGTCCCCGCAGTCCCCGCAGTCCCCGCAGTCCCCGCAGTCCCCGCACCAGCGTCCCCGGAAGAACCCGCCGCACCCGCGGAAGAACCCTCGGCACCCCCGAAAGACGCCCGAGGCCGGTGGAGCGACCTGGGCTGGCATACTGCACTCTTTGCCGCGGCCCAGTTCAGTCTGGTCATCACCGGATTTTCCTGGCTGGCCGATCTTGCCGCCAGCGGTGAACTGGGCGCGTTCCTCGCCTCCGGCGGATCATCCGGCACTGAGGGTCCCGGCAACTTCTTCTATCACGCCGGGAAAATCTGGGTCATCGTTTTCATGGTTGACGTTGCGTGGACCATTCTCACCGGCACCAGGCAGGGCAGTGGCGATCGACAGCGGTGACGAACCGGCGGTATAGCCTGACGTCATGAGCACCTACCAACGCCCGGCACTGTCGCTGAAGGAATACCGGGATGATCTCGGCCTCCCCATCAGGTATGGCCACCGCTGGGATGGGTCACCGCCCGAGGACGCCTACAGCCGGATCAGCAACACGGAGCGTTTTGCACCCCTCCATGCTGTGGCTGATGCCCTTATCGAATGGCTCCAAGGGACGTTTGACGTCGCCGTCGATGAGTCCGCGGGTGTTGCGTCGGATCTGCTGCGCCCTCCGGAGGAAGTGGTCCGCGCGGTGCGCATTGTTCCCCGCGATTCCAGTGCAGCACCGCTGACCTTTGTCCTGACCGGATTCCCGGGCGTTTACCTGCACGCAGGTGTGCTGCATGACTTCCAGTTCCCCGTCTGCGGCTGTGATGCCTGCGATGAGGGCGTTGTGGAGCTTGCGGATGATCTCGAGTGGACTGTCCGAACCGTGGTGAACGGCGGTTTTTCGGAGCAGTTCGCTGCCGATCGGCAGTGGATCGAGTACCGGCTTGAGGACGATGGCTTGGGGACGCGGTCCGGTCGGAGCCGGCGCGATGAGTATCCGGCTGAACGGGTGCACGCCGCAGAGACTGCACTGCCTCCCGCCGGGCACTGGACACGCTGGCCTGAGCTTCACTAAGCCGCGGCTTGCGGTCCCTCATGAGTCCCCTCCAACCCCCTACGAGGACCAGACCTGCCGCCGGGAACGGACCGCCGTTCCGGTGGCCGCTGCCTCCTTCATCAGAAGTGACAGGTAATGGTCCTGGCTCGCTTCGGCAAGGCTGTACAGATCGGGGCCGCCCTGCACATGCTCATCCATGCGGACAAGGCATTCGGCAATTGCGAGCTCATCATCGTTCAGGCGGGCGGGCATGAAGTCATTGGTGTAGACCCACTCGTCACCGGCGAGTATTCCCCGCAGGAACAACCCTTCCATGTTCCCGCCCGCCCCCGTCATGATCCGGCGGAAATCGGAAAAAATCGGCGTCTGGAAGTCTGCCAGGTACCGAAGATCCAGGTTGTTGATCTCCCCTCTGTGACCTCTGATCAGCAGACGGTTCCCCCTTATCCAGGAGTAGTACTGTTCCGGGGCGAAATCGTAAACACCCAGCCGGCCGCCGAAGTCGAACCGGGCCTGCAGCGCCGATGCTGTGACAACCTCTTCCTCCCGGGGATCCCCTTTTCTGCCAGGCCCTTTCGTCAGCGGCGACTCGAACACCGACGCCGTGATGGACACATCCTCGAATCCCACCCCCAGGGCACGGCGCATGATGCTCACCCCGTGATAGTCATGGCACTGGGCAACCTGCGCCTCACTAATGTTGCCCAGCCGTCCCGATGCCGCAACGAAAAGTTGAGACCGAAGGAGCGGAGACAGATGGTACTGCTCGGCCACTTGGATCACGGCTCCCCTGCCCACCAGCTCATACAGGCTGGTCAACGCTTCCAGGTCTGCCGCAGGAGGGGTTTCCGAGAGCACCGGAACCCGCTGTTCGGCGAGGCTGCCAATAATCCGGGGGGGCCACCTGCCGCGGGACGGACACGACCACGAAAGAAGGCGACGTTGACGCCACCAGGTCATCGACGGAGGCAAACGCCTGCACGTTCCATTCCGCCTCTATCCGGCGGCCGGTTTCTTCATCCCGCGTCACCAGGCCCGTCACCGCGAAGCGGTCGGGAAGTGCCCGGGCAACACGAAGGAAAAACTCGCTCCTCCAGCCGCTCCCGACGATCCCAAACCGGATTTTTCCTGCGGCACCATCACCGGCACCGGGTTTTGATTCCATGAGTGCTTCCTTTTCGCAGTCCGTCATCCGCATCCATGCATCCGGATCACGGCCCACCGTGCCACATGCCGGGAAGAGCCGCGACTGGACGCGCGCTGCGACGGAAAGATTACTGCCGCAGACCATTACAGCCGCGGAGAAATTATCGGGCGACGACGCCCGGACTCCTGCGCGGGCACGCGTAAACTTCAGCACGATCACCGCCCCGCCCCGGGCCCAGCCGGGACCGTTCGAAAGGACAACATCATGACCACTGCAATCTTCGGCGCCACCGGACAGCTCGGCGGCCTTATCATCGACTCCCTGCTGGAACGGAACATCCACTCCGGCGACATTCTGGCCCTTGGCCGCAACCACGAGCGCCTCTCCGAATTAGCCGACCACGGCCTGCGCACTGCCCGCGTCGACCTTGACGACACCGCCGGAACGGCGGCAACACTGGCCGGTGTGGATACTGTGCTGCTCATTTCCCTGAGCGAGCCCGGAGGGCGGGTCCAGCTTCACGCGAACGCGGTGCAGGCGGCAAAGGAAGCGGGCGTCGGGCGCCTGGTCTACACCTCAGCGCTGCAGGCCCCGACGACGACCCTCGCCCTGGCCCCGGACCACAAAGCCACCGAGGAGCTCATCACCGCTTCCGGGATTCCCGCGACCTTTCTGCGCAACGGTTGGTACACCGAAAACCACCGGCAGGAGTTCGACGGCGCCCGCCACAGCGGAGTTATCGCCAACAGCGTCGGTGCCGGCCGAATCGCCACCGCGCCGCGCCGGGACTATGCCGAAGCCGCCGCCGTCGTTCTGAGCACGCCCGGCCACGAGGGCAAGGCCTACGAACTCTCCGGTGACACGGCCTGGAACTACACCGAATTCGCCGCCGCCGCACAGGACGTGCTTGGCACTCCGGTCCGCTACCAGGCACTGACACCCGAACAGGAGCATGAGCAGCTCCTCGGGTTTGGCATGGATGAGGAAACGGCAGCGTTTGTCGGCATGCTGAACGCCAACATGCGCGACGGCGTCTTGGCCGCCACCCCGGGCGACTTGTCCAGACTGATCGGGCACCCCACCCAGCCGCTGATCGAGACACTGCGGTCCTGGGTGTAGCTGGAGTTCCCTTCCGTCAACGGAGCCTGTTGAAAAAATGGGTGGCGGGTATGTCGGCAGAGGGGCAGCAACATTGTCGGGATTCGATCTTTTATCCGCCCGAATCATCTAGCGAGGCGCCCAAAAATACATTAAATAAATGCCGATAATTCCCTTGACGGGAGATCACAGAGTGGTAACGTGGATGCCTTCTACCGAGGTACCGGGAAATTCTTGGTACACAAAGGAGAGACATGATGCGCACGACAAAGAAAACAGCGATCTTCCTGTCAACTGCCGGCCTCGTTGCAGGATCCGCGATTCTCCCCTCAGCAGCATCTGCATATACAACCGAATGTGAACCCGGCACCGTGCATACGACTTTCAATCACGCCGCGGTTGCCAACAGCCAGGTACCTGCCGGCTCAGTAACAGCCAACAACGTCAACGGGACCAACAACTCCGTTACCGCCGTCGTGGACCGCACTACTACGCTGAGCGCGTCAGTGAGTGGATCCGTTTCCTTCGACTCGATTATCGCGCCGCTCCAGGCTGAAATCAGCGCGGAGGTCTCCAATTCCGCCACATGGAGCGCAGGCGGAACAATTGGACCATTCTCCGTGCCTGCCGGCCAGTCCTATATTGTGACCTACGGATTCAATCAGGTGTCCTTTAGCGGCACACAGTCCACCTGCCAGCTCAATGGAATGGCCGGTCCCGTGCAGCAGTTCAGTGGTACCGCTCCCGCTGGCGTCTACATCAATTACTGATACTTTCAGCGGTAAGGAAAGGGCGGGTGCATTGCGCCCGCCCTTTCCCTTTTAATACCGACCCCGCCCTTTTTACCGCTCCGGCCGGAACGGAAACTTGTCAGCGCTTGGCGGCGCCGACAGCCCAGTCGCGTTCGGGCACCCGGCCGTTCACCGCCCAATCCCCGACAATCCTGGCCTTGTAAACCCATGGATTGTGGTTGCCGGCAGTCCGCGCGTTGCGCCAGTGCCGGTCCAGGGCCTTGGATTCACTGGTGGCCGATGCGGCCAGCGCATCGAAGGCGTGGGCTATTGCCGTCGTCGCCAGCCCGGTCAGCGCCACCTGGCCCTGAGCCGAAGCCAACTCCGCGGCGTCGTTCGCTGCTATATCTTCCGCCGCTGTCACGCTGCCGCTGTGGATCCCCACCGCGCTCTCATGGGCGGCCTGCAGCGCAACGGCCACCTGTCGGACGATTGCCCGGGCCGCAAACGCCGCGGCCGTAACTTCCCCAATCACCTGCAGGAGCTGCGGATCCCCGGCCGCGGTGGAAGCCGACCCGTGGCTGAAAGTCCGGGTACGGGCCGCCAGGGCAGCTGCGAATTCCTGCTGCGCCCCGAGGACGCTGCCCGCCATGACGGCCAGCAACACCGCCTGGTAAAAGGCGGTCTGGAACGGGAACCGCGCCTCGTAATCGGTAATCTCGGCCTCCGCAACAGCGGCGTTGACAAAGGTGCTGGTTCCCGTGCCGGTGGTGCGCTGGCCGAATCCATCCCAGTCGTCGTCAACGGAAACACCCGGCTGGTCAGCGCGCACCACCGCAATCACCGTTTTTCCGGTGTCCGTCCGTTCCGCAAGCGTGTCGATCCAGTCCGCGAAGATGCTGCCCGTCGAGTAGTACTTGGTGCCGTTAAGGCGAAAGCCGCCCGCTCCGTCCGGACTGACCTTCGTGCCCACCGTGCCCACATCCACCGGTCCAACCTCAGTCCAGGAGTTTCCCACCACTTCTCCCGCCGCAAAACGGCGCAGCCACTGATCGCGGTGCGGACCGGGTGCCGCTGCGAGGCGGTCCTCCACGAAGGCAAAGTGCCCGCGCAGCGCTTGGGCAATGTTCGAATCAGCCGCAGCAAGGGCCGTCAGCATTTCAAACAGCTGCGGCATGCTCGCCCCGAAGCCGCCGTACGTGACCGGTACACGGAGAGCACCAAAACCGGCGCCTATGAGCGCTGTGATTTCCCGGTGCGGCAGGCTGCGGCTGCGGTCGCGTTCCACGGCGCCGGCAGCGATGTCGGCAAAATAGGGACTGAAGCGTTCAAGGAGTTCTGCGGTGGTTGGTGCTGCTGCACCGGTTTCAAGGCTCATGCGGGACTTTCTGTAGTAGCGGAAATCTGGCCCGGCGGAAGGTGTGCCGCGGGTGTGCCGGCTCTGCCCCGGAAGGGCGGGAGGCCGGGAGCGCGCCGGATGCGGGGCTCTCAGGTGTAGAGGACCCTCATATCTAGAGGGCCTCAGGCATGGAGGGACCTCAGGTGTAAAGGGACAGCGGCTGGGCGGTCCCGTCCAGGTAGAAGGCGCCAACTTCGATCTTCTTGTAGTCCACGGGGTCGTGCAGTGCGTGGGTCCGGATGTTGCGCCAGTACAGGTCCAGGCCAACGTGCGATGCGGTGGAGCTGGCGCCGGTCACCTCGTAGATGCGGTTGGCTACTTCCAGCCCGGTTTCGGTCGCCACGACTTTGAGCTCGGCAACGGCCACGGCAAACTCAGCCCGCTGGGCTGCCGTGAGCTGGCCGGAGCGGTTTACCTCGACGTCGAACCGCCTGTTCAGCTTCTCCGCCAGGGCGGCTACGGCCGCGGTACGCGCTTTCAGTTCGCCGAGCACCCGCTGGAACACGGGGTCCTCGGCGTAGGTTCGGGCATTCGACAGGAACCAGGCGTTTTTCCGGGCCAGCAGGATCTCCCGGCCGCGGGCCAAGGCTCCCTCAGCAATCCCGAGGTAGAAGTTTCCGAAACACAGCTGAACCCCTGGGGTCAGGAGGGACGCAATGGGTTCGTCGGTCACCTCACCCAAGATATCCTCGGGATCAACCTGCACATCGGTGTAGCGCACGGAGCCCGACGCCGTCAGCCGCTGGCCAAGATGGTCCCAGTCGTCCAGCAGTTCCACTCCGGGACGGTCTGTTTCGATGACGAAGGCGTAAACCCGGCCGGTTTGGGGACCACCCTGCACCACCGCGTTCACGATGATCACCTCACCCACGCCGGAACCGGTGGAGTACCGCTTGAGGCCGTTCAGGCGGTAGCCGCCGCCGTGCGGAACCAACACCAGCGTGGGGTCGACGGGATTGACTGAGTCTCCCCACAGCCAGTTTCCCCGCACCGTCCGCTCCCACCAGCCGCCCTGCCGTTCGGGGGCAGCGTAAAAGGCGATGCCGGCCTGGTTGAAGTAGTGGTACGCCAGCAGCTGGGCTACTGAACCGTCGACCCGTGCCAGGATGCGCACCGTCTCGAATGCGGACTCGAAATGTCCTCCCCCACCGCCAAACTCGGCGGGAACCAGCAAGTTAACCAGGCCCGAGTCCTTGAGGAGCTCGGCTTCGGTGCGGGGTGCCGCGTTGGCGCGGTCCCGCGCCAGGACGTCGGTTGCCAGCGCCTCGGCTACGGATTCGGCTGTTGTCCTCCACCGGCGCAGTTCGCCGTCATCAGCGGCACCGGCCCATGGGGTGCGGGGAAGGGTGTGGATTAGCGTCATGAGTGGTTCTCCTTCAAAGTTGGATGGTCGGGACTAGCTGGTGCTGCCCAGGACGGCCTCCGGCGTACGGGTCGCCCGTGCGTCAGCTGCCGAGGGCAGTCCGGCGTACGCTCCCCGGTAGCGGGCGGCGGGGTGGGTGTCCGCTACTCGGTTTTCGCCGGGACCCGAGATGTACTCACGCAGGGTTCCGCCGTCGTAGTCCTCCCACACGCGGCCACGTTTCCTGAGCTCGGGCACCACGAGGTCCACAAACTGCTCAAAGGAACCGGGTGTCACGGCGTACGCCAGGTTGATGCCGTCAAGCCCGGCTTCATCCACCCAGCGTTCCACTTCGTCGGCCACCGTCTCGGGTGAGCCCACCAGGACCGGGCCGATGCCTCCGATGCCCAGATAATCGGCGACAGCGTTCGGTGTCCAGGACCGCTTCGGATCCGCCGTCGTAAAGATCGACAGCGCCGAGCGCGCCGCATTTGTGTCCAGGTACTTCAGTTCTTCATCGGAGGCGTAACGGCTCAGGTCGAGTCCGGACCATCCACCATAGAACGTCATGGCGCCCTCGCGGGAGGAATAGGACAGGTACTCGCGGTGGAGCTTTTCAGCCGCCGCGTCGGAATCTGCGACGACGGCCGTCACCAGGGCGTAAATCTTCGCAGCGCCGCGCGGCCTCCCGGCGGCTTCGAACGCATCCCGGGTGGCGTCGGTTGTTTTCCGGGTCAGGTCCGGGCGGATGGAGTTGAGGAAAATCCCCTCGGCGTGCTCCGCCCCGAACCGGCGTCCACGCGCCGAGGCGCCAGCCTGAAAGATGGCCGGCGTGCGCTGGGGCGAAGGCTCGGCCAAGTGGATGCCCGGTACCCGAAAGTACTCCCCCTCATGATTGATGGGATGCACCTTGGCCGGATCGGTGTAAATGCCGCGGTTGCGGTCCTTGACCACCGCGCCCTCTTCCCAGGAACCCTCCCACAGCTTGTACACCACGTCCATGAATTCGTCCGCCAGATCGTAGCGGGCGTCGTGGTCCAGCTGCCGTTCCAAACCGAGGTTCCGGGCTGCCGACTCGAGATAACTGGTGACGACGTTCCAGCCGATCCGGCCATCGGTGAGGTGGTCCAGTGTGGAGAATTTCCTGGCCAGCGCGTACGGCTGTTCGTAGGTCAGCGCGCTCGTGACGGCAAAGCCCAGCCGCGTTGTCACGGCCGCCATGGCCGAGATCTGCATGAAGGGGTCATTCAGCGGCACCTGGTCAGCGTCCAGCAGAGCGGGCGCGGAGGAGTTCTTATAGACGTCGTAGACGCCCAGGACATCCGCCAGGAACAAGGCGTCAAAAGTTCCCCGCTCCAGGGTCGAGGCGAGTCCGGTCCAATACCCCAGGGTGTTGTAGGTGTCCGCCCTGTTATCCGGATGGCGCCACAGACCTGGGCTTTGATGGGTTGGCGTGGTCATATCGAAGGCGTTGAGGCTGATCCGTTTGCTCACGGGGTCAGTCCTTTCTCATGGCTTAATGCGGTTCTTCAAACGGTCAAGGGGCTTATTTACCGACACCGCTGGTCAGTCCATCGACCATCCAGCGCTGGAGGATGGTTGCGGCGGCAAAGACCGGAACGACGACGACGCAGCTGGCCGCGGCGATCTTGCCAAAGTGCGGCGTCCTGTCCCCGTAGTAGAGCGACAGGACCACCGGCGCTGTCTGTGTCTCCGGGCTCTGGGTCAGGACCGTGGCCAGCAGGAATTCGTTGTAGTTGAGGATCGCGAGGATCGTTCCGACAGCAATCAGGGCCGGCAGCATCAGCGGCAGCACCACGTAGGCGAGTTGGCGCCACAAACCGGCACCGTCCATCGCTGCGGCCTCGAACAGCTCACCCGGCAACCGCCGGACAAAACCCTCCAGCAGCCAGACGGCCACGGGCAGGTTAAGCAGCGCGTACACCAGGGTGAGTCCGGCCAGGGTGTCGTTCAGGCCGAGCACCCGCAGGAGCGTGAACAGGGGAATCACGGCCACAATGGGTGGCAGGAGCCACGGACTGGTCAGCACGCTGGCAAGTGTCCTTCCGCCGGTTGAGTTGCGGACCATCGCCAAGGCGCCGGGCAGGGCGAAAACCAGCGACAGGGCCGTGCCGCACAGCGCGGCGGTGGCCGAATTTGCTATCGAGCGCACCAGGTCGGTTCCCTGCACCGCTTCCGTCCAGTTGGAAAACCGGGGCTGAGGGCTGAAGAGGATGCCGGAGACGGTTTCATCCCGACCCATCAGGGAGACTGAGAACAGATAGGCCAAGGGGAGCAGTGTCGCCGCAAGAGCAAGCACCACCACTGTCACCGACCATCCCGAAGCATGTCGGCTGCGCGCACCGAGGGACCGGCCGGTGAAAGGGCGCGGGTGAATGGTCCGGCGGCTGATGTTCGCAGGGAAGCGCGGGGTGTCGGTGACGGGCGCGGCAACTGTCATGTTTTGTTGCGTCGTTTCAGTGCTCACGCGGCCGCTCCGTCTCTGTGGCGAAGCTTGGCGGAGACTGCCGCCACCGGAAGGGTCAGCGCGGCAACCAGCGCTGCCAGCAGCACAGTGATGGCGGCTGCCCGGCCCACATCGAATTCCCGGAATGCCGCCTGGTAAATGAGCAGCGACGTCGTGGTGGTGGCCTGCCCGGGTCCTCCGGACGTCATCATGAACACGAGGTCAAAGACCTTCAATGCCAGGACAAGGCGGATGAAGGCGGCGGCTGCCACGGTCGCGGCGATGGTGGGCCATGTGACGGAGCGGAACAGACGCCAGCCGTGCGCGCCGTCGAGCCTTGCCGCCTCGATCACGGACCGGTCCTGGGCTAGTAAGGCCGCGAAAACCAGGAGGAACACCAGCGGCGTCCATTCCCAGACATCTGCCACCATCACCGCTCCCAGGGCGAAGCGCCGGTCCGACAGCAGGGCGGGAGCTTCAACGCCCACATATCGGAGCAGCGTGGCGAGCAGGCCGCCGGCCGGATTAAAGATCAGCTTCCACAGTGTTCCGACAATCACCGGGGGCACGATCAGCGGCAGAAGGAGCATCGTGCGCACCAGTGACCCGGAACGGGCAGCCTGGTGGACTGCTGCAGCCGTGATGACGCCAAGGACCACGCTCGCGGCGGATACACCGATTGCATACAGCCCCGTCCGCCACAGGCTGGCCACGATATCCGAGTCCGCCAGCACCGCGGTGAAATTGGCGGTTCCGGCGAACTCCTTGAAGGGCTTGCCCAGGGACGATTCAGTAAAGGCGGCGCCTATGAGGAACGCCAGCGGAAAGACGCCGAGCACCAGCAGGGACAGGACCGTGGGTGAGACGAAGATCCTTCCGGTCCGTGCGTCCGCGGCATTGACCCGGATACCGCCATGTCCGGCCGTCAGGCCGCGGCGGCGGGCCACGCTCGCCGCGGTCAAAGTATCTGCTCCCATTCAGCCTGTACCCGGTCCATGGTTTCCTCGGCGGTTCCTCCCTGTCCGGCCAGGAGTTTGGCCAGTTCATCCGTGAGGATCTGTGCCGCCTGATTGGCGTTCTCTCCGGTGGGCCAGGCCAGCGCACCGTTCAGAGTGGTCCGGTTGACTTCCTGCAGCTCAGGGTAGGCGTCACCGTAGGTGGAGCTTTCCAGCGAGGACTGGCGGTTTGGGTCGATTCCCGTGGGTGGGTCGGCGGTCAGCAGCGCTTCGTTGACTTCGGATGAAGCGGCCCAGGCAATGAATTCCTTTGCCAGCTCTTCCTTTTCCGTGTTCTCCGCCACCACCCAGGTGAACCCGGCCACAAGGGATGCCCTGGCTTCTGCCTGCTGTCCGCCAACGGGCAGCGTGGTCACTCCCCATTTGCCGGCGACTTTGGAGTCTTCGTTGAGTTCGGAACCGACGCCAAGGTCCGTCCAGTTCTCGATGAACCCCACCTTGCCGTCGAACCAGGCACCGTTACCAACCCCAAAATCAGTTTCGGAGGCCGTCGGATACGCAACTTTCGCTGATTGCTGCAGGTTTTCGGCTGCTGCAACGGCTGCCGGGGTGTTGATGGTGGGCCGTCCGTCGCCGTCCACGAATTCCCCGCCGAACCCGGCGAGCCGGTTGGCGTAGGAGGCGCCCAGGATCAGCGGTGATTTTTGACCGAAAACAGCAGCACCGTAGGTTCCCTCGGCTTGCTCGTTTTCGGTGATGACACGCGACTGGTGAAGGTATTCGTCCCAGGTGGCCGGCGGCGTTTCGAATCCGTTCCGAGCCAAAATCTCGGTGTTGTAGAAAAGGACGTGAGTGTCGCCGTCGAACGGCAATCCGTACCGCTTCTCCCCCACCAGCGTGTACTGGTCATAGATGGAGGGAATGAAATCCCCGGTGTCCAGCTCATCCGATGCGTCGATCCACTCGGTCAGGTCCTTGATCGAGTCATCCGCCGCCAGATCGCCGATGGACACATACCAGGGTGCCGCGACGTCGAATTTGTTGGCCCCCGACTGCTGATCCAGTGCCAGCGTGGACCCGATCTCGTCGTACGGCACGATGGTGGGCTTGATGGTCGCGCCCGTCTTTTTCTTGAACTCCTCGCTCAACCACTCTGAGGCCCCTTCATGGGACGTGATCAGCAGGACGTTCAGCTCTTCGCCTTCGAAAGGCGCGCCGCTTCCCTCACCGGCCGTTGATGGTGCGGCGCAGGATGCAAGCGACAGTGCCAGCAAGGGCAGGGCTGTCAGGACGAACGATGTGGTGCGGGCAGTCATGGCTGAGCTGAACTCCTGTGGCAGGGGCGCAGCTGTGCCACTCGTGGCAGGCGCATGCGCCGTACTTGCCGGAAGGAGGTTTCCCGCCGGCCCAATCTTCACCTGGAGCACCCCGCTACGGCGAGAGGGTTGCTGTCCAGCCGGCCAGGGCCGATGGCTGGAACTCTTGATTGCTGGTATCAGGCTAGGTGCGCCGGTCCCGGTTGCCAAAGCTCCGCGTCGCATGACGCAAAGCGGCATCAAACGACGTCAGAGAGGGAAACACGGCGTCACACTTGCGTTTTATGACCTGCGCTAGACGCCGGCGCCGCGCAGCGCAGCCACAGTGTTGACGGCTGCGGCCACCGCCTCGTAGCCCTTGTCTTCCGAAGACCCGGGCAGGCCTGCCCGGTCCAGGCCCTGCTGTTCGGTGTCACAGGTGAGCACCCCGAAACCGATGGGCGTTCCAGTCCGGACGCTGACGTCGGTCAGTCCCGTGGTGGCCGCCGAGCACACGTAATCAAAGTGCGGCGTACCGCCGCGGATAACGACGCCGAGCGCCACCACGGCGTCGTAGTGCGGTGCCAGCCGGGCGGCGGCGACCGGAAGCTCGAAGCTGCCCGGAACACGGATCAGCTTCGGTGTGAGTCCGGCATCCTCGACGGCACGAAGGGCTCCGCCGATAAGTCCGTCCATGATCTCGGTATGCCAGCTGGCGGCCACGATGGCCACCCGTATGTTCAGGGCCGCTGCCCTAATGCTGCTGACGTCGTTGTCGGGTGCGCCGTGTCCGCTCATGGGTTGTGCTCCTTAGTGGTGGTGGGAAGGTTGTGCTGTTCAAATCTGATGGACCGGCTCGGTCCGCCGCAACGACAAGTGATGGTTCATGCGGTCCCGCTTGGTCTGCAGATAACGCTCGTTCTCCGCCCGGAGCGGGACTTCGGAGGGAACCATGGCTTCCACGGTGATTCCGAATTCCCGCAGCCGGTCCCGCTTGAGCGGGTTATTGCTCAACAGCCGGATCCGGTCCAAACCCAGAGCATGCAGGATCTCGGCCGCAGCCTGGTAGTTCCGCGCATCAACCGGAAGGCCCAGCTGCTCGTTGGCCTCCACCGTGTCTGCACCGGCTTCCTGCAACGCATAGGCCCGCAGTTTGTTTGCCAGGCCGATTCCCCGCCCTTCATGTCCGCGCAGATAAATGACCGTTCCGCCATGCATGCTGATCAGGTCCAGCGCCTGTTCCAGCTGTTCCCCGCAGTCGCAGCGGTAGGAGGCAAAGACGTCTCCGGTCAAGCATTCCGAATGCAGCCGCACGAGCGGGGCACGGTTGCCGTTTCCGGCCGGTCCGGGCCACTCGGCATGGTGCCGCAGCCCGGTTCCCGGCGCGGAGATGCTCATGTGCTCGGCGCCGGTGCGCGGGTCGGTCCAGGCCCGGGCGGTGAAGTTGCCAAAGGCTGTGGGCAAATGGACTTCGGGACCCGGCACGACGGCGGCGGCCGACTCCAGGGGATCCGCTGGTTCCCCGGCGGTGGTGCTTGGTTCTGGAAGCTTTGCAGCCGGGTACGCGGTATCCGGGTTCGCTGTATTTAGGCTTGCTGTTTCCAAGTCCAGTGTTTCCAGGTAAACCACCAAATCCTCGATGGAGACCAGCGGAAGGCCGTGGGCGTCGGCGAATTCCCGCAGGGCCGGCAGCCGCATCATGGTCCCCTCGTCATGCACGAGTTCAGCGATGACACCCACCGGGGTGCACCCGGCCAGCCGGGCCAGTTCCACGGCTGCCTCGGTGTGGCCGCGGCGGCCGCGGACGCCGTCGTCGTGTGCCCTCAGCGGGAAAATATGTCCCGGGCGCGTCAGTTCAGATGCAGCGGCGCCGGGGTCGGCCAGAATGCGCGACGTGACAGCGCGGTCGCCGGCGCTGATGCCGGTGGTGATGCTAGCCGCCGCGTCGCAGGAGACCGTGTAGGCGGTGCCCTTCGCGTCCTCATTGACGGCAGTCATGGGCGGCAGCATCAACCGGTCGGCGTAGGAGTTCGGCAACGGCACGCAGATCACGCCCGAGGTGTAGCGGACCGTCCAACCCATCAGCTCCGGTGTGGCGTGCTGCGCCGCGAAGATGATGTCCCCCTCGTTTTCGCGGTCCTCATCATCAACAACCAGGACGGGACGGCCTGCGGCGATCGCCGTGATGGCTGCCGGAATGTCATCGAGACGGACGCTCATGAGGCGTCCCCGTCCTGCCGCCCGCCGGCAGCGTGCGCCGGTTGACGCGGATTGGTGAACGCCAGCAGCCGTTCGGCGTACTTGGCCAGCACATCCACTTCCAGGTTAACCGCTCCCCCGGGCTTCAGCTGCCCCAGCCCGGTTTCGGCCAGCGTGGTGGGAATCAGGCCAACCTCAAACCACTGCTCCGGTTCGCCGGCGTCGCTGACCCCGGTCACTGTGAGCGATACTCCGTCCACTGCAATCGAGCCCTTTTCCGCAATGTAGCGGGCGAGCCGCTGCGGAACCGCGAACCGCAGCCGCTCCCAGGTTCCCCTGTTTTCACGTTCGAGCAGTTCCCCGACGCCGTCCACATGTCCCTGGACCACGTGGCCGTCCAGCCGGCCACCGGCCGGGACGCAGCGTTCCAGGTTCACTGCCGCTCCGGGCCGCAAATTGCCTGTCGTGGTGCGGTTCAGGGTTTCCCCCATGACATCGAGCGAAATCCGTTCGCCATGAACGGCAGTGGCGGTGAGGCATACGCCGTTGACCGCTAGGGAACCGCCCGGTTCGAGTCCTGCTCCCGTTTGCGGAGCCTTGATCACCAGCACCACGGAGTCGTCGTTGTTTGGTTCCAGGGATTCAACGCTGCCCTGCTCAGCCACAATTCCGGTAAACATGTGTGCTCCTTCTACGGTGGATTAGTTGCGCATGCGGCACGCGGGAGGGGACGGCTGCGGCACGCGGGAGGGGGCGGCTGCGGACGCCGGGGCTTAAAGCGGCTGCGGCTCGAGCCGCAGCAACAGGTCCGGCCCCACAGCGCTGACGGCACCGCCGCCGGTTTCGTCCCAGCGCCAGCGGGACGCATCGGTGAGCGTGTGCACACCAACTGCGGTAACCGCGGATGTGCCGGCACCAAGCAGGAGCGGCGCAACATAGGTCACCAGTTCGTCGGCCAGTCCGGCGCGCAGAAACGCGGACGCAACGGTTGCTCCGCCCTCCACCATCAGGTGACGCGCGCCCCGGCCATACAGTTCGCGGCAAACAGCCGCCGGTTCGTGCTCTTTCAGCTGCAGGAAACGGCCGTCGGTTCCGCGGATCGCTGCCTCCGCGGGTACCGTCCGATGCCCGACGGCGACGCGCAGCGGCTGCCGCTGCGCCGGTGCCCCGCGCTCATCACGAGCTGTCAGCTGCGGATCGTCGGCCAGAACTGTTCCTGTCCCGATGACGACGGCGTCCGCGCGCGAGCGGATGCGGTGCCCGTCGGTACGGGCTGCACTGCCGGTAATCCACTGGCTGGTTCCGTCCTTTGCGGCAGTCCTGCCGTCCAGCGACTGCGCAATTTTGACGGTCACGAACGGGCGGTGCTCCTGCATGGCCCGGGTCCAGCGGTGATTCAGTTCCGCGGATTCGGCAGCCATGAGACCGGCTTCGGTGTCCACTCCGGCTGCTGCCAGAACCTCGGCTCCGCCGGCGGCTTCGGCAGTTGGATCAGCAGCCGCGTAGACCACACGGGATATTCCGGCCTTTCGGATTGCCTGCGAACAGGGTCCGGTCCGTCCCGTGTGGTTGCACGGTTCCAGGGTGACAACCATGGTGGCGCCGGTGACGTCCGTTCCGGAAGCTGCCGCCGCCGCCAGGGCGTCAGCCTCGGCATGCGGTGTGCCCGCGCCGCGGTGGTAGCCGGTGCTGAGGATCCGCCCGGACGGGTCCAGGAGAACGGCCCCCACCAGCGGGTTCGCTCCACGGACTCCACGGCGTGCGAGTTCCAGGGCGAGGGCCATCGCTTCGGCCTCCGTGTGCCCCACTGTTAGCGGACCCGAGGGTCCGGCATCAGGACGTCCACCTGCGGCTTTTCGTTGTTTTTGGCCTTCCACCAGACGAAGAAGCCAATCAGTGTGAAGATGCCGTAGAACAGGTACATAAACGCCGTCGCGTAGTAGCCCGCGCTGAAGAGCAGCGGTACGCCGACAATGTCCACGGCCACCCAGATGAGCCAGAACTCCACCCATCCCTTGGCCATGCCGTAGGTCGCGAGCAGGGACCCGACGAAGGTCCAGGCATCGGCCCATACCGGTTCGTAGGAACCCAGACGGGCAAACACGGGAGTGAGCGCCACGGTGCCGATCAGCATGATGGCCACCAGGCCAAGGCGTTGCTTGCCGGAGGCCCACTGCGGAGTGACGGCCTCTCCGCCGTCGTCCTTGCTCTGCTTCCAGCGGCGCCAGCCGTAGACCGCAACGGCAATGAACATGACCTGCCGGCCTGCCTGGCCAATCAGGGTTGCCGTGTCCGCGCTGCCAAAAAGGGAGCCGAGGAAGACGGTCAGGAGCAGGAGGTTGCCGATGATTCCCACCGGCCAGGCCCAGATTTTACGGCGCATGCCGCCGAAGGCGCTGAGGAGCCCGAAGATGTTGCCTACGACCTCACGGACCAGAAGGGATGAAGATCCCACCGGTACCTGAGCGTCAAAGAGCCACCGCAAAAAATCCATGTCGTTCCTATCCCCTTAGCGGCGGCTCCGGGGTACGACAGTACGATGCATCGAGGTTAGACGTCCGCGCTTGCGGGACGTTTAACCGTCGGTTCAACAAACTGCACGTGCTTCTCCCATCCAGACTTTAACTGTCGGTACTGGAATTTCACCAGTTCAACCGCACCGCTTTTCCCGAGGTTCGGGAGCTGCAGTGCGGGTCGCGGACTATAACCGCCGGTTCGGAATTACACCGACCCCGGAGCACGATTGTTGACTCCATTCTGACACAACCCGGCCCCCTAAGCGGCAATATCCCTTGAAGCATCAAGTAACATTGCGCACGCTTGCCGGGTTTGGCGCTCCGGTTTCGGAGGCGGGAGTGGGCGCGCCGGGGAGGGCGCGGCCTAGTGTGCGCGGCACCGGGGACGGGTCGCGGCACCGGCCCTAGGGATCCAGCAGGTAACCCAAGGCTCCGGACACAATCACAACGCACACCAGGCCCACGAGCAGAAAAACTCCGCCACCCAGTAACCAGAAGAAGCGTCTCTCATTAGGGGTCATGGACGGAATCCTGCCACGAACGGGAGACTGCGGCGCGCGGCCCGCCTAGTTCAGCGGTGTCCTGCCCACTTGGAACTGCCACGGCATCTCGTTCTGTCGATCTCCAGGACCGCGCGGCATAGGGTTCAGCCGATCCCCAGGACCGCGAGGCATAGGGTTCAGCCGATCCCCAGGACCGCGAGGCAGACCGCGAGGCAGAGTACCGCTGCGCCAGACCCTAGACGGCGGAAACAGCCTCCGCGGCTGCACGCAGTTTACTGATGGCCTCGTTCGGGTCACCGCTGCCGTAGACCGCGGATCCCGCAACAAAGACATTGGCCCCGGCTTCGGCCGCACGCTCGATCGTGTCGGCGGAAATGCCGCCGTCCACCTGGATGGCCAGCGGCAGGCCGGAGCCGCGGACGGCCTCGGCGGCGCGGCGGATCTTCGGCAGCGTCACGTCCAGGAACTTCTGCCCGCCAAAACCCGGTTCCACGGTCATGATCAGCAGCATGTCCAGCTCGGACAGCATGTCCAGGTACGGCTCCACGGGCGTGGCCGGGCGAAGGGCCATGCCGGCCTTGGCTCCGCGGTCGCGGAGGTCCCGCGCCAGCTTGATCGGGGCTGTTGCGGCTTCCACATGAAATGTCACTGATGCAAGGCCGAGCTCGGCGTAGGCGGGAGCCCAGCGGTCGGCGTCGGAAATCATCAGGTGCGCATCCAGCGGCAGCGCGCTGACCTCCTGGATCCGCTGCACCACGGGCAGTCCCAGAGTCAGATTCGGCACAAAGTGGTTGTCCATGACGTCCACATGGACTGCATCGGCGGTGCTGATCCGCTCCAGCTCAGCCTGAAGATTGACGAAGTCGGCCGAGAGGATGCTCGGATTGATGCAGCACTTGCTCATGGTTCTCCTTGTGGACTCTGCTGGACTGTGGAAGTTGCGGAAATCAGGGCTTGCGGCGGATCAGGGCCAGGAACATCGCATCGGTGGCGTGGATGTGCGGCCACAGCTGCGCGGTGAGCTCGTGGCCGGCCTCCAAGTTTCCGGTCAGGCTCACTGCATCCAGTACGGCTCCGGCATCCAGCAGTTCCAGGTCATTACGCTGGCGCAGGACATCGGAGACGACGGCGGTGGTTTCCGCCGGGTGCGGCGAACACGTCACATACGCCACGACACCGCCGGCTTTCACGGCGTCCACAGCCGCCAGAAGCAGTTCACGCTGCAGTGACCCCAGCTCCCCCACGTCCGACGGCTTGCGGCGCCAGCGTGATTCAGGCCGGCGGCGCAGCGCGCCGAGGCCTGTGCAGGGGGCATCCACGAGAATGCGGTCAAAGGTGTCGGGATACTGGTTCGCAATGGTGCGGCCGTCTCCGGTGCGCACGTCCCACACCTCGCCCGGTACGGCGTCCAGCGCCTGGCGGACCAGTTTCGCGCGGTGCTCCGCCGGTTCATTGGCCAGCAGGATGGCGCCTCTTTCGTTGGCCAGCGCGGCCAGCAGTGTGGCCTTGCCGCCGGGCCCGGCGCACAGGTCCAGCCACTGCTCGCCGTCGCGGCTGCCGTCAGCGGTGCGGTCGCCGATGTCCACCCCGGCCAGGGCGCGGGCGACCAGCTGCGAGCCGGCGTCCTGCACGCGGGTGGTGCCGGCGCGCACGGAATCCAGGCGTCCGACGTCGCCCGCTGAGTACAGGGCCGAGCCCTCCACCAATTCGCCGTCAACGGCGCCGGCTTCCCGGGCCTCGTCGAGGTTTCCGAGTCCCGGAAGGGCCACCAGGTTCACCACGGGAGCGTCGTTGTCAGCCTTCAGCAGGTCAGTGATTTCCTCGACGCTGCGGCCGTGGGCCACCAGGGACTGCCGCAGGGCACGGACGATCCATTCCGGATGGCTGTGTTCGATCGCGGCCCGGCGCGTGGCATCGGTTTCATCCCGGGTCAGTTCCTCCACCCAAGAGTCCAGATCCCGTGCGGCCACCTTGCGCAGGACGGCATTGATCAGTGCCGAAGGTCCGGCACCGATGACGGCACGGGCCAGGCCGACCGTCTGGTCCAGGGCCGCGTGTGGCGGAACGCGCATGGCGAGCAGCTGGTGCGCACCGATGCGCAGGGCATCCAGCACGGCCGGATCCAGCTTATCCAGCGGCCGGTCCACGCACTTGGCCAGGATGGCGTCATAGGTTCCCTGGCCGCGCAGTGCGCCGTAGGCCAATTCAGTGGCGAATCCGGCGTCGCGCTTGTCCAGCTGGTGCTTGCGGATGCTCTTGGGCAGCACGAGGTTCGCGTACGCGTCATCCTCGGAGACGGCGCGGAGCACCTCGAACGCCACCAACCGGGCCGGATCGGCGGCACGCGTGCGCTGTCCGGGGGCCTGCGCGGTGCGGCTGCGGACGGCCGGGCGGCTGCGTTCGTGGCCCTTCTCGTTGCGCTGCTTATTGTTGCGGGGCGCACTGTTCTGCGGAGTGTTGTTCTGCGGGGTCATTCGAAGACCACGTCCTCACGGTTGGCCAGGCCGCGGGCCCAGTCGGCCCCCGGCATCATCTTCTTGCCGGCGGGCTGCACCTGCAGCAGTTCCAGGCCCGAGGATCCGGTGCCGACCACTGCGGCAGCCTGCGTTCCGCCCGCAAACCGCACTTGGCCCGGAGCCAGATCGGTGATGTCCGGCCGCAGCACCGCGGCGCCGATCTTAAACCGCGCACCGTCCCATGTGGTCCAGGCCCCGGGTTCGGGGGTGACACCGTTAATGCGGCGGCGGATGGCCAGCGCCGGCTGGTTCCAGTTCACCCGTGCATCGTCGATCGTGAGTTTGGGTGCGAGTGTGACGTCGCCGGACTGCGGTACTGCGTGTGCCGCACCGGTCTGGATGGCGGAAAGGGTCTGCGCGAGCAGCACGGCACCGCTGTGCGACAGCCGCTCGAGCAGTGCGCCGCTGGTGTCGTCCGGAGATACCGTCTCGGTGAGCCGGCCGTAAACGGGTCCGGTGTCCAGCCCCTTTTCCAGCAGGAAGGTCGATGCTCCGGTGACGTCGTCACCGTTGATGACTGCGTGCTGCACCGGTGCGGCACCGCGCCAGGCCGGGAGCAGGGAAAAGTGCAGGTTGATCCAGCCGTGTTCGGGGATCGTGAGCGCGCGTTCCGTGATGAGTCCGCCGTATGCCACGATCGCGGCCACGTCCGGGTTGGCGGCGCGGATGGCGGCGACGGCGTCGTCATCAATCTTTGCGGCGCGGATGACGGGCAGGCCGAGCTCCTCGGCGCGGGCCGCAACGGGCGACGGCGTGAGGGTGCGTTTGCGGCCCAGCGGTGCATCGGGGCGGGTCAGCACGGCAACGACGTCGAAGCCTGCTTCCAACAGGGCGTTCAGGGAGGGAACTGCGACAGCCGGGGTTCCGGCAAAAAGTACGCGCATGGCCACGGGCTGCTAGGCCTGTCCGCCGGCGCCCGAGCGTGTGCCCGTGCCGGCTCCGAAGGTGCCGCCGCCGAATGATGCTCCAGCACCAAAAGCTGAGCCGACCGTCTGGGCGCGTTCCGCCGTCGTGCGTCCGGCAATGGCGTCGTAGTCCGCCTGGCGAATGGCGCGAAGCGCCTTCTTGCGGTTCTCGCCCTCGAGCCGGTCGATGTACAGCACTCCGTCCAAGTGGTCGGTTTCGTGCTGGAACGCGCGGGCCAGCATGCCTTCGCCCTCAACGCTGACGGGGTTTCCGAACTTGTCGACACCGGTGACCCTCGTCCAGCGGTACCGCGGCACCGGGTAGCCCAATCCGGGAATCGACAGGCATCCCTCCATGTGGTCTTCCTGACGGTCCTCACTCAGTTCCAGTACGGGGTTGACCACGTGTCCGGCATGGCCGTCAATCCGGTAGGTGAAAACGCGGAGACTGACGCCAACCTGCGGTGCGGCAAGTCCGGCACCATCAACGTCCTCCATGGTTTCTTCCATGTCGGCAACGAGCTTGGCCAGTTCAGGCCCGAAGTCCGTGACTTCCTCGGCGCGGGTCCGAAGGACTGGGTCGCCGATTATCCGGATGTTCAGGATTGCCATCTGGGGTTTGTTCCTTACTGTTGCTGCTGACTCTGCTGATGCTTGCTGCCTGCCGGCGGGTACTGCTGACCATCTGGTTCAGCCGGACCTGCCTGCCGGACCGATGTGACAGACGGATCTTTCCGCTTACCAGTCTAGTTGGACCGCGCGTCATCCAGCGCGCCGCAGGCAGAGTCCGTCCGGGGACATGGCACCAATGCGGATGGGAGCAGGTCAAACACGCGCCAACCGCAGGTCGTGTCGACCAGGCCGTTACGGCACCGAGGGCTGGGAAATCTGCACTGCGTGAGCACCGACGGGAGGCGGCGCGATCGGCAGGAGCGCTCGTCCCGCCGCCGCGACGTCGTACGAGGTTTGCCACAGTCTGCGGAGTGCGCAGAATTTGAACCAGTGCTGTGGAAGGACCGCCGGGTTGGCGCGCATGGGCCGGACTTCGGTCTGTCCGACGGCAACTCCGAGCAGCAACGGGTCCTCTCCGTAGGCCCAGGGCTCCCAAATGCCGTTTCCGGCATCGACCAGCGATTCTTTCGCCTTCATTCCGGCAACGAGCTGCATGACAACCTTGTCATCCAGGGGCTTGACCTGCCCGTCGCGGTCGGTGTTCTTGGTCTTGTAGTCGATCAGGCAGAGCCTGCCGTTGATTCGCGCCACCAGATCCAGCGTTCCCGCGTAGCCCAGCTCGTCATTCCACACGGTGATTTCCGGCGCCAGGGGCTCAACCTGGTAGAGGTCCCACCACTCGTCAAAGCGGTCCGCAAACTGATGCTCGCCGTGTTCCTGCAGCGCGGCACGTGCTGATTCGACCTCGTGCGGAAGGTTCAGTGCACGGAGTGATACCTGCTCACAGTAGAAGTGAACCCGCGTTCCGCGTTCCGCCGCCTTGTCCCGATAGCGCTCGGAGGCGCGCGAAGCTTCCTTGGCCACGGAGCGAAGCGCTCCAGGGTTGCCCAGGCTTGCTGCCAGCTTGGGGTCCTTGATGACGGCATTTGCTGCCATGTGGCCATGCCAGCCGTCGAGCGAAGTGGCGCCCTGCGCGATGACAGTGGTGATGGAGGGTACCGACGGCGGTTCCGAGAGGGAACGGGAGTACATCCGCCCAAATTCTGTTGAATGTGCCAGAGCTGGTTCAGTCATATCTTCAGTTTGTCATCCGGCACCGACCTTTAGGCAAAACGGGTGCTCCGGGCGATTTCGATGTCGAGGAAGTCCCTTCACGGCGTACATCCGGACATGGGGCGGCAGCGGCGGAGGGCGAGCAACGAGCGGGAGGTGCGTAGTGGTGGGAGGTGCTTTGATATCGGGAGGTGCTCAGTGGCGAACCATGCTCAGGAGCGTTAACAAAAAAAGGCCCCCGAAGGGACCTCTTAGTGAAGCATCTACTTCTGTAACTGGTGGTGGGCGATACTGGGTTCGAACCAGTGACCTCTTCGGTGTGAACGAAGCGCGCTACCACTGCGCCAATCGCCCCCTTGCCGCGAGTTGTCTGCACAACCGCAACGTGTAAAGATGCTAGCCCAGATTGGAGCCGACTCCAAACCGGCGTGCATTCAGCGGATTTCCGGGCACTCGACATTCACCGGAACCCCTTGGCCGCGTTGGCGCTTGTCAGCCGGGACGACCGGCGTCGTCGTACCCACCATGTCGGCGCTCCCGCTGCACCCACTCACGCGTGCCCCCATCCACCAAGCCTCCACCCACTAGGCCGCCGTCGCATTCCTTGATGCATCATTTCGCCACCCCTTCGAATACGCCTGGTCCATCTCCACGCATCTTGGGATGAATGCCGAATTGTTGGGCAATAGGCGATCACCGAGTGGGCGGCCAGCCCACTTCGGTCAGTTCCGCAGCTCCTCGCCAGCGTGCACGCCGTGGCCGTGCGGCGGGATTGGGCCCTCACCTGCGACGATACTTAGGACCATTCGAAAGCCACCCAACCACGCCGAAGTTTGGTCCGATTGGACGAACCACGAAACGTCCAGTAGAGTTTTTCTTCGTTGGAAAGCGGGAGTTCGCCGCGAAAAGCGAAAGCGATTCGGGGATGAAAACACTAACTTTCTCAGCATGCGGACGTAGCTCAGCTGGCTAGAGCACCACCTTGCCAAGGTGGATGTCGCGGGTTCGAATCCCGTCGTCCGCTCGCAAGTCACTGTAAAACCGGTTGATTCTGACTGGTCGGCCTATGCTTATGCAGTGGTCACGGTGGGGTGGCCGAGAGGCGAGGCAGCGGCCTGCAAAGCCGTATACGCGGGTTCGAATCCCGTCCCCACCTCCACGGTGGACTTGCAAGCCCTTTGGGCGCGATTGGCGCAGCGGTAGCGCGCTTCCCTGACACGGAAGAGGTCACTGGTTCGATCCCAGTATCGCGCACTACAGTTAGACGCTTTTTGCGTGCAACTGTGTTTTTTGCGGACGTAGCTCAGCTGGCTAGAGCACCACCTTGCCAAGGTGGATGTCGCGGGTTCGAATCCCGTCGTCCGCTCTCTTGACTGCATCAGAGGTTCCTCTGGAACATTTGATGTGTCAAGCGCGATTGGCGCAGCGGTAGCGCGCTTCCCTGACACGGAAGAGGTCACTGGTTCGATCCCAGTATCGCGCACGGACAGTTTCGGCTGTCTTGTTTTGCGGACGTAGCTCAGCTGGCTAGAGCACCACCTTGCCAAGGTGGATGTCGCGGGTTCGAATCCCGTCGTCCGCTCAGATGATTACCTCCGGAGTCCGGAGCAATACGCAGAAGGAGCAGACCAATGGTCTGCTCCTTCTGCGTTTAACGAGTCACCCAGCGTTTGCCGTCTTGAACCACGCTTACCCTGTGGCCCGCAGGCCTGCGGCGCCAGGCACTGAGGCATCGGGGAGCGGCGGACGACGGCGGGGCGGCGGGGCGGCGGGCGACGGCGGGGTGGTCGACGACGGCAGGGCGGCGACGGTACGGCGGCAAGGGCGGTGACGATGGCATGCCGTGTCCTCCACAGCCAGCCAGAGATTCGCCCGCATCGCTAGTTGTCCACAAAATCGAACATGCGTTCGAAGAGGCTGGCCGTTCCTGAAATGCTGTGTGTATGGAAGATGACCAGCACAGCCAGTCGGTTTCATCACATTTTCTAGATCCACAACTTGCCACTACGCCCAACGCCACCCCCTGCGGTGGGTCGTCCGGCTCTGCCTGCATCGAGGAACTGGTGCGAGTCACTTCAGTTGCGCGCAACATCTTTTTCGAACTTCACACATCGCTGCCCCTGCTCGATGCCCCGGAACTTGTGGCCTTTGCCTCAACTGCAGAGGAACTCTCCCGGATCGTGGACCACATGCAGCTGGCTGCCGCGGCGGCGTTGGACCGTGCGCGGATTTGTGCTGAGGTATCTGAGCCATGGGTGACTCCGGAGGGCAAGATCCAGCAGGAATACAAAAATACGGCGGAGTACCTGCGGCATAGGCTGCGGATCAGCCGGCGGGAAGCCTGGAAACGGATTCGGCTTGGGTCGGCGCTGGCGCCGGTTGTGAGTTTGACCGGTCAACCGATCCCCCCGGAGCTTGCCGCGCTCTCCGAACGCTCTTCCCGCGGGGAAGTATCCGGAGACGGAGCTCAAGTGGTGAGCCTTGCCATGAGACAGGTTCAGGGCTGCGGCACTCCGGAAGATCGGGCGGCTATGGAGTCCGCTCTGACCGATGTTGCCGCCAGCCAGGATCTGGACGCACTAAGTGTCGTGGCAAGCGCCTGGGTGAATCATCTGGACCCGGACGGAACAGAGCCAACGGATCAGCAAAAAGCGGAGCTGCAGGGCCTGTTTATCCGCCGTAAGTACCGAGGACTGCATCGCGTGGATATCTTCGCCACGGATGATCAGTTCGAAACACTCATGACGGCGCTGGCGCCTGAGGCCAACCCCCGTGGTGGTGCCGCCCAAGTCCCAAACGGATCCTGTGAGGATATGGAAGGCAAGGAACGTGCAGTCCCGAGTGATCCCCGAACCTATCCGCAGAAGTGCCTGGATGGGTTGGTCACTTCCTGCATGCTCGCCCTGTCCTCCGGCCAGTTGCCGGCAAGTGGCGGGTCGAAGCCACAGGTTCTGGCCGTCATACCGTACGAACAGCTCAGGGACCGGATCGTAAGAAAAGCGGAGAGCGGCATGCTGGCCTTTGCCGGCCCTGTTCCTCCTCATCAGATCCGCCGTATCGCATGTGATGCCGACATCATTCCGGTTGTGTTGAATGGGGAAGGCCGCATCCTGGACGTCGGGAAGGCCGCCCGCTTTTTCCCGCCGCATCTTCGAAAGGCAATCATCGCCAGAGACGGTGGCTGCGCCTTCCCCGGATGCACCTCCCCCGCACCCTGGTGCGAAGCCCACCACATTGAATATCACTCCCACGGAGGCACCACCAGCACAGACAACGGTGTCTTGCTGTGCGGATTCCACCATCACCTGATCCACCGGGAGAAATGGCGCATCAACATCATGCGCGGCACACCGTGGTTTACCCCTCCCACTTATGTTGACCCGTTCCAGGCGCCGCTGCGGAATACCTACTTCCATCCGCTGCGTCCTTACCGGCGGGTGGGCTGAGTACCCTCATCGCCGGCGGTTCGAGCGCCAGCACGACAGGCGGTTCGAGCAGGTTGGGCACCATCCTCACCGGGGCTTTGAACACCATGAGGACGGGGTTTGAACACCATCCTCACCGACAGATGGATTGAGTACCGTTTTCCACCAGCGGTGCCCATCGCCGCCCCCCGGCGGGTGAGCTTGATTCTCACCGTCTCGCCCCAAGCATCAGCGATTCCCTTGCTTTCTGTCCTTGGCCCATCTGCTCAGTGGGCTTACCATTGGAATGAACGGGAAACGTATGGTTTTCCCTGCGAAAGGAGGTGGTCCGTGTCTGTATTTGACGGGCTCAAGGGCAAGGCCGGAGAGCTGAAGGACAAGGCTACCGAACTTGTGGGCGAAAATGCCGACAAGATCAAGGGCGGCATCGATCACGCAGGAAAGTTCGTCGATGAGAAGACCGGCGGCAAGTACTCCGACAAGATCGATGGCTTCCAGAGCAAGGCCTCGGAAGCGGTGGACAAGGTCGACCGCAAGCAGGGCCCAGACTCCGGAACCGAATCCGGACCCACTCCTCCGGCCGCATAAGCTCCAGAGCACGACAGGGGTCCCGGTCCCGCCGAGAGGCGGCACCGGGACCTTCGTCATTTCCGAAGCGGCCTGGCCACCCGGGATGAGCCAGACGCCCGGCGCCAACACTGCCAGTGCAGTGATTCAGACCGGTAAACCGGGACCGAGGCTAGGCTGCTTCTCCGGTCTGTCCCTCACGGGCCAAAGCGGTAAGACGGGAAACCGCACGGAAGTATTTCTTCATGTAGCCGCCGTTCATCATTTCCTTAGTGAACAGTTGGTCAAAGGGAACCCCGCTGGCAAGAATCGGAACGTCCTTGTCGTACAGCCGGTCAGCCAGAACCACAAAGCGCAGCGCCACGGACTGCTCAGTGATCGTGCCGACGTTGTGCCAGGCGACGGCGTCGACACCGTCAATGAGCTGACGGTACCGGCTCGGATGAACAGTCGAGAGATGATTGATGAGGGCAGAGAAATCATCTTCGGCAACCACTTTGCCACTGAACTCCGCCGTCACTCGGTCAGCAAGCTCATCCTCCGCAACAGGATCGGGAGACTGCGGCAAACCACGGTGCCGGTAGTCCTCACCGTCGATGCGCACGACGTCGAACTGGTCAGCCAGGACCTGAATCTCCCGCTGGAAGTCGACGGCGGCAAAGCGCCCCTCGCCGAGCGAACCGGGCAGGGTGTTGGACGTGGCTGCAAGTTTGACGCCGGCGTCGGCCAATTCCCGCATCAGACGGGACATCAGGACTGTGTCTCCCGGATCATCCAGTTCAAATTCATCAATGCACACCAGTTTGTAGGCGCTGAGGGCATCAACGGTTTTCCGGAAGGACAGGGCGCCCACCAGGTTGGTGTATTCGACAAACGTTCCGAAAGCCTTCGGGCCCTCGACGGCGTGCCACAGGCTGGCCAGCAGGTGGGTCTTACCGACACCAAATCCGCCGTCCAGATAGAAGCCGGCCTTGGAATCCGGTTTCTTGGCACCAAAAAGCTTGCGCAGCCCGGTGGGCGCGGGAACGTCGACTGCAGCAGCGAAGTCCCGCATGGAGCTCACGGCCTGCGACTGCGAAGGCTGCGATGGATCCGGACGGTAGCTGTCGAAGGACACTGAACCGAACCGGGGCGAAGGAAAGAATCCCTTCAGCAGTTCATCCGTCGAAACCTGGGGAGTCCGCTCCGCAAGGTGCTCCACTTGTGCCACTGTGCGCAATCCGTCCGTTTGTTGCCTGCATCCGGCCCTGGGTTGCCGGTCCTGCTGCTGATCTGGTGCGGCGTTCTGCCGCCTTCGCAACGATACGCCAAAGAGCCCGGGTATTTGGAAATGAGAACGCTGGACGGAGGCATTACCCGCGGTGAACACTCGGAGCATGGATAAGCGGACAAGGCACGCCGGACCGGGACGGTATTCACCCCAGGAACGGGCACTCATCGGAATGGAATTGGGAACGGCGGTTTCCGCCATCGGTGGCGGCATTCTCTTGGCGCTGCGCCCTGACGGTTCCTTTCTCCACGCGGATCCGGCAGTGCTTAGCCGTACACCGTTTTCCTCATGGCGGATCCCAGGCCTGCTTCTTGCCGCAGGATGCGGCGGAGGCTACGCCATCGCAGGATTGCTTCACCTGCGGCGGAGCAGGGCGGCACGCTGGATTTCCATGGCGGCAGGCACGGATCTGGTTGCTTTGGAGGCCTGGGAAATCACGTTCATCGAGTACCAGCCGCTGGAAGTTGTCTTCGCCGGAATCGGGGTCACTGTCGTGGTGCTGGCATTACGGCTGCCGCTTCCGAGCCACGCCACCTGAAGCGCCCCGTGCCAGTGGGAAGCCACTCACCGAACCGTCAGTGGAAGTTTTCACCGCCCGGCGTCGTTAGGCTTGTAGGAAGCCCTGAATATCCAAGCCAAGGAAAGAAGTTTTGCGAATGTCGATAGCCGCTGACAGCAACCCCAAGTTTTCCGCCTATGCCCACCCGGAGCGTCTGGTGTCCACACAGTGGCTCGCGGAGAACCTGGACGCGGAGAACTTGGTGGTCCTCGAGTCCAATGAGGACATCCTGCTGTATGAAACGGGCCACATCCCCGGGGCCCGAAAGATCGACTGGCACACGGACCTGAACGACGCCGATACCCGCGACTTCGTGGACGGAGAGGCCTTTGCACAGCTGATGGCCCGCAAGGGCATCACCCGCGAGTCCACCGTTGTGCTGTACGGCGACAAGAGCAACTGGTGGGCTGCCTACGCCCTCTGGGTCTTCACCCTCTTCGGTCACGAGGACGTGCGCCTGCTCGACGGCGGCCGCGACAAGTGGGTCGCCGAAGGCCGTCCCATGACCACTGACAAAGTTTCAGTGGAAGCGACCGAATACCCGGTGGTGGAGCGCCGCGACGAAGAGATCCGCGCCTTCCTGCCCGACGTCGTCGGCCACCTGGGCAAGGGACCGCTCATTGACGTCCGCTCCCCCGCCGAATACACCGGCGAACGCACGCACATGCCCGATTACATGGACGAAGGCGCCATGAAGGGCGGGCACATTCCCACCGCCAAGTCCGTTCCGTGGGGCAAGGCTGCCGCTGAGGACGGAACGTTCCGCACCCGGGAGGAGCTCGAGGCCCTCTATAAGGACGGCGCCGGCTTGCAGGAGGGCGACGACGTCGTGGCCTACTGCCGCATCGGCGAGCGTTCCAGCCACACCTGGTTTGTGCTGAAGCACCTCCTCGGCTTCGAGTCCGTGCGCAACTACGACGGATCCTGGACCGAGTGGGGCAACGCCGTCCGCGTTCCGATTGCCCGCGGCGAAGAGCCCGGCAGCGCTCCCAGCTGAGCTCGCTAACCGCCCATACAACCCAGAACAGCAGAAAGATCTCCCATGAGTGCCACCACCCCCGAAACATCCATCCCGGAGCAGCTCGCCGAGATTGTCGATGACTTCCAGGCCATGGAGGAAGCAGAGCGGCTTGAACTGCTGCTTGAGTTTTCCCAAAGCCTGCCCGATCTGCCCGCGGAAATAGCGGACCGTCCCGAGCTGATGGAGCAGGTGGTGGAATGCCAGTCACCCGTGTTCCTGAGCCTGGACGTGGATGACTCGCCCGAGCACCTGGTCTCCCTGTTCTTCAAGGCGCCCCGTGAAGCGCCAACCACACGCGGCTTCGCGAGTGTGCTGTATGAGGGCCTGAACGGGCTGCCTGCCGCACAGATCCTGGCCGTACCGGCGGATGTTCCGGACCGTCTGGGCCTCACCCGTGCCATCACACCGCTGCGCATGCGGGGAATGTCAGCCATGCTGGGACGTATCAAGCGCCGGCTGGCCGAACACGAAAAGCTCGCCCAGCCGTAGTTCCGCACTGAGGAAAGGGCGCACCATGGCAGGGAACCGGGACAAGCACGCAGACAAACACTCGGGCAAAGGCTCGACGCCGGCCACACGGCTGCTCGACGAAGCGAACGTTCCGTACACAGTGCGTCACTATGAGCACGACGACGGCGCACCCTCGTACGGCCTGGAGGCGGCCGAGAAGCTCGGGCTGCCTCCCGAAGCCGTCTACAAGACGCTCATGGTGGACCTGGGCGGACGGCTTGCCGTCGCCATGGTGCCGGTCGCCTCGAACCTCGACCTGAAGAAGTTTGCCGCCCTCATGGGTGCGCGCAAGGCCGTCATGGCTGACCGGCGCGAGGCCGAGCGGCGCACGGGCTACGTGGTGGGCGGCATTTCTCCCCTGGGCCAGAAACATCCGTCCCATGCCGGAATCGACAGCCAAGTGGAACTGCTGGACGAGGTGTATGTGTCCGGCGGCCGCCGAGGCCTGCAGATCGGGCTCTCTCCGTTTGACCTGATCCGGTTGACCTCTGCACTTACGGCACCCATCGCTGCTTCGCCTGCCTAGCGGCGGCACCGTATTTGCCGCCGGTCCCGGACGGCTGGCAGGATGAGCCATCACCGTACGGCTTATCCAGCACCATCACCGGGGGAAATCTTTTGCTGCCAGCGCCAGCCAGTGAAACTCGTCAGCAAGCCCGTCCAGCGAACGTGGTCACTCTCGGGCAGGCGGCCTGGGCCTTGATGTTCGTTGCCCTTTACGTGCTGGCGGCAGCCGGCGCCCTCGCAGCACTCGGGCTCTCGGGCGCCGTCCGCTTCACCCTCGAATCGCTGCTCCCCGCTGCCCTGGGCTCCATCACCGCCGCGGCCATGCTTGCCGTCCATGTACATCTGCTCCGCCGTAACTCACTGAGCGCCACGGACCTCGGCTTCCGCCGGCCCGGACCGCGCATGCTGCACCTGCTGTGGCAGATACCCGCAGCTGTCATGGCCTGTCTGCTGGCGCAGGGCTTGTTCATCGGCCTTCTGTCCCTAATCGGCATCGACACATCTGCTGCCGCATCCACCAACGACCCACTCGATGACATCGGCGGCCTGTCCCCTCTGCTGACCGCCGTAGTGGTGCTTGTCATCGCGGTCCTGACGCCGCTGTGGGAAGAAGTCCTGTTCCGGGGCGCGGTCCTCGACGGACTTTCACGCCGCGTCCCGCCCTTCGCCGCAATCATCCTGTCCGCAGCACTTTTCGCCGCGGTGCACCTGGTCCTGGTGGGCTTCGCTTACCTGTTCATGCTGGGCGTAACGCTGGCGTGGCTGAGACGCTTCCACCGGAACCTCTGGGCACCGGTACTGCTGCATGCCGCAAACAACGCCCTTGTCACCCTCGTTGTCCTCAGCTCCGTTTAGCGCCATTTAGCGCTGTTTAGCGCCGTTAGCACCGTTTAGCACCGCACCGGCCGCCCCGGCCGCACCCGCGGCCCCGGCGGCATCATCCGAACGGATCCGCTATTCCTCGTCCAGACGGCGCACCGCAGGATGCCTCGTCCGGCCCAGGACATTGTTGAGCCAACCCAGCACCACGCGCTCCCACCGCTCGGGATCGACGTTGTATTCCTTGGTGTGCCCGGCCTTGGAGAACCTCTCGAAGGTCACGACGCCGGGGTTCTTCTCCGCCAGCTCAGCCGAAGGGCCGGACGGAACAAATTCGTCGTCCTCGCTGTGCAGGATCAGCGTGGGAATCCGGATTTCCTCGGCGCGGGACACCCAGTCCATGCTCTTAAGGTCCAGCGGAGCGGCTAGGCCGGTCAGCGTGCGGCCCGCGGGCTTGGATATGAGCCACTGCCCCAGCCGGCCGGACTGAACCGGAATCCGGTTCAGGCGTGCGTGATGGCTCAGGACATCGATCCAGTTGATAACCGGTCCGTCGAGCACGAGCGCCCGGATATGGCGGCGCAGCGGTGAACGGTCGGCGGCCTGCAGGCTGACGGCACCGCCCATGGACCAGCCGAACAACACAACATCCTTGGCGCCGTGGGCCAGGGCGTAGCGGATGGCGGATTCGACGTCGTGCCACTCGGTCAGGCCAAGCCCGTACCGGCCGTCCGAAGTGTAGGGAGCTTCGCCGTCGTTCCGGTAGGAAATGAGCAGACTGGTCATACCAGCCTCGCGCGCCGTGCGGATGGCCCGCAGGCATTCGGTGCGCTGGGCACCGCGCCCATGAACCATGATGGCCCAGGTGGCGGCGTCGGAATCGGCGCGGACCAGCCAGGCCGGAGCAAGGCCGCCATCCACGGGAACGTTCACTTCCTCCTCGGCGAGGCCGACGGCGGACGGCGAGGGATAGATGGCACCGCTCCACCAGCCGCGCACCGCCTGGGTGAGGTCACCGCTGTATATTTCTTCGACATCACGCTGCACGGTGCCTTCGCGCGGTTCGTAGGAGCGAATGGCACCAATCCGGGCATGGCCTGCACCCCCGTCGAAATACAGGCTGTAGGTGCCGTCAACGGTGGTGTCCTCATTGGCGGGAAGAATGATCTGTTTCCCGTTCTCGGACTCAAAGACGGCCAGGATTTCCAGATTTTCATCCCGGATCCGGCGCGGAGTGACTACCTGGCGCGCAAAATACACACCCAGTCCGGACGTTGCCGCAAACAGGACTGTCGTTGCGGCAGCCCCCACTCCTGCCCCAAACGCCGTCCACTTGATCCACGGAGCTGACAGACCGGTCGCCGGTCCGGATTCGACGGGAACAACCACTGAGGAACGCGCAGGAATGGAGATAGCCATACCTCCATTCTTACCGACGGGAGCAAACCGGACGGCCGGGACGTGCCGTCCGGGGACAAGTGTCACTGCCGCCACACCGGCGGGCGCCGGCAACGGATGCACGCCCGGCTTCGGACTAAGCTGGCCGCATGACTGCAACTATCGTGGTGCTGACCGAAGAGTCCCTGAACGACAAAGACATTTCCAACCTGCGGTACCTGGTGCAGGACAACCCTGCGCGCTTTGACGTACTGGTGCCGTCGGATACCCGCCGCAACCTGCTGGTGGATGTGCTGGACAACCTCAGCATGCTGGAATTCGCGGCAGCCTTCCGTGACCTCACCGGAGGCAAGCCGACAAAGGATGAGGAAACCAAGGCCGCAGAGATCGAGCTCGCCGAATCACTGGAGCTGATGAGGGCCTCCGGCCTGGAAGCCACGGGCTCGGTCACCGGTGAGGATCCGGTGCAGGCTGTGGTGGCGGCAACCAAGGCATCGGATGCCCAGCAGGTTGTCGTCATCACCACCCCGCACGCCGTGGAGGACACCTTCGGGACCGATTGGGCCAATGAAGCACAGGACCGGTTGGGAGTGCCCGTGCTCCACCTGTACTCCGGCTCGGGATTTATTGGCGACTCTTAAGCGTTGACGCGGATATGACTGAAGAAACCACCGGAACCGTCCCGGTACAAAAGACAGATGAGCAGTGGCGCGAGGAGCTGAGCCCGCAGGAATACCAGGTCCTCCGCAAGGCCGGAACCGAACGTCCCTACACCGGCGAATACTGGGACACCAAAACGGCAGGCGTTTACCAGTGCCGGGCCTGCGGCAGCGAGCTCTTCACCTCCAGCGAGAAGTTCGATTCCCACTGCGGCTGGCCGTCCTTCTTCGCCCCGCTGGCCGAGGGCAAGGTGCGTTACCTCCACGACCGCAGCATGGGCATGGACCGGATCGAAGTGCGCTGCGCCAACTGCGACTCGCACATGGGACACCTGTTCGAGGGCGAAGGTTTTGACACGCCCACCGATCAGCGTTTCTGCATCAACTCCATCTCCGTGAAGCTGGTTCCCGCCGGGGACGGCGGGCAGGCCGACGGCGGACAGCCCGGCACTTCCAAGTAGGAGGACATGGAACACGGCGTATTTCCGGGCGAGGTTGTCCCTGCGGAGGTAACGGACGAGGCGGTCAACAGCTACCGCCTGCTCAGCGCCGACATCGCATCCGGAGTGGCTGTGGTATCCACACGGCTGCGCGGACGGGACTATGCGGCCACGGTCAGCGGTTTCCTTTCGGTATCGTATGACCCGCCCACGCTTCTGGTCAGCCTCTATGCCGAATCCCGGATAGCCGAGGCAGTGGTGGAAAGCGGCACCTGGGCGCTCAGCCTCCTCTCGGCCCGCCAGCGGGGTACCGCAAATTGGCTCGCCAGCCCGGGATCACCTTTGGAAGGACTCCTCACCCAGGTGGACTACGGGCGGGGACCGGTCACGGAAGCTGCGGTCATCGAGGGCTGCATTGCCTGGTTCGAGGTCCGCACCACCTCCGTCACGACGGCGGCGACTCACCAGTTGGTGGTCGGTGAAGTGGTGGCCATGGGCCGCCGGGCCTCTGCGGAGGACGAAGCCGATCCACTGGTGCACTTCGCGTCGGCGTACTCCCGGCTGGGATAGCACGCCGGGACAATTCCATTCGGCAGGAAGGGTCCGGACGCGTTCGCGTCCGGACCTTTTTGGTGCCTGCGTCTGGCGCGGCCCGGCTTTCCACTGCCACGGCTTGGCTTTCCACTGCCACTGTGCTGTGGGATCTCTATGACTTGGGTTGGGACTTCAATGACATGGGTTGGGACTTCAATGACTTGGGATGGAACTTCAGTGACTTGGAGTAGGACTTCAGTGACTTTGGCACCGGGCGGCGAGGGCGCCGCTCGTGCCATTGTCTCCCCGCCGGGCCAACCGTAACCTCGAACTACGGCGGGCGTAACGGAAAACCTGCATCATCCGGGGAAAACAGACAGCCCGGACAGCCCGGACATCGTCCGCCAAAGAGCGGGCTGCACCTTGGCCCGGAATTGCTGGCCGCACCAGGAGATACCCATGGGCACAGAGCAGTACCACGAGCCACCATCCGAACTTCCCGCAGAAACCCGAACCTTCGCCAGGATGTGCGCGAGTTTGAGCGAAGAAGCCGAGGCGATTGGCTGGTACGTCCAGCGCATAGCAGTGGAACCCGATGCCCAATCACGCGCCATCATGCACGATTCCCTGGGTGAAGAGTTCAAGCATTTCAGCATGGAACTGGAGTTCCTGCTCCGCCGGACACCCCTGTGGAGGGAGATAGCCCGCGGCATCCTCTTCACCGACGGTGACATCGTGCAGCACGGTGAAGCATCCGAAGCCGCTGCAACGGGCGACGGCGACGGAAACAGCGACGGTGACGGGACCGCGGGAAGCGGCCCCGGAGTGTCCGGCAGATAGGCCGGCCGCATCCAGCGTCCGCCGGATCCCCAGCACCCGGCATTACTGCTTGACGAGGAGGTGCTTCGATGGCACGCAACAGCTTGCTCGACAGGTTCCGGCCCGTAGGGTCCCCCGGACCGGCCGGCCCTGCCGGTGTTCCGGCAGCAGACAATCAGGGTCCCGAAGCCGAACTCGTTCCGGTTTTTGAGGCACTGGATCCAACGATCAACCAGACACAGGATTTGATCGACGACGCAAAACAGCGGGCGGAAGAGACAGTGCGGCAGGCACGCGCGCGGGCCGCAGCGGAGGTTGAGCATGCACGGCTGGAAAGCGGCGCGGTTCGTGCCCGTGCAGCGGCAGAGGTAGCCAGCAAAGCCGAGGCCGCCGATTCGGAACTGCTGCTGAACGCAGAGAATGAAGCGGCGGAGCTGAAGAGTCGGGGCGAATCCAGGGTTCCCGAACTGGCAGCGGCCATCGTGGCGGATCTGGTGCAGGACCTGCTCGGAAACACGAACCCATGAGATCCGACTGGGTGGCGGCATCGGTACGGGCCCGGTCCATGGCGCAGCGCCGGGCCGGCGCCGGGACCTGCCGCACGATTGCTGCAACACCTGGGTTGGAGGCGGCCCTTTCCCAGCTCGCTGACACGGTGTACGGCAGGGAACTGAAGTCCGCACAGACGCTGTCCCAGGCACACCGGGCAACCCGGAGAACCGTCCTGTGGCAGCTGCGCGTGCTGGCGGGATGGCTTCCCGCCGGAGGAACCCGCCTCATCCGGGCCGCCGCGGCGGTCTTCGAGGCCGACAACATCCTTGCCCTGGATCTTCGTCTCCGCGGGGAGGAGACCAGCGCCCCCTCAGCTTTTGACCTTGGCGGCCTGGCAACGGCATGGCCGCGCCTCCAGACGGCAGCAACTGATGAGGAGCTGCGGGCGGCACTTGCCTCGTCACCGTGGGGCGATCCCGGACCGGAGTCCGCCCTTCGGGACATTCTTACGGCCGTGTGGCTCCGCCGGCTGACCTCCGAGGCAGCAGCGGTGCGGCCCTGGGCGGCAGCGGCAGCGGCTCTGATTGCCGCCAGGCTGGTGTTGGTGGACGGAACAGCTCCGGCACCCCGGCTGGCCAGTTTGCTCCGCCCCCTGCTGGGCACCGGCTGGACGGCTGCAGGCACCGGAGAACTTCCCACCCCGGAACTGCTGCGCAGCACTTTGCCTCCGGCCGCCGCACAGGCCATGAACGGGGTGGACCGCACAGCTGACCTGTGGCGGGCCGAAGCGGCACTGGCCGCACGCATCGAAAACGACGGGTTCGGCTTGCTCCGGGCCGGACTTCCCGGACCGGATGTGGTCCTTGGTGCCATGGCGGTACTCGCCGCCGATGCCTGGCGGGTCCGCGCAGCACTGGCCTCGGCCGCTGTGTCCGCCGGAACGAGCGAGGTGCTGGATGCCGTGGCGTGAAACCCTGAGTCCGGTGCGGATGGAGCGGATCGCCCTGGTTGCGCCGCTGTCGGCCCGGCACAAAATGCTCACCGAGGTGGCCAGGAGTTCGGCCGTCGAACTCGATCTGCCCTACGAGCCGGGCACCGGACCGGAGGAAATCGACAGGGCGGCCGAAGCCGCCGTCGTCCACGGACCGGTGGCGGCCTTGGTGGGCTGGTCGCCGTCGCAGCGGCTGCCCGGCCTGCAGGCGGCACTGGAACCGCACGGTGCTTCCGCCGTCGCCCTCCGGCGTCCGCGCGGAGTGCAGCCGCCCACGCTGCTCACCGGAGATGAACCGCGCCGGAAGCAGGTTCCGGTGCTGTCCCGGCTCCTCGTGGACACCTACACCACCGTCCCGTACGCCGACCTGGACCCCGCCCGAATCGCGGGCGTGGCGTACGTGGTGATGTTCGGAATGATGTTCGGTGACGCCGGCCAGGGTGCCCTGCTGGTGATTGCCGGCCTGCTGCTGCGGTTCCTGCCGCGGCTGCAGCGGTTCCGCCGAACCTGGCTGTTCATCACCGGCGCGGGACTGGCCGCAGTGTTTTTCGGCGTTCTGTACGGCGAGTTCTTCGGCCCCACCGGAGTGCTGCCCGTGCTGTGGCTGGAGCCGCTGGAGGAACCGATTCCCCTGCTGGTTGCCGCACTGGTGCTCGGCGCCGTCCTGCTGGCCGGATCGTACGTCCTGGGGACCATCAACCGGGTCCGCGAGGGGGGATGGGCGTACGCCCTGTACGCCAGATCCGGGCTGGCCGGCGCCCTGCTGTTCACGGCCGTCGGGCTTCTGGCCTGGGGCCTGTTGGCGGCACAACCGGTGATCCTGGTGATTGCCGGTGTGGTGGCGCTGCTCGCGCTGGTGCTGATGTTTATCGGCCTCTTCGCCGAATCCGGCGGCGGGGCCACGGGCGGGCTGCAGGCAAGCGTGGAACTGGTGGACAGCGTGGTGCAGCTGGGCTCCAACTTGGTCTCCTTTACCCGCCTTGCCGCCTTCGGGCTCACCCACGCCGCCCTGATGATGGTCGTTTGGCAGGCCACCACGGCACTGTGGGCGCCGGATTGGCGGGCGGTGGCCGCCGTCGTCGTCTTCCTCATCGGCAATGCACTGACTTTCGCCCTGGAAGGCTTGGTCGCCGGAATCCAGGCCCTCCGGCTGGAGTATTACGAGCTGTTTTCCCGCGTTTTCCAAGAAGAAGGCAGAAAGTTCCGGCCCTGGAATCCCGATCCGGGCCTGGCCAATGGCGCCGCGCAGAACACCGCCGGCAGGAACCTTTCCACCGCCGCCCCCGCTGAGAGGCATCTCCCATGAATCCCTGGCTCGCCGGCCTTCCGCTGGTCCTCCTCCTCGCCGTCCTGCTCGCACTGGGCGCCTTCATGCTGCTGCGCCACAACCGGCGCACCGGCATCAAGGCACTGCTGGGGCTCAACGCAGTCCTCATGGCCGGAGCGCTGGCCCTCTTCGCCGCAGCCCTGAACGCCGCGCCGGCCAGCGCGGGAGCGGGCGACGGCGGAGCGGCGGCCACCGCCGTCGCCGCGGCAACGGAGGGCAGCGACAGCAGCGGTGCGGCATTGATCGGAGCCGCCATCGCCGTTGCCGGTTCCTCCATTGGCGCCGCAATTGCCGTGGCCTACACCGGATCAGCGGCACTGGCCGCCATGAGTGAAAGGCCCGAGATTTTTGGCCGCGCCATGGTGGTGGTGGGGCTGGCCGAAGGTATCGCCATCTACGGGCTGATCATCTCCATCATCCTTATCGGACAGGCATGAGCAGCTCGGAAGCAGTGCCGGCCGCTGCCGGCTCCCGGCCGGCAAACCGCCGCACCGGGACCATTGCCGCCTTGGGGGAACCGGCCCTGCTGGCCGGCTTCCGTCTCGCCGGAGCAGTCCTGTACCCCGCCACGGGCGCGGCAGCGGTGCGAAGCGCCTGGACGCAATTGCCGGAAACCGTAACGGCGGTTGTCCTGACCCCCGCCGCCGCAGCCGTGCTCGCCGGTGAGCTGGCTGACCCGGCGTCACCCCTGACGGTGGTGCTGCCCTGATGAACCGACTGCCCGCCGGATCAGATGCCGCCCTTGAAGCCGTCCGTTATGCGCTGCGCCGGCAGGCAGAGTCTGAGGCAGGCCGCCTGGCCGCGGACGCCCGTCACCAGGCCGAAACGCTGCTCTCCAACGCCGGCACGGAAGCCGCGGAAATCCGGGCAGAGGCAGCACGGCAGGGAGCCGAAGCAGCACGCACGGAAGCTGCGGGCCGTTCGGCCCGCGTCCGCCGGGAAGCACGGCGCACCGTCCTGGCGCAGCAGGAAACGCTGCGGTCCGAACTGCTCCGCCAGGTCCTGGAGCGGACCCGGGACCTGCGCAGCGACCCGCGGTATCCGCAGCTGCTTCGGCGCCTCACCGAGCGTGCTGACGCGCTCCTGGGGCCGTTGGCATCCGTGACGGAAAGCTACAAGGGCGGCGTCACCGGCACGGCCGGATCCCGCCACCTGGACCTCTCCCTTCCCGCGCTGGCGAAACAGGCCATGGAAAGCCGCGCCGGGGAGGTGCACCGTTTATGGGACGACAAATAGGTGGAAACGGCGCAGCACGCGGGACCATCACCCGGGTCAGCGGGCCGCTGGTCGAAATCACCGGACTGTCCGGGCTCTCCATGCTGGAAGTCGTGGCGGTGGGCCCCGACCGGATCTCGGCCCAGGCCGTCGCCGTCAACGGTGAGGACGCCACCCTGCAGGCCTACGAGTACACCGGCGGGTTGAAGGTCGGCGACACCGTGGAGCGCACCGGACACGAATTGTCCGGACTGCTGGGCCCGGGGCTGCTGGGCTCTGTCTTTGACGGACTGCTCCGCCCGCTGTCCTCCGCTCCCCTGTGGCTGGCCCAGGACCGGATGTCCTCCACCGAGGACCCGTCGGTCCTGAACACCGCATGGGGGTTCACGCCGTCGGTGTCGGTGGGCGATACGGTGCGGGCGGGGCAGGTCCTCGGCACCGTGCCGGAAGCAGGGGCGGTGGAGTTCCGGGTAATGGTGCCGCCACACGTTGCCGGCGAGGTCCAATGGCTGGCACACGGCCCCCTTCATCCGCTGGATCCGGTGGCGCGGGTGGGCGGCACCGACGTTCCGCTGGCCCAGCAGTGGCCCGTGCACCGGCCCCGGCCCTTCGGCGAGCGCCTGACCGACACCGTGCCGCTGAACACCGGCCAACGGGTCCTGGATCTGCTCTTCCCGCTCCCCCGCGGTTCGGCAGCGGCTGTTCCGGGTGGCTTCGGGACGGGCAAGACGCTGACCCTCCAACAGATTGCCAAGTGGTCCGACGCGGACGTCATTGTCTACGTGGGCTGCGGCGAGCGCGGCAACGAGATGGCCGACGTCTTGGACGGCCTCTCCGGACTGGACGATCCCCGGACCGGCGGCAAGCTGATCGACCGGACCGTGATTATCGCCAACACCTCCAACATGCCGATGATGGCCCGGGAGGCGTCCATTGCCACCGGCGTCACGGTGGCGGAGTTCTTCCGCGACATGGGGTACGACGCCGTCGTCATTGCCGACTCGACCTCCCGCTGGGCCGAAGCGCTGCGCGAGTTCGCCAACCGCAACGGGGACCTCCCCGCCGAGGAGGGCTATCCGGCATCCCTGGCCAGTGAGCTGGCCGCCTTCTATGAGCGTGCGGCGCTCGTTCAGACCCTGGGTGGTGCGACGGCGTCGGTCACCGTGATTGGGGCGGTCTCCCCACCCGGCGGAGACATGAGCGAACCGGTTACCACCGACACCCAGCGCTTTGTGCGTTCGCTGTGGATCCTCGACCGGGATCTGGCGTACTCCCGGCACTATCCGGCCGTCAGCTGGCGCGGCTCCTTCTCGCGCGATGCCGAGACGCTGGGCCGCTGGCATTCCGCGCACGGGGATCCGCTCTGGGCACAGCGCCGGGCATCGGCGTCCCTTCTCCTGTCCGAAGCGGACCGGCTGACGGCCCTGGCGGAGATCATCGGGACCGCATCCCTGCCCGGGCACGAGCGGATGGTGCTGCTGGGCGGGCGTCTGGTGCGTGACGGTGTCCTGCTGCAAAACGCCCTGAGTCCCAATGACGGTTACAGTTCCCGGGAAAAGGGTGCCGCTCTGCTGCAGACGGTCCTGGATGTGGTGGATGTGTGCCAGTCACTGGTCAACCGCGGAGTGCCGGCCGAGGACATCGAACGCTTCGACTTCACCCCGGTGCTGCGGCTGCGCGAAGACACCGGCCCCACCGACGCCGAGGGCGTGCTCTCGCGGGGACGGGAATTCCTGGCCCGGCTGCGGCAGGTGGACGACGGCGGGATCGAACGCGGAAGGGACGACACTGCGGGGGCGGACGGCGGCGGTGGGGATTTGTCGGCGGCGGGCGCCCATGCCGGCGGAGCCTATACCGGTGGACAAGCCCAAACCAAAGGACAAGCCCACGCCGGTAATCAGTCGGAAAGAGGGCCCGCATGAGCACTGACGATGCCACCAGTCCCGGCACGGAATCCGTGCCCTCCACGTCACCCCGGGTCGGCTACAGAGGGGTGCGCGAATTGCGCGGTCCCCTGCTGGTCCTCGGCGACGCGGAGGGAGTGGGCTGGGACGAGTTCGCCACGGTCGGGGTGGCCGGGCAGCGGGACCGGCACGGACTGGTGCTGGAGGTGGACGGAGATGAAGTAACCCTGCAGGTCCTTGAAGGGACCGGAGGAATGTCGCTGGGCGGCATCGAAGTCCGGTTCCAGGGGCGGCCGCTGGCGGTTCCCACCGGCCTTGGCTGGCTTGGCCGGGTTTGCAACGGGCGGGGAGAACCGCTCGACGGCGGCCCGCCGATCACCGCCGGACAGACGGCCCCCGTGGGCGGCTGGCCGCTGAACCCGGTGTACCGCGAACCGCCGCAGGATCCGGTGATTACGGGCATCTCAGCCGTGGACGCCCTGACCACGCTGGTGCGGGGACAGAAACTCCCCATCTTCTCCGTTCCCGGCCTGCCACACCTGACCCTGGCCACTCAGATCGCCGCCCAGGCCACCACATCTTCGGGACGGGCCTTCCGGGTGGTGTTTGCCGCCATGGGGATGACGCACGCCGACATTGCCTACATCCGCGACCGGCTGGAGGAACGCTCCGCGGCGGGTGAGCTGGTCCTGCTGCTCAACGCCGCTGATGATCCGGTGATCGAACGCATCCTCACTCCGCGGATTGCCCTCACCGTCGCTGAATCCCTGGCCTACGACGAGGGCACGGACGTCCTGGTGGTGATGTCGGACATGACCAGCTATGCCGAGGCAGTGCGGGAAGTTTCCGCGGCACGGCGGGAAATCCCGGCCCGGCGTGGATACCCCGGTTATCTGTACAGCGACTTGGCCGGTCTCTACGAACGGTGCGGCCGCGTCCGGGGCCGGGAGGGTTCCGTCACCATTGTTCCCGTGCTGACCATGCCTGCCGGAGACATCACCCATCCGGTTCCGGACCTGACCGGTTACATCACCGAGGGGCAGGTGGTCCTCGACCCGGACGTCGACGCGCGGGGCATCTACCCGCCGGTGGATGTGCTGTCGTCGCTGTCCCGCCTGATGCGCAGCGGCGCCGGAAAGGGGCGCACCCGCGAAGACCACCTGGATGTTGCGGCGCAGATTCTATCGGCCATGGCTCGGGCACGGTCCGCCGCGGAACTGGCCGAGCTCGTGGGAACCGCGGCATTGAGCGAGACAGACAACGCCTACATTGAGTTCAGGTCCGTGGTGGAGCGAAACCTGCTCAGCCAGGGCCGGGATGAGCTGCGCACTTTCGACCAGACCATGGACCTCGCCTGGCAGGCCCTGTCGCTGCTGCCGCGGCGGGAACTGACCATGCTCTCCGGTGAGTTCCTGGACAAGTACCTGCCGGGTCCGATTGGCGGGGCACGGCTGTGAGCGGGTTCCGGAGCGGCGGCAGCCGAGCGGATCGGGCCGATGTGGAGCGCCGGCTGGCAACCGCCACCCGCGGTGCCGAGCTGTTGGACCGTAAACAGCGCATACTGCAGCGTGCCATTGAAGGGCTGCGGGAAAAGGCAGACTCAGCCCGGGAAGCGTGGGAAGATCAGGCCGCGGTGGCTGCGGTGTGGCTGCAGCGCAGTGCCGGCTTGGACGGGGAGGACCGAATCAATGCTTCGGTTCCCGCAGACACCGCCGTGGCAGAGGTTCAATGGGGCGGAGCAATGGGGATCTCCTACCCCGAAGCAGCGCGGTGCGTGCTTCCCGCCGCTTTTCCGTCCGGAGGAAGCTCTGCCCTTGCGTACGCGGCATCCACCCACCGGGCAGCACTTGAGACCGCTGTTACTGCGGCGGGCGCCGCCCGGGCACTGCTGCTGGTGTCCGGGGAACTGGATGCCACCCGCACCCGGCAACGGGCAGTGGAGAACCGCTGGATTCCCCTGCTGCAGGAGCAGCTGGACGGGATTAAGCGCAAGGTCGCCGAGCAGGAACTCGAAGAGAGCCTGCGGCTGCGCTGGTCCGCCGGGATCCTCTAAGACACCGGAACGCTAGCCGTCAACCGCGGTGTCCTCGCTTACGGCGCGCCAGGTCTCCAACGATGCAAGCCGGGACTGCAGGACCTCTGCGTAGGTGCCGGTCGCATCCGCTCCGAGAACGAGCAGCTCCGGGGTGTTGGCAGATTCCACCGCTTGGATGATGGCCGTGGCGGCTTTGGCCGGGTCACCGGGCTGAGTGCCGTGGGTTTTGTCGTTTTCCTTGCGGCGCTGGCCGGCTGTCCCGGCATAGTCAGGGATTGCGGTGGCGGACTGCTGGAGGGAGCGGCCCGAGAAGTCCGTGCGGAAACCCCCGGGCTCGATAACCATGGCTTTGATGCCAAGGGGTTCGAGTTCCTTGCGCAGCGATCCTGTGAGGCCTTCGACCGCAGACTTCACCGCTGCGTAGTATCCGGAACCGGCCGGGGTCATTGTGGCCCCAATGGATGACAGGTTCACGATCGTGCCGGACCGGCGGGCCCGCATTTGCGGAAGGACGGCCTTGATCATGTCCACGGAGCCGAAGAAGTGCGTATCGAACAGGGTGCGTACATCTGCGTCCGAGCCTTCCTCCACAGCGGCCCGGTAACCGTACCCGGCGTTGTTCACCACCACGTCGATCCCGCCGAAACGTTCGGTTCCCTTGTCCACCGCAGATTGAATCTGGCCGGGATCGGTGACGTTAAGGGCAAGGGCGAGCGCCGTTTCGGGATATTTTTCTGCGAGGTCTTCAACCTTGGCGGGATCGCGGGCGGTCACCACCGCGTTATCGCCGTGCCGGAGAACGGCTTCCGCCAGGGCTCGTCCGAGTCCTGTCGAGCAGCCGGTGATGAGCCAGGTGGCCATGACGTATGCCTTTCAGCAGCCGGCACTGTTCCGGCTGGTTAGTAGTTGCTGCTTTCGGCTGACCACCCTGCAGGTGGCATTACACCTTAAAGCCAGTCGCTGGAAGTACTTGTGATCTGGATAACAAGACATATAGCATAACGGCCATTCCTATAGGAAGGCTGCTGCGATGGTGGATCAGCACTTTGCCCCGCAAGACCTGACGCGCTTTGCCACGGAGGCGCTGTCGGCCCGAGGCGTTCCGATGGAGGACGCCGGGCTCACTGCCCGCTCCCTGGTGCAGGCCGATCAGCGGGGCATCTACTCGCACGGAATGCTCCGTCTGCCCCTGTACTGCGAAGCCCTGCGCCTTGGCGGCATCAACCCCGAACCACGCCTGAAATTCTCGAAGGACAGCGGCAGCATTGCCGTCCTCGACGCCGATGCCGGGCTGGGCCAAATTGCGATGCAGGCGGCTGTGGACCGCGTCATTGAGGTGGGCCGCGTTCAGGGCATCGCGGCGGTGGCGGTCCACAACAGCAGCCACTACGGCGCCGGCGGTTTTTGGAGCGACCAACTCGCAGAGGCGGGCTTTATCTCCTTCATCACCTCGTCCACCGGTCCGGTGGTCGCGCCGTATGCCGGAGCCAGCAAGGTCCTCGGCACCAATCCGCTGACCTTCGGCGCTCCGAGCGCCTCGGGATGGCCGCTGACAGCGGACCTCGCCACCAGCAACGGGGCATATGGCAAGGTGATCGCCGCCAAGAACGAGGGCACGCCGCTGCCCGAAGGGTGGGCCGTTGATGCCCTCGGCAACCCCACAACAGATCCGGCGGAAGCGGAAAAGGGATCCATGATTCCCTTCGGCGGCCATAAGGGCTCCGCCGTCGCCGTGCTGCTCGAAGCCTTTGCAGCGTCGCTGACGGACGCCACCTTCGCCTTCGAGACCGTCGACATCTGGTCCAACCCGTCCTCCCAAATGAACAACGGCCATCTGGTGATCGGCCTCAATACAGCCGCCTTTGCCGGGAGGGAGCAAACAGAATCCCGGATCGCCGAACTCCAGGACCGCGTCCGATCCTCCGGCGCCGACGGCCGTGCCGTCCTTGCACCGGGAGATCCGGAACGCCACCGCCAGGCGGAAGCCGAAGAGGCAGTCTCCCTGCCCGAATCCACAGTGAACCAACTGGCCTCCCTGGCCGAAGAGCTGTCCCTCGTGCCTCTGGAAATGCGTCAAGCGTCACGCTAATCACCCCCCCCTTGGAAGGATTCAGCAATGGAGCGCGAAATCTGTCCCATGGAAAATCCCCCGGCGGCTCCACGCCGTCGAAAAACCCTCATCAGCGTTGCCGCCGCCGCTTTGATCCTGACCGGTTGCAGCGTCGGGACGCCGGTGGACCGCGACAGCGTTGAAGAGGTGGACCCCAACGCCAAAACCCTCCGGCTGGCCCACGTGTACGACTCGAGTCACCCGGTGGAGGAATGCGGCGTCGCCACCATGAAAGAGGAGCTGCAGGGCAGCGGCCTCCAGCTCCAGAGCTTCCCGTCCGCGCAGCTTGGCAACGAGTCCGAACTGCTGGAGCAGGTCGGATCGGGCAGTTTGGACATGGCCGTGGCCGGCCCGTCCTTCCTCGGCGTCTGGGAAGAGAACGCAGCGGTCCTGGATGCGGCCTATCTGTTCGAGGACGTGGACCACTTTGTGGACACCGCCAACGGCGAAGAGATGGCAGCTGTTTTCGACGATTTGTACGAGTCCTCCGACATTAAGGTGCTTTCGAACTGGTACTACGGAACCCGCCACGTCACGGCCAACAAGGAAATCAGCACCGCCGAGGACTTCGCCGGACTGAAGATCCGCACCCCCAACGCGCCGCTCTACTTGGCCAATATCAGCGCCATGGGTGGAACAGCGACACCGATGGCACTTGACGAGGTGTACCTGGCACTGCAGCAAGGCGTTATCGACGCCCAGGAAAACCCCATTCCCACCATCGCCACAGCTAAGTTCAATGAAGTCCAGGACTACATCAACCTCACCGGCCACATGATTCAGGGCGTGGAAATCACCACGGGCCGGGCCGTGTATGAAGGCCTGTCCGACGACGAACGCACGGCGCTGGAGGAGGCAGTGCAGAAGGGCGCCGATGCCACCCGCGAGTGCGTCGAGGAGCAGGAAGAATCCGTCCTCGCGGAGTGGAAGGCCGGCAGCGGCATTCAGGTCAACGAGAACGTGGACCGGGATTCCCTGGCTGCGGCAGCCGGGGAAGCCATGCGCAGCCAGCCCTGGGGCGACCTCTACGAGCAGATCCAGGCAAACCGGTGACCGGGGCCGCCGGCGAACAGCCGGCTTCCGGCAGCGAGAACAACCTTGCCACCGGACTGCGGGTCCCCCAGGAGCCGGACGACCCGGACTTCCCGGAGCAGCTCAGCCGCGTCTACCACTACATCGTGAACGTGGAGAGGATCGCGGCGTGTTCCTTCCTCGTGGCAACCCTGGGATTGATCATCCTGCAGGTCATCAGCCGCTACATCTTTAATGCCCCGCTGACATGGACCGAAGAACTCGCACGCTTCGCCCTCCTGTGGTTCACCTTTGTGTCCGCCGGATTCGTGATGGCCCGGCGGGTCCATATCGCCGTGGACATCGTCGCCAGCAAACTGGGGCGCACCGGAACCGTGGTGCTGGACACCTTCGCGCTGGGGATGGTGATCATCGCCTCCGCAACCATGGCCTTCGCCGGCGCGGAGTTCGCCGCCTCGGCGGCGCGCCTGAGTGCTCCCGCGACGTCGCTGCCCATGAGCCTGGTCTACAGCTCCGCAGTGGTGGGGTTCGGGCTGATCTGTTTCCACGCCGTCGTCCACCTCTACCTCAACATCCGCCATCCGGAACTTGTCCCGGATGCGATGGAAAACCTTGAGCGGGAAGCTGTCTAGGAGCCGGTCATGACTCTACTCATCATGGTGGTCAGCCTGCTGCTGCTCCTGGCCCTGCGCGTTCCCGTCTCCTTTGCGCTCCTGATCCCGTCCCTCGGATATGTCGTCACGGACCCGACCGTCCGGCTCGGCACAGCCGTGCAGCAGACCGTTTCGGGCGTCGACAGCTTTTCCATTCTGGCCGTGCCCATGTTCATCCTGCTGGGAAACCTGGCGAACGTCTCCGGCGTCACCGACAAGCTCTACGACGCCGCGGTGGCCGCCATTGGCCATCTCCGGGGAAGCCTGGGCTACGTCAACGTGGCCACCAGCTTTGGGTTTTCCTGGATGAGCGGCGCGGCCATCGCCGACGCCGCGGCGATGGGCCGCGTGCAGGTTCCGGCCATGGTGAAACGCGGGTACAAGCGTGAATTCGCGCTGGGCGTCACCGGAGCGTCGAGCCTGATTGCCCCCATGATCCCGCCCAGCATTCCCGCCGTCATTTATGCGGTGACGGCGGGAGTGTCAGTGGGAGCGCTGTTCATGGCGGGCATCGTGCCGGCCCTGATCCTGGTGGCGGCCCTGTGCCTCACCGTATGGATTTCCATGCGGAAGCGAAATGAACTCCGGCTGCCGAAGGCAACGTGGGGAACCCGCGGCAAGACAGCGCTCAGTGCCGTACCGGCGCTTGGCTCGGCAGTGGTCATCCTGGGCGGCATCCTCAGCGGAATCTTCACGCCCACCGAAGCCAGCGGCATCGGCGTCGTCTACATTGCGCTGCTGGCCGTGATCTACAAGGCGCTGACCTGGCGGAAGATGTACCGTACGCTGCTCACAACGGTGGAGACTTCCGGATCGGTTCTCCTGATTGTTGCGGCCGCGGCGCTGTTTGGCTGGGTCCTGGCCAGGGAACAGGCGCCGCAGGTGGCCGCAAACCTCATCCTGGACATCACGAATCAGCCCATCATGTTCCTGATCCTCGTCAATGTGCTGCTCCTGCTCGTGGGATGCGTGCTGGAGCCGACAGCCGCAATCCTCATCCTCGTGCCGGTGCTCCTCCCGGTCGCGGAAACCTTCGGCATCGACCCCGTCCACTTCGGCATCATGGTGATCTTCAACCTCCTCATCGGGCTGATCACCCCGCCGGTCGGTTTGGTCCTGTTTGTCCTCTCCAGCGTGACCAAGGCCCCGGTCCCGGTGGTCATCAGGGGCATCCTGCCGTTTTTCGGGCCCATGGTGGTGACCCTGCTCTTCGTCAGCTTTGTTCCGGCCGTAACGCTGGCACTGCCGACGCTTCTCGGCTTCCTCTAACCCGCCCCGTGAACCCGCAAGGAACAGCTCATGTCAAAAATTGAATCCGTCACCACCACTGACGTCCGCTTTCCCACCTCGCTGGAGCTGGACGGCTCGGACGCCGTCAACGTCGATCCCGACTACTCGGCTGCCTACGTGGAGATCAGCACCGACGACGGCGAAAGCGGCTACGGCTTTGTTTTCACCTGCGGCAGGGGAAACGAGATCGTCACCGCCGCCATGGACAGCTACGGCGAACTGCTGGTGGGCCGGGACACCGACGAACTTGTCTACAACCTTGGAGACTCCTCCCGCCGGCTCATCCACGACTCCCAAATGCGCTGGCTCGGCCCAGAGAAGGGCGTGTCCCACATGGCATGCGGCGCGCTGGTGAATGCACTGTGGGACATCAGGGCACGGCGGGAGAAAAAAACGCTGTGGCTGCTGCTGAGCGAGATGGATACCGACGAAATCATCAGCGCCGTGGACTTCACGCATATCCGCAACGCATTGACTCCCGAAGATGCCGCCGACATTCTGCGGAAGGGGCATACCGGCCGGGACGAGCGCATCGCCGAACTCAAGCGGTTTGGCTACCCGGCCTACACCACCACACCCGGATGGCTCGGCTACAGCGACGAAAAACTCGTGCGGCTCGCCAGGGAGGCGGTCGCCGACGGCTTCGGCATGATCAAGCTCAAGGTCGCGGGAAGCATCGAAGATGACCGGCGCCGCCTGTCCCTGGCACGCGAAGCGGTGGGGCCGGACGTCCGGATCGCCATTGACGCCAACCAGCGCTGGGAGGAGCAGGAGGCCATTGACTGGGTCAACCAGCTGCAGGATTTCCGTCCGTACTGGATCGAGGAGCCCACCAGCACCGATGACATCCTCGCCCACGCAGCCATCCGCCGGGCCGTCCATCCCATCAAGGTGGTCACCGGTGAGGCTGTCCACAACCGGATCATCTTCAAGCAAATGCTCCAGGCGGGAGCCATCGACATCATGCAGATCGATTCGACGCGGGCAGCAGGCGTCAACGAGAACATCGCCAACCTGCTGCTGGCCGCCCGCTTCGAGACACCAGTCTGCCCGCACGCCGGCGGCGTCGGACTCTGCGAACTCGTGCAGCACTTTTCCTTCTTCGACTACGCCGCCGTCACCGGCACCATGGAAGACCGCGTCATTGAGTACGTCGACCACCTGCACGAACATTTCACCGAACCGGCAGTCATCTCCAACGGGCGCTACCAGGCACCGAAGCTTCCGGGCATCGGCGCCGAAATGCTCCCCGAATCCACCTCCCGCTGGTCCTACCCCGGCGGCGCCGTATGGCAGGAACTGAACAACCGCTGATAATCCGGAGGAATCCATGAGCACCACCACCCCAACCGTCGCCACCACACCTGAACAGGTGGACCTCGCCGCCCAAGAGGCGCACGCCGCGTTCCTGCGCATCGCAGATGAAACGCCCTCCGCACGTGCGGCACGGCTGAACACCATTGCCGACGCCCTCCGCGGCCATGCCGGGGAATTGGTAACCCTTGCCGCCGCTGACACGAACCTCGCCGAAACCCGGCTCCAGGGCGAACTGCAGCGGTCCGCCTTCCAGCTGGATCTGTTCGCGGAGGAGGTGCGCACCGGCGTTGCCCTGGATGCCACGATCGACCATGCGGATCCTGACTGGGGCATGGGACCCCGTCCGGACATCCGCAGGGTCAATGTCCCGCTGGGGGTTGTTGGCGTCTTCGGAGCGTCCAATTTCCCGTTTGCCTTCAGCGTCATGGGCGGAGACAGCGCTTCAGCCCTCGCCGCCGGGTGCGCCGTCCTGCACAAGATCCACCCGGGCCACCAGAACCTGGCCCTGCGGACCGGGGAAATAGTTGCCTCGGCCCTGGCCGCGGCAGGTGATCCAGCCGGTTTGTTCTCCCTGGTGGACGGGCGTTCCGCCGCAGAGGCCCTGGTGGATCACCCGCTCGTCCGTGCCATCGGATTCACCGGTTCAACAGTGGGCGGACGGGAACTCTTCAACCGTGCGAGCGCCCGGCCGGTGCCGATCCCTTTTTACGGGGAATTAGGCAGCATCAACCCTGTCTTCGTCCTCCCGGAGGCCTGGGACTCCCGGGCTGAGGAAATCCTCTCCGGATTTGCCGGCTCCTTCACCATGGGCATGGGGCAGTTCTGCACGAAGCCCGGAGTCCTTTTCGTTCCGGATTCCGCGTCGGAGGAGCAGCTGCGCACCGGGCTGGGGTCCGCCCTTGGACAGGCTCCCCTGGCAAAGCTGCTCACCCCGGGGCTGCGCGAATCGTTCGGCAAAGCCCTGGAGGAGGTGGCTTCCTTCGATGGAGTGCAGCCCCTGGTGCCCGGAACGGATGACGAGGTTCCCTCCCCCACCGTTCTGCTGGTGGATGCCCGGACCGCGGCATCGGATCCGGGGGTGCTGCAGCGGGAGATGTTCGGACCGGCAACCGTGGTGGTCCGCTACCACGACGTCGCTGACCTTCCCTCGCTCGCGGAAAGCATGGAGGGCCAGCTGACGGCCACCATCCACGCCGACGCCGGGGATTCCACGGGTGCACTGCTGTCCGCCCTCACGGGAATTGCGGGCCGGGTGCTGTGGAACGGATGGCCCACCGGAGTCACGGTCTCCTACGCACAGCAGCACGGCGGCCCCTATCCGGCCACCACCGCACCTGGAACAACATCCGTCGGCACAGCGGCCATCGGCCGGTTCATGCGGCCGGTCGCTTATCAGGACGTTCCCGACGACGCGCTTCCGCCGGCATTGCAGGAGTCCAACCCCTGGTCCATAGCCCGCAGGGTTGACGGAGTCTTTATCCCTGCAGGAGAGGCCCAGTGATGCGGCTGGACACCAGCGCGGTTCTGCCGGAGGATTCCTCATCCGCCCAGCTCATTGGCCGGATCTGGGATCCGGAGACCCGGGGGCCGCGCCCGGTCCTGTTCTCCGACGGCCTGCTCCTGGACCTCTTTGACACCGCCGGCACGGTGTCCGCCCTGCTCAACAGCGATGACCTTCCGGAGTTGCTTCAGCAGGCAAGGAACAGTGATGTGCGCCGGTGGGACCTTCAGGACGTCCTCGCATCCGCGGAAGTTCCGGCCGGTCCCGCCGGTTCCGCCAGCCCCGCCGGAGAAACGGACGGCACGGAGTTGCGGCTGCTGTCGCCTCTGGACCTGCAGGCTGTCAAGGCCTGCGGCGTCACCTTCGTGGACAGCATGATCGAGCGGGTCATCGAGGAACGCTGCGCCGGAGACCTTCGGCTCGCGGAGACCATGCGGGCGCGGGTCATGGAATCCATCGGCGGAAGCCTTGCCGGGCTGAAACCGGGCTCAGACGAGGCTGCACGCGTGAAGGAGGTGTTTCTCCGGGAAGGGTTCTGGTCCCAGTACCTTGAGGTGGGGATCGGCCCGGACCCGGAGGTGTTCACGAAGGCGCCCGTTCTCTCAACCGTAGGGTGTGGCGCCGGCATCGGCATTCCGCACTTCTCCACCTGGAACAACCCGGAGCCCGAGCTGGTGCTGCTGGTCGACTCCCGGGGACGGATCCGCGGCTGCACCCTTGGCAATGACGTGAACCTGCGTGACGTCGAGGGGCGCAGCGCCCTCCTGCTGGGCATGGCGAAGGACAACAACGGTTCCGCCGCCGTCGGCCCGTTTATCCGCCTGTTTGATGACGCCTACACGCTGGAGGACGCCCGGCAGGAGACCATCCGCCTGACCGTTCACGGAAGTGACGGCTACACGCTCAGCGGCACCAACAGCGTCCAGCGGCTCAGCCGTCCCTTCGAAGAACTGGTGGGAGCCGCATACGGGCGCCACCATCAGTATCCGGACGGGTTCGCCCTCTATACCGGAACCCTTTTTGCCCCCAGCGAGGACCGGGACGCTCCCGGCATGGGCTTCACCCACAAGATCGGTGACACCGTCCAGATCAGCAGCAGCCGCCTGGGTACGCTCACCAATGCCGTGGAGCGGACCGAAGACCTGGCACCGTGGACGTACGGCATTGGGTCCCTGCTGGACTACCTGGTGCAGACCCGCCGGACGGCAGCGCGGGCAGGCACGAATGGCTGATGACCGCAGGGCCGTCGCCGTCCTTGATGTTTATGGCACGTTGCGGACCAAGATCCTTGATCTTCAGCTGCCGCCGGATGAAAGGGTCAACATCGATGCAATCGCCCGCGAATTCGGCGTATCGCAGACCCCCATCCGGGAAGCGCTGAGCCAGCTGGAGGGCGACAACCTCATCATCAGGACCCCCGGGAAGGGGTACCGGACCACACCGCTGCTCGGAAAGGCGGAGCTGGCGGAGCTGTTCGAGTTCCGGCTGCTGGTGGAGCCGTGGGCCGCGCGGGCTGCCGCCGTGAACCGGCTCCGCAATCCGTCCTCCGCGCTGAGGTCGTCACTGGCGGATTTCATCGACAACGCAGAGTCCTCGCCCAGCGTGCGGCACCTCCTCGTGGCGCACGACACCAAATTCCACGACAGCATCCTCAGCGCCGGCAGCAATGATTTCACTCTCCGGGCTTACCGGGCCACACATTGCCATCTGCATCTCTTCCGGCTCCATCCGGCGGACTATCAGGGGAAGCAGACCGTGGGCGAGCATCGGGCAATTGCCGATGCCGTTGCCGCCTGTGACCCGGATGCCGCCGAAAAAGCGATGCACGACCACCTCATCGGCGCGTACCACCGCTTCGCCGAGGTGTTTTCCGAGGGCATTGTCCGGGGTCCGAGGATCCCGCCGGCCGCGAGGCTTTTTTAATGCTGTTTTTACGGTGCGCCCGCTTGCCGGCCTTGGCCGCCGTCACCGCCGAAGTTTCCCGTCCCAGCCGCAAAGGTGGATCATGAGTTCCTTTTCCGGCCTTCGCGCCATAGTTACCGGCGGTGCGTCCGGCATCGGCGCGGCTGTCACGTCCGCACTCCTTGAACGCGGAGCCCAGGTGGCTGTTCTTGACCTGAACACCACCGGGGCGCCGGCGGGAGCCATTGGTGTCCACTGCGACGTTGGTGACCGGCACAGCGCGAACGCGGCGGTGGGCGCCGCCGCCGAGGCCATGGGCGGCCTTGACCTCCTCGTCAACAACGCGGGTATCGGCGCCGTCGGCTCCGTTGCAGATAACGACGACGACGAATGGCACCGCGTCCTGACCGTCAACGTCGTGGGCATCGCCAGGGTCTCAACCGCCGCGCTGCCCCACCTCCGACATTCAGCCAGTGCGGCCATCGTCAACGTCGGTTCCATTGCCGCCACCCACGGGCTCCCGCAGCGGGCCCTGTATTCGGCGAGCAAGGGAGCGGTGGACGCACTCACCAAAGCGATGGCCGCTGATCATCTCCCGGAGAAGATACGGGTCAACTGCGTGAATCCCGGCACGGCGGACACGCCATGGGTGGAACGCCTGCTCAGTGCCGCACCCGATCCTAAGCAGGAACGCCGGGCGCTGGAAGCCCGGCAACCGCACGGCAGGCTCGTGACGACCGTCGAGGTGGCAGCATCGATCCTCTTTCTGGCCGACCCGGCAAACGGTTCCACCACCGGTGTTTGCCTCGCCGTCGACGGGGGCATGCACAGTCTTCTCCTACGGCCTCCCGGGTCCGGGTGACGGCCTGCCCCGGCCACAGCGCCGCGGCGTGCACCGGCGAGGGGTGCAGCGCCGCCGCCTTCAGCGTTGATTCCTACAGTCGGAACCCCTCGTCGAGCCGCTCAATGATGGTGACGTTGGCCTGCCCGCCGCCCTCGCACATGGTCTGCAGTCCGTAGCGGCCGCCGGTGCGCTCCAGTTCATGCAGCAGAGTAGTCATGATGCGGGCACCCGTGGCACCGATGGGGTGGCCCAGCGAGATGCCTCCGCCATTGACGTTCACCTTGTCCATGTCAACGTCGAGCTCCCGCTGCCAGGCCAGCACCACCGAGGCAAACGCCTCATTGATTTCGAGCAGGTCCATCTGGTCGATGCTCATGCCGGTGCGCCCGAGGGCATGGCGCGTGGCCTCGATGGGAGCACTGAGCATCATGATCGGATCATCTCCCCGGGCGGAAATGGAATGGATGCGCGCCCGCGGCTTCAGTCCGTAGCGCCGCACGGCATCCTCGGAGGCAAGCAGCAGCACGGCGGCGGCGTCGGAAATCTGCGAGGAGGTCGCAGCGGTGAGGCGGCCGCCCTCGGACAGCGGCGCCAGGGATTCGATCTTGGCGCGGTTCGGCTCCCGCGGCCCCTCATCGGCGCTGATGCCGTTCAGGGGCAGGATCTCGCGGTCGAACCGGCCCTCCGCTTGCGCGGCAAGCGCGCGCACATGGGATTCGACGGCAAAGTCTTCCATTTCCCTGCGGGTCAGCCCCCACTTGTCCACCATCATTTCGGCGCCGGCGAACTGGGAGACCTTCTGGTCTCCGTACCGCTCGGCCCACCCCGTTGATCCGGTGAAGGGGTCCGGAAAGCCCAGTTCCACTGCCGCGGTGTTCGCGTAACCGATGGGAATGGAGGACATGCTTTGCACCCCGCCGGCAAGCACCAGATCGCTGGTTCCGCTCATCACGGCCTGAGCCGCATAGGACACGGCCTGCTGTCCGGACCCGCACTGGCGTTCCACGGTGGTTCCCGGCACCCGCTCCGACAGGCCGGCGGCCAGCCATGCAGTACGGGCAATGTCCATGGACTGCGGTCCCACCTGGTCAATGGCGCCGAGGATAACCTCGTCAAACTCGGCGGAGTCAATGCCGGTGCGGCGCACTGTTTCAGCAATGACATGGGCGGCCATATCTGCCGGATGAATGCTGCTCAGTCCGCCCTTGCGCCGGCCAACCGGGGTGCGTACCGCGCCAATAATGAATGCTTCAGCCATGGGAAAGGGCCTTTCGTCGCTGGAAGGCGGCAGCCGGAACCGCTGCGGTTACCCGGCCTATGGTGTCGAAAACCACACTAGGCGATGAGGACGGCGAGGGCACCAGACCACCGGTATGAGTGCGGCACCGGCGCGGCGGCACGGGATTTGCGCGCGAAGACTACGCTGCTCGAATGGGACTTGCAGGCATTGCCATCTTTCTGAACGGAACCGTGGGAGCGGGCAAGACAGCCACCGCCGACGCGCTGAGTGATCTCCTCCGGATGGGACAGGTGCCTCATGCGGTCATCGATCTGGACCGTATCCGGCAGGCCTGGCCGCCGGTGGAAGGAGACCCCTTCAACCACGCCCTCGAACTCGCCAACCTCAAAGCCGTGGCATCGAACTACCATGCTGCCGGCATAACCACGCTGGTTCTTGCCGGCGTCATCGAGCAGAAGACCGCCGTCGCAGAGTACATGGAGGCCCTGGAACATTGGCAGCTGTTCATCATCCGGCTGACAGCTGAGGAAGCAGTCCGCCGGAAGAGGATTGAGGAGCGCCACGTCACTGATCCTGCCGGCCGCGGGTGGCACCTGCGGCGAACCCTGGAACTGGAGGCAATCCTTGAAGCCGGACATCTGGAGGACGCCGTGATCGACACTTCCGCCTGCTCCCCCGCGGAAGCCGCGCAGCGAGTTCTGGAAGCGGTGGTCGCGGGCCTTCCGCAATAACAAGAATCCTTTATCAAGAACCCTTGCTAAAGATTCCTTTACTCATTACGCTCCGAAGAATGGACACTGAACAGGACACGGATTCCGGCGAGCGCCACGAGGGTAGACCCCGCGAAGAGAGCGCAGCCCCCGGTGAGCGCGGTGATACGACGAAGCATTCCGCATCCCCTGGCTATCCCGGGGAACAGATGGTCACGGACCCCGTCCGGATCCGGGCCCTGGCCCATCCGGTCCGGCTGGAACTGCTGGATTTCCTCGACGATGCCGGCAGCGCCACCGCCACGGAATGTGCCGCCGCTATCCGAGCATCAGTGGCCAGTTGCTCCTACCATTTGCGGACCCTCGCCAAGCACGGCTACATCGAGCAGGTCAGCCCGACTGGCAGGGAAAAACCGTGGAAAGTGGTCTCCCGCAGCCGTTCACAGGGCATCGACCCCAACATCCCCGGATCCACGCACGCCGTTGCCGCAACGGCAGCCGTGCAGGTGGACCGGCAGCTGAACCGGATCCAGTCCTGGCTCCGGCAGGCACCGGCCCTTCCGCCGGAGGACGTGAACGTCTCCACTGTCTTCGGCGTCGGGTTCTATGCCACCCGCGAGGAGATCATGGAGTACCGGCAGGAGCTGTGGAAACTTACCGAACGCTTCGACGGACGGCGGGACAATCCGGAACAGCGTCCCCCGGGAGCCGTCGCGGCCCGGCTGTTCGCCGTCGTCAACGTCGAACCGGAGCAAGGTCCATGACCGGTGAAAGCGGCGTGACAGTCAGCATAGGCACCAACCGCGACGCTATGAAGGTGCCCGCCTTCCGCCGGCTGGCCCTGGGCTGGGTCCTCTCCAACTTCGGCGACTCCGTCCTGTTCCTGACGGCCGCTATCTGGGTCAAGCAGCTCACCGGGAGCGACGCCGCGGCGGGCCTGGTCTTCGCCGCCCTTGGCCTGCCTGCCCTGCTGGCGCCGTTTACGGGCCGCCTCGCGGACCGGTACCGGCGCCGGCCCCTGGTCATCATGAACAACATTTGCGCCGCAGTGGTGGTCCTGGCCCTTCTGCTGGTGCGGGACACCAGGGACCTCTGGATCGTTTACACAGTGATCGTCATCTACTCGAACACTGCCTACATCACGGCAGCGGCCCAGTCGGGACTGCTCCGCGATCTGCTGCCGGACCGGCTGTTGGCACCGGCCAACGGCGTCCTCAGCAGCATTGACCAGGGCCTGCGCATCGCATCGCCGCTGCTGGGGGCCGGAATGCTCGCACTGTGGGGCATGGACTCTGTGGTGCTGCTGACCGTCGCATGCTTCCTCACCGCTGCTGCCGTTCTCGCCACCTTGCAGCTAAAGGAGAGCGTGCATGAGATGGACCCTGAAGAGTCCTTCTGGCGCAGCACGACGGCGGGATTCCGTTTCCTCGCCACCCATCCCCTGCTGCGCCGGGCGTTACTCACTCTGGGAATCGCCATCGGAGCCACCGGCATCCTGAATGTGACAATCTTCGCCACAGTGGACCTGGGGCTGGGGAGACCGCCTGAGTTCCTCAGCGTCCTGCTCGGATTCCAGGGCGTCATGGCCGTGGCCGGGGGCATCACCGCGAGCATGGTGATACGGCGGTTCGGGATCCCTGCCACCATCGCCGCGGGTGTTCTCCTGCTCGCCGCCGGACTGCTGACCACGGCCTTCTCCTCGCTGGCCCTGATACTGGGAGGTGCGGCCCTGACCGGCGTCAGCGTCTCCTGGGTGGCGATAGCCTTCATCACCCTGCGGCAAACCGAAACACCGGCCGGGATGCAGGGACGCACGGCCGCTGCCACTCAGGTGATCATGAATGTGCCGCAGGTTGGTGCTTCGATGATCGCGGCTGCCCTGATCTGCATCGTGGATTACCGCGCCATGATTATCGCCATGAGCGCACTCTGCGCGCTGGCGGTGCTGCCCCTGGTACTGGGCAGCGGGCGAAGCGCCGCTGCGGAGTCCGGGAACAGGACTGCTCCGTCCGAAGAGCCTGCACCGAACGGCTAGAATGGAAAGGCTGTCATTGCTGGCAGCACAGCCGCGAGTGCCAAGCCCTGCGGCCGCATCCCACCACACGTGAAAGCAGCGGAGTGTCCTTACAGGTTCAGCCCACCGTCAGCGCCACCACCAGTCCGGCCGGCAAAGCGACTGCGGCAATTGCCCGCGAGTCCTCCCGACGCCGCACCTTTGCGGTGATCTCGCACCCCGACGCCGGTAAGTCCACATTGACTGAGGCGCTGGCCCTCCATGCCCGCGTTATCGGCACGGCAGGCGCCACCAACGGCAAGGAAAACCGCCGCGAGACGGTCTCTGACTGGATGCAGATGGAAAAGGACCGAGGTATTTCCATCAGCTCGACGGCGCTGCAGTTCGCGTACCGGGACACGGTCATCAATCTGCTCGACACCCCGGGCCACGCCGACTTCTCCGAGGACACCTACCGCGTCCTCGCTGCCGTCGACTGCGCCGTGATGCTCGTGGACGCTGCCAAGGGCCTGGAAACGCAGACCATGAAGCTCTTCGAGGTGTGCCGCGCCCGCAACCTTCCCATCATCACAGTGATCAACAAGTGGGACCGTCCCGGCCTGGATCCGCTGGCGCTGATGGACGAAATCACCGAACGCACCGGACTGACCCCCATGCCGCTGACCTGGGCCGTGGGTATCGCCGGTGATTTCCGCGGCGTCTGGGACCTGAAGAAGGACGAGTACGTAAAGTTCGAACGGCAGAACTCCGGCGCGTCGCTGGCCAAGGAGGACCACTTCACTCCGGAGGAAGCCCTGGCCGCCGAAGGCGAAGTGTGGGAAGACTCCTTGGGCGAAGCCGAGCTGGTCATCGACGGCCGCGAATTTGACCGTGATGCCTTCCTCAACGCCAAGGCCACCCCCATTCTTTTCTCCTCCGCCGCACTGAACTTCGGCGTGAAGCAGATCCTGGACGCGCTGGTGGACCTGGCGCCGTCGGCAGGACCGCGCGAAGACAAGGAAGGCGAACTGCGTCCCGTGGATGCACCGTTCTCCGGCTTCGTCTTCAAGGTGCAGGCCGGCATGAACAAGGCACACCGCGACCACGTTGCCTTCATCCGGGTATGTTCGGGCGTCTTTGAGCGTGGCATGGTGGTCACCCATTCGAATACCGGCAAGACGTTTGCCACCAAGTACGCCCAGCACCTCTTCGGCCGCGAACGCGAGGTCATTGACCAGGCCTGGCCCGGCGACGTCGTCGGGCTGGTGAACGCTTCCGCGCTCCGGGTGGGTGACAGCCTGTATGTGGAGGCGCCGGTGGAGTTCCCGCCGATTCCGTTCTTCAGCCCGGAACACTTCCGCGTGGCCCGTTCCAAGGACCCCAGCCGCTACAAGCAGTTCCGCCGGGGCATCGACCAGCTCGAGCACGAGGGCATCATCCAGGTGCTGCGCTCGGACCGGCGCGGTGACCAGGCACCGGTGCTGGCCGCCGTCGGTCCCATGCAGTTCGAGGTGGTGGAGGACCGCATGACGCAGGACTTCAACGCCCCCATGCGCTACGAGCAGCTGTCCTACTCGCTGGCCCGGCTCACCACACCCGACGCGGCGGAGGTCCTGGCCAACGTGCACGGCGCGGAGGTTCTGCAGCGCACCGACGGCGCCTACCTGGCCCTGTTCAACGATGTCTGGGCACTCAAGCGCGTGGAGAAAAACCACCCCGAGGTGTCGCTGACGGTCATCGGCACGGAGTCCCCCAACAGCCGCGGCTACTAAGCGGCTGTTTCCCCGGGTGCCGGGGCGCAGCTAATTCCCGGATGGCCGGGCGGCAGGTAATACCGGAAACCCCTTCGTTGGGACCCCTTGTGTCCGGACACTATTAGTGTTTTATTACTAGCATGTCCCGAATACAGGCCCAGCAGGATGCGCAGATGGTCCGTGCCGTCCTGCCCCTGCTGACCCTGACGTTGCTTGCCGAGGATGAATCCTACGGCTACGAGCTCACCGAACGGTTGTCCGCCCACGGGCTGGACGTCACCACAGGGCTGGTATACCCGCTGCTCAGCAGGCTTGAGCGGGACGGCCTGGTCAGCACGCGCATGGTTCAGTCCGCTAACGGACCGCCCCGGAAATACTTCGCCCTTACGCCGGCAGGCATGGCGGCGCTGGAAGCGGCGCAGGAGCAGTGGCAGGTCGTATCCACCGCCGTCCGGGACGCCACCGAGAAGGAGCACCCGAAAAATGACTGACGGCAGCCTGCGCACCGCAGCTACGCCCCAACGCTCTGTCCGCGACCGGATGAACACCAGCTGGTATCTCACCCGCCTCGAGTGGCACCTTGAAGGGCTGGTAGCCGGCAGGGAGCGCAAGGCAATCATCCGGGAACTTCGCCAGACCCTGGCCGGTGATCCCCGGGAGACTGCCGCTGCTGTCGCCGACCTCGGAGCACCGGGAACTCTGGCCCGGCAATATGCACATGAGAGTCCACGTCGGCCGCTGTGGTCCGTGGGTGCCGCTGCGGCCGCGCTGTCACTCTTCGTCTACTGGTTGGCGTTCCTGCTGTTCACCTTTGGAATGCTGGCAGCTGTGGACTCGATCGCACCGGCGGAGGCACACGCCACCTTCCTGTTTGTCGACGTCGAGGCCTTCTCATTTCCTGACGCCGTCGGCATCGGATGGACCAGCACCTGGAACTGGCTGGTGGTGCCCGGCGGGATTGTTGTGCTCACCTTCCTGCTCGGCTCACGCGCCTGGCGGGCGGCCGGGAAGCGGACTCAGTAGCGCCCGTGTTCTAAACTTCGGGGCGCCCGGGGCTTTCCCGGGATGAACAGCAGGAGCGAACCCAGAAATGCCAGCAATACTGAAATCGTCCAGCCCAGCACCCCCTGCGTTGTCGTACTGGTACTGGTTGTTCGGACCGGCATTAAAGGACTGTGCGGAAATATCGGTTCCGGCAAAGATGAAAAAACGGAATTCAACTCCTGTGGCTATGCGTTTTCCGTGATGATGCCCCGGCGAGCTTCGCCCACAACGCCTGCCCCCCTCCCATCGCCGGACAGGTGCTGATATGCGGCGCCGGCTTACGTGCGGCGGCGGAAAATGGCGCGCATTCCCGCCTGGCAGTAATCCGAGAGCGACACCGGCTAGGCTGGCGCCATGGGGATTAGTGGAGTTTTGTTAATTGCGGCAGGAATAGCCATTTCGTGGGCGGCGGAGGCAACGGCGAGGGGGAAGCTCGGAATTAATTCCCTCGTCGGCATCCGGGTAGGGTACGTGAGGCATTCTCCGGAAGCCTGGCTTGCCGGGCACCAGGCCGCACGCTGGCCAACTCATGCCGCCGCCGGGTTCTTTGCTGCCTGCGGCATTCTGGTCCTTGCGCTAAATCCCTCCGAAGAGACTGCGGGTGGAATCATTATCGGAGGCGCTCTGGCCGGACTGGCCGCAATTACCGTTGCGGCGGTCAAGGCAAACCGGGCGGCGGAACTCGCAGTTGTTTCCGGTGCACGGCCTACTGCCTGACTCCCGGGGCCTTCACCTTCCGGGGCTCCGGGCATGAGTCCATGCATCATCTGATTGCACCAACAACCAGCCTGCATGCTGCCTGGACGGAAGCGCCCCCCCTTGAAGTATCACGTGCGGCTGCAGGTTATGGTCCAACGGACAACGGTCGGGACTGAGCATAAGAGGTTCTAATGAAAGCCTCGATAAAAAGTAAGCGTTAGTTTTTTGTGAGTATGCTCGACCCAACACATCGTCAGCCGCTCCCCCGCAGTTCCGGAGCGGCGTCTCCGGAAGGTCGCCGCCATGTCTCTTCACGCGTTCCCCTCGCTCCCCCGTCCCCGCTTTGATGACGTGGCTTCGGACGGTAACCCGGTGGATTCCGGAGCCTGGCAGGCCCTGAAACAGGCGGCCACCGACCTGCAGCAGATGCAGAACAAGAACGGCGCGGTTGATGCCGAGAACCGCTCCGCCGCAGAGGACCTGATTGGCATCATCGCTGCCACTGTCTCTGCCCTGGCTCCGGCTTTCCCGCACGACGCCGAATACCTCCGCCTGGTGGTTCAGGACCTGGAGCGCTGGGTCGCCGACGGATTGGGCGAACCGGACTTCCTGGATTCCCTGCTCGCGTTCTCCCCGCAGCTGGACCGCACCGACGGCCTGCGGCACCTGGTGCTCTTCCCCATGTACACGCAGAACGGCTCGACGAACCGCTACGTGGAAGCGGTCCTGATCGAGGTTGTCTGGCCCGATTTCATCGGTGAACTCGAAGCCGGCGAGTACTCCAACAAGCTCTTCGTGCCCATCCGCTTCCTGGACTTCACCCCCGGCTATGACACCAACTCAGCGGTGCTGTTCCCGGAGTCCGTGGCCGTGCGCGAAACCCCCACCTTCACCTGGGGCGCCATCTTTGCCGACCGTGAAGCCGCACGTTTCCGCCGGGTGCTGCGCGCCGCCGCCGAGATCACCTCGCTGCAGCTGCCGGAAGACGCGGCGGCTCTGCTTGATGACCAGCACCTTGCCGAGGAAACCTTCGTGATGTGGGACCTGATCCACGACCGCACGCACATGCGCGGAGACCTGCCCTTTGATCCGTTCATGATCAAGCAGCGCATGCCGTACTTCCTCTACTCCCTGGAGGAACTGCGCTGCGACCTCACCGCCTTCCGAGAAGCCGCGAAGATCGAAATGGACGAGGATGCTTCCCCGGAAGCGCGCAAACATGCCACGCTGGTCCAGTACGCGGTGATCTTTGACCGGATCTTCCGGTTCGCTATTACGGGCAGCCGGGTGCGCAACTATGACGGCCTCGGCGGCCAGCTGCTGTTCGCGTGGATGCACCAGAACCACGTCCTGCACTGGACCGACGGCAAACTCAGCATCGACTGGGAAGACGTGGCCGACGTCGTCGTGCGCCTGGGCGCGAACATCGAGGACCTGTACTGGCGCTCCATCGACCGGCCGAAGACCGCCCACTGGTTCGCCGCCTACGATCTGGTCTCGGCGACACTGACGCCCAATCCGGCATCGGTGTGGGCCAAGGGGCCCGATGCGCTGCCGCTCGACGGTCCGCCGCGCGGGCTTACTGACCAGGTGCTGGACGACGAATTCCCGCTGTCCATGTTCTACGAAGCGTTGTCCAAGAAAATGAACACAGTCATCGAGTCCACCTCGGGCATCACAGGGAGTTCACAGTAAATGAGCACTGAGCCGGCCGCAGGATCATCCAAAACCCTGTCCGTCCGCGGACGGATCGTCCTCGTGGCCGGCGCCGCCTCAGCCTCCGGCACCGCGGTGTGCCGGGCGCTGGAGGCGGCCGGTGCGAAGGTGGTTGCGGTGGGCCGTGATGCGGCCCGGCTGGAAAACACCCTCGCTGATCTGCTCGACGCCGATCTGCGCACCTGCGATCTGTCCAATCCCGGAGACGTGGATGCCCTGTCGCAGGATTTGCAGGAGACCTACGGCGGCATTGACGGCCTGATCCACCTGGTGGGCGGCTGGCGCGGCGGCGGCGGAATCACCGGCCAGACCGACGATGACTGGGACTTCCTGGAAACCAACATCCTGCGCACCCTGCGCAACGTCAGCCGCAGCTTCTATGACCAGCTGGCAGCGTCCGACGACGGCCGGCTGGCGATCGTCTCCTCCACCGCCGTCGATTCGCCCACGGCCGGCGGCGCCGGATACGCGGCGGCCAAGGCCGCTGCCGAAGCCTGGATGCAGGCCATCGCGCAGGGCTTCCGCCGGGCCCAGTCCGGCGCCAAGCAGGACCCTGGACCCCAGCGGTCGGCCGCCGTCATCCTCGTGGTCAAGGCACTGGTGGATGACTCGATGCGTCAGGCCGAGCCGGACCGCAATTTCAGCACCTACACCGATGTGCGGGACCTGGCCGGCGCCGTCGTCGGGCTCTTCACAGAGGATGCGGCCGCGCTGAACGGCAAACGCATTTCGCTGGTTCCCGGAGCCTAGGCCCGACTCCTCCGCCGGCCGGGAACCCGGCGGAACCTCGCCGGCACTGCCGGTGAAAACTGATCGAACCGTAAGAGATACTGGACACTGTGACCAACATTTCCCCCCTGCATGACATATCCATCCGAGCGTTTGCCTCCGACAACTATTCCGGTGTGCATCCGGAAATCCTGGACGCCCTGACCGCCGCCAACCAGGGCCACCAGGTGGCCTACGGCGAGGACGTTTACACCGCCAAGCTGCGCGAGGTGCTTGCCGCACACTTCGGCCAGCAAATGCGCGCCTTCCCGGTGTTCAACGGCACCGGCGCCAACGTGACCGCCCTGCAGTCACTGCTGCCGCGCTGGGGTGCCGTCATCTGCGCCTCCACAGCCCACATCAATGTGGATGAAAACGGCGCACCGGAGCGGATCGGCGGCATGAAGCTGCTGCAGATCCCCACTCCGGACGGCAAGCTCACGCCCGCACTGATCGACCAGGAGGCCTGGGGCTGGGGCGATGAGCACCGCGCGCAGCCGCTGGCCGTGTCCATCACGCAGTCCACCGAGCTGGGCACCCTCTACACGGTGGAGGAAATCACCGCCATCGCCGAGCACTGCCACAAACACGGCATGACCCTGCACATGGACGGCGCCCGGCTGGGCAACGCCGCCGCCGCACTGGGTGTGGGCCTGGGCGCGATGACATCCGAGGCCGGCGTCGACATCCTGTCCCTGGGCGGAACCAAGAACGGCATGATGTACGGCGAGTGCATCGTCTCGCTGAACCCCGAGGCCTCCCCCGGCCTGGATTACCTGCGCAAGATGAACATGCAGCTGGCCTCGAAGATGCGCTTTGTCTCCGCGCAGTTCATCGCCCTGTACGGGGATGACCTGTGGCTGCGGTCGGCGTCGCACGCCAATGCCATGGCGCAGCGGCTGCGCGCCGCGGTGGAGAAGATCGACGGCGTCGAGCTGACCCAGGCCACCGAGGCCAATGCCGTCTTCGCCAAGCTGCCGGCCGGCGTGGCCGACCGGCTGCGGTCCTCGTTCCGGTTCTACGACTGGGACCAGGCCACCGGCGAGGTGCGCTGGATGTGCACCTTCGACACCTCCGAGTCCGACGTCGACGCGTTTGCCGAGGCCATTGCCCGTGAGGTTGCCGCCGGCCCTCAGGCTCCCGCGGCTCCCCAGGACCCGGAAGCGCTGCCGATCAGCTAGCGCTTGAGCTCCTGCCGGTCCCGGGTCCGCTTACCGCAGCCCGGGACCGGCCGCAAATGGCCAGGGGGTTCAGACCAACCGGAACATGGTGTCGAAGTTCGGATCGGTGATGGCCGGCCGCGTCAGGCTGAAGGCGTCAACGGGATATTCGGTGCTTCCCTGCAGCATCAGCTCGGACATGATCCTGCCGATCAGGCTGCTGAACTTACCGGCATGACCGGCACCGTTGAAGACAGCGACATGCTGATGTCCGGGAAGCGTATCCAAGACAAAATCCCGGTCCGCCGGCATGTCATAAACACAGGTTTTATTGGCCAGCGACGGTCCGGCCGCTTCCGGCAGGTGTGCGGCCAGGAATCCCCGCAGAACGGCCGCCTCGGTTTCATCACCCTCGAAAGCCCGTTCTGCGCTCGTAATGTAGTGCCCGCGCATATCCCGTGCCAGTTTCACGGCGGCCTCGCCGTAGACCGGAAAGCCGTAATACGTTTCAGTGTCGTGCCAAACCCAGATGGGGAATTTATCCGGGGTAAATTTGGCCAGGTTTTCGCCGGCGAAGTAGCTCACCTGTTCCTGGGACAGGGTCAGACGGAAATTCAGGCCAAGATCAGGCATCAGCTCTCCCAGCCAGGAGGCGGCGCAGACCACCAAATGGTCCGCGGTGAACGTCCCGCCGGAGGAAGTGACCACAACGTCAGAGTTCCGGACGGTAATCGCCTCAACCTTTGTCCGCGGCAGGAACTCCACACCGCCGGCCATAGCCAGCGAAGTGTGCGCGGAGACGGACTTACGAATATCCAGCAGCCCTCCCTCATCCTGATACATGCCCACAACGTCGTCGTCGATGCGCCACTGCGGGTAGCGCGCACGTATTTCAGCGGCATCAAGCATGGAGTACGGGATGCCGACGGCGTCCATGGCGGTCCGGTACCCGTTGATGTCGGCCATCCCCACGCCGGTGGACGGCGCGAGGTCCAAACCTCCGGTTTTATGCACCAGCTTCAGACCCGAGCGTTCCTCCACCCGGTCCCAGGTCTCGAACATCGCGTGGGTGAGCGAGGTGTAGGCGGTGCTGTGGTAGGCATGGCGAATTATCCGGGAATGGTCCCCCGAGGATCCCAGAGTGTTGAGCAGGTCATACTGCTCCAGCACGAGCACGCGCTCCGCCCCGTTGGCCTGAAGCCAGTACGCCGTCGCCGAACCAATGGCTCCGGCTCCGATCACAATATGGGAATAACCCTTTGACACGCCTGCTCCTTGTTTGTTGACCAGGATTCAAGACTAGGGCCGGGGGCGGCGCCTTCCGGAATGTGAAGCGGGGAAACAGTGGGCACCCCTTCCGCTTCGGCGGCCCTGTGGCCTTTTGCCCGAAGCCGCCCTGTGGCCTTTTGGCCGAAGCCGCCCTTCGGCCTTCCGGCGGGAGAAACCCGAACCTAGGCTGGACAGGTAACGAATGGGATACGTCGGCGAGCCTCAACCTCCACCCCGTGCCGGCACCCGTAGTCTGCGGAGGTGAGTGCAATTGGTGACTTATCACAAGTACCCCCGGAATTCCTGAAAGCCCTTGGTTCGCTGCGCAGGGCGCAGTGCCGGCCAGAGCTGCATCTTAATGAAATTCCGGCTCCCACCCGCTTGGCTCCCTTCGCGGTGTCGCTGGGCGCGGAAGTCCTCGCCTCCGGGCCGCTGGCACGGGACGAGGGCCTGGGCCACGGCCCCTCCGGAATCGTGATTCCGGAGCAGACCGAACTGGCCACAGGCCGCTTCATCCTGCTGCATGACCCGGAAGGATCCGCCGTCTGGAACGGGACCTTCCGCATTGTCACCTACATCAGGGCCGAGCTGGAACCGGATATGGGCAACGACGAACTGGTTGGCTCCGTGGCCTGGACGTGGCTGGTGGAAGCCCTGCAGGAACACAAAGCCGGCTACTCCTCCGCCGGCGGAACCGCCACCCGGATCCTGTCCGAAAGCTACGGCACCCTTGCCGGCCGCGGCGACGCCATCGACATTGAACTGCGGGCATCCTGGACGCCGGACTCAGCAGACGTTCAGGCGCATCTGGAGGCATGGTCGGACATGGTCTGCACCTTCGCCGGACTGCCGCCGCTGCCGGAGGGCGTTACTCCCCTGCCCCGGGTGCGCCGCAGTTAAGCCGCCAGCCAGCGATGCCTTCCGCCGCTTGCCATTACATCCCGTGCCCGGCCGGCAGGCTCCGCCCTGTCACCACGGCACCGGCAGACTCGATAGACTGAAGTTCTTATGACCGCGCAAATACCCGGCTCCTCCACGCAAACCCCATCCGCTGACCAGAACGTTGAGCCCCCGCAGCTCCCGTTGCTGGAGGCACCAAAAGACGGGGTGCCCCTGATCATCGACACCCCCAGGGGCCTGGAACGAGCGGCAAAGGCCCTGGCCGCGGGAACGGGGCCCGCCGGCGTCGACGCCGAACGCGCCTCCGGCTTCCGCTACGGCCAGCGCGCCTTCCTGGTCCAGATCCGCCGTGAGGGCTCCGGCACCTGGCTGATCGACCCGGAACCGTTCGACAATTTGGACATCATCAACGATGCCCTGTCCGGCGTGGAATGGATCCTGCACGCCGCCACCCAGGACCTTCCCTGCCTGTCCGAACTGGGCATGTGGCCGGACAAGCTCTTCGACACGGAGCTGGCCGCACGGCTGGCGGGGCTTCCCCGCGTTGGACTGGCCGCCGTCATCGAGAACCTGCTCGGCTTCACATTGGCCAAGGAACATTCCGCCGCGGACTGGTCCACACGTCCGCTGCCCGAGCCCTGGCTCCGCTACGCGGCACTGGACGTTGAGGTCCTGGCGGAACTGCGGATCGAACTGATCAAACTGCTCGACGACGCCGGGAAGCTCAGCTTCGCCGAACAGGAGTTCGAAGCCATCCGCACGGCTCCCCCGGCTCCCCCGCGGGTGGATCCGTGGCGCCGCACCAACGGAATGCACCAGCTGCGGGACCGCCGCCAGCTCGCCGTCGTGCGCGAACTGTGGACCGAACGCGAGCACCTTGCCGAAAACCGCGACACCGCTCCGGGACGGCTGATCCCCGACTCGGCCATCGTGGCCGCCGCCAGGGCCATGCCCGCCACGGTGCCGCAGCTGCTGTCCACCCCGGGTTTTCACGGCCGTGCCGCCCAGAAGGAGGCTCCGCGGTGGATGCGCTGCATCTCCGCGGGCCGTTCCTCGACGGACCTGCCGCCGCTGCACATCCCCACGCATGCGCCGCCGCCCCCGCGGGTGTGGGCCAAGAACGATCCGGTGGCAGCAGCCCGGCTCCAGACGGCAAAGCCGCGGCTGGCTGCGGTCGCCGAGAAGCTGAACCTGCCGATCGAGAACCTGCTGACGCCGGACACCCTGCGCCGGGTCGCCTGGCGTCCGCCGGCCGACATTAACCTGGACAGCATCAGTGCGGCCCTCCGGGGCCTCGGCGCACGCGAATGGCAGATCGAGCAGACGGCGGCCGTGCTTACCGTGGCGTTCCTGGATCCGGACCCGCTGGTGGAGAAGGAAAAGGACAAGGACACCACGGCTGCCCGCTAGGGACGCTTCGCCGCCCGGGCCGTTTTCGGAAGTAGTGGCTGGGCGGTTCCGCCTTGTCACGATTGGTTGCTCCGCAGACCACCCCAACCCGTCCAGACGAACGAAGCTCCGAAGCCAACCGAGAGCATGATCACCAGATAACCCGCGGTGAATGATTGAGGCTCGCCCTCTATGACCGACTTGCTTGGGTTAGAGCGATCATAGAAAACTATCCTTTTCTCTCCATGCATTTCGGTTGCAACTGTCGATTTTGGTCCATCGATATGCTCGTAATAGCGCTCACGGGAGCCTTTGGCGTAAATACGTCTATCCTCGGTGAGAAAGGAAACCGTCAGTTCCTTGTATTCTTCTTGCCTGCCACCGGTGGAAAACTCGACTTTGGTGATGACGCCGGTGGTTCGGACACCTTCGTCCAGGACTCTGTGGTCATCGTGAGCCTTGAGGACCACACCCATACCCAAGGCGCTTCCCCCGAAAAAAATCAGCAGCCCGGCAATCAGAAACGCTGTCGCCTTGGCCGTTCGGGCGTATTTACCCTTTGCTAGACGGTCCCTTCCAGAACGCCTAGCCACTCTGATCCCTTCATTGCCTGCTTTTTTACTTTTCGAAATCCTATCACCGGCCGAACACGGCATGGCCTGCCGCACTTCGGGAAATACCGGGAATGAAGTCCCACGCTAGAAGTTCTCCGAATAGCGTCTGGCATTCTCCACGGCCTCGCTTCCCAGCACCCAGCACAACCAAAAATCCAGGGCGGCCAGCGCAAAGATCACTGCTGCTGTCAAGGTCTTTGGCCATCGACGGGGCTGCATTCCGGCGGCCACCGCTGCCGACGCGGCCGCCACCGCGGGAACCAGCAAGGTGATGGCCATCATCGCCTGGCGCCGGGGAATCTGTTCCAGATAGTACGAGCCGGGGTAGTCGTCCGGATCAAAATCAAAGCCGGAAGCGAACGCGAAGAATGTCGAGACCGGGGTCAGGCACAAAAACCCGACCGCGAACCCCAGCCATGTCTCGTGGCCCCAGCGCCTGCCCTCATGCGGCCTGCTCACGGGAACTGGCGATGTTCGGCCGCCCGGCTCAGCTGGCGGTACTTCGCCATGCCGATCAGCGCAGCAGCTGCGCATCCCCCGATCCCCAGCAGCAGCGCCAGCGGCGGGATCGGGCCGCCCGTGCCCTGGTCCGCCTCAGTGATCACGGCCAGAACCGTTCCCATCAGCCCGGCAGCGGCCAGCAGCGACAACACCAGGGTTATGAACCAGGGACGAGAGTCCCGCCGTCGGAGGCGGTCCTGGCCAGCCAGCGTCAGCAGTCTCCAAAGACACACCAGCGCCGCCTCAACACAGGCCACCGCAAGGACGGACAGCACCAGGACGGGCCGATACAGGTTCTCGGCTTCCGGAAAGTGCGCGACGACGTCCGCGCCCATCCACGGCAGGACGACGGTCTGGGCAACCACAGCCCCGGCGAACAGGATGGCAACGATCAGCTTGAGCTCAGCTGCGGCTGCTTTGGTCATGAATATCCCCCATAGATTGACTGACGGCAATTATCTATCGAAGGTCGATAGTGCCACGCGGATTCCACCTGCACAAGAGGTCCCGGAATTTGCTGCACATGCCGGTAGGCTGTCGCCATGCCCACCCCTGAAATCGCCGCTGGCAGCGATTTGCCCCTTGCCGCCGTCGTCCGCCTGTACGATTCTGTGGGCTGGAGCGCGTACACGGATGCACCGCACACCCTGGCCGCAGGACTGGCGGGGTCCGCGAAAGTGGCGGTGGCCTGGGAGGGACCGGAACTGGTGGGCCTGGCCCGGGTCGTTTCCGATGGACACACGGTCTGTTACCTCCAGGACGTCCTGGTTGATCCGCGGCACCAGCGCACGGGCCTGGGCCGAAGCCTGGTCGAGCTGGTACTCGCGCCCTTTGCGCATGTTCGCCAAAAAGTGCTGCTGACGGACACCGAACCCGGACAGAAAACCTTTTACGAGTCCCTTGGCTACCGGCAGGCAGGCGGAGACTTGCCGGCGGACGACGACGCCGGCCTGCCGCTGCGCGCCTTTGTCCGGTTCGATGCGTGACCCGCTGGCAAGCTGCCCTGGACGGGACCGGGCAGCGGTAACGATCCGGCAACATGCGCTGGCGCACCGGGGAGCGCTGAATTACTCTCGGCCACCGGTCCGGGTCTCCCACTGTCCATCCCTCCGGCCCGCGCACGCCCACACAGCGCTGTACGGAAAGGCAACTGCCATGCCCAATGCTGCTTCCACTGAGATCATCTATTCCGCCGCTGTGGCGTGTCCGCCCGACGAGGTGTGGCGCGCACTCACCGCCACCAACGTGACGCGCAGCTGGATGTGGAACTCGGTTCTCCGCGGGCCGATGGAACCGGGCACCGATTACTCCATGAGCGCCGACGGCGAAGACCTTATTGTGGGAACCGTCCAGGAGACTGATGCCCCCTACCGGCTGGTGATGACATTCGACGCGCGCTGGGATGAAAGGGTGGCCGGCGAGCCGGCGGGCGAGCTGGAATACCTCATCACGCCCACTGGGGACAGCGAGTCAGTGTTCAGCGTGCGGCTGTCGGGCCTGACCGGGGTGAGCGCGGACGCCGCGGAGCAGGACACCCCGGAGCTTTACTCCCGGCTCAGGGCCTGGCTCGAGCAAAACCACGGTGACTGAGCAGAAGCTTTCCCGCCCGTTCCGTGAAGCCGCGTCACTCGTGAGCGCCAGGTTGTGGTTGACTGGCCCTTGCTTTCGGTGACGGCATTTTCGAATGGCCGCCTCGCCGTTGATGCATGCCGGATGGCCAATGGGGGGCGCGGATGAAACTCGGATCAGAGTACCGAAAGATCTGGACGGGCAACGCCGCCTCCAACCTGGCTGACGGCATCACGTTCATCGCCCTGCCCCTGCTGGCAGCCGCCATCACCAAAGACCCTTTGGCCATTGCCGCTCTCTCGATCTTCTACACCGCGCCGCGGCTGCTGACGGTCCTGGGGATCGGGGTCCTGGTGGACCGGGTGGACCGGCGCCGGCTGCTGTTTTTGGCCAACCTGTCCCGGGCAGCGATCTTTGCCGGCCTCACCGCCCTGATAATTGCCGAAGCCACTCCCCTGGCTGCTTTGTACGCCGTTTATGCCTTTATGGGCGTTGTCGAAACGATCTCAGACAGCGCAGCGGTTGCCGTCCTGCCGCAGGCGGTTCCACCGGAACAGCTGGACCGGGCCAACTCCCGGATCGCTGGAACCCAAACCCTGGTGGATGAGTTCATCGGACCTCCGCTGGGCGGCTTTCTGTTTGCCCTCGCGGCGTTTGCCCCGTCCCTGGTCACGGTGGGAGCTTTCCTCCTGGCAGGAGCCGCATACTGGCGGCTTCGCGACTGCTACCAGCCGGTGGGAAGCGAGGCTGGCACCGCATCGGCCGGCACCGCCCCCAGCGACCCAGACCATCCCTCCGCCCTGTCCCGCCCCGCCAGCCGTGCCATGCCGGACGCGGGAGTTTCCGGCCAGATCCGGGAAGGAGCCGTGTGGGCCATGCGCCACCCGGTCGTGCGGACCCTGATCATCATCGGTGGACTGGCAAGCGTGGGGTACATGATTCCCTTCTCGTATCTGGTGCTCTACGCGCAGGACGTGCTGCAGCTCGACGCCGCGGGCTACGGGCTGCTGTTGTCGGTCTCGGCACTGGGCGGATTAGCCGGCAGCGTGGTGGCCGGCCCGCTGCGGCGCGCGATCGGTTACGGCAGGGCAATAGCTGCGGTGCTCCTGACCGGAGCGGCCGCCTTTGCGGTGATCGCCGCCACCACCAGCGTTTGGCCGGTGGGGCTTAGCCTTGCTGTTTACATGGCCCATGCCGTCATCTGGAATGTCCTGGCCACAACCATCCGGCAGAAGGCAGTTCCGGCGCACATGATGGGACGCGTTGGCTCCGTCGGCCGGTTGGTGGGGCTGTGCGGCCTGGCCGCGGGCGCTGCCCTGGGTGGCCTCCTCGCGACACACCTCGGCCTGCGGGCCCCGTTCGGTATAGCGGCGGCGTTTTTTACCGTTGCCGCCCTGCTGGTTATGGCCACGCGGCGCAGTTTCACCGTGTGGGAAAAGTTGGACGCAAATTCGGCAACCGGCTCGTCGATCGTCTCCGGTGGTGCCGGAACCCAGTAATCCTGCCGACCCGGCCTGCTCAAAGAAACGGCAGGGACCGAAATCCAATCTTCGGTCCCTGCCGCTTCATTTCAGTCCGCCAACGGCAAACTGGCTGTTCATTTCAGTCCGCCAACGAGTAATTGGCTAGTTGACCCTGACGGTCATCATGCCCTTGGAATTGCTTTGGATTACCTGAATCTTGGTTCCGGTTCCGGCCACCAGCACACTTGCCTGCGGATTCGCGGGATCGTAGTAGGCATTCGGGTTGGTGTCGTCGAAGACGGCTATGCCGGGACGGGACGGCACCTTCAGAGTGGTCAGGCCCGCCGGTGTTTCACGGTGCAGGCTGATCGGGTCAGTAGCTTCCTTGCCGAACGTGGCATCGAAGCTCTGAATACGGTTGCGCACCAAGGTTCCGTCAGACCACAGCAGGCTTTGGGGACGGGCATCCACGGGAAGGGCCAGTCCGGCACCGGGGTGCTGGCGGGTGTTGTTGTTGCGCTGCCCGGCGTTCCAGTACGTAATGAGCAACCCGTTCTGGTACGGGTAGTGTTCCACCGTGTCCGGCGCGCTGACACCCCAGCCGAAGTTGTACGGTCCGGTCTGCAGTGTGCTGTCATAGCCTGCGTACTGCCGGTTCTCGGCAATGTAGTAGCGGCCGTTCCCCTGGGCGTCGCGGGGAAGCGTCACCACCAGGGCCTGCTGTTTCTTCGTGGCGTGGTACGAGGCACCGAGCATATGCGTGGACTTTTCGCCGGCCGATGCCACCTCATAGTCCAGCCATCCCAGCTGGAGTTTCTCCCAGGCTCCCATGTGGTTGGGTGTGGTGCCGATGGAACCGTCACCGTGGCCCAGCCAGGAACCTGAACTCATCAGCGTCCAGAAACCGGTGCCGTTCTCTCCTCCGCTGGTGTCATACAGGTCCGGCAGCCCCAGGTCATGGGCGTATTCGTGGGCAAAGACACCGAGACCGCCGTTTTCCGGTTCCGTGGTGTAATCGCGGATCCACACATCGGAGTCCCCGATCTTGACTCCGCCGAAGAGGTTGTCAGCAGGGCCCTGCGTGCCCCGGCCGGCCTGACCTGCGGACCAGCGGTGCGACCAGATAGCCGACGACGGCGCACCGGCTTCTTCACCCTCTCCGGCATGGATGGCCTGGAAGTGGTCGATGTAGCCGTCCGGCTCATCGAAGTTTCCGTTGTTGTTGTAGTCGTAGCGGTCCCACTGATCGAAAGCGGCAAGGTACGCATCGATGTCCGCCGGGCTCTTGCCCTCAGCGAGCTGGGCGTCGTACCACGCGTTTGCCGCATCCTGGATGAAACGGGTCATGTCCGTCTGGCTCTCGGTCTCACCGTAGCTGGCCGAGTTGTAGGGGACGGTAACCCAGTCGCTGACGTCACCGGCCACTGTGTACCGGCCGCTGGAGAGCTCCTCATACAAGGTCGTCAGTGACTCGCCCTGAGGATCGAAGAACATGTCCAGATAATGCTCCCGGTCAAAGTCCGGCTCCCAATACGTCGAGTTGTCCGTACTGCGGTCCGGCGCCGGAATCTGGTTCTGCACCGGCCCCGGGGCGGCATTCGGGAACCGTGGATCGCTCTGGCTGCCGAAGCCAATGAGGAAGGACAGGATCTGGTCACTGTCCTCAAGGCCATACTCGGCCCACTGGCCGGGAGCCACCTCCACCGATTGGGAGCCGCCCCGGACCGCAGGCTGCTTCTCGCCGCGGACGACCTGCTCCACGGCTTGCTGGTTCAGGGTCCGGCGTTCATCGGCCGCCTGATCCGGCCGGTCATCCATCCGGGCCAGGGTGCCTGCCGCGTCAGGGGAGCCCGTTGCGGTGGCGCGGATCTGGTCCGACGGCGGTGAGGCCGGAGCGGCCGTAGCCGCCATCGGAGAGAGCAGAAGTGCGCTGCCCACGGCAAGGACTGTGGCCCGCCGTGCCTTTCTGCGCGTGTTGTAACTGGTCACGTGATCCCCTTAGTGCGAAATGGAGCGAGCGGAAGTGAGATGGGATCAAAGTACGGGTATTCCGGGTTTTCGCAGAAATGACAAGCATCATTACTGGTATTTCGGGAAAAATACCCGCAGTTACCACTTGTGCTCTTTTAAATTTGGGGGTTTCACGGTAAAGAACCTGTTTGCAGGGGCTATGCAGCATGGAAAATTCAGCAGGGCCGGATAAATCAGTCGTGTATTCCTTCGACTCCGCTTGGTGACTTCCTCTCGAACGGAACCGTGGCGCGGGGAAATCGGCCCAGCTTTTCACGGGTTCCCGCCGGGTAATCTTCGGTTACTCCCCCGTTGTTCCGTCCAGGAGTTCGCGCACAATGTCCAGGTGCCCGCAGTGCCGTCCGGTTTCCTCGATCATGTGCGTGAGAATCCAACGGACGTTATGCCCGGAGGGGTTGTGGGGACTCACGTCGTCGAGACTGTAGCGGGAGAGCACCTCCCGGGATTCGGCGCAGGCGTCCTCGTAGTCCTTGATGATCCCGGCCAGGCTATCGTCGGGCCCCACCAGGAATTCGCCGTCGGGCTCCTCGTCGCTCCACCGGGTGGGTACACCGTCCTGACCGTCGAGGCGTTCGCGGAACCAGGACCGCTCAACGTCGGCCAAATGCCGCAGCAGCCCGGACACAGTGGTCAGGGACGGCAGGACCCGGCGCGCGGCATCGGCGTCACTCAATCCCTGGGCCTTGAACACGGCAGTGGCCCTGAGGAAGTCGAGGAAACCGCACAGGATTTCCCGTTCACTTCCAGCGTTCGGTGGTTCTGGCCGGGTGTCGATTACGGGCTGCGGCTCCTGGGTCATGGCGTTTATCCTCGTTGTCTCGGGTGGGCATTGTCGGGGTATGCCGGGGCATTTGTGGGCGGAGTACAAGGCCGGCGTTGTCGGGGCATGCCCGAACCGGCGGCACCGTCCTTACTCCGGTGAGCCAATCCTCAGGTGCAGACTACGGGCCTGGGGTTTAAGGATGAAATCCGGCCACACATCGGGACCGCAGGCACGCGATCCCAGTCCGTGCTGCGCCGCGTCCAGGTAAAGATAGGACCGGTCCGACGGCGGCAGCTCATGCGGATGCGCAGCACCAGCGAGCTGCTGCGCGGTGTGGCGGGCAAGGGTGAAACCGGGGCGGCGTCCGCGCTCGTCAGGCATGGCGGTGATCCGCAGCCGCGGTTCCGGGCCTTCGCGCAGCAACAGTTCGCGCACGTCGCTGCGGTGGCCGTTCTCCTGCGGCCGAGCGTAGTTCACGGCCAGCTCGTTAATGCCCGCCGCGTATCGGCCCGTCATGGCTGCGCGGCGGCTGTCGGGATACGACGGCAGCGGACCGGTGCCGAACCACGAGGCGCCGTCCACGGTTCCCGGCAGGTCGAAGCGCACTCCCAGCCGCGGCCAGACCACGTCCCAGCCCGCAGTAGGCACCAGGTCCAGCCGCAGGGTCACCTCCTGAGAGCCGGTGAGCTCCCAGAACTCGTCCACATACACTGCGCTGCGTTGTTCGGCAGCGGCCCACCGTGTGCGGCGGCGCAGCCACCCGGCACCGGAACTGACCGCTTCGACCCGGCCGGCCATCCGGTCCAGGCCGGCCTGTTTCCAAGTGTCGGCAACCGGAGGCGCCGGGACTCCGTTTCCGTTGTTCAGCTCCGGATCGGCCGCGTCGTAGGAGCCGCGGCTGGCACCGCGGTCATTGTCGGTCGGGGCACGGAAGAGTTCCAGCCGCGGCCCGTCAACGGGCACTCCGTTCAGCGCGCTGAGCCTTCCGTCCCGGAACTCGGCTGGGCCAAGTGTGATCCGGGATTCCAGGCCGCTCCCGGCATGGACCGTGCCAGCGGCCGCGGTGCCGGCGGACGCAGTGCGGGCAGCCTGCGGGCCGGCGGCCGCCCCCGCCCCGGGTGCTCCGCGCCGGGAAGCCGCGGCCGCTCCCGGTCCGGAAAGATCCAGCTGTGCCGCGGAGAGCTGGTGGCCGGCCGGAGCCCATGCCGTGTCCCCGCGCAGGACCGCTTCCACCGTCAACCACAGCTCCCCGCCGGACTCGGCGGGAATATTCGGCAGCGAAACGACATGAGTGTCCCCGGCTGCGAGCGCACCGCCGGAGGCACCCGCGACGTCGAACTCCCCGGACTCGATCAAGACACCGTCCTCCTCCGCGTACCAGCGGAACAGGACATCGGCCGCGTCGGCGCTGTGGCGGAGGTTCGTGAACCGTACCGTGTGCTTCCCCTCCGCTGCTTCGAAGGCGATGCGGATAGGGGCAACAACATGCTTGTACTCGTGCAGGCCAGGGCTTGGGGTGGAGTCGGACAGCACCATCCCGTCCATGACGAAGTTCCCGTCATGCACCGTTTCGCCGAAATCCCCGCCGTAGGCAAAGAACTCGGTGCCATCCGCTGTGCGGGTGCGGATTCCGTGGTCCCGCCATTCCCAGACAAAACCGCCGTGCAGCCGGGGATACCGGTCCACGAGGTCCTCGTACTGGTCAATGGCACCGGGACCGTTGCCCATCGCGTGCACATACTCGCACAGGATAAAAGGCTTGGTCCGCTGCCGCGCCGATTCCGCCGCCGAGCACCCGAGCAGGACGGCACCGGACTCATCGCTGCCGATGGCGGCGGTCTCCGGAACGGAGGAATACATCCGCGAATAAACGTCCGTGTACGCCCCGGTGTAATCGCCCTCGTAGTGCACCGGCCGGCCGGAATCCCGGGCGTGGGTCCATGCCGCCATCGCCGCCAGGTTCATGCCGGTGCCGGCCTCATTGCCCAGCGACCACATCACGATGCAGGGATGGTTCTTGTCCCGCTCCACAGTGCGTTCCATCCGGTCGAGGTACGCATCCCGCCACGCGGGGTCGTCACTCGGATTACCGGTCCAGCCATGCGCTTCGAACCCGTGGGTTTCCAGGTCGTTCTCCAGGATCACCCAGAACCCGAGCTCGTCGGCCAGTTCCAGCACCCGGGGATGGGGCGGATAGTGGCTGGTGCGGATCGCGTTCACGTTGAACTGCTTCATCATCAGCAGGTCGGCCCGGACAAACTCTTCATCAAACACCCGGCCCAGGTCCGGGTTCGCCTCGTGCCGGTTGACGCCGTGAAAGACCACCCGTTTTCCGTTGACCAGGAACCGGTCGCCGCGGATTTCCACGGTCCGGAAGCCAATCCGCAGAGTCAGCGTTTCGGCGGCGTTCGCCACCACGGCGTCGTACAGCCGCGGCCGGTCCGCCGACCACGGTTCCACCTGCGGAACAGCAACCGGTCCGACGTCGGCGGCAGATTGCCATTTGACCTCCAGATCCAGTTCCGGCACCGACAGCGTGACGGGAAAAGCATCGAGGCCAGCCCGGATTTCCGGAACTATCTCAGCCCCGGTTCCACGGCAGGGCGTCTGCAGCCAGACATCTTCGATTCCGCCGGCCGGACGCGCCAGCAGAGTGACGTCGCGGAAGATGCCCGGCAGCCACCACTGGTCCTGGTCCTCGAGGTAGCTGGCTGCGCTCCATTGGTGCACCCGCACCACCAGCAGGTTGCTGCCGGGCCGGACGGCAGCAGTGACGTTCCATTCCTGTGCCAGGCGGCTGCCGGTGCCGACGCCGATCTCGGTGCCGTTCATCCACACCCGGTACATCGACTCCACCCCGTCAAAGCGAAGCACCACCTCCGCGGCGCCCGCCCATTCCACCGGCAGGTCAAACGTCCGGCGGTAGTCTCCGGTCGGGTTTTGATCCGGCACAAACGGGGGTTCCACCGGGAAGGGGTACTGCACGTTGGTGTAGATCGGCCGTCCATAGCGTCCGTCCTCCTGCAGCACCCAGTGGGACGGAACGGTGATCACGTCCCAGGATGAGTCGTCGCAGGTGTCCAGCGCGACGTCGTCGGGCCCCTCGCCTGCGGGCAGGGCACCGGCTCCCCCCGGTGTTCCCGGGGCACCGGCCAGCAGCCGAAAGCGCCATTGGCCGTTCAAGGACAGCTCGGGAGCATCCGAGCGCAGGCGGGACCGCGCCGGCCGGCGCTGACCCGTCCCCGGGCCACGGTCGATGAGGTAGGAGGCCGGTGCTGGGGTGGAGAGGGTCATGCCTTGACGGATCCTTCCGTAAGTCCGCCGCGCCAGAAGCGCTGCAGGACAACCATTGCTATCCCCAACGGGATAACGGACAGCAGGACGCCGCCCGTGGTGAGTTCATAGAATTCGGGCAGCCGGTCCACCTGGCTGAGCCAGTTGTTCAGGCCCAGGGTGATCGGGAAGAGGTTGGTGTCGGAGAGCATCACCAGCGGAAGGAAGTAGTTGTTCCAGATACCCACCAGCTGGAACAGGAAAACCGTGACCAGCGCAGGAGTCAGCAGGCGCAGGCCGATCGTGTGGAAAATCCGCAGCTCACTGGCTCCGTCAATCCGGGCAGCCTCCAGCAGGGACCGGCTCATGGTTTCCTGGGCGTAGATCCGGCACAGGAACAGTCCGAACGGCGAGACAAGCGAGGGAAGCAGCACACTCCAGTACGTGTTGGCGATCCCCATCTGGCTGAACAGCAGGAACAGCGGCAGCGCCGTGGCAGTGCCCGGCACCAGGACTCCGCCCAAAATGGTGCCGAAAACCAGGTTCCTGCCCTTGAATTCGTACATTGCCAGCGCATATCCGCCGGCAGCGGCAAAGTAGGTGGCGATCAGTCCACCGAAACCGGCATAAATCACCGAGTTCAGGAACCAGCGGGCAAACACTCCGCCGTCGTAGCTAAGGACCGCGCGGAGGTTCTCCCAGAGGGAGAAGGTTGGCGCGAACCAGAAACCGTTGGTGCCAAAGAGATCTTCCGTCGACTTGGTGGAGGCAACAATGACCCAGTAGACCGGCACGAGGAAGTAGATGGCAACGATCACCAGAATGGACGTGACGATAATCTTTGACGCGCCGGTGGCCCCGGCGGAGGACTCAAGCGAGCTTGAACGATCCGCTTTGCGCCGGTGAGATGGAACCGGCGTCGATTCCCCGTCGCCGGCGGGAGCTGAGGGCGGAGGCGCGGTGCTGGTGCTCATGAGGACTTCCTGTTCGTCAGCTTGAGGAAGGTGAAGGAGAGAGCAAAGGCGACGACGGCGATCAGGACCGCCTGCGCCGCGGCGACGTTGTACTCGTTGTAGGCAAACGCCGTCGTGTACGCGCTGAGGTTTGGCGTGTACTGGCTGTCGATGGCCGGCGATACGGTTTTGAGGACCTGCGCCTCAGCGAAAAGCTGCAGGGTGCCGATGATGGAAAAAACGGTGGTCAGCAGCAGTGCCGGCCGGATCAGCGGCAGCTGGATGCTGCGCGCCACCCGCCAGGTGGAGGCACCGTCAACGCGGGCCGCCTCGTACAGCTCCGTTGGAATCGCTTTCAGCTGGGCAACAATGATGAGCATGTTGTAGCCGGTGTAGCTCCAGAGGACGATGTTGGCGATGGACCACAGAACCGTTGACGGGCCCAGGAAGTCGGGTGTCAGACCCACCAGGGCGGCCACATCAAAGAGCGGGCTCAGCCCCGGTATGTACAGGAAGGACCACAGGATCGTGGCGATGACACCGGGCACTCCATAGGGCAGGAAGTACGCCGCCCGGAAAAAGGATGGCCACTTTGCCGACGCCGACTCAAGCATCAGGGCCAGCGCCGTGCACAGAACGATCATGACCGGGACCTGCACGGCGCCGAACAGGAGCATGCGGCCAATGGAAGCGGTGAAATTGCCGTCTTCCAGTGCTTGGGCGTAGTTGGAGAACCCGGCGAAGCCGCTGGTAATGCCGTCTTCACCGAAGAGTCCGCTGCGGGTGACCTTCGTGAAACTGGAGCCGATGGCCACGATGATCGGCAGCACGAAGGTCAGGACGAAGAGAGCCAGGAAGGGCGCCAGCAGCATCCAAGGGGCCCGTGCGGTGGCCGCGTTCCGACTGGCGGGACGCGCCGGCCGCCGGGTGCTGCTGTCCGCCGCGGGCGCCCGGGCCGGATCGGGCGTACGGACCGGATCAATCGCGGCGCTCATGCCTGCTCCTTACGGATAGTCAGACCCTTGTTCTCGAAAACGGTCATGATTTGCCGTTCCGACTCGGCGATCGAATCCACCAGGCTGGTTCCCGAGGTCTTGCGGCGGAAACCGTCGCTGAGGATGTTGAAGGACTGCTGGGTGGTGGGCCACCATGACCAGTCCGGATTTTGCTCCTTGGCAGCCGGAACGAAAATTTCCCGGTTGTAGGCCTGGCCGCTGAAGAACTCGGAACCGCTCTGCCGGGACGTGCCGATGAAGTCCTTCGCCGGGGACCACCCGATGCCGCTGTTGGCGATCATCGCGTCGATCCCTTCCTTCGACGTCGTCATCCAAACCGCGAATTCCAGCGCCTCCCGCGGATGCTTGCTGCTGGACATCACCGCCGCCGTCGAACCTCCGAGGTAGCTGGAGCCGAATCCGGAGCCTTCCCAGACCGGCATGCGCGCGCCCTTCCATTTCCCGGCGCCGCCGCTGACACCCTCCACGAGCGCGTCTCCCCAGCTGGCCGTGACGACAGACGCGATCTTTCCCTGGGAGGCCGCGGCGAACCAGGCCGGAGTGTAGGCACCGTACCCGATCTGGACCAGGTCCTTGTCGATCGCCTGATCAAAGAAGTCAGCAACCTGGAGGGTGGCATCATCGGTCATGTTGATGACCCAGCCGTCTTCCTCGGCCCTAAACCATTGGGCACCGGCCTGGCCTGCCAGTGCGGCAAAGACCGAGGCATCAGCCAGTGGGAAGCAGTCGATATAGACGTCGAGCCCGCGGAGTTCCGCAGCAACCTCAGCCCATTCGGGCCACGTGCGCGGGGTGCCCGTGACGCCCACCGTGCTGAAGACTTCGGGCTGGTAGAACATCGCCATCGGACCGGAGTCCTGCGGGATCGCATAGACGCCGTCCATGTAGCTGACCTGCTGCCACAGGGTCTCGTCATACAGCGGTGCGTACTCGTTGGCGCCGTACCGCGAGAGGTCGACCAGCCCGTTGACCAGCATGAATTCCGGAATCGAGCGCATTTCGACCTGGCCGATGTCCGGGCCGGCGCCGGCGGCCAGCGCGGAGTAGAGCTTCTGGTAACCGCCTTGGTTGCCGCCCGGGATCCAAGTTGCTTCCACCTGCACGTTGGGATTGGCGGCATTCCAGACGTCCAGGACCTTTTGCAGGTCCTTCAGCCATGCCCAGTAGGAAAGGGTGATCTTCTCCCCGCCCGCCGGTGCGATGGTTGGTGCCGTATTCACCGACACGGTCCCGGGTGTGCTGCAGGCGGAGAGGAACCCTCCCGCCGCTGCTCCCAGACCTGCGCCGAGCAATTGCCTGCGGCTGAATGCAGCCATGTGCCGATCACTTCCTTGTGTGGGCAGAATGTCCTCGTGCTGACACGGTTCGCCCTTCTGCGAAGCCGCCAAAGAGGTACTAGAACGCTACACAGGCATCAAAAGTAACACCAGCCCCACAAAAGACCTGTGGGGCTGGTGTTATCTATTCTTGATCTTCAGCTGGGGACGGCTCCGGTTCAGGGCAGCGCCTTCAGGGCGGCCGCCAGGTACGACGACGTCCGGCTGGCTGAGCAGGCCGCCACGTCGGCGGGCGTGCCGGCGCAGATAACGCGGCCGCCGTCGTCTCCTCCGGCCGGGCCCATGTCGATGACCCAGTCCGCGGAGGCCACCACGTTCATGGAATGCTCCACCACCACGACGGTGTTTCCGGCGTCCACGAGGCGGTTGAGCTGGGCCAGCAGCAGGCGGACGTCCTGGGGATGCAGTCCGGTGGTGGGTTCATCGAGCAGGTAGAGGGTGTGGCCGCGGCGGGCACGCTGCAGCTCGGTGGCCAGCTTGATGCGCTGCGCTTCACCGCCGGACAGCTCGGTGGCGGGCTGGCCCAGGCGCAGGTACCCAAGGCCGACGTCGAGCAGGGTCCGCAGGCTGCGTGCCGCCGCCGGTACGTCGGCGAGGAACTCGGCGGCCGTTTCCACCCGCATGGCCAGCACATCGGCAATGCTCTTGCCGCGGTAGGTCACTTCGAGGGTTTCCTCGTTGTAGCGGGCGCCGTGACACTGCGGGCATGGCCCGTAGGTGCCGGGCAGGAACAGCAGCTCGACGGCGAGGAACCCCTCGCCCTGGCAGGTCTCGCACCGCCCGCCGGCCATGTTGAACGAGAAACGGCCGGCGTTGTAACCGCGTGCCCGGGATTCATCAGTGGCGGCGTAGAGCTTGCGGACGGCGTCGAACAGTCCGGTGTAGGTGGCCAGGTTGGAGCGCGGCGTGCGGCCGATGGGCCGCTGGTCCACCTTCACGAGGCGGTCCAGATGCTCCAGCCCGGCAATGTCGCGCACCGAGGCGCCGGGGTCGACGTCGTCGTCCGCCTCTGTTTCGGGATCCTCCGCAACTGCCGGGGAACCGTTGACGTGCTCCCCCACCGTTTCGGCCAGGACCTGGCTGACCAGCGTGGATTTTCCTGACCCGGAAACGCCGGTGACGGCGGTGAGCACGCCCAGCGGAATCTCGGCGTCGAGCTCCTTCAGGTTGTGCCGGGAAATGCCCTTGAGGTTCAGCCACTGCCCGGGAGTGCGCCGGGCGGGGGCGATTTCCTCGGCCTCGCCGAACAGGAAGGGCCGGGTCGCGCTTTCGGCAACATCCGCAAGCCCGGCCACCGGGCCGCTGTACAGCACCGTGCCGCCGCCGTCGCCGGCCTGCGGTCCCACGTCCACGATCCATTCGGCGCTGCGGACCACGTCCATGTTGTGCTCGACGACGAACACCGAGTTCCCGGCGTCCTTCAGCTCCTGCAGCACGGCGAGCAGGGGTTCGGCGTCTGCCGGGTGCAGGCCGGCGGAAGGCTCGTCGAGCACGTAGATGACGCCGAACAGGCCCGAGCGCAGCTGGGTGGCAATCCGCAGCCGCTGCATCTCCCCCGGTGAAAGTGTGGGGGTAGCGCGGGACAGGCTCAGGTAGCCCAGCCCCAGGTCAATGAGCACCTGCAGCCGGGACAGCAGGTCGCGGGTGATCGTGACGGCAACTTCGGTGTCTTCGTTGGAGGCCTTGGCCCGGGAGGCGGTGCCCGCGGCCTTCAGCTCCGCCGTCGGCCGAATGATGTCCGCGAGCTCACCGAGGGTGGCGCCGTTCAGTTCGGCAATGTTCCGGCCGGCAAAGGTGACGGCGAGCGCTTCGGGACGCAGGCCGGCGCCGCCGCAGACCGGGCAGGGGCCGGAGACCATGTACTCCAGCACCCGCTTGCGCATCTGCTCGCTGCCGGAATCCGCCAGGGTATGCAGCACGTAGGACTTCGCGCTCCAGAAGCGGCCCTTGTACGGCTTGGCCACGCGGTCGCGCTGCGGGGTGATCATGACCACGGGCTGCTCGTCGGTGAACAGGATCCAGTCGCGGTCCTTCTTCGACAGCTTCTTCCACGGCACGTCGACGTCATAGCCGAGCTGGATGAGGATGTCGCGCAGGTTCTTGCCCTGCCAGGCGCCGGGCCATGCGGCAATGGCGCCGTCGCGGATGCTCAGCTCCGGATTCGGAACCAGCGAATCCTCGGTCACGGTGTGGGCAATCCCCAGGCCGGAGCACTCGCGGCAGGCACCCGCGGCCGTGTTGGGCGAGAACGCATCCGAGTCCAGGCTGCCCGGTTCGGCATCCGCCGGATAGGTGCCGCCGCGGGAAAACAGCATGCGCATGGAGTTCGACAGTGTGGTCAGCGTGCCCACGGTGGAACGGGAACTGGGGGTGCCGCGGCGCTGCTGCAGCGCGACGGCGGGAGGCAGGCCGGTGATCTGCTCCACCTTGGGCGTGTGACCCTGGGACAGCAGCCGGCGCGCGTAGGGTGCCACGGACTCGAAGTAGCGGCGCTGGGCCTCGGCGTAAATGGTGCCGAAGGCCAGCGAGGACTTGCCCGAACCGGAGACGCCGGTGAAGGCCACTATCGCGTCCCGTGGGATATCGACGTCGACGTCGCGCAAGTTGTTCTCCTGCGCTCCGCGCACCCGCACCATGCCGTTGGTGCCGGGATCAGTGCTTTGGTTGCGGGTGTTTTCCGGGGTCAGCTCAGCGATACTCATCCATTCCAGCGTATCGAGGTGATCCGGGAGCGCCTAAATGATAAGCATGCTTACGCCAAGAGCGTGACGACGCCGGAGCTGTTACGAACCGGGTTCCTCCCGCGCCCGAGCCTCCGCAGCTCCCCAGCCCCCTAGAGGGTGACCCCGTCGGGCAGTTCCGGGGCGTCAAACTTCTGCCGGTCGCACTCCGTGCGCAGCTGCGGATAGGTCTCCGCGATGAGGTCCAGGATCCGGTTCCGCACCACCAGGTACGCCTCCCCCACGCCCACCACACCCTTGAACTCCTTGAGCTCCTCCTCGTAGGAGGTCTGCTTGTGCCGCAGGTAGTTCACCGTCAGCCGGTCCAGCCGGGCAGTGGATGTTTTCCGGCTGGCCGGAGACTGGCTGCGGCGGAGCCTGCTGTTGAAGTGTTCGATGGCCTTATCCTGCATCTGCTGCCACGGCTCGGGCTCGATCCGCAGCTCGAGCGCCTCGGCCGCCGCCACTGCTTCCTTCTTCTTCGCCAGGGCCCTCCCCCGGGCTGCCAGCTGCCGGGTCCGGGACGCCTCCCGCGCCTTTTGATACTCAGGTGTTGCCTCGATTGCTTCCACCCGCTCCAGGGCATACAGCTTCATGGGAGCGGCTTTGCGGGAGAAGGGATTGCGGGCCGTTTGGTCCGGTTCCGGCAGGAACGTCTTGATCTGCGTGTCCGTCCAGCCGCGGTCCTTCTTCAGGTCATTGGCGATCAGCAGACCCTCACTGTTGGCCGGCTTGGGCCGCGGCGGGTGGTGTTTTCCTCGGGACATGCGGGCTCCACAAATTTCTTTTCCGGCGGTGGGGAACCTGTCCATTCTAGGGACCGGCGCCGCGGCCCCTGAAAACGAGCCGGCGGCTGCCCCTCCCGCCCCCGTTCACCGGCGGGTATCGTATGCCCCAGTGATACTTCATTTTTCCCAGTGACTCATCCTTCATGAGCCGCAGAGACGCCGGCATTTTCCGCCCGCTCCGCAGAGGAGCGGTCCTTTCGCGTGCCCCGGAGGGGAACTCCCTCAGGAGCTCCCCTCGCCCCCGGCCCGCTGGCAAACCCCTCTCCGGAAGATCACATGTCCCCTGCCTCAGCTCCTGTTCCTCAGTCCCTGCCGCCCGCCCAAGAACGGTTGTCGCTGCGTCCTGACTGCGGAAACTGCTTTGCCCTCTGCTGCACCGCTCTTGGTTTTTCCCGGACGGCCGATTTTGCCGTCGACAAACCCGCCGGCACACCATGCCTCAACCTGTCCGACGACTTCTCCTGCAGCATCCATGACAGCCTCCGCCCGCGGGGATTCAGCGGCTGCACTGTTTTTGACTGCTTCGGCGCCGGCCAAACCGTCTCGCAGGAAATGTTCGCCGGAAAGAGCTGGCGCGAAAACCCCGGTTCCAGGACCGAAATGTTCTCCGCCTTCAAGACCGTCCGCCAGCTGAATGAAATGCGATGGCATCTGGCCGAGGCACAGCTGCGGTCGCTTGACCCCGACATCGGGGACCGGGCCTCCCAACTTCGGTCCATGATGGAGCAGCGAGTGCAGGGTGAACTGCCGGACCTGTTGTCCCTGGACGTGCAGGACCTGCATTCGCAGGTGAAGCAACTGTTGCTGGAGGTCAGCGAGGAAGTTCGGGCCCGGTACTTTGCCGCCGGGGATGACCATCTTGAACCGGCACTGCACCCCGGAGCAGACCTCATGGGCGGCACGTTCAGGTCCCGCCAGCTGTGCGGCGCAAACCTGCGCGGCGCGTACCTTATTGCGGCGGACCTGCGCGGCAGTGACCTGACCGGCGCCGACCTCCTCGGAGCTGACCTCCGCGATGCGCGGCTTGACGGTGCCGATCTGTCGCAGGCCCTGTTCCTGACCCAGCCGCAGGTCAACGCCGCCAGGGGAAACAGCGCCACCGCATTACCGGCGGAAATCTCCAGGCCAGGGCACTGGCACGCCGGCTAGCCGGGTCCGGCACTCCGGTGACGGTGCTTCGACGCCTACCGCTGCACGTCGTAGGTGACCTGGACCATTCCGTTGTCGAAGCGGCGTTCGCGGACCAGACGCAGGTCCAGTGACAGTCCTTCGGGGAACACCCTGGTGCCGCCTCCGACAATGGCGGGGCAGAGCAGGAGTTCGACGACGTCGACCACTCCCAGCCGCAGCGCCGTCGATGCCAGGGTGGGGCCCTCCACTGTGATGTCGCCGGTTGCCTCCGCTTTGGCGCGCTCAACGGCTTCGAGGGTGAAGGCTGGTTCCAGGCGGGTTCGGGTGGTCCACACCTGGTCCAGGGTGGAGGAGAAAACGACCTTTTCCGTCCGCTGCCAGAGCCGGGCAAACTTCTCGGATTCCGGCGACTCGTCGGCTGCCGAGGGATCGGTTTCCCACACGGCCATTGTTTCGTACATCCGGCGGCCCATGAGGTAGGTGCCCACTGATTCCGCATCAGCCGTGAGCGCGGCGACAACCGCTTCATCCGGGAAAGCCCAGGAGAAGTCCCCCGAGGGGCCCGAGTTGTAACCGTCCAGTGAGGAGGCAACGGAGTAGATGATTCTTGTCATGGGCCCACTCAACCGATCCGTGCCGGCACGCGCAAGAGGATTCGGCTATGCAAAGGTGGTGGCATGGTTTCCCCACAGACGCTCAGTGAATCGGACCGGCGCAGCACCGCGGATTGGGCCGCGGACTGCGCCGAGCGGGTCCTGCCCCTGTTTGAGGCCGAAGCACCACAGGACGTGCGTGTCCGTGATGCGATTGACCGCACCCGCGCCTTCGCCCGCGGGGAACTCAGCGCCGCGGGCGAGATCCGGCGGCGTTTCGCGGCCGGAAGGGCAGCGGGTTCAGCACTATCGCCAGCCGGCGCTGCGGCAGCCAGGGCAGCGGCCCAGGCCTCCGCCGTCGCGCACATGGGAGCCCACGCCCTGGGAGCCCACGCCCTGGGTGCTGCCGCCTACGCCGCCAAGGCTGCCAGCCTTGCAGCTCCGAATGATCCCGGGGCCCTGAACGAGGAGATCCGCTGGCAGCTGGCGGCGTTGACCGACCAAACCCGCGCCGCCTTGAAGCTGCTGCCGCCGCTCGGCACGCACCGCAGCGGTCCGCTCGGCCCCGGGCTGCTGGCCTCCGGCGTCCTGGGAACGGTTATCAGACAGATACAGGCAGAGTTAGATGATGGAGGGCATTAGTTGGCAGGAGACAGGAACTCCAGCCGGTTGCCGTTGTTGTCCCTCAGATAGAAGCGGCGCATCCCGGGGAAGGCATCATCCCACTCCGGCACGAGACCGTGCCCCTGGACGTGCTGAGCGAAGGCCTCCAGATCCCGGACCAGGATTCCGGGATGCGACTTTTTCGCAGGCCGGAAATCCGGTTCGACACCGAGATGGATTTCCAGGTTGTCGGCCCGCACCCACAGCCCGCCGCGCGCTGCCAGCACCGGAGGCTTCTGCACTTCGGTGAAGCCCAGGACGTCCACCCAGAAACGGCGGCAGTCCTCTTCGGTTCCCGCAGGCATGGACAGCTGGACATGGTGGAGCCCCAAACCGAACGGAGTGGGTGCATCAGCGGTGTATTCGGCGGCTTGCTGGGTTTGGTGACTCATGGCAATACTCCCCCTGCCGCAGAGACCTGCGGCTTTGCTGTTGTGCTGGCCCGTGTTGTGCTGGCCCGTGTTGTTCTGGCCCGTGTTGTTCTGGCCTGCCCGTGAGCTTTCCGGGCAGGTGGCTTCAACCTACCGGGTCCGGCACGCGGTTCCGTCTTCCCGGGCTCGATCGTGTCGTCCCCTGCGGGCTGGATCGTGCAGATCAGGGGCCCTCACGGATTCCTTGGTGAAAGGACGGATCAGAACAGCATCAGAAGGAACCCGGCCAGTGTGGAAAGGACCCCGACTGCCGCCAGCGTCCATCCCACAATGAGGACCGGGTTTTCGTTCCGGGGCGCATCGAGGCCCCATGTCCCGGGATGGCAGGAGTCATAGTGCACGGCAACTTCAGTTCCCGGCTCGAGGCCGCGGGCCTGCTGGGCGGTGTGCAGCGATTGGCGGGCAGCGCCTTCGCCATCGGACCAGCGGAGACCCGTGAACCCTCCGGCTTCGAAAACTTCAGCCGTCGTGCTGTTCCAAACGCATCTGCGCCGGCTGATCAGCCGGCCGATCAGCACCAGCGGGATGCCGGCGGCAAGACCCACCCAGCTCAACACTTCCAGGATGGATCCGATCACGTCTGCGGCTTCCGGCATCCTCAGATTTTACGTCCCAAAAGCCTATTAAAGCGCCGATGCCGCCGGCTGCCCGAGGGGCGGCCGGCGGCATCGGTGTCGGTGTTGGTGTTAGGAACCTGTTGGCTGGAAGCAGAAACGCCTACACGGTGGTGGCGTCCTGGACCTCGCCCACGAGTTCCTCAATGATGTCCTCCAGGAACAATACGCCGGTGGTGTTGCCGTCGGCGTCGAACACCCTCGCCACGTGGGCGCCGGTGCGGCGCATGATGGCCAGGGCATCCTCGAGCTCGCTGCCCCGGAACGCCGAGGCCAGGCGCCGGATGCGCTTGGCCGGAACGACGGCGGTGAACTTCTCCGGCGCCGTCAGGTCCATGACGTCCTTCAGGTGCAGGTAGCCGCTGGGCACGCCGTCGTCGTCCGTCAGGATGTAGCGGGAGTAGCCGTGGCGCCCCACCGCTTCCTGGATGTCCGCCGGAGTGGCCGTCTCGGGCAGGAGCACCATGCCCGAGATCGGAACTTCGACGTCCGCCACGGTCTTGTTCGTGAACTCGAAGGCCGCGCTGAGCGTGCCGCTGGCATCGGCCAGCATGCCCTCACGCGTGGACTGTTCCACAATGTTGGCCACCTCATCCATGGTGTAGGCACTGGTTGCCTCATCCTTGGGCTCCACCTTGAACAGGCGCAGGATCCCGTTGGCGATGCCGTTCAGTGACCAGATGACCGGCTTGAAAATCCGGGCCACCATCACCAGCGGCGGCGCCAGGATCAGCGCGGCACGGGTCGGCACGGAGAAGGAGATGTTCTTCGGCACCATTTCGCCAATGACCACGTGCAGGAACGTCACGAGGAGCAGCGCGACGGCGAACGCGATGATGCTGATCATTTCGGCTGACAGCGAGGTGAGCCCCAGCGGGATTTCCAGCAGGTGGTGGATGGCCGGTTCGGAGACATTCAGGATCAGCAGCGAACAGACCGTAATGCCCAGCTGGGCCGTGGCCAGCATGAGCGTGGCGTGTTCCATGGCCCACAGGGTGGTTTTCGCGGCCTTGGAACCGGCGTCGGCCTTGGGCTCGATCTGGGAGCGGCGGGCGGAAATAACGGCAAATTCAGCGCCCACAAAGAACGCGTTCACGGCCAGCAGGACAAAAAGCCAGATTATTCCGGGAAGATATTCACTCATGCCAGGTCCTTCGTGAGCTCGTCAACAATCTGGTCATGGGTGCTCGGCAGCGAACCCTCAGTCGGGGTGTAGCGCAGCCGTTCCACATGCGTTCCCACGACGCGCTCCACGCGCAGGACGCCGGTGTTCACGGGCACTTCATCGCCCAGCTCCGGAATCCGGTCCAGCCGGTCGGTGACGAAACCGGCCAGCGTGTCGTACTCCTCGCCGTCGGGCACCACCACGCCGGTCCGCTCGCGCAGTTCATCCGGACGCAGCGACGCGTCGAAAGTGAGCGAGCGTCCGCTGCGGACCACACCCACCCGGGCGCGGTCGTGCTCATCTTCCAACTCGCCGACAATTTCTTCGACGAGGTCTTCCAGCGTCACAATGCCGGCGGTTCCGCCGTGCTCGTCAGAGACGACGGCTACCTGAAGGCCCTGTTGGCGCAGGAGGCCCAGCAGTGAGTCCACGCCCATTGACTCCGGAACACGGAGAGCCTCGACCATGAGGTCCGCCGCGGTAATGCGTGTGCGCTCCGCAAGGGATACGGCAAATGCCTGCTTGACGTGCAGCACGCCCAGGATGTCGTCGGAGTCGCGGCCGATGACCGGAAACCGTGAATAGCCGGTGGTGACGGCCAGTTCGACAACCTGCTCGGCGGTGTCGCCGGCAGCCACTGTGCGCATCCGCACGCGGGGAGTCATAACGTCAGCGGCAGTGTGGTCGGAAAACCGCAGGGTGCGGCTGAGCAGCTGCGCGTGGTCCTGGTCCAGGACCCCCGCCAGGGCTGACCGGCGGACCAGGGAACTGAGTTCCTCGGCGCTGCGGGCTCCGGAAAGCTCTTCCTTCGGTTCGATGCCGAAGGAACGAATAATCGCATTGGCGGTGTTGTTGAACAGCAGAATGACGGGCTTGAAGACCGCTGTGAACACGGCCTGGAACGGCACCACCACTTTGGCGGTGGCCAGGGGAAGCGCCAGGGCGAAGTTCTTGGGCACCAGTTCACCAATGATCATCGAGAACACCGTGGCCAGGAAAATACCGATAATTGCGCCGGCTCCGCCGACAAAGGCTTCGGGCAGTCCAAGCGACAGCATCGGCTCCCGCAGCAATGAGCTGATTGCGGGCTCAAAGGTGTAACCGGTCAGCAGCGTCGTGAGGGTAATGCCCAGCTGTGCACTCGAAAGGTGCGTGGACGTAATCTTTAGGGCTTTAATCGTGGGGCCGAGGCGTTTTTCGCCTTGGGCCTGACGGGCCTCCAGGTCATTGCGGTCAAGATTGACCAGCGCAAATTCCGAGGCAACGAACAGCCCGGTGCCGACCGTAAGAATGAGGCCAACCGCGAGCATGATCAGCTCATACATTGGGGCGCCCCTCTCTGGTTGCGGCCGGTAATCCGGTCAGAGCGTGGAGGGGCAAGGGTTTATGTGAAGGGGGGTCATCCATAGTTAGACGATAGTACGTGGAAAAACTAGGAAATGGCTGGGAACCCTGACGTTCGCTCACGGAGAAGAGGATCAAGCCTCCGCCGTCAGAGGCGTTCGGTAGTCTCGACGAAAGATCCGCTGCTTGCAGGCTATGTTACTGGCGAGTAACATCAGTGGCCGGACAGTGTTCCGTTTCATATCTCAAAGAGGAGTTGTACGTGAGCCCACAAAGCCGAGCACGGCAGATCAGGGACGTTGTTTTTGTTGACGGAGTACGGACTCCCTTCGGCAAGGCCGGCGAGAAGGGCATGTATGCCGGGATGCGCGCCGATGACCTGGTGGTCAAATGCATCCGTGAACTGATGCGCCGCAACCCCTCCCTTCCCCCGGCACGCATCGACGAAGTCGCCATTGCCGCCACCACACAGACGGGCGACCAGGGCCTGACCATCGGCCGCACCGCCGCACTGCTGGCGGGACTGCCGCAGTCGGTGCCCGGCTTCGCGATTGACCGCATGTGCGCCGGCGCCATGACGGCGGTGACCACCACCGCCTCCGGCATTGGGTTCGGCGCCTACGACGTCGTCATCGCCGGCGGTGTGGAGCACATGGGCAATCACCCCATGGGCCAGGACGCCGATCCGAATCCCCGCTTTGTCACCGAGCGCATCGTCGACCCGGCAGCCCTGAACATGGGCAACACCGCCGAGAACCTGCACGACCGCTTCCCGGCGATCACCAAGGAGCGCACCGATGCCTACGCCGCGGCCAGCCAGGAACGGCTCGCCAAGGCCTACGCCAACAACCAGATCCAGCCGGACCTGGTTCCGGTTGCCTCCAAAAAGCCCGGCAAGGGCTGGACGCTGAACTCCGTGGACGAAGGGCCCCGTCCGGGCACCACCGTGGAGGACCTCGCCGGACTCCGTACTCCCTTCCGTGCCCATGGCCGCGTCACCGCCGGCAACGCGTCGGGCCTGAACGACGGCGCCACCACCGCGCTGCTGGCCTCGGCCGACGCTGCAGAGGAACTGGGCCTGCCCGTGAAAATGCGCCTGGTCGGGTATGCCTTTGCCGGCGTCGAGCCCGAGGTCATGGGTTACGGACCGGTTCCGGCCACTGAGAAGGCCCTGAAGCAGGCCGGACTGTCCATCGAGGACATCGGCCTGTTCGAAATCAACGAGGCCTTCGCCGTGCAGGTGCTCTCCTTCCTGGACTTCTACGGCATCGCCGACGACGACCCCCGGGTCAACCGCTACGGCGGGGCAATCGCCGTCGGACACCCGCTGGCGTCCTCGGGCGTGCGCCTGATGAACCAGCTGGCCCGCCAGTTCGAGGAAGACCCGAGCGTGCGTTACGGCATGACCACCATGTGCATCGGGCTGGGCATGGGCGGGACCATCATTTGGGAAAACCCGAACCACCCCGACTACAACACCGACACCGAGTCCACGGAGGCCACAAAGTAATGACTGCAAGCGATTACCAGCGGCTGGCCGCCCACTTCCCCACCGAGGTTGTCACCCACTCCTACGTCTCGGACATTGAGCTGCCCGGCGGCGCCGGCACCTTTGCGCTGATCACCCTGGACAACGACGTCGACCACTCCCGTCCCACCACCCTGGGCCCGAACACCCTGCTGGAACTCGGTGCGGTGCTGGATTCCCTGCAGGCACGGGCAGCAGCCGGCGAGATCGTTGGCGTGGGCGTCACGGGCAAGCCGCACTACCTGGTGGCCGGCGCTGACCTGTCCGCGACGCAGAAGCTGGCCTCCTACGAGGACGGCCTCGCCATGGCACGGCTGGGCCACGAGGTGTACGGCAAGCTGAATACCCTGGGCGTGCCCAGTTTCGCCTTTATCAACGGCGTTGCCCTGGGCGGCGGGCTGGAAGTGGCCCTGCAGTCCAACTACCGCACGGTCTCCACCGGCGCCGGTGCGCTGGCCCTCCCAGAGGCCTTCATTGGCCTGGTTCCGGGCTGGGGCGGCGTGTACATCCTGCCGCGCCTGATCGGACCCGAGAACGCCGTCCAGGTGATGATCGAGAACCCGCTGAGCAACAACCGCACGCTCTCCGGACCAGCGGCCTTCAAGCTCGGCATTGCCGACGCAATGTTCGAACCGGCCGATTTTGTGGAGCAGTCCCTGGCCTGGGCCGCCCGCGTCATCACCGGCGAGGAAACCGTGTCCCGCCCCAATGCCGCCGATCCGGCCGAATCCCCCGAAGCGTGGGAGGCTGCCGTGGCCAAGGGCCGCGCAATTGTGGAGGCCCGCACGTCCAACGCCGCTCCGGCGCCCGCGAAGGTGCTGGACTTGATGGAAGCGGGCATTCACTGGACCGCCGAGCAGTCCCGCGAGGCTGAGTGCGAGGCCCTGGCCGAGCTGATGCAGACCCCGCAGTTCCACTCCACCGTCTACGCGTTCCTGGACCTGGTCCAGAAGCGCGGCAAGCGCCCGGCCGGCGCACCGGACAAGAAACTGGCCCGTCCGGTGGGCAAGGTCGGCGTGGTCGGCGCCGGCCTGATGGCCAGCCAGCTCGCCCTGCTGTTCGCCCGCCAGCTCAAGGTCCCAGTGGTCATGACCGACATCGATCAGGCGCGCGTGGACAAGGGCGTGGGCTACGTGCACGCCGAGGTGGACAAGCTCGTGGCCAAACGGCGCATCTCCCCCGACGCGGCGAACCGCACCAAGGCGCTCGTCACCGGTTCCGTGTCCAAGCAGGCATTCTCCGACGCCGACTTCGTCATTGAAGCCGTCTTCGAGGAACTGTCCGTCAAAAAGCAGGTGTTTGCCGAGGTGGAGGCCGTGGTCTCCCCCGAGTGCATCCTCGCCACCAACACCTCGTCGCTGTCCGTGACCGAAATGGCGGCGGACCTGCAGCACCCCGAACGCGTGGTGGGCTTCCACTTCTTCAACCCGGTGGCCGTCATGCCGCTGCTGGAAATTGTGCGCGCGCCCAAGACCGACGACGCCGTGCTGGCCACCGCGTTTGTCCTCGCCAAGGCGCTGAAGAAGACGGCCGTGCTGGTCAAGGACGACGCCGCGTTTGTGGTCAACCGGATCCTGGGCCGCATGTTCGGGGAAATCACCGCTGTGTTTGACGAGGGCACCGACGCCGAAACGGCCGACAACGCACTGCGCCCGATGGGCCTGCCGATGTCGCCGTTCACCCTGCTGGCCCTGGTGGGTCTTCCGGTGGGACAGCATGTGCAGGAATCCCTGCATGCTGCCTTCGGCGAACGGTTCTGGCTCTCGGAGAACTCGCAGAAGATCATCGACGCCGGCATTAAGTCGCTGTGGCAGAAGGACGAAAACGGGAAGCAGTACATCCCGGAGGAAACCCTGGCGCTGCTGTCCTTCGGCAACACACCGTCCACCTCCGAGGAAGTGCTGCGCCGCACCCAGGACGCCCTGGCCGAGGAGATCGGCCTGATGCTGAACGAAGGCGTTGTCGCCGGACCCGAGGACATCGATCTGTGCATGATCCTCGGCGCCGGTTGGCCGATGCACCTGGGCGGCATCACGCCGTACCTGGACCGCGTCGGTGCCTCCGAGCGGGTCAACGGCAAGAAGTTCCACGCTGAGAAGGAGCCGGCGCAGGCCGCTTCCTAGTCTGCTGGAAGGAGGGCTTTCGCCGGTTCGGCGGGAGCCCTCCTTCTTGTCCGCACCGCGCTGTCCGCACCGGGCTTGTCCGCACCGGGCGCGACCGGAACGGCGGCAACGAAAATCCCTAGCTCGCAGAGCTCGCAGGGATTATTAAAGCCGCCTAACCCGGTCCGTCCGGCGCTGTGGGGTTAAACCCGGTTCCAGCCGGCGGACTACCCCGGTCCGTCCGGCGCTTTCGGGTTAAGTCACCGGATGCGACCCGGTGCGCCTCACTAGCGTCACCAGGTGGCACTCCGGTACGTTCCTGTCACCAGAACCAGAAACGAAGGACACGCCATGTCATTCCAGGCCTACCTCGACGCCATCGAAGACAAAACCGGCCTTACGCCCCGTCAGCTTCTTCAGATCGCGGAGGACAAGGGTTTTGATGCCCCCGATGTGAAAGCCGGTGAAATCCTCGAATGGCTCACAACGGATTACGGTCTGGGACACGGCCACGGCATGGCTCTGGTGCAAGTCATCAAAAAGGGTCCCGGTATAGATGCGAAGCACGTGGGGACGGCAGGCCCACACCGGGATGATTCCGATGTCCTGTGGCTCGACGGAAAAGACAACAAGCCCTCCTGAGCGCCCCGGGCGCGCGATTTTGCTGCAGGGGTTATGGATCGAGCTGATCTACGGCAGCGGCCAGTTTGCGGAGTTCATTGACGTGGGCCTTGAAGGCGTTCTGACCCGGCTTGGTCAAAGAAACCCAGGTCCGGGTGCGTCCGTTGACGGAGCCCTTGCGCAGCTTGGCGAAGCCGGCCTGCTCGAGGACTTTGATGTGCTTACTCAACACCGAGTCGCTCAGGGACAATGCATCCCGCAGCACTCCAAACTCAGCTTCACCCACCTCGGCCAGAATCGAGCAGATCCGCAGCCGGGTCGGCACGTGGATGATCTCGTTGAAGCCGTCGCTCATGGATGGCTGTTCCGCAGCGACTGTTCAAGGCGTGCCTCCATCGCCGGTCCCATGAAGAGGGTCAGGATCAGTGACAGGGCTGCGGCAACAAAAGCTATCCAGTTCCAGGAGTAGAGCGAATACAGCACCAGGGCAGTGACAGCGGTCAGGACAAACGCCGTGACATAGACGAGTGCAAGCTTGCGGCTCCCCTGATGCGTGTACACATCCACGACTACGCGGCCGCGGGCCTGGAGCAGCGGCAGCAGGCAGAAGAACACTGCCGCAACTGCCAGGAGGCTCGAACCCCATCCGTTCTCCTTGGAGAAGACAAGGCCGAGAACGAACAGCCCCATTCCCAGCCCCTGAAGCGGATACATCCACCGCGGCGACCGTACATAACCGGCAAGGGCGTGCTTCGATTCGGAGACCGTTTCCAGTGCCCGTCTGGCTTCCTCGGCGCCCGGCCGCGCACCCTGATTGCTTGTCATGGTGCGAGCCTAGACTTTCCACAGCGGAAAGGGAAGACTTTCCGTAACGGAAAAACTGGGTCAGGCACCCGGCGCGGCGCCCTGCCGGCGGACAATTTCCGTGATCCACACCGGGGCATACGGGGAAGTGCAGCCCCGCGGAGTGGGGTAGTCCTTCAGGACTTCGAGCCGTTCCCCGATGGCCAGCGCCCGTGCCCGATACTCCGGATGGGCTATCCCAATCTGGGCCAGGCAGGTGTTCATGGCCCACTGAAGCCGGTCCGGGGAGTCCTTCATATCCGCCTCGATGGTGTCCAGCAGTCCCGGCAGATCCAATCCGTCCGGATCCTTTACCACCCGTTCGCTGGTCAGCGCCCAGCCGGCACTGGCGACGACGGGATCCGGGTCATCGAACCACGCACCACGCAGCGCCTCGGCATGCGGACTCTTTTTCACCACATAGCTGATAAGCCAGTCATGCACCTTGGGAACGCGTGCCTCCCGCAGCATTGCATCCAGCTCGCTGAGCTCAAATGATCTGGGCCGGCAGACCAGCAGGGCGAGCAGCCGCGCTGCTGTGTCCCCCGACGCCCACAGCTCCCGGGACAGCTCATGCTGTGTCTTCAGCCGCTTGGCGACGGCCCGGAGCTTGCCGAGGTTCACACCGTGGTCATCGCCGTGTCTCTCATTCACGGCCCGCGCTTTCGGGTCCTCCAGCGCGGCCAGTTCCGCCATCACCTCAGCGACGGTGGTGCTTGTCATTGATGCCTGAGCCATGTCGCGCTCCTGTTGACGGGATGAATCAGCTCAATCAGCCTACTCGCTGACGTTTCCGCCGCCGAGGGACGTCGATATTGTTCAGGTCGCACCTCTCCGGCACGGGTTCCCAGTCTTTGTTACCTCGTGGGGCTGCTGTGACCCCACAGGCCTCAGGTGCCACAAGGGGTGGGAACCTGTGTTCGCGCGTGCTTGTGTGCGGCGCGAACCGACGGTGGGTCCGGGTTAGGCGATGTGACCAGACGGAGGGTCCGGGTTAGGCGGCTTTAATAATCCTTCGCGAGCTCTGCGAGCGAGGATTTTCGTTGCCGCCGTTCCGGACCCTCCACCCGCCATAGGCCTGGTGGAACGAGGACTAAAACAAAGCAACCTTCGGCGTCTGCGGGAAGATCCGGTCCAGCTCCTCGAGATCCTTCTCGGACGGCTCCCAGGACGCCGCCGCAGCGTTCTGCCGCACCTGTTCCACTGTGGTGGCACCGGCAATGACGGAGGAAACGGCAGGCTGGGCGGCCAGCCAGGAGAACGCCACCTGCACTTCGGTGAGGCCGCGGTCCTTGGCGAACACACCGAACTCGGCGAGCTGGTCGAAGTCGGCCTTGTCCAGCAGGTTCTGCCGGGAGTGCGTCAGGCGGCTGCCCTCGGGAGCCGAGCCGGAGCTGTACTTGCCGGTGAGCAGGCCGTTGGCCAGCGGGAAATACGGCAGGATGCCCAGGCCGTAAGCCTCTGCCGCCGGGACCACTTCAAGTTCGGCTCGGCGGTCCAGCAGGTTGTAGTGGTTCTGTGCCGAAATGAACGGTGTGTAGCCGCCCATCCGCGCGGTGAACTCGGCCTCGGCGATTTGCCAGCCGGTGCGGTTTGAATGGCCGATGTAGCGCACCTTGCCGCTGGTCACCAGGTCGTCCAGGGCCGCCAGCGTCTCCTCGATCGGCGTCAGCGGATCCGGTGTGTGGAACTGGTAAAGGTCAATCCAATCGGTGCCCAGCCGGCGCAGGGACGCCTCCGCTGCCTTGACGATGTACCGGCGGGATCCCCTGGCATCAAAGTCCCGGCCGTTGACACCCTTCATGTCCATGCCGAACTTGGTGGCCAGCACGACGTCGTCGCGGCGGCTGCCCAGCGCCTTTCCCAGCCGTTCCTCACTCAGGCCCGGGACCGCGCCGTAGGTGTCAGCAACGTCAAAAAGCGTAATGCCGGCGTCGATGGCCGCGTTCACGACGGCGTCGGTGCCGGCCTGCTCTTCGGTCTTGGTTCCGGAACGTCCAAGGTTGTTGCAGCCCAAACCCACGGTGGAAACGGTCAGGCCTGATGTGCCGAGTCTGTTGTATGAAGTCATGGTGCCTACGCTACCGAATCAGCGCCGGTGATGTGGCCAGGGCCACTCCCCCGATGAGCCTCAGCATCGCTCAGCTGGTGAAGGGAAACGGGTTGGTATTGGGTCCCGGAGCCTTGTCAGTTTCCAAAATGTACTGAATCGGGATTGGCCCGGTGGGCTGCACTCCCTCGTAGACCCGTTCAGAATGCCGCCGCGCTTCGGGTATGCCGGCGTCCCGCAGGGCACCGTAGAAATTCTGCACCGAGGCAGGAACCAGGCCGCCGTTTTCGCACCAGATGATGTACATGCCGTAGAGGTCGGCGGCCGGCACGGCTTCCGACTCCTCGAGGCCGCCCAGGGTGCATTCTTCAAGGAACAGGCTCACGTGATCAGGATTAAGCTCAGACATGTAACCGAGCCTAGGCAAAAATCGCTGCCCCGGGAATACGAAGTGCGGAAACTTGCCTCTGTTTGTAGCCTGACTTGGGGCTTAGCGGTGTTTCAGGTACTCTTCCAGCCCTGTTGGCGGAGCCCCGGTCAGCCGTTCAACGTCGGTGCTGACCTCCGCCATCAGGCCCTGCGCGATAGCGGTGTAGGTGCTCACCCACGCCTCGATCTGCCAGTGCTCCACTCCGCTGAGCCGCCTCGACGCCACAGCTTCCTCGCTGGTTTCGTTGTAATAGCTCACGGTGGATCCCGTGACGCGGGTCAGGATTCCGGCGATCTCTTCGAAGGACAGTGCCTGCGGACCGGTGAGCGTATACACCCGGCTCTCATGTTCCCGGGGTGCTTCGAGGATCCGGGTCGCTGCGCGGGCGACGTCGGCCCGCGCCACCGCTGCCAGCCGGCCGGATCCCGCGGGACCGCGGATCACGCCGTCGCGCCCCACAAAAGACGGCAGGACATCCTGGTACAGGCAGTCCCTCAGGAACGTGTACGCCAGGCCGGTGGACTTAATGTGCTCCTCGGTGTCCCAGTGGTCCCGGGCCAGGGTGAATTCCGCATCCGGTGCCGCGCCCATAAATGACGTGTAGACAATGTGCCGCACGCCGGCCTCCACGGCGGCATCGACAAACGTACGGTGGTCCTTTTGGCGGTACGGGCTTTCATGGGCGGAGACCATGAACAGTGTCTGGGCGCCCTCCAGCGCCCGGACTGCGTGTTCACGGTCCGAGTACGCCGCCGCATACACGGGTGTCCCCAGCTCCGGAAGCTTCGCCGTGTGCCGGGCGAGCAGCCGCTGCGAGACCCCGGCGTCAGCCAACAAACGGGCAACGGCACCGCCCAGGGCACCCGTGGCACCGGTGACAGCCACTACTGGTTGCTCTTCTGCCATGGTGTTTCCTTCCCTGTGTCCCGCCGCCGGTCCCAGCCCGGCTGCCGGAGCCTACTGGATTTTCGGGATCTGGCCGGTGGGCATGTCCTGGCCGGGCAGGGGCCGGGCGAACGGAACCTTGGTGCCCAGGACCTGGGCGACGACGTCGTTTGCCACCTGGCGTGCCGTGAGGCCCACGCGCTCCAAGACCTCGGCACGGGTGCCGTGGTCCAGGAACTCGACCGGCAGGCCAACCTCGTTCAGGGCGGTGTCTACACCGGCGGCACGCATTTCCTGCCGGATCCGGGAACCGACACCACCGGCGCGCACGCCATCCTCGATCACAATGACAATGCGGTGTTCGGCGGCCATGCGGATGATCGACCGTGGAACGGGCAGGACCCAGCGCGGATCCACCACGGTGGAGCTGATTCCCTGGTCCCCCAGCCGGCTGGCCACCTGCAGCGCCATTTCGGCCATGGCGCCCACACTGACGATCAGGACGTCGTTGGACTTCTCATCCGACGGGCGACGGGCCAGGATGTCGACGCCGTCAGCCGTCCGCTCAATGGCGTTGACGTCGGGCCCGACCGTTCCCTTGGAAAAACGCACCACGCTGGGGGCATCATTGATGGCAACGGCCTCGCGGAGTTCCTCCTTGAGGCGGGTGGCGTCGCGGGGCGCGGAAAGGTGCAGCCCTGGCACGATCTGCAGCATGGACATGTCCCACATGCCGTGGTGGCTGGCTCCGTCGGGGCCGGTCACGCCGGCCCGGTCCAGCACGATCGTCACGCCGGCCTTGTGCAGCGCCACGTCCATCAGCAGCTGGTCAAAGGCACGGTTCAGGAAGGTGGCATAGAGCGCAACGACGGGGTGCAGCCCGCCAAAGGCCATGCCGGCCGCCGAGGTGAGGGCATGCTGTTCGGCAATGCCGACGTCGAACACACGCTCGGGGTGCTTTTCGGCGAACCGGTGCAGCCCCACGGGAATCAGCATGGCGCCGGTGATGCCAACAATGTCTTCACGCTCATCGGCGATGTCGGCAATTTCAGTGGCAAAAACCGAAGTCCAGGACTGCTTGCTGCCCGGTTCCACGGCCTTGCCCGTTTCCGGGTCGATAACGCCAACGGCGTGGAACTGGTCGGCAACGTTGGCGCGGGCCGGGGCGTAACCGCGGCCCTTTTCCGTCATCGCATGGACCAGAACCGGGCCGTTGTAGTTGCGCGCCTTGATCAGTGCCCGCTCCACGGCTGCCATGTCGTGGCCGTCAATGGGACCGATGTACTTCAGGCCCAGGTCTTCGAACAGCCCCTGCGGCGCCCACCAGTCCTTGATGCCGCGCTTGGCGGCGTGCAGGCTGTGGTACGTGAAGCGGCCCACGGGTCCGCCGTCCTGCAGGCGCTGCTTCCACCACCCGAGTGTCTTTTCATACACCTGGTGGGTGCGCACGGTGTCCAGGGTGGGACGCATGGACGCGAGGTAATCGGCAACGCCGCCGATGGTTGGGGCGTAGGAGCGGCCGTTGTCGTTGACCACAATGACGACTCGGCGCCGCTGGTCAGCGGCAATGTTGTTCAGCGCCTCCCAGGCCATGCCGCCGGTCAGGGCGCCGTCGCCCACCATCACCACGGTGTAGCGGTCCCCTTCTCCGGTCAGCTGCCGGGCGCGGGAGATACCGTCCGCCCAGGACAGGGAGGAGGAAGCATGCGAGGACTCGACAATGTCATGCACCGATTCGGCCCTCGACGGATAGCCGGACATTCCGCCCTGCTGCCGGAGGGTGGAGAAGTCCTGGCGGCCGGTGAGGATCTTGTGCACGTAGGACTGGTGCCCGGTGTCAAAGACAATACTGTCCCGGGGCGAGTCGAAGACCCGATGGATCCCCACGGTCAGCTCCACGACACCCAGGTTGGGGCCGAGATGGCCGCCGGTCTGGGCCACATTGCTGATGAGGAACGACCGGATTTCGCCGGACAAGCGTTCCAACTGCTCCGTGGTGAGTTTGCTCAGGTCCCGCGGATCACGGATGGTTTCCAGAAGTCCCAACGGGCGCCTCCCTGCTTCAGGCAACGGCACTGCACACCGTCACAACGGTTTAACTCTAACGCTTGGCGGCGGGCACCCGGTTCCGCGACAGGCAAAGAGCCCCGCCCGCCGAGTCGGAAACTCAGCGGACGGGGCCCTTGGTCCTCAAGGCCGATCAGTGGCCCTGCGAACTCAGCACTGCTGCGTGCTCAGCCTACTTAGCGGTGATCTGGCGCAGCACGTACTGCAGGATGCCGCCGTTGCGGTAGTAATCGGCTTCACCCGGGGTGTCGATGCGCAGCACGGCCTCGAAGGTGATGGCCTCGCCGTTCTCCGGCGTCGCCGTGACCGTGACGGTCTTGGGCGTGTTGCCGTTGTTCAGCTCGGTCACACCGGAAACCGCGAAGGTCTCCGTGCCGGTCAGGCCCAGCGACTCGGCGTTGACGCCGGCCGGGTACTGCAGCGGAAGGACGCCCATGCCGATGAGGTTGGAGCGGTGGATACGCTCGTAGCTTTCGGCGATGACGGCCTTGACGCCCAGCAGTGCGGTGCCCTTGGCAGCCCAGTCACGCGAGGAACCGGAACCGTATTCCTTGCCCGCCAGGACAACCAGCGGAATGCCGGCGGCCTGGTAGTTGACCGAAGCGTCGTAGACGGCAGCCTGCGGTGCGTCAGCCTGGCTGAAGTCGCGGGTAAAGCCGCCTTCAACGCCGTCGAGCAGCTGGTTCTTGATGCGGATGTTCGCGAACGTGCCGCGGATCATCACTTCGTGGTTGCCGCGGCGGGAGCCGTAGGAGTTGAAGTCCTTGCGCTCCACACCGTGCTCCAGCAGGTAGCGGCCTGCCGGGGTGTCGGACTTGAAGGAACCGGCCGGGGAGATGTGGTCGGTGGTGACCGAATCGCCGAGCTTCAGCAGGACGCGGGCGCCCTCGATGTCGGAGACCGGTTCCGGCTGTGCCTTCATGCCCTCGAAGTACGGGGGCTTCCGGACGTACGTGGATTCCGTATCCCACTCGAAGGTTGCGCCTTCGGGGGTGGGCAGGGACTTCCAGCGGTCATCGCCTTCGAAGATGGTGTCGTAGCTGTTGCTGAACATCTCCTTGTTGATGGAGGCGTCGATGATTTCCTGGACCTCAACCGGGTTCGGCCAGATGTCCTTCAGGAAAATGTCGTTGCCGGCTTCGTCCTGGCCCAGCGGGTCATTTTCGAAGTCGAAGTCCATGGTGCCAGCCAGGGCGTAGGCAACCACCAGGGGCGGGGACGCCAGGTAGTTCATCTTCACGTCCGGGTTGATCCGGCCTTCGAAGTTGCGGTTACCGGAAAGCACTGCCGTGACCGCGAGGTCGGCTTCCTGGATGGCCGTGGAGATTTCCTCTTCCAGCGGGCCCGAGTTACCGATGCAGGTGGCGCAGCCGTAACCGACAACGAAGAAGCCGAGCTTCTCCAGGTACGGAATCAGGCCGGACTTCTCGTAGTAGTCGGTGACCACCTTGGAACCCGGAGCAACGGAGGTCTTGACCCACGGCTTGGAGGCGAGGCCCTTTTCGACGGCGTTGCGGGCCAGCACGGCCGCCGCCATCATCACCGACGGGTTGGACGTGTTGGTGCAGGAGGTGATCGACGCGATCGACACTGCACCGTGGTCCAGCTCGAAGCTGCGGCCGTCGGCCATGGTCACCGGAACCGAGTTGGAGGCGCGGTCCGCGGGAGCATCGGCTTCCTTGACGAGGTCGTGCTCCTTGTCCTCGATCTTGGTGCTGCCTTCAGTGAAGGAAGGAGCGTCCGAAGCGGGGAAGGTTTCTTCCAGGGCCTCGTCCACGGTGCCGTTCTCGGCCTCAACCGTTTCGTGCACGTAGTTCTTGAGGTCCTTGCGGAACTGCGCCTTGGCGTTGGTCAGTTCCACGCGGTCCTGCGGACGCTTCGGTCCGGCGATGGAGGAGACCACGGTGGACAGGTCCAGTTCCAGGTACTCGGAGTACTGCACGTCAACGGACGGATCGTGCCACAGGCCCTGCTCCTTGGCGTAAGCCTCAACGAGGTCCACGCTCTCGGCGGAGCGGCCGGTCAGGCGCAGATAATCCAGCGTCACGTCATCGATCGGGAACATGGCGGCCGTGGAACCGAATTCCGGGCTCATGTTGCCGATGGTGGCGCGGTTGGCCAGCGGAACGGCCCCGACGCCTTCTCCGTAGAACTCGACGAACTTGCCGACGACACCGTGCTTGCGCAGCATTTCGGTGATGGTCAGCACGACGTCGGTGGCGGTGGCGCCGGCGGGGATTTCACCGGTGAGCTTGAAGCCGACAACGCGCGGGATGAGCATGGAGACGGGCTGGCCGAGCATGGCTGCTTCGGCCTCGATGCCGCCAACGCCCCAACCGAGCACGCCCAGGCCGTTGACCATGGTGGTGTGGGAGTCGGTGCCGACGCAGGTGTCCGGGTAGGCACGCAGGACGCCGTCAACTTCGCGGGTCATGACCGTGCGGGCCAGGTACTCGATGTTGACCTGGTGGACAATGCCCATGCCCGGGGGAACAACCTTGAAGTCGTCAAAGGCCGTCTGGCCCCAGCGGAGGAACTGGTACCGCTCGCCGTTGCGCTGGTACTCAATCTCCATGTTGCGCTCGAGGGCGCCGGCGTTACCGAAGGCATCGATCTGGACGGAGTGGTCAATGACCATTTCGGCCGGGGCGAGGGGGTTGACCCGCTTGGGGTCTCCGCCCAGTTCCGCCACTGCTTCACGCATGGTTGCCAGGTCCACAATGCAGGGAACACCGGTGAAGTCCTGCATGATCACCCGAGCGGGGGTGAACTGGATTTCGGTGCTGGGCTCTGCATTGGCATCCCACTGCGCCAGGGCGCGCACGTGGTCTGCGGTGATGTTGGCACCGTCTTCGGTGCGCAGCAGGTTCTCCAGCAGGACCTTGAGGCTGAACGGAAGGCTCTTGGCGCCTTCGACGGAATTCAACCGGAAAATTTCATATTCGTTTCCACCGACGTTTAGTACGCCTTTGGAACCGAAGCTGTCCACATTAGTCATAATAGGACTCCTCTCGCCACCGTTTTATCTTTGTCCAGCGGTCCGCGGCGTGCCAGTTAGGACTCCCTAACCGGCCGCCACGGGGGACGGCGCAGAAAATGGTGGACTATTTTCGCTGCCGGGACACCCCCTGCCGAACGAAAAACTTTCCCCGCCCTAAAGCAGGCGAAGTCTCCCCAACACGGCGCGGATCTGCACAACTGCTCTTATACTATCCGTTACACGCCCGTGTGACCTCAGAAGCCACCCCGCGAGACGCGCGGCACAATGCCCCGCCGTCATCCAGCGGCAGCCCGGCAGGCCACACGCCGGCCGCACGGCTCCAGGCCGTGTCCGCAGCAGCGGCCGGCCCGGCACGTCCGCTGCGAGGGCGGGCAAGCCGTTATTCGCCGGTCTGTTCCCCGCGTGTCAGGACCGCAAAGGACTCCATGTGGTGGGTATGGGGGTACAGGTCGAAGACCCGCAGCGAGTCCAGCTGCCAGCCGAGTTCCTGGAAGTAGGCCAGGTCGCGGGCGAAGGATGCCGGGTCGCAGGAAACGTAGCCGACGGCGCGGGGAGCGGCGGCATGAATCTGGCCCACCACGTCCTTTCCGGCCCCGACGCGCGGCGGATCCAGCAGGACGACGTCGAGCCGGCCCTCGTACGCGGACAGCGCCTTGTCGACGCGCCCCTGCAGGATTTCCACCTGGGGTGCTGCGAAGAGGTTCTTGCGGGCGTCCCGGCTGGCGCCCGGGGAGGCCTCAACCGAGAGCACGCGTCCCTGTTCTCCCGCGGCGTCGGCCAGCGGGGCGGTGAACAGGCCGGCGCCGGCGTACAGGTCGGCAACCTGTTCCCCGGGCTTTATCCGCAGTCCGTCCATGACTGCTTCCACCAGCGTGGCGGGCGCGCTGCGGTGGATCTGCCAGAAGCCGGCACCGGTGACCCGGTAGTCATGGCCTGCCGCGCTTTCGGAAACCCAGGTGCGTCCGCGCAGGCGGTTCAGCGTCCCGGATTTCGGCTCCCAGGAGGCAATGGAGATGCCGGCCGGCAGGGCCGATGCGATCCGCCCCAGCGCCTTGGGATGCGCTCCCTCAGCGGGAATCAGCAGAACCAGGGGCGCGCCGTTGGCGGGCGCTGCCACCTCCACCCGGGAAACACCGCTGAAGTCGACGTCCCAGAGCTGCAGGTCGTTGATGGCTTCGACGGCAAGCGGCATGCGCTGGACCGGAATGAGCTCATCGGAGCGGTGGGCGTGCATGGCGAGCCGGCCGCCCGGGGCCACTGAGAAGCTTGCGCGGGTCCGCCAGTGCAGTCCGTCGGCGCGTTCTTCGGCAGCGGGCTCAACGGTGATGTCCCGCTCCACCTTGGCAAGACGACGCAGCTGCTCGGCAAAGATGTCAGCTTTAAGCGTGCGCTGGGTGGCGAGATCGATGTGGCCGAACTCGGCCCCTCCCACCGGCAGCCGTCCCCGGGATGCCGCGCGGAGCGCATCCGCTTCGGGCCAGAAGTGCTCCACCCGTCCCGGAGCCGGCTCCAGCACCTCGGTGACGTCGGCACGCCAGAAGCTGGCGCCGTCGGCCGCTTCCGTCAGCCGGGCACGGACGCGTTCACCCGGCAGGGCATGGCGGACAAAGACCACTCGCCCTTCGTGGCGGGCCACAAAATGGCCGCCGTGGGCGGGCGCGCCGATGGTGAGTTCGATCTCGGATGTGGTGGTGTCGGTCGTCATAGTGCCGGATACTTCCTGATGGAGCCTAAAAGACCATCACACCATGCCTGGACGCCGGTGCATATTCGCCGGTCCCGCAGCCGGGCGCCTGCGGGGTCTATGCTGGCGCTTTGACTTTTTTCGTTATCGATCATCAGAAACCGAGGTAGCAGGTGGCCCACTACGTCATCATGGGGTGCGGACGCGTTGGTGTGTCCCTGGCCCACACGCTGGACAATGCCGGCCATACCGTGGCCGTCATTGACCAGGATGAAAGGGCCTTCCGGCGCCTGCGTTCGACCTTCAGCGGCCGGAAAGTCACCGGCGTCGGCTTTGACCGGACCACGCTGACCGAGGCCGGCATCAAAGAGGCCTATGCCTTCGCCGCCGTTTCCTCAGGTGATAATTCCAACATCCTTGCCACGCGCGTGGCCCGGGAAACCTTCCATGTTCCGCACGTCGTGGCACGGATCTATGATCCCGGCCGCGCCGAAATCTATCAGCGGCTCGGTATTCCCACGGTCGCCGCGGTCCGCTGGAGCGCTGACCAGGTCCTGCGCCGCATCCTGCCCGAGCAGAGCATCAACGGAGACTTCCGTGAATCCTCCGGCCGGCTCATCCTGGGCGAACTGTCGCTCCATGAGGGCTGGCTCGGTTCAACGCTCAGCGCCGTTGAGCAGGCGGCGCGTGTCCGCATTGCTTATTTGACCCGTTTCGGCGAGGGAACGCTTCCGCGCCCGGACACCAGCTACCAGCAGGGGGATGTCCTGCACGCCATGATGAACGTGGACCGGACGAGCGAAATCAGCCGTATCCTCTCCACACCACCCGTCAAGGAGAACCAGTGAAAGTCGTGATTGCCGGAGCGGGCAGCGTCGGTTCGTCCATTGCCAAGGAACTCCTGTCCCACGGCCACCAGGTGCTCCTCATCGATGAAAAGCCCGAGGTTGAAGGCCGAAGCGAGCTCGTGGGCGCAAGGTGGCTCATCGGTGACGCCTGCGAACTGACCACCCTCAAGGACGCCAGCCTGGACCAGGCCGACGTCGTGGTCTCCGCAACAGGCGATGACAAGGTCAACCTGGTGGTCTCACTGCTGGCCAAGAGCGAATTTGGCGTGGCCCGCACCGTGGGCCGGGTCAACAACCCCAAGAATGACTGGATGTTCGACGACTCGTGGGGGGTGGACGTTGCGGTGAACACGCCCCGGCTCATGACCGCCCTGGTCGAAGAGGCGGTGGAGGTGGGCGATCTGGTGCGGCTGCTGACCCTGCAGGGCGGCGTGGCGTCCATGGTGGAGTTCACCGTCCCGCTCGATTCGCCGCTGACCGGCCGGACGCTTGGTTCCATCAACTGGCCGATGGACACCACGGTGACGGCGATCCTGCGCGACGATGCTCCCATTACCCCCAGCGTGGACGACGTCATCGAACCCGGTGACGAGCTCTTCTTCATCTGCACCATTGCCGCTGAGGATGACCTGCGCGCGGTGCTGCTCCCGGAACGCCCGCAGCCTGCGCCGGAGCGCAGCTAGGGTTCGGTGACGGGCAGCGGACGGGAAACCATCCATGCCAGCCACAGGCCCAGGGCGTACAGCGGAACGCCCATGGCCAGGCGCATGGTGCCCAGCGCGGCCACGTTGTCGGCCAAGTACAGCGGCAGCTGGACTCCCAGGCGCAGGGCGAACACGGCGATGATGATCCAGGTGGCCACGGCATAGGCGCGGATCCGCTTCCGGTCCGCGTGCCAGTCCAGGTTCTCGCCTCGGATAAAGCCGAACAGCAGTCCGGCAACTGGCCAGCGCACAATGATGGAAACGATGAACGCCAGGATGTAGCCGGCGTTCAGGAAGAAACCGGGCAGGAAGAATTCCGTGCCGCTTCCGCTGCGCAGCGCCACGACTGCACAGATGACGACGCCGAGCACCCCGGTGAGGGACTGCATCAACGGGCGTTTCTGGACCAGGTTGGCCACGGAGAACACCGCCGCCGAGGCCACGGCCGCCCCAAGGGATACGTACAGCCCGGACGTCAGCGTGAAGATCAGGGTGAACAGCAGCCCGGGAACGATGGCCTCGGCAAGCCCGCGCACTCCCCCCACGGATTTCAGCACGTCGATTTGGCCGTCGTCCCGGCGTTCCACTCCCGCCTTGGCCGCATAGGCGCCGGCAACATCACCGAACGTCGGCTGCTCCGGTTCGGGGGACGACGGCGGGTTGTGGGCTGCCGGGCTGCCGGGGTCGATGCCCTGCCCCGCCGCAGGCTTCGCTGGCCGCCGGGATTCGGGCAGCTCGCTGCCGGGTCGCTCACTCATGTCTCGTTCTCCGGACGTCCGATGATTTCGTAGCGTGGATTGTAAATGGTGGGATAGCTGTCCACGGTGCTGACCATGCCTTCAAAAGCCAGGCGGGTGCCGGCGACAACCCCGGGAACACGGCGCTGGCCCACCCACACGAGGCGCACGCGGGGGTGGGGTTTCCGGGACGGTGCCTCACGGCGCGCCGAATCCATGTCCTCCACCATGGCGGTGAACCGCGGCGGGTCCGTTGCCGGGACCACGGTGATGGACTGCACGTACCCGCCGCTGTACACGCGGCCGCGCTGGGGAAGGGAGCCGAGGGGCACCGGGTTTTCCCGATTCCCCGGAGCTGCCGGTCGGTTGAGGGGCACCTGATTAGCCGATGGTCGTAATCTCGGGTCCGCGTTCCGGCGGCGTTGGGCGGGCGGGATTTGCGGCAGGGCGCGCCAGCGGGGAGGCGTCGCGCGGCAGGCGCAGCTGCAGGAGGTCGCGCGGCGGCAGCGGCTGTTCGCCGCGGACCACCACGACGCTGCGAAAGACGTCCTCGAGCGGAGCGGCTGCCTGGGGATCCAGGGCCGCGGGACCGCCGAACACGCCGCGCAGGAACCAGCGGGGGCCGTCGACGCCGACAAACCGCGCCACCCGGTAGCCCTTGGAGCCGTCCTGGGCCTGGGCCGGAACCTTGGCCAGCAGCTCGGTCCCGAACACTCCTTCAAGCTCATCCACGGTGCCGCCCTGGGAGCCGACGGACTTGCCGATCTGGTCCCGGATGTCATCCCACAGGGTTTCGGAACGCGGTGCGGCAAAGGCCTGCAGCTGCAGGCTGGATCCGTTCAGGTCAAGAGTCACTGCCACCACGCGCTGGGTCTTTTCTTCAACCTCGAGGCGAAGCTGGAGTCCCTCGGCCGCTGCGATGCGCAGTGCACCCAGGTCCACGTAGCCTTCCTCGGACGGCTTGTCGGCCGCGTCCCAAGGGCCCGCCGCGGGAGCCGTGCCGCCGTCGTCGGCCGCCGTTTCGGCGCCGGAAGCCGGCTCGGTGCCGTCCTGATCCGGCTCGCCCTGCTCATGCTTGTCTTGCTTGTTCTTCCTCAGTCGCCCAAATGCCATGACCGGGTTCCTCTCTCTCATAGGGAGGGCCGCACGCTGCTGACCCCCCGGACAGCCGCTCTAGGCAGGCAGTGCAGTAAAACCGCCGGTGGAACCGAAACCGCCGGTGCCGCGGACGGAATCGGACAATTCATCCACCAGTTCAAAAGACGCCGTCTCCACCCGCTGGATCACCATCTGCGCGATCCGGTCACCCCGGGAGAGGGTGATCGGGCGGGACTTATCGGTATTGAGCAGGGTAACGCTGATTTCGCCGCGGTAGCCGGCGTCGACCGTTCCCGGCGCGTTCACGACCGTCAGGCCGTGCTTTGTGGCCAAGCCGGAGCGCGGGTGAATGAATGCCGCGTAGCCAAAGGGAAGGGCCAGGGCCACACCGGTGGGAACGAGCATCCGCTCTCCCGGCCCGAGTTCAACATCGATCCGGGTGCGGAGGTCGGCGCCTGCGTCACCGGGATGCGCGTACGACGGCGGTTCCAGTCCGTCGTCAAGCATTTTCAGCTGCACGGCCATGGTGGGCCCTGATTCAAGCACCGGTTTTCTCCGACTTCCCTCGAGTGATCCTTACTGCATCCGCACCACAGCCCGTTCAGGGGCGCGTGCGTGCCCCGGAAGCTTCCCGGGAATACCGCACTTCACTTTAGCGCGTTTTCCTGACGCTTCTCCGTATGCGGTAAAGCCGCTTTTCCGCAGCTGCTTCCCAAGATGAAATACCGGCGGAAAGGTGCCAAGCTGGAAGCATGTCATCCCCCTCTGCCCAGACTTCCCCCGATACCGTGCTGTACTCCGAGCGGCTTCTTCCGTCGTTTGGGATCTGGGCGCTTGTCCTCTTCGGTTCCTGCGCATGCATTTTCGTGTTTGTGCCGATCAGCATTGAAGCCGGAATCATCGCGGCGGTGGTCGCAGCCATCATCATCACGACCATGCTGCTGATCAATACGCCGGTCATCCGCGTAACCCGGGACACGCTCCAAGTGGGCCGGGCGCAGATTGAACGCCGGTTTGTGGGCACGGTGGAGGCTTACCGCGGAGATGACGCAACGTTCCAGCGCGGCCGGGGGCTCAACGCCACTGCATTCATGTGCTTCCGCGGCTGGATTTCACCGGTGGTCCGGATCGAAATCACCGATCCCGCCGACCGGACGCCGTACTGGATCACGTCCACGCGCCACCCGGAAGATCTGGTCCGCGCCCTCAGCAGCTGACGCCGGCCAACGACCCGACTGGACGCGGCTGTTCAGCCTTCACAGTCGATGCAATAGGCCAGTCCATCCTTCTCCAGTGCGATCTGGGACCGGTGCCGGACCAGGAAACACGAAGCGCAGGTGAATTCATCCGCCTGCGCCGGCAGCACCCGCACCAGCAGCTCCTCGCCGGAAAGGTCCGCTCCGGGGAGTTCGAAGCTGTCAGCGGTTTCGGTTTCATCCTCATCCACCACCGCTGACTGGGTACCCGCAGTCCTGCGGGTCTTGAGTTCCTCCAGGGATTCTTCGCTGATGTCCTCGTCTGTCTTACGCGGAGCATCATAATCTGTTGCCATAATTCTTACTCTCACCGTCCGGTCGAGTGTTTGGTTGGATGAGCCGAACCGGTAGCTAGGCCGGCTTACTTCTTTGGCTCGGAGGTATCAACGCAACGGCGTTCCCGTTTGTGCCCGTAATCCAGAGATTTTTGCTGAGGGTGGAGGAAATTGCCACACCGGAACCCGCAGCGGCACTCCGCCCGGCCAAGGTTGTTGGCCGCGGGTCGGTTCCGGCGAAAAAAATATGGTTCCCCACAGCAGCTGATCCGCGCCACACCCTTGCAAACAGTAGGCTTTCGGGCTTCCGGATGGCATTGTTTCCAGAAGGAATTGCTATCGGGTGGAGGATTGGTTCATGCAGGATCTACGTCTCGTGGGTGTCCATGAGGGTGGCGAGCATTTGCTGCTCAGCGGCAAGGGTGGGGAAACGTTCCAGCTTCGCATGGACGAAGCGCTCAGGGTTGCCGTATCCCGCTCCGTACACCGCTCCACCTCAGCGCCGGAAAGGCCCGAGGGCCCTGCCATGACTCCGCGCGACATCCAGGCCCGCATCAGGTCCGGTGCCAGCGCTGAGGAAGTTGCTGAGATTTCCGGACTAGATCTGGCACACATCCGCCGCTATGAGGGGCCCGTCCGCGCTGAACGCGATTACGTGGCCCGCCAGGCCCAGGCGGTGGAGGTTGCTGCCCCGCTTTCGGCAACTCATGATGGTTACCGCAGCGCCTTCGGCGACAGCCCGGTCAACTTAGGCGACATGGTCAACCACCGCCTCAAGGCCTTCGGAGTGGACCCCGACAGCGTCGAATGGGACGCCTGGCGCCGTCCGGACTCAACCTGGGACGTTGTGGCACGTTTCGAACTGGGAAACGACTCCCAGGTCTCGGTCGGCGAGGAACCCCCGGCCCGCTGGACTTTCAGCCCGCTGCGCAAGAGCGTCTCCAATGCCAACCGGTGGGCCCAGCTGCTGAGCGAGCTGGAACCGCTCGATTCACCCGTCCCGTCCCGCCGGCTCACTGCGGTTGCAGACCGCGTTTTTGATTTCGAAGCCGTTGCTCCGGCTGAAGACGGTACACCCGCCGACGGCGACGAGGACACCGACAACCTGCTCGAAGTCCTGCGTTCACGCCGCGGCCAGCGACTCGGCGCCGACGAGGACGGCGATGACGCGCTGGCGGCCCTGCTGGCCAAGGGCAGTATCCCGGCCGCCCATCCCCGCGATGGGCACACTGAACTCGATGACCCTGCGTCCCCCCGTCCGCGCACCGGTCGCCTGTCGCTGGCCCCGGTAACCCCCGATGACTCGCAAGCCCCGGACGCACCTGATTCACTGCGCTTGTCCGACGGCGTCAGCCCGGGAACGCGCGAGATCAGCGTGCTGGCCCGACCGTTCCGCCGGCGCGGCGACACAGCGGGAGCACCCGCCGCAGAAGCCACCGCCCCCGGAAACGGCAGGACCCCGGAGAGCAGCACCAGGGAAGAGTCCGGCGCCAAGGCAGCGGATCCCCAGCCTTCAGCAGTGTCCGGTGAGGAAGCCGACCAGACCGCAGCAACTCCCGATGCCGGTTCCGCTGTGGCGGGCCGGAGCAAAGCCAAGCCAGCCGGCCGGAAGGCGGGGCGCACCGACTTTCCTTGGGACCGCATGAACGCCGGTACTCCGCGCAATGATGTTACCGGGGATGCGGCCGCGAAGGGCGAGGATCCCGCTGACAAACGGCCCATCAAGCCAAAGCGCTCGTCGGTTCCCAGCTGGGATGAAATCGTGTTTGGGACCAAGGGCGACTAGCCGGGATTGGCGGGCCTTGGTCCCGCCAATCACTCGTCGGGGATAAACAGTTCCTCGATGGTGGTGTCGAAAAGTGCTGCCAGCCGAAAGGCCAGCGGCAGGGACGGGTCGAATCTGCCGCGTTCAATGGATATGACGGTTTGCCGGGATACACCCAGCTCATCCGCTAGGTGCTGTTGTGACCATTCACGGTGGGTGCGGAACTCTTTGACCAGATTCCTCACGTCAGCCCTTGCGTTTCAGCAGCAGATAGCGCAGCCCAAAGGACAAGGCGCAGGCCACCAGCACTGCGGACAGCACCAGCTTCAGGTCGACGAGGATTTCTGTGGGCAGAAACGCCAGGATAGCCGCAGTGGCACCAAGCATCAGGAGCAGATCCGTGAAAGAGCTGGATGCTGCTTTGTTATACCACCCGGCTTCAATCGAATCATCGGGGCGATCCACCGCACCCTCCATCGTGGTGCGGTCTACGACAACCGCATACACGAGTAAGACCGCGGGGCTGGTGAGGCAGGCCGCGAAGACCCAAAAGCCGACCAAGGGGTTCTGCCCTGAGACGCCCGTGACAACGGACAGCCATCCTCCGAATGCCCCGAAGATTAATCCTCCGGGAAAAGCAATAGCCATGGCCGGTAGTCGGCCGGCGCCGAACTTGGTGCGTCCCCATTTGGTGCGTGGCTGCTCCTGCGTCATACCGTCCCCTTAGCCATGTCTAGTTCGCTTTACATGTACAGGGTGCTTTACACATGAGTTACTGTCAAGCAGGCAGTTAGCCGCTGCTGACTATGCATCCTTGAAACCTGAGCGGCCTCAGCGGAAGCGCGGATGCACTGCGCACACATCCAGGTCCGCAGCTGCCTCGGTCGCCACTTGGGAGATGGCCCGGGCTTTGTGGGCCGTGACGCGGCGCATATAGTGCCGGCGGCACAGCGTCTCGTAACCGACGACCGGCGCGGTTTCCACTGCTTCAGCGGCAAAGAGCGGCTCTTCCGTAACATCGGCCGCAGCCCCAGCTGCGGGAGCATGCTTGCCCACATCACCCACCACCACCTGGTCACCTTCCACCACCATGACACCGTCCACGGTCCGGGCGTTATGGGTGGCCCGGCGGCCGCACCAGCACAGGGCCCGGACCTGAAGCACCTCGGTCCGGTCAGCAAGTTCAATCAGGCGCTGGGAACCGGGAAAGAGACGTGTCCGGAAATCCGAGGTGATGCCAAAGGCAAACACGTCAACACACAGCTCATCCACCACACGGGCCAACTGCTCCACCTGTTCGGCGGAGTAGAACTGGGCTTCGTCGCAAATGAGGTAGTCCACAGCGAAGCCGGTTCCGCGGCGGTCCGTCACTTCATCCCAGAAATCGGTACCGTCAGTGACCTCAACGGCAGGAGTTCGCAGGCCAAGACGGGAGGAGATCACGGAATCCCCGGCCCGGTCATTGCGGCTGAAGAGAATACCTCCGCGCCCGCGGGCACTGTGGTTGTAGTTCATCTGCAGTGCGAGGGTCGATTTGCCACTGTCCATGGTGCCGGAAAAGAAGACGAGCTCAGCCACCGCTATTTCTTTCCTTTACCCTGCGAACCTGGACTGCGTTTGGAAGCCGGTGCTGCCAATTGCAGCAGCGGAACTTCGCGCTCCGCGCGGGTCAGCGACCCGTGCTGGCCCACCACTTCCAGGGACGAAGCCTTCATGCGGCGCAGGTCGTATAGTGCGATCGGCTCGCGGGCCAGGATCAGCACGTCACCGATCCGCGGCAGCACCGACTCCGTCACCACAGGTCCGAAGTACCCCGCTTCAATGGCCTCTTCACGGGTGGCAACCCACACCTTGGCCCCATAGGCTGCGCGCCATGCCGCGGCCAGGGCATCCCGCCCGCTGTCGCCGGCATCGGGTTCCAGGTACAGGTGGACCATGCGCGGCTCCCCCGCCGTGTGCCGCACGCCGGCAATGAGTGCCGGGTCTTCGGAGAAGTCATATCGGTGTTCCGGAGCGATGTCCACCATGCCGTGATCCGCGGTCAGCAGCAGCAGGGTGTCTGCCGGCAGGCGCGCGGCCAGCAGTTTCATGGCGCTGTCCAGCTCCTCGAGCTGATAGCCCCACTGCGCCGACTGGGCGCCGTGCTTGTGGCCGGCCTTGTCCAATTCGTTCCAGTACAGGTACATCAGCATCCGCGGCGAGCCCGCCAGGGCCTCGACGGCGGCCGCCACCCGTGCGTGGACGCCCGTGGCCCCGATGAAGGTGCCGCCGCGCAGGGCGGCCCGGGTCATGGCCGAGTCGGCGAACCGGGGCAGGCTCACCGATGCCACGGGAAGATGTTCGGCTGCCTGTTCCAGCACCGTGGGGTACGGCTGCCAGCGCTGCGGATCCACGCCCGCATCCCAGTTGCCGAGCATGTTGACAACTTTGTCCTGCTCCGGATCCAGGACGTCATAACCCACCATGCCGTGCTCTCCCGGCGGCAGGCCGGTTCCCAGGGAGCCGAGCGATGCCGCCGTCGTGGTGGGAAAGGCTGCCGTCAGGACGCGGCCCGACGGCATGAAACCGCGCAGGAACGGAGCGTGCCCGCCACGCTGCTTCAGCAGTGACCAACCCAGCCCATCCACCATGACCACGCAGACACGCTTGGCTGCCGGGAGTTTCAGGGAGTTTTCGAAGCCGGGCACACCAAGGACTGCCGCGGAACTCGTCAGGACGTCGGCAACACTGCTGCGTCCGTACTCGGGTGCGGGAGGCAGCCGCTCGGCGGACGCGGAACTGGAATCTGTGCCGGAAGGCGAACTCATGGCCCCTTACCGCTGGTGGTGGCTGCGGTTGAAGCGGCTGCCGATGCCCGGCACCCGGCGGGCATCGCCGGATTCGAGCGGCCGAACGTTCACGGTGTCGGTGTTGACCTTGCGCAGTGCCCGTGCAAAGTCCTTGGCGTTCTGCACGGCCTGGACTCCGTCAGCTTCGGCGCTGACCCGAAGCACAATGTCCTCCTGGGCAATGGTGCCGGTGTAGCCGTGGTCGGCGTCGCACTGCGGGTCGGCGCATCCCGCCGGGCCCATGTCCAGGCGCTGGCCGCCGGACCATGCAATGGCCAGCGTGAGTTCGCGGGCCTGGTCCGAGGGCTTGTAATCCTGCGGCTGCGCGTACATGTAGCCCAGGACCACGGACCGGATCTGCGTCACCGGAACCGACTCAGTGGAAACCTGGGCCATCATCTGCTCCCCGGCTTCGTCCAGCTGCTGGTCGTCCACGTGCGTGATGACCAGCATGTCCTCGGTCAGCACCAGCACGGTGATGTGCCGGTGCACCTCGGTGCGCTCAAAGTGGGTTTCCAAATGGATGATGTGGGACAGCGGTTCACGGCCATCCAGGGCATCGTGAACCACGTCTGCCAAAAGGGTGGGGTAAAAGCCGGCCCGCTCCATGGAAGCGTCCAGGCTGCGGCGTTCAGCGGAAAGTAACGGCGACATGCTTCCAGTTTCCCTCAGAGAGCGCCCCAGTACCTAAATGGCGCGCGGGAACAGCCAATACTTAGTCCCGCATCGCCCGCCGTGCGCTGTCCGTCCGCTGGCGGGGATTTCCGAGCCGGACGTCCGCGCTGAGCACGGTGACCCCGGTGGTGGACACCAGGACCGGGTTAATTTCCAGCAGGGCAATCTCGGGGTGCTCGTCCTTGAGCAGGGCCAGCCGGGAAATCAGGTCCTCCAGGGCGGCCACGTTGGCCTTGGGCAGCCCCTGGTAACCGAAGAGCTTCCCGGAGGCCCGCGGCGCCCGGACCAGGTCGGCCACATCGGTGTCCGTCAGCGGCGGAATGCCGTGCGCCCAGTCGTCCAGGAGGTTCACCGCGTCTCCGGCCAGGCCAAAGGACAGCACCGGCCCCAGCAGCGGATCCTCGATGGCCCGCACCGTGCAGCCCTGCCCCGACGGCGCCATGGACTGCACCTCGAGTTCAAAGCTGCCGTAGGGTTCCAGCGACTGCTTCATCTGGGCGATGTTGCTGCGCAGCTCCTCCGGGGTGGAAATGTTCAGCCGGACACCGCCAAGGTCCAGACGGTGCCTCAGATGCTCGTCCATGGTTTTGATGACCACCGGCCAGCCGAGGGAGTCGGCCGCTGCAACCGCCTCGTCCCCGGTGGTGAAGGGCAGCGACGGCAGCAGCTCCACTCCGTAGAAGCCCAGCAGCCGGGCGGTTTCCGCGGACGACAGCCGCATCAAACCGTCTCCGGCCACCCGGGACATCAGCCCTTCCAGGAAGGCGTGTGCGCCGTCGGGGTCGGCACCGGCGGGCTGGATGAAATGCCCGTGGTCCCGGGCCGACCACTCCGTGTAACGGACCAGCGATGCGAGCGCCGCGACGGCGGCGCCCGGACTGGAGAAGCACGGCAGCCCGGGCTGGCGCCCGGCGCCATCCCCCGTACCGGCTCCGGAGGTCAGGAGTCCCTCCACATGGGCACCGGGGTCCATGATCCCGGTAAACGCCGCCACCACGGGCTTGCCGGTCTCAACGGCACACTCCTGCAGGCACTCGCCGATCTTCTCCATCGTCAGCCCCGGCGAGGGCAGCAGCGTGACGACGGCGGCGTGGATGGTGTCGTCGGCCAGCGTTTTGGTGACGGCGGCACGCAGCAGCGGCAGCGCAACGCTCATTCCCGTGTCCAGGACCAAGTCGGTCTGCAGGCTGCCCAGTTCCAGGTCCAGGCTGAGGGCAGCATCGGCAATCACGCGGCCCAGCGCATTATTGTTGCTGAACACCGCCAGTGAGCGGCCGGCCGGCAGCGGCTGGCTGACGGCAATCTGCGCCACGTCCATCAGCTGTTCGTTGGTGTTGACCCGGATGACGCCGGACTGGCGGAGCATGGCATCCAAAGCCCCGGCAGGCGCCTGCGTGGTCCGCACCGCGTGCCCCGGCGGCAGCTTCAGGCCGGTGACATCCGATTTGGCAACGATCACCGGTTTGGAGGTGGCGAGGCGGCGCGCGATCCGGGAGAACTTGCGCGGGTTACCCACGGACTCCAGGTACATGCCCACCACCCGGGTGTCGGTGTCATCCTCCCAATACTGCATGGCATCGTTGCCGGACACGTCCGCCCGGTTGCCGGCCGAAATGGTCGATGACAGGCCCAGGCCGCGGCGCTGGGCCGCGGCATACAGCAGGACGCCGATGCCCGCGGACTGGCTGAACAGGCCCAGTCCCCCGCGCACGGGCATGGACGGGGCCATGGAGGCGTTCAGGGACACCTCGGGGCGGGTGTTGATCAGGCCCAGCGACGCCGGCCCGACCACGCGCATGCCGTTGGCGCGGGCGTGGCGCACCAGGCGGCGCTGGCGGGCCAGGCCGCGTTCGCCGTCGTCCGCGAACCCGGCGGTGGCAACGAGCAGTTCCTTGACCCCGGCGCGGGCGCATTCCTCGGCGACGGTGAGCACCTGGTCATACGGCACGGCAATGATGGCCAGCTGGACCTGCTCCGGCACATCGCCGATCCGGGCGTGCGAGACCATGCCGGCCAGCTCGAAGGCTTCGGGATTGACGGCGTAGACCGATCCGGTGAAACCGCCCTCGATGATGTGCTCGAGCAGCTGGTAGCCCACGGTTCCCCACTCGCGGCTGGCACCAATCACGGCAACCGACGACGGCGACAGCAGGTCCGCGACGCTGCGGGCCTCGGCGCGGTGCTCGCGGGCTTCCATCACCGCCCGTGACTTCTCGGTGGGGTCAATGTTGAAATCGAGGGCGATGACGCCGTCGTCGAAATGCCGGCGGACCTCGTAGCCGGCATCGGCGAAGACGCCGATCATCTTCCGGTTCTCGGGCAGCACCTCGGCGGAGAACCGGCGGATGCCGTTTTCCCGTGCCGCGGCGGCAAGGTGCTCCAGCAGGATGGACCCCAGGCCCCGGCCCTGGTGTCCGTCGGCGATGTTGAACGCCACCTCGGCCTCGGTGGGATCATCCAGGCGGTCATAGCGGCCAATGCCGATGATTTCCGAACCGATGGTGATGACAAAGGCCACCCGGTCCCGGTAATCGACGTTGGTGAAGCGGGCCAGTTCCTTGTTGCTCAGTTTGGCCTTGTAGGTGAAGAACCGCAGGTAGATGGAGCTTTGCGACTGCTTCATGTGGAAATCCTGCAGGGCCGGCGCATCCTCCGGCGTGACCGGTCTGAGATGCCCGGTGCCGCCGTCCCGCAACACCACGTCAGCTTCCCAATATTCGGGGTAATGTCCCTGCTCCGCCATAGACTCAGAGTAGTGGGATTTTTTCTCCACTGCCTGCAGGGCGCTCCGGCCGCCGCGCCTCCGTCCCCTGCACCCCCGTTTACTCCCTAACTGCAAGGACCCGACAACAGCATGGCCCGGCGCCAAACCGTCTCCAAGACAGCACCCGGCGAGATCATCGCCGAGAACATCATCGACATTGATGTCACCACCGAGATGGAAGGTTCCTTCCTCGAGTACGCGTACTCGGTGATCTATTCGCGCGCCCTCCCCGATGCCCGTGACGGGCTGAAGCCTGTCCAGCGGCGCATCCTGTACATGATGGCGGACATGGGGCTGCGGCCGGACCGCGGCCATGTGAAGTCCGCCCGCGTGGTGGGCGAGGTGATGGGCAAGCTCCATCCCCACGGCGACTCCGCGATTTACGACGCCATGGTGCGCATGGCCCAGAGCTGGGCGCTGCGCCTGCCGCTGATCGACGGGCACGGCAACTTTGGCTCGCTCGACGACGGCCCCGCCGCGGCGCGGTACACCGAAGCCCGGCTGGCGGCTCCCGCGCTGACGCTGACGGATCATCTGGACGAAGACGTGGTGGACTTCGTTCCCAACTACGACAACCAGCTGATGCAGCCCGAGGTGCTCCCCGCGGCCTTCCCCAACCTGCTCGTCAACGGCGCCACGGGCATTGCCGTGGGCATGGCGACGAACATGGCGCCGCACAACCTCGGCGAGGTGATTGCCGCCACCCAGCACCTGATCGCGAACCCCGACGCGTCGCTCGATGAGCTAATGCGGTTCATCCCAGGCCCTGACCTGCCCAGCGGCGGACGGATCGTGGGCCTGGACGGCATCCGCGATGCCTACGCCTCGGGGCGCGGATCCTTCAAGACCCGCGCCAAGGTGGAGGTTGAGCAGCTGACCGCCCGGCGCACCGGCCTGGTGGTCACCGAGCTGCCGTACATGGTGGGCCCGGAAAAGGTCATCGAGAAAATCAAGGACGCGGTCACGTCCAAGAAGCTGCAGGGCATCTCCGACATCGTGGACCTGACCGACCGCAGCCACGGCCTGCGCCTGGTGATTGAGCTCAAGAACGGGTTCAACCCGAACGCGGTGCTGGCCCAGCTCTACAAGTACACCCCCATGGAAGATTCCTTCGGAATCAACAACGTCACGCTCGTGGACGGCCAGCCACGGACCCTGGGACTGGTGGAGCTGCTGCAGGTGTACGTGGCGCACCGCCTCGGCGTCGTCCGCCGGCGCACCGCCTACCGGCTGCGCCGGAAGCAGGAGCGGCTGCACCTGGTTGAGGGCCTGCTGATTGCCATTGTGGACATTGACGAGGTCATCCAGATCATCCGGTCCTCGGATGAAACGGCCCAGGCACGTGAGCGCCTGATGGCCATCTACGACCTCACCGAGATCCAGGCCAACCACATCCTGGAGCTGCGGCTGCGCCAGCTCACCAAGTACTCGCGGATCGAGCTGGAAAAGGAACGGGACGAGCTGGAACTGGCCATCAAGGAACTCGAGGCCATCCTGGACTCCGAGCCGCGCCTGCGGGCCCTGGTCTCCGATGAACTCGGCGAAGTCGCCGCGAAATACGCTACGCCGCGGCGGACCGTACTCCTGGAATCAGAGGCCGCCTCTCCCCTGAAGGGCGTGGCCGCGGCTCCCGCGGCCACCGGCAAGGGCGCCAAGGCAGCCCTTCCGCTGGAGATTGCCGATGACCCGTGCTGGGTCATCCTGACCACCTCCGGGCAGCTGGCCCGCACCGCGAATCAGGAGCCGCTCACCGAGGCCGGCCAGCGGGTGCGGCACGATGTGTTCCGGTCTGTGGTGAAAACGACGGCGCGCGGCGAGATCGGGGCCGTGACGTCGTCGGGCCGGATGGTCCGCGTCCAGGTCCTGGACATGCCGGCACTGCCGCCGACGTCGGGCCTGCCCAACATGGCAGGCGGCGTTCCGGTCAAGGACTTCATGACCCTGTCCAAGGGCGAAAAGCTGGTCGGCCTGGTGCCGCTGAACGAGATCGTGGCCCTGGGCACCCGCAACGGCGTGGTCAAGCGGGTCAACCCCGACTATCCGCTCAACCGCGATGATTGGGAAGCGATCACGCTCAAGCCCAAGGACGAAGTGGTGGGCGTGGGAGTGGCGCAGCAGGACACCGACGAACTGGTGTTCATCACCGAACAGGCCCAGCTGCTGCGGTTCAGCGCATCCCTGGTCCGGCCGCAGGGCCGCACGGCGGGCGGAGTTGCCGGCATCAAGCTGGGCGCCGATGACCGGGTGCTGTTCTTCGGTGTGGTGGCGCAGAACGATCCGGCCGCCGTCGTCGTCACCGTCTCGACCGGCAGCGAGACCATCCCGGGCACGCCCGGCGGTTCCGTGAAGGTGACCGAGTTTGCCGAGTATCCAGTCAAGGGCCGGGCCACGGGCGGGGTGCGCGCGCACCGGTTCCTGAAGGGCGAGGATGCCCTGGCGGTGGCGTGGGCCGGGCACGGTCCAGCGAAGGCCGCGGCCGCCAATGGCGTGGTGCGGGCCCTGCCGACCGAACACGGGCGGCGGGACGGCTCCGGCATTCCGCTGACCAATGCGGTGGATCAGGTGGGGCCGAGTAACACCCCGGTGGAGCCCGGCGAGGACCCGGCGGAGGACTGAGTCCCCGAACTCCTCGGAACAGGCGAAAGGCCGGGCGGACCGTTATGGTCCGCCCGGCCTTTCGTTTGTTTCTCCCGGGAGGTCCGGGAGCACGCTTCGTGCCAGTGCCTTCGCGCTAGTTCGCGGGGAGGGCCTGGTCCGTCTTCCCGAAGCGGCGCAGCCGCAGCGAGTTCCCGACCACCAGCACGGAGCTGGCGGCCATCGCGGCGCCGGCGATCATCGGGTTCAGCAGCCCCAGGGCCGCAACCGGAATACCGATCGCGTTGTAGAAGAACGCCCAGAACAGGTTCGTCTTGATGGTGCGCAGGGTCCGCCGGGACAGTTCGATGGCGGTGGCCACCTGGCCGAGGTCGTTGCCCATCACGGTCAGGTCGGCCGCTTCAATGGCGACGTCGGTGCCCGACCCCATGGCAATGCCCAAATCGGCCTGTGCCAGCGCCGGCGCGTCGTTCACCCCGTCACCGGCCATGGCCACGGTGGCACCCTGCGCCTGGAAGCGCTTGACGGCCTCCACTTTGCCTTCGGGGCGCACATCCGCGAGCACATCCCCGGGGGCAATGCCGACGGCGTCCGCCACGCGGGCGGCCACCACGGCGTTGTCTCCGGTCAGCAGCACCGGCCGCAGGCCCAGGGCGCGGAGCCGGGTTATGGCGGCCACGGAACCGGGCTTGAGGTTGTCCTGCAGGCTGATGATTCCGGCGGCGCGTCCGTCCACCGCCACCAGGATCGCGGTGGAACCGGCTTCCTGCTCGGTCCGGAGCACGTTCCGGACATCATCCGGCAGTGAAACTCCGTTCTCTTCGAGCCACCCCGGCCGGCCGGCGACGACGGTGCGGGCTTCCACCGTGCCGCGGACACCTCCGCCCGGTGCTGAGTCGAAGTCCGTCACCGGAGCCAGGACAGGCCCGTTCCCGGCGTCCTGTTCAGCGGCCTCAGTGGCCGCTGCGGCAATGGCGACGGCGATGGGGTGCTCCCCCGCCGCTTCAACGGAGCCGGCGAGGCGGAGCAGCGCGGCCTCATCCCGGTCCGGATCAAAGCTCACGGTCCGCACCACCGACAGGCGCCCGTCGGTGACCGTTCCGGTCTTGTCCAGGACGATGGTGTCCACGGTCCGCGTATCCTCCAGCACCTGCGGGCCCTTGATCAGGATGCCCAGCTGGGCGCCGCGTCCGGTACCGGTCAGCAGGCCAACGGGGGTGGCCAGGCCCAGGGCACAGGGGCAAGCGATCACCAGCACCGCGACGGCGGCGGTGAAGGCGCCCTGCAGATCGCCGCTGAAGATCATCCACAGCACAAAGGTCAGCACTGCGATTCCCAGGACAATGGGGACGAAGACGGCGCTGATCCGGTCCGCCAGCCGGGCAATCGGCGCCTTGCCCGTTTGCGCGGCGCTCACCATCCGGCCCATCTGGGCCAGGGTGGTTTCACTGCCGACCCGCGTGGCGCGGACCAGCAGCCGGCCAGAAGCGTTCACCGTGGCGCCGGTGACGGCGTCGCCGGGTCCCACCTCCACCGGCACAGACTCGCCGGTGATCAGCGATGCGTCGACGGCGGAGCGCCCCTCGGTGACCACGCCGTCGGCCGCGATCTTCTCACCGGGGCGGACGACGATCACGTCGCCAACCTGCAGCTGGTCGGCCGGGACACGGACCTCGGAGCCATTGCGCAGAATGGTTGCGTCCTTGGCGCCCAGGCTCAGCAGCGCCTTCAGGGCATCACCCGCGCGGGCCTTCGCCTTGGCCTCCAAATAGCGGCCCAGGAGCAGGAAGGTGACGACGACGGCGGCCACCTCGAAGTACAGGTTGGCGTGGCCGGAATCCGCCTCCGCCATGCCGGCCATTCCGGTGTGCGCGGTCAGCGACGGATCCGCGGCCAGGGTCACGAGCGAGAACAGATAGGACGCGGTCACGCCGATGGACACCAGGGTGTCCATCGTCGAGGCGAAGTGACGGGCATTAATAGCGGCAGCGCGGTGGAACGGCCAGGCAGACCACGTGACAACCGGCAGGGACAGCACCGCGGCAAACCAGCCCCAGTTGCTGAACTGCAGGGCCGGCAGCATGGACACGAGGAACACCGGAACGGTCAGCACCGCGGCCAGGATCAACCGCGGGCGCAGGGCGGCGGCGGTTCCGCCGTGGGACATGTGATCCTCGCCGTGGCCTTCGCCGTCGCCGTGGTCAGAGCCGGTTCCGCCGTGGGCCAGATGATCCGCACCTGCGTCTTCATGCATGGCGTGCGCCGTGCCGCCGTCGTGAGTGCTGCCGCCGCGGGAGGCGCCGGCAGGGACTTCGCGGGCAGGGCGGAGGCTGGTGGATCCCGCCGGCCGCACCACGCGTGCCTTGTACCCGGCGGAATCAACGGTCCGCACAATCTCGTCGTCGGTAACGCCTTCGGGGACGGTCACCTGCGCGGATTCCAGCGGAAGGTTGACCGTGGCCTCGACGCCGTCGAGCTTTCCGAGTTTGCGTTCCACCCGGCCGACGCAGGAAGCGCAGGTCATCCCCTCAATCTTCAGGTTGATGACCCGCGACTGCGGCTGCTGAAGCAGATCTTCGGTACTCATAACTGCTGTCCTTCCGGGAATTGCTGTGCGGTGCCGGGCGAAACGCCGGCGGTTAGGCTGAGGCTTCCACCACGAGGTAGCCCGCCTCGGCCACGGCTTCGCCGAGCTCGGCGGGAGCGAGGGCACGGCTCGAGGTGACAACGGCGGTTGAGACCCCTCCGGCGTTCAGGTCAACGTTGACCGACTCGACGCCGTCAAGGGCTTCGAGTTCCTCGGTAACGGATGCCACGCAGTGGCCGCAGGTCATGCCGGAAATGTTGAGTGTGGTTTCCATGGGGTTCGCTCCTGGTTGGTTGTGGGTTGATGTTCGGTGTTGGTTCGGGTGGGTCGCCCGACTCGGTGAGCGCAGGGGTGTTCAGCGCAGGAGGCGGCCGATGGCGTCAGTGGCTTCCTGGACCTTGGCCTGAACCAGGTCCGGGTTGCCCGTGGCGTCGGCCTCCCGCGCAGCATCCACCACGCAGTGGGACATGTGGTCCTGCACCAGTCCGAGGCTTACGGCATGCAGCGCCTTATTGATCGCTGCAACTTGGGTCAGGATGTCGATGCAGTACTTGTCGTCCTCCACCATGCGGGCGATCCCGCGGACCTGTCCCTCAATCCGGCGCAGCCGCTTGAGGTAGGCCTCCTTGTCGCTTGCGTACCCGTGGGGGCCGTCGTGCGGGCCAGGTGAAGCGTCCGGGGCCGGTGTTACCGTGCCGGGCTGGTTACGGTGGGCATTTTCCGCGTGGACATGTTCCGTTGCTGCACTCATGGCTGCTCTCCCTAGCTGGTCGATCTGCAGCCAATGTATACCCCTATGGGGTATAGCGTCAAGTACCCCCAGGGGGTATATCCGGCGGAGCTTTTCCCCGCCGGAGTTGCTGCCGGGCCCACCCTGCCGCTGGCCCGCCGCGGCCGGACGCACGCCGGACACACGGCGGCTCCGGGGCAAGTGCCTCTCACGTAGGCTTGAGGGGTGGGTACCAATCAGCTTTCAGCCGCATCCGAGGACTACCTCAAGGTCATCTGGACCGCACAGGAGTGGACGGATGCTCCAGTGACCGTTTCTGCATTGTCCGCGCACGTGGGCAATTCGCCGTCGTCGGTCTCCGAGGCGGTGAAGAAGCTGACGGCACAGGGTCTGTTGACCCACGCACGCTATGGGTCAATCACCCTCACGGAAGCCGGGACGCGCGAGGCCGTGGCCATGGTGCGCCGCCACCGGCTGATCGAGACATTCCTGGTGGAGTATCTGGACTACGGCTGGGATGAAGTCCACGACGAAGCCGAGCACCTCGAGCATGCGGTCTCCGACAAGATGGTGAACGCCCTCGACCGGCGGCTGGGCTATCCGGTCCGGGATCCGCACGGTGACCCGATTCCTTCCCGGGACGGCAGCTTTCCGCCGCTGGCCGCCGTGCGGCTGAGCGCGTGCGAGGCCGGCACCTCCGCAACCATCGCACGGGTCTCGGACACCGACCCGGAGCTGCTGCGTTACCTGGCCAATCTGGGGCTGCACCTGGATGTGCAGGTGCAGGTGCTGCAGCGCCAGGCCTACGCGGGCACGCTGACGCTGGCAGCCTCAGGCGAACGCCTGGAACTGGGCCTCCCCGCCGCCCAGTCGATCTGGGTCCTGCCCGGCAGCGTCGAAGAATAGCGGGACCGCCGTGCACCCGGGCCGGCTGCAGCTGTGGTGGCTGCCGGTCGGCGCCGGCGGCCACGTCGTCAAACACACCAGCCGCTGGTGGGAGCTGGCACAGGCCCGGCGCAACCACCGCCGGCCGCAGCCGCTGTTCCACAGTGCCTTGATTGTCAGCGTGAACGATGTCGACCACGTCATCGAAATGGCCCCGGCCTGGGGACGGAACGATCCTGCCCGCCGAGTTGTCGCCACCGGACCCGTCGGCCTGCGGCAGTTGGGGCGCTTCCGGCTGTTCCGCTATGAGGTCCGGTGCTGGCCCAATGGAATCCTGCCCGACCGGCGGTACGCTGCCGGCAGACCGGTGGAGTTCACATTGGCCCCCGGCGAGGCCTCCGCACTGATCGACCGGGTTGCCGCGGTGCCGCGCTGCGTTTGGGGGCGGGACCTGCCAGGCTCCGGGGACATGTGGAACTCCAACTCACTTATCTCTTGGCTGCTCCAGGGTGCCGGAATCGATGCCGCCGCCCTCCGTCCCCCGCACGGCGGCCGGGCCCCGGGATGGGACGCGGGCATAACGGCGGCCCTGGCCGGGGCGGATTAGCCCTCCGGCAGCACCTGCAGGTCGAAAACGACCTCGCGGTAGGTTGGCACGTAGCCGAGGCGCTCATACAGGCCCAGGGCGCCGGACGGGTTTTCAGTGTCGACGCCGAGCCCGGCGTTTTCCATGCCTGAAGCCTTGTACCGGCGCATGGCCTCGCCGAGCATGGCGGGAGCCAGACCCAAGCCGCGCCAGTTGCGGCGCACGCCGAGCAGTTCGGTGTAGCCCTCGGTGTACCCGTGCAGCTTTTTGCCCTCCGGGTCGAAGGAGGCAATGTTGTAACCGGCAATCTCCCCGGCGGCCGTGTCCATCACCACGAAGGTCCAGTCCGGCCGGAAGTGAGGATGCTCGACGTTGTGCTGCCAGCGCTCGGTATCGCGTTCCTCGCTGCCCCAATGGTCCTGGAAGACTTCGTTGTGCGCCTGCCGCAGCGCCTCCGAGATCTCCTGGTTGAAGGTCACGTATTCCATCCCCTCCGGGAGGGGAACATCGGGAATGCCGGCATCCAGCGGGCGGGTCATCTCGGTGAAGTAGCGCACCACCTTGGCTCCGGCCGCGTGGAACAGCGCGACATGCGAGGCGTTGTCCTCCTCGGCCATGCAGCGCAGCAGGCCCGCCTCCACGCCCGACTCCGCCAGGCGCTCCCGGGAACGCTGCACCTGCCAGCGCAGCACCGCCGTACCGATGCCGCGGCGGCGCCACTGCGGGTCCACTCCCCCGGATCCGTGGATCTTGTCCGATCCTTCGGTCCGGACAAGGCTGGCGTACGCCCGCGGAATGCCGTCCCGGTCCAGGCCCAGCAGGGTGTCGCGTGCCGGGTTGTCGGAACTCGAGGACAGGGTGTGCTCCAGATCCGCTCGCTGCTCCACATAGCCGGGCTTGTCCACGGCAGCGATGCGGCGAATCAGCTCTAGCCAGCCATCAATGTCCTCTGCCGTGATGGCCCGCCAGCGCAGGCCGGTGGTCGGTGCGGGAACTTCAGGAGGTGGTGTCGTCATTTTTCCAGCCTAGAACACCCGGCCGGGACGCTTCCTAACCCTGTGACGCAGCACATACTCCATACCCCAGTGCCAGGCTCCGGTCGCACCACGCGGCGTCGGCCGGGTTGTGGGTGACTACGACGACGGACTTGCCGCGCAATCCGGCGGTGAGGTCGGCCATCAGCTGCTCTCCCGCCTCGGCGTCCAGATGGGCGGTGGGTTCATCCAGCAGCACGACGTCGGCTTCGGTCAGGAGGGCGCGCGCCACTGCGAGGCGCTGGCGCTGTCCGCCCGAGAGGAAGTGTCCGCCGCCGCCCACCCGGGTGTCCAGACCGTCCGGAAGCCCGGCGAGGAAGGGACCAAGCCCGACGGCTTCGAGGGCCGCAGTCATTTCCGCATCGTCCGGCGCGTGCCGGCGGTCACGGGCCAGCAGCAGGTTCCCGCGGAGCGTTGAGTCGAACAGATGGGCTTCCTGCGGGCACCAGGCCATCCGCCGGGCCGCTGCCGGAAGGTCGGCGGCGGGAGTGCCGTTGATAAGGAAGGATCCCTGCTGCGGCACCAGGAAGCCGAGCAGGACGCCCAGGAGCGTGGATTTTCCGCTGCCGGACGGCCCGGTGACGGCAAGCCAGCTGCCGGGGTACAGGTCCAGGTCCAGGTCCTTGAAGACCGGGGTTGCCTGGCCGGGATAGCTGTAGCTGACACCGCGCAGCTGCACGGTTTCCACGGGACGCGCATCGGCGGCGGCTTTCGTGCCCGCCGTTTCGCTGTCCGGGGTTTCCGCCGTTTCGCTGTCCAAGGTTTCCAGCGGCTCGACGTCATCGGTTCCGAGGTCAGGCAGCACCTTATCGCCAAGCGTGCGCCAGGCCGTGAACTGCTGGATGGAACCGTTGACCGCCACGAAGGCTTCGATGAGGGCAAGCTGCATCAGGACAACGACGGCAGCAACGGTGGCCGGCACTGAATGTGCCACCGTCAGGACGTACAGCGCTCCGAGCGAGCAGGCCAGCGCGGTCACGGCATTGGCCAGTCCCTGGGCCCAGGCGCTGCGCCGTACTGCGGCGGAGGCGCGGGCATCCAGTTCCTGCTGCCGCGCAAAGACCTCCGGCGCACTGCTGTTGGCCGTCAGGTCAGGAGCGGCGGAGAGCAGCCGGGCCATGGCTGACATGGACCGGGACTGCAGCCGCACGGTTGCCGCACGTGCCGCGGCATCGGCACCGTGGGCCATTAGGGGTGCAATGACGAGGCCGACCACGCAGACCGCAATCTGCACCGGAAGCGCCTCGGGCAACAGCAGGCCGGTGGCGATGCAGGCGGCAACGGCCGTGAAGAACCCGGTCAGCGGGGCGAAGACGACGCGCGGAGCGATATCCCGCAGTTCGTCGACGTCGCCAACCAGGCGCTCCAGGGCGCCGCCGCCGCGGGCCAGGCGGCGCCAGCCCTCGGGACGCTGCAGCAGGCCGTTCCACAACCGGATGCGGATGGAGTTGGTGGCGCGGAAGACGGCGTCGTGCAGCTGCAGCCGTTCAAGGTAACGCAGAACGGAGCGGCCGATGCCGAAGAACCGGACACCGACGATCGCGGCAAGCAGCAGCAGGATGGGCGGCTGCTCGAAGGCGCGCACAATGAGCCAGCCCGAGAGCGAGGTGAGAGCCACGGCAAAGAGCGTTGCTCCGGTGCCCAGCAACAGTGCCAGGAGGAACTGCCTGCTCCACGGGCGCAGGACCACGAGATTCTTCCACAGCGGCTGGTGCTCCGGGTGGGTTTCAACCTCCGCAAGCTCCTCCTGCCAGCGGACAGATGCCGGTTGGGCGGCATGCAGGGTGCCGGGAGTCGGCGCCGGGGCTTCAGGGCCGGAGGCCGGGCCGGAATCAGGGCCGAAACTGGCCTCGGCCGCGGTCTGCGCCGCTGTGGAACCGGAAGCGGACGGCAGCGGCTGCGGCAGGCCCGCACCGGCGTCGTGTCCGCAGTCCACCGGAATCACGCGGTCGGCGATGGAGGCTGCGGCCTGATCATGGGCCACCAGCAGGACGGTGACCGAACCGCGCAGGCTGTTCAGGGCCCGGATCACGGCGCCGGCGCTGCTGGAGTCCAAATGAGCCGTGGGCTCGTCGGCAAGCAGCAGGCGCACCTGGGGCTGGGAGTCAACCCGGGCCAGGGCACGGGCGACCGCAACACGGCGCTGCTCCCCCGGGCTCAGGTCAGCCGTGCGGGTGTCCAGCAGGTGCAGGGCATCAATGGCCGTCAGCGCCGCCACGGCTGCCTGCCGGCCTTCTTCTCCGTTCAGCCCGGAATACAGGGCAATCTCGGCTGCCGTGGTCTCCTCGACCAGCACCGGGTGCTGGGGGATCCAGGCAATGCCGGCCCGCTCGATGCCGGTGACGGAGCCTTCGATCGTGGTGCCGCCGCCGCTGCGGCGCAAACCGGCGAGCGCCTCCAGCACTGAGGTCTTGCCGGTGCCGGACGCACCGGTCAGGGCAGCGATGCTGCCGGCGGGCACGCTGAAACTGAGATTGGCGACGGCGGGCTTCGGGCGTCCGGCATACCGGATGGTCAACCCCGAAACTGTAACTGCTGTTCCGGCCGGGAAACCCGGACCTGCCGGAAGTGAGGCCTTCTCCGGAACCAGTGCCACTGCGGCGGGAGCATCAAGAACGGAGTTGGTGCGTTTCAGGGCCTCCAGGCCGTCTTCGCTCGCGTGGTGTGCGGTGCCCAGGTCGCGCAGCGGCTGATAGCACTCCGGCGCCAGGATCAGGGCCAGCAGGCCCAGCTCCAGGGACATGGAACCGTTGACCAGCCGCACACCGATGACCACGGCCACGAGTGCCACCGAAATAGTGGCGATGAGCTCCAGCGCCAGGGAGGACAGGAAGGCCACACGCAGGGTTTCCAGCGTACGGACGCGGTAGTTGTCGGCCACATCGCGCAGCGCCCGGGTCTGGGCGCGGGCACGGCCCAGGCCCACGAGGACCGGCAGCCCCCTGGCGAGCTCGAGCATGTTGTCGGACAGGCGGTTCAGGGCGTCAACAGCTGCCGCGGTCTTGTCGCCGGTGTGCAGGCCGATGAGGATCATGAACACCGGGATCAGCGGCACGGTCAGGACCACCACCAGTGCGCTGAGCCAGTCCGCCGACAGGATGCGCAGGCCCACCAGCAAAGGTACGACGGCGCAGGTCACCAGGGCGGGCAGGTATTTGGCGTAGTAGTTGTCCAGACCGTCCAGTCCACGGGTGATCAGCACGCTCAGCGCGCCGCTGCCCATGCCGGGCACGCTGCCGCCGTCCTCCAGCGCCCGGGAGGTCAGCGATGCGCGCAGCTCCTCCTTGACGCCCGCGGCAGCCCGCTGGGAAACCGTATCGGTGCCCCAGACGGCGAGCGAACGCAGCACCGCACCGGCAATTCCGTTGGCCAGCACCCAGCGCCAGTCCGGCCCACCGGTGGCCAGCCCGGCCACACCGGCGGCAACGCCGGTGGCCAGCAGCACCAGGCCCGCCGCCTTGACCGCGGCGAGGAGTCCCAGGAGGTACAGCGCGCGCCGGCTGGCCGCGCTGACCGGAAGCACCGGTTTCATTGGGCGTTCACCGTGTGGGCCGCCGGGATGGCTTCAGCCGTGATGCGCTTGCGGAACACCCAGTAGGTCCACCCCTGGTAGAGCACCACCACGGGCAGGCCGAAGAGGGAGACCCAGGAGATCACGGTCAGCGTGTAGTCCGAGGATGATGCGTTGTCGACGGTCAGGCTCCAGGCCGGATCCAGAGTTGACGGCAGCACGTTCGGGTACAGCGAGGCGAAAATCGTGAAGACGCCGGCCACCAGGAACAGGCCCATGTAGATGAAGCTCCAGCCGTCGCGTCCGCGGCGCGCCATGGTCCAGGACAGAACCACGGCAACCACGGCCAGCACCAGCGGGATCAGGGTCAGCGCCTTGCCGTTCTGCAGCTGCACCACAATGGCCCAGGCAGCCATGGGCAGCACGCCCAGGGGCAGCCAGCGGACGACGGCGCGGCGGGCCCGCACTTCAATGTCGCCGCGGGTCTTCAGCGCCAGGAACACGCAGGCATGGACCAGGCAGAAGGCCACAACGGCCAGACCGCCCAGGACGGCGTAACCGTTGAACCATGCGAAGGCTCCGCCCACCCGGTCGCCGTTCTCGTTCAGCGGCAGGCCGGTGGTGGTCAGCGCCAGCGCGGCCCCAACACCGAAGGCCGAGACGAAGGAGCCAAGCGCCATGGCCCAGTCCCAGCGGCTGCGCCAGCGGTCGTCGTTGTGCTTGCCGCGGTACTCGATGGCCACGGCCCGGAAGATCAGGCCCAGCAGGACCAGGACCAGCGGAAGGTACAGGGCCGAGAACAGTGCGGCATACCAGAGCGGGAAGGTGGCAAACGTCATGGCTCCGGCGGTGATGAGCCAGACCTCATTGCCGTCCCAGACCGGGCCGATCGTGTTGAGCATGACCCGGCGGTCCTTCTCGCTGCGGCCCATGAGCTTCATGAGCATGCCGACACCGAGATCGAATCCTTCCAGGAACAGGTATCCGGTCCAGAGGAAGGCCAGGAGGATGAACCAAAGGGTGGGTAGCGAAATCACTTCTGTGTGCTCCAGATCGCTTAGTAGGCAAAGCCGAGGACGTCGTCGGGCTGCTTGGTCTTGGTGCCGGTGCCGGCGTCACTGTCACTGCCCGTTCCGTCGTCGCCGCCGGCGGAATCCAGGCCGCCGGAGGAACCGCCGTCGTGCCCTTCACCGTGCAGCAGTTCAGGCATGGCGGACGGGACGCCGCCGCGGGTGAACTTGAACAGCAGCCGCACCTCCACGATCAGCAGCGCCAGGTAGACCAGGACGAAGGCGGCCAGGGAGAACAGCAGCTCGGCCCGTGAGACTCCCGGTGACACGGCAGCGGCGGTGAACATGAACACCTGGTCGATGCCGGTGAAGCTGGGGTTGGGTGCCACGACAAACGGCTGGCGGCCCATTTCGGTGAAGATCCAGCCGGCGCTGTTGGCGCCGAAGGGTGCCAGGATGCCGAACACGGCCAGGCGCATGAGCCACTTGGACTGCGGCACGGTGCCCTTGCGGGTGATCCAGAGGGCCACAGCCGCGGCGGCCGCGGCAATGGCGCCGAAGCCGATCATGATGCGGAAGCCCCAGTAGGTCACGGACATCACGGGAAGGTAGTCGATTTCGGTGCCGGCCTGGTCCCCGTACTTGGGGTCGTCCGGGATGTGTGTTCCGTAGGCTTCCTGGTACTCAGGGATCAGGGTGTTGACGCCTTTGACGTCGGTGTTGAAGTCGCCGTTCGCCAGGAACGACAGGACCCCGGGAACCTCAATGACCGCCGTGACGTCGTCGCAGTTCTTCGCTCCGACGTCGCCGATGGAGAGGATGGAGAAGGACGTGCCGTCATGGCAGGCCGCTTCCGCTGCCGCCATCTTCATGGGCTGCTGGTCGAACATGAGCTTGCCCTGCAGGTCACCGGTGACGGCCGTGCCCGCGAAGGAAATCATGGCGATGACGGCGCCGATGCGCAGCGACTTGATCCACACACTGTGGTCCGCCTTGTCGCGGCCGATCTCCGGGCGGGAACCAACGTTGACGGTGCCGTCCTCGTTGACGGTGTCAATGCCGTCCCTGCGCCGCTTCCAGAGGTGGTACCAGGCGATGCCCAGCAGGAATCCGCCGGCCACGGACAGGGCTGCGGTGATTTGGTGCGGGAAGGCCACCAGCAGCGTGTTGTTGGTCAGCACTGCCCAGATGTCGGTGAGCACGGGGCGGCCGTCGACCATTTCCACGCCGACGGGGTGCTGCATCCAGGAGTTGGCCGCCAGGATGAAGTAGGCGGAGAGCACCGAGGCCAGCGTGGCGATCCAGATGGACGCGAGGTGGAGCTTCTTGGGCAGCCTGTCCCAGCCGAAGATCCACAGGCCCAGGAACACGGACTCCGTGAAGAAGGCCAGGAGTGATTCCAGGGCCAGCGGGGCCCCGAACACGTCACCGACGAAACGGCTGTATTCGCTCCAGGCCATGCCGAACTGGAACTCCTGCACCAGGCCGGTGGCGACGCCCATGATGAAGTTGATCAGGAAGAGCTTGCCCCAGAACTTGGTCATGCGCAGGTATTCGTCTTTACCCGTCCGGACCCACATCGTCTGGAGAGTTGCAACCACCAGTCCCAGGCCGATGGTCAGCGGCACCATGAGGAAGTGATAAACGGTGGTGATGCCGAACTGCCAGCGGGCAATATCGAGTGCTTCCAAGGGACGCTTCCTTTACTCGGACCAGAATTCTACAGAGCGTAGAAGTTCATTCTTAATTTGATCGTAGAGCACTTTCCGCGACTTTTCTACGTGATGTAGAACCAACGCCGAAAAGCCTGTACATTAGACACACCACACCTCCTCCGTGCGGGTCGGCAGTGCTGATGCACGCCGGCCGCAGCAACGAGGGGAGGTTTTTGATTTGTGTGATGCGAAGGACGGAACAAGGATGGCCACCCTCGGCGAGCTGGAACGGGCAACAATGGACCTCCTGTGGGAGTCTCCGGAAGCCGCCAGCGCAAATGAACTGCGTGAAAAACTGGCCCAGGCCAACCCTGAGGCAGGCACGGGGACCGGCAAGGGCCTGGCCGTGACCACCATCCTCACCGTGCTCTCACGGCTGGAAAAGAAGGGCCTGGTGGAACGGGAACGGAACATCCGCCCCCACCGCTACCGCGCCGTCACCACCAAGGCCGAGCACACCGCCGAACTGATGCATGAAGTCCTCGGCTCGGTGAGTGACCGCGAGGCCGTGCTGGCCCGGTTCATCGGCTCCGTGTCGGTCACGGAGGCCGAGACGCTGCGGCGACTGCTCGGCGGCTCCTGATCCGGTAGCCCCACCTACTTTCCGCCGCGGTGTTTTGGGCCTCATATTGCCTAGCTGCGCTGGCTCTTGTGCTGGCGTGGCCGGTTCCCATTGCCCTCTCCCGGGCCAAGTGGCCGGCCCGTTCGCCCTTCACGGCCATGGTGCTGTGGCAGGCGATCGCCCTCGCCGGCGGCCTGTCCATGATCGGGGCCATGCTGACCTGGGGTCTTGAACCCATTGGCGACAACCTTGTGTCCGCGCTGCACGGATTGTGGAACATCCTGCTGTACGGCGCACCGGCCACGACACTGGGCCTGGTGCATGTCTTCGCCCTCAGTGCCGCCCTGCTGCTGACCATCCATCTGGTGTTCACGCTGCTGCTGACCTACTACCGGATCCGCCGCGGCCGCCGCCGGCACCGCGGCATGCTGACCCTGCTGAGTTCCCCTTCCGACAGCAGGCCGGCCACAGTGGTGATCAACCATCCCACGCCGGTGGCGTACTGCCTGCCGGGCGGCGCGCGGTCCGTCACTGTCCTGTCCGACGGGCTCCTGGAGATGCTCTCGGATGACGAACTCTCCGCGGTCCTGATCCACGAAAAAGCCCACCTGTCCCAGCGCCATCACCTGCTGCTGTGGGCTTTTGCCGCTTGGCGCGCCGCCCTGCCGTGGCTGCCGACCTCCCAATTGGCGCAGCAGTCCGTGAATGAGCTCATCGAAATGCTCGCCGACGACGAGGCCCTGCGCGAGGTGGAGCCCGAGACGCTGATCCGGGCAGTGGCGATCGTGGGAACCGGCGCACAGCCGGCCGAGGACGGCCTTCAGCGCGCCGCGGCAAAAGCCCAGGGAGCATCACTGCTGGCCAATCCGGACGAGCAGGAGCAGCTCGGCACGGTGCGGCGCCTCAGCCGGCTGCTGACGCCCCTGCCGCCGCTGCCGGGCTGGCAGCGGTGGGCTGTGCTGATGGCATCCGTGCTGCTGCTGGCCGTCCCCACCGTCCTGCTGATTGCCCCGGGGATGCTGTAGCGGTTCAAGCCGCTGCCAGACGCCCGGCAGGTCCAGGCGCGCCTACTGCCCCTGCGGCTGGACCTGCAAGACTCCGGCCATGCAGGACCCAGGCCCTGTAGGACTCTGGACCTGTAGGACTCTGGACCTGCACTAGCCGTGCTACGCGTCGATGCGGTCCCGGTCCAGCATGGCCGCGCCGGCCACGATGAAGTCCTTGCGCGGCGCCACGTCACTGCCCATCAGCAGCTCGAAAGCGCGCTCGGCATCCGCCGCCTGATCGATGCGCACCCGGCGCAGCGTCCGGTGGCGGGGGTCCATGGTCGTTTCGGCCAGCTGGTCAGCGTCCATTTCACCCAGGCCCTTGTACCGCTGGATGGGTTCCTTGTAGTTCTTTCCGTCCTTTTGCAGCTTTGCCAGCAGGACGTGCAGCTCCTTTTCGCTGTAGGTGTAGATCATCTCGTTGGCCTTGGAGCCGTGGTTGATGACCTCCACCCGGTGCAGCGGCGGAACGGCTGCGTACACCCGTCCGGCCTCCACAAGCGGACGCATGTAGCGGAAGAACAGGGTGAGCAGCAGGGTGCGGATGTGCGCGCCGTCGACGTCGGCGTCAGTCATGAAGATGACTTTTCCGTAGCGCGCGGCGTCGAGCTGGAAGCTGCGGCCGGACCCGGCACCCACCACCTGGATCAGGGCGGCGCACTCGGCGTTGGAGAGCATGTCGGCCACCGATGCCTTCTGCACGTTCAGGATTTTGCCGCGGATCGGCAGCAGTGCCTGGTAGTCCGAGGAGCGGGCCAGTTTGGCGGTGCCCAAGGCACTGTCACCCTCGACAATAAACAGTTCGGACCGTTCACTGTCGTCGATCCGGCAATCCGCCAGCTTGGCGGGCATGGAGGAGGTTTCCAGGGCATTCTTGCGGCGCTGGGTTTCCTTGTGCTGGCGGGCGGAGATGCGTGATTTCATCTCCGAGACGACCTTTTCCAGCAGCAGGGCCGACTGGGCCTTGTCAGCCCGGGCGCTGGAGTTCAGCTTGGCGGTGATCTCCTTGTCCACCACCTTGGCGACGATCGCCCGGACAGCCGACGTACCGAGGATTTCCTTGGTCTGGCCCTCGAACTGGGGCTCGGCAAGCCGAACAGTCAGGACGGCCGTGAGTCCGGCGAAGACATCGTCTTTTTCGATCTTGTCATTGCCGGCCTTCAGCTTCCGGGCGTTGGCCTCGATCACCTTCCGGAAGGTCTTGAGCAGTGCCTGTTCAAATCCGGCCTGGTGCGTGCCGCCCTTGGGCGTGGAAATGATGTTGACGAAGCTGCGGATATTGGTTTCGTAGCCAATGCCCCAGCGCAGCGCAATGTCCACCTCGCACTCGCGCTCAACTTCGGCGATCTTGCTGTGCCCGGAGTCATCCAGCACCGGAACGGATTCCTTGAATTTTCCGCTGCCCTGCAGCCGCCAGATATCCGTGACCGGTGCGTCGGCGGCCAGGAATTCGACAAACTCGGTGATGCCCCCGTCATGCTGGAACACTTCCTCGATCGGGCCGGCCTCGCCGGGGGTGCCCGGCAGCCGCCGCTCGTCACGCAGAGTGATGCGCAGGCCCGGCACCAGGAAGGAGGTCTGGCGGGCACGCGCCTGCAGCTCGGTGTAGGAGAACTTCGCGTCGGGCGTGAAGATCTGCCGGTCCGCCCAGTACCGGATCCTTGTGCCGGTTACCCCGCGCTTGGCCTTGCCGACCACTTCCAGCTTCGAGCTTTCCAGGAAGGGTGAGAACTTTGCCTCGGGGTTCGGGGACTTGCCGGTATCGGCGAAGTGTCCGGGTTCGCCGCGGCGGAAATTCATTTGGTATGTCTTGCCCGCCCGGTCCACCTGAACGTCCAGGCGGGAGGACAGCGCGTTGACCACGGAGGCGCCGACGCCGTGCAGGCCGCCGGACGCGGCGTAGGAGCCGCCGCCAAACTTGCCGCCGGCGTGGAGTTTGGTGAAGACCACTTCGACGCCGGAGAGCCCGGTTTTGGGCTCGATGTCAACGGGGATGCCGCGGCCGTCATCGTGGATTTCAACAGAGCCGTCGGGATGCAGGATGATCTTGATGCTCTGCCCGTATCCAGCCAGGGCCTCATCCACGGAGTTGTCGATAATCTCCCACAGGCAGTGCATGAGTCCACGGGAGTCCGTGGAACCGATGTACATGCCCGGACGCTTACGGACGGCTTCGAGCCCTTCCAGGACGGAAAGGTGGCGGGCGTTGTACTCAGTGTTCGGGGGCGCCACGTGTTTGAAACTCCTCAGGCCTTGGGACCGTTAGTCGACAGGTCCGGTCGGCGGATCGCGGACCGGCTGCAGCCCGGACGGGCCGGGACTACTTCAAGGTTAATGCCCACCGGTGACACTGCCCGCCAGCGACTCAGTTCCAGTGAAGTACCTCACGGCCGAACGCCCGGTTGGTACGCGTAGAGCGAAAGGGGGGCCCGGGTGCGAAGACTGGGGCGGTAAAGATGGTTATATGAAGTATCAACACCCTTAGGAGGCTTTCATGACAGCAGCAGTAGCTACTCGTGAACTGAATACGCTGGACCGCTGCGACCGCTGCGGCGCGCAGGCGTACGTACGTGCGGTACTGGAATCCTCGGGTGGGGAGCTGCTCTTCTGCGGCCACCATGCACGGGCGGTGGAGGCCAATCTCCGCCCCCTGACTTCGGAATGGCAGGACGAGACTTCCCGCCTGACGACGAAGGCCGCGGCAGTCCCCGCAGACTAGCGCCGCGTCAGCGAACCTGCCCGCACATCCGGGCAGTTCCAACAGCTTGAAAAGGCTCCTCCCCCAGCGGGAGGAGCCTTTTTCATGTCCGGTTATCTTCAACCCGGCGTGTTTTGCTTCCGGTTCTCACTGGTCCGGAGCTGAAAACGCCCTCGAACGCACAACCAGGGCGCGTTAACGCAAAAACACCTCCGATCCGCAGCAGCGGGATCGGAGGTGTTTTGCATATTCCGCGGCGGCCTGCGGACCGCTCACTGCTAGTCCAGGTAGTCGCGCAGAACCTGTGAGCGTGACGGGTGGCGCAGCTTCGACATGGTCTTGGATTCGATCTGGCGGATCCGCTCACGGGTGACCCCGTAAACCTTTCCAATCTCGTCCAGGGTCTTGGGCTGTCCATCAGTCAGGCCGAAGCGCATGGCCACTACGCCCGCTTCGCGCTCGGAGAGCGTGTCCAGCACCGAGTGGAGCTGTTCCTGCAGCAGCGTGAAGCTGACGGCGTCTGCCGGAACAACAGCCTCGGAATCCTCGATGAGGTCACCGAACTCGGAGTCTCCGTCTTCACCCAGCGGGGTGTGCAGGGAGATGGGCTCGCGGCCGTATTTCTGCACCTCCACGACCTTTTCAGGGGTCATGTCCAGTTCCAGGGCCAGTTCTTCGGGCGCGGGCTCGCGGCCCAGGTCCTGAAGCATCTGGCGCTGGACGCGGGCCAGCTTGTTGATGACCTCGACCATGTGCACCGGAATACGGATGGTGCGGGCCTGGTCGGCCATGGCGCGGGTAATGGCCTGGCGGATCCACCAGGTTGCATAGGTGGAGAACTTGAAGCCCTTCGTGTAGTCGAACTTCTCGACTGCGCGGATCAGGCCCAGGTTTCCTTCCTGGATGAGGTCCAGGAAGAGCATGCCGCGGCCGGTGTAGCGCTTGGCCAGCGAGACCACGAGCCGGAGGTTGGCCTCCAGCAGGTGGTTCTTGGCGCGCTTGCCGTCGTGGACGATGAACTCCAGCTCGCGCTTGAGCTTGGGGTCCATGTTCGGATCGGCGGCGAGCTTCTCTTCGGCGAAGAGTCCCGCTTCGATGCGCAGGGCAAGATCGACTTCCTGCTCTGCGTTCAGCAGGGCAACCTTGCCGATCTGCTTCAGATAATCCTTGACCGGGTCTGCGGTGGCACCGGCGGAAACGACCTGCTGGGCAGGTGCGTCATCGTCGTCGGCATCCGAGTACACAAACCCTGAACCGGTCGGCGCTGCTTCAGGTGCGTCTGCGGCATCAAGGTCCGGCTCAGCGGGCTCGGAATCGGTCTGCTGCTCATCCTCTTCAGCAGCTGCGGCAGCCTTGGCCGTCTTTGCTGTCTTCGCGGCGGTTTTGCGGCCGGCTGCAGTAGTAGCTGACTTGGCTGCGGCAGGCTTCCGCACTGCGGGCTTGCGGACTGTCTTCACCGCGGTCTTTTCGCCGGCAGCGGATTCCATCGAAGCCGAAGCTTCGTCTGCGGCAGTGCGCTTGCTTGCAGTGTCAGTCTCTTCGACTGCAGTTGTCTTTCTCGGCGACACAGAAAACCTTTCATACGGCGGGCTGTGGAATCGCCATTGGGGGCAACACCACTATGACCCTGTCAAGTCCGTGCTTGATTTCAAGCGATCCCTCCACTGCGGTGTCCTCAATGGAACACTCGCGCGGCGGTTTCTGTTCCCTCTGCGCAAGCGCAAAAGGCCCAAAAGCGATACTTGATACACGAACCCGACCGGGTCTCGGTTCCCATTGTCTCACGATTTCGTCCAGCCGACAGCACTGCACGTGCCATTACTGGGTCGGTGCCCTGCGCTGCGCGCGCTTTGCCCGGGTCCCGGACCCCACCCATCGGCTGCCGTTTACGTTCGGGCACCACCGGGATGCCGCTCCGCCGCCGCTCTCCAGGCGGTTCCGGCTTTCCGGGCCCACACTGGAAACATGCCGGTCACCAGGAGCTCCTCCAGCAGTTCGGCCAACCGGTACCCCGGACAGGTCTCCAGGCAACGGCCCAGATATACCTGCGCCCTTGATCCCCTCCCCCTGGCCCATTCGATCCAGGCCAGCAGGGTGAGCAGTGCTGCGGCCGCTTCCTGATCGGCTTCAACATCGCTGTCGCCGCCGAGCCCTGATGCCGCAAGCAGTTCCGAGAACACCGCAAAGGCGGCATCCATGCGGGACCAGTCCGGTTTGCCGGCATATTGGCCGATCAGCACCTCACGGAAGACCTGTTCGTCATCAGGGCCTTTCCGCCGGGAATCGCCGCCCTGCCCTAAACCGGTTGCCGGCCCTGCTGAACCGGCGGCCCGACATCCTGGCGAACCCGCAGCCGGGCCGTCCCGCCCGGGCAGGGGCGGCACCGGGAGTTGCGTGCCGCCCGGAGCAGGCAGCAGAGGCGGACCTTCGTCCACTGAGAGGAGCCCGCAGGCCTCGGCCCCGCCCAGGGCTCTTGCACTGCCCAGGGCAGCTGCCACCAAGAGCGTGTCGCGCACCGGACGGGCATGCAGGCTGGCCAACAGGAAACCTGCAGCCTCGGGGTCGGAGCGCAGCTGCGGGCAGCCCCTCCGCTGAGCTTCAGGGTTCTCAGGTCCGCCTGCCCCGCGGGACCGCGGCTCTTCATCTTCGGGTGCTGCGCTGTTCATAAACGCATTCCAGACCGCCAGCGTGCCCGCGAACTGGGAGCTCCCGCACCAGTTGCCCTGGATCCGACGGCTGTAGCGGGCACGATGCAGCAGCTGTTGTCCGCCCTCCCACACCGGTGGCAGATCCTGTCCGACCGCTTCCTCCAGCGAGGAGGCGTAGGCACTGCCCCGGAACACCATTTCGGCGCTCAGGGTGCTGTCCCCAATTTGGCTCAGCGGACGGCCCGGCCACGGACAACAGCCGCTGTCCGTGCAGAAATACTCCCGCCAGGCACTGTCCGACACCAGCCACCCGTCGCGGAGAGGAAGACCTGCATCGGCCAAATGCCGGCCAAGCTGGTTGACCAGCTTGCGGTAGGGAGGAACGCCCGGCTTCTTCCACTTCCGGTCCGTGTACAGGGCCATGAGGACCCCGTTGGCAGCCCGGTCCGAGCGCAGCAGTTCAGTGACCCGGACCGCAAAGTCCGAGTAGTCGACGGCCGCAGCGGGCAGGTCCAGCCGCAGGGTGGCGCCAAGGCGCGAGGAATCCATGGTCATGAGGACCAGTGACTCCTGCGGCACAAAGCCCAGGCTGTGGGGAATGAACGCCAGGATGTCCACGGGTCCGCTGACGGGGAAGGGATCCTGTGCGCCGGGGCGGCTGGGGAGGTTCGTCATGGATCGAGCCTCGTGCCTGCGCAGTCACGGGCCCACCAGGCAGGGTCCGGCTGTGGACACAGGGCTGACGGTCCGGTCGATGCTGTACCGGTGGAGGAAGGGTCAGCTCGTCTGCACGCGCGTCCTGGGGGACACTCGCTATCCCCCGGCCGATCCCGACCCGGCGGACCCCTTAGCCGGCGTCGTCGGCGGCGTCGGCGTCGGCGTCGGCGGACCCCTTAGCCGGCGGTGTCGGCGGCGTCGGCGTCGGCGGCGGCGGCGGGCCCGGCATCGGAGCCGGCATCGGAGCCGGTTCCCGCCCCGCGGTTCGGAGTGCGGGCAGCCTGCCGGGACCTGCGGGCCGCCTGCTTGGCCTGGCGTTCCCGGGCGATCGCCTCCCGCAGCGGAGGCAGCCGCAGGCCGTCGTCGGCCATGCGTGCGCGCACCCGGCTGCGCGTGCGGAGAATTCCCGCGACGCCCACGGCCATCACCGCGAATTGAACCGCAAAGGCGATCCGGAAGGAGTCCAGTGCGTACAGGTCTCCCCCGGAGAAGCCCGTTGAGTTCAGTACATCCAGCACCACGCCAATCAGGTACATGGACACCAGCGACGCAATGAAGCCGCCAATGTTCACAATGCCGGTGGCGGTGCCTAGACGGTGCCCGGGGTTGTAGGTCCGGGCGAAATCAAAGCCGATCATCGATCCGGGACCGCCAATCGCCAGCACCGCCACCAGCACGGCGAGCAGCCACAGCGGCGCCGGGCCGGGGTACAGCAGCACGGCCAGCCACGCGCCGGCCATGGCCGCGGCAATCAGGAGCACCATGGTGGACCGGCGCAGCGGATGGCGGCCCACCCAGGAACCCAGCCACGGGCCGCAGAGGATTGCAACCAGGACAAAGAGCGTCATCAGTGCCGATGCCCGGGACGATTCCACCCCTTCAGCGCTCACCAGGTACGGGAAACCCCACATCATGACAAACACCGTGCCGGGGAACTGGATGGTGAAGTGTGTCCACATGCCCAGCCGGGTTCCGGGCTGCCTCCATGCCTCCGCCAGCGTTGTGGCGGTCTGGCGCAGGGGCAGCAGCGGGGGCGCCTGGGAACCCGCCGGCCGGTTGCGCACCAGGAGAAGGGTGAGCACGAGAACAAGGACGGACAGGGACGCCGCCGACACGAACGCGGTGTTCCAGCCGTATTTGTGCAGGACAAAGGCAAACGGAACCGCGCTGACAATTTGCCCCAGCTGGCCCACTATTCCGGTCCACTGCGTGAGGACGGGAATATGCCGGCCGGAAAACCACGCCGGCAGCAGCCGCAGCACGCTGATAAAGGTCAGGGCATCGCCGGCGCCGACCAGGGAACGTCCGAGGATGCCGCCTCCCACCGATTCGGCGGTGGCCAGCTGAAACTGTCCGGCAACCATCAGGGCCGCACCGCCGGCGATCAGGAGCCGCGGACCGAACCGGTCCACGAGCACACCAACGGGAATCTGCAGTCCGGCATAGACCAGCAGCTGCACCACCGTGAAGACGGAAAGGATGGATGCCGTGGCACCAAAGCGCTCAGTGGCTTCCAGCCCGGCAACACCAAAAGTGGTGCGCTGAGTTACCGCGGACAGGTAGGCAAGGACACTGATTCCCCAAACGACCCAGGCGCGCGAAGACCTCACCGGCGCACCTCCGGACGGTTACTCCCGGGGAAAGTCCCGCGGCCCCGTCCCGGACTCCCGGCCGGCCTGTCCCGTCGTGTCAGTATTGCCACCAGTTTCAGTTTCCTCCGTTGAGCTTTCATGATCGTCCGGATGGTTCTCCGGCCACAGCGCCTCGGATTCCTCTTCAGCCTGCGGGCTGGCCAAATACGCCTCGACAGCCGCACCGAGTTCCTCGGCATCGGCAAGCTCGTCATTGTCCTTCACCAGCAGAGAGCGGCGCACGCTGCTTTCCGTGTACTCGTCGTAGCGCTTTTCCAGCGTGGCCACCACGCCCTTGACCTCAGCCGATGCCTCCACCTGTTCGGCGATCTGGCGTTCCACGTCGCGGCCGGCCTCCCTGAGCCGGTCCGTGGGCAGCACCAGAGACGCAGCCGCTCCCAAGTATTCCAGACCAGCAACTGCCGCTGGCGGGAACTCGGCTTCCGCGAGGTAATGAGGTACGTGCATGGCATGGCCGACGACGTCGATCCCGGCCTGGGTGAGCCGCAGTTCCAGGATGTGTCCCACGGCGGCCTGGATCTGGGCGCTCGGCCGCCAGGTGCTGATGCCGGCCATCAGGTCCGGCCGGTTACCGTGGACGGTCACGCCGACCGGACGGGTGTGAGGCACCGGCATGGGAATCGAATGGATCCAGTTCACCTGCTGCACGTCAAAGGTCTTCGCCAAATGCACGACAGCGGCGGCGAAACGTTCCCACTGCACATCCGGTTCAAAGCCGGTCAGGAACAGGAAGGGCTCACCCAGCCCGTCGTAGAGCCGGTAGAGGTTGAGCAGCGGCGGCTCGTAGTCCGTCAGGTGGTCCTCGACGAAGAAAATCTGGGGCCGGCGGGCGCGGTAGTCAATGAGCTGATCGGCGTCGAACGACGCAACCAGGTCATGCTCCAGCGTTTCCAGCAGCTCGTCACGGATCTGGGACACCACGTGTCCTGCCTCGGCAAAGCCGGTGAAGCCCACCAGAAGCTGCAATCCGTTCAGGTCGGCGTCGCCGGCAACTTCCGGATTCAAGTTAAACAGGGTCAGCGGATCAAGCATGTCTTCCCCTTCTGTGCTTCCATGTGCTTCGGTCTCCCGAGGTGTGCGGAGTGTTCCCGATTCGGTCTGCGGAGTCATTTCCGCCAAACGGCCGGGGCGGCGCAGGTGCGCGCTGTTTACTCAAGGGTAAACGCCGCCTCCCCCGCGTTTCATTCCCGTCCGCCGAGGGCGCACTCCCGCTTCGCAAACCTCGGCAGCGGCGGCAAGAGACTACGATCTGTACAGAGGCGCCGCTCCGTACTGTGCGGGACGCGGGGGAAAAGCGGCACCAGCCAACCAATTCATGAATAGGTAAGGAAGAAACTTCGTGGTCAAAACGAACGAGCCAAATCTGTCGGTGGTCTCCCGGGACGTGCAGAAAGTACCGGCCCAGGCATTGGTGGTAGGGATTGGCCAGACGTCCGGCGGCCCCGTTCTTGTTGAGAGTCCGCTGAGCCCGAAGGCGGCTTCCGCCCTCGCCGCGTCCCTGCCCCTGCTCGGCGTCACCGGTGCCGCCGACGAGGTCCACCGCCTGCCCGGGCTGCCCGAAATGGAAGCCCAGATGCTGGTCCTGGCCGGAGTCGGCAAGGTCACCGCCGGGGTTCCGCTCACTGAGGAGGCCCTGCGCCGCGCCGCCGGCTCCGCCGTCCGCCAGCTCGCCGGAACCGAGTCCGTTGCCCTGGCCCTGCCTGCCGCCACCGTGGCCGACGCCGCCGCCGTCGCCGAGGGCGCCCTCTTCGGCGCCTACAGCTACACCGAACACCGCACCGACAAGGGCACCGCAGCCAAGAATCCCGTCAGCAGCATCATCGTTGTCACTCCCGCCGCCGAGGAGAAGGCGCTCAAGCCGGCACTGGAACGCGCCCGCATCCTGGGCCGCGCCGTCAATGCCACCCGGACGCTGGTGAACCAGCCCCCGAGCCACCTCTACCCGGAAACCTTCGCCGCCGCCGCCAAGGATTTGGCCAAGCCCCTCTCGTCCAAGGTCAAGGTGACCGTTATGGACGAAAAGAAGCTGGAGCGTGACGGCTTCGGCGGCCTGATGGGCGTGGGCAAGGGTTCCTCCCGCCCGCCGCGCATGGTCAAGGTGGAATACGCGCCGCAGCGCGCCAAGGCCAAGCTGGCCCTGGTGGGCAAGGGCATCACCTTTGACTCCGGCGGACTGTCGCTGAAGCCTGCCGCGGGCATGCAGACCATGAAGTGCGACATGGGCGGGGCCGCCGTCGTGCTCAACGCGCTGCTTGCCATCGCGGATCTGGGCCTGCCCGTCAAGGTCACCGCCTGGCTGTGCCTTGCGGAGAACATGCCCTCGGGCACCGCCCAGCGCCCCGGCGACGTCATGACGACCTACGGCGGCCGGACCGTTGAGGTGCTCAACACCGACGCCGAGGGCCGCCTGGTCATGGCCGACGGCCTCGTTGCCGCTTCCGAGGAAGCCCCTGATGTGCTGATCGACGTCGCCACCCTCACCGGCGCCCAGATGATCGCCCTGGGCAACCGCGTCTCGGCCGTCATGGGCGAGGAGGGCGTGCGCGACGCCGTGAAGGCCGCCGCGGACCGTGCCGGAGAACTCTTCTGGCCGATGCCCATTCCGGAGGAGCTGCGCGCCAGCCTGGACTCGCAGGTTGCCGACATCGCCAACCACGGCGAGCGGTTTGGCGGCATGATGACGGCGGCAACATTCCTGCGGGAGTTTGTCGGCGAAGTTGACGGCGTCAAGATCCCCTGGGCCCATCTGGACATTGCCGGTCCCGCCTTCAACGAAGGCTCGCCGTACGGCTACACGCCCAAGGAGGGCACCGGCGTCGCCGTCCGCACGCTGGTGGCCTACGCGGAAGACGTCGTCTCCCGCTCCGCCTAAGCCCGGCCTATAGCACCGGCCCCGTTCAGGGGCCACCGGTAACGACCGTTGTGACTGGTGTTTCTCATTACACTTCCCGCCGGCGGGCCTTCATCGAGTGGATGGAGTCCTGCCGGCGGGATAGTGTGAGAGACAATCACGACCGCCCAAATCACTAAAACGACGCGCCCATGTGCGTCACCGATTACGCGAGGGAGCGTCCAAGTGGCCGAAAAGGCAACTGCGCAAGAATTCGACATCCTGATCCTTGGAGGAGGAAGCGGCGGTTACGCCGCTGCCCTTCGCTCCGTGGAGCTGGGTTTCTCAGTAGGACTTATCGAAAAGGGAAAGCTGGGCGGCACCTGCCTGCACAACGGCTGCATCCCCACCAAGGCCCTGCTGCACTCGGCGGAAATCGCCGAGAACGCCAAGTCCGCTTCGAAGTACGGCATTAAGGCCACCTTCGACTCCGTGGACATGACGGCAGTGAACTCCTACAAGGACAACATCATTGCGGGCAAGTTCCGCGGCCTCCAGGGCCTGATCAAGTCCAAGGGCATCACCGTCATTGAGGGCGAAGGCAAGCTCACCAGCGAAAAGACCATTGAGGTCAACGGCGAGACCTACACGGGCGCCAACATCATCCTGGCCACCGGCTCCTACTCCCGCTCACTCCCGGGCCTGGAAATCGGCGGCAAGGTCATCACCTCCGACCAGGCGCTGAAGATGGACACCGTTCCCAAGAGCGCCATCATCCTCGGCGGCGGCGTCATTGGCGTCGAGTTCGCCTCGGTCTGGAACTCCTTCGGCGTGGACGTCACCATCATCGAAGGCCTGCCGTCGCTGGTCCCCAACGAAGACGCGGCAATCATCAAGCAGCTCGAGCGCGCGTACAAGAAGCGCGGCATCAAGTTCAGCACCGGCATCTTCTTTGACAACGTCAAGCAGAACGACGACGGCGTCGTCGTCACGCTGGCGGACGGCAAGACCTACGAAGCGGACCTGATGCTCGTGGCCGTGGGCCGCGGCCCGGTCACCGCCAACCTGGGTTACGAAGAAGCCGGCCTGACCATGGACCGCGGCTTCGTCATCACCAACGAGCGCCTGCACACCGGCGTGGGCAACGTCTACGCCGTGGGCGACATCGTTCCCGGCCTGCAGCTGGCGCACCGCGGCTTCCAGCAGGGCATTTTCGTCGCCGAGGAAATCGCCGGCCTCAAGCCGGTCATCGTCGAAGACGTCAACATCCCCAAGGTCACCTACTGCGAGCCGGAAATCGCTTCCGTGGGCCTGACCGAAAAGGCCGCCAAGGCCAAGCTCGGCGATGAAAACGTCCAGGTCCAGGAATACAACCTGGCCGGCAACGGCAAGACCTCCATCCTGGGCTCCTCCGGCCTGATCAAGATGGTCCGCGAGAAGGACGGCCCCATTGTGGGCGTCCACATGATCGGCGGACGCATCGGCGAGCAGATCGGTGAAGCGCAGCTGATCGTGAACTGGGAAGCATACCCGGAAGACCTCGCGAGCCTGCTGCACGCACACCCGACGCAGAATGAAGCCCTCGGCGAAGCCGCAATGGCCCTCGCCGGCAAGCCCCTGCACGGCTAGACCAAGAACCACCTGCCCAGTGCACCCGGCAGGTAACCCTCCGGGTGCACTAGGCTTCACACCACCAGCACCAGCGGTACGGCTGGTCAACAGATCTAACAAGGAGAAACGGGGACAATATGTCTGAAACCGTGAACTTACCCGCCCTTGGCGAAAGCGTCACCGAAGGCACCGTCACCCGCTGGCTCAAGGCCGTGGGCGACAGCGTTGAGGTAGACGAGCCGCTGCTGGAAGTATCCACCGACAAGGTTGATACCGAGATCCCCTCCCCCGTTGCCGGCGTGATCGAGGAAATCCTCGTCGCCGAAGACGAAACCGCTGAGGTTGGCCAGGCGCTGGTGCGCATTGGCGACGGCTCCGGCTCCGCTGAAGCTGCTCCCGCCGAGGAAGCCCCGGCCGAAGAGGCTCCCGCCGAGGAAGCCCCGGCCGAAGAGGCACCTGCAGAGGAAGCTCCGGCACAGGACGCTCCCGCCGCCGAGTCCTCCGACTCAGCCGAGGGCACCGACGTGACCCTGCCCGCGCTGGGCGAGTCCGTCACCGAGGGCACCGTCACCCGCTGGCTCAAGGCCGTGGGCGATGACGTCGAGGTTGACGAGCCCCTGCTCGAGGTATCCACCGACAAGGTTGACACCGAGATCCCTTCCCCCGTGGCCGGCAAGCTGCTGGAAATCCGCGTCAACGAAGATGACACCGCCGAGGTTGGCGCCGTCCTGGCCGTCATCGGTTCCGGTGCCGCCGCTCCGGCAAAGGCTGAGCCCAAGAAAGCCGAGCCCGTAGCGGCAGCTTCCAAGGACGAGCGCGAAGCTCCGGCTGCGGAGCCGAAGAAGGAAGAAGCGCCTGCCCCGAAGCAGGAGGAGAAGAAGCCTGAGCCCAAGGCCGAGGCACCCAAGCAGGAAGCTCCGAAGCAGGAAGCTCCCGCCGCCTCCGAGCCCGAAGGCACCTACGTCACCCCGCTGGTGCGCAAGCTCGCCAACCAGCACGGCGTGGACCTGTCCACGGTCAAGGGTTCCGGCGTCGCCGGCCGCATCCGCAAGCAGGATGTCCTCGAGGCTGCCGAAGCCAAGAAGGCTGCTGACTCCAAGCCCGCCGCCGCACCGGCAGCTTCCCCGGCGTCCTCGTCCTCGGACAAGGCAGCACCGGCACAGATCAGCGAAGCAAGCGCCAAGCTGCGCGGCACCACGGTGAAGGCACCGCGGATCCGCCAGACGATCGCCCGCCGCATGGTCGAGTCGCTGCAGGTCTCGGCTCAGCTGACCCAGGTCCAGGAAGTGGACATGACGCGCATCGCCAAGCTGCGCGCCTCCGCCAAGGAATCCTTCGCCGCCCAGAACGGCGCGAAGCTCACCTTCCTGCCGTTCATCGCCAAGGCCGTGACCGAAGCGCTCAAGCAGCACCCCAAGCTGAACGCTTCCTACGACTCGGACGCCCAGCAGATCACGTACCACGACGCCGAGCACCTCGCGATCGCCGTGGACACCGAAAAGGGCCTGCTGGTTCCGGTCATCAACGATGCCGGCGACCTGAACATCGCCGGCCTGGCCAAGCGCATCGGCGACGTCGGTTCGCGGACCAAGAACGGCAAGATCGGTCCGGACGAGCTGTCCGGCGGAACCTTCACGATCACCAACATCGGTTCCGTGGGCGCGCTCTTCGACACCCCGATCATCAACCAGCCGCAGGTGGGCATCCTGGGCACCGGTGCGATCGTCAAGCGTCCCGTCGTCCTGACCGACGCCGAGGGCAACGACACCATTGCCATCCGCTCCATGATGTACCTGTCCCTGTCCTATGACCACCGCCTGGTGGACGGCGCAGATGCAGGCCGCTTCCTGCAGACGCTGAAGGCACGGCTTGAAGAAGGCAACTTCTCGGCGGACCTGGGCCTGTAACTTCAGGATCCGGTAGCCGTTGAGCCGCAAAGGGCGCTTTCCTTCGGGAAGGCGCCCTTTGCGCTGCTTGGACCGAACCGTTCTACCTGTTGTAGAAAAGTTACCCGTGAGGCACCGCTCCGGCACAGAATGCTGACGGACTGTCGGTAAACTGGGGGCATGGACTTCCTACAGAGCTTCCTTGTCTTCCTGCACATCCTTGGCGCAGCCATCATCGTCGGCATCTGGTTCGCGAGGATCAAGAACCCCACCGTGATGCCCGGCCAGTTCCACGCGGCACTGTTGCAGCTGGTGACCGGTTTGCTGCTCGTTGGCCTGGCCGAGATGGATGACTACGACGTCAACCACATCAAGATCGCCGTCAAACTCACGGTCACCCTGGTCATTGCCGTCCTCGCCTTCATCGGCCAGCGCCGGTACAAGAAGGATCAGCCGGTGAGCGGACTCCTGGCCAACGGCGTCGGCATCCTGACGGTGCTCAATATCGCCCTTGCCACCATGTGGTAACAACCGTTTGACGAACATCCGCAGTGATCGGCCCGGTGGCGCATCCGCTCCGGCCGCTGCGGTGGATCATGCCGCACGACTCTGAATAGGATGGGATGAAGTGCCGGCGCCTGCCGGCCTTCATCCCATCCGCTTTTTAAGGAGCCCCCCATGGCTACAGTCCGCTCAGCCCACACCGTATGGAACGGCGATCTCTTCAACGGCAAGGGCGAGGTCACCCTCGACAGCTCCGGCCTGGGAACCTACGACGTCACGTGGAAGGCCCGCGCCGAGGAAGCCAACGGCAAGACCAGCCCCGAGGAACTCATCGCCGCAGCCCACTCGGCCTGCTTCTCCATGGCCTTCAGCAACGGCCTGGCCGAAGCCGGCAAGACCGCCGAGCGGATTGAAACGTCGGCGGACGTTACCTTCGTTCCCGGGACCGGCATCACCGAAAGCCTGCTCAAGGTGACCGCTGTTGTCCCCGGCCTCACCGCAGAGGAGTTCGAGGACATCGCCGAAGCAGCCAAGAGCGGCTGCCCGGTTTCCCAGGCCCTCGCCGGAATCAAGATCTCCCTGGAAGCCACCCTCGAGTCCTAGGCTCCAGTTCTGCCATGCCACACGGCCCCTGTCCCGCCCGGGGCAGGGGCCGTGTGGCATTTCGGTTTCCCCGCCGAACCCTAGAGCGCCGCTCCCACCCCGAGTCCGATGACGGCGGCTGCCACCGAGAGCACAAGCATCACAACACCGCTGACGAATGACGCGCCAAGGCGGCCCTGTTTTATCAGCTGTACGGTCTCGTAACTCGCAGTGCTGAAGGTTGTATAGCCGCTCAGGAACCCGGCACCAATCAAGACGCTGAGGTCTGTAGGCTCCAGGCGTGTGAGGGTGAGCCCGGTGAGCAGCCCGAGCACAAGGGATCCGGAGACATTGATAATCGTTGTTGCCCAGGGGAAAGAGGTCTTCAGGTGCGACCGAATAAGGTCGTCAATCACGAACCGCGCGACGGCGCCCAGCCCGCCGGCCAGCACCAGCACCAGAAAGACTGCGGGGGTCATGAAGAAGCCCCACGCCGGCCGCTGTTCCGTCCACCCGGGCCACGGATGCTGATTCTGCTCGCCACGGCAATGCCCGCCCAGGTGCCGCAGGCTCCTACCAGCACAGTTCCGAGTGCGTATATTAGCGCCGCCCAGGGCAGAGAGTCGCTGAGATACAGAGCGGTGCCGGTGGCCAGCGAACTGTAGGTGGTGAAGCCGCCACAGAAACCCGTCCCGAGCAGCAGCTTGAGCTTCCTGCCGGTCGGCGAACTGCCCGTGCGGGTGATGGCCTCATAGAGGCAGCCAAGCAAAAAGGCTCCAATCACGTTGATGACAGGGATGGCCACTGAAACTTCGCCCAGGTTCGGGATGACCAGTGCAAGGCCTTCACGTCCGGCCACACCAGCGGCACCGCCAACGAAAACCAGTGCCATTGGCCCCCAACGCACATGTGCAACACGGCTGCCGGCGCTCATTCGGCAACCTCGGGCAGGTCCGGAGGTGCATCGACCACACAGGCGGACAGCAGCAGCACCGAACGTGGTGGTAATCCAGCGGGGGTGCCGGCGCCCCACGGCGGTCCGGCCTGGCACTGGGGAAACGGGGCCGGGCCGAGACCGTGGGCCTTAATGCCGGTTGTCCCGGTTTCCGGTTTCACCGGTTCCCACTCGGACTGGTTCGGGCAGGGCCATTGTTTTCTCCCCTGCTCGTCCCTCCGACTGGTCTCCAGCGTTGGATGCCTGCGGCCGCGGGGGAAGGGGAGCCGGCTGAAGGCCCCGGTACCCGGACATGGCGGGAGGCTCGTCCGTGGGCAGCTCAGAGAGCATTTCACGCAGGATTCCCACGCCGTGCTCCAGCTGCGGGTCCTCCCCCGCCGCGTAGGCGTGCGGCGGGAAGGCGACCTCAATGTCGGGTTCCACGCCCCGGTTTTCCACGTCCCAGCCCACTCCGCCGGTGAACCAGTACGCAAACCGGGGCTGATTGACCACGGTGCCGTCCATGAGGTCAAAGCGCCCGTCGATGCCCACCACACCGCCCCAGGTGCGGGTGCCCACCACTGGCCCGATGCTGCGAAGCTTGGCCACCTGGGTGATGATGTCGCCGTCGGAGCCGGCGAATTCATCGGTCAGGATCACCACCGGACCGCGCGGAGCATGGGCCGGGTACGGGGTTGGCTTGCCTCCCCGCGCGTTTGCCCATGCTGTCACCTTCCGGCCGATCAGCTCGGCCACCAGCTGGGAGGTGTGTCCGCCGCGGTTCCGCCGGACATCCACGACCAGCGCCTGCAGGGATGCCTCCTGGTCAAGGTCCCGGTGCAGCTGGGACCATCCGTTGGCCACCATGTCGGGGATGTGCAGGTACCCGAACATGCCGCCTGAGGCTTCGCGCACTATGCGCCGGTTGGCGTGGACCCAGTTCTGGTAACGGAGCCTTTCCTCGCTGCGCAGCGGAACGACGGCGATTCGCCGCTGAACCGGTGCCCCGCCGTCGTCCGTGGAAAGGATGGTTAGTTCCACGGCCCGCCCGGCAGCTCCGGCGAGCAGGGGCGCCGGGCCTTCGGAGGCTGGAACCGGCTGCCCGTCAACGGCGGTTATGAAATCACCGGGATGGACGTCGGCGCCCGGTGCGCTCAGCGGCGACGTGGCCTGCGGGTCCGAAGACTCCGCCCCCAGGATACGCACCACTTCCCAGCCTCCCGGGCCGGGCCGAAGGTCGGCTCCCAGGAAGCCCTGGCTCCCTGAACCCTGTTCCGTGACGGGAGCCGGGCTGACGTAGGCATGGGACGTGCCCAGTTCCCCGTGCATTTCCCACAACAGGTCCACGAGGTCGTCGTGGCTGCCGAGGTTCTGCACCAGTGGGCGGTACCGGGAGTGGACGCCTTCCCAGTCCAGCCCGCCCATGTCCGGAGCCCAGAAGAAGTCCCGCTGCAGACGCCATGCCTCGTCGAAGGCCTGTCCCCAGACCTTCACCGGATCGAGTCGTACCCGGATGCGGTCAAGGTCCACGCGGATGCTGTCGGCTGAGTCTTCCTCCACCTTCGCTGCGGTGGGAACCACACGGACGCCGCCCTCGTGGCGAAGCACCACCTTGGTGCCGTCGCTGCTGACGGCAAAGCTGTCCAGTGCACCAGCCAGGACTGAGACTTCTTTCGTGGCCAGGTCAAAGCGCTCCAGCCGGGATGCCGGTTCACGGTCCGTGGCGGAGGCCCGGCCGTCACCGGTTACCCCGTAGATGTCCGTGGCCTGCCACAGCAGGGCGTCCCGTGCTGCCTGGAGCTTGTCATAGCGGCCCTGCGGGACGGGAACGGCAATGATCCGGTCGCCGATGCGCTCGGCATCCACCTGCACAGCCTGCGCCTCGACCACGGATTTGTCCTCCGCTCCGGAGCCGGCGTCTTTCCGGGCATCGCCGGCACGCTGCGCTGGGACGCCGGAGACCGAAGGCCCAAACGGCGACGGGGTGTCCGCGGCCAGGGCCACCAGGAACGGCTTGGTGGAGGACGGGAAGCTCAGGTCGAAGCGGTGGGTGTCATAGACGGGATCGAAGCTGCGCTCCGAGAGGAACGCCAGATAGCGGCCATCCGTGGTGAACGACGGATCATGGTCGCTAAACCGGCCGTCAGTCACGTCAATAACGGGTGCCGACATGTCCAGGACCGACCGCAGCCGGATTTTTGTCCGGCCCTCGGCGCTGGCCGGTTCGGACCAGGCCAGCCACTGTGAGTCCGGCGAGAAGGCCAGCTGGTCCACGGCGCCAAAGCCGGAGGAAGCAACCGGGAACAACTGCTCCGTTCCGACGTCGAGCACAAAGACCTCACCGTACTCGGTGGACACGCCCACGCGTTTTCCGTCCGGGCTGGGAACCAGCTGGCTGACCCGGGTGGGTGTGTCGAATCCGACGCGCACGGTGACGGAGCCCGCATTTGCCGGGGCGGCGTCGTCCCCGGGCCGGCCGGCGGGTTCGGAGTTCTGTCCGTCCGCATCCGTTTCCACGTGCTGCTCCGGGACCTGCGGAACCGTCTGCTGCGGTATCCGGACGGCGGCTCCGGAGGCCGAGACCGGGCTGGGCAGGATCAGCCCGGGAACCGGGTCGCCCTCCCCCGCGGCCTTCGGGGCAGGCAGCTTTTCCACCGGATGGGATTCCGGTGCGGCCACGGGGGCAGTGCCGGCAAAGACGTCCTTGATGTAGATGGCTTCCTCACCCTGGAAATCCGCCACGAACACCGCGTGCGACGTTCCCAGGGGCCGGCCAAGGCGGGCACGCGCTGCGGAGTCCGCCACAATGACGCGGGACGGACCGTCGCGGTGGGTCAGCCAGTGCAGGGTGCCGTGGGTTTCCACGATACTGGCGTCGCCGCCGGCAGCGGGAACCGCCGCCGAGAGGTGCCTGGCCACATCCAGCGGGCGGGGCCGGCGGGCAGTCCCGGCTGAACCGAGAACAATATCCAGCGGCTGGGCTTCGGCATCCAGCGACGGGAGGATCCAGAGGCGTCCCGCTGATTCGAAAACGATGCGGCTGCCGTCCGAAGAAGCATGACGGACATAGAAACCGTCAAAATCGGTGTGACGGCGGAGATCGGTTCCCTGCGGTGTCACCGAGTACAGGTTGCCGTAACCCTCGTGGTCGGAAAGGAACACCACCCGTCCGTCGATCCACATCGGATCGGACAGGTTACCGTCAAGTTCGGGAACGAGCCGTTCAAACTCCCCGTTGCCATCGGCATCGATCCACAGCTTCCCTGCCGTGCCGCCCCGGTACCGCTTCCACCAGGCCTGTTCGCGGGTCAGCATGCTGCCGATGACCATGGGGCGTTCATCTCCGACAGCCGGCCCCTCCGCAAGTGTTTCCACCGGTCCATACGGGAGTTTGACGGGTGCCGAACCGTCCAGGGGAACGGCGAACGCCCACCTCAGCCGGCTGTCCTCCTGTTCCACCGAGCTGGTGGCAATGACCTGCCCTGCGGAGTTGAACCCCTTCATCCGGGTGCTCTGGCTGCCCCAGAAAGTGAGCTGCCGGAAGTTTCCGCCGTCGGCGTCTGCCGTGACGATTTCCGGCGCCCCGCCCTGGATCACCTGCCACGCAAGGCTGGCGCCGTCCGGGGAGAACTTCGGGCTGCGGGCCGGCAGTGCCATGGCGGAGACGCGCCAGGCACGCCCTCCGGTGACCGGAGCCATCCAGACATCGTCTTCAGCCACAAAGGCAAGAAGGTCGCCGTGCAGATCGGGGTAGCGGAGGTAAGCAGTAGGACTCATGAAACGATCCTATCTTTCCGGAGCCTGCCGAAGGCTGAGGAACGGCCCTGTTGCGCCGGGTTCATGGCTTTGCCGCGTCCGGCACACCTTTGTCCCCGCGGATGCCGGCGGGGCCGGCCAGAACCGCTGCCGGCGGACACTTGGCGGTCAGGTGGGCGGTGCCAGAATTTCTTCGATCCGCCATCCGTCAGGCGTGCGCACCATGACGAGAACGACGTCCTGGTGCGACAAAGCTGCAGCATCACGCACCATTCCTCCCCCGGCGTCGCGCTCCGCGTACGCCGAGGTGGACACAGCTGCCGGCACGCTGACCCGCCCGCCTTCCCCGGTCAGCACCGGCCCCGCGGAAAGAATCTCCACGGACAACCCGGACAGATACGTTCCGGCGGCCTCCAGCTTGGCGATCTCGGCCCGGTCCGCCAGCATGGCGGATGAACCGGGGACGTTGACCCCGTCCAGTTGTCCGGCATCGGCCGCGCCGAAGGCCCTGGCCCGCAGTTCGGCGAGCGCACCGGCCGCGGCTACCGGATCCTCCCCGTGCAGGAGTGCTTTCAGTTCCGGTTCCGGTGTCGCTGTCAGCGGCCCCGGGCCGCCGGCCGACCCTGCGTCCGCACCGGGGGCCCGGCCCTGCCCCGGCTGCCCGGGCGGCGCCGCTTCCCGGTCCGGCTGAGCCCCCTGTTTGCCAGCCGGTGGGGGGCCGGCATCCTGCGTTGGTCCAGCATCTTGAGTCGCCCCAGGCTCCCCCGCTGTTGCCACACTTCCCTCCCCCGGTGAAGCATCCGGACGGGCGGCTTCACCACTTTGCCGCTGCAGCAGTTCAGGAGCCGCAACCGCGACGGCCCCGATCCCCACGGTGGCCGCCACCAACACTGCGGCGATGCCGAGCATCAACCGGCTGGGCAGCGGCCGCCCGCCCAGCATTCCCGGTCCCGCTCTCCCGGAGGACGGCGCCCGCCGGTCCCTGGAGTGCAGCCCGCGCAGGGCCCTGCCCCGCTGGGTCCGGGCGCGGCGGCTCTCCGCTTCGGGCTCTGTGCCGGGGATCGGCATCGCCAGGTCCAGCGGTTCGGCAACGGCGGAGGCGAAGACGAGCCGTGCAAATTCCGCGGCGTCCGGACACAGCCCCGTGTCTTCGGACAGTCCCGCCTCGATGGCCTCGGCAAGAAGCGGCGGAACAACCGGCATGATTGCGGACAGCCGCGGACGGTGGCGCACCGGAGGCACGGCGTTTCCGGTCAGGGCAAGCCACCCCACCGCGGCGAGTGCGCGCACGTCCCCTGCCGAACCGGCCGGTGGCTCGTTGGGTGGTGCTCCGGGGGTGGACTGCTGGGCTTCGGACATGTCGACGTCCGTTCCGGCTCCGCTGCCAAACAGGCTCGCGGTGCCAAGGTCACCGAGCAGCGGCTTCCCCTGCGGAGTAAAGAGGATATTGCCGGGCGTCACCTGCCCGTGGCACACCCCCTGGCCATGCAGGTACGCCAGGGCAGAGCCGATACCCACCAGGACCGTGACTGCCTCGCCGGGCGTCAGTGTCCCGCGGGCTGCCGTGACACGGGCCAGGGATCCCGCCGGCGCATACTCGCTGAGCAGCCCCGGTCCGTGTCCAGTCTCCAGCACAGTATAAAGCTGCAGCAGGTTTTCATGTTCAAAGCGGGAGAAAATGTTCAGCTCGCGCCGCGTCTCAAAGGTTCCCGCCGGGCCGCTCCCGGCTGCCGCCGTCTTGAGGGCAAAGCGGACGCCGTCCTGTTCGCGCACCACCAGCCACACCCGGCCTGCCCGGCCGGACCCCAGCAGCCGGTCGACCCGGTAGCCGGATTCGACTGCCGGCCGCTCGGCTGCAGGGGCCGGCCCGGCCGCTCCGTAGAATTCCATGCTCTCTGTTCTAGACGGGATTCCAGCTTCGTGCAGAAGTTATCCACAGCCCGCTTCCGGCAGTTCACTGGAGTGTGAGGCATCCCACAGTCGGAAGTTGGGTGCGGGCAGTCTAGGCTAGCCCTATGGCTTTGGAGTTCCTGCGCGTCGGTTTCGCCCCGCACTACGTAAATTACCTCGACGGCTGGGACCGGCAACGTTCCCTCCACGCACAGGTGCTGGCCGGCACCGCGCCGGATACGGTGCTGCTCCTGGAGCACTCGGCTGTGTACACGGCGGGAAAGCGCACCGAAGACCACGAGCGCCCCTTCGACGGCACCCCGGTCATTCCGGTGGACCGCGGAGGAAAGCTCACCTGGCATGGCCCCGGCCAGCTGGTCGGCTACCCCATCCTCGGCCTGCCGGACCCCACGAAGATTGCCGAATACGTGGAAACCCTGGAGGACGCGCTCATCAGCGTCCTGGCGGACTACGGCATCAACGGAGAGCGCGTGGCTGGACGCTCGGGGGTCTGGGTCCGCGGCGACGGGACGGACCGCAAGATTGCCGCCATCGGCATCCGGGTCCACCACGGCGTCACCATGCACGGATTTGCCCTGAACTGCAGCAATGACCTTGCACCCTACAGCCAGATCATCGCCTGTGGAATCGCCGACGCCGGAACCACCACCATCTCGGCCGAGACCGGCCGCACCGTCACCCCGGCCGATGTGGTGGACCGGGTGGAGGAAGAACTCCTCCAGCGCCGGGAACACCTGGTCCGCGAACACCCTGTTCGGGCCACGGACAACACCCCCTCACCGGAAGCCGGCGCCTCCGCGGCCGGACGGTCGAAAGGAGCACTCGCATGACTCTTGCCCCCGAAGGACGCCGCCTGCTGCGGATCGAACAGCGCAATGTTGCGGTGCCGGTGGAACGCAAGCCGGAATGGATCAAGGCCAAGGTCACCATCGGTCCCGAGTACGTTCATCTGAAGGACCAGGTGAAAAAGGAGGGGCTGCACACGGTCTGCGAAGAGGCCGGCTGCCCCAACATCTTTGAATGCTGGGAAGACAAGGAAGCCACCTTCCTGATCGGGGGCTCCGAATGCACCCGCCGCTGCGACTTCTGCCAGATCGATACCGGCAAGCCGTCCGCCGTCGACATGTTTGAGCCGACCAAGGTGGCCCGGTCGGTGCAGAAGATGAACCTTCGCTACGCCACCGTCACCGGCGTCGCCCGCGACGATTTGGAAGACGAAGGCGTGTGGCTCTATGCCGAGACGATCCGTAAGATCCACGAGCTGAACCCGGGAACCGGCGTCGAAATCCTGATTCCCGACTTCTCCGGCAAGCCCGAGCACATCGAGGCAATCTGCGATGCCCGACCCGAAGTCTTTGCCCACAACGTGGAAACCGTGCCCCGCCTGTTCAAGCGCATCCGTCCGGCCTTCCGCTACGAAAGGTCGCTGGATGTCATCACGCAGGGACAGAAGCTGGGGATGGTCACCAAATCCAACCTGATCCTGGGGATGGGCGAAACCCGCGAGGAAATCTCCGGTGCGCTGCGGGACCTGCACGACGCCGGCTGCGACCTGATCACGATCACCCAGTACCTGCGCCCCAGCGAGCGGCACCTCCCGGTGGACCGCTGGGTCAAGCCGCAGGAATTCGTGGAGCTCAGCGATGAAGCCACCGAACTGGGCTTCCTCGGCGTGATGAGCGGTCCGCTCGTGCGCTCTTCGTACCGGGCCGGCCGGCTGTGGGCCGGCGCCATGCGCAAGAAGGGCTTGGAGCTCCCCCCGCAGCTGGCGCACATCGAAGATTCCGGCACCACTTTGCAGGAGGCATCCTCCATCCTCGCCCGCCGCTGACCACTGCCTTTCCCGTCCGGCCCGCCCCCAGGCGGGCCGGTGTACGCCTGCCGCGAACCCGGCGGGCCCGAAGCCGTCACCTTACGGCCGGCCGATGCCGGACCGCGCGGATCAGGCGGCTGAATCACGTAGAATTGAACCACTATGGCCAACAGCACAGATTCCGACGCACCCAAGAGCGCCCGCCGCGGCCTCTTCTCCCGCAAGCCCAAGGCGGAGAAGAAGAAAAAAGGCCCGGGACGCATGAAGCAGATCGCCGACGTCTTCAAGATGACGCGGCGCAATGACCCCAACCTGGTGTGGGTGATGCTGGGCGCGTTCCTGGGCATCATCGCCGTTGGGCTGATCATCGGTCTGCTGATCGACAACTGGATCACGATGCTCATCATCGCGGTTCCGCTTGCCCTGCTGGCCGCCGTCTTCATCTTGTCGCGCCGTGCCGAGCGCGCTGCCTTCACCCAGATTGAGGGCCAGGCCGGAGCTTCCGGCGCCGCCCTCAGCATCCTCCGCCGCGGCTGGATCCTCGAAGAGCAGCCGGTTGCCATCAACCCGCGCAGCCAAGAAGCCGTCTTCCGTGCCATCGGACGTCCGGGCATCGTCCTGGTGACCGAGGGTTCCCCGGGCCGGGCCAAGGCCCTGGCCGACGGCGAACGCCGGCGGATGAACCGCATCGCACCGAACGTTCCGGTCCACGTCATCCAGACCGGCCGCGGCGACAACCTGACCCCTTTGTCCCAGGTGGCCAAGAAGGCCAAGAAGCTGCCCAAGGCGCTCACCAAGCAGGAGGTCCAGGCCGTGAACAAGCGCCTGACTGCGCTGGGCACGCGCCTGCCGATCCCCAAGGGAATCGATCCCTACAAGGCGCGCCCGGACCGCAAGGCTTCCCGCGGACGCTAGATCTTCACAGCTGAACACCAAGGGAAGGGCTCCGCGGGGCCCTTCCCTTGGTTAACCGGGCATTAGCCCTTCGGCTGCAGCTTTACCGTTTCCCTGATGCGCGAGAGTGGAATCAGCGCCAGCAGGCAGATGCAGGCCAGGACCACGTAATGCACCGGAAAGCCCGCCGAGTCGATGATCCAGCCCGAGACCACCGACGCAAAGACCCCGGATACCCCCAGCGCAACGCCGATCATGATCCCCATGGCGGTTCCGGCGGCGGCCGGCACCGAATCGATCAGCAGCGCGTAGACCACCGGGAATGGTGCATTCCGGAACAGTCCCCAGGCCAGGAGCGCCACCCAGGCGCTGGCGGGCCCAACGATGAAGATCATGGCGATAAGCGACACAGCCCAGCCAACAGTGAGGAACACCAGGGCGAATTTGCGGCCGATGTGGTCTGACAGAGTTCCCCAGACAATCTGTCCAATCCAGCCCGTGAGACCGCTTGCACCGGCGATCAGCGCGGCTTCGCCCATCCCGATGCCCTCGCCCACCAGCTGAGTGGTCAGGAAGGTGACCGCCCCGGCCTCAGCCCAGAGGAACAGGAAAACGAGCACCACCGACCAGCGGACATTCGAGTTGGACAGGGCTTCCTTGACGGGTTCCATGATGCCGCCGCTGAGGCGGGTGGAAAGCTCGGGGAGGGGTTTGGTCAGGTTATTCCGGTCAATCCAGTCGTACACCTTGGCCTGGTTGCGCCGCGTTCCGATGATGGCCTGGAGGATGATGATGGGTGTTCCGAGCAGGGGGATCAGCAGGAAGGCCTCACGCCAACCTGCCACCCCCAGGATCCCGGCGATGAGTGCTCCGGTAAGGAACTGGCCCAGCGGAAATCCCGTGTGGTGGACGCCGACGGCGAACCCGCGGTATTCCTTGGGCCACCATTCACTGACCAGGGCCACGTTGACGGGTTCTGATCCGCCCCGGCTCATGCCCATCGGGATCCGCAGCAGCAGGAAGGCCACGAAGCTGCCGGCAAAACCGAAGGTGGCCGCGCCGCCGAGGATTCCCAGCAACATGGCGATATTCCAGGTCCAGGTCCTGCGGTAACCGGTGCCGATCCGATCCGAGATCAGCCCGAAAAGGATGCCGCCCACAATAAGTCCGGCAAAAAAGAATGAATTGACCAGGCCGGCTTGGGCCGCACTAAGGTCGAATTCCTCCGAAATGGCGGGCAGGACCGCCGGAAGGATACCGCCGTCGATCGACGTCATGAGAATAGCGCCGGTGGTCACCGCCAAGGTCCACCACGAGAGCGGGTGTGCGCGCGGCATCCATGATGTGGCGCCCGGGGATCCAGGCTGGGGTTCCCGTTCCGGGGACTTGGTTATCGGCGGGGTGGAAAGTTCATCTGACACGCGCGCTCCTCGTTGACCACTCGTCCATTGGAATAGCCGGGACGAGGGTGGGAGCAGATGACGCTGCGCCTGCATCCACCCGCTGTCATGGCTGCGAATAGTCTGAGAAGACACCGGGCCAGTGTCAATCCCCCGTCCGGAACCGGAAGCGTTGAGGCGGACTTAGTGCTTCACCTTGACGAGGACAGTGCCCATGGCGCGGTCATGCAGGCCACGCTGGTCGGCGTCGAAGACGACGGCGGGAATCACCAGGCACAGCAGCAGGCTCCGCACGAGCGCTGGGAGGAACCCGGCTGCCGTGCCGTCGAGGCGCTGCACCTGGAGGCTGAACACGCGGTGGCCAATCCCGTAGCCGAGCAGGCCCACGAGCACAATCTGTTCGGCGGCAAAGATCACCAGGGTGGCCGTGGACGACCATCCAAAGAAGGCGTAGGAAATGAGAGAGGCTAGAGCCCAGTCAATGAGAAGCGCGCCCAGGCGGGGACCCACCCGGCCGATGCTGCCGGGGCCGGTCCTGGGCCGGCCGAGGCGTTTGCCGGGCCAGGAGTTTTCGTCGGACGGAGGGCCTTCCAGCCACGAGCCTAAGCTTCTTCTATCAACCACGGTTTAAGACTACCCGTCGGGGGTGATGCCGCGCTCCGCCATCAAATGCTTCCCCGGAGCCGTTCACGCTAGGGTAGAGAAGAGACCTTGGTTGCGTAACTTGTCTGAAACATCACCGACACGGTCGAGAAATTTGCTCCCCTTACAGTTCTAAGGAGTTGACAGGGAAGCCGTTTCCGTCCATAGCGGATCAGGCCGGCGAGCCCGGGGTCATCCACCCAAATTGTGTAAAAGGAGCAAAGTACCGATGTTCAAAACTGCGGACGAAGTCCTGAAGTTCATCGCTGACGAAGATGTTAAGTTCGTCGACATCCGATTCACCGACCTCCCCGGAGTGCAGCAGCACTTCAACGTACCGGCGAAGTCCGTGGATGCCGACTTCTTCATCAATGGCCAGCTTTTCGACGGCTCTTCCATCCGCGGATTCCAGGGCATCGCAGAATCCGACATGCAGCTGATCCCGGACGTGACCACCGCGTTCCTGGACCCGTTCCGCATCGAGAAGACACTGGCGCTGAACTTCTCCATCGTCAACCCGCGCACGGGCGAGCCGTACCACCGCGATCCGCGCGGCGTCGCTGAGCGCGCCGAGGCATACCTTGCGTCCACCGGTATCGCCGACACCGCGTTCTTTGCCCCTGAGGCCGAGTTCTTCGTGTTTGACAACGTGCAGTACGAGTCCTCCCCGCAGGGCAGCTTCTACAAGGTGGACTCCATTGAGGCGCCCTGGAACAGCGGCCGCGAGGAAGAGGGCGGAAACCTTGGCAACAAGACCCCGTTCAAGGGCGGTTACTTCCCCGTTGCCCCCGTGGACAAGCAGGCGGACCTTCGCGACGCCATCTGCGTGGAGCTGGACAACGCCGGCCTCGAGGTTGAGCGCGCCCACCATGAGGTAGGCGGTGCCGGCCAGGCCGAGATCAACTACAAGTTCACCACCATGACGCATGCTGCCGATGACCTGCTGAAGTTCAAGTACATCGTCAAGAACGTCTCGGACGCCTGGGGCAAGTCCGCTACCTTCATGCCGAAGCCTGTCTTCGGCGACAACGGCTCGGGCATGCACTGCCACCAGTCGCTGTGGAACGGTTCCACTCCCCTGTTCTACGACGAGAAGGGGTATGCCGGCCTGTCCGACGTTGCCCGCTGGTACATTGGCGGCCTCCTCAAGCACGCTTCCGCCGTCATGGCCTTCACCAACCCGACGGTCAACTCCTACCGCCGCCTGGTCAAGGGCTTCGAAGCTCCCGTCAACATGGTGTACTCGCAGGGCAACCGCTCCGCCGGTATCCGCATCCCGATCACGGGTTCCAACCCCAAGGCCAAGCGCATCGAGTTCCGCGCTCCGGACGCGTCCTCGAACCCGTACCTGGCCTTCGCGGCACAGCTGATGGCCGGCCTTGACGGAATCAAGAACCGCATCGAGCCCGCAGATCCGATCGATAAGGATCTCTACGAGCTTCCCCCGGAAGAGGCCCGCGGCATCCAGCTGGCACCCGGTTCCCTGGAAGAGGCCCTGGACGCCCTGGAGAACGACAACGAGTTCCTCCAGGCCGGCGGCGTCTTCACCCAGGACCTGATCGACACCTGGATCGAATACAAGCGCGAATACGAAATCAAGCCGCTGATGCTGCGCCCGAACCCGTATGAGTTCGAGCTCTACTACGGCTGCTAAGCCCTAGCGCGCAAAGCAGCGGGTCCGCCCGCTGAAGAGCCCGCACCATTTGCCGAACTCCGGCGGACGGTGCGGGCTCTTTCCTTTCCGCCCGCGGAAGTCAGGCCGCCGAGCGGCGATATTTGGCGGCCGCGAGGAAATATCCCAGCAGCAGGATCCCCAGGAGCCAGGCGAGGGCCACCCAGATTCCGCTGCCGACTGGTTGCTGTTCGAACAGCGCCCGGAGCGTGTCCACGATGGACGTGACGGGCTGGTTCTGCGCGAACCAGGCCACCGGACCCGGCATCGAATCGGTGGGCACGAACGCCGAGCTGATGAACGGGAGGAAGATCAACGGGTAGCTGAACGCACTCGCCCCGTCCACGGTTTTTGCCGAGAGCCCGGCGAGGACGGCGATCCAGGTCAACGACAGGATGAACAGCACCAGGATTCCGGTAACGGCGAGCCAGGCGGCAACGGACGCGCCGGTCCGGAAGCCCATGATCAGCGCCACTGCCAGAACGACGGCGACGGCGGCCAGGTTCGCTGCCAGCGACGTGAACACATGAGCCCACAGCACGCTGGACCGAGCTATCGGCATGGAGGAGAAGCGTTCGAGAATGCCGCCCTGCAGATCCATGAACAGCCGGAAGGAGGTATAGGCGACACCGGAGGCGATGGTGATCAGCAGGATGCCGGGAAGCATGTAATCCAGGTAAGGCTCCCCGGATCCGGTGTTGATCGCACCTCCCAGGACATATACAAAGAGCAGCATGAGAGCCACGGGCGTGACTGCGGTGGTGATGATTGTGTCCGGGCTGCGCAGGATGTGGCGCAGCGAACGCCCGGTCAACACCCGCGTGCTGTTGAGGATAGGTGAGCTCATGGCTGGTCCTTTCCGCCGTCGTCGCCCACGAGGGCAAGGAACACGTCCTCCAGGGATGCCTGCTTCTCGATGTACTCGACCCTGGCCGCCGGCAGGAGCTGCCTCAGCTCGGAAAGGGTGCCGTTTTGGATGATGGCGCCCCGGTGGAGGACGGCAATCCGGTCGGCCAGGTGCTCGGCCTCCTCGAGGTGCTGGGTGGTGAGCAGCACTGTGGTGCCGCTTCCCGCGAGCTCGCGGATCGTCCGCCACACCTCGTTGCGCGCCTGGGGGTCAAGCCCGGTGGTTGGCTCATCCAGGAAGATGACCGGTGGATTACCCGTCAGGCTCATGGCAATGTCGAGCCGCCGGCGCATTCCGCCCGAGTAGGTGCCTGCCCTCCGCCCGCCCGCATCTGAGAGCGAAAAACGGGCCAGGAGGCCGTCGGCGATTCGGCCGGGCTCGTGGAGCCGGCGAAGTTTGGCCATGAGGACGAGGTTCTCCCTGCCGGTAAGCACCTCGTCGATGGCGGCGAACTGTCCGGTCAGGCTGATGGATTCGCGGACCCGCCCGGGCTCGCTGCCGACGTCGAAGCCGCAGACAGCGGCGGTGCCGGCGTCGATCCCCAGGGTAGTTGCCAAGATACGCACCAGTGTGGTTTTGCCGGCGCCGTTGGAGCCCAGCAGCGCGAAGATGCTCCCCGGCGCCACCTCAAAATTCACGCCCCGCAGCACATGAACGTCCTTGAACGATTTCTCGATGCCCCGAACCCGTACCGCTGGTGCAGGGGCTTGGTTTTGCGTCATGGTCCCGGCCTTCCGCCGTGGTTACGCTTCCTCTGCGGCTTGGTCAATGGTGTCGTTCAGGCGCGTGCGCTCCTTGTTGATCCACTTACCGTCCGTGTAGTTCCGGAGAAAGTCCTCGGCGAACTCCACCGGGTCTTCTCCGACAATGCCGCGGATCGGAGTTCCATCAGCAGCTGCTCCCTCGAACAGGTCGGCAAGATCCTCGACTGCCTGCAGGAAGACATCGCTCTTCGCGATCGTTCCGGCGTACGTAATGTAGCGTTCGAGGCCGTCGACCGCCGTGCGGTAGCCCGGAGGCAACTGCTCCTTGCGTGCTTTGTACTTCCGCCAGCGCTTTTTGTCTTCGGCCACGCCGATGACCTGCCCGATCCATTTTGCGGTCATGGTGACAGTCCTTCCTCCTGCGTGTGCTCCGCCATGCGGTGAAGCTCTCTGATCCGTCCGGCCAGGAAGTCCCAGGATCCCCAGAAGCCTTCGAGGTATTCCCGGCCTGCGGAATTTAGCGAGTAGACCTTGCGGGGCGGCCCCTTTTCCGACGCGATCCTTTCAACGTCGACGAGTCCGCGCTTCTCAATTCGAACCAGCAGCGCGTACACGGTGCCTTCCACAATGTCCGAAAAACCCTGTTCGCGCAGCCGGGCGGTGATTTCGTAGCCGTACGCCGGCTGCACGGCCAGCAGTGCAAGGACGATGCCCTCGAGTGTGCCTTTGAGCATCTCGGTCATTTGCTTACCCATGGACCAACCCTGCTACTTGGTGTTACTTAGTACTGGTACATAGTAACACTGAATAGTGTCGCGGCAAGAGCCCTCCGTGCGTGGAATATAGTCATCGGGTGACGAACGAAGAGGTGCGTGGCTCAGTGAGCGGATCGGACCGGACTTCCATTTCGACGGCGCGATGCGGGAGTTTTTCGCCGGAGCCGACGGCACGCAAACCCTGTCGGGAGCAGCGGAACACTGGCACCGCACCCGAGATTCCACGCCTCAGGCCATTGGCGCCCAGTTCGAATACAACCGGTTTACCCGGGTATGGCACACGGCCAACCCCCAGGGAGCCAGGGATGACCTGCTGGCCGCGTGGCGCCTGTACCGCAGCCGTCCGGTCGACGAACGGGACCAGGCCTAGCCCGCTCGCGGGTTTCCCGGCCGGACGCCAGCCGCATTGCGGCATCGTGACCCAGCGGATTAGCGGAAAAGCTTCGCATACTCCCGGACCAGCTCGGCATACTCCGGGGCAATCTGCGGGCCTGCCGGCCCCAACAGCATGACCAGCGGTTCGGACCACTTCAGCACGCACAGGGAATTCAGCCGGCCGAAGGCAAAAAGATCTTCAGGGGACAGTGATTCCCCGTTGATCAGGCGTGTCAGTGCCTCACCCGAGGCGGAACCCTGGATGGTCAGGTCCAAATCGCCGGCGGCCGTTACGGCATCCCACGCCCGCAGCGGGTCACCGGGGCGGTGGTTGGACGTTTCGCCAGCGATTCCTGCGTCTGCGCCAAATTCCGGGGAAGCCAGCAGCTCGTCCAACCGATCGTACAGTTCCCCGGTCATGTCCGGTTCAGCAGCCCCGGCATCATGGTCACCGGCGAAGGCAGCGGCTGAAAGGACCTCCAGCCGGCTGTGTCCCTCCGCGAGGTCCGTAAACGTGAGGACCTCGAGACGCGGGTGGCCCGGCCTGTCCCCGGATTCGACCGTCCGCACAATCCGCGCGGCGAGGTCAGGGCCGGGCGAGCGGGTGACCTCGTGGAATGAGCCGAACAGGTGCACCTCCCGGCCCTGCCAGAGGATCGAATAGTTCCAGAACCCGCCGGTGCGTGGCACAAAATCCCGGATCCGCAGCTCGCGACCCCGCGGCCCCACCCACTGCCGCAGCAGCCGGGAATTCGTGTGGGCGAAGAAGACGCTGGCAGCAGGAGCGTTAAAGTCCCGGATCAGGGGCGCGGACCGGCTTCCTGCTGGAGAGGTCATGCTGCGCGTCTTCCCGGGTGGCTAGTAAGAGTACGGATCGGAGAAAACCAGGGCGAGGATCAGGACTGACAGCAGCGTGAAGATGACACCGAGGATCAGGCCGATAATACCGAATACCTTGTAGACGGGAGCACGGTCGCTCTGGTTGGAAAGCCCGATCGCTGAGAAGGCGCCGGCGGCAAGGGAAATCACCGAGCCGACGATCGGGATAAAGAACATGAAGAAGGATACGATCCCCAAAATGAACCCGGTCAGGGCCAGCGGGTTGGAGCGCAGGGGTTTCTGCGGGTAACCCGGATAGCTCTGGTAGCCGGGGTATCCCGAGTACCCGGCCTGCGGTGCACCATACCCTGGCGGATAGCCCTGATAGTTCTGGTAGCCCTGCTGCCCTTCCGCAGGGGACGCACCGGCGCCCTGCTCCTGGGCCGGAGGCTGGAATGAGGGGTAAGCCTGCTGCTGGCCGCCCGGGTACCCCTGGTTGCCCGGGTACCCCTGGTTGCCCGGGTGGGCCAGATCCTCGTCCGCTCCGACGTCAGCACCGGGAGATTGGACGCCCGCCAGCGGCATGGTGTGCGTGCTCCAGTTCTGGCCGTCCCACCATTTCTGTTGGTCCGGGTTCGTTGGATCCTGGTACCAGCCTGGTGATGGCGAGCTCATGTGGTGTTCTCCTGGGGTGGCCGGCGGAACCGGGGCGTCAACGGGTTGTAGTCCTTACGGTAGCCGATCCGGGTTCGGATTAGCTCAGCGGTGAACATCAATCCGCGTGCCGCTTATGGCACGATTTGGGTGTTTACCGATGTGTCGGCCGGGGAATTGTTGAGCATATTGATCTCAACCGCCGAGACGCCACCGGCCACGAGGGCGCAGCCGGCAACGATTGCGGCGATCTGGACCTTGGCGGAACGCTGGGTGCGTTGCCGTGATTTTGCGGCATGCTTGAACATGGATACCTCCATTGGGTTGGTGTTGATTTTCCGGCGCGGCGCAGTCCCGTTGAACCGGGGGCAGTCCCGTCTGAACCGGTGAGAGTCAGGAGTGTCGGACGGCGCAGGAGGCGGCGTCCACTCCGGGCGCTTTCTGGCGTGCGGATTATTCTCGCCGTTTCGCCAACATACAGCTGCCCACCATCAAGTCTAGGAGCCTTGTTTCCGGCAGTTCAACGTGGGTCTCATCACCCTGCGCGCGCTTCCAGCGGGCCCTTAACGACGACGGCGGCCGTCCCCCGAAGGGAACGGCCGCCGCGGTGGCGGCACCAGCGGTGCCGCCAAGGAAAGCGTGAGTCAGAGCACCTTGGCCAGGAAGTCCTGCAGGCGCGGCTGCTCGGGCCGGGAGAAGAGTTCCTCCGGAACACCCTCCTCGACAATGTGGCCGTCGGCCATGAAGATCACGCGGTCCGCCACTTCACGGGCGAAGCCCATCTCGTGCGTCACCACCACCATGGTCATTCCGGCCTTTGCCAGGTCGCGGATCACCTGCAGCACCTCGCCGACCATTTCAGGGTCCAGGGCTGACGTGGCTTCATCAAAGAGCATGATGTCCGGAGCCATGGCCAGCGCACGGGCAATCGCCACGCGCTGCTTCTGGCCGCCCGAAAGCTGTGCCGGGCGGGCGTCGGCCTTATCAGCCAGGCCCACCTGCTCCAGCAGCCGCATGGCGTTGGCCCGGACCTCGGCCTTGGAGCCCTTTTTCAGTTCCAGCGGCGCCAGCATGACGTTCTGCAGCACGCTCATGTGCGGGAACAGGTTGAAGTGCTGGAAGACCATGCCGATGTTCTGGCGCACCTTGTTCAGGTCCACTTTCGGATCGGTCAGGCTGAAGCCGTTGACCTCCACCTCGCCGGCGGTGATGTCCTCGAGCTTGTTCAGGCAGCGCAGGAACGTGGACTTGCCGGATCCCGAAGGGCCGATGACGCACACGACTTCGCCCTCGGCGACGGTGACATCCAGGCCCTTGAGGACCTCGTTGGTGCCGTAGGACTTACGCAGTCCCCGCGTTTGGATCTTGCTCACTTGTTGAACCTCTTATCCAGGGCGTCTGCCAGCTTGGTCAGCAGGGTAATGACGATGAAGTACAGCGCCGCAACAATCAACAGCACCTCTGCGGTGCGGAAGTTCACGGCGTAGATCTGCTGGGCCTGGTAGGTGAGTTCGGCGAAACCGATGACGGCCAGCAGCGAGGTGTCCTTCAGCGTGATCACGAACTGGTTGATGAAGGACGGCGTCATGATCTTCACCGCCTGCGGAATGATGACCTTCTGCATGGTCTTCCCGTACCCCAGGCCGAGGCTGCGGGATGCTTCCATCTGGCCGGGGTCCACGGACTGGATGCCGCCGCGGACAATCTCCGTCATGTAGGCGCCGGCGTTCAGTGACAGGGTCAGCACACCGGCGGTGAGGACATCAACCGGCTGGCCGATCAGCTGCGGGAGGCCGAAGTAGAAGAAGAAGGCCTGCACCAGGACCGGAGTGCCGCGGAAGATGGCCACGTAAGTGGTGGCGATACCGCGCAGCACCACATTGTGGCCGACCTTGAAGAATCCGAAGATCACGCCCAGCACCAGGGCGAAGACCAGGGACAGCGCGGTGGCCAGCAGGGTAAGGCCCATTCCCTTGGCAAAGGCCGGGGCGTTGTCGGTCAGCAGGGACCAGAAGCTGGAATCCTTTGCTCCGGCTTCCAGGTAACGGTCCAGGATCTCGTCGTATTCGCCGCTGGCCTTAAGCTCGGCCAGGCCGGAGTTGAAGGCAGCCAGCAGCTCGGGGTTGGTCCCCTTGTTGACGGCGAAGCCGTAGGAGGACCCGGCCTCCTTCTCAGTGACGGTCTTCAGCCCGTTGCCGGATGCCACGCCGTATGCCAGCACCGGGTAGTCGTCGAAGACTGCCACGGAGCCGCCGGACTTCACGTCGTCGTACATCTGCGCCGACTGGGCGAAGGCCACTACGGTGAAGCCGTACTGGTCCTTGATGGAGTCCGCGAAGGTCTGGCCTTCGGTGCCGGTCTTGACCGCCACGCGCTTGCCGGCGAGGTCCTCGTAACCGGAGACGTCGTTGTTGTTCTCGGCAACCGCCATCTGGATGCCGGACTCAAAGTACGGGTCCGAGAAGTCGAACACCTTTTGGCGTTCCTCGGTGATGGACATGCCGGCGATGACGCCGTCCACCTGGTTGGACTGCAGGGACTGCAGTGCCGCGTCAAAGCCGAGGGAGCGGATGTCTACGCTGAATCCCTCTTCCTCGGCGATCGCGTTGATCAGGTCCATGTCGATGCCCACGAGTTCGCCGTCCTGGCGGAACTCGAAGGGTGCGAAGGTGGTGTCAGTGCCGACGGCGAAGGTCTTTCCCTCGACGGCGCTGGTGGTATCTGCCGCGAAGGCCCCGGTTGCGGGGACGCCAAGGAGCAGTGCGAGGGCCGCGGTCACCGCGATGAAGGGCGCGGCGAACCGAGCCCGGCCCCGGAGGGCCCGTTTGCCAGTGTGCAAGGTGAAAACGTCTCCTAGATGTTCCGATACGGCACAGAAATGCCGATAATGCCTCATAGAGCCTACCGAGCAGTGAGCGCAGGAACTAACCGGGACAGTTCCGGTCCGGGATCAGGAGTCGTTGTAGCCGTAGAACCAGCCTTCGAAAACTGCACGGGACCGGCGGGTGATTCGCAGGTAATCTTCCTCCAATACGCCGCCCTGGCCCGGTCCGTAGCCGCACCAGCGGGCCACCGCCTCCAGTTCACGGCGTGAGGAAGGTAACACGTCCGGATTCCGCCCGCCGCGGATGACATTGGCCGAGCGGATCCGGCTGGCCAGCAGCCAGGCATCCCGCAGGATGGCCGCGTCAGCCGCCAGCAGCAGGCCGGCTGCCGCAACCGCATCCAGCGCCGGCAGCGTGGCGGTGGTCCGAAGCTCGGGGTGGGTGCCGGCATGCTCCAACTGCAGCAGCTGCACCAGCCATTCCACGTCACTGAGGGCGCCGCGGCCAAGCTTGAGCTGCCGCGATGGATCCGCCCCGCGGGGCAGGCGTTCATTCTCCACCCGCGCCTTGATGCGGCGGATCTCGCGGATGTCTGGTTCGCTGATGCCCGCCGAATAGCGGATTGGGTCGATCAGGTCGATGAAGTCTTCGGCCAGCTCGTCGCTGCCGGCCATGGGGCGGGCGCGCAGGAGCGCCTGCGCTTCCCAGATCAGCGACCAGCGGCTGTAGTACTCACGGTAGGACCCCAGGCTGCGCACCAGCGGGCCGTTGCGCCCTTCCGGGCGCAGGCCGGCATCAAGGACCAGCACCTTCTCCGCCAGGATCGCCGGAGTGCACGGCTGCTGCAGCAGTGCCGACAGCTGACCGACAATCCGCTCGGCCTGCGATTGCGCGGCCGTGGGATCAGCACCGGGCAGCGCACGGTGGACGTACAGCACGTCGGCATCTGACCCGTAGCCGATCTCCCGCCCGCCCTGGCGGCCCATCGCCACCACCAGCATGTCGGTGAGCTTCTCCTCACCGGCAAGGACATCCGCCTCGGCAACGTGCAGCGCTCCCAGCACGGCGGCCCGGTCCGCATCCGCCAGCGCCCGGCCCACGTCTTCCTGGGACAGCAGGCCCGCGCTGTCGGCGAGGGCAATGCGCAGCATTTCGCGGCGCCGGATCAGGCGGATCAGGCGCATGGCCTCCCGGGGGTCCGGATGACGGGACATTTTGGACCGGATTTCCTGCCACTGCGCCTCAAAGGACATCGGCACCAGGTCCTTGTCCGTGTCCAGCCACGCCGTGGCTTCGGGCGATACTTCGAGCAGGTCGGTGATGAACCGGCTGGAGGACAGGATGGAACACAGCCGCTCCCCCGCCGCTGAGGAATCGCGCAGCATGCCCAGGTACCAGTGGGTCTCCCCCAGCGATTCGCTGAGGCGCCGGAAGCCCAGCAGGCCGGCGTCGGGATCCACGCCGTCGGCCAGCCAGCCGAGGAGCACCGGCAGCAGCTGGCGCTGCAGGGCCGCGCGGCGGCTGATGCCGGCAGTGAGCGCTTCGATGTGCCGCATGGCCCCCTTGGGGTCCGCGTACCCGAGGGCGGCGAGCCGCGCCTGCGCGGCCGCCGGAGACAGCTTAACCTCGTCGACGCTGAGGTTGGAGGCGGTGTTGAGCAGCGGCCGGTAAAAGATACTCTCGTGCAGCCGGCGGACCAGGCGCTTGGTGCGCTGCCAGGTGTCGGTGAGCCGCTCGGCCGTGGGGCGGCCGACGGCGAGTGCACCGCTGGCTGCCTTGGCCAGGGCGCGCAGGGCAGGTTCGGTGTCCGGCATCAGGTGGGTGCGCCGCATGTGCACCAGCTGGATGCGGTGTTCCAGGACCCGGAGGTAACGGTAGGCGGCATCCAGGTCCACGGCGTCGGTGCGCCCGATGTAGCCGCCGTCGCTGAGGGCCGTGATGGCGGACGTCGTGGAGCGCACCCGCAGTGATTCATCGGTCCGGCCATGCACCAGCTGCAGCAGCTGGACCGTGAATTCGACGTCACGCAGGCCGCCGCTGCCCAGTTTCAGCTGCCTGGCCTCCTCGGAGGCGGGAATGTTGTCGGTGACCCGCCGGCGCATGGCCTGGACCGATTCCACGAAACCCTCGCGCTCGGTGCTGGACCAGATCAGCGGGGCCACCGCTTCCTCGTAGCGCCGGCCGAGGTCCGGGTCCCCTGCCGCTGCCCGAGCCTTGAGCAGTGCTTGGAACTCCCAGGTGTGGGCCCACCGGGTGTAATAGCTGAGGTGGGAGTCGAGGGTCCGCACCAGCGGGCCGTCCTTGCCCTCGGGGCGCAGGTTCGTGTCGACTTCCCACAGGCCGGGCTCGGGTGCCGAGGCATTGATGGCCCGGGAAATACCCGCGGCAAGAGCAGTGCCGATCTTCCCGGCGATGGTGTCATCCAGTCCGGTGGACTCCATCACATAGATGACGTCGACGTCGGAAATGTAGTTCAGCTCCCGCGCGCCGCACTTGCCCATGGCGATCACGGCCAGATGCACCCGGGAGATGTCCTCGGGCGGGTAGCTGGCGGCGAGCTCCGCACGGGACACCGCGAGGGCGGCCTCCAGCGCAGCGCCGGCCAGATCCGCGAGCTCGCGGCCGACGGCGGGCAGCACGTCGGTGGGCGATGCGGCCCCCAGATCACGGACAGCCAAATCCAACAGGTGCCTGCGGTACCGGGCCCGCAGCGCCACGTACGCCTCGGTGCCGGTCAATCCGGCCACCGGCGCGTTTCCGGTGCCGGCCTTGACCGATTCCAGCAGGGAAGCACGCAGGATGTCCGCGGCAACTTCCGCCGGTTCCGCGCGCAGCGGCGCCCGCAGACTGTCGGCGGCCTCCGGATGGCGCATCAGGAACTCGGCCAGCGCTTCGGAAGCGCCGAGCAGCCGGAACAGGGCCTCGTTTTCCTCTTCACCGCCCTCGACCAGTTCACGCAGCTCAGGAACGCGGTCCAGCAGGCGGACCAGCGACTGCAGGGCAAGGTCCGGGTCCGCGGCCTGCAGGAACCCGGTAAACAGCGCCGCTTCGTCCAGCCCCTCGAGCTCGGGAGCCTGCAGAAAACGGCTGCTTTTTTCCAGATCCGTGAAACCTGCGGCAATCAGCCGGCGGGTGAGACTCATCGGAGGTCCTCCATCTCGCTCATCCATGCCATCCAGACCTTGTGACCGGCCGGTGCCGGCAGCCGGCTAGAGGATGCCCAGGTTCTTCCTCAGCTCGAACTGCGTCACGTGCTGGCGGTATTCGTTCCATTCGGCGCGCTTGTTCCGCAGGAAGTTCTCGAACACCTGCTCGCCGAGGATGTCGGCCACCAGTTCCGATTCCTCCATGGCCCGGACAGCGTCATGCAGGGATGCCGGCAGCGGATCCAGGCCCATGGCACGGCGTTCTGCGGCCGAGAGGCTCTCGACGTCGTCCTCGGCGCCGGCGGGAAGGTCGTAGCCCTCTTCAATGCCCTTGAGTCCGGCGCCCAGCAGGACGGCGTAGGACAGGTAGGGGTTGGCCGCTGAGTCGATGCCGCGGTACTCGATGCGGGCGGACTGGCCCTTGCCGGGCTTGTACAGCGGCACGCGGACCAGCGCAGAGCGGTTGTTATGGCCCCAGGACACGTAGCTGGGGGCCTCGCCGCCGCCCCACAGCCGCTTGTAGGAGTTGACGAACTGGTTGGTCACGGCGGTGAATTCCGGGGCGTGGCGGAGCACGCCGGCGATGAACTGCCGGGCGGTCTTGGAGAGCTGGAACTCGGCGCCGGCCTCGAAGAACGCGTTGGTGTCCCCCTCAAACAGGGACAGGTGCGTGTGCATGCCGGATCCCGGGTGCTCGGAGAACGGCTTGGGCATGAACGTTGCGTAGCAGTTGGTGGTCAGCGCCACTTCCTTGACCACGGTGCGGAACGTCATGATGTTGTCCGCCGTCTGCAGCGCATCGGCATACCGGAGGTCGATTTCGTTCTGGCCGGGACCGGCCTCGTGATGGCTGAATTCCACCGAGATGCCGACAGCTTCCAGCATGGACACCGCAGTGCGCCGGAAGTCCTGTGCCACGCCGCCGGGCACGTGGTCGAAGTAACCGGCGCGGTCCACGGGGACAGGCTCGCCGTCCGGGCCCAGCTCATCGGACTTCAGCAGGTAGAACTCGATCTCGGGGTGGGTGTAGCAGGTGAAGCCCATGTCCGCGGCCTTGGCCAGCTGGCGCTTGAGCACATTGCGCGGATCGGCGGCGGACGGCTGGCCGTCCGGAGTGAGGACATCACAGAACATGCGCGAGGTCTGCTCGGAGTCGCCGCGCCACGGCAGGATCTGGAAGGTGGATGGGTCCGGCTGGGCGAGCATGTCGGACTCGAACACGCGGGCCAGGCCCTCAATGGAGGAACCGTCAAAGCCCAGGCCCTCTTCAAAGGCGCCTTCAACCTCGGCCGGAGCCAGGGCCACGGACTTCAGGGTGCCGACAACATCGGTAAACCACAACCGCACAAACCGGACGTCTCGCTCTTCGATGGTGCGCAAAACGAATTCCTGCTGGCGGTTCATCCCTACCCTCTTTCTGGACGGTGGGACTGCCCGGTTTCCCCGGTCCAGTCCCTATGCTTCAAGCCTTCCTTCACTCTACCCATCCCGGGACGAATTTCCGCCGCGGCTGCCCCCGCTGTCCCATCGTTACGGGAAGCGTCCCGGCCTTGGGGCGGGAGCGCGGCCGGGCTTACGGCGGCACTGCCGCAGGACAACCCGTCTTTAGTAGGCTCAGCACATGAGCGACGCCGAGCACCCCGCCCCCTACGCCGGACCGACGCCTTCCGCAACGTCCCAACCCGCTGGTCCGCGCCGCATCCGCATCCCGCACCTGCAGCAGCTCAAGGACTCAGGCCGGCATTTCGCGATGCTCACCGCCTATGACCAGTACACCTCCGGCATCTTCGATGAAGCCGGCATCGAGGTGCTGCTGGTGGGTGATTCGGCGGCCAATAACGTGATGGGACACGCCACCACCCTGCCGATCACCTTGGACGAAATGATTGTGTTTGCCCGGTCCGTGAGCGCCGGCGCGAGCAGGTCGCTGGTGGTCTGCGATCTGCCCTTCGGCTCCTATGAGGTGTCACCGCAGCAAGCCGTTGAATCCTCGATCAGGCTGCTCAAGGAAGGACTGGTGCATGCCGTGAAAATGGAAGGTGGAGCGTTTTACGCCCCGCATGTCTGTGCCCTCGCGGCCGCCGGCATTCCCGTCATGGCGCACATTGGGTTCACCCCGCAGAGCGAGCACGCGCTGGGCGGCTACCGGGTCCAGGGCCGCGGTGACGCGCGCCGGGCCGTGCTCAACGACGCCGCGGCGCTGGCGGAAGCGGGCGCCTTCTGCGTGCTGATGGAAATGGTGCCCGCCGACGTCGCCGCCGAGGTGGACGCCGCCGTCGCCGTGCCCACCATCGGCATCGGCGCCGGCAGCGCAACCACCGGCCAGGTGCTGGTGTGGCAGGACATGGCGGGGCTGCGCGGCGGGACCATGCCGAGGTTCGTCAAGCAGTACGCTGACCTTCGCTCAGTGCTCTCCGAAGCGGCCAAAACGTACGCGGAAGAGGTTCGCTCAGGCACCTTTCCCGGGCCTGAGCACAGCTTCTGACGGTGGAGAAGTCCACCAGCGAAAAAGTCGTCTGTTACGTGGTGCAGCGGGAACACCTGCTGGTGTTTACCCATCTCGATGTTCCCCTCGACGTCACCGGGGTCCAGGTTCCCGCAGGCACTGTGCGTCCGGGCGAAGACCCCGCGGCCGCGGCCGTCCGCGAGGTGCTGGAGGAGACCGGCATGAAGGCGGACGTGGTGCGCCCGCTGGGAACCGCAGCTTATGACTACTCCCCGGCCCGGTTCGAAATTGCCACCCGGCACTTCTTTCTCCTCAGGCCTGCCACGCCGGCTGACATCGCGCGGCAGTGGGAAGCCGGAGAATCCGATCCGGACCACGGCGGCGGACAGCAGCGCTGGGAGTGCCGGTGGATGCCGCTGGCGCAGGCCCATGTCCTGTCCGCCGGTCTGGGTGCCATGCTGGGATCCCTCTGCGGCTAGCGCAGCCCGCTACCAGTTGCGGTTCTCTTCGTCTTCCTTGTCCCAGGCCTCGTTGCGCTGCTGGACCTTCTGCAGGGCAAGCTCGGCTTCCTCGGGGGTGGGGTACGGGCCCAGCAGCTTGGTCCAGTCAGACTGCGGGCCCTTTTCGACCTCGTGGGTGACAACGTTGAACCAGTACTCAGCCATGATGCGCGCTCCTCCAAAATGCTTGCCGTGCCCCCGGCTGGGGTGCCCCGGTGCCGCGGCACAAGCCGTGCGGCGATAAGATCGATGGTATGCCCCACACTCTTGCCACCGCACCCCTTGGCCATCTTTCTCCCGGAACCGTGAGCCCACAGCGCCCGGTGCCCGCGTCCATAGCGCGGCCGGAATATGTGGGCAAGGAAGCTCCCACGCCCTTCACCGGCTCCGAGGTCAAGTCGGCCGAGACCATCGAGAAGATCCGCGTCGCCGGCAAAATCGCGGCGCAGGCGATCGTGGAGGTGGGCAAGCACATTGTCCCCGGCGTCACCACCGAGGAGCTTGACCGGGTGGGGCACGAGTTCCTCCTGGACCACAAGGCCTATCCCTCAACCCTGGGGTACCGGGGCTTCCCCAAGTCCCTGTGCTCCTCAGTGAACGAGGTCATCTGCCACGGCATTCCGGACACCACGGTGCTTGAAGACGGCGACATCATCAACATCGACATCACCGCGTACATCAACGGCGTGCACGGCGACACGAACTGGACGTTCCTGGTGGGTGACGTGGATGAAGAGTCCCGCCTGCTGGTGGAGCGGACCTCCGAATCCCTGCGCCGCGCCATTAAAGCGGTCATGCCGGGCCGGGAAATCAACGTTATTGGACGCACCATCGAGTCCTATGCCAAGCGCTTCGGCTACGGCGTGGTGCGCGATTTCACGGGCCACGGAGTGGGCGAAGCCTTCCACACCGGCTTGATCATTCCCCACTACGACGCCGCGCCGGCCTACAGCCGTCTCATCGAACCCGGAATGGTGTTTACCATTGAGCCTATGCTCACACTTGGCACCATCGAGTGGGACATGTGGGATGACAATTGGACCGTCCTCACCAAGGACCGCAAACGCACCGCCCAATTTGAGCACACCCTGCTGGTCACGGATACCGGCGCCGAAGTTTTGACCCTCCCCTGAGCAGCGTTCGCGCCGCCGAGACAGACCTACATCTGGAGAACCATGGCCAAGAAACATAAGAGCAAGCACGGCGACGGCAACGCGGTCATCGGCATTGATATCGGCGGCACCGGCATCAAGGGCGGCATTGTCGACCTGAACAAGGGCAAGCTGATCGGTGACCGGTTCCGCATTCCCACTCCCCAGCCGGCAACCCCCGAAGCAGTGGCCGGCGTGGTGGGCCAGATCGTCGCCGAGCTCTCCTCCCGTCCGGAGGGGCCGGCCCCCGAGGTTCCCGTCGGCGTCACCTTCCCGGCGATTATCCAGCACGGTGTGGCCCGGTCCGCGGCGAACGTGGACAAGAGCTGGGTGGACACTGATGTGGATGCCCTGCTTACCAACGCGCTGAACCGCGAGGTCCAGGTCATGAATGATGCCGACGCCGCCGGGCTCGCGGAAGCGCGCTACGGAGCCGGCCGCGGCATCGACGGCACCGTTCTGGTGATCACGCTGGGCACAGGTATCGGCTCCGCCCTGATCCACCAGGGGGTCCTGGTGCCCAACGCGGAACTGGGCCACCTGGAAATCGACGGGTACGACGCCGAAAGCCGGGCCTCTGCTTCAGCCCGGGAACGCGATGACATCAGCTGGGAGGAATACGCCAAGCGCCTGCAGCGCTACTTCTCCCACGTGGAATTCCTGTTTTCCCCGGACCTGTTTGTGGTCGGCGGCGGCATCTCCAAGCGCAGCGAGGACTTCCTGCCGCTGTTGGACCTGCGCACGCCGCTGGTGACCGCCAACCTCAAAAACAACGCCGGCATCGTGGGTGCGGCCCTGCAGGCGGCAATGCACTTCAAATACATCAAGTAGGCCGTTCAGCCGGGCTGGCCAGCGGCTGAACGGAACAGAAAAGCGGCGGCAGGTATCTGCCGCCGCTTTTGTGCGTCGTGAAAGGTTGGAAAGAAGTGTCAGCGGGCGGACAGCGGCCGCTGGGATCCGGCCGGAAGGGCACCCCGGCGCTCTGCTTCACCGCGCAGTTCAGCGATGGCAGCCTCAAAGTCTTCCAGCGATTCGAAGGCCTGGTACACGCTGGCAAAGCGCAGATAGGCAACTTGGTCCAGTTTCTGCAGCGGTTTCAGGATCGCCAGGCCCACCTCATGGGCATCAATTTCCGCCACTCCGCTGGCACGGATCGACTCCTCGACCTCCTGCGCCAGCATGGCCAGGTCGTCCTCGCTCACGGGGCGCCCCTGGCACGCCTTGCGCACGCCGTTAATGACCTTGCCGCGGCTGAAAGGCTCCCCCACGCCGGACCGTTTGATGACGCTAAGGCTCGTGGTCTCCACCGTGCTGAACCTGCGCCCGCATTCGGGGCACTGGCGGCGGCGGCGGATGGCGGATCCGTCGTCGGCCAAGCGGCTGTCAACGACGCGGGAATCAGCGTTGCGGCAGAACGGACAGTACATCCGGTGTCCTTTCGCTGGAGGTCAGTTGCCGGGAGGCATCCATGGCCTGCTGCGTCCTGCATCAGGCACGGTGCGGCAAAAGCCGCACTGCGCACTCATTCTAGAGCCGCAGCGCTGACATCACCAACTGCCTGTCACCACATGTAGTAGGAGCCTCCACTACATGTGGTGGTAAGCAAGCCTCCCGGCACCTGACCGGGCGTCAGGATGACCGGTGCAGCTCAGGATTCGAACCGGATGGACACCGCATCGCCATGGGCGGGAAGATCCTCAGCCCGGGACAGCGCGACAACATGCCCGCTGACTTCCTGCAGGGCAGCACGGTCATAGTTGATGACCTGGATGGCGTGCATGAACGTGGTGACGTTCAGTCCGGAGGAGAAGGCAGCGGTCCCCGCGGTGGGAAGGACGTGGTTGGAGCCGGAGCAGTAGTCGCCCAGGCTGACCGGACTGTAGTTTCCAACGAAGACCGCTCCGGCGCTGGTAATCCGTGCGGCGTCGGCCGACGCACCGGCGGTCTGGATTTCCAGGTGCTCAGCACCGTAGGCGTTGCAGACGGCAATTCCCTGTTCCATGTCATCCACGAGGATGGTTCCGGACTGGGGACCGGAAAGCGCGGTTTCCACCCGGGCGCTGTGCCGGGTGGCCGGAACCTGCCGGCCGAGTTCTGCCCGGACCCGTTCGGCCAGTTCCGGGGAATCGGTCACCAGGACTGACGCCGCGTTGGGGTCGTGCTCGGCCTGGCTGATAAGGTCCGCGGCGACAAGGCGCGCATCGGCTCCGCCGTCGGCCAGGATGGCAATTTCGGTGGGGCCGGCTTCGGCGTCAATTCCCACCACGCCTTTCACGAGGCGCTTGGCCGTGGCCACGTACACGTTACCGGGGCCGGTCACCACGTCCACCGGAGCAAGCCCGGGGTTGGCGCCGGTGGCCGGAATGCCGTAGGCAAAGGCGGCAATGGCCTGGGCGCCGCCCATCGCATACACCTCTTCGATGCCCAGCAGCTCCGCCGCCGCCAGGATGGTCGGGTGCGGAAGCCCGCCGAATTCCTTCTGCGGCGGTGATGCCAGCGCCAGCGAACGCACGCCTGCTGCCTGGGCGGGGACCACGTTCATCACCACGGAGGACGGGTAGACGGCCAGGCCGCCGGGAACGTAGAGCCCCACCCGGTCCACCGGGACCCATTTCTGCGAAACGTTGGCGCCGGGGCCTATCTGCAGGTCAGTGTTCTGCGGGCGCTGGGCATCGGCAAAAAGCCGTGCCCTGCGGATGGACTCTTCGAGGGCTTCCCGGACGGCGGGATCAAGCTGCGCGAGGGCCGTGCTCAGGGCCTCCCGCGGCACGAGGGGATGCTCCTGTTCCACGCCGTCGAACCGGGAGGCAAGCTCGCTGAGCGCTTCGAAACCGCGGGTTCGGACGTCGGCGATGATGCCGGCGACGGCATCGGAAGCCACTTCGGTGGTGGTTTCCGCGCGCGGCATGGCGTGCTTCAGGCCGGCCGGGGTCAAATGCTGCCCGCGCAGGTCGATGGTGCGGAAGGATTCGAAGGCGAGGACTGAACTGGAAGAAGTCACGGGTTCCATTCTACCCAAGCAGTCCTTCCACCGTTCGCCGACGGTGCCCGCGTTACGCGGAAGGTCCGGGTTAGGGTGAGGAAATGACCACGGATCTGGACAGCCTGCCGCGGATTGGAGCGCCGGCAGCGCGGGGGCTCAACGCTGCCGGCTACTTGTCCCTGCGTGATTTGGCGGACGCCGACGGCGCGGAGCTGTCAAAGCTGCACGGCGTGGGCCCCAAGGCGCTGCGCATCATCGATGAAGCCCTCAGGGAGCACGGACTCGCCCTACGCTAGCGTCCCGGCCAACGCGGGCACTGGTGGCCGTACCACTGGTACGGCCACCGATGCGCCATGCTAGGCGTCGAGGCAGGCCGGGCCCAGCAGCACCTTCAGGTCACCGAACAGCGACGGGGTGGGGTTCACGCGCATGTCTACGCCCAGTTTCATGACCTCCACGCTGCGGGACCCGTTGAGCCGGATCTGCACCTCGGAGGTGCCGGGATGGGTGCGGAGCACGTCGCCGAGCTGCGTCACCACGGTTTCCGTTGCCTTGTACGTGGCCATCGAAATTACCACGGGTCCGGAGTGTCCCTCGCTGAGGTCAGGCACCGTCAGCTCCTGGGCGTTCAGGGTTACGGCGCCGTCGTCGCGGCGCTGCAGCCGGCCGCGGACCACCACAATCAGGTCCTCCGCCAGCACGGCGGCAATCGGCCCGTACACCTGCCCGAAGAACATGACCTCCATGGAGCCGGCCAGGTCCTCGATTTCGCAGCGCGCGTAGGCGTTGCCGCTGTTCTTGGCAATCCGGCGCTGCAACGAGGTGATCATGCCCGCGATGGTGACAATCGCGCCGTCGGGCGGGCCTTCCTCCCCCACGATGTTGGTGATGGAGGAATCGGCGTGCTGGCTCAGGATTCCCTCAAGCCCCTGCAGCGGATGGTCGGAGACGTACAAGCCGAGCATGTCCCGTTCAAAGGACAGCTTGTCCTTCTTCTCCCACTCCGGCAGATCCGGAATCTCGATGCTGATCGAGTCCTCCGGCTCCACGTCGGCAATGGCCGCAAACAGGTCAAACTGCCCCACGGCCTCGTTGCGCTTGAGTACGACGACGGAATCGATCGCCTCTTCGTGGATCATGGCCAGCGGCCGCCGGGCATGGCCCATGGAATCGAACGCGCCGGCCTTGATCAGCGATTCGATGGTGCGCTTGTTGCAGACCACCGCAGGGACCTTCATCAGGAAGTCCTTGAAGTTGGTGAACGCGCCCTTTTCCTCGCGGGCGGCCACCATGGACTGCACCACGTTTGCCCCCACGTTGCGGATGGCACCCATGCCGAAGCGGATGTCCTTGCCCACCGGGGTGAAGTTCACGCTGGATTCGTTCACGTCCGGCGGCAGCACCGTGATGCCCATCTTGCGGCATTCGTTCAGGTACATGGCCAGTTTGTCCTTGTCATCACCGACCGAGGTGAGCAGGGCAGCCATGTATTCCGCCGGGTAGACGGCCTTCAGGTACGCGGTCCAGTAGGAAACCACGCCGTAGGCGGCCGAGTGCGCTTTGTTGAAGGCGTAGTCGGAGAAGGGCAGCAGGATGTCCCAGAGAGCCTTGATGGCGGCCTCGGAGTAACCACGGTCAATCATGCCCTGGTGGAAACCGGCGTACTGCTTATCCAGCTCCGACTTCTTCTTCTTACCCATGGCACGGCGCAGGATGTCAGCCTGGCCAAGGCTGAAGCCTGCCACCTTCTGGGCAATGGCCATCACCTGCTCCTGATACACGATCAGGCCGTAGGTGGTGCCCAGGATCTCCGCCAGCGGTTCCTCGAGCTCGGGGTGGATCGGAGTGATCTCCTGCTGCCCGGTTTTACGCAGCGCGTAGTTGGTGTGCGAGTTTGCACCCATGGGACCGGGCCGGTACAGGGCGATAACGGCTGAGATATCTTCGAAGTTATCCGGGCGCATGCTCTTGAGCAGCGACCGCATGGGCCCGCCGTCGAGCTGGAACACGCCAAGGGTGTCACCGCTGGCCAGGAGGTCGTAGGCCTCTTTGAGGTCCAGCGGCAGGTCCTCCAGGACCAGGTCCTCGCCGCGGTTGTTCTTGATGTTCTCAACGGCGTCGGAAACGATCGTCAGGTTCCGCAGGCCGAGGAAGTCCATCTTGATCAGCCCCAGGCCTTCGCAGGTCGGGTAGTCGAACTGCGTGATGACCTGCCCGTCCTGGTCACGGCGCATGATCGGGATGATGTCGATCAGCGGATCCGAGGACATGATCACGCCGGCGGCGTGCACGCCCCACTGGCGCTTCAGGCCCTCGAGCCCGAGGGCGGTGTCAAAAACGCGCTGGGAGTCGGGGTCGGTGCGCAGCAGCTCGCGCAGTTCCTCGGCCTCGCCGTACCGCTTGGCTTCCTTGTTATGGACGTCGGCCAGGGACAGCCCCTTACCCATGACGTCCGGCGGCATGGCCTTGGTCAGGCGCTCTCCCACGGAGAACGGGTAACCCATCACGCGGGAGGAGTCCTTCAGCGCCTGCTTGGCCTTGATGGTGCCGTAGGTGACGATCATGGCCACGCGCTCATCGCCGTACTTCTCGGTGACGTAGTGGATCACTTCGGAGCGGCGCCGATCATCGAAGTCGACGTCGAAGTCAGGCATGGAAACACGGTCCGGGTTCAGGAACCGCTCAAAGATCAGGCCGTGCTGCAGCGGGTCCAGGTCGGTGATGCCCATGGCGTAGGCGGCCATGGAACCGGCACCGGAGCCGCGGCCCGGACCCACGCGGATGCCGTTGGCCTTGGCCCAGTTGATGAAGTCGGCCACCACCAGGAAGTAGCCCGGGAAACCCATCTGGGCAATGATGCCCACTTCATAGTCGGCCCGCTTGCGGACGTCGTCGGTGATCCCGTTCGGGTAGCGGCGGTGGAGGCCGGCTTCGACTTCCTTGACGAACCAGGACTCCTCGTTCTCCCCCTCCGGGCAGGGGAAACGCGGCATGTAGTTGGCGTTGGTGTTGAATTCGACGTCGCAGCGCTCGGCGATGAGCAGCGTGTTGTCGCAGGCCTCGGGGTAGTCGCGGAAGATGGCCCGCATCTCCGCCGGGGACTTCAGGTAGAACTCGTCGGCGTCGAACTTGAAGCGCTTCGGGTCCGCCAGCGAGGACCCGGACTGCACGCAGAGCAGGGCGGCGTGCGCTGAGGCGTCTTCGGCGTGGGTGTAGTGCAGGTCATTGGTGGCCACCAGCGGCAGCTGCAGCTCCTTGGCGAGCTTGAACAGGTCCGCCTGCACGTTGCGCTCGATGTCCAGGCCGTGGTCCATGATTTCGCAGAAGAAGTTATCCGCGCCGAAGATGTCACGGAAGTCCGCCGCCGCCTGGACGGCTTCGCGGTACTGGCCCAGCCGCAGCTTGGTCTGGACTTCACCGGACGGGCAGCCGGTGGTGGCGATCAGGCCCTTGCCGTAGGTCTGCAGCAGGTCCCGGTCCATGCGCGGCTTGTAGAGGAAACCCTCCAGGGACGCCAGGGAGGACATCCGGAAGAGGTTGTGCATGCCCTCGGTGGTTTCGGCCCACATGGTCATGTGCGTGTAGGCACCGGCACCGGAAACGTCGTTGCGGCCGCCGTCGCCCCACTTCACGCGGGTCTTGTCCGCGCGGGCCGTGCCCGGGGTGAGATAGGCCTCGACGCCGATGATCGGCTTGATCCCGGCGTTGCGGGCCTTGTTCCAGAAGTCGAAGGCCCCGAACACGAAACCGTGGTCGGTGGTTGCCACGGCATTCATGCCCAGCTCGTCAGCGTGGCTGAAGAGATCCGTCAGGCGTGCCGCACCGTCCAGCATGGAGTACTCGGTGTGGTTATGAAGATGGACAAACGATTTCGAAGAAGTTGCTGAAGCCACCGAACCATTCTAGGCCCGGCCGGGGCGGGCTCCGGACGGCACGCCGCACCGGACCCCGTGTGAGATCCGGCGCGGCGGCCGGGGCGCGGAACTGCCTAGACGTCGCCGCGCTGCAGGGCGTCGAGGGCGTACTGGAGGTCCTGCGGGTACTCGCTGAGGACTTCCACGCGTTCCCCGGTCTGCGGGTGCGCAAAGGCAAGTTTGCGGGCGTGCAGCCACTGCCGCGTGAGCCCGAGCTCGGCCGCAAGCTTGGCTTCGGCACCGTAGGTGAGATCTCCGGCACAGGGGTGCTTGAGCGCGGAAAAATGCACGCGGATCTGGTGCGTTCGGCCTGTTTCCAGGTGGACCTCCACGAGGGATGCCTTGCCGAAGGCTTCCAGCACCTCGTAATGCGTCACGGACGGTCGTCCGCCCTCCAGGACCGCAAACCGCCAGTCATAGGAGGGGTGGCGGCCGATCGGCGCGTCGATGGTGCCCCGCAGCGGATCCGGCAGGCCCTGGACCACCGCGTGGTACATCTTGTCCACGGTGCGTTCCTTGAAGGCCTGCTTCAGCACGTTGTAGGCGTGCTCCGTCTTGGCCACGACCATCGCACCGGAGGTGCCCACATCGAGGCGGTGCACAATGCCCTGCCGCTCGGGGGCGCCGGAGGTGGATATGCGATAGCCGGCGGCTGCCAGACCGCCGACGACGGTGGGTCCGACCCAGCCCGGAGACGGATGGGCGGCCACGCCCACAGGCTTGTCGATCACGACGAAGTGCTCGTCATCGGCCAGGATCTTCAGGCCCTCGACGGGCTCGACGACGACGGCCAGCGGGTCGCGCTGTTCCGGAATGTCCACGGTCACGCTGTCGCCCGCCGACAGACGGTCCGACTTTCCCAGCGGCCGGCCGGACATGCTGAAGTAGCCGTCACTGAACCAGGTGGCGGCGGTGGAACGCGAGACGTCCAGGAGCTTGGCCAGCACCGCATCGGCGCGGCCGCCGTCGGCCTCCTCCGGGATCTGCAGGACTGTGTGGATCTCATTCATTATTTGTCTTCGCCATTCCTTGAATCCTGTGCTCCGGTTCCCCGGACATCATTTCCGCCGCCGTCGTTCGCCGCTGCGTCGTTCCCCGCGCCGTCGGTCACCGCTGCGCCATTTCCCGCGCCGTCATTTCCCGCTGCGCTGCCGTGCGGCACGTCGCGCTTCCCGTCCATGCCCGTGCCGCGCAGGGTCAGCAGGCACACCAGGATCACGCCGCAGACCACGCAGGAGTCCGCGATATTGAAGATGGCAAAGTTCGGGAGGGCGATGAAGTCCACCACGTGGCCCTGCCCGAAGGAGGGCGCGCGGAACAGCCGGTCGGTCAGGTTGCCGAGGGCCCCGCCCAGGACCAGGCCCAGCGCGACAGCCCAGGAGAGGGAGCGCACCTTGAGCATGAGATAGATCAGGAAACCGCTGACGGCCACCATGATGATGGTGAAGACCCAGGTGTAGTCGGTGCCGATCGAGAAGGCAGCACCCGGGTTCAGTATGTAGTGCCAGCGCAGCACCGGAGGCAGCACGTCAGTAATTTGGCCAAGGGTCATGGTGCTCTCGACCCACCACTTGGTCAGCTGGTCCAGGCCGAGAGCCAGCACGGCACAGGCGGCCATGATCAGGGCGTAGCCGGACCAGGCCGGACGCACGTGCGCGCCGGCCCGGGCTGTGGGACTGGCGGCCCCGGATTCCTCAGATGATTTGGTCATGTAGCTTTCGTCCCAGTGCTGTGTGGTTTGTGCCCCGTTGCGGGACGCCGGCTTCAGGCGGCCGGCCCGGCCAAAACAAGGGGCCGGCCGGCCGGGGCGTCCCGGCCAGCCGGCCCATGCTTTACTACAGTTTAGTCCACCCGCAGTGGCGCGGGCGATGCCGCGTTATGCGTCGGCGGTCTCCGAAGCAACCGAACCGCGGGCGTCGAGATCCCGCAGCTGGCCTTCGATGTAAGCCTTCAGGCGTGAACGGTAGTCGCGCTCGAAACCGCGCAGCTGCTCGACCTTGCGCTCCAGGACAGCCTTCTGCTGTTCCAGGTTGCTGAGGATCTTGCGGCTCTTGTCCTGCGCTTCGCTGACGAGGCCGCTGGCCTCGATCTGTGCTTCCGCAATGATCTTGTCGCGCTGCTCAACACCGGCACCGACGTAGTCGTCGTGCATCTTCTGGGCCATGGCCAGGATGCCGGCGGCGGTCTCGGTGTTGCTGACTGCCGCGGCGGGCGCAGCAGCGGCGGCGGGAGCGGCAGCGGCCGGAGCCGGAGCTTCAGCCTTGGGCTCTTCAGCCTTGGCTGCCGGGGCCTTGGGCTCCTCAGCCTTAACCGGCTCAGGCTTCTTTTCGTCCTTCACCGGCTGCGTGACCTGGTCGGTCTTTGCTGCGGCGGAGACCGGGGCGGGAACGGCGCTGTCGCTGCTCGTTCCGGCAACACAGTCAGCAAGCTGCCGGCGCAGGTCTTCGTTCTCTGCGGTCAAGCGGCGAAGCTCAACAACGATCTCATCAAGGAAATCGTCAACCTCGTCCTGGTCGTAGCCCTCACGGAACTTGGTCGGCTGGAACCGCTTATTGACAACATCTTCTGGCGTCAGAGCCATCTGGTCACCTCACACTGGTTATAAGATTCGCCTGCGAGTCAAGCAGACGGTTCTACGTACAGAATAACGAACATACAAAATCTAAGGAGTCTTATTCCTTTTCACAGTATATCTTTCGGGTGCGGAAAACTAACCGGACCCGTTACAGCCACTGCGCCTAGAGGATCAGGCCGCCAACGATTGCCCTGGCAATCGCGACGAGGATGAACAGCACTATGAAGGCGAGATCCAGCGATATGCCGCCGAGCCGCAGGGGAGGAATGAACCTCCGCAGGAGCCGGATGGGTGGATCCGTTGCGCCGTAGATCACTGAGGCAAGCACCAGGGCGGGCCCCTTCGGGCGCCATTGGCGGGCAAATATTTGGACTGCGTCATAAACAATCCGCAGGAGCAGGGCAAAATAAAAGAGCACCAGCAGCAGATACAGCAGGGAAAAAATAATACTCACGCGTGTGGTTTCGTTTCCGGGGAAGCCTCAGCAGCCCGCAGTGACCCCGCCGCGGCGGGGATGCGGTCAGCTCTGGTTGAAGAATGCCGACTGGGACTCGCTGACCTTTTTGTCATCCCCCAGCACCTCCACGTAGGAAGGTGACAGCAGGAATACCTTGTTGGTCACGCGTTCAATGCTACCGCGCAGTCCGAACACGAGGCCAGCGGAGAAATCCACCAGGCGCTTGGCGTCCGCTTCCCCCATGTCGGTGACGTTCATGATCACAGGAATGCCGTCACGGAAGCTTTCGCCGATAATCTTGGCATCGTTGTAGGAACGGGGGTGGACGGTGGTGATCTGGCGCAAGCCAGCCACTTCCTCTCGGGATGACGGAGCTCGTTTAATCGGCGTTACAGGCGCCCGGTACTCTTCAACTGCGGTGCGGGCAACCGGGGCAGGACCCTGGGCCGGCTCGGCATCGCGCTCAGGCCGTTCCGGACGCTCGAACTCGGGCGTGTAGTCCTCGCGTGCCGGGGCATCCCGCTGGCTCTTCGGCTCAGGCTCGTAGTTATCGTCACCGTCGGCGAGCCCAAGGTAAATCATTGTCCTGCGCATTGCGCCAGCCATGGTTGCTCCTTCTAGAACTTCAGCGCCGTAGCACCCGTCCCTCGCCATATGAGGAACTTTCCTCCATTAGACGCTACCGTACCGGGGGCCGCGGCCCGAGAATATCCGAACCGATGCGCAGGTGTGTCGCCCCGCTGGCCAGCGCAGCCTCGAGGTCTCCGCTCATGCCGGCGGACACCGAGTCCGCTTCCGGATACTTTTCCCTCAACTGCAGGGACAGGTCCTGAAGCCGCCCAAAGGCGTCACGCGGATCCTCATCCAGCGGCGCCACGGCCATCAGGCCTGCCAGCCGCAGCCCGGGAGCGGCAGCGGCGGCATCGGCCAGGGCCGGAAGCTCTGCAGGCAGCACTCCCCCGCGGGACGGGCCGGCATGGTCCGCCGCGGATCCCGCACCGTGACCGGCTGACGGATCCCGCAGGTCGACCTGGAGGAAGCACTCCAGGTCCTTCCGCGGTTCCAGCCCCGCCGCGGCGCGCCGCTGCTGCTCCCTGGCCATCGCTTTGGCCAGCGCGCTGACAAGCGATGGGCGGTCAACGGAATGGACGGCGTCGGCGTAACGGACCACGGACTTGGCCTTGTTGCTCTGGAGCTGTCCGATGAAGTGCCAGGACAGCCCGAGGGAGGCCGTTTCCTCAGCCTTGGCGGCGGCCTCCTGGTCCTTGTTCTCGCCCACATCAGTGACGCCCAGGCCGGCCAGTAGTTCGACGTCGCTCGCGGGAAAGTATTTGGTGACCACTATCAGAGTGGGAGCGGCGCCGAAAGGCGCCGCTGCGCTGATGCGGGTCCGGACGCGCTCAAGGCGCCGGGCGAGGTCTGCGGCCCGGTCCGGGCTGGCATTAGTCGAAGTCATGTGTGGTTCCTAGGGTGGTGCGGGGGTTCCCGCCGGCAACAGGGCGGTGACCGGTATTTCAGACGCGCCAGACGAGGCCGGCGAAGCGGCCGGCGCTGCTGGAACGCCGGTGGGAGTAGAGGTCTGCGGATTCGAGCGTGCAGCCGCTGACGCGCGTTACCTTCACATCGAGCGCTGCCAGCTGGGCGGCGGCGCCGGAGGGAAGGTCCAGGGCAGGGGTGCCCCAGCTGGTGCGGGACCGCACCTCGGGGATGATGGCCGCCGCTTCCTCCAGCATGGCCCCGGGAACCTCATAGCACTGCCCGCACACGGCCGGACCAATCCAGGCAGTGACGCCGGCGGCACCGGCTGACCGCATCCGCTCCACGGTATTGGCCAGCACACCATCCAGCAGCCCCTTGCGGCCGGCATGGGCAACCGCGGTGACCACACCGCCGTCCGGCCTCTGGCCAATGAGGACAACTGGGACGCAGTCGGCGACCATGACCGCCAGCGGAGCGCTCCCGTCAAGGCTGACCATGGCATCAGCCGTTGGTACCGCAGCGGGGGCCTGCCCGGAGCCGGCCAGCGCAACATCGGCCGAGTGGACCTGGTTCATGAACCGCAGCGACTTTGGGGCAACGCCCATGGCTTTTTCCAGGGCGGCCCGGCGCACCAGCACCTGGTCCGGATCATCCCCCACATGCAAAGCGAGGTTGCCCGCCTCCGTATTGGTGAATGCGACCCTCAGGCCGTCACCGGCCTGCGTCTGCCACCAAAACATTGTCGAACAACCTCGCTGCTGCCGGGCGTTCCGGACTGCTGCCCGGACCGGGGTGCTACTTCAGGATTTGCTGTTACTTCAGGAAATCAGGGACATCCAGGTCGTCGTTGCGGCCCGTGGACAGGTCCGATTCCACGACGGCCGGCAGGTCGACGTCGAAGCCTGCGTCGGCCGGAACGTCGCTGTGCTGGTTGGAGCGCTGCGACCATGCGGACAGGCCCGCGGAAGCGGGTGCGGCGCCGGCGTAGCCGCCGGCTGCCGGTACGCTGGCCGGCGGGGTTGCGGGCTCGGCCGGCTTGTGGGAAACCGGCTGGGAGGTGACATCCACCTGGTCGAAACCGGCGGCGATAACCGTGACGCGGGCTTCGTCACCCAGGGCGTCGTCAATGACGGCACCAAAGATGATGTTCGCTTCGGGGTGAGCCACTTCCTGGACCAGGCGCGCGGCTTCGTTGATCTCGAAGAGACCGAGGTCGGAACCACCCTGGATCGAGAGCAGGACGCCGTGGGCGCCGTCGATGGATGCTTCAAGCAGAGGAGAAGCTATTGCCAGCTCGGCGGCCTTGACGGCCCGGTCCTCCCCTCGGGCTGAACCGATGCCCATGAGTGCCGAACCGGCACCCTGCATGACGGACTTGACGTCGGCGAAGTCAAGGTTGATCAGGCCCGGGGTGGTGATCAGGTCGGTGATGCCCTGGACACCGGAGAGCAGCACCTGGTCAGCGGAGCGGAAGGCGTCCAGCATGGACACATTGCGGTCGCTGATGGAGAGGAGGCGGTCGTTCGGGATAACGATGAGCGTGTCGACTTCGTCGCGCAGCGTATCGATGCCCGACTCGGCCTGGTTGGAGCGGCGGCGGCCTTCGAAGGTGAAGGGACGGGTGACCACACCAATGGTCAGCGCGCCGAGTGAACGGGCGATGCGGGCGACGACGGGGGCGCCGCCGGTGCCGGTGCCGCCACCTTCGCCGGCGGTCACGAAGACCATGTCGGCTCCGCGAAGGACTTCCTCGATCTCCTCCGCGTGATCCTCGGCGGCTTTGCGGCCGACCTCGGGGTCCGCACCGGCACCCAGGCCGCGGGTCAGCTCACGGCCGACGTCGAGCTTCACGTCGGCGTCGCTCATCAGCAGTGCCTGCGCATCGGTGTTGATGGCGATGAACTCCACTCCTCGGAGTCCCACGTCAATCATCCGGTTTACGGCGTTCACGCCACCGCCGCCGATGCCGACGACCTTGATGACGGCCAAGTAATTCTGCGGTGCTGCCACGTCCTGTGTCCCTTGTTCGAATCTGTGCAACTGATCATTGGGTGGCCGGAAACCCGGCCGAAAAACCTTGAACCTTACGTCCAACCTTCAACCCCAGACCCTAAGGCTCTAGTTGAAGGTTATAGTTATGTCAAGTAATCCTCTACCTGTGACGCTATGGGGCGGAAAGTCGTTCTGCAATTACCTCTGCCGCGTGTCGGATTTTTCTTTCCCGCAGGAGGGAAATATCACCGTGTCACCGGCGCGGTCGGGGTGCTGACGTCAAACACCTTCACCGGCGGATCCTTGGGCGGCATCTGCAGCAGCGCCTCCAGTGCGCGCGCCTTGGCCACGCTGGATTCGGCGCTCCCCCAGAATACCTGCTGCCCGTTGAGCAGCTGCAGCTGAACCGAATCCACCGACGATGCCGAGGCATGGTCCAACTGCGTCAGCACGCCCTCCGGCAAAACCGACAGGACGGATGTGACCGTGCTGAAGACAGCGCTGTTCACGGCTTCCGTGCCGCCGTCGATGAGCGGCAGGCGGGCGTCGGCGCGGTTGGCGGCGGTTCCGATCTCCCGGCCCTCATCGTCAATCAGGAGGAATGCGTCGCCGCTCTGCAGGACGGCCACCGGAACCCGCTCGTCGATGGTCACCACGATTTCCGACGGCGGCTGGGCCACGACGTCCACGCCGGCCACCTCGGGCCTGTCCGCCAGCAGAGCCGCGACGTCGTCATCGGAGATCGTGGTCAGCGGCTTTCCCAGCAGCGGCTGCAGCGACCGGTGGACCTCCTCGGTGGTCAGCAGGGAATTGCCCTGCACCGTTACCGTCTTCAGGGCCAGGGCCGGTGAGAAAAACAGGAACGCGAAAAACGCGCCGAGCACCACCACTGCGGTGACAACGGAGGTCAGCACCCATCGCCGGCGCCGGCGGACGGGCGGCTCGGGAAAGGCCAGCACCGTGGCCGTGACCGCGTCGCTTCCCCCGTCCATTCCGCCGCCGCCATCGGTCCGGCTGCCGGCGCCGGGGCGCGGCCCCGCACCGGAGGAGCCGCGGACAGAGGCCCAGTCCGGACCGCGGTGCGGTCCCCCGTTGCGGCGAACGGAATCGCTGCCGTGTCCGCCGGGGCGGCGGACATTGTCAGCACTGCGGGCGGACGGTCCGGTTCGTCCCGGATCAACCGCCGGCCGGCGGGGTTTCCTGCTACCCACGGGAATCATTCCGGGCCGCCGCCGGAGCTGCGGCGGCGGCCTCGCCGTCGTCTTCCCCGGTTCGGGCCAGTTCCTGCACCAGGGCCGCGCCGTACTGGGTCACGTCGCCGGCGCCCACGGTCAGGATGATGTCTCCGGCTGCTGCACGGCGGCAGATATCGCGCACCGCCGAGGAGGCATCGGGTGCGTACCCGCCCGGCCGGTTGACCCGGGAGGTAATCAGCTCACTGGTCACTCCCGGCACGGGGTCCTCGCGCGCCGCGTAGATGTCCAGCACCGTGGCGCTGTCTGCCAGTTCCAGGGCCGCGGCAAATTCCTCAGCAAAGGCCACGGTGCGGCTGAACAGATGGGGCTGGAACAGGACGTGCACCCGGTGCTGCCCGGCAACAGTGCGGGCTGCGTGGAGCGCGGCCTGGAGTTCGGTGGGGTGATGGGCGTAGTCGTCAAACACCCGGACGCCGCGCACGGAACCCTTGGCCTCGAACCGGCGGGCCGCACCGGAAAACACCGACAGCCCTGCGGCGGCCTGGGCCGGGTCCACGCCCAGGCCAAGCCCCACGGCAAACGCGGCGGCGGCATTGCGGATGTTATGTGCGCCCGGCACCATGAGCCGCAGCTCCTGCTCGCATTCCAGGCCGTCAAGGCTGAAGCGCAACAGGGAGACGGACCCACTGGCCACCGGCCGGGTATCCGTGATGCGGATGTCGGCGTCCCCGCTGTACCCGTAGGTGCGGACGCGCGCCGCGCCGGAGCGGCGGACGACGTCGGCGGCACCGGGGTCATCGGCGCAGGCCACCAGCAGTCCGTCCGCGGGCAGCAGCCGGACAAAGCTGTCGAAGGAGGCGAACACCGCTTCCTCGGTTCCGTAATGGTCCAGGTGGTCCGCCTCGACGTTGGTGATGACCGTGATCCGGGGCGAATAGTTCAGGAAAGACCCGTCGGATTCATCAGCTTCGGCAACAAACACGTTGCCGCTGCCGTGGGCCGCGTTGACGCCCAGTGCCGCGACATCGCCGCCGATGGCGAAGGATGGATCCAGCCCGGCCTCGCGCAGCAGGACGGTGACCATGGCCGTGGTGGTGGTTTTGCCGTGTGTTCCGGCCACCGCCACGACGTCCTGCGTCCCCATGGCCGCAGCCAGTGCAACCGAACGGTGGATAACCCGCAGGCCCAGGGACCGCGCCGCGGCGAGCTCCGGGTTCTGCGGTCGGATGGCCGTGGAAATCACCACGGTGTCGGCGTCCCGCACATTGGCCGCGTCCTGGCCCACGTACACGGTGGCCCCAAGCGCTTCCAGGGCACGCAGGCCGGCGGAGTCGCGGGCGTCGGAACCGGAGACGCTGACGCCCTGCCCCATCATCACGCGGGCGACGGCGGACATGCCCGCTCCCCCGAGTCCGATGAAGTGCACGCGTCCGAGGTCGGGCAGTTTCGGGGTGCTCATGCGCGTGACCGTCCGTTCGCGTCGAGAATGAATTCGGCCATTTGCCGGTCCGCGTCCCGGATGCCCCGGGCTGCGGATGCCGCCGACATTGCCTCAAGCGCCGCCGGATCGGCCAGCAAAGGTATCAGCTTGTCCGAAATCCACTGCGCTGTGAAGAGTGAGTCCGAAACCAGGAGCGCTCCGCCCGCCGCCGCGAGGCCGGCGCCGTTCAGTGCCTGCTCCCCGTTGCCGTGCGGCAGCGGTACCAGTACCGCGGGAAGGCCGACGGCGCTGATCTCGCACACCGTCCCGGCCCCGGAGCGGGCCAGCAGCAGGTCTGCGGCGGCATAAGCCTGTTCCATGCCGTCCACGTATTCGACCTGGTGGTAGCGCGGAGCAGTGAGCAGCGCACCGTCTCCGGTGTGCAGCTGCTTGCCGCGGCCGGTGATGTGCAGGGTCTGGATCCCGGCAGCCGCAAGTGCCGGCAGTGCCTCTTCCACGGCCCGGTTGATGGAGGCGGCACCCGAGGATCCGCCCGTCACCACCAGGGTGGGCAGGTCCGGGTCCAGCCCCAGTGCGGCACGCGCGCCGGGCCGCGCTTCGTGCCGGTTGAGTCCCGAGATTTCCCGGCGCATGGGCATGCCCACCTGCCGGGCCCCCGGCAGGTTCGTCTCAGCGAACGCGGTGGCAACGACGTCGGCAAAGCGCGCCCCTACCCGGTTGGCCAGCCCGGGTCGGGCGTTGGCCTCGTGCACGATGATCGGCAGCTTCCTCCGCCGCGCAGCCAAGTAGACCGGAGTGGAAACGTAACCGCCCACGCCCACGACGACGTCGGCCGCCGCCTCGTCGAGAATGTCCCCGGCCTGGGCCACGGCACGCTTGAGGCGGCCGGGCAGCCGGAACAGATCCGGCCCCGGCTTGCGGGGCATGGGCACACGGTCAATGACTGCCAGCTCAAACCCCGCGGCGGGAACAAGCCGCGTTTCCATGCCTGCGGCGGTGCCCACAACCTTGATGCGGGACTCGGGCGCGGACTCCCGGACGGCGCCGGCCACCGCAAGGAGCGGACTGATGTGCCCGGCGGTGCCGCCTCCGGCGAGGACGAGGGACAGGGGACGTTGCGTCATGGAGCTGATGGTTCACTTTCGTCAAAGATTGTGTTCGGGGACTTTGCGGGCAAAGGAAAGCAGGACGCCGATGGCCATCAGTGTGAAGGTCAGCGACGATCCGCCATAGGAGATGAAGGGCAGCGGCACGCCGATCACGGGAAGCAGGCCGGTCACCATGGCAATGTTCACGAACGCCTGTCCGATGATCCAGACGAGGATGGAACCGCACACGATCCGGATAAAGGGGTCCGTGTGCCGCATGGTCATCCGGATGGTGGCCACCGCCAGGACACCGAAGAGCAGCACGATCAGCAGTGTGCCCAGCAGGCCGAATTCCTCACCGATGATGGCAAAGATGAAGTCATTGTGGGCTTCGGGAATCCAGCTCCACTTCTGCCGGCTCTGCCCGATCCCCACACCGAACCAGCCGCCGGACGCCAGCGCGTACAGGCCGGCGTTGGCCTGGTCGCACAGCCCGGCGCCGCAGTCCTGGCCCAGCCAGGCACTGATGCGGCTGGTGCGGTTTCCGCTGATCATGGACATCAGGGCAGCCCCGGCGGCGCCCGCCGCCACCATCGCCGCGATAAAGCGCAGCGGTGCACCGGCAAAGAACAGCGAGGCGATCATGATCATTCCCATGATGATCACCGTGCCGAGGTCCTTGCCGATCAGGACGAGCCCAATCAGGACGGCTCCACCCGGAAAGACCACCGGCACCAGCGCATGCTTCCACGAGGTGAGGAGTTTCTGCTTCGTGGCCAGCACGGAGGCAAACCACACGGCCATGGCCAGCTTCGCCGCTTCCGACGGCTGGCCCGAGATGGGACCAATCTCGATCCAGTTCCTGTTGCCGCCCACCTCTTTGCCGACCCCGGGGATAAAGACCAGGATCAGCAGGAAGAACGCCCCAATCAGGGCCAGCCAGGCCAGTTTCCGGTATGTCTGGGGGCCAAGACGGGACAGCCCCAGCATGGCGGCGACGCCCAGGGCCGCAAACAGGGCCTGCTTCATGAAGAAGCTGAAGGTGCTGCCCACGGACTCCCCCGCCGAGGCCGCAATGGATTCCACCGAGGATGCCGAGAGCACCATCATCAGGCCGATGGCCGTCAGCGCCAGCGAGGCGCCCAGGATGGTGTAGTACGCGGAACCGGTCGCTTTTCGCCGGCTGCCCTCGATAAGGACAATGCCGCGCTCGAACAGTGAGGGCTTCTTGTCCGGCTCCGCGGGTTTGCGCGGCGTGCGCTTGGAACCCGCAGAACCGGCTGATTCCGCGGCCGGAGCGGCGGCCCGGCCCGGTGCAGAGGAACCGGTTCCGGTGGACGGCGCGGCCGCACGGGTGGAGCGAAGGACAGGCTTGCGGGGTTTCCCTGAGGAGGTAGTGACCATCTAGGGCTCCTTAGAAGTCTGCGCCTGTCCTTCCACGTACCCGCGGACGGCCTCGATGAAAGCGTCTCCGCGGTGCGCGTAGGACGCGAACTGGTCCATGGACGCCGCTGCCGGCGCCATGAGGACAGTGTCTCCGGGCCGGGCCTGAGCGGCGGCTGCTGCGACGGCCAGTGCCATCACTTCCTCACCGCTTACGGTCGGCCTGGAGGCGTGCCTTCCACCAGTGTGGGGCGGGACAGCCTCAATCACCGGCACCTGCGGCGCGTGTCGCGCCAGGGCCTCGCGGAGAGCTGAGGAATCCGCGCCGATGAGGATGACGGAACGCAGCCGTGCGGCGTGGGCCTGGACGAGGTCGTCGTATTCGACCCCCTTGGGCAGTCCCCCGGCAATCCACACCACGGGATTGAACGCCGACAGTGAGGCGGAAGCGGCATGCGGGTTAGTGGCCTTGGAATCGTTGATCCACAGGATGTCGTTCAGCCGGGCCACCGGCTGGATCCGGTGTTCCCCGGGATCGTAGGCGCGCAGGCCGTCCCGCACTGCAACGGGTTCGACGCCGTAGGCACGCACCAGGGCAGCGGCTGCCAGCGCATTGGCAACCAAATGCCGCGGGGCGTGTTCGCCGACATCGGCCAGCGAGGCGAGCTCCGCGGCGGAGTCCTTGCGCTGTTCAATGAAGGCGCGGTCCACCAAGAGGTTTTCCACCATGCCCACCATGGAAATGGCAGGCATCCCGGTGGTGAAGCCAACGGCCCGGCAGCCCTCGATGACGTCCGCTTCTTCGACCATGTGTTCGGTCTCGGACTGCTCGGCGTTGTAGATGCAGGCAACGCGCGTGTTTTCGTAGATCTTCGCCTTGTCGGCCAGGTACGCGTCGTAGGACCCGTGCCAGTCCACATGGTCCTCGGCCACATTCAGGCATACGCTCGCCAGGGGCGACAGCGAGGAGGACCAGTGCAGCTGGAAGCTGGACAGCTCAACGGCAATGACGTCATAGCCCTGCGGGTCGCGGATGGCGTCAAGAATGGGCGTGCCCACGTTCCCGGCCGCGATCGCTCGCAGACCGGCTGCCAGAAGCATGCTCTCGGTCATCGACACGGTGGTGGTCTTGCCGTTGGTGCCGGTGATGGTCAGCCACTCGGCGGTCTTGCGTCCTTCGCGGGTGCGGACCCGCCACGCCAGTTCGACGTCGCCCCAGACCGGGATTCCCGCGTCGGCCGCTGAAACCATCAATGGATGGAAAGGGCTGAAGCCGGGAGAAGTAACCACCAGCTCCGCGGGTTCCCCCTCGACCAGCGGCAGCGCTTCCGCGTGGGCGGCGCCCAGCAGGACGTCGGCGGCACCAACGATGCGCAGGGTATCGGCCTTGGCCCGGTTCTCTTCACTGTCCTTGGCATCCACAACCACCACGCGGGCGCCAAGTTCAATCAGGGTGTCGGCAGCGGAGAAACCGGACAGGCCGATTCCGGTGACAACCACGCGCAGCCCGCGCCACGGCGCATCCCAAGTGGTCAGTTCGTCCAGCCGGGCATTAGTGCTGCTCAATTTCCCACAACCCATTCCGCATAGAAGAGGCCAAGGGCCACGGCCACGCAGAGTCCGGCCACGATCCAGAACCGGACCACCACCGTGACTTCAGCCCAGCCCTTGAGCTCGAAGTGATGCTGCAGCGGGGCCATCTTGAAGACGCGTTTGCCGCCGCTGAGCTTGAAGTAACCCACCTGGATGATCACGGAGAGCGTGATGATGACAAAGAGCCCCGCAAGGATGACCAGCAGCAGCTCGGTGCGGGACAGGATGGCGAACGCGGCGATGGCGCCGCCGATGGCCAGGGATCCGGTGTCGCCCATGAAGATCTTCGCCGGCGAGGTGTTCCACCAGAGGAAGCCCACCAGCGCACCCGCCATTGCCCCGGCCAGCAGGGCCAGGTCCATGGGGTCGCGGACTTCGTAGCAGACGCTTCCGGAGCCCGGCGCGCCGCAGCTCTGGTTGGACTGCCAGATGCCAATCAGGAAGTAGGCCCCGAAAACAAGGATGGAGGCACCCGCGGCAAGGCCGTCCAGGCCGTCCGCCAGGTTCACGCCGTTCGTCGTTCCGGTGATGATCAGGTTGGCCCACAGGATGAAAAGGATGGCGCCGATCAGGGTGCCGGCGAAGGCCAGGTCGAGGCCGGTGTCCCGGATGAAGGAGATTTCCGTGGACGCCGGCGTGCGGCCCTGCCCGTTCGGGAAGTTCAGGGCCAGGATGGCAAACGTGACGCCAACAAGCGTCTGCAGGATGATCTTGGCTTTGGCGTTCAGCCCAAGGCTGCGCTGCCGCGAAATCTTGGTGTAGTCGTCAATGAAACCCACCATGCCCATGCCCACCATCAGGAACAGGACCAGCAGGCCGGACGCTGATGGACCGAAGCTGCCGGGGTTGATGGCAAAACTGATCAGGTGGGTAAGGAAGTAGGACGCCACCACGGATGCCACAATGACGGCGCCGCCCATGGTGGGCGTGCCGCGCTTGGTGTGGTGCGACGTCGGGCCGTCGTCGCGGACAAACTGCCCGTAGCTCTTCCGGACGAGGAAGCGGATGAACAGCGGCGTGCCGATAAAGGCGAAGACCAGGGCCAGGGACGAGCCGATAAGCAGGGAAACCACTACTGGACGCCTCCGGCTTCCCCGGAGAGATCCGGGCTGGTGTGCTGCGGCCGGGATTCCGGCGGCAGGGCGGAGGTTGAAGATGGGGCGTTCAAAGCTATCCGATCACCGAGGTAGCGCAGGGCAGCGCCGTTGGAGGATTTAAAGAGAACCAGGTCACCGGGTTCCAGCGATTCGGTCAGGATGCGTTCGGCGTCCTCGGCCGTTTCCACGAAAACGGACTCGTCTCCCCAGGACCCCTCCATGACGGCGCCGGTGTGCATGGCGCGGGCACCGGTGCCAACCACGATGAGCTGGGAAATATTGAGCCGGACCACATAACGGCCGATGGCGTCATGCTCGGTGACCGAGGTGTCCCCGAGCTCGAGCATTTCGCCCAGCACGGCCCAGGTGCGCCGGCCGCGGCCCAGTTCCGCCAGGGTGCGCAGGGCGGCCCGCATGGATTCGGGGTTCGCATTGTAGGCGTCATTGATGACCGTAACCCCGTCCGCGCGGTCGGTGCGTTCCATGCGCCAGCGGCTGGCGGCCTTTTGGCCGGACAACCCGGCGGCGATCCGCCCGGCCGGGACACCCGCGGCAAACGCGGCGGACGCTGCGGCCAGGAGATTTGCGGTGTGGTGGGCTCCGATCAGCCCGGATTCCACCGGGTGTTCGCTGCCGTCCGGGAACCGGAGCGTGAACACGGGGCGGCCAAGGGCATCGGTTCGGGCGTCCAGGGCCCGGAGGGCTGATTTGGCTCCGTGCGCTTCTTCCGGCGATGACGTGAAGTACAGGATTTCGACGCCGGAACCGGCACGCTGCGCCATGGCCGCCACGCGGATGTCATCCGCGTTCAGGACGGCTGTGCCGCCCGGTGCCAGGGCTTCAACAAGTTCGCCCTTGGCCTTGGCAATGTTCTCCACTCCGCCGAACTCACCGGCGTGGGCGGAACCGACGCAGAGGACAACGCCGATGTCCGGCTTCACCATGGAAGCCAGGTATTCGATGTGGCCCACTCCGGTGGCGCCCATTTCCACAATGAGGTAGCGCGTGCCGAAGTCCGCGCCGAAGATCGTCAGCGGTACTCCGACTTCTCCGTTGTAGGAACCGACCGGGGCTACGGTTTCGCCCTCGGCGCGCAGGATCCCGGCCAGGAGATCCTTGGTGGTGGTCTTGCCGGCTGAACCGGTAATGCCGATGACCGTCAGGGGCGCATTGGCCCGCAGCCGCCGGACAATCTCGGCGGCAAGGGCTCCCATGGCCAGGACGGCGTCGGGAACCTGGACTGCCGGGTACACGGTCCCGGATGCATCCGTCACCGGGCGTTCCACCAGGGCCAGGACGGCTCCGCGGGCGAAGGCCGCTTCAACGAAGAGGTGTCCGTCCGATGCTTCGCCGGGCTTTGCTATGAAGAGGGATCCCGGAGAGGATTCCCGGGAGTCGGTTGTGGCCGAGTTCACGATCGTGTCCGGCGCCTCTGCGGCTCCGCCGATCAGCTCGCCGCCCGTGATACCCGTTATGTCTGCTGCGCTAAGTTCAATCATGACGAATTAGGACTCTACCCCGTCGCCGGACAGCACAGGGAATCCGTACCGTGTCAATGCCTGCCTCAGTTCCACGCGGTCGTCGAGGGCCACATTCACTCCTTTTACTTCCTGGAATACTTCGTGTCCGCGTCCCGCCACCAGCACCGTGTCCTGCGGGCGCGCCAGCGCGACGGCGCGGTCTATCGCTGCGGCACGGGGTGCCAGTTCAAGGATTTCACACCCCAGGGATTCCTGTTCGCGGGCCGCGCGGGCGCCATCCAGGACCCCGGCGCGGATGGTGGCTTCGTCCTCATCATGGGGGTCGTCGTCAGTGACGATCACCACGTCGGCGAGCCGGGCGGCGATGGCCCCCATCAGCGGGCGCTTTGTCTGGTCACGCTCGCCGGTGGCGCCGAAAACCACAATGACGCGGGGCTGCGCCGCTGTGGATCCACCGGGTTCGTCTGCGCCGGTGGCGGAAGATTCCCGGCGCACGGACTGAAGTGTCCGGGCCAGCGCGTCGGGGTTGTGGGCAAAGTCCACGATCGCGGCGGGGGCTTCGCCCACCAGCTGCATCCGGCCCGGAACTTCCACCGTGAAGGGATCGCTGCGGTCCAGGGCATCCTGCAGGGCAGCGGAATCGACTCCCGAAGCCAGCACCATGAGCAGGGCCAGCGCTGCGTTGGAGACGTTGAAGGTGCCCGGCAGACCGGTTCCCGCCTGCAGGGCGGCGCCGTCGGGTCCGCGCAGCGTGAAGCGGTGCCCCAGCCCTGCGCGTACGACGTCGGTGACCCTCCAGTCAGCCTCACCGGCATCCTCCCGGGTTGCCAGCGTCCAGACCGGGACGGGTGCTTCGGCAGCCATCCGGGTCCCCCATTCGTCGTCCACGGTGATGACGGCACGCTTGGCGCGCTCGGGAGTGAACAGGGCTGCTTTCGCCGCGAAGTACTCTTCCATGGACCCATGCAGATCCAGATGATCCTGGGTCAGGTTGGTGAAGCCGGCAACGTCAAAGACAACGCCGTCCACCCGCCGGTAGGAAATGGCGTGGGACGACACCTCCATGGCTGCCGCATCCAGGCCCTTCTCCCGCATCAGTGCCAGTAATCCGTGGACCTGGGGTGACTCCGGAGTGGTGAGGGTGCTCGCAATGGGCTCCCCGCCGGCGAGGATCTCGATGGTGCCGATCAGCCCGGTGGTCTTGCCGAGGGCGCCCAGCAGCGAATTGATGAAGTACGTGGTGGTGGTTTTGCCGTTGGTGCCGGTGACGCCGAACAGTGTCGGCGCACTGCCGTCCTGCGGCCGGCTGCGGAATACGGCTGCCGCCAGCGGACCCACCAGGCGGCGGGGATCGTCCGTCACATACACCGGCACGGGCAGCCCGCCCAGGGCGGCGGCGCCGTCGGGATCCGTCAGCACGGCGGCTGCGCCGGCCTCGGCCGCGGACTCAGCGAACCGTGCCCCGTGATGGCGGGCGCCGGGCAGGGCGACATACAGGTCCCCGGGCAGGACTTCCCGGGAGTTGATCGTGAGGCCGGTCAGCAGCACGTCGCGGTCCCGGTCCGAATCCCGGGCATGTTTGACCGCCGGCAGGCCGAGGCCGGCCAGGACGTCCGAGGCATCCCGAAGGGAAACCGGCTCCTGAGCGGATGGCCGCATTCCGCTGCCCGCGCGGGGCGGCTGAGGCTGATCATTCAAAGGCACTGCATTGCTCCAGAAAATTGACGTGTTGCTCGACGAAGGATGAACCCGGCAGCCTCGGCGGCCGGTAAAGCCCGGCCCCTGGCGGGACTCAGTACTCCACGGGATACAGCTCCGGTTCGGAAGTGGATGGAGCGACATTGCGGGTGGTCAAAACCTGTTCCATGACCTTCTTGAAGGTTCTTCCCGGATCGAGGACCTGCAGGGATCCCTGGGGCCGCTGCAGCGTCACCACTGCCACGTACTGGGGATCATCCATTGGTGCAATACCAGCATAAGAGAGTGTGTACCCGTCATAGCCACCGTTGGCGGCCGGGGCCTCGGCCGTGCCGGTCTTGGACCCCACGCGGTACTGCTCCAGCCTGCCGCCCGCCCCCGATCCTTCGGCCGTGACGGTTTCCAGCATGTGCTGAACTTCACTCGCCGTCTGTTCGGACACCACGCGGGTTGGCTCCGCCTTTTCCGCGGGAGTCTCGGTGCCGTCGGCTGCGACGTAGCTGTCGATGATGCTTGGTGCCAGGCGCACGCCGTCGTTGGCAATGGTCTGGTAGACCATTGCGGTGTGCAGCGCCGTCTGGGCCAGTCCCTGCCCGAAGAGCACGGTGTACTGCTGCCTGGTGTCCCATTCATCGGGCTCGGCGAGGATGCCGGTCGTTTCCCCGTTGAGCCCAACGTTCAGGGGCTCGCCGATGCCGAACTTGCGCAGCCAGTCATAACGTTCCTGCCGGGTGAGCTGCTGTCCGATCATGACGGTGCCCGTGTTCATCGACTTTGTCAGGATGCCCGCGGCCGTCATGTGCACGGTCCCGTGGTCGAAGGCGTCCTTGAACGTCTGGCCGTCCACGGTATAGGTGGGCGGAATCTCGAACTGGGACAGCGGGTCGATGATGCCCTGCTCCAGGGCCGCCGCCATGGTGATGACCTTGGTGGTGGATCCCGGTTCGAAGGGTACTGTCACGGACAGGGGCTGCCGGGATTCGGCCGGAGTAAGTCCGGGGTTGTTGGGGTCAACGGTGGTTGATTCGGCCATGGCGATGATGCGCCCGGTCTTCACCTCGACCACAACCACGTTTCCCCAGTCGGCGTTGTATTCCTCCACCTGGCTGGCAATGGTCTGCATGGCGAACCACTGCAGGTCCTGGTCAATGCTGAGTTTTACCGACTCGCCGTCGACCACCGGGGAGTCTTCGTTGGTGGCGTACGGGATGCGGATGCCGTCTCCGCCGATTTCGTAGGTTTTGCTGCCGGCTTCCCCGGCGAGGATGTCGTCCTGGGTGAGTTCCAGGCCCTCCTGCGGGCCGTCGGTCCCCAGGAACCCAACGATGGATCCGGCAACGGACCCCGACGGGTACGTGCGCAGGGTGGTGCGGTCCGCGTAGATGCCAGGGAACTTGACGGCCAGGACCTTGTCCTTGATTTCCGGAGTGACGGTCTTGGCGACAAAGTTAAAGGTTTTGTCGCCGAGCACCGAGCTCCGCAGGGTTTCCGGATCCTGTCCAAGGATGCCGGACAGTTCCGCGAAGGCCTTGTCGAAGCTGATGTCCTCAAGCGTTCCCTCCGCGTTGCGGCGGGGGAACTCCTCCTCTTCGGCGTAATCGTGGGACAGCGTCTGGTCCACCACAATGTCAAAGCGCTCCACGCTGCGCGCCAGGTAGTTGCCCTCCGAGTCAAGGATGCTGCCGCGCAGCGGGGGAACCACCTGGGTGGTCAAGCGCTTTGCGACGGCGGCTTCGGCCATCCCTTCAGGGTCCACCGCCTGGACCTGGAAAAGGCGCACTCCAAGGACGGTCAGCAGCACCAATGCCAGGATCAGGCCGGTCCGCAGCCTGCCGGTAACGATGGCTACCCTGTGGTTGTTCCTCCCGGAACCCCGCTCTTTTGCCACAACGTATCCTCGTCACTGCTCGATAAAGATTAGTATCCGCTTCTCTGGGCCGGAGCCGGAATGGTTCCGCCGTTCAGATCCGCTTCCTGTTCCACCGGAGCCGTTTCCGCTCCGGCGGGTTCACCGTCTGCCGCTGCCGCTGCTTGGGCGGCCTCGGCTTCCCGTGCTTCCGCTGCCCGGACCGATTCCTCGGCCGCCGGCGCAGGCTGTGCAACCGCCGGCGCTATCGGTTGGGTCAGCACATTGGGCGCTTCAATCAGGACAAGAGGAGCAGTGCCCTCCTCGGCCGGGACGGGATTGCCCGTGACCGCGAGGGTCTGCAGGTCGATGCTGCCAAAACTGGAAGACGTCACCATGCCGAGGTCGGCGGCCGCGGAGGCCAGCACCTGGGGTGCCTGGTGGTTTTCCAGCTGCTGGGTCAGTGCTTCGTTGCGCTGGACCAGTTCGGTCCGCTCATTCTGCAGCTGGACCAGCTGGTACTGGCCGCTGGAGACAGAGATGTTGAGCAGCAGGACGGCGCCCAGCCCCAGGATCAGGGCGAAAAAGCAAAAGATGAAGAGCGGCGCCCGGCGGCGGGCCTTCGAAGCGGGCACCACGGACAGGGGGGTGCGACGGCGGGGCGCGGCGGAAGCGGCCGTTGCCGGCGTCGTCCGCGGCGTCCAATCCAGCGCACGGGCCGTGTTGCCGTGGGTTGCGCGGCGGACTGCACCGGTGGGTGCGTGCGGCCGGGTCTGTACCTGCGTCATGATCCTGCCCTGTCAGTCGGGATGCGGATACGTTCCACGGCCCGCAGCTTGGCTGAGGCGGCGCGGGGATTTTCGGCAATTTCAGCGTCCGTGGGAACCTCGGTCCCCTTGGTCAGCCGCTGGAGCTGGGCCTTGTGTTCGTCGAGCTCCACCGGGAAGCCCTTGGGCGCCGATGAGCGTGCGCCGGCGGCAAAGATGCCCTTGACGATTTTGTCCTCCAACGAGTGGTAGGACATCACCACCACCCGCCCACCGAGGTTCAGGACGGACAGGGACGCGGGAATCGCCCGCTCCAGCACGTCCAGCTCCTCGTTGACTTCAATCCGCAGCGCCTGAAAGGTGCGTTTGGCCGGGTGTCCCCCGGTGCGCGCGGCTCCCGCGGGGACCACCGAGCGGATGGCGTCAACGAGTTCACCGGTGGTGCTGAAGGGCTTGGCGGACCGCGCCGACACGATCGCGGAGGCTATCCGGCCGGCAAACTTCTCTTCGCCCCATTTGCGGATAATCGCCACGAGGTCTGATTCGCTGTACGTATTAACAATGTCGGCCGCGGTGCGTCCGCGGCTGGTGTCCATCCGCATGTCCAGCGGAGCGTCATAGGAATAGGCAAAACCCCGGTCCCGCTCATCGAGCTGGAGGGACGAAACGCCCAGGTCGAAGAGTGCGCCGTCAATGCCATCGAAGCCAAGGTCGGTGACGACGTCGGCGATCTCGTCATACACCGCGTGCACCAGGTCGATGCGGTCCTCGAAGGGGGAAAGGCGTTCACCCGCCAGGGCCAGCGCCTGCCGGTCACGGTCGATGCCGATCACGTGCAGCTGCGGAAAGCGTGTCAGCATGGCTTCCGTGTGGCCGCCCATGCCGAGGGTGGCATCCACGACGACGGCGGAACCGTGGTCGGCCACTGCTCGTTCGATTGCCGGAGCCAGCAGATTAATGCAGCGGTCACGCAGCACCGGAACATGCCGTTCTTCGGTTGGGCGTTCTTCGCTCATCTGCTGTCCTTCCGCGTCCTGGGACGGCGGCGTAGTTCTTATATCAGACCCCCATCCGCGCCTCGCACTGCCTGCGCCTGGCTCCGGGGAAGTGAGTCAGGTGCCGGCCCTGCGGGGCGGCTGGAGATCTCATGCAAGAAACCGCTGCGGTCCGGTCTCTGTCTGGTGGGTATTAGGTACTGCTGTTGTTACTGCCGTGCTGGTTAGAAAAGACCGGGCATGGTGTCCTCGTCAGTTTCCGAGAACGCCGTTTCCTGCTCGTCGAGGTAGTTCTGCCAAGCTGCCGCATCCCAAATCTCGGCCCTTGTCCCCGCACCAATCACGGCCAGTACGCGGCCGAGTCCGGCGTAGGTCCGCAATGCCGGCGGAATGGTGATCCGGCCCTGCTTGTCCGGGACTTCGTCGGAGGCTCCGGACAAAAAGACTCGAATATAGTCCCGTGCCTGACGCGAGGAAAGCGGAGCTTCCCGCATCTGCTCGTGGACCCGTTCGAATTCCTTCTGGCTGAACACGTAGATGCATCGTTCCTGGCCCCTTGTCAGGACCAGTCCCTCCGCCAGTTCCTCACGGAACTTGGCCGGCAGGATGAGCCGCCCCTTTTCGTCCAGGCGAGGTGAATGTGTCCCGAGGAACATCAGTCACCACCCGTCTGATTGGAAGAAGTTCCTCCTGCGCTGCCCCTACCCTCTTATAGCCTCCACTTTACTCCACTTCCCTCCACAGTCAACGCTAGTGCCTGCCGTTTTCCGGCGCGCCGCGCCTTTTCTTCCGCGGAATGGCGCGGATGGAGCGTGGTGGAGGGAGATCGGCGGAAAAGGCTGGCCGGAGTTCGTCCGGGGCGGTCGTTAACGACAAAAAGACCCGCCGCAGCGGGTCTTTTTCCGAGTCTGTGAACCGGTGGAGGAAAGTTGGGCGCCTGGCTTACTGGTCGCGCTTGCGCTCATCCCATTTGTTTTCGAGATTGCTCATGAAGTTCTTCGGGGAGCTTGCTTCGCGTTCCTTCTTGCGGGCCGGAGAGCTGACCTGCGCTCCGCGCTTGCCGCGGGTGGTCGCGTAGTACACGCCCGATCCCATCACCAGGAATCCAAGGACGCCCAGAATGAGGCTGACCGGCATCTCCATGGAGACCCCTCGGAGGAGCAGCGCTATGCCCGCAACTGCGACAAGGGCTCCGATCACTATCCGCCGGGTAGAGATACCGCCGCTGGACGGCGTCGCCATCGAATTCGCAAATTTGGGGTCCTCGGCGTGTAATTGCTGCTCCAACTGGTCCAGCAAGCGCTGCTCGTGTTCCGAGAGTGCCATTACTGCCTCCTTGCGGTCCGAAATTCTCTGTAACCCAACCAACGATCCCGGTACCGGGGCGGTTCCCGCCACTGAACCCCGGATAACTGCGGAGCCCCCGCAAAAAGCTGGGGATCCACCAGGACCCATAACCCGGACAGAACGCTTGTTGTGCCTACGTCTTAGGATAGGTGGCATTCTGATCGGGGGAAAGCGGTGGCGGCGCTGCGGGCGTTGCTTTCCGCCTAGGGCTTACTCTTCGGCCTGGTCAGGCGTAACAGGGGGCGCAGCCCCGCGGCCGGAGCGGCCCCGGCGGGACGGATCCAGGAGACGCGCCGGCATCACTCCAAGCTCGCCGAACCGGGCGTTGATCTTGTCCAGGGCGTCTTCGGCTGACCGCCAGTTGTCATCCCTGCCGTCGAGGGTCAGCTGGACCGCCGCTCCATCCGCCGGCTCCAGCCTTTCGGTCCGGAGGCCGATCAGGCGCACGCTCATGCGGCGCGGCCCCAGGGCGGTAAGCAGGGCACGGGTTTCCTCGTAGATTAACTGGGCGCTGTCCACCGGTTCGCGCAGCGTCCGGGTGCGGGTAAGGGTGGAGAAGTCCGCGTAGCGCAGTTTCAGGGAGACGGCGCGGCACTGCAGTCCCGCTGCCCGCAGCCGGGCAGCTGTCTTGTGCGCCAGGCGCAGCAGTTCCGTGTGCAGTGTCTCATCGTCGGAAACATCCCGCGCGAAGGTTTCCTCAGCTCCGATGCTCTTTTCCCGACGCACCGGAGTCACGCTCCGCGGGTCCCGCCCCCAAGCGAGCTCATACACATGCTCCCCGGTGGCGCCGAGCAGCCTTTTGAGCACGGAGACCGGCGTGCGGGCTACGTCTTCCACCGAGGAGATACCGACCCGGGCCAGGGTCTCGCGCGTCTTGGCGCCCACACCCCACAGCGCCGATACATCCAGCGTATGCAGATAGGGAACGGTCTCACTGCGCGGGATCAGGAGCAGCCCGTTCGGTTTGGACCGGGTGGAAGCAATCTTGGCGACAAATTTGGTGGCCGCAATGCCCACGCTCGCCGTAATCCCCAGCTCGGACGCAACGCGTTTGCGGATCAGCTCCCCGATGGCGCGCGGGGGTCCGAGCAGGCGCATGGCACCGGAAATATCCAGGAACGCTTCGTCCACGCTGAGCGGTTCCACCAGCGGAGTAATGGATTCGAAGATGGCCATGAGCCGCCCCGACACTTCGCGGTAGTCCTCTTGGTGCGGTTCCAGGATGACTGCCTGGGGGCACTGCCGGTAAGCGGCCGACATGGGCATGGCGGAGTGGACGCCGAAGCGGCGGGCCTCGTAGGAAGCCGACAGCACAACGCTCCTGCCGCCGAGGCCGCCCACGATGATTGGACGGCCCGCCAGCTCCGGGCGCTTGAGCAGCTCCACCGAGACGTAAAAGGCATCCATGTCCACGTGCATGATGGTGCAGTCGCGGTTTTCGCTGGGGCCGTTGGTCACTCCTTCATGGTAGACAACGGGTCCGACGTTTTCGTTTCGCCTAGACTGGGGACCAGTTCCTGACCCCCACAAGATGCGGACACCCATGAAGAAGCCCCTGATCGCACTGACCGCCGCAGCCCTGCTGCTGACTGCCTCCGGCTGCACCACGGACACCGAATCCACTGACGCCTCCACCACCGGATCCCAGTCCCCGGCTGCGTCGCCGTCGTCATCCGCCGCTTCTCCGTCAGCGTCCCCGTCGGCCCCGGCCTCCGCGTCGTCCAGCCCCTCGGCATCCCCTGACAGTTCGGCCAGCCCATCCGCAACACCCGGCAGCTCCGCCGTCGCTGAAGGGTTTCCCACGGACATCATTTCAGTGATGCCGGGCTCGACCCCGCTGTCCACGAGCTTCGAGGAAACGGCTGAGCTGTACACCGCGTCGCTGACGGCTTCCACCAGCACTCCCCCGGCGGAGATTCTGGCCTACTACGCCGCAAGGTTCGAGGGCCAGGGTTTCACCGCCGGAAAGCCGGAAACCCAGGGAGCCGCAACCCTGCAGCAGTTCGTCCGCGCCGGCGGCGATGACACAGCCAATGTGACCGTGGTCCCCGGCGACGGCGGCAACACCTTTACCGCCAGTATTAATACGCTTCCAGAGTCAGCCAAGTAGCCGGGCATGGAGATGATCCTTCCCGCCGCCGCGGCAGCCGCCACACAGGAGCAGGCGGAGTACCGGACGCTGCTGGGCAGCGAAATGGACGCCTTCCTCAACGAGCAGCAGGCAGTGCTCCAGGATGTGTCGATGGAAGCCCTCCCGCTCCTGGACGCCGTCTCGTCCCTGGCCCAGGGCGGTAAAAGGCTTCGGGCCCTGCTCAGTTACTGGGGCTGGCGCGGTGCCGGCGGACCGGCCCTGAGCCAGACGGCCGTGCGGGCAGGCGTCGCCCTGGAACTGTTCCAGAGCGCGGCACTGATCCACGACGACATCATCGACCGGTCCGACACGCGCCGCGGCGGACCCAGCGTCCACCGGCGCTTCACCACCGCCCACAGCGAGGCCGACTGGCACTTGGACGGAACCCACTTCGGTTCTTCCGCGGCCATCCTGGCCGGCGACCTCTGCCTGTCCCTGAGCGAGGAGATGTTCTCAGCCGTCGGCGCCCAGGCAGCGCATGGAACCCCGGCACGGCGGATCTTCAACCGGATGCGGACCGAGGTGATGGCCGGCCAGTACCTGGACATCCTTGAAGAGGTGGTCGGACCCACGTATGAGCCCGAGCGGGCCGTGGTGCGGGCGCGGAACATCCTGCGCTTCAAGTCGGCCAAGTACACGACCGAGCATCCTCTGACCCTGGGCGGAGCGTTGGCCGGCGCATCGGATGACCTGCTCGATTGGTACTCACGTTTCGCGCTTCCCCTCGGAGAGGCCTTCCAGCTCCGCGACGACGTCCTGGGAGTGTTCGGCGACCCCGCGCAAACCGGCAAACCGGCTGGTGATGACCTGCGCGAGGGCAAGCGCACCGTGTTGATTGCCTACGCGCTGGCGCTGGGCGGGCCGTCCGCCCGGGACATGATCGCTTCCGCGCTGGGCCGGGAGGACCTTGACGACGACGGCGTGGCGAAACTCCGGGGGCTGATCGAGGAATCCGGCGCCCTGGCCGCCACCGAGACGCTCATTGAGGGCCACACCCGCGCGGCATTCGATGCTCTGCGTCAGATGCCGGTTGATGACACTGCCCGGGCGGCCCTGGACTCCTTGGCCCACGCCGCTGTAACCCGCACGGCCTGAGACAGGCAGCTGATACAGCAGGAATTACAGGTGTTAAAAGAAGCAGCGGCTCCCGTTGGACGGGGGCCGCTGCTTCCTTTAGCTGGTCATACGGTAATAAGCAGTACGGTGCGTTACCAGCCCAGGGCCTGCGCCCGGCGCCGGATTTCGGTCTTCCGGCCCTCGCGCAGCGCATCCACCGGACGTCCCGGCAGCGAGTCATCCGCGGTGAAAAGCCAGCGGATCATTTCCTCGTCGTTGTAGCCGGCGTCAATCAGCACGGAGATGGTGCCCTTCAAGCTGTCCAGGACAGCTCCGTCGGAGACGAAGGCAGCCGGGATGCTGCGGATTTTCCGCTCACCGAGCCGCACGGCCACCAGCGCACGCTCTTCGAGCATGCTGTGCACCTTGGTAATGGAAACATTCAGTTGTTCAGCCACATCGGGCAGGGTCAGCCAGTCGGAAACAAGTTCCTCAAGTTCAGTCACACCCCTAGGTTCCCACGAGAACCACGTTCAGGGCCACTTTAGGCTCGTTGCACAACTGGAATTGATCTCCCTTATGTACTCAGGTATGGCCGAATACCCTCAGTAGTGTAAATTCGCTTACGTCACAGAAATCACTTCTGTCACGCTCGCACCAATACTTGCTACTGGCTACTGGTTAAACGAGTTGCGGTAAAGGCCGCGCCGTCTACAGATGAGGAAACAACCCTTTATGACTGCTCAGTCGATTCAGGGGAGCAATTCCCCGCGTTCCAGCTCAAAGGGAATGCCCCGCAAACTGAGTGTTGCGGTGACAACCGCAGCGATCCCTGCCGTCATGATGTCCGCGCTCGCTCTTGCGGAGCCTGCACAGGCAGCTCCGGTGGGGCCGAACGCGACGCTCTTCCCCCAGCTCCCGCTCCAGGCCATCAAGAACCTGACCGCTGGAACCACCAATGTTGTTGCCCCGTCGCAGCTGGCCACCCAGATGCCCGTGACCATTGCCGCGGAGTCCAGCGCCCCCGCCGTTCACCGCATCGAGGCCGGTGACACCGTCAGCTCCATCGCAGCACGCTACGGGTTGTCCCTGGACGAGGTGCTGCGCGTGAACAATCTCCAGAGAAGATCACTGATCTTCGCCGGCGAAGAACTGCGGCTGCCCACTGGAGGAACCTCCGCTCCCGAAGCTGCTCCCTCCGCACCGTCCGGCACCTACACCGTGCAGGCCGGCGACACCCTCAGTGGCATTGCGGCCTCCCACGGCGTAAGCCTTGACAGCGTCCTGGCGGCTAACAGCCTGACCCTCACCTCGATCATCCGACCGGGGCAGGAAATCACGCTCTCCGGCGGATCCGCCGCCTCCGCACCCGCCGCGGCTGCGCCCGCTTCAGCCGGCCCCGCGGCCGGCCACACCGTTGCGGCAGGTGACACCCTCACCGGCATTGCCGCCAGCCACGGTGTCAGCCTCACGGACCTTATGTCCGCCAACGGCATGGATGACAGCTCCGTCCTGTACCCGGGCGACGTCGTTGTCCTCCCCGGTGCCGGGGTAACAACCCTGTCCTCCGCCCCGGTTGAATCCGCTCCCGCCGACCTGGTGCCCAGTACGTTCCTGCACTACACGTATCCGGACCATGTGGTGGCGGACGCCAACGTTAACAAGCACGCGCTGAACGCAGCGTCCGTGCCGAGCCGCGCGGACATGCAGCAGATTGTTGCGCAGACCGCGGTCCAGATGGGCGTTGACCCGGCCCTGGCCATGGCCTTCTCTTTCCAGGAGTCAGGCTTCGATCAGCGCGCGGTGTCCCCCGCCAACGCCATTGGCGCCATGCAGGTCATTCCGAGCTCCGGCGAATGGGCTTCCGACCTGGTGGGGCGTCAGCTGAATCTGCTCGACCCTTACGACAACGCCACTGCCGGCGTAGCGATCATCCGTTCCCTGATCCGCACCAGCGACAGCCTGGAGACCGCCGTCGCCTCCTACTACCAGGGCCAGTACTCGGTGACGACCCAGGGCATGTACGAGGACACCCGCGGCTACGTTGCGTCGGTGCTGGCCCACCGCCAGTCCTTCTCCTAGCGGGAGCCGCAGCCAATCAGCAGTTGGAGGGCAGGGCCCGGATCGGGTGTCGATCCGGGCCCTGCCCTTCTGCGCACGTAGGATCGTAGAGTGCATGAATCCGGAAATGACCCCCTAGTAGGCACCGTGGTGGACGAGCGCTACCGCGTGCTCTCCCGTATTGCCCGCGGAGGAATGTCCACCGTCTACCTGGCCACTGACCTGCGGCTGGACCGCGACGTCGCCCTCAAGGTCCTCTATCCGCACCTGGCCGCGGACCGCGGCTTCCTTGACCGGTTCGAGCGGGAGGCAAAGTCAGCCGCCCGCCTGTCCCACCCGCACGTCGTCGGCGTCCTGGACCAGGGCTTTGCGGACAACCTCGCGTACCTGGTGATGGAGTATGTTCCCGGCAAGACACTGCGTGAGCTGCTGGAGGCGCGCACCAGGCTCACCCCGCGGCTGGCGCTGGCCCTGCTGGATGCTGTGGTGGAAGGCCTGGCGGAAGCGCACGACGCCGGAATGATCCACCGTGACGTGAAGCCGGAGAACGTGCTGCTGGCCGACAACGGCAGCATCAAGATCGCCGACTTTGGCCTCGCCCGCGCCGTCTCCACGAGCACCAACACCGGGACGCTCGTGGGAACCGTTGCCTACCTCGCGCCCGAGCTGGTGACCGGCACCGGCGCCGATGAACGAAGCGATGTCTATTCGGCCGGCATCATGCTCTACGAAATGCTCACCGGGAGCCAGCCCTTTACGGGAACAGCACCGATCCAGATTGCCTTCCAGCACGTCCATTCCACCGTTCCCGCGCCGTCGGCAGCCTGCCCCGGCCTGGCGGCGGACCTTGATGAACTGGTCCGCTGGTGCACAGACCCTGACCCGGACAACCGTCCCGTCGACGGCAAGGCCCTTCTCGGCGAACTGCGCCACATCCGGACCTCGCTGAGCGACGAACAGCTTGATTTCCACTGCCCCGAGCCGGGGAAGCAGCCTTCATCCACGCCAGCCGCGTCCGGTGCCCCGTCCATATCCGGGGCCACCGAAGCTCTTGACCCCAACGCCACCACCGCGCTTCCCCCGCCTCCGTCCGGAGCAACGGAGGTGATCTCCACGGCCGGAGCTGCGGCTGCGGGCGGCGGCGGGGCTTATCCCACCGAAGTCATTCGACGCGCGGACAACGCCACCACTGTGTTCCCCGCCGGTGCGCGCGGAGCCGGAAGCGGCGGGTTTCAACCCGAGGCCGGGGAATACGACGGGAATGAAAGCCCGGACGACCACGCCGCGGAGCCGCGCGAACCCGGATCCCGCGCCGAACGGCGCCAGGCCCGCCGCGAGGCCAAAGCAGCCGACCGGCAGTCCAACCGTGAGGCGCACCGGCCCGAGGTTACGCTCCGCCGGGGAAAACCGCGGCGACGCGGAGCCCTGCTGCTCGTGCTCGCCGTCCTGCTCGTGGCCGCTGCGCTCTTCACCGGCTGGTTCTTTGGCCGGGGACCGGGCGCCGTCGTCACCGTCCCTGACGTAGCCAACGTTTCGCAGGAGGCGGCGGCGGCAATGCTGCGCGGCGAGGGCCTGCAGTACTCCACCAGCGAGATCCATGACGAGATCGTTGCCGCCGGGCTGGCGGTCGGGACTGATCCGGATGCGCCGGCGGAGATCCGGCGCTTCCGGCCGGTGACGCTGCTCATCAGCAAAGGGCCGGAGCTGTTCGACGTGCCCAACGTAGTACAGCGGACCACCGAAGCCGCAACCGAAAACATCACCGATGCCGGGCTCACCGTGGGAGCGGTCACCGAGGAATACAACGAAACCATCGAGGCTGGAAAGGTCATCAGCCAATTTCCCGCTCCCGACACTCAGCTGCGGCGGGACACCGCGGTAAACCTGGTGGTCTCCTTGGGACCGGCCCCGGTGGAGGTTCCGTCAGTTGTCGGGAAATCCGAGCAGGAGGCAATCCAGCTCCTCGAAGACGCCGGGCTGACTGCTCAGGTATCCCCCGACCAGGTCAACAGCCGGGACATTCCCGCAGGTTCCGTGGCTGTCCAGGCACCGGCTTCCGGGCTGCTCGAGCGCGGTTCGGCGGTGACGCTGACGATCTCGAAGGGACCTGTCATGGTGCAGGTGCCGAACGTGGTCCGCCAGTCCCCGGAGGATGCCCGGGCCCAGCTGGAAGGCCTGGGCTTCCAGGTCCAGATCAACGAACTGCTCGGCGGACTCCTTGGCATTGTCCAGTCCCAGGACCCCGCTGGAGGTTCCATGGCGCCCGAAGGATCAGTCATCACCCTCAGGGTCGTCTGAGCCGCGCACCAAAAGCCCGCCCACGGCAGAGGGGACGGTCCGGGAAATCCCGAACCGTCCCCTCTGTGCGCCGGCTGTCCTAGCCTTGGCGGGACAGCGCCCCGGCCACGAGGAACGCCATCTCCAGCGACTGCATATGGTTCAGGCGCGGGTCACAGACGGACTCGTAGCCTTCCACAAACGCTTCCTGATCAATGGGGTCGGCTCCGCCCAGGCATTCGGCGACGTCGTCGCCCGTCATTTCCACGTGCAGGCCGCCCGGGAAGGTGCCCAGTGAATTATGCACCTCGAAGAAGCCCCGGACTTCGTCCATGACGTCGTCGAAATTGCGGGTCTTGTACCCGTTGGGTGAGGTGACGGTGTTGCCGTGCATCGGGTCGGTTACCCACAGCACCTGGGCGCCGGAGGCGGTGACGCGTTCCACCAGCGGCGGCAGCTTCTCCCGGATGTTTTGCGCACCCATACGCGTAATGAAGGTCAGCCGGCCCGGTTCGCGTTCCGGATCCAGCTTGTCGATCAGCGCCAGGGCATCTTCGGGCTTGGTGTTCGGGCCAAGCTTGACGCCGATCGGGTTGCGGACCTTGGACAGGAACTCCACGTGGGCCGAGTCGAGGTCCCGGGTCCGTTCTCCGATCCACAGGAAATGCCCCGAAGTGTCATAAGGCCGGCCCGTGCGGGAATCGATGCGGGTCAGCGCCCGCTCGTAGTCCAGGAGCAGGGCCTCGTGGCTGGCGAAGAACTCGACGCGCTTGAGCGCTTCGAAGTCCGCTCCGCAGGCATCCATGAACCGCACGGCCCGGTCGATCTCGCGGGCCAGCGATTCGTAGCGCGAATGTGCGGGGTTGGCGGTGAAGCCCTTGTTCCAGTGGTGCACCAGGCGCAGGTCGGCAAACCCTCCCTGCGTGAACGCACGGATGAGGTTCAGCGTGGAAGCGGACGTATGGTAGGCCCGGACCATCCGCGCCGGGTTGTGCTCGCGGGACTCCGGTGTGAAGTCGTAGCCGTTGACCATGTCGCCGCGGTATGCGGGGAGCGTCACGCCGGCCCGTGTTTCATCGTTCGAGGACCGCGGCTTGGCGAACTGCCCGGCCATGCGGCCCATCTTGATGACCGGCAGCGATGCGCCGTAGGTCAGGACAACGGCCATCTGAAGGATGGTCTTTACGCGGGCACTGATCTTGTCCGCAGTCGCGCCGTCGAAGGTTTCCGCGCAGTCCCCGCCCTGGAGCAGGAATGCCTTGCCCTGTGCTGCCGCCGCCAGACGCTCCCGGAGGATGTCGACTTCCCCGGCGAAGACGAGCGGAGGGACCATGGACAGTTCCGCAACAGCGGCCGGATACCCCGGGTGGTCCTTCCACGTCGGCTGCTGGAGAGCCGGAAGGGAGCGCCAGTCGTCGAGGCCGGGATAGTCCGCGGCACCCGGCTGGGGGGCAGTGGAAGAATCTGACACGTTGTCTACAGGAGTGTAAGTCACGCCTTTAAGCGTACTGTCTGCGCCCTCCGGGACCGAAGCCGGAGCCCCGCGGGCGTAACCTGGGTCCCCGGGTGCGCAACACTGCCGGCCGCGGCAAGCCGTCCATCATGCCGGCGGCCCCCCGCGTCCTATGCGCTGTGGGGTTCCGTGTCCTCGGGTTCCACTCCTCCGGCCGGGGCCTGGCCGGCGGGAGGAGTCTTTTTCCGGCGGCCGATAATCGTGACTGTGCCCGGCTTCCGCACTGACTTGCGGGAGTCACCGTCCACCGCACCGGACGGAGTTGCCGCAGCCATCTGCCCCGGTTCCTCAGCGCCGGAAGCTGCCGCTGCGCCGTCGGCCGCATTCGCGTCTTTGGAACTGTCTTCCGCGGAACCGCCGGTGCCGGCGTTGCCGCCGGTGGACGGGTGGGTGCGGCCGCCGGGTTCCGCGGGCCGGGTACCTGCGGCCCCGGCTGAACCGGCATGGGGGGCTGTCCCCGGCTCGGGAAGGCGCACCGCCGCGTTGCGGGCTTCCGCCCCTTTCGAGAGCTTCCGGGCGGCTGCCTGCTTTTCCTTCATGGTGCTCGCGTAGACGTCCACGTACTCCTGGCCGGACAGGCGCATCAGTTCGTACATGATTTCGTCGGTGACCGAGCGCTGAATGAACCGGTCGTTCTCCATGCCCGCATACCGGGAGAAGTCCAGGGGCTCGCCGACAATGATGCCGATCCGGCGGATGTTGGGAATCTTACGGCCGATGGGCTGGACCTTGTCCGTGCCGATCATCGCCACCGGGATGACCGGAACGCCGGTTTTCAGCACCAGTTTGGCCACACCGGTCTTGCCACGGTAGAGGCGGCCGTCCGGGCTGCGGGTGCCCTCGGGATAGATGCCCAGCAGCCCGCCGTTTTCCAGGACATCCACGCCGGCGCTCAGCGAGCTGGCGGACGCCGCACCGCCGGAACGGTCCATCGGCAGCTGGTTCGTCAGCCGGAAGAAGGCCGCGGTGAGTTTGCCTTTGAGGCCCTTGCCCGTGAAGTACTCGGACTTCGCCAGGAAACTTACCGGCCGCGGCACGGCCAGCGGCAGAAAGATCGAATCGGAGAAGGACAAGTGGTTGCTCACCAGCACAGCCGGCCCCGTCTCGGGCACGTTGTTCATGCCTTTGACCCAGGGCCTGAAGAGCAGATTGACCACCGGCCCGATGAAAATGGTCTTCATCACCCAATAGAACACGTAAGCCAGCTCTCCCGTCCGGACAAGACAAAACCAGGGACCCGGTTTGGAATCCCTGCTCCTACTCTATGCGCCAGTCCGGCCGCGTTGAATTTCGGACTTCCGGAGCGTCGCAACTTTGGGCGCTGCAGGGGTGGAAAACCGGCTGCCGGATGCAACCATAGTGTTATGACTTCCCCTCTGGGCGCAGGCGCCCACACCAGCGGCGGGCACGGCGCCAACGCCGCGACCGGAGTGCTGCTGAGCCATGGTTTCACCGGCTCCCCCGTCAGCCTTGCCGGGTGGGCCCGGCATCTCAGCGACCAGGGGTACGCAGTGAGCATGCCGCTGCTTCCCGGACACGGGACCACCTGGCAGGAACTGGCACGGACGCCGTGGGAACGTTGGTATGACGCCTACGACCAGGCATACCAGGAGCTGCAGGAGCGCACCGACCGGGTGGTTGCCGCCGGGCTGTCCATGGGCGGGACCCTGGCCCTGCGCCTCGCCGCCCACCGGCCGGTATCCGGCGTGGCCGTGGTGAATCCCGGACTGACGATCGATGACCCGCGGGCCCGGTACTCGCGCCTGCTCAAGTACGTCATGCCGTCAGTGCCGGCAATTGCCAACAGCATCAAACTGGAAGGCCAGGATGAAGGCGCGTACCTGCGCACTCCCGTGGGCGGGGTACATCAGCTGATGCGGCTGTTCAGGGACACGACGTCGGTGCTGCCGCGGATCACCGCACCGGTCCTCGTCTTCCGGTCCACCGTGGATCCGGTTGTTCCGGAGTCCAGCATGGATGTCCTGCGCAGGCACCTGGGCAGCGAACTGGAGGTGGTTTCGCTGGAGAACAGCTACCATGTGGCCACCATGGACCATGACGCACCCTTGATTTTTGACCGCTCCCATCACTTCATCCAGAGGATCAGCGCAGGTGCTGCAGCATGAAAGAACGCGAACCGGAACGCAACGAATCCACCGATGATTCGGTGTGGCAGGATTTGGTCGCACGGCTGGAGAACATGCCGGCTGACGAAACGCATGGCGGACGGGACGTGCCCGGCGGCAACGGCGGTGACGGGTCCCGGCTCAAGGCCGCGGATTCAGGAACGGCCACCGGCCCTTCCGCAGGCTCACCGGCCCCGGATCCGGACGGCCGCGGAGAGAACGGCAATCCGTCAGCCACCGGGGCAACGCCGCAGCAGGGTCCCGGCGCTTCGCCGAGTGATCCCGCAGGCAGCTCCGCCGCGGAACGGACCCGTGCCATCTTCGAGAACCAGCCCTTCCGCGCCGGTCCGCCGCGGGGGCCCCGCGACTATGACGAGCCGGAGGAGCTCGAGTCGGAAGGAGAGTTCGTGCCGCCCGAGCCGCCGCCCTTCAGCACGGGTGAGCCGCTGGTGGTCCTGGCGTGGATCGGTGCCCTTGGCGGCCCGCTCCTGCTCCTGCTGTTTGCCATGTTCTGGCGCGGGGCTCCCGTTCCCGTCATCCTCGGCGTCATAGCCCTCTTTGGGGCGGCGGCCGCATATCTGCTCTTCCGGCTGCCGCAGCACCGCGACGACGACGGCGCCGCCGTCTAGGGCAGGCGCCCTTTCAGGATAGGCACCTCTCGGGAAGCACCTCGCGCACTTCGGGCGTCAGCGCCGGGCAGCTATCCGTGAGAGGTCCGCTGCACCAATCATTCCAGCCCCCGGGCCAAGCGCAGCCAGTTCAAGGCGTGCCGCGGGCCGGAATCCGCGGCCGGTCAGGTTCCGGGCGAAAGCCCTGCGGGCGGGTTCAAGCAGCAGGTCACCGGCGGCGCTCAAACCGCCGCCGACAACGAACATGCCCGGGTCCAGGGCAGCTGCCAAGTTGGCCAGGCCAAGCCCAAGCCACTGCCCCACCTCGTCAAGCAGTTCCACGGACGCCTGGTCGCCCTCCAGGGCCATCCGGGTCACCACCGCACCGGTAATCGCGCTGATGTCACCGTCCACGGCCCGCAGCAATTCCTGCGCCACGGGAGAATTGGCGGCGGCCAGTTCCCGGGCCTCCCTGCCCAGGGCATTTCCGGACGCGTACTGCTCCCAGCAGCCGCGGTTTCCGCACTCGCACCGCTGGCCGGACGGCATGATGATTTGGTGGCCGAACTCCCCCGCCACGCCAAACCGTCCCCGCTCCAGCCGGCCGTCCATGATCATGGCACCGCCGATGCCGGTGCCGAGCGTCACGCAGACCATCCGGCTCTGGCCCAGGCCGGAACCGAAGCGCCACTCAGCCCAGGCAGCGCCGTCGGCGTCGTTAACCAGGTACACGCGGCGGCGCAGCAGCCGCTCGAGATTCTCGCGCAGGGGTTCGTTCCGCCACGCCAGGTGGGGGCTGAACAGCACGGTGCTGCCGGCGAGATCCATCCAGCCGGCGGCGCCGATCCCCACGGACCACACATGGTGGTTGGCGGAAAGCTCCCGGACCAGGTCCACAATGACCGATTCCACTTCACGCGGATCCTGCCCCGGGGTGGAGCGGCGGGCCTCCGCGATGACACGGCCGTCGCCGTCGACCAGCCCGGCCGCCACCTTGGTGCCGCCAATATCGATGCCGATGGCCAATCCGCGCCGGCGCATCCGGTTCGGCAGCCTCATGGGACGGCGTGCGGGAAAGGGCTCCATGGCGCGGCGCTGCCAAAGGATGGGAGAGGAACGGGGAACGGGCGCTGGGTTAACGGGACGCATCAGTTACCAAGTGTATTCACCGGCCGCGCCTGCCGCTAAAGCGTTATTCGTTCGAGAAGTTACTCACCGGTATATTTTGTGATCTACGTTATAGGCTTGGCGTTAATGTCTGCGCAAACGACTGCCGGCCAGCCGGATATCAAAGGAGCTATCGTGCGTGAATACAGTGTTCCCCCTCTGGTGGAATCACCGTTGGAGACCAACATCACCGATCTGTTACTGGAGCAGGCCGCCAAGGCGTCCAATCCGGCGCTGTTCTCTGTTCGGGGAACGGACGGTGCGTGGGCACCCGTTACCGCCACTGAGTTCCTCAAGGATGTCCGGCTGATCGCCAAGGGCTTCGCCGCCGCCGGCGTCCAGCCCGGCGACCGGGTGGGCATCATGGCCCGCACCCGGTACGAGTGGACCCTGGTGGACTTTGCGCTGTGGTTCGCCGGTGCCGTGTCCGTGCCGATCTACGAAACGTCGTCGCCGTCCCAGGTGGCATGGATCCTCAGCGATTCCGGAGCCGTGGGAGTGGTGGTCGAAGCCGCACGCCACGAGAACGTGGTCCGGCAGGCAGCCGTTGAGGAAGACCTCGGGGCTGTGGAAAATGTGTGGCAGATCGACGGCCGGGGACTGGATGAACTCCGCTCTGCCGGCGCCTCCGTTCCCGACGCCGAGCTGGAATCCCGCCGTTCCAGGGCCACGCTGGAGGACACCGCCACCATCATCTACACCTCGGGAACCACCGGCCGGCCCAAGGGCTGCGAGCTGACACACGGCAATTTCGTGAACCTCTCCCGCAACGCCGCCGCAGCCCAGCCTGAAGTGTGCCGCGAAGGTGCGCAAACGATCATGTTCCTGCCGCTGGCCCATGTGTTCGCGCGCTTCATTTCCGTGCTGTGCGTTACCTCCGGCGCCACCGTGGCGCACACTCCCGACGTCAAGAACCTCCTTCCGGACCTGCAAAGCTTCAAGCCGGACTTCCTGCTCGTTGTCCCCCGTGTCTTCGAGAAGGTCTACAACTCCTCCATGCTCAAGGCGGAAGACGGCGGCAAGGGCAAGATCTTCCACGCCGGCGCAAAGACGGCCATTGCCTGGTCCAAGGCGCAGGAAGCCGGCAAGGTCCCGCTGGGCCTGAAGGTCAAGCACGCCGTCTTCGACCGGCTTCTCTACGGCAAGATCCGCACCGCCATGGGTGGGCGCGTCAAGTACGCGATTTCCGGGGGCGCACCCTTAGGCGACCGCCTGGGCCATTTCTTCCATGGCATTGGCGTTACGGTCCTGGAAGGCTACGGCCTCACCGAGACCACGGCACCGGTCACCGTGAATACCCCCAAACTGACCAAGATCGGCACCGTTGGGGCACCGCTGCCGGGCAACGCGGTGAAAATCGGGGACGACGGCGAGATCCTGGCCAAGGGCGTCAGCGTGATGAAGGGCTACTACAACCGCCCGGACCTGACCGCCGAAAACTTCACGGACGGGTGGTTCCACACCGGAGACATTGGCCAGCTCGACAGCGACGGCTTCCTGAAAATCACCGGCCGCAAGAAGGAAATCATTGTCACCGCCAGCGGCAAGAACGTGATTCCGGCGGTGCTGGAAGACAGCATCCGCGCCGACGCCATTGTGTCCCAGTGCGTGGTGGTGGGCGACCAGCGGCCGTTCATCTCGGCCCTGATCACGCTGGACGAGGAAGCCCTTCCGGGCTGGCTCGAGCGGCACAAGCTGCCGGCCGGCACGTCGGTGGCCGAAGCGGGCCAGTCGGAGCAGCTGCAGCAGGAAATCCAGGCCCTGGTCGATTCCGCCAATAAGTCGGTGTCCCAGGCCGAGGCCATCAAGGTTTTCCGCGTGGTTCCCTCGGACTTCACCGAAGCCAGCGGACACCTGACGCCGTCGCTGAAGATCAAGCGCGCACAGGTCCTGAAGGACTTCTCCGCCGTGGTGGAGGATATCTACAGCGGCCAGAAGGTCTAGCAGCGGCCCGGGGGTTCAACCGGCTGCGCAGGCCGAAACAAAAGGGCGGGTCCGGAGTTCCGGGCCCGCCCTTCCGCTGCCGCCTGCGGTTATCCTGCGGTTCCAGCCGTTCCGGTCCGCAGCGAAAGGAGCGCGTTCTCGACCACCTCGGTCAGGGCCGGATGGATCCAGTACTGTCCGGAGGCCATGGTTGCCGCGTCCAGTCCGAAGGACATGGCCTGGATCAGCGGCTGGATCAGCATGGACGCCTCATGGCCCATGATGTGCGCGCCGAGCAGCTTGCCGGTCTCCTTCTCGGCCAGCACCTTCACGAATCCCGTGGTGTCTTCCATGGCCCAGCCGTATGCGGTGGAGCCGTATTCCTGAACCGCGACAGCGAGCTCAACTCCGCGGGCTTCGGTGTCCCGGCATGCTTCTTCCTCGGTCATCCCCACTGAGGCGATCTGCGGGCTGCTGAAGACCGCCGAGGGGACAAACCTGTGGTCGCTCGCCCGGAGGTTGCCGGGATTCACGAGGTTATGCGATACGGTCCGCGCCTCATGGTTGGCAACATGCTTGAGCTGGAAGTCGCTGCTGATGTCGCCAAGTCCCCAGACGCCGTCGACCGGTTTGCCGTCCTTCAGCACGCGCTGGAAGTCATCGACGGCCAGCCGTCCGTCCGGACGCAGGTCAAACCCTGCCGCGTCAATGCCGAGCCGATCGGTGTTGGGGACCCGCCCGGTGGCCACCAGCACCAGGTCGACGTCGAGTCCGGACTCGCCGTCCGGCCCCCGTAGCTGCGCCCGGACGGAACCGTCAGGGTTTTCGACCAGGGCCGTGACCTGGGTATTCAGCCGCACGTCCCACTGCTTTGAGGCCGCCTCCGTGAAGCGCTCGGAGACGGTGTCGTCCATGGCGCGCAGCAGCGGGCCTGATCTGGCTGCCATGGTGACCTTGGCTCCGAACGCCGAAAACACAAAACCAAACTCGGCGGCAATGTAGCCGCCGCCGATGACGAGGATGCGCCCGGGCAGGTCGGGGATGCGCATGACCGTATCGGAGGTGTGCACCTGCGGCAGATCCATGCCGGGGATGTCAGGCAGCACCGGACGGGAGCCTGCGGCCACCACGATTTGGTCTGCGGTGATCCGCTGCCCGTCATCCGTTTCCAGGGCGTGCTCGCTGACGAAGCGGACGTGCTTCTCATAGAGCGTGACGTTGTCCAGTTCCTCAGCGCGGTAACGGCGTCCGCCTTCGGAGATGGAATCGATGCGGGTGAAGATCCGGTCGCGGATGTCCCGCCAGTGGACCTTCTCGAGGGTTTGATCGACGCCCAAGCGGGCGGCGTCTTCACCGGCGGCCGCCAGCTGGGCCGGATAGACGAACATCTTGGTGGGGATGCAGCCCACGTTCAGGCAGGTGCCCCCAAAGGTGCCCCCGTCGATGACGGCAACGTTCTTGCCGTCCCAGTCGGGGGTGATCAGTGAGTTGCCGGAGCCCGAGCCGATAATGGCCAAATCAAAGTGAGTCACTCTTCCAGTCTAGAGCCGCGGAGGGCCCCGGGATCCGCTGCCGGATTCCGGGGCCTTCCATCTGCGTTCCGCCGCCCAGTGGGCGGCGGAACGGAACTAGCTGCCCGCGGGATCGATCGCCACCAGCAGATCCCCGCCCTGCACCTGCTCGACGGCGGAAATCGCCACGCGCGACACCTTGCCGGCCACAGGAGCCGTGATGGATGCTTCCATCTTCATGGCCTCGATGGTGGCGACGGTTTCGCCGGCGGCCACTTCCGCGCCTTCCTGAACCGTGATGGTGACGGCGCCGGCAAAGGGTGCCGCAACGTGGCCCGGGTTGCCGGGATCGGCCTGCTCGGCAACCTTGACCTGGGACTGCACGCTGCGGTCCCGGACCATCACGGGGCGCATTTGCCCGTTCAGGGTGGTCATGACCTGCCGCATGCCCTTTTCATCCGGCTCCCCCACGGCTTCCAGCGTTGCGATCAGCCGCACGCCCTTTTCAAGTTCCACCACATGCTCAGCCCCGCGCTGCAGCCCGTATAGGTAATCGCGGGTGTCCAGCACTGACACGTCGCCGTAGGTCTCGCGGACCGTGGCGAATTCCTTGGCCGGGCCGGGGAAGAGAAGGCGGTTCAGCGTTTCCCTCCGGGTGGCCGAGTCGCCGGCCAGACCGGCGCGGTCCACCTCGGTGAGTTCGGCGTCGCGCACCTTCACCTTGCGTCCCTGCAGCGCCTTGGTCCGGAAGGGCTCGGGCCAGCCACCGGGCGGGTTGCCGAGCTCGCCGCTGAGGAAGCCGATGACGGAATCCGGGATGTCGTGGTTCTGCGGGTTTTCCTCGAAGTCCTCCGGAGAGACGTTGCTGCCCACGAGCTGCAGGGCGAGGTCGCCGACCACCTTGGATGACGGCGTGACCTTGACGAGCCGGCCCAGGATGCGGTCCGCGGCGGTGTACATGTCCTCGATGGCTTCAAAGCGCTCCCCCAGGCCCAGGGCAATGGCCTGCTGGCGCAGGTTTGAGAGCTGGCCGCCGGGGATTTCGTGCTGGTAGACCCGGCCGGTGGGACCGGCAAGGCCGGACTCGAAGGGAGCGTACACTCGGCGCACGGCCTCCCAATACGGCTCCATCGCACTGACGGCGTCCAGGTCCAGGCCGGTGTCGCGTTCGGTGTGTGCCAGTGAGGCCACCAGCGATGACGCCGACGGCTGGCTGGTGGTGCCGGCCAGCGAGGCACTGGCCACGTCCACGGCGTCCACTCCGGCCTCCGCGGCAGCAAGCAGCGTGGCCAGCTGGCCGCCGGCGGTGTCGTGGGTGTGCAGGTGCACGGGCAGGTCAAAGCGGTCCCGCAGCGCGGCAACCAGCTTGGCGGCGGCGGCCGGGCGGAGCAGGCCCGCCATGTCCTTGATCGCCAGGATGTGTGCCCCGGCGTCGACCATCTTCTGGGCCAGGTCCAGGTAGTAGTCCAGCGTGTACAGCTTCTCGTTGGGGTCCATCATGTCCGCCGTGTAGCACAGGGCCACTTCGGCGACGGCGGTGCCGGTCGCCCGCACCGCACGGATGGCGGGTTCCATCTGCTCGACGTCGTTCAGCGCATCGAAGATCCGGAAGATATCCACGCCGGATTCGGCCGCTTCCTGGATGAAGGCTTCGGCCACTTCGGTGGGGTACGGGGTGTAGCCCACGGTGTTGCGGCCGCGCAGGAGCATTTGGATGCAGATGTTGGGCATCGCCTTGCGGAGTGATGCGAGCCGCTCCCAGGGGTCTTCACCGAGGAAGCGCAGGGCAACGTCATAGGTTGCGCCGCCCCAGGCCTCGACCGACAGAAGCTGCGGCGTCAGTGCAGCCACTGCCGGTGCTGCCAAAAGCAGGTCGCGGGTGCGGACGCGGGTCGCCAGCAGCGACTGGTGGGCGTCACGGAAGGTGGTGTCGGTGACGGCCAGCGCCTGCTGCGCGCGAAGCTCCGCGGCAAACCGCTCCGGGCCCAGTTCCTGCAGCCGCTGGCGCGAGCCGGGGCGCACTTCGGGCAGATCGGTGGGGAGCTTGTCAGCCGGGTTGACGTGCACGGTCAGCTCGCCGTGCGGCTTGTTGACGGTGGTGTCGGCCAGCCAGTTCAGCAGCCGTGACCCGCGGTCGGCGGAACCACGCGCGTTGAGCAGCTCGGGGCGCTCCTCGATGAAGGAGGTGGCGACGTCGCCGGCAATAAAGTCCGGGTCGTCCAGCACGGCCTGCAGGAAGGAAATATTCGAGGACACTCCACGGATGCGGAACTCGGCCAGGGCACGCCGGGCACGGTTGACCGCTGCGGGATAGGTCCGGCCGCGGCAGGTCAGCTTCACCAGCATGGAGTCGAAGTGAGGGCTGATGTCGGCACCGGCGTACACGGTTCCGCCGTCGAGCCGCACACCGGCACCGCCAGCGGAGCGGTAACCGGTGATCTTGCCGACGTCGGGCCGGAAACCGTTGGCCGGGTCCTCGGTGGTGATGCGGCACTGCAGCGCAGCGCCGCGCACCTGCAGCTCATCCTGGCGGAGGCCCAGGTCCTCCAGGGTCTCGCCGGCCGCGATCCGCAGCTGGGACTGGACGAGGTCGACGTCGGTGATTTCCTCGGTGACCGTGTGCTCAACCTGGATGCGCGGATTCATTTCAATGAAGACGTGCTGTCCGGCGCGTTCTCCGACGGTATCCACCAGGAACTCCACCGTGCCGGCGTTCTCATACTTCAGCGCCTTCGCGAATTTGACGGCGTCCCGGTACAGGGCCTGCCGGATCTCTTCGTCCAGGTTCGGCGCGGGGGCAATTTCGATGACCTTCTGGTGGCGCCGCTGCAGGGAGCAGTCACGCTCGAAGAGGTGGATGACATTGCCCTCGCCGTCGGCCAGGATCTGGACCTCGATGTGGCGGGGCCGCAGCACCGCCTGCTCAAGGAAGACTGTGGGATCGCCAAAGGCGGTGTCCGCCTCGCGCATGGCGGCGTTCAGCGCCTCGGGGAGGTCCTTTGCAGTGTCGACACGGCGCATGCCGCGTCCACCGCCGCCGGCCACCGCCTTGACGAAGATGGGGAAGCCGATCTCCTCGGCTTCAGCCAGCAGCGTCTCGGGATCCGAACTCGGCTGCGTGGAGCGCAGAACCGGTATCCCGGCTTTCCGCGCGGCATCAAGGGCGTGGACCTTATGGCCGGCCAGCTCCAGGATGTCGGCGGCGGGGCCCACGAACGTTATGCCGGCTTCCCTGGCTGCCCGGGCAAGCTGCGGGTTTTCGGACAGGAACCCGTACCCCGGGTAAATGGCGTCGCAGCCCGATTCCTTGGCGACCCGGATAATCTCGTCCACGTCCAGGTACGCGCGGACGGGATGGCCTTCCTCGCCTATCAGGTAGGCTTCGTCGGCTTTCTGGCGGTGGATGGAGTTGCGGTCCTCATAAGGGAACACCGCAACGGTTTTCACACCCAGCTCATAGGCCGCCCTGAAGGCGCGGATGGCGATTTCTCCGCGGTTGGCTACCAATATCTTCGAGAACATTGCTCTCCTGCATCGTTGCGGGGCTGAGGACAGCCGGGGTACCGCCATCCTCATCGGATTCTAGTCCAGACTATTTCACGCGGTGGATCCCCAATGGCCAGGACATAACGTTTCTTATCGTTACCCCTGCGCGCCACCCCTGCAAACTCCCGGCTGCAGGAGTTACCACCGGGCGTCACATAGAATGAACCTGCAGCCTCACAAAGGCCCCGCTCGTGATCCCTAGACACGTTAGGTTTTGGTTCAACAAGTGCAAGTAGTGAGCATCAGCAGTCTTAAGGGCGGCGTGGGCAAGACTTCCGTGACGCTTGGACTGGCATCGGCTGCACTGGCAGCAGGAATCCCCACCCTGGTAGTGGATTTGGACCCGCATGCGGACGCCACCACGGGGTTGGGCGTCACCGCTGCCGACAAACCCGGCATCGGCGAGATGCTCAAGAATTCCCGCCGTGCCCAGCTGGCGGAAAACGTGGTGGCCAGCGGCTGGGTTGCCAATGACCGCCGCACCCGTACTCACGATCCCAAGCGCCAGCCCGTTCTCGACGTCGCCATGGGCTCTGCGTTTTCCGGCATCTACGACCGTCCCGACCTCGGCAAGCGTGACCTCAAGCGGCTCTCCACCCTGCTTGGCCGCGTCAGCGGCTACGGGCTGGTCCTGATCGACTGCCCTCCCTCGCTTAACGGGCTCACCCGCATTGCATGGACGGCCAGCAACCGCGTCCTGCTGGTTGCCGAACCCGGCCTTTTTTCAGTGGCCGGGACCGAACGCACCATGCGGGCATTGGAATTGTTCCGCAAGGAATTCGCGCCCAATCTCGCTCCGGCGGGAATTATCGCCAACCGGGTCCGCTCCGGTTCGAACGAGCACACGTTCCGGCTGGCGGAAATGAAGCAGATGTTCGGAAAGCTGCTCCTGGCCCCCACCATTGCCGAGCAGGCCAACTGGCAGCAGATCCAGGGCGCAGCCCATTCGGTGCATCACTGGCCCGGAGAATCAGCCAAGCAGGCGGCGTCCACTTTTGATGCACTTCTGAAGAACCTCGTGGAGACCGGCAGCGTCCGCAACCGGGTGATCCGCCGCGCGGGATAGCGCCCCTTCCCCGGAACGCATAAAGAACTGCAGGCAACGGATTCCGTTGCCTGCAGTTCTTTATGTATAGGGTGCTAAATAACTTTGCCTGCGTTAGCTGATTTTGTCTGCGTTAGCTGATTTTGCGGGCAATCCGCCGCTGGCTCAGCTCATCGCCGGGAAACGTGTGCTCTCCCACCCGTTCGCTGGGCAGCTGTGCGAGGCTTCCCTCGACTTCGCGCCACACACGGCCGACGGCGATTCCGAAGACGCCCTGTCCGCCCTGGACCAGGTCGATGACCTCGTCTGCGGAGGTGCACTCGTACACGCTGGCGCCGTCACTCATCAGGGTGATCTGGGCCAGGTCTTCGACACCGCGCTCACGCAGGTGCTCAACGGCCGTGCGGATCTGCTGCAGGGACACACCGGTGTCGAGCAGGCGTTTGACCACTTTGAGGACCAGGATGTCGCGGAAGCTGTAAAGCCGCTGCGTTCCGGACCCTGATGCTCCGCGGACAGCAGGCTCGACCAAACCCGTGCGGGCCCAGTAGTCGAGCTGGCGGTAGGTGATTCCCGCCGCTTTGCAGGCTGTTGGACCTCGGTAGCCGGCGTCCTCGTCAAGAACGGGCAGATCCTCGGTGAACAGCAAGCCCTGGGCTCCGGCTTTACCCGGCGCAGCGGCGTGGTTATGCTCGCCGGCATCGCCTTTGGGACTCACTTGTGCCTCCTAGTAGCGGTTCCCTGGGGGGGGTGCGCGCGGGATCAGGATGTCAGGGTCGACTTCCTTCAGTGTGCCCCGCGGAGCCTCTCAGGGGAAGGACCCTGCAAGGAGCAGATCCTGGAAGGACCAGCCCTGGAGGAATAACCTGGAGGAACAGCGGAGAACCGTGCAGCGGGAACTCTATGCTTCGACGTTAGATCTGAGCCGGTCCAAGGTCAAAGATGCAGGACCTTTTTCTGCAGGCGTGTCGAATCAGCGCTCAAAGTCTTCGGGTTCAACATCGGCCAGGAACTCGCGGAACTGGCGCAGTTCGCGTTCGGCGTTCTCCTGGTCTTCCTCGTCTTCATCTTCATCGTCGGCTTCGGCAATCCGGACACCGGCCTCGTCCAGGACTGCGTCCGCGCAGAGGATGGGACAGGGCGCCCTCAGCGCCACCGCGATGGCGTCCGACGCCCGGGAACTCACCGTGACTCCATTGTCGAAAACGAGCTCGGCATAGAAGACCGTGTCCTCGACGGAGACCAGCCGCACCTCGCTGACGCTGCGCCCGAGGGCGCTCACCACGGAGGCCAGCAGGTCGTGGGTCATGGGCCGGGGCGGAACGATGCCCTGCTGGACAAAAGCGATGGCGCTGGCTTCGGGGGCGCCAATCCAGATTGGCAGATGACGTTCACCGTTGATTTCTTTGAGCAGGACCAGCGGCTGATTGGACGGCAACTCAATGCGGACACCGACCACTTCGACTTCACGCATGCTCCTCAGCCTTCCATTCGTGCGATATGCCCGTTCACCAGGGCACTGTGCAGGTTCAGGCACAGATCGCTGATCTCCCGCGCCGTCTCGGCGGCCCTTGCCTTGGAAGCGACGTCGCGGCGCGATGCAAGAGGTGCCACAACGCTTTCCACCAGGCCCAGCTCCCGGTCCGCCGCGGCGCGGAACGGCCGCAGGTGACGCGGTTCAATTCCATGAGCCTGAAGTTTGGCACAGGCTTTGGCAACCCGCAGCGCATGTTCGTCAAAAACGCCCTGCCCGGCACCATTGTCGGTGGAAGCGATGAGGCCGTAGCCGGCCAGGTTACGCACCAAATCAGCAGTGGCACCGGATTCCCGGACCAGTTCGTTGAAGGTCAGGGCACGGGCAAAGGTGCGGGCCGACAGCTCCCCGGCCAACTGCTCGGATACTGCCCGGGGCGTCAGCGACATCCCGCCGGGCAGCGATTCCGGACGCTCCCCGCGGTCGATCGCGTCCAAGTAATCCTTGATGATTTTCAGCGGAAGATACTGATCCCGCTGCAGCGCCAGGACAAAACGCAGCCGCTCGACGTCGGCGGATGAGTACTTCCGGTAGCCTGCCGCCGTCCGCTGCGGAGTGACCAGGCCCTTTTCCTCCAAAAATCGGATCTTGGAAGCGCTGATACCGGGAAAGTCGGTGCTGAGTTCGCCCAGCACCTCTCCGATATTGAGCACACGGCCGCGCAGGCGCTCGTTCCCCGTTCCCAGGGTCCGCCTGACGGGCTGTGTTGCTGCCATACCTAGTACCTGTTTTCCCTCAGTGATCCCGCGGATGTCCGGCAGGATCGTCCTGTGTCCGTTTTACTATGCCCGTGCGGCTGTCGGCCGGGCAGCGTAGAAGGTCAGACGGAATTTGCCAATCTGGACTTCGTTGCCGGTCCGCAGGAGCAAAGTGTCCACGCGGTCGTTGTTCACATACGTGCCGTTCAGGCTCATGGAATCGACCACGCGGAAGCCCTCGGCAGTACGCCGGAACTCCACATGCTTGCGGGACACTGTCACGTCGTCAAGGAACACATCGGCGTTCGGATGACGGCCGGCCGTGGTCACGTCCTGGTCCAAGAGGAACCGGGCACCGCTGTTCGGTCCGGAATGGGCGATCAGCAGAGCCGACCCTGCGGGCAGAGCCGCAACAGCCGCCCTCTCATCAGCGCTGAGCTTGGGCTCCACCGAAGTCGCTTCGCTCTGGGGCGGCAGACTGATCGATGTGGTGTCCTCCACGCCCATCTCACGCCGATGTTCGGCCTGTCCGGCGTTGTAGTCCTCGCGCGCCATGGTGTTACATCCTCCCCAAAAGATGCGGCCAACCAATCGACATTCTGGCTGGCCGCACAATTCCTGCTGACAAATCTTGCCTACCGGCTGTCCTAGCCTACCTGTTGGAGGGCCTTCCCGGCACTGAGCGTACTACGGGCCTTTGGCGGCCCGGCTGCGTTGCCCACTTCCTGTCATAGCTGCATGCCAGGGCCACCAACTGCTGATTGGCCCCCTGCCGTTCCCCTGGGCACTGTGGAAGCATAATAAATCCGGCGTGCACCCAATTCCCTGGGCCCAAGAGGAGATCTTTGGACCCGGGGAACTCCCGTTAGGAGAGAGATTCGGCGGTTGACCAGGGGGTGCGCAGGGCGCGCTCCCCAAGCACCCGCCGCTTGCCGACGATGCTCACCTCGGCCGTTACGCCGGCGTCGGCGGCCGACGGGCCGGCGATGAGCCGCAGCGGTCCGGGATCAACTCCCAGTGTGCCGTCTTCGCCCGTAACCGCCAGCCGGCCGGCATCCACTTGGAAGTGCACCGTCAATGATTGACCGGCTGCGACCGGGACCCGGGCGAATCCGATGAGCTGCACCCGCGGGCGGACCACCGGGGCCGTGGGGAACGCGGCGTACAACTGGACCACCTCAACCGTGTCGCCGCCGTCATTGCGTATGGTCACGGCCGCGTCCAGCGAACCTCCCGTGCTGAGGCTTGCTGCGGCTGTGATTCCTTCATAGACGACCGCGCCACGAGTGAGCCCGAATCCAAACGGGTACAGGGGCGTGTTATCCAGTGCCGTGATTCCGGGATTTGAGAGTCCAAGCGCCGGCTGCAGGTACGTCGTTGAGGCGGAAGGGTGGCGGGGGATCTGCACCGGCAGGCGCCCGGTTGCTCCTACCCGGCCGGAGAGCACCCCCGCCACCGCAGCGGCACCGTCCGCGCCGGGGAAAAACGCCTGGATGATGCCGCGCGCCTTCTCATAGGCCCCGAGGGCATACGGGCGGCCGGACAGTATGACCAGAATGGTCGGCACTCCCGTTTCAAGGACCGCGCTGACGAGCGCGTCCTGCCCGCCCGGCAGCCGAAGGTCCTCAGCGTCGCACCCTTCGCCTGACGTGCCGTCACCAAACAACCCTGCAATGTCACCAACGGCCACGACGGCCACATCGCTGCCGCGGGCGAGCGCGGCAGCATCAGCCACTCGTTCGGTTCCGCCGGAGGTAATCCCGGCACCTGCTTCGAAGCGCACCCGCTCCGCCCCAAATTCGTCACGGATCGCCGACAGGAGTGTCGGAATCCTGATGCCCGGGTCATGCCCGGGGTACTTGGAAAGCACATGGTTGGGGAATGCGTAGCATCCGATGAGGCTGCGGAACTGATCCGCCGCCGGCCCCAGAACCGCGATCGTTCCGGAGCCCAGAAGCGCGAGCGCATCCTCATCCCGCAACAGCACCACCGATTCCTCCGCGATACGGGACGAAATCTCCCGGTTGCGGCTGCTGTCGAGGTCTACGTCTTCTGCGTTGACCGGCACCACGGGTTCGCCGTCGAGCAGCCCGGCCTCGAACTTGTGGCGGAGGTGGCGCTGCACGGAGCGGTCGAGTTCGCCCTCAGGGACGATGCCCTCCCGGACCAGGCGCGGCAACTCGTGGTAGGCCGCCGTTTGCGGAAGTTCGACATCGACTCCCGCGTGCAGTGCCAAGCGGCCGGCTTCCGCCGTGTCATGGGCGACGTGGTGCATCGCAGAGAGGAACGGCACCGCCCAGTAGTCGGCCACGACGGTGCCTTCGAATCCCCACCGTTCGCGCAGCAGTGTCGTCAGCAGATAACGGCTCGAGGTGCACGGCACACCATCTATATCCGTATAAGAGGTCATGACGCTGCGGGCGCGTCCCTGTCTAAGCGCGGCCTCGAACGGCGGCAGCACGGTGTCCGCGAACTCGCGCGCACCCATGCTGACGGGGCCGTGGTTGCGGGCGCCGCGCGAGGCCGCGTAGCCGGCGAAGTGCTTCAGCGTCGCTATAATTCCCTCGCTTTCCAGTCCCGCCACGTAGGCGGCACCGAGCTGTGAAACGACGTAGGGGTCTTCCCCGAAGGTCTCCTCCACGCGGCCCCAGCGGTAGTCCTTGACCACATCCACTACGGGGGCGAGTCCCTGGTGGATGCCCAGGGACCGCATGTCGGAGCCTATCGCTTCCGCCATTGCGCGGATCAGGTCCTCGTCGAAGGTTGCCGCCCAGGCCAGGGGTGTGGGGAACGCTGTGGCACCGTAGGCGGCAAGACCGGTGAGGCACTCCTCATGGGCAATGGCCGGGATGCCGAGCCGGTTGGACGCGGCAACACGCTCCTGCAACTCGCGCAGGCGCCGCACCCCCTCGGCAACGGTGACCGGTTCCGTGCCGAAGACCCGGGTGAGCTGCCCGAGCCCGTTACCGATTGGATCGACGGCGGAGCCGGGGCCGTGCTCCAGTTTGGGAGCGAAGTCGCCTGCGGCGTCAGTGAGCCAAAGGGACCCGAGTTGGGCCGCTTTCTCTTCGAGGGTCAGTTCGGCGGTTAACAGACGGGCACGTTCGGCGGGAGGCAGTGACTGATCCCGCCACCTCCCTTCGGGACTGTCACCCTGGACGGTTGGGGATTGAACCGTTGGGGTTGGGTTCTCGCTCAGCATCAGCCCTTGAACGCTCCATCCATGATCCCGGAGACCATGCGGCGGCCCACAAAGAAGAACACGATCAGCAACGGCAGGGTTGCCAGGAATGAACCGCCCATGGCCAGGGCCACGTCGATGGTACGGTTTGCCTGCAGCTGCTTGAGCGCGATCTGCACGGTGAACAGTTCCGGGGACTTCAGGACGATGAACGGCCACATAAAGTCGTTCCACACGCTGGTGAACGTAATCAGTCCAAGAACGAATGCTGCGGGACGCACGACCGGGAACGCGATCCCCCAAAACATCTGCCATGAATTGGCACCGTCAAGGGTTGCCGCCTGGATGAGTTCGTCACTGACCGTGGTGGACATGTGCTGGCGCATCCAGAAGATGCCGAATGCGCTGGCAAGTCCGGGCACGATGATGGCCTGCAGCGTATCGACCCATCCCAGCTGGGAAATGATCAGGTACTGCGGGATCACGCTGAGCTGGGCAGGGACGGTCATCGTCAGGATCACGATAAGGAACAGGGTGTTTCGACCGGGGAACTGCAGTTTGGCGAAGGCGAATCCGGCCATCGCGCACATGATCGAGGACACGACTGCGACTGTGAGCGAGACGAACACGCTGTTCATCAGGGCGGCGAAGAACGGGACGGTGTCAAACACCTTCGCGGTGACTTCAAAGAACTGGGTGCCCGGATACAGCCGCGGCGGGAGCGAGGTAACGGCCGACGCCCCTGCGGACGCAATGACGAACATGTAATACAGCGGGAACACCGACACGGCGACGGCGATGCCGAGAAAGATGTACGCGGACCGGCTGACACTGCCGCCCCTGCCGCGCCGCTTGGGGGTGCGGGCCGGCTTCGTCTTCGGTGCCGGCAGCACCTGCGGGATGGCCTGATCGATCGCATCCGACATCAGTTCGCCTTTCTCGTACGGGTGGACAGGTAGAAGTTGAGAAGGGACACGAGAACCACGATCACGAACAGGACGACGCCGATCGCGGAGCCGTAGCCGAACTGGAATTGGCCGAACCCCTGTTCATAGAGGAAGAGAGCCAGCGTCTGGCACTGCCGCCCGGCGCCGCAGGTGAGGCCCGATTCAGGCGACACCAGCAGCGGTTCCGTGAAGATCTGCAGACCACCGATGGTGGACATGATGACGGTGAAGATGATGACGGGGCGCAGTGCGGGAATTGTCAGATGACGGAACTGCTGCCAGCTCGATGCTCCGTCGACGGAGGCTGCCTCGAACATTTCCCGGGGCAGCGACTGCAGCCCGGCAAGGTAGAGCAAGGTGTTGTATCCAAACCAGCGCCACATGACCATCGCCGAAATGAGGATCCAGGATCCATAGTTCGTGGCCAGGAAGTTCACGGAGGGCAGCCCGAACACCCCCAGCAGCCAGTTGATGAACCCGAAGTTCTTATCGAAGATCTGGGCAAAGACAATCGCGGTGGCCGCAACGGAGGTGATGTAGGGAACCAGGAGCGCCATGCGGAAGAAATTTGCCCAGCGCAACCGCGCGTGGTTCAGCAGGTGGGCAAGGAAGAGCGCCAGAAGCAGCTGCGGGATCGTCGAGATCAGGAAGATCCCGAACGTGTTAAGCAGCGCATTCCAAAACCGCCCGTCGGCGAACAGCCGTTCGAAGTTCCCGAAACCGATGAAGGTTTGTTCTCCGATGGGATTCCACTCGAACATCGAGACGTAGAAGGTGAAGAGAAGGGGAAAAAGTCCGAAGATCAGGAAGATGATGAAAAAAGGAGCTACGTAAGCGTAGGGCGCGATCCGCTCGGCGAGCGAGTGTTGGATTCGCGGTTTCCGGACCGGGGTTTTGCGCTTGGCGCGCGAAGGGGTGGCTGTCGCCGTTGACACAGGAATACCTCCGTCGAGAGGTGGCCCCGGCGCGTTTCCGCGCCGGGGCCACTCGGTTGGATGGGACGATCAGCCGCCGATGGCCTGTTTGGCCGAGTCGAGGGCGGTTTCCCAAGCCTCACCCGAGGGGACATTGCCAGACTCCACCTCGATGAGGGTGTTGAGGAGGGCCGCGTTGATCGGACTTGTGTCAGGGCCGTTGTAGAACGAGGGGAACTTCTGGACCGAGGTCGCCATGACCTCGCCAATCTTTGAGTCTCCAAAGAACGGGTCGGTGTAGTCCAGGACCACCTGGCTTTCGACGGCGGATGTCGCTGCCGGGAAGGTGCCGGACTTCACGAAGTGATCCTCCTGGCCCTCTGCCGAGAGCATCGTCTTGATGTACTGCCATGCGGCCTCGGGGTTCTCGGCGCGTGCCGGAATAGCAATGACGCTGCCGCCCCAGTTGCCGCCGACACCCGGAACGCTGGCGATGCGCCAGTCCCCCGCGGTGTCGGGAGCATCGGTCTTGATCCCCGAGAGGATCCAGGACGGCGCGACGGTTACGGCAAAGGCACCGTTCGCGCGGCCCGGGGCCCAGCCCGAGGACCATGCGGCGATACCTGCGCTGATGCCGGCCTCGTGGGTGTCGAGGGCCACTTGGAACGCGTCCTTCACCTGTGGGTTGGTGTCGTAGACAAGTTCGCCCTCCGGCGAGTAGTACTTTTCGCTGACCTGGTTAACGGTTGAAAAGAAGACGCTGGTCTCGATGTTGTCGACGAAGGGCTTACCGGTGGCCGCCGTGTACTTCTCACCCATGGCGATGAAGGCGGGCCAGTCATTCCACGCGGCGGCAACCTCGTCGGGCTCGGACGGCAGGCCGGCAGCCTCGAAGAGGTCGGCGCGGTAGGCGAAGCCCAGCCCGCCGACGTCGGTCGGGATGCCGATAACGGATCCGTCCTCAGCGGTGGCCGCGTCCGCCGCCCACTCCAGGTAGTCCGTGGCGATATCGTCCCCGCCCAAGGTGCGCAGGTCCAGGAAGTTGGAGCTGTTCTCGACGAACTTCGGCAGGTCATCATTCTGGATCATGATGAGGTCCGGCACTTTACCGCCGGCCAGGGCTGCGGTGAGGGCGGTGGCGGTTTCCGTTGTGCTGCCAACCTCGGTGAGCTTGATTTTCGCGTCCGGCACCTTCTTGAGGTACTCAGCAACGTTGTCCTTCGCATTGACCCCCGTGAAGGACCAGAAGGAGGCCTCCGCGTTGGGGTCATCCGATGTGCTGCCACCGCTGTTGGAACCACATCCGCTTAGGGCCAGGGTCAGTGCTGCTGCTGTGGCTGCTATCGCCGTCAGGCTTCTTTTCACGACAATTCCTCTTCTTTGGGGACTCGCATGCGATCTCGGAGCGTTCGACTCCGGCTGAGAGAACGATCTCTGCGCATAACGTAACCTGCGTGGTGGTGGCACGCAAGAGCCAATTTGCGATACTTGCCCCGGATAAGATATCGATCTCACACTCAGCCTGTGACAAGAAAGGTTTCGAAGTGCGTGCGGCCGTAACGTCCAGCCCCACTTCCCGTGGCAACCTAGAGATCGAAGTCCAGGGTCGCACGGTCAGCCGTTTCGATCCGTCCGTTTACCAAGAAAGAATGCACAATGACACGACCCACGTTGGTGGATGTTGCCCGGCTTGCAGGGGTTTCCCGAGCCACGGCAGCGCGGGTAATGGCGGGCGAGACGCAAGTCGACCCCAGGATGGCTGCCGCCGTCCGGCACGCCGCCAAGGAGCTGGGCTACGAGGCGAACAGTGCCGCCCGGGTGCTGCGCGGCGGACGGTCGGGGTCAATTGCGCTGATCCTTGCCTTCAATGAGCTGGACAGCCTGAGGGGAACGTTCTTCACCTCGGTCCTCAAGGGCGCCGCCAAGGGCCTCTACGCCGGCGAGATTCAACCCGTGCTTTTGCCGGCGGACAACGACGACGGCGACCGCATTCCAAGGTTCCTGCGCTCGGGAGCAGTGGACGGGGCAATCGTCATCCTGCAGCACGAGATCACCCACCTCGCGCGGGCCCTCGCCGACTCCCCCGTACCGATCGCGTGGGTGGGCCGGCCCCGCGTCGACCTCCCACCGGACGCCATTGTGGTCGACTCTGACAATTACGGCGGCGGCAGGCTTGCGGCGCGGGCACTGGTCGAGGCCGGCCGGCGGCGGCTGGGCATTATCGCGGGCCCGCGCGACATGGAGCCCGCCCGCGACCGTGTCAGGGGATGGCGTGACGAGCTCACCGAGCTCGGCATTGACCGGACCCCCATCGTGCACGGTGATTTCACGCTGGTCAGTGGTTCCGCCGCCATGGCGCGCCTCCTCCAGCGGCACCCGGACCTCGACGGCGTCTTCGCATCCTCCGACCTGATGGCCAGCGGCGCGATCCAGGTCCTCCAGGCGGCCGGCCACGAGATCCCGACCGACGTCGCCGTTGTTGGATTCGACGACGTCGTCATCGCAGCCACAATGAATCCAACGCTGACGACCGTGCGCCAGCCGCTGGAGGACATGGGCCGCGTCGCCGCGGAGACCATCCTCGCCGTCGTTAAAGGAGGCACGGTCAATCGCCAGCCCATCCTCGAGACCGTCCTCGTCCAGCGGGAGTCCGCGTGACGACACCCGCCGCCGGCATCCCGGCAACCCGCCCGCTGACGTCCCCCGTAAGGATCGTTCAGGTCGGTGCCGGCGCCATGGGCCGGGCGTGGATCCGAAACCTGCGGGACTCCCCCGATGTCGATCTGGTCGGCCTCGTCGACCTGGATGTCGGACTCGCACGGCGCGCCGCCGAGGATGAAGGAGTTTTGCCCCTTGCTGTCGGAGCATCCGTTGCGGACGTCGCCTCACGGTCAGGCGCCGACGCGGTCGTCAATGTGACCGTCCCCGGCGCCCACCTGCCGGTGAGCTCCGAAGCGTTGTTCGCAGGCCTGCCGGTGCTGTGCGAGAAGCCCATCGCGCCGACCGTCGCTGAGGCGCTCCTTCTCGCCGCGGCCGCGGAGGCTTCCGGACGCCTCCTGATGACCAGCCAGTCACGGCGCTACTATCCCTCGATCACCGCGTTCCGTGAACAAATCGCCGGCCTTGGGCAGTTGGGAACGGCGTCAGTCGAATTTGCGAAGGCACCCCGTTTCGGTGGTTTCCGCGACGAGATGTCACACGTGCTCCTCCTCGACATGGCGATCCACGCTTTTGACGCTGCCCGCTATGTCCTGGACCGCGACCCTGTTGCTGTGTACTGCGAGGAATACAACCCGGGCTGGAGTTGGTATGCGGACGGCGCAGCTGCGGCCGCCATCTTCGAGTTCGCCGGCGGAGTGCGTTTGACCTACAGCGGAAGCTGGTGTGCTGACGGATTGGAAACCTCCTGGAACGGTGTCTGGCGCGTCAACGGCGCCGGAGGGACTGCACGGTGGGACGGCGAGGCCCCCCCGGAATGGCAAGCCCGGGAATCCGGCGAAGTGCTGCGGGCGCACCCTGCGCCGGCACAGCAGGAAATCGCGGGATCACTGGCCGAATTCATCGGCGCCCTCCGCACCGGCCACACTCCGTCAGGGGAGGTCCACTCCAACGTCCTGAGCCTGGCGATGGTGGAGGCAGCTGTGCTTTCCTCAACCCGCGGCACGCGGGTACTCATCCACGATGTTCTCGAGGACGGCTATTCGACGGCGGTCGCAGCGGCGCGCGACGAGCGGGTCCGTGCGGCACTCACCTCCTGGGGCACGGTCCACGAGGGCCTCGCCCGCTGATCAAAGAAGCGGAGCACACCATGGCTGAGCACGTGTTCGAGACATCCAGCGCCGCCGCCTCTTGGGAGGACGGACTCATCATCGGCAGCGGCCGGGTTGGCGCCGTCGTTTACGGTCCGGCGGACGCGATCAGCGTTTCCCTCGCGCACGAGCGCTACTTCCTCCCCCTCCACCCGCGCCCGGACGCACCCGACCTCGCTCAGGTGAGGACGCGCATGCGGGCGGCCCTGCTCGCCGGTGATGCCGAGGAGGCGGGCGCCGCGCTGGGTCAGGGCAGCCGGGCGTCCGGGTACGGCGACAGTTTGATCTGGACGGATCCGCTCGGCCTCTGCGCAACGCTCACGGTCCGGACCCCGGGCGGCGTTGCCGAGTCACGGCGGATCATTGACCCGCTGCTTGGCGAGGCGGCAGTCGAGTGGACCGATCTCGCGCTGCGGCGGCACGCCCTTCGGCTCATCGCCCCTTATGGAAGCGAGTCCGTGCTGATCACCCTCGAGGCAGACTCCGAGAGCACAGCTGTCGTCGAACTCGGGCTTGGCGCCGGCGGCGCCACACCTTTGGACACCGGTGTTCCCGACGGTTCCGCCGCGGTCACGGCAAGCGTGGAGGGCGGGGACCGCGGCATCCTTGAGGCCGCTGCCGGCTTCGGTTCGACCGGTGCCCGCGCGGTCATTACGGTCTCCACCGGGACAACGTGGGAGGTCCATGACGACATCACGCGGTCCGACGTGACGACCGGGCCCGGGGCCCCGCGGATGATACGAGTCGACGTCAGGATGCCTGCCGGCGAGCCCGGCACCGCGCGGTCCGGACCCCTGCCGGCTTCCTGGAACGACGTCCGCCTCGGGGAGAGGCGTGCCCGGGAACCCCTGACCCACGCCTCGCTGCTGGATCTGGCCGGCACTTCGGCGGGCACGAGGACTGAAGACCTGTGGTCCCAGGCCCGGGCCGGCGACGAAGGTTCCCGCCGCCGTGTAGTGGAGGCAGCCTACCTGAGCGGCCGGGCAAACATCATCGCCTCCACCGGCACCCTGCCACCCACGCTGCAGGGCGTCTGGCAGGGCACCTGGCGCCCCGCTTGGTCGGCGGACTACACCTTGAACGGCAATGTGCAGAACGGTGCGCTGGCAGGACTGGCCGTGACAGGCACTCCTGAACTTGCCCTGTCACTCCTGAATCTTGTCCTTCCGCACCTGGACGACTACCGCGATAACGCCCGCCTCATCTTCGGTGCCGAGGGGATGCTCCTGCCCTCCCGGATGTCCACTCACGGCCGGGCGAGCCACTTCTCAGAGGACTACCCCCATGTGTTTTGGACCGGATGCGGCGGATGGGTTCTGCGGATCCTGGCCGACGTTGTCGCCACGACCGGAGAAAGATCGATCGTTGATGACCGGGTCTGGGAACTGACGGAGGGAGTCCTCCGCTTCGCCGAGACCGCGTTATTCGACGTCGACGGCGTCAGCCGGATTATTCCGTCCTACTCCCCCGAGAACACGCCCGGCGGCGCCCGGGTGCCCCTCGCAACGGATGCGACCGTCGACGTCGCCATTCTCCGTGATGCCGCCCGGGCAACGGCGCTCCTTGGACGGGCGCGGGGAGATGACTCCCTGGATGCACGCTGGGCACGCGTTCTCGAGAATCTGCCGCCTTACCGCGTCGCCGCTGACGGCACCCTCGCAGAATGGCTTTCCGGCCCGTGGTCCGAAAACATCGCGCACCGCCATGCTTCCCAGCTTTACCCGCTGTGGTACGAAATTGATCCGGCCTTCGAGGGTGACGGCGAGGAGGCGGCCCGGTTGCGCGCAGCAGCCTCCGCGACGGTCCGGGAGAAGATCGCGTGGCGTGCAGCTGCGCCGTCGGCACCACCGGGCCGGATGGAGATGGCTTTCGGTCTGGTGCAGGTGGGGATGGCGGCAGCGGCGCTCGGGGACGCGGCGGCGGCTGAGGCGTGCGTTAATTGGCTGGCGCTCGAGCACTGGAGCCCGGCCCTGACAACAACGCACGATGCCGGCACGATCTTCAACCTTGATGCCAGCGGCGGACTTCCCGGACTCGTTGCGTCGATGTTGCTGGGCTCCAGCACCGACTCATTGTCGGTGCTTCCCGCCCTGCCGGCCGCGTGGCCGAGCGGACGCGTGACGGGGCTGCGCGCCCGCGGCGGCGTCGTCATCGACCAGCTCGAATGGCATCCAGGCGGCGCCGCGTTCACGGTGCGCCGGCTCCCTGGAGCCGCATGGCTGGCCCCCTGCGCGGGCACGCTGCTCCGCCTTCCCCGCGCCTCCGCTCTCCTCGTGGACGGCATTCCGGCAAAGACCGGCCGGTTCGGCATCGGGCCACGGCCCCTGCGCGTCGAGATCCAATGGCTGCAAGGCTAGACCGCCCCGGCTGCGCCGGAGTCGAAGAGGTTCGGAACAGACGAGCATCGTCTCTTTTCACTTGTTGCGTGATTTGATCGGGAAATAGAGCGAGTACGGCTCGTCGACGATTTCATGCACGGGGCGGAAGCGGATCGCGGTGGATTGACCAACGGTGCGGTATCCGCGGAGCCATTCGGTCCACTGGCGCTCGTTGTCCGGTGCGAGAAGGGAGGCGGCCGAAGACGCATCGCCGTCCAGGCTCACCTCGCGGTCCACGAGTCCGGCCAGCACCACCGGCCCCTCTGCGAAGGCGACCGTAGCCGGCTCATCGGGGATTGGCACGGCCCGAAGGGCAAACGGGAACGCAATGTCAACGCTGGTCCGAACGCCGGGATGGTTGATGATGAGGGCACCCTCCACGTGCTCCACCCGGTCGTCCCCCGACAGCATGGGCTCCGCGGCGCTCCACTCCGGGACCCTGATCCGCACGCTCAGCGCGGCTCCTTCGTTCGAAGTGATCTCGATGCGGATCCGGACAGCGGAAGGCCTGTGGGCATCGCCGGCACCGCCTGCATTCGAATCCGGACCGACGTAGCCGGCGTCGTCAAGAACCTTGACCCGCACGTCGGCGTCACCGTTGGTGGCAGCGACCCTCGCCCGCGCCGAAATGTGCTGGGCAACCGTCAGCACGCCGTCCTCCCCCAGATAGAAGATCAGGCCGGAATGCCGGGTGTGGGCCTGCACCAGGGTGCCATGGCAGCACCAAAAGTCCTCTGTTGGAGTTCCCCAGTTCTTGCGGCCGCCGCCCTCAAGCGGGAGGAAGTAGGCGACCATGCCGGTGCGCGGATTCTGCTGGGCAAGGATTCCGTTGTAAAGGTTCTGCTCAATGTAGTCGGCGTATGAGAGATCCCCCGTCCACCGCATCAGGGTGTCCGCGAGGCGGATCATGTTGTAGACACTGCAATGCTCCTGCGTCTTTTCGCCCCGGCGTGAGGCGAACTCGAACGGAGGCGTCCAAATCTCGCCGGAGGTCTGGCCCCCCGTGCAGAACGTGCCTCGGCTGGTGACGGCCTGGTCCCAGTACGCCTCAACGATGCGGCGCCAGCGGTCTTCACCCGTGACTTCATAGGCACGGGCAGCACCGAGGACTTCTGGAATGGTGGTGTTGGCATGCATGTTGGTCAGCATGTCCCGCCCCGCAAGCAGCCCGTCGAAAAGGGAACGGTGGTAGTAGCGTTCGAGCAGTTCCAAGTAGATGCTGTCTCCGGTAAGAGCGAAAAGATCAGCCCACACTTCGATCATTCCCCCGGTCTCGACCTCCAGGATTGTTTGGAATGCATCGTCGTCGAACCCCCGCGCCCATTCGAGGATCGGTGTGGTCGCGTTTCGGGCCAACCGCAGTGCCCGCTCATCGCCGAGATCCGAGTGGACATCCACGAGTCCCATCAGAGTTTTGTGCATCGCGTACTGCGGCGCCCACACGGGCCGGCCATCCGCGAGTCGGCGAAGGAAAGCCGGCGGAACAGCCCAAATCCACCCTCCCCCGTTCTCAAGCTGACAGCGCTCAAGTCCGTCGAGGACTGAGCCGATCCGCGCACGGAGCAGGCTGTCCCCCGTCACCGCAACTTCCCGGGCCGCGGCCGACAGCCAATGGCCGAGAAAATGGCCGCGCAGGAGCGCGCCGGGTGTCTCCCAGCCCCAATGGCGCTCCAAGCCGCGGGCCGCGTCCCGGGAGGACTGGAGATGCCAGGCCTGGTCGCCGATCCCGGCTTCAAGGAAGAAGTTCTGCAGCAGTGCGTCGTCTTGCAGCGACAGGAGGTAGGCCCGGTTCAACCGGCGGCGGTCATCGAAGATGCCACCCTCGAGACGGCTGCCGTCCGGTGCCAACTGGGCCAGCTTCATAAATGCTCCTCTTCTTTGAGATCGATCTCTGTTACTTTACTCACTTATGGAATGACGGTATGAATATCCGTATGGAATTTCCGCGGGTTATTCACCTCTTCGCTGAGGACGTGTCAGTCCTGCTCACCCAGGCCGCAGGTGCTCCACCGGCGATCGTTCACTGGGGCCCACGGATCAACGCGGACGATCACGAGCTTGTGGACTACGCGCGGACCAGCTTTCGGCCGGGCATCGGCAACCAGTCCGACGTTCCCTATGAAGCCGGGATCCTGCCTGAACACTCTTACGGCTGGAGTGGCTTGCCCGGAATCCGGGCCCACCGCACAGGCGCGGCGTGGTCCCCCCGGTTGGAGGTCAGCTCGGTCACCGTGGACGGTGAAACCCTGGCAGAGGGCTGCGTCGCGCAATGCCCGGGGGGCCTCGTGGCCATTAGTGCCCACGACGAATGGGCTAAAATTCACGTCGAGATAGAGATCGATCTCTCGCCCCGTGGATTACTGCGCACCAGGACCAGCGTGCGCAATGACGGCACTGGTTCCAATCATCTCGAAGTGATCGGCGTCGATCCTTCTCTGCGTCTGCCGTTGGACGCCCGCGAAATCCTTGATTTCTCGGGTCGGTGGGGCACCGAGAAGATTCCGCAGCGTCACCCCGTCGTGGTGGGAACCCATGCACGGGAGTCCCGCCGCGGGCGCACCGGTCTGGACGCCACGACAGTCGTCGCGATTGGAACACCGGGCTTTGATGCCGGGTCCGGCCGCGTGTGGCTCTGTCACGTCGGCATCGGCGGTAACCACGAGCACGCTGTCGAACGCAGCGACGGGTATCTGGCTTTTCGCGGCGGCGAACTTCTCCTGCCCGGTGAAGTGCGTCTTGCAAGTGGCGAAAGATACGTCTCCCCCTGGGTTTACGGCAGCTTAGGGATTGGACTGGATTCCGCCTCGGCACGTTACCACGACTTCTTACGGGACCGTTCGCTTTCCTCCCACCGTCCCCGCCCCGTCACGCTCAATGTGTGGGAGGCCGTGTACTTCGATCAGGACTTCGAGACACTGGCGGACCTTGCGACGCGTGCCGCGGACCTCGGAGTCGAGCGCTATGTCCTCGATGACGGGTGGTTCCAAGGCCGTTCTGACGACACCGCGGGGTTGGGCGACTGGATTCCCGACGAGAAGTCCTGGCCGGACGGTCTCGCGCCCCTCGCCGAGCATGTCCGCGGCCTCGGGATGGAGTTTGGTTTGTGGGTCGAGCCGGAAATGGTCAATGAGGACTCCGACCTCGCCCGCGCGCACCCCGACTGGCTTCTCCGGGCGCGCGCGGAACTGCCACCTCGTTTCCGCAATCAGCAGGTCCTGGACCTGACGAATCCAGAGGCCTTTGCGCACATTCTCGGCGTCCTCGATGGCCTGGTCAGCGACCTCGGCGTCGCCTGCCTCAAGTGGGACCACAACCGCGACCTGATCGATGCCGGCCATCCCGGTACAGGGACGCCCGCTGTCCACGACCAAACCCTCGCCGTCTACGAACTGATCGATCAGCTGCGGTCCCGACACCCCGGGCTGGAGATCGAGAGCTGCGCTTCGGGCGGCGGCCGGGTCGACCTGGGCATTCTCCAGCGCACTGACCGCGTGCATACCTCCGACAATCAGGATCCCCTCGACCGCGCCCGGATGCTGCGGTGGACCGGACTCCTGGTCCCACCCGAAATGCTCGGATCACACGTCGCTTCAGCTGTCTCCTCCGTCACCGGGCGCACGAGCGATCTTCATACCCGCTGCGCGATCGCTTTCCTCGGTCATTTCGGCATCGAATGGGATATTCGCGAATTGAGCAGCGAGGACAGCGCCACCCTGTCCCGCTGGATTGCCGCTTACCAGCAGCATCGGGAACTGATCAGCACCGGCAGGGTCGTCGCCAACGGAGACTTTGACCCTGATGCCCCGGCCCTGCGCGGTGTCGTCGCCGCCGACGGTTCCGAGGCCATCTACACCTTGGTAACGCCGCCGCTGTCCGCGGACTCACGGCGCAGGGTCCGGCTGCCGGGGCTCCTCTCCGATGCCAGCTACCGTATCGAGTCTGCCCGCCCCGAGTCGCTCGGACCATGGTGGCTGAATCCGTCCTGGTTGGACTCAACCTCCGATCTCGATTCTGTAGCTGAGGCTCCGTCCTACTCGGGGAGCCTGCTCCGGGAGGCTGGACTCGACCTGCCCACCTTCCACCCCGACAGGGCACTGGTATTGCGGCTGGTCCGCATCGATGCCTGATCCTCAGCGGTGCGCCGCGGCCCTCAGCCAACCCCAACCTCACTGGAGCCCTTCGTGAACACCACCAATACCACCGTCACCATAGATCTGGACCGGCCCGGCGCCACCATCAGCAAGCACCTCTACGGCCACTTCGCTGAGCACCTTGGGCGGTGCATTTATGACGGCTTCTGGGTTGGCGAGGACTCCCCGGTCCCGAATGTTGGGGGAATCCGGCTCGACGTGGTTGAGGCCCTGCGCGCCTTGGACATCCCGAACCTGCGTTGGCCTGGCGGCTGTTTCGCTGACCGCTACCACTGGACCGACGGCATTGGGCCCCGCGCGGACCGCCCGGGCCTTATCAACACGCTATGGGGAGGGGTCGCCGAGGACAACTCATTCGGGACCCACGAGTTCATGGCCCTCTGTGAACTGCTCGGAGCCGAGGCCTACATCTCGGGTAATGTCGGCTCAGGCACAGTGCAGGAAATGGCCGATTGGATCGAGTATCTGACCGGTGCCGGCACGTCCCCGATGGCCGACCTTCGCCGCTCGCACGGGCGGGAGAAGCCTTGGACCGTAGCGTTCTGGGGACTCGGCAACGAAAGTTGGGGCTGCGGCGGCAACATGCGCGCCGGCGCGTACGCCGACCTGGCCCGTCAGTTCGGCACCTTCTGCCAAAGCGGGAACGAAACGCCTCTCTATCGCATCGCGGCTGGAGCGGACGGCGCCGATACCGCCTGGACGAAGACCCTGATGGAGGTTATCCCCGAGATAGGCGCGCACCCCTTCTCCTCTGTGCCGTGGGAAGGTGTCTCGGTGCATTACTACACGATCGGCGGAAGCTGGTCCGCGAAGGGAAGTGCAACAGAGTTCGATGACGCTTCCTATTGGAGCACCATCGTGGCAGCGCAAGGCATCGAGGAGCTGCTTCGCTCGCATGCCGCCGTCATGGATGTCTACGACCCCGAGAAGAAGTACGGGATGGTCCTGGATGAGTGGGGCACGTGGTGGGATGTCGAGCCAGGGACCCACCCCGGGTTCCTCTTTCAACAGAACACCATGCGCGACGCCATGGTGGCCGCCTGGCACTTTGACGTCTTTCACGGCTTCGCCGACCGCCTCAGGATGGCGAACATCGCACAGACGGTCAATGTGCTGCAGGCGATGCTGCTGACTGATCCCGACGGGGGCGGGATGGTTCGAACGCCCACCTACCATGTGTTCGAAATGAACAAGGGCCACCACGACGCCACGGTGCTCCCCACGGCCGTTACCGGCCCCACCCACACTGTGGACGGCCGAGACTTCCCTGTCGCATCCGCATCCGCGAGCACGAAAGACGGCAGGGTTCTGGTCTCCCTCACGAATGTCAGCCTGGACTCCCCGCTCCACATCAACCTGGCGTTCCGCGGCGGCACGGTCAGCGGCGGCGCCGGACGCCTCCTCACTTCCACCCGTCCCGATGCACACAACCGCCCGGGCGCAGCCGACGTCGTAAGTCCCGTCGAGCTTAAGGGCTTCGAGGCCACCCCCACGGGTCTGCGCCTCACCCTTCCCCCGCACTCCTTCGCCACTGTGACCGTTGATGCCGATGTCCTTTGACCCGCGTCCGCACCCTGCGGCCGGAACGGACCGCATGACTGCGGAACGTTCAGCACTGGCCGCAAGACCACCGATGGGCTGGAACAGCTGGGACTGCTTCGGCGCCTCCGTCACGGAGGCTGAGGTGCTCGCGAATGCGCGGTACATGGCGGAGCACTTGCTTCCCTACGGGTGGGATACGGTCGTCGTGGACATCCAGTGGTACGAGCCGGACCCCGGCACGAGTGACTACCGCACCGTCTCGGCACCGGTCCTCGATGGCTGGGGCAGGCCGCAGCCCGCGCGCAGCCGGTTCCCCTCGGCGAAACGCGACGGCTTCACGGAATTGGCTGAACAGGTCCATGCGCTCGGTCTCCGCTTTGGCGTGCACCTGATGCGAGGGGTGCCCCGCCGCGCCGCCGACGAGCACCTCCCGGTTCTCGGTTCCCCGGCCACCTGTGCTGACATCGCCGACCGGACAAACGTCTGCTCCTGGAATCCGGACAATTACGGCGTCAACATGGAAGCGCCGGGAGCGCAGGCCTACTACGACTCAGTCCTGGCGCAGCTGGCCTCGTGGGGCGTCGACTTCATTAAGCTCGACGATGTCCTGTACCCGCCCATCCAAACCGACGAGATCGCAGCGATTTCGCGTGCGATCGATGCTGCCGGCCGGCCGATGGTCCTGAGCCTCTCTCCCGGCAAACAACTGTCACTGAAAAACCTCGACCTGCTGCGCGAAACAGCACAAATGTGGCGGATCTCCGACGATTTCTGGGATGAATGGGCGCATCTCCACGAACAGTTCCAGCGGGCTGCGCGCTGGGCTCCCCACCAGCGTCCAGGGGCTTGGGCAGACGCTGACATGCTTCCCCTTGGCCGAATCGGCATTCGTGCGCACGTGGGCGACGACCGCCAAAGCCGATTCACGCCAGCGGAACAGCGCACACTGATGACGTTGTGGTGCCTTATGCGTTCGCCTCTGATGTTCGGCGGACACCTTCCGGATTCCTCCCGGGAAACGTTGGCGATGCTGACAAATGATGAGGTGCTGGCACTCCTGGAGTGTGACTCGAGCCGTGAGACCGTGCGTGACGGCAATTTGGTCATCTGGGCGGCCGAGCGCGACGGCGCCCAATGGCGCGCGGTGTTTTGGCTCGGATCCGAGGCAACAACGTACAAGGCACACCTCGCGGACCTGGGGTGCTCTCATTGGGACGAAGCGCGCGATGCGTGGGGGCGCGAACCGCTGACGGCCACCAACGGATCCATCACTCTGGACGTGGAGCCTCATGGAGTTCGGCTGCTGCGGTTCGGGGACTGACGGCCGGGCATCCCCACCGGCGGCACGTCACACCCACTGCACCAGCTGGACAATCAGCCCGTTCGGATCGCGGTACTGGGCAAAGCGCTCGCCCCAGCCCTCCGTTTCCGGCGGGATGACAACGTCGACGCCGCGAGCTTCCAGTTCCCGGTGATAACCATCCAGATCCATTACCACCAGCACCAGCAGCAGCCCGTCTCCGGCGCTGCCCGCCGCTTCGGGCGGCTTGAAGGTCTGCAGACCGGTTCGGAGAAAGATGATGTTCGATCCGCCGTCCGGTGCGAAGGGACGAGAAACCGTCACTGCTCATTTGGACTTTGTAGTTAAAGTGCTCCGTCAGAAAGCGCGCCGATGCTTTAGGCTCCGGCACGTTCAAAGAAATGGCGAAGGCACTGACCGCGTGCTCCATGCTGGTCCCCTCTCACCGGGAGTTTCCGTTGCCGCTCCCGTGTTTTCCGGCTGGTCACGTTATTCCGCTGGGCACTGGCCCTTCCGGGGAGGCGGCTGCCCCGAACCACTGGGGCAACACCGCGGCCAGCTCCTCCTGGCTGCTGCCCACCCATGCCACATGGCCGTCCGGACGCAGCAGCACGGCAGGCGGGTCCTGCACTCCCACCGTGCCCGCATCGGCGTCGACAGCCCCGGCGGCCACAGCGTCGGTGACCGCCCGGTCGCCGGCCGCCCCGTCGTCGGCAACGTAGTCGACCCGGTCCGCCCATCCCGCCGGGGAGAGCACTCCCGTTCGATCCAGCAAGAGCCCGCGGCCGCTCCGCATCAGCTCGTAGAGACGCCGCTCTCCCAGCGCCGCATCGGGCATCCGCCGGCCGAGCAGCTCGGGTCCGTCCCCAAAGTCGTAGCGGATTCCGGTTGCGGTGATCTTCTCGATCAGGAAGCGGTTCACTTCGGCGAACTCCATCAGTTCAGCGACCAGCCGCCGGACTGCCTGCGGCCCCGGTTCCGGAGACGTCAGCACACCCTGTGCGCGGGTGTTCTGCAGAACGGCGGCGGCCACCGGGCGCCGTTCGGCCTGGTAGCTGTCCAGCAGTCCCTCCGGCGCCCAGCCCTTCACTGCGGCAGCGAGCTTCCACCCTAGATTGAACGCATCCTGCAGGCCAAGGTTCAGCCCCTGTCCCCCAAAAGGCGGATGAATGTGCGCGGCATCCCCGGCCAGCAGCACCCGCCCGCTCCGGTAAATGTCCGCCAACCGGGTGGCATCGCCAAAACGCGAAATCCACCGCGGGGCGCGGGCATCAAAGTCGGTCCCGGCGATCCTGCGCAGCTGCTGCAGCAGCTCGTCCGTGGTGGGCGGTGCGGTGCGGTCTTCGGCGACGTCGTCGGCGGGAACCACCACCCGGTACAGGCCACCGCCAAGCGGCACAGCACCAAAGTCCTTGTACGTCTCACGCACACGCGTGACCACCTCCGTCACGGTTTCCTCCGGAGCCCCCAACTCGAGCTCTCCCAGCAGCCACTCCTGCCCGCTGGGTTCTCCGGGGAACCCGACGCCGAGCTGCTTGCGCACGGTACTGCGTCCTCCGTCGCAGCCCACCAGGTACCGCGAGCGCAACGGGCCGCCGCCGTCCAGCTCAACGGTGACGCCGCCGTCGTCCTGTGCCAGAGCGGTCAGCTCCCGGTCCCGCCGGATGACGACGCCGATTTCCTGCGCGTGGTCGGTGAGCAGCCGCTCGGTTACCGTCTGCGGGATGGCCAGCACATAGGGGTGGGGGGTGTCCAGGTCATCCGGCTGATCCTTGGTGATCCCGGCAAAGAACCCGGCGAGGGGATATTTCCTGCCCAGCGGCAGGAAGTTCTCCAGCAAACCGCGCTGGTCCATGATTTCGATGCTGCGCGCATGCAGTCCGCCGGACCTGTCAATCTTCGTCGGTTCCGGGTCCTTCTCCAGCACGAGCACGTCCAGCCCCTGCAGCCGCAGTTCCGTGGCCAGCATGATTCCGGTGGGGCCGCCGCCGGCGATGATGACATCGATCATGTCGGCTCCGGTACCGCGGCCGGATGCTCAGCAAGGTGTTGAACCTGTGGCGTGTCAGTGAGTTTGAGTGCGATGCGGATCCGCCAGTCCCCGGGGTCCGGTGCATCCGCCGGATCCACCAGGTATTCCTCCAGCCGGCATGTCCACCCGTCCGGATCGGACGCGGGACGGTCAAACACCAGGCCCTGGACCTGGGCCCAGTCCAAAAGACGGCCTGTCGCCTTCGCCACTCCCCCTGGATCGCCCTGATGAAGCCGGCAGAGGTATCTGCCCGCCGGCAGGACTCCCGTGTTTCCCGCTGTGGTGGCCGGCAGCGGGCCGGTGAGCCGGGCGCCCACGTCCACCCGAAGGGCACCGGACATGTTGATGGATGTGTAGCGCCAGAAGATGGGATAGGGGTCGGCACCCGTGTACCCCACCAGTGACAGGAGCTTGTCCTCCACGGGCGGGACGTCCCGTGCCAATGAGTCCATGTCGGTGACGACCGGCAGCGCAAAATAGGGGATTTCCTGACGGTCCTCAATCCAGGGGCCGTGTTCAGCATCCATTGTTCCTCCTTGTGCCGGATCAGCCGCTCTCGTCCAGGCGCAGAATCCGGTCATCGTCTTCTCCGGGCCGGCCCCGGCCGTCCGTGTTGTTGGTGAGCACCCACACTGTGCCGTCCGGGGCGGTGACGGCGTCGCGCAGCCGCCCGTACTCACCTGTCAGCGCGTCGGCGGAGGTCCGGAGATCATCCAGCGGCACCGTCCGCAGCCGTTCCCCGCGCAGATTGGCGATGTACACGAAGTTTCCCGCCACCGTAATGCCGCTGGGGCTTGCCTCCGACGGATCCCACTGCTGAACCGGATCAATGAAGCCGTCCCCGCCGGCGATCCCCTCCACATCGGGCCAGCCGTAATTGCCGCCGGGTTCAATCACGTTGAGTTCGTCCCAGGTGTTCTGCCCAAATTCACTCGAATAGAGGGTTCCCTCCGCGTCCCAGGCGAGGCCCTGCGGATTGCGGTGTCCGAAGCTGTAGACAAGCGAGCCGGGAAACGGGTTGTCCTCCGGGGCGCCGCCTTCCGGAGTCATCCGCAGGATCTTTCCGGAGAGGGATTGTGTGTCCTGGGCGCTGTCACGGTTTCCGGCGTCTCCGGTGCTGGCGTAGAGCATTCCGTCCGGCCCGAACGCGAGGCGTCCACCGTTGTGGATGGGGCCCGCCTCGATCCCCGCCACAATGGTCTCGGAGCTGCCCAGCCCCAGGGAACCGGCGCCGCCCGTCAGTTCCCGCCGCTCGATGCGGTTCTCATCGCCCGCGGTCAAGTAGCTGTAGAGGTATCCGTCCCGCACGGTGATGCCCAGCAGGCCGCCCTCCCCGCTGCTCCCTCCCCCACCGGCTGCGCTGCTGATGATGATGCCGACCTCGCGGGGGTTTCCCTGGGCGTCCAGTTCGAGGATCCGGGCGGAATCGCGTTCGCTGACCAACGGGGTGCCGCCGTGGAAGGTGATGGACCACGGTGCTTCAAGTCCGGTTGTGACCGTTTGCGGGGAAGCGGCGTCAGCGGCAGGGTTGTCCCCGCCGGCGGCCGCCGGGTCCCGGCCGGCGGATTCGTAACTGCACGCCGTCACCATGGCCAGGCACACGGAAGCAGCCACGGCTGCGGCCGTTCGGCGTCGTCGTCGTTCCATGGCGGGTCCACGTTCCATCTGTCGGGCATTCCTGGGGTGGGGGTGTTCCCAAGGGTAAGGGGCCGTGCGGTCCCAGACGAGACCCTGACTGCGCATTGTTATGCTCGGCGGCACCACCGTTCTGCACGTTGAGACAAGGAGCTTTTATGATCGGGATCCTTCCGGCCACCACCAGCCGCATCCGTGATGTCTTGGTGCCATGGCTCCTGCGCAGAGATTTGGCGGCCTAGATGAGCCGGCTGTCCCGCCCCGGCCTGTGGTACCTCTTCGACTACGGCATGGTGATCTCCACGGCACCCGAGCAAGCGGACTGGCGGGCCCTGCGTCAGGCCACCGGGCTGGATCTTCAGCCGGCCGGAAGTCCCTATTGGAGCCGCCGCGATGCCTTCGACGCCGGAACAGCGGACCCCGCACAGTACTGGACGGCAGTCCTGGGCCGGGCGCCAACCCCGGAAGAGCTGTGTGAGCTGGAAGCCCTCGACGCGGCCCAGTGGTCCCACCTCAATCCCAACACCCTGGCCGTCCTGGACACGCTCAGGGAGGAGGGTGCCTCCCTGGCGCTGCTGTCGAACATGCCCGCGGCGATGTCGCGCCGCTACGCCGCCAAGGCTGTGTGGCCGCGGTATTTTTCGCGCCTGTACTTCAGCGGGCAGCTGGGGATGATGAAACCCGATCCGCGGATCTTCGGCCATTCGGCCATGTGGCCACTGACCTGAAAGCGCGGCCGGCAGACATTGTCTTCATTGATGACAACGCCCTGAACATAGCCGCCGCGAAGGAACAGGGGTTTCAAACGGTGCTGCACACCGGCACCATGGATCTGCGGGCGGAGCTGGCCCGGCTCGCCCGGTAACAAGCGGCCCTGCAGCAATCGGCGCCGCAGCCGGCAGGAAGGAGAATCCATGGAGATCCTGTTCGTTCACGGGGCCGGAGGATGGCTGGACGACCAGCTGATGGCCGCAGATCTGCGCAGCATGCCGGGCGCTGAGGTGCTGGCACCCCGGTTTCCCGACGAGGACATGTCGGCCGCAGCCTGGCGCCGCGAACTGAGCCGGCAGCTCCGGAACATCGGCCCGGAACCGGTCGTCGTCGCCCATTCCTTCGGCGCATCCATGGTCCTCCTGCAGTACGCGGATGACCCCGTGGAACCCCTGCCCCGCGGGCTGGTCCTGTTGGCGATGCCGTTCTGGGGCTCTGAAGGCTGGCAGGCGGAGTACTCCCTGCCCGGGGATGCCGAACTGCCGGCGGATCTGCCGCTGTTCCTCCACCAGTGCATGGACGACGACGTCGTGCCGGCTGATCATGTGGACCGCCACGCGTCCCGGCTTCCGCAGGCCGTCATCCGCCGCCATGACAGCGGCGGACACCAGTTTCAGGGGCGGATGGGCGAAGTCCTCCAAGATGTCAGGATGCTGGGACACTGAGCTCTCCGGGCGTCAACCGCTGAGCAGGAATGCCCCGCTTTCCACGGCTTCCCGGACTCTTGCCAGCGTCATCTCCGGGGTATCCGCGGAGGTGTCGATCGCATGCCGGTTCAGGGCTCCCAGATCCGCGAACTGATCCCACATCGCGGTGACGGGCCCTTCTTCGACGAGTGCCCCGGGCAATGTCCTGGCCAGCGCCCGCCGCAGGGCTTCCTCCCGGCTCGGGCGCAGCACTATCCAGTGCACCCTGGGTGTTCCGGCGCCTGCCCCGGCGGCAGTCCAGCGGAAGTGGGCCAGCATCCAGGGGCCGATGATGCCGTCGACAACAGTCACGAAGCCGCCCCCGGCATACGTCCTGGCGGCTCCCTGGATGACGCTCATCACCGTTTGATTCTGGGCATCCGACGCGGACAGGTACGGCGGGATGTGTCCGGCTGCTATGTAATGCCAGAAATCGTCAGTCTGCAGGTGCACAGCCTTGGGATAGGTCCGGGCGAGACGTCCGGCGGTTGTGCTCTTGCCGACCCCCGGAGGCCCGGTCAGGAGGATGACGTCCGCTGCCATGGCGTTCACAGTACCGCTTCGGTTTGAGGGACGGGGTTTCAGGGAAGCGGCAGTTCGCGGAGAACTAGGACAGGCCGGGGAGAACGGGACAGGCCGGGCACCTGTACACAAACCGGGAAACCGCAAAAACGCGCTTTAACGACAAAAGACCCAATGAAACTTTCGTTCCATCAGGCCCAATTGTCGGGTTGACAGGATTTGAACCTGCGACCCCCTGACCCCCAGTCAGGTGCGCTACCAAGCTGCGCCACAACCCGTTACCCAGCCGGTTTGTTTCCGGCCGAACCAACTCGAATACTCTACATCATTGCCGGTGCTTTTCCCGAATCGGGAAACCCCGAAGGCCTCAGCAGCCTCCGGGGCACCACAATGTCTAGCGGTTCTTGCCGCGCTTTTCGCGCACGCGCATGTTGACTTCGATGGGCGTGCCCTCGAAACCGAACGTCTCACGCAGGCGGCGGGTGATGAACCGGCGGTAGCCCGGATCCAGGAACCCGGTGGTGAACAGGACAAACTTCGGCGGGCGGGACGATGCCTGCGTGCCGAAGAGGATGCGGGGCTGCTTGCCGCCGCGCACCGGGTGCGGATGCGCCGCAACAAGCTCACCCAGGAAGGCATTGAGCTTGCCGGTGGGGATGCGCTTGTCCCAGCTCTCCAGGGCCTTGTCCAGCGCCGGAACGAGCTTGTCCTTGTGCCAGCCGGTCTTGGCTGAGATGTTCACGCTCGGGGCCCACTCCACGTGGGCCAGGTCGCGCTCGATCTCGATCTGCAGGTAGCGGCGGCGTTCGTCGTCGAGCAGATCCCACTTGTTGAAGGCCAGCACCAGGGCACGGCCGGACTCGATGGCGAGCTGCAGGATGCGGACGTCCTGTTCGCTGAGGACTTCGTCCACGGCCAGGAGCACGACGGCGACCTCGGCCTTTTCCAGCGCGGACTGGGTCCGGAGCGAAGCGTAGAAGTCGGCGCCCTGTGCCATGTGCTGGCGGCGGCGGATACCGGCGGTGTCCACGAAGCGCCAGGTGCGCCCGCCGAGTTCGATGAGCTCATCAACCGGGTCGCGGGTGGTGCCGGCGGTGTCGTCAACAACAACGCGCTCGGTGCCGGCCAGCTTGTTCAGCAGCGAGGACTTGCCCACGTTCGGACGTCCAATCAGGGCGATGCGGCGCGGCCCGCCGGACTTGTCCAGTCCGCCGTAGGCCGAGTACTCGGGCAGCACCTCCATGACGGCGTCGAGCATGTCGGCGGTGCCGCGGCCGTGCAGGGCCGAAACCGGGTACGGTTCGCCGAACCCAAGGCCCCAGAGCTGGGAAGCGTCGGCTTCGTTCTGGATGTCGTCCACCTTGTTGGCAACAACGATGACCGGCTTCTTCTTGCCGCGGAGCATCCGCACCACGGCTTCATCCGTGGCGGTGATGCCAACGGTGGCGTCAACCACAAGCATGACGGCGTCCGCGTGATCCACGGCCACCTCGGCCTGGCCTGCCACGCGGGCATGGATGCCGCGGGCGTCGTGCTCCCAGCCGCCGGTGTCAACGAGCGTGAAATTCACGCCGTTCCAGGTGGCGGGGTAGGAAACGCGGTCGCGGGTGACGCCGGGGGTGTCCTCGACAACTGCTTCGCGGCGGCCGAGGATACGGTTCACCAGGGTGGACTTGCCGACGTTCGGCCGTCCCACGATGGCGACGACGGGGTCCTGCAGGAGGGGCGCGTCTTCGTCGTACTCTTCGAAGCCGCCGGCCAGCAGGGCTGCGTCTTCTTCGTCGAGTTCATAGTCGTCCAGGCCGGCCCGCAGCGTCTCCGCGCGCAGCTCGGTCTCGGCGTCGTCCATTGTGGCCAGGCGTTCGTTAACCTGGTCCTCTCCGGCCGGAATGTACTCTTCCTGGCCCGTCTCGTCGCCGGCGCTGCCGGAATATGAGGAGTTCGTCATTTTTGCTTTCTTTCCGTTGAGGTCTGCAGCACTGCAAGCAGGCCGTCCCCGGACAGTTCAGCCCGGTAAGTTTTGTGAGGGGTTCCGCGGGTGATGACACCGCAGTCCCACCTGTCCATTGAAACACGTGCGGCACCGGCAGGGCATTTGACCCTGCCGGTGCACGTCCGCATCGTTTGTCTCCGCAGAGACCTAGTGTGTGCTGGAATACACCACGTCCAGCACGGCCTGCACGGTTTCTTCGAAGTCCAGGTCGGAGGAGTCGATGGTGACCACGCCGTCGGCCGCCTGCTGGAAGTTCACCACGGTGGAATCCTTGGCGTCGCGGGTCAGGACCTGTTCCTTGAGCGCCGCTGCGCTTTGGGTGCCGCCGAGCTGGACGCCGCGGCGCCGCATGCGGGCTTCCTCGGACGCGGTGAGGAGGATGCGCACCTCGGCCCGCGGTGCGACGACGGTGGTGATGTCCCGGCCTTCGGCCACGATGCGCAGGCCGGAGTCGGCGATCATCTGCTGCTGGCGGCGGACCAGTTCAGCGCGCGCACCCAGTGTGGTGGCCACGGCGCTGACCGAGGAGGAGACCGACGGTTCACGGATAGCGTCCGTGACGTCGCGGCCGCTGACGCGGACCCATTCGGCATCCGGGGACGTGCTCAGCTCAATGTCGGCGTTGCGGGTGGCGGCTTCGACGGCCACGGCGTCCGTGAGGTCGATACCCGCTTCCATGCAGTAGAGCGTGACTGCCCGGTACATGGCCCCGGTGTCCAGGTATGCCGCGTGGAGCCGGCGTGCGGCTTCCCGGCTAATGCTGGACTTGCCGGATCCCGAGGGTCCGTCGATGGCCACCACAAGGGGCTTTCCCAGCCGAAACATGGCCGGATTACGTTCTTCAGTCACTCCACTACCTTCCACCCGCGGGCGCTCAATTCATCTACCAGGTTGTGCACGCGGCTGGGCAGGACAGAAATCTCCGCCCGCCCCACCTGCTGGCCGGAGGAATGCTCCAGCCGAAGATCTTCCAGGTTCACGCCGATCTCGCCGATCTCCGTGAGCAGCCGGGCGATCTGGCCCGGGGTGTCATCCACCAGGACGGTGAAGCTGACGAAGGACTGCGGCGGCGCTCCATGCTTGCCCGGGATGCGTGCCTGGCCGGTGTTGCCTTCGGAAATCAGCTGGGCCATGTCCAGCCGGGCTCCGTCCGCCACCGGGTCCTCCAGCGTGTTGATGAGCCGGTTGAGGTCCTCCCGCACGCCATAGAGGATTTCCACCAGCCGGGGGGCATTTCCGGAGAGGATCTGCACCCAGAGTTTGGGGTCGCTGGCGGCAATCCGGGTGACGTCCCGCAGGCCGTTGCCGGCCAGCGCCATGGCCTGCGCCGGTGTTTCCTGCAGCCGGCTGGCCACCAGTGAGGACATGATCTGCGGCAGGTGCGACACCAGGGCCACCGACTGGTCGTGGTCTTCGGCGCTCATGCGCGAGACCACTGCTCCGAGGTCGATGGCCAGCGCTTCGGCGACCTTGACGGCCTGCGGCGCGCTCTCCTCGCTGGCACAGATGACCCACGGCATGGAGGTGAACAGCTCTCCCAGCGCAGCAACCGGACCGGATTTCTCCCGCCCCGCCATCGGGTGGGTGCCCACGTAGCGGCTGAGGTCGGCGCCGGAGTCGCGCAGATCCGACAGCACGGCACTCTTGACGCTGGCAATGTCCACGACGACGGCGTCGGGCCAATCCTTGAGCGCCTGCACCGCCAGGGACGCGGTAACGTCCGGCGGTGCTGCGACGACCACGAGTTCGGGCGCGAAGCCCTCCTCCACCGTTTCCAGCAGGCGGCCGGCGCCAATGTCCCGGGCGACCGCCGCCGTCGACGGCGAAATGTCGGACAACACAACGTCGACTCCCTGCCGGCGCAGCCCCAGGCCAATGCTGGTGCCGAGCAGGCCGGTGCCGATCACGAGGACCGGACCGGACAGATGCGTGGCGGAACCCTGTGCCGCGCCCACTGCCTTAGAGGCCTACGGAGGCCAGGAGGTGGCCGACTTCGCCGCGGCCGAGTACGCGGATGCTGCCCTGGCGCTGGTCGTTCACGCGGATCGGACCCACCTGAGTGCGGACCAGGCGTTCGACCGGGTGCCCGACCGCGTCGAACAGGCGGCGGACAATGCGGTTGCGGCCCGAGTGCAGGACAACCTCAACGAGGAGGTGACCCGGAGTGGAATCCACCAGCTTGAAGGAATCAACGCTGGCGAAGCCGTCCTCGAGTTCCATGCCTTCGCGCATCTGGGCGCCGACGCCATGTGCCATCGGCCCTCGGACCTGCACCAGGTAGGTCTTGGGAACCTCGTAGGACGGGTGCGTGAGGCGGTTGGCCAGCTCGCCGTCGTTGGTCAGCAGCAGCAGGCCCTCGGTGTTGGTGTCCAGGCGGCCGACGTGGAAGAGGCGCTCGTGCTTGTTGGTGCTCTTCAGGAAGTCGCTGATGCACGGACGGCCTTCGGGGTCGTCCATGGTGCAGACGACGCCGCTGGGCTTGTTGAAGACGTAGTACTTCAGGTTCTCGTCCAGCTGCAGCCGCATGCCGTCCACGTGGATGGCCACGTTCTGCGGATCAACGCGGACACCAACCTCGGTGACGACCTCGCCGTCGACCTCCACGCGGCCTTCACGGATCATGTCCTCGCAGACGCGGCGCGATGCCACGCCGGCCTGGGCCATGACCTTCTGCAGGCGGATGCCCTCGGGGTCGTGGTGCTCGGAGATGGCGGGCTTGGCCGGACGGCGGGTGTTGGTCCGCTTGACGGCACCCAGGTTCTGGCCAAAGCGCTCGTTGCGGAACGCGCGGTCGCCGCTCTTGCGCTGGCCGGACTGGGGTCCGCCGGTGCGGGATGCGCCACCCTTGGTGCCGTACGGTTTGGCTGACTTGGCGCCGGCCTTGTAGCCCTCGGGCTTGAACTGGCCGGCTCCCGGCTTGGACGCACCGGAGCCGGACGGCTTGCCGCCCTTGCCGTCGAAGGCACGCGAAGCGGCCGAGCGGAACTTCTCGGGACGGCTTTCGCCGGACTCGTCGCGGGGCTTGTAGCCGTTGGCGCGGAATTCTCCGGCGCTCATGCCGGCATCGCGGGCTCCGCCGGAACGGCCGGAGCGCGGGGCGCCGGCGCGGGGGCCGCCGGTGCGGGAGCCGGCAGGCTTGGAGCCCTTACCGAAGGACCTGCCGCCGGCTGCTCCCCCGCTGCTGCGCGGGTTGTTGCGGCCTGATCCGGATCCGGAGCGGGGTGCCTGTGTCATGAAAAATCCTTCGGGTGTAGCGGTTAGTAAGTAGTGTCTTCAAATTCAGCCAGGTTTTCCAGCCCGGGCAGGTGCGGTGCAAGCCGCGGAAGTTCGTTGAGGTCGCCAAGCCCGAGCCGTTCCAGGAAGTACGGGGTGGTCCGGTACATCATTGAACCCGTCTCGGCTTCCACACCGGCTTCGTCAATGAGTCCGCGCTGGACCAGGGTCCGGACGACGGAATCAACGTTGACGCCCCGGATGGCTGATACCCGCGCCCTGGAGACAGGTTGCCGGTAGGCAATCACCGCCAGGGTTTCCAGGGCCGCCTGAGTCAAACGTGAACTCTGGCCGCCCAGGACGAACTTCGAGACCACGGGTGCAAACTCGGCGCGGGAGTAGATCCGCCAGCCGCCGGCCACATCCCGCAGTTCAAAACCTCTTTTTGAAGTAAAACTACGTACTGTGCCACCGGGTCCTCCCCCAGTATAGCCGTCATACTCGCGCTGCAGTTCCGTGAGGATACCCTCCACCTCCGCTGCCGGCACTTCCAGGACTGCGGCCAGTTCGGCCGCGGTGACCGGTTCATCAACCACCATGAGCACTGCCTCGACGGCTGCGCGGAGGTCCGGAGCATCCTCGGCCGGCTCCGGGGCTGGCTCAGGGTTAGTGGACGGGTTCGGCTGCATGTTCCTCCAGGATGATGGGATTGCCGGCGGCTTCCGTGGCGCCGCCGTTTTCCCGGCGTGCCGGCGGCGGCCATGCACCCGGCGCCGCAGCCCAGCTGATGAGCAGCTGTCCCAGCGGATCCGGCTGGTCAAAGGCCACGGCTCCGTCACGGAACAGCTCCAGCAGGGCCAGGAAGCGGGCCACCGCAACCGGGCCGCCGGCGTCGTGGACCAGGGCGGTGAAGGTGAGTTCTCCGGCAGCCATCAGGCGGTCCGCCACAATGCCTGCCTGCTCCCGCACGCTCACTTTGGGTGTGTGCAGGTGGGCCAGCCCCACAGTGGTGGGCGCCGGTTCCCGGGGCGTGAGCGCCTTGGCCGCCATGGCCGCGAAGTCCTGGGAGCCGGTGCGCCAGATGAGGTCCGGAAGCATGGCTGCGAACTGAGGTTCGAGGGTGACCTGCCGGGGGAAGCGTTCGGCTTCCTCCTGCAGGCGCGAGTCGAGAATGGCGGCGATCTGCTTGAACGCCCGGTACTGGAGAAGCCGCGCGAACAGCAGGTCCCTCGCCTCGAGCAGTGCCACGTCCTCCGGATCCTCGACGTCGCCGGCCGGGAGCAGCCGGGCGGCCTTCAGATCCAGCAGGGTGGCGGCTATCACCAGGAATTCACTGGCTTCATCCAGTGCCCATGCCTGGCCGTCAGCACCAAGGTCCCGGATGTAACCGATGAAATCGTCGGTGACGGCCGCCAGGGCAATTTCGGTGATGTCGAGTTCGTGCTTGGAGATCAGCCCCAGCAGGACGTCGAACGGTCCGGTGAAGTTCTGCAGCTTGACCCGGAAGCCGCGGACGGCCGGGCCGGACGACGGCTCGGCCGGCTCGCCTGGTTCGGTGCTGCCGGGCTCCGGGGCACCCGTTTCCGACTGGCCGCTATCCACCAGCGTTAGGGGGCACCGCCGCGGGAAATCAATTCCTTGGCCAGGCGGCGGTAAGAATCTGCCCCCGGGTGGGTGCCCGCATAGGTGGTGATCGGCTCGGCGGCAACCGTGGCGTCGGCGAACTTGATGGTGCGCTTGATGACGGTCTCGAAGACCTTGTCCCCGAATGCTTCCACGAGGCGTGAGATGACTTCGCGGCTGTGGAGGGTCCGTGCGTCGTACATGGTGGCCAGCACGCCGTCGATCTGCAGGCCCGGGTTCAGGCGGTCCTGGACCTTTTCGATGGTCTCCACCAGCAGCGCCACGGCACGCAGGGCAAAGAACTCGCAGATGAGCGGAATGATCACGCCGTGCGCTGCGGTCAGCGCATTGACGGTCAGCAGCCCCAGGGACGGCTGGCAGTCGATGAGGATGACGTCGTATTCGTCCGACACTTTGCGCAGTGCGCGTTCCAGGACCTGCTCGCGGGCAACTTCGTTGACCAGCTGCACTTCGGCGGCGGAAAGGTCGATGTTGGCTGGCAAAAGGTCGATATTCTCGATGCCTGTTTCATGGATGGCCTCGCGGATGTCCACCTTGCGGTCCATCAGCACGTTGTACACGGTGAGGTCCAGCTCATGCGGATTGGTGCCCAGGCCTGCGGACAGGGCTCCCTGCGGGTCGAAGTCCACAAGGAGAACCTTGCGGCCGGCCTCAGCCAGTGCGGCGCCGAGGTTGATGGTGGACGTGGTCTTACCCACGCCACCCTTCTGGTTCACCATGGCGATAATCCTGGCGGGACCGTGGGAACTGAGCACCGGAGGTTCGGGGAAATCCGTCAGCGGGCGTCCGGTCGGCCCCATCACGGAATCGGCTGCGTCCTGTGTTGCGTCCTGCAGAGTTGTTGAACTCTGATCGCTGCTCACGTAATAATCCACGCTTCCGTCTCTAGCTGTCCTGCGGGCTGTCCCTGTCAAGATTACAGCCGTGCAACACCTATACCGCGAATCGGCGCCGCGGAGCGCCGCGAGCCTTGACTCTCAGCTAGAGGTCGAACCTTTCGGCGGCGGCATCCGGTGCCGCGGACGGCTTCCCCGTCAGATCGCAGCCCGGGAAACGCGAAAGGGCGCCCCGCAGTAACTGCGGGAGCGCCCTTCAACCTAGCGGAAGGAAAGCGGAGCAACAGCTCCGGGACCGACCCAGGCCGAAACCCTAGCGGGTTGCCGTGGCTGCCAGTTCGGGCTCGGCGGCGGGAGCCTCGGGCTCGGCGCTGGCGTCGTCCATGGTGGATTCATCGAACGGGCGTTCGCGGTTCAGCACCGCATTGACCTGCTCCTTGTCGATTTCCTTGGTCCACGTACCGATCAGGACGGTGGCGACGGCGTTGCCGGTGAAGTTGGTCAGCGCACGAGCTTCGGACATGAAGCGGTCGATGCCGACGATCAGGCCGACACCCTCCACCAGGTCCGGGCGGTGCGACTGCAGGCCGCCGGCAAGCGTTGCCAGGCCTGCACCCGTGACACCGGCGGCGCCCTTGGAAGCAATGATCATGAAGACCAGCAGCGAGATCTGCTCGCCAAGCTCCAGCGGCATGTTCATGGCCGAGGCCACGAACAGCGCGGACATGGTGAGGTAGATGGCGGTGCCGTCGAGGTTGAACGAGTAACCCGTGGGCACGGTAACGCCCACCACGGGCTTGGACACGCCCAGGTGCTCCATCTTCGCGATCAGGCGCGGCAGGGCAACCTCGGAGGATGAGGTGGAGAAGATCAGGAGGTATTCCCGGCCCAGGTAGCGCATGAGCTTGAAGATGTTCACGCCGGTGCACAGTTTGAGCACTCCGCCCAGGATGACGGCGATGAACAGCGCGCAGGTGATGTAGAAGGCGATCATCAGCACGGCCATGCTCTTGATGGCCTCCACGCCGGTTTCGCCAACGACGGCGGCAATGGCGCCGAAAGCGCCAATGGGCGCCAGCCACATGATCATGCCCAGGATGCGGAAGACCAGCTTCTGGATCTGCCCGATGAGGGTGAGGATCGGGGCCCCGGTGGAGCCCATCTTCTGCAGCGCGAATCCGACCAGCAGGGCCACGAAGAGGGTCTGCAGGATGCTCTCGCCCGTCAGCGAGGCCAGCAGCGTGGTGGGGATGATGCTGAGGAGGAAGCCTGCCATGCCCTCAGCGTCCTCGGCTACCTTCGGAGCGTCTCCGGCGCCGGCGGCAATGTTCAGGCCCTCTCCCGGGTGGATCAGGTTTCCGACAACGAGGCCGATGGCCAGCGCGAAGGTGGACATGAGGATGAAGTAGCCAAGGGCCAGCCCGCCGACCTTGCCCACCGTTGCTGCTTTGGCGATCGAGCCGATGCCGAGGACAATTGTGCAGAAGATGACCGGTGCGATCATCATCTTGATCAATCCGATGAACGCGGTGCCAATGGGCTTCAGTCCTTTGGCGAATTCAGGCTGCACCAGGCCCAGCGTGGCGCCAAGCACCACCGCGAGAATTACGGCAATGTACAAAAAGTGTGTTCTGTCCTTCTTGCGCGGGCTCTTCGGTGAGCCGGCGCCTCCGGGAAGGGTGGCAGATGCCATGTGTGCTGCTCCTAGGCTGGGTTCATTGCGTTCCTGGGCGGCACCGAGACTGCGGTTCTCCGCTTTTCGCGGAGCCGTACGTGAATCGCCGGGAACGGAAGTTCGTCGTATACATCGTCATCCGGCCCTGTGACGGCTGTCACGATTGTGGTCATACTGTTCTCAAGTGCGTGAGTAAAAAGGAAAAAATTGCGGAAGTGGAGTCTGGCCAGCCGGCTGTTTTTGGGGCAACTGGCTTTTCTCGTCTGCCTGTCCCTGGGGCTCGCGCTGGCGCTTTACCATCAGGCTGAGCGGAACAGCTACGAGGAGAGCGCGGAGCGGATGCTCTCCGTCGCGGGAACCGTCGCCGCGGATCCCTTTGTGCTTGAGTCCACGACGGCCGCGGATCCGAGCAGTGTCCTGCAGCCGTTTGCACGGACCGTCATGGATGCGGCCGACCTAGATTTCCTGACCATCATGGCTCCGGACCGGACCCGGTTCACGCACCGGAGCGACGACGCGATTGGCAAGGCTTATCTCGGGTCCGTGGACCAGGCGCTGGCCGGAGAGTCCTTGACCGAAACCTACGCCGGCACCCTGGGACCGTCGGTCCGGGCCGTCGTCCCCATTCTTGACGCGGAGGGAGATGTGACCGCGCTCGTCGCAGCCGGCATCACTGTGGATCGGGTGGCGATCGCCCGCAACGCGGACCTGCCGGCCGTGTTCCTTTCAGTGCTGGGCGTGCTGCTGTGCGGAGCCCTCGCCTCCTACGTCCTGAGCCGCTATCTGCGGCGCACCACCCGGGACCGCCGGCCCGAAGAGCTGCTGGGCATGTTCACGTTTTACGATTCCGCCCTGCATTCCGTGCGCGAAGGCCTGCTGCTCCTGAACAACGAGGGAAAACTCGTCCTCTACAACGATCAGGCGGCGGCCCTGCTCGGTTTGCCACCCGACCACAGCGGCCAACTTACGGATGTCCGCTCCCTGGGGCTGCCGGGCCCGTTGGCCGACCTGCTGCACGGGGGCAGGAGCGCGGAGGACGAGTTTCACTTCGCTCGGGACCGCATCCTGGTGGTGAACCAGTCCCCCGCCGTCGCTCCGCCGGTACGCGACGGCGGCGTTCGGCGCCGCAGGGACGGCCGCGGCAAACGGACCGCTTCATTGCCCAAGCGCTTCGGCACGGTGACCACCCTGCGCGACCACACCGACATTGAAGCCATGACCGGAGAACTGCAGTCCATGCGCACCCTGACCGACGCCCTCCAGGCCCAGGCCCACGAACACGCCAACCGGCTCCACACCGTTGTGTCGCTGATTGAGCTGAACCGGCACGGCGAAGCACTGGAGTTTGCCACGCGCGATCTGGAGGAATCGCAGAGACTGGCCGACGACGTCGTCGCCTCCATCGGCGATCCGGCCCTGGCCGCACTGCTCACGGGGAAGTCCGCGCAGGCCCGGGAACGCGCCATTCGACTGACCGTTGATCTTGCGGACGCCGGCTCAGAAGTTCCCCTGGGTCTGGATTCGCGGGACCTGGTGACCATCGCCGGCAATCTGATCGATAACGCCTTTGACGCCGTCCAGGGAATTCCCGATCCGGCGGTCCAGACCCGGTTTGCCCTGGATGACAACGATGACCGTGCGTGGTTCAGCATCACGGTCCAGGACAACGGCCCGGGCATTCCGGAACTGGATGCCGGGAAGATCTTTGACCAGGGGTTCAGCACCAAGGACCCGAAGGTGCTGCTGCCCTCCGGCACCGGCGCGACCGGCCGCGGCATTGGCCTGCCGCTCGTGCGCCAGGCGGTGCTGCGGCTGGGCGGAACACTGCAGGTGGATCCCGGCGGCACCGCCGGGTGCGGCGCGCGGTTCATCGTCCGGCTTCCCCTGCCCCGCCTGAACGTGCTCACCGCCGCACCCTCAGGCACGGGAACGGAGCAGCGGTGAACACCGAGCGCAACATCACCGTCCTCGTGGTGGAGGATGATCCGATTGTCGCCGAAGCCCATGCCGAATACGTGCGGCGCTCCAGCGGGTATGCCCTGGCCGGAGTCGTGAACTCCGGCACCGACGCGATCACCTTCCTCAATGCTTCCGCCACGCCTGGACCTGATGCCGGGACCACCGCCGGCCGCCCCGCGGCCGGCCCTGCCGGCCGCCCTGCGGCGGGACCGGCGGTTGACCTGATCCTGCTGGACATGAACCTGCCGGATCTGCACGGGCTCGATGTGCTCAGGCGCATCCGGGGCGCCGGCGTCCCGGCGGATGTCATTGCCATTACAGCGGTGCGCGATCTCGCCGTCGTCCGCAGTGCCATGTCCGCAGGCATAGCGCAGTATCTGATCAAGCCGTTCACCTATTCGGCCTTCAGCGCCAAGCTCGCCGCCTACCGTGAATACCACCTGAATCTTGCCGGCCAGGGAAGCTCCGCGACCCAGTCGGAGGTGGACCGCGCCCTGGCCGCCCTGCGCCCCAATGTTCCTGCTGTGTTGCCCAAGGGGCTGTCCCCCGACACCCTGAAAGCCGTTTCGGAGCTGCTGAAGACCGCTTCATCGCCGATGTCCGCCAGCGAGGTCTCGGCGGCGCTGACCATGTCCCGGATTACGGTCCGGCGGTATCTGGAGCATCTGGGCAACCAGCGCGCCGTGCTTCGGACTCCCCGGTACGGAACGCGCGGCCGGCCGGAGCTGGAATACAGCTGGCGGCGGTGACCCGCTCATGCCGGCCAATCAGGCGCCGGCAGGCGCGCGGACAAGCAGGGGGATGAGCCGCACGAACACCACCATGCCGACCAGTTCAACGAGGGTCTGCGTGACGACGACGACGGGAACCAGCGCCAGCGGCGCCGGCAGGGCGAGCGCCAGGGGCAACACCACCAGGGAGTTCCGCGTGGCGCCGCTGAAGATCGCGGCGCGTGTTCCGGGCACATCAAGGCGGGCCGCGCGGGCCGTCAGCAGCCCCACAGGAACCATGATGACCAGGAAAGCGGCGTACAGCGGGACAACAGCAGCCAGCAACGACAGCTGCCCGCCGACGCCGCTGATCTGGGACCCGACCACTACGGCCAGCGTCAGCATCATGAGCGGCACCATCAGCCCCTGCATCAGCCGCATCAGCCCGCCGGCGGCGGCCAAACGCCGTGCCGCCGCCTGCGTCAGCGCCGCCAGCCCCATCGGCACCAGAATGAGGAACACCAGGGCCTCGGCAAAGGGGCCGGGCTCAATGGCGGCAACAACCCCGGGTCCGGTGAACGCCAGCAAATATCCGGGCAGCAGGAGCATTTGCAGCAGCATCAGGATCGGCGCAGCCGCGAGCAGCCGCTCGCTTGCCCCGCCGGCCAGCCCGGAAAAGACGATCACGTAGTCAATACAGGGAGTCAGCAGCACCATCACGACACCCACCAGGAGCGCTTCCTCGCCGGCCACAAAGCGTGAAAGCGCAAAGACCACAACCGGAACCAGCACAAAATTCAGGACCAGGACGGAGGCCATGAACCTGCCATCCTTAAGCGCCCGGGTCAGGCGGCCGAACGGAATGCCCAGGAACGTGGCGAACAGCAGCGCACCAAGGACCGGGTTGATGGCGGTTTCCATCGGTGGTCCGGCCCCGGGAACCAGCCATCCCAGCGCTCCCCCGGCCAACAGCGCCGCGAGGTACAGCACAATCTGGTGGCGTTCCAAGCGGACGACGGCGGCGGTTGGGGTCATTCCCCCATCCTACGAACTTGGTGCCTCCGCCCTGGCTTCGGCAGCCTGCGCAGCCGCTGCAGCTACGGTGTCCCGGGCTGTGGCGCCGACGCCGATGAGGGTGGCCGATGCCGGGCCGCACCAGTCGCCGTAACCCAGGAAGAACAGTCCCGGGCTGCCTGCCGAACGCGTTGCCGGGCGGGGTTCCGTTGCGGGAGATCCATTTTGGAGCTGCAGCGACAGGGGCTGCAGATGGACCAGACTGGGCCGGAATCCGGTGCACCACAGAACAACGTGGGCTGCCGCTTGCTCGCCGTCGGGCCATTGGACTCCACCCGGGACGAAGCGTGAGAACAGCGGCCTGGCCTCCAGCAGGCCGGCGTCGCGCACCTTCCGCACTGCCGGCACCGCCACGATGTCACCGAGGGAGGCCGCGCTTCCGGGGCTGGGCTCGCCCGCCGCGAGAGCACGGACATGGCGGGTGGCAATCCGGAACAGTTCCGTGCCGTCCACGTCATCCGGGAGGTAGCGCGGGGGCTTCCGGGTCACCCAGGTGACCGATGCCGCCGGGGCGAGGTCTGCGGCGATCTGCGCACCTGAGTTGCCGCCGCCCACCACAATCACGTTCAAGCCGGCGTAGGACTCGGGCCCCCGGTAATCCACCGTATGCAGTTGCCGGCCCTGGAAGGATCCGGCCCCGGGCAGCTGCGGAAAGTACGGGGCGTCCCACGTCCCGGTGGCATTGATGACCACCCGGCTGGTCCACTGTCCCCGGCTGGTGTCCGTAAGGTATCCGCCGTCCGCGCCCGGGGATACGGCTGTGGCCCGCACCGGCCGGTGAACGGGGAGCTGGTACCGGGCCTCATAGCTGCTCAGGTAATCAGCAACGTGCCGGGCCGTCGGGTTGCCGTTCCCCGGCCAGGCCGGCATCTGGTGCCCGGGCAGGGAGCTGTGCGCGGCCGGGGAAAACAGCTCAAGGCTGGGCCAGTAGTGCTGCCAGGCGCCTCCCGGTTCAGAGTTGGCATCCAGGATCGCGAAGGTCGGGGCCGGCCCGGACCTGCCGGTGGCCTCGTCCCGCCGCAGGCGGTTCAGGTAGTAGCCTGCGGCGAGACCGGCCTGGCCTCCGCCAATGACCAGGATGTCGACGTCGCCACCCGAGTCCCCGAGCGTTTCTTCCGCAGCTGTATCCGTTCCCTGCATGGTTCCTTCCCAGCCCCGGTCTAGTTCTCCCGCTCCGCGGAGCGGCCGTGGGCCAGGCCCGTGGGAATGCCGAGGAACGCCGGTTCCGGTGCTGAACAGCAGGAAGAGCCCGCTGCTTCGGCGGCGCCGGCGGCCGGAGCTGCCACGGGTACCGGTGCGCAGCAGGAGGATTCGCCCGGCCCAACCGCGGCATCGGTGTCGCAGCTGCCCCCGAGGTCCGTGGAGCACACGCCGGTTTCAGGCAGGACCAGCTGAACGTCGTCGGCCGCTTCCTGGTCGCCGGCAAGGGCTGCGGCGATGGAGCGGACCTGTTCGTGGCCGGTGGCCATCAGGAAGGTGGGCGCGCGGCCGTAGGACTTCATACCGGTGATATAGAAGTCCTTTTCCGGGTGGGACAGCAACCTGGCCCCGTGCGGCTCCACGGTTCCGCAGCTGTGGAACTCCGGGTCGATGAGTGGCCCCAGGGCCCGCGGTGCCTCTACGGCCGGATCCAGCTCGAGGCGGATTTCGCGGAGCATGTCCAGGTTCGGGCGGAACCCGGTGGCCGGGATCAGCAGGTCCACCTCCAGCTGCCCTTCGCCGGACGGCGTAGCCCCCTCTACGGTCAGCGTCTGTGCACTCTTGAAACCCGTAATGGTGAAGGAGGTGTGCAGGTCAATGCGTCCATCCTCCACCAGGCCGCGCAGCCGGCCGCCGAGGGCTCCGCGGGCCGGCAGGCCGTCGAGGTCGCCTCCGCCGTAGACCCCGGCAGCGGAAGGACTCCGGATGGCCCAGCTGATCCGGGTGTCCGGTTCCTGCTCCGCCAGCTCCCCCAGCGCCAGCAGGGTGTTGGCGGCGGAGTGTCCGGCGCCGACCACCAGGACATGTTTGCCGGCAAACCGGGCACGGCCCCGTCCGGTAATGTCGGGCAGCGGCGCGGTAATAAGGCCAGCAGCGTACGCCTCGGCTTCGCCCGGAGCCGCGAGTCCGGCCTGTCCGAGCGGGTTCGGAGTGCTCCAGGTGCCGGAGGCATCAATAACGGCGCGGGCGCGGTGGTCGGTGATCCCGCCGTCGGCGCCCCGGACCCGGACCAGGAACGGGGCCATATCCCGCCCGCCGGTGCGGGTCTTGTCCAGGCCCTCACGGCTGACGGCGAGGACTTCGCTGGAGGTGTGCAGGGCGGAGCGGATGGCCGGGACTGCGGCCAGCGGGCGCAGGTACTGCTCAACCAGCTCGGCGCCGGTGGGCAGGGCTTCAGCCTCCGGTTCCTGCCAGCCGGTGCCGGCGAGCAGCCGGCGCGCGGCGGCGTCGACGTCGTACTGCCACGGCGAGAACAGCCGAATATGCCCCCACGCGCTGACCGCGGCGGCCGGTGTGTCCCCGGCCTCGAAGATCACAGGGGTCAGGCCGCGTTCGAGCAGGTGCGCGGCTGCCGCCAGTCCAACGGGACCGGAGCCAATGACGGCGACGGGAAGTGGGGAAAGTCCGGTTTCAGTGTTCTCAGGCATGTGGATCTCTTTCAACAAAGGGGGTGTTACCGGGCCGGCAGCAGGTCGGTGATCAGGTCCCGGATGCGGGCCTTGATGTCGTCGCGGATGGGGCGGACAGCGTCCAGGCCCTGGCCGGCCGGGTCATCGAGCTTCCAGTCCTCATAGCGTTTTCCCGGGAAGACCGGACAGGCGTCACCGCAGCCCATGGTGATCACGACGTCGGATTCCCTCACAGCCTCGGTGGTCAGGACCTTCGGCAGCTCGGCAGACATGTCAATGCCGTCCTCGGCCATGGCCTCGACGGCGGCGGGATTGACCGAATCGGCGGGAGCGGATCCGGCGGAGCGCACCTCGATGCGGCCCTGGCCAAGGGTGCGGAGGTACGCGGCAGCCATCTGCGAGCGCCCCGCGTTGTGGACGCAGACAAACAGGACGGACGGCTTCGCTGTGGCTTCAGGAGTGGTCATCGGTTCCCCTCTTTCCTGGTTGCGGCGGGAATGGCAGGTGCGGCGGGCCAGTATTTCTTCTGCGCCCACAGAGCGGCGTACACCAGTGCCACCAGTACGGGGACCTCGATCAGGGGGCCGACGACGCCGGCGAGCGCCTGCCCGGAGGTCACGCCGTAGGTGCCGATGGCCACGGCAATGGCGAGTTCAAAGTTGTTGCCCGCGGCGGTGAAGGCCAGCGTGGTGGTGCGTGGGTACCCCAGGTTCAGCGCTCTGCCCAGCACCATCCCGGTGCCGAACACCACGATGAAGTAAACCAGCAGCGGCAGGGCGATCCGAGCCACGTCCGCCGGGTTCGAGGTGATCTCATCTCCCTGCAGGGCAAAGAGCAGGACAATGGTGAACAGCAGGCCATAGAGCGCCCAGGGGCCGAGTTTTGGCAGGAACGTGCCCTCATACCATTCCCGGCCGCGGGCCTTTTCCCCGAGGACACGGGTCAGGAAGCCCGCCAGCAGCGGAATGCCGAGGAAGACCAGGACGCTGGCGGTGATGGACCAGAAGGAGAACTCCGCGCTGGTTGTTTGCAAGCCGAGCCAGCCCGGCAGGACCTGCAGGTAAAACCATCCCAGTGCGCCGAAGGCGAGCACCTGGAAGACCGAGTTGATGGCCACCAGCACGGCGGCGGCCTCGCGGTCTCCGCAGGCCAGGTCATTCCAGATCATCACCATGGCGATGCAGCGGGCCAGCCCAACAATGATCAGTCCGGTGCGGTATTCCGGCAGGTCCGGCAGGAAGATCCAGGCCAGGGCGAACATGAACGCCGGTGCGGCCACCCAGTTCAGGATCAGGGACGTGATCATCAGCTTTCGGTCCGTCACCACTGCGCGGGTCTCGTTGTAGCGAACCTTGGCCAGCACCGGGTACATCATCACCAGCAGGCCGACGGCGATGGGCAGCGGCACATTGGAGACCTTCACGGAATCCAGTGCCGGTCCAATCCCTGGCACCAGCCGCCCCAGCAGCAACCCCGCGGCCATCGCAGCAATAATCCACACGGGCAGGAAGCGGTCAAGGGTGGAAAGCCGGGCGGTGACCTGCCCGGTTTGTGGTGGTGCGGTGGACGTGCTCACAAAGCTCCTCGGTGCTGGGCATTGACTGGGAGGCTCACATTGGGATCGACAATGATCGATGCCTGCCGGTGTTGAGTATCCCCGCATATATCGACGGATGTCAATTGATGTGGATAATGGTGGAATGAACACCGCTCAGACTGCTTCCGCCCCGGCCACCGACGCCTGCTGCGCTCCGCTGACGTCCGAAGCCCTCAGCGTCGAAGACGCCCAGCGGTTCGCCCAGCTGCTCAAGGCTGTGGCCGAACCGACGCGGCTGCGCCTGGTGTCCCTGATCGCAGCCCAGGAGAACAAGGAAGCCTGTGTCTGCGACCTGACCGAGCCTGTCGGCCTGGGTCAGCCGACGGTTTCCCACCACCTGAAAATCCTGGTGGACGCCGGCATCCTGCACCGCGAAAAGCGGGGCGTGTGGGCTTACTACTCCATTATCCCGGGTGCGCTGGAACGGGCAGCCGCCGTCCTGTCACCCCGGTGAGCAGCGTCCCTGACCCGACGAGAGGCGGGACAGTCCTCATCTGCCCCCTGCTGGCGGTGGACTGGCCGGAGGTGCGGGCTATTTATGCGGCCGGGATCGCCACCGGCCAGGCAACCTTCGAAAGCCGGGTGCCCGACTGGGAAACCTTCGACGCACGGCATCTACCCGGACTTCGGCTGGTCGCTGAAGACAACGGCAGGATCGTGGGCTGGGCTGCGGCTTCCCCCGTGTCCGCCCGCGGGGTTTACCGCGGTGTTGTCGAGCACTCCGTGTATGTGGATCCGGCGGCGTGGGGTCGCGGGGTGGGACAAACCCTGCTGTGGGCCGTGGTGTCCGCCGCCGAAGATTCGGGCATCTGGACCCTTCAGTGCAGCATCTTCCCCGAGAACAGCGCCAGCCTGGCCCTGCACCGGGCGGCTGGCTTCCGGGTGGTCGGTATCCGTGAGCGCATTGCCCAGATGACCTACGGACTGCACGCCGGCGAATGGCGGGACACCGTGTTCCTGGAGCGGCGCAGCAGCACCGTCGGGACGGACTAGCTCCCCCTGCGGATCCCCGGTGCGCCGCCGCACCGTTGCACCAACACCCGCCGGGTGCTTGGCTGACGCCCATGACATCTGAAACAGGCGCTCAGCTTGACACGCCGTTTGAGGGGCTTCTGGCCACCCCGCCGTCCCGGCTCCCCTACCAGCACAACGTACTGCTGCGTTCCTACCTCCTGGAGCGCCCGGCGGGAAACATCGTCATCTATAACTCCCCCGGCGTGAGCGAAGCGGCGGATTCGATCCGGATGCTCGGCGCACCGGTCCGCCTGCTGGTCAATCACAGCCACGAGGCAATGTACGGCCGTCCCAGCTTGGACGTGCCATCCTGGATGCCGGGCTGCGGAGTGACTATCTCGACAGCCTCACACTGGTCCGTGGACTCGATTTCGATGTCCTGGTACCCTGGGGCACCACCGAGGGAAGCCCGCCCTGCGCACGGGTCACGGAGCCTGCGGAGATGCACCACCGTATCGACTCGATCATCGGCCGGGTGCAGGCCGGCGGAAGCCGCTAGTTTCAGCCTCCCGGCCGCAGCAGCGGCACCAGTGCGTCAATCACGGCCGGATCCTCGATGGTCGACGGCACGCTGTAGGCATCGCCGTCGGCAATCTGGCGCATCGTCTTGCGCAGGATCTTGCCTGAGCGGGTCTTGGGCAGCGCCTCCACCACCTGCACGTCCTTGAAATCCGCCACCGGTCCGATGGATTCACGCACCAGCTTCACCAAATCCGTCCGCAGTTCTTCCACGCCAAGCTCCGACCCGGATTTGAGCACCACATAGCCGCACGGGCGCTGCCCCTTCAGGGAGTCCGCCACTCCGATCACAGCGCACTCGGCCACCGCGGGATGGGTTGCCACAATCTGTTCCATGGCGCCGGTGGAGAGCCGGTGCCCGGAGACGTTGATGACGTCGTCGGTGCGGCCCATGATGAACACGTAGCCGTCCTCATCCACATGGCCGGAGTCACCGGTGGTGTAGCAGCCCTCGAAAATCTCCAGATACGAGGACCGGAACCGGTCATCACTGCCCCACAGTGTGGTGAGCGTGCCCGGCGGCAGCGGCAGCCGCAGCACAATGTTGCCCTCCTCGCCGGAGGGAACCTCGGCGCCCTCGCCGTCGACGACCGCCAGCGAAAAGCCGGGCACCGGAACCGTGGCGGAACCGGCCTTGATGGGCAGCTGTTCCAGACCCCGCGGGTTGGCACAGATCGCCCATCCGGTTTCGGTCTGCCACCAGTGATCCACCACGGGAACCTCCAGCGCCCGGCCCGCCCAGGAAAAGGTCTCCGGATCCAGCCGCTCCCCGGCAACAAAGAGCGTCCGCAGCCGCGAGAGGTCATAGTCCTCCATCAGCGCAGCCTCGGGATCAGCCTTGCGGATGGCGCGCAGTGCCGTGGGCGCGGTGAAGAGGACATCCACGGCATGCTGGCCCGCCACGCGCCAGAACGCCCCGGCGTCGGGCGTGCCCACCGGCTTGCCCTCGTACAGCACGGTCGTTGCGCCGGCGAGTAGCGGCGCATACACAATGTAGGAGTGTCCCACCACCCAGCCAACGTCTGAGGCGGTCCACATCACCTGGCCGGGTCCAATGTCATAGATGTTGCTCATGGACCAGGCCAGCGCTACGGCGTGGCCGCCGTTGTCCCGGACCACCCCCTTGGGCGCTCCGGTGGTGCCGGAGGTGTACAGGATGTACAGCGGATCGGTGGCTGCCACGGACACCGGGCCGGCCGGTTCGGCAACGGCCGCGAGCGCTTCCCAGTCATGCCAGGCGGTGCCGCCCGCGCCGTCGTACTCATTAAATTCGTGCTCAAAGCCGTCCCGGGCGGCAACCACCACGTGGTTCACCGAATGGGTGGCGGCGGCGAGCGCGTCAGCCACGTTGGGCAGATACTCCACGGCACGTTTGGGCTCCAGCCCGCCGCTGGCGGTGACGACGACGGCGGGGCGCGCGTCGTCGATCCGCGCCGCCAGCTCCTTCGGGGCGAAGCCGCCGAAAACCACCGAGTGCACGGCGCCGAGCCTGGCCGCTGCAAGCATGGCAATCACTGCCTGCGGGATCATCGGCAGGTAAATGATGACCCGGTCGCCCGCCTCCACACCCAGGCCGCGGAGCACTCCGGCGAACGTCTCCACTTCGGCGAGCAGCTCGCTGTAGGTATAGGTGCGGGAGCTGCCGAGCATGGCGGAGTCATAAATCAGGGCGTCCGAGTCGCCGCGGCCCGCCGCGACGTGCCGGTCCAGGGCGTTGAAGCTCGTATTCAGCCTTCCGTCGGGGAACCAGCGGTACAGCGGTGCCTCGGAATCATCCAGCGCCTGCCGCGGCGGGGTGTCCCAGTCCACCAGCGATGCGGCCTCGAGCCAGAAGCCGTCAGGATCCTCGACGCTGCGGGCATAGGCCTGCGCGTATCCCCCGGCGGTGCCGGGAACATCCCCTGCCGGGCCGGCCGCGCTTGCCACCGCGTCGGCCGCGGGGACGGGCACGGGCACTGCCTCCGCTGACTTATTTCCTGCATCCAGGCCTGAGCTCATGAATCCTCCTCGATTCGGATGTGATAGCCATCACCATAGGTCAGAGGAGTGCGGGCCACAATACAGCTGTGTATACATGACCTTCCGTGTTGCTGCGCATTGTCCGGTGAGAGTTTCCAGAAACGGCGGCTGTGTATACACTGATGAGGCACATCACACTTGGAAAGGCCCGCAGCAGCAGGCCGCCCACTGCGGAAAGGAGCGTCCCTTGAGGGCCAGCGACCGCGCCTACCGGGCGCTCCGCGAGGACATTGTGACCGGACGTTTGCTGCCGGGGACGGTGCTCGCCGAGGTGGAACAGTCCCAGCGCCTCGGAATTTCCCGCACCCCGCTGCGCGAGGCCATCAGCAGGCTCACCGCCGACGGACTTGCCGCGCCGCACAACGGCCGTGGCGTCGTCGTCACCTCCATTTCTCCGCAGACCGTGCGCGACCTGTTTGAACTCCGCCAGGCCCTGGAATGCAAGGCAGCATCCCTGGCGGCGCAGCGGGGAGACCCTGAGGTCTTCACCGGCCTCCGCCGTGAGTTCGAAAACGCCGCGGACCTGATCGTGCTGGACGCGGCGGCGGCCGACCCCTCCCGCTCCGGCTATTACACCCTGGTGGCCAGGCTGGATGAAGCCATCGACGCGGCCGCTTCCAACACCTACCTCACCCAGGCGCTGGCCAACGTGCGGCTGCACCTGGCCCGGGTCCGCCGCCTCGCCAAGGACAACCCGGACCGGCTGCTGGCCACCACCGGTGAACACGCCACCATTGCCGGAGCAATCGCGGTCCGTGACCCCGCGCTGGCCGCCGCCGCCACCTCGGTTCACCTGCACAAGAGCCTGGAACACTTCCTGGCGGCCACCGGCCCGCCCGGCTGACCGCACCATACCGGCCCGCACCGCCCATGATTGCCTGGCTCCGAAACTTTCTTCGCAACCACTGACCGTCCCGAAAGGACACAACATGAATCTCCATAAGGTGCGGGTCCACCGCAGCGACGAGAACCTGGCCCGCGAGGACCAGCTGGCCTACAAAATCGCCGAGGTCGCCGCCGACCCCGTCGCCGTAACCGACGAGGTCACGGACATGGTCATCAACCGCATCATCGACAACGCCTCGGTGGCCATTGCGTCCCTGAACCGTGCGCCGATTGTCGCCGCCCGCGCCCAGGCACTGTCCTTCTCGCCCTCGGCCCACGGCAAAGGCTCCGCAGTGTTCGGCGTCGAGAACAGGACCTCCCCCGAATGGGCCGCCTGGGCCAACGGCGTTGCGGTGCGCGAACTGGATTACCACGACACCTTCCTTGCCGCCGAGTACTCGCACCCCGGCGACAACATTCCCCCGCTGCTCGCCGTCGCACAGCACACCGGCGCCTCCGGCGCGGACCTGATCCGCGGCATCGCCACCGGCTACGAAATCCAGGTGGACCTGGTGAAGGCCATCTGCCTGCACAAGCACAAGATCGACCACGTGGCCCACCTCGGCCCGTCCGCCGCCGCCGGCATCGGCACCCTGCTGGGCCTCGACGTCGACACCATCTTCCAGGCCGTGGGCCAGGCCCTGCACACCACCACCGCCACCCGCCAGTCCCGCAAGGGCGAGATCTCCACCTGGAAGGCGCACGCCCCCGCGTTCGCCGGCAAGATGGCAGTGGAAGCCGTGGACCGTGCGATGCGCGGCCAGACCTCCCCCACCCCCATCTACGAGGGTGAGGACGGCGTCATTGCCTGGATGCTGGACGGCCCCGACGCCGCCTACGAAGTGCCGCTGCCCGAGGCCGGCGAAGCAAAGCGCGCCATCCTGGACACTTACACCAAGGAGCACTCCGCCGAGTACCAGGCCCAGGCCTGGATCGACCTGGCGCGGAAGATCCACCGCGAGCACCCCGAGGCCGCCGATGCCGCCAACGTGGCCAGCGTCCTCATCGCCACCTCACACCACACCCACTACGTGATCGGCTCCGGCGCCAACGATCCGCAGAAGTACGATCCCACCGCATCACGCGAAACGCTGGACCATTCCATCCCGTACATCTTCACCGTGGCACTGCAGGACGGCGCCTGGCACCACGTGGACTCCTATGCCCCCGAGCGTGCTGGCCGGCCCGACACGGTGGAACTGTGGCACAAGGTCACCACGGTGGAGGATCCGGAATGGACCCGCCGCTACCACTCGCTGGACATCAGCGAGAAGGCCTTCGGCGGAAAGGTGACCATCGTCCTGACCGACGGCACCGTCATCACCGACGAAATTGCTGTTGCCGATGCGCATCCCCTCGGCGCCAAGCCGTTTGCCCGCGCCGAATACATCAACAAGTTCCGCACCCTGGCGGCCGGCCTGGTCTCCGAAGACGAGATCGAGCGGTTCCTCACCACAGTCCAGCGCCTGCCCGAGCTGGCGGCAGGTGAGCTGGACGCACTGAACATCACCGCGGCCGACGGCGTGATCGACCCGGCCAACGCCCCGAAGGGACTCTTCTAAATGCTGTACTCCTCCGTAACCCCCGAAGCCAAGCGGGTCGCCTTCCGCGAAGGCCTGGCCTCCGGCACCCTGCAGCAGTTCCCCGGTGCCTTCAACCCGCTTTCAGCCCGCCTGATCGAGGAAAAAGGGTTCGACGGCGTCTACATCTCCGGCGCGGTCCTCGCCAATGACCTGGGCCTGCCGGACATCGGCCTGACCACCCTGACCGAGGTGGCCACCCGCGCCGGACAGATCGCCCGGATGACCGACCTGCCCGCGATCGTGGACGCCGACACCGGCTTCGGCGAGCCGATGAACGTGGCCCGCTCCATCCAGGAACTGGAAAACGCCGGCCTGGCCGGCTGCCACATCGAGGACCAGTTCAACCCCAAGCGCTGCGGCCACCTGGACGGCAAGAACGTCGTTGACCTGGACACCGCCACCAAGCGGATCCGCGCCGCTGCCGACGCCCGCCGGGACCCGAACTTCCTCATCATGGCCCGCACCGACATCCGCGCCGTGGACGGCCTGGAAGCCGCCCAGGACCGTGCTCGGGCACTGGTCGACGCCGGAGCCGACGCCATCTTCCCCGAGGCGATGAAGTCGCTGGAGGAATTCGCCGCGATGCGCGCCGCCGTCGACGTGCCGATCCTGGCCAACATGACCGAGTTCGGCAAGAGCGACCTTTTCACCTATGACGAACTGGCATCCGTGGGCGTGAACATGGTCATCTATCCGGTCACCCTGCTGCGCAGCGCCATGGGCGCCGCTGAGCGCACCCTGGACACCATCAAGGCCAAGGGCACCCAGCAGGAGGATGTGCCGAACATGCTGACGCGTGCACGTTTGTACGATCTGGTGGATTATGAAGCCTATAACCGCTTCGATACCTCAGTGTTCAACTTCCAGGTCCCCGGCCAGCACTAAAACAGGCCGGCACCAACTGAAAAACCACCGTGACAAAGGAGTCTTCCGTTATGACAGATGAGCAGATCCACAAGGGACTGGCCGGTGTCCTTGTCGACACCACCAAAATCTCCAAGGTCAATCCTGAGACCAACTCGCTGCTGTACCGCGGCTACCCCGTCCAGGAACTGGCAGCACGCTGCAGCTTCGAAGAGGTCGCGTACCTGCTGTGGAACGGCGAGCTGCCCACCCCGGACGAGCTGGCCGAGTTCACCGACGGCGAGCGGTCCCAGCGGGCACTGTCCCCGGAGCTGAAGGCCGTCATTGACGCCCTGCCGCTGACCTGCCATCCGATGGACGTTTGCCGCACGGCTGCGTCCGTGCTTGGCGCGCAGCACGAGAAGGCTGACGATTCCTCGCTGCAGGCCAACATGGAAAAGTCCGTCAGCCTCTTCGCCGCAATGCCTGCCGTGGTCGCCTATGACCAGCGGCGCCGGCGCGGCGAAGACGTCGTGGAGCCCAGGGATGACCTGGACTACTCAGCGAACTTCCTTTGGATGACGTTCGGCGAGGAAGCCGCCCCCGAGGTGGTCGAGGCGTTCAACGTGTCGATGATCCTGTACGCGGAGCACTCCTTCAACGCCTCGACCTTCACCGGGCGCGTCATCACGTCCACCCTCTCGGACCTGCACTCCGCGGTCACCGGAGCCATCGGTGCCCTCAAGGGCCCGCTGCACGGCGGCGCCAACGAGGCAGTGATGCACACGTTCGAGGAGATTATCGCAAGTGCCGGCGACGGCGACGTCGCCGAGCACGCGGCGGGCTGGCTGGATGCCGCACTGGCGGATAAGAAAAAGATCATGGGCTTCGGCCACCGCGTGTACAAGAACGGCGACTCGCGGGTGCCCACCATGAAGGCTTCGATGGACAAGATGGTCAAGCACTACGACCGTGCCGATCTGGGCGAGCTGTACACCGCCCTGGAGTCGGCCATGGGTGAGCGGAAGAACATCCTGCCCAACCTGGATTACCCGGCCGGCCCGGTGTACCACCTGATGGGCTTTGACACGCCCACCTTCACTCCCCTGTTCGTGGCCGCCCGGATCACCGGCTGGACCGCGCACATCATGGAGCAGCTGGAAGCCAACTCGCTGATCCGTCCCCTCAGTGCCTATGACGGTCCCGAGGAACGGCACGTGGGCTAAGCTCCGGCCGAATGGCCCGACGGGCGCTGGGCCCGGTTGGGCCCTGACGGGCCCCGGAACGGCGGCAACGAAATTTCCTGCTCGCAGAACTCGCAGGAAATATTAAAGCCGCCTACTCCGGGGCCCTTTCGGTGCCCGGGTCCGGTTCGGACGGCGGCTCGGTGTCCGGGTCCGGTTCGGACGGCGGTTGTGATGGAGCGGGGACCGCCGCAAAGATCCGGTTCGACGCGTCCTGGTGCGCCAGCCGGCGCAGCGCCAGCAGCAGCGGTTCAATCAGCACCGTTCCCAGGACGACGTACCGCAGGGCCTCCGCGGGGGTGTCGAAGGGAAGCCGCTCCAGTTCCTGCGAAGCCACGTCCCGCATGGCCCCCGCATACATCTCCAGAAACCCCTCGGCAGGCTCAAACCCGGCGTCCTCCAATCCGCGCAGCGCGAGCTCCAGCCGCGACCGGGCGTCATTGTCATCGGGATCAATCTGCCAGTCCCAGGCCTCCAGAAGTGCGTCGGCCCGCGGATGGCCCCCCTCCAAAACGGGGACGGAACCCACGGCGTGATGCGCCGCGCCGAGCAGGTTGTGCACCGAGTCCGGCGGGTTGTCCAGCTGTTCCAGCACCTTTCCCGCGGTGGCTACCGAAAGGTCACCCGGCCCCAGGAGTGCCCGGATCAGCCGCAGGCGCGATACGTGCCCGGCATCGTACTCGGCCTGCCGCGGCGCGGTCAGCCGCCCCTCATGCAGCAGCCCGGACCGAAGGTAGTACTTGATAGTGGCTACGGAAATATCCGTCTGCGCCGCCAGCTCTGAAATTCTCATTCGGGACCCCCTTGTGCTGGATAGTGTAACTCTCTAGCGTGGATAGCATCACTATCCACTTCAGAAGGAGACCGTCATGGCTCGCATCATCCCGCGCCGGATGACCCATGTGCACAACGGTCCACTCGTGGTCTTCCTGATTGGCATGCGGATTAACCGGCCGTGGCGGCCGGATCTGTGGATGCCGGCTTTTGCCGCCATGCCCCGGATGCTCGCGGAGCTTTCCGCCGACCCGGATTCCGGGTTGTTGGGTTACCGGATCACCCTCGGCGCGGGCGGCCCGCTGGTAATCCAGCACTGGAAGAGTACGGAGCAGCTCTATGCCTATGCCGGCCAGACAGACGCGGAGCACCGTCCCGCTCGGGCTGCCTTCAACCGTGCCGCCCGCAAATCACCGGGCGGCGTCGGCATTTGGCACGAGACCTATGTGGTGGACCGGGCCGAGTCCATGTACGTTGGCATGCCCGCCGTCGGGCTGGCCAAGGCAACAGCAGCCGCGCCGGTCCCGGCGGAGAGCCGCGCGGCGGACCGCCTGGGTCCGGCCCGGGACTAGCCGCACAGGCTCCCAGTCTCAGTTGCCTGCCGGTGCTGCTGCGACCCCATCCGCCCCACCAGCAACGGAGAGTGGGAACCCGCGCAAGCGTCAGGAGAAGACGATACGCGCAACGCTCTCGTTGTCATCGGCCAGGGTAACGACGGCGTTGAAGGCCCGTCCGGCGAGCACCTCAGGCATCCAGAGGGCAGAGTCGGGCCACATCTGCTGATACGGCACCCCGTCCACCGGATACCATGCCGGGGTGATTTCCTCTGAAGGAACCGGTTCACCGGTCCAGGTCCGGGCACGGAACACGACCGTGGACATGTCCCATTCCGGACGTGCCGGGAAAACAAACTCGATGGTGCCGGCGTGGTCCAGATCGCTCTCGGTCAGGGTGACCCCGGATTCCTCGAAGACCTCGCGCACGGCGGCCTGCACCGAACTCTCCCCCGGTTCCACATGACCGCCCAGGGTGACGATGCGTCCCACGCCGAAACCAGTCTGCTTCAACCCCATCAGGACTTCGGCACCCCGCTCCGGAGTCTCCCGCATGAGGAAACACAGGACCACGGGCACTGCCCGGGGCGAAACAGACTCACCTGCCCTCTCAGCGGAGCCGTCAAACTCGGAACTCACAGCGCGCGCGGGTGCGCGGCAGCATAAACCTCGCGCAGGGTTTCGGCGGTAACCAGTGTGTAGACCTGAGTGGTGGTCACGGATGCGTGGCCCAGAAGCTCCTGCACCACGCGCACGTCAGCCCCGCCCTCGAGCAGGTGCGTGGCGAACGAGTGCCGCAGCGTATGCGGGGATACATCCCGGCCAATCTGTGCCTTTTCCGCTGCGTTCTTCAGGATGGTCCACGCACTTTGCCGGCTCAGCCGTCCGCCCCGGGCGTTCAGGAACAGCGCGGGAGTTCCCTTGCCCTTCGCCGAGGCGGCTGGCCGGCCCCGCACCAGATACTCATCGAGGGCACGGGCGGCGTAGGAACCCAGCGGCACCAGTCGCTCTTTGGAGCCTTTACCAAAGAGCCGCACCACGTCCGGTCCGTTTGCGGGGATGCGTTCAAGGGAGAGGTCGTCAATGTCCAGCCCGACGGCCTCGCTGATCCGGGCGCCGGTGGAATACAGGAATTCGAGCAGCGCCCGGTCCCGCAGACCGGTTGGGGTTTCGGTGGACACCGCTTCCAGGATCCGGGTGACCTCGCTGACGCTGATGGCTTTGGGCAGGCGCTTGCCGGGTAGGGGCGGGTGGACGTCGGCGGCGGGATCCGCGGTGGTCAGGCCCTCCAACGCCCAGAACTTATGCAGGCCCCGGACGGCAACGATGGTGCGGGCGGCGGAACGCATGCTCAGGGCTGAGGCGCCGTCGGAGCCTTCGACGATGGACTGGGCAAAGGCGGTCACATCGTGGCGGGAGATGCCGGCAACGTCCTCGACGCCGCGCGAGGCCAGGAAACGGGCATACCGCAGCAGGTCCCGCCGGTAGGCATCGAGGGTGTTGACCGCCAGCCCCCGCTCCACGGCCATGTGCTGCAGGTAGCCGCCGATGGCGCGGCCCACGGCAGTGGCCCGCAGTTCCTCGGAAGCGGACGGGCCCTTGGGTGCCGGGGCTTTCTTGGGTGCCGGAGCCTTCTTGGGTGCGGGGCTGGAAGCCGCTGGATCGCCTTCGTCCGCGGAGGCGGTCAGGGCAGGGGCATCGGCGTCGCCGGAAGCCGCCGGGTCCGGGGCAGTCAGCGTGCCGGAGGAATGGCCGGCTTTGTCTTCGGCGAGGGCGGCACGCAGCAGTTCGGCCGGGGAATCCAGCCGCAGCGTCTTGTTCAATGAGGCGAAGTCGAAGACGACCGTGTCATTGACGGACGCGGCATCGTTGAAGGCCGGTGACGCCGGAGCAGGAAAGTGTCCGCCGGCAGGTTGATCGGAGGCGGCCATAGCGGTCTACAGTCCTAAAGAACGGGGCCCTGCGGCCAGGTGGAGTGCTGGGAGTGATGTTCGGGCCAGGGTGCGTTGCCCGGCCGCAGGTTGGCGTAGTCCGATGGCCGGGCCGCTGCTGCGGCCAGGATTCCCGCCACGGCGGAGGGACTGTGCAGGCGGCCCTGCAGAGCCGCTTCCACTGCATCGTCCAGGTCCACCCACATGGTGCGGATTTCCGCTTCCTCGTGGGTGCGCTCGTGGCGGTCCGCTTCGGGCACCTCGGTAATGCCGCGTGCAAGGTAAATCCGCAGAGCTTCGCGCGAAGAGCCGGGAGAAAGGAAAAGGTCGGTCAGGACGTTCCACTCCGCGGCCTGGATGTCGGCCTCTTCAGCCAGCTCCCTGGCCGCGCCAACCTGGAAGTCCTCACCCTCAATGTCCAGGAGTCCGGCGGGTATTTCCCAAAGGGTCATCCGCACCGGGTGCCGGTACTGGTTGATCAGCAGCACCTGCCCAGCGTCGTTCAGTGCCAGGATGGCCACGGCACCGGGATGGCGGATGTAGTCGCGGACCAGGGGTTCGCCGTCGTCGGTCAGCTGAAACTTCTCGCTGACCACGTCCCAGACGCGCCCGGTGTATTCCACGGAGGAACTCAGCAGGCGGCGGGGACTCTGTTCGTCGGCGAACCCTCTGGTCTCGCTCATGGGTTGCTAGCCCTTGCCGTTCTGGCGTGCCAGGGCAGCCTTCACCAAGCCGGCGAAGAGCGGGTGCGGGCGCGTGGGGCGGGAGCTGAGCTCCGGGTGCGCCTGCGTGGAAACGTAGTACGGGTGCACATCGGCCGGAAGTTCAACGAACTCCACCAGTCCGCCGTCCACCGTGGTGCCGGAGAAAGACAAGCCCGCCTCGGCAATCTGGTCGCGGTACTGGTTGTTGACCTCGTAGCGGTGGCGGTGGCGCTCGGCCACTGCCGTCTTGCCGTACGTCTTGGCAACAACGGAGCCCTCTTCAAGCTTCGCGTCCCAGAGACCCAGGCGCATGGTGCCGCCCATGTCGCCCTCGCCGGAGACAATCTGCTTCTGCTCCGCCATCGTGGCGATGACCGGGTACTTGGTGTCCGGCTCGAACTCCGAGGAGGACGCGCCTTCCAGGCCCACTACGTTGCGGGCGTACTCAATGACCATGCACTGCAGCCCGAGGCAAAGGCCCAAGGTCGGCACCTTGTTTTCCCGGGCGTAGGTCAGGGCACCAAGCTTGCCCTCGAGACCGCGGATGCCGAAGCCACCGGGGACACAGATCGCGTCGGCGCCGGCAAGGGCCTGGGCTGCTCCTTCCGGAGTTGCGCACTCGTCCGAGGGGACCCAGCGGATCTTGACCTTGGTCTTGTTGGCAAAGCCACCGGCACGCAGGGCTTCCGTGACGGAAAGGTAGGCGTCGGGCAGGTCCACGTACTTGCCCACGAGGGCAATGTCGACGTGGTGCTTGGGGTTGTGCACGGCCTCGAGGAGTTTGTCCCACTTGGTCCAGTTGACGTCCTTGAACTTCAGGTCCAGGTGCTGCACGATGTACGCGTCCAGGCCCTGGGAGTGAAGGGTTTTCGGAATGTCATAGATGCTCGGCGCATCCGGGCAGCCGACGACGGCGTCCACGTCCACGTCGCACATGCGGCCGATCTTGGCGCGCATGGCATCCGGCACCGGGCGGTCCGAGCGGATGACGATTGCGTCGGGCTGGATACCGATGGACCGCAGGGCGGCCACGGAATGCTGGGTGGGCTTGGTCTTCAGTTCCTGGGACGGCCCGATGTAGGGAACCAGCGAAACGTGCAGGAAGAAGACGTTGTTGCGGCCGATGTCCTGGCGCACTTGGCGTGCTGCTTCCAGGAAGGGCTGGGACTCGATGTCGCCAACCGTGCCGCCGATTTCGGTGATGATGACGTCGGGGGTCTTCTTCGCCTCGGAGGGCAGGCGCATGCGGCGCTTGATCTCGTCGGTGATGTGCGGAATGACCTGGACGGTGTCACCGAGATATTCGCCGCGGCGCTCCTTGGCAATAACCGTCGAGTAGACCTGGCCGGTGGTTACGTTGGCGGAGCCGTCGAGGCTCTCGTCAAGGAACCGCTCGTAATGGCCAATGTCGAGGTCAGTCTCGGCGCCGTCGTCGGTAACGAAGACTTCACCGTGCTGGAAGGGGTTCATTGTGCCCGGATCCACGTTGAGATAGGGATCGAGCTTCTGCATGGTCACTGCTATGCCGCGCGACCTCAACAGATGGCCGAGACTTGACGCTGTCAGTCCCTTACCGAGTGAGGACGCCACGCCACCGGTGACGAAGATGTGTTTTGTCGTAGAAGACGACTTGGGAAACCTGGAATTTGATCGCTGCACCACGGAGTTCGAGCCTATCACCTTTTGTAGATCCACTTGGAATTAATCGGATTATTCATGCGGAGGGTGTCCTGCCGCGGCCAGGAGTTCGACGGCGTGGGCCCGGGCGGACTCGGAGTCCTCCTGGCCCGCCAGCATCCTGGCAAGTTCCTTGATCCGCTCGGCATCATCCAGAACGGTGACATCGCTGGCGGTGACGCCGCTTCCATCATCCCCCGTCGCGGACATTTTGATGACCCTGATGTGATGTGAGGCAAACGCGGCCACCTGCGGAAGGTGCGTGACCACGATGACCTGGACGTGCTGGGCCAGCATGGCCAGGCGGCGCCCGATTTCGACGGCGGCCTTGCCTCCCACTCCGGAGTCGACCTCGTCGAAGATGAAGGTGGGCACCGGATCAACGGCAGCAAGGACCACCTCGATGGCCAGCATGACCCGCGAGAGCTCACCGCCCGAAGCACCCTTGCCCAAGGGCCGGGGCGGCGCTCCGGGATGCGGCTGGAGGAGGAAGGTAATGGCGTCCGCCCCATGCACGCTGAGCTCATCTACGGGAGTGACGTCGATCAGGAGGTTGGCGTCCGCCATCGCCAGGGCGGACAGCTCGTCGCTGACCCGCTGGGCGAGGTCTGCCGCCGCCTCGGTGCGCAGTTTGGTCAGCTCCGCCGCGGCCGTCGTGAGTGTTGTCTGCAGCTCGGCAATTTCCGCTTCCAGTGCCTCGATGCGCGTGCTGTCATCTCCCAGCTCTGCCAGCCTGAGACGGCTGGCATCGGCCCATGCCAGGACTTCATCCACGGAGGGTGCAAACTTGCGGGTCAGTGCGGAGATCTCCGCCCGCCTGGATTCCACCTCCGCCAGGCGCTCCGGGCCGTCCCCCTCGAGGGAGGCGCTGTAGCTGGCCAGTTCGGTGGCAATATCCGCCAGGATGTAGCCCACTTCGGCGAGCCGCTTGGCGGAGTCAGCCAGGGCCGGATCGTGTTCTCCGGCGAGTTCCAGCTGCCGTTTGGCGCTGTCCACCAGCGAGGTGGCGTCGGAGCCGTCGGAAAAGTCACCGGCAATCAGGGCTGAATGCGCTCCTACGGCTGCGGTGCGCAGCTCCTCGAAGTTGTTCAGCCGTGTGGCTTCGGCCTTCAGGGTTTCATCTTCACCCGGCAGCAGCTCCAGGGCATCGATCTCCTCCAGGGACACCGCGAGGTATTCCGCTTCCCGAAGACGTTCCCGGGCCTGGTCACGCAGTGTGGACAGCTCGGTTACGGCAGTCCGCCAGCGCGTATAGCCGGCCTTGTAGGACGCCAGTGCGGAGGCCAGGGCAGGGCCGGCGTACTTGTCCAGCGCTTCCCGCTGGGCCGCTGCGCTCTTGAGGCGGAGCTGATCCGACTGCCCGTGCACGGCCACCAGGTGCTGGCCCACCTCGGCCAGCACTCCCACCGGAGCAGAACGTCCACCCACATGGGCGCGGCTTCGGCCAGCGGCGTTAACGGTGCGGGCCAGCATCAGTTCGGTCACGCCGTCGTACGTTTCCAGCTCGGCGCCGGCGTCTTCGGCCCGGGCCACCGCCGCGTTTTCCGGAGGCAGGCGCACCAGTGCCTCGGCAAGGGCTGCCTTGGCTCCGGTACGTACGGCACCGGCGTCGGTCCGGGCGCCCAAGAGCATGCCCAAGGCAGTGATGACCATGGTTTTTCCTGCGCCGGTTTCACCGGTCACCACGGTGAATCCCGGGCCGAGTTCCAGCGTGGCGTCAGTAATGACGCCCAGGTCCCGGATGCGGATTTCTTCGATCATGCGCTCGGCCCTCCACTGTCCGCCGTATGTGGTGCCAGTTCCACACTCTCCGACAATTCCCCCGCTCCCCCGACGGGTCCGCGCCAGCCCTGCGTAGGCAGCTGGAACTTCCGGACCAGGCGTTCGGAGAAGGGTGTCGCATGCGTCCGCGCAAGACGGACGGGAATCTCCGAGCGGGTCACTTCCACACGGGCTCCGGGCGGCAGTTCCACGCTTCGGCGGCCGTCGCACCACAGGACGCCGGCGGCGTCGGTGCGGGTGAGGATTTCCACGGCCAGGATCGAGGTCGGAGCGACGACGAGGGGCCGGGAAAAGAGGGCGTGCGCGCTGATGGGCGCAATGAGCAGGGCTTCCACTTCCGGCCAGACGACGGGACCGCCGGCGGAGAAGGAATAAGCAGTGGAACCGGTGGGGGTGGCCAGGACCACGCCGTCGCAGCCGAAGGAGCTGATGGGGCGGGCATCAACCTCCACCACCACTTCGAGCATCCGCTGGCGGTCCGACTTCTCGATGGCGGCTTCGTTCAACGCCCAGGTGTGGGCAATCAGCTGATCTTCGAACCACACCCTGACATCGATGGTCATGCGTTCTTCCACCGTGTAGGCGCGTTCCACAACCCAGTGAACTGTCTGGGCCAGGTCGGCACGCTCGCTTTCCGCAAGGAAGCCCACGTGCCCGAGGTTTACGCCCAGCAGGGGAACGTCGGTGCCCCTGACCAGCTCTGCGGCGCGCAGGATGGTGCCGTCGCCGCCAAGAACCATGACCAGGTCCACGCCGTCGAGGTGCACGTCCTCTTCAAGGATTTCGGTGGGTGCGGTCAGCACGCCGTAAACGGCCTGGATGTCCTCCAGGTCCCGCCGGCGCATGACAGGTGTCAGGCCGGAGGCGTGCAGCTGCGTGCAGGCTTCCTGGGCGGCAGTCATGGCAGCCTGCCGGCCGGTGTGGGCCAGCACAAGTATCCGTCTGCTCATGTCTGTAACATCCTGTTCCGCTCCCGGAGGAGCTGATGGGGACTCCGTCGTCAGTTGTCTGCCGTCAGTTTCTGGTGTCGCTCCCCGTGGAGTCTTCTCCACCTGCAAGCTGTTCCGGTGCCGGATCCGTTCCGGCTCCATCAAACCCGTCAAAGGCCGCTTCCACCAAACGGTGCAGCTCGGCCTGTGCATCATTTCCCGCCGCCGGCGCTTCTTCCTGCGGTTCCGGCACGCGCAGCCAGAGGAAAAACTCAACGTTTCCGTTTTGTCCCGGCAGCGGACTGCGCGCCAGACCGGCAATGCGAAGATTCTCCGCAGCTGCTGCGGTGACAACGCGCATCACCGCCATCCGATGTTTCTGCGGATCCGTGACCACGCCGGCCTTCTCCAGCTTCTCACGGCCAACCTCAAACTGAGGTTTGACCATCAGCAGCAGGTTGCCGCCGGGGCGCGTGGCGGCCGCCAGCGGACCGATCACCATGGTGAGGGAAATGAAGGAAAGATCGGCGACGGTGAGGTCCGCCGGACCCCCAATGTCAGCGGGGTCAAGGTACCGGACGTTCAGCCCTTCGTGGACATCAACCCGGGGATCTTCGCGCAGCACCTCAACCAGCTGTCCGTGTCCGACGTCGACCGCCACCACCCGCTCGGCGCCGCGCCTGAGCAGGACGTCGGTGAAACCGCCGGTGGATGCGCCGGCGTCGAGGCAGCGCGTTCCCGCCGGCTGAACCTGCGGAAACGCGTCGAGGGCGCCGGCCAGCTTGTGGCCGGCGCGGCTGACGTAATCGGGAACGCCGTCGTCGAGCACTGACAACGGGTCTTCCCCACTGACGGTGGCCGAGGCTTTGCCCAGCGGCACTCCGGCCCGGGCCACCCGGCCCGCTGCAATGAGCTTGGCCGCGTGGGTCCGGGAGCGTGCCAGCCCTCTGGTCACCAGCTCCTGGTCCAGTCTTGCCACTTTTTCAGTGCTCCTCTGACGGGTCGGTGTTCAGTTCAGCCAGCAGGGCATCATGCAGCGCCGTGTAGACGTCCTGATGGTTGGGGACGGGCACATCGGCCAGTGTGCCCAGCGGCTCCAAGACGGAATTCACCGCAGAATCCGCCGTGTGGATACGCTCCTTAGGCCACGGATCCCCGGCCGGGGACGGGCCGCTGCTCTTCTCCATCATGCGGCTGACCCCTCCTTCGTTGACGATTGACACCCAGCTTATCCGCCGGGGGTGACAGTCCAGCTGAGCACGGGCGCCGTGGCATTTTGCTCGTCCGGGCGGGCGTTCCACCATGCGGCGCAGGCGGCGCGCCAGCTGTCCAGGTTGCTGCTGTCTCCGGAGATTTCCAGGGTGTCTCCGGAAACCCGGGCCGTGGCGCTGCCGCAGGCATATCCACCGTCGCTGGCCTCAATGACCGGGTACGGCGCGTAGAGGGCGTCCAGATCGGCCAGCAGATAGGTGGGGCGCTCGGCGGTGCGGGCGGCCAGGGCGGTCTGCGGCGTGTCGACACCGGTAAGGACCATCGCCGTCGCAAAGCCTGCGTTATTGCCGCCGAGGATATCGGTGTCGAGGCGGTCGCCCACCACCAGCGGCGTTTCGGCGCCGAGATGGCGCGCAGCCGTCAGGAACAGCGGAGCTTCCGGCTTGCCCGCCACCAGGGGTGTCCTGCCGGTGGCTGCCGCGACGGCGGCCACCAGCGTTCCGTTTCCGGGAGCGATCCCCCGGGCCTGGGGAATGGACATGTCGGTGTTGGTGGCAACCCACACGGCGCCGCGTGCCACCGCGAACGCTGCCTCGGCCAGGTCTTTCCAGCCGAGCCCCGGGTCAAAGCCCTGGATGACGGCGTCGGGGCGGTCGTCGGCGGAGTGCACCGGAACCAAACCCTGCTCACGGACCTGCTCGGTCAGCCAGACACTTCCGGTCACGAGCACCGTGGCGCCGGCCGGCACCTGGCCGGCCAGCAGCTCAGCCCCGGCCTGGGCCGAGCCGAAGACGGTTTCCGCTGTTGCCGGGGCGCCCAGCTCACGCAGGTGCGCCGCCACCGTTTCGGAAGAGCGCGACGCGTTGTTGGTGACGTAGGCCAGCTGCACTCCCGCGCCTTCAAGGCGCTGCAGGGCCTCCACGGCTCCCGGAATGGCGTGCGGGCCGGCGTACACGACGCCGTCCAGATCGGAGAGGACGGCGTCGTATCCGGCAATCAGCGCTGTATCCGACATGGTGTTACGCGCGTTCCTCGTCGGCGTCGCCTGCCGGCGCGTCAGCGGAGAACTCGTCATTGTCGTTGCCGTCTTCGTGCAGTTCGGCAGCGTTGTCGTCATCGTCTTCCTCGGTTTCGAGGACTCCGATCACGCCTTCCTGCTCATCCGAGGGCAGGACGTCGACGTCATCGCTCAGGTCCATCTCGTTGACTGCCGTGACGGTCTCGGCAGGAGCGGCGAACGGGGTCTCGGACCGCTCTTCACCCGAACGCTCGTCACGGTCTTCGCGGCCGTGGCGGGCCCGGGCCGGCTTCTCCTCGTCATCGCCAACCAGGTCGAAGATGTCCGGCTCGGCGAACTCGCCCACGCCGAGGGCCTTCTCGGCCAGCAGGGCACGGTTGCGCCACTGTTCGGCTTCTGCGTTGCGGTCCGCCAGTTCCAACGCGTCAGCATAGGCGCGGAAAAGCCGGGGGCTGAAGGAGAACGCGCGGTTCTTGTCCAGCTGCGGGATTTCCAGGGCGGTCACGGCGGCATCGTACTGCTCCATGTCCATCCGGGCACCGGAGGCCACAATGGCCATATCGACCTGTCCCGCAGTGTCCAGTTCCTTCGCTTCATCCGACCGGGCGATGTCCAGCGCACGGTCCGGGCGGCCGAGGCCGCGTTCGCAGTCGGCCATCATGGCCAAGTACGCGTTGGAGCCGCTGATCCGGCGGTAGGTGCGGAATTCGCGCAGCGCTTCACCGAAGTGCTCGGAGGCGTAGGCGGTCAGAGCGACTGCCTCGCGGACTGCCGCCATGCGGCCTCCACGGCGGCTGGCTGCCAGGGCGTGCTGGAAGGCCAGCTCCGGCTCGTCGTCGATCAGGCGTCCGGCCATGACCAGGTGCTTGGAGACCCACTCGCCGTTGACCTCTTCCAGGACGCGCAGCTGGGCGCGGGTCACCTTGTCCAGCTCCTGGCCTGTAACGTCCTCGTCGATTTCGGGCGAACGTTCCCGGTCCGGCCGGTTCGCGCTGCGCAGGTCGCGGGCGTTGTGCTTGCGCTCGACGACGGGTGCATCCTCGCCGCGGGCAGGACGGTCCTTCGAGAAGGACGGCTTGCGGTCGTTGTCACGGGCCGGACGGCGGTCGTCTCCGCCGCGGGCGGGACGGTCGCCAAAGGACGGCTTACGGTCTCCAAAGGACGGCTTACGGTCTCCAAACGAAGGCTTGCGGTCCCCACGGTCGCCAAAGGACTTACGCTCACCATCACGGGGAGGACGACGGTCATCGCCACCGAAGGACGGCTTACGGTCTCCACGGTCACCGAACGACTTACGCTCACCATCACGGGGAGGACGACGGTCATCGCCACCGAAGGACGGCTTACGATCTCCAAACGAAGGCTTGCGGTCCCCACGGTCGCCGAACGACTTACGCTCACCATCACGGGCCGGACGATCACCGAACGACGGCTTACGATCATCGCGTGCCGGACGGCGGTCATCCCCACCACGGGACGAACGATCACCGAACGACGGCTTACGATCTCCACGGTCGCCAAAGGACTTACGCTCACCATCACGGGCCGGACGATCACCGAACGACGGCTTACGATCATCGCGTGCCGGACGGCGGTCATCCCCACCACGGGACGAACGATCACCGAACGACGGCTTACGATCTCCAAACGAAGGCTTGCGGTCCCCGCGGTCGCCAAAGGACTTACGCTCACCATCACGGGGAGGACGACGGTCATCTCCGCCGAAGGATGGCTTACGATCTACACGATCACCGAACGGCTTGCGCTCACCATCGCGAGCCGGACGACGGTCCTCACCGCTGCGTGCCGGGCGGTCGTTAAAGGAGGGCTTGCCATCCTTCGAGTAGGGCTTACGCTGCGAAGAGGCTCCACGGTCACCGAATGACTTACGCTCGCCATCACGGGCCGGACGGCCGCCGAAGGAGGGCTTGCGGTCCTCGAAACGCTTGGGCGCGTTGCGGTCATTTGTGGGCGGGCGGTTTGACGAGCTGCTGCCGGCCGCGTTGTTTCCTTCGCTGCCGCGCTGATCCCTGTTATTTTGCTCTGACATGCTGGTGAGTTCCTCTCGTCGTGAGCCGACCAACGGAATTTACTGCAGTCGCTCGTCACTATGGATATATAAAGTTGATTCAAAAGTCTGTGGGGCCCAAACCGGGCACAAGCCAATTCTAGTGCAGGCTGGTCCGTTCATCGTCGCCCCATGGCTGGATGGGTATCTTGTTTAGGTGACACTGCCCACCTCATCCAAGCGCCGCAAGGCCAACACGGCAGTTCGAGTAGAGCCTCATGTCCTTGATCCCGCAGGCCGTGACTCCGCGTGGTGGCGTCAATGAGAGATATCTCCCCCGCTGATCACCTGGGAATCATGAATCCAGCCATCACCGGGCCGCGGCTGAATCCGAAAATTCGTCCGGCAGCTGGGGAACCTACAGCGCGTCGGGGCTCGGGATGGCTCGCCTCAAGTAAACCCATGCCAGGGAGGCGAACGAACCTCGCGCGCCCTGGCCGGCCACACGCCCTCCTTTGCTCTGCCGATCGATGTGAACACCGGAGCGCGCTGGCCGGCAGGTCAAAGGAACGGCACCAATGGTATGGGTCAGCAAGACCGCTACTAAAATAAGGTGTTAAACAAGTAAGGCCCCGCCAGCACTGGCGGGGCCTTACTCTCTCAACCGAAATAATGTCCGGCGGTGACCTACTCTCCCACACCCTCCCGGATGCAGTACCATCGGCGCTGTGGGTCTTAGCTTCCGGGTTCGGAATGGGACCGGGCGTTTCCCCCACGCTATGACCGCCGTAACCCTTCCA
>NZ_VTFU01000002.1 GCF_009192735.1 Arthrobacter gandavensis
TGCACTAAATTCGAAACCAGCTAAAAAAGTCCTCTCCGCCCACGGGGTGGGCGGAAGAACCAGTTCAACCAATTAAAATAATTGGTATCAATAAACTTGGCACACTATTGAGTTCTCAAACAACAGATGCATGCGAAATACTCGGGAAAACTATTCCGGAAACCGGATAAAGTCTTTCTTTTCTCTTCGCTGCAGTGTTTCTTTATTCTATTTCATCCGGCCGGTTTTAGCAATTCGGGATAATTCCCGATATTCGCTATTCCGTCCGGCTGAACCCGTCACGAAGCGTCCGGATATTCTCCGTTGCTGTGTGTTGGGGTTTTGCTGCCGCTTCCGGGAGTCTCACTTGCAGATACACTTCGCAGTGTCTGTCAGGCGCTCACCGGGGCAACTCACTCAACTTTACACAGCCCCGGCGGTCCGCGCAAACCGCTGGAGTGTGACCTCCTGCACCCTGCGCCAAACCGTCCCGCATTCCGCTTCGACTTCGAAAAACGGACATATCCAGTCTGCAACTGCTCAGCGCCGTCCCGCAAGTCCCGCCGCGGTGGAAGTGCTCACACAGCTTCCCTCAAATACTGCAGCTGGGCGGCAACCGATAGTTCAGCGGCGGGGCGGACGTTCGCCGGCACATCCGCGTACACCAGGTCGGCGACGCGGGAAACGCCGGCATCCGGTCCGGCCTCCGCCAAGGCGGCGCGGATTTGTTCGAGGCGTTCCTCCCGGTGGTCCCGATAGGTCAGGACCACGGAGCTGAGATCCGAGAGCACGGGGCCGTGTGCGGGCAACACTGTTGCGTGTCCCAGGGCCGCCAGCCGCTCCAAGCTTTCGAGGTACTCCCCCAGCGTTCCGTCCGGAAAGTCCAGCACGGTGGTGCCGCGCCCAAGAATGGTGTCTCCGGTCAGCACCGATCCTCCGTCACCGTCCGCGGGCAAATGGAAGCAGACCGAATCCGAGGTGTGCCCGGGTGTTGCCACCACCCGGATTACCGTTCCCCCGGCCTTGATCTCCTCGCCGTCCGCCAGCGGCGCGCCGTTGATGCAGTACTCGGGGTCCAGCGCACGCACGGGGGCTCCCGTCAGCTCCGAAAAACGGCGGCTGGCCTCCGTATGGTCTGCGTGGCGGTGGGTAATGAGGATGACGTCCACGGTCCCGGCCGAGGCCAGGAGGTGAAGATGCTCCTCATCCAGTGGGCCCGGGTCCACCACCGCCACGCTTTCTGATCCGTTTGCGGCGATGACATAGCTGTTGGTCCCGTCCAGGCTCATGGGACCGGGGTTCGGCGCCAGGGCGAAGCGGGTCAGCGGGCTGCTGCGGATCAATGCGGTGGTGGACATCGGGCTCATTTCGTAGGTTAGACCAGGCGCGTGAGCCAGCCGTGGGTGTCCTCGACCGTGCCGGTCTGGATCCCGAGCAGCTGCTCACGGATGGACATGGTGACCGGGCCGGCAACTGCGTCCGCGGATCCGATGGACTCGGTTTCCGTCTTCAGCTCGCCGACCGGCGTGATGACGGCGGCGGTGCCGCAGGCAAACACCTCGGTGATGTCGCCGGAGGCAATGCCGTCGCGCCATTCGTCCAGGGTGATCTTGCGTTCCTGGACGTTCAGGCCGCGGTCCCGGCCCAGCTGCAGGACTGAGGAACGGGTAATGCCGTGCAGGATGGTGCCGGACAGTGCCGGAGTCACCAGGGTGCCGTCCTTGAAGACGAAGAACACGTTCATGCCGCCAAGCTCTTCCACGGCGTTGTCATTGGCCTCGTCCAGGAACAGGACCTGCTTGCAGCCGTGGGCCTCGCCTTCCATCTGGGCGATCAGCGACGCTGCATAGTTGCCGCCGCACTTGGCTTCGCCGGTGCCGCCGATGCCGGCGCGGGCATACTTGGTGGAAAGCCAGATGGAAACGGGCTTCAGTTCACCGCCAAAGTAGTTGCCGGCCGGGGAAGCAATCACGCGGTAGGAAACCTCACGGGACGGGCGGACACCCAGGAACGCCTCGGTGGCGATCATGAACGGCCGCAGGTACAGGGCTGCGCCGTCGCCCTCCGGGATCCAGTCCTTGTCCAGCCCGACCAGCTGGCGCAGGGATTCCAGGAACAGTTCTTCGGGCAGCTCCGGCAGCGCCAGGCGGCGGGCGGAGAGGTTCAGGCGTGCCGCGTTGGCCTCGGGCCGGAAGCTCCACACCGAGCCGTCGGCATGCCGGTACGCCTTGAGTCCTTCAAAGATCTCCTGGCCGTAGTGCAGCACGGCGGCCGCCGGGTCCATGGCGATGGGGCCGTACGGTTCGATCCGGGCGTTCTGCCAGACACCGACGCCTGCGTCATTGGCTTTGTAATCAATGACCGCGGTGTGATCCGTGAAGTAGTCTCCGAATCCGGGATTGGCCAGGATGGCCGCACGCTCCTCGGCCGGCTTCGGATGGGCGGAAAGCTCCTGGGTAAATTCCAGAGCACTGACTGACATTGTTTCCTCCACGGTGGACGGCGCGGCCGCCCGACGAAATGGTTATTGGTACTTTCCGAGCTTATGACACGGCCGTGGTTATCGCATTGCCTATCTCCGCCGTCGTCCGCGGGTTTCCGGACCGTGCCGCGACGTCGGCTTCCACCGCTTCCTCCACCCGCACCGCTTCTTTTTCGAGGCCGAGATGGCGGAGCATCAGAGCGGCGGAAAGGATGGCCGCGGTGGGGTCGGCCTTCTGCTGGCCCGCAATGTCAGGGGCCGAGCCGTGCACCGGCTCAAACATGGAGGGGTAGGTGCCGTCCATGTTGAGGTTGCCGGAGGCGGCCAGGCCGATCCCGCCGGTGACCGCTGCGGCGAGGTCGGTGATGATGTCGCCGAACAGGTTGTCTGTGACAATCACGTCAAACCGGGCGGGGTCGGTGACCATGAAAATCATGGCCGCGTCCACGTGGAGGTAGTCATGGGTGACGTCGGGGAATTCGACGGCGACGCGCTCCACCGTGCGCTTCCACAGTCTGCCGGCGTACACCAGCACGTTGTGCTTGTGGACCAGGGTGAGTTTTTTGCGCGGCCGGTCACTGGCTCGGCGGAAGGCGTCCCGGACCACGCGCTCCACGCCGTGCGCGGTGTTCAGTGAAACCTCGGTGGCCACTTCCTGCGGGGTGCCTTCGCGGAGCACGCCGCCGTTTCCGGTGTACGGGCCCTCGGTGCCTTCGCGGACGACCAGGAAATCAACGGTTCCCGGGTTGGCAAGCGGGCTGCCGATGCCGGGGTACAGCCGGGACGGACGCAGATTCACGAAATGGTCGAGGCTGAAGCGCAGCTTCAGGAGCATTTCCCGCTCAATCAGGCCCGAAGGAATGCTGGTGTCTCCCGGTGCGCCGCCCACGGCGCCAAAAAGAATGGCGTCATGGCCCTTGAGTGCCTCGAGCGTCTCGTCCGGCAGGGTTTCACCGGTGGCCAGCCAGTGCTCGGCACCAAGCGGGTATTCGGTCAGGTCAAAGCTGACGGGGCTGTCCCGGGTGACGGCGAGCAGCACCTTGACGGCCTCGGCCGTGACTTCAGGGCCAATGCCGTCGCCGGAAATGACGGCCAGGGAAATGGTGGAGGGCTGTTCGCTCATATCGACAGTCTAGGAAAATGGTCCACATCCCGGGCAACCCGTCCCACATGCTGGACAGGACGGCATAGGCGACTCGCGAGGCGCTGACCTGCGGGACGGGCCCAGAATCAGACCGTGGCATGAGGCGGGTGAATGCATGCTGGCCCTAGAGTTGTTGTCCATGCTCGTGCACCGTCGAATCCATGCCTGGCTGCAGGCGAACCCCTTCAAGGTCGATCTGTTTCAGGCGCTGACCGCCACCCTGATTTTTGCCGTCCCGTTCCTCCTGACCTTCCAGGGACAACAGGTTGAATTTGTCCTCTCCGCTGCCATCTGCCTGCCGCTGGCCTGGAAGAGAACCCGCCCGGTCGCCGCGGCAGCAATCCAGGCAGCAGCCTGCCTGCTGCAGCTGGTCCTGGTCCCGGAGACCGGGCTGCCAGCCGACATTTTTGTCCTTGTCACGGTTTATTCGCTCGCCGCTTACGCACCTCGCTGGGCGAGTCTGAGCGGACTCGCACTGGCGTTGGTTGGCGGGATGCTGTTTATCCACCGGTACTACTTCATCCCGCTGCAGTCCGGGGGCCTGATCCCTGAGCTCACCGGCCTGCTGTGGCGGTACGCGATTATTGTGGTGGCCATCGACGCGGTGGTCCTTCTCTGCTGGACCTTCGGCGACCTGGCCCGTACCCGCCGCCTGGCGATGGAAGCGCTCCGTGACCACGCCCGCCGGCTCGAGGTGGAACGCCAGCAGGAACGGGATCTGGCCGCCGCGGACGAACGCACGCACATTGCCCGGGAAATGCACGACATCGTGGCCCATTCCCTCTCGGTCATCATCACCCAGGCCGACGGCGCCCGGTATGCGAGCGCCCAGGATCCGGAGATCGCGGCCAAGACGCTGGGAACCATCGCGGAAACCGGCCGCGGCTCGCTGCGGGAGATGCGGCGGTTGCTCGGAGTTCTCCGTGGTGATGAACTCGCGTCCACCCGTCCCCTGCCGTCGCTGGCCGATATCACCGAGCTGGTGGACGCGGTCAAGCGGGCAGGATTGGAGGTAACGGTGAGCGAGACGGGATCGATGCGCCGCCCGCTTCCCGCAGGCGCCGAGCTGACCGCCTACCGGGTCATCCAGGAATCCCTCACCAATGTCCTCAAACATGCGGGCCCCTCGGTGCAGGCCGGCGTCGACCTGCAGTGGACGCCCCGCGGATTGCAAATCACAGTGCACGACGACGGCCGCGGCGCCGGCGCTGACGGCGCACCTCCTCCTCCCCCGCTTTCCGCTACCGGCGGCCAGAGCGGTTCCTCCTCCGGCACCGGGCAGGGCATCAACGGCATGACCGAGCGGGTGGCCCTCTACGATGGAACACTGGTGGCTGCTCCGGCAGCCGGCGGAGGATTCCGCGTTACCGCATTCATTCCCTACACGGAGGCCTGAGCATGACCGGCACCCTGCCCGACCCGTCCGACAGCAGTGTCCCCGAGGCAGGCCCCATCCGCGTGGCCCTGGTGGATGACCAGCAGCTGGTGCGCGGCGGCTTCAAGATGCTGATCAACTCCCAGCCGGATTTGACCGTCGTCGCGGAGGCCGGCAACGGTGGGGACGCGATCCAGGCACTGTCCGCAGTGCGTGCCGACGTCGTCCTCATGGACGTGCGCATGCCCGGCATGGACGGGATCGAGGCGACCCGCCGGCTCCTGGAACGCGCCGCTGCCCAGCCCAAGGGATCCACCGACGTCGACCTCAAGGTGGTGGTCCTGACCACCTTCGACCTGGACGAGTACGCCCTGTCCGCCATCCGGGCCGGCGCCAGCGGTTTCCTGCTCAAGGATGCTCCCCCGGAGGAACTGCTCGAAGCCATCCGCACTGTGTACCGCGGCGATGCCGTGATTGCCCCGTCGACCACCCGGCGCCTGCTGGACCACGTCGCTCCCTTGCTCCGAGAGCCCACCGCCGAGGTCAGCCGCCACGCCGCCGACGTCGAACGCCTCACCCCCCGCGAGCGCGAAGTGTTCGGGCTGATTGCGCAGGGCCTGTCCAACCCGGAAATCGCCGCGCATCTGTTCCTCTCCGACGCCACGGTCAAAACGCACGTGGGCCACATCCTCGCCAAGCTCGGCGCCCGTGACCGTGTGCAGGCTGTTGTGATCGCCTACGAGACCGGTATCGTCGCACCGTAACCAGGGCCCGCACCCGCCACAACGCGGTCGAGCGCGCACCGCGGTCAGGGAGGCAGCCGTGTCCACTGAAGCCGACGTCCGGTCCATCTGCCTGGCGCTGCCCGGCGTCACCGAACGGCTCAGCTGGCAGCAGCCCGCCTGGTTTGCCCGCACCCTGATGGCCCGCATTTGGGAAGACGGCATAGTGACGGTCAAGACTCCGGAACGTGATGCCCTTGCGGGCACCGATCCGGACACCTTCTTCTGGACTCCGCACCACCACCGGTCACCGCAGCTGGTGCTGGTGCGCCTGGACCGTGTGGACCCCGCCGAGCTGGAGGAACTGCTGCTGGAGTCCTACCAGTTGGCCGGGCCGCTTCCACCCACGGTATGAGAAGGGGCCGGACCGATACCCGCCCTTCCTCCGATGCTCCGCCAGCCGGCCGCGCCATAACGTAGTGGGTATGACAACCCTTACCGAGAAATTCTCCGTGCCCGGCGGCACCACGGCCGCCGCTGCCGCCCGATCCCTGAACAAGACCTACGGCTCCGGAGACACAGCAGTCCACGCCCTGGCCAACGTTGACGTCACCTTCGACGCCGGCACCTTCACCGCCATCATGGGCCCCTCCGGCTCCGGAAAATCCACCCTCATGCACTGCCTTGCGGGACTGGACACCGCCGATTCCGGCCGGATCTGGATCGGGGACACGGAGATTACTTCCCTTAAGGACGCCGAACTGACCCGCCTGCGCCGCGACAGCGTGGGCTTTGTGTTCCAGTCCTTCAACCTGGTGCCCACCCTCACTGCCGAGCAGAACATCACCCTGCCCGTGGCCCTGGCCAACGGCAAGGTGGACCAGCCGTGGCTGGACTACATCACCGAGACCCTGGGCCTGGCCGGCCGGCTCAAGCACCGCCCCCATGAACTCTCCGGCGGCCAGCAGCAGCGCGTGGCCGTTGCCCGGGCCCTGCTCACGCGTCCCCACGTTGTCTTCGGCGACGAGCCCACCGGAAACCTGGATTCGAAGTCCGGCGCCGAGGTGCTGTCCCTGCTGCGCCGCTCCACCCGGGAAATGGGCCAAAGCATCATCATGGTCACCCACGATCCGGTGGCCGCCTCCTACGCCGACCGCGTGGTCCTGATGAACGACGGCGAGCTGGTGGGCGAACTGGCCAACCCCACCCCGGACACCGTCCTCGCCGCCCTGACCAAACTGGGAGCCTGAGCATGCTGCAGGTAGCGCTGGCGCAGGTGCGCCTTAACGCCCGCCGCTTCATAGCGGTGTCCCTGGCCGTCCTGATCGCCGTCGGATTCCTGACGGCAACCCTGATCATCAATTCCTCCTCGAAGGCCTCGCTGACGCAAAGCGTGGGCGAGGGCTACCGGAACGCGGACCTGGTCCTCAACGGCAACCTGTACCGCGCCGACCCGGTGGTGCTGGACGAAGACACCACCGCCGTCGTCCGCGACCTTCCCGGGGTGGAAGGCAGCTATGCGGTTCACCAGGGTTACGTCAGCTTCGGGACGGGCCGCGACACGGTATTCGGGCAGCTCGACAGCATCCCCGAGTACACACCGCTCTTCCCCGGGGAAGTGATCGAGGGTTCGCTGCCGGTTTCGGACAGCGAAGTTGCCTTGGACAGTGACACCGCCAAGCGGCAGAACCTCTCGATTGGCTCGGTGCTGGACCTGACGGGCGGGTCCTTTGAAGACGCTGACGCCCAGCTGACCATCACCGCCCTGGTTGCCCCCTCCAGCAACCCGACCAGCATGGGCACCCCCCAGTTGTATGCCACCGGTGCCACAGCGGCGCTGTTCGCCAACGCCGAAGACGGCTTCGACACCATCCAGCTGGCGCTGGCCGACGGTGCCAACACTGAAAACGTCCGTGCCGCCGTCGAGCAGGAGCTTGCCGCTGCGGGCATGGGCGAGGTTGTGGTCCGCACCTCCTCGGAGCAGACCGACGCCGTCGTAGCCAGCTTCACCAACGGAGACGACGTCCTCACCATCGTCCTGCTGGCCTTCGCCGCCGTGGCGGTTCTGGTCTGCGCCCTGGTGGTTTCCAACACCTTCTCAGTGCTGGTGGCCCAGCGCACCCGCGAACTGGCACTGCTGCGCTGCATCGGTGCCGAACGTTCCCAGATCCGCCGCTCGGTCATCATGGAAGCACTGATCGTGGGCACCGTGGCATCGGTTGCCGGTGTCCTGGCCGCCGTTGCCCTGGTGGGCGGCATCATCGCCTATCTGCAGACCATTCCCGAAAGCGGCTTTGCCACACTGGCGGTCTCCCCTGTCTCGGTCATCGTTGGACTGGTGGTTGGCATCCTGCTGACCGTGCTGGCCGCCATGGTTCCGGCCCGGGCCGCCACCGCGGTTGCCCCGCTGGCTGCCCTGCGACCGGCCGAAGACGTGAAGGCCGGCACCAAACGCGGCCGCGTCCGCCTGATCGCCGGACTGGTGCTGCTCGTCGGCGGCGCCGCCCTCCTTGCCGCCGGTGCGGCTTCCGCGGATCTCCTGGTGGCGCTGCCCGGCGGTATCCTCAGCTTCGTGGGCGTGCTGATGTGCGCGACCCTGTTTGTCCCATCGCTGGTGCGGACCGTTGGTTCGCTGGCTGCACCGCTGGGAGTACCCGGCAAACTCGCCGCCGTCAACGCCGTCCGCAACCCCCAGCGCACCTCGGCAACGGCGTCCGCCCTGCTGATCGGCGTCACCCTCGTGACGATGATGATGACCGGAGCCGCAACTGTGCGGACGTCCCTGGACAACGTGCTGGCCGGAGAGTTCCCGGTTGACGTGAGCGTCACCGGCCAGGACACTCCGTTCACCGCAGGTGATGCGGATACCGCCCGTGCCGTGGACGGAGTGCAGGACGCCGTCCTGGTGCCCGTGGCCGGTACCACCGACACAAAGACCTGGGGAGCGTACGACGTCTACGCCCTGGAGCCCGCCGATGCGGCGAAAGTCCTGAAGGATTCCAACCTGGTCCTCGCCGATGACACCATCGTGATGCCGCAGGGCATCAAGGATGAAACCCTGATGGTTACCGGGGCAACCTCCAGCGTGGAGCTGAAGGTCCTGGTCTCGGACAGCAAGCAGCTGCGCCCGCTGATCACGGCTGACACGGCGGCGGCCCTGGGCGGACCCGCACCGGTGGCTGAATCCGCGGACTACGTGCCCATGCCGCAGATCTGGCTGTCAGTGGACGAGGGATTGACCACCGGCGCCTTGATCGACCTGCGCTCCGATCTGGCCGAAGGCCTGGACGTGGAGGACTACCTCGTGAACGGGTCCGCCATTGAGCGTGCCGCCTTTGAACAGGTGATCGACGTGCTGCTGATGGTGGTGACCGGACTGCTGGGCGTCGCCGTCGTCATTGCCCTGGTGGGCGTCGCCAACACGCTGTCCCTGTCCGTCCTGGAACGCACCCGCGAATCCTCGCTGCTGCGCGCCCTTGGGCTGACCCGCGGCCAGCTGCGCGGCATGCTGGCGCTGGAAGCCGTCCTCATTGCAGGGGTCGCGGCACTGATGGGCAGCGTGCTGGGGTCGGTCTACGGCTGGCTCGGGGCGCAGTCGGCGCTGGGTTCCTTTGCCTCCGTGGCGCTGTCCCTGCCGTGGCTGCAGCTGCTCGGTGTCCTGGCCGTGGCGCTGGTGGCCGGTTTGGCCGCGTCAGTGCTCCCGGCCCGGCGCGCCGCACGCCTGTCCCCGGTGGCTGGGCTGGCCGCCGACTAACAAACGCAATTTCCCGGGCGCAGTTTTCCGGCAAACGAGTTCCCCGGCCGCGGGTTCCCCAGCCCGACAACGGCCGGGGAACTCGCCGCGAATGCGGGGATCTGACAGGATACTCAGCAGACTGATCAGCACTAGTTGAAGGAGCAAACATGTCCGGCACCGGAACCGCTTGGAAACCTGAACACGCGTCGCTGTCCGCCTACCTGGATGATCACCTGCTGGGGGCGGAAACCGGAGTCCGGCTTTTTGGTGCGGCCCGCCGGACCTGGGCCGGATCCGAGTACGAGCAGACCTTCGCGGATCTGGAGAACGAGATTTCCGGCGAGCGGGACGAACTGGAGCAGCTGATCATTACCTTGGGTTACCGCCGCAGCAAGTTCAAATTCCTCATGGCCAAGGCAGGTGCGGTCACCGGCCGGCTGGGCCCGCTCAATCCGCTGAGCACCGGCGGCGGAACGTCGGGGCAGTTTGAACTCGAGACACTGCAGTCCATCGTGCGGGCCAAGGAATGCCTGTGGCGGACCCTGCTGGCCCTGTCCGCCCACGACCACCGGTTCAACGTGCCCCGGTTGAAGGACCTGATCGAAATGGCCGGGCGGCAGCAGGACGCCGTGGCCCGGGTCATGGAGGACACCGCTCCGGCGCGGTTCCTGACCGGGCAGGTTCGTTCCGCCTCCTAGCGGCGCCCCTCTTCCCCTGCCCGCGCTAAGCAGAAAGTGCCCTTCTGAACGTTCAGAAGGGCACTTTTTCGCTGTTTCGGCTTTCGAGGCTATAGATGGTGCCTAGCTTTCGTTGAGACAGCCGATGTAGGCTTCCAGCCGCTTGCCGGCATGCTCCGGCACGAACCCCGCAGCCTCCAGCTTGCCCAGCTCCAGTGTGGACAGCAGCGGGCGCGGCGCTACTCCCGTTTTCCCGGCGAAATACTCAGCCGTAGAGACACCGGTCACGGCTTCCGGCGAAGCCCCTGACAGCCGGTACACCTCCCGCGCAACCTCTGCCCAAGACATCGACGGTCCGGTGTTGGTCAGGTTGAAGGTTCCGTAGGGCGCCCCGGTATCCAGCAGGTGGCGGATTCCCGCGGCAAGGTCCTCAGTGAACGTCAACCGCCCCACCTGGTCATCGACCACCGACGGCGCGATCCCCCGCGCGGCCAGCGAGGCCATGGTCTTCACGAAGTTCCCGCCCTCCCCGATGACCCAGCTGGTGCGCACAATGTAGTGTGCCGGAGCTGTCGACACGGCACTGTCGCCGGCGGCCTTCGTCTGTCCGTACACGCCGAGCGGGGAGAACGGCTCGTCCTCGGTATGCACCTCCGCCGTGCCGTCAAAGACATAGTCGGAGGACACATGGACCAGCGTGAACCGGTGCTCGACGGCGGCACGCGCCAGCTGCGCGGCTGCGCCGGCATTGATGGCCCAGGCAGCCGTGCGACCCTCCGGTGTCTCGGCAGTATCCACCGCGGTGTAGGCAGCAGCGTTGATGACAGTTGAATAGGCTTTCCAATTCCGGCCCGTATAGGAAGCCGGGTTCGCCAGATCAAAGTCTGCACGGGAGGCAAACTCAACGCTGTCCTCCCCCGCATAAGCGGTGCGCAGGGACCGGCCCAGCTGCCCGTCAGCTCCCAAGACCAGAATCTTCTTCGGCGCCATGGGAACCACATCGGCCAGGCGCGGATGGTTCCTGTCTTTATCCGAGAGCTCGGCGCGGTCCAGCGGAATCGGCCAGTTGATCCCAGCCGCCTCGTCAGCGAGGTTCAGGAACGTGTACTGCCCCTGAGCATCAGCGCTCCAGTGGTCATTCACCAGGTAGGTATAGGCCGTGTTGTCTTCCAGCGTTTGGAAGGCGTTACCCACGCCCCGCGGAATGAAGATCGCGGACTCCGGACCCATCTCTGTGGTGAAAACGGTTCCGAAAGCCGGGCCTTCGCGCAGATCGACCCAAGCGCCGAAAATCCGGCCGGTGGCAACGGAAATGTACTTATCCCAGGGCTCGGCGTGGATGCCACGGGTGGTGCCGGCGGACTCGTTGAAGGAAATGTTGTTCTGCACCGGCCCGAAGTCCGGCAGTCCCAGGGCCAGCATCTTCTCCCGCTGCCAGTTCTCCTTGAACCAGCCCCGGTTATCCCCGTGCACCGGCAGGTCATACAGCACGACGCCGGGAATGGGTGTGCTGCGGGCGGTCAGCGGCTGGGAAAACTTCAGTGTCATGGTTTTACTGTCCCTGGGTTTTGTACTTGGCCTCGGTGGCATCCTTCTGCGGCCGCCACCAGGCCTCGTTCGCCCGGTACCAGGCAACGGTCTCGGCCAGGCCCTGCTCAAAGTTGGAGAATTCCGGCTTCCAGCCCAGCTCGCTGCGCAGTTTCGAGGAATCAATGGCATAACGCAGGTCATGTCCGGGCCGGTCGATGACCTGGTCATAGGCGTCGGAAGGCTGGCCCATGTGCGACAGGATCAGTTCGACAACTTCCTTGTTGTTCTTCTCCCCGTCCGCACCGATCAGGTAGGTCTGTCCAATCTCGCCCTTTTCGACGATGCGCAGCACCGCCGAGGAGTGATCATTGGCGTGGATCCAGTCACGCACGTTCTCGCCCGCGCCGTACAGCTTGGGCCGCACTCCGTCGATCACGTTGGTGATCTGCCGCGGAATGAACTTTTCCACGTGCTGGTAAGGCCCGTAGTTGTTGGAGCAGTTGCTGATCGTGGCCTGCAGCCCGAAGGACCGCACCCAGGCGCGCACCAGCAGGTCCGATCCGGCCTTGGTGGAGGAATACGGGCTGGAGGGGCTGTACGGGGTGGCCTCAGTAAAGCGCTCCGGGTCATCGAGCTCCAGATCCCCGTAGACCTCGTCGGTGGAAATGTGGTGGAAGCGGGTGCCATGTTTGCGGGCGGCCTCGATCAGCGTGTAGGTGCCGATGATGTTCGTGTCCAGGAAGGGCCGGGGATCATGCAGGGAATTGTCATTGTGCGACTCCGCCGCATAGTGCACCACGACGTCGGCCTCACGGGTCAGGGAATCCACCAGCTCCCCGTCACAGATGTCACCTTCGACAAAGGTGAACCGGGACGGATCCAGGCCCTGCAGGGACGCCCGGTTTCCGGCGTAGGTGAGCTTGTCCAACACGGTAACCCGGACATCGGTATGCTTCAGGGCATAGTGGACGAAGTTTGAGCCAATAAAACCGGCACCGCCGGTCACCAGTATTTTCTGCATGCAATAAAGATACGTGTTGTCTTCCGATATTCTACCGGTAAAGATACGCATATGCGCGGAATTATTTTAGCCGGCGGTACCGGCTCCAGACTTCATCCCATCACCCTCGGTGTCAGCAAGCAGCTTGTGCCTGTTTATGACAAACCGATGATTTACTATCCTCTTTCCACTCTGATCCTGGCCGGCATCAAAGACATTTTGATCATCACTGCCCCGCATGACGCTGACCAGTTTGTCCGGCTCCTAGGAGACGGCAGCCGGTTCGGTGTCAGTATCACCTACAAGCAGCAACCCTCGCCTGACGGACTCGCACAAGCATTCCTGCTGGGTGATGAACACATCGGCAACGGCTCGGTCGCGCTGGTGCTCGGTGACAACATCTTTTACGGTACCGGCATGGGAACCCAGCTTCGCCGTTTCGCTGATATCGACGGAGCCGCAGTCTTTGGTTACTGGGTAGCCGATCCGACAGCTTACGGCGTTGTTGAATTTGATGTCGACGGGACCGCTGTATCCCTCGAAGAAAAACCGGCGCAGCCAAAAAGCCATTACGCGGTCCCAGGCCTATATTTCTACGACAACGACGTGGTGGAGATTGCCAGAAACCTTGAACCCTCGCCCCGCGGCGAACTTGAAATCACAGACCTGAACCGCATCTACATGGAAAAAGGGAAGCTTCAGGTTGAGATTCTTCCCCGCGGCACTGCGTGGCTGGACACCGGAACCTTTGACTCGTTGAACGACGCTTCCGAGTTCATCCGCACCATCCAGAAGCGGCAAGGCCTCTCCGTTGGGTGCCCGGAGGAGATCTCGTGGCGTATGGGCAACATCAGCGACGAAGAACTGCATGCGCGGGCGCTCCCGTTGGTTAAGAGCGGTTACGGGCAGTACCTGCTGGACTTGTTGAATCAGAGATAGAGCCAAATCACCAATTCCCCGCAAAAAGCAGAAAGTGCCCTTCTGAGCGTTCAGAAGGGCACTTTTTCGCTGTTTCGGCGTGCTGTTCCGGGGAAGCTACTCCGCGGGTTCCTCGTACTTCGGGAAGATCGGTGCGGGCGCCGGCAGCGGGGTGCCCGGCACCAGGGGCGTGGCGATCGCGCTGAACTGCCGCGCGTCGCCGTCGTCCTGGCCCAGCACCGTGAGGAGCTTCGCAGCGCTGTCAGGCATGACCGGCTGGATCAGGATGGCCACAATCCGCAGCACCTCCAGCGTCACGTAGAGCACGGTGTTCATGCGCTCGACGTCGGTCTTCCGCAGCACCCAGGGCGCCTGCTCGGCGAAGTACGCGTTGGTGTCGCCCAGGACCTTCCACGTCGCTTCGAGCGCGCCGTGGAAGTCCTGCACGTCGTAGGCCTTGCGGGAAATCTCCAGCAGCTCGCCGGCAGCGGCCAGGATGGCCTTGTCCTCGGCGGTGAACTCCCCCGGCTGCGGCACCGCGGCACCGCAGTTCTTGGCGACCATGGACAGCGAACGCTGGGCCAGGTTGCCCAGGTTGTTGGCCAAATCGGAGTTCATCCGGCCCACCACTGCCTCGTGGCTGTAGGAGCCGTCGCCGCCGAAGGGCACTTCGCGGAGCAGGAAGAAGCGGACGGAGTCCAGGCCGTACTGCTCGGCCCACTCCTTGGGTGCCACCACGTTGCCCAGGGACTTGGACATCTTGACGCCCTTGTTGTGCAGGAAGCCGTGGATCATGACGCGCTTGGGCAGCTCCAGGCCGGCGGACATCAGGAACGCGGGCCAGAAGATGGCGTGGAACCGCGAAATGTCCTTGCCGATGACGTGGACATCCGCCGGCCAGTACTTCCGGAACGCTTCGGATTCGGTGTCGGGGAAGCCGACGCCGGTGAGGTAGTTGGTCAGCGCATCCACCCACACGTACATCACGTGCTCGGTGTTGCCCGGGACCGGAACGCCCCAGTCGAAGGTGGTGCGGGAGATGGAAAGGTCCTCCAGGCCGCCCTTGACGAAGCTGATGACCTCGTTGAACTTGGACTGCGGCGCGGCGAAGGCGGGCTGGGCCTCGTAGAGGGCCAGCAGCTTGTCCTGGTAGGCCGAGAGACGGAAGAAGTAGCTTTCCTCTTCGGTCCAGGTCAGCTCGGTCTCCGTCTCCTTGGAGTAGCGGATGCCGTCCTCGCGCAGCTCGGTTTCATCCTCGGAGTAGTACGCCTCGTCCCGGACGGAGTACCAGCCGGCGTACTTGGAGAGGTAGATGTCGCCCTTCTCCTCCATCCGCTTCCAGATGGCCTGCGCGGCGGCGTAGTGGTCCTTGTCGGTGGTGCGGATGAACCGGTCATGGGAGATGTTCAGGTCCCGGCTCATCTGCTGGAAGGCAGCCGAATTCCGGTCCGCCAGTTCCTTGGCGGTTATGCCTTCCTTATCCGCGGACTGCTGCATCTTCAGGCCGTGCTCGTCAGTGCCGGTCATGAAGAAGACGTCGTACCCGTCCAGGCGCTTGAAGCGGGCCATGGCGTCGGTGGCGATGGCCTCGTAGGCGTGGCCGATATGGGGCACTCCGTTGGGATAGGAGATGGCCGTGGTGATGTAGAACGGGGTCTTGGAATCGGAAGAAGTCACATAAGAAAATTACCCTGTTTTGCCCTCCGGTGTCGCTTCGGCCTGTTCCCGGCCCCGGAAAGGAAGCGCGCTTCACTCAACTTGACTGCCGGTGTGCGCCGGAGCACTGTTGCGGAATGAAGGCGTTCGCAATTACCCGCTATAACGGGCCGCTGCAGGAAACGGATATGCCCGAGCCGGAAGTGGGCGAGCACGATGTCCTCGTCGATGTTCATACTGCCGGGGTCAACCACCTTGACGAGATGATCCGCACCGGTGAGTTCAAACAGGTCCTGCGGTACCGGTTCCCGTTGGCCCTGGGCAACGAGGTGGCAGGGACGGTGGTGCAGGTGGGCCGCGCGGTGCGCAGCTTCGCCCCGGGCGACACCGTGTATGCCCGGCCCCGGAAGGACCGCATCGGGACCTTTGCGGAACGGATCGCGATTGACGAGGAGGATGTGGCCCCGGCGCCGGCCTCACTGGACCTGACGGATGCGGGGTCGCTGCCGCTGGTGGCGCTGACGGCATGGCAGGCCCTGGTGGAGCGCGGCAACGTTCAGCCCGGGCAAAAGGTCCTGATCCATTCCGGTGCCGGAGGTGTCGGGTCCATCGCGATTCAGCTTGCCAAGCATTTGGGTGCCGAGGTGGCGACAACGGCCAGCGGCTCCAACGGCGGCTTTGTGCGCGATCTCGGAGCCGACGTCGTCGTCGATTACCGGGCGCAGGACTTTGAGCATGTGCTGCACGGCTATGACCTGGTCCTGGACACCCTGGGCGGCAAGAATCTGGAAAAATCCCTGCGCGTGCTGCGCCCAGGCGGAAAAGTCATTGGCATTGCGGGGCCGCCTGATGGGGCATTCGCCCGCGAAATGGGGGCGAATCTGCTGGTGCGGTCGGTGATCACGGTGCTCAGTGCCGGGGTCCGGCGCCGGGCCAAAAAGCTGGGTGTCCGGTACGAATTCCTGTTCATGCACGCCAGCGGTGACCAGCTTCGCAGAATCACGGCCCTGGTCGACGACAGCGTGCTGCGCCCGGTGGTGGGAAGGGTGTTTCCGTTCGAGCAGACACCTGAAGCGCTGCAGTCCCTGGGAAAGGGCGGGACCCGGGGCAAAGTGGTGGTCAGCCGCGGCGACCGGCCGACGGACGACGAGGGCTGAGGGGCCCGGACCCCTCAGCCCGTCACGGGTATTCGGCGGTGTCGAACCGTTCAAGGTAGCCCAGAGCCAGCAGCACCGCTGTGGGAAGAACCGCAACAATCCAGGCCGGAAGCGCCAACAGGACCCCCAGGTCCGGCGACCAGCCGGTTCCGTAATCCAGGAGTCCGAACCATGCCGTGCCGCAGACGGCGGCGAGCGCGGACAGGACAATCTCCACGAGAGTCCGGCGCCTGTTCCGCCGGTATCGGGTCTGCAGCAGGAGAAGAAGCGGCAGCAGCGGCAGGAGCCAGCCGAGCAGTCCTAGCGGTAACCCGGCAAACGCGAGGCCCAGCACGATGCGGACGGCAAGATAACCCGCCCCGACAGCCACCAGCGCGGCTGCGGCGTACATGAGGAGATAGCGTCCGCCGGTGGGAAGGCCGCCCCGCAGCCCGTACAGTGCCGTGAAGAGTGCCCATGGCGGGAGGAACGCGACAGTGAGCCCAACATGGATACCCGGTTCCGTGAGCAAAAGCAGAACGGTCAGCAGAAGGACCGGCAGCGCGTAAACACTCACCCGGATGTCCGCCGCGGAAGGTCGGGCCGGGCAGAAGACGGCGAGTCCAATCAACAGCGCGGTTGCAGCATAAATCACCGCTGGTCCCGCGCCGCCCCAGCTGCTGAGGGCGGCGTCGGAACCGACCGCGGCCGCGGAACCGCCGGCGCCGGATCCGCCGGCGCCGGCGAAAGAGAACGCCGCAAAGGTGCCAAGCCACGCCAGCAGCACCGCGGCAGCGGCCCAGCTGCGTTCCAGTGGCGTCGTCCCGGCGGGGCGGTGTTCCGCGGCAAGGCTGCTTGCCCGGGATTCCTTCATCTGGTTCCCCCTCCCCCGGCTGCTCAAGACCACCGGGTTTCGAGCCAGTGTAGCCGGGACCGGCTTAGCGTCCCGTTCCCGAATCCGCCAGAACTCCGGTCAGCACCGGTCCGGTTGCGGCCAGCCCGGCCCGCACCAGCGCCACACCGACGGCGACCGACCCCACCAGGAAGGCCACGGATACCGGTGCAATCAGCAGCGCCGCCCCGGTCAGCGGAAACAGCAGCACCGCAGGCACCGCGGTGGAGACGATGCTGACCAGCAGCAGCGGCTGCATCACCGCTCCGATGCGCGCAGCGTCAATGACCTCGCGGGGCATGCCCATCCGGTCCAGGCTGCGGTACAGGTCGGCCCGGTCCAGCACCGTTGCTGCCTGGTTGATTCCCGCCGAGCAGGCCACCATCAGGAACCCGGCAATGACCGTGATCAGGACGCCCGTCATGATGTCCTGCAGCAGGAAATCCTCCGGTCCCTCGGATTGCGCCCCCTGCAGGGCGGCTGCGCCGGCACCGGCGATAACAGCAGTGAAGCAGACCATCGACAGCGCGCTGACCTGCCGCCATGCCGCTTTCGGCGCGTCCAGGACGATCCGTGCGGCCATCAGCGCCTGCGGCGTTGTGGCCCGGCGCAGCCGCCATCGGGCTGAGACTGCCACCAGCCAGGGCCCGACCAGGTTCAGCACCGCCAGCCCGGCGGCGAACACGCCGAAAATGATCATCAGGGCCAGCACGGCTCCGGCGCCGGGGATGATCAGGGCAAGGACGCAGATTCCCAGAACGGCAACTGCGATTCCTGCCCGGCTCCAGTGGACCTTTTGGGCCAGTGCCCTCGTCCTTACGCCCAGGGGCGAGATGATGACCTTGCGGAGGCCGACGGCGGAACTTCCGACGGCCAGGAGCACTACGGCTATTACGGTGGCCAGCCCGGCGGCGGGATGCAGCCAATACGCCGCCCCCAGCGGGGCACCCCGGAAATGGATCAGCTGAACGAACGGGGCGAGCACCGCATAGCCGACCACTCCGCCCAGTGCACCGGCGAGTGCCTGCGCACCCGCTTCGAGGACGGTCACCTGACGGACAGTCTTCGCGGAAGCACCCAGCAGGCGCAGGGTCGAGAGGTGCTCATCGCGGCGGCGGGCCGACAGCCGTGCGGCCGAACCGCCGAGCGTGATCAGGGGAAGCACCAGCAGAATGAGCGCGAAGGATGCGAGCAGCAGGTACAGATCGCCTTCCTCATCCCCCCACTGCAGGAAGGACAGGGCACCGGCAAGCACCGTCAGCAGAAGCGTGGTGACCACGGCAAAGGATGCCGCCGGGAGCAGTGCAGCCTTGTGGCCCGAGGTACCCGGCCTGTTCAGGAGCCAGGCGATGCGCAGCGGGACCGCCAGGCCTGAGGCGCCGGCCGCGCGGCCGAAAGCTGAGGAGACGGCGGTGCTCATCGAATCACTCCCGCGGCACCAGCAGTGTCGGCCACGACCCGGCCGTCGGCGAGGGTGATGACCCGCCCGCACCACCGGGCAACCTCGGGATCGTGGGTGACAACCACCAGTGCGCGGCCGGTGCCGTGCACTGTGCCCAGCAGCAGCCTCATCACTTCAGCTGAGGTCCTGGAGTCGAGGGCGCCGGTGGGCTCATCCGCGAAGAGCACCCGGGCTCCCGTGACCTGTGCCCGGGCAATCGCCACACGCTGGGCCTGGCCGCCGGACAGCTCCCCGATCCTGCGGCCCTCCATGCCGGCCAGTCCGAGGGCGGACAGTGCATGTGCCGCGGCCTGTTCCGCACGGACCCGGTCCGTACCGTCAAGCATCAGGGCCAGGGCGACGTTCTCCCCCGCGGTGAGTTCGGGAATGAGCAGCCCCTGCTGGAACACGAAACCGAAATCCCGGCGCCGCAGCGCGGATCTGGCGTCGTCGTCCAGGGCCGTGACTTCAACGAGAGCGCCGGATCCGCGGTGGAGCCGCACGCTCCCGGCGTCGGGCTGGATGATGCCGGCCAGGCAGTGCAGGAGGGTGGTCTTTCCCGAACCCGAAGCTCCCATCACGGCAATGGCTTCACCGGGCCCGACGGAAAGGCTGACACCGGCGAGGGCGGGGGCGTTGCTGTTGTAGGTCTTTACAAGGTTGTCGGCTGCCAGCAGGGGCGGCATACCGGGCATGGATGCAGTCATATATCCATGGTGTCCGCGCCGGGCTGTGCACGCCTCGGAGGATGGCATGAATCCGGGCGCCCGCCGCCTCCTACCCCGGGTGGAGGGTTTGACGGTGTGTAGATGCCCGAAGGATCCACCTGACGCCACTGGAAACCAGCAGGGACCGGACCGTCGAAGCGGTGCCGGTCCCTGCTGGTGGTGCTGCGGCTGGTGATGGGGCCGCGGTGCGGAACTAGTCCTGCAGGTCCACCTCGCGGGCAACGGTGGCGCCGATTTCGGCCTTCAGCTCTTCCAAGACATCCTGCGGAACTGAGGAATCGACGGTCAGCAGGGACAGCGCCTGGCCGCCCTCGCTGTTGCGGGCCACCTGCATGCCTGCAATGTTGATTTCCTTTTCGCCCAGGATCCGGCCCAGGGAACCGATAACGCCGGGGCGGTCCTGGTAAATGAGCACGATCAGGTGCTCGCTGATCGGGATTTCCAGGTCGTAGCCGTTGACGCCGACGAGCTTCTGGATCTGCTTCGGACCGGTCAGGGTACCGGAAACCTCCAGGCGGGTGCCGTCGGACAGGGCGCCGCGGATGGTGAGCAGGTTGCGGTAGTCGTCCACTTCGGGGGTGGTCAGCAGGCGCACCTCGATGCCGCGCTGCTCAGCCAGCACCGGGGCGTTCACGTAGGAGACCTGCTCGGACACGATGTCGGTGAAAATGCCCTTGAGCGCAGCCAGTTCCAGGGCCTTGACGTCCAGGGACGCAATCTCGCCGGCAACTTCGATGTCCACCGCGGTGACCGAGTCGGCGGACAGCGCGGTGAAGATCCGGCCCAGCTTCTCGATCAGCGGGATGCCCGGGCGGACATCCTCGGCAATGACGCCGCCGGCAACGTTGACGGCGTCGGGTACCAGTTCCCCGGCCAGCGCGAGGCGGACGGACTTGGCCACCGAGACGCCGGCCTTTTCCTGCGCTTCTTCGGTGGAGGCACCCAGATGCGGGGTGACGATGACGTTGTCCAGCGACTGGAACGGCAGGTCGGTGGAGGGCTCCTTCACGAAGACGTCCACGCCGGCACCGGCAATCTTGCCTTCGGTGAGCGCCGTGTACAGGGCGTCTTCATCGACAAGGCCGCCGCGGGCGACGTTCACCACGTACGCGGTGTCCTTCATTTTCTCGAACGCGTCGGCGCCGAGCATGCCCAGGGTTTCCGGGGTCTTGGGCATGTGGATGGTGACGAAGTCGGCCTGTTCCAGCAGCTCGTCCAGGGTTACCAGCTTCACGTTCAGCTGCGCGGCGCGGGCCGAGGTGATGTACGGGTCGTAGGCGAGGATCTCGGTGCCGAAGCCCTGCAGGCGGGCAGCAACGAGTGCGCCAATGCGGCCCAGGCCGATGATGCCGATCTTCTTCTCGAACAGCTCAATGCCGGAGTACTTGGAGCGCTTCCATTCCCCGCCCTTGAGCGCGGCGCTGGCCTGGGGAATGTGGCGGGCCAGGGACAGGATGTGGCCCACGGTGAGTTCCGCGGCCGAAATGATGTTGGAGGTGGGTGCGTTCACCACCATGACGCCGGCCTGGGTGGCGGCCTTGATGTCCACGTTGTCCAGTCCCACACCGGCGCGGGCAATGACCTTGAGCTTGGGAGCGGCAGCAATGGCTTCGGCGTCGACCTGTGTCGCGGAACGCACGAGGATGGCGTCGACGTCGGCGATTGCGGCGAGCAGCTGGGCGCGGTCCGCTCCGTTGGTGGAGCGGATCTCGAAGTCCGGCCCCAGGGCCTGGACCGTGGCCGGGGAAAGTTCTTCCGCAATGAGTACGACGGGCTTGGTGGCTGTCACCGGTGACCTCTTTAGCTGTGGTGGATTCTGGTGGGGTTCTTGGTGAAGCGTTTTTCGCGCAAAGAGGCCGGACCCGTGTAACCGGGCCCGGCCTCTTTACCGAAACGGCTTGCTCTTTCGAGCTTATCGTTTCGCGGATCGGCACGCTTAATTCGTGTCCTGTGTTACCGGCAACTCTCCGGCGTGAAGCGGCTAGCGGGAGACGGATCCCTCGGTGTAGTCGTCGTCGGACTTGATCCAGGAGAAGAGCTTGCGCAGTTCGCGGCCGGTGGCCTCGATCGGGTGGTCCTCGCCCTTCTTGCGCAGTGCCTTGAACTCCGTGGCGTCGGCGTCCTGGTCATCGATGAAGCGCTTGGCGAAGGCACCGTTCTGGATGTCCGCGAGGACGGCCTTCATGTTTTCCTTCACGCTCTCGTCAATGACGCGGGGGCCTGAGACGTAGTCGCCGTATTCGGCGGTGTCGGAGACACTCCAGCGCTGCTTGGCGATGCCGCCCTCGACCATCAGGTCAACAATCAGCTTGAGCTCGTGCAGCACCTCGAAGTACGCGACCTCCGGCTTGTAGCCGGCTTCGGTCAGGGTTTCGAAACCATACTGGATCAGCTGCGAAGCACCGCCGCAGAGTACTGCCTGCTCGCCGAAGAGGTCCGTCTCGGTCTCTTCGGTGAAGGTGGTTTCGATGACGCCGGCACGGGTGCCGCCGATGGCCTTGGCGTAGGACAGGGCCAGTTCCTTGGCCTTGCCGGACGGGTTCTGCTCGACGGCGATCAGGTCGGGAACACCGCGGCCGGCTTCAAATTCGCGGCGGACAATGTGGCCCGGGCCCTTGGGGGCAACCAGTGCGACGTCGACGTCGGCCGGCGGCTGGATGTAGCCGTAGCGGATGTTGAAGCCGTGGCCGAAGAACAGGGCGTCGCCGGCCTGCAGGTTCGGAGCAATGTCCTCGGCGTAGACGAAGCGCTGGACCTGGTCCGGAGTAAGGACCATGATCAGGTCGGCTTCGGCGACGGCGTCGGCAACGTTCAGCACGCGCAGACCTTCGGCCTCGGCCTTGGCGCGGGACTTCGAGCCTTCCTTGAGGCCAACGCGGACGTCGACGCCGGAATCGCGGAGGCTGAGGGCGTGGGCGTGGCCCTGGCTGCCGTAGCCGATGACCGCGACGGTGCGTCCCTGAATGATGGACAGGTCGGCGTCGTCGTCGTAATACATGTCAGTCACAGTGTGTCTCCTACTGAGTTTTTCTTGGATGAAGGTTTGGTGCGGAACTGCGGCGGCAGCTTAGGCGCTGCGCAGGGCGCGGTCGCCCATGGACTTGGCGCCGCGGCCGATGGCCAGCGTTCCGGATTGGACTATTTCGCGGATGCCAAAGGGTTCAAGCACTGCAAGGAGTGCGTTGAGCTTATCGGCGGTGCCTGTGGCTTCAACGATCAGCGAGTCGGTGGACACGTCAACCACTGAAGAACGGAACAGCTCGGCTGCCTGGGTTACCTGCAGCCGCGTTGCGGCATCCGCGCGAACCTTGACCAAGATGTGGTCGCGTTGCACGGAAGACTCGGGAACCAGCTCGACAATCTTGATGACGTTGACGAGCTTGTTCAGTTGTTTGGTGACCTGTTCGAGCAGGTCGCCCTCGGCCTCGACCACTACGGTGATGCGGGACAGGCCCGGAACCTCCGAAGGGCCAACGGCCAAAGAATTGATGTTGAATGCCCGGCGGGCAAACAGGGACGCAACACGGGTCAGAACACCGGGAACGTCTTCAACCAGCACGGAAAGGGTGTGGCGTGCCATGGCCCTAGTCCTCCTCTTCCCATTTGGGTGTCATGTTGCGGGCAATCTGGATCAGGTCGTTGGACACGCCTGAAGGGACCATCGGCCACACCATGGAATCACGGCTGACCACGAAGTCGATGACCACGGGCCGGTCATTGATCGCCAGCGCCTGCCGGATGGTGTCATCGATGTCTTCTTCGCGTTCGCAGCGCAGCCCGGCGCAGCCGTAGGCGTCGGCGAGCTTGACGAAGTCGGGGATGCGCACCGTGTCATGCCCGGTGTTGAGGTCGGTGTTGGAGTAGCGGGACTCGTAGAAGAGCGTCTGCCACTGGCGCACCATGCCCAGAGAGGAGTTGTTGATGATGGCGACCTTGATCGGGATCTTGTTGATCAGGCAGGTTGCCAGTTCCTGGTTGGTCATCTGGAAGCAGCCGTCGCCGTCGATCGCCCAGACCACGCGGTCCGGGTTGCCGACTTTGGCGCCCATCGCCGCGGGAACGGAGTAGCCCATGGTGCCCAGGCCACCGGAGTTCAGCCACGCCCGGGGGCGCTCGTACTTGATGAACTGGGCGGCCCACATCTGGTGCTGGCCGACGCCGGCCACGTACACGCCGTCGGGTCCGGTGAGGGCACCGATGCGTTCGATGACCTTCTGCGGAGCGATGTGCCCGTCCTCGGGGGTGCTGTAACCGATCGGGTAGGTTTCGCGGAGCCGGTCGATGATGCCCCACCAGGGAGCGATATCCGGGCGTTCCTCGGCGAACTGCAGCCGCACGGCGTCGGTCAGTTCAGGAATGATCTCCTTCACCGAGCCGACAATGGGCACATCAGCCGGGCGGTTCTTGGAGATTTCCGCGGGGTCAATGTCGGCGTGGATGACCTTGGCGCCGGGAGCAAAGGAGGACAGGACGCCGGTGACGCGGTCATCAAACCGGGCACCGAGGGTAATGAGCAGGTCCGACTGCTGCAGTGCGGTCACTGCGGACACGGAGCCGTGCATGCCAGGCATGCCGGCGTGCTGCCGGTGCGAATCGGGGAAGACGCCGCGGGCCTGGAGCGTGGTGACGACCGGTGCGCCCACCAGCTCGGCCAGTTCCAGCAGTTCGGCCGACGCATCGGCCTTCAGGACGCCGCCGCCCACGTAGAACACCGGCCGCTGTGATGCCGCGATCAGGCGGGCGGCTTCGCGCACCTGCTTGGAGTGGCCGCGGACCACCGTGCGGTAGCCGGGCAGGTCGATCTTCGGCGGCCAGGAGAACATGGTCTTGGCCTGCTGCGCGTCCTTGGAGATGTCCACCAACACCGGACCGGGACGGCCCGTGGTGGCAATGTGGAACGCTTCGGCCAGGACCCGGGGAATGTCGTCGGCGTTGGTCACCAGGTAGGAGTGCTTGGTGATGGGCATGGTGATGCCCACGATGTCCGCTTCCTGGAAGGCATCGGTGCCGATAAAGGCACTGGATACCTGGCCGGTGATGGCGACCATGGGAACGGAGTCCATGTGGGCATCCGCGATGGCGGTGACCAGGTTGGTGGCTCCGGGACCGGAGGTGGCGATGCAGACACCGGCGCGGCCGGTGACCATGGCGTACCCCTCGGCGGCATGGCCGGCGCCCTGTTCGTGGCGGACCAGAATGTGCCTGATCTTGGTGGAATCCATGAGCGGGTCATAGGTCGGCAGGATCGCGCCGCCCGGGAGACCGAAAATATCGTCGACGCCCAGTTCCTCCAGCGCCCGGACAATGGCTTTGGAACCGGTCATCTCGGTGGGCGGAACAACGTTGTTGGGGCCCTGGACCCGGTTGTCGACGACGTCGGCGGGTGCGGATATGGAGGAGGCAACATCACGCGTCTTGGCCGCGGCCGCTTTCGCGGCGACGCTGGCCTTATTGGCCATCAGCGACGGGCTGATTGGCGATCCCTTACTCATAAAGACTTCCTTACGGATACTTATTCATGTGATCTGCTGCGGCGGCCGTCCGGACGATGAGCCCGGGGCGGCTTTTGTGCTTTGTCTGAAGCCAATAAAAAAACCCCTCGTGCCGGTTGGCTCCGTAGGGGTTCGCGCGTGACGTTCTTACAAGCCGGCTGTTAGGCCACGCGCTTGGTAAGGACGACGGATACGATCTGCATACCGTTCAGTCTTCCCAACCCCTCTGGCACTGTCAACTGAAACCGGTCCGCGTCTCACTATTCGGACACATGGTCCGCATCATGGACGCTGCAGCGGGGCTCAACAAAGCTCAGGACCCTTAGGGCCCCCGCTGATATCCGCCCCGGCTGAGCCCTGCCCCGATAAGGCGGCAGGGCTTAATAAGGTTGAAACCGAGGGCCCCTTGTTGCAGGCGCTCTGCGCCTGCAACAAGGGAGGTTTCAACCGCAGTAAGCGCCGGTGGAGGCCGAGTTGACCATCTTGGCGTACTTGGACAGCACTCCCTTGGTGAACTTGGCCGGCAGCGGCTTCCAGCCGACCTTGCGCGCCTCAAGTTCCTCGGGCTCCACCAGGAGGTCAAAGCTGCGGGCGGCAATGTCCACGCGGATCCGGTCGCCGTCCTTGACGAAGGCGATGGGGCCGCCGTCGACCGCTTCGGGCGCAACGTGCCCAATGCACAGGCCCGTGGTGCCGCCGGAGAACCGGCCGTCGGTCAGCAGCAGGACGTCCTTGCCCAGGCCGGCCCCCTTGATGGCGCCGGTGATGGCGAGCATTTCACGCATGCCCGGGCCGCCCCTGGGTCCTTCATAGCGGATGACGACGACGTCGCCGGCGTGGATCGCCCCGGCGTCGAGCGCATCGAGGGCGCCCTGCTCGCGCTCAAAGACGCGTGCGGTGCCTTCGAACACATCGGCGTCGAACCCGGCGCTCTTGACCACGGCACCCTCGGGAGCCATGGAGCCGTGCAGGATGGTGATGCCGCCGGTCTTGTGGATCGGGTTGTCCATGGCGCGCAGGACCTTACCGTCCGGATCCGGCGGGTTGATGGAGGCGAGGTTCTCCGCCACCGTTTTGCCCGTGACGGTGAGGCAGTCGCCGTGGATGAGGCCGGCGTCGAGCAGTGCCTTCATGATGACCGGCACGCCGCCGATCTTGTCGACGTCGAACATCACATAGCGGCCGAACGGCTTCAGGTCGCCCAGGTGCGGGATCTTGTCGCCGATCCGGTTGAAGTCCTCGAGCGTGAGGTCAACCTCCGCCTCACGGGCAATGGCCAGCAGGTGCAGGACGGCGTTGGTGGAGCCGCCGAAGGCCATGGTCACGGCGATGGCGTTTTCGAACGCCTTCTTGGTCATGATGTCGCGGGCGGTGATGCCCTTACGGAGCAGGTTAACCACGGCTTCGCCGGACTTGCGGGCGAACTCGTCGCGGCGGCGGTCTGCCGAGGGCGGAGCGGCCGAACCGGGCAGGGACATGCCCAGGGCCTCACCGATGCACGCCATGGTGTTGGCGGTGTACATGCCGCCGCAGGCGCCTTCGCCCGGGCAAATGGCGCGTTCAATGGTGTCCAGGTCCTTGAGGCTCATCTTGCCGGCGGCGCAGGCACCGACTGCTTCGAAGGCATCAATCAGGGTGACTTCGCGTTCGGTGCCGTCTTCCATCTTGGCGAAGCCGGGCATGATCGAGCCGGCGTAAAGGAAAACACTGGAGAGGTCGAGGCGGGCCGCCGCCATCAGCATGCCGGGAAGTGACTTGTCACAGCCGGCCAGCAGGATGGAGCCGTCGAGGCGTTCGGCCATCATGACGGTTTCCACGGAGTCGGCAATGACCTCACGGGAGACGAGGGAGAAATGCATGCCCTCGTGGCCCATGGAGATGCCGTCGGAAACGGAAATGGTTCCGAACTGCATCGGGAACCCGCCGCCGGCGTGGACGCCTTCCTTGGCGCCCTGGGCCAGCCGGTTCAGGGACAGGTTGCAGGGCGTAATTTCGTTCCAGGAACTGGCGACGCCGATCTGCGGTTTGGCGAAATCGTCGTCTCCCATCCCCACCGCACGGAACATGCCCCGCGCCGGAGCTGCGTGGATCCCGTCGGTAACTACTCGGCTTCGGGGTTTGATGTCAGGGGTGTTCTCCAAGCTCATGTTCCGATCTTAGGACCTGCCGGCGCCTCCCCCGGGGCATATGACGGCCGCGTGCCCCGGTTGTTACGGCGAGTGAAGGGCGCGTGACAAGTCTGTTTCCAACCGGGTGTTGCCGGGCAGGGCTTCCGCCGATCGGGGCTGATGTTCATAGACTGGAGGAATGACTTCGGCACCAGCATTCCGCGACCAGCCCTCCAGCGATGACATCAAGGCTGTGCTCCGGCATGTGTTTGAGTCCCAGATTCCCAACTACGGGGACTACAACCTGGTCTGCGCCGGGCCGGGCGGAGACGGGGCGGAGGCCTACTACGTGGTGGGTTACCGGTGGCGCCCCGCCGAGCTGGTGTTTGCCCCGTTTGATACCGGAACGCTCGCCGGACTGGAGCCTCCGACGGCCGTGAACTCCACCAATCTTTCCCACACGGAGGAAGTCTCCACCGGAGACTTCGAGGTTGGCACGAACACCGGACGCATCTTCCGTTTTCAGGTGCAGGCGAGCGCGCCGCTGCCCGACGACGGCAGCCTGCGGGTTATTGAGCAGGCCGCCGACCTCGAGGACTTCGCGTCCTTCGTCGACCATTTCCTGACCCTGGCCTGAACCGGGTCCTGCCAGCGTCAGCGGCCTGACCGCTGAGCCGGCGGGGCGGGACAGCGTCCGGCCCCGCCGGCTCAGCGCCCCTCAGCTAGGCCCAGGGACCGCGGCGCGCCAGGTTCAGCGGCTCCTCGCCGCGGGCCAGGCGCGCGACCTGCTCTTTGAGCAGCTTGCGGATGCGCGGCACAAACGCTTCAGTGTTGCCGCCAACGTGCGGCGTGATGAGCGCGTTGGGTGCCTTCCACAGCGGATGGCCGGCCGGCAGCGGCTCGGGATCGACGACGTCGAGCGCGGCATACAGGCGGCCTGACACCACTTCCCCGGTAAGGGCTTCGGTGTCCACGACGGGGCCGCGGGCAACATTCACCACCAGGGCACCGTCGGGCAGCGCGGCGAGGACCTCCTTGTTGATGAGGTGATGAGTGGTCTCCGTCAGCGGGGTTATCACCACCACGACTTCGGCCTTCCCGGCGAGCTCCACGAGCTCATCGGCGCCATGGACCGTGCCGTACTCGTCCGTCCGTGCACGGCTTCCCACCCGGGTGAGTTCAACTTCGAAGGGCTCCAGGCGCTGGGCAATCGCGGCGCCGATTCCCCCGACGCCCACCAGCAGTACCCGGCGGTCCGCCAGCCCGGGGTAGCGCCGGCTCTCCCAAGTTTCGCTTTCTGCGTTCCGGACGGCTGTGTCCACGCCGCGGAGCGAGGCCAGCATCAGGGCCACGGCGAGTTCGGCGGTTCCGGCGACGTGGACTCCCGCTGCGCTGACAACGGCGACGTCGGGACCCACCAGTTCGGGCAGGCCGTCGTAGCCAGTGGACTGGGCCTGGAGCATTTTCAGGTGCGGGACGCGGTCCAGCGCTTCCTTCCAGTCGCTGCCGGCACCGTAAGGCAGGACGACGGCGTCGATCTCGCCGTACTCCAATCCCTTCGGCTCCCCCACGACATCCCAGACGCCGGCACGAATGCCGTCCGGCAGCGGACTCACTGCCTCCAGGAGGTCTTCGGTGGGTAGCGTGATGGCTCGGACGGGGCGGTATTCCTCATTCATGCCTGACAGCCTAGCGTCCGGACCCAAAGGATGCCGCCACCTCTGGACACTGAACCGGAACCCGCCGTAACGTCGAGAAACGACGCACCGCACGCCCCGTTCCGACTCCCGCACCGGGGAGTGCAGACCCCTCCGGACCTCACCACCCGCACCAAGGGAAGGCGACGATGTGAAACGTTCCCCGCTGCTGACATCGGCAGCCGTCCTCTCCGCAGCGGGATTCGGCGCTGCGGCAGCTGCAGTGGTGCGCCGGATGCTGCGGCACGGCGCGGTTGACCATGCCCTGCGGGTCAGCAGCAAAGACGCAGACACCGGCCAGCTTCCGGTGCTCTCTTCCGACGGCGGCGGAACCCCGCCCAGCGCCCTGCCCGGCTGGCACGGAAACCTGCCGGTTACTCCGGTTCCGCCGGACGCCGTTACGGCAACGGCACCCGAAACCGAAACCGAAGGCAATTCCGCAGTGGATGAGGAAGAGCCCCTGCCGGTGAGGACCTGGGTGGTGGACAACAGCGCGGACTGGGACGGAAACCCGCTCGAAATGGTGGTTCCACCGGACAAGCGCCTCCGGAAGGGGCAGCCCGGCGCCGCGCCCGCCTAAACGTAGGCACTCCGCCGGAACTTGGGCGCTCCGCCGGGGACGCTGGCCGATTTTTCTTTTTCCTGAAAGTACTGGTAATGTTTCATGTCGTTGCGGAGAGCAAATCGGGCAGAAATGTTCGACACTGCAGACCAAAACAAAGGCACCTCTAGCTCAATTGGCAGAGCATCTGACTCTTAATCAGAGGGTTCCGGGTTCAAGTCCCGGGGGGTGCACCAATAACCCCGTTTGACCAGGATGAAAGTCCCGGTCAGGCGGGGTTCTTTTTGCATCCGGGGCGGAGGCTGCTCCGCCGGCCGCCGTCCAGCGGCCGGCGATACTCCTCCCCCACCTCCCGCCACTCCGGGCCGCCGCCCCGGGGAGCACGAACATGATGTGCGTCTCACTTCCGCTAATAAGGCCTGAACTGTTCACGGGGCGGTCGAATCACTGGTAGTGTTGTCTGTCGTTGCGGATCACAAATCGCCGGTTCACGCCGTCGAGACAAACGCAGCAGATGCACCTCTAGCTCAATTGGCAGAGCATCTGACTCTTAATCAGAGGGTTCCGGGTTCAAGTCCCGGGGGGTGCACCAATCAAGGAGCGGCTTAGCCGGGTGAAAACCGGCAGGGCCGCTCCTTTTTGTTGTCCGCGTGCGGCCGGCGGGGATACGAAAAAAGCACGCCCCACCGGGACGTGCTTCCTTCGAAACGTTTCTGCTTCGCTAGGCTGACTCGGCAGCCTTCGCAGCTTCATCGCCTGCGTCTTTAGCGGGAGCTTTCTCCGGCTCCCCGGCCGCAACGATTTCCTCGGCAGGCACCACGGGAATAGGCAGCCCCGGAACATCCACCGCAAGCTGCCAGCGGGGGTTCCCCAACTCCCTGATGACGTTGCGCAGCTGCCCGCGAAGCGCCTCGGACATCAGCTCGCCACCCTCAATCAGGGTGCGCTCGATATTCTGGGCTTCGCGCAGCGCCTCCACTCCCTGCGGAGTGATGGAGACCATGTGGCTGCGTCTGTCCAGGTCATTGCGGACCCGCGCCACGTGGCCATGCGCCTCGAGGCGTGAGAGGGTCTTCCCCATCGTCTGGGCCTGAACCCGGACAAGCTGCGCCAGGTGCGCCTGCGTCATTGGGCCCTGCGAATCCAGGACCCCCAACGCGATCACTCCGGCATGGGTAACGCCAATGCGGACAAGCCTTTCATTCCAGGCGTGTTCGACCAGGCGTGCCGCCGTCGACAACAGGCGACCCGTGGGCCAGTGCTCCATATCGGGCATAAAAGAGAACTCTTCCTTTCACTGTGAGGATTTGATGGCCGGTCGGATAACCTACAAATCCACCACATACTAGGATAGCCACCTAGGCCGCGCGCTGTCGCGCTGTGACACAGCCGGATAGCCCATTGATACCAAGGAGAGACCTATGCCCCGCCTGTCCCCCGGTGAAAAAGCCCCGGATTTCACCCTCCCGGCCACCGGCTCCGCGTCCGTATCGCTCGCCGATTTCCGGGGCCGCAGCACCATTGTGTACTTCTACCCCGCAGCGGCAACTCCCGGCTGCACCACTCAGGCATGCGACTTCCGCGACAACCTGAACAAGCTTCAGGACGCCGGGTACGCCGTCGTCGGGATCTCCCCCGACCCGATCCCCAAACTGGAGAAATTCGCTGAGGCCGAGCACCTCAACTTCCCCCTGCTCTCCGATCCGGACCATGCGGTGGCCGAAGCGTACGGAGCATGGGGCGAAAAGAAGAACTACGGCAAGACCTACGAGGGACTGATCCGCTCAACCGTGGTGGTGGATCCCGAAGGCGCCGTTTCCCTGGCCCAGTACAACGTCAAGGCCACCGGGCACGTTGCGAAGCTGGAGCGTGATCTGAAACTGGTCTGAACCTCGGGTACACTGGAGGCTGGTTTTGTGCCTTTTCGCGGAAATTGCGCGGCAGTGACAACCTGAGCGCGAGTGGCGGAATTGGTAGACGCGCTGGATTTAGGTTCCAGTGTCTTCGGACGTGTGGGTTCAAGTCCCTCCTCGCGCACCAATGGAATGAGTCGAGACATCGTTTCCGGATGAGTTGCGGCATCGGTAACACCCCGGTCTTCGGACCGGGGTGTTTTCTTTTGCCCAGGTGCACCTCCAGCCTCACCAGCCCCACCGGCGCGCTGTGACGGGGATCAAAATCTTTTCGCCCTCCCACCCATCCGCTTCCGGAGCCGGGCCGAAGACCTTCTGAGACCTCGCACCAAGAGGTGTTCACACCAACCACGAGGTCCCGCCGTGCGGGACCATCGCCAGAAGGAGAAACACCATGGCTTTCAAGACCCGCCGGAACATTTCCATCCTCGGAATCGCCGCAGTATCCATGCTGGGCATGGCTGCCTGCAACTCCGACTCCACCGAGAGCTCCTCTGACAGCTCCTCCTCCGGGATGGCCTCGGAATCCAGCATGTCGCCGTCGGCCTCGGAGTCCATGAGCCCCGACGCCACTGAATCCATGAGCGCCGATCCGGCCGCCAACCTCGTCGGCGCCAGCTGCGCGGACTACGCGGCGGCAGTGCCTGAAGGAGCCGGCTCCATCGAGGGAATGTCCCTTGACCCGGTTGCCACCGCCGCATCGAACAACCCGATGCTGACCACCCTGACGGCAGCGGTTTCCGGCCAGCTGAACCCCGATGTCAACCTGGTGGATACGCTGAACGGTTCCGAGTTCACGGTCTTTGCTCCCACGGATGACGCTTTCGCCAAGCTGGATCCGGCCACCATCGAGACCCTGAAGACCGATCCCGACCTGCTCTCCAGCATCCTCACCTACCACGTGGTTCCCGGCCAGATCACCCCGGATGAGCTCTCCGGCATGTACGCCACGGTCAACGGCGCCGAGGTGAACGTCACCGGGTCCGGCGACAGCCTCATGGTTGACGATTCCGCCGTCGTCTGTGGCGGAGTCCAGACCAAGAACGCCACGGTCTACTTCCTGGACACGGTCCTGATGCCCGCCATGTAGTCCACCGCGTCTCAAAGTCCGGCACCGCCGGCAGCGCCGCACCAGCAAAAGGCGGACGTTCCCGCGAGGGAACGTCCGCCTTTTGTGTGACCAAATTGTGACCGCACCGCCGGGAGTAGCAATACCTACAGATTCGCGGCAAACCATTAGGCTCTGTCCATATGTTTGTGTCATACAACACATTGGATGACACGCAACGCACGGTGCCCGCCGTTTGCACGGGTAACACTCGCCCCAGAGGAGTTAGAACCATGTCATTTGCTGGCCGAATCAAGAACGGCGGCCGCCCACCGCGGCGGGCTGCTGCGCTCACGGCAGGAATTGCCCTTAGCGCCCTTATCCTTTCCGGCTGCGCCCAGAGCGAGCGTGAGGAAGGAACCGGCGACGCCGGTGCCTCCTCCGACGTTGACGGCACCTTTGTCTTCGCGGCTTCCTCGGATCCGAAGTCCCTGGACCCCGCCTTCGCCTCCGACGGCGAGTCTTTCCGTGTCAGCCGCCAGATCTTCGAGGGCCTCGTCGGCGTGAAACCCGGAACGGCAGACCCCGAACCGCTGCTGGCCAAGTCCTGGGAAACGTCCGAGGACGCGCTGACCTACACCTTCGCGCTGGAGGAAGGCGTTACCTTCCATGACGGCACGGAGTTCAACGCCGAGGCCGTTTGCGCCAACTTTGACCGCTGGTACAACTTCACCGGGATCCAGCAGGAAGAAAGCCTGGCGTACTACTACAGCAAGCTGTTCAAGGGCTTCTCCGATTCACCGGAGACCGCCACGTACAAGTCCTGCGAAGCGACCGGTGACACCGAAGCCGTGGTGACCCTGGCCAAGCCGTTTGCCGGATTCATCGCGGCGCTGTCGCTCCCGGCCTTCTCGATGCAGAGCCCGGCGGCGATGGAGGAGTTCGACGCCAACGCCGCATCCGGCACCGCTGAAGCCCCGACCCTGAGCGAGTACGCCAAGGGCCACCCCACCGGCACCGGTCCGTTCAAGTTCGATGCCTGGGAAGTGGGCAACCAGATCACCCTTTCCGCCTACGAGGACTATTGGGGCGAGCAGGGCCAGGTTACCGACATCATTTTCCGCGTGATCGATGATCCCAACTCCCGGCGCCAGTCGCTGGAGGCAGGCACCATTGACGGCTACGACCTGGTGGCACCGGCCGACACCGAGTCCCTGGCGGACGCCGGGTACAACGTGATGGCCCGCGAGCCGTTCACCATCCTGTACCTGGGCATGAACCAGAAGGTGGAAGAGCTCTCGGATCCGCTGGTCCGCCAGGCGATTGCCCACGCCATCGACAAGCAGGCCCTGGTTGACCAGACCCTGCCCGAGGGCACCAAGGTGGCCAGCCAGTTCATTCCCGACGTCGTCAACGGCTACAACGAGGACGTCACCGAGTACGAATACGACCCCGAAAAGGCCAAGTCACTGCTTGCCGAAGCCGGCTACCCCGACGGCTTCACGGTGGACTTCAACTACCCGACCGGCGTTTCGCGTCCGTACATGCCCACCCCGGAGCAGGTCTACACCAACATCACCGCCCAGCTTGAAGAGGTGGGCATCAAGGTCAACCCGCAGCCGAACAAGTGGTCCCCGGACTACCTCGACCGCGTGCAGGTTTCCGAAGACCACGGCATTCACCTGCTGGGCTGGACGGGCGACTACAACGACACCGACAACTTTGTCGGCGTCTTCTTCGGCGGAGAGAAGCCCGAGTTCGGCTTCAACAACCCCGAAATCTTCTCCGCTCTCGAAGAAGCCCGCCAGGTGAGCAGCCTGGAGGAGCAGACTCCGCTGTACGAGCAGATCAATGAGGACATTGCGCAGTTTGTCCCGGCTGTGCCGCTGGCCCACCCGGCACCGTCGCTGGCCTTCAACGAGCGCGTTGAGTCCTACCCGGCCAGCCCGGTGAACGACGAAGTGTTCAACAAGATCAAACTCTCCAAGTAGCAGCACGCGGGCCGGGGTTCCTTCGGGACGCCCCGGCCCGCTTTCTGTCCTCTCCCCCTTCTCCTCCAGCTAGGTTTTCCCCGCTGAGAAAGGACATCTGTGCTGCAAGTCATCGGCAAACGCCTTCTCATGCTGATCCCCACCCTTATCGGGTTGTCCATCCTGCTGTTCGTGTGGGTGCGCAGCCTGCCCGGCGGCCCGGCCACGGCCCTCCTCGGAGACAAGGCCACCCCGGATGCCGTCGCCGCAATCAACGCCGCCTACGGCTTCGACCGGCCCCTCATCGAGCAGTACTTCACGTACGTCGGCAAACTCCTCCGGGGCGATTTCGGCACCTCCATCGTGACCGGACGCCCGGTCCTGGAAGAATTCGCCACCCGTTTCCCGGCCACCCTGGAACTTGCAGTGGTGGCACTGATCTTCGCCATCGGCATCGGCATCCCCCTCGGATACCTCGCCGCCACCCACTACGGCCGCTTCTGGGACCATTCCTCGGTGGTGCTGTCGCTGGTGGGCATCACGGTTCCCGTCTTCTTCCTGGCTTTCATCCTCAAGTGGCTGCTGGCCATCCAGCTTCCGGTGTTTCCCCCGGACGGCAGGCAGGATCCCCGCATCGATGCCACGCACGTCACCGACTTCTACGTCCTTGACGGATTGTTAACCCGTGAGTGGGACGCCTCCTGGGACGCGGTCATGCACCTGATCCTTCCCGGAATTGCCCTTGGCACCATTCCGCTGGCCATCATCGTGCGGATCACCCGCGCTTCCGTGCTGGAGGTCCAGGGAGCGGACTATGTCCGCACCGCACGCGCCAAGGGCCTGATGGAAAAAACCATCCGCGGCCGCTTTGTGCTGCGCAACGCCATGCTTCCCGTGACCACGACCATTGGCCTGCAGACGGGCCTGCTGATCTCCGGTGCGGTGCTGACCGAGACCGTCTTCGCCTTCAGCGGCGTGGGGCGGTTCCTCCGCGACGCAATTTTCAACCTGGACTATCCGGTCCTGCAGGGATTCATCATTTTCATCGCCATAGCGTATTCACTGATCAACCTGATCGTTGACATTTCCTACGGCTTTATCGACCCGAGGGTGAGGGTTCAATGAGTACGATTCTCCCGCCGGCGCCCGGCGGCGCAGTTCGTCCGGACGAGCCCGTACAGGTGGACACCCGCGGCAGCGGAATGTGGAGGTCCGCCTTCGCGCGGCTGAAGCGTAACCCCGCAGCCATCGCCGGAGCAGTCATTGTCGGGGTGTTCATCCTGGTTGCCCTGCTGGCACCGCTGCTGGCTCCGTTCGGCGGCGACGCCCTGCCCGGCCGGACGGAAATCACCCCCACGTCCATCCCCGGACCGGGCGAGATTGCCGAGTATCCGCTGGGCCTGGACCGCTTCGGCGGCGACGTCCTCTCCAAGCTCATCTGGGGAGCACGGGCATCGCTGATCATCGGTATTGTCTCCACCGCGCTGGGGCTCGCCGGCGGCATGCTGCTCGGCGTCATCGCCGGCGGCCTCGGCGGCTGGGTGGACAACGTCATCATGCGCTTTGTGGACATCCTGCTGTCCGTGCCGAACCTGCTGCTGGCAGTGAGCATCGCGGCCATCCTGGGCCAGAACACCTACGCCATCATGATTGCCATTGGCGTATCCCAGGTGCCCATCTTTGCCCGGCTCCTGCGCTCGTCCATGATTTCCCAGCGCAGTGCCGACTACATCCTCTCCGCCCAGTCCCTGGGACTGAGCCGGCGGACCATCACCATGAGCCACCTGCTGCCCAACAGCATGGGTCCGGTCATTGTCCAGGGCACCCTGACCCTGGCCACGGCCGTCATTGACGCAGCGGCGCTGTCCTTCCTGGGACTCGGGGGCGGCAAGCCGCAGACCGCCGAGTGGGGGCGCATGCTCACCTACGCGCAGAACGAACTGGCGGTGGCGCCGCAGCTGGCATTCCTGCCGGGCATCTGCATCGCCATCACCGCACTGGGCTTCACGCTTCTGGGCGAGTCCCTGCGCGAGGCCCTGGATCCCAAAACCCGGAAGAAGTAACCGGGAGCATCATCAGGCCGGATGAACCGGCCACAACGCAGAAGAGGTGCCGCCCCAACGGGCGGCACCTCTTCTGTTTGCGGATCCCAGGATCAGGAGGCCAGCTCGTCCTCGCCGATGTTCAGTTCGTTGCCGGGGATGGAGGCCAGCAGCTTCCGCGTGTACGGATGCCGGGGATTGGAGAAGACCTCTTCGGAGGACGCCGCTTCCACCAGCTCGCCGTCCTTCATGACGCACACGTAGTCCGAAATCAGCCGGACCACGGCCAGGTCATGGGAGATGAACAGGTAGCTCAGTCCCAGCTCTGCCTGCAGGTCTCCCAGCAGTTTCAGGATCTGGGCCTGGACCAGCACGTCCAGCGCCGACACCGGCTCGTCACAGACGATCAGCTCCGGCTTCAGGGCCAGCGCCCGGGCAATGGCCACGCGCTGCCGCTGTCCGCCGGAGAGTTCGGCGGGGTAGCGCCGCAGCATCGAATGCGGCAGCGCCACCTGGTCCATCAGCTCGCGCACCCTGGCGGCCCGCTCGCTTTTGGAGCCGCGGTTATAGGTTTTCAGCGGCTCGTCCAGAATCCGCTCAATGGTGAACATGGGGTCCAGCGAGGAATACGGGTCCTGGAAGATGGGCTGCACCCGCTGCCGGAACTCGCGCAGCTTGCCCTTTTCCAAACCGCCGATGTCGATTCCGTCAAAGGTCATGGTGCCGCTGGTCGGTTCAATCAGCTTCAACAGCATCCGGGCCGTTGTCGTCTTCCCCGAGCCCGACTCCCCCACGATCGCCACGGTCCGGCCGCGGGGAATATCCAGGGTCACATTGCGTGCGGCGTAAAAGTCATCAGAGCGTCCGCGGATCTTGAACACCTTGGTGAGGTCGCGGATTTCCACGATGTTGTCCGGAGCCGCGGCGGGGCCCGAGGTGCCGGGTGCACCGGCGGCAGCTGATGGTTCGGCTAAGCCGGCGGCAGCGGAGGGTTCGGCTGCCGGAACAGCGGAGCCGGCGCCTTCACCGGCCAGTCCCGCAGCGCCGGAGTGTTCGGCATAAACCTCCTCGGCCAGCTTCAACCGCTGCGCCGCCGGCACCTGGAAGGCACCGGGGCTCAGCCGCACCGCCGCCACGCTGGGGGCGGCCGACACCAGCGCCTGCGTGTAGGGATGCTGCGGGTCTTCCAGCAGCTGGCGGGCCGGCCCGGTTTCCACCACCAGGCCCCGGTGCATCACCACCAGCTCGGATGCACGCTCTGCGGCGAGCCCCAGGTCGTGGGTAATCAGCAGCACGGACGTGCCCAGCTCGTCGGTCATCCGCCCGATCTGGTCCAGGATGGTCCGTTGGACGGTGACATCCAGGGCCGATGTCGGTTCATCGGCGATCAGCAGCCGCGGACGGCAGGCCAGGCCAATGGCGATCAAGGCGCGCTGGCGCATGCCGCCGGAAAACTCATGGGGATACTGCTTGGCGCGCTGGGCGGCATCGGGCAGGCCCGCGGCGGTGAGGACTTCGATAACCTTGCGGTCCACGTCCTTGGAGGTGGCCATCCCGTGCACCAGCAGGGTCTCAGCAACCTGGGTGCCGATCTTCGTCACCGGGTTCAGGTTCGACATGGGGTCCTGCGGCACCAGACCGATGGACCGGCCCCGGATGGCACGCATTTTGGATTCCGGCATTCCCACGAGTTCAGTTCCGTCAAAACGGATACTGCCGGCGGCCACCTTGCCGTTGCCGGGAAGCAGACCGATAACGGCCATGGCGGTGGTGGATTTACCGGAACCGGACTCGCCCACAATGGCCAGAGTCCGGCCCCTGCCGATCGTGAAGGACGCATTCTTGACCGCTTGGACTTCGCCGTCGGTCGTGCGGAAGTTAACCGCGAGATCGGTCACCTCAAGCAGGGGGGTGTCAGGGGTCATTTCAGTCATTTCCCTATCCTGCCTTACTTGGGGCGCCCGTGTGAGCCGTGTCTCACCGGCCTTTACCGGTTTTTAATCATTTAGACTGGTCATCCATGCAAAAAGTCCGGAGAATACCCCGGCACTTTGCAGGGAAGCCCCGTTTTGGCCCGCCGTCCGGCGGCGCCACCGGCAGACACCGCAAGACAAAAACCAGGGATGGAGCGTCCCGGAGGAGAACAACAGCTGTGACAGATTCCGGCATCGGCCGCCGCTCCTTCCTTCGGGCCGGTGCACTGCTCGGCGCACTGGCCATCGCCGGATGCACCGCCACTGAACCCGACGGTGAGGCCACCCCGTCCGGCTCGGCATCCGGGACCCCCGGCACCCCCGCTGCTCCCTTCACCTTCGCCACCGCTGCCCGCCCGGCGGGGCTGGACCCGGCACTGGCCACGGACACCGAAAGCCACCGGGTCACCCGGCAGATCCTGGAGGGCCTGGTCGGCGTCGACCCCCTGACCTCCGCGCCCACCCCCCTGCTGGCCGAAAGCTGGAGCCAGTCCGAAGACGGCCGGACCTACACCTTTAAGCTGCGCCGGGGTGTGACGTTCCATGACGGCCAGCCCTTCAACGCCGAAGCCGTCTGCGCCAACTTTGACCGCTGGTTCAATTTGCCGGCCTCGGCCCGCGGTTCAGGGCACCTTGCCTACGAGGCAGTCTTTAATGCGTACTCGGACAGCCCCGCCCTGGCGATTTACAAATCCAGCACGGCCGTGGACGAGTACACCGTCAGCATTGAACTGGCCACCCGCCTTGCCGCATTCATTCCCGCGCTGGCCTCGCCCGAGTTTGCCATGTCCTCCCCCGCGGCCCTGCAGCAGTTCAGCGCCGATGCCCTGAGCCAGGACCGGGACGGGCAAAAGATCTCCGAATACGCCCTGCATCCCGTGGGCACCGGTCCCTTCCTGTTGGAGTCCTGGGCCGGAGACGAGGTGCACCTGAGCGCGAACCCGGATTACTGGGGTGAACGCGGCCAGATCTCCGCCATTGTCTTTAAGGTGATGACCAGTCCGGCCAGCCGCCTGCGCGCCCTGAAATCCGGTGAGGTGGACGGCTACGACCTCGTGACCGTCTCCGATGTGGACGACCTTGCCCGCAACGGCATGCAGATCCTGCAGCGTGATCCTTACTCGATCATGTACCTGGGCATCAACCAGGCCTTCCCCGGCATGGACAACGTCAAAATGCGCCAGGCCATTGCGCACGCCATCGACAAGGACGCCCTGCTGGAGGGGCTGTTCCTCAACGGCACGAAGCAGGCCAACCAGTTTGTTCCCGAAAAACTCGGCGTCACCTCAGGATCTGTCACCAACTACGGCTACGATCCGGAACGGGCCGCCGAGCTGCTGAAGGAAGCCGGTTACGACGGCGCCGAGCTGCCTTTCCACTATCCCCGCCACGTCACCCGCGCCTACCTGCCGACGCCCGAGCGCGTGTATGCCGAGCTCAGCCGCCAGCTCACCGCCGCGGGTTTGAACATCAAGCCGGTGCCGGTGGAATGGTCCAACGACTACGTGCAGAGCGTGCAGCGCAGCGGAGACCGCGCACTGCACCTGTTCGGCATCAGCGGGACGTATGACGACCCGGACAACTTCGTGGGAAGCCTCTTCGGCAGCTACACCGAGGAATTTGCCTATGACGACGCCCAGCTGCTGAGCAAGATCGACCGGGCCCGCACGCTGGAATCCGGGCCGGAGCAGACCGAGGCCTACACCGCCATCTCCGACCGTATTTCCACCCGGGTGCCGGCTGTTCCGCTGGCATTCCCCATCTCGGCCCTGGCGCTCTCCCCCCGGGTTGCGACCTACCCCACCTCTCCCCTGCTTAACGAGGTCTTCAACAAGATCACGCTCCGGGAGTCCTAACTACCCGCGGCACCGGAGTCCGGGGGCCAGCAGGTGATTTTAGTAAGGGCCCCCGGAGCGATACGCTTCTAGAGCTAGCGCCCTCGCGACTGGAGATATGAAGTTGACTGCTAATAGCCCCGCGGACAAGTCCGCAACAAAGACCGATGTACTGCTGATCGGCGGCGGCATCATGAGCGCGACCCTTGGGGCGTTCCTGAAGCAGCTGGCGCCGGACTGGGATATTTCCCTGTTTGAGCGCCTCGACCGCGCCGGGATGGAAAGCTCCGATCCCTGGAACAATGCGGGAACCGGCCATGCCGCGCTCTGCGAACTGAACTACAGCCCCGCCGCGGCTGATGGTTCCGTTGACCCGGCCAAGGCCGTGGGCATCAACGAACAGTTCCAGGTTTCCCGCCAGTTCTGGTCCCACATGGTCTCCTCCGGCCACATCTCCAACAACTTCATCAACCCGCTGCCCCATATGAGCTTTGTCTGGGGCGATGCGCACTCCGAGTACCTGCGCCGCCGCCATGAGTCGCTGAGCGCGCAGCCGCTGTTCAGCACCATGGAATTCTCCGAGGACCACGCCAAAGTGGCCGAGTGGGCTCCGCTGGTCATGGAAGGCCGCGATCCCGCACAGCGGATCGCAGCGTCCCGCGTCGCCGGCGGAACCGATGTGGACTTCGGAGCCCTGACCCGCGAACTGACGGGTTATCTGGGTGATAACGGCGTGGAAATGAATTTCTCGCACGAGGTCAGCAACGTCTCCCGTGCCTCCAACGGCGGCTGGGACGTCAAGGTCAAGAACCGCACCACGGGCCAGTCCCGCACGGTGTCCGCACGCTTCGTCTTCATTGGCGGCGGCGGCGGCGCCCTGCACCTGCTGCAGGCATCCGGCATCCCCGAAGGCAAGGGCTTTGGCGGTTTCCCCGTCTCCGGCCAGTTCCTGCGCTCCACCGACGAGTCGATCATTGCCCGCCACAACGCCAAGGTGTACGGGCAGGCTTCAGTGGGGGCCCCGCCCATGTCAGTGCCGCACCTGGACACCCGGTTCGTCAACGGCAAGCGTTCGCTGCTGTTCGGCCCGTACGGCGGTTTCTCGCCGAAGTTCCTCAAGGGCGGTTCCTTCCTGGACCTGCCCGGCTCCGTGCGCCCGGACAACCTGGTGCCGATGCTGGCGGTCGCCAAGGACAACATGTCGCTGGTGAAGTACCTGGTCACCGAAGTGCTCAAGACCCGCGAGGGCAAGACGGCGGCACTGCAGGAATTCGTGCCCCGCGCCATCACCGACGGCTGGGACCTCATCACGGCGGGCCAGCGCGTCCAGGTCATCAAGAAGGACCCGAAGAAGGGCGGCGTGCTGCAGTTCGGCACCGAGCTGATCACGGGGGCCGACGGCTCCATCGGCGCGCTGCTGGGCGCGTCGCCGGGCGCTTCCACCGCCCCGCCGATCATGGTGAACCTGCTCAAGCGCTGCTTCCCTGCGGAATTCCCCGCCTGGGAGCCCAAGCTCAAGGACATGATCCCGGGCTACGGCGTCAAGCTCAACGAGAATGAGTCCCTGCTGGAAGAGATCACCAAGGACACCAACCGTGTCCTTGGCCTGAACTAACCGCAGGCACCCTCCGAAAAAAGTTTCACCCGTTGGACCGGGCCGACCCATCCGGTCGTCCCGGTCCAACGAACGTTAAGTACCGGAACCGGGTTTTCCGGGATGTTTTGCCGAAATGCGTTAGTTCAGCCCTTCCGAAGGCAGGCTCATGGACCGTTTGGCCAAGTTTTCCCTCTCCAACCGGGCGCTCATTGCCCTGATCACTGTGTTCATTGCCGTGTTCGGGGTGATCTCCATGGGATCCCTGAAGCAGGAGCTCATTCCGTCGCTGGAGTTTCCGCAGATCACCGTGATCACCGCACTGCCCGGCGCGTCGCCGGAAGTGGTGGACAAGCAAATCAGTGAGCCGCTCGAAGGCGCCCTGACCGCCGTCGAAGGCCTTGAGGACTCCTCCGCCACGTCCAGGAATTCCATCTCCACCATCAGCTTGACCTTCGCCTACGGAACCGATCTGGACCGCGCCCGGGGCCAGGTTGACCGCGCCATCTCCAACGCCCGGCAGCTCCTGCCCGACGACGCAAATCCCCAGTCCCTGGCCGGGAGCATCAGCGACTTCCCGATTGTTTACCTGGCGGTGTCCTCGGACCAGCCGCTGGCCGAGCTTAACGCCGACCTGCAGCGGCTTACCGTTCCGCGGCTGCAGAAGATCGAAGGGGTTCGAACCGCCGAAGTGACCGGCGGCTCCACCCGCAGCATCACGATCCTGCCCGATCAGGCCGCCCTCGCCTCGCAGGGCGTCACGCCGTCGGCTATTTCCGACGCACTCGAAAACAGCGGCGCCCTGGTGCCCGCCGGCACCGTTGCCGAAGACACCCGGTCCCTGCCCATCCAGGTGGGCAGCCCGCTCGACAGCCTGGAAAAAATCTCCGCACTGCCGGTGGAGTCCACCCGGGATTCCGGCAGCGACTCAGCGCCCGTAACCATCGGCGACGTCGCCTCGGTGGAGATCACCGAGGACGAGAACACATCGATCACCCGCACCAACGGAGAGCCCACGCTCGCCGTATCCATTACCAAGACGCCCGCTGGCGACACCGTGGGCATCTCCCACCAGGTCCTGGACCTGCTGCCCTCGCTGCAGGACGAGCTGGGCAACGGGGCCAAGTTCACGGTGGTCTTCGACCAGGCACCGTTCATCGAGGAATCCATTTCCAACCTCACCACCGAAGGCATCCTGGGGCTGGGCTTCGCCGTGCTGGTGATCCTGGTCTTCCTGCTCTCGGTCCGCTCCACCCTGGTCACCGCCGTGTCCATCCCGCTGTCCCTGCTGGTCACCTTCATTGGCCTGCTGGCTTTCGGCTATTCGCTGAACATCCTCACGCTGGGCGCGCTGACCATCGCGATCGGCCGCGTGGTGGATGACTCCATCGTGGTCATCGAAAACATCAAGCGGCACCTGGGCTACGGCACCGACAAGCGCACCGCCATCCTCACCGCGGTCCGCGAAGTTGCCGGAGCCATCACGGCGTCAACCCTGACCACCGTCGCAGTGTTCGCCCCGATCGCCTTTGTGGGCGGACTGGCCGGCGAGCTGTTCCGCCCGTTCGCCATCACCACCTCCCTGGCGCTGCTGGCATCGCTGCTGGTCTCCCTCACGATCGTCCCGGTGCTGGCGTATTGGTTCCTGAAATCCGGCCAGCCGGTTGCGGACCCCGCCGCGTACCGCGCCGAGGTGGAAGCCAAGGAATCCAGGACCTTCCTGCAGCGCGGTTATGTGCCGATCCTGCGGACCACCCAGCAGCATCCGGTGTACACAGTGGTGGCCGGCGTCATTGTCCTCGCGGCCACGGCGGCCATGACCCCGCTGCTGCAAACCAACCTCCTGGGCGACACCGGCCAGAACACCTTCAGCGTGCGGCAGGAGCTGGCCCCGGGAACGTCCCTGGCGACCACGTCCGCAGCGGCCGAACAAGTGGAGGAGGTCCTGCGCAACACCGACGGTGTCCGGGACGTCCAGGTCACCATGGGCACCTCCAGCGCCGGCTTTGCCGCCTTCAGCTCCGGAGGTTCGGCGGTGGCGTCCTACACGGTGATCACCGACCAGGGCGTTGACCAGGTGGCGCTGCGGGACACTGTCAGCAGCGAGTTGGACAGCCTGGACGACGACGCCGGGAACATCACCCTGGGCAGCACCGGCGGCGGTTTCGGCACATCCAACACGGTGGACATCAGCTTGTCCGCCGGAGATCCCAATGAACTCCAGGAAGCTTCCGAGCAGGTGGTGGACGCCATGTCCGCGCTGCCCGGCGCCGGTGAAGTCACCAGCAACCTTTCCTCCTCCTCCCCCGTGGTCCAGGTGTCGATCGACCGGGCCAAGGCAGTGGAGGCAGGATTGAATGAACAGCAAATTGCCGGTTTGGTGGCCTCCACGCTCAGCCCGCTGCCGGCCGGAACCGTCCGGATTGGCACCGATGACTTCCCAGTGCTGATTGGCGAAGGCACACAGATCACCAGTGTCGAACAGCTCAGCCGGGTTCCCGTGCCCGCCGGATCCGGCACCGTGCCGCTGAGCTCGCTGGCCACGGTGGAGGAAGTTGATATCCCGACGTCGATCTCCGCCTCCGGCGGCGAGCGCACCGCCGTCGTCTCGGTGTCTCCCGCGGGTGACAACCTGGGCGCGACCATTACGGAGGTTCAGGCCGAGCTGGCAACACTGGACCTGCCGCCCAGCGTGACCGCCACGCTCTCCGGAGCCGCCACGCAGCAGAATGAATCCTTCACCCAGCTGGGACTGGCCCTGCTGGCGGCCATCGCCATTGTCTACGTGATCATGGTGGCCACGTTCAAGTCGCTGATCCAGCCCCTGATCCTGCTGGTGTCGGTGCCGTTTGCGGCCACCGGCGCCATCCTCCTGCTGCTGGTCACGGGAGTGCCGCTGGGGCTGCCGTCCCTGGTGGGCATGCTGATGCTGGTGGGCATTGTGGTGACCAACGCCATCGTGCTGGTGGACCTGATCAACCAGTACCGGCGCCCGCACAACGGGCAGCCGGGGATGAACGTTGCCGATGCCATTATGCGCGGTGCCCGGCAGCGGCTGCGTCCCATCCTGATGACCGCGCTGGCCACCGTGTTTGCCTTGACTCCCATGGCGCTCGGCGTCACCGGAGAGGGCGGCTTCATTTCCCGGCCGCTGGCCATCGTGGTGATTGGCGGGCTGGTGTCCTCGACCGTGCTGACCCTGATCCTGGTGCCGGTCCTGTACCGGTTGGTGGAAGGGGCGCGGGAGAAGCGGGCGGGACGACGCCGCCACGCTGCGAACCGGCCGCCGGCTGATGCTGAGGCTGGGACCGGGGCGGCGGGCGCTTAGGCCCGGGCCATCCTCATCACCGGTGCCCGCCCGGTCCCCGGCTGAGTGACCGCTCGGTCCCCTTTTGACCCCGCCTCCCCAGGAAGGGAATCTTTGCCGCTCCTCCGGAGTTAGTGATAGTACATGCAAATGCATATACTTAGTGCAGGGCAGACCGGCCGCAGCCGGCAAACCATCGGAGGACACCATGCAGATCGGCGTATTCAGCGTCAGCGACATCACCCGCGATCCCGTCACCGGACGGATCCCCACCGAAGGCGAACGGATCAAGTCCGCCGTCGCCATCGCCAAGAAGGTCGAAGAGATCGGCATGGATGTCTATGCCACCGGCGAGCACCACAACCGGCCGTTCTACGCCAGCTCCCCCACCACGCTCCTGGGCTACATCGCGGCGCAGACCGAGCGGATCATCCTGTCCACGGCCACCACGCTGATCACCACCAATGATCCGGTGAAAATCGCCGAGGACTTTGCCATGCTGCAGCACCTGGCCGACGGCCGCGTTGACCTGGTCCTGGGCCGCGGCAACACGGCGCCGGTCTACCCGTGGTTCGGGAAGAACATGCAGGACTCGGTGGAGCTCACCGTGGAAAACTACAACCTGCTCCGCCAGCTGTGGGACAAGGACACCGTGAACTGGGAGGGGAAGTTCCGCACCCCGCTGCACAACTTCACGTCCACGCCCCGCCCCCTCGACGGCGTCGCCCCCTTTGTGTGGCACGGCTCCATCCGCACGCCCCAGGTGGCGGAAATCGCCGCGTACTTCGGTGACGGCTTCTTTGCCAACAACATCTTCTGGCCGAAGGAGCATTACATGCAGCTCATCAGCCTCTACCGCGAACGCTACGAGCACTACGGCCACGGCCGCGCCGACCAGGCGATTGTCGGCCTGGGCGGTCAGTTCTTCATGCGGCGCAACTCCCAGGACGCGGTGAACGAATTCCGTCCGTACTTCGACAACGCCCCGGTGTACGGCCACGGCCCCACAATGGAGGACTTCACTGCCCAGACGCCGCTGACCGTCGGCAGCCCGCAGGAGGTCCTGGAAAAGACGCTGTCCTTCCAGGAGTACTTCGGTGACTACCAGCGCCAGCTCTTCCTGATCGACCATGCCGGCCTGCCCCTGAAAACCGTCCTGGAGCAGCTGGATCTCTTCGGTGAATACGTGCTGCCTGAGCTGCGCCGCGAGTTTGACTCGCGCCGCCCGGCGGATGTCCCCGACGGTCCTACGCATGCCGCACGGGTAGCCGCCGCCGGCAATGCCGCAACACCTGCATCCGCGGCCGCTTCTGTTCAGTAGGCTAGAGACATGTCCCTGGATACCAGCAGCGTTCCCGTCCGACAGGCAGCCGAGGCCTGGGAGTCTCTCTTCCGGACCCAGGTGGGCGTGATGCGGCGCCTCCAAAAGGATCCGGCGTTCAAAGAGCTGACCATGCGCGAGTATGACGTCCTGTTCAACCTCACCCGCTGCCCCACCGGCTGGACCCGGCTGAATGAGCTGAATGAGCATCTGCTGATCAGCCAGCCGAGCCTCAGCCGCATGGTGGAGCGGATGGAAGCCAAAGGGCTGCTCCAGCGCCGGCCGGCTCAAAATGACCAGCGCGGTGTTGAACTGGCACTCACCGATGCCGGCCGGGAACTGCAGCGCCGGCTGGGCCGGGCCCACGTCAACGGCATCCACGAACTGCTCGCTCCGGCGCTCACCAGCGAGGAGCTCGACCAGCTGAAGTCCCTCACTGACAAGGTGCTGGCGAGCCTGGCCGACAGCGCGGACTAGCATGCAGCGGACTGGCATGCAGGGGTGAAGACCTACAGCACGGACGACATCCCGGACCTAGGCGGCATAACGGCCGTCGTCACGGGAGCCAACAGCGGCTTGGGGCTGCAGACAGCCCTCGCGCTCGCGGCGAAGGGGGCCAGCGTGCAGCTGGCCTGCCGGGACGCGGAGCGCGGGGCGGCGGCGCAGCGCCGCATCCGTTCCGAGACCGGGAACGACGACGTGCGGGTGCGCCGGCTGGACCTGGGCTCGCTGGAATCCGTTCGGTCCTTCGCCGGAGAGCAGGACACTGCTGTGGATCTCCTGATCAACAACGCCGGGGTCATGGCCACCCCGCGCCGCCTCACGGCCGACGGCTTTGAGCTCCAGTTCGGCGTAAACTATCTGGGGCACTTCGCCCTGACCGGACTGCTGCTTCCGCAGCTGCGCGCCGCCTCCGCTCCGCGCGTCGTCACCGTCTCCAGCCTGGCCCACCGGGGCGGACGAATCGATTTCGGGGATTTGGCAGCCGAGCGCAGCTACCGGCCGTGGGCCCGCTACAACCAAAGCAAGCTGGCCAACCTGCTGTTCACCTTCGAGTTGAACCGGCGGCTCCAGGCGCGCGGCGAAAAGCTGGTGGCCGCCGCGGCCCATCCGGGGTTCGCCAGCACCAACCTCACCGCCGGGATGCAGCATCCCGCCAGCTTGGATCTCCTCGGCGCCTTCTTCCGTCTGCTTGGCCAAAGCGGGGCGCTCGGCGCGCTTCCCACCCTGTACGCTGCGACCGCCCCCGGAGTGCGGGGCGGAGACTTCTACGGTCCGGACGGGTTCGGGCAGCTGCGCGGCAAACCCGCTCCGGTGACACCGGCCCCTCAGGCCCGGGACGCCGCGGTCGCAGGCAGGCTGTGGGAGGTCAGCGCCAGGCTCACCGGCGTTTCCTTCGAGGGACTGGACTGAGGACCAGCCGGACCCCGGATACCGCCGACTGCAGGGATACCGCCGACTGCAGGGATACCGCTGACGGCAGGGACAACGCTGACGGCAGGGTTACCGCGCGCCGGCGCGGGGTGGGTTGCGCCGGGGAGCCGGGGTGTCATCCGCGGTGAGGGGCACGTCCGCAAACGCCAGCCGCGGCACCAGCAGCAGCAGCCCCGCCGCCAGGAATCCGGTCACCGAACACACGGTCCACACCGTGATGTAGCCCGACAGCGGGGCCGCCGTGGGTGCGCCGGCGCCACCGGTGAGGGCATCGGCCGCCGCACTGAGCAGCGCTATCCCGAACACGGCCGAAGCGAAGGACCCGCCAATGGTTTTGGTGGTGTTCGTGAGCCCGGTGGCCATGCCGGTGCGGTTGCGCGGTGCAGCCGCCGCGGCAGCGGAGGGCAGCGCCGCAACCAGGGCGCCCGAACCCAGACCTGCGACGGCCATGTTGGTCAGCGTCTGCGCCAGGGTGTCGTGGAAGGGAAGGAACAGCAGGTACCCGGTCCCCACCAGGGCGGCCGCTCCGCTGAGGGTGAGCCGCGGCGTCACGTAACGCGACACCAGGGGAAAGAGCAGCGCCCCCATGAGCACGGACAGGACGTAGGTCCCGATGATCAACGAGACGCTTCCGGCGTCGAGCCCCAGCCCGTAGCCGTGCACCCCGCGCTCGGTGCGGGCAAAGGTGGACATGGGCGCCTGCGCGCCCAGGACGGAAATCCCGAACAGGCCAGCGGTGAGTTGGACGGGCCACATGGACTTTCCGCGCAGCATCCTCAAGTCCACCAGCGGATCCGTCCGGCCCAGTTCCCAGCGGACAAACGGCACAAACGCCGCCGCCCCCGCCAGCAGGACGGCCCAAACCCACCAGGTGCCCGGGCCGTTGATCCGGAGGAAGCTCAGCCCCGAGGTGAGAAGCAGCAGCCCGACGGCGAGCAGCAGGAAGCCACGGGCGTCCAGGGTGCCGCCGGCCCGTTCCTGCGTCCGGGTGTCCGGTACGCCAAAGTGAACGGCGGCAATGCACAGGGTCACGGCCGCAGCGGGAATCATCAGGGTAAGGTCCAGCCGGCCGGCAAACACTTCCACCAGCTCGCCGGCCGCCAGTGCGCCGGCGATGACGCCGAACTGCAGTGCCCCGACCAGCAGGCCCGCCGCCTTGCGGGTCAGCGCTGCCCGCCCCGGGAAGGCGGCGGACCGGCTGAAGATCAGCGCAATCTCCAGCGGCAGCCAGACAACGTAGAACCCCTGCAGCGACCATGCTGCCAGGAAGGTCCAAAAGTCCGGGGCGAAGGCCACGCCCCAGGACGCGGCCGCGGTCAGCACGGTGGAGACCAGCAGGATCCGCTTGTGGCCGTGGATGTCGCCGAGTTTTGCCAGGACCGGGACGGCGAGCGCGCTGAGCATCAGCTGGGCCGCTTCGAACCAGTTCACGTCGCCGTCGCTGATGTCCAGGCTGCGGGCGATGTCGGTCAGGATGGGTGTGTAATACCCCTGCAGGATGCCGCTGGTGACCTCCACCAGGGCCAGGAAAAACACCAGGGGGCCCAGCGGGCGCAGGCTGCTGCGCCCGACGCCGGCTGCCGGAGTCACAGCTCTGCCTCCAGGCTGCGCAGCAGCCCGGTGTAGAACAGGATGCCTTCCCCAAAAGCCTGCACGCCCAGGCTTTCGTTGTCGCCGTGGATGCTTGCGCGCGCCTCACGGTCCATCCGGAACGGGGCAAACCGGTACACGGCGTCGCAGATCTCGGTGAAACGCCGCGAGTCCGTCCCACCCAGCATGATGTACGGGACGGGGACGGCCTCGGGAAAAACAGCCGTGATGGTCCGCGCCAGCAGCCCGAACTGGTTGTTGTCCGTTGCCGAGACCGGAGCGGGCTCGTTCCCTTCAACCACCCGCAGCGAAATGGAAGGGTCGCGGATAATCCGCGTCAGCCGCTTCAAAGTTCCGTCCACGGTGTCTCCCAGGGCCACCCGGATGTTCGCGTTGGCCGTGGCCCTGGACGCCAGCACGTTTGCGGCGCTGCTGCCATGCAGCTGTGTCACTGCCACCGTGGTGCGGGTCATTGCGCCGGATTCGCCGCCCATGCGGGCCAGGATCCGGGTCAGCGGCACCCGGAGCAGTCCGCCCATGTTCCGGAAGACCAGGCGGGCAGGGAAGCGGGCGGAGGGAGCCAGCCGCGCAAACATCTCGATTGTCGGCGACGGCAGGGCAGGCGGCAGCGGGTTCTCATCGAGCCGGACAACGGCCCGGGCCAGACGGGCGGTGGCGCCGCGGCGGTGCGGGGTTGAGGCGTGCCCGCCGGCATCCTCAGTGGAGATTTCCACATCCAGGATGCCCTTTTCGGTTACCCCCACCACGGCCACCGGACGGTCCACGAAAGGAAAAGCCTGGGTGGCCACAGCCCCGCCCTCGTCCAAGACCATCCACGGCCGGATCCCCCTGCCCGCCAGCAGCGCCGCAGTTACTCCGGCAGTGGTTCCCGCCGTCTCCTCGTTGTTTCCGAAGGACAGGTAGACGTCCCGTGCCGGGATGAAGCCTTCGGCCAGCAAAAGCTCCACTGCCTGCAGAATTGCCGCCAGGGAACCCTTGTCATCCAGCGTGCCCCGGCCCCAGATCCTGCCGTCGGCAATCTGCCCGGAGAAGGGCGGGTGCACCCAGGCCTCCGGGTCCACCACCGGCACGACGTCGTAATGGGCCATCAGGACCAGCGGGGCGGGGGCGGGATTCCCTTCTCTGCCGGCGCTTCGCGCGGAGCCGTGGGCACATCCCTTCCAGTGATAGAGCAGGCCGTACCCGTTGACCCGTTCCAGCACCAGGTGCCGGTGGACCAGGGGAAAGAGATCCGGAAGCGCCCGGATGAAGTCGTCGAACTCCCCGATGTCCAGGTCCTCCGGATCGCGGGAGGAAACGGTCCGGTGCGTAATAAGACGGGCGAGCTTTGGAGCGGCGGCCAACCCGGCTTCCCAGGCCGCACCGGCGCGCTCGGACCCGGGGGTCTGCGGCTTCATGCCCCGAGTGTAACGGGACTCACTTAACCGGCGTGAGTCCCGCCGAGGCGTCCCACTGCGGCAACGGCACCGATCACCGCTTCCGCCGCCTGATCGATGTCGGACTCTCCGAGGGCTGCGGTAAAGGTAAACCTCACGGCGGTCTGTGCCGTTTCCCGGTCCAGGCCCATCGCGGTCAGTACGGCGGAAGGCTCATCGGAACCGGCGGCACAGGCGGATCCGCTGGAGCACAGCACTCCGGCCCGTTCCAGTTCCAGCAGCACCGCTTCACCGGAAGTCCCCGGGAAGCAGAAAGATGCGTGGCCGGGCAGCCTTGCGCTCCGGTCCCCCGTGAGGCGGGCACCGGGGACTCCGGCCAGCACGGCATCGATCAGCCGGTTCCGCAGTGCCGCCGCGCGGCGGGCGCTGCCATCCCGTTCCGCAGCGGCCAGGACCAGGGCTGTTGCCATTCCCACCGCTCCCGCCACATTTTCCGTGCCGGACCGCCGGCCCCGCTCCTGGCCTCCGCCGTGCAGGAGCGGTTCAAGGACCTCAGCACCGCGAAGGTACAGCAGCCCGGTGCCCTTGGGGGCGCCGAGCTTGTGCCCGGACAGGCTCAATGCGTCCACGCCCAGGCCGGTCACGTCCAGATCCAGCCATCCGCCCGCTTGGACGGCGTCGGTGTGGAACGGAACCCCGGCGGCGCGGCAGTGCGCGGCGATCTCCCGGACCGGCTGGACGGTGCCCACTTCGTTGTTGGCGTACATCACGGAACACAGCACGGTGGCCGGGGTCAAGGCGGCCGCAGCCTCCGCCGGATCCACCCTTCCGGCGGCATCCACCGGAAGCAGGGTCACGGCGAAGCCGTGGCGGCGCTGCAGATACTCCAGCGATTCCAGCACCGCGGGATGCTCGACGGCGGTGGAGACCAGGTGCGGTGCCTGGCCGTTGGCGGGGCGCCCCGGCAGGCCGGAATCCGCGGAAAGACCTCCGGTTCCGTTTCCGGCCCGCCGGGACAGGCGGTCCAGCCCGGCCAGGGCCAGCCCTTTTACTGCCAGATTGTCCGCTTCAGTTCCACCGGAGGTGAAGATGATCTCCGCGGGCCGGCACCCCAGCACCGATGCCGCCGCCGCCCGGGCCGATTCCAGTGCGCGCGCCGCAGCCTCCCCGGCCGAGTGGTGACTGGACGGGTTTCCGAATCCGCCGGTCAGCAGGGGCCACATGGCTTCGAGCACTTCGCGGCGCGCCGGGGTGGTGGCGGCGGCGTCCAGGTAGATCACACCAGGTCCAGACCAAGGTCCAGGGCCCGGACACTGTGGGTCAGTGCCCCCGCGGAAATGAGGTCCACGCCGGTGGCGGCGATCTGCGCCACCGTTGCCAGAGTCACATTTCCGCTGGCTTCGGTCAGGGCGCGGCCGGCGACCAGCTCCACGCCCCGGCGCAGGTCTTCGGGACTGAAGTTATCCAGCAGCACGGTGTCAGCTCCGCCCGCGAGGGCCGCCTCGATCTGGTCCAGCCGGTCCACCTCCACTTCGAAGTGCACCGTGTGCGGAAGCCGCGCCCTGGCCTCTGCCAGCGCCCGCGCCATATCCTGGCCGCCGTCCGCAAGCAGCGCCAGATGGTTGTCCTTGGCCATCACCGCGTCCGAGAGACTGAAGCGGTGGTTATGCCCGCCGCCGCACCTCACGGCGTGGCGTTCCAGGATCCGCAGGCCCGGGGTGGTCTTGCGGGTATCGGTAATCCGCGCGGAGGTGCCGGCGGCCCGGGCGGCAAAGGCCGCGGTCAGGGTGGCGATGCCGCTCAGGCGCTGGGCGAGGTTCAGTGCCACCCGCTCCGCAGTAAGGACGGCGCGGGCGGGGCCGCTGATTTCAGCCAGCACACCTCCGGCCTCGAACGGTTCTCCGTCACGGACCCGGAAGTTCACTGCCGTCTGCGGCGACACCAGGCGGAAAGCGGCTTCGATCACCTGCGTTCCGCAGAAGACCCCGGCTTCGCGGGCGGTCAGGACGGCCGTTGCCTGTGCATCGCGGCGAACGAGAAGCTCGGAGGTCAGGTCGCCCCACGGTGCGTCTTCGGCGAGCGCAGCGGCTACGATCCGGTCCACCGCATCCTGCGGCACGGGCAGCGGATCGGGGGCGTGCCGGGAAGGCGCGGCGCCGGACGCGCCGCCGGGTTCGGCAGGGGGTGCAGTTACCGGGTTCATGGTCGGTTCCGTTCTGGGGTGGGGTCAGGGCATGGGGTGGGCTCAGCGGATGGGATGGCTCAGGGGATGGGGTGGCTCAGGGGATGGGGTGCAGTGGGCGGCCGTCCGCCCGCGCGTCGGCCTGCGAGTCCGTCCGGTGGTGTGCGCCCACGGATTCAGTGCGCCGGACTGCCGCTGCCAGGAGCTGCCCGGCGCAGGTGAGCAGGTTTGTGTCCTCCGCGGTTCTGCGGTCCGTCGCAGCGGCTGGCCTTTCGCGCTGCCAGCGGGCCACGCAGGCGGCAGCAGTGCTCAATCCGCGGCCGCTGCGCAGGATTCCGGCGTGCGTGGACATCAGCTCCTGCAGTGCGGCACGGCTGAATGCCGGAGTTGCGGACTCCTCCCCCGCACCGCCGGCCGGGGGCCCGGACGGGTGGGCAGTGGTGGTGTCCGGATCCGGCGTCCCGGCCGCCGCAGGAAACATTCCGGTCCGGCAATCCTCCGCGGCGGCTGATCCGGCGCGGGCGCCAAACACCAGGCCCTCGAGCAACGAATTAGAGGCCAGGCGGTTCGCTCCGTGCACCCCGGTGCCGGCACATTCCCCGGCGGCATACAGCCCGGGGACCGTGGTGCGGCCCCAGAGGTCCGTCGCTGCCCCGCCCATCCAGTAGTGGGCGGCCGGGACCACCGGCAGCGGATCCCGTTCCCAGTCCCAACCGTGGCTCCGGGCCAGGGCGTCCAGTTTCGGAAACCTCCGGGCCAGGTATCCGGGTCCCCGGTCAGCGACGATACCTGTCGCATCCAGCCAGACACGGGTTTCACCGCTGTCCTGCAGGTACGCGCTCACTGCGCGGGACACGACATCGCGCGGGGCCAGCTCGGCATCCGGGTGCACCTCCGTCAGGAACCGGCGTCCGGCGGCGGTGCGCAGCACGGCTCCTTCCCCGCGCACCGCTTCGGAGATCAGCGGGTTTCCCGGCACATCGAGGGACGTGGGGTGGAACTGGAAAAACTCCAGATCCCGCACCGCGGCTCCGGCCCGCACCGCCAGCGCCACGCCGTCGCCGGTTGCCGAGTCCGGATTGGTGGTGTGTGCGTACAGGGCACCGGCTCCGCCGGCCGCGAGGATCACCGCATCGGCTGACAGGCTCCCGGCCCGGCCGCGCCGGAACAAACGCACTCCGGCAATCCGGCCCTGCTCCTGCAGCAGCCCGGTGACAACTGCCGGTTCCAGGACAGTGATCCGCGGTTCAGCCGCCACAGCCCGGAGCATCGCTGCTGCGATCCCGGCGCCGGTGGCATCTCCGTTGACGTGCAGGATGCGGCGGGCGGAATGCGCCGCTTCCCTTCCCAGCGCCGGCGCACCCGCCGGGCCGCGGTCAAAGGGCGCGCCCAGGCGCAGCAACTGCAGGATCTGTCCGCCAGCCGCCGCACACATCACACGCACCGCTTCGGCGTCGGCCATCCCCGCTCCCGCGGCCAGAGTATCCGCGGCGTGTGCCTGCACGGTGTCTCCGGGCGCTGCCAAACCGGGCACCACGGCGGCAATCCCGCCCTGCGCCAGCCAGGTGTTGGTGTGCTCCACCCCGTCCTTGGCAAGCACCGCCACGGTCACTTTCGGATCCGCCTGGACCGCGCCCAGCGCGGCGGCAAGGCCAGCGATCCCGCTGCCGATGACGAGAATCAAGGGTGCGCCGCCAGCATCCGTTCCAGCGCGGTCCTGGCGGGCACGGCGACGTCGGCCGGAACCGTAATCCGGTTCAGCACTTCGCCCCGCACCAGGCCTTCCAGGACCCAGGCCAGGTAGCCCGGATGGATGCGGTACATGGTGGAACAGGGGCAGATCACCGGGTCCAGGCAGAAGATGGTGTGCTGCGGATACTGCGCCGCCAGTCGGTTGACCATGTTGATTTCGGTGCCGACAGCGAAGGTGCTGCCGTCCGGGGCTGCATCAATGGCCTTGAGGATGTAGTCGGTGGAACCTGCTTCATCCGCGGCGTCCACCACGGGCATGGGGCACTCGGGGTGCACGATCACCCGGACGCCGGGGAAGTCAGCCCGCGCCTGTTCGATCTGGGCAACGGTGAAGCGCTTATGCACTGAGCAGAACCCGTTCCAGAGCAGCACCCGTGCGTTTTGCAGTTCCTCCGCTGTGTTGCCGCCCAGCGGCAACCGCGGGTTCCACATCGGCATGGCCTCCAGCGGGATGCCCATTGCCTTGGCGGTGTTCCGGCCCAGATGCTGGTCGGGAAAGAACAGCACCCGCCGGCCCCGTTCAAAGGCCCATTCCAGCACCGCGGCCGCGTTCGAGGAGGTGCAGACAATTCCACCGTTTTCGCCGCAGAATCCCTTCAGCGCGGCTGAAGAGTTCATGTAGGTCACCGGAATGACCGGCAGCAGGCCGTCGTCGCCCGGTTCCGGCCCAAAGAGTGCGGTGAGCTGATCCCAGCACGCCGCCACCGAATCGATGTCCGCCATGTCCGCCATGGAGCAGCCCGCGGCGAGGTTGGGCAGCACCACGGCCTGGTCCGGGCCGGAGAGCAGGTCGGCGGTTTCGGCCATGAAGTGGACGCCGCAGAAAATGATGGCTTCGGCGTCGGGCTTCGCTTTGGCCGCCTTCGCCAGCTGAAAGGAGTCGCCGACAAAATCGGCGTAACGGATGACTTCGTCACGCTGGTAGAAGTGGCCCAGGATGACGGCGCGTTGCCCGAGCTTCTCCTTGGCGGCAAGGATCCGCAGATCCAGCTCAGCGTCGGAGGCCAGCCGGTACTCCTCCGGAAGGCCGCCCTGCCGCGGCGTGGACAGCGGCGCGGCATCATGCATGGATGCGCCGGGCCCGTATTCGGGCATCCGGGCCCCGTCGAATTCCCAGGGCGGAAGCACAAGGTCCGGCGTGCAGGCCGCCGTGGACGCTTGCCCGCGTGCCGCCTCCCCGGCCGTGATCAGCGCGACCGAAGCGGCCGTGCTGGGAGTCGGGGTTCCTGGCTTGAGGCTCATGGTTCACTGCTTTCTGTGCCGGTGGCTGACGGGGACTGCGGCGTTGCTCCGGTGTACCGGTAGAGGCGCGGCGGACGGTGCCGGCCTCCCTGCAGGTACTCGTCGGTGGCTTCAATGTCCGGTGCCGCACGGAGCTGGCGGCGGAAGTTGGCGGGTTCGAGTTCGCGTCCCAGCACGGCCTCATAGACTTCGCGCAGCTGCGCCAGGGTGAAGGTGTCACCGAGGAAGGCATACGCAATGGAGCCGTATTCCATGCGGTTGCGCAGCCGCCAGAGGGCGTAGGCCACGATTTCGTTGTGGTCAAAGGCCAGTTCCCCGGTGCGTTCCGCCGGAAACCACCGGACGTTGCCGTCCTCCCGGGACAGGGCTGCTTCGTCGGGTTCGACGAGTGCCCAGTAGACGATGGAAACAACCCGCGGCGACGGTGACCGGTCGGTCCCGCCAAAGGCGTAGAGCTGCTCCAGGTACTTCGGGGCCAGGCCGGTGGTTTGCGCCAAATTGGCGGCCGCGGCTTCCTGGAGGGACTCTCGCGCCCCCAGCGGCCCTCCGGGCAGCGCCCAAAGTCCGCGGTACGGCTCGCGGATGCGGCGCACCAGCGGCAGCCACAGCGCCGGCCGGCCGGTGTCCGGATCCGGGCGCAGCGCAAAAATGACAGTCGAGATGGCCAGTGCCGGGGGTTGCAGTGCGCGTTCCGAAACGTTCGCGTGTCCCTGATAAACCATGGGCCCTTCCGGCCTGTCCGCCGGTGTGATCCGGTGGAATGTGTAAAAGTCAGAATGACTCTAACTCATGGCAGCCAAAAACCTGCGATGTCCGTCACACAGGGCGCTTCGGCGGTTCAGGCCCTCTCCGGCGGTTGCCCGTCCGGGACCCGACACCGGTCAGCTGGGATCGACGGTCTCCGCGTCCGGCTTTGCCCCGGAGGCGGCCTGAAGCAGCGGCAGGGTCCGGCCCTCAAAATGAGTGTTGAGCACTATCACCGAGGATGAGCGCACTATGGTCCCAGTGGCGACCATCGAATCTATGACCCGCTGCAGGTCAGAGTTGGAACGGGCTGCCACCCGCGCCAGCAGGTCGCTTTCACCGGAGACGGTGTGGATTTCCTGGATTTCCGGGATTTCCTCCAAGGCGCGGACCACCGCAGCATGGCCGGCGTCTTGGCTGATCGTCAGTGAGCAGTAGGCCACCACCCCGTAGCCCAGGGCCGCGGGATCCACCCGTGGGCCCCAACCGGAGATGACGCCGAGCCGCTGCATCCTGTCCAACCGGGCCTGGACCGTGGCACGCGCCACCTGCAATGTGCGCGACGCCTCCAGCACTGACATCCGGGGTTGGTCGGTGAAAAGTGTAATGATGCGGGCATCCAGGGCGTCTGTGGGCATCTTTCCCTCTCCTGCACAGCAGTTAGCTGCGCAAACTGTAAGCATTCTGCCACGCAAGCTCTACATTCCTTCCCGTGACCAGCCCCGGCATAAGATGGATAGGCCGCTTCACGGCAATCCCCCCATTCAAAGGCGCCTCTTCCATGACCTCCCGAACGTCCGCAGCCGGTTCCACCGAACCAGGCACCCCGATTCCGGCGGAGCCCGCCAAAGCGCGGAAGCTGCTCCCCCGCCATTTGGTGTTCATGAGCCTGGGCAGCGCGATCGGGACCGGTCTGTTTGTGGGTTCCGGAGCCGGCATCCAGGCCGCCGGACCGGCCGTCCTGCTGTCCTTCCTGATCGCAGGCACCATGGTTGTCCTCGTCATGCGGATGATGGGTGAGATGGCCGCGGCGGACCCCAGCAGCGGCGCGTTCTCCGTGTACGCCGAAAAGGCGCTGGGCCGCCCGGCCGGCACCACCGTCGGTTGGCTTTGGTGGCTGCAGCTCGTTATCGTCATTGCCGCCGAGGCCACGGCCGCGGCGGCGATTGTCGCTTCGATGTGGCCCGGCTCCCAGCAGTGGGTGCTGGCCCTGGTCTTCATCAGCGCTTTTACTGCCATCAACTTGGGCGGAGTGGCGAACCTGGGCGAGTTTGAGTACTGGTTCGCGCTGCTGAAGGTGCTCGCCATCGTGGCGTTCCTTGCCGTCGGTGTGGCGTTCATTGCCGGCTGGCTGCCCAATGTTCCGGCGCCGGGCATGAGCAACCTCACCGGCAACGGCGGCTTCATGCCCCACGGCTGGAGCGGAGTGGGTGCCGGACTGCTGCTGGTGGTGTTCGCCTTCGGCGGCACCGAGATTGTCGCCGTCGCCGCGGCCGACGCCGAGGACCCGCAGGCGAGCATCACCAAGGCCATCAACTCGGTGGTCTGGCGCATCCTGGTGTTCTTCATCGGTTCGGTGCTGGTGATCGTCACGATCCTGCCGTGGGACAGCGAAGCGCTCAGCACCGGCCCCTTTGTCGCGGCCCTGGCCGCCGCGCGGGTGCCGGGCGCCGACGTCGTCATGGCGGTTGTCATTGTGGTGGCCCTGCTGTCAGCCCTGAACGCCAACCTCTACGGCGCTTCCCGGATGGTCTTTTCCCTGGCGGAGCGGGGCCGGATGCCCAAGGCACTGGCCCGCAAAAGCGCCAACGGAGTTCCCCGGGCGGCTGTGGCTGCCTCTGTGGCGTTCGGGTTCCTGGCTGTGGTGCTCAATTACCTGTACCCGGAAACGGTCCTGATGATCCTGCTGAACCTGGTGGGGTCCACCTGCCTGGTGGTCTGGGGGATGTCGATCATTTCGCAGATCATCCTGCGCCGCCGCGCCGATGCCGCCGGAACGCATCTCACCTTCAAGATGTGGGCCTTCCCCTGGCTCTCCTACTTTGCCCTGGCGCTGCTGGCCGGCATTGTGGTGCTCGGGTTCCTGGACCCGGCCGTACGCATCCAGCTGGTGGCAACGACGGCCCTGACCTGCCTGCTGGGGACCGCCGCATGGCTGTTGGACCGCCGGACAACGCGCCCGGACAGCCAGCTGCCTCAGTCCGGGAACTGACGGGCGCACAGCAGCGGCCTCCTGCTTTCCTGCGGGAGGCCGTGGATACCTTGAGAATATTTCCTGCGGAATCTTATGGAAAAACTGCGGATGGCAGTCCGCATTTGTTTTTTGCGGATTTATGCGCACCGGCATTTCTCCAGTGTGCACAGGCTTTTCCGCGTAAATAAATAAAGTCTGCTTTTAGCAGTATTCCGGACCGGTTTTTCTGACTTTTCCCACCGCGGGACTGGCAAACGGAAAACCTGCTCCGAATCCGGGAACAACCAGAAAAGTGGGACCCGGAACAACCGGCCACCGCGTCCGGTCTGCACAGCTGTTCCGAGCCCTCCTGGAGTCCTGCTTCCGGCGGCGCGGGGATCCGGGGATCCCCGCTCGCCGCCTGAGCCGCAGGGCGTCCCTGCTACTGGCCCTTGCGCTTCTTGGGCATCAGCTCATTTTCGCTGGCATTCTTCGCCCGTTTTTCGGCCCGCTTGTCCTTAATGGACTTGCCGGGCTTTTTTTCGCTCGAACCCTGTGGGGATTTACCTGACAATTTAGGCTCCTCTGAAAGAAACAGCATCGACACCTCATGACCATACCCGGTAAAAAAATAAAAGCCAGTTCCCCCTGAAAAACACTCAACCCATTCCGTGGGGAATTCCGGGTTTTCCAGCCGCGCGGCGCCGCCGGATCCTCCCGTTGGCAGGTCCGCCTCAGGGATGGATGCGCTCAGACTAGCGGATCAGTTCCTTGGCGAACCAGGCATCCGCGTAGAACTGCGGAGAAAGAGAGGCCAGCAGCTCGCCGTAGACTTCGGGCTCCAGGGCCTGGGCGGAGCCTGCGGGAACATCGGCGGCGAAGGCTGAGACGCCCAGGCCGGCCTCATGGTCCTGCAGGGTCAGACCGGCTGCCTCCAGGATGGTGGGGTACATGCTCAGCTGGTCGATGCCCGGACGCAGCATGACGTCTGCGGCGCCGCCCGGAATCCAGATCCGGTTGAAGATGGTGCGGTTGTCGTGATGGTCCAGCTGCTCGTGGAAAGCGTCTCCTGCGCTCATGTGCTTGAGGTGGTCGCCCATGATGACCACGGCCGTGTCCTCGAGATAGCCCATGTCCTTCATATAGGTCACAAAGCCGGCCACCTGCGTCATGGAGCAGGAGAACACCGAGGTGACGTTGTTCCGGGTGTCGACGTCGCAGTAGTCATAGACGTGCACCGGTTCGTGGGTGTCCAGGGTGAGCAGGGAGAGGTTGAACGGCTGGCCGGTTCTTTCCGCCTCGGCGTGCAGTTCGTCGATCTTGTCCTTGGCGTTGGCGAGAAGACGCTCGTCACTGAGGCCCCAGTCGCTCCGGAAGCTCTCCTCCGGTTCCCCGGCGGCGCGCCAGTCGGCCAGGCCCTTCTGCTCGGAATATCCGTGGGTGCCCAGGAACGTGTCCTTGGCGGCAAAGGATGAGTTGGCGCCGCCCAGGAAGACACTGGTGTAACCCTGCCCGGACAGGACGTCGCCGAGGCAGGTGGACCCGCCCAGGTAGGTGTCGCCGTCGTCCTCGAGTTCTCCGGGTTCGCTGCTGCTCCCGGAGCCCACGCCCTTCAGCGGGATTCCGCACTGGGTCGAGACGAGACCGGCCATGGTCCAGCCCCCGCCCTGGTACTGCTGGAAATCCTGCACGCTCCCCCACCCCTCGGCGGAACTGGTGACCTCCTTCAGCGGCTCGAAGGCGTCCTTCTCGAACAACTGGTCATCAGCGAGGGTCTGCTCGCCGGACTCAAGGTAAATCAGGACGAGATTGCGCTTCTGGTCGGCGCTGGTGACGGTTGGCTCCACGTAGTAATCACCAATGTTGTACGGGGAGTTCGCGGCCTTGATGTAGTCGGCAACACCCACGGTGGTGGCGAAGGCCGTGGTGCCGCCAATGACGACGGCGCCCACGAGGGCGGTGGCAATGCTGCGCATGATCCACTGGTGATGACGCGGGCGCCGGGGCGCTCCGTTGCGGAGGCGGCGCCTGTGGCGGTGGTGCAGCAGGGCGATGAGAGCGGTGATGAGCAGGGGCACAACACCAATCCCCAGGATGCCGAGCCAGACGATGCCCCCTCCCCCGCCGTCGGTTTCCACGGAGACCAGGTTCAGGAGCATTTGGTTGACGGAAATCTCGCCCCAAAAGAAACGGATGCCGAAGGCGGCGATGAGCATGGCGAGTCCGGCCCAGATCAGCAGATAGACCAGGATTCGCCCCATGACGACGCCACCCCGTCGGGTCAAGTGAAAAATCCGGCCAGACATGACATCCCCTCGCGTTCCAGATGCCCGCGCTTCGCCAAACACCCTTGACATCCAACCCGATTTCGGGCATCAGAAGCATAGTACCGTTATGCCGCCCATTCAAGAGTGAATCGCGCGCATGAATCGCGGTGACCGGCCGCACAGCGGCGGATTCTCCGGCTCCCCTACCCCGCTGCCGGCCCGGGTCCGGCACGCCGCCGCAGGAGGCCGGACAACAGGAACGCCGCTGGGCAAGACTGCACACTTTGTACAGTCTCCGGGGGTTCTTTGAAACAGATGAGGACATCCTGTGCACTCCCCCGCGCGCGGATTGCCGAGCCGTACCCCGGGGGTTAGGTTTCGACCTATGGTCTTAGTCACATCCACGGTCCCGGAGCTTTCCGGTGACGAACTTCGCCGCCTGTACCGGCTGCTCACCTCCGTGCGTCAACTCGATCTGGCAGCGGTCGCATGGCAGCGCCAGGGCATCATCCCCGGCTACGCCCCGGAACTCGGGCAGGAAGCCGCGCAGGTGGGCAGTGCCTTCGCCATGGACACCAGCCGCGACTTCATCTTCCCCACCTACCGGGAGATGGGCGCGGCGCTGACCCTGGGCGTGGACATGGTGGAGTACATGGCGACCCACAAAGCGTCCTGGCACGGCGGACTGTATGACCCGGTGACCACCCGGCTCGCCCCCATCCAGGCTGTGGTCGGCGGATCGGTGCTGCACGCGGTTGGGTGGGCGCACGGCCAGCGCCTCGCCGCGGCACCCGCCAGCGGAAGGCCTGCTGACGAAATGCCCGCTGACGGCCTGCCCGCGGCCTTGACATACTTCGGCGACGGTGCCAGTTCCCAAGGCGACATCCACGAGGCGATGAACTTTGCCGCCGTGCTCAAGGCACCGGTGGTCTTCTTCGTGCAGAACAACGGCTGGGCCATTTCGCTGCCCACCTCAGCACAGGTGGCCGGCGGGACCGTTGCGGCGCGTGCCGCCGGGTACGGCATGAAAGCCCTAACCGTTGACGGCAACGACGTCACCGCCGTCGTGCGGGCCACCCGAGAGGCACTGGCCCATGCCCGTGCCGGCCTCGGACCGGTGCTGATCGAAGCCATGACCTACCGGCGGGGACCGCATTCCACCAGTGACGACCCCGGCCGCTACCGGACGCTCGAGGACGAGCGGCGCGACGCCGGTGCCGACCCCGTGGCGCTCCTGGCCGAACAGCTGCTCTCGGCCGGGCACGCCGACCAGGACTTCCTCGACGCCGCCCACGCTGATGCCGTGGCCGCAGCCGAGGTCGTCCGGCTGGGAGTGCAGGAACTGAAACCCCGTCCCGGCGCGGAAATGTTCGAGTTTGTGTTCGCCGAAACCACTCAGCAGCTCACAGACCAGGCCAGCGCCTGGCGGAAGGAATCCGAACATGACTGACCAATTGACGGGCAGCTCGGACCTCGCCGCCGCACGGGACAATACGGGAGACACAGCGGTGCAGCAGCAGTCCGCCGCCGTCCCCGCCCCCGCCGGCTCCGGAGCCGGTGCAACCATGTCCATGCAGGCGGCACTGAACCGGGCACTCGCCGAAATCCTCGAGCAGGACCCGAAGGCACTGGTCCTGGGCGAGGACGTCGGCAGGCTCGGCGGCGTCTTCCGCATCACCGACGGGCTGCAGCGGCGCTTCGGCGCGGACCGGGTATTGGACACCCCACTGGCCGAATCCGGCATCCTCGGCATGTCAGTGGGCCTGGCCATGGCCGGGTTCCACCCCATTCCCGAAGTGCAGTTTGACGGTTTCGCCTACCCCGCGGTCAACCAGATCATCACGCAGCTGGCACGGATGAACTACCGCAGCCGCGGAACCCTGCCCATGCCCGTCACGCTGCGGGTGCCCAGCTTCGGCGGCATCCGCGCCCCGGAACACCATGGCGAGTCCCTTGAAGCCCTGTTTGCCCATGTCCCGGGCCTGCTGGTGGTGTCGCCTTCGAGTCCGCAGGAGGCCTATCACCTGCTCAAGCATGCCGCCGCCCTTCCGGATCCGGTGATCTTCATGGAGCCGAAGTCCCGCTACTGGCAAAAGGGGGAAGTCATTGCGTCCGACGGCGGCAGTCCGCTCGGTTCGAAAGTGGTGCGCTCCGGCAAACACGTCACATTGATCGCGTGGGGCGCCATGGTGGCGCGCTGCCTTCAGGTTGCCGAGCTCGCGGCCGAGGACGGCATTGAGGTGGAGGTCCTGGACCTGCGCTGGCTCAAGCCGATCGACGCCGCCGGCCTCGCCGCATCGGTGGCGCGGACCCGGCGCGCCGTCGTCGTGCACGAAGCCCCGCTGACCTCCGGGCTGGGGGCAGAAGTGGCGGCACTGGTCACCGAACGCTGCTTTGACACCCTCAGGGCACCGGTTGAGCGGGTTACCGGATTCGACGTACCGTATCCCTCAGGTGACCTGGAGGACGAGTACATCCCGAACATCGACCGCATCCTGTTCGGGATCCAGCGAGTATTGGAGTATCGACGTGGCTGAAATTCCTTTTCCCCTGCCCGACCTCGGCGAAGGGCTGATCGAAGCCACCGTGCTGGAATGGCTGGTGTCCGAGGGTGACCAGGTGGAGCGGAACCAGCCGCTGGTGGAGGTGGAGACCTCCAAATCTGCTCTCGAGCTGCCCTCCCCGCAGGCCGGACGGGTGGCCCGCATCTACGGCGCACCAGGAGAGAAAATCAACGTTGGCGAACCGCTGATTGTCTTCGAAGTGCCGGATAACACCGCCGGAATCGTGGGAACCGTGCCGCAGGAGGCCCCCGCCCGCCGCCGTGTCCGGCTGACCGCCGCCTTAGACGAGGACTAAAGCCATGGAACTGCGGACCCGCACGGTTGAAGGCACCGATCCCCAGCTTTTCGCCGAACTCATTGAACCCGACGGCGGGGCCAGGTCCGAACGGCCCGTGCTCCTGCTGCACGGATTCGCGTCCTCGTCCCAGCTGAACTGGCACGATTCCGGCTGGGTCAGCGCCCTGAGCGGCGCCGGCAGGAGGGTGATCACCGTCGACCTGCCCGGCCACGGACGGAGCGCGGCACCGGTCGAGCTGGACGCCTACCGCCCGAGCCGGATCCGCGCGGACCTGCTGCAGCTGCTGCTGGACGCCGGCGTCCAGCCGCTGACTGGTGATCATCCGGAATCCGGAGTGGACGTTATCGGCTATTCGCTGGGCGCCCGGCTGGCCTGGGAATTTGGGGCCACTCAACCGGAGCTGGTGCACCGCATGGTTCTGGGCGGCGGGCCCGGCACCGATGATCCGCTGGCGGCGTTTGACCTGGCAGCGGCACGGGCAGCCATGGAAGGAACCGGGGAGGTGGCCGATCAGGCCACTGCCGAACTGCTGCGCATGGCTGCACTGGTCCCCGCCAATGACCTGTCGGTGCTGCTGTCCATGGTGGAGGCCATCCAGCAGGAGCCGTTTGTCCCCGCCGAGGCGGTTCCGTCCATGCCGCTGCTGCTGGTGGCCGGAGACCAGGATGCTTTTGCCGCCGGCAACGCGGAGCTGGCTGAGCTGTCGGGACAGGCCGAGCTGCTTGCGCTCCCGGCCCGCACCCACGCAAACGCGGTCACGTCCCGCGCCTTCAAGCAGGCGGCCATCAGCTTCCTCGGCTAAGGCCCGGCCGGACGGAAAACCCCGGCGGCAGCGCTCCGGGTCATCCCCTGGTGAGAAGGCACATATTACGTCTTGGTAAAGCAGGCTCCCCCTTGCCCAATTCCTTCGGTGTGGCGGGATATGGTGGGACGGTGGGCAGCGGAGGATCGAATTAATCAGGCTGCTGATTAAATGTTCTGAATCCCGGTTCAGGACTCCTGCGTCCGGTGGTAAGCAACAGACCCGGATCCGCTGCCCGCCCGCTTCCAGTTTTTCGACACACCCTCTAGGGAGGACACCCGTGGATGTACTCCTTGGGAATCGATACCGCACCACCGAGCTCATCGGTACGGGCGGCGCTGCCTCCGTGTACCGCGCGGTGGATCAGAACCTGGGCCGCGACGTAGCGGTCAAGCTTTTCCGCCCCAACGTCAGCGACGATGACGAGAACCGCCGCCAGCAGACCGAAACCCTGCTGCTGGCCACACTGAACCACCCCGGCCTCGTGACGCTTCTGGATGCCGGACTTACGCAGGACGACGACGGGCGCTCCTCCACCTTCCTGGTCATGGAACTGGTGGACGGCCCGGACCTGCGGCGAACACTGAAATCAGGGCCGCTGGGTCCGGCAGGCACGGCCTCCCTGGGCGCGGACCTGGCCGACGCGTTGAATTACGTGCATTCCAACGGCGTCATCCACCGGGACGTTAAGCCCGCGAACATCCTCCTGTATCCGCTGGCCGAGAACGATACCCGCCTCTACCCCAAGCTGACCGACTTCGGCATCGCGCGGATGACCGAGGCGACCATCGCCACGGCCCACGGCGCCACCATTGGCACCGCAAACTACCTCAGCCCCGAACAGGCGCTGGGCGGGGCCGTCGACCCGCGCACCGACATCTACTCCCTGGGGCTCGTGCTCCTGGAGTGCCTCACCGGCGAGAAGGCCTTCCCCGGTCCTATTGTTGAGTCCGCCGTCGCACGCCTGGTCCGCGACCCCGAGGTGCCGGCGGACCTCGGCGCCGAGTGGGTGGACCTGCTGCGCGCGATGACTGCCAGGACCGTCGAGGCCCGGCCGGATGCGCACGAGGTTGCGGCGGCGCTGCGTTCGCTGGGCACCGAAGCCGAAGTGCCGGCACGGGCGGCTGCCGATCCTGATGCCGTGGACGACGTCGTGACCGGCGGGATCACCACGGGCAACATCTACATACCGCTGCCGCCCACCCACGCCCCCAGCCTGGGCTAGCTCCTCCGGCCGCTGACGGCTTAAGACAGAAGCCCGGACCGGGAATCCCCGGTCCGGGCTTCTGTGTTTTGTTCCCGAAGGTTGCTACTTGGATCCGCCCTCTGCGGATTCCTGGTCTTCTTCGGGTTCGAAGTTCGACGGTTCTTCGGTGGACGCTGCGGCCACGCCATCCTTGCTGTCAGGAATGGTTCCCTCGGGTCCCGTTGTGTTTTCGCCGTCCTTGGAGCGGTCCTTATTGGCGTTCTGTTCGCTGCCCATGCTGGGTCTCCTCATCCGCTGCGGCTCCGCCGTAAAATCCGGCGCTTGATTCGATACTAAGGCACCTGAGGGCCACCCCGACAGCCGGCGGCCCGGGCCGCCGGCATGGCCCCTACTTTCGCCGCCCCTACTTTCGCCGCAGCCGGGAGGCCACTGCCCACCGGACACACAGGCTCAGAAGCAGCAGCACAACGGCAGCGCCCACCGGCACCAGGAAAGCCGCCTGGTGCCCTGAGCTGTCCGCCAGCCGTCCCGCCAGCGCGGCGCCGATGGCTGTGCCCGTGACTACTCCGCTGGCGAGCATGGTCATGACCGTGCCCATCAGATGCCTCGGAGCAACGACGGCGCCAATCCCAAAGATGCTGACCATGGTGGGGCCGACGGGAATTCCCAGGACAAAGAGCGCCACCAGCATGGTGGGAATGTCCGCGGGGAAGAGCAGGAGCACAGAGAAGGCGGCCATCGCTCCGGCGGACACCATCCAACGGGCGGCAGCGGTGAAACGCTCCGGCCAGAAGGCCACTGACAATGCGGCGGCCGCCGAACTGATGCCCATGACCGCGTACAGCAAACCGGCAGCGGAGGAAATGTTGAAAAGGCCGCCAAAGGCGGTAAGGCTCGTCTGGGTTCCGCCGAAGAACGTACCCATCGCCACCATGCCGAGGACGGGGAGGGCAATCAGCAGCCAGTCCGCACGGGGCCGGGCAGCCGGCGGCTCGGCAGGGGTGCCCGAATTTTCAGCGGCGGAATCGCGGGCTGCCTTGGCCGCACGTGCCGCCCGGGCGGGGATGACCGAGCGGACGGTGGGATGCACGGCGAATGCGCTGACCATGGTCAGCGTCAGCACCGCGGCAATGGCCAGCGGCAGCCACGGAGCGACGGCGGCGGCCAGCAGGCCCACCAGGGCCGGGCCAAGCACAAAGCTGAGCTCGTCAGCCGTTGACTCGTAGGACATGGCGGTGTCGAGGTCCCGGGCGCCGGCGGAGTCCGCGGAACGCTTGCGTTCGGTCATGGACATCCACCGCACGCGGGCCAGCGGGCCCACCTGCGGGCAGGTTGCTCCCATCAGGAAGGCTGCGGCAAGGGCGGCGAAGGGACTGGACGCCTCCGGCAGCTGGAAAGCCATGTACAGGGTCAGCGCAATGGCCAGGGGGTTCACGGCGGCGGCGGCCAGCAGCACGGGACGCTGGCCGATCCGGTCCGCCACATATCCAAGGACGGGCGCCCCCAGGGCGGAGCCGATGCCCACGGCACCGGCTGCAAGACCGCCGGTCGCGTAGGAGCCGGTGACGCTGGTGACCAGGGTCAGTGCTCCCACCGTGAGCATGGCCAGGGGAAGGCGGGCCAGGAAGGCAATGGGAACGAAGCCGCGGCCGGCAAGCGTGAAGATCCGCGCGTACCGTCCAGTGGTTGCGTCCGGTGCCGGGTCCGAGGCCATGGTGGGGTCTGCAGATGATGTTTCAGCCGGTGACGTTTCCGGCGACGAAGGGGCGGAGGGCAGATTGCTCATGCGGTTCCAGACATGTTTCAGCGCGCATCGTCCCCCCTCCCGATGCGCCCGACCCGGTTACGCCTCCACTTTACCCTCGATGAGCGGACCGGGGCGCCTCGGGGCGGCCGCCGGACTACACCCCCACCGGATTGCCGGCGGAGAACCGCACCGACGAGCCGTTGCGTCCCTTCGTGATCTGCAGCTGAGCTCCAATACGCTGCTTCATCTCTGCCACATGGCTGACAAGGCCGACCACCCGGCCGCCGTCGCGGAGTCCTTCCAAGGCATCCATCACCTGCTCCAGCGATGTCTCATCGAGGCTTCCGAATCCCTCATCCACAAACAGCGTTTCGATGCTGACACCGCCGGCCTCCTGCTGCACGACGTCGGCCAGGCCCAGCGCCAGGGCCAGCGACGCCATGAATCCCTCGCCGCCCGACAGCGTGGACGTGTCGCGGTGCTGGCCGGTCCAGGCATCGGTCACATGCAGGCCAAGGCCAGCCTTCTTGTTGCCCGACGTGGAATCGCTGTGCACCAGGGCATAGCGGCCGCCGGTCATCGCCGACAACCGCTCTGTTGCCGCCGCCGCGACCTGTTCCAATCGGGCCGCCAGCACGTAAGTGCTCAGCGTCATTTTGTAACCGTTTTCGCCCAGGCCGCGCGCCGTGTCGGTCACTGAGCGGAGCAGTTCGTAGCGCTCCTCCAAGGGACGGATGCGCTCGGAAGCTTCCGCCAACTCCATGCCGTAGGACTGCAGCGCTTCCGCTGAGGCTTCCATGAGGCCCAGGTCCACCGAACACTGCGTCAGCCGCCGGCGGGCTTCGGACGCGGCATCGGAGGCCATCACCAGGTCCTCCTCGTCCGGGACGGGAAGCGGTTCACCGTGTCCGTCCAGTGCCGCCGCCGAGTCCTCGCCTTCGCGGCGCAGCATGAGCCGCTGTTCTTCCTGGTCGTATCCGGCAACAGTCAGCTTGTAAGCGGCGGCCGTGTGGGCATCCAACAGGGAATCCCGCAGCGCCTGCACGGTCTCAAATTCCGAGTCCGCCAGCTTTGCGGCGAGGTCCTGCCGGGCTTCCGCGGCGTTTTCTTCGGTTGATTTCCACTCCGCTGTGGCGCGGCGTGCCGCTGCCACCAGTCCGCGGAGTTCGGTGATGCACTCAACCCGCTCGGCAAGGGAGGCAAACCCGTCCAGGGCTGCATCAACGCGTCCGCTGAGGTCAGCTATCTGCCGCTGCGCTGCCAGTCGCTGTTCATCAGCCTGGGCGGCGGCGACTAGTGCTGCTGATTCCTCCTCGGCCAACTGCTCCAGTTCGGCAGCCAGTTCGGTGCAGCGGCTCAGCGCTGCATCGAGTTCCAGGCCGGCGGCTGTTGCCCTGTCCAGGGCCTCGGCTGCTGCTGTTTCCGCTGCCTTGGCGGCCAGTGGATCACCATCTCCGCCCTGGATCCGCAGCTCGGCCACCCGGCGGTCGGCGGCTTCCGCCTGTGAACGGGCGGCTTCGAACTCCTGCTCGGCAGCATCCGTGAGCTGCCGGGCGTGTTCCTCGTCCTGTTGGGTGACAGCGCTCTCGCCGTCAGGCAGTGCGGCCGGGGCAGGGTGTTCAACGCTGCCGCACACGGGGCAGCACTCCCCCTTTGCCAGCCGTCCGGCCAGCTCCGCGGCGGCCTGGTCGAGTCGGCGCTGCAGTTTGTCCTGCCATTCCTGGCGCCGGTCCTGGTAGCTTCCGCGCAGCTCGGCGGCGGCAGCGGCAGCGGCCTCCGCTTCCCGTGCGGCGCCGGCATGGTCGCTGATGGCCCGGGTCAGGGCACGGGCACGCTCCAGCTCTTCCGCTGCTGATTCGCGCCGTGACGCCCGCTTCCGGAGGGATTCCAGTTCCCGGGTCACTTCCGTTTCCTCGGCCCGAAGCGCGGCGGCAGCGGCGCTTGCCGCGGCAGCGGCGGTCCGGCGGCTTTCAGCCCGTTCGGCTGCGGCGCGGAGCTCCTCCTCCAGGTCAGTGATGCGTTTTTCCTCGGCCAGGGCGGCTTCCGCCACGCCCAGCTCGGTGGTGAGCCGGACGTCCGCAGCCGCGAGCGCGGATGCTGCCTCGGAATCCCCGGCCCCGCCAAAAGCACCCGTCCCATCGTCAGGCCCGGACCCGAGTCCGTACGCGGCAGCCCGGGCATGGGCGGTTAGCTGCGCCCATGCTTCCTCGGCTGCATCTTCGCGGAGCCGGAGTTTGGCGGTTGCCGCGTCAACGGCGCGAAGGTAACCGCTCAGTGCTTCCGCCTGCCCGTGCCGGGTCAAGGCAGTGCGCAGCGGTGCGATTTCGGGCAGCCGGTCCGCATGGTCCTGTTCGTCGCGCTCAAGCTGCTCCCGCGCGATCCCCCGCGCGCGGCGGTGCTCCAGGTCCTGCCGGGCGGTTTCCGCCTCAAGCAGGGCAGCGGTGAGGGCCGTGTGTTCCTCCTGGGCGGCGGCAATCCGTTCCGTCAGCATGCGGCGGAACTCGTCCACGGCCGCGGTGTCCGTCCCGGCAGTTTCGGCATCCGCGGGGTTGGCCTGCTCCGGCGTCGTCCCAGTAGTTGTCGTCCCGGCAGTTGTCGTCCCGGCAGTTGTCGTCCCGGTAGTTGAGGCCGCTTCATCGGAGGCCGCGGCGTCACTGCCGCCGGCGTCGTCCGTGGACGCGGTCCAGCGCTGCATCTCATCACGCGCCCGGCGCAGCACATGCTCCGCTTCGGCGCGGGCTTCCTGCAGCTGCCGGGATGCGGCGGCAAGGTCTTCCTTGAGCTGGTCCTCAATTTCCTCGAAGCGGGTGGTGCCGAAGAGTTTCTGCAGCAGCTCCGCCCGGCTTTTCGCGTCAGCCCGCAGGAACGCCGCAAAATCGCCCTGGGGCAGCATGACCACCCGGGTGAACTGCTCCTTGTCCATGCCGATGAGGGCCTGGATCTCGCCGCCGGCTTCATCATTGCGTGCGGATTTTGTCACCCATTCCCCGTTGGAGAATTCCCGCAGGGTGGTGTGCGCCTGCTCGAGCACTGTTTTCCCGGTGCCGCGTTTGGCCGGACGGTCCCAGGCCGGATTCCGCACCACCTCCAGGCGGCGGTCGCCGGAACTGAATTCCAGCAGCACCTCGGGTGCGGTGTCCGGCGCGGCGTGGTCGCTGCGCAGCCGCTTGGCGGTTTGCCGTGCACCGGGAACGCCGCCGTACAGGGCATAACAAATGGCATCGAGGATGCTGGTCTTACCGGCGCCCGTGGGTCCGTTCAGCAGGAACAGTCCATGCGCCCCGAGCTCGTCGAAGTCGATGACCTGGCGGTCGGCAAAGGGACCGAACGCTTGAATTTCGAGCCGGTGAATCCTCACTGTGCCGCCTCGGTGGACTGCACCTTGGTCAGGACTTCGGCGAAGAGCTGCTTCTCCTGCTCATCGGCCTGACGGGAGCGAACGTGGTCCAGGAAGCCGCAGCAAATCTCCAGGTCATCAGTGGCCTTGGCCAGCCGCTGGCTGTAGGTCTGGCCCGATGCCCTCGGCCCGGAGGCGGGCTCGAAGGTCAGGACCAGGGTGTCGGGGAAACGGCTGCGCACGCTGTCCATGGCTTTGGCGGGGCGCTCGTCATCGGTCAGCGTCACCTGGCAGTAGGCGGTTTCGGCGTCGGCCAGCTTCGGGTCCGCCAGCAGCTCGGCCAGGGTGCCGCGGAGGACGGCCAGCCGCCGGGGTGCCGGCCAGACGACGGGCTGAACCCGCACCAGCCCGCCGCCGTCGAAGTCCACGAGCAGCCCGCCCTTTTGCTGGCCTGCCTCGGAGAAGGAGTACGGCAGCGGGGATCCGCTATACCGCACGGAGGGGCTGAGTTCCTGCCGTCCATGCAGGTGCCCGAGCGCGGTGTAGGTGAACCCGTCAAAGAGGTCCAGGGGAACGGCGCCCACTCCTCCAACGGTGAGGTCGCGTTCACTGTCCGAGGTGATGCCCCCGCTGGCAAAGACATGGGCCATGGCTACGGGCTGCACGGGTTCGCCGGCAGCGGCACGGCGCTGCACGTCAGCGGTGATCCGGCGGACGGCTTCGGCCACGACGGACGCATGGTGCGGGCTCTCCACGCCAAGCTCGGGAGCGGCGAGCCGGGGCTCCAGGTACGGAATGCCGTACACGGCCACCGGACGGCCGCCCGTTTCCAGCAGGACCGGCTCGTCGATTTCGCTGATCCGGGTCCGCAGGAACACGCCGCCGCGCTCAAAAATGCGGCTGCCGAAACCCAGCCGGGCCGCGGAATCGTGGTTTCCGCTGGAGAGGATGACCTTGGCCCCGGCCCCGGTGATCCGTTCCAGCGCAGCATCCAGCAGGCGGACGACGTCGACGCCGGGCAGCGCGCGGTCGTAAACATCTCCGGCGATAAGGACGGCATCCACCTGCTGTTCCCGAACAGTGTCCACCAGCCGGTCAATGAACTGCTGCTGGGCACTGAGCATCCCCACGCCGTGGAAGGAGCGTCCCAAATGCCAGTCGGAGGTGTGCAGTATTCGCATACTCCTAAAGCTACATCCCGGCACCGACACTCCCCGGACACCGGGGACATGAGAACGCCCACCTCCTGATGCGGGGCCGGTGCATCAGGAGGCGGGCGTGTCGCGGGTGTGGCGGTTAGGACCTGCCGGCCGGCTTGCCGCCGCCGGTGTTGTCATCTCCGTCGAAGAAACCGCGGGCTTCATCGTCGTTCCGGGCGCTGCTGTCCCGGGCACCGCTGCTGTTCCGGGCACCGCGGTCAGCGGGTGCCGCACCGGCGGCCGCCGCAGCGTCAGAGGCGGGGTCCGCAGCTTCAGGGACGTTGGCGTCCTCGGTATCAGACGCGTCCTCTGCGTCCATAACGTCAGCTGCGTCGTCGTCATCGTCGTCGGCATCCCGCTCAACCTGGTCCGCGGGTGTCATGTCGATGCTGCGGTAGATGAGTCCGGCAATCAGTGCGCCCAGGACGGGAGCTGCCCAGAACAGCCACAGCTGTTCCAGCGCCGTGTTTTCGGCGAAGAGGGCAACGGCCGTGGAACGGGCCGGGTTGAGGGAGCCGCCGGTGATCGGTGCCAGGAAGGTCAGCAGGACGGCGTAGGTGACACCCACGGCGAACGCGGCGCCGGCCAGGGGCCTGCGGCCCGATGTTGCGCCGAGGAACACCGCAGTGAGCAGCACTGCGCCGATGACCTCGGTCAGCAGTCCGCTGGCCAGCGGGAATCCGGCGCCGGACTCCTCGCCGTAACCGTTCGCGAGTGCGGTGAAGACCATGCGGGTGTCAGCGAGCTGCGGTACGCCCTGGATCACGACCCACAGGATGGCGACGGCCAGGACGGCGCCAATGAGCTGCGCGAGGACATAGACCGGGAGGGCCTTCCACGAGGTGCGGCCGGCCGCGGCGCTGGCAACGCTGATCGCCGGGTTGAAGTGTCCCCCGGAGACGTAGCCAAAGGCCACCATGGCGGCGGCGGCGGCGAGGCCAACCCCGAGGGGGGACGAAACACTGCCGGTGGCGCTGAAGAAAGCGAGGCCGACGCCGGCAAAAACCAGAAGGAAGGCTCCCACTGCCTCTGCGGCGCTGCGTCCCGCCAGTCCGTACGTGTGCAGCCGCTTTTGGGGCGCGGTTCCGGCGGCGGGGTGCGCTGCCCGCGCACCCCCGGCGGTTATGGGCTCGTCATTCATTCGCAAAAAGTATCCTCTTCTCGGTGTTGTGGAGCGGCGGGCTGCCCGAGGCCGTTCCCGCCGCCGGGCCCGATGCTGTTCATAGTGCGTCGGCCAAACTCACCCAGCCTCCCATTGGACGCTGGGAGGACACTGAAGGCTCGCCCTGCAGGGATGCTCGTTATGCTGGAACGGTGAGCACTAACCCTGAAAATCCGCCGGCAGCAAACCCTTCTTCCCCGGACAACTTTTCTCCCGACAATGGCGCGTTTTCTCCCGACAATGGCGCGTTTTCTCCCGACAACGGCGCGTCATCCCATCTTCCCCTCCAGGGACAGGCAGGAAAAGTGTTTGGCGCCCTGCTGGGCGGGGCACTGGGCGATGCGCTCGGCTACTCGGTCGAATTCTCTGCGATGGCTGATATCCGCAGCAGACACGGAGACCCCGGACTCCTGTCCATGACGGAGCTTCCCGCCCCCGCTCCGTTCTCCGATGACACGCAGATGACGCTGTACACGCTCGACGGACTGCTGGAGGCCCTGGAGTGGGCCAACTCCGGTGTGGGCGCGGATGAGACTGCGTGCCTCTGGCTCGCCTATCTGCGCTGGCTGAAAACCCAGGGCGTCCCGCTGGATCCCGGGGCTCCGAATCCGCCCCTGCGCTGGATCGACGGGCAGACAGTGCTGCATCAGCGCCGCGCCCCGGGCAATGCCTGCATTTCCGGTTTGTCGGGACCGGACATGGGAACCGTGCAGCGCCCGGTCAACCCCGGATCCAAGGGATGCGGAACCGTCATGCGCTCGGCCCCCTTTGGCCTGCTGCCCTACATGGACACCGACATGGTGTACCGGCTCAGCCGGGATGCCGCCGCGCTGACGCACGGACACCCCTCGGCGCTGCACAGCGCCGCCGTCTTCAGCGTCCTGATCCATGATCTGCTGTCCCCGGACGCCACACTGCAGGAAGCCGCCGACGCCGCCCTGGCACGTGCGCAGGACAGCGGCGTTCCGGAGCTGGCCGCCCGGCTGGCTGCTGCCATCGAGCTGGGCCGTTCCGGCCCCGCAGCCCCCGAAGCGCTGAAGGCGGCGCTGGGCGAGGGGTGGGTTGCCGAAGAAGCCCTGGCCATCGGGCTGTATGCCGCACTGGCAACCTCGGGAGCGGCCAGCCCGCAGGAGCACTTCGCATCCGCCGTGGCACTGGCGGTCAACCACGACGGCGACAGCGACTCCACCGGATCCATCACCGGCAACATCCTGGGCACGCTGTACGGCGCCGCGGCCCTCCCCGGCGAGTGGCTGGCGGTCCTGGAGGGACGTGACGTCATTGAGGAGATGGCGCGCCGCTTCCTGGCCGCCACCGGAGCCTAGCTCTCCCGGCCCGCTCCGGCATGCCAGGTGCCGCCGAGCATCTGCAGGAACTCCCCCTCGGAGAGGACCTCAATGCGCTGGCCCTTACCGTGCAGGTCCAGGACCCGCCGTGCCTTGCCGGTGAGGACTCCGTTGCGCAGGTCGCCGGCTTCAAACCCATCCCCCATGACCAGCATGGTGGTGGCCCGCGTGACGTTGGAGGCCGGGCGCGCCCCGAGTTCCGCCGCTGAATTCTTGGCCGTTTGACGGGACATGGCGAGGTTTCCGCTGAAGACCACGGTGTGGCCAAAGAGCGGGTGGCCGGCGTCCGCCAGCGGGTTGGGCGGCGGATTCTCCCCTTCGGAAGGCCAGCCGGACCAGCCCGTTGCGGCCGCCTTGGCCTCCGAGCCGGTCCCGCGTTCCAGAGCGGCACGGGTCGCTTTGGAAATGGGGTCGACACCGGGAACGTAAGCCTCGAGGCGGGACGGAACCATGCCCTGGACGGCGAAGAAGCCGGCCATGTCCGCGGCACCGCTGCGCCGGACGATGTCCAGCATGATGCCGGCGCAGGCGCGGGCGTCCTCCACGGCGTCGTGATGGTTTTGCAGCGACACCCCGGCCGCGTCCGCCGCGAAGGGCAGGGAGTGCGACACCAGGCTGTACGTGCGGCGCGAGTGCACCACGGAGCAGGTGTAGTCGTAGGACGGCCCCGGCAGGCCGGAGACCTCCAGCGCCGAGCGGATCACGCCCATGTCGAAGGCCGCATTGTGGGCCACGAGAAGGTCCGCGCCGATAAACGCGCCGATTTCGGGGAACAGCTCGCCAAAGCGGGGAGCCCCGGCCACCATGTCAGCCTCAATGCCGTGGATGCGGATGTTGCGCCGGTCAAAGAAGTCGTGCCCCTCCGGCGGACGCATCAGCCAGGACGCTTCGTCGACGATGACGCCGTCGCGCACCTTGACCAGTCCAACCGAACAGGGTGAGCCGCGGAATCCGTTGGCCGTTTCGAAGTCGATGGCCGTGAATTCAATTCCCACGCGGTGTTCGGTTCCTTAGACGATGAAGCTGGCAGGCAGCAGGTAACAGGTGCTGAGTGAAGCGGGTCTCGGGTTACTCGCCCTCGGCCGGCTCAACCGGCGACACGGGACCCTCGGCCTTTTTCCGCCGGTGCGAGCGGACTTTGCTGACGATGTACCAGACGGCGGCGACAAGCACCGCGGCAATGACGATCTTCTGGAAGACCCCGGCGTATTCCTCGACGATGTGCCAGCTCTCACCCAAGTAGTAGCCCGCGAAGACGAAAATGGAGTTCCAGATCAGGCTGCCCGCCGTGGTCAGTCCCAGGAACTTCCAGACGGGCATCCGCTCGATGCCGGCGGGAATGGAAATGAGGCTGCGGAAGATCGGGATCATCCGGCCGAAGAAGACCGCCTTGTAGCCGTGGCGGTCGAACCAGGCTTCCACCTTGTCCACGTCTTCGATGTCGACAAGGGGGACCTTGGACACCAGGGCACGCATCCGGTCGCGCCCCAGCCATGCGCCGATGCCGTACAGCACCCAGGCGCCCAGAACGGAGCCCAGGGTGGTCCAGATGAGCGCTGCCGGAAGGGAGAAGTTACCCTGGCTGGCGGCGAACCCGGCCAGCGGCAGGATGACCTCGCTGGGCAGCGGCGGGAAGAGGTTTTCGAGGGCAATGGCCAGGCCGGCGCCGGGGGCTCCGATGGTCTCCATGATCCCGACGGCCCAGTCCGCGATCCCTCCCAGCGCCGATCCGTCGGTGGTGGCGGTGGCAACTGAGGCAAGAATCTGTGTAGTCATATTGCCCCCAATTCTGCCCTAAGAACGGGCCGGGGCGGAAACCCAACACTGTCCGCAGGCGCAAAAACGGCGGGTTGCCACCCGGCAACCCGCCGTTGACCAGTGGTTCACCGCCACCCGGTAAACGCTTAGGCCAGGGCGTCCACGATGGCCGGAACCAGGGCGCGGAACGCCTGTCCGCGGTGGCTGATGGCGTTTTTCTCCTCCGGCGCCAGCTCCGCGGTGCTGCGGTCCATCCCCAGCGGCTGCAGCACGGGGTCATAGCCAAAACCGCCATCGCCGCGCGGTTCTGTGAGAAGCGTCCCACGCAGCTCGGCGCGCTCAACCACTGCCGTGCCGCCGGGCAGCGCAAGGGAGGCCGCACACACAAAGGCGGCACCCCGGTGCTCAGCGGGAATGTCAGCGAGCTGGGCCAGCAGGAGCTCCAGGTTCGCCTCGTCATCCCCGTGGCGGCCGGACCAGCGTGCGGAGAAAATCCCGGGAGCCCCGCCCAGGACGTCCACGGCCAGGCCTGAGTCGTCGGCAATCGCGGCAAGGCCGGTGGCGTCGGCCACGGCCCGTGCCTTGAGCAGGGAGTTCTCCTCGAAGGTAACTCCGGTTTCGGGGACGTCCGGCACGCCGGCGGCCGCGGCGTCGATCACCTGGGTGTCGACGTCGAGCCCGTCAATGCGTCCGCGCAGCAGTTCGCGCAGTTCCCGCAGCTTGCCCTGGTTGCGGGTGGCCAGGACCAGCCGGGCTCCCGCGGGGATCCGCGTCACGCGCTTTCGCCCAGAGTCCGGCGCTGGATCTCGGCGAGCTCGGAGGTGCCGAGCAGCGCCAGGTCCAGCAGGGCGTTGAGCTCGTCCCGGTCAAAGGGGGCGCCTTCGGCGGTGCCCTGGACCTCAACGAACTTTCCGGAGCCGGTGACCACCACGTTCATGTCGGTTTCGGCCCGGACATCCTCCACGTACGGCAGGTCGAGCATGGGAACGCCGTCAATGATCCCCACGCTGATGGCCGCCACCGTGTCCAGCAGCGGCTGGGCGTTGCGGGCAATGAGCTTGTTGTCCTTGGCCCAGGTCAGGGCGTCGGCCAGTGCCACGTAGGCGCCGGTGATGGCGGCGGTGCGGGTGCCGCCGTCGGCCTGCAGCACGTCGCAGTCCAGCACAATGGTGTTTTCGCCCAGGGCCTTGGTGTCGATGATGGAGCGCAGCGAGCGGCCGATCAGCCGGGAAATTTCGTGCGTGCGGCCGCCGAGCTTGCCCTTGACCGACTCGCGGTCATTGCGGGTGTTGGTGGCGCGGGGCAGCATCGCGTATTCGGCGGTGACCCAGCCCTTGCCTTCGCCCTTGAGCCAGCGCGGAACGCCGGGGGTGAGGGACGCGGTGCACAGCACGCGCGTGTTGCCGAACTCGATCAGCGCGGATCCTTCGGCCTGCTTGGACCAGCCGCGGGTAATGGTGATGCTGCGCAGCTGGTCGGGTGTGCGGCCGTCGGAGCGCACGACGGCGGAACCGGAGGCAGGCGTGGAAGAGGGGCTGTTTGCAGCGGTAGTCATGCGCCCAGTCTATCGGCCGGGGTCCGCTTAACCGGCGGGCTGGGTCCTGGGGTCAACCGCCAGCGGCGCGGCGAACGGGCTGCCGACCTCATAGGAAACGCCGGCCACCGCCACCGCAAGGTCCCCGGCATAGGTTTCCCGGGCTTCCGCCACTGAAAGGTTGGCGTCGTTCCAGACCGGCAGGTGGGTCAGGAGCAGGCGGCGGGCGTTTGCCGCCGTCGCCGCGGCACCGGCACGTTTTCCGGTCAGGTGCACGCCGTCAATGGCGTCGTCGCGGCCTTCGTGGAAAGCCGCTTCGCAGAGAAAGACGTCGCTGTCGCGGGCAGCTTCCTCCAAACCGCTGCAGGAGTCGGTGTCGCCGGAATAGGCCAAAGTGTGCAGCTGGATGCTGCCGTCCGGGCCGGCGCACCTGGCCTCGACCCGCAGTGCGTACGCCTCGTCGGCAGGGTGCCGGACCGGGTAGGGCGTCACCGTGAACGGGCCGATGGTGACCGGCCGGCCGCTGTCCCAGCTCAGGAAGTCGAAGTCCTCGTGCATGCCCGGATCCGTGGGGAGGCCATAGGCGGTCGCCATCCGGTCCGCGGTGTCCTTGGGACCCCAGACCTTGATCCGGTCCCGGTTCCATCCGGTCGGATCCCAGTGCACGGCCACGTGCAGCCCGCACAGGTCCATGCAGTGGTCCGGATGGAGGTGCGTCAGCAGGACGGCGTCGATGTCCCGCAGGTCCATGTAACGCTGCAGGGCACCCAGGGAGCCGTTGCCCAGGTCCAGCAGGATGCGCCAGTCCCGGACGCCGTCGTTCGCGGTGACGAGGTAGCAGGAGGCGGGCGACGCCGGGCCGGGGAAGGATCCGCTGCAGCCCACGATGGTCAGTTTCATTCGGTGCCGTTCCGAAGGGCGCCGGGCGGCCTTCCGTTCTCGTCGTGGAGGGGGCCGGTTCCGGCGCGGGTGAAGCGGTCCGCCGCAGCCATGTCCGCGGTGATCCGGGCCATGCTTCCGGTGGGATAGTGCGCCGCCACGTTCTCCACGTGTTCAACGCTCAGGACCTCGGGTCCGAGGAAGCGCCGGGCCAGGAGTTCAAAGGACGCGGAGTCCCCCGTGGCGAGGAAGCGGTAGTCCGGCGCGGTGGCCGCGGTGCGCTGCAGATCGTGGGAGATCAGCGCGCGGTAGACGTCTTTGGCGGTCTCCTCGGCGCTGGACACCAGCGTTACGCCGTCGCCCATCACGTAGGAGATCACGCCGGTCAGCAGCGGATAGTGGGTGCAGCCGAGCACCACGGTGTCCACCTCCTGGTCCTTCAGCGGGGCCAGGTATTCTTCGGCTGTGGCGAGCAGGTCCGGGCCGGCGGTAACCCCGGCCTCGACGTAGTCGACAAAGGCCGGGCATGCCACGGACGCGATCTGCAGGTGTGGTGCGGCGGCAAAGGTGTCGTTGTAGGCGCGCGAGCCCACTGTGGCCTCGGTGCCGATCACGCCAACCCGCCCGGACCGGGTGGCCGCAACGGCACGGCGGACCGCCGGCTGGATGACCTCGATAACCGGGATCCCGTAGCGCCGGGTGTAGCGTTCCCTGGCGTCCCTCAGGACTGCGGCCGACGCGGTGTTGCAGGCAATGACCAGGAGCTTGACGCCGGAATCCACCAGTTCATCCATGACGCCGAGTGCATTGGCCCGCACTTCGGCAATGGGAAGCGGGCCGTAGGGGCCGCGGGCGGTGTCGCCGACGTAAAGAATGGACTCATTGGGCAGCTGGTCGATCACTGCCCGGGCCACCGTCAGGCCGCCGACCCCGGAGTCGAAGATGCCAATGGGCGCGTCCGGGTTGTTCCGGCGCGGCAATCCGCTGTGCTGCGGCTGGACGGCGCGCTCAGGCGCCTGCTTGCGCGGGTCCTTCAGCGGTTCCGTCATCAGCGAGGAACTTTCCGGGTCAGAGCTCATAATGTATCGAGAATAGTCCCCCGGTACCCCGCTGCGAACTCATCGGGGCGTGCGCTTGGTCACAACAGGGAACGGTTCATGGCCTGCATCAGGGTCTCCTGCAGCCAGGTGACAAAGTTGTACACCAGGGCCAGGTAGCCGTCCACGTCCTGCGCCTGGGACGGGTCCGTGATGCCGTGCAGCCGCTCAGCGTCTTCGTCGGTTTCCAACCCCAGCCGGTCAGCCAGGACAAGCCGCACATCGTTGAGGGCGCGGGCAAAATACTGGGCTTGCTCGGCATTGAGCAGCAGCGGTTTGGACTCCAGCAGCAGGGCTGCGGCGCGCAGCGCACCGGTCTTGCTTTCCCGCAGCGAGCGCTCGGTGAGCCGGCGGAATTCCAGTGCTTCGGCGTCGTCCCCCTGCACTCCGTTGGGCAGCAGGCGGTGCAGCGCGGAGTCGGCCGGGACACTGGCGGTGGTGTCCAAACCCACCATCGCAGCAAGCGGATCGGCGTCCGCGGGGGTGTCCGGTTCCAGCATGCCCAGCACGTCATTAAAGAGGCTGCGCAGCAGCTCCCGCTCCCCCGCGTCCAATGATGCCGAGATGCCCTTGCGGGTGGTTTTGAATCCGCTTGCCACGTGTTGTCCTATCCGCCGGCGGTGCCGGGCTGTGCTGCTGCTGTAACCGCTGTTCCGGGGTGCCGGGCCCGGAAGAGGGGCCCGCCGGGCGGGTCAGGGCTCGTCGGTTTTTTGGAACGTGGCCCACAGCCCGTAGGAGTGCATGGCCGCCGTGTCCCGCTCCGCGGATTCCCGGGAGCCCGTTGCCACCACCGATTTGCCCTGTTCGTGCACTTCCATCATCAGCCGGTTCGCTTTGGCCTCGGAGTACCCGAAATAGCTGCGGAACACATAGCTGACATAGCTCATGAGATTGACCGGATCATTCCAAACAATGACCACCCAGGGGACGTCACTGCTGACCAGCGACTCAGTCTCAGCGCGCTCGAGGGTGTCGGTTCCGGGCGCAGTGCTCAAAGTCATGACTCCAATTGTAGGGTGGGCCCGGTAGCCAAACCGCCGGTTGCGGGCTTCTACTCAATAAGCGAACGGGAGATAGAGTTTTGACTGTGAACAGCACCAACGCTTGGCGCCAGCCCAATGCCGCCCTGTATACAGACCACTATGAGCTGACCATGCTGCAGGCCGCCCTGCACTCGGGCACAGCCTCCCGCCGCTCCGTGTTTGAGGTTTTCGGCCGGCGGCTGCCGGACGGGCGAAGGTACGGAGTCGTGGCCGGCACCGGCCGGATCCTTGAAGCCCTGGCCGCGTTCCGGTTCGACGACGACCAGCTGGCCTTCCTGGAAGACACCTCGGTGGTGGACGCCCCCACCCTGAAATGGCTTGCCGATTTCCGCTTCTCCGGAAACATCTTCGGCTACGCCGAGGGCGAGGCCTATTTCCCGCATTCCCCGATCCTGACCGTTGAATCCACCTTCGCCGAGGCCTGCATCCTGGAGACCCTCCTGCTGTCGGTCCTGAACCATGACAGCGCCATCGCATCGGCGGCATCCCGCATGGTCACCGCCGCCGGCGGACGGCCATGCGTCGAGATGGGTTCGCGCCGCACGCACGAGGAATCCGCGGTGGCCGCCGCCCGGGCGTCCATCATCGCCGGCTTCGACTCGACGTCGAACCTGGAGGCCGGGCGCCGCTACGGACTGAAGACCGTTGGCACCGCCGCCCACTCCTTCACCCTGCTCCACGACAGCGAGGCCGACGCCTTCTCGGCGCAGGTCGGCTCCCTGGGCGCCGGCACCTCCCTGCTGGTGGATACGTACGACGTCGAGCAGGGCGTGCGCAACGCCGTCGCCGCCGCCGGGCGGGAGCTGGGCGGGGTACGGCTGGATTCCGGGGACCTGGTGGCCCAGGCCAAATGGGTGCGCGGGCTGCTGGATGACCTGGGCAACACCAGCACCCGGATCATGGTGACCTCGGATCTGGACGAATACGCCATTGCGGCGCTGGCCTCCGCACCGGTGGACGCGTACGGTGTGGGGACATCCCTGGTCACCGGGTCCGGCGCACCCACAGCCGGCCTGGTCTACAAACTGGTCAGCCGCGAGGACGACAACCACGAATTTGTCTCAGTGGCCAAGGCCGCCAAGAACAAAGCCTCCCGCGGGGGGCGCAAGTACGCACTGCGCCGACTGGATGAGCGCGGCACGGCCACCGCCGAGGTGATCGGCATTGGCCACCGCCCGCTCGACGACGGCGACGACCGTCCGCTGCTGGAGCAGTTTGTGGCCGACGGCGAGATCCTTCCCGGCTGGACCGGAGCCGCTGCCGTGGACCGGGCCGCCAAGAGACATACGGATTCCCTCGCGGAACTGCCGACCTCGGTTAACCGCCTGCAGCGCGGAGAACCGGCCATCCCCACCGAATACGAGGAGTGAGAATGACGCGCGCCCTGATTGTTGTCGATGTCCAGAACGACTTCTGCGAAGGAGGATCTCTCGCCGTTCCCGGCGGAACCGACACCGCCTCGGAAATCACCGACTACATCGAAACGACCCTGGGCCGTTACGACGTGATTGCTGCCACACAGGACTGGCACATTGAGCCCGGCCCGCATTTCTCCGACACCCCGGATTACAAGGACTCCTGGCCGGTGCACTGCGTCGCCGGCAGCACCGGCGCCAGCCTGCACCCGGATCTGGATGCCGAACACATTGACGCCTTCTTCCGCAAGGGACAGTATGAAGCGGCGTACTCCGGCTTCGAAGGCGTGCTGGCCCCCGAAGACGAGGTTCCCACCGGCGACCTGGACGCTGCGGCAGTGCCGCCGGACCCGGCCGAGACCGTGAGCCTGGATGACTGGCTGCGCGAAAACGACGTCGAGGAAGTGGTGATCGTGGGCCTGGCCGCCGACTACTGCGTCCGCGCCACGGCCCTGGACGCCATTGCCGCAGGCTACGACACCTACGTGATCCCGGACCTGTGCCGCGGCATCGACCGCGCCGGAACCCGGGCTGCGCTGGCCGAGCTCGAAGACGCCGGCGTGGAGCTGCTGGACCTGTAGGCCCCGACCCCGAGACAGCAGAAACGGCAGTTCCCAGCGATGGGAACTGCCGTTTCTGCCTTTTGCAGTGTCTTTCGCGAAGCCTGGAGACGCCGGCTACTTGCGGCCGATGAACCAGTCCTGCAGCTTCTTCAGCCGCTTGTTCAGCTGCTCCTCATTGGCCTGCGCCACCGGCGGTCCCCCGCAGATCCGGCGCAGCTCGCTGTGCACCACGCCGTGCGGCATGCCCGAGCGGGCGGACCATGCCGAGACGTTTTTCGCCAGCTCGCCGCGCAGCTCGGTCAGCCTGCGGTGGTCCATGACGGACGGCTCCGGCTCCGGAGCTGCAGCCGCCGGGGCCTTCCGTCCGCGGCGGGAGAGCTGGTCATGCTGGCGCTGGCGCAGCAGCACGCCCATCTGGTCAGCGTCCAGCAGCCCGGGAATGCCCAGGAAGTCCTGCTCCTCCTCGCTGCCCAGCGCGCCGCCGGTTCCAAACTCGCCGCCGTCAAACAGCACCCGGTCAAAGGACGCCTGGGACTCCAGTGCCTCGAACTTCTGCTTGGTCAGCGAGTCAGAGGCCTTTTCCTCCCGGTTGGCAGCCTCCATGAGGCTGTCCTCCAGTCCGAACCCTTCCTCTTCGAGGTGGTTGTCCGGCCGGTCCAGGGCATGGTCGCGTTCCATTTCCAGCTGGTTGGCCAGGGCCATCAGGTTTGGCACCGACGGCAGGAACACCGACGCCGTCTCACCGCGCTTGCGGGCACGCACGAACCGGCCCACCGCCTGGGCAAAGAACAGCGGCGTGGCGGTGGAGGTGGCGTAGACCCCCACTGCCAGGCGGGGCACGTCCACGCCTTCGGACACCATGCGCACCGCGACCATCCACCGCTGCTCCCCCGCGGAGAACTCATCGATCTTGTCCGAGGCCTTCGCATCATCGGAGAGGATGACCGTTGGGGACTGCCCGGTGATCTTTTTCAGGGTGCCGGCATAGGCCCGGGCATCGTCGTGGTCCGTGGCAATCACCAGCCCGCCGGCGTCGGGCACGGCGCGCCGGACTTCGGACAACCGGCGGTCGGCCGCGGCGAGCACGGCCGGAATCCATTCACCGGTGGGGTTCAGCGCGGTGCGCCAGGCCTGGGCGGTGATGTCCTTGGTGACGGCTGCCTCGCCGAGGGACGCCGCCATCTCGTCTCCGGCGCTGGTGCGCCACCGCATCTGCCCGGAATAGGCCATGAACATGACCGGACGGACCACATGGTCCCGCAGCGCCTCGCCGTAGCCGTAGGTGTAGTCGGCCTTGGACCGGCGGATGCCGTCCCTGTCCGGCTCGTATTCCACGAACGGGATGGCGGCGGTGTCCGAGCGGAACGGCGTACCGGTCAGCGACAGCCGCTTGACCGCCGGTTCGAAGGCTTCCCGGATGCCGTCGCCCCAGGACAGGGCGTCCCCGCCGTGGTGGACCTCGTCCAGGATGACCAGGGTGCGGGCCGCTTCGGTCTTCGCGCGGTGCAGCATGGGTTTGGAGGCCACCTGCGCGTAGGTGACGGCAACGCCAATGAAGCCGTCACCGTGCCGGCCGTCGGCGTTCTTGAAATTCGGATCCAGCGCCAGGCCAACCTTGGCGGCGGCGTCGGCCCACTGGCGCTTGAGGTGGTCCGTGGGCGCCACGACGGTGATGCGCTTGACGATCCCGCGGTCCACCAGTTCAGTGGCGACGCGCAGGGCGAAGGTGGTTTTACCGGCGCCGGGGGTGGCGACGGCAAGGAAATCGGCCGAGTCTTTGGCGAAAAACTTTTCGAGGGCTTCAGCCTGCCACTGGCGCAGCTTGGGGGCGGTGCCCCATGCGGCTCGTTCCGGATAGGCGGGCGGCAGGGCCGGTCCGCCGAAGAGGGTGTCTGGGCTCACGCTGTGAACGGCACCTTTCCTGTGTTCGGGGTAACTATTGCACTGCGGGCACCGGAGACAATCCCCAGGCACGCAAAGACGGCCAGGACAAGCCACATGACGCTGAATACGCCGTTCTGTCCGGAAGCGGCGGGGTCCTGCAGCAGGGCAAAGAGAATCCCTGCCACGGTGGTTCCCGCAACGGCTCCGACCTGGTCGGAAATTTGGAGGGACGCGGAATTGCGTCCCCGGTCCGCGGAGGTGGACAGTGCCAGCACCATCACTGAGGTGCTGGAGAGGGCCAGGCCCATGGCTGCGCCCGCGAAGGTCCACACCGCCACGATGACCCAAAAGGGAACCGAGGGCGATGCAAGCAGCCCAATTCCTCCCACTGCCGCGGTCAGCATGGACGCGCCAATCACCAGGAGACGGTGACGGCGCCCGCCGGCACGTGCCTGCAGGAAGGAACCCACAGCCCAGCCTACCGCCCCGGCGGTGAGCGCCAGTCCGGCAGTGGCCGGCTCCACACCGTGCGTGGCAAGGACCATGAGCGGCAGGAAGGCTTCCGCGGCCACGAATCCGGCACTGAGCAGCCCGCGCGTGGCGATCACGCTTGGCAGTCCCCGGGCAAGACGGAGCGTCCCCGAAGGCAGCAGGCGTCCCAGCGCAATTCCGGCGGCTCCGGCGGCAACTGCCGCGGCGGTCCACAGCAGCACCGGCGACGACGGAGCGTCGGCCGCCTCATTGCCGGCCCACTGGGCGACGAAGACGGCGGCAGCCAGCACGCTGCCCCACGCCGCCCGCCGCCGTCCCAGGGCAGGATCGACAGCGAGGCTCTCCGGCGCTCCGAGGGAACGGACCCGCGGCCACACCATGAGACCGGCGACGAGCACGATGGGAATCACGGCGGCGAAGACCCACCGCCAGCTCACGTACTGCGCCAGCAGCCCGGCCGCGAGGGGACCCACCATGGACGGCAGGATCCATGCCGCGGCGAGCCAGCCGAAGAGCACGGGCTGGAGCGCCGAGGGGTAGATCTCGCCGATGATCACGTACACGGCCACAATCATGGCGCCGCCGCCCAGACCGGACACGGCCCGGCCCGCGGTGACGATCCAGAACTCGCCGGCCATGGCTGAAAGCACCAGTCCGGCGGTCATCAGGGCCATGCCGGCGGCGAGCGAGGGCAGCGGCCCCTGGACGTCGCACCGGCTGCCGGCCACCACGGTGCCCAGCAGCGATGCGGTGAGGAACATCGAGAACGCCAGGCCGTAGCCGGCGCCGGCCGACAGTTCCTCCGCCACCACGGGCATCGCCGTCGTCACCGCCATCGCTTCAAAAGCGGAACAGGTGATGATCGCCAGGATGCCCAGCGTGAGGGCCCGGTACGCGGAAGAAAGCGGGCCGGCGGAGCGCGGCTGCGCGGATGAACCGCTCATGGACGCGCGGAAATTACTTGCCGCCGTCCTTGGGCGCGCTTAGACCGTCGTAAATTTCCTTGCAGGTGGGGCACACAGGAAACTTTTTGGGATCCCGGCCCGGGGTCCACACCTTGCCGCAAAGGGCGATCACCGGTTCGCCGGAAAGCGCCGACTCCATGATCTTTTCCTTGCGGACGTAATGGGCAAACCGCTCGCTGTCGCCGGGTTCTGTGTACTCGCGCTGCTCTTCGCGCTCGATGACGGCGGTGGAACCGCCGCCGTCGTCCAAGCGGCGGGCAGGGTCATTTTCGAAAGGATCGGGAGGCAGACTCATGGTTCCCATCTTAGTACGCGGGGAGTTCCCGGGCCGGTCAGCTGACCGGCCCGGCGTCATTTGTGCACGGACACCGCGGCCAGCAGTTCCGGGGCCCTGCGGTCCAGCCACCGTCCGCCAATTCGGATTCCGGCCACCAGCAGTCCGGCGCCGAGCAGCACGCCGCCTATCAGGGTCAGCCAGTCCCAGAGCGGGTTCTCGGTCAGCAGCGCCGCAAGCGCCAGGGCCAGCACCGGCAGCACGATCACGATCTGCGCCAGCATGCCCAGGCCCTGAACGAGCATGGTCCGGCCGCCGGAACCGGGCGGAGTCTTGAAGGCGTTCTCCCCCGGCAGCGGGACGTTGTAGGTGTAGCGTGCCGACACGACGGCGGAGAGGCCGAACCCGCCCAGCAGGATGGCCAGGGACACCCCGAGAATCACCGGGATCAGGTCCTCTTCCCCCAGCACCAGGCATGGCACCACCGCAGCCAGGACCGTCACCGGGAGCGCGAAAACGCCGCAGGCAATCACGCGTCCGGCCCGGTCCGCGGCACCGGAAACACCTGTGCTGACGTGCAGGGCAAAGGCCGTGTTGTCATACGAGACATCGGCGGAGATGCCAAAGGCGAGCAGGTAGCCCAGCAGCGGTCCCGCAAACAGCAGCAGCGTTGGGCCGCTGCCCTCCTGGGTCCCGAAGAACACCATGAGGACCAGCAGCAGCGGAATGATCAGCAGGGACGCACCGTAGCGCGGGTCCCGGATCCAATACGTCAGTGACCGGGCGGCCACGGCACCGGTGGGTGTCGCCGGGAAGAGGGCAAAGAACCCGAGCTTTCCGCCCTTGCGCCGGGGACCGGCATTATGCGGCGGAGTGACCAGCGCCCGTACCAGCAGCACTTTCCAGGCCCAGACCAGCACGGCCAGGAAGGCGGCGGCGATGGCCAGTTTGGCGGCGGCTGCTCCCGGCTGGTTCAGCGCCACGTCACCGGGCACCGCCCACGCTGCTCCCAGCGGAGTCCAGGACAACGTGCGGGCCAGTGCGGGCAGATAGTCTTGGGCACTGCTGATGCCCGAACTGATGCCGGCAATCATTGGGCCGAGCAGCATCAGGGGAATGATCGCCACCAGGCCGGAGATGTCCTTGAACCGGCGCGAAGAGGCCAGCGAAGTGCTCGCGGCCACCAGGACCCGGGCCGCTATGAAGCAGGTGAACACCGCGATGAGCGCTGACACCAGGCCGGCTGCCAGCGCCGCGGGGTTCCGCCACCACACGGCGGCAGCGCCCAGCGCCGCCAGCAGCGTCATGACGCCGGGGATGCCGATGAGTCCGCCCAGCGCCAGGCCGGCCAGGAGCTTGGGCAGGGGAACGGCGAAGGTCACGAACCGCGCCGGGTCCAGGGTCAGGTCGACGCCGGTGGCCAGGATGGGGATCAGCGCCCATCCCAGCACTGCCGCGGCGCCGGCGAGGACCGTGACCGTGCGGGCCAGCTCCGGGTCGTTGATGCTCAGGAAGAACAGGCCGGTGTACAGCAGGGCGAGCATGCCCAAGCCGTAGAGCGCCCCGAAGGCGAGACCGACAATCTGCCACGGGCTCCGGCGCAGGGAGTTGCGGAGCAGGAGCAGCTTGAGCCTTAGGAGGTCCGCAACCATGGCAGGCCCTCCGAGTGTGTGCGTCCGCCCACCAGCTGCACAAAACGCTCTTCCAGGCTCTCCCCGGCGCGGACCTCGTCCACCGTGCCGGCGGCGAGGAGGTTGCCGCCGGAGACCACCGCAACGTGGTCACACATGCGCTGGACCAGGTCCATGACGTGGCTGGAGACGATCACCGTGCCGCCGGATCCCACGTAGCCCGAGAGGATATCCCGGATGTTCGCGGCGGAAACCGGGTCCACCGCTTCGAACGGCTCGTCGAGCACCAGCAGCCGGGGTGCGTGGATCAGCGCCGAGGCGAGGGCGATTTTTTTGGTCATGCCCGCGGAGTAGTCCACCACCAGGGTGCCTGCGTCATTGGTCAGGTCCATGGCCTCGAGAAGGTCTTTCACGCGTCCGGCGACGGTGTCGCGGTCCATGCCGCGCAGCAGGCCGGAGTAGGTGACCAGCTGCTCGCCGGTGAGCCGGTCGAAGAGCCGGACCCCGTCAGGCAGCACACCCATGAGCCGTTTGGCCTTGAGTGGTTCGGCCCAGACATCTGTTCCGTGCACCCACACCTGTCCGTGTTCGGGGCGCAGCAGGCCCGTGGCCATGGAAAGCATGGTGGTCTTACCCGCACCGTTGGGTCCGACGAGGCCGTAGAAGGACCCGGCCGGGACGTCCAGGCTGATCCCGTTCACCGCAATCTTTTCCCCAAAGCGCTTTCCGAGACCGCGGACGGCCAGCGCGGGAGCAGTCGGAACAGCCGGAGTTTCAGGAAACGCAGAGTTCGTCATGTCAGCACCACTTTCGTCATGCTCCAAAAATACCTCTGCATGCCACGGCCCGGATCGGCCGGAAGGACCAGAATCCCCGGCAGCCGCCCCGGGCAGCGGCGGAAAACCCGCCGCGGGGACTAGGCCGGGCGCGCCCGCTCGTACTGCGGTGCCCACGGCAGTTTGGCGTCGAGCTCTTCGGCCGCGTGCATCCACCAGTGCGGATCCCGCAGCGCTGCCCGGGCGATCAGGACTGCGTCGGCGCGCCCGGTGCGGAGGATGTCCTCGGCCTCGCCTGCGCTGCTGATGAGGCCGACCGCTGCGGTGGGGACACCGGTCTGCACACGGATGTGCTCGGCGAACCCCGTCTGGTAACCGGGGGCAACGGGAATACGGGCATTGGGCACGGCGCCGCCGGTGGATACATCCACCAGGTCAACCCCGCGGGCGTGCGCGGCAGCGGCAAGCCGCGCCGACGTGTGCTCATCGAGGCCGCCATCGGTCCAGTCCGTGGCCGAGATGCGCAGGAGCAGTGGCATGGAGTCCGGAATGACCGCCCGAACAGCGTCCACCACTTCGAGGGTGAGGCGGTTGCGGGCTTCCTCGGAGCCGCCCCATCCGTCGGTGCGGGTGTTCACCAGCGGGGTGAGGAACTGGTGCAGGAGGTAGCCGTGCGCGGCGTGGATCTCGATCGTGTCGAAACCCGCGTCGACGGAGCGCCGGGCAGCGCGCGCAAAGTCGTCAATCACCTGCCGGATACCGGCCTCGTCCAGCGCCTGCGGTGCGGCGTAGCGGCCAAACGCGTCGGCGGTGGGCCCCACGGTGCGCCATCCGCCGTCGGCCGGTGCAACGCTGCCGCTGCCGTCCGCGAAGGGTGCGTAGGTTGAGGCCTTGCGGCCGGCATGGGCCAGCTGCACGCCGATCTTGGCCCCGGCGGCCCCGTAGCGGTGGACGAAGTCTGTGATGCGGCGCCATGCCGCGGTCTGCTCCGGCGTGTAGATGCCGGTGTCCTGGGGACTGATCCGCCCTTCGGGGCTGACCGCGGTGGCTTCGGTGATGATCAGCGCCGCTCCCCCGGCGGCGAAGGAGCCCAGGTGCATCAGGTGCCAGTCATGGGGAACGCCGGGTGCCGCGGCGGCGTCCGCCGAGTACTGGCACATGGCTGCCACCCAGCCGCGGTGGGAAAGTTCCAGGCCGCGCAGCGTCAGCGGGTCAAACAGTCCGGGGAAAGACTCAGGTGAACTCACGCCGGCCGCTTAGAAAAGCGCCCGGGCGAGAGCGGAGCGGGCCTTGGTGACCCTCGGGTCGGTTGTGCCCACCACCTCGAACAGGTCGAGCAGCCGCACCCGTGCCTTCTCCCGGTCGTCACCGAAGACGCGGGCGATCAGCCGGACCACGCGGTTGAAGGCGTCTTCGACGTGTCCGCCGGAGATGTCCAGGTCCGCGACGGCAAGCTGCGCCTCGAGGTCGTCAGGGTTCTGCGCCGCTTCGGTGCGCAGCTTTTCGGCGTCGGCGTCCTTCAGGCGGGCCATCAGCTCCACCTGCGCGAGCCCGGCTTTTGCCTCCGCGTCGGCGGGCTGCTCGGCCAGCGCCTTCCGGTAGGCGGCTGCCGCGCCGTCGTAATCCCCGGCAACAATCGCGTCGTACGCTTCCTGATGCAGCGGCGGCAGCGGTGCTTCCTCCGCGGAGTCCGCCGCGCCGCCTTCGTTCAAGGTTCCTGAAACACCGTTGGCGGCCGCGACCTGCAGCAGCTCGGCGGCCAGGGCGCGGATCTGCTCCTCCGGCAGCGCCCGGTCAAAGAGCGGCACCGGCTGCCCCTTCAGGACAGCGGCCACCGTGGGAACGGATACAGCCTGGAACGCCTGGGCAATCTGCGGATAGGCCTCGGCATCCACGCGTCCGAGCAGCAGCTTTCCGTCCTGCTCGGTGACGATGCTCTTCAGCACCGCGCTCACCTGGGCGGATTCTGGACTGCGCGCCGAATACAGGTCGATGATGACCGGGACCTGCTCGGACAGCTGAACCAGCTGGGGGAAGGTCTGCTCGGTCACCTCAACGATGTACGGGCTGGCCGCGGACTGCCCGGCCTGTCCCGCCGCGGGGGCTTCCGCCGCCGGGGGTGCCGTGGCCCTGGCCTTCAGTCCGGAGAGGTCGACGGCGCCGCGCAGGTTCATTGCGGACGGTGCCGGTGCGGGACGGTGGTTCGGAGTGCTCATGGCTTCACCTTATTACGCAGTCTCGGGTCACCGGCAACCCGGTTTCCCTGATGGAGGGCAGGGTTATTTCAGGGTGGCGGACAGCAGTTCCTGCACCGCGCCAATGACCTGGATCTTGTCGGTGCTGCCGGCCGGCGGAACGTACAGCATGACGCCCTCGCCGTACTTGACCTCGATGCCGGCTTCCGTGCTCGCCTCACCGGTCAGCGTCTGGTAAATGGTGCCTTCCAGATTGATGGAATCGCCGGCCTCTTTGGGCACGCTGGTGTAGCTGCTGTCCATGTATCCGAACACGATGGCACCGCCGTCGGCGGTGCGCAGTGCGCTCGTGTCGCCGGGCACCGACTCATGGTTAAAGGTGATGTTGGCGAACTCGTTGTCCGGGCTCGAGGTCACGTCCGACTGGAACTTGGTCACCGCTTCGGCGAAGGTGTTCGACGAGAACGTGTCCTTGTTCATGCCGTCCGGATTCGTCAGCGCATCGGCCAGCGCCTGCACCGCGATCTGCGGCGACGTCGTCAGGCCGTCGCCGGAGTCGGCGGGGGCGGGGTTGACGCCGGCACCTGATGCCGGACGCGCGGGGAAGGTGGTGCCGGGCAGCATCCGGATGGAGGACATCAGCTTGTAGTTCTCCCGTGCCGAGTTCTGCACCAGCAGCAGCGCCTGAGGGACCTCGTTCTCCGGGCCCTGGGTTACGGCAACCACGCTGCGCGGGAATTCGGTTCCGCCCATGACCATGTCCGTCTTGAGCGGGTCAGCGGCGATCGGCTCCGGCGCAGCATAGGTGGGCACCTTGGCTGCGGTGGCATAGGAGGCTTCCCGCAGTGTTGCGGCGGCACCCCCGGCGCGGGCGGTCAGCAGGGCCGGGTCCTTGGCGGCGTCCGCGGCCTGGACCGTGGCGGCAACGTCGGCAAGGATCCGTTCCAACTGCGTTTCCAGCACCACGGGAGGAGTGGCTTCATTGGCGGGTTCTTCAGTGGGGGCGGCGGTCAGCGGCAGTGCGGCCATGGCAGGACCGGCGCCGAGGGCCAGCGAGGCCAGCAGTGCGGTGATGAGGGCAGCGGGCCGCCGGCGGCGCTTGGCGTGCAGGATCCCGAAGCTGGAGGTTCCGGAGGCGCCCGGCTTTTCGCCGCCGGCCGGTGCCGTTTCGGCAGCCGGCAGCGAGGTGGTGCCGGCAGCGGGCGCGGTTGCCGCAGTGCCGCGGGCGGGGCCCTCGGTGGACGGTCCCCGGCCGCCGGAGCGCCGCCCGGTGTTCCCGCGGCCCGCCACGAAAGCCAGTGCGAGGCCGAGAACGGCGATCAGCGCACCCGCGACGATGAGCGGCACGGCGAACGGCGTGGACTCGTCGTTGGCATAGGTCACAGAAACGCCGGCCGGTGCGGGAGCGGTCCCGTCCGTGGCCAGCAGGATCTCCCACTCCCCTTCTGCAGGGGCGTCCCAGGTAAAGGTGGTCTCGCCGTCGACCTCCTGCTCGGAGACCCACAGGTCGGATCCGGCGGGATCGGGCACGGTGGGCGTGCCTTCGGTGACGTCGGCTGTCACGTTGTCACCGTCCGCCGCGACCCGCAGCACGGTGGCGTCGCCAACCCATGCCTCGACGTCGTCGGCGCGGCCCACGGCCATCATGAAGGGACCGTCCCCGGAAACCGTGAGTTCCACGCCGTCGGGGTGGGCAGTGAGGACATCACTGCCGATCACGGTCAGCGGCGCCTGCTGATCGGCGGCCGGCGCTTCGGCTGTGACGGTTCCGGGCGGAGCCCAGAAGGTGCGCTGTCCGATGCCGACGAGCATCAGCAGCACTCCGATCACGATCAGCGGAACTGCAATTTTGTTTCGCACAAGCTACCTATCTTCAGTCTCGGTACATCGCTCACCTGTAGGCAGGCAAAAACGGGACGTGGAGCCTCTTAGCTAAGGGCCGGTCAATGGGTTTATAACCCAATGGTAACGAAATCCCCTGAACGGGCACATTCCGGCCCCCCTCGCGGACCTGGACACCCCTTCCGGCGGACTGCGGCTGATAATCTGGCGCTTCCGATCCCGGGCGTTCGCTACATACAGGAGACATGCAAAAAATGGGCGAGAACCAGGACCAGCCGGCCGGCGATTCCCGTGAGGATCCTCAGCCGTCCCGGGAACCGGCACCGCCATACGGCAGGCCGCGGCAGGGCTTCCTTGCGGCGGCGTCCGGCCGGCTCCGGCAGGCAGTTCCGCACGGCGTGCCCGGAGCACGGCCGCGGCGCAGGTTCGAGTTCCCTCCGGAGGTCAGCGCCGCCGGAGCCATAGCCGTTGAGGCCCCTGCCGGCGGAGAACCGCCCGCCGGCACCCCCGACACTTCCTCCCGCGGCACGGCCGCCCCCATCCATTTCGGCTTCATGTTCGCGGTGGGCGTGGGGTTTGCGCTGCTTGGCTACTTCATCCTGACCAACGTCGGTGAACTCCTGGTGTGGATCGGCGCCGCGCTGTTCATTGCCCTGGGCCTGGATCCGGTGGTGCGGTGGCTCGGCGCCCGGCGCATTCCGCGGCCGGCGGGAATCGCCATCACGGTGCTCGGCTTGGCCGGCATCGTGATCGGGTTCTTTGCCACCCTCATACCGACGATCGTCCGCCAGACCTCGGAGATCATCACCAAGGCTCCCGGCTATGTGAACACGTTCCTGGAATCCGATTTCTTCGTGAGCATTGAGGAACAGTTCCACGTGCGGGAACGGATCGAAGAGGAAGTCAACAAGTTCTTCACCAACGCCGACGCCCTGGGCGGTGTCTTCGGCGGAGTCCTGTCGGTGGGCACAGTGATAGCCAACGGCCTCTTCGGTGCCCTGATCATCCTGGTCCTGACGCTCTATTTCCTCGCATCGCTGCCGTCCATGAAGATGTGGGCCTACCGGCTTGCCCCGCGCAGCCGGCGCCGCCGCGTCGAGGCGCTGTCCGAGGAAATCACCAGCAGCGTCGGCAACTATGTGATCGGACAGGGCCTGGTGGCACTGCTGGACGCCACCTACGCCTTTGTGGTCATGACCATCACCGGCGTGCCGTTCTCCGTCCTGCTCGCCTTCGTGGTGGCGCTGCTGGCCTTTATTCCGCTGGTGGGTCCGCCCATCGCCCTCATCCTGGTGTCGCTGGTGGCGCTCACGGTCAGCTGGCAGACGGCTGTGGTCTTCGCCCTGTTCTACGTTGCCTACCTGCAGTTCGAGGCGTACTTCGTGTCCCCGCGCATCATGCAGCGGGCAGTTGCGGTTCCCGGTGCCGTGGCCGTCATCGCCGTTATCGCCGGCGGCAGCCTCCTGGGCGTCCTTGGCGCGCTAATCGCCATCCCCACAGCGGCCGCCGTGCTCCTGCTGCTCAAGGAAGTGTTCATCTCCCGCCAGGACCAGCGCTAGCGCCGCCCCAGGCGTCCGCCTCCGGTCCTGCGGGTGCGCCAGCACCGCTCGTGCCAGTGCCTGCGGTCCGCAACAGCGGTTTCCCGGCCCAGCAGTGAATCCTCCTGCCACACCACCAGGTGCGGCAACCCGGGCGGGATCACCATGCCGCAGCCGGGGCACTTATAGTCCTTCGCCGCGTTGCGGGCCGTGATTTGCCGCACCGACCATTCGCCGTCGGACGCGCTCTCCCGCTGCGGAATACCGGCCCGGGTACGCTCCAGATCCAGCTCAGCCGCCGGAGTGGCCCACTTGCTGCGGGCGCTGCGGCCCAGATTGGCATTGGCTGCGCCGGGCGGGCGGCGGGGACGGTTGGAACGGGGCATATAAGTCATTTTGCCGCAGCGGAGCCGGTAAAGTGCAACTGTGCGTTTAGTAATTGCCCGCTGCTCTGTTGACTACATCGGCCGCCTCCGTGCCCATCTTCCGCTAGCCGTCCGTCTGCTGATGGTCAAAGCCGACGGCTCCGTCCTGATCCACTCCGACGGCGGCTCCTACAAACCCCTGAACTGGATGAGCCCTCCGGCCACCCTGCGCATCACCGAACCCGAGGACGACGACGCCGAAACGGGCGTCATCGAAACCTGGAACGTCCAGAGCGCCAAGACCGATGACAAGCTGGTCATCAGCATCTACGAACGGTTCTCGGAAACATCCCATGACCTGGGCGTGGATCCCGGACTGATCAAGGACGGCGTCGAGGCTGATCTGCAGCGCCTCCTGGCCGAGCAGATCACCAAGCTCGGCGACGGCTTCACGCTGATCCGCCGCGAATACATGACCGCCATTGGCCCGGTGGACATCCTGGCCCGCGATGCCTCCGGTGCCACCGTGGCGGTGGAACTCAAGCGCCGCGGCGACATCGACGGGGTGGAACAGCTGACCCGGTACCTCGAACTGCTGAACCGCGATCCCCTGCTTGCTCCGGTCCGGGGCGTTTTCGCGGCGCAGCAGATCAAGCCGCAGGCGCGGGTGCTGGCCAATGACCGCGGCATCGACTGCCTCACCCTTGATTACGACGCCATGCGCGGCGTTGACGATTCCGCGTCCCGGCTGTTTTAGAACCGTTTTCCGGCCCGGCCGCCGTGCCACTGTGCCCGAATACGTGCCGGTCTTTGTTCGGGCTTTGTCGGGCTTTGTGCGGGCGGGCCCCAATGGCGGTTTCGTTTCGTTTCCGTTTTGGGCCCGTCCGCTCCCCTCGGCGGAGTGATTCAGGGGCGCCGGAAATACTTGGAAAGTTTTTCAACAAATTCGTTGACCAGCCATTGGGCGTGTGTAATCCTATAACCAGTCTTTGTGTAGGTGTTATTCATGCTCGCAAGACCGTTGCGAGCGTGAAGCTCCTCAAGGAACTGCTGAATGGCAAGGAACTTGAGCCTTCCCGTTTCAGTAACAATAGGCCGCCGCGGGGTGTGGCGGCCGGAAGTTCCACTTATGAGGAGAAACAAAATGGCACAGGGTACCGTCAAATGGTTCAACGCTGAAAAGGGCTTCGGCTTCATTACTCCCGACGATTCCGACGGCGACGTCTTTGTTCACTACTCTGAAATTCAGACCGGTGGATTCAAGACCCTCGACGAGAACCAGCGTGTTGAGTTCGAAATCGGCCAGGGCGCCAAGGGCCCCCAGGCAACCGGCGTAACCGCGCTCTAAGCTTCACCGCACCCACTCTTGGTCCGGATATCCGGACAAAAAGGAAGTCCCCGGCATATTGCCGGGGACTTCCTCGTTTAATCCGCCCCCATACTCACGCTGTACCCATACTCACGCTGTACCCATACTCACGCTGTACCCGGGACTCACGCTGTACCCGGGCCCACATCAGCGCCGGGGCATCGGCCCTGCGTCAACGGCACTGCGGCACCAGCTCCGTGGCATCAGCTCCGGCGGCGGACCACTCGGGCACCCAGGCCGCGCAGGTTTTCCATAAAGCGTTCATAACCGCGGTCAATATGATCCACTCCGCGCACTTCGGTGGTCCCGTCGGCGGCCAGGCCGGCAATCACCAGGGCTGCTCCGGCGCGGATGTCGTTGGCCTCCACCGGAGCTCCAGACAGCCGCGGCACTCCCTGGATCAGGGCGTGGTGTCCGTCGAGGCGGATGCCGGCGCCAAGCCTGGCCAGCTCGGAGGTGAATCCCCACCGCGCCTCGAAGACATTCTCGGTGACCATTCCGGAGCCGGTGGAAACAGCGTTCAGGGCAACCACGAAGGGCTGCAGATCCGTGGGGAAACCGGGATAGGGAAGGGTGGACACGTTGATCGGCTCGGGCCGCTCGGGTCCCTTGACGGTGAAGCTGTCCTCCCCCACCGTCACCGTGCAGCCTGCCTGGGTGAGCTTGTCCAGCACCACGGTCAAAGCGGATGCGTCAGCGTCCCGCACCTCGATGCAGCCGCCCGTGATGGCTGCGGCGAACGCCCAGGTGCCGGCAACAATGCGGTCCGGCACCACACGGTGGACCACGGGCCGCAGCGCTTCCACGCCCTCGATAACGAGTGTGTTGGTCCCGATTCCCGAGATCCGTGCACCCATGTCGTTGAGCATTTCGGCGATGTCGGTGATTTCGGGTTCGCGCGCGGCATTGTCGATGACGGTGGTTCCAGCCGCCAGAGTGGCTGCCATCATCAGGTTCTCGGTGGCGCCGACGGACGGGAAGTCCAGCAGGTGGCGTGCTCCGACCAGGCCCTCCGGCACCGAAGCAATCAGATAGCCGTGGTCGATGGTGATGGTGGTTCCCATGAGTTCCAGCCCGGCACGGTGCATGTCCAAGCCGCGGGAGCCGATCGCGTCGCCGCCGGGAAGGGCCACTTCCGCCTGACGGCAGCGGGCCACGAGCGGGCCGAGGACTGAGATGGAGGCGCGCATGGCACGGACCAGGTCATAGTCAGCCTGGTGTCCCGGCACATCGGGAACATTGACGGAGACTGAGGCGGCATCGACGTCGTACTCCACTTCGCAGCCCAGGCGGCGGAGCAGCTCGGCCATGATCCAGACATCCTGGATGTTGGGAACGTTGGTGATGGTGGAGCGTCCCGGGGCCAGCAGCGTGGCGGCCATCAGTTTCAGGACACTGTTTTTGGCTCCGGGTACGCTGACCGCTCCGTTGAGCGTGGACGGACCGGTAACAACTATGACGTCTTCCATGCCTCAATACTAGGTTGGATGACGGACCGCGGGCGGATGGGCGGCCGGAGCGGCGTCAGCGCCAGGTGCCGATGCCAATGACGGGGCCGGCTTCGAGCCAGGACGAGAGGCCCGTGTAGACCTCGTAGTTCATGGCCACCAGGACCTCGCGGTCCTCATACTTCAGGGTCACGATAATGGCGCCGGGTTGGATCCGTGCGCGTTCAGCTTCGGTGGGCTGCCGCCAGCTGTCTATTTCCAGGGAACTGCGCAAAAAGCGGTGGGGCGGACGCGGGCTGAGCGATATGAGGCGCAGCCACTCAAGATGGGTGTCCGTATAACGACAAACCCCCATCTGCCACCCGCCGGGCGGGAGGCAAATGGAGGCGTCGAAGGTACCGAGGGCGCGCCGCAGCTGGCTGCGGCGCACCCCAAACAGGACTACTGCCAGCAGCAGCAGGCAAAGCAGCCCCGCCAGCGCAATGAACACATAAGAGCTGCTCATTGGGAAGGGTCAGCGAGTCCCAGCGTTGGCTGCATCGTTCATCTGAGCATTGTCAGCGACAATCACCACGCGGTTGCTGTCGACGGAGAAGAATCCACCGTCAACGTCCACCGTGAAGCGGGCGCCGGAGACCGGCTCGATGGCCATTTCGCCTTCAGCCAGGATGGCCAGCAGCGGGGTGTGGCCGGGAAGAATCCCGACGTCACCCTCGGACGTGCGCGCCTTGACCATCTTTGCCGCGCCGGACCACACAAAGTGGTCCGCTGCGACAATCTCAACTTCGAGTTCAGCAGTGTTCGCCATGGGGCTTACTTCCCGGTCTGCTCTTGGATCTTCGCCCAGTTGGCCATGACATCGTCCATGCTGCCGACGTTGAAGAAGGCCTGCTCGGCAATGTGGTCCACGTCGCCGTCGCAGATGGCCTTGAAGCCCTCGATGGTTTCCTTGATGGTAACCGTGGAGCCTTCAACGCCGGTGAACTGCTTGGCGGTGTAGGTGTTCTGGGACAGGAACTGCTGGATGCGGCGTGCACGTGCCACGACGATCTTGTCCTCTTCGCCGAGCTCGTCGATGCCGAGGATGGCGATGATGTCCTGCAGTTCCTTGTTCTTCTGGAGGATCTGCTTGACGCGGACAGCCGTGTCGTAGTGCTCCTGGCCGACGTACTGCGGGTCAAGGATGCGCGACGTGGAGGTCAGCGGGTCCACGGCCGGGTACAGGCCGCGGGATGCGATTTCACGGGAAAGTTCCGTGGTGGCATCCAGGTGCGCGAACGTGGTGGCCGGGGCCGGGTCGGTGTAGTCGTCAGCAGGCACGTAGATGGCCTGCATGGACGTAATCGAGTGACCCTTGGTGGACGTGATGCGCTCCTGCAGGAGACCCATCTCGTCGGCCAGGTTCGGCTGGTAACCCACGGCGGACGGCATGCGGCCCAGAAGCGTTGAAACCTCGGAACCGGCCTGCGTGAAGCGGAAGATGTTGTCGATGAAGAGCAGCACGTCCTGGTTCTGCACATCGCGGAAGTACTCCGCCATGGTCAGGCCGGACAGGGCCACGCGCAGACGCGTTCCCGGCGGCTCATCCATCTGGCCGAACACTAGGGCGGTGTCCTTCAGGACGCCGGCCTCTTCCATTTCGACCCAGAGGTCGTTGCCCTCACGGGTACGCTCGCCAACACCGGCGAATACCGAGGTACCACCGAAGTTGCGGGCAACACGGGTGATCATTTCCTGGATCAGAACGGTCTTGCCGACACCGGCGCCGCCGAACAGGCCAATCTTTCCACCCTTGATGTACGGGGTGAGAAGGTCGATGACCTTGATGCCGGTTTCCAGCATCTCGGTGGAGCCTTCGAGGTCCGCAAAGTTCGGAGCCTTGCGGTGGATCGGCCAGCGCTCGGAAATTTCCAGCTGGTCCTCTGCAACGTCGAGGGGCTTGCCCAGGACGTTGAAGATGTGGCCCTTGACGCCGTCGCCTACGGGGACGGAGATCGGAGCGCCGGTGTCCACGACGGCTGCGCCGCGGACCAGGCCGTCGGTGGCCTGCATGGAGATGGCGCGCACGAGGTTGTCGCCGAGGTGCTGGGACGTTTCGAACGTAATGGTGCGGGTCTCACCGTTGAGCGTCAGCTCGGTGGTCAGCGCGTTGTAGATGGTGGGGATTGCGTCAGCCGGGAATTCGACGTCGACAACCGGGCCGATGACACGGGCGATACGGCCGGTGGCACCCGAGGCTACGGAATCAGATCCGTGCTCGACAGTTTGGGCAGTCATCTCTCTCACTTCACTCAGTTAGATGGCGTGTGGACTAAGTTTGCTTCTGGTGGAACTACGCCTGGATCGGGCTGGGGCTAGGACGCGCTGAGCGCGTCGGCACCGGCCACAATCTCGGACAGTTCCTGGGTGATCTCGGCCTGGCGGGCGTTATTGCGAAGTCGCGTGTACTTCTTAATAAGGTCGCTGGCGTTGTCCCCGGCGGACTTCATTGCGCGCTGGCGGGCGGCAAGCTCGGAAGCGGCTGCCTGAAGCATGGCTGCGAAGATGCGCGACTCGATGTAGCGCGGCAGCAGTGCGTCAAGAACCTTTTCGGGCTCGGGCTCGTATTCGTAGAGAGGCAGCAGCTCAGTCTCGGACTGTGCTTCTTCCTCCACCACCTCCAGCGGAAGCAGACGGATCACCGTGGGTTCCTGGACAACCATCGACTTGAAGCGCGTGTAGACAATGTGGATTTCGTCCACGCCGCCGTCTTCGTAGTCGGTGTTGAAGTCGTCAAGAAGTGCCCGGCCGATTTCGCGGGCGGTTTCAAAGTCCGGTGCATCGGTATTTCCGGTCCAGACACGCGCAGATTCGCGGTCACGGAAGTCGTAGTACGCCTGCGCCTTACGTCCCACCAGGTAGGTCTTGACCTCTTTGCCCTCTTCACGGAGCAGTTCGGCCAAGGATTCGCTTTGCTTAAGCACACTGGCGGAATACGAACCAGCAAGACCACGGTCGGAGGTCAGGATCACCATGGCTGCCCGGCGGATGTTCTCCGGCTCGGTAGTCAGCGGGTGGTCGATTTCCGACTGGGACGCCACAGCAGAAACGGCACGGGTGATCGCATTGGAGTACGGCAATGACGCAGCCACACGGGTGCGTGCCTTTCCAATGCGAGAGGCAGCAATCAGCTCCATCGCCTTGAAGATCTTCTGCATCGACGTCGTCGAAGCGATCTTCTGACGGTAGACCCGAATTTGGGCTCCCATACTTTTCCTTTCAGTTCCTAGCGTTCTACTAGGGGCTAAGGCAAAGGCCAAGGGTTCCGCGTCCGGATCCCCAGGGGATCCGGACGCGGAACTACAAAGGCGTTAGCGCTTCTGCTTGACGATCTTTTCCTGGTCAACAGCGTCTTCGCCCAGGGCGGAGTGCTCTTCGTGGCCGGCTGCAACCATGTGGTTGTCGCCTTCGCCGAAGAACCCTTCCTTGAACGCGACGACGCGCTTCTTGAGTTCATCCACAGTGGAGTCCTCAAGCTTGCCCGTCTGAGCCAGGGTGGTCAGCACTGAAGTGCTGTGCTTCAGGTGGTCGATGAACTCGCCTTCGAAGCGGAGCACATCTTCCACGGGAACATCGTCCAGGTAGCCGTTGGTGCCGGCCCAGATGGAAACAACCTGCTCTTCAACGGGGTACGGAGCGTACTGACCCTGCTTCAGCAGTTCCATCAGGCGCGCACCGCGGGTGAGCTGCTGACGGGTGGCGGCGTCCAGGTCCGAAGCGAACATGGAGAATGCCTGCATGTCGCGGTACTGGGCCAGTTCCAGCTTCAACGTACCGGAGACCTTCTTCATGGCCTTCTGCTGAGCGGCACCACCGACGCGCGAGACGGAAATACCGACGTCGACGGCGGGGCGCTGGTTAGCGTTGAAGAGGTCCGACTGCAGGAAGATCTGGCCGTCGGTGATGGAGATGACGTTGGTCGGAATGTACGCCGAGACGTCGTTTGCCTTGGTTTCGATGATGGGCAGGCCCGTCATCGAACCGGCGCCGAGGTCATCGGAGAGCTTCGCGCAACGCTCCAGCAGGCGGGAGTGCAAGTAGAACACGTCGCCCGGGTAGGCTTCGCGTCCCGGCGGGCGGCGGAGCAGCAGGGATACGGCGCGGTAGGCTTCGGCCTGCTTCGACAGATCATCAAAGATGATCAGGACGTGCTTGCCGCCGTACATCCAGTGCTGGCCAATGGCCGAACCGGCGTAGGGTGCCAGGTACTTGAAGCCTGCGGGGTCCGAAGCCGGGGAGGCAACAATGGTGGTGTACTCCATTGCGCCGCGGTCTTCGAGGGTCCGCTTGATTTCAGCAACCGTGGATGCCTTCTGGCCGATGGCTACGTAAATGCAGCGCACCTGCTTCTGGACATCGCCGGATTCCCAGTTGGCCTTCTGGTTAAGGATGGCGTCAACGGCAATGGCAGTCTTACCCGTCTTGCGGTCACCAATGATCAGCTGGCGCTGGCCGCGGCCGATCGGAATCATGGCGTCGATGGCCTTGAGTCCGGTCTGGAGCGGTTCGTGGACCGACTTGCGCTGGGTTACGCCGGGTGCCTGGAGTTCCAGTGCACGGCGTCCCTCAGCCTGGATCGGGCCCAGGTCATCCATCGGCTCGCCCAGCGGGTCGACAACGCGGCCCAGGAAGGCGTCGCCCACGGGTACGGACAGGACTTCACCGGTGCGGTGAACTTCCTGGCCTTCTTCGATCCCGGCGAAATCGCCGAGTACAACGACACCGATTTCACGGGTGTCAAGGTTCTGGGCGAGGCCCAGCGTGCCGTCCTCGAACCGAAGCAGCTCATTTGCCATGACGGAGGGCAGGCCCTCCACACGGGCAATGCCGTCGCTGGCGGTTGTTACGCGGCCAACTTCAACGCGCTCTGCGTTTCCGGGTTCGTAGGACGCCGCAAATTCGTTCAACGCATTACGGACGTCGTCGGCGTTGATGGTCAATTCGGCCATCTGCAGTCCCTGCTCTCCTGTGTTGTGATCATCGCTTGGTGCCGATGACCGGGATTAATTCTCAAGTGTTCGTGATCTGGTCTCTTACCGTCCCGCGGGACGGTTAGACCGCGAGCTTCCGACGGAGGTCGGACAGACGGGAAACTACTGATGAATCCAGTATCTCGTCTCCCACTGCGATCCGCACGCCGCCGATTAGTGACGGGTCAACGTCGGCGTTGATCTTCAACTCACGGCCGTAGAGTCCGTTAAGAGAGGACTGCAGACGCGAAAGCTGCTCTTGGGTCAACGGACGGGCGGCCCGAACCTCGGCAATCCAGCGCTTCTGGCGCCCGGCGACGAGCTCCAGGAAACGTGCCACAAGGGCACTGGGCTTCAGGCCACGCGGATGCGTGACTGCCTGGCGGATCAGCACCAGTGCTGCGGGGGTAGCCCCGGGCACCAGCGCTTCTGCCAAGCGGATCTTTGCCTCAGGCGATGCCTGCGGCTCGGACAGGGCCCGCTGCAGCTCGTGGCTGGAAGATACCGCCCGGTTGAACCGGATGAGGTCGTCTTCCAGGGCATCGAGGCCGGCAAGGCCCGATCCCCCGTTTTCGGCCGTTGCTGAAACAACAGTGGCAGCCAGTTCCTCGAGCGCATCACCCAAGTCACGCGGAGACCGCCAACGCGAGGAGACCAGATCAGCAACAATGGCTTCGGCGTCAGCCGAAACCTTGCCGCGTACCAGCTGTGAAACCAGCGCCGCCTTGGCATCGCTTTGACGGGCGGGGTCGGTCAGCGCACGCCGGATACCGGCGCTGCTGTCGAGAACGCCCAGGATTCCAAAGAGTTCCTCTGCCAGTGACAGCGAAGCAAACGGAAGCTTGGCTTCCAGGTGCTCATGCGCCATGGCCAGTGATTCGCTCGATACTCCTGCCATTACCTAGCTGCACCTGCGTTCTCGTTTTCCAGTTCCCCAAGGAAACGGTCAACCACGCGTGCAGCGCGGGCGTCATCCTCGAGCGTTTCGCCGATGATGCGTCCGGCCAGCTCGGTAGCCAGCGTGCCTACCTCAGCGCGCAGCGACGTAACAGCCGCCTGGCGCTCTGCTGCAATCTGCACCTGTGCCTGCTCGGTGATCCGTGCGGATTCCGCAGCTGCCTTGGCCTTCAGTTCCGCAAGGATCTGGGCGCCTTCGGCGCGTGCCTCTTCACGGATGGTGTTGGCTTCAGCACGGGCATCGGAAAGCTGTGCCTTGTACTCGTCCAGCGCTGCGCTGGCCTCGGCCTGGGCGGCCTCCGCCTTTGCAATGTTGCCTTCGATGGCTTCCGTGCGCTCCGCGTACGTCTTCTCGAAGGCCGGCACCACAAACTTGACGACGATGAACATCAGTATGGCGAAACTGATTCCCGTCACCAGGATTTCCCAGACGTTGGGAATCAGGGGGTTGGCGCCTTCAGAGGCTGCCAACAGGACTACCTGATCCATAATTCACCCGTCCTATCTGATTGGTGGGTCAGTCGGTTCGGACTAGACAATGAACGCGAGAACCAGACCAAGGATAGCGAGTGCTTCGGTCAGTGCCAGACCCAGGAAGGCGATCGGCTGGAGGACACGCTGTGCTTCCGGCTGGCGTGCAACGCCGCTGATGTAGGCAAAGAATACAAGTCCAACGCCGATGGCGCCTCCGATTGCGGAGAGGCCATAGCCGATTGCGTTGAGGCTACCTTCGATTTCCATGTGTTTCTTCCTTTCAAGATGCCCTGACGGGCAGGTTGCTTGGGGTTTCCCCGGAGGGGAAGCTTTGATTTTCCCGAGGGAAAGCTTAGTGATCGTCTGCCAGTGCGCCCTGGATGTAAATGGCGGTCAGCAGGGTGAAAACGTAGGCCTGGAGCACCATGATCAGCGCTTCAAGCATGTACATGGCGATACCGCCGCCCAGCACCAGCACTGAAGATGCCTGGAGCAGGATGTTGTCCTGGAGGACCAGGAGGTACTCGATGCCGGCGCCGGCGAGCATGACGATCAGGTGTCCGGACATCATGGTGGCGAAGAGACGCAGGCTGTGCGTGATCGGGCGGACCAGGAAGTTGGAGATGATCTCGATCGGAACCAGGACCGGAAGGATGTACCACGGCACGCCCGAGGGGACGGTGGCCTTCACGAAGTACTTCATACCGTGCTTCTTGATGCCAACACCGATCCACGTGAAGTAGACGATGGCGGCCAGCAGGTAGGCTCCGCCCGGATGGGAGAAGCTCGGCAACTGGATAAACGGAATGGCTCCGTAAATGTTGTTGACGATGATGAAGAAGAACAGCGCAAAGAGGAAAGGAACGAACTTGAGGAAGTCCTTTTCGCCGATCACGTCCTTGGCGATGCCGTTGCGGACAAAGCCGTAGCCGAATTCGCCCAGGAACTGCAGGCGTCCCGGCACAAGCTTTCCCTTGCGGGAAGCGAGGATAAAGAACACGGCGATGATGATGACCGAGATGAAGACCAGCAGCATCTGCTTGCCAACACCCGTTCCGTACTCGGCGCCCCACGGGAAAATCTCAGGGAGGTGCATTTCGTCAATGGCCGGCGGAACGAATCCACCTTCATTAGTGGCCGGGAGTGCAAGCGCGATCAACGCGTTTCCTCTCTGCTGTGTCCTTCATCGGGCGTGTGTCTCGGGGCAAAGCTAGTTGCCCGCTCTAAAATCTGTGGCATTACTGTTCGGCTTCTTCACGGTCGTGGGCTGGATGGCCGACGCTGGCTTTCGCAGGTTTGCTTCCGGTCAGGCCGTGCACTTTGGTCAGGTAGAATCCGGCGGCAGCTCCGAAGAGAATACCGACGAGCACCAACCACTGAGTTTCGAACAGATTGTCCAGAAACCACCCTATCAAACCCCAGGCGACGATCCCGCCAATGATGTAGCTGAAGACGCGCATGCCGGAGTCGTAAGTGGACTCGGTGTCGAAACCAGGCTTTTCAGACATCCTTTTCCCCTTTTGCTAATGGTGTCGCGGGTGCCGGCGTCGGTGTTTCCCCTGGAGCGTCGTCGTACAGCTGGAACCGGATCCGGGAGAAGCCCCTGATTTCAGCGGCCTGCCACACCACGACGGTTGCCACCGCGCTGGCCAGGAACCATGTTGAGTCCAGCCATGCCGGCCGGCCGATCAGCAGCAGCACCGCGGCAAACACGACCACTTTGACGATGTAGATCAAAGCGAACATGGCCATGGCGCCGTGCGGATTGTCCCGGCCCACAATGTGGACGATCAGGAGGCTTACACCGCTGAAGGCGATCACCAGTGCCCAGCCGAACAGCACGCTGCCCACGCCGGACATTCCAACAGTGATCAAGGCCGCCGCGGCAAGAACCGCAGCCAGGACACCCGTCCACTTCATCGAAGTGCTGAAAATGCGGAGCCACGGATTGGTGGTGGGTCCGGAGACGGCAACGGGACGTCCAGTCTGGGCACCGTCTGCGGGGCTCATAACTTGTGGAACATCCTTCGGGCCGGGGCGGGTGGAATTGGCGGCGCGGGAATCCGCGACTGTAGAAATTCTACAGCACATAGAAGTGGGCGCCCGCCGGACACGTCACGCGGGCTCACACACGCATGCGCTGCCGCCGGAAGATGCGCGGAGAAAGCAGGTAAAACACGACCACGGCCAGCGCGAAGAGCGTCACGGCGACCTTGGGCACATCCCCGGCCTCGGCGACGACAATGCCAGCAGCGCCGGTGAGGACCGTGCAGACGGTGACCACGGACGCGGACTGCAGGTGGCTCAGCCCCGCATCTGTGAGGCGCTGATACACATGCTGCCGGTGCGCCGCGTACCAGCGCTCACCCCGGCTGACGCGCATCAGGAGAGTGGAAAAAGTGTCAGCGAGGTAGATGAGGACCGGGAACAGCAGGTACTCCACGTTCACGCCGGCCAGGAAGGCGGCCACGGCGATTCCGGAAATCGATGCCCCCAGCAGGTAGCTGCCGACGTCGCCCATGAACACGGAGCCGCGGCCCAGGTTCCACGGCAGGAAGGCGGCAAAGGCTGCGGCGGTGACCGCTCCTGCCGCTGTCATCCAGGCCTGGTCGCCGAGCACTCCGCCAACCGCGTACAGGACGCCCACGGCGATGCCGTGCAGGCCCGAAATGCCGTTGACCCCGTCCATGAAGTTGGCAACGTTGATGTACCCGGCGATGGCAAGCGCCCCCACGGGCACCCACCAGTAACTCTGCTCCATAGTCCAGACCAGGGCGGCAGTGCCCACAATGCCCAGGACCAGCTGAAGGCCGGCCCGGACGCGCACCGACAGCCCGCGGAAGTCTTCGATCCATCCCAGCAGGGAGGCCGCCGCGATCAGCAGCGCCAGGATCAGCACGATGGAGCGGTCCACGGCAACCAGACCGGTCAGCAGGGACAGCGCGAGGCCCAGCAGGACGCCGGCGGCGATGGTCACGCCAACGCCGCGGATGACCACCTTGGTGTGGGAGGAACGCTCATTGGGGATGTCCAGGACCCCGAGCCTGCGCAGCAGGGGAATGAACCCGAAGGGCAGCAGCAGGCTGGCCAGGAACGCCGCACCCGCGCACAGGGCGAGCAGCATCAGCCGGTCCGCCGTTCCGCGGAACCGCCGCTGAAGGGATGAAGGCCGGCAGAGCCGCCGGCCGCTCCCCCGATGCCCGCTGCGGGAGCGCGGGCGTCACCGATCCCGGTCACCGGCGGCAGGAGGTCGCCGTGGGAGTCCACACCGCACTTTTTCAGCCAGTCTTCGAACCGCAGGTCCGAGGGGTTGAGCTCGTCCACGGCGGTGTGCGAGATCTTCGGGTGCAGCGGACGGGAATCGTCTTCGCCGGTGCCCACCAGGATTTCGTGCAGTTTCTCGCCCTGCCGCAGGCCGGTGAACACAATCTCGATGTCCTTGCCGGACATGTCGATCATCCGCCGCGCCACGTCCAGGATTTTCACCGGCTCCCCCATGTCCAGGATCAGCACTTCCCCGCCGCGGCCGATGGCGCCGGCCTGGATCACCAGCTGGCATGCCTCGGGGATGGTCATGAAGAAGCGGGTCACCTCGGGGTCCGTCACGGTGAGCGGGCCGCCCTGGCGGATCTGTTCGGTGAACAGCGGCAGCATGGAGCCGCGGCTGCCGATGACGTTGCCGAACCGCACCGAGACGTAGCGCTCCCCGGTGCTTCCGGCCATCCAGGCGGTGAGCTTTTCCGCCACCCGCTTGGAGTGTCCCAGCACCGTGGTGGGATTCGCCGCCTTGTCGGTGGAGATGTTCACGAAGTACTTGACGTTGGCTTTCTTGGCGGCGCGCAGGACGTTGGCGGTGCCCAGCACGTTGGTCTTCCAGGCCTCCTGCGGGTACTGCTCCAGCAGGGAGACATGCTTCAGCGCGGCGGCGTGGAAGACGACGTCGGGACGCCGGTCCGCAAAAATCTGCTCCAGTGCCGCGGAGTCCCGAATATCGGCCAGGACAGTGTCCTTGCCGTTGAGCAGGCCGTGGCCGGTGATGGACAGCTGGGTCAGCTGCAGGCCGGTCTCGTCCCGGTCCACCATGATCAGTTCCGCGGGGTCGAAAGCGGTGATCTGCCGGCACAGTTCCGAACCGATGGAACCGCCGGCTCCGGTGACCAGCACCTTGCGGCCGGTCAGGTATCCGGCGACTTCCTCCACGTGGATGTCCACGGGGCGCCGCCCGATCAGGTCCTCCACCGCCACCTCTCGGAAATCGGTCAGGCCTGCTCCGGCACCCTTGCTGAGCATGTCCTTCAGCGGAGGCAGGACCAGCACCCTCAGGTTCAGTCCGTTGGCGTGGTCGGTGACTTCGCGCACCTGGCGTGCTTCGACGTCGGCGATGGCGATCACCAGGACTTTGGCGCGGGTGCGCTGGACGATGTCGCGCAGGTCATCCAGCCGGCCCAGCACCGGCACGGTGGCCAGGCGCAGGTGTTTCTTGGCCGGATCGTCATCGATCAGCCCCACCGGGTAGTACGGAGATTCGGGGTCCTTCATCATGCGGGTCACCAGCGAACTGCCCAGGAAACCGGCGCCGTACACCAGCGTGCGCTGCGCCTCGTCCCCCGGCCGGGCCTTGCCTTCGACGTACATCCGCTTGAGGTAGCGGATCGCCGCCATGAACAGGCAGGCAAAGGGGAAGGCGATCATTCCGGTGCTGCGGGGAATGTCGATGGTCAGGCCGAAGAGTGCGCTGACCATGACCAGGATGGCCGCCACCACCAGCGTGACGATCGCCAGGAGGCGCATTTCATGGAAGCTGCCGAAGCTGTACCTGCCGCGGTACAGCGCGAAGGAGTACCCGACGATCAGCTGGACCAGCACGGCGACCGCGCAGAAAACGGCCAGACCGCCCGGGTTGATCTGGTCCACGGTCAGCTCGTAGCGAAGCACCAGCGCCAGGACTATGGCCACCATCCAGGCCAGTGAGTCCAAGATGTACTGGGACCACAGCCACAGCGCAGGTTTTTCGTCGCGGGATGTACCGCGCTCGTCCGTGCTTGTCTGCCTCATAATCCTCAACGGGTAATTCCCCGGTTCTCTTCTCGGTGGTTGCAACACAGTTCGGAAGAATCCGGTGTAATAGACTGGAAACTCATCAGCATTCTAACTGCACACCCTTCTCCGTTCGGCTTGTGCCGCTCATCCGGGTTGCCTCGAAAGGACCATTTTGCCGGACTCAGTGGCCGTAGCAGCAGTAACCTTCGACCGTCCCGATGACGTTGCCGTGCTCTTGGGCTCGTTGGCTGCCCAGACCGGCAACATTACGTCAGTTTCCTTGGTGGATTCAGGGAACACTCCGGTTCAGGATATCGCTGAAGCCTCGCCCGCGCCGGTCACGTACATCCGGTCCAAGACAAACCTGGGCGGTGCCGGCGGTTTTTCGCTGGCCATCCTTTCGGCCCTGGCCTCCGGCGCCGAGTGGATCTGGATCATGGACGACGACGCCCATCCGGAGGATCCGGAGTGCCTCGCGGCGCTGCTGGACGCGGCCCGTGAACACAAGATGGATGTTGTCCTGCCCCTGGTAGTGGCCCCCGGGCATCCGGACACGCTGTCCTTCCATTTCCGCCTGAACGGCAAGCTGACACACGACCGCGCCGAGGTGGAGAAGCTGGGCTTCATTCCCGGCGTCGGACACTTTTTCAACGGTGCCCTGATCCGCGCTGATGTGTTTTTCCGGGTCGGGCTTCCGGATCTCCGCCTGTTCATCCGCGGTGACGAAACCGACTTCATGATCCGGCTGCGCCGGGCCGGAGTGCGGTTCGGCACAGTGACGTCAGTCGCCCTGACCCATCCCGCGGCCTGGGGCGAGGTACAGCAGGTGGCCGGCGAACGGCTGCACGTGCTGGTTCCGGAAAATGCCTTCAAACAGTTCTACTTCTACCGCAACCGCGGTCACCTGACGTGGAAATACAAGCGCCTGCGCTCCTTCGCCGCCGACGCAGTGGGGTATCCGGTGCACTTTGCCAAGACCCGCGATCCGCGCGGATTTGTGTCCTGGCTGCGCGCCTATGCTTCCGGCATGCGCGGCCGGTTCGGGCCGCCGTCGGATTTCGGGTTCTGATGAGCGCCTCCGAGAACGCCGCGCTGACACTCGTCATCACCACGTTCAACCGGTCCCGGTACCTGCGGGGGCTGCTGGAGTCGGTGGCGGACATGGCTCCGGCTCCCGAACGGATCATCGTCGTGGACAACGCCAGCACCGACGACACGCAGGACACCATTGCCGCCGCCGCGTCCATGCTTTCCATGCCCGTGGTCAACCTCCGGCTGCCGGTCAACGCCGGCGGTGCCGGCGGCTTCGCTGCCGGCGTGGAGCGTGCCCTCAACGAGGGCGCGTCCTGGCTGTGGGTGATGGACGACGACGTCGTCGTTCTCCCCGGCGCGGGGGCGGCCCTGGCGAAGTGGACCGGAACGTATCAGTGCGTGCACGGGCGGCGGCTGGACGACGCGGGCAACCCGTTCTTCTGGCAGCACCGCTTCCTGCCGTTCCTGGGCATCCACATCCCCATCCACGGCAATGTCTTCCGGGACTCGCCGGTCTTTGCCACCAATGTGGGCTGCTTCGAAGGCATGCTGATCTCGGCGGACCTGGTCCGCCGGATTGGGCTGCCGGACGCACGCTACTTCATCAACGGTGACGACGAGATCTACGGCTGGCTCGCGTCGCAGCTGACGGACGTGATGTACGTGAATGACTTTGTGCTCCAGAAGGTCCGCCCGCAGAAGCAGATTGACCTCGGTATCCGCCACCTCAATGACTCCAGCGACCTCAGCCGCTTTTACTCCATGCGCAACCGCGGCCACACCGCCCAGTACCTGCAGGCGCACGGCAGGTACCGCCGCGCCGGATTTGCCGTGGGCACGGTGCTGACGGCAGCCAAGGAGGTGCTGCGGCTCATCGCCGTCGAGCACCGCATTTCCGGCGTGGGCAGCCTGTGGCGCGGGTGGCGGGAGAGCCGGCGCATCATGCAAGATACATCCTGGCAGCCCATGCAGCCGCTGCCGGGCACCTCCCACCACGATCGGAACCAGGTTTGACGCAGCATCTCCCGTCCCCGCAGGAATCCCCAGGCGCGGAGCAGCCCGCTCCCCCGGCACCGGTCTGGGTGGTGCTTGGGTCCACCGGCTTCATCGGCGGGAGGGTCTGCGCGGGGCTGGAGGACGCCGGAATCACGGTTAGGAAAGTGCCGGCGCCGCGGCTGAAGTCAGCGGCCACGGACGCTGCCGGAATCCTCGCGGAAGCGGAGGCGCTGGGCGGCGTCCGGTCCGAACTCGCCGCAGCGCTCTCCGGAGCATCCGTGGTCATCAATGCCGCCGGGCTGGCAACACCGGGCGGAACGGACTCCCCCGACCTGCGCGGCGCGAATTCCCTGCTGCCGGTGCTGATTGCCGAGGCGGCGGATGACGCCGGAGTGCGGCGGTTTGTGCACCTGAGCAGTGCCGCGGTCCAGGGCCACCGCCAGTACCTCGACGAAACAAGCTATGTGCAGCCGTTCTCCGCCTATTCACGGTCCAAGGCCCTTGGAGAACGCGCCTTGGCTGCCCGCACCAGCCGCGAATGCAGTGCCGTGACGGTCCGGGCCACATCCGTGCAGGGGCCGGGCCGGCCCACCACGGCCACGCTCGCCCGGCTCGCCGCGTCCCCGCTGGCTTCGGTCGCCGGCGCCGGTACGGCTCCGTCGCCGGTCAGCTCGGTGGGTTCACTGGTGCAGTTCATTATCACGGTCGGGCAGCACACGGGCAGGGTGCCCGCCGTCGTCCTGCAGCCGTGGGAACGCTCCACCGTCGCGGGAGTGCTGGAAGCCGCGGGCGGCCGCCGGCCGGTCCGCCTGCCCGCATGGCTGTGCCGAAGCGCGCTGTGGTGCGGCTACCGGCTCTCTTCCCTGGCCGGCGAACGGCTGCACGGGCCGCTGCGCCGGCTGGAAATGATGTGGTTTGGACAGCGGCAGGAGCCGGGCTGGGCCGAGTCCACCGGCAATGTTCCCGAACCCCGGGTACAGGAAGTCCTGCGCTCCCAGCGGGTCCGGGAACCGGCCCGCCGCTAGCCCTCTTCCAGGCCCTGGACTCCGGGCACCACGGCCTGCAGCTGCTCGAGGCTGATGGCGCCAAGCCGGACCACCCGCAGGATGTCCGAGGTGGCGTCAACGATCGTCGACGGCACTCCGTCCGTGCCGTGCTCGGGCCGTTGCCCGGCTTCGAGGTAGACCTCCACGGATTCGGCCAGCTGTTCCCGTGCCTCGGCGGCCGTCCGGGCCGCGGGGTTTCCGGTGCGGTTGGCCGAGGAAACAGCCATCGGTCCGGTCAGCGCCAGCAGCTCCAGCGCGATGCGGTCATCGGGCATCCGCAGCGCCACGGTGCCGAGGGTGTCCCCCAGGTCCCAGGTCAGGGAAGGCTGGGAATGGAAGATCAGCGTCAGCCCGCCGGGCCAGAATGCCTCGGCCAGTGCCCGCGCGTCGGCGGAAATGTCCACGGCCAGCCCTTCCATGGTCTGCATCCGGGGAATCAGCACGGGCGGGGGCATCGACCGGCCGCGGCCCTTGGCGGCGAGCAGGGTGGCAACAGCCTGCGGTGAAAATGCGTCGGCTCCGATGCCGTAGACGGTGTCGGTGGGCAGCACCACGCACTGCTTGGCGCTGATGGCCTGGTGCGCTTTTGCCAGGCCCTCGCTCAGGCCGTCCGGGTCGGTGCAGTCATAGGTGGTAGTCACGCCGGGTTCTGTCCTTCGTAGTGGATGGGATGTGCCGTCCGCACGGCGGAGGTTGCCCGCGGCCGGCCGTTGAGATCAGTATGGGTCGCCACGTCCTGCCAGCACGGTTCCGCAGCGAGCAGCGCCGCGATCCGCTCCGCCTGCACCTCGGCGTGCTCCATGACGAAGTATCCGGCGGTATGCAGCAGGCGCGCCGCGGTCCCGGCCGCCGCCAGCGGCAGCTCCAGTCCGTCCTTCCCTCCGCCGTACAGGGCCATGGAAGGATCATGCACCGCGGCCTCCGGTTCGTTGGGAACGGCGTCCTCCGGAACATAGGGCGGATTGGAAACCACCACGTCGAACGTTCCGTTGGCGTCGGCCAGGGCCGTGCGCAGGTCCCCGTGCAGGAGGTGGACCCCCAAGGGGTCCAGGTTCCGGCGTGCCCAGGCCAGCGCCAGCGGGCTCAGTTCCACTGCGTGGACCTCTGCTTCGGGAACCTCAGTGGCCAGGGCGGCGGCAATTGCCCCTGATCCGGTGCCCAGGTCCACGGCCTTGACGGGCGCGGCGCCGGCAGCGGCGGCCCGCTGTGCGGCATCGATGGCCAGTTGGGCCACCGTCTCTGTCTCCGGGCGGGGCACAAAGACCCCCGGGCCCACCTGCAGCTCCAGGTAGCGGAACGAAGCCGTGCCGGTCAGGTGCTGCAGTGGAATGCGGGCCGCGCGCTCGGCGACGAGCTCCCCGTAGCCGGGCGGCACCGGTGCGTCGGTGAAGGCCAGTGCCTTGACGCGCCCGCGGGATTCTCCCAGCAGGTGTGCGGCCAGCAGCTCCGCGTCAACGGCGGGCGTGGGAACGCCCGCCCCGGCCAGGATGGCGGCGGCCTCGCGCAGGGCCGCCGCCAGTGTGGTGGATTCCATCGCAGACGTTAGTTCTCGTCACCAATGGCGTCGAGGCGGGCCTGCTCGTCCATCTCGATGGCGGCCTGCACCACGGCTTCAAGGTCACCGTTCATGACGGTGTCGAGGTTGTAGGCCTTGTAGCCGGTGCGGTGGTCCACAATCCGGTTCTCCGGGTAGTTGTACGTGCGGATCCGCTCGGAGCGGTCCATGGTGCGGATCTGCGACTTCCGGATGTCGGAGTTCGCGGCGTCGATCTTCTCCTGCTCGTGCGCCAGGATGCGGGAACGCAGCACGCGCATGGCTGCTTCACGGTTCTGCAGCTGCGACTTCTCGTTCTGCATGGCCACCACAATCCCGGTGGGAAGGTGGGTGATGCGCACGGCGGAGTCGGTCGTGTTCACCGACTGGCCGCCCGGACCCGAGGAGCGGTAGACATCGATCTTCAGGTCGTTCTGGCTGATTTCGACTTCTTCGGGCTCGTCCACTTCGGGCAGCACCAGCACGCCGGCCGCCGACGTGTGGATCCGGCCCTGAGATTCCGTGACGGGGACACGCTGCACGCGGTGCACTCCGCCTTCGTACTTCAGGCGGGCGTAGACGCCCTCGGCCGGATCGTTGGAGGACCCCTTGATCGCCATCGAGACGTCCTTGTAGCCGCCCAGATCCGACTCCGTGGCCGTGATGATTTCGGTGCGCCAGCCGCGGTGCTCGGCGTAGCGGGTGTACATGCGCAGCAGGTCGCCGGCAAACAGTGCCGCCTCGTCGCCGCCTTCGCCGCCCTTGACCTCAATGATGACGTCCCGGCCGTCGTTGGGGTCACGCGGGATCAGCAGCCGGCGCAGCTTTTCCTGGGCGTCGTCGAGGGCTTCCTTCAGGACCGGAACCTCGGCTGCGAATTCCGGATCCTCGGCTGCCATTTCGGCTGCGGCCGCAAGATCGTCCTCGAGGGCGTGCCACTTGTTGTACGCGTCCACGATGCGGCTGAGTTCGGCGTAGCGCCGGCCAAGCCGGCGGGCCAGCCCCTGGTCCGCGTGCACTGCCGGATCGGAAAGCCGCAGCTGCAGCTCCTCGTGCTCATCCAACAGACCCTGTATGGACTCAAACATGTTCTGGATTCCTCTTTCAGCTGTGTTTCCCACATGGAAGTTTATCGTTTTGTCCGCCCTTTGGTTCCAGGCGTTAACGCACGAGCCGCCCAGACCCCCTGCCCGCTGACAGCGGGAGGGGGCATGAGCGGCTCGTAAGGCAGCTAGTTGTCCTTGGTGCCCAGGGTGGTCTGCTGGACCTGCATCAGGAACTCAACGTTGGACTGCGTCTCACGGATCTTTCCGGTGAGCAGCTCCAGCGCCTGCTGGGTGTCCAGGCCGGAGAGCACGCGGCGCAGCTTCCACATGATCTTGACCTCGTCGGGCGAGAGCAGGTTCTCTTCGCGGCGGGTACCGGACGCGTTGACGTCCACGGCCGGGAAGATGCGCTTGTCCGCGAGGTTGCGGGACAGGCGCAGTTCCATGTTGCCGGTGCCCTTGAACTCCTCGAAGATGACCTCGTCCATCTTGGAACCGGTTTCCACCAGGGCCGTGGCCAGGATGGTCAGCGATCCGCCGTTTTCGATGTTGCGGGCAGCACCGAAGAAACGCTTGGGCGGGTACAGCGCGGAGGAATCCACACCACCGGAAAGGATACGGCCCGACGCCGGAGCGGCCAGGTTGTAGGCACGGCCCAGGCGGGTCATGGAGTCCAGGAGGACAACGACGTCGTTCCCCATTTCCACGAGGCGCTTGGCACGCTCGATGGCCAGCTCGGCCACCGTGGTGTGGTCATCGGCGGGACGGTCGAAGGTGGAGGCAATGACCTCGCCCTTGACCGTGCGCTGCATGTCCGTGACTTCTTCGGGGCGCTCGTCCACGAGAACCATCATGAGGTGGACCTCAGGATTGTTGATCGTGATGGCGTTGGCGATGGCCTGCAGGATCAGCGTCTTGCCGGCCTTCGGCGGGGACACGATCAGGCCGCGCTGGCCCTTGCCGATCGGGGCCACCAGGTCAATGACGCGGGGGCCGATGACCTTGGCGGAGGTCTCCAGGCGCAGACGCTCGGAGGGGTACAGCGGAACCAGCTTGGAGAACTCCACGCGGTCCTTGTTGTCCTCGGCGGGCTTGCCGTTGACCGTGGTCAGGCGGACCAGCGCGTTGAACTTCTGGCGCTGGTTTCCGCCCTGGTTCTCGCCTTCGCGGGGAGCGCGGATGGCTCCGACAACGGCGTCGCCCTTGCGCAGGTTGTACTTCTTGACCTGGGCCAGGGACACGTAGACGTCGTTCGGTCCCGGCAGGTAGCCGGAGGTGCGCACAAATGCGTAGTTCTCGAGGACATCCAGGATGCCCGCGACGGGCAGCAGGACGTCGTCTTCGGTGACCTCGACATCGTCCACGTCCGGGTTCTGGTTCCGGTTGCGGCGGCGCTCGTTGCGGTCGCGGAACCGGTCATTGCGGTCGCTGCGGTCATGGCGGTCGTTGCGGTCGCCGCGGTCATTGCGGTCGTTGCGGTTCCGGTTGCGGCGGTTGCGCCCGCGGCCGTTTTCTTCGTTGTCGTCGCGGTCGCTGCGGTTGTTCTCGCGGTCGCCACGGTTGTTCTCGCGGTTGTTCTCGCGGTCGCCGCGGCTGTTCTCGCGGTTGTTCTCGCGGTCGCCGCGGTTGTTCTCGCGCCTGTTCTCCCGCTCACCCCGGTTGTTGTCGCGGCCGCGGTCCTCGGACGTGCGCTCTGCGGTCCCGTTGCCGGATTCCGACGTGTTCGACGGCGCGGATTCGGTGTTCTGCTCGGCCTTGCCGTTCTGCTCAGCCTTGTCCTGACGGGAATCGCGCCCGTTGTCGGAGGCATCGCTGTCCGCGCGGCGGCTGCGTGAACGGCGGTTGCCGCGCTCACGCTGGTTGTCTTCGCGCGGGGCTTCCTCGCGGGGCGCTTCAGCCTGGGCGGCCGGTGCCTCGGCGGGAGCCTGAGCCGGTGCTTCCGCGGCCGGCGCAGTGACGACTCCGTCACTGGCAGCGCGGCGGTTGCGGTTTCGGGTGCGGGCCGGACGCTCGGGAGCGGCCTGCTCGGCGGCGGGTGCTTCGGCAGCAGCGGCAACCGGAGCGGCTGCGCGCTCGGCGCCTGCCTTCGCTCCGTCGCCCTGGGCTGCATCAGTCTTCGCACCGCGGACCGGGCGGTCGGCAACTGCGCCCCCGCGCTGGTGGTTGGAGATTGCCGTTACCAGGTCTCCCTTGCGCATGCGGGACCCGCCGGTAATACCCAGCTGGCCGGCCAGAGCCTGCAGCTGCGCGAGCTTGAGGCCCGCAAGACCGGAGCTTTTTGAAGCAGCTTCGCCGTTTGTTCCGGCGTTGGCTGAGTCCACACCTGTTGTCAGGTCAGTGGTGTCTGTCACGAAGGATCCTTCCCCCTCGTCGGGCGGTCCGGCGCAGTGCCGGCCGCGGATGATTTGGCCCTGGTCCCCCTATGGTCAGACATGGGGGTCAGGGTTCGACGATTGCCGGTAAGAGCCGGGAATCGGCGAATCTACATAAGGTGCCTTTGGAAAGAAATCCACAGGAGTTTGGTCAGCTTCGCTGCCGAACTATGCGGCATTCAAGGGGACTGACCGTTTCTTGGCAGTACCCGGAAGGCTGCACCGAGACTTGCATCTCCGCAGTTGAACAAGAGTTTCCGACACGGTGTTTGGACACTATGCCCTCAGCAACGAGTTTTCAACAATTCTTCAGGGCGGTCCAGAAACGGACGGCCTTGGATGCGAAAGCACAAACTGGGTGCGGGGAACACAAGACGGTTAGTACCGCTGGTGCTCTTCCACTCTAGCACCATCTCGGTCCACTCTCAGCCGCAAAACACGCCAAAATTCCGTGGTTCCCGCGGCCGCGAGGTGCTCGGCGATCAGCGTTTCAGCCTGCTGCGCCTGTTCCGTTCCGTTGGCAAGGGCCATGACGGTTGGCCCGGCGCCGGAGATGACGGCCGCCAGCCCGCCGGCGCGCAGATGCGCCATCAGTGCCGCACTGGCGCGCATGGCGGGTGCCCGGTAATCCTGATGCAGGAAATCGACGGTGCCCGCCGGCAGGAGCGCCGGCTCGGTGCCGAGGGCATGGATGAGCAGTGCGGCCCGGCCGGCGTTGGCCGCGGCCGCCGGGTGCGGCACCTGCGCCGGGAGCAGCCCGCGGGCGCTTTCCGTGGACAGTTCATTGGCGGGAACGGCCGCCACCGGAATGATGTCGGGGTGCACCGGCGCCGTCACGGAACGGAAGACACCGCCTTCTTCCCAGGAGATGGCCAGTCCGCCGGCCAGCGCGGGTGCCACATTGTCCGGGTGTCCCTCCAGCCGCGAGCACAGGTCCAGCAGCCCCGCAGCATCCAACCTGTCCGCGGGCGGCAGCAGGGCGTTGCCGGCCAAGACACCGGAGACGATGGCCGAGGCGGAGGATCCCAGGCCGCGGCCGTGCGGAATCACGTTGTCCGCATCAAGGCTCAGGCCCTGCAGGGAGTACCCGGCGGCCTCGACGGTCAGCCGCACGGTGCGGGCCACCAAGTGGGTTCCGTCGGTGGGCAGCGTCGCGGCGCCTTCGCCCGTCATGCGCACCACGGTTCCGGCCTCGGCGGAGGTCCGGACCCGCACTGTGTCGTACAGGCCCACCGCCAGGCCCAGGCTGTCGAAGCCCGGGCCCAGGTTGGCGCTGGTGGCCGGGACCCGGACGGTGACGTCCTGGCCCGGCGCGACAATGGTGCGGGACGGTGCCGCGGAATCACTCACCTGCATGTCTGCCTAACCCGCGGCCTGTGCTTCCAGGCCCAGCGCGGCGGCAACGGATACGACGTCGAACTCCACCTTCGTGGGCTCCACATCCGAACCGTCCGCGGTGCGCAGGGCCCACTGCGGGTCCTTCAGTCCGTGGCCGGTGACCGTGATGACGATCTTCTTGCCGGCGGGAACCTGCCCGGCGGCATGCTTCTTCAGCAGCCCGGCCACGCCGGCGGCGGAGGCAGGCTCCACGAAAACGCCCTCGCGGGAGGACAGCCAGCGGTGCGCCTCGAGGATTTCGGTGTCAGTAACGGCTTCGATGAGGCCGCCGGACTCATCGCGGGCGGCGATGGCCTGGTCCCAGGATGCTGGGTTGCCGATCCGGATGGCGGTGGCAATGGTGTCGGGATCGGTCACCGGGTGGCCCTTCACCAGCGGCGAGGCACCCTCGGCCTGGAAGCCCCACATGGTGGGAGTCTTGGTGGCCACCGGAGGCAGTTCCTCTCCGGCCACGTTCGTGTACGGGGCTGAGTATTCCTTGTAGCCCTTCCAGTACGCGGTGATGTTACCGGCGTTGCCCACCGGCAGCAGGTGCAGGTCCGGGGCATCGCCGAGCGCGTCAACCACTTCGAAGGCGGCGGTCTTCTGGCCTTCGATGCGCGCGGGGTTCACCGAGTTCACCAGGAACACCGGGTACGCCTCGGCCAGCTTGCGGGCCACGTCCAAGCAGTTGTCGAAGTTGCCGTTAACCTGCAGCAGTTCGGCGCCGTGGGCGATGGCCTGGCTGAGCTTTCCCATGGAAATCTTGCCGTCCGGCACCAGCACCGCGCAGGTAATGCCGGCCTGCGTCGCGTAGGCGGCAGCTGAGGCGGAGGTGTTGCCGGTGGAAGCACAGACAACCGCTTTGGCGCCGGATTCCACGGCGGCCGTCATCGCCATGGTCATGCCGCGGTCCTTGAAGGAACCGGTGGGGTTCATGCCTTCGACCTTGAGGTAAACCTCGCTGCCGGTGAGTTCGGACAGCGCCTTGGCCTTCACCAGGGGTGTGCCGCCCTCACCGAGGGTGATGATCTCGGTGCTGTCGGTAACGGGAAGACGGTCGGCGTATTCGCGGATGACGCCGCGCCATTGGTGAGCCACGGTATTAGACCCCTTCTACCCGCAGGACGGATGTGACGGAATTGATGACGTCCAGGCCCTTGATGGCCTCGACGGTTGCTGCCAGCGCGGCTTCGGATGCGCGGTGCGTCACAAAACGCAGTTCCGCGGCGGTTCCGGCGCCGTCGCTGTGGATGGTCTGGCGCATGGTTTCGATGGAGACGCCGTTTTCGGCGAACACCCGGGCGACGGCGGCCAGCACGCCGGGCTGGTCGGTGACCTCCAGGCCAATGCTGTAGCTGGTGGTCACCTTCTCGAACGGCAGGGCCGGAACGTGGCCGGTGGGCGTCTCGGCGCCCAGCGGACCGCCGAGCACCAGCCGGCGGGCGGCGCTGACGACGTCGCCCATCACGGCGGAAGCGGTCGGTGCCCCGCCCGCGCCCTGGCCGTAGAACATCAGCTCCCCGGCGTTTTCGGCTTCGACGAAGACTGCATTGAACGCACCGTGGACCGCGGCCAGCGGATGGGTGCGCGGCAGCAGCGTCGGGTGCACGCGGACACTGACGCCCGGTTCGCCGTCGTTCTCCAGCTTTTCCGCGATGGCCAGCAGCTTGATGACAAACCCGGCCTCCTTCGCGGCGGAGATGTCATCCGCGGTGACCGCGGAGATTCCCTCGCAGGACACGTTGGCCAGGTCAAAGGTGGTGTGGAAGGCCAGCGATGCGAGGATGGCGCCCTTGGCCGCGGCGTCGTGGCCCTCAACATCGGCGGTGGGGTCGGCTTCGGCGTAGCCCAGGCGCTGGGCCTCGGCCAGGGCATCGTCAAACTGGGCGCCCGTGGTGTCCATCGCGTCGAGGATGTAGTTGGTGGTGCCGTTGACGATTCCGAGCACGCGGGTGATGCGGTCGCCGGAGAGGCTGTCCCGGATCGGGCGCAGGATCGGAATGGCTCCGGCCACGGCTGCTTCGTAGGCCAGCCGGACGCCGGCGGCGTCGGCCTTCTCGAACAAGGCGGCGCCGTCGGCGGCCAGCAGGGCCTTGTTGCCGGTGACGACTGAGGCTCCGTGGCCGATGGCATGGAGCATCAGGGTGCGCGCCGGCTCCATGCCGCCCATGAGCTCAATGACGATGTCCGCGTTCTCCGCCAGTTTCTCGGCGTCGGTGGTGAACAGGTCCTTGGGCAGGTCAACGTCGCGGGGAGCGTCGGGGTTGCGGACGGCAATGCCGGTCAGCTCCAGTCGGGCTCCGGTGCGCGATGCGAGGTCTTCGGCGTCGTCGAGCAGGATCCGTGCAACCTGGGAGCCAACGTTTCCGCATCCCAGCAGGGCAACTTTCAGGGTCTTCATGTGGTGCCTACTCCTCTGGCGTTTCGGGCTGGTTGGAGGCGAAAACGTCCCTGGCCAGCAGGTCGTCTTCGGTTTCGCCGCGGATGATCAGCCGGGCGGTGCCGTTCCGGACAGCGACGACGGGCGGCCGGGCAATGTAGTTGTAGTTGCTGGACAGCGCCCAGCAGTACGCACCCGTGCCCGGGACGGCCAACAGATCGCCGGCGGTGGTATCCGCCGGCAGGTAGACGTCCCGAACCACTATGTCCCCGCTCTCGCAGTGTTTGCCAACCACGCGTGACATAACTGCGTCATCTTCGGAGGCCCGCGAGGCGAGCACCGCCGAATAGTCGGCGTCGTAAAGCACCGGGCGGGCGTTGTCGCTCATCCCGCCGTCCACGGAAATGTACCGGCGGTCGGACGTTCCGCCGCCGTCCGTGTCCACGCGCACGGTCTTGATGGTTCCGGTGCGGTACAGGGTGAAGGTGGTGGGGCCGGCAATGGCACGGCCCGGTTCAATGGAGATCCTCGGCACGGCCAGTCCCAGCTCCGCGCAGGTGGAGCCGACGACGGCGGCCATGGCCCGGGCGATCTCGGCCGGCGGGCGCGGGGCGTCGGCTTCGGTGTAGGCAATGCCGTAGCCGCCGCCCAGGTCCAGCTCCGGCAGCTCGACGCCGTGCACCGCCTTGACCTCCGCCAGGAAACCCAGCAGCCGCTGCGCCGCGATCTCGAAGCCCTCGGGCTCGAAGATCTGGGAGCCGATGTGGCAGTGCAGGCCGAGCAGGTGGATGCCGTCATTTTCCAGCGCGGCGGCAACGGCGGTTGCCGCCGGTGACGCTCCTCCGGCGGCGGGGTCCGCAGCCATGGAGAGCCCAAACTTCTGGTCCTCATGCGCGGTGGCAATGAATTCGTGCGTGGACGCGTGCACGCCCGGGGTCAGCCGCAGCATGACATTGGCCCGCTCGCCGCGGGATGCCGCCAGGGTTCCCAGCCGCTGAAGTTCGGCCATGCTGTCCACGACGATCCGGCCCAGCCCCATGTCCAGGGCCCGGGTCAGCTCCGCGTCGGATTTGTTGTTGCCATGCAGGCCCAGGGCCGCACCGGGAATCCCGGCCCGGCGGGCCACTGCCAGTTCCCCGCCGGAGCAGGTGTCCAGCCGCAGGCCCTCGGCGGCGACCCAGCGGGCCACTTCGGTGCACAGGAAAGCCTTGCCGGCGTAGTAGACATCCACTCCCCCGCACAGGTCGGCGAAGGCGGCGTCAAAGGAGTCCTTGAAGTCCCGGGCGCGGGCGCGGAAATCGGCTTCAGAAACCACGAACAGCGGCGTGCCGAAGTCCCTGGCCAGCGTTGAGACGGGTACCCCGGAAATCTCCAGTTCGCCGCCGTCGTTCCGGCTCACGTCACGGGCCCACATCTGCGGGCGCAGGGCGTTCGCGTCCGCCGGGTAGCTGAGCCAGCCGGGGGCGAGGGGGGAAACAGTCATGGATTACATCCGTTCCGGAGCGGAAACTCCCAGCATGTCCAGGCCGTTGGCCAGGACGGTGCGGGCGGCAAGGTTCAGCCACAGGCGGGTGCGGTTGACGTCGGTGACCTCCTCGTCGCCCTGCGGTGCGATGCGGCAGGCGTCGTACCAGCGGTGGTAGGTGCCGGCGATGACTTCCAGATGGCGGGCCACGCGGTGCGGTTCGCGGAACGCGCTGGCCTGCGCGACGACGCCGGGGAACTGTCCCAGCGCGGCGAGCAGTTCGCCTTCGGTCGGGTGGGTCAGCAGGGACGCGTCAAACGCTGAGTCATCCACGCCGGCGGCTTCGGCGTTGCGGGCCAGGGCGTAGGTGCGGGCGTGGGCGTACTGGACGTAGAACACCGGGTTCTCGTTGCTGCGCTTGGTCAGCAGGTCCAGGTCGACGTCGATGTTCGAGTCGGCAGAGAAGCGGGCCAGGGTGTACCGGGCAGCGTCAACACCCACCGCGTCCACCAGGTCCTCGAGGGTCACCACGGTGCCGGCGCGCTTGGACATGCGCACGGGCTTGCCGTCCTTGACCAGGTTCACCATCTGGCCAATCAGCACCTCGACGCATGCCGGGTCGTGGCCCAGCGCTGCGGCAGCGGCCTTCAGCCGGACAACGTAACCGTGGTGGTCGGCGCCGAGCATGTAGAAGTTCAGGTCGAAGCCGCGGTCGCGCTTGTTCTGGATGTAGGCAATGTCACCGGCGATGTAGGCGGCTTTGCCGTCGGACTTGATGACCACGCGGTCCTTGTCGTCGCCGAACTCGGTGGAGTTCAGCCACCAGGCGCCGTCCTTCTCATACAGGTTCTTGGAGCCCTTGAGCTGTTCCAGGAGCTTGTCCACCTGGCCGTTTTCGTGGAGGGAATCTTCGTGGAAGAAGACGTCGAAGTCCACGCCGAAGTTGTGCAGGGATTCCTTGATATCGCTGAACATGAAGTCAACGCCCACGGCGCGGAAGCGTTCCTGTGCCTCGGCGTCAGGCAGCTCCATGATGTTCGGCTCCGCGGCCAGCACGCGGTTGGCGATGTCTTCGATGTACGCGCCGGCGTAGCCGTCCTCGGGAGCGGCTTCGCCCTTGGCGGAGGCCAGCAGGGAACGGGCAAAACGGTCGATCTGCGCGCCGTGGTCATTGAAGTAGTACTCGCGGGTCACCTCCGCGCCCTGCGATTCGAAGATCCGGGCCAGCGCGTCGCCGACGGCGGCCCAGCGGGTTCCGCCGAGGTGGATCGGTCCGGTGGGGTTGGCGGAGACAAACTCGAGGTTGATCCGGGTTCCCTTGAGGATCTCCGAGGTGCCGTACGCCGGACCGGCGTCGACAATCGTCTTGACCAGCTCGCCGGCGGCACCGGCGTCGAGGGTGATGTTCAGGAAGCCGGGCCCGGCGATGTCCACCTTGGCCACGCCGTCGATCTTCTCGAGACGGCCTTTGAGGATTTCCGCGAACTGGCGCGGGTTCATGCCGGCCTGCTTGGAGAGCTGCAGGGCGATGTTGGTGGCCCAGTCACCGTGGTCCCGGTTCTTCGGCCGCTCCACGCGCACCTCCCGCGGCACGTCGATGCTGAAGTCACCGGCATCGATGGCGTCTTGGAGGCAGGCAGTTACGGCGGAGGAAAGTTCTTCAGGAGTCACCGGTTAAGCATAGCGTCGACTGGCCTGCGGTTCCGCGAACTGTGACGCCCACCGGGCCCGCCCCGCTGCGCCTCACTCCGTGGCCAAACCGACAGGATGCGCACAGGCGCCGTTGCGCTGGATACGTTGTAATGGATATGGACACCCGCCGGGGGCCTCCTCCGGCCTGCCTGCCGCCCCCATCTCCAGGAGAGAAATGAACCACACCCGCAAGACACTGCTGTTCACCGCCGCGTCACTGACGCTGGCTTCCACCGCCTGCGCGGGACCGGCGTCCGAAGAAGCACCTGCCGCGCAGGAACCCTCCGCAGCGTCAAGCGCCGCGCCCCAGAGTGCCGCGCCCCAGACTGCCGCACCTCAGGAAGGCGCCGCGGCCGGCAGCTATGCCGATGGGGAGTACTCAGGCCAGGGCAGCTACACCCCGCCGTCGAACCAGACCGAGGAAGTCGACGTCACGCTGACCCTCAAAGACAGCGTCGTGACAGAACTCGAGGTCACCACTTCCGGTAACCACCCCACCTCGAAGATGCACCAGCGCGACTTCACGTCCAAGGTGCAGGATCAAGTGGTCGGCAAGAATATCGACGAGCTGGACGTGGACAAGGTGGGCGGGTCCTCCCTCACGAGTTCCGGCTTCAACAAGGCTCTGGACGCCATCCGCGGCGAAGCGGCGAACTGACACAGTCCCCATGCCGGAGACGAGATTCGATGCCATCGGCACCGCGTGGACCATCACCACGGCTGAACCGCTTGCGGCACCGGTCCGGGCCGCCGTGGCCGGCCTCGTTGAGGATTATGACCGCACCTATTCGCGGTTCCGTTCCGACTCGGTCATCACCGCACTGACCCGGGCGGCAGGAACCGTGGATTTGCCGCTCTCAGCGGCGCCGCTGCTGTCCCTGTTCGACAGCCTGCACCGGCTGACCGAGGGGGCCGTCAATCCCCTGGTGGGACATTCCCTGGAAAAGCTGGGCTACGACGCCGCGTATTCCTTCGCCGCGTCGGGGCCGGCGCCCGCACCGCGCTGGCCGTCGGCAGCCAGTTGGGAAACTGCCGGAGCAACGGTGCGGCTGAGCACCACGGCGCCGGTCACCCTGGATATCGGGGCCGCGGGAAAGGGCCAGCTCGTGGACCTGGTCTTTGGACTGCTGCAGGCTGCCGGGCACCGGGAGCTCACGGTCGACGCCGGTTCCGATCTGCGGCACGCAGGCGGCACCGGTCTGCGGGTGGCCCTGGAGCACCCCTATGACGCCACCCGGGCCATTGGCATCGTGCCGCTGCAGGACCGGGCGCTGTGCGCCTCCGCCACGAACCGGAGGGCATGGGGCGAGGGACTGCACCACATTGTCGATGCTTCCACCGGCCGCCCGGTCCAGCGGGTAGCCGCCACCTGGGTGCTCGCCGCGGACGCCATGACGGCGGATGGGCTCGCCACCGCTTTATTTTTCACCGATCCTGCCCGGTTGGCCGAGGAATTCGCCTTTGATTACGTGCGGATGTTCTCGGACGGCCGGGCCACCTTCTCAGATGCCATGGCTGGAGTCCTGTTTTCATGAGCCTTTCCCTGCCCGCGCCGGTTACCCGCCGCCTGGATGCCTTCACCGGCCGCTGGACGATGTACCGGTTGACGGTGATCCTGCTGCTGGCCGTTACGGCATGGTCTTTTGTGCTCTCCCTCACGGGAGCGCTCGCCTACACTCCGGCCGAACTGGCCGCAACCGCCGTCACCGCCGTCATCTCAGCCCTTGTCGCCAGCCGCGTCATGGGGCTGCTTTTCCGTACCCGTCCGCAGACTGATTCCTCGCTGATCACCGGACTGCTGCTCTATTTCCTGCTGTGGCCCAGCACCGAGGGCAGCTCGCTGCTCACGGTGGCGCTGGCCGCGGGGGCCGCCACGGTGTCCAAATATGTGCTGGTCTGGCGCGGGCGGCACATCTTCAATCCCGCAGCCCTGGGCGCTGCGGTCCTGGCGCTGACCGGCCTGGGTGCCGCCGTGTGGTGGGTGGCGGCACCGCTGATGCTCGTCGCAGTGCTCCCGGCGGCGGCAGTGATTCTGTACCGGAACCGGTTGCTGCCCATGGCCGGGGTTTTCCTTCTCGCCGCCGGAGTCATCATCATGGTGCGGATGGTGCTCGCCGGAGAAGCGCTGCCTTCCGCACTGGGCATTCTGTTCGCTTCCTACCCGGTGGTGTTTTTTGCCGGGTTCATGCTGTCCGAGCCGCTGACCCTGCCTCCGCGGCGGTGGCAGCGGCTGCTGGAAGCCGGCGTCGTCGGCGTCCTGTTTGCCGTGCCGCTGAGCGCCGGTCCGGTCTTCATGTCCCCCGAGCTGGCCCTGCTGGCCGGGAACCTGCTGGCTTTTGCCCTGGCTCCGCGCACCGGGATCCGGCTGCGGCTGCGCGAGAACCGCGCGCTGACCCCCACGGCGCGCGAACTGGTGTTTGAACCCACCCGCCCCCTGCGCTTCCAGCCGGGCCAGTATGTGGAACTGAGCATCCCGCACGGCACAGCCGACGCGCGGGGAACCCGCAGGATTTTCAGCCTGACCACGGCTCCGCAGGATTCCGGCACGGTGGCCGTGGGGCTGCGCGCCGTCGAACCGGCAAGTTCGTTCAAGACTGCGCTGCTGAAGCTGAAGCCCGGCGCCGTGGTGTCCGCGACGTCGGTGGCCGGTGATTTCCTGCTGCCCCGGGACCGCACGGCCCCGCTGCTGCTGATCGCCTCCGGCGTTGGCATCACCCCGTTCATGAGCCAGCTGCGATCGCTCGCCGCCGGCGGTGACGGGACAGGTCCCGGGACTGTGGAGCGCGACGTCGTCCTCGTGTATGCCGCCGCATCGGTGGATGAACTGGCCTACGCCGCCGAGCTGCACCGCATGGGCATCCGGGTCCTGGTCTGCACGCCCACCGATCCGCAGATCAGCGGGTGGACCTATCTTGGCCCGGGCCTGCCGGACGCTGAGGGACTCGCCTCAGCCGTGCCGGATATCGCCCGGCGTGCCGTGTACGTGTCCGGATCACCCGCCGCGGTTGCCGCCGCCCGTGCTGCGGTCCGCGCCGCCGGCGGCCGGTCGGTGCGGACGGATGCGTTCCTGGGGTACTGACTTTATGCCGGCCGGGAGGTGCCCGGGCGGCCGGCTGAGCGGCCGAAACCGGTGGCGTTTTCCCACGGCGCGCCGGACCTGCTAAGCTTCTTGAGTCCCACAGGACCAGCCGGTTTACCGGCGTCCTTGCCCTCGTAGCTCAGGGGATAGAGCGGTTGCCTCCGGAGCAACAGGCCGTAGGTTCGAATCCTATCGAGGGCACCATTGCAAGGGAAAACACCCCGGTCTTCGGACCGGGGTGTTTTCTTTTGCCCGAAGCATTCTCCGGAACCCGTCCGCTCCAGGCCGGTCAGTAGCGGATCGCGTCGATGACCTTCACCCGCACCGCCACCAGCGCCGGAATCAGCCCGGCCAGGGCGCCCACCGCGGTGGCGGCCCCCAGCCCCAGCAGCGCCGCCTCGAGCGGAAACGGCGGAAGCTCGCTGACCCCGGATGCGACGGCCCGCTGGACCACCGGCAGCTTGACCACGGCGACGGCGGCCATCACTCCCAGCACACCGGCAACGAAGGTCGCCACCACGGATTCCAGCATGACGCCGAAAAAGATGCGTCCCGACGTGGCGCCAAAGCTGCGGCGGATGCCGATTTCCCGCACCCGGTACTTCACCGTCACCATGGAAATGTTCAGCAGCCCAACGGCGCCGAGCAGCATCACCAGCGCGGCAATCCCGGCCACAGCCCACTGCAGCCCGCCGAAGGGATCCCCCCAGGCGGCATAGTCGGAACGGTACGCGTCAACCTGCATGCCGGGGAACTGAGCCCGCAAATCTGCAATCACCGCGGCCTGCAGCGGCTCGCTGAGTTCCTCCGGAACCCACATTTCCAGGTTGCTGTTTCCGAGGGGCAGCCCGAGCCTGGCGTAGGCATCGGAGAGCATCATGGCCTGGGGATATTCCCCCTCGTACTGTTCCCGGGTCACGCCCACGACCACGGCATCAACCGGCTGTCCCGCTGCAATGGAAACCACCGGGTCCCGGGCCAGGTCCGGCCGCCCGATGGCCGTGTACAGAGCCTCATTAACGACGACGGCGGGAGCGAGCCGGTCGGCGTCGGCTGCGGAAAACCACGTGCCCTCCACCATCGGGACCCGCCGCATGATCTTGTAGTCCGGTTCCACCACCACCATGGGCGCCTGCGTGACGCCCTGTGGAAGCTGGAACGGCACCACGCCCGAGAAGATTGTGGAGGAATACTCAATGGAGTAACGCTCAGCCAGCTCCCGGTAGGCGGATGCGGCTGCGGCGGGATCAGGGCTGGACCCGTCATTGCCGTACATGGACACGGAAATCGTGGCGGGCCGGCCGGACTGCGCTTCACTGCCTTGGGCAATGGATTCCCGGACCATGTTTCCCAAGCCCACGACCGTTGTGAGGGCTGCTACGGACAGGGCAACGCCGATCAGCGCCAGCAGCACCCTCGTCTTGTGGATCCGAAGCTCGGCCCACGCTTCCACCAGGGATCCTACAATTCCGGAGAGGCTCACGCCGACACCGCGTTTCCAGGAACCAACCGGCCCTCCTGCAGCAGGAAATGCTCCTGTGCGAGGGCTGCGACGTTGGGATCGTGTGTGATGGTCACCAGCGCGGCTCCGGATTCCGCGGCCACCTCCGCCAGCAGGCTCATCACATACCTGCCAGTGGTGATGTCCAGTGCACCGGTGGGTTCGTCCGCCAGGATCAGCCGGGGCGAGCGGACCAGGGCGCGGGCAATCGCCACGCGCTGCTGTTCTCCGCCGGACAGCTTTTGCGGCCGGTCCTGCAGCCGGTTGCCCAGCCCCACCCTTTCCAGCATCCGGGCAGCAAGCCGCTCCCGCTGCCAGAACTGTGCGCCGCGGGCGTAGAGCAGCGGGGTCATGACGTTTTCCAGCGCGGTGCGCTCGGCCAGCAGGTTGAACTGCTGGAAGATGAAGCCAACGGCAGCTCCGCGGGCCACGGCACGGGACCTCCCGCTCATCCCTTCCACGGCGGCCCCGTCAAAGGTCATCGTGCCCGAGGTCGGCAGATCCAACAGTCCCAGGATGTTCAGGAGGGTGGACTTGCCGGAACCGGAGCGGCCAACAATGGAGAGGTGGTCCCCGGCGTGGACGGTGAGGTCTATGCCGGTCAGGATGTCCAGGGTGGCGTTGTCGGGCAGCCGCACCGAGCGGGTGACCTGTGACAGCAGCACCAGCGGCTCCCTTTGCGCCTGCTGGTGTTCCTGCTGCTCCTGGATTGGGGCACTCATCCGCCCATCACTCCGGGCATGCCGTTCATCTGCTGATCCAGTGCGGGTGCACCGGGAACAAACTGCAGGACCATCTCGCCTTCGGCCAGGCCGGAGATGATCTCCACCGTTTGTCCGTCGTTAAGCCCCAGCGACACTTCACGCTCCACGGCCTCTTCGCCGGTTCCGGCACCGGCGGCTGTGCCAGGTCCTGCTGCCGCCGCTTCGCCCTCCAGGCCTTCCGGTCCCGGCCCTTGCGGCGCCGCCGGCCCACCGGGCATCACCCAGACGATGCCGGTCTGCACCGAGCCCTGCACCGCTGTGGTGGGCACGGTGACCACATCCTCGGCCTGCCCAGCGGTGATGTCGATGGCGGCGCCGAGGCCGGAAAAGACCGGGATGTCCGCGGGGACGCTGCAGCTGACGCTGCCGGCCGCCGGAGCTTCCGGTGCCGCCGGCTGCCCGGGTCCGGCAATCTGCGCCTGCGTGCTGATACCGGTTTCCGCGGCCGGGGACTTGCCCATGCTGACGTTGCTGCAGGGGAAAGGTGCTGGACCTCCGTTCACTGTGACCATGGCGGTGTTGGCCCGGCCCAGGATGCGGAACTGCTGGTCTGAGGTGAGGGTTCCCGAAACGGAAAAGGTGCCCGGGTCCAGGGAAGCAACGTCGGCGCCCACGGCAACCTGCTGCTTCAGCAGCACCGACAGCTGTTCCACCGTCCCGTCGGCGGTGGCCAGGACGTCGGTATAGGTGTACACCGGCACCGGGGCCGGAGTTGGGGGAAGCTCACCGGAATCGGATGGCTCCTGACGGACTGTTGGCGCTGTTTGCATCTCAGGTTCGAGGAGAGTTTTCACCTGGAACAGGGGCGCGCCGGCAATGACCGTGTCGCCTGGCTGCACGTAGAGGAAGTCCACGGTTCCGTCGCTGGTGCTCTTCACGTTCACCGTTGGATCGCTTACCACGGATCCCTGCACCTGGACGAGGTTGGTCACCGTCCCCAGCACGGCAGGAACAAGCGGTGTGCTGATCTGTGCCCCCGGCTGTTCGCCGCCGGCAGCCGCCTCCGCCTTGAGACCGTTGATGAAGGCAAGCTTGAAGAGAGCCGCGGCGATGACGGCAAAAATCACCAGCCACAGAACTGGAAAGACATAGCGGCGCACTGGCATCGGTTCCCCCGTCGAAGCATTCTTCCCCGGGCAGCTTGACGCACCGATTGCAACGGGACGCTACCAGCCTGTCCCCCGCCCGGGAGGCAGGACACGGCAGGGGAAATCCGGAACTGCGGAAGCCGCGGGAATTCTTTCGCCAAACCCTTGCGGATAACGGGCGCCATGACGGTATGGTGATGCACATACCAACCGGTCGGTTCCGCAGCCTCCCCGGTGGAACCCCCGTACGAAACCCCAGAGAAACACGGAACACCTGCATGAAGACCATGAACATCAAGGAAGAACTGGCCCGCGTTTCCGTGGAGCTCTTTTCCAGCCAAGGCTATGCCAAGACCAGCGTCCAGCAGATTGTCGACGCCGCCGGGGTTACCAAGGGCGCCCTCTACCACTACTTCAATTCGAAGGACGACCTGCTCTTCGACATTTACGACCGGATCCTCACCCTTCAGCACCAGAACCTCACCGAAATCGCGGCCCGCGGCCTCCCAGTGGAGCAGACCGTCCGGCTGGTCTGCGAAGACGTCATTGTCACGTCGATCGACTGGATCCGCGAAGGCACCGTGTTCTTCCGGTCCCAGCACATGCTCAGCCACGACCGGATGGAAGCCGTGAAGGACCGCCGCCGCCGCTACAACGAGGTCTTCGGCGCACTGATCAGCCGGGGGCGGGAAGAGGGCATCTTCCGCGACGACATTCCAACAGCCGTTCTCGTGGCCAATTTCTTCGCCAACCCCCACTATCTCTCGTTCTGGTACCAGCCATCCGGACCGCTGACAAAGCACCAGGTCGCGAAGCAGCTAACCGACCTGTACCTCGCCGGCCTGCGGCCCGCCTCACCCAAAGGATCATCTGAATGAAAGCCTGGACCGTCACCACACTCGCCGAACCGCGCGATGCCCTGCACCTGGCCGAACGGCCCGCCCCCGAAGCCATCCCTGGCACCGTAGTGCTGGCCACCCGCGCCGTGGCCCTGAATTTCCCGGATGTGCTGCTGTGCCGCGGCCAGTACCAGGAAAAGCCCGCGCTTCCCTTTATCCCGGGCATTGAGCTGTGCGGCACCGTTACGGCAATCGGCGACGGCGTCACCGGCATTGCGCCCGGTGACCGCGTCATTGCATCGCATCTTGGCGTGATGGCCGAGCTGGTGCAGGTTCCGGCAGCGGCTGTTTTCCCGGCCCCGGATTCCCTGTCCGACGCCGAGGCCGCGGCACTGTGCATCGGCTACCAGACCGGGTACTTCGGCCTCCACCGCCGGGCGCGGATCGCTCCCGGTGAGACGCTGCTGGTGCACGCAGCCGCCGGCGGTGTCGGCACGGCGGCCGTGCAGCTGGGCAAGGCCGCCGGAGCCACGGTGATCGGGGTTGTTGGCAACGAAGCCAAGCGAAGGGTGGCCGAAGAGGCAGGGGCGGACATCGTGGTGAACCGCACCACCGAGGATTTCGTCGAGGTGGTGAACACGGCCACCGCAGGCCGCGGAGCCGACATCATCTACGATCCGGTGGGAGGGGAAACCTTTGACCGATCCACCCGCTGCATCGCCTTTGAAGGCCGGATCGTGGTGGTGGGCTTTGCCGGCGGAACCCTGCAGGCCGCACGCATGAACCACGCCCTCGTCAAGAACTACTCACTGCTGGGCCTGCACTGGGCGCTCTACACCAAGCGGGCGCCGGAGCTGGTGAGGGAGGCTCATGAGCAGCTCACCCTGTTGGCGGACAAGGGCCTGGTCCGTCCGCTGGTCACTGAAACCGTTCCGTTTGCCTCGGCGCCCGATGCCGTGCAGCGCCTCGGTGATGGACTGACCGCAGGGCGGGTGGTGCTGGCTCTGTAACCTGTGCCCGCCCGGGCGGCCAAGGCAATCCCTGACCCACCAATCACGATTTTCAGCACGGCAACCATTTACGAGACAACGGAGTCCCTATGGCAGTGCAACATACCGACCAGTCGGTTCCTCCCCGGCTGAGTTTCCGCGGCATCAGCGTGAAGTTCGGCGGCCTTACGGCGCTGGATGCCGTCTCCTTCGACGTTCCGGCAGGCACAGTGGTCGGCGTCATCGGACCCAACGGGGCGGGCAAAACCACCCTCTTCAACGTCGTCTGCGGCTTCAGCTCTCCAGCGTCCGGTTCCCTGGAGCTCGACGGCGATGCATTTCGGCCCCGGCCCCACCGCCTCATCCATCACGGCGTTTCCCGCACCCTCCAGGGCCTGGGCCTGTTTTCCGGACTCACCGTCCTGGAAAACGTCATGCTCGGGCTGGAAGGTCCAGCCCGCCACGGCGCGCTGGCGGATGCCCTGGCACTGCCGCGTTCCCGGCGCGGGGAAGCACGGCTTCGGGACCGCGCGCTCCAGGCCATGGACGGACTGGGCATCGCCGGTCATGCTTCCGCGCTGCCGGACACGCTTCCCTACGGGGTCCGGAAGAAAGTGGCGCTGGCACGCGCCCTGGCAGGATCCCCCCGGCTGCTGCTGCTGGACGAACCCGCCGGCGGACTGGCCCACGAGGACATCGACGAACTGGCGGAAATCATCAGCGCCATTCCCGCCACGGGCTGCTCGGTGGTGCTTGTGGAACACCACGTTGACCTGGTCATGAGCGTCTGCGAGCGCATCGCCGTCCTGGACTTCGGCAAGCTGATCGCCGAGGGAACACCCGCGGAGATTGGCACCAATGCCGCCGTTACCGACGCCTACCTGGGGGTGGAGCCGGTATGAGCGGCCTCTTGGTCCTGGACTCGGTGAGCGCCGGATACGGGCCCGTTCCCGTTCTGCACGGCGTCAGCATCACCGTCGAGGCCGGCAGCATCACCGCCGTCGTCGGTGCAAACGGCGCCGGCAAAACCACGCTGCTGCGCACCATCATCGGTCAGCTGCCGCCAACGGGCGGCAGCATCCGCTTTGACGGATCGGATCTCGCCGGCGCCAGGGTTGAGGACATGGTGCGCCGCGGCATTGCCCTGGTCCCGGAAGGACGCGGAGTCATCACCGAGCTCACCGTGGATGAGAACCTGCGCCTCGGAGGACTCTGGCGCCGGGACCGTGCCGCCGCAGCCGCCCTGCTCACGCGGATGTACGAACTCTTCGAACCGCTGGCCCGCCGGCGCCGGGCCGCCGGCCACCAGCTCTCCGGCGGCGAGCGACAGATGCTGGCCCTGGGCCGGGCACTGATGGCGGATCCCCGGCTGCTCCTCCTGGACGAACCGTCCCTGGGCCTGGCCCCGCGGATCACCGCCCAGATCCTGGGGCTGCTGCGCGGGCTGCGTGACGACACCGGACTAACCGTCCTCCTCATTGAGCAGAACGTCCGCAGCGCACTCGCCGTAGCCGATGACGGCGTCGTACTCAGCCTGGGAAAAGTCGTTGCTTCCCGCACCGCTGCCGACCTGGCCGCGGACACCGATCTCCGCCACACCTACTTGGGGTTCTGATGGACAGATTTCTCTTCCTCACCGTTGACGGTCTCGCACGCGGAGCCGTCCTGGCGGCTTTCGCGCTGTCGCTGGTCATCATCTGGCGCGCCGCCCGCATCGTGAATTTCGCCCAGGGCGCCATGGCCGTGACCACCACCTATGTGGCTTTCACCGTGACCAGTGCCACGGGCAGCTACTGGATGGGGCTGGCATCCGCCGTCGCCGCGGGGCTGCTCCTGGGCGCGGTGGTCGAGCGGACCGTGATGCGGTTTGTGGGAAACACTTCCCCGTTGAACTCCGTCATAGCCGGACTCGGACTGCTGCTGGTCATCCAGGCAATCCTGGGGATGATCTTCGGCAACGGCTACCGGGCCATGGCCACACCCTTCAGCACCTCACCCATCTCCATCGGCGGCATCAGCGCCGTATCCCCCTATGACCTGTTTATCTTCGCGTGCATCGCCGTGATTGTCGGCGGGCTGGCGCTGCTTTTCACCAAGACATCCCTGGGGCTCAGGCTGCGCGCCGCCGCCTTCGCCCCCGACCTGGCGCGGCTGCTGGGGGTGCGGTCCTCCCGCATGCTGACCTTGGGCTGGGCACTGTCCTCAGCGGTTGGTGCCCTGGCTGCCCTGCTCATCATTCCCACCGAGCTCGGCCTGAATCCACACGCCGTGGACACCGTCTTTGTGTACGCCTTCACCGTTGCCGTGGTGGGCGGACTGGATTCCGCCGGCGGCGCCGTTGCGGGCGGCCTGGCCGTGGGAGTGGTGCTCAGCTGGGTCAGCGGCTACCTCGGCGCCACGCTGGCTCCCATCGCAGTGCTGGTCCTCCTGCTGGCGGTGCTGCTTCTCCGCCCCGCCGGACTGTTTTCCATGACGAAGGAGCGCACGGTATGAATCCGCTCAAATCCCTGCTGCTGGCCGCCGGAGCCGCGGCTGCCCTGATCAGCCTGACCTTTGGGCTCGAAGCTTTTGTGTCTTATCAGCTGGCCACCGTGTGCGCCTACCTCTGTGCGGTTGCCGGACTGACCGTGCTGACCGGAAGCGGCGGGCAGCTTTCGCTCGGCCAGGCGGCGCTGATGGCCTGCGGCGCCTACAGCTACGCGCTCTGCGCCAATGCCCTGGCGGAGGCCGGAATCGAAGGTCCGGTCCTGCTGCTGGCACCGCTGGCCGCCGCTGTCCTGGGGGCAGCACTGCTGGGACTGGTCATCGGCTGCGCGGCGGGACGGCTGCATGGCCCGTACCTCGCCGGCTTCACGCTTGCGCTGGTGGTGGCCATTCCGGCGGTCACCAGCACCTTCTCCGGGCTGCTCGGCGGCGACCAGGGGCTGTGGATCACGGTGGAGAAGCGCCCGGCAGCCCTCCGCGGCGCCGTCAGCAACGAGCAGTGGCAGTCCTGGCCGGCCATCCTTTGCGCCGTCGCCGTCATGGTGGTGCTGAATAACCTGCTCCGGGGGCGTTTCGGCCGCCAGCTCCGTGCCGTGCGTGACAACGATGCCGCCGCCTCGCTTTCCGGCGTAAACGTGGCCCGCACCAAGATCATCTCCTTCACCGTCAGTGCGGCCGCAGCCGGTGTGGGCGGCGGCCTGCTGGCCTACATCACGCAAAGCGCCAGCCCCGGAGCGTATTCCCTGGTCCTGTCCCTGTACCTGCTCATGGCTGCCGTCATCGGTGGCATCGGCTCCCTCACCGGGGCCGTCTGGGGTGCCTTGATCATGGTGTTCCTGCCGCACTCCATCAATTCCCTCACGGCCGACCTCCCGGTGTCCGCGGACATGGCACAGCGGCTGGACGGAAACCTGGCCATCGCTGTGTTCGGCACCATCCTCATCCTGGTGATCCTGCTCGCGCCCCGCGGCATCCAGGGACTGCTCTCCGCCGCGGCGCGCAAGTTCCGCGTCACTGCGCCAACGGCCGTTCCGGCACCATCCACGCCTCCCCTGCAACCGCAACCGCAACTATCCACTACGAAAGGCCAGCCATGACCAGTTCCAAGTACCCGGTCCTTGCCGCCGCCGTCACGGCGGCCCTCGCCCTGGGAGCGTGCGGCTCCTCCGGAGGGGGTGACTCCGCTGCCGCCGAGGACGTACCCGGGGTCACCGACACCACTGTCACGGTGGGCACCCACCAACCGCTCACCGGGCCGGCCGCCTCCGGATACTCGTCCATCTCGCCGGCAACCAAGGCCTATTTCGACTACGTCAATGACAACGGCGGTGTTCACGGCCGCACCATTGAGTACAGCGTCAAGGATGACGGCTACAACCCGGCAAACACGCAGAGCGTGGTGCGCGAGCTGGTGCTCCAAGACGAAGTGTTCGCGATTCTCGGCGGGCTGGGCACTCCCCCGCACAGCTCGGTGCTGGACTTCCTGAACGACAACGAAGTTCCGGACCTCTTCGTCGCCTCCGGCAGCCCCACCTGGAACCAGCCCGAGGAATACCCCTACACCTACGGCTTCATGCAGGACTACGACACCGAGTCCAAGGTGCTGGCCACCTACGTGCAGGAGGAATTCCCCGACGCGACCTATTGCCTCTTCGGCCAGGACGACGACTTCGGCGCGGACTTCAAGACCGGACTCGAAGCGGCACTGGGCAGTGATGGGCTCGCCAGCTCACAGGTGTACTCCACGGCCAACACGGACGTCGCAGCCCAGATCAGCGCCATGCAGGCAGCAGGCTGCGAGGTGAACTTCCTGGCCTCGATCAACGGCTTCAGCGCCCAGGCCATCGGAACCGCCGCCAAGCTCGGCTACTTCCCGAAGTGGGCGGCGTCATCAGCGGGCGGCGACTACAACACCCTGTCAAGCTACCTCGGCGAAAACACCGACAAGCTGCTGGAGGGGTTCATCAGCGCCAACTACCTTCCGGCGTACTCGGATGAAGCGGATGAGTGGACCGCGAAGTTCAAGGAAATCAACGAGGAGTACAACCCGGGGGCGCCGTTCGACGGCAACACCATCTTCGGGATGTCGCTGGGCTACCTCTTCGTTGAGGCACTGCATGAAGCCGGGGAGGACCCCACGCGCGAGTCGCTGCTGGAAGCCCTGGAATCCGGCAGCGTCAAAGGCAACGGACACGTCCCCCTCGGGTTCAGCGCTGACAGCCACGCCGGCTACACGGGCGGAATGATCACCCTGGTGTCCGGCGGCGTGCAGTCCTACACCGGAACCCCCTATGCGGTCGACGGCGACTCGGTGAGCGCCTACACCGAGGAACGCGCCGCCATGCCCGAGAACGGCATTCCGCAGTAGGCACAGGCCGCCCGCACGCAGCGGGGCGGACATGAGCAAAGGGACCTGCCCGTTCTTTGACGGGCAGGTCCCTTGCTTAGGCCAGCACGTACAGGGTGATCCAATCAGCGGCGACGGCGGGCTTGTCCGCCCCCTCCAGCTCAATGGTGATCCCGGTGACGATCCTGATGCCCTGGCGCGTGGTTTCCACCTTTGCCAGTTCCGACACAGCGCGCACCCGGCTGTTCACCGGAACGGGGTGGGGAAACCGCACATGGTCCAGCCCGTAGTTGATGCCCATGACCGCTCCGTCCACGCTCAGCCGGCCTGCCGTCAGGGCCGGCAACAGCGACAGCACCAGGAACCCGTGGGCGATGGTGCCGCCGAAGGGTCCGGCGGCAGCCCGTTCCGGGTCCAGGTGGATCCACTGGTGGTCGCCGGTGGCGTCGGCAAACCGGTTGATGCGTTCCTGGTCTATGGTGATCCATTCGCTGGTTTCCCGCTGCCCGACGGCGGATTCCAGCTCTTCCACGGAGGTGAAGTGAGCCATCCCTAGTCCTTCGGTCCGCCGGCTACGTAAAGCACCTGTCCGGAGACGAAGGATGCTTCCTCCCGGACAAAGAACGATGCGGCCGCCGCGATGTCGGCGGGCTTTCCCGTCCGTCCCACCGGAATCCCGGCCGCAGCGTGGGAGATGAAGTCGCTGTACGCAACTCCCATCCGTTCCGCCGTTGCCCGGGTCATGTCGGTCTCGATCAGGCCCGGCGCAATGGCGTTGACCGTCACGTTATACCGGCCGAGTTCGATGGCCAGGGTCTTGGTGAAGCCCTGCAGCCCGGCCTTGGCCGCGGAGTAGTTGGCCTGCCCGCGGTTGCCCAGCGCCGAGGTGCTGGACAGGTTGACGATGCGCCCCCATTTCTCCTTGACCTGGTGGACCTGCACCGCGCGGCTCATCAGGAACGCCCCGCGGAGATGGACGCCCATAACCGCGTCCCAGTCCGTTTCGGTCATCTTGAACAGCAGGTTGTCCCGCAGGATCCCGGCGTTGTTGACGAGGATGGTGGGTGCGCCAAGCTCCTCGGCTATCCGTGCCACCGCGGCATCCACGGCGCCGGCATCGGAGACGTCAGCGCCCACCCCCACCGCTTTGCCCCCGGAGTTGTTGATGGCCTCGACCGTGCCTGCGGTGTCCTCCTCGCGGAGGTCGAGGACGGCCACGCGGTGGCCGTCAGCTGCGAGCCGGGATGCAACGGCGGCGCCGATGCCCCGCCCCGCGCCGGTGACGACGGCGGTGCGTTGTTCTGGTGGTGCCGGAACCTCGGTCATGTCTCTCCCTTGAGTATGAGCTGGATCATGCTGTCCGCCGAGCGTACCGACCGGACGGTACGATCGCAACGGTTGTGCCAACCAAGGGGACCGTCTCCCCGCCCGCTACCGCTGCCAGTGGGCGTAGAGGTCGCGCAGCAGCGCCCCGGCAGCCGTGCCCGGATAGGAGAAGTCCTCATAGCTGACCTGCGGGCCGCCGAAGTGGGCGGCGTTCCGGACCCCCAGCACTCCCACCAGAAGGTGGCCGAGCCGCCAGGCAATCGTGGTGACGGGGGCGGGCACCGGTTCCGGATACTCGAAGTCGATGGTGAACTCCCCCGAACCCGCGTGGATGGGCGCCGTCCCCGTCCCCCGGGGCCGTACGTTCCAGCAGCCGGGAACGGGCTCCCAGAAGTATTCCTCATCGGTTAGCCTTTCCAGCCGGGGACGGGCCTGGTTCTCCCAGTGCCACTGCAGCTGCTCCGCAAGCAAAGCGGGAACGTCCAGTCCACCCGCCGGCCCGGCGCCTGCGGTCCGCTCCGTTTCCGCATTCCGTTCCATCACTGCGCCTGCCTTTCGTGGTACCGGTGATCTTGGCGGTGCCGGTTCTCTTCGGCGGCGCCGGCGGTCCCGCCTTGGCTGTCCTGCCGCCGAATGTGGTGCATGACCCAGAATATGAACGAATGCGGACAGCTTCTGTCCTTAGCCAGGAGTACCTTGGTGTCCATGTTGGAAACCTCAGCCCGCCTGCTGCACCTGCTGTCACTGCTGCAGATGCGGCGTGAATGGACCGGCGCGGCGCTCGCCGACCGCATGACCGTCACCGAACGCACGGTCCGGCGCGACATCAGCAAACTGCGCAGCCTCGGCTACCCGATCTCCGCATCGCCGGGAATCGCCGGGGGCTACCAGCTCGGCTCCGGCGCGCAGCTTCCCCCGCTGCTGCTCGACGACGACGAGGCACTCGCCGTCGCACTCGGGTTGGCGGCCGTCGCCACCGGCCCGGTTGCCGGCATCGGCGAGGCCTCGGTCCGTGCCCTGGCCAAGCTGGAGCAGGTCCTGCCCGGACGGCTGCGGCCCAAATTCTCCGCCCTGCGGTTATCCGTCAGCGTGCTCGCCGGCAATGCCGCCAGCGTCGATCCCCAGACCCTGACCGCCCTCTCCGGCGCCATTGCCGAACAGCGGGTGGTCTCCTTCCGCTACACCGCGGCCGGCGCCGCTCCCGGACGCCGGATGGTGGAACCCTACAAGCTGGTCAGCACCGGCCGCCGCTGGTATCTCGCGGCGTGGGACCTGGAGCGGCAGGACTGGCGGACCTTCCGCATGGACCGGTGCCAGAGCATCCCGGCCATGCGGGAGCGCTTCTTCCCCCGTCCCCTGCCCGCCAAGGACATGGCGGCCTATGTCCAGGACTCCATAACCCGCTTCCCGTACCGGTACGACGTCGTCCTGCGGCTTGCGGCGCCAATCGGCGAGCTGCAGGAGCGGATTCCGCCGGAGGCCGCCACTTTGGAAGAGGACGGGCCGAACTATACGATCCTGCGCGGCGGATGGGATTCGTTGGATCTGCCGCTGCTGCGCCTGGCCGGGCTGGGGCTGGAATTCGAAATCCTGGCCCCGGCCGAGATGCGCGACCGCGCCCGCTCCACCGCCGCCCTGCTCCAGCGGGCCGCTGATGCCCGGCCCTCGGCGAAATCAGGAGAAGGTTACGGTTCCAGCCACTAGACTGGAAGCAATCATGGCACTGACTATTTCCTACCCCGCCCAGCTGCCCGTTTCGGAGCGCCGCGAAGACATCATGGCGGCCATTGCCGCCAACCAGGTGACGATCATCGCGGGCGAAACCGGTTCCGGCAAAACCACCCAGATCCCCAAGATGTGCCTGGAACTCGGGCTGGCGGAGAAGGGCCTGATCGGCCACACCCAGCCGCGGCGGCTGGCCGCCCGCACGGTGGCCGAGCGCATCGCGGAGGAGCTCGACGTCGAGCTCGGCGCGGAGGTGGGCTACCAGGTGCGCTTCACCGGCGAAACCAGCCGGCAGACCAAGGTCAAGCTCATGACGGACGGCATCCTGCTGGCCGAAATCCAGCACGACCGCAAGCTGAAGAAATACAGCACCATCATCATTGATGAAGCCCATGAGCGCAGCCTGAACATCGACTTCATCCTGGGCTACCTGCGCAGGCTCCTGCCGGAACGGCCGGACCTGAAGGTCATCATCACCTCGGCCACCATTGATCCGGAACGCTTTGCCGAGCACTTTGCGGCCGACGGCAAGCCGGCGCCCATCATCGAAGTTTCCGGGCGGACCTTCCCCGTGGAGATCCGTTACCGCCCGCTCAACCAGCCGGCGGACGGCGGATCGGACGACGAAGACGTCGACGATGAGCTGGAAGAAGACCGCGACCCGGTGGACGCCGTCTGCGACGCCGTCGAGGAACTCTCCCGCGAAGCCCCCGGAGACATCCTGATCTTCTTCTCCGGCGAGCGCGAAATCCGCGACGCCGCCGATGCCCTGCGCTCCTCGGTGCAGCGCGTGCCCCGCCTGGCGAACACGGAGATCCTGCCGCTGTACGCCCGGCTCTCCCTGGCGGACCAGCACAAGGTCTTCCACCCCGGCAAGCACCGGCGGATTATCCTGGCCACCAACGTTGCCGAGACCTCGCTGACCGTGCCGGGGATCAAATACGTCATCGACACCGGCACCGCGCGCATCTCCCGGTACTCGCACCGGACCAAAGTCCAGCGGCTGCCCATCGAGCGCATTTCCCAGGCCTCCGCCAACCAGCGTTCGGGCCGGTGCGGCCGTGTTTCGGACGGCATTGCCATCCGCCTGTATTCGCAGGAGGACTTTGAGTCACGCCCGGAGTTCACGGACCCCGAAATCCTGCGCACGAACCTTGCGGCGGTCATCCTGCAGATGGCTGCCATGGGCGTGGCCAAGGGGCCCAAGGACGTGGCGGACTTCCCGTTTGTCCAGCCGCCGGATTCCAAGGCCATCAACGACGGCGCCACCCTGCTCAAGGAACTCGGCGCCCTGCAGCCGGCCGGCGGCATCACGCCGGTGGGCCGCAAGCTGTCCCAGCTGCCGGTTGACCCCCGGCTGGGCCGGATGATCGTGGAGGCCGGTGCCCGCGGCTGCGCCAAGGAAGTCATGGTGCTTACCGCTGCCCTGACCATCCAGGATCCGCGCGAGCGCCCCTCGAAGGACGACGCCGCACGCGCCCAGAAGGCCGCTGAACTGCACAAGCGCTTCGTGGATGAAAACTCTGACTTCACCGGCTATCTTAACCTGTGGCGTTACGTGCAGGAGAAGCAAAAGGAACTCTCGTCGTCGGCCTTCCGCAGGCTGTGCAAAAACGAGTTCCTGAACTACCTGCGCATCCGCGAGTGGCAGGATCTGTTTACCCAGCTGCGTCAGATCGCCAAGCCGCTGGGCATCACGCTCACGCCGGGGCCGGTGGACCCGGTGGCGCATGACAAAGAGATCCACATGAGCCTCCTCGCCGGCCTGCTCAGCCACATCGGTCTGTACGACCAGCGCAAGCGGGAGTACTCCGGTGCCCGGGGCACCCGGTTTGCGGTCTTCCCCGGCTCCGCCCTGTTCAAGAAGACACCGGATTGGGTGATGGCCGCCGAACTGGTGGAAACGTCCCGGCTCTGGGCGAGGGTGGCCGCGAAATTTGATCCGCTGTGGGTGGAGGAAGTGGCTCCCCACCTGATCAAGCGCAGTTACAGCGAGCCGCACTGGTCCAAGAGCCGCGGCTCGGTGATGGCCTACGAAAAGGTCACGCTCTACGGTGTGCCGGTCATTCCCCAGCGCAGCATCAACTACGGCCGGGTGGACCCGGAACTGTCCCGGGAAATGTTCATCCGGCATGCCCTGGTGGAGGGCGACTGGCGCACCCACCACAAGTTCTTCCACCGCAACCAGGCGCTGCTGGCCGAAGTGGAGGAGCTGGAGAACCGGGTTCGCCGCCGGGGCCTGCGGGTGGACGACGAGACGCTCTTCGAGTTCTACGACGAGCGCGTCGGCAAAGACGTGGTTTCGGAACGGCACTTCGACAAGTGGTGGAAGAGCGCCCGGCACGAGAATCCGACCCTGCTGGACTTCGACCCCGAGGCCCTGCGCACCGACGACGCCTCCGGGCTGGATGAAAACGACTTCCCGAAGAGTTTCCACTACAGCGACTTTGACCTGCCGCTGACCTACGAGTTCTCCCCCGGCATAGCCGGAGCGGGCGACGGCGTGAGCGTCGAGGTGCCCGTGCTCTTCCTGAACCAGCTGGATCCCGAGCCGTTCAAGTGGCAGATTCCGGGCCTGCGGGCCGAACTGATCACCGCGCTGATCAAGTCGCTGCCCAAGGCCATCCGGAAGAATTTCATTCCGGCCCCTGATGTGGCACGGGCCGCCGCTGCGGCGCTGGCCGCTGACTTCGACCCCGCGAAGGACGCGCTGGAGCCTTCCCTGGAACTGGCCCTGCGCCGGCTCAAGGGACACATCATTCCGCCCGGTTCCTGGAACTGGGACGCTGTGCCCGAACATCTGCGGATGAGCTTCTGCGTGGTGGATGGATCCGGAAAGGTCCTGGACGAAGGCAAGGACCTGGGCGCGCTGCAGGAGTCCCTGGCTCCGGCCACCCGCCGTGCCATTGCCGACTCGCTCGGTGCCACCCCCAAAACCGTGACGCCCAAGGCCGGACGGAAAGGCAAGGGATCCCCCGGAAATCCCGCGCCGGCCGGCGCGGAGTCCGGCCTGCCCGCCGGATCCGGACCATCGCTCGCGGAACAGACCGGGCTGACCGAGTGGACCGTGGGCACCATCGACAGGCAGGTGCAGCGGCTGGTTGCCGGGCACATGGTCACCGGCTACCCGGCGCTGGTTGATGAAGGCAAGACGGCGGGGCTGCGGATGTTCCAGAATGCCGGCGAGCAGGCAGCCGCCATGCGCGGCGGCGTCATCCGTCTGCTGGTGCTCCGCGTGCCCAGCCCGGCCAAGTACGTCCTGGAACACCTGAGCAATGCCGAAAAACTGACCTTCAGCCAGAATCCGCACGGTTCCGTCGCCGCCCTGATCGAGGACTGCACGCTGGCCGCCGTGGACAAGCTGACCCCCGAGGCCCTGCCATGGAACCGCGCCGACTTCGACGAACTGTACGAAAAGGTGCGGGCTGAGCTGATCGACACCGTCTTCACCGTGACCGCCACGGTGGAGAAGATCCTCTCCAGCACCCGCCGCATCACCAAGGCGCTGAAGGGCACACAGTCCCTGGCCCTGATCAGCGCCCTGAACGACATCCGCGCCCAGCTGGATTCGCTCGTGTACCCGGGGTTTGTCGCCCGCACCGGTTACGCGCAGCTGACCCACCTGCCGCGTTACCTGTCGGGCATTGAACGCCGCTTGGAAAAGCTGCCCACCAACGTCCAGCGTGATGCGCAGCAGATGGCCGTGGTGCAGGCGCTGGAGGATGACTACGACGACGCCGTCGCGGCCCTGCTGCCCGGCGCCGGCACACCTCCGGCGCTGACCGAGGTCCGCTGGATGATCGAGGAACTGCGGATCAGCTTTTTCGCGCAGGAACTCGGCACGGTCCGTTCAGTATCCGAAAAGCGCATCCGCACTGCCCTGAACGCCGCGCTCGCTCCGGCCTAACGCCGGAGCGGGCGGGCAGTGTGCGCAGCCGGTTACTGTTCCGGGACGAAGGCCCCGTGTCCGGCGGCCCGCAGGGCTTCCCGGAGCTTTTGGGCATTGGCTTCCATGCGTTCGGGATCCGGGTCGGACTCCGCGCGGCTGAAGTCGAAGTCCTGCAGGGAATTCGTCGGCCACACATGCAGGTGAAGATGGTCGACCTCGAAGCCGGCGATACTCAGCCCTGCCCGGTCAGAGCCGAACGCCGACACTTGCGCCTGGCCGATGGCGTGGGCCACTGACGTCAGCTTCTGGACCAGTTCCGCGGGGGCCTCGGTCCATTTGTCGACCTCCTGCCGGGGCACCACCAGGGTGTGCCCGTCGCTGAGCGGTCCAATGCTCAGGAACGCCACCACGTCATCGTCCTTCCACACGAAACGGCCGGGAATTTCGCCGTTGATGATCTTGGTGAAGAGGGTGGGCATGGTTGCTCCTTCTGGGGATTGGGCAGTGGCTGGGGAAGGGCCGGATGCCTGGGCATCATGGGGGACCTGCAGGTGCAGGGGCGGGGGTACGGGACGGCCTCTCATCATGAAACGACGCTATCGCCTTTGCCCGGTTCCCGGCCATTCGCCCGGTTTCGCTCCCACCGCAACCGGGGAACCTTTAGTAGCCGACCACTGCGACCAGGACCCCGGATAGAGGGCTGCCCGGTAGCCGGCGCGCTCCAGGGCGGCCACATCGTGGGCGGCGGAAACTCCGGAACCGCAGTAGACGGCCACCGGTTGGTCTCCGCGTACTCCGAGCGCCTCGAAGGAGGCACGGAGTTCTTCCGGGGATCGGAACGTTCCTTCGGCGCTCAGGTTGTCCGCTGCCGGTGCGTTCACCGCCCCGGGGATATGGCCCGCCAGCGGATCCACGGGTTCCCGGTCGCCGCGGTACCGTTCCTTGGCCCGCGCGTCGAGCAGTTTCCCGCCGGCCACGACGGCGGGGACATCCCACATGTGGACCACCGGCATTTTTCCCCATGACAGCTCCACGTCGCCGGGCGTCGGCTCCACCGGGCCGCCTTCCAGTGCCAGCCCTGCGCGGTGCCACGCCACGACGCCGCCGTCCAGCAGGTACACGGAGTCCAGCCCGGCATGCCGCAGCAGCCACCAGGCACGGGCGGCGGAAGTGCCGCCCACGGCGTCGTAAGCCACCACCGTGTCGCCGCTGTTGATTCCCCAGCGTCTGGCCGCTGCGGCAAAGTCCTGCGGATCCGGCAGGGGGTGCCGGCCTTCGCTTCCCTTGCCGGCCGGCGCGGCCAGCTCGGTTTCCAGATCCACGTACACGGCGCCGGGAAGGTGGCCGCGCTGGTACTGCTTGTGACCGTCGGTGCTGCCCAGTGCCCACCGCACGTCCAGCAGGACCACCGGGTCCCCGGAGGCGAGCATTTCCTGCAGTTGGCCGACGTCTATGACGGGCCCGCTCATATCTGCACCGAGTCACCGGCGGAGAGGTGCTGGTACACCGTCCCGTACAGTTCTCCGAAGCGTTCGACGTGGCTTTCGGCGACGTTCAGGCCGCGTTCGTTCAGCAGGGCGTCGTGAATGGGGTAGGCGCGCTCGGCGCCGCAGGCGATGACGAAGTCAACAACTTCCCCCACCTTGGACCACGGCGCGTGGATCGGCACCAGCAGGGTTTTCGCCTTCAGGCCGTGGGGCACCACAAACGAGTCCCCCGGGTGGTAGAGCGTCCCCTCGATCAGATAGCCGATGTTGGCCACCAGCGGCACCAGCGGGTGGATCAGGGCGTGCTGTCCGCCGAAGGCCTGCACCGTGAAACCCGCCGCGGTGAAGGTACTGTCCGGTTCCACGTCGAGGATCCGTCCGGCAACCCCTGCGCCCGCTTCACCGCCGCCTTCGGCAGCGGAGCGCAGGTCGGCGGCCAGTTTCGCCGGCGCGTACAGCACCAGGGAAGTATTTGCCCTGAGCTGGGCCAGGACCGGGCCGCGGTCGAGATGGTCTGCGTGTTCGTGGGTGACCAGGACGGCTTGTGCTCCGTCCAGTGCTTCCTCCACTTCCGAAAACGAACCGGGATCCAGCACCAGGACGTTGCCGCCGCGCTCCAGGCGCACACAGGAATGGGTGTACTTGGTCAGTTTCATACGGGCCACAGTACCCCGCTGCTCCCCCGGCCGGACCCGAACGCGCCGGATGGCCGCAGCCCCGGCATCAGTGCGCCCGGGGGCCGTTCCGCGTCCAGTGCGATAATCTGGAAGCTGCGTTCCAACAGGCATCACCGTTTCCAAGGAGTGAGCATGTCATCCGAGACGTCCCAGCCCGCCAAGCGGAGCCCGGAACGGGTCACGCGGCAGCGCCTGGCCGTGGGGCGCACCCTGGATGAGCTGGACGACTTCATCAGCACCCAGGAGCTCTATCGCCTGCTCCACGAGCGCGGAGACAGCGTCTCCCTGGCCACGACCTACCGCATCCTGCAGTCCATGGCGGAAGAAAACCAGGTGGATGTGCTCCGCAACGGCGACGGCGAGGCGCTGTACCGCCGCTGCGCCGTCGAGCACCACCACCATCACCTGGTCTGCCGCAACTGCGGCAAGGCGGTGGAGGTGGAGGCCCCGGCCGTCGAGGCGTGGGCTGCCGGCCTCGGGGCCCAGTACGGGTTCACCGATGTGGCCCATACTGTGGAAATCTTCGGGCTGTGCCCGGAGTGCAGCGCCTCCTGAAAACACACCCGGGGGCCGCCGCGCCCTGCTAAGCGGTTGTGGCCTGCCCCCGCCGGACCCGTCCCCTGGTGCGGCTGCGCTTGATCAGCCGGCACACCACGTAGATCAGGAACGAAATAGTGGTGACGTACGGGCTGATCGATATCCGTCCGCCCAGTGCCAGCAGGATGCCGCCCACCGAGGAAGCCACCGCAAACAGCACGCTGAGCAGCACCACCAGCCGCGGGGATGACGTCACCAGCAGCGCCGCAGCCGAAGGCGTAATCAGCAGCGACAGCACCAGCAGGGCGCCAACCACCTGGATGGACAGTGCCACCGACAGTCCCAGCAGGACCATGAAGACAATGGACAGCACGCGCACGGGAACTCCGCGTGCTTCGGCCAGTTCGGGATCTGCGCTGGCAAAGGTCAGCGGCCGCCAGATCAGGACAAGCCCGGCAACGACGACGACGGCGGTGCCGGCGAGCAGGTTCAGCTGCACCGTGTCCACGGCGACGATCTGCCCGGTGAGCAGGCCAAACTTGTTGGCCGAGCGGCCTTCGTAGAGTCCCAGGAACAGGATGCCCAGGCCAAGGCCGAAGGGCATGATGACGCCGGTGACCGAGTTTCGGTCGCGGGCCTTGAGCCCCATCACCGCAAGCAGCACAGCCGCGGCGACGGACCCGATCAGGGATCCAAGGACCACATTGGCGCCAATCAGCAGCGCAAAAGCGGCACCGGCAAAGGACAGTTCGGCAATCCCGTGCACGGCGAACGCCAGGTCGCGCATCAGGACGAAGGTCCCGATCAGTCCGCCAACCAGCCCGAGGATTGCGGCGGCCCACAGGGAGTTGGCGACAAGCGGCAGCAGCTGCCCGTAATCGCTGAAATTGAAGACGGCGGAGAAGAAATCACGCAGGTCCATGCTCGTCCTCGCTCTCTCCATGCACGTGGGTGGTGGCGTCGGGGATGCCGAGGACAACGATGCGGCCGTGGCTGCGGAGAACTTCGACCCGGCTGCCGTACATTTCCGACAAGACGTCGGAGCGGAGCACTTCCGAGGGCGTGCCGGTGCGGAAGGTGCCGCCGGCCAGGTACAGGACCCGGTCCACGTAGTCGATGACGGGGTTGATCTCGTGGGTCACAAACACCACCGCCGAGCCCTCTTCGTGGCAGCGGCGGTCAATCAGGGCGCTGATGGCCTGCTGGTGGTGAAGGTCCAGGGACAGCAGCGGCTCGTCGCAGAGCAGCAGGTCCGGATCCGTGGCCAGCGCCTGGGCAGCGCGCAGCCGCTGCACCTCGCCGCCCGAGAGCAGGCCGACGGGTTCGTTGGCGTACCGGGTGGCGCCCACCTGTTCCAGCAGCTGGTCCACGCGGCGCCGCACGGGGGTGCGGTTCAGCCGCAGCCCCCACTTGTTGCCGTCCACGCCCAGCCCCACGAGGTCGCGGGCCCGCAGCGGAGTTCCCGGACCGAAGGCCTTCTGCTGCGGAATGTAGCCAATGTCGCGGCTGCCGCGCCGGGCAGGGTGCCCGTTGATTTCCACGGTGCCGTTCGTCAGCTCCTGCAGTCCGAGCAGGACTTTGAGGAAGCTGGTTTTACCGGATCCATTCGGCCCCAGGACCGCAAGGAATTCGCCGGCCCGGATATCAAGGTCCAGGCCGTCCCAGAGAGTGCGCTGCCCGAAGGTCAGCCCAGCGTTCCGCAGCCGGACTACTTGACCGCTCACCGCAGCACGTCGTCGATGGCGGCCACGTTCGCCCCCATCCAGGTGAGGTAATCCTGGCCATCGGGAAGGGTTTCAGAGAAGTCCAGGACCGGGACTCCGGCATCCTCGGCAGTGGCCCGCACGGCATCGGTCTGTGACGTCGCGGTTTGGGTGTTGAATGCCAGGAAGGCGACCGAACGGGTGCTCAGCAGGTCCTGCATCTCCTTCAGGGCTGCCGGAGGAACATCGGAACCTTCCTCGACGGCGGACGTGAAGGCAGAGGGGGTGACGTTGTGCAGGCCCGCGGCTTCCAGGAGATATTCCGGAACGGGTTCGGTGACGGCCACGTCGCGGCCGTCGGCTGCAGCCTTGTCTTCGGCCAGATCCGCGGTGAGCTCTTCGATGCCGCTGTTAAAGGAGGCGGCGTTCGCCCGGAACTGGTCGGCGTTAGCGGTGTCCAGGGTGGCCAGGCGTTCCGCCGCGGCCTCGGCCAGAAGGCCCATGGCTTCGGGGCTGTACCACACGTGTTCATTGAAGGAGCCGTGGGCGTGCCCCTCGTGGCTGTGGGATTCGCCGTCGTGGGACTCGCCGTCGTGGGACTCGGCGTCGCCGCTGTGCTCGTCGTCGTTCTCGAGGCCGAAGATTTCCACCGCGTTGAGGACATCGGCGCTGTCAATGCCGGCCTCGTCCACGAGCTGTTCCATGAAGGTGTCGTATCCCCCACCGTTCAGGACCACGAGGTCCGCGCCGCTGACGGCCAGCTTGTCGCGCGCCGTGGCTTCATAGGAGTGCGGGTCCTGGCTCGGCCGGTCGATAACCGCGGTAACGGTAACGGCGTCCCCGCCCACTGTCTCCATGATGTTGCCGTACACGTTCGTGGACGTGACGATGTCCAGTGCACCGCCTCCCGCTTCGGAATCCGGGCTGGAGCCGGAACCTGTATTGCCCGTGCATCCGGTCATGGCAAGGGCGCCGCCGGCCAGTAATACCCCGGCGAGGCGGAGGGAGATGCGTCGCATAAGTTTTAGTGTCCCTGTTCCGGCGTTAGTTTGTGGTTTGTTGCTGATGGAGCTCCGCAGGGCGGAACTCCATCAGCATAACGTAAACGCGAATCATTCGCATATGCCGAAGGGGTACGTCCCTGCCCGAAAGAGCGGCGCCTCTGCCCGTCCGGCACCGGCTTACTCCGTGTAGCTTTCTCCGGTGCGCCGGAAGCCCTGGGCCTGCGTCGCATCGCGGATCTCTCCCACCAGCTGCTCAATGATGTCTTCCAGGAACAGCACTCCGCGGGTCTGGTTGTCCGGTCCCAGGACACGGGCCAGATGGGACCCGGTGCGCTGCATGGTGGCCAGTGCGTCTTCGATTCCGTCATCAAGGCGCAGGTTGGCCAGGGTCCGCACCTTGTTTTCGGTCAGCGGCCGGTCGTAGGCATCGGCCGGGATGGCCATGATGTCCTTCAAATGCATGTAGCCGGTCAGGTTGCCCTGCTCATCCATCAGGACAAACCGGGAGAACCCGGTGCGCCCCACGGCTTTCTCGAACTCCGCGGGAGTGGTGTCAGTGCGCAGCGTCACGAGCTCATCCAGCGGGACCATGACGGTGCCGGCACTCTGTCCGGAGAATTCCAGCGCTCCCGAAATAATGCCGGAATCATCGGCGACCGTTCCGTGCTTCGTGGACTCCTCCACGATGGACTGCATCTCCTCCAGAGTGAAGGCCGATGCCACTTCGTCCTTGGGCGTAATGCCCATGACCCGCAGTGCATGGTTCGCCAGCCAGTTGAGGGTGAAGATGACCGGGCGGACCACACGGGAGATCAGCACCAGCGGCGGCGCCAGTAGCAGAGCCGCCCGGTCGGCGACGGACACCGAAATGTTCTTCGGGACCATCTCCCCGAACGTCACGTGCAGGAAAGTGACAATCAGCAGCGCCACCAGGAAGCCGGCACCATCGGCGAACTCCACCGGCAGGCCAAGCGCCTCCAGCGGAGCGGCCAGCAGGTGATGGATCGCGGGTTCCGCCACGGACAGGATCAGCAGCGAGCACACGGTGATGCCCAGTTGAGCGCACGCGAGCATCAGCGACACGTGTTCCATCGCCCAGAGAGTGGTTTTGGCCCGCTTCGAGCCGGCGTCGGCCAGCGGCTCAATCTGGCTGCGGCGTGCGGACATGACGGCGAACTCGCTGCCGACGAAGAAGGCGTTGCCGATCAGCAGCACCACCAGCCAGAAAATACCCATAACGTCACTCATCGCCGGCCCCCCTTGCCGGCGGCGTTCTTCTCCGCCGACTTCCTCTCGGCCGCCTGCCGGACTGCGGCATCCGCGGCCGACTCGTCCTCGGACGCCGGTGCGCCTTCATCCGCGGTCGACGGGTCGTCGTCGTTGTCCCGGGGAATAAAGCTGACGCGGTCGATGCGCCGCCCGTCCATCCGTTCGACTTCCAGCACACCGCCGTCGACGTCCACCCGGTCTCCGGTCAACGGGATGCGGCCAAGCTCGGCCATGATGTACCCGCCCACCGTTTCATACCCCGCTTCATCAGGGATGGTCAGCAGGGGCACCAGCCGGGACACTTCGTCGGGACGCATGATCCCCGGGAAATACCAGGCACCGGCCGCACTCTGCAGGACGCCCGGCTTGATCTTGTCGTGCTCGTCGGAGACTTCCCCGACGATCTCCTCCACCAAGTCCTCCAGGGTTGCGACGCCGGCGGTGCCGCCCCATTCGTCCAGGACCACTGCGAGCTGGAGATTGGCACCGCGCAGCTCTGACAGCAGGCTGTCCAGATGAACTGTTTCGGGAACCCGCAGGACCTCGCTCATGATCGCTCCGGCCGGAAGATCGGCACGCCGGTCGCGCGGCACGGCCACGGCCTTCTTGACGTGGACCACGCCGCGGATATCGTCCGGGGAATCCCCGAGGACGGGAAAGCGTGAATAGCCGGTGCGGCGGGCCGCTTCGATGACGTCCGCCACCGGCTGCTCCGAGTCAATGGTCTCGAGCCGGATTCTGGGGGTCATGACGTCGGCGGCAGTCCGCTCCGCAAAGGAAAAGGTTCGGGAGAGGAAGTTGGCGGTCCCCTGGTCCAGGGTTCCCATTTCGGCCGAGCGCCGGACCATGGAGGAAAGCTCCGCGGGAGTCCGTGCCCCCGACACCTCTTCCTTGGCCTCCAAGCCAAAGAGGTGCAGCACCTTATTGGAGAAACCGTTCAGCAGCAGGATGGCCGGCTTGAACAGCACGGTGAAGGCCAGCTGCGGCCGGGCCAGTGCCCGCCCCATGCGGAAGGGCAGGGAAATCGACATGTTCTTGGGGATCAGCTCCCCCAGCAGCATGGACAGGAAGGTCGCCAGGATCATGGCCGTCACCACGGACACGGAGTCCACGGCCACGGCGGGCAGCCCAAGGCTGGAAAGCGGAGCCTTCAGCAGCCTGCCCACCGACGGTTCCATGACAAAGCCGGTCAGGAGCGTGGTCAGGGTAATACCCAGCTGGCAGCTGGAAAGCTGGGTCGAGAGGGACGTCAGGCAGCGCAGCAGCGGCTCCGCTGCCTTGTCGCCGTTCTCCACGGCCCGCCGCACGGTGGGCTGGTCCAGCGCCACCAGTGAAAACTCAACGGCCACAAAAAAGCCGGTGCCGAGAATCAGCACCAGGCCAAAAACGAGATAAAGCCATTCCATCTTAGAGTCTCACCGCCGGGATGGGGCGGGAGGAGCGCGGTTTACTGCGCTTCAGTGCGGGTCCGGGAAGAGATCCGGGGCAGCGCGCAGGCGGAGGGTGATCGGCTGAGGCCGGTCTGGAAGGCTCCGATGCGGCGGGAGTGGTTCGGGGCGTCTGTGTTCGGGCGTTGCCGGCTCTGTGCGAGCGGTCCGCAGGAGCTGCGGACCGGGTTGCAGGCCGGCGCCTAGAGAAACTGTCCATAGATCTTTCAGTTTACAGGTTCGTGATTCCACCGCCACAGGGGCGCACCGCGGCCTTGGATCCGCCACGCGCCGGGCACGTCATTTGCGGCCTGGCGGGCCGTGGCCGCTGTGACGTGACGCATCTCAAAGGGGAATTGGCCAGTTGTCCCGCATTGTCACTAGACTGGCATGAAGTCTCGGTCACTGCGCACCGGCCGGGCCGCACCAGGGAGCTTTGAGGCTTTAAGCCCTCAGACATGGTGCCAATCAGGGCAAAAGGCAACTCATGGAAGAGGCGTATTAACAGTGCCAGACCAATCCAACCACCGTCTGCCGGAAGAATTCGGCGGCAACGAGTGGCTTGTCGATGAACTCTACGAGCAGTATCTGAAGGACAAAAACTCGGTTGACAAGAAGTGGTGGAGCATCTTCGACTCCTTCAAGGATGAGGAAGCACAGGGCTCCAACACCGCTGCCGCAAACGGTTCCGCGGCTCCCACTGAACTGGGTGCAAACCCGGCAACCCGTCAGCTTCCCGTAGTGCAGGCCGACGCCGCGAAGCCGAAGGCCTCCGGAGAGTCCCCCGCTTCCACTCAGCAGTCCGGGAAGCCTCCCGTCGCCAAGGAAGCGGCAGCATCCAACTCCGCTGCCAAGGATTCAAAGCCCGCCGAGGCCAAGACTGAAGCGTCCGACACGAAGACGCCGATTCCGGCCCAGCTGCCCAAGACGCAGCCCAGCAACGCCGCAGCTGAGGAAGACAAGGTCAACGTCCTGCGCGGACCGGCCAAGGCCATCGCCACCAACATGGACCTCAGCCTCAGCGTCCCCACCGCCACCACGGTTCGCGCCGTGCCGGCCAAGCTGCTGATCGACAACCGCATCGTCATCAACAGCCACCTGGAACGCGCCCGCGGCGGCAAGGTGTCCTTCACGCACCTGCTCGGCTACGCCATCATCCGCGCAGCGGCCATGTTCCCGTCCCAGAACGTTTATTACGACGTCGTTGACGGCAAGCCCGTTGCCGTTCAGCCCGCCCACGTAAACTTTGGCCTGGCCATTGACATGCCCAAGCCTGACGGCACGCGCCTGCTCGTGGTTCCGAACATCAAGAAGGCCGAGACGCTGAACTTCTCGGAGTTCTGGCACGCCTATGAAGAACTCGTGAAGAAGGCCCGCAACGGCAAGCTCACGGCGGACGACTACAAGGGCACCACCATCTCGCTGACCAACCCGGGCGGAATCGGCACGGTCCACTCCGTGCCCCGCCTGTCCAAGGGCCAGGCCTGCATCATCGGTGCCGGCGCCCTTGACTACCCGGCTGAGTTCCAGGGATCCAACGAGAAGATCCTGGCCCGCAACGCCATCTCCAAGATCATCACGCTGACCTCCACCTATGACCACCGTGTCATCCAGGGGGCCGGCAGCGGCGAGTTCCTGCGCATCATCCACCAGCTGCTCCTCGGTGAACAGAACTTCTACGACGACATCTTCGAGTCGCTGCGGATTCCGTACGAGCCGGTCCGCTGGAGCCCTGACATCCAGGTGAACCCAGAAGAGCAGATCAACAAGGTTGCGCGTATCCAGCAGCTGATCCACTCCTACCGCGTCCGCGGCCACCTGATGGCGGACACCAACCCGCTGGAGTACGTCCAGCGCCGCCACGCGGACCTGGACATCCTGAACCACGGCCTGACGCTGTGGGACCTGGACCGTGAATGGCCCACCGGCGGCTTCGGCGGCAAGCCGATGCTCAAGCTTCGCAAGATCCTCGGCGTGCTCCGCGACGCGTACTGCCGCACCGCCGGCATCGAGTACATGCACATCCAGGACCCCGAAGAGCGCGAATGGTTCCAGGAGCGCCTGGAAACCAAGTACAGCAAGCCGACCCGCGAAGAACAGCTGCGGATCCTGAGCAAGCTGAACGCGGCTGAAGCCTTCGAGACCTTCCTGCAGACCAAGTTCGTCGGCCAGAAGCGCTTCTCGCTGGAAGGCGGGGAATCCCTGATCCCGCTGCTGGACGCCGTGATTTCCGGTGCCGCCGACGACGGCCTCGAAGAGGTTGGCATCGGCATGGCCCACCGCGGCCGCCTGAACGTGCTGACCAACATTGCCGGCAAGACCTATGCCCAGGTCTTCCGCGAGTTCGAAGGAACCCAGGACCCGCGCAGCGTCCAGGGCTCCGGCGACGTCAAGTACCACCTTGGCACCGAAGGCACTTTCACCTCGGACAACGGCAACCAGACGAAGGTCTACCTTGCCGCCAACCCCTCGCACCTTGAAGCCGGGGACTCAGTCCTTGAAGGCATCGTGCGCGCCAAGCAGGACCGGCTGGACAAGGGCGATGAGTTCCCCGTCCTGCCGATCCTCATCCACGGCGACGCAGCCTTCGCCGGCCAGGGCGTGGTGGCGGAAACGCTGAACCTGTCCCAGCTGCGCGGCTACCGCACCGGCGGAACCATCCACATCGTGGTCAACAACCAGGTCGGCTTCACCACCTCGCCCACCTCCTCGCGCTCCTCGGTGTACTCCACCGACGTCGCGAAGATGGTCCAGGCACCGATCTTCCACGTGAACGGTGACGATCCTGAGCAGGTCGTGCGCATTGCGCAGCTGGCCTACGACTACCGTCAGCGCTTCAACAAGGACGTTGTCATCGACATGGTCTGCTACCGCCGCCGCGGCCACAACGAGGGCGACGACCCCTCGATGACGCAGCCGATGATGTACAGCCTGATCGAAGCCAAGCGCTCCGTCCGCAAGCTGTACACCGAGTCCCTCATCGGACGCGGCGACATCAGCCAGGAAGAGGCCGAGCAGGCACTGCGCGACTACCAGGGCCGCCTCGAGCGGGTCTTCGCGGAAACGCATGCCGCGCAGACCTCTCCCCTGCCGGTCATCACCAAGGACACCGAAGCGGTTTCCGACCTGGAGCGCCCGGCGTCCCAGCAAGAGGGCACCACCATTGTGTCCCCCGCTTCCACGGCAATCTCCGCCGAGGTGCTGGCCCACATCGGCAAGGCCCACGTGGCCGTCCCCGAAGGCTTCACCGTCCACCCGAAGCTCAAGGCCCTGCTGGAGAAGCGCGAGCAGATGTCCCGCGAAGGCGGCATCGACTGGGGCTTCGCTGAAATTGCGGCGTTCGGATCCCTGGTCATGGAAGGTGTTCCCGTACGCCTTGCCGGCCAGGACTCGCGCCGCGGCACGTTCACGCAGCGCCACGCCGTGTTCCACGACCGGGCCACCGGTGCCGAGTGGACCCCGCTCGCGGAGCTGGATCCGAACCAGGCCAAGCTGTGGATCTACGATTCGCTGCTGTCCGAATTCGCCGCCATGGGCTTCGAATACGGCTACTCGGTGGAGCGCCCGGACGCACTCGTGCTGTGGGAAGCCCAGTTCGGCGACTTCGTCAACGGTGCCCAGACCATCATCGATGAGTTCATCTCCTCCGCCGAGCAGAAGTGGGGCCAGCGTTCCTCGCTGGTGCTGATGCTGCCGCACGGCTACGAGGGCCAGGGGCCGGACCACTCGTCCGCCCGGATCGAGCGCTTCCTGCAGATGTGCGCCGAGGACAACATGATTGTTGCCAACCCCACCACGGGTGCCTCGCACTTCCACCTGCTGCGCCGCCAGGCGTACAGCCGGCCGCGCAAGCCGTTGATCATCTTCACGCCGAAGCAGCTGCTTCGCCTGAAGGCGGCGGCCACGCAGGTGGAGGACTTCACTCAGGGTTCGTTCCAGCCGGTGATCCCGGAACACGCCGAGCTCGACGCAAACGCGGTCGAGCGGGTGCTCCTGGTCTCCGGACGCCTGTACTACGATCTGCTGGCTAACCGCCAGAAGACCGGCGACGAGAAGACGGCCATCGTCCGCGTGGAGCAGCTGTACCCGCTTCCCGTTGCGGACATCCAGGCCGCCGTGGCCAAGTACCCGAACGCCGACTTGGTCTGGGCTCAGGACGAGCCTGCCAACCAGGGGCCGTGGCCGTTTATCGGCCTGAATCTGCCGGCACAGCTGGACCGGCCGCTGCGCCTGGTCTCGCGTCCGGCATCGGCATCCACGGCAACCGGCTCGGCCAAGCGGCACGCCGTCGAGCAGGACATTCTTGTCAAGAAGGCCTTCGAACGTCAGTAGGCTAAGTTTGGGGTGGGGCGCCGGTGGCGCCCCACCCCGTTTTTTTGTGACCGGAGAAGGTGACTAGTGGAACAACGCAAAATCAGGCTTGCAGCCGTCGGGGACGAGCTGCTGGCCGGGCACGGCGACCCGCGCGCCCTCGGCTGGCTGGGCCGCGTACTTGCCCGCACCACCCCCGAAAACGTGAGCGTCCAGGCGTACACACTGGCTGCGCCCCAGGAGGGAACGGAATCCCTGGCCAACCGCTGGCTCCAGGAAGCGGGACGCCGGTTCGACGACCACTGCGAAAACCGGCTGGTCATCGGCCTGTCCGACCGTGACCTGGACCTGGACCTGTCGACGGCGCGCAGCCGCCTGAACCTGGCCAACATCCTCGACGGCGCCGCCCAAATGAGCATCAAGGTTTTTGTTGTCGGTCCCCCTCCGGGACTGGATGCCGAGCGGAACCGCCGCCTTTCCGATTTGTCCGCCGCCTTCGGTGACGTGACGACGCGGCGCAAGCACGTGTACGTGGACACGCTCACGCCCCTGCTCAACCACGAACAGTGGCGCACCGACCTGGCGTCCAACGGCGGCACGCCCGGCCAGGCCGGCTACGGCCTGATGGCCTGGCTGGTCCTGCACCGTGGCTGGTACCGCTGGCTGGACCTGCCCGACATGAACTAGCGGGCGGCCTGCCACCTGCACCACAGAATCCATAAACACCCGCGGATCCCGGCACCAGCCGGGATCCGCAGCAGGTTAAGCGCCCCACCGGCACCTTCAACACACCGCTCCCCCGTGTGCTCCAGGTAACAATCGGTTAACATCCGCTAACAGTTAGCACGTTGGAAACAAATAGTGGCTAGTCTTTCGGACATGTGGCGGTCATCACGGCCGCTTTGGGGGAGCCGCCGATGGTGGTTCCTGACGACTCATCACCAGTTAGGACTACGAATGCGTACAAAGCGCACGGCAACTCTTGCCGCACTTTCCGTGGGGGCCCTGTTCCTTGGCGCCTGCGGCTCAGCCGGAGGCGGCGAAACCGCCGAAAGCGACACCACCGAGGATGCCAGCCTCGCGTCGTCCATTTCCGTAGCCATCAGCCAGGCTCCGGACTTCTACAACGGCGGAACGTCCAAGTCCAACAGCGTGTACAACACGTACGTTGACAACCTGGTGCACAGCAACTTCTCGGAGTACAGCCCTGAGGGCGTCATCCGCAACGAAGAGTTTGGAACCTTCGAAAAGGTCAGTGACGATCCCCTGACCGTGAAGTACACCATCAACGAGGACGCAGTATGGTCCGACGGCACGCCCATCGACTTCGATGACGTCCTGCTGAACTGGGCCGCTTTCTCCGGCAAGGTCGTGGACGGTGAAGCCGAAATCTTCGAGCCCTCCTCCAACAACGGCTACGAGTACCTGAACATGCCTGAGGGCGAAGCCGGTGCCAAGGAATTCGAGTACGTCTACGAGACCCCGTACGCCGACTGGGAAAACCTGATGATCGGCTCGCTGATGCCGGCTCACGTTGCAGCTGAGCAGGGCGGCCTGAGCGTCGAGAACGACGGCGAAGCACTCATCGCAGCAATCCAGGACGGCGACATCGCGGCCCTGAAGCCGGTTGCCACCTTCTGGAACACGGGCTGGGGCTACTCGGAAGGCCTCCCCTCGCTTCCCGATGCAGCACTCATTCCCTCTTCCGGCCCGTACAAGCTCGACAACGCAGCCGGCGGAAACCTGACGCTGACCAAGAACGAGAACTACTGGGGCGAGGAGCGTCAGGGCGCCACCGACAGCATCGTCTTCAAGACCATTGAAGACACCGAGGCCGTCCAGGCGCTGCAGAACGGCGACGTGGACGTCATCGAGCCGTCCGGCCCCACGGGCGACACCAAGGACCAGATCGAGGCCATCGGTGACTCTGTGGAGATGCTCACCGGCACCGGCATGACCTTCTCCCACATTGACCTGGACCAGTCCGAGAACGGCGTGTTCAAGGACCTCAAGGTACGCCAGGCGTTCTCCAAGTGCGTACCCCGCCAGGACATCGTGGACAAGTTCGTCAAGCCTGTTGATCCGGAAGCCACCGTGGTCAACCTGCGCGAATACCAGCCCTCGCAGCCCGAGTACGACGAGATCCTCGAGGGTGCACCCGCCGCCAGCGAGTACGACGAGGTTGACATCGAAGGCGCCAAGGCGCTCATGGCCGAAGCGGGCAAGACCGCTCCGGTTGATGTTCGCGTGCTGTTCTCCTCGGCCAGCCAGGTCCGTGCCGACATGACCGCCCTGATCAAGGATTCCTGCGACCAGGCCGGCTTCAACATCATTTCCACCCCCGACGCTGAGTGGACCAAGAAGCTTGATGAGCTCGGCTCCTGGGATGCCGCACTCTTTGGCTGGGCCGGCTCCGGCCTGGTAGCCAGCGGACAGTCGATCTACGACTCCGAGGGCGTGCAGAACTACGGCAAGTTCAAGAGCGAGAAGGTTGACGCGATCTGGGACGAAATCGCTCAGACCACCGACGCCGACAAGGTCAAGGAACTGAAGATCCAGCTCGAAGAGGAACTCGCCAAGGACGTCTACAACGTTCTCCTCTTCGCCAACGCCGACATCGTTGCCCACAACTCCACCATGGAGAACGTGGAATACAACCCCACCCAGAGCGGCGTCACCTGGAACGCCTTCAAGTGGACCAAGCAGGCCTAACCAAGGCACCGCGCCATAACGGTTAGAAAGCGGGATGGGCAGACCACAGGTCTGCCCATCCCCGCTTTTGTGCCGCAAACGGCTTTCCGTACCATCCCCATAGGAGCCTTCGGTGTTCTTCTTCATCCTTAAAAGAGCGGTGACCTCGTTCTTTGTCCTCCTCGCAGCCACCGCGCTGATGTTCGTCCTGGCAGTCAACTCGGGAGATCCCCTAGCTGATCTCATCGAACTGCAAAGCGCCGAACGTGAATCACGGATTGCCCAGCGAACTGCGGCACTCCATTTGGACGAACCCGTGGCGGTTCGTTACCTGCTGTGGCTCCAGGAAGTGGGCCGCTGCATCATCCCCGGTGGCGCGGAATGCACACTGGGACTGAACCGGGCCGGATCCCCGGTTATCGAGCAGCTGCAGACAGCCGTCGGCTCAACCTTCCGGCTCGTCGTCGTTGCCACCCTCGTAGCCATCGTCCTCGGCGTGGCAGTCGGCCTCATCACCGCCCTGCGCCAGTACAGCGTCTTTGACTACTCCATCACCTTCATTGCCTTCCTGCTCTTCTCCATGCCGCTGTTCTGGCTCTCCACGCTGCTCAAGCAGTACCTGGCGATTGACCTGAACACCTGGCTTGCCAATCCACAAATGTCGTATCTGGGCATAGCCGGAGTAGGACTGATCGCCGGAATCGTCGGGGCCGTGGCCTTCGGCGGAGACCGGCGGCGCCGTTTGCGTGTTTTCGCCATTGTTGCCGTTGGCACCGCGGTTACGTTCTACCTGCTGCTCATCACCAACTGGTTCAAGACGCCGGGACTGGGGCCGGTGGGCCTGCTCATCACGGCTTTTGGCCTGGCACTGGGCATCACCGCCATGCTTGCGGGTTTCCGCCGCCGCCGCGTCCTGTACGCCGCGCTTGCCACGGCTGCCGCGGGCTACATTGGCTACCTGGTGACCCAGCCGCTCATGCAGGATCCGAACTGGCTGATCATCGCCGCCCTTGCGGTCCTGACCGTTCTTGTCTCGCTGGCCATTGGCCACTTCATCGGCGGACCGTACTCCAAACAGGCCCGCAACCTCACCGCCGTCATCGGCCTCAGCATCGGCTTCTTTGTCTTTGTCGACGCCCTCCTTGGCGCGTACCCGTCGCTGGCCCGCAAAAACGGCGGCCGTCCGATCCCGACCACCGGTTCATCGACGCCCAATCTCCAGGGCACCTTCTGGGAAATCAACCTGGATTACGCCCTGTACCTGGTCCTTCCCACCATTGCCATCATGCTCATCTCGTTCGCCACCTACACCCGGTACACGCGTGCCAGCATGCTGGAGGTCATGAACCAGGACTACGTCCGCACCGCACGGGCCAAGGGCCTGAGCGAACGGTCAGTGGTGGTCAAGCACGCCTTCCGCAACGCCATGATTCCCATTACCACTCTGATGGCCTTCGACTTCGCCGGAGTCCTCGGCGGCGCCGTCATTACCGAAGCAGTGTTTGGCTGGAGTGGAATGGGAAGGATGTTCACCGACGGGCTGAACAATGTGGATCCCAACGTGATCATGGCCTTCTTCCTGGTGACAGGTGTGGCCGCGGTGACCTTCAACATGCTGGCCGACATCGCATACGCGTTCCTCGACCCGCGCATTAGCCTGAACTGATAGGCGGAAGACATGACTGAGAAAATACCGTCCGGAAGTACGGGCAGCAGCCCGGAACTGACGAGCATGACTCTGGAAAGCCAGAGAACGGACATAGCAGATGCGCCCGCGACCCGGGCCGTCACCGCAGATCCGGAGATCACAGCGGCCAAGAGCCAGGGCCAGCTGGTCCGGGAACGGTTCTTCCGCCACAAGGGAGCATTGGCGGGCCTGAGCGGCCTGGGACTGATCATCCTGCTGGCCTTCACCTCGATTGGCGTCTCAGTGGGGCCGCTCCACATCCCCGGCTGGTGGCAGCACAGCTTCTCGTCGGTAATGCCGCTTGAAGACGGCGGTGCTCCGACCATCTCGTGGACCGGGCTGGGCAACCATCCCTTCGGCCAGGACACCCTGGGACGCGACTACTTCGCCATGACCATGCGCGGTGCCCAGATTTCCCTGACCATTGCCTTCATCGTGGGAGTTGTCGGGACTGTCGTGGGCACCGTCATCGGCGCCATGGCCGGCTACTTCCGCGGCCTTACCGAAGCCGTCCTGATGCGCTTCACCGACGTCATCATCACCATTCCCCTGCTCGTCGTGGCAGCGGTGCTGCTCAGCATCGTTTCCAAGGGTGGAATTGTCGTGTTCGCGGTCTTCCTGGGCCTGCTCACCTGGACCGGACTCGCCCGCATTGTCCGCGGCGAGTTCCTCTCCCTGCGCGAGAAGGAATTCGTGGAGGCCGCCAAATCCGTGGGAGCAAGCTCCGCACGCATCATTTTCAAGCACATCCTGCCCAACACTGTTGGCGTCATCATTGTGTCCGCGACGCTGGCCATTTCGAGCGCCATCCTGCTCGAGACGGCCCTTAGCTTCCTGGGCCTGGGCGTCCAGCCGCCGGACACCTCGCTCGGCAGGCTCATCAACGAGAACCGTGCGGCCATGACGACCCGTCCGTGGCTCTTTTTCTGGCCCGGCGTCTTCATCGTCGCCATCGCCCTCACCGTGAACTTCATCGGCGACGGCCTCCGGGATGCGTTTGATCCCCGACAGACAAGGAACAAGCAATGAGTTCGGCACCCCTGTACAGCGACGCCACATCGCCGACCGCCACGGCTCCGATCCTCGAAGTATCGGGACTTGGAGTCGAGTTCAACGTGGACAACAAGTGGGTCATGGCGGCCGAGGATGTCTCGTTCACCGTCCGTCCCGGCGAAATCCTCGCCATCGTGGGCGAGTCCGGCTCCGGCAAGAGCATGTCCTCCATGGCCCTGCTGGGCCTGCTGCCGGGCAACGGCCGCTCAACGGGCAGCGCCAAGCTGCAGGGCAAGGAACTGATCGGCAGTCCCCAGTCCACCCTGCGCAAAGTCCGCGGCAATGACATCGCCATGATTTTCCAGGAACCCATGACGGCGCTCAACCCGGTGATCACGGTCGGCGAGCAGATCAAGGAGATCATCGAGCAGCACACTGACGCTTCTCCGGCCCAGGCCAAGGCGCGTGCCATCGAACTGCTGAAGATGGTGGAAATACCCGAACCTGAGCGGCGGTACGGTTCCTACCCGCACCAGTTCTCCGGCGGCCAGCGCCAGCGGGCCATGATCGCCATCGCCATCGCCAATGACCCCATCCTGCTCGTGGCCGATGAGCCCACCACAGCGCTGGACGTCACGGTGCAGGCCGAGGTGCTGGAACTGCTTCGCAACCTGAACCGACGCCTGAACAGCGCGATCATGCTGATCACCCACGACATGGGTGTGGTCGCTGACCTTGCCGATAAGGTCGTCGTGATGGAAAAGGGGCGCATTGTGGAAGCGGCTCCCGTGGCCGAACTCTTCAATAATCCGCGCGAGGACTACACCCGCCAGCTGCTGGCCGCCGTGCCACACCTGGGGTCCAAGGTCGGCGGTGTCCTGGCCTCGGTGGAAGTGGAAAACGACGGGTCCCTGCAAATCGCTGATGCGCCGCGGGCAGTGCTCCGGGAATCGGCAGACCTTGCCACGCCCGACTCAGGCGTTGTTCCCGCCCTGCAGCTCACCAACGTGTCGATTGAATACCCCGGCCGGTTCCGCCAGCCGGGCTTCAAAGCCGTCACGGACGTTTCCTTTGTCATTAACCCCGGCGAGGTCATGGGCCTCGTGGGCGAATCAGGCTCGGGAAAGTCGACCATTGCCCGCGCCGTCACGGGGCTGCTTCCGGTGAGCGCCGGGAGCGTGGACATCAATGGCACCAACATCGCCGGCCTCTCCCCCAAGAAAATGCTCCCGCTGCGGCGCAAATTCGCCATCGTGTTCCAGGACCCCGCGGCGTCGCTGAACCCGCGCATGTCCATCGGAGAATCGATCGGTGAGCCGCTGTTCCTCCACGAGAAACTGTCCCGGGCTGATCTGGACCGCCGCGTCGAAGGCCTCCTGGACGATGTCCAGCTGCCCACCAATTTCCGCAACCGCTATCCGCACGAGCTCTCGGGCGGGCAGCGGCAGCGGGTCGGCATTGCCCGTGCCCTGTCGCTGCGCCCATCGCTGCTGGTGGCTGATGAACCGACGTCGGCCCTGGATGTCTCGGTCCAGGCACGTGTGCTGGCTCTGCTTCAGGACCTGCAGCAGCAGTACGGTTTTGCCTGCCTCTTCGTCAGCCATGACCTGGCCGTCGTTGAAATCCTGGCCAGCCACATTGCCGTGCTGAACAAGGGCGTCATGGTGGAGCAGGGGTCAACGGAGCAGGTGCTGAAGTATCCGCAGGATCCGTACACGCGCCGGCTGCTGGCCGCCGCTCCGGTGCCGGACCCGGCGGAGCAGGCAATGCGCCGGGAGCAGCGCAACGCCCTGATGGCCGCCGGCAGTTCCGCCGAATAGACCTCCACGTCCCACGGATCCCGGTTTAGGTTGTCGGGCTCACCCTGTGGGACACTGGAGGGCAGAACTTTCAGCAAAAAACGAAGGAGGCAGCTATGAGCAAGCGTGCACGCAAGCGTCGTGATCGTAAGCGCGGCGGCGCCAACCACGGTAAGCGTCCCAACACTTAAGTCTTGGACTAAGCCGTGTGGCCCATCGCCGCATAGAAAAGAACCCCCGGAGCCTTGCGGCTTCCGGGGGTTCTTTTTATGTGCAGGCCTTTGGCCTTAGTGGTCGGCAGTCTGGATTTGGCTGATCCGGGCCAGGATGCTGGCCTTGAGCGTCTCCGGTGCCGCCTCCGTGCAGGAACGCTTGACCACTGAGCGGATGACACACTCCAGGTCATGTTCCTCGGCGCATTCGGGGCAGCCGTCCAGGTGCTCCTGGATCTCCACGATGTCGTCGTGTGACAGCGCGCCGTCCAAGTACTCATACAGCCGTTCGATGCGTGCGTCCTCGCAATCGCCCAGGCTTTCGCAATCGCTCATAGCGTTTTCCCCTGTTTCTCGTCCTGGCCAGCGCCGGCGGCGGCGGGAGCCGATTTGCCTCGGATACCCCGTTCATGTGCGTATTCAGCGAGCAGCTCGCGGAGCATTTTGCGGCCCCGGTGAAGGCGCGACATGACGGTGCCAATAGGCGTGTTCATAATTTCCGAAATTTCTTTGTACGCGAATCCCTCCACGTCGGAGAAATAAACCGCCAAGCGGAACTCCTCCGGGATGGACTGGAGCGCATCCTTGACGTCCGAATCCGGAAGATGGTCCAGCGCCACCGCCTCGGCCGATCGCAGCCCCGTGGAGCTGTGCTCGGCCGCGCGGGCCAGCTGCCAGTCCTCCACACCGTCCGAATTGGCCTGCAGCGGTTCGCGTTGACGCTTCCGATACAGATTGATGTACGTATTCGTCAGGATCCGGTACAGCCAGGCCTTGAGGTTCGTCCCGGGACGGTACTGGTGAAAGGCGGAGAACGCCTTGGTGTAGGCCTCCTGAACCAAGTCCTCGGCGTCGGAGGGATTCCGGGCCATGCGCATGGCCGCGGAATAGAGCTGATCCACGTACTGCATGGCATCACGCTCGAAACGTATTTTGCGGGCCTCTTCCGATTCGGAAGCGACATCCAGCTCGGAGTCTTCCACCTGGGGGCTGCCTTCCGGCACATCAGTTCTCATCAGGTTCAAGTCTACGGTGTGGCGGCCGGACTCCACTCTGAGCTGAACTGAAGATGCTGTGGATGACGCTCCTGTGGCTGCGGCCGCAGGCGCGGGCATAACCAAGGCAACTGGCACTGCTTAGTCTCCTCACTGGTTCTCGGACGCCAAAGGCGTCGCCTCTGTGTCCTTGGGACCGGCATTACCATGGCTGGCGCAAATACCTTATGTCCTCTCAACGCAAGAGCGCAGGGGCTTATTCCGGCGCCGCATTATGCAACCCGATGCCCGCCTGAGATGTGCGGGCTGCGTTAAAGTGCCAAACTAGGAGTATTCTGCCCGGGCTATTCCGAGTCCGGACAGCAACCAGGAGGTCAATATGTCCGTTGTCCGTATGCTCGCCCGCCCGCTGCTCGCCACCGGGTTTATTGCAGCCGGCGTTGACCGCCTGCGTGATGCCGACCAGACAGCCGAGCAGCTGCGTCCAACCCTCAACCGCGTTGGCGGCATGGTCCCGTCCGCGTCCGCCGTCACCGGCAACCCCCAGCTGGTCGCCAAGGTGCTGGGAGCAACCCAGGTTGGAGCCGGCGCGCTGCTGGCCCTCGGTAAGCTGCCGCGCCTGTCCGGCGTGCTCCTGGCGGGAACCGCGGTGCTGAATGCCGTTGTTGAATACAAGAATGCAGACACTGACACCCCGGATGAGCGCAAGGCGCGCCGCGCGGGCCTGTTGAAGAACCTCTCGCTGATCGGTGCTGTCCTGCTGGTCGCAGTGGACACCAACGGCCGCCCCGGGCTGGCCTGGCGTGCCGGCCACTTGGCCGATGACACCCGCCGCAGTGTTTCCTCACTGGGCAAGGACGCCGGACGCAAGTCGCGGGCAGTCAAGAAGGACGCCGCCAAGCAGCTGAAGAAGGCCAACCGCACCGTCCGCGCCACCGCCGCCGGCATTGTGGGTTCCTAGCAAGATGTCTTTCCCCGCTGAACCGCAGACCCTCCCCCTCTGGCCCGCTCCCCGGGTCTCAGCTCCGCTGAACGCCGACGTTCGCATCCCGGGTTCCAAATCCCTCACCAACAGGTATTTGGTCCTGGCGGCGCTGGCCGACGGGCCCAGCCGCTTGCGGGCACCGCTTCACTCGCGTGACACAGCGCTGATGGTCGCGTCCCTGCGGGCGCTGGGCGCGGACGTCCGTGAAGTCGAGGGGGAAGGCGCCTTTGGACCTGACCTCGAGGTCCGCCCCATGGAAACAGGGAGTGCGTCAGACGCCGGGGTTGACTGCGGTTTGGCGGGGACCGTGATGCGGTTCGTGCCGCCTTTGGCGGCGCTCAAAGACGGGAACACGGCATTCGACGGGGACCCGCATGCGCGCCTTCGTCCCATGTCCGCGACCATCAGCGCGCTCCGCGGCCTGGGCGTCACTGTGCACGACAACGGCACCGGCTCTCTTCCGTTCACCGTGAGCGGCACCGGCGACGTCCCCGGCGGACGGCTGGAAATCGATGCGGGCGCGTCGTCACAGTTCGTTTCCGCCCTGTTGCTGACGGGAGCACGCTTCCGCAACGGCCTGCACCTGGTCCATGTGGGCTCCAGTGTGCCCAGCCGCGAGCACATCGCCATGACTGTCCAGGTCCTGCGCGAAACGGGCGTTGATGTGGACGATTCGGTGCCGAACGAGTGGAAAGTGGCGCCGGGCCCCATCCGTGCCTTTGACGTCACCATCGAGCCGGACCTCTCCAACGCCGGGCCCTTCCTGGCCGCAGCACTTGTGGCAGGTGGAACGGTGCGGATGAGCGGCTGGCCGGAGCGCACCGCCCAGGTTGGAGACCGGTGGCGGCAGATCCTGCCCCAGCTCGGCGGCCGCGTGCAGCTCTCGGGCGGGAGCCTGACCGTCACTGGAAGCGGCCGCATCACGGGAGCAGAGGTGGCTGACGCCAGTGAACTCGCACCCACCGTCGCCGCGCTCTGTGCACTGGCGGATTCCCCCTCCGTCCTCACCGGCATCGCCCACCTCCGCGGCCACGAAACCGACCGGCTGGCGGCCCTGACAACGGAGATCAACCGGCTGGGCGGTGACGCCGCCGAAACCCCGGACGGCTTGGTTATCCGCCCCGCGCCGCTGCACGGCGGCGTCTTCGAAACGTATGCCGACCATCGGATGGCCACAGCGGGCGCACTGATTGGCTTGGCTGTCTCCGGGGTCCAGGTCCGTGATGTGGCCACCACCGCCAAGACCCTGCCCGAATTCCCCCAGCTGTGGCAGGAGCTGGCCGATTCGGCTGGTTCGTCCACCGGGACCTCCCTGGAAGCGGGGCTTCTCTAATGCCCCGCTCCACCGGCAGCTGGGATGAATCGGACGTCCGGATCCGTCCCAACAAAAAAGGGTCCCGTCCCCGCACCAAGGACCGTCCCGCCTATGACGAGGCCGTAACCGGACGCATCATCACCGTCGACCGCGGCCGGTACACCGCCGTCGTCGACGAAGACACACCCACCGAGCGCATTGTGACGGCCGCCCGGGCCCGCGAACTGCGCCGGAACCCGGTGGTTGCCGGAGACCTGGTCTCGCTCGTTGGGGATGTCTCCGGCGGCCCGGACACCCTCGCCCGCCTGGTCCGCATCCAGGACCGGCGGACCCTGCTCCGCCGCAGCGCCGATGACACCGATCCGGTGGAACGCGCCGTCGTCGCCAATGCCGACCAGCTGGTCATTGTGGTGGCCGCCGCCAACCCGGAACCCCGCACCGGTTTCATCGACCGCGCCCTCGTTGCCGCGTATGACGCCGGCATCTCTCCCCTGCTCTGCATTACCAAAGCCGACATCAAGGACCCCTCCGAGCTGCTGGCCAACTACAAACATCTGGACCTGGACGTCATCATCAGCCGCACCGCAGCCGACGATGCATCCGGCATCGATGCCCGCTCCGATGACGGCCTCTCAGCCCGCCTTCAAGGCGACGCGGTTGAGCAGCTTCACGGCCATCTCGAAGGAAAGGTCTCTGTCCTTGTCGGGCACTCCGGCGTCGGCAAATCCACCCTCGTTAATGCGTTGACCGGTTCCGACCGCGCCACCGGCGGCGTCAACGCCGTCACCGGCCGCGGCCGGCACACCTCGTCCTCCGCCCTGGCGCTGAAGGTCCTGGATGCCCCGGCCGGAAGCTGGATCATCGACACGCCCGGCATCCGCTCCTTCGGCCTCGCCCATGTGGACCCCGACCGGATCCTTCAGGCGTTCCCCGACCTCGCGCCCGGCACCGAAACCTGCGAACGCGGCTGCCGCCACGATGACCAGGCGCGGGACTGCGGGCTGGACCAATGGGTGGAGTCGGGACAGGCAGGCGCTGCCGGGCCGGCCCGGCTGGCGTCGCTGCGCCGGCTGCTCAGCTCCGGCACCCGCACCGAAAACCGCGCATCGGCCAAGGAGCTGGGCGCCCAGTGAGGCGCCCGGAGCCGGTTCCCGGTTCCTTCGACGTGACCCAAACGGCGCCGCACCGGGGCCTGAACCGGCCAATCGCGGGCAGCGCCCGCCGAATAAGGATAAGTTGAACAGTATGCCGTTCGCTCAGAACTACAACGATGATCTGCGACTCGCCCACGTCATGGCCGATTCCGTGGACGACCAGACCATGTCCCGCTTCAAGGCACTGGACCTGAAGGTTGAAACAAAACCTGACCTGACCCCAGTGACCGACGCGGACAAGGCAGCCGAAGACGCCATTCGGGGCCAGCTTTCCCGCGCCCGGCCCCGCGACGCCGTCCTCGGCGAGGAATTCGGATCCACCGGCTCCGGCCCGCGCCGCTGGGTCATCGACCCCATCGACGGCACCAAGAACTTTATCCGCGGCGTTCCCGTCTGGGCCACGCTGATTTCCCTGGTGGACGACGGCGTCCCGGTCCTTGGCGTCGTCAGTGCGCCGGCGCTGGGCAAACGTTGGTGGGCGGCCACCGGCACGGGCGCCTACATGGGCCGTTCCCTGGCCTCCGCCACCAGGCTGAAGGTCTCCAACGTCTCCAACCTCTCCGATGCTTCGCTGTCCTACTCCAGCCTTGGCGGCTGGAAGGAGCGCGGGAACTTTGACGAATTCATCGGCCTCACCGAGTCGGTCTGGCGGACGCGTGCCTTTGGCGACTTCTGGTCCTACTGCATGGTGGCAGAAGGCGCCGTGGACATCGCGTGCGAGCCTGAGCTGAACCTCTACGACATGGCAGCCCTGGTGCCGATTATCACTGAAGCCGGCGGCCGCTTCACCTCGCTGGAAGGCGAAGACGGACCGTTTGGCGGCAACGCCCTGGCCACCAACGGAGCCCTCCACAGCGAGGTGCTGAACCGTTTGAACCCGGGCCTGGACGACCTGCTGTAGCGATGGTTGGCGCAACACCGGGTCCGCGGCTTGAGGCAGTGCGGCGGCGCGAACTGGCGCGCAGCTACGAGGCCGGCGGAGAGCACTATGACCGCATCCGCCCCGGCTACCCGCAGGAAGCGGTCCGCTGGCTCTTTACCGGAATCCAGGGTCCCGCCGCGGTCCCTGGAGCCCAGGTGGCCGACGTCGGCGCCGGAACCGGCAAGTACACCCGCCCCCTGGTGGCCGCCGGGTACCGGCCCACCGCCGTCGATCCCTCCGCTGACATGCTCCGGCAACTGCAGCAGTCGCTGCCGGGCGTGGAGGCCGTCGTCGGAACCGCCGAAAGCACGGGACTGCCCCCGGCGTCGATGGACGCTGTCACAGTGGCCCAGGCATGGCATTGGTGCGATCCGCTCGCAGCCAGCACCGAAATTTCCCGCATCCTGCGCCCCGGCGGGATTTTGGGACTGATTTGGAACCAGCTCGATGTCAGCGTCCCCTGGGTGCACCGCTACTCCCGCATCATCCACGCCGGCGACGTGCTGCGGCCGGGTTTCCGGCCGGTGGTTGGCCCGGAGTTCGTGCCGGATGCCTCCCACGTCACGCACTGGTCCCAGCCCATGACGCCGGAGGACCTGATGGAGCTGGCAAAATCCAGGTCCTACTACCTCTCAGCCGCCGAACCGGTGCGCGGCAAGGTCCTCGCCAACCTGACCTGGTATCTCTTTGACCATCTGGGGTACCGCCCCGGTGAACCGGTGGACCTGCCCTATTTGACCCTCTCCTGGCGGATGCTCCGCTCGAACGCCGGCACCCCGGACGTCCAGTCCTCCTGACTCCGGGGAGGCCGCGGGCCGGCGGCAGCCGCCGGCCGCCGCCCCGCCACTGGGCCGGTACCTGTCGCCCACGGCCCCGACGCATGTAATCTGGGGCTCCGGCCCAGAGGGGCTCCCGGTCCAGTCCAACTGACTTCACTGCTGTGGAACAGGGGTACTACATGGTCACTTTCGGTATCGAAGAAGAATTCCTGCTGACGGATCCGGTGACATTGGCGCCCAGTATCCGCGCCGCTGAGGTTATCGCCGCCATGACCCCCGGAGACGGCAAAAGCTTCACCAGCGATGCGGAATTCCTGGCCTGCCAGGTGGAGAGCACCACTCCGATCTGCAGCGATCCGGGAGAAGCCCTGGACTCCCTGCTCGACTTCCGTGGACGCCTCGCGGCTGCTGCCTCTGCCGAGGGGCTCTCCGCCGCGCCGACCGGCGCCGCTCCCCTGTCCGACGCCGGTCCCGCCATGGTCAGTGAAACAGTGCGCTATCGGCAAATGGGTGAAATGGCCGGCGGCGTAGGGGATGAGCAGTATGTCAACGGAACCCATGTCCATGTGGCGGTTCCCAGCCGGGACGAGGGAGTGCAGGTCCTGAACAGGCTGCGGCCGTGGCTGGCCACGCTTGGAGCTCTCAGCGCAAACTCACCATATTGGCTGGGAAGGGACAGCAGGTTCGCGAGCTGGCGGATCATCCATTACCGGCGGTGGACGGTGCAGGGCTTTGCGCCGTACTTCCTCAGCGCCGCTGACTACGACGCCCGGCTCGCACGCCTGACAGCCACCGACGTAGTTCTCGACCCGGGGCACATCGGCTGGATTGCCCGGTTATCCAACAACTTCCCCACCGTGGAGGTCCGCGTGGCGGACGCGCAGCTGGAGGCTCGGGACGCCGTTCTGCTGGCCCTGATGATCCGCGGACTGGTGACCACGCTCCTGGCCGAGGCGGGCAGCGACCCCGAAGGCAGCCCCGACACGCTCGCCGATCCGGAAATTCTTGATGCCGGGCTATGGCAGGCTGCGCGTTTTGGGTTGGGCGGGAATTTGCTGGACCACGGCCCCGCGGGCGGACACCAAAGCCGGAGCGCGGCCAGCCAGCTCAGCGCGCTGCTAAGTTATATTCGGCCCGCCTTGGAAGACTCCGGCGACTACCGCTATGTCCGGGCCGGGATAGCGCATGTGCTCGACGCCGGAACCGGTGCGCAGCGGCAGCGCGACGCCGTTCGCCGGGCAGGCTTCGCCGGGCTGGGACCGCTGTTTGCTGAGTCCCTCACCGCCCGTTGAAGGGTTCTTTCCAAAGTCCAGCGGGGCGCTCTGCAGATCTCAGCGTCTGGCCGAGCGCCGTCCGCGGGTCTTGGCCGGGGCGGCGGCAGCAGGCTTTCCGGAAGCCAAATCCCATACCAAGTTGACGACTGCTGCTGTGGCCAAAAGAACGGCGGGAAGAGGCAGTCCGCTCAGCATCAACGTTCCGGCTCCGGCCAGAAAAGCACCCGCTGCCACCAGGGGCAGCGCCGGCCAGGGCAGCCGGTTCCTGGCCCGGGGCGCCATCAGCACGCCCCAGAGCAGCATGCCGATGGCCAGCGCCGCCGCTGCTGCAACAACTTTGTAGGTGGGGAAGGCGGTGATCGCTCCATACGCAACGGAGAACAGGAGTGCAGTTTCCAGGGCGAAAGCCAAGATCTGCCGGGCAGTGGCGGTCCCGGTCCTGCGTGGAGCGGCGGCAGCAACCGGCGCGCCGACCCGGGCAGGAGCGTAATCTTCGTCTGTCACAGCAGCAACTTTAGCCCCAGGGACAGCGAAACAGCGGCTGAAACGGCCTACCCGCCCTCATACGTCGATATATCCAGGATCCGCGCCTCCCAGGGCCGCAGCCGGTGGGGATGTCCCGCATCGCCGTAGTTTCCCAGGATGAGGTCTCCTGACCCCAGGTTCGATGGAAGCTCCAAATCCTCGCCGGACACGTTTGCGCTCACAAGGAACTGCTGGTCTCCGCGGCTGCGGCGGAACGCGTAGAGCACGGGATGACCGGCGTCGAGCAGGTGAAAGTCTCCGAGTGCCACCACCTGCGATTCATGCCGAAGACGGATCAGCTTTTGGTAGTAGCGGTAGATCGACCGGTCCGATGCACGGTCCCTTTCAGCGTTGATGGAAGGGTAGTTTGCGTTCACCGGTATCCACGGCGTCCCGGATGTGAAACCGGCGTTGGGTCCGCCGGTCCACTGCATGGGCGTCCGGGCATTGTCCCGGCTCATCGCCGCCAGGGCACTCAGCGCGGCCGCCGGGTCGGTTCCCCGGTTGACGGCATCCGCATAAAAATTGCGGGATTCCACGTCACGGTAGTCCTCGATGGTGGTAAAGCCGGCGTTGGTCATCCCCAGTTCCTCGCCCTGGTAAACATAGGGAGTTCCACGGTGCAGGTGCAGCAGGGTAGCCCACAGGGTTGCGGATTCGTACCGGTACGCGCCGTCGTCGCCGAACCGGGACACATGCCGCGGCTGGTCATGGTTGCCCAGGTACAGACTGTTCCAGCCGGTTTCCGAGAGTCCCCGCTGCCAGCGGTTCCAACTGGTCTTCAGGTCGCGCAGGTCCAGGCTGTGATGGTCCCATTTGTTTCCGGGGCGCTGGTCCAGGCTGACGTGTTCAAACTGGAAAACCATATCCAGCTCACCGCGGTGGGGATCGGTAAACAGAACAGCCTGGTCCACTGTGGCCCCCGGGGTCTCCCCGACCGTCAGGTAGTCGCCGGTCCTGTTCTCGAACACGGCCCGCCGCATCTCCTGCAGAAACTCGTGGATGCGCGGCCCGGAGGTGAAGTACGGCGCACCGTCGCCCCAGACGCCCCCGGGCTCCACCACGCCGTCGGGCAGTGCCGGGTCTTTGGAAATGAAGTTGATGACGTCCATCCGGAACCCGTCCACTCCCCGGTCCATCCACCAGTTCATCATGGCGTACACCTTGGCCCGGACCTGCGGGTTCTCCCAGTTCAAGTCCGGCTGCTGCGGAGTGAAAAGGTGCAGGTAGTACTGCTCCGTGGCCGGATGGTAAGTCCACGCAGAGCCGCCGAAGTGGGAACCCCAGTTGTTGGGCTCGGCCCCCGGCTCCCCGGGCTCGAATCCGGGCCGCGCATCCCTCCACCAATACGAGTGCCGTTCCCCGCTGTCCCGGCTGGACGCGGACCTGCGGAAGCCCTCGTGCTCGCTGGACGTGTGGTTCACCACCAGATCCATGATCAGCTTCATGCCCCGGGCATGGATCCCGTCGAGCAGTTCGTCAAAGTCAGCCTCGGAGCCGTACATGGAATCTATCCGGCGGTAGTTGCTGATGTCGTATCCGTTGTCGAACTGGGGCGACTCGTGGACCGGCGACAGCCAGATTACGTCCACCCCAAGCTCCGCGAGGTAGTCCAGCTTCTCAGTGATCCCGGTCAGGTCACCGCTGCCGTTGCCGGTGCTGTCGGCAAAGCTGCGGGGGTAGATTTGGTAGACGACGGCGTTTGTCCACCACGCCGGCCGATCAGGATCATCCATTATTGTGCCTCTCGGTCAGCCCTCCGGCCGCAGGCTCGGCGCATCAGCCGCCTGCACACGCAAGTCCGAGCATTTTACGTCGAACGCCCCTCGGCGGACAGGGGCATGGGCCGCACCGCGGCCAGTCCTGCCCGTGTGGACCGGTTTCCTTGTCACCGGCTTCAAGGGGTCATTAGTGTGGGCGCTACTCCGCCGGTCCTACCGCGCGGACGTTTTCTGGATCTCGAGCCTTTGGAGGCATGCAATGGCAACATTGACCGTATGGAAATTCCCGGATTCGGGGGCCGCTGAGCAGGCCACCGAGACCCTCTCCAGCCTGCAGTCGCAGGGCCTCATCAACGTGCAGGATTCGGCCATCGTTTCCTGGCCGCAGGATAAGAAGAAGCCGCGAACCATCCAGGAACACCATCTCGTTGGTGCCGGAGCCCTGGGCGGAGGGTTTTGGGGTCTGCTGTTCGGCCTCATTTTCTTCATCCCGCTGATCGGCCTGGTGGTGGGCGCTGCGGTGGGCGCCCTTTCAGCTTCCATGGTGGATGTGGGCATCGACGACAACTTCATCAAGCAGGTGCGTGCGGAAGTTACGCCGGGAACATCGGCCTTGTTTGTCCTGTCCACTGATGCTGTCGAGGACCGGGTCCTCGACTCGTTCCGCAGCAGCTTCCCCGATGCCAAGCTCATCGCGACGAACCTCTCCAAGGAGCAGGAAGCGAACCTGCGCCAGGCATTCGCCGACTAATCCTCCACACTCCTGATCCATGGCGGCCGGTTCCTCCGGGACAGCTGCCGACGAAGGGCCGGACCGCTTCAGCGGTCCGGCCCTTCGCTTGGGAAGACCCCGCCATGGGGGCGGGCCTGAGCGGGACGACGTCGCCGACCCACCCGGTCCCGTATCGTTGATGGGGATGATTACCAGACGCCAGGCTGCACTTGCCTTAGACATTCCCCTTGAAATGGCCGCCCGTCACGGAATTCCCCCGCGCCTGACGGAACAGGAACTTGCCGAGATTCAGTCCAACCCCCCGCAGTGGCTTCTCCAGTCGCGGGCCAACCGCACCGGTAAGCGGCCCGTGTGGGTCGAGCTGGAGTGCGTTGTCTGCGGCTACCGCGAGAATGCCCGCCCCAAGAAGTGGTGGCCGCAGTTCGCCTTCCTGGCCTGCGCCGACCATCCCGGACGGGACCTGCCGGACCTGGCCGACGGACTGATCCGCGGAGAGTACGACGGCATCGGCACCCGGTTCATTGGCTACGTGGATGTCCCCGCCGCCGACCGTCCGTCCGGTTCCGCCGGCACCGGTCACTAGGCAAGGACGACGACCAGGCCCAACGAAGCAGGCGCCCCGCAGAGATTCTGCGGGGCGCCTGCTTTTGGGGATGGGGGTGCTTACTTGCCCGGCAGAGCCAGCCCGGTCCGGGCCATGGCGTCCTTGTAGGCAATACGCATGGCGGCCAGTCCCTCTTCCTGCCGCTCAGCCGTGGCGCCGAAGGCCCGGCCGTCGACGGAACGGGCCTTGTAGATCTTGAAGCTGCGGCGGTAGATCATCCGGTTTTCCGTCTTGAGGAAGGCAGCGCAAAGCCGCTGGGCCTCAGTACCGTGGGCAACGATCACAGAGGCACGCGGCACCAGCGCAAGGAAGCGCAGCAGCGGCTTCAAGCCTTCCTGGATCTGTTCCTTGGTCAGCTTGCCATTGGGCTCTCCGGGAACAAACCAGGGGTAGGTGTTCCAGGGCATGACGTACTCCGGGCGAAGGCCCACCTGCCAATGGACGCCGAGGAGCCGGGCAATGGCATCGTCATCGCCGGCCGTAATAAAACCGGATTTGTGCGCGGTGCCAATGTTGGAGAACAGACTCACAATGCGGGTGTCTCCCACGTCATGCATCGGATCGACGTAGGGTACCTCTGTGCCGGGCTTCAGCGCCTTCAGCGAGTCACACAGCTGATTTACTTCAGCGACGTTCTCGTCATAGCGGCGGTTCCAGAGTTCTTCGGACTGTGTTCCATGGTCCAGGCTTTGCATAAAGTGGTGCGTCTCCTACAGGGTCTTTTCGACCGGTGATAGCTCATTTGCCCGGACGGAGTGCGTACGGGCGGATGCTGCCGAACCGCAGCGCCGGGGCGCCGCTGTATCCGCGGGACCTCCGACAGCGGAACGCCGAATGCGCTGCCTTGCGAACAGCTTTCCGACTCCAGCCAGTCTAGCAATTCCTGCCGCCCGTCCTCCCCCGCTCCCGGTTGCTGGAGCCGAAAAACGGGGACGTGTGACTAACGACTCCCGGGCCCGGGACGTCCGGAAAAACAAAAAGCGGGAAAGGCGCCCGGGGGCACTTTTCCCGCTTTTCGCGATGGAGACTGTTTCAGGTGTGGAGATGGGGGGAATTGAACCCCCGTCCGATGTCGTGTTGTCAGGGCTTCTCCGGGCGCAGTCTGCGGTGGATTTTCTCGGCCCCAGCTGTCATGCAGACAAGCAGCTGATCCGGGCCCAGCCGTCTAAGAGTCCCGAACACGCCAACGGCGAGCATGTTCAGCAGTGGCCCTCTAAATGACGCCAGGATCCGGGACGAGAGCATTCCCGGGCTGACGGACTATGCCCGCTGCTTAGGCAGCGAGAGCGAAGTCAGTGCGCTTTGAATCGGCACTTATTGTTTTGCAAGGAGCGTTTACGAGATAACCCTGCATCCTCGGCCCGCTTCACCTGTCTCGACTAACACCGTCGAAACCTGTCATCCCCTTGGTACTTCATCTGTTCAGTTATCAAACCCGGCGCAGTCACGGACACCAACACGCTCATGTACCGCTCATGCACCGCACCCGGTCCGGGGACCGGTTGGTTAATCATAGCCCATCCCGCCGCCTTCTCTTCCTGTGGGAGCCGGACGGAGCCGGAAGGTCCGGCTAAAAGGAAATGCCGAAGACAATGATGGGCATTTCCCACAGCTTGAGGACCACCCAGGAGATGACCGCGAAAAAGACTCCAAGGATGCTGAGTGCCGCTTTGCCTGCCGCCTTCCGCCGCAGGGCCCAGCTGAACAGGGCCACATTGGCCGCAATGAGCAACGGTGCAATCCAGACCAGCAGGGATGCCAGATACACGTAGTAAACGAAAAAGAAGGGAACAACCACCAGGATCACGACAGGGATCACCGACAGCACGATCAGCAGATCGGCGATGGTAACGATCCATGCCCACAACGGAGTCCTGACCTTACGCTCCGGAGTTTCCTCCCCGGACTGGAGCGCCCAGAACGTCCCGCTCATCAGGCGCCCCGGTTTTTCTCCCGCATGTCACGCAAGGCTTCCCGGTTATCCTGCTTCTCCCGCAGGGTCTGGCGCTTGTCGTAGTCCCGCTTACCGCGGGCCACAGCGATCTCCACCTTGGCCCGCCCGTCCAGGAAATACAGCTGAAGCGGGACGATGGTGAATCCGGATTCCCGGGTCTTCTGCATAATCTTGTCCAGCTGCTCACGGTGCAGCAGCAGTTTCCGGCGCCGGCGGGCGGAATGGTTGGTCCAGCTGCCGTTGAGATACTCGGGAATGTAGGCAGCTTCGAGCCAGAGTTCATCGTTGTAGAAGGTGCCAAACCCATCCACCAGGGACGCCCGGCCCTCGCGGAGGGACTTGACCTCGGTGCCCATCAAAACCATTCCGGCTTCATAGGTGTCGAGGATTTCGTAATTGTGCCGGGCCTTGCGGTTGGTGGCCACTACCTTACGGCCACTTTCTTTGGGCACGGTGCAACTCCTTTTCGATGTACGGAAAACTCTATTGTAGGCCTACAGCAGGCCCATCGGGTCAACCAGTGCGCCGTTCAGCACCGTCTCAAAGTGGAGGTGGCATCCGGTGGAGTTGCCGGTGGTGCCGACATATCCAATGAGCTGGCCGGCATTGACCCACTGGCCGACGGAGACCACAAAGCTGGTCAGGTGATAGTAGTTCGTGGCGAGGGCACTGTTTCCGAGGACGCCGTGGTTGAGGACCACGCGGTTGCCGGTTCCGATCATGCCGTCGGGCTGGCCCTGGTCTGCCCGCCAAACTTCGCCGGCCGCCGGAGCGTAGACGGGAGTTCCGCAGCTCGCTCCGAAGTCGATTCCCGAGTGCAGGTATCCGCCGGTGCCAAAGAAGTCGATGCTTCCCGGAGGGGTGGCGCGCCAGCCGAAGCCGGAGGAGATGGGGGCCTGCACGGGGAGGCTCAGGCCGAATGCCGAGGGGTTGGTGGGTTTTGTTTCAGGCACTTCCGGCGGCGGAGTGGGCCGGTTGTTGCGTGCTGCCTCTTCGGCGGCCCGCCGGTTTGCCTCGGCAATCCGGGCTTCCTCTTCCTTGCGCGCCTGCTCCAGCAGGGCACGCTGGCGTTCAGCAATATCGGCCGTGGCCTTGGCCTTGGCTGTTTCCAGCGACGCGAGCTGCGCCTGGATGACGGGCTTGCGTGCTTCCAGCGCCGCGTTGGCGGCTGCGGTCTGCTCGATCAGGGAATCGACCTTGGCCTTCTCGGCGGCCGCGGCATCGCGGGCCTCCTGCTCCAGTTTCAGCGCCGACTCGGCCTGCTCCTTGAGGCTGGCAATCTCCTCTTCCACGGCTGCCAGCCGGACCTCGGAGTTGACGTTGGTGGCGCTTTGCTGGGACAGCTCCTGCATGGCGGCGTTCTGTCCCCGAAGGACCTGCTCGGCCAATCCCATGGAGTCGGTGAGGCTGTCGGCGCCTTCGGCACCGAGGATCAACGAGAAACTCGAGGGAACCCCGCCGCTCTTGTAGGCCTGTGCCGCAATCTGCCCGATCACTGCCTGGGTGTCGTCCATGGCAGCTTGATCCTGCTCAATCTGAGCAGTGATGGTGCTGCGGGTTTCCTGTGCCAGCGCAACCCGGTCGGTCAGCGCTGCAACCTTTCCCGCCGCGGCGGAGACCCGGCCCTCGGCATCGGTCAGGGCCTGCTGGGCTCCGGGCAGCTGCTGCTGGTAGATCGCCAGTTCGGCGACTTTCCGGGTGGTTTCGGCGTCAAGGTACTCGTAGGTTTCCTGCACCTTTTGCTGCTCGCTCTCGATCGCCGCCTTGCGGTCATCGAGTTCGTCAGCCGCTGCGGTTCCGCTGAACGCAAGGGTCAGCGTCAGCATCGCGGAGGCGACCACGCCAACCGTGGTTTTACGCAGGGCAGGCTTCAACGTCTGCCTCGAATGTGCGCTAACCATTGATGGAACCGTCCATGGAGTTTGTCAGCTTTCTTTTACGATTTTGCAACACTCTAAACCTTTAGGTACCTGCGGAGGGTCAACAGCGATGAAATCCCTGCAAGAAGGGCACCAACAACGAGTAAGACCGGGCTCAGTACCAGTACCTGCTGGGCGCTAATAAACGCGGTTGCGGGATAGGCTTTAGCCAGGGCTCCGATGAAGAAGTGTGCCACTGCCCACAGCGTACCCGATGCCAGCGCCGCGCCGATGACTGCGGCTATGACCCCTTCCAAAACGAACGGAAGTTGGATCACTGCCTTGGACGCTCCAACGAGGCGCATGATGCCCGTTTCCCGCCGTCGGCTAAAGGCGGAGAGCCGGATAGTCGTGGCAATCAGCAAAATGGCGCACACCAGCATCACGCCCGCAATTATCAGGGCAATCAATGACGCCATGTTCATAAAGGAGAAGACCTTCTCCAGGAGTTCACGCTGGTCACTTACGGTTTCCACGCCGGGCATCGAGGAAAAAGCCTCATTAATGACCTCGTATTTTTCCGGGTCCACGAGGGACACCCGGAAGGATTCCGGCAGCTGGTCGGCCGTCACCGAGTCCACCAGCGGCGAATTGGCAAACTGATCCCGGAAGTGGCTCAGCGCCGTCGCCTGGTCTTCGTAGTCCACTGAAGCCACGTACTGCGAGAAGGCCGGGGACGTCAGCTGCTCCTCGATGGCCGTGCGCTGTTCGTCCGTTACCGGGCCGGAGGCACAGGATGCAGTGGTGGAGGAATCAACGCACAGGAACACCGCGACCTGCACCTTGTCATACCAGTACCCCTTCATCTGGCCGATCTGCAGCTGAAGGAGTCCGGCTGCGCCGACGAAGGTCAGTGACACGAAAGTCACCAGGATGACCGAGACCACCATGGACAGGTTCCTGCGGATTCCTGAACCGATCTCGCCGAGGACAAATGCCAGCCTCATTTCGAAGCCTCCGATCCCGCGGTGCCGTTGGTGCCGCCGGCAGCTTCAGGGCCGCCGTCTCCGGCCCCGGTGTCCTGGCGGACGATGCTCCCCTGCTGGGTCTGCGGTGCGCCGAGGTAGATGCCCTCGCGCTCATCGCGCACGATCTTGCCGTGGTGCAGCTCAACCACACGTTTGCGCATCGCATTGACGATGTCGTCGTCGTGGGTGGCCATGACCACGGTGGTCCCGTTCTGGTTGATCCGGTCCAGGACCTTCATGATGCCAAGTGAGGTGTTGGGGTCCAGGTTTCCCGTGGGCTCGTCGGCGAGGAGGATTCCCGGCTTGTTGACGATGGCGCGCGCAATGGCGACGCGCTGCTGCTCACCGCCGGAAAGCTCATGCGGCAGGCGGTTGTCCTTGCCCTCCAGGCCCACTGTCTTGAGGACTTCGGGCACCGAGTCCCGGATAACGGCGCGGCTGCGGCCAATCACCTGCATGGCAAAGGCCACGTTGGCGAAGACGGTCTTGTTTGGAAGCAGGCGGAAGTCCTGGAAGACGACGCCGATGCCGCGGCGCAGGCGCGGCACGCGCCAGCTCGGAATCTTGGCAACGTTGGACCCTGCAACATACACCGTCCCGCGGGACGCGTGCTCCTCCTTGAGGATCAGCCGGATGAAGGTGGATTTACCCGATCCGGATGCTCCGACGAGGAACACGAACTCACCGCGGTCCACCTCGAGGTTCACGGAGTTCAGGGCTGGCCTGGAATTGCGGTCATAGACCTTGGTGACGTTGTCGAAAGTGATCATGTCTGCTTAGCGCCCATCAGTGCGGCCGGAACACGGGCCTTGGTTTGGGATAAGGGCGCCGGCTGTTCGACTATATCGGCGCTGCTACTCGAAGCTGCAGATTCCCGCCGGTGTGTCGGGTGTGCCCTGCGAAAACCCGGCACTCACCCAGCGCTCCACCCTCCGTCCATCGGGTAGGAAGCGCCGGTGACCATCCCGGCGTCGGGCCCGGCAAGCCAAGCCGCAAGAGACGCGACCTCCCCGGGTTCCACCAGGCGCTTGACGGCGGACTCGGTGAGCATCACAGATGCCACAACTTCGTCCTCGGGGATGGAGTGGATCCGGGCCTGGTCCGCGATTTGTGCTTCGACCAGGGCCGTCCGCACATAGGCGGGACTGATGCAGTTGGAGGTCACACCATGGGGGCCGCCCTCCATGGCGGCAACCTTGGACAGCCCTTCCAAGGCGTGCTTGGCACTGACATAGGCGCTTTTATACGCGGACGCGCGCAGGCCGTGCAAGCTGGAAATGTTGATGATCCGGCCGAACCCCCGTTGGTACATGCCCGGCAGGACGGCCCGGATCAGCAGGAAGGGCGACTCCACCATGAGCCGGTGCACCAGCCGGAAGGTGCCGGGATCGTAATCCTGAATTGGATTGATCCGCTGGATGCCCGCGTTGTTGATGAGGATGTCCAGGTCCAGGGACAGCTCCTCCAGGGCACGCGTGTCACTGAGGTCCACCACCCATGGCGTCCCGCCGGTGTCCGCTGCGACCCGCTCCGCCGCCTGCGCGTTGACGTCAGCGACTGTGACGCTGGCGCCCAGGTGAGCGAAGGCACGGGCACAGGCCTCACCGATGCCGCTTCCCCCTCCGGTGACGAGCACCGATTTTCCGCTCAGGTCCGGTCCGGTTACTGCGGGGTCTGTCATGTCCGAGCTCCTCTCACGGGCGCATCCGCGCCGTTGCAGATTCCATGAGTCTTCCCGAGGGAAAACCTACGGGCCGGTTGGTTAAACCTCAACGCTGGCTAAACCTCAACGCGTGGCCGGGCAGCGGCGCTTGGAGAAACGAAACGGCCCGGAGCTTCAGAGAAGCTCCGGGCCGGGCAAACCGTGAACAGGCGACTGCCGGGCTACTTCCGGGCAGACACGCTGCCGTTGGCGCGCCAGCGGATTCCGGCATCGATGAAGTCGTCGATCTCGCCGTCGAACACTGCCGAGGTGTTACCCACCTCGTGCTCGGTGCGCAGGTCCTTGACCATTTGGTAGGGGTTCAGCACGTAGGAGCGCATCTGGTCTCCCCACGACGCTTTCACATCACCGGCGAAGGCCTTCTTTTCAGCATCTTCCTGCTCCTTTTTCAGCAGCAGAAGGCGGGACTGCAGCACACGCATGGCAGCGGCGCGGTTCTGCAGCTGCGACTTCTCGTTCTGCATGGACACCACCGTGCCGGTGGGAAGGTGGGTCAGGCGGACGGCGGAGTCGGTGGTGTTCACTGACTGGCCGCCCGGGCCGGAGGACCGGAAAACGTCAACCCGGATGTCGTTGTCGGGAATGTCGATGTGGTCCGTCGGCTCGATCAGCGGAATGACTTCGACGGCGGCAAAGGACGTCTGGCGCCGGCCCTGGTTGTCGAACGGGCTGATGCGGACAAGCCGGTGCGTTCCGGCCTCCACCACCAGGGTTCCGTACGCGTAGGGTGCCTTCACTTCAAAGGTCGCCGACTTCAGGCCAGCCTCCTCCGCGTAGGAGGTGTCCAGAACCGTGGTCGGGTAGCCGTGGCGTTCGGCCCAGCGCAGGTACATGCGCAGCAGCATTTCGGCGAAGTCCGCGGCGTCCACGCCCCCGGCTCCGGACCGGATGGTCACGACGGCCTCGCGCTCGTCATACTCTCCGGACAGCAGGGTGACCACCTCGAGCTGGGACAGCGACCGGCGCAGGGATTCCAGCTCGACGGCGGCCTCGGCCTTTGACTCGGCATCCGCCTCGTCCTGGGCCAGCTCCACGAGCACCTCGAGATCGTCAATGCGGGATTCCAGCTTTTCCAGGCGCTCCAGCGCCGTCTGCCGGTGCGAAAGCTTGGAGGTGATTTTCTGCGCCTCCGAGGGGTCATCCCACAGGTCGGGAACCCCTGCCATTTCGCTCAGTTCTGCGATGTCCTCTTTGATGGCGGCCACATCGGAAACCTGCTCGATGGACGCAAAGGTGGACCTGAGGGCGCGGATCTCCGCGGGAAAATCGATTTCAGCCATGGTAATTACAGCCTACGCCATGAGCCGCCGACGCCGCTGGACGGCGTGGACGCCGCTGCTTCCGCCGCCTTCCACCTGCCGTTGCCCACACGCCGGGCCGGCGTTTCCGGGTTTGTCCGGCTTCGGACGTATCTTGGTTTTGTCAGTGATCAGTTCAAACGGATCCGCAGGAGGAAGCCAACTGTGAGCAACCGGAAAACCGACAAGACAGCTGGGGACGCACCCGTCCGCCATCCCGAATCCGGGCGCAAATACACCTTGGAAGAGCTTGAAGCCCTGGCCGATGAGGGAGATCCGTGGGCCATGACCAAGACGGATGAGTGGGACCTGCACTTTTCCAATGAGTACAGGGCCACGGTCAAGGAACGCTGTCCGGTCCCGGAGTGCGAACTGTTCGGAGAGCCTGCAACCTTTTGTTACGGCAGCGACGGGCAGCTGATGGACATTGAGCATGATGGTTGGGCCCATCCGCCCGCAGCCCGGTGGCACGCGAAGGCTTCCTGACCGGGATGGCCTGCCGGCCGTGAAGCGTCCGGCTGCCATGTCACTGGCTCAGCCGGGCCCGCGCTTCGGCCACCGCGGTGATCGGGATCCCGTCAGGCACCAGGAAATTCACCAGCGGAGGATGCACGACGCCGGTAAGCACCACCCGGGCTGTGCGCCCGTCGGCGGTTCCGGTGTCGTCAGCCACGGCCAGGCCGGGCAGCCGGTCTGCGGCATTCGTCACCGAGAGGTACCGGTGAACCTCCGCTTGAACCGCCGCGGGAGCGAGCACCGCCGCCGGGCGCCCGGCCGGGTCGCCCGACTCCCCCAGCGAGAAAGTGTCGGCAGCCGCGAGCGCCGCTCCGTCCGCCGTCGACAGCAGTTTTTTGTGTCCCAGGTACAGGGCTGATGCGCCCATCACCACGGTGATTACCAGCAGGCTCACCAACAGGTAACCGATGATGAGCACTCCGATTTGGCCGTCCTCGCCGGCGGCCGAGGCACGCAGGCGGCGGCGCAGCCCGGTCAGGTCCCGGAGCCGGCTCATCCGTAGCGCTCCACGATCTGGGTGGAAGCCGAGTCGACGGTGACCGGAGCGTAGTCCAGCCCGGGAAGACCCGAGCCCAGGGGCAGCGGCACGCTGAAACTCACCAGTGCGGTCACGGTGGAGCCGGGAGCAAGGCATTCCGCCGAACAGGAAATGTCAAGCAGCAGGCCCGCCGGGTCGAATCCAAAGTCGGAGAACGCCAGTTCGGCGGCCATCTTCGCCTGGTGTTCCCCGGTCACCGAATCCTCTGCCGCGACGTACACTTTTGCCGCCGATTCGGCGGCGCCGGTGGCGGCGAAGGCAGCGCCCTGCACCTGTCCGGCCGCAACGATCAGATAGATGACCGGCACGAGAAGAAGCAGTCCCAGGAAGATGAACTCCACCACCGCGCTGCCGCTCTCGGGATCCGCTGTGGTGGTGTCCGCCGAGCCCAAGGCCGCGTTGCCCGCCGCGGCGGCGTCAGCCTTCACCGGCGTCATAGCTCCAGAACGCATGTCCGGTCACCTCCAATCCTCCGCTCGGTCCCAGCAGTCCAATGACCGGAAGGGGTGCCCTGACCGTCACTTGGAGCATCCGCATCCCGTCCTGGGTGGCCTCCGAGACACTGACGTCCTCAGCCATGGAGTCGATGAGCGCGACGCGGATCAGCTCGGCGGTGCGGTCCGCACCGTCGCCGGGAGTCCGGTCCGCCAGCGTTCCGTACCGCGCGCCCGACGCCGCGGCGTCAATCAGGGTATTGCGCACATGCAGCACCAGCGCCAACTGAACGATTGACATGAACAGCACGGTCACCAGGGCTCCGACCATGACGAAGTCCACGACCGCCGATCCCCGGTCACCTGCCGCCGCATCGGAGCGGACCCGACGGCCCCGTAAAGCCAGGCCCCTTGTCCACCGTGCAGCCAGGCCCCTGGTCAGGGGGCGTTGACCTTGGCCATGGCGGATTCGAACATCGTCTTGAGGGCATCCTGCGCCAGCACCATGATGAGCGCCACGAGAGTGGCTGACATCAGGGTGATCATGACCCATCCGGGCACGTCCCCCCGTTCCCGGTCGGTGCTTTGTACGGTTTGGCCGAGTCGAACCAGCAGTGCGGTGCCGAGCAGAAGCATCAGCCGCTGGGGTGCGTGGAGGATACGCATGGGTAATTCCTTTCATCGGGGTTCCTACAGTCCAATTCCCAGCAGTGTGATGCCGGGGAAGATCGAGAAGAGCACTGTCAGGGGAAGGACGCCAAAGACCAGCGGGACCATCATGGCGATCTCCTTCTTCCCTGCGCTTTCCATCAGTTCGCGCTTGGCCAGGTCACGCACGTCCTGGGACTGTGCCCGCATGACATCGGCAAGAGGGGTTCCGCGTTCAATGGCCACCGTCAGGCCGTCGACGAAGCGGGACAGGGGTGCCAGCCGGACGCGGTCCGAAAAGTGCTGCAGAGCACTGGTCAGCGGCACGCCGGAACGGGTTTCACCGAGGATCCGCGCGAACTCTCCGGCGAGCTCGCCGTGGGCTGTCCGGGCGATCCGTTCCAGGGCGCCGTTGGCACTTTCGCCGGCACCAACCGCGAGGGCCATCATTTCCGCGAGGCTGGGGAATTCGGCGAGCATCCGGGTTTCGCGGTTCTTGATTTGCGAAGTCAACCGGTAGTCCCGCAGCACAAACCCCAGGACAGCGCCCAGAATTGTCCCCACAATGACTCCAGTGACCCCCGTTTTATCGATGCTGGCCAGCCAGACGGTGATCGTCCCGCCGGCGAGAAAGCCGCCCCCGGTCCACAGCACCTGCTCCGCCCGGAAATCAAGAACGCTCGTTTTCCGTCCGGCCCGCTCCAGGCGCCGTTCCAAATCGCGGGTGACCGGGTTGAGGTGGTTCAATCTCTTCACCGCCAGATGCAGGGCCGGCCGAAGGATGCGCTCCAGCGGGCCGAACGGGGTGAGATCCCCTTCCGGAAGAGCCAGCAGCCGTGACCCGTGCCCGCCCGTGCGCAGCTGCGGGCTGATGCGTTCGCTGAAAGTGACGGGCCGCAGCGGGGGCAGCCGGAGAGCGGCGAACCATGCCGAAGCACCGAGGGCAAGGCCGCAGAGGGCAGCAAGAAACCAGGGCGCGGTCATCGGAGCACCCTTTCCTCTTCCGGCAGGGCGCCGATCCGCAGCATCAACCGGTAACAGAGAACCGAAATGAGGATCCCGGCGACCAGTACGGTTGCTCCGGCTGCCGAGTTGTACGCCGCGATGGCTTCCGGGCGCGTGGCAAGGAGCATCAGGACAATCCAGGGGGCCGCCACGGCCAGGCGCGCAGCGTTGACGGTCCAGGATTGGCGGGCCAGAAGCTCGCTTCGGGTCCGTGCATTGTCGCGGAGGAATTGGTTCAGAGTCCCCAGCAGCCGCCCGAGGTCCGATCCACCGACCTCGCGGGTCAGGCGCAGCGCTTCCACTATCCGGTCAGCGACGGGATCGGCGAGCGTGGCTTTCAACTTGGTCAGGGAAGAGTCGAACTGGCCGCCGGAACGGTAGTCCGCGGCAAATTCCCTAAACGGCGGGCGCAGCTCCAGGGGTCCGTTCTCGCCAAGCTGGATCAGGGCCTCGGGCAGGGAAAGCCCGGCCCGGATGGCGGACCTCAGGTGGTCGACCGCATCCGGCCAAAGCTCCGCCCGCGATATTCGCTGCTTGCGGGCCTGCCAGCGGATCAGGGCGAGCGGAACTCCGGCGCCGAACAATCCAAAGCATGCGGCCACCGGCAGGGCGCCGGTTCCGGCGAGCACCAGCACCGCCACGAGGAGTCCCGCGGCCACGCTGGCCGCCACGATTGCGCGGGGCGTGACCCGCTGGATTCCGGCCTGAAGCAGTTCGTCCTCCAGCCTGCTGCTGCGGGGCCTGCGGGGTGCAGGCGGAGGAACGGCCCAGCACGAACGCCAGATCAGGAACAGCCCCATCCCCAGGATGAGCCCCGCGGCGGCGCTCACTGCGCCGCCTCGAGGAGTTCCGCAACGTTATACCCGGCGCGTGCAAACTTCTCCGGAGCGGGCATGGAGGCGGCGGTGACTTCCAGCCGCCCGTCCGTCCGCTGGAAAATGGAGGAGGATTCGATAATCCCGTTTTCGACCCGGCTGCCCAGGGCCATGATCTCCATGACCTGGCGTTTGCCGGCGGCGTTCCTGGCGCAGTGGATGACCAGATCGATGCAGGAAGCGACTGTGGGAACCACAAAGGCGCTGGAAATGTTTTCTCCGGCCAGGAGGGGCAGGGTGCAGATTTTCGTGACGGCATCGTGGGCGCTGTTGGCGTGCACACTGCACATGCCCGGAAGCCCCGAGTTCAGCGCAATCAGCATGTCCAGGCTTTCGGCCTCCCGGACTTCGCCCACGATCAGCCGGTCCGGCCGCATCCGGAGCGCTTCCTTGACCAGCCGGCGCAGCGGGATCTCCCCCGTGCCCTCCAGGTTCGACTGCCGGCACTGCAATCCCACCACGTCTCGAAGCGGCAGCTGCAGTTCAAAGATTTCCTCCACAGTGACCACTCGTTCCCGGGGCCCGATCGAAGCGCCCAGACAGTTCAGCATGGTGGTTTTGCCTGCCTGGGTTGCTCCCGAGACCAGGACGTTCAGGCCGCTGGCGACGGCCGCGCCAAGGAACCTGGCCGCCTGCGGAGTGATGGTTCCCAGTTCCACCAAGTGCTCGAGCCGACTGGCACGGGCAATGAACTTACGGATGTTCACTGCCCAGTGGCGGCGGGTGATATCCGGAATGACCACGTGCAGCCGCGACCCGTCGGGAAGCGACGCATCCACGAACGGCGACGAGAGGTCCAGCCTGCGGCCGGAGCTTTTCAGCATGCGTTCCACCAGATCGCGGATCTGGTCAGCGGAGAGGACCAGGGACGTCAGCTCCGACCGGCCGTCGCGGGCGGCGTAGATTTCAGTGGGGGAATTGATCCAGACTTCCTCAACCGTCGGATCATCCAGCAGCGGCTGCAGCGCACCAAAGCCCGCTACGGCGTCGAAGACCTTCCGGCGCGCCGTCTCGAGCACACCAAGCGGCGGCAGCGAGCCCAGGAGGGAACGCTCGTCGTAATCCGTGACCGCATCCTCGACCAGGCGGCGGACCTCCGCAAGCTGGCTTCCGGGATCCAACCCGCGGACACGGATCAGCTCACGGACCTCATCTTCCACAATCGCAACCGCATCCACTGCTGTCCCCCGGGCTCAGCACGGCAGGGACCGGTTGATCCGCCTGCCGCGAGACTGGTGTGGCCCGTAGGGGGCCACGGCGAACAGACTAGGAGCGCGTGCCGGCTTTTGCGAGAGTAGCGCCCGGGTATGTGGATAACCGGGTAGCGGTACCTGTTTCGGCCGTGCGCCGGGTGTCAGTAGTCCGCTGCGGGCGGGAGCCCGAGATAGTCCTCGAGGGTGGCTGAAGAATGGTCATGCATGCTCTGCGCCACGTCGGGGCCGACGTACCGCAGATGCCACGGCTCAAAGGCATACCCTGTCGATGCCGAGGCGCCGTCCGGATAACGGATGATAAAGCCGAAGCGGTGGGCATTTTCAGCGGCCCAATCCCCGGCGGCAGTGTCTCCGAAACAAGCTTGGAGCGAGCACGCGCCGTCCGGAGCGGCAATATCAACCGCCAGGCCGGTCTGGTGTTCACTGTGGCCGGGGCGTGCGGAAACCGTGTCCGCCACGGCCTGGCCGTACTGGGTGGTGTAGCCGTCATACAGCCGCGCCTGGCTTTCATAGGAGCGGTACCCGCTGAGCGCCGTCAGCCCCACCGCGTCGGAAGCAGCGGCATCCCGCAGCTGCAGGAAGGCTGACGCAGCGGTCTCCCGCAGCTGCTGGCCGTCGACGTTTACCAGGTCATCGGGCGCGTAGGAGACGGGAGAAAGCGGCCGCTGCTTATTGACCACGACGACGGTGTCCGCGGAATCGTCAATGCTCCTTTGGACCGAAGCACCGCCCGTCTTTGCCCGAATGATGGTGCCGCGTTCAAACCGCTGCGTGCAGTTTCCCTCCTGGCACACCTGTGCCTGCACGGGGTAGCCGAGAGACCCGGATTCAGCGCCTTCCGCCCGCCATGCGGTGCGGACCGCACCGCGCACGGGAATGGCGGCGGCGCCAACCGCCGGAGACCAGAGCACGGACCCGTACTGGTAGTCGCGGGAGCAACCGCCGTCCCGCAGCCCGCACGTGCGCGGACCGGTGGGCGCACCCAGGGTCACCGCCGCCTCGCTGAAGGCGCTCCCTCCTGCAGCGTCATCACTGGCATGGCCCGCCGCGGGGAACGAAGCACTTCCCGCCATGAGGACAAGCGCCATGAGCAGTGAAGGAAGGACGGCCGATTTCCTGATGTGCACGATCCTCCTCGAGGTGTCCCGAATGCTGCGGATGGCATGCGGCGCATGCCGCGCCGGACCCGTGAGCAACCGTACAGGACGCTGCGGCGCCAGTCAGCGGCGCACCCGCCCGGCGCCGTCGGCGGCCGCAAAGATTGGCAGTGTTTCATGATCTGCGCCACCAGGGAGCAGGCGCGGAGCCCGCCCGGAAGGTGCTTCGGCTGCCCTCCGGCTTTTCCGCGCCCGGACGGCGTCTGCGCAAGTCCCCGGCAGTCAAGGATGCCCGAATGCCAGCCTGCCTTGGCCCGAACCGGACACGGCCGGGCCGCTGTTCCCATGAGCACGGTGGCCGCTGCCAAGAAAGGTACCCTGTACAATTATCAGGTCTCAGGGACCGACTCATGCACCCGAGTTCTATCCCACCCAAGCACTATCCTTGGGACCGTCCGGGGGCGGCCTCACTTTGGCAGGCGAAAGCTAAACACTGCCTGCCTGCACTACTCGACACCTGCACCATCGTCATGCATAGCGCAGGGCAGCGTTTGCAAGCGCACACAGCACTGAACATACGAGGGAATTCTTGACTTTCGACGAGACTACGCCGGATCTGACCGTGGTGATTCCGGTCCACAACAGCGGACCCGTTCTGGCGCCCGCGCTGCAGGAATGGCGGCGCTACCTCCAGTCCGGACGCACCGAGATCATCATCGTGGAGAACGGATCCTCGGACGACAGCTACGAGACCGCGTTGAAAAACGCCGAGGACACCCCGTTTGTCTCGTTCCAGGTGCTGCAGAGCGCCAAAGGCATGGGCAACGCACTGCGCTGCGGGATCGCTGCCAGCAAGGGCCGGCGCGTCCTGCTCACCGCCGATGACCTGCCGTTCGGTTTCACCGACCTGGAAGCCGCCGCAGCCTTGCCGGAACAGCCCCTCCTCATCATTGGCTCAAAGGCGCATCCCCGCTCCGATGCCGGACGCGGGATGCTGCGCAGTGTGAGCACCGGCGGATTCAAATTCGCCCGCCGGCTGATCCTGGGCTCCCGGATCGGAGACTCGCAGGGGACCATGAACGTCGACGGCACCTGGATTCGCCAGATGCATGAGCACTTCGATGACCCGGGGTTTCTCTTCAGCACGCAGATTGTCTTGGCGGCGGAGGCTCAGAAACAGTCCATTGTCGAGGTTCCCGTCACCCTCACCACGGTCCAGGGCGAAAAGGAAACCAGTGTTCAGCTCAAAGATGTCCTGAAAATGGGTCTCGGTCTCGGGCGCCTGCGCAAGCAGAAACGCCGCTTCGCCGTTCGCCCGCAGTCAGAGGCAGCTGCACAGTGAGCCAGCCCGAATCCATGCCTGAGTCCGCACGCGAATCAGCGGCCGAGCCAGTCCCTGATCCCCTGCCCGGGGAGCCCGTCCCCGCACCACCGACCAAGCGGCAGAAGATCCTTGATTTTGCCCGGCGTGCGCTGCTCGTGCTCGTTTTCGCGGCGGCCGTCTACGCCATCATCAGTCAGTGGCCCGAAGTCAAGGCGACTGTTTTCGCCATGGCATGGTGGCAGGTGGCCGCGGCCCTGATCCTGTTGATTCCCGGCGTGCTTCTGGGCATGCTGATGTGGCGTGTCATCCTCCTCGGCGTCCTGGACAGCGACAAGGCCGCCGGCGCGCAGCGTGGCGACCTCAACAAGATCTATCTCATCGGCCAGCTGGGAAAGTACGTCCCGGGGTCCGTTTGGGCCTTCGTGCTCCAGATGGAACTCGGCCGCAAGCAGGGGCTGGGCCGTGCACAGGTCTTCGTGGCCTCCCTCGTCAGCACGGGAATCACCGTCGGCGCATCGCTTGTTGTCGGTGCCCTGGCGCTGCCGGCGCTGGGTGAACAGCAGCCTTCGCTGCGCTGGCTGTATATCCTGCTGCCTGTTGTCCTCCTGGCCATGCATCCACGGGTGGTTACTTTCCTCGTGAACCTGGTGCTGCGCATTTTCCGCCGGGACCCGCTTCCCACACCGATCAAGGCCAAGACCATGATCCAATCCTTCATTCTGGGTGTGGGAATGTATGCCTTCTTCGGCATACACCTGTGGCTGCTCTCCAGCCATGAGGCCGGGTTGGAACCGGCCACCCTGTTCTTCCTGACCGGGGCGCTTGCCCTGGGCATGACCACCGGCGTTGTTGCCTTCCTGCTTCCCGCCGGCATCGGCGCCCGGGAAGCGATCGTTGGCCTGGCCCTTGCATCAGTGATGTCGGTTGGAGCCGCCACCGCCATTGCACTGCTGTCCCGCCTCCTCTTTACGGTTGCTGATCTCTTGTGCGTGGGAGTCGCGTTCCTTGCCATCAAACGGAAGCTTCCGGGAGACCGTGCTTGAGCCTCGCATCGGCCCAGGAGGCAGCCGAGGCAGGCACACCCCCGGCCCCTGACAGATCGGCGGCCACCGCCGGGCTGCGCCGGGCCGTCTCGGGAGTATACGGACAGGCGGCGGCCTACGCGCTGCTGTTGGGCGTGCTCATCAACAGTGGCAACCGCGGCTTGTACGCTGGCCTGCCGGGCGGCTACAGCGCGGGAACCGGTGACCACTACGTCCTCTCCACCAAAGGCCTTCACTGGGCAGACCCGACCCGCTACGCCGGTGACTGGTTCCTGGAAAACGCTCCGCAGCCGCACTGGTTTTTTGATTCCCTGACCTATCTGGGCAGTTCCATGGGGGCGCTGGACCTGGTCTATCTCCTTTTCTGGTGCACAGGACTGCTGGCCTTCGGCCTCGGCGTTGCATTCCTCAGCCGGAAATGGGTTCCCAGGACGCCATGGCTCTTTGGTGCCGCAGCAACGGTCCTGGCCTCACTGACGCCATGGATGGTTGTCGGTACGGGCTCGTCCATCATTTCCCTGGCCATCCCGGCGGTGGTCTCTGCCAACCTCATCTTCCTCTTCATGGCTGCGGCGCTTACCGGCCGGAGCAAATGGATGCTTGCCGCTGCCGTGCTTTGCGCCGTCGTCCACGTACAGCAGGGTGCAGTGGTCGCAGTCCTGCTGGCAGCCCTGATCATTGTGCATGTGGTCCGTCACCGCAGGGTGCCCATGGCCACGGCGGTGACCCTGGCTGCCACCGCGGCCATAGTTGCCGCAGGGCTCATCGCCCGGCCTGTTGCAGCCAACACCTCTGATTTTGTCGACATCTGCAATGAGATGATCGCCTACCACTGCGCCGCCCAGTTCTGGGATGTACCCACCATCCTGGTTTCCCTGGCGGCCATAGGCCTGGCGCTTTGCACGCTGATGTACGCGCCGGCAGGCGAGCGGGCGGTATGGGCCGCCGTCGTCGGGCTGCCCATGGCCGGCCTGCTTCTTGGCCTGATGGCCAACATGTGGTCTGTCCCCTTCTTCGGCGAACTCGCCCAGGGACTAAACGTGTATCGTCTGGGCGCCTTGGTAATGCCCTTTGCCGTCATGGGGGTCCTGCTTCCGGTGTTCCGGCTGGGCACGAAGAACCTGCCGGCGGCGCTCCTGGTTCTGCTCCTCACCTGGGAATACGTCCTGGACGGGTCCTGGACCCCCGTCATTGAGCAGAACATTGCCTTCATCCTTGCCTACCTCCTGGTGGTCCTGGTCCCGGTGTTTGTCCGTTCCCGGCGCACTCCGGGGGCCGCCCTGCCAGCGACGCGGGTGAGTGCCGGAGCGCTCATCGTGCTCTTCCTTGCCGTTCCGGCCAGTACCGGGGGCTTGACGCTGCGCGGGCTGGATCCCACCTACATCCCCAATTCCGAGGTCCGTGAGTGGGGGGAAGCGGTCGAAGCAGCCGTGCCGGCGGGCGAGAGCCTTCTGGCCCCGCCGCTGGCGACCTATGTCCGGGCCGTCACCTACCGGGGCGTCATCGCCGACTGCAAGAACATTCCCTATGGTGGCGAACCCTGGAATCAGTGGCAGGAGCGCCTCGGGGACCTGGGCGGGGCGGACCATTGCCGCGAAGGTGACCCTTCGGCGTACAACAGCCTAAGCTCTGTTCAGTTGGACCGGGTCGCAGAAAAATACGGCATCAACTACATGGTTGTGGAGGATGGACAGGCGGGCCGTATACCGGAACTTTCCGATCTGGGCTGGGAAATCCTGCTGGCTCCGGTCAACAGCCTCCAGAACGTGGTCCTCACCAAAACCGGATAAACCCGGATACATCAGCAGCTCAGCTCCAGATCAATCTTTTGCAAGTTAGGAAACAATGGCGTCGCGAGTTCCAGGCACGGCAGTACAAGAGGGCAGGAAGTCCCTGAAGGATTGGCACATTGCTGTGCTGGTGCCACTGATCACTGTGGCATTGTGCTTCATTCCCCGGTTGTTCAGCCCCATCTTCTTTTACTGGGATGACACCATGCAGTCATTCCTGCCCGTCTGGCGCAGCCTTGGCGAGGAGCTTCTCAACGGAAACTTCGAACTCATGGACCCGGCGGGCTGGGTCGGCGGGAACTACATCGCCGAAGTCGGCTACGGGATCTGGAATCCGCTGAACCTGCTGAACTTCATGGCCGTGGCCAACATCAGTAACCTTGCGCTGGCTTCGTTCATTGTCGTGGCCGAGTTCATGGCGATCCTTGCCCTCGGCACCTTCCTTCTGGCCCGGAGCTACGGGGCCAACAAGTGGCTCGCAGCAGCCGCAGGCATTGCCATTCCGTTCAGCGGGTTCACGCTCTTCTATGAGGCCGCACGCTGGCCGGGCGGCCTCATGGCGTTTGCCTGGGTCACCCTGTTCTGGTGGTCACTGCGCCGGGCCATGCACGGAAACCGCAATCCCCTATTGCCCTTCATCCTGGGCTTCCTGACCATGACCGCAGGGAATCCCTACGGCGCCGTCGGAATCATCGTGGTCTGCGGGGCAGTCGGGGTTGAACTCCTGCTCACCCGGAAGGGCAAGCGGCTGGTCCCCCTGTTCTTCCTGGGCCTGGCGGTTGGGCTTACGGCCGTGCTGGTGTTCTTCCCGCTCCCCCTCTCCGCCGAGGTCACGGCACGAACCAGCAACATCATTGCCAATGACATGTTCCTGGTCCCGGGAATCGGGGACCTGACAGCCATGAGCATGCCGAACTACCGGCCGCCCACAAACAACTTCTACGGAGATATTGAATCCGTCCCTGCCACCTTCCTCGCCTGGTTTATCCTGCCGCTGCTGCCGTGGCTGAACTTCCGCTCCATTGCTGCCCGAAGCCGCCAGATCTCCAGCCTGTACATCATCACCGGCGTGTACTTCCTGCTGGCCTTTGCGCCTTCGCATATCCTGCTCTTCCGCTGGCCGATGCGCCTCATCGAGTACTTCTACCTCGGCCTGCTGGTGATCTTCGTCGTCGTTCTGTCCGCCGGACTCAGCGCCACGAAGTTCAAGGCACGGCTGGTGTTCGCCCTGTCCATCGTGGCTTTCGGCGTATACCGCGCCTGGGCCATTTACCCGGACGGGCTGCACAGCCAGCTCCTCATTGGGCTCTACATTGCCGCGCTGCTGGGGCTCGCCCTGTTCCTCTGGCGCCGCGCGGGATTCCCGGGACTGGCAGCGGTCATGGTCTTCGGGACGGCCACCATCCTCGTGTTCCAAAGCTACGCCTTTATTCCGGCAAATCCGGTGGCTGCCCTGGGATCACCCGTGGACGTTGAAGTGCTGGAAGAATCAACGGAAAGCTACGAAGGAAACACCCTGCAGCTCATGAGCGTCAACGGGATGGAAGCACCGGCCTTCGTGAACGGGTCCCTGCTGTACGGAAACCAAATCCTGAACGCGGGGGTTGATAACAGCCTTAACCGCTACAGCGGCATCTCCTACATCACCTACGTCAATGCGCTGTGCATGAACTACCGCGGCGAGACCTGCCCCGCTGCCTATGACGCACTGTGGAATGACGCCTCCGACAGCATCCCGGTTCCCCTGGCTGATGTCCTTCGTCTGGAGACCGTGGTGGTCCAAAAGACCCTGCTCGATGTCACTGCGGCACCAATTCCGGACGGCTGGGAAATTGTCGAGTCGGACGAGTACCGCGACATCCTCCGGCGCCAGGAACCCCTGGAGTTCCCGGGGACCGTGTCGTGGGCGTCGCCGGGGCTGGAGATCCTGTCCGATGAACAGGACGGCGATGCGGAAACCGTCAGGGTTTCAGCTGCTGACAACGGCCTGCTCGTTTTCGCCCGTTTGGCCTGGCCCGGCTACTCGGTGACAATCGACGGCACTGTGCAGGAGGTCAACGAAGGGCCGGCCGGTGTTGTGACAGTGGATGTCCCGCAGGGCTCGTCCGAAGTGAAGCTGGAGTTCACTCCGCCGGGCCTCCACCTCGGCTTGGGCGCCATGGCCATCGGCTGGGGACTGGCGATACTGCTGAGCATCGTCCACGCCGTACAGTCCCGGCGCAGGCGCCGCGGACAGCGCCCGGGCCCGGCAACCGGCCGCAGGGCCGCCGACCTGGTACCGGCGAAGAGATAACCGCGCCGCGGCGGCCGGATGACAGCGCTCAGAGCTGTTGTCCGGCCGCCGCGCTTTAAGCGGGCCGTGCCTCCGGCCGCAGCTAGCCGGCCCACAGGCCGTTCAGGAAGAGGCCGGCCCACCACAGCATGAGCCATAGGGAAAAGAGCAGGTACACAACCAATGCCGTCCGGCTTCTGCGCAGGATGTACGCAATCCCTATCCACAGCGGCCACCAGAGGAGCGCCGAGCGTGGAACGGAATAGAAGTAGGTGGAGAACGTCAGGAGCAGGACGTTGATGCCCACAAACACACTCTCACCGTAGAGGCGCCGGTACACCAGCACGGCGGTGACGATGAACCCGGCGGCCACTGCGATGGTTTCCGCGTATCCCATCACCGAAGCTCCCCCGGTGGGCGGATACGTCGTGATGGTCCGCTGCAGCGCAGGCCACGGCCATTCGAAGTGCCTGTTCCAGAATACGTATTTCTGGGCGGTGGAGTAGGCCAGCGGATCACCGGTGATGCGCCACAGGTATCCCATCCAGCCGGCCAGTACGGCTGTCGGCAGTGCCAGGAACATCCACGAGTTCCGGGACGGTGTGGGAACGTTCCCGGCGCCGGCCCGGTACCTGCTGGTGATCCACAGGACGATGAGGGCAGCGAGCAGGAAGGCGCCGGATATCCGGACCGTGCAGGAAAACGCACAGAGGATGGCGGCCGTGAGCCACCTCCCCCTCATGGCGAAGTACCAAGCTCCCAGACCGAAGGCCAGGAACAGGGACTCTGTGTAGGGAGCGTAGAGAAAGATGGCCGGCGGTGCCAGCACGAACACCGCAGCGGCTTTCAGGCCCAGCCCCGGCAGATATTCATCGGCGATCCGCCGCATCCAGACTGACGCCACCGCCCCCGAGACCGCGGACACCAACAGGCCAGTGACAATCGATGACAGCCCGAGCGCCATTCCAAGGCGCAGCAGCATCGGAAACGCGGGAAAGAACGCGTAGAGCGGCGCCGCGGTGGATGCCGTCCCGGGCTCGGGCAGATAGCCCAGCCTGGCGATGTCATCAAAGTGGATGTAATCGAACCGCGCAAAGCGTGCGGCGACGTCGCTCAGCGACGGCAGGGCGGGGGCGGTCAGCTGGTAGCTTTCGTAAATGGCCCTGGCGGCAATAACGGAGGCTCCGAAGGCCCACAGGCCCACCGCCGCGGTATCGCGTTTCCGGGCTGCCGTCCGGTCGACGCCGTCCTGCTTGGCACCGCGGTGACGCATACGATCCTCCACCGAAGCCGGTCCAACTAAAAGGGGTCACGTCGCACATTACATGCGGCGTGACCCCTGCTCTAAGAGCGCCGCGTTGATCCTCACGCGGAAAGACGGAATCTACAGTTTGACGACGTTTCCGGTGGAAGCGGATTCCAGTACGGCTTCGGCCACGCGCAGTGTGGCCAGGCCTTCCCAAAGGGTGACGACGCGCTTGGACTTCCCCAGGATGGCGTCACGGAATGCTTCGTGCTCCATTTTCAGGGGTTCGCGCTTTGCCAGGGCGAACCGGGTGCTGGAACCTTCGGCGACGCCGCGGAAGGCTGCCATGGATTCCCACTCGGTTTGGAATGTGCCGTTTTCGATGAACGTCAGGTCGGCGGAGATGGTGTCAGCGACAAACGCTCCCCTCTCCCCCAGCACAACCGTTGTCCGTTCCTTGAACGGAGAAAGCCAGTTGACCATGTGGTTGGTGATGATGCCGCCGGTCAGGTGGCCAACGGCCGACACCATGTCCTCATGCTCACGGCCGCTGCGGGACGTGGTGCGCGCGAAGACGTCTTCATAGGCGGACTGTGCCAGCCACGCCGTCAGGTCGATGTCGTGCGTGGCCAGGTCCTTGACGACGCCGACGTCGGCAATGCGCGCCGGGAAGGGACCCTGCCGGCGGGTGGAAATCTGGTAGACATCGCCCAGTTCCCCCGCTTCCAGCCGCTCCCGAAGGTTCTGCAGGGCGGGGTTGAACCGCTCGATATGTCCCACGGCACCGACGAGCCCCGCGTCCTCAAACGCCTGGGCGATCCGCGTGCCCGATGCCGAGTCGTTGGCGATCGGCTTCTCCACCAGGGCATGGACCCCGGCTGCGGCAAGCTTCAGCGCAATTTCTTCGTGGAGCACTGTGGGGACCGCAACCACGGCCATATCCAGGCCCTGTTCAATCAACTCGTCCACGTTTGAGCAGACGGGCAGGCTGTCGGCGACACCGTGGGGATCCCCGAAGGAGTCAGCGACGCCCACCAGGTCCACGCCCTCGAGTTCACGCAAAACGCGTGCGTGGTGGCGTCCCATCATTCCGAGGCCAATCAGGCCGGCACGGAGGTTAGCCATTACGCGCCTGCCCTTGCTACCTTGTTGACCGCTTCGACGATGCGTTCCAGGTCATTCTGCGACAGGGACGGGTGCACCGGCAGCGACAGCACCTCCTTGGAGGCGGCGGCTGTCTGCGGCAGGTCCTTGTCGACCTGGTACGGCGCCAGTTCGTGGTTGGGAACCGGGTAGTACACGCCGGACCCCACGTTGAACTCTTCGCGGAGCGCGCGGGCAAATCCGTCGCGGTCCTCCGTGATCCGGATCGTGTACTGGTGGTACACGTGTTCGTAGCCGTCGGCCACCTTCGGAGTGGCCACACCTTCCAGGTTGGCGTCGAGGTAGGCGGCGTTGTCCTGCCGCTGCTTCGTCCACCCCATAACCTTGGTCAGCTGTACCCGGCCGATGGCGGCGTGGATGTTGGTCATCCGGCAGTTGAAGCCCACCAGCTCGTTCTCGTACTGGCGTTCCATGCCTTGGTTGCGCAGCAGCCGCAGCCGGCGCTCGACCTCGGGGTCGCTGGTGCTGACCATGCCGCCTTCGCCGGAGGTCATGTTCTTCGTCGGGTAAAGGCTGAAGGTTCCGAAGGTTCCGAACGTTCCCACGCGGCGGCCGTTGACTGCCGCGCCGTGAGCCTGTGCGGCGTCTTCGAACAGCATGAGCCCGTGGTCTTCGGCAATCTTGGAAATGGCCGGAACATTGAACGGGTGGCCGTACAGGTGGACAGGCATGATGCCCTTGGTCCGGTCCGTAATGCTCGCTTCAACCGACGCGGGGTCGAGGCCAAAGTGGTCCGGCTCGATGTCGGCGAAAACGGGTGTGGCACCGGTCAGGGCTACTGAATTCGCGGTGGCGGCGAAGGTGAAGGACGGGACGATAACCTCGTCACCCGGTCCGATTCCCGATGCCAGCAGTCCCAGGTGCAGCCCGGACGTGCCGGAGTTCACTGCTACGGCGCCTCTGCCGTCGAGCAGGACTTCGGCAAACTCTTTTTCGAAAGCAGCGACTTCGGTCCCCTGCGCCAGCTGCCCTGATGCGAGCACTGCGTCAACGGCTTGGCGTTCCTCCAAACCAATGATCGGCTTTGCAGGAGGAATGAAATCCTGGTTCATGATTTTGCCTCTCGGAGAGTTTCGTTCTCTTGAATAAATTTTTGGCCGGTTTCAGGACATGTCCACTGTCCCCCATCCTCCACCAACGGGACTCCGGCCTTGCCAACCCAGCCCAAGCGACGCGCCGGAACACCGGCCACGAGGGCAAAGTCGGGGACATCCTTGACCACCACGGCGCCCGCGGCGACAGTTGCCCAGCGTCCAATGGTCAGCGGGGCCACGCACACGGCACGGGCGCCGATGGAGGCGCCGTCCTTGATGGTGACTCCCACGGCTTCCCAGTTGTCCGCGCTCTTGAGCGAGCCGTCCGGATTCACTGCGCGGGGATAGGTGTCGTTAGTCAGGATCACGCCTGGGCCGATGAACACGCCGTTACCGAGTTTCGCCGGTTCGTATACCAAGGCGTAGTTCTGGACCTTGCAGTTTTCGCCCATCTCGACGCCGGTGCCGATGTAGGCTCCCCGGCCGATAATGCCGCCGGATCCGATAACGGCGTCCTCACGCACCTGGGCAAGGTGCCACACCTTGGTGCCTTCGCCCAAAACCGCACTGTCAGCGACATCCGCGCTGTCGGCTACGTTGTTTGCCAACTCTATTCCCCGTCCTCACCCGTTGTCCGGGTGGCGCTAAATTCTCTAGTGGTTTGGCTTCGCGGTCCCCCGTTCCCGGGGCACCGAACGAACCGCGAAGCGCACATTGCCAAGCTGGTGCCCTGTTTGGAACTGTCGGAGTTAGCCGCGCATTCGGCGCACGACCTCGTCCACGGGAGCGTCCATCACCACCCGGCCGTGCTCCAGCAGGATTCCGCGCTCACAGATCCGGGCGACCAGGTCAAGGTCATGGCTGACGACGACGAGCGTTTTGCCCTCGTCGCCGAGCTCCTTGATCTTGGCGATGCATTTCTTCTGGAACGGCTCATCCCCCACGGCAAGAATCTCGTCGATGAGGAACACCTCCGGATCTGTGTGCACCGCGACGGAAAACGCCAGGCGAAGGTACATGCCTGACGAGTAGAACTTCACCTCGGTGTCGATGAACTGACCGATTTCGGAGAACTCGACGATGGAGTCGAACTTTTCGTGGATTTCCGCCTCGCTCATTCCGAGAATGGCGCCGTTCAGGAAGACGTTGTCCCGCCCGCTGAGGTCGGGATGAAATCCGGCCCCGACTTCAATGAGTCCGGCCACGCGTCCCCGGGTCCCCACTGTGCCGCTGTCCGGAAGCATGACCCCGGAGATCTGCTTCAGCAGCGTTGACTTGCCCGAGCCGTTCAGCCCCAGCAGTGCCACGGATTCGCCCTGCTTTATGTCCAGGGAAACGTCCTTCAGCGCGAAGAACTTCTCGGACAGGTCTCCCTTGCGGCCTTTAACGAACCAGACGAAGGCCTCTTTGATGGACCGCGTATGCCGGAGGACAAATTCCTTGGAGACGTTGTGGACTTCGATTGCTGTGGACACGTTTAGAGCTCCTGAGCGAAACGGCCTTCGAGCCGCCGGAAGGTAAATTGTCCCAACAGAAGGACAAGTACGGACGTGACAAGAGCCACCGGGGCCCACAGCAGGATCAGCGACGGCGGCGTCTGGGCGATGACCGCTGCTTCGTCATACCCCGTGGTTGGAAGCCAAAAGGCGTGGTGGAAGAGTTCCACCGCAGTGGTCAGCGGATTCATCTGGTAGATGGTCAGCGCCGTCGTGCCCAGCGAATCACGGACCATCTGCCAGTGGTACAGCACCGGCGACGCCCAGGTTGCGATCATCAGCAGCATGTCCACAAAGTTCTCGGAGTCCCGGAAGTAGACATTCACGGCGCCGAAGAACAGGCCCAGGCCGGTGGCCAGCAGGGTCACGATCACGAAGCCGAGCACTGCGGCGCCGAGCTCCGAAAGACCCGGCCGCCAGCCGGTGAAGAGAGCAGCCGCCAGCAGGATCAGCAGCTGGGGCAGGAAATGCACTGCGGAGACCCAGACCGATGCCACCGGGAACAATTCCCGGGGCAGGTAGATCTTCTTGATCAGTCCCCCGTTGCCCACGATGGAACGCGACGCGTTACCCAGCGCCTCACTGAAGTAGTTGATCAGGATGATGCCGGAGAACAGGTAGATCGGGAAGTTCGGAGTGCTCTTGTTGAGTCCAAGGAAGACGCCAAGGGCAAACCAGAAAACCAGGAACTGCACCCCCGGCTTGACGTAGGACCACAACAGTCCCAGCACCGAGCCGCGGTAACGGACCTTGAGTTCCTTGGCCACGAGCAGCTTCAGCAGGTAGCGCGACCGCAGCACGTCGCGCAGGCCACCCCCGGAGCCGGGGGTGGCGAGTTCACCGGTAGACAAGCTTATTTACTCTCTTCCGAGTGCTTTTCGAAGGTGGCTTTCCAAGCTTCCATGGACGTGATCTCCGGAAGTGCCTTCCGGTACATCTGGCTCAGCTTGTGCCAGTCCTTCAGGATTTCAGCGTTCAGGCGGGCGCCTTCGGCCAGCAGGGCACGAAGCTTCCGCGGGTCGCGCTGGTACCAGGATGCAGCCGTGCCGTCGGCGTTGGTGACGATGGCGCTGTCGTACTGCGACATCCTCCACCAGCGGTTGTCGAGGTGGGCGACCCGTGCCTGGGGGCGCTCCATGCTGGACTTCGCGACGGGCTTGGTCAGCTGACGGACAATCGTCTTGGCTGCCCAGGGCACGAGCGTGACGTACGACGGCGCCTTGAACCCCTGGCCGTGGCGCGGCGGCTTGACCATTCCCGGGCGCGGGAACGCTTCCGGATCCGATTCGAACCGTGCTTCGGAATACTCTTTCCGCATGGACTGGATTTCCGGCAGTCTCGTCGGCAGGATGTCATGCAGGTGCCCGGGTCCGGCAATCAGGTCCTTCAGCGCCATGACCCGGCCCTGGGCCGTGAAGTACTGCATCGAGATCAGGTGCTTGATGTCAATGAAGCTGCCTTCCCGCACCACGCGGCCGCCGCGGGGGTAGGGGCTGTGCAGAAGGGCCGTGATGATGCGGTTCCGGCTGTGGAAGTATGCCTGCCAGTCGACGGCGTCGTCCTTGTCGGCCCAGGTGATGTGCCATACCGCGGCACCGGGCATGGAAACCGTGTTGTAGCCGGCGGCCTTCGCCCGCAGCCCGTACTCGGCGTCGTCCCACTTGATGAACACCGGAAGCGAGAGCCCGATGTTGCGGATGACCTCGGTGGGGATCATGCACATCCACCACCCGTTGTAGTCGACGTCGACCCGGCGGTGCATCCAAGAGGTGGTGCGCAGGTTGGTCCGCGCGAAGTCATGGCCGAGCACCTGCTCCTTCAGCGGGTGGTCCGGCTGGAAGCGGAAGAGGTTGACCGTCTCACCGAAGGTGTGCAGGACCGACCGGTTGTACAGGTCGAACATGTGGGCGCCAACGATGGTGGGTGTCCTGCAGTGGTCGGCAAACGTGAGCATCCGGCTGATGCTCTCGGGCTCCATGACGATGTCGTCGTCGAGGAGCAGCGCATAGTCGCTGCCGTTCTCCACGGCTTCGTACATGCCGCGGGCAAAACCACCCGAGCCGCCGAGGTTGCCCTGGTGAATCATCCGCAGCTTGCCGCCCAGGGCAGCCTCGGCTTCGGCAAACCCGGGGGCATCCACGAGCTTCTTGGTTCCCTGGTCAACGATCAGGACCTCGGAGACGTTTTCCAGCGCCTCGGGATTGTCCGCCAGGATCTTGAGATTGTTGAGGCAGAATTCGTTCTTATTCAGCGTGGTGATTTCCAGCGTCACCGTACCCGGCTTCTTCGCCGCACCCGGAGCAAGCCAGCCCGCCTCGACGATGGCCATGGGCTCGGTGCCGGCGACGACGTCGAACCAGTACCAGCCGCCGTCGCCGAAGGGCTTCAGCGGCAGGTCGAAGGTGGAGACGTTGTCGTCCACGACCCGGCGGGTCTCCACATGCTGGAGGGAACCGCGGGCGTTGGACTTGTAGACGCTGATGGCGCCGGCGCCCTTGGTCTCGACGCGCAGCCGCACGGACTCGACGTCGGTCCAGCGGCGCCAGTAGCTGGCGGGGAAAGCGTTGAAGTAGGTTCCGAAGGACAGCCGCTGGCCGGGACGCGCGATGGTGCCGGTGCGGGAGAGGAAGTCCTCCACGTGAACTTCGCCGCCGGCGGCAATCGCCTCGGTGTTCTTCGTGGTGGTCGACTTCATCATGGAGCCGTCCATGGTGTTGAACTGCGCACCCATGGCGGAGCCGCTGTCCACGTAAAGCAGGGCCGTGTCCATCTGGCTCTGGTCAGGGAAAATGACCCGCTGCAGTGTATGCCACTGCGCCGATTCCCCGGTTGTGACCTGCTTCTCTTCAGTCTTCAGTTGGCTCACGCGTCAACTCCTCCGCTTTCGAGCTTTACCCCGCCGGTGAAGTGGGGCTTAATCTTATTGTCGTACATCGACAATGCCGACCCAATCGCCATGTGCATGTCCAGATACTTGTAGGTGCCCAGCCGGCCGCCGAAAAGGACTTCCTTTTCGCCCTTGGCCAGATCGCGGTAGGCCAGCAGCTTTGCGCGGTCCTCCGCAGTGTTCACGGGGTAATACGGCTCGTCGCCCTTCTGGGCGAAGCGCGAGAATTCGCGCATGATGACCGTGGCGTCCTTGGTGTAGTCCCGCTCCGGGTGGAAGTGACGGAACTCATGGATCCGGGTGTAGGGAACGTCTTCGTCCGGGTAGTTCATAACCGAGGTGCCCTGGAAGTCCTCAATCGGCAGGACTTCCTGCTCCAGGTCGATGGTGCGCCAGGACAGGTCGCCTTCGGCGTAGTCGAAGTAGCGGTCCACGGCACCGGTGTAGACAACCGGGACCTGGCCGCGCGTGGCGTCGCGCGAGAACTCGTGGCCGTCGTCGAAGAAATCCGTCTTCAGGTGGACCTGGATGTTGGGGTGGTCGGCCATGCGCTCGATCCACGCCGTGTAGCCGTCCACCGGCAGGCCCTCGTACTTGTCATTGAAGTACCGGTTGTCATACGTGTACCGCACGGGAAGGCGGGAAATAATCTCGGCGGGCAGGTCCTTGGGATCCGTCTGCCACTGCTTGCCGGTGTAATGCTTGATGAACGCCTCGTAGAGCGGGCGTCCGATCAGCTGGATTCCCTTGTCGTTCAGGTTTGACGGGTTGGTGCCGGCCAGTTCGCCGGCCTGTTCCTGGATGAGCGCCCTGGCTTCGGCGGGTCCCATGGAGGAACGGAAGAACTGGTTGATCGTGCCGAGGTTGATCGGCATCGAGTACACCTCGCCCTTGTGGCTGGTGTAGACCTTGTGCACGTAGTTCGTGAACTCGGTGAACCGGTTGACGTACTCCCACACGCGCTCGTTGGAGGTGTGGAAAAGGTGTGCTCCGTAGCGGTGCACTTCGATGCCCGTCTGGGCTTCCTTTTCACTGTAGGCATTTCCACCAATGTGGTGGCGGCGGTCCAGGACGGCTACTTTCAGGCCCAGTTCCTTGGCGGCACGCTCAGCCACGGTGAGGCCGAAAAAGCCTGCTCCGACGACGACGAGGTCAACGTTCACTTGTTTCTCCTGTTAGATACGGTATGGCCGAACCGGGCGCATACCCGGTTGCAAGGTTAGCCGAGTTTTTCGGATCGGAACATTTGGACGGGCGCGGCTACCACCCGAGGAGGCCTGCGAATCTCCGCCCGAGTTCGGGGGCCATGGAGGAGACGTAGGTCTTCGTCAGGTGGTTGTCGTCCACGTAGACCCGAACGTTGCCGATAACCGAGGAACACATGCCTCCGGGGCAGACCAGGTCATCAGCATCGAGGAGTTTGGCGTACGGGAGGGCAGCGTCCAGGATGCTGAGGGGCGAAGTGGAGCTGCGGACCGACTCGTACGGCGGGTTGCACCGCGGTGCTTCCACACCGTAGTCCTCGCCGCAACCACCCATATGGAAGTCATGGCGTGGATTATCGCGGATACCCACGTACTCCATTCCCCTGTCCATCACGTTACGGGCCATCTGGACCACTCCGCCGGGAATGGTTTCGTAGGGCTCCTCGACAGTCGAGTAGGTGACGGTCGTAACCACGGCGTCCGGCTTCAGCCTCGTGATGTAGTCCAATGCCTCTTCATTGCGGTCATTGCACACATCCGGATAATTCTCATGATAAGTCTCGAATTGGCAGCCGCCCTGGACGAGGGCGATCAGGGCCCAGTTGCTCTCCTCGGCGATGGGCGCCAGACCGGCGAGCCACTGCTGGACATGGCTGTTGCCGATGGCAACCACAACCTTCTCGGGGTTCTCCGGGCTTACCACCTCCGAGCATCCCGTCCCCTGCAGCACCTCCGCGTCGCTGGCATACCGGGTGCAGGGAGTCTCCAGGCTCACGTAATCCTGGGCGCCCGCTTCCGGGGTTGGCAGGATGGGTGCCTGCGGATCACCCAGATACTGGTAGCCGGGAGCAAGGGCCGCCGCACCGGGATTATTGCGTTCCGCGCCGGCCAAGGCTTTGTCGGCCTGGGATTGGAGCTGATACTGCCAGCCGGCAACAGGCACTGCCACGACAGCCAGGGAAACCACGATGACGGTAAGGGAGCGGAAGGCGCCGGCATTTCCCCACTTGGACGTGCGCAGGGGCCGCTCCACGAGGCGGGTCGTCAGGTAGGCCAGGATCAGGGAAACACCGATGATACCGGCCCCGCCGAGGAGCCCCACTTCCTCTTGTCCGCGCCAAATCAGATAGATCACCAGGACGGGCCAGTGCACGAGATACAGGGCGTAGGAAATATCACCCATCTTCATGAGCGGCGGCCAGGTCAGCAGCCGGTCGGCACCAAACCTGCTGCCGGTGGAGCCTGCCGTAATAACCAGAGCCGCTGCTGCCAGGGGCCACAGGGCCACGTACCCGGGGAACTGGCCCTGCACGTCGAGCAGGAACCCGACACTGAACATCACGGCAAGGCCGGCCCAACCGCACAGAATGCGCAGGGTTCGCGGCAGCTTCAGGTACGGCAGCGCCAGGGCCAAAAGCGTCCCCAGTGCGAACTCCCAGAGGCGGGTGCGGGTATCGAAGTACGCGAAGGCCTGGTCTGCGGAGGTCTGGACCACTGAGAAGGCCAGGGAGGCGACAAACACGGAGCCGAAGACCGCCAGCACCATGGCCCGGAACGGAATCCGGGCCAGTTTGGCCAGGAAAGCTGACGCGGCGAACAACAGTGGCCAGAGGATGAAGACCTGTCCCTGCACCGACAGCGACCAGAAGTGCTGCAGCGGGCTGGCCGTGCTGTGGTCAGCCGCGTAATAGTCAACGGCTTCGGAGGCCAGGGTCCAGTTTTGGAAGTACAGGAGCGAGGACCAGGTGTGCGACAGAATTTCGGCCCATCTGCTCTGCGGAACAAAAACCGCAGTTGCCGCCAGGGTCCCGGCGAGGACGACGGCCACCGGCGGCAGCAGCCGCTTAAACTGCCGCAGCCAGTAGCGGGCCACGTTCAGCGGGCGCCCGGACTCGACCGAGCGCACAAAGGACAGCGTCAGCAGGAAGGCGGAGATGAGCAGGAAGATGTCCACACCGCCGGATACCCGGCCAAACCAGATGTGATAGGCCACAACCATCAGCACTGCCAGCGCGCGCAGGCCCTGGACTTCCGGCCGGAAAGAGGATTTGTGCTCAGTCAGGGGCTTAGCGCCGACGGGGGCCTTGGGGGCTTCCGTTTGTAACCTCGACACACAAACCTCTCATCCGAATCAGGCAATTCCGACTTTGACTTTACCCCTACTGACTAATTGGTCATTTACGGCCGTCTCCGCAGCTGCTGCCCGGGCCGCCGGCCCGGCAGCAGCCAATTCCGGGGATCCGCCGAGGCCGGAGACCGCCTGTCGGGGGTTCCTGCCTGTGGCGGATTGAACACTACGGACGACGCCGGCGTAAGAGGGATCACCCTAATTCAAGGCTTACAAGGCCTTGGGTTCGCCGGAGACCTTACTGGTGTGCCCAAGAACGGGGCGGGTAAACAGCAGCAGGAGCACGGCGGCGGCCGGCAGCAGGATGGCCAGTCCGGTCAGGACCACTCCGCCCTGGAGCGTTGGCACGGCAATCACCACGGCAAACAGCTGGAAGACGAGCACGCCGGCGCGTGTCCACCGGTAACCGCGGAAGAAGAAGTGCCCCAGGACCAGCAGCCAGATCCCGGCGGCGGTGATCACGAACGCAGTGAAGAAGGCACCGCCCATCGAGACCGGCGTCGCTGTGAAGAGGTTGTAGACGAACCAGCCGGCAACGCCCAGGAGCGCAAGCGCCTCCAGGACCAGAATCGCGGAAATAAGGAGAACCGCGGGCGGACGCGGCGCCGGATGACCGGCGCCGGGGTGGGAATTAAGGGGTCTTGACACACTGGCACACTACCGGACATAGTCGGATGACGCCCCCGTCCCCGGTCCCCCACCCGGGGCGCTGTGACGCATCCCTCATGGTTTGGCGCAAAGTAAGAGCTAACTAACCCTTGTCTGGGTTTCCGTATCGTGGAATCCTAGTAGTTGGGGAAATCAGGGGCCGGAGCTGGCCCCTTTCGTTTGCAGTTGCTCGTGAATGTTTTCACAAACACGTGGGAGTCAACTATTAGAGGAGATTGTGATTAGCATGGATTGGCGGAGCCGCGCAGCGTGTCTGGACAAGGATCCGGAGCTGTTCTTTCCTGTGGGCAACACCGGCCCGGCTCTTCTTCAGATTGAAGAAGCCAAGAGTGTGTGCCGGCGATGCCCGGTCATGGATACCTGCCTGCAGTGGGCTATCGAAACCGGCCAGGACGCAGGCGTCTGGGGCGGTATGAGTGAAGACGAGCGCCGCGCCCTGAAGCGCCGCGCCGCACGCGCACGCCGCGCGTCCTAAAGACCGGACCTGCCTGCGGACCATTTGTCCCGCGAGACTTTGAAGGGCCGCTGCTCATCGCAGCGGCCCTTGGTGTTTAACCGGTCAGCTTCTGCGCGATTCGGCGTCCAGCCCCATTTCGATGCGCACCTCGGTGCCGCCGCCGGGCCGCGAGGACCAGTCGATGGTGCCGTCCAGCTCGCTTTGCACCAGGGTCCGCACAATCTGCAGGCCCAGTCCTTCCCGCCGCGGTCCCGGCGGCAGCCCCACGCCGTCGTCGGCCACCGTAACCGTCAGGATTTCCTCGGCGTCGGGCCCCATCTGGCGCGCAGCGCTGAGCCACACAGTACCCTTGCGGTCCGACAGCCCATGCTCGACGGCGTTGGTCACCAGCTCATTGATCACCAGTGCCAGCGGTGTCGCGAAGTCGCTGGGGAGTTCCCCAAAGGATCCCTCCTTTTCGGTCCGCACCTGCTGGGTGGGAGACGCAACCTCTGCCGCCAACCGAAACTGCCGGTCAATAAGCTCGTCGAAGTTCACATTCTGCGTCAACCCCTGGGACAGCGTTTCGTGGACCAGGGCAATGGTGGAGACCCGGCGCATGGCCTGCGCCAGGCCCTGCTTGCCCTCTTCGCTCTCCATGCGCCTGGACTGCATGCGCAGCAGGGCCGCCACGGTCTGCAGGTTGTTCTTCACGCGGTGGTGGATTTCGCGGATGGTGGCGTCCTTGGACACGAGTTCCATTTCCCGCCGGCGAAGCTCGGAAACGTCCCGGCACAGCACCAGGGCGCCGAACCGTTCCTTCTCGTCACGCAGCGGAATGGCCCGCAGGGACAGACTCACGCCGCGGGATTCAATCTCAGTGCGCCACGGCATCCGGCCTGTCACCACCAGCGGAAGGGTCTCGTCCACCATGCGGCGGTCCTTCAGGAGGGCCGTCGTGATCTCCGCGAGGGACCGTCCTTCCAGGGTTTCCATGTCCCCCAGGCGGCGGAACGCCGATACGCCGTTGGGAGAGGCATACTGCACGACGCCGTCGGCATCCAGCCGGATCAGTCCGTCACCGACGCGGGGCGCACCCCGCCGCGAGCCGGTGGGGGTCGCGAAGTCGGGCCACAGCCCCAGCGTCCCCATCCGCAGCAGGTCGTAGGCGCACTGCCGGTAGGTCAGTTCCAGCCGCGACGGCATCCGGGACGAGGACAGGTCCATGTGGCTGGTGACCACGGCCAGGGTGCGGCCGTTGCGGACGAAGGGGATGGCCTCCACCCGCATGGCCGTTTCAGCGGTCCAGTCCGTTTCGCTGGAGCGCTCGATGACCTGGCTTTCCCATGCCTTGTCCACCAGCGGCTGCAGGTCGGCACGAATCCGCTCCCCGACGAAGTCACTGTGGAAAACAGTGTGCGACGTCGAGGGGCGGGCGTGCGCCAGCGCCACGTAGCTTCCGTCCGGCAGCGGAAACCACAGGGCCAGGTCGGCGAAGGCAAGGTCGGCGACCAGCTGCCAGTCGCCGACCAGCAGGTGCAGCCACTCCGCGTCCCCCGGTCCGAAATCGGCATGGTCCTTGATGGGATCGGTAAATATGGCCACGGTCTCTTTTTCTTGTTGTTTCTAGCGTCGAACGATGGAGCGAAGCAGACGCAGGGCAACCGAGAGGGAAGCCATGTCGTCGTGCTCGAGCTTGTTCACATCTTCGAACATCACCCGGGCACGCTCCAAATTGTCGGCGTTCTGCTCTTCCCACAGTTCCACCCGCTTCAGCGGGTCCTCCCCCGCCTGTCCGGTGGTTGCCTTCAGGGCGGCCACCGTCATGTCGGCAACCGTGGAATACAGATCGTCCCGCAGCGCCGCCCTGGCCAGTGCCTGCCACCGGTCACCGCGCGGCAGCTTGGTGATCCGTTCCAGCAGGTCATCCACGGCGAACCGCTCATACAGGGCGAAGTACACGCCGGCGACGTTCTCGGCCGGCTCGTCCACGCGCTTCGCCGCCAGCAGTGAGATGTCCAGCAGCCCAAAGCTCTCGAACAGCTCCGCCCAATAGGTGCCGAGATCGTCCGGAAGATCCCACTCGCGGGAACGTTCCAGCGCGGCCTGGAACCGGTCCCGGTCAGCACCCTGCAGGTAATCCAGCAGGTTAGCGCGCAGCGGTCCGACAACGGGCTTGAACGCTTCGATGTCCTCGTCGATCGAGCTGCCGCGGCCCACGTGGTTGATGAACCAGCGCACGGCCCGGTCCAGCAGCCGGCGCATGTCCAGGTGGATGGTTGTCCAGTTCTGCGTGGGGAAGCTCGCCGGCAGCGAGTTGAGGACCCGGATGACGCCGTCAACCTCGTAGATCTCGCGGAGCGCGGTAAACGCCCGTGCCACCATGGACTCGGTGGCCGAGGTCTCTTCGATCACGCGGAACGCGAAGGTGATTCCTCCGATGTTGATGATGTCGTTGGCCACCATCGTGGAGATGATCTCGCGGCGCAGCGGGTGGGTCTCGAGCTGGTCGGCAAACCGCTCCACCAGCTGCTTCGGGAAGTACCGGCGCAGCGTGCCGCTGAAGTACGGGTCATCGGCCAGGTCGGAGTTGGTGAGGGCCTTGGTCAGCTCGATCTTGGCATACGCGGCCAGCACTGACAGCTCCGGGGAGGTGAGGCCTTCGCCGGAGGCAACCCGGGCACGGAGCTCGGCGTTGGTCGGCAGGGCTTCCAGCTCGCGGTTCAGGTCAGCGTGCTTCTCCAGCCAGTCCATCAGCCGCTCGAAGCTGGGGCTCCACTCGATGACGTGCCGGCGGTCGTTCAGCAGGAGCATGTTCTGGTCCTTGTTGTCCTGCAGGACCAGGCGGCCGACTTCATCGGTCATGGAATGCAGGAACTCGGCACGCTCGGCCGGGTCCAGGCGCCCGGCGGCAACCATCCGGTCCACGAAGATCTTGATGTTGACCTCGTGGTCGGAGCAGTCCACGCCGGCAGAGTTGTCAATGGCGTCGGTGTTGAGGATGACACCGGCCCGGGCGGCTTCAATGCGGCCGCGCTGGGTCATGCCCAGGTTTCCGCCTTCGCCGATCACCTTGACCCTCAGGTCACGGCCGTCCACGCGGATGGCGTCGTTGGCCTTGTCTCCCACCTCGGTGTTGGTCTCCGTGGAGGCCTTCACATAGGTGCCGATGCCGCCGTTGTAGAGCAGGTCGGCCGGCGCCTTCAGGATGGCCCGGAGCAGGTCCGGCGGGCTCATCTTGGTCACCGATTCCTCCAGGCCCAGCACCTTGCGGACCTCGGGGCTCAGCGGAATGCTCTTGGACTGGCGCGGGAAAACGCCGCCGCCGGAGCTGATCAGGGACGCGTCGTAATCGGCCCAGGACGAGCGGGGAAGCTCGAACAGCCGCCGGCGTTCCGCGTGGGAAGCGGCCGGATCAGGATTCGGGTCCAGGAAGATGTGGCGGTGGTCGAAGGCAGCCACCAGCTTGATGTGTTCGGACAGGAGCATGCCGTTGCCGAAAACGTCACCACTCATGTCGCCCACCCCCACTGCTGTGAAGGACTCGGTCTGGGTGTCGATGCCCAGTTCGCTGAAGTGGCGCTTGACCGATTCCCAGGCGCCGCGGGCAGTGATGCCCATGGCCTTGTGGTCGTATCCCACGGAGCCGCCGGAGGCGAACGCGTCGCCGAGCCAGAATCCGTACTCGGCGGACAGCGCGTTGGCGATGTCTGAGAAGGAAGCGGTGCCCTTGTCGGCGGCCACCACGAGGTAGCTGTCGTCGCCGTCGTGCCGCACTACGCGCTGCGGCGGCACAACCTGTTCGGTGCCGTCGGTGATGACAAGGTTGTCAGTGATGTCCAGCAGGGCGCGGATGAAGGTGCGGTAGCTTTCCTTGCCCTCTTCCATCCAGGCGGCCCGGTCCGCGGCGGGGTCCGGCAGCTGTTTGGCGTAGAAGCCGCCCTTGGCCCCGGTGGGTACGATGACTGCGTTTTTCACCGTCTGTGCCTTGACCAGGCCCAGGATTTCGGTGCGGAAGTCCTCGCGCCGGTCGGACCAGCGCAGGCCGCCGCGTGCCACTTCGCCGAAGCGCAGGTGAACGCCTTCCACCCGGGGGGAATAGACCCAGATTTCAAACTTGGGACGCGGGAAAGGAGCACCCTCAATGGCCGAGGTGTTCAGCTTGAAACTGACGTACGGCTTGTCCTGGTAGAAGTTGGTGCGCAGCGTGGCGTTGATCAGGTTGGCCACCGTGCGCAGGACCCGGTCGGCGTCGAGTGTGGGCACCTGTTCCAAGCCTGCGTCGAGGGCCTTCCGCGCCGCTTCTTCCGCCGCGCTTCGCTCCTCTTCTGACAGATCGGGGTTGAAGCGGGCATCGAAGAGCCCCACCAGTGCCCGGGCCACGTCGGGGTTGCGCCTGAGCGTGCCCGCGACAAAGCCGTAGGAATTGGTGTTGCCCAGCTGGCGCATGTATTTGGCGTAGCTGCGCAGGATCACGACCTGGCGCCAGGACAGCCCCAGCTCCAGGATCAGCCGGTCGAAATAGTCCGATTCGCTGGATCCGGAGGTGGCCGCGCCGAAGGCCTCCGCCAGCAGGGATCCGGTTTTTTCGGGATCCATGCCGGCGGGGTAGCGCAGGCCCAGGTCATACAGGTGGAAGGTGGTGCCGTCTCCGCGGCTGATTTCAAAGGGCCGCTCGTCGAGGACTTCCAGGCCAAGGTTGTGCAGGATGGGAAGGATCTGCGAGAGGGAGCGGGGCTGCAGCAGGTAGAGCTTCAGCCGGGCGTCCTCACCGCCGCTGCGGCGGGAATCCGCCGGAACGTAGACGAAAAGCTCGGGAGCGGTGTCAGGCGCGGCGGCACGGGCTTCGAAGCGGGTGATGTCCTCCAGCGCGTCCTCCACCTCGTAAGCCACGCGGTAGTCGGCGGGGAAAGCCTCAGCCCACTGGCCCGTCAGCTTTCCGGCAGTGTCGGCGCTGAACGTGGAGCGCAGCACCTCGCCAATGCCCTCGCTCCAGGACCGTGCGGCCTGCACGAGGCGCTGCTCCAGGGCAGCGGCGTCCAGCTCCACGATCTCGGCGCCGCGGGGCAGCCGGATGCGGAAGAAAATGCGGGCCAGCGCGGACTCGGTAAGCCGCGCCTCAAAGTCGATGGACTCTGCCTTGAAGGTTGACCGCAGCTCGTCCTGGATGCGCAGGCGAACCGAGGTGTTGTACCGGTCTCGTGGCAGGAAGACCAGGGCAGACATGAACCGGCCGTACACATCCGGCCTCAGGAACAGCCGGGTCCGGCGCCGCTCCTGCAGCCGGAGGATGCTCTGCGCGGTGTCCAGCAGGGCGTCCACGTCAATTTGGAACAGCTCATCGCGCGGGTAGGTCTCCAGGATGGAGAGCAGGTCCTTTCCGGAGTGCGAATCAGCGGGGAAGCCCGCACGGCGCATGACCTCGCGCACCTTGTCCCGCACGATGGGCACGTTGCGCACCGAGCCGGTGTAGGCCCCGGTGGAGAACAGCCCGATGAAGCGGCGCTCCCCGTTCACGTTGCCCTGCGCATCGAAGCGCTTGATGCCGATGTAGTCCAGGTAAGCGGCACGGTGGACGGTGGAGCGGGAGTTCGCCTTGGTGATCACCAGCGCGCGCTTTTCACGGGCCTTCGCCCTGCCGGCACTGGTCAGGTGCTGCACCCGTCCGGCGCTGGATGCACGGCTGAGCAGCCCCAGTCCCTTGTCCTCGCTTACACGCAGGACGTCCTCGCCGTTTTCGGTGATGAGGTCGTACTCGCGGTAGCCGAGGAAGGTGAAGTTGCCGTTGTCCAGCCAGGACAGCAGTTCCCGTGCCTGCTGCAGGTCCGGGATGTCTCCCGCGTTGGGCGCATCCTCCAGGGAGCGGGACACCTCGTGGACCTTCGTCCGCATTGCCGGCCAGTCGGTGACGGCCAGGCGTACGTCTTCCAGGACCTTGCGCAGTCCCCCGGTCAGCTCGCTGCGCTGCGCTTCATCCGGCAGGCGTGCGATTTCGACGGCTATCCAGGATTCGATCCGCGTGGTTTCGTCCTGCCGCCCCAGGAGGGCTGAGAGATTGGGCAGCGCAGCGGTGTCACCGCTGGAAACCCCGGCGGCGGCCGGCACGCGGTGCACGGCCTGCAGTTCTCCGCTTTCACGGTCCCGGCTCACCAGGAACGTGGGATGCACCACCAGCCGGATGGCGGCATTCTGCCGAACAATTTCAGCGGTCACCGAATCCACCAGGAACGGCATGTCGTCGGTCACGATCATGACGATGCTGGCATCACCCTGGTCGAAAACATCAACGGAAGCCTGGCCCTCGGGCCTTATGGACCCCACGTCGCGGTGGCGCTCGGCCCTTTCGCGCAGGGAAGAGCGTGGATATCCGTCTGCGTCTTCCCCTGCCAGATGCTCGTAGTAGTTCCCTATGAATGCATCCAGGGAATCGTCGGTACCTGAAAGATCCGGAATACGGGATCCAGACGACATGTAATACGCCTCCGTTGTAGCCTTCTCGCCCTCCGCTTCTTTGCGGGCGGCCTTACTCGAGCCTATCCCGCAAGGATGAAAAGGTCACTTTGCACGTGCCACCGCCCGCTTCAGCCGGCTCCGCTGAGGCACCAACACGTTTGCGAGCGCTGCAATCGCATGCCTGAGGGGCGAGGACGGGGCTGTTTCCAGAAGAGCGGAACCGGCCAGCAGGGCCGCGTCCATGGAGCTGAAGTCGGCCGGAAGGAACGCCGTTATTTCTGTTCCGGGACCGAATCTCTCCCACGCCTCACGCAGCTGACGCTCCGGGGAGCGCCCGACGGCGGCCGCCCGGACCTTGTTCAGCACCACCTTGGGCACGGTGCCGGGGACCGCACCCTCCAGCTCGGCGAGTGCCCGAACCAGACGCGGCACTCCCACCGAATCGGCGGCTCCGACGGCATACACGGTGTCGGCGAGTTCAAGGGCACGCAGAGTGGCTCCGTTCCGCCGCGGCGCCAACGTGTCAAAGCTCAGTTCCTCGTCAGCCTCGAGGCTGAAGCCGCAGTCGATGACAATCAGGTCTGCCGCCTTCCGCGCATGCTCCAGGACCAGTCCCAAAGCCGTGGGCCGCAGCTCAATCCAGCGGTCGGAGCGGGTGATCCCGGTCAGCACCAGCAGACGCCGGCCCTTCAGGGACACGCTCAACGCGCTGCGGAGCAGGGACTGCCGGTCGAGCAGCCCCTGATCCGCCAGCCGGCATACCTGTGCAACGCCGGCGGATTCGTCCAGGAGCCCCAGACTCGCGGCCACTGAGGATCCATAGGTGTCAGCATCTATGAGCAGGACGGTCTTTCCATCCGCGGCCGCTTCCGCGGCGAAGTTCACGGCCACCGTCGTCCGTCCCGGCGCACCCGCCGGGCCCCACACGGCAACGATGGTCCCCTCCCGGTCCTCCCCGTCTCCGTTCTCCTCCCCTGCCTTGCCTTCCTCCTCGCCGTGAGTGGACCTGCCGTCCGGAGCGCCGGTGCGGCCGGCCGAGCGGATCTGCCCTTCGGAAGCATCCAGCGGCCAGGTGCGCAGCGACCCCGCCGGATCCGCCAGCAATGTCGCCGCCGTCCTGCCGTCCAGCTGGCGCACGGCGTCGGACACAAGGTCGGAGAGTATTTCCGCGGCGGATCCCCGGGGCGCGTGGACAATGCTGAGGGCGTTGAGCCGCCGGCGGGATCCTTCGTCGTCCGCCAGCACCAGCAGGGCCACTCCGGAAGCGGCAAGGCGTTCGGCCAGCGCGGAAGTGACCTCCCCGGCGTCGTCGGCCACGATGGCGGCGCGGGCAATCCCGCTCTGGCAGGCCGCAACGAGCTCCGGCAGTTCCGTGCAGCGGCGGACCACGGTAACCGGCCCGTGCAGCCGTTCCAGGTCCTGCACCAGGTTGCCGACACCGTTGCCGACAGTTACCACCGGGATGTTCATGAGCCGGCACCGGGATTCTGGACCACTGCGATCTTGGCGCCGTTCGACTGCGCGCTGAGCAGGCCCGCGAGGTCCTTGTCCTCGACCAGGACAAGGATCTGCGTGGCCCGGTTGGCGCCCAGCACCGACTCGTTCACGGTCAGCTCGGAGATTTCGGCGCCCGTGAGGATCTTCTGCGGCTCCTTGAAGCCGTTCCGGTCATCCGGCAACGCCACCCAGACATCGACCCTCGACCCCGCTTTGGTTCCGCTGGGAAGCGGGTCGTCCACCCGCAGTCCCACCGGCTTTCGCTTCAGTCCGTCGGCGGTGCCCAGATGGCTGCGGGCCACCAGTTCACCCTTCCTGAGCAGGGACGAAGCCACTGCGCGGTCGGGGATTCCCTCAGCCGCCGGCAGATAGGACCCGGAGACCTCCCCCAGGCGCACCGGCACTACGGCAAAGTCCTCAGCGCTGACGGGAGTCCCCACGGGAATGTCCGCATCGGCGACGAACACCTCTGTGGTCTGGTCCGCCGAACCCACCAGCGCCACAACGCCGGCGGTTGATGCCAGGACCAGCATGATGCCCAGCAGCAGCCGCGGATCCCTCCACGACGGTTTTTTCAGGCGCGGCGCAGGCGCCGGCACGGTTGTAGTGAGACTCATTCTTCCCCCTGGTGGCACCGGAATCCGGGACTGCGCAGCCCCGGACGTGCAATCGCTGCCATTGTTAACCACAAATCAGCGGAAGGAAACGGTGTTTTTGGCGAAATTCCAAAGTGTGGATAACTTGGCCGGAGCACCAGCCGGGATGGGAGACTAAGCATCAGTGCGGTGGAGGGAAACAGCTAATGGAAGCGAAGTGGCTACGTGGGTGAGAAAAGATTCCTGACGCTGGCTGATGTCGGTGAGGTTTTGAACATATCCTCCTCGCAGACCTACGCCCTGGTGAGGTCGGGCGAACTGCCGGCCATCCAGATTGGCGGCAGGGGCCAGTGGCGGGTGGAATCCCGCGTACTGGAGGAATTTATCACCGAGGCCTACCGCCGCTCTGCCGCCGCGCAGCGCGAGGACGCTCCGGAAAGCGCTGCCTCGGAGCAGTAGCGCCACAAACCGCAGCGGGACGGGGCAACCAGGGGCCTGGTTATGCGCCCGAGGATACCGCTGCCACGGCGTGCAGGGGCACCACTGCTGTCCCCCGGACATTTCCAGACCGCCGGGGTTCGCCCCGCGGTGTCAGGGACAGTTCAAAAAAATCCTTCCCGACCCGGTCGATGCTGCCGGCGAGGGCGGCCGACGCCGGCTGCCCGGCCGGATACACCTGGACCTCGGCCCGGTCCCGGGACAGTCCCCGCAGTGCGGAGGCGAGCCCCAGCCGCGCCTGCGGCGCATCGACCGCGGAGAACCGGTCCATACCGGCGATGAGCACCACATGGCCGAGCGCGACAATGGCCGGCCGCCGCCCGTGAAGCGCAATCCATCCCCGGCCCACGTGGCTGAGAACCCCCTCAAAGGAACCGGCCACCCCAACGTCCACTTTCAGGGGCCTTCCCATCTGGCTCTGCAGCCGTGCGCCAAGATCAATCCCGGCAAAATCCGTCCGAAGCCGCTCGGACACCTCCGAGTCCTGAACCAGCTGGTGTGCGGAGGCCAGCTGGGCCTCCATGTCGGCAAAAAGGGCGTCCCATCGCATGGGCTCAGGCTAACTGGTCGTGAGGATCCCAACCATGGCTGACCGAACCAAACAATCCCAAAACCACCCTAGACAGGCTGCCACTCGGCATGTAGACAAGGGCCACCAAACGTTTTCAAACCGCTTCAAACTCAGCAAACCGCATCAAACGGCACCAAACGACTTCTAACACATCCGCCGCGGCCCCAAGAGGAGGGTTGACATGAAACACCTTGTGCGGGACCTCCTGGTCCTGGCAGCAGGCTTTGCGGCAGCCGTGGGCCTCCTCGTGCTTGGACTGGCAATCCGTCCGGATCCGCAAACGGTCTTCTCCGGCTCGGTGTCATCGCTGCAGGGGCTGGCGGGGTTTGCGGCCGCCGCCGCCGGACTCGCCGTCGCCTTGTGGTGGACTGCGGGGGTTGTCCTGGCGGTGGCCGCAGCCATCTTTCAACGGGCAGGACATGCCGCCGCCGCAGCAGCAGCGGGAGCGCTGGCTCCCGCGTTCATGAAACGCCTCGCTGCCGCTGTCGTTGGCATTAATCTCATAACCGGCGCCGGCGCTGCCCAGGCCGCGGATCCCCTGCCTCCCGCAAATCCCGGACACAGCGTTTCCCTGCCGCAAAGCCCACACAACGCAGCCGTCCATCCGCAGTGGGGGCCAACCACGCAGATGAACGGCCTGCGCGCCGGAACGGATGACCGCGGCTCCGGTGCGGAAGCCCCGCCCTCTCCGCACTGGCAGCCAAACGGGCAACAACCCTCCACGAACGTCTTTATCCGTCCCGGACGGTCAGACGCAACAGCACAGACCGTGATTGTCCGTGCCGGCGACTCCCTGTGGACCATCGCTGCCGGGCAGCTTGGACCGCTGGCCACCGACGCGGAAATCGCGGCGCACTGGCCCCGCTGGTACGAACGGAACCGGGAGATCATCGGCGGCAATCCGCACCTGATTATTCCCGGACAGGTTTTGGAAGCACCCGAACTGCCCCAGTAACGCCAGGGGTGTCACCAGCGCCCGGCAGGCACCGCCCAGTATTGTCCACCCGTCATCCCCCCATACCCGGAAATCCCCCAGGCGCCCGGCCATAACGGGCGCGGCAGGAAAGGACAGCCGCCATGACCACCGTGATTACTTTCCCCGTTCAGGAAGCAGCCGAAGAACTCGCCGCGGCATCCGGAGCCCCGCGGCCACTGACAGTGCACCGCATCCCCGTCACCGGGTACTCAGCGGCGGGCGCCCCACCGGTGAAACACCGCCCGCTCCGGGCCGCTCCGGAGCCCCTCCGACAGGTTCCCGAAACCGGTCCGGGTGCCCCGGAACCTGCCCGCTGGCTCAGCAGCCCGGAGGACGACGCGCGGGTGAACGCGATAGCCCGGTCAGTCACCCAGGCGGCGTTGGAAGTTCTGGGAGGGACACGTCCCCTGCAGCAAATGGCCCGCTGGCTGGACCCGGCCACCTTTGAGCGCCTTGCGCTGCGGGCCAATCTGGTCCGCACCAGGGAACCGGGCACGGCCGGAAGCTGTTCCGGTTCCAGCCGCAGCGGTGCCGGGGAGAAAAGTCCGGCGGTGCCGGTGCGCCTGCACCGGCAGGTCGTCATCCGCTGCTGCCGGATCTGCCCTGTGTCCGAGGGGGTTTATGAAGCATCAGTGGTTGCGGCGGAACAAAGCAGAGTCCGCGCCGCGGCTCTACGGATAGAGCTGCGGCGCGGACTCTGGAAAATCACCGTCCTGGAGATCGGCTAGCCGGAGACGATCCCGGCCTGCCGTGTACCGGGCACGGGCCCTGCACTACTTGCGGCGCTTGCTTTTCTTCTGAGCCGCTTTGCGGTTCTGGTCGGACACGGCAGCTCCAGCCGCCTTCTCCGTCTTGGGAGAAGCCGTCCGTTCCACGCGCGTCTCCACGCCGCCTTCGGTGTTCGGAGCCGAGAACTGCAGGCTTGCGGGCTGCTTTGGCGTCTCGAGGCCAGCCGCGGTGATGGTCGGCTGGCCAACAACACCGCGGCCGTCCTTCAAACCGGCCAGGGCAGGGGGTGTGTCCGCCGCCGGCTGGTTGACCTTGACTTCGGCATTGAACAGGTAGCCGATGGACTCCTCGCGGATGGCCTCGGTCATGGTCTGGAACATCACGAATCCTTCGCGCTGGTACTCCACCAGCGGATCGCGCTGCGCCATGGCGCGCAGGCCGATTCCTTCCTTGAGGTAGTCCATCTCGTACAGGTGCTCCTGCCACTTCCGTCCGATCACGGAGAGCACCACGCGGCGTTCCAGCTCACGCATCGCCGGCGCGCCGAGCGCATCCTCGCGTGCCTGGTAGGCCAGCCGTGCGTCCGAGAGGATCTCTTCCTGGAGGAACTCGCGGGTGACCTTGGACCGTCCGCCGGTTTCCTCGACGACCTCGTCGATGGTCAGGCCAACCGGGTACAGAGTCTTGAGGTTCGTCCAGAGCTGCTCGTAGTCCCAGTCATCTCCGTGGCCCTCGGCTGTGGCTTCGTTCACGATGGACGTGACGACATCCTCGAGGAAGAACTGGACCTTCTCCTGCAGGTCATCACCCTCAAGGATCCGGCGCCGGTCGCCGTAGATGGCTTCGCGCTGGCGGTTCAGGACGTCGTCGTACTTCAGGACATTTTTGCGCTGCTCAGCGTTCCGCCCCTCCACCTGCCCCTGGGCGTTCTGGATGGCCTTGGAAACCAGCTTGGACTCAAGCGCGACGTCGTCGGGCATGGATGAGCTGTTCATGATGCGCTCGGCGGCACCGGAGTTGAACAGCCGCATCAGGTCGTCGGTGAGCGAGAGGTAGAAGCGCGACTCCCCCGGGTCTCCCTGGCGGCCGGAACGGCCGCGCAGCTGGTTGTCGATGCGCCGGGATTCGTGGCGTTCGGTTCCCAGCACGTACAGGCCGCCCAGATCGATGACTTCCTGCTGCTCGGCGGCAACCGCTTCGCGTGCCTTTTCCAGGGCGTGGGGCCATGCGGCTTCGTACTCTTCCGGGTTTTCGCTTGGGTCAAGGCCCCGGCGTTCCAGCTCGGCGATGGCGTTGAATTCGGCGTTCCCGCCGAGCATGATGTCGGTGCCACGGCCGGCCATGTTGGTGGCTACGGTGACGGCGCCCTTGCGGCCGGCTTGGGCGACAATGGCAGCTTCACGTGCATGGTTCTTGGCGTTCAGGACCTCGTGCCGGATGCCTGCCTTGGCCAGCTGTTTGGAGAGGTACTCGCTCTTTTCCACGCTAGTGGTGCCAACCAGGATCGGCTGTCCGGCGGCGTGGCGCTCGGCGATGTCCTGGACGACGGCGTCGAACTTGGCAATCTCGTTCTTGTAGATCAGGTCGGGCTGGTCGATGCGGGCCATCGGCCGGTTCGTGGGAATGGGCACCACGCCGAGCTTGTACGTGCTCATGAACTCGGCCGCTTCGGTCTCGGCCGTACCGGTCATGCCGGAGAGCTTCTCGTAGAGCCGGAAGTAGTTCTGGAGCGTCACAGTGGCCAGCGTCTGGTTCTCCGCCTTGATGGTCACGCCCTCTTTGGCTTCGATTGCCTGGTGCATGCCTTCGTTGTAGCGGCGGCCCGCGAGGATGCGGCCGGTGTGTTCATCGACGATCATGACTTCGCCGTTGAGGACCACGTAGTCCTTGTCCCGCTTGAACAGTTCCTTGGCCTTGATGGCGTTGTTGAGGAAACCGATGAGGGGGGTGTTCGCGGACTCGTAAAGGTTGGAAATGCCGAGGTAATCCTCGACTTTTTCGATGCCGGATTCCAGCACGCCCACGGTGCGCTTCTTTTCGTCCACTTCGTAATCGGTGTCCAGGGTCAGACGCTGGACCACCTTGGAAAACTCCGTGTACCAGCGGTTGACGTCGCCGCTGGCAGCTCCGGAAATGATCAGTGGCGTCCGGGCCTCATCGATGAGGATGGAGTCCACTTCATCGACGATGGCGAAGTGGTGGCCGCGCTGGACCAGCTCCGCGGCGCTCCAGGCCATGTTGTCCCGAAGGTAGTCGAAACCGAACTCGTTGTTGGTTCCGTATGTGATGTCCGCTGCGTACTGTTCGCGGCGGATGGCCGGGTCCTGGTTGGACAGGATGCAGCCGCTGGTCATGCCCAGGAAACGGAAGACACGGCCCATCAGCTCGGACTGGTACTCCGCGAGGTAATCATTAACCGTCACGACGTGCACGCCGCGGCCGGTCAGCGCATTGAGGTAGGCGGGCGCGGTGGCGACGAGGGTCTTACCCTCACCGGTCTTCATTTCGGCGATGTTCCCCAGGTGCAGGGCAGCGCCGCCCATCATCTGGACATCGAAGTGACGCATTCCCAGGGTGCGTCCCGCCGCTTCACGTACGGCGGCGAAGGCCTCCGGAAGCAGGTCGTCCAGGCTCTCGCCGTCGGCGTACCGCTCCTTAAAGCGGTCCGTCTCCCCCCGGAGTTCGGCGTCCGTCATGCCCCTGTACTCATCCTCGAGCACGTTGATCGCATCGGCGTAGTTGCGCAGCGTCTTCAGCGTCTTCTTATCGCCTGTGCGAAGAACCCGTTCGAGTAGTGATGCCACTGATTTGCTCCCAATCTAGTGTTGCCTAATTCTGGCGTCCCCAGTCTACGTGAGAGACGTTTGGCGGTGTGCCGGGGTTCCCCGGGCAGGTCTATTCCCGGCATACTGCCAGTTTCAGTGCCCCCGCCAGATCACCTGATGGTTTTACAATAACGTCGTCCAGCCCCAGCCAATCTGCCATCATACGCAGTTCAGCGGCAAGCTCAACGGCCGTCTGTGCCGGAGCTCCCTCTTCACGGTGGGCCGCCTGGACCAGCAGCGCCTTGTTGGTGCGGTCCGCCTTAAGGTCCACCCTGGCTGCGAATCCGTCCCCCAGCAGGAACGGCAGCACGTAGTATCCATAGCGGCGCCCGGCCGGAGGCGTATAAATCTCCAAGCGGTAGCGGAAATCGAAGAGGGACTCCAGGCGTTTGCGCTCAAAGACCATGGAGTCGAAGGGGCTCAGGAGGGCCCGTGCGGAGGAACGGCGCGGAATGACGGCCTCAGCGTGGAGATATGCCGGTGCCCGCCAACCGGCAACCCGCACCGGACGAAGCCTTCCGCGCTTGACCAGGGTCGCAACCGCGGCTGCTGTGTCCCGCTGAAGCAGGCGGAAATAATCGGCCATGCAGCGGACAGTGGCAATCCCGTGTGCCCGGGCCGCCACATCCGTAAGCCGCAGGACCGCTTCCTGCGGGTCGGACGGTTCCATCGCCGCGGAGCCGGCCGGGTGCACCGCGGCCGTGGGAGCGTACAGCCGCTCAAACTGGGGAGTGCGTCCCGCGGAACTGAGCAGCCCCGCCGCAAACAGGTCTTCGAGGATGCGTTTGGAGGCGGACCAGTTCCACCCCCAGTTCGCTGCCGGCTTTCCGCTGCTTCCACCGATCCGCTCTGCAATTTCGCGCGCCGTCAGCGGCGGGCCCCCGGCCAGCAGCGACATGATTTCTGTGCTCAGTGGGTCCCTTACCCCGGCGGGCATCGAATGGGCGGTCATCCATACCCGGCGCTGGACCGCCCTCAGGTCGGCGAAGAGCTCCGGGCGGACATAGCTGGCCTCGTGCGCCCAGTACTCAACCATCCCCCGCGGGGCTTTGCCGGCCAGCCGGTCGGGAATGGCGGTGTCGTACGGACCCAGCCGCGAATACAGCGGCAGATAGTGGCTGCGGGACAAAACGTTCACGGAATCAATCTGCAGCAGGTGCAGCCGGGCCAGGACCCCGCGCACTGATCCGGCGGCGACGGCTGCGGGGCGCCCCTTTGCCAGGCCCTGAGCGCCAAGTGCGGCGCGGCGAGCCTGTGCTGAGGTAAGGGTTGGTTCCATGAAGCCCATCCTAGGTCCGCTGTCGCGCAGCTCCGGCCAGGTGCCTGCGGACGGAACCCGGCCAGCGGTTTGAGCAGCAGAAGGCCCCCGGGCGGTTGGACCGGAATATCCGGCCTCACCTGCCCGGGGGCCTGTCACCGGTGCCTCAGGTCTTGACCCGGGTCACCGGCTCACCTCACGCGGTGGCTGCGGCTCCTTCGGAGGGACGGTACGCGCGTGTTTCTTCCCGCAGGTCTTCGGTACCCTCGGCACAGCGCGAATCCAGGGTAATGACGCCGTAGGTCCAGCCCCTGCGCCGGTATACGACAGAGGGGGCACCTGTCGCGGCATCCACAAACAGATAGAAGTCGTGACCGACCAGCTCCATGTTGTCCACGGCGGCGTCAAGGCTCATGGGGGCACCCGGGAAAACCTTGCGCCGGATCAGGACCGGGGAGTCCTCGGCCGGTTCGCCGGCGGCGGTGTCATCGACGTCCGGTTCAGCGGCGGCATCAGTGTCAGTGGCGGCATTCTCCATCTGCACGTGGAGCGGTTCGCTGCTGTTGACCGTATCCAGGTCAGCGGTGGCTACCCGTACGGCAACCGGAGTATGCCGGCCGTGGTGGACCTTCCGGCGGTCGCTGGCCCTGCGCAGGCGTTCAATAAGCTTGGCGTAGGCCAGGTCGAAGGCTGCGAACTTGTCGCCGGAGGTCGCTTCGGCCCGAACCACCGGACCCCTGCCGATGACTGTCAGTTCGACGGTAAGAGAGCTGTCTGCTTCACGGGCGTTGGGCTGCTTGGTAATCCGTGCATCTACTCGCTGGACCTTGTTCGCCAGGTTCTCGACCTTGACGATTCGTTCCTCGGCATATTCCCGGAACCGGTCGGATACTGCAACGTTGCGTCCGCTGATCATGAATTCCATGGTGCCCTCCAATAGATTTCGGTGACACAGCAACGGCCGCTGCCAAAATCTCTGCGACCGCTGCCGCAGGACAGCTCCTCTTCTTGAAGCTGTCCATACCAACACGTTAGATCACTGCGGAAGGTTATTCACCTCCGGACATTCCGATTACCTGAGCCGTTCGGTTTGGGCTAGGATTCCCCCGCAGTGTTACCTGCGTCACGTGCAGGGGGTGAGGTCGCAGCAATCACCACCGCCCCTTCCACCCGCGCACCTGCCGCCCGCAGCGCACGCGTGGCCTCGGCGATGGTTGCCCCGGTGGTCAGGACATCGTCGACCACGAGCACACGGGCGCCGGTCAGCGATCCGGCCCGCCCCGCCGTCATAGTCCCGTAAACATTGGTTCGGCGGCCCCGGCGCCCAAGATGCTTCTGGCTGCGGCCGGAGCCCCGCGGAATGCCGGCGCCCAGGTTTCCGGGAAGCAGCAGCCGCAGCAGGCCCGACGGCGCGTGCCGCACCAGCGGTTTTACCGACGTCCCGGCCGGGAGCAGGCCCCGGGCACCGAGGGTGCCAAGGAGCAGTCCCAGCGGGCTGTACCCCCTTCGTCTGATGGCGCGGCCCGTACCTGGGACCGGCACCAGCACCAGGGAGCTGCGTCCGGCGTCCTCGGCGGCCTGATGAAGGGCTCCGGCCAACATGGGGCGCAGGACAGCGGCGAGATCGGTTCGTCCATGGTTCTTGTAGGCCAGCAGCACCCGGGCCAGGTTTCCGGCATAGCGCCCGGCCGCGAGCACCGGCAACACGGAGCCGGAACCGTCCGCGCTCCGGTATGAGGCGTCTTCGGCCGGCGGGAGCAGTTCAGCCGGCTCCTGGGCATAGTAGGGGCGCGTCCCGCTGCGCCGCACCACCCGCATGCAGCTGCGGCACAGGGACGAATCGGCAGCGCCGCAGACCGCGCACGAGGTTGGCAGCAGGGCCGCCGCCAGTTCACCCCATGCACCGGCTACGGCGGCAGGCCACGGATGCCGGCGGAACCTGTCAGCCGCCTCCCCCGCTCCGGATATCGAAAGGCGCCGCATGCACATGGGAACAGGGTGCGCCGGATCCCGCACCCGTGTCCCCCTGCCGCTCGACGGCGGGGACACCGGGGCCGGGGCACGGCGTCCGCCGTGCCTGTGCAGGAGCAGTGTCAGCCGGGGAAAGCAGTGTCGTCCGGGGAAAACGGTGTCAGCCGGGGAACGACGGATCAGTCAGCCCTTCGGCCACCTCATACCAGCTGTTGCCCATCCGCTTGGACATCGCCGTCAGGGTTTGGACATAGATGTCCTGTTCTCCCTTGCCGGCGCTGAGCGCGGTGATCCCGGCCAGGCTGGCCAGCGGCTGCGGCCGGGCGCCCAGGCCCAGAATGATTGGGGTGACCTGGCCCTCGGGCGAGGTCTGCGCAGCGACGATGGAATCTTCGGACACCCACTTGGCCCGGTTTACGGGAAGGGGCTGGGGAATGCCGGAACCCGATTCGGCGGTGACGGCCAGTTCCAGCGGTGTCGTCAAGGTGCGCGGAACGCCGTCGCCGTCCCGCACGATGCCCGCAACCAGAACCTGGCTGCGTCCGCCCTGTTTGGCCACCAGCAGGGCACGCGCACCGTCGCGGGAGATCCGCAGCTCGGAAACGCTGGCTTCTGCCAGCCATGGCACGGGCAGGGACAGAATGTCTTCCGCGGCTCCGTCCGGGGGCAGCGCAAGGATGGAGGATCCGCTCCCGGTTTGCGACGCCGTCCAGGTCCAACGGCCCGGATCGATGCTGGGAGGTGTCAGCGACGTTCCTTCCGCAACCTGACGGACGGACTGGTTCGGCCCGGTGATGAACAGGGCCGACCGCTCACAGTTCAGGAAGGCTATGGTGGCCAGGTCCAGGGACAGCGCTGGATCCCGCGGCCCGTAGGCGGCGACGCTGGGGATTCCGTCAATCTGCTGCCGCTGCCCGTCCTTGAAGTAGACCAGCTCGTTCTGATAGGCGGCAATTTGTGTTCCGCCAACCTCGGGGTCCGAAATGGGCTCGACGAGATCGCTGCTTTCCTTGCCCAGGTCAACTGACCGCTGGTTGACCGTCATGGTCACCGAATTGACGTTGTTCAGGTTGCCCAGGTTCTGCCACAGCTGCAGCGCCATTTGCTGCCGGTTCAGGTCGCTTGAATCCTGCAGCACATCGGCGGAAAGGTCCACTGTCGCGGCACCGGAAACAACGGGTACGGCGTCCCGCGCCAACGTGGTGCCGGCGGGAAAGGCGCTGGTGACGGCGCCCTGCAGATAGGGAGCCGGTCCCTGGAGCATGGCCTTGACGACGTTGGCCGCAATACCCGATTTCTGGACAAACCAGCGGGTGTCCGGGACCCAGAAATCGTAACTGCTCGAATAGAAGTAGAGATTGTGCGAGAGGAACAGCAGCGAGAAGTTGACCTCGGTGACCATGATGCCGTTGGGAATGGCACTGATTCTCCACTGCCCGTCCTCTTGTTCCAGCTTTGCGGAGAGGGTTTCGGTGGTGCCGGAGGCCAGGTCCGTGCGAATTCCCCGGTTATCCAGGGAGCCCACCACTTCCAGGCGGATGGAATAGCTGCTCCCGTCGGGGCCGGGAACTATGTTGGGGTCCGCACCGTAGATCAGCACGCGGTCGGTGGGAGTCCATGTCTCGGCGGCGGTGTCGGTGAGGAACTCCCGCGCGACGCTGTAGTCGTCCGCGGCCCCGGTCCCCGCCGCGATGAATCCCTGCAGGATTTCTTCCGGGGTTTCGCCCCCGGCTTCGCTGGGGCCCCGCGGAGCCGCCGCAAAGGTGTCCACCAGCGCGTTTCCGTCACTGTGGGCCGTGGCCGTTCCCACCGGGCCCGTCGTGGGAATGGACGAGCAGCCGGTGACAACGGCCAGCAGTGCGGCAACCATGAGGACGAGCCGTGCAAACGGCCGCGCCGCTGGGTTAGCTGGCATCGGTTTTCTCCTCCACTGGTGGTGCCGGGGCGGCAAGGGCCCTGGTGCCCGGGGCGCCGTCATACGGTGAAAGCGGCACGGGCGAATCCGAGAAGGGGACGCCGTTGCGGCGCGGCAGGGTGAGCCGGAAACAGGCACCGTCGCCGGGACGGCCCCACGCCTGCAGCTGGCCGCCGTGCAGCAGTGCGTCCTCGACCGCGATGGACAGCCCAAGGCCGCTTCCCCCGGTTGTCCGTGCGCGGGCCGGATCGGCGCGCCAGAAACGGTCGAAGACCCGGGATGCTTCGTCAGCGGTCATGCCGATGCCGTGATCCCGCACCGCCACCGCAACCGCGTCGATATTGGAGCCGATGGCGATTTCAATGGGCTGGCCTTCGCCGTGTTCCAGGGCATTCACGAGCAGGTTCCGGAGAATCCGTTCGATGCGTCTGGGATCGGCGTCAACCATGCAGCTTGTCTCCTTGGAGACGATGGTGACCTCTGAACCGATGTTCAGGGCAAGCGGTTCCGTGGCTTCGATAACTTCCCGGACCACGGTGAAAATGTCCGTGGGCTCCAGATCCGGGGAGGCGGCCCCGGCGTCGAACCGGGAGATCTCCAAGAGGTCGGCAAGCAGCGCCTGGAAGCGCTCAACCTGGTGATACAGCAGTTCGGTGGACCGGCGGCTGATGGGATCGAAGCCGTCGCGGGCGTCGTAGAGCACCTCCGCGGCCATGCGGACCGTCGTCAGCGGGGTGCGCAGCTCGTGGGAAACGTCGGAAACGAAAACCTGCTGCATGCGCGACAGCTGGGCCAGCTGGGTGATCTGGTCCTGGAGAGTTGCGGCCATCCGGTTGAACGAGGCCGCAAGGCGCGCGACGTCGTCCTCGCCCTTGACCACCATGCGTTCCTGGAGTTCACCGGCGGCGAGCTTTTCGGACACGGCCGCGGCATCGCTGACGGCGCCCACTCCGGCCTTCGCCACAATCCAGGCGATCGTGCCGATGATAACCAGCATCAGCCCGCCGGCAATCCACATGATGCGGTGGATGTCATCCAGCGTCTGCTGCATGGATTGCAGGTCATAGATCAGGTAGAGCGCGTACTCGGCCCGGTCCGGAGGCAGGGTCACTTTGGTGCCGAAAGCCAGGCCGGGTTCGCCGTGGGCCAGCGCAAGCGGAGACCAGTGAATCGTGTCCTGCTCGCTGTTGACGTCGATGCTGCGGACGGACTCGCTCAGCACGGAAGGAATGCTGCCGGCGGTGATCCCCTCGCCCAGGGTCTGGGTGACAAAGAGGTTCTGTTCCTGGCCCGGGATGGGAGTCAGCAGGTACAGCCGACGTGCATCGGCGCCCTGTCCCTCAAGCAGTGAAAGGGTGTTGGAGACCAGCCGCTCCGTTCCTTCACGGTCCGTTGCCGCAGTGGTCCGGAAGTTCTCCTTGGCTGAGTTAAGTCCAGCGGTTGCCTCGGACTGGAACTGGCTCAGGCGCTCCTCATAGAGGGCACCGGCAATCTGGTGCGATAAAAAGGCTCCCACTCCGGCGCAGGCCAAAGTAACCAGCAGCAGGGTGGAGACCACCGTCTTGAACAGCAGGGACCGGCGCCACCGGCGCACAATGCGCTGGAACGTTACCCTGCGCAGCGTATCCCGGAGGTGCCTGAGGATCCGCACCGCCGCCGGCAGGACCTCGGTCTTCAGGACCGAGGTCCGCGAGCGCCTAGCTCTGACCGGCTTTGTAACCGACACCGCGCACCGTCAGGACTATTTCGGGTGCTTCGGGATCGCGCTCAATCTTGGAACGGAGCCGCTGCACATGGACATTGACCAGGCGGGTGTCCGCGGCATGGCGGTACCCCCACACCTGTTCAAGCAGCATTTCACGGGTAAAGACCTGCCACGGTTTACGCGCCAGGGCCACCAGGAGGTCAAACTCCAGCGGGGTCAGCGAAATGGTTTCCGCGCCGCGGGCAACAACATGGCCGGCAACGTCGATGGAAACTTCGCCGATGCTGAGGGATTCGGGGGTCTTGGTGTCACCCGGACGCAGCCGGGCCCGCACCCGTGCCACGAGCTCCGCAGGCTTGAACGGCTTGGGCACATAGTCATCGGCGCCGGATTCGAGACCGCGCACGACGTCGGAGGTGTCGGACTTCGCGGTCAGCATGACGATGGGGACGTCCGACTCGCTGCGGATCTGCCGGCACACCTCGATGCCGTCGATGCCGGGGAGCATGAGGTCCAGCAGCACCAGGTCGGGCTTTGAACTGCGGAAGATCTCCAGGGCCTTGGAGCCGTCCGCGCAGAAGACAGGGTCGAACCCGTCGTTGCGGAGCACAATTCCGATCATCTCGGCCAGTGCTTCGTCGTCGTCCACGACCAATATGCGTGCCTTCATAACTCCCTGTCCCCGGTTGACTGTTCACTCCGGTTCTTCATTGCGGTGCCGGTCCTGCCGGCCTCGGGGCTGGCCGGGGCATTCCCGCCGAACCTTCCGCCCGCTGTCCGCGATGCTGTGCATCCGCCGTGCCATGCGGCACTGTGACAACTGACGATATCCCTCCCATCCTAGAGGACATAGTTTCCGGCGCAGTTTACCGGGGACGCCCGGAGACGTCTGGAACTATAGTCGGAGCAGGGCAAACAACTCTTTTGGGGGCATACCTTGGGTCAGGACAATCACAACGGCGATACTCCGCGCGAGCGGGATGAGTCTTCCGGGCCCGGTGACGGAGCCGGCCAGCCGCCGGGACAGCCCTGGGGTCCGCCCGCCGCACCTCCAAACCAGCCGTGGGGCCAACCCGCGCCGCCGCCGGGTCAGCCGTGGGGCCAGCCCGCGCCGCCGCCGGGTCAGCCGTGGGGCCAGCCTGTCCCGCCGCCAAACCCGTGGGACCGGCAGGGCCAACAGTGGGCCGGCCCCGGCTTTCCCCAGCAGGGCCAGCAGTGGGGCGCTCCCGGCTTTCCCCAGCAGAACGGCTGGTCGCCGCCGCCAAAGCCCGGAGTGATCCCGCTGCGGCCGCTGGGATTGGGCGAACTGCTGGACGGCGCCTTCCAGGCCTGCCGCCGGAATGCCGCTGCAACCTTCGGCAGTGCGCTGCTGATCCAGGCCGTCATCTCAGTGCTGACCCTCTTCCTGGCCCGCAGCCTGTTCAGCCCCGATTTCCTGGACACGGACGACTTCGCAGCTGCTGAGCAGGCGGCGGGCCCGGCCTTGACCTCCGCGTCCCTCCTGACCGTCGTCTCCGTCGTCGGGGTGCTGCTCCTGCAGGGAATGCTCGTGGTGCCGGTTGCCCGCTCCATCCTGAACCTGAAGACTGGTTTCGGGCAGACCTGGCGGCTTTCCCGTAAGCGGCTGTTGCCGCTGGCCGGACTGGGGGTGGCACTGACCGTGGCCATCGTTGTTGGATTCTTCGCCTTTGCGTTTGCCCTGGTCGTGGTGGTCGACACCTTGGGAACGCTGGGCATCCCCGTCGTCATCTTCGGTGTCTTGGCCCTGATCGCCGTTTTCGTTTGGCTGGCCGTGAAACTGGCCCTTGCTCCGGCGGCCCTGGTACTGGAACCTGCGGGAATTTTCGCGTCGCTGCGCCGCTCCTGGCAGCTGACCCGGCGCAATTTTTGGCGGTCCTTCGGCATCCTGGCGCTGACCGCGCTGCTGGTGACCATCGTTTCCTCGGTGATCAGCACCCCCGTGATCCTGATTCTCAGCTTTGTGGGAGCCTTCGGCAGCGGCGGCGATCCGGGTCCCGCTGCCGCTATGACGCTCGTGGCCCTGAACCTGGCCGTTACCGCCTTCTTCAGCGCCATCGGGTATGCGTTCCAGGCAGCAGTCACCTCACTGCTCTACGTTGACCTGCGGATCCGCCGCGAGGGCTTCGACATCACCCTGATGAAGGAGCAGGAGCTGGCGGCTGCCGGCGGCGCTGACCTCGTGCCCGGGCGGGACCGGGGCAACGGGCTGTGATGCCGCAGCCGATCACAGGGTTCCGGATGGAAGTCCCGGTGCTCCCGGACGAAGGACAGGGACGCAGCTGGGCCGAGCAGGAACTCGCCCGGTCCGAATACCAGGAGGCTCAGCCGAGCCTTCTGGACCGGTTCTGGTCCTGGCTGGGTGAGTTTTTCACGGACCTTCTCGACGGCCTCTCCGGCGTTGATCCATCACTCGGCGTGCTGCTGCTGGCCGCCGGTGCGGCGGCAGTGCTGGCGGTAGCCGTGTATCTGGTGCGTCCGCGGCTGAACGCGCGCCGCCGCAAGGATGTCTTCGACTCTGAGGAAGCACGGGAAGCCGTGGACCACCGGAAGCTGGCGGAGGAAGCGGCGGCACGCGGCGAATGGGACACTGCCCTGGCGGAGCGGCTGCGGGCCGTGATCCGGTCCGCAGAGGAACGCGTGATCCTTGACCTGCGGGCCGGCCGCACCGCGGCTGAGGCAGGACAGGATCTGGCCGCGGCCTTCCCCCCGGAGGCGCCGGAGATCCTGTGGCTGGCGGAGCGCTTTGATGAAGTCCGATACGGCCGTCTTCCGGCTGCTGCGGCCGACGCCGAAAAGGCCGCGGCCCTGGACCTGCGGCTGGAATCATCAAAACCCGCCCCATCCGGGACGGCTCCGGCGGCGCTGGCGGTGCCCCGGTGACGGCGGAAATGACGGAACCGGCGGCGGAAACGACAGAGACCGCTGGTGCGGCCGGAGTGTCCGGCAGCGCCGGACCTCCCGGGCTCCGGGCGCGTCTGCGTGCATGGCGGCTGTGGATCGTCTTTGGCCTGGTGCTGTGCCTGATTGTGGTCCTGGGCATCCTGGGCCGCTCCGCCACGGATAATCCCGCCCTGTCCCCCGCAAATCCTGCGCCCGATGGCGCCATGGCTGCGGCCCGGATCCTGGGCGAACAGGGCGTGGACGTCCTTTCCCCCGGATCGTTCGACGAAGCCGTGGGACTGCTTGAGGACAAGGGGGCCGAGGCAACTCTGCTGCTGATCGATCCCCAGGGGTTTCTCGGCGGGGATCAATTGTCTGAGCTTGCCCGGACAGCCCGGCGGACCGTCCTGGTGGAACCGGGTTTTGAACAGCTGTCGGCGCTCGCGCCCGATATCCGATCTGCCGGCGTGATCCCCGGGGACGGCGGCGGCACCGCCCTACAGGCCGAATGCGGCGCGCCGGACGCCCGGGCGGCAGAAAGTGTGGACTCCGGCGGCCTGGCCTACCGGGCGCCGGTGGTGTGCTTCCCGGTGCCCGGGGAAGGCACGGGGGACAACACAGGGGACAACACAGGGGACAACACAGCCGGCCTCTATGCTGCGGACGACGACGGCGCCGTCGTCCTGGGCAACGCAGCCCTCCTGGCCAATGAGACGCTGGCCAGCCGGGGCAATGCTGCCCTCACGCTGCGCACCCTGGGTTCCACCGGCACGCTGATCTGGTATCTGCCGACGGCTGCGGACATTCCCGCCGCCGACCTGCCCGGTGATCCGCGGGCACTGCTGCCCGCCTGGGTGGATCCACTGTTGCTGTGGCTGCTGGTGGTGGCTGCGCTGGCCATGTTCTGGCGGGGACGCCGGCTGGGACCGTTGGCGGTGGAACCCATGCCTGTGGTGGTACGGTCCGCAGAGACAGCCGAAGGCCGCGCCCGGCTCTATCAGGATGGGCGGGCATCCGACCGCGCTGCGGAAACGCTCCGTGCCGCAGCGCTGACCCGCATCGCGGCACGGCTTCGGCTTGGCCCCCAGGCCACGGCGGAGGCGGTGGCCCGGGCAGCGGCCCACGCGTCCGGCCGGCCGGTGAATGACGTGAACCGGTTACTCAATTCCGTGCTGCCCGCAAGCGACGCGGAGCTCGTGAAATGGTCGCAGGATTTGCAAGCCCTAGAGGAAGAGGTCAACGCATCATGAGTCAGCAGTACCAGCCGCAGGCAGCTCCCGGTCCGGTCCCCCCGCCTGGCACGCCCACACCCCCGCCGGCGGGGATGGCCGCAGCGGACGGTGGATGGGACGCTGTCCCGCCGCAGGCAACCCCACCCCGCGGGGACGGGACATCAGACCCCGCACGGCAGGCCCTGCTCAACGTCCGCGACGAAGTGGCGAAGGCCGTGGTTGGCCAGGATGCGGCCGTGACCGGACTGATCATTGCGCTGCTGGCCCGCGGCCATGTCCTGCTCGAAGGTGTCCCCGGGGTGGCGAAGACCCTGCTGGTCCGCACCCTGTCGGCGGCTCTGGCCCTGGACACCAAGCGGGTGCAGTTCACCCCGGACCTGATGCCCGGTGACGTCACCGGTTCGCTGATCTATGACGGCCGCACCTCGGAGTTCTCCTTCCGGGAGGGACCGGTTTTCACGAACATCCTGCTCGCCGATGAAATCAACCGCACTCCGCCCAAAACCCAGGCATCGCTGCTGGAAGCCATGGAGGAACGCCAGATCTCCGTGGACGGCGTAACCCGTCCGCTGCCCGAACCCTTCATTGTGGCCGCCACCTCCAACCCGGTGGAATATGAGGGCACCTACTCGCTGCCCGAGGCCCAGCTGGACCGGTTCCTGCTGAAACTGACTCTTGACCTGCCCGGCCGCAACGAGGAGATCGAGATTATCCGCCGGCACAGCGGCGGCTTCGATCCCCGGAACCTCGGTGCGGCGGGTGTCCGCGCCGTGGCTGGGGCCGAGGACCTTGAACTGGCCAGGGCGGCCGTTGCCCGGGTGGCGGTCTCCCCCGAAATCCTGGGTTACATCGTGGACCTGGTCCGGGCCACCCGGGAGGCTCCGTCCTTCCAGCTGGGCGTATCGCCGCGTGGTGCCACGGCCCTGCTCAACACCTCCCGCGCCTGGGCATGGCTCTCGGGCCGGGGCTTTGTGACGCCGGATGATGTCAAAGCGCTGACGCTGCCCGCCCTGAGGCACCGCGTGTCACTGCGCCCCGAGGCCCAGATGGACGGCGTGAGCGTTGACGACGTGCTGGGCAGCATCCTGGCCACCGTGCCGGTGCCCCGCTAGGGCGCGGAACCATAATGGCTATTTCCGGCCGGCTGGTCTTCCTCGCCGCAGCGGGCACCGCGGCGGTGCTGCTCTTCCCCGGCACTGCTGCGGTCTGGCTGTGGCTGCTGTTCCTGGCTGCCGCTGCCTCCGCGGACCTGCTCGCGGCGGCATCGCCGCGTGCCCTGTCCCTGGAACGGACCGTCCCCGCCGGCGTCCGCCTGACGGAACCCGCCACCGTGGGGCTGACCCTGCGGAACAACGGCCGGCGAACCCTGCGGGGCAGGTTCCGGGACGGATGGCAGCCCTCCGCCGGTGCACGCAACCCGGTGCAGGATCTTCGCCTGCCGGCCGGTGAAGCGCGGCGTTTTTCTATGGAGCTGCTGCCCGAACGCCGAGGAGAGCTCACCTCAGCATTCGTGACGGTCCGCAGCTTCGGGCCGCTGGGCCTGGCCGCGCGCCAGCGCACGCTGCAGAGCCCGGCGGTGCTGCGGGTGCTGCCCCCGTTCCATGCCAAGCGGCATCTGCCGTCCAAGCTGCGGCGGCTGCGGGAGCTGGACGGCAACGCCTCGGTCCAGCTCCGCGGGGCCGGAACGGAGTTTGATTCGCTTCGCGACTACGTCCGCGGCGACGATGTCCGGTCCATTGACTGGCGGGCCACTGCCCGGCGGCGGGACACAGTGGTGCGGACCTGGCGCCCGGAACGGGACCGGCGGGTGGTGGTGCTGCTGGACACCTCCCGCACCTCAGCGGCGCGGATAGCGGATGAACCCCGTCTGGACACCGGCATCGAGGCGGCGCTGCTCCTGTCGATGCTGGCCCACGGCGGAGCGGACCGGGTGGATTTCCTGGCCTTTGACCGGAGGATCCGCGCCCGCGTTCAGTCCGCGTCTAAGGGAAACCTGCTCAACCGCCTCGTCACGGCCATGGCCCCGCTGGAAGCGGAGCTGATTGAAGCCGATTTCACGCTGGTGCCCGGCGCCGTCCGGTCCGCCTCCACCCGGAGATCGCTGGTGGTGCTCATCACCGCGCTGGACTCCGGTGCCGTCGAAGAGGGTCTGCTGCCGGTGCTCCCCCAATTGCTGGACAAGCACGTGGTGGTGATCGCCTCGGTCCGGGACCCCGAGCTGGAGGAACTTCGCGGGCAGCGGAACTCGGCCACCGAGACCTTCCGCGCGGCAGCCGCCGAACGCGCACTGCTGGACCGCGCCGCAATCACGGCGCAGCTGCGCTCCATGGGCGCCGAGGTGGTTGATGAGACACCGCACGAGCTGCCGTCCAAGCTCGCTGACCTGTATATCCGGCTCAAGGCCTCCGGCAGATTGTAGGAGTTCATGAACAGCTTCGACCCCGCACCGCCCGCCGGTCCCCCGGCCTCCATTTACCGGCGTGTCCTCGGCGCCGGCTTTGAACGGCTGCAGCCCCAGCTGCAGGACTACTTCTCACTGGTCCCTGAGGCCGGCACCTTCGGTGAGGGAACCGGAGTCTTCGAAACCGCCGGCTGTCCCCGCCCCTGGCTGCGTCCGCTGCTGGGACTGATCCCGGTGTCCAACGCCTTTTTTCCCGACTTCGGCACCCGGATTCCCTTCAGCATCCGCAACTATCCGCATCCGGACCCGTGGGGGCGTCCTTCCCTGACGGCGGTCAGGACCTTCCATTTCCCCGGCGGCGACCGGATCTTCGAAGACACCACCGTCCTCACCGGACCGGCGGAGCTCACTGATTATCTGGGCCGCAAGCGGAATCTCGCCACCGACCTGGTGCTGTCCGTGACCGGGGACGGCCATCTGCGCATGGACTCACCGCGCAGCCGGCTCTTCCTGGGCCCGCTGCGGCTGCCGCTGCCCGGCTTTGCCGCCGCCGACGCCCATGTGGAGCAGTGGTACGACGACGCCGCCGGCACCTTCCGGATCCAAACCCGGGTCATTCAGCGGCAGGTGGGAACGGTGTTCGTCTACGACGGCAGCTTTGATTACCGTTGCCGGAGCTGGAACGGCCTGCTGCCCGCCGATGCGGTTCCGGCGAGGTGGGAACGGCGCCGCTGATACGGCTGCCGACTAGCTTTCGGCGGCGACCGAGGTCAGGGCTTCAGCGGCCTGGGTGAGCCTGGTCAGCACTTTTCGGGCGGACGACGGCGATGCATCCGCAAGGTCCGACGCCGGCGTCAGGCGCAGCGCGGGCAGGGCGGCAGCAGGCAGGCCGATTTTGGTCCATGGCCGCAGCACGTCCTCCACGACGGCCGTGACCTGACGGGGTTCAGCATTGCCCGGGGGCACCGGCAGGATGCCCAGCCAGATCGTTTTTCGAGCTTCCACCGCTTCGGCGAGGGCTTCCCAGTCCGCTCCCGTCAGGCCGGCGGCGGGCAGGGCAGCCCCGTGGGCACCGGCTCCGAGGGCCAGCGCGAAGGGAGACTGGCTTCCGGGGCGCATGGCTGCGGAGCGGCCGGTGTCCGGCAGCCGAACCACTGTCTGAGCGGCCCCGGCGTCGGACAGCGCCGAGATAATCTGGTGCCAGGCCTGCGACACCTCGGTGGAGGGCACGGAGCGGAGGGTGCGGTAGCCGCTGGCCGTGGGAATGTTCCCGCCCAGCACATCGGCGATCTCCGGCTCATCCAGCTGGATGATGACCTCGGCCCCGGGCACCGCGTCGCGGACCCGTGCCACAAATCCCGCTGCCCCATCCGTCAGGGACTGGAGCAGCTCACGCCGCGCACCCGAGTCGGACAGTGCCCGCTCGCCGTTGTGCAGGTGGAGGCCCGCCGCCAGCGAAAGCGGTCCGCGCAGGGATACCTTGACCTGCCGGGAAGGGCTCTCCTCCATCCCTGCGACGTCGGCCATGGCGTTCAGGTCCTGGCCGAGCAGCGAAACGGCCCGCCGGTGGTCCTTTCCGGCCCGCGGCACCAGGCGCCAGCCATGCGGTTGGACATCAACGGCCAGATCCACCAGGAGCGCCGCGGTGCGGCCCAGGGCGTCGGCGCCGGGGCCCCGGGCGGGCAGTTCCATGAGGAAGGGAAGGTGCGGGTCGCCGAGCTCGCCGCGGATGATTCGGGTTGCCTCGAGCGGGTCCGTTCCCGGCCAGGCCCCAAGGGCCGTTGCCGTCACCGTGGTGGAGGCAGCGCCTTCCGGCGCCGGCTCTGCAAGGTCCGGCTGTCTAGAGTCCTGCTGCATTGCTGTTGCCGCCGTTGTGGTTGTCGGAGATCGCCTGGTGGTGCCGGATGACCTCGCTGATGATGAAATTCAGGAACTTTTCGGCGAAGGCCGGGTCCAGGTGCGCGTCTTCGGCAAGGCGGCGCAGGCGGGCAATCTGCGCCGCCTCCCGGCCCGGGTCTCCGGCCGGAAGGCTGTGGACGGCCTTGAGGAACCCCACCCGCTGCGTGGCCTTGAACCGCTCGGCCAGCAGGTACACCAGCGTGGCATCAATGTTGTCAATGCTGCTGCGCACCGCCAGCAGTTCCTGCATGACCTCGTCGGAGACTTTCCCGGAAAGGGAACTGGCCGTCGGGTCAAACTCGTCTGCGGGGGTATCAGTCATGGGACCAGTCTAGGGTCCGGTCCGCGGCGGGACAGAGCACGTTACGCCCGTGGCAGCTCAGGCCGCCGCGGCGCAGACCGGCTAGGAGACCGCCGTCGGGTCCCATTCCAGTGAGCGCGCCTTGTCGATGGTGGCCTGTCCCAGCACCCGGGTGCCCTGGTAGACCACCATGGACTGGCCGGGGGCCACGCCGCGCATCGGCTCGTTCAGCCGGACCACCAGCTCCTCGCGGGCGCTCCCGGTCTCTTCGGAGATGACGTCTTCCATCCAGCCGCGCGCCGCCACGGGATCCCCGTGGGCGCGGACCTGGACCATGCAGTCGAATTCGGCGCGGGCCGCGATCTCGGGAATCGGCAGGCCGGCCCAGGAGATCTTGATGCCGCGCATCTGGTCGATGTTCAGCAGCTTCTCCGGCCCGACAATGACCTTGTTTTCCTTGGGGCGGATCTCCAGCACGAAGCGGGGCTTGCCGTCGTCGGCCGGGCGGCCCAGCTTCAGGCCCTTGCGCTGGCCAACGGTGAACGCGTTGGCGCCGGGGTGGGTGCCGATCTTCTCGCCGGAGGCGTCCACAATGTCGCCCTCGTTCAGGTCGATGCGCTCTTCGAGCCAGCCGCGGGTGTCGCCGTCGGGAATGAAGCAGATGTCGTGGCTGTCAGGCTTGTTGGCCACGGACAGGCCCCGGCGCTCGGCTTCGGCGCGGACCTCGGCCTTGGACGGGGTGTCCGCCAGCGGGAACATGGAGTGCTTGAGCTGCTCATGCGTCAGCACGCCCAGCACGTAGGACTGGTCCTTGGCCCAGTCGGCGGCGCGGTGCAGCTCCGGGTTTCCGTCGGCGTCGGTGAGCACCTTGGCGTAGTGGCCCGTGCAGACCGCGTCGAATCCCAGGGCCAGCGCCTTTTCCAGCAGCGCGGCGAACTTGATCCGCTCGTTGCAGCGCATGCAGGGGTTGGGGGTGCGGCCGGCGGCGTACTCCGCGATGAAGTCATCCACCACGTCTTCCTTGAACCGCTCGGAGAAGTCCCACACGTAGTACGGGATGCCGAGAATGTCACACGCGCGCCAGGCGTCGCGGGAGTCCTCGATGGTGCAGCAGCCCCGGCTGCCGGTGCGCAGCGTTCCGGGCATGCGCGAAAGCGCCAGGTGGACGCCGACGACGTCGTGCCCGGCCTCCACTGCTCGTGCTGCGGCTACCGCGGAGTCCACTCCGCCGCTCATTGCTGCCAAAACCTTCATGAAGTAAAACCTGTTCCTGCTGTTTGGATGCTGCTGACATGGGAAGCCATTCCGGCCTTTTTTGCCCGTTCGTAGGCTTCGGGAAGGGCAGCCAACAATGTGTCAACGTCTTCGGAGGTGGTTGTATGCCCGAGGCTGAAACGCTGTGCGCCGCGGGCGTCCGTTTCGCTCAGGCCCATGGCCAGCAAAACGTGGGACGGCCGGGGAACTCCGGCCGTGCAGGCGGAACCGGTGGAGGACTCAACGCCGGCCAGATCCAGCAGGAACAGCAGCGAGTCCCCTTCACAGCCCGGGAAGGTGAAGTGGGCGTTTCCGGGCAGCCGCCGGGGCATGCCGTCACTGTGGGTGCCGGCGCCGCCGTCGTCCCGGACCCCGCGCAGCACCGCGTCGGGGATCGCCGCCTCGACGCCGGTGATCAGTTTCTCCCGCAGGCTCCGCAGCCGCTCGGCTTCCGCCGCCAGGTTTCCGGTGACCTCACGGGCCGCTGCGGCAAAAGCGGCGATGCCTGGTGTGTCCAGGGTGCCGGAGCGGATGTCCCGCTCCTGGCCGCCGCCGTGCATCACTGGGGTCAGTTTGACCGCCCGGCCGACGACGAGCGCGCCGATGCCCACCGGCCCGCCGATCTTGTGGCCGCTGATGGCCATGGTGTCCACGCCGGCGGCTCGGAAGTCCACCGGCAGGGCCCCGAAAGCCTGCACAGCGTCGGTGTGCACGGGCACGCCGTGGGCATGGGCCAGCTCGGTGATCGCGGGAATGTCCTGCACCGTGCCCACCTCGTTGTTGGCCCACATCACGGTCAGCAGCGCCGTCGTGTCAGCGTGGGCTTCGAGCTCGGCGCGGATGGCTTCCAGGGGCACGACGCCGTCGCCGTCCACCGGCAACCACACGACGGTGGCGCCCTCATGCTTTTCCAGCCACTGCACCGTGTCGAGGACAGCGTGGTGCTCGATGGGTGAGCAGAGGATGCGGGTGCGGGCGGGGTCCGCATCCCGGCGGGACCAGTACAGGCCCTTGACGGCGAGGTTGTCGGCTTCGGTTCCGCCGGACGTGAAGATGATCTCGGAGGGGTGGCATCCGGCGGCTGCCGCAAGGGCTTCCCGGGACTCCTCCACCACCATCCGGGCGCGCCGGCCGGAGCCGTGCAGCGAGGACGGGTTTCCGCTGCGGCGAAGTTCTGCGGTGAGTGCGGCGAGGGCCGATGCCGAGATAGGCGTGGTCGCCGCGTGATCTAGATACACGGGCACCGTCCAATTCTAACGGTGTTAGCCGTGGATGCCGATTCCCCGCCGTGACGCGGTTGTCCATGGCAGACTGCTGCCGTGATGCCACCGACAGGATCAGGCAATAGCCGCCGCCCGCTTCCGGCACCGGCGCGGGCACCCGCGCCGGACGGGCGGGCACCGCTCCTGGCTGCCCTTGCTTCCCGCCTGTCCGGCATGGATCCGGCCGGACGCGTCTTCGCGGCCGTGGACGGTGTTGACGGTTCCGGGAAGACGACCTTTGCCGATGCCCTGGCCGCCGCCGTTGCGGCGGGCCCGCACCACCGCTGCGTGGTGCGGATATCGTTGGATGACTTCCATCACCCCCGCGCTGTGCGCCATCGGCGCGGCCGCGGATCGCCTGAAGGGTTCCGGCGCGATTCCTACAACTTGGAGCAGTTCCGCGCCTACGTCCTTGATCCGCTGAAACCCGGCGGATCCGGCTGCTACCGCCCGGCCGGCCACAACCTGGACACCGACGCCGTGCTGGCGCCGCCTCCGGTGCATGCCGCTGCCACCGCCGTCGTGCTGGTGGACGGACTGTTCCTGCACCGGGCCGAGCTGGCGGCTTGCTGGGACTATTCCATTTTTCTGGACGTTCCCTTCGCCGTCGCTGCCGCCCGGATGGCGGTCCGGGACGGTTCTCCGCCGGACCCGGACCATCCGGACATGAACCGGTACGTGGGCGGCCAGCAGCTGTACTTCGCCGACACCGATCCGGCGCTGCTGGCGTCAGTGGTGGTGGAGAACAGCGATCCGGGGCATCCCCGCGTCATTGCGGCCGCCGATGCGCACTATCGCCGCCGGCCCGGGGGATCCGGCTAGAATCGTCCTTCCGCGCAGTAGGACTCCCCCGCGGGCCCTGTGCCGGAAAAGTTTTGGAAACGTAGTGCTCCGCTGCGTCGTTGTACCTGCTGCGGTCCTGTACCCGCTGCAGCGCTGATGCACTGTTCACCACCAAGCCCCGCCGGCACCGCCCGGCGCCGAACCACCTGCGGGACGCCGCACCGAAAGGAACCGCCGTGAGTCCGTCTCCCAAGACGCTGTATGAGGTTTTGGGCATCACCCCCACGGCCAGCACGGAACAGATCAAGGCCGCCTACCGAAAGGCGGCCCGCGCCACGCATCCGGATGCCGGCGGCAGCAGCGAGACCTTCCACGTTGTGGCGGAGGCGTACGAGGTCCTGTCGAACCCGCGCCAAAAAGCAGCCTACGACCTGAGCCTGGGCCGCGGAACGGGGGCCGCGCAGGCAGGACCCGCTTCCCGGGGCGCCGCGGCCCGCACCGGCTACCAGCGCGGCGGTTCCGCTCCCGCTGAAGACACACTCGACACTCCCCCGCGGTTTGTTCCAGATTTTTCTCCCGATTCCCCGCCCGTGCTGCCGCTCGCGCTGGCCGGCCAGCAAATCCACGGCTCGCCCCGCCGGCCCGGTCTTTTCTCCCGGCTGGGTTCCGCCGCGTCCCGGTACGACGGCGAACTCCTCACCATCGGTCTCCTGCAGCGCACCCTGCTCGAGGATTACCCGGCCGGCCGGCTGGTGAACGGGCTGCATATGCCCGACCGCTCTCCGCGCGGCGGAAACCTGGACGTGGGCCATGTGCTGCTGGGCGGCTACCGGATGGCCGTGCTGGAATCCCAAATGGCGTCCTCGGGCAACTACAACTGGGACGGACGGCACCTGCGCAGCCGCGGCCGGGAAGTGAACATCGGCCGCCTGCCCGACGCCGTGCGGACCATCCAGGACCGCTTCCCGGAGTGCAACGTCAGCGGCTGGGTCGTCCTGCACAGCCCCAACGGAAATCCCTTCGAACCCGTCATCGACTACCCGCCATCGCTCAGCCGCAGCTCCCCGGCCATGATCCATGTGGCCAACGCCGGAACCATCCAGCGGGAGCTCCGCCGTTTCTTCAACGACGGACCCCAGCCCAATGTGGTGCAGCTTCCGGTGCTCGGCGGACTCATCGATGCGTCCGCGCGGTAGCTCCAGGCATAGGATGGGGATGTGTTCCGCATCCTCTTCCACACCCCTGAAATTCCCGGTAATACCGGCAACGCCATCCGCCTTGCCGCGATCACCGGAGCCGAACTCCACCTCGTTGAGCCGCTGGGCTTCGACCTGGAGGATTCCAAGCTGCGCCGCGCGGGCCTGGACTATCACGACCTCGCGGTTCTCCACGTGCACCCCACGCTTGAAGCGGCGTGGAAGGCACTTGCTCCGGAACGCGTCTACGCCTTCACGTCCGACGGCGACACGTCCTACACGGACATCGCCTATCAGCCCGGCGATGTGCTGATGTTCGGCCGGGAATCCGTTGGACTGGATGAGGAAGTGCTGCAGGATCCGCACGTCACCGCCCGGGTCCGTTTGCCCATGCTGCCGTCCCTGCGTTCCTTGAACCTCGCCAACTCCGCCTCAATTGCCGTCTACGAAGCCTGGCGCCAGCACGGCTTCGCAGGTGCCCAGCTCTAAGGACCTCCCATGCCCGAGACCACCATTGGAACCGCGTTCGACGACGGCGCCGCAGACTTTGACCGTTTGGCACCTTCGCTGTGGAATCCCATGGGCAACGCACTGGTGGCTGCAGCGGAAATCGGCATCGGTGACAGCATCCTGGATGCCGGCTGCGGCAGCGGTGCCACCACCATCCCCGCTGCCCAGTACGCCGGCCCGGGCGCCCGGGTGGACGGGGTGGACCTTTCCACCGAAATGCTGGCCCTCGCACAGGCCAAGGCCACCACTCTGGCCCTGGAGAACATCGCCCTGCACCTTGGCGATGTCACTCAATGGACGGCCGAGGAACCATACGACGTGGTGCTCAGCGCCTACTCCATCTTTTTCCTTCCCGACATGGACGCCGGCGCCCGGCAGCTGGTCTCGAACCTGCGTCCCGGCGGCCGGCTGGCGCTGAGCACGTGGGCCGAGGGATCCCTGTCCCCGTTCACCGAGCTGCTGGTGCAGGAATGCCGCAAGGAAAAGCCTGAGTTCGCTGAAGGACTGTCCCAGTCCCGGAACAACGCCGAACGCCTGGCCACCCCGGAGAAGATGACGGCATGGCTGGAGTCTCTCGGCCTCACCGACATCAAGGTCATCGAGACGCCCGCCCAGGTCCAGCTCAGCCCGTCCCTCGCCTGGTCCCTGGTGATGGGCAGCGGTCTGCGCAACCTCCTGCCCGCCGACCACGACGCCGCGGAACGGGTCAAAGCGAACTTCCTTGGCCTGCTGGGCGAAGAGCACAACCTGAACGCCGACACCCTGATCGCCACCGCCCGCCGCCCCTAGATTTCTGCCGCGGCCGGCCCATCCCGGCACCGTGCGGCACCGAATAGCGGGTATGGAAGTGATGGGACAGGCGGCGCCGGCGGGTTCACCCGCAGGGCTTCCAGTGTGCCCTGACACGCCCCGGCGTAACGGCGACCTTCAGCAGCGTGCAGCGGCAGGCACCTTTGTCCGTTTATGCTGGAACCCTATGGACACGTCCAACACGGGACGGCCCTCCGCCGCGCAGGCCTCCACACCGGAGGGCGCCGCCGATGCCGCAGAAAAATCCGGTCAGCAAGACCGGCCCCAAGCCTCGCTGGAAGCGCTCCTGGCGGGCATTGCCGGCGGCAGCCAAGATGACTTTGCCGCCTTCTACGCCCTGACCTCCCGCCGGGTGTACGGCTTGGCCCGGCGGGTGCTGATCGACGCCGAACTCAGCGAGGACACCACGCAGGAGGTTTACCTGCAGGTCTGGACCAATGCATCCCGCTTCGATCCCTCGGTCGGTTCGCCGCTGGCGTGGCTGCTGACGCTCGCCCACCGCCGGGCTGTGGACCGCGTGCGGTCCGAGCAGAGTTCAGCCAACCGGGAGGCACGCTTCGGAGCCGTCATGCAGGAACCGGACTATGACAACGTCGTGGACACAGTGACCCAGCGGATGGAGGCCGACGCAGTGCTTCAGTGCCTTGAAACGCTGACGGACACTCAGCGGGAATCCGTCCGGCTGGCCTACTATGGCGGGCTGACGTACCGCGAGGTTGCCGAAAAACTGGGCGCTGCCGTTCCCACCATCAAGTCGCGGATCCGCGACGGACTGATCCGACTCAAGAACTGCCTGGGGGTGAATTCAGATGCCGGATAACAGCTTTGACGCCGCGGCGGACGCCCTCAGCAGGGACCTGTCCGAAGGCCGGATCCTGGAGTGGGCCGAGCTGTACGCGCTGAACGCCTTGCCGGGCAATGAACGGCAAGCACTGGACGCAGCAGTGGAAGCGGCGGAACCCGCCGTCCGCCAAGAGTTCCTGAAACGGGTGTGGAGCGCACGGGAGACCCTTGCCGGCGGCTACCGCGCCGAGGAAGAGCCGCCAGCGGACCTGTTCGGGAAAATCCTGGCCCGGCTGCCCCAGCAGGGTTCGGGCCCCGGCCGGGAGACGGGCGGTCCCGGCCCTGAGGCCAACGACACCGATCCGGAGCGGACCCGCCAGACTGCGGGCACGCCGCAGCCCGTTGACGAACTCGCCGGCCGCCGCAGCCGCCGTTCCATGCTCAGGTCCGCTCCAGGCCGGTGGATCCTCGCCGGAGCAGCGGCAGCGGCCATTGTGGTGGGCGGAGTTGCCATTGGCAGCAACCTCGGGCCCGACTCGGTGCGGGAGGAAGTGCTGCAGGCGTCGGACGTCCAGCAGCGCACCATAGAGCTGCCCACCGGAGGAACCGCCGAGGTGGCCACCTCGGCGGGTGAGAACGCCGCCGTCGTCACGCTGAACGGCGTGCCGGCGCCCCCGGAGGGATCGGTCTACCAAATGTGGCGTCTTCCGGCAGACGGCTCGGACCCGGTGTCCGTGGGCACGATGACGGGCGAGGAAGTGTCCGGGACCAAGGAAACCGAGCTCACCGACATTGATCCGTACACTGCGGTGGCCGTCACCGTGGAGCCTGACGGCGGATCCCCCACCCCCACCATGCCCGTGGTTCTGGTCATTCCCTTCAGCGCCTGAGATCCCGCTTGACCTTGACGCTGCGTCAACCCCTACGGTTGACCTGGGCCGGAAATCCTCCGGCCGGCACGGTGGGAAAGGAGTTGGCTGTGACAGCCCGGGACACGCAGGCATGGCCGATTTCCGACGTCGCCCGCATGACGGGCGTGTCCTCCCGCACCCTGCGCCACTACGAGGAGCGCGGCCTGCTCGCGCCGGCCTTCACCGGCGCCAACGGCTATCGGTTTTACGGTTCACCGGAACTGCGGCGCCTGCAGCGGATCCTCCTGCTGCGGCGGCTCGGGCTGGGACTGGAGTCCATTGCGGCCATCCTTGCCGGACAGACGGATGAGGCACAGGCCCTGGAGGTCCACCACCGGTGGCTGCTGGACGAAAGCCGGAGGATGCAGGCCATGGCCGCGACCGTGCGCGCCACGATGGATGCACTGCAACAGGGAGAAACGATGGAAGCACGGAACATGTTCAAGGGATTCGAAGAGAACCCCTATGAGGAGGAAGCCCGGCAGCGCTGGGGAAGCGCCAGGGTGGAGTCCAGCAAGGCGGCCCTCGACGCACTGGGGCCGGACGGACGGCGGGAGCTCGCCGGGGAAGCCCGGGACATCAACCGCGAACTCGCCGCCTGTCTGCTGGCCGGGCTGGAACCGGGCAGCCCGCGGCCACAGGCCGCCGTCGCCCGCCACTACCGGTGGGTCTGCGCCAGCTGGACACCGAACCGGCCGGCCTACCTCTCACTGGGCGCCCTGTACGTCCAGGACCCGCGTTTCACGGCCTTCTATGACAGTGAAACCCCCGGTGTTGCGGCTTACCTGACGGAAGCCATGGCCAGCTGGGCTGAGGCCAACCTCGCGGACTAGGGCTTCAACGATGGGTCAGAACCCGGCGATGGTCCGGTCCGTGTTGACGCCCACCGCGTGGAAGGTCTCAGCGCTGGCTCCCCCGCCCAGTCCGAAGCGCCGGGCGTTGTCCTGCAGCATTCCGCGCACTGCGGTTTCCATGCCGGCCTGGTCCGGGTGCTGGCTGGCGTGGATCCGGATGGCGGCGAGCTTCTTGTCCACGGTGGCGCTCACGTCCACGGCATGGTTTTCCCGTTCCCGCGGGGCTCCGTAGAACCACAGCCATGGCACCTTGTAGGCCTGCAGGCCCTGTTCGGCCAGATGCGGAAAGGCAAAGGGATTTTCCGCCGCGGGGTAGACCGCCCGCGTGACGATTTCGCCGCAGGCCAGATGGTCCGGGTGGCTGGCCTGAATCCGGTCCCAGTTCCGCTCCGGATGCATCGATAGCACGACGTCGGGGCGGATACGGCGGATCAGGGCCACGGTTTTTTCCACCACTTCCGGGGTAACCGCCAGGAATCCGTCCTTCTCGCCCAGGAAATGCAGGTCGCTGACCCCGACAATGTCAGCGGCTGCCCGCTGCTCGCTGCGGCGCAGTTCGGACACGCTGCTCCGGTCGCCGGGCTCGAAGCCGCCGGCGTCACCGGAGGTCATGACGCAGTAGGAGACCTCGACGCCGGCCGCTGTCCATGCGGCCACGGTTCCGGCCGCGCCAAAGTCGATGTCGTCGGGATGGGCCGCGAAGGCGAGCACCCGCCGAATGTTGGCTCCGGCCGGGTACTGAGATGCCGGGTGCTGTGGACGGTTCAGAGCTGACTCCACGGGGCTAGGACCTGCGCTTCTTGATTTCCCCGGTGGCCTGCGGCAGTACTGAGAACACATCACCCACGATTCCGAAGTCCGCGATCTCGAAAACCGGAGCGTCCGGATCCTTGTTGATGGCCACAATCACCTTGGCCGTCTGCATTCCGGCCTTCTGCTGGATCGCCCCGGAAATTCCCGCCGAGATGTACAGCTGCGGCGACACTGTCTTGCCGGTTTGGCCAACCTGGGCGGAGTGTTCGATCCAGCCCGCGTCGGTGGCCGCACGGGATGCGCCCACGGCGCCGCCCAGCACGTCAGCGAGCTCCTCGACCGGGCCGAAGTCTCCGTCCATGCCGCGTCCGCCGGCAACGATGACCCGCGCCTCGGAAAGTTCGGGGCGGGAGCTGTCCCGCTTTTCGGTGCGTCCGGTGACGCGGGCCGCCGGACCGGAATCAGGTACGGAAAGCCGGTGCCGTTCGGGGGCTGAGGGGTTATCGGCGGGAACCGGCTCAACGCTGTTGGCCTTGACCGTGATCACCGGCACCCCGTTCGTCACGCGGCAAGTGGAGGTGTAGGAACCGGCCAGCACGGACTTGGTGACTGAGAAGTCCGGCGCCACGGCCACGGCGTCGGTGATGACCCCGGAGTTGATCTTGATTCCGGTGCGGGCAGCCACTTCACGGTCCTCAAAGGAGTTGCCGAGCAGCACGGCGGCAGGATCCGCTGTCTGCACCACGGCAGCGAGGAAGGCCGCCTTTGCGGCAACCAGGACGTCGGGCAGGGCTTGTGCGGGTTCGTACACGGCGCCGGCGCCGTATTCGCCGAGTGCCTGCAGCACATCGTCGCCGAGGGCGCGCGGACTGGCCACGGCGGGTTCGCCCAGGCTGCGGGCAATCGTCAGGAGCTCTCGGCTCGCCCGCGGCAGCGGCAGGCCCGGGACATCGATAAAGACCAGGACAGAGGCCATGGGTGGCTCTCCTTAGTGCTTCGGGCGCAGCGGCGCCGGTGGGAGGATTGTCAGATCAGTTTCCGGGCAGCCAGATAGTCCACCAGTGCGACGCCGGCTGTCCCGTCGTCGGTAATGATGGTTCCGGCGGAGCGCGGCGGGCGGGGAGCCGATGCGGCCACTGTGGTCCAGGCGCCGTCCAGCCCCACCTGGGCCGGATCGATCCCCAGGTCCTGCAGCGACAGCACCGTGACTGTCTTCTTCTTGGCGGCCATGATGCCCTTGAAATTCGGGTACCGCGGGTCGTTGGCCTGGTCGGTGACGGATACCAGGGCCGGCAGCGGAGCCTCCAGTGTTTCGGAGAAGGAGTCTCCGTCGCGCCGGGCGCGGACGACGGCGGTGCCGCTTTCGTCGTCGTCGACCTCCAGCTCGGAGGCGAAAGTGATCTGGGCCAGCTGCAGGCGTTCGGCCAGCTGCGCGGGAACCAGCGATGTCTCGCCGTCGGTGGAGGCCATGCCGGTCATCACAAGGTCCGGAAGGCCGTGATCAGCGCCGGCTGCATGCCGGACGGCGGCGGCGAGGACCGCGGAGGTCGCGGCTGCGTCCGAGCCCGCCAGGGCGGCATCGTTAACATGGATGCCCTGATAGGCACCCATCTGCAGGGCCTTCTTCACTGCGTTGACCGCGGCGTCGGGTCCCATCGTCAAGGCGGTGACCATGTTTCCTGCGGCCTGTCCCCCGCGGGCCTCGGCCAGCTGGAGGGCAGCTTCCAGGGCGTACTCGTCGAGCTCGGACAGAATGGACTCGGAGCGGTCCAGGGTGTGGCCCGGGCCGGAGAGATGCCGGTCAAACTGGGTATCGGGAACGTGCTTCACCAAAACGACGATGTTCAGCGGCCTCTTCGATTCCTGCATGCGGGGCCTTTCTGGCGTTGAAGATCTTCCCGGGCACGGGCGCACCGGCCTCGGGACCACCCTCGCAGGGCGACTCAATAAGCTAATCACATTGTGCCGGAACCCTGTGTCTGCTCCGGCGCTAAACGGCGAAGGGACCGCTTCTCCGTGGAGAGACGGTCCCTTCGCTGTTTCATCCGGCCGCTAACCGGAATGTTGTTTGGCCGGAATGTTGTTTGGCTACTGGTCGGCTGAGTTCCCCAGCGTCACGTCGACGCTTTCGGTGTCTGAACCCCGGGTGTAGTCGATCGTGGCCTTGCTGCCGGCTGCCTGCATCCGAATGGCTGCGGTCAGCGACTGCGCATCGGTGACGGGAATTCCGTTCACCGCGGTGATGACGTCGCCCTGCTTCAGGCCGGCCTTCGCGGCGGGAGTTCCGGACGCCGGGTTTTCGGCAACCTCTGCCCCCACTGTGAACGCCGAGGAGTTGGAAGCGGAGGCCGGAGTGACGGATACGCCCAGGAAGCCGTGCGTTGCCGAACCGTTCTCGATGATCTCGTTTGCAACCCGTTCCGCGTAGCTCATCGGCACGGCGAAGCCGACGCCGATGCTGCCGCTTTCCTCGCTGGCGGAGGCAATGGCCACGTTGACGCCAATGACATCGCCTTCGGTGTTCACCAGGGCGCCGCCGGAATTGCCGTGGTTGATGGCCGCATCGGTCTGGATCACGTCGAGGTAGATGGAGCTTCCTGCCGCGCTCTGCTCCTGGCTCGTGCCGTCCGGCGGAGCAAAGCGGAAGCCGAACCCGTCGTCCTCACCCGATCCGTCCGACTCAGTTTCCTCGGGCGCAGCCGAGGACTGCACACTGATGGTGCGGTTCAGGGTCGAAACGATCCCGTCGGTGACCGTGCCGGCCAGACCGAGCGGTGCGCCGATGGCGATCACCGTGTCACCCACGTTGAGGTCGTTCGAATCCCCCAGGGTGGCCGGCGTCAGGTCATTGGCATCCACCTTGATGACGGCGAGGTCCGAGACGGGATCGGTGCCGACGACGGCGGCAGAGAACACCCGCCCGTCATTAGTCTGGACCTCCACGGACGGCGAAGCAGCCGTCCCGCCCAGCGTGACCACGTGGGTGTTGGTCAGGATGTGCCCGTCGTCGTCGAGGATAATTCCCGAGCCGGTGCCGGAGCTGCCGCTGGCGGAAACATCAATGGTCACGACGCTGGGCGAAGCCTTGACCGCCGCTGCCGTGACGGCATTAACGCTGTCATCGTTGTTCACCACGACGGTTTGGGCCTGGCCCGTGGTCTGCGGAGCGGCGTCATTGTCCATCCAGGAATTGGCCGCCACCGCAGTTCCGCCGCCGAGCAGTCCCGCGAGCACCATTCCGGTGATCAGCGTGCCGGCGCCAAACCTGCGTTTGGGCGCGGGCTGCTGCCCGGTCCCGTAAGGGTCCTGGCCGTGGCCGGAGCCGGAATATCCGCCGGCGGCCGGTCCGTAGGCCGGCGGCGCGCCAACGCCCGGAGCAGGGTTCTGCGCCTGACCATGGAACGGGGTGCCGGACGGCGGCGTCTGTGCATGCCGGGCGCCGGACTCGGACGAAGCGGCCGGCGTCTCCTGCTGGACGGATGCGGCCGGGGCGGTTCCCGGCTGGGGCGGCTGCGCTGGATATTCTCCGGCGGATCCGCCGGCTGTTGCACCGGCTGATGCACCGGCGGAATGAGAAGTTTGAGGTGTCAGCGGCTCGGTGGGTGCGTGCGTGTCCGGTTCCTTGGGGAACTGCTGCGTCTGGCCTTCGCCTCGGCCCGCGGCGCCTTCCTCGGATGACGCAGGAGGGGCGGGCGGGCGGGGAGGCAGCGGACGCTGCGGTTCCTCGGCGCCTCCGTATTGCTCAGACATGTGCTGTCCTTTCCACATCGGTATGCCCGTGATTAGTGCTGGAACAACTATGACAGGACTTTCTGTGACTGGCTTCGGAGCTTGCTGGATGGTTCCTGAGAGTTAGCCGAAAACCGCGCGGCGGTGAACGTGGTGGACTGGGTATCTGGTGAACCATAGAATCGATGCAAGTGTCTGCCCGGCCCGCAAGGGACCTGACGGGACGGGACGAGCGCAGGATCATCCAGACACCACGACGAACCTGAGGACAATTTATGCGGTTGAAGACCAAGCGGCTAGGTGCCGTGCTCGGTTTGAGTGTCACGGCGCTGCTGGGGTCGGCCACCGCCGCCTCCGCCGTGCCCCCGGTGACCATCCCGCCCGGACAGTTCGTGGTCGACGACGCCGGTGTCCTGGGCTCGGAGAGTGAAGAGGTCCGCAACGCCGTGACAGAAACGCGGCAGGAGAGCGGCTATACCCTCTTCGTCGTCTACGTGGATGAGTTCACCAATCCCTCGGACCGCGCTGCTTGGGGCGACGAGGTGGTGGCAAAACGGAATCTGGGTGAGCGCGAAGCCCTCCTCAGCATCGCCACGGAAAGCCGGGAGTTCCAGGTTTCGGCTCCGGCGGATACGGCCCTGACCGCACAGCAGGAAAGTGCGATGACCAAAGCCGTGACGGACGAACTGTTCGGCAAGGAGTCCATCAGTTCCGAGGACTGGGCCGCCGCAGCGGTGAGTGCGGCCGAGGCCCTGGAATCAGGGCGGAGCGGAAGTACCGGGGGCGGTTCCTCTTCGGGGGCCGGAATCGCCCCGATCCTGCTGATTGGCGGCATCATCCTGCTGGGCGGCGGCGCACTGTTCCTGTTCGTCCGCAGCCGGAACAAGGGTGCGGTCACGGCCGGCCCCGCGCGCCGCGGCAGCGTTCCGCCCGCCGACCCGCTGGACCAGCTGAGCGTGGCGGATCTGCGCAAGCGCGCCGGAGGTCTCCTGATTGCCGCCGACGATGCCATTAAGTCGAGCGAACAGGAGCTGTCCTTTGCCATGGCCTCCTACGGCGACGACGCCGTGAAGACCTTCACCGATGACCTTGCGGCGGCGAAGAACCATATGAGCGAGTCGTTCAAGATGCAGCAGCAGCTGGATGACCACATTCCGGATACCGAGGCCCAGCAGCGGACCTGGCTCAAGGACATCATCCGCCGCTGCGAAGCAGTGAACTCCTCGCTGCAGGCGCACAAGGAAGACTTCGACAAACTGCGCGAACTGGAGAAGAACGCGCCCGCAGCGCTGGACGCTGCCCGCGGGAATGCCCAAGCGGCGGCCAGCCGCCTGGACGCAGCCGAACGCTCCCTGACGGAGCTCCGCCAGCGCTACTCCGATTCCGCCCTGGCCCAGGTTGCGGACAACGTTGAGCAGGCCAGGGATCGGCTGGAGTTCGTTGAGAACGCTGCGGAAACCGCCTCGGCAAAACTCGCTGAGGGCGACACTGCGTCGGCAGTGGTGGCCGTCCGCGCCGCCGAAGAAAGCGTCCACCAGACCAATGTGCTGCTGGACGCCATTGAGAAGACCGGCCGTGAGCTGGACTCCGCCCGCAGCGAACTCCAGCGGGCAGTGGCCGACGCCAAACAGGATTTGGCCCAGGCAAGGGCTTTTGCCGCCAACGGAAACAACCAGGGCTTGGCGGGTCCGGTCGCCGGCGTGGAAGCGGCCCTGACCGCCATCGACAACGAATCCGCCACCAGGAACGATCCGGTGGATCTGCTGCGGCGCCTCGAGAAGGCCAACGCCCAGCTCGACAGCGCCCTGGAGGGGATTCGTGACCGGCAGGAGCAGGAACGCCGGGCACGGGATTCCCTCCAGCACGCAGTGATGTCAGCCCAGGCCCAGATCTCCGGAACGGCTGATTACATCCGTGCCAGGCGCGGCGGAGTGGGCAGCGAAGCCCGCACCCGCCTCGCGGAAGCGGAGCGCAACCTCCAGCAGGCCATCGCCCTGCAGTCCTCGGATCCCGTCAGTGCCCTCGCCTATGCACAGCAGGCCAATGCCCTGGCGGCCCAGGCAGCCGATATGGCCCAGCAGGACGTTGACGGCTTCGGCGGCGGCATGGGCGGTTTCGGCGGCGGCGGCATGTACGGCGGCCGCGGCGGCGGTTCCGGCCTCGGCGGCGCCATCCTCGGCGGCATCCTGATCGACTCCATCCTCCGCGGAGGCGGAGGCGGAGGCGGCTGGGGAGGCGGCGGATTTGGCGGGTTCGGCGGAGGCGGCGGTGGCGGCGGCGGTTTCGACGGCGGCGGCGGAAGCTTCTAGGAACACTCTCAGGTCATGGCTCCAAAACTTTTCAGCAAGTTCGTTTCCAAAAACCGAAAGGCAGACACCGTGGTAAAGCAGTCAATCTTTGGACGTATCACCCAGCTGGCCAAGGCCAACATCAACGCCATTCTTGACCAGGCCGAGGATCCGCAGAAGATGCTCGACCAGATGGTTCGGGATTACAGCAACAACATTGCCGAGGCCGAGAGCGCAGTTGCCCAGACCATCGGCAACCTGCGCATGCTTCAGGATGACTACAACGAGGACATCCAGAACGCCAACAACTGGGGTAACAAGGCGCTGGCAGCCTCGCGGAAGGCCGACGAGTTCCGGGCCGCGGGCAACACCGCCGACGCTCAGAAGTTCGACAACCTGGCCAAGGTGGCCATCCAGCGGCAGATGGCAGCGGAGAACGAAGCCAAGGGTGCCCAGCCCACCATCGCTTCCCAGGAAGAAATCGTGGAGCGGCTGAAGACCGGCCTGGACCAGATGAAGGGCAAGCTGAACCAGCTGCAGAGCAAGCGCGACGAGCTGATTGCCCGCGCCCGCAATGCGCATGCCCAGACGCAGATGCACGAAGCCATGAAGAGCATCGACGTCATGGATTCAACCTCGGAGGTGGGCCGCTTCGAAGAGAAGATCCGCCGCGAGGAAGCCCGCGTCCGCGGAGCAAACGAGCTGGCTGCATCCAGCCTGGATGCCCAGTTCGAGAGCCTGGAGGACCTCGGTGAGCAGACCGAGGTGGAGGCACGCCTTGCAGCTCTGAAGAGCGCCGGCTCGGGCCAGTCTGCCATCGGCCAGAACTAACAGCTTTTCCCGGAAGGGGCGGCACTTCGTGACGGAGTGCCGCCCCTTCGGCGTTGGAGGGGAAAGCTACCCCTCCCGGCGGTGCAGCGCACGCCGCCGGATATGCCCGGGTACGACAATCCACAGCACCGCCAGGACAACAGCGAGGCAGGCTGCGGCTGTGATCCCGCCGGCGGTGCCCAGGACCAGGTCAAAGATGAGGCCAAGCGTACCGATCAGGATCAGGCCCACCAGGACGAGGGTGATGCGCAGCAGCCCGTCGCTGCTGCGCACAAGCTCGGATTTGATCCGCTGTGCAAAGAAAGCGCGGTGCATCACCACTGTGGCCATCAACAGTGCCGTGATCAGGACCGACAAGACCACCAGGGCAAGATAAACCAGGATCTGCCCAGTGGAGAGTTCCCGGAACCGCGGCTGAAAAGGAAGGGTAAGCAGGAACCCGGTCAGGATTTGGATACCGGTTTGCAGCACGCGCAATTCCTGCAGCAGGTCGTTCCAGTTCCGGTCGGCCTTCTCCAAAGCCGTTTCCCGGCGCTCCACGGAGGGACCGGCTCCGTCAGCCGATGAACGGTGCTGACCGTTGTTTTCAGCAGGCAGCGCGCGTTTGCCCATTCTGCGAGTCTAGGAGCGGCCGATGCCCGCCACAACGCAAAAAAGTCCCGGCCAGCATTTCTGCTGACCGGGACTCTTCGTTTCAACCTGTGGTTGCGGGGGCAAGATTTGAACTTGCGACCTCTGGGTTATGAGCCCAGCGAGCTACCGAACTGCTCCACCCCGCGGCGTGATAGTTAACTCTACCCGCCGCGAGGCCCAGCCGCAAATCAACTGCGGCTGGTGCGGTTAGTCGCCCTGGGCGCTCTCGGTGGGCGCCGGAGTTGCGCCCTCGGTGGCACCGGTGGTCCCGCCGTCGGCAGTGTCCCCGGCGACTGCATCCATGGCTTCCTGCGCGGAGATGGCACGCTGGATTGCCGTGTTCAGCTTGTTCTGCGCCTCACCGTAGGCGGCGAAGTCGCCGGCTGCCAGTGCGGTCTGGCCCTCCTGGATGGCGGCTCCGGCATCAGCCAGGGCAGCTGCCAGGTCGGCCTGTGCCGTTGTGTCGCCCGGTGCCTCACCGGTGCCGGTGTCCGGAGTCTGGCCCACGTTTTCGGAGTCGCCGGTGATGGCACCGGAGTCACCGCCGAAGACCTGGTTCAGGGCTTCGTCCAGGGTCGGGGCGAACCCGACCTTTTCACCGAAGTTCACCAGCACGCGCTGCAGCGTCGGGTAGGACGCGTCGCCGGAAGACTGCACGTAGACCGGCTGCACGTAGAGCATGCCGCCGCCAACCGGCAGCGAGAGCAGGTTGCCGTTGATAACTTCGGAGGCACCCTGACGCAGCAGGTTCAAGGCATTGGACACCGTCGGGTCGGAGTTGAACCGGTTCTGGGCCTGGCCCGGGCCGGGCACCACTGTGTCGGTGGGCAGCGACAGCAGACGCAGCTTGCCGTAGTCCTCGCTCTTCACTCCCGCTTCACCCGTTCCGGCGTCAGCTTCCGCTGACAGGAATCCGTACAGCACGTTGCGGGCCTCACCGTTCGGCGAGACGAACGGAATGAACGGCGTCGTCAGGGAGAACGCGGTGTTGTCCTGGCCCGGCATCTGCAGGGAGAGGTAGTACGGGGGCTGCTTGACCTCGGAGTTTGCCACCGTGGGATCATTCGGCACGGACCATGCGTCGTCGTTCTTGAAGAAGGAGTCCGCGTTGGTGACGTGGTACTTGCCCATCAGCTCGCGCTGGACCTTGAACTGGTCCTCCGGGTAGCGCACGTGCGCCATCAGGTCCGCTGACATCTCGCTGTAAGGCTTCAGCGTGGACGGGAAGACACTCTGCCAGGACTGCAGCAGCGGGTCCTCGTCATCCCAGGCATACAGGGTCACTGAGCCGTCGTAGGCATCAACGGTCGCCTTGACCGCATTGCGGATGTAGTTCACCTGGTCGGCGGGAAGTGCCGCCGCACCGGGAGTCAGCGAGTCGGTCGTCGCAGCCTGGAGTTCCTGCTGGGTGGAGTACGGGAAATACTTGCTGGTGGTGTAGCCGTCCACAATCCATTGGACCCGGCCGTCGACGATTGCCGGGTATGCATTGCCGTCCACCGTCAGGTAGGGGGCAACCTTTTCGACGCGTTCGCGGGGATCGCGGTCGTAGAGGATCTGCGACTCCGGGTTGATGGCGTCGGAAAGCAGCATCTCGGTGGACTGGAACTTGATGGCGTAGACCAGCTGGTTGAAGAGGTTGCCCACGCTGGGACCGCCGTCACCGTCGAACGTGGTCTGGGACTCGGTGTCCGAGTCGCCGGTCTGCGGACGGTCGATTTCCTGCGGTGCCGAACCTTCCGGAGCGCCGACCACTGAGTACTCGGGCGAGGACTCACCGAAGTAGATGCGGGGCTCGTAGTCGCCCAGGACTCCGGTGGACGGAATGCCGGATTCCATAAAGCTGGGCTTGCCGTCGGCCTGGACCGTGGAGCCGCGGGCGGCCACTACTCCGTAGCCGTGGGTGTAGAGGATGTGCTCGTTGACCCAGCCGTCGGGCACGCCGTCGGTGTTCAGCTCACGCACCGCAATCACGGTGTCCTGGACTTCGCCGTCGATGTCGTAGCGGTCCACGTTCAGCGTTTCCGGGAACTGGTAGTACTGGCGGAACTGCTGCAGCTGCGAGAAGGCCGGGGATACGACGTTCGGATCCAGCAGGCGGATGTTGGAGGTGGTGCCGGAGTCGGCGGCCAGTGCTCCGGCGTTGGCTTCGACCGTGGCCTTGTAGTCAATGACTTCGGTGTCTTCCAGCCCATACGCTTCACGCGTCAGGTCGATGTTGCGCTGGATGTACTCGGCTTCCTTGCTCAGCTCCGACGGCTTCACCTGGTACTGCTGGACGATCCACGGGTAGACGCCGCCGGCCACGATGGCCGTGATGATGAGCATGGCGGTTCCGATGATGGGAAGCCGCCAGCGGCCGATGACGGCGGAGACGATGAAGAGCAGCGCCACGATCACCGAGGCGACGGTGAGGATGGTCTTGGTGGGAATGACTGCTTCAACGTCCGTGTAGAGGGCGCCGGTCCAGGTTCCGGAGGTGCTCAGGAGTGTGTCGTACCGGTCCAGCCAGAAGTTGGCGGCCTGCAGGAGCAGGAAGGCGGCCGCAATGACGGCAATGTGGATGCGTGCCTGCTTCGAGGTGAAGATCCCCTTTTCCTCCAGGCGGATGCCGCCGTAGAGGTAGTGGGTGAGCAGCCCGGCAATACCGGCAATGACGACAACGCTGATGAGGAAACCGACGATGAAACCCAGGAACGGGAGCGTATTCAGGTAGAAGCTGAAGTCCAGGCCGAACTCCGGATCCTGCTGGCCAAACTCGCGGCGGTTCAGGAACAGCAGCGCCTGCTGCCACATGGACATGGCCGCGGTACCGGCAAAACCGCCGACGACGACGGGGATACCGATCATCAGGAGCTTGCGGACCGGCTCCAGCTGGGCCTGGTAGCGGTTCAGGTTGTCCTGCAGCGCGCTGTCCGGGGCATAGACGGGGCGCGAGGAGTACGCGGTCCGGATACTCAGGAACACGCATCCCGCCATCACGATGAACGCGATGAGGAACATGGCGATCCGCGTCAGGTTTTCCTTGACGAAGACTTCAAGATAGCCCAGCTGGTTGTACCAGAGGACATCCGCGTATACCTGCGAAAAGTATACGAAGCCGATTACAAGGACTGCCACTACGATCAGCGTTGCGATCAGGGGGCTCGGTCCGCGGCGGGAGCCGGGACGGGTGCCCGCGCTCGGGCTCGGTCGGGAAAATGGGCCGTTTGGTCCGGAAGTCACTGTTACCTCATCGTTCGGTACGTCGGTCCACGGCGCCTGCAGCGGGTATTACAGGACATTTTTTGGTCCCCTTTGCAAGTTGCCGTGCATTTCTCATTCTGCCTTGTATGCCGTGCACGGGGCCACCTGCCCCGCCTCTGCTGAAAAACCTTTTCACGATCGTGATGGGCGGTGCGCTATTCCGCGGTGCACTGTGCCAGCTCTGACGGACTGGTTCCGGCGGCCAGGGCATCGACGGCGGCGCGGGCCTCGTCCAGACTGGCGACGCGTACGACGCCGAGCCCTTCCGGAATGTTCCCGACGACTTCGCCGCAGTTGTCGGCCGGAGCGAGGAAGAAGTCGGCACCGGCGTCGGATGCTCCCACCATCTTTTGAGCAATCCCTCCGATGGGTCCCACCTTCCCCGCGGAATCGATGGTGCCCGTCCCGGCGAAGTGCTTGCCTCCGGTCATCCCTTCAGGGGTCAGCCGGTCAATGATGCCCAGTGCAAACATCATCCCGGCGGACGGACCGCCGACATCGTCCAGGGCGATAGTGACGTCAAAGGGAAACTCGAAGCTGGTGGCAAGGAAGATTCCGAGCTGGTAGCCGCCCGCGTCGCCGGCTGCCGGCGTTACGGTCCCGGTTTGTTCCTGGCCGTCCCGGCGGAATTCGATCTCCACCGGCTCTCCGCCGCCTTCCTGCAGCTTCCCGCGGAGGGTTTCGATGCCGTCGATTTCCGTTCCGTCCACGCTGATCAGGGTGTCCCCGGCCTGCAGCACCCCGGCGGCCGGGGAACCGTCCACCAGATCCGCCACGGCAAGGTCCTCGCTGAAGGGAATATCCAGCTCTCGCAGCGCCGCCGCAACGGCGGACTCCTGCGAGGATGTCATGGCCGCGGCATTCTGCTCGTCGATGTCCTCCCCGGTGGTGCCGCGCGGGTAGACAAACTCCTCCGGAACGACGGCGTCCTCGGGATTCAGCCACGCGCCCACTGCCTCCAGGAAACTCATTGCCCTTCCCGGACCGCCGGAAACGTAGACCGTTGTCAGGTCAAGCTGCCCGTCGGTGGGATAGGTGGGCGCACCCTCAATCTCGATGAGCGGAGTTTCCTCCCCGTCACGGTTCACGGTTCCGACCGTGTTGAAGGTGGGTCCGGGTGATTCCACCACATAAGGGGACGGCAGGAACAGGGAAACCGCGCCCAGCACCAGGGTCAGGGCACCCGAAACCACCATCGCCCGGGACCGCGGGTCCCGGCGGGAGCCGCCGGCAAAGCCACCAGGACCACCATGCGGCGCCGGCCCCGGAGACAACATCGGCCCCGTAGGCGGCGCTTCAGGTGCCGGCTGTGCTCCCCTCCATGGGTCGCTCGGAACGGACGGGTCCTGCTGGTGGTCTGAGGGGCGCAAGTGGCCAACCCTTTTCTGAGGTGGGAACCCGAGGCAGCTCAGTTGAGGCTGAAACGGCGAATACTGCCACTCAGCTTACGCCCACGGTGCCTTTCCGCGCGGGTGTTTGGTCCCGTGGCCGCTTTGCCATGAGCGAACGAATCGGCGAATACGGGACAGGCGCCGCGGGCTGCCGGTAACGTAAGGAAACCATGGACCGTTTATACGGCCATGGTCCGGAGCAGCCATAGCCGCTATCCGCGGCTGCATGCTCCGCGTCATGCACATTAATCTTCCACAGGACCGGTGGTATCCATGAGCTCAAACCCTTCCGACCCCGGCGAGACGCCCCAGGATCCGCTCTCCGAGATGCTCGCCCGACTCTTTGGCGGAGGCGGCGCCGGCGGCATGGATCCGCAGGAACTGGCGAAGGCAGCAGGACTGCCATCCGACCCCAACGCCATGGCAATGATCTTCCAGCAGGTCCAAGCCATATTCAGCGCGCCGTCGGACGGCCCGGTCAATTGGCAGCTGGCCAAGGACAACGCCCGCCGGGTTGCCGCCAGCGACAGTGATCCGTCGGTGCTTCCCGCACAAGGCCGGGAAGTGGACGAGGCACTGCACGTGGCGCAGCTGTGGCTTGACCCGGTCACGGACTTTGCCTCCACCTCCGCGCTGGGCAAGGCCTGGAGCCGGGCGGAATGGGTGGAAGCAACCATGGACTCGTGGAAGCGCCTGACGGAACCGGTGGCCATCAGCATTTCCCAGGCCCTCTCCAACGCCATCAGCACGCAAATGCCCGAAGAAATGAAATCCATGATGGGCGGCGCATCCTCAATGCTCGCCAACATGGGCGGCGCCATGTTCGGCATCCAGCTTGGCCAGGCCGTCGGCGCCCTCTCCAAGGAAGTTGTCAGCTCAACCGACATCGGCCTCCCCCTGGCAGGCGGAACCATGGCCCTGCTGCCGGCAAACGTGGCGAAGTTCGGCGAGGGCCTGGACATCCCGGAAACGGAGATCCGCCTCTACCTGGCCGTCCGGGAAGCCGCACACGCCCGGCTCTTCACACATGCTCCGTGGCTGGCCAGCCATCTTTTCGGCACCATTGAAAGCTATGCCCGCGGCATCCACATCGATATTTCCAAGATCGAGGAAGTGGCCCGGGATCTGGACCCCTCCAACCCGGAATCCATCCAGGAGGCCCTGTCCGGCGGAGTGTTCCAGCCGGAGCGGACCGCCGCGCAGGACGCGGCCCTGGAGCGCCTCGAGACCGCCCTGGCCCTGGTGGAAGGCTGGGTTGACGAGGTCACGGCTGCGGCAACGGCAAACCTTCCCTCCGCCGGTGCGCTGCGGGAAATGATCCGCCGCCGCCGCGCCAGCGGCGGCCCCGCCGAGCACACGTTCTCCTCCCTGGTGGGGCTGGAGCTTCGTCCGCGCCGGCTCCGCGACGCGGCCGCCCTGTGGTCACAGCTCCGCGAAGAGCTCGGCATCGAGGGCCGGGACGCCGTATGGGAACACCCGGACCTCATGCCCACGTCCAAGGACCTGGATGATCCGCAGGGCTTCAGCAAGCGGCGCGAGCTGCTGAATGCTTCCGATTCCGATGTCGATGCTGCCCTCGAACGGCTCCTGAGCGGCGGGTTCGATTCGCCTGAGGACGACGGCGGCAAGGACGACGGCGACAACGGCGCCGGCACGTCTGACGCGGAAGACGGCAGCGGGGCGGACACGCCAGATGCCAGCCAGGAAACAGAGAAGCCCGAGGAAGACGGCGGAGACGCCGGATCCGGCAAGGGCGGCACACCCCAGGCCTGACCACCGGCATTGTTTGAGCCCGGCAGCCCTTCGGCTGCCGGGCTCATTGCGTTTCCGCTTTCCTTACGCGCCGCCGTCAGTTGTGCCGCCGGGTCCGCCGGGCTCTTCGGCGCCCTGGTCTTCCTGCATATTGCCCTCAAGCCCGCGGGAGCTCGCGAAAGCCGCTCCCTGCAGATAGGCCTTGGCGGTTTCGGTGTGCGGATAGGGCTCCAGCAGGCGCCAGAACGCCGCCGAGTGCGAAGCCTCGATAAGATGTGCCAATTCGTGCAGCAGCACATAGTCCTGGACCCAGGCCGGCATTCCCTGCAGTTTGTCCGAGAGCCGGATGGTGCCGCGGGCGGGCGTGGCGGATCCCCAGCGGGAGTTCTGGTTGGCCACCCAGCGCACCGACACCGGCTGGGCAACCCCGCCTAGGTAGCGCCGGGACAGCTCCGCTGCCCGGTCGGCAAGCTGATCCGCCGCGCCGCGGGGATCGGCCGGAGGCGCTGCGGCAGTGCGCTGCTCCAACCGGGTCACCATGCGCCGGACCCATTCCGCCTCCTGCACTTTCGTGAAGTGGCCCGGAATGGAGATCACCGCTTTTCCGTCCCGGAAGGCGGCGTTTACCGTGCGGCGCCGCTTGGCTGAGCGCCGCACTTCGATGGGAATCCCCGTGCTGGTCACCGACGGCACCTCCGGCCTTCCGGCCGCCCATGCAGCAGCCGGCGACGACGCGGCCGGGGCGGACTGCAGGCGGTGTTTGGCGGGGCGGGTTTGTCCTGAAGGCATGTCTTAACCCTAGGCGAGGCGGGACGGTGGCCCGGCCCCTGTGGATAACCGGGAGGCCGGCTGAGCGGGCGTGCCAAGATAACTTTGCAGGCCATCCCGCCTGCCGGACCGCTACCAACAGGGAGGTCCCCGTGCGGATCAATCCCGGACTCCATGTCCTGGCACTCTCGGCTTCGGCCCGGCAGTTTGGCCTGGGGCCGGAGGCCCTTGTGCTCCGCGGACTCCAAGAGAACGACCTAGCCTTCCTGGCTGCCCTCCGCGAAGGGCTTCATGACGGCCGGGAGGCAGCCGAGGGCAGCCGCCACAACGTTCCGGCCCAGCGGGTACGCGCCCTGACCCAGGCGCTGTCCCCGGTCCTGCTCCCCTGGCCGGACGCTGCCGCCCCCGGCCAGGCGGCGGTTCCGGCACTGCGTATGGAACGCCTGTCCACTGACAGCGCCCGCCTTTCGGCGGCCTACCGTGTCAACGGTTCGTCCCTGCTTCGGCGCCGGTCACGCACCGCGGTGGAAGTCAACGGCCTGGGCCGCATTGGGGCACTCCTGGCCCTGACGCTGGCCGGAGCGGGAGTGGGAACCCTGGTGCTGTCCGACCCGGGGGTTGTCCTCCCCTCCGATATTGGGCCGGGGTATCCGTTAACGGATCAGGGCATGCACCGCGCCCAGGCGGTGAAACGGCACGTCTACCGACTGGATCCCACGGTCCAGGTGCTCATCGGTGCCCCGGGCACCGCCCGGGCTCATCTGGACCTGCGGGTCTGGGTCGGGGCCCCGCCCATCGCCGGCCGGAGCACGGGGACCCCCGCCGGCGAACATCCGCATCTGCCGGTTACGGTGCAGGAGACCGGCGTTGATGTTGGCCCCCTGGTTGTTCCCGGGCTGACTCCCTGCCTTGAATGCCTGGACCGGCTGCTGGCCGACGGCGACAGCACCTGGTACTCCGCTGCGGACGCCCTGGCGAGGAAAGCCGTGGATGCAGCGCCAAGCGGAGTCGACACATCGGGGGCGGTTGTTGCCGCCGGCGTCGCCGCCGGGCAGGCTCTGTCTTTCCTGGACGGCGTAGTCCAGCCAACCTCCTGGTCCGCAGTGGTGTCACTGCGCGCGGCGGACGGGTACATCGGTCAGAAAACCCTGGCGTTCCATCCCGATTGCGGGTGCCGGCTGCAGCAGCAGCACTCTCCGGCACAGGCGTCCTGACTGCCGCCGCCCCTGCGAAGGCTAACGGCCTCCTGGTTGTCCGGGGTCCTGGTTTGTCCGGTCCTGGTTATCCGGACCTAGTTGTCGGCCAGCACCCGCAAAACGGCTTCCCCGTAGCGTTCCAGCTTGGATGGCCCAACTCCGGGAAGGGTGGCCAACCGGTTCAGGGACGGCGGACGGTCTTCGGCAATGGCAACCAGGGTGGAATCGGTGAAGACGACGAAGGCCGGGACGCCGGCTTCGGAAGCCGCGGCGCGGCGCCACTCCCGCAGCGCATCAAAGGTGCTTTCCTCGTAGGTCACCGGACAATCGGCGCATCGGCCCACCTTTCGCTCAGAACCTGTTGTCAGGAGCGTCCCGCACACCCGGCACTTTGCCGGACCGCTGGCCTTGCGGCGGGATGCGGCCTTTGGAGCCGCCGGACGGTGCGCGTCCCGGGCGGTCTGCGGACGGAGTCCGTCCAGGAACCGTGACGGTTTGCGGTTGGCCCGGCCGCCGGGGGTCCGCGCCGTGGACCAGGACAGGTGCAGGTGCTCCCTGGCACGGGTGATGCCCACGTACAGCAGGCGGCGCTCTTCATCCACCGCTTCCGGGGTGTCGGCGAAGGAAATCGGCATCAGCCCCTCGCTTAGTCCCACCAGGAACACCGCGTCCCATTCCAGGCCCTTGGCCGAGTGCAGGGACGCCAGGGTGACGCCCTGAACGGTTGGCGCGTGCTGGGATGCCGCGCGCTCGTCGAGCTCGGCCACGAAGTCCATCAGGGTAAAGATGGAATCGGGATCCTGCGTCCGGGCGGCGTGAAGCTCATCGGCCAGGGCCACCAAAGCGGCCAGCGACTCCCACTTCTCCCGGACAGCTCCGCCGCCGGCCGGCGCCTCGGGGCTGTAGCCCAGGGACACCAGGATGTCGCGGACCAGCTGCGGCACCGGGTCGTTGCCGACAGCGCGGGATGCCGCCCGCAGCTGTGCCATGGAGTCCCGCACCTCGCGCCGGGCAAAAAACCGTTCCCCGCCGCGCAGCTGATAGCCGATGCCCGCGGTGGTCAGGGCCTGCTCATAAGCCTGGGACTGCCCGTTGGTGCGGAACAGGATGGCGATCTCGGCCGGCTGCACGCCGTCCTTGATCAGTGTCTTGATGCGTTCGGCCACCGATGCGGCCTCGGCGTCGTCGTCGGCGCACTCGGTGAAGGTCGGCTCCGGACCGGCCGGACGCTGGGCTATCAGCTCCAGCGGTTTGGGCCAGGGCGGGGCAAACCGCGAGCGCTCACCCTCGGCCGTGCGGGCCGCGAGGATGCGGTTGGCCAGGCCCACCACTTGGGGCGTGGAGCGGTAGTCCCGGACCAGCTTCACGATCGGAGCCTCGGGGAACCGGGCGGGAAAGCCCAGCAGATGCTTGGACGTGGCGCCGGTGAAGGAGTAGATGGTCTGGCTGGAGTCGCCCACCACGCACAGCTCGTCACGTCCGCCCAGCCACAGGTCCAGAAGCCGCTGCTGGAGCGGGGAAACGTCCTGGTACTCATCCACCACAAAGTGCCGGTACTGGTCCCGCACGGTCGCGGCCACCCGCGCGTCCTCCTGCAGGATGCCCACGGTAATCAGCAGGACGTCCTCAAAGTCGATGACGTTGCGGTCCACCTTGACGTCTTCATACGCCTGGAAGATCCGCGAAATGGCAATGTGGTCAAAGCCGGCGGGAGCGTCGCGGTCCTTGGCCGCCGACACATAGCTCTCGGGCGTGAGCATGGAAACCTTGGCCCACTCGATTTCGGCCGCGACATCACGGATGGCGGCTCGGTCGGTGGACAGCCGCAGGCGGCGCGCGGCCTCGGCGATGAACTGCGCCTTGTGGCTGAGCAGGTCCGGCATCTGCCCTCCGACGGTCTGCGGCCAGAAGTACTGCAGCTGCTTCAGAGCTGCGGCGTGGAAGGTCTTGGCCTGCACTCCCCCGGCGCCGAGATCGCGCAGCCGGGTGCGCATTTCCGCTGCGGCCCTGGCGGTGAATGTCACGGCGAGCACCCGCTGGGGTTTGTACACTCCGGTGTGGACGCCGTAGGCCATGCGGTGAGTGATGGCCCGGGTCTTGCCGGTGCCGGCGCCCGCTAGCACGCACAGTGGCCCGGTCAGTGAAGTGGCCACCTCGCGCTGCTCATCATCCAGTCCGGCCAGGATCCGTTCTTCGACCGAGGTCCCGCTCATACGCCGTCTCCGGTTTCAGGTTCGGCGATCGGTCCTCCGTACCAGCGCTCAATCAGGTTCCGGGCAATGGAAATGCCGCTGGCGATGGTGATTTCACCGCTGCCGACGGCGTCGCGCAGTTCATCGCGGGTGAACCAGCGGACGTCCGAGATTTCGACGCCGTCATGAACGGCCGCCGAGGGGTTTTCGGTCCTGGCGGTGAAGCCCAGCATCAGGGAGCACGGGAACGGCCAGGGCTGCGATCCCAGGTACTGCGGCGAGTGGACCACCAGGCCCGATTCCTCGGCAATTTCCCGGATCACCGCGCCTTCCAGGGATTCCCCGGGCTCGACGAATCCCGCCAGGGTGGAGTACCGGTTTCCCTTCCATGCAGCTGCGGAGCCCAACAGGATGCGGTCATCAGGGTCGGTAACGGCAACGATGATGGCCGGATCCGTCCGCGGGAAATGCTGGCTTCCGTCCTCGGTGCAGCGGCGGACCCAGCCGCCCTGTTCCGGTACGGTGGGGGCGCCGCAGCGCGGACAGTGGGTGTGGACCGCGTGCCAGTTGGAGACCGCCGCGGCCTGCACGAACAGGGCGGCGTCAAGCTCGCCGAGCAGCACCGCGACCTCCCGCAGCGATGCCCACCGGGCACCGCCGGTTTCCAGCAGGGGATCCTCCTCCGCGAGCGTGACCAGCACGACGTCGGTGCCGGCCGGTTCCTGCGCGTCGGCCAGTGTTCGGCCCAGATACACGGGGATGTCGCCGAAACCTGCCTCGGCAACAGGAGCCAGCACAACCTCGGTGTCGCTGATCAGGGCCTTGCCGCCGGCCATGTACATAACGCGGGTGCCCGGGTTCTCGCGGATCTGTTCGAACAGGTCCGGGGCCACGCGCCGGTCCGATCCGCGGTCCACTGCGGTCCGGGCCAGCGGCAAAATTCCAGGAGGGGGTACAACTGCTGACGGTGCTGGGCTGCTCATGTCTCTACCGTACTGACTTGCACCCCCCAACCTGTAGTTGGAACAGGACTACCTGCCCGTGCTGAGTTATTGCTCACGCATCCGGCGACTCGCCGCCAGCCTATGGTTATTCGTGACACATCTACCTCTACGGTTGAAGATGTGAAACGCACCCCCATGGAATTGGCCGCTATGGCCAGCGCCGCCGTCCCCGGGCTGGCCCCCACCGGCGTCGCCGGCTCCCCCGACGACGCTGCGGACTTCGACGCTGCCGTGCTGGTTGACGAAGCAGGAAAGCAGTGGCGGGTACGTTCCCCCAAGCATGTTGACGCCAGCATGAGGCTGGAAACCGAGCTGCTCGTTCTCCGGGCCTTTGTCCCGGCCGTTCGGGCGGAACTGCCCTTCGCGCTTCCCCATGTTGCCGGAACCGTCCGGCAGGGCGACCTGTGCACATTTGTCTACTCCCATCTGCCCGGGTCCACCCGGGACATCGATTCGCTGGTCGCCGAAGGTGGAACTCTGCCCCTGGAGGTGGGACGGGCCATGGCCGCCATCCACGGGCTGCCGCAGGACCTGGTGAACAACGCGGACCTGCCCAGCTACTCCGCCAATGAATTCCGGCAGCGGAAACTCAACGAGCTGGACCAGGCCGCCACCACGGGCAAGATCCCCCCGGTGCTGCTTCGCCGGTGGGAACATGCGCTGGAAGATGTGACCCTGTGGCGGTTCAACCCGTCCGTGGTGCACGGTGACCTGCACGAGGATAACCTCCTGGTCTCCAACGGGCGCATCAGCGCCGTCACCGGCTGGACGGACCTGCGGATCGGCGATCCGGCGGACGACTTTGCCTGGCTGGTGGCCGCCAACGATCCCACCTTCACCGAAGCCGTTCTTGCCGCATATAACGCTGCCCGGTCCGAGACCCCGGATCCGCACCTGATCCGCCGCGCTGCGCTCTCCGCCGAATTTGCCCTGGCCCAGTGGCTGGTGCGCGGCGTCGCAGCTGAAAACCCGGCGATGATCGCCGAAGCCGAGGAAATGCTGGCCACTCTCGAAGCGGACATCCTCGAACAGGACGCCGCAGCCAAGGCTGAGGAAGCGGAAGCCGCGGCAGCCGCCAAGGCAGCGGCCGTGTCGGCGGCACAAGCTGCGGCCGAGGCCTCAGCTTCACAGGAGCCGTCCGGTTCCGCCCCGCTGCCCCCTGCCCGTCCCGCTCCGGCCAAGGACCCGTCGGCCGGCAAGGATCCCTCAGGCGGCAAGGCGCCAGCGGCCTCCAGCCATCCGGCCCCCACGAACCCACCGCTGGCTAAGACTCCGTCGGCACCGTCAGCCCAGCCGGCCGCCAAGGGCGTATCAGTGAGCCCGGGCTCGGATCGGGTGAGCGTGACGCCCATTTCTCCGGCCGCCGTTGACACGGTCCCGGAGCCCGGCGACGCCACGGGGCCCATCGCGAAGGTCACGGTGCTGCCCGCTGATCCGCTCCCGTCGGCCAAGCCCGGGCCCGGGCCGGTTCCCGGCTCGGTGTCACACACGAAGCACCCATCTTCCGGCCCTTCAGGCAAGACCGACGGGGAGGCACCGGCCAAGACGACGGTGCCGGCCGGCAAGGATTCCGGCAGGAAACCGGGACGAGACAACTAGAGCAACAAAAAGATCAGGCGGGGAAACACTGTTTCCCCGCCTGATCTGCTTTAACCAGCGGGCAGCAGCCGACACCGCCCGAAAGTTTTTATACGTGCCCCTTGTCGTGCGGCAGAATCGGTTCTATGGTTACCTACATGACTAACTAACCAACTGACCTTGGAACCGTCTATCGGTCCTGGGTCCTCGAAACGGAGGCCGCCATGAACCGCCACAGGCCAACACCGTGAGCACTTTCGAAGACAGCCGTCCCATCTTTTTGCAGATCGCCGAACGCATCGAGGGAGATGTCCTGGACGGTGTGCTGCAGGAAGAGGGACAGGTGCCCTCAACCAACGAGATTGCCGCGTTCTACCGAATCAACCCCGCGACCGCGGCAAAGGGCGTCAATCTGCTCGTCGACGAGGGCCTGCTGTACAAACGCCGCGGCATCGGGATGTTCGTGGCTCCCGGCGCGCGCGCCGTTGTCCTGGCCAAGCGCCGGGAACAGTTTTACCGCCAGTATGTCCAACCCGTTGCCGATGAAGCACGGAAACTCGGAATCGGCGCGGAAGAACTGACCGAACTCATCCGTCGCAGTGCCGCTGAACATGAAGGGACCCCGGCACCATGAACGTCATAGAAACCCGCGGACTGACGCGCCGCTACCGCGACCAACTGGCCTTGGACAACGTAAACCTGAACATCCGGGCCAACCGGATCTACGGATTGCTTGGCCGCAACGGAGCCGGCAAGACAACGCTGATGTCCATCCTCACCGCACAGGAATTCGCCAGCTCCGGAGACGTGCGGGTCTTCGGCGCCCACCCGTTCGAAAATGAACAGGTGCTGTCCCGTCTCTGCTTTGTCCGGGAATCGCAGAAGTACCCGGACGATTTCACCATCCGCAACGCCCTCGACGCGGCAGCCTTCTTCTTTCCCAACTGGAACAAGGAACTGGCACAGACGCTGCTGGAAGATTTCCAGTTGCCGCAGCCGAGGAAACACCGCATCAAGAAGCTCTCCCGGGGCCAGCTTTCGGCGGTGGGCGTCATCATCGGCCTGGCGTCCCGGGCGGAACTGACCTTCTTTGATGAGCCATATCTGGGGCTGGACGCCGTCGCGCGGCAGCTGTTCTATGACCGGCTGCTGACCGACTTCTCCGATCATCCCCGGACCATCATTCTCTCGTCGCACCTGATTGATGAAGTGGCGAACCTGCTCGAGCACGTCATCGTCATCGACCGCGGCCGGATTGTCATGGATGACGAAGTGGACGCCGTGACCGGCTCCGCCTTCGCCGTCGCCGGATCCTCCGCTGCCGTGGAGGAATTCGTGGGTGGCCGGCCGGTGCTGCACCGGGAGGGGCTGGGCGCCCTGAGCTCGGTCACGGTGGACAGCCCGCTGTCCGACGACGACCGCGCCCTGGCACGGAGCATGGGCCTGGAGCTTGCTCCCGTGTCCCTGCAGCAGCTGATTATCCGGCGGACCCTCAAGGCCAACGAAGCGTATGGTTCGGCGCCGGCAAACAACGACACCGATCTGGAGGTATTGCAATGAACCGGCCGCTGGCAGTGGCGCGCATGCAGCTGCTGAACAAATGGATCTATCTCGGCATCCCGGCGATCATCCTCGTGTCTTCCACCCTGATTGCGCTGGCCATCATCGCCGTCATACCCGACAGCGGAGCACCGAATATGGCGTTCTCCGGCCAGGCGGTCATGTGGTATTTCCTTGCCACCGGCGTTCAGTCACTCACGCTGGCCTTTCCTTTCTCGCAGGCCATGAGCGTCAGCCGCCGTTCCTTCTACCTCGGCACGCTGGGCCTCTTCTCGGTGATGGCCCTTACCCTGGGGGTGCTGTACTGGCTGCTCGGCCTTGTGGAGGAAGCCACCGGCGGCTGGGGCCTGAACGCCCATATCTTCGCTCTGCCCTGGATTGCGGAGGCCGCCTGGTACACGCAAATCCTGCTGTACTTTTCACTCACCACCCTGCTGTTCATGTTCGGTTTCTGGTTTGCGACCGTTTACAAGCGGTGGCGGACCGGCGGCCTGGTTGCGGCACTTGTCGGTTTCGCCCTGATTCTGCTGGCCGCCGTGGCATCGGCCACCTGGACAGAGTCCTGGCCGGCAGTGGGAGCATGGTTTGTCCAGCTGACTCCGCTCGCTCTCACCGGTTGGCTGCTGCTGGGCGGAGTGCTGCTGGCGGCCGGCTCCTACGGCACGCTCCGCAGGGCCGTGCCCTAAAACCAAAGAACCCGGAACGCGGAAGCCGCCGCCCCTTCAGGGCGGCGGCTTCTTTTCGCGGGCCGGCTTTTTCCTAGGAGGGAGTGTTCGCCCGCCGGATGATGTCTTCGAGCTCTTGTTCGCCCAAAAGATTGAACGGCCGGATCAGCTTGTCCGCTGCGACGTAATAGAAGGCGGCGTTGACCTTCTCCAGCGGAACCTGCTTCAGCCGTGCCCAGGCCAGGCGGTATACCGCCAGCTGCACTGCGCGGACCGCCAGCTTTTCCTTGGACGGCGGAGCCCCCGTTTTCCAGTCGATCAGGTCCCAGGTGCCGTCGGTGTCCTGGAAGACGGCGTCAATCCGGCCGCGCACCACCACGGCATCAATCCGGGTCTCGACCGGCACTTCGATAAAGGCCGGGGTACGCTGCGCCCACGGCGATGACTCGAAGGTGGCGATCATGTCTTCAAGCTGATAGGCCTCGTCCACATAGGCATCCGCTGCGCCGGGGTGCTCATCGATGTCCAGCATTCCGCTGGTTCCAAAGAATTCTTCCACCCACGCATGGAATGCCGTGCCCTTTCGCGCGGCCATACCCGGCTCCCGCGGAACCGGACGCCTCAGCTGGCGGGTGACTTCCTCCGGATCGTCCTTGAGATCGACGAGCAGCGAAGCGGAGATGTGCGCGGGCAGCTCCACCTCCACCACCTGGTTCGGCGGGCGGTGCCGGGCAAGGACGAGTTCCACTTCGCGGGCCCACCGGGTGGGTTCGAACACTGAAGCTGAAGACTCCTGCGGAGGGTCCTCCGGCAACTCCGGGTTGCCGGTAAGGATATCGATTTCCGCCTGGCCGACACTCCCTGCTTGGCGTGCCGCGGCGTCCAGCACCGCCGCGGCTGCCGCTTCCATTGACCCGCGCCGCCCGCCGAGCGGATCGATGGGCCAGCGTTCGCGGCGGACGTCGGCATTGGCGGGGTTGGTCTGGCCTTCTTCCCCCGGCTGCACCCAGGACAGCAGCGTGAACCCCGAGGCTCCGGCTGCCCCGAGGTCGTAGAGATCCTGCAGATAGCGGGAGACGGCCGTCGGTTTGGACCGCCCGCCGCCCCACACGCTGGACGTGCAGATCAGCACGTACTTGGCGCGGGTGAAGGCCACGTAGGCGAGGCGGCGTTCCTCGCGCTCGGCATGCCCGCGTGCGTCCTCGCTGAAGAGCTTTTCGCTCTCGACCCAGCTCTTCTGGTCTTCCTGCTCCCAGTCCCACTGTGGCAGGTCGGGTGCATCACCGCGCAGCGGCCAGGGAATGGACCCTTCTCCACTGCTCCAGCGGGAATCACGGTCGTTGGGGAACTGGCCCTCGTTCAGGCCCGGCACCACCACGACATCCCATTCCAGTCCCTTGGAGGCATGGACGGTGAGCAGCTGCACTGCTTCGCGGCTGGCCTCCAGCTGGGTGACCGGGAGACCGTTTTCCTCGTCGTTGGCGGCCTCGAGCCAGGCCAGGAAGGCCATGAGGTCCACCCGTTCGCTGGAGGAGCTGAAGGTGGCCGCGGCATCGATGAAGGCGTCCAGGTTCCGGCGTGATTCATGAATGGTGACACCGGGCTTCGCCGCCACCTCGATGTCCAGCAGGATGCGGCGTTCGACTTCGCCGATCAGGGTGGTGAGGTCTTCGCCCACATAGCTGCGCAGGTCCCTGAGCTCGTCGCGCAGCAGCTTCAGCCGGCGCAGCCCCTCCTCTGAAAGAGACCGGCCGGCGCTGGAAACCCATTCCGGACGCGGCAGGGAGTCAACGGCTTCCACCAGTGATCCGGCCTCGGCCATATCCGCCTCGACAACGGTTTCGGAGCCGTCCTGCTGCTCGTCGGGCCGGTGAACATCAGCGGCATCGGCCACGGAGACAGCGCGTTCACGAACCCGGACCAGGTGCCGTGACCAGTCGGCCAGGGCCATCAGATCGGCCGGGCCGATGCGCCAGCGCGCACCCGCCAGGATCCGCAGCATCGAGTCCGATCTGCCCGGGTCCCCGAGGACCCGAAGCACTGCCAGCACGTCCACCACTTCCGGAGTGGACAGCAGTCCGCCGAGCCCGACGATCTGCACCGGAATGCCGCGCGCTTCCAGGGCCTCGCGGATCGGTCCGAACTGTTTGCGGCCCCGGCACAGAACGGCCACGGTGGGCTGCAGCGGCCTGCCGGCGTCGTCCTTTTCAAACCAGCGTTTCCGATGCCCCATGACCTGGTCGGCGACGGCGTCGGCCTCGCCGAGAATGGCATCGGCATCGTCCGAGGCGGGAACCGAGACATCAGCCAGGTAGCGCCCCAGGAACACCTGGCCCACCGGTGCGTTGGGCTTGGCCTCCAATTCCGGGACGTGCGGCAGCCGCTGATGCGTCAACCATGGGGCCGTGCCGTTCAGGGGTGCTGAAACGGTGTTGGCAGTGGCCAGAATGGACGTGGAGTTGCGCCATGCAACTGAAAGGTTGGCGACGGGTGCCAGGGCGCGCGAACCGTCCGGCAGGAACTGCGGGAACTGGTCGCGGAAGGTCCCCAGCTGTCCGGCCGAGGCACCACGGAATCCGTAGATGGACTGGTGCGGGTCACCAACCGCAGTGACGGCACGGCCGTCTCCGAAGAGCTGGGAGAAGAGCACCATCTGGGCGTGCGATGTGTCCTGGAATTCGTCCAGCAGCACCACCTTGTACTTGGCCCGCTCCATCTCCACCGCTTCGGGGATGGTTGCCGCGATGGTGGCGGCCATCTCCACGAGGTCGCCGAAGTCCAGCTGCCGGCGCTCAAACTTCGCACGCCGGTAGGCCTCGACCAGCTCGGTGACTGAGATGCGGGTGCGCAGCCGGTCCAGCAGTTTCTGCACGGCGGCGGTGGCGGCCTTGGGCTTGCCGGCAATGTACGGCAGCCGGGCGACGGCCTCCAGGTGTTCGGTCAGGTGCTCACGCACCTTGGCCGGGGTGGTGAGGTGTTCAGCGCATTCACCGGCCATCTGCAGGACCCCGTTGACCAGGGTGGATTTCGCGGCGGTGAAGTGCTCAAAATCGCCGGCGTAGGCCTCCACCACTTCGGTGGCGAGCTGCCAGGACTGGGCTCCGCCGAGCATGACCGAGTCCCGTTCCACTCCCAGGCGCAGCCCGTAGTCGTTCACGATTCCGTTGGCATAGGAATGGTACGTGGAAACGGCAGGATCCAGCCTGGCATCCTCGGAGACATCGGGTCCGCTTCCCGGCGGAATGAGGCCCGGGTCCGCGGTGCCCGCGGCCTGGACCCGGTACAGCAGGTCCAGGCGCTGCCGGATCCGGGTGTCCAGTTCGCCGGCGGCCTTGCGGGTGAAGGTCACACCGAGGATCTGCTCCGGGCGCACCAGCTGGTTGGCCACCAGCCACACCACCCGGTCCGCCATGGTTTTGGTCTTCCCGGAACCAGCTCCGGCAATCACCAGCAGCGGCTCCAGGGGTGCCTCGATGATGCCAATCTGGTCCTCGGTGGGGTACTGCACGGGACTTTCCGGATCCGTATGCAGCAGTTCCGCCAACTCGCGGGCGGAGTAGCGCCGTGGCTCCGGGACCTCGGCGGGAAGCGTTTCGGTCAGGGAGGCACTCATTCGGTGACCTGCTTTCCTTCGGGGCACAGCGGGCAGATTTCCGGCAGCCGGCAGCCGTGCCCGCCGAATCCGCTGCGGGTGGGGTCATGGACGGTTTCGAAGCTGGCGTCGGACATCAGTTCGGCCGCCGTGCGGACCATGTCCCGGGCGGTGGTGTCCTCGGGATCGAGGGCCGGCTGCTGCTGCACGGCCACTGACTTGCTGGTGGTTCCCAGCTGGACCAGGGCAGCCCCTCCGGGGCGGGACGGCTCGACGGCTGCGGCCGCAGGGTTCTCCGGATCGGGCGCAGCGCGGGTCACCGCGCCTTCCCGGACCGCCTCCTGGTATGCGGCAAGCTGCGGGTGCTTTTCAAGATCGTCCTTTTTGGGAGCGGATTTGCCGGTCTTGAGGTCAACGATGAAGAGCCGTCCCTCGGCGTCGATCTCCAGCCGGTCAATCTGTCCGCGCAGCAGCGCTGTCCGTTCGTGTCCACGGATCTCCACCGGCACTTCAGCGGCGAAGTCGCGCTCCACGTCCACGAGCGAGCGTCCTTCCTGGCGCATGCTGATGACGTAGGCGGCCAGCTTGCGCACCATGGTCTCGGCGCGGCGAAAATCAAGTTTTCCTTCCCAGTTGTCCTTCATGCCCAGCGTCGGCCAGCGGCGTTCCAGTTCCTGCACGTATTCGCCGCCGGAAGCATCGGGCATGTCCTGCGCAATCTGGTGCACCAGGGTGCCCAGGGACCGGGCGAAGTCGGTGGCCTGCTCGCCGCCGGCGGCTGAGACGAACCAGCTCAGCGGCGACTTCATGACGGCGTCCACCTTGGACGGTGACACCGGGATGGGCGTCTCCTCCGGAATGACCGGAGCGGTGGTGGACAGTTCGGCGAGTCCCCACCACTCCGAGGGCGCGGCGCCCGGAACCCGGACCGGGTGATTGAGCATGGTGCCCAAATGGTGCGCCGCTTCGCGGGCGAGCTCCGGCTTCTCCTGAGCCTGCTGAGCGTAGGCGCGCAGTTCCGCCACCAGGGAGCGCAGGGTCAGGGGACGCAGCACCTCGGTGCGTTCGCGCTTCGCCGCCTCCGGGGGCAGCGGATCGACCAGGTCCAGGAAGGCTGAAGGCTGTTCGTCGTCGGAGGACACCGCGGTGCAGACCAGCAGCTCGCGGGCCCGCGAGATCGCGGTGGAAAAGCTGCGCAGTTCATCGTGCCGGATCGCGTGCATCAGGGACTGCGGACTGCGGTGCCGGGCGAAGCCGTCACCGTGCTCGACAGCAGCGACCAGGTCTCCGCTGCCCAGCAGTTCACCGCGCAGGCGCAGGTTGGGCCAGACGCCGTCCTGCACGCCGGCAACTATCACCATGGGCCATTCCCGGCCCGCGGCGCTGGCCGGCGTGAGCAGTTCCACCGCCTCCCGGCGCTGGGCGCGGGCGGCAAGGGTGTCCATCGGCAGCTCGGAACTGGTCAGGTAGTCCAGGAACTGCCCGGGAGTGGAACCGGGCAACTGGTCCACATACCGTTCGGCCGTTTGGAAAAGGGCCATGATGGCGTCCAGGTCGCGGTCTGCCCTGGCACCGGCGGGGCCGCCGGCCAGAGCGGTTTCGGCCCACTTTTTCGACCACCCCGACACCGACCACAGCGCCCACAGCACAGTTTCGGCGGTGGCTCCGGGCTGTGCGGCCGCCTCCCTTCCGGCCCGCAGCATGGCGGCGGTGCGCTGGGCGGAGCGGGCCTCCCACGACAATCCGGCGAGCGCCAGGCCGCTGGGCGACAGCGGATCGAGCAGGGCTTCCACGAGCAGGGCGTCGCTGGTGCGCCCTCCCCCGCCGCGCACCTCTTCGCGGCGCAGCGACTGGCGCAGCCGGCGCAGCTCGATCGAGCTGGCCCCGCCAATCCGCGATGTCAGCAGCGAAACCGCAGCTTCCGGGGTGAGCAGCGCGGGGTCCAGGACGACGGCGAACGCCTCAAGCAGCGGCCGCACGGCCGCCTCGTCCCGCACCGCCTTCTCCGCGACCGGCACCTTGACGTCGATCCCCTGTCCGCTGAGGTAGCGCTGGATGCGGGCCAGCTGCCCGCCGGTGCGCACGATCACGGCAATCTCTTCCAGGCTTCGCCCGTCCAGCAGCTGGGCTTGGAGGATGCGCTGGGCGATGTAGCGCAGTTCGTGCATGGGGGAATCGACAACGTGGGCCTCGGCCCGTCCGGCGGCGGGCCCGGCATCCTCGCCGCTCTCCTCCGCCACCGGTTCCCGCCCGTCCGGCTCCTGGACGTCGGCTTGGGGCTTTGGCGCTTCCACGCCGGCCATCTGCTGCGCGGCAGGCAGCACGGCGGTCCGGTAGCGGGGAAGCTGCCCCACCACGGAGATCCGGGAAGCGGTCCGAAGCCAGGCCCGGGCCACGGAACCGGTGAGCCGGTGCGGCCCGGACAGCACGAAGGTCTGCAGCCCCTCCCCCAGCGTGTCGCTGAGTTTGCCCAGCAGGTCCGGCCTGGCTCCGCGGAAGCCCTGCACCACGGTGTCTGGGCACGCGGTGACCACGGAATCCCGTCCGCGGCTGAGCAGCCCGAGCAGGGCGTGGATGGCGGGATTCGCCTCCTGCAGGTCATCAACGAGGATCAGCTGTTGCCGTTCCTGTTCGGCGGCGAGGAATTCCGGGTCGGACTCCAGGATCTGCAGGGCGGTGGTGATGATCCCGGCCGGATCAAAAGCCTCCGGCATGCGGATGTCCAGCACGTCGCGGTACTCGGCATAAAGTGCGGCTGCCGCCACCCAGTCCGGGCGGTCGTGCCGCCGCCCCAGCTCGGCAACCTGCTCCGCGGAAATTCCGTACTCGATGATGCGGTCGAAGAGCTGCCGGATTTCCTGCCGGAAACCGCGGGTGGGCAGCGCAAGGTCCAGCGATTCCGGCCATGGCAGGGCGGGCACGCCATGCTGCCCGTGTCCCTCCAGCAGCTCCTTGATGATGACGTCCTGCTCGGCGCCCGACAGCAGTTTGGGCGCCCGCGTGATGTACGGCAGCCGCCCTTCGGCCTTGGCCCGGCGGATCAGGTCAAAGGCGTAGGAGGCCCAGGTGCGCGCCGGTGACGTGCTCAACGTGCCGCGCAGCCTGGCGGAGAGGTTGTCCCGCAGCGCAGCGGCAGCCAGCCGGGTGGGTGCAAGCAGCAGCAGGCCGGCCGGGTCCAGCCCGGCGCCGATCCGGGCCACGGCCGTTTCCACCAGCACCGTCGATTTCCCGGTGCCGGGAGCACCCAGAACCAGGACCGGACCGCTGCCCGACGGCAGGTCCACCACGGCCTGCTGGTCCGGGCTCAGCTGCGGGGCTTCGGCGGTTCCGGCCGACGGTCCAACCAGTTGCAGTTTTACGCTCATGCCTCTACTTCATCATGTCCCGCCGACATTCCCGTTTCCGGCCGCGCGAGCTCCGCCCGGACGCTCTCGATCACGGTCCAGTCCCCCTCCGTGGGGAACCAGCGGGCGGGGCCGATCCGCACCCGGTAACCCCCGCCGTCGTCGTCGGGCTTTCCCGACAGCGGAGTCCCCTCGCTGCGGTAATGCTCCAGGGCACGCCTTTCATGGCAGCGGGGCGGTTCGCCGCCGGCACGGATGACGCGCCACCAGGGCAGGCCCTCGCCGCTGCGGGACAGCACGGCTCCCACCTGCCGGGGACCGCCGGCATGCAGAATCTCAGCGATGTCCCCATAGGAGAGGACCCTGCCGGCCGGTATCAGCGCCACCACTGACCGGACGGCCTCGACATACTCATCGCGCATGCCACCAGACTAGACCCCGCCGCACGGGCACCCGGAATCTTCGAATGTCAGTGCCCGCCGGTACGTTTGCTTCATGAACAGCTGGCATGAACTCCCCCACGCGGCCTTTGACCTTGAGACCACCGGCCGCGACCCGCACACCGCCCGCATCGTCACCGCATCGATCATTCTGGTGAACGGGCAGGGCGAGGTCCTGCAGCACCACGAATGGCTGTCCGCGGTCCAAGAGGACATCCCCGCCGAGGCCGCCGCCATCCACGGCGTCAGTACCGAAAAAGCCAGGGCCGAAGGGCGCCCGGCCCCGGAAGTGACCGCTGAAATCGCCGGAGTCCTCGGCGGCTATTTTGCTGCCGGCATTCCGGTCCTGGCATTCAACGCCTGCTATGACTTCACCGTGCTGAACCGGGAGTGCGAACGCTTCGGGCTGACCGCCCCGGCGCCGGCGCCGGTGATTGATCCCTACATCTTGGACAAGCAGGTGGACCGGTACCGCCGCGGCAAGCGCACGCTGACCGCGCTGACCGAGCACTACGGCGTCGGTTTTGAGAACGCGCACACCTCAGCCGCCGACGTCATGGCCACCATCGGTGTCGCCCGGGCCATGGCCGGACGGTACCCGGTGCTGCACGGCGACGCCGTGGAACTGCACCGGGCGCAGATTGGCTGGGCCGGGGCACAGGCGGCCAGCTTCCAGGACTATCTCCGGCGCAAGGATCCGGCGGCGGTCGTGGACGGGGCATGGCCTGCCCGTTCCTGACACATGGGCGCACCCGCACGTCATGGGGCGCAACATCACTTCGCAGATCGGCGCCGAGTTCTGTCCGGCTGCCCGCACATGAGATGATTACACGTGTGTTTGGCGCTGATGGCGCCCCAGGCGCGCCCCCGGAGACCTGCTTTCCCAAGCCCTCCGGCGGACCCGGCGTCTCGTGCCACGTGATTGGCAGACACCCGCAAAGGCCTCAGCACCCGGACGTGCCCGGCACTTTCCCGTGCCGTCATCCGGCCGCTGACCAGCCCCGATACGTAGACCACGAGGATCAATGATCACAGTTACCGACCTGCGCAAGGTATACCGCCAGGGCGACCGCGACATCACCGCGCTCGACGGAGTCAGCCTGAGCGTGCCCAAGGGTTCCATCCACGGGATCATCGGACACTCAGGCGCCGGCAAGTCAACGCTGGTGCGTTGCCTCACACTCCTGGACCGGCCGACGTCGGGTTCGGTAACCATCGACGGCCGGGAACTGACCGCGGTAAAAGACTCCGAAATCCGCACGGCCCGGCGCCGCATCGGCATGGTGTTCCAGCACGCGAACCTGATGGATTCGCGCACGGCCGCGGAAAACATCGCCCATCCCCTGGAGCTGGTGGGCGCCAAGAAGCAGGACATCCGTGACAAGGTCTCGGCCCTGCTGCGCCTGGTTGGCCTCGAAAGCTTTGCCGATGCCTATCCCGCCCAGCTGTCCGGCGGCCAGAAGCAGCGGGTGGGCATTGCCCGGGCCCTGGCCTCGGACCCGGACATCCTGCTGTGCGACGAGCCCACCTCGGCACTGGATCCGGCCACCACCGACGACATCCTTGACCTGATCTCCGATCTGTCGCACCGGCTGGGACTGACCGTGCTGATCATCACGCACGAGATGAATGTGGTGAAGCGCATCTGTGATTCGGTGTCGCTGCTGGAAGCCGGAAAGGTGGCCGAGCAGGGCCCCCTGAACGAGGTTGCCTCCAATCTCCGCGGCCGGCTGGCCAAGGCCCTCATCCCGCTGCCGCCCACGCCGCTTCTTCCGGGTGATCCCACCGGACCGGTCCTGGAACTGCTGCTCACCGGCGGCAGCGCCACCGAGCCCGTGCTTTCCGCGCTGACCCGGCGCTTCAACACGGATGTCAACGTCCTGGCCGGAAGCGTCGAAACCCTCGCCGGCAGCCGCTTCGGCCGGCTGCGCATCCAGCTGGATGTCCACACGGACATGCAGGCCGTCACCGACTATCTCGCCAACCAGGGCGTTGCCGTGGAGGTGGCAGCATGAATTTCCTCACCGAGCTCCTGAACAACCCCGGTATTACCAAGGCGCTGCCCGAATCGATAGTGGAAACACTGCAGATGGTGGCGATCTCCGGCGTCGTGACGCTGCTGATCGGCCTTCCGCTGGGGATCTTCCTGCACACCAGTGCCCCGGGCGGGCTCCGGCCCTTCCCCGTGATCAACCGGATCGTCAGCGACATCATTGTCAACATCACGCGCTCCATTCCGTTTGCCATCCTGATGGTCACGCTGATTCCGCTGGCCCGGATCATCACCGGCACCTCGATCGGGCCGATCGCTGCCTGCGTGGCCCTGAGCATCGGCACCATTCCGTTCTTCGCCCGCCTGGTGGAAACGGCGCTGCGGGATGTTTCCGGAGGAAAGATCGACGCCGCACTGGTCATGGGATCAACCAAGATGCAGATCGTCACCAAGGTCCTGCTGCCCGAGGCCATGCCCGGCCTGGTGGCTGCGCTGACCACCACCATGGTCACGCTGGTTGGCTACTCGGCCATGGCCGGCATTGTCGGCGGAGGCGGTTTGGGCCGCCTGGCCTACAACTACGGCGTGCAGCGGTTCGACAGCGGCGTCATGGTGGTGACCATCATCGTGATCGTGGCTATCGTGCAGGTCATCCAAATCACCGGCGACATTGTTGCCCGGCGGGTGGACCACCGCTCGGCCGGCGGGTCGGGAAAGCGCCGGCGCCGCCCGGAGCCCGCAGCAGCCGCCGCCGGTGTGGCCGAAGCACCGGCGGAATCCGCCGACCCCGCTCCGTCCGTTTCCGGTGACCGCGCCTCCGCTGTCTCCGAAGCACGTGTCCGGCGCTGAACACCCCGCCGGAGAGGCAACACACGTTGCCACCCAGAATTTCCGTGCCGCCGTCCCGCCGTCCGCGGTGCGGCGGTACGCGAAGCCGCAGCCAGTAGCCGCTAGCTGCTCCCTGTCCGGGCCGGAAGTTTCCCCGCCCGGGTCACTTGAAAGGAACGCTTTCCTTGCGTAAATCTCTGACTCTTGTTGCCACCGGAGTGGCCGCTGCCCTGGCCCTTTCCGCCTGCGGAGGCGACGAAGCATCGTCCACCGTGGATACCCTCGATCCGGCGAACCCCGTTACCCTGACCGTGGGCGCCAGCCCGCTGCCGCAGGGCAAGATCCTGCAGTTCATTGATGAAAACCTGGTTGCCGATACCGGCCTGGACCTGGAAATCAAGGAATTCGACGACTACGTCACCCCCAACATCGCCCTCGATGACGGTTCCCTGGATGCGAATTACTACCAGCACCTGCCCTACTTCGAGTCGCAGGTCGAGTCCCAGGGCTACGACTTTGAACACGGCGCCGGCGTGCATGTGGAACCGTACGCCGTGTTCTCCGAAAAGCACCAGGACATCTCCGAGGTTGGCGACGGCGCCCGCATCGCCATCACCAATGACCCCTCCAACCAGGCCCGCGCGCTGACCCTGCTGGAAGGAGCCGGGCTGCTGGAAAACGTCGATGCCGACGCTTCCGTGCTGTCGCTGACTGACGAACAGAACCCCAAGGGCCTGGAGTTCGTCGAGAACCAGCCCGAACTGCTGGTCAGTGACCTCAGCGACGCGACTGTGGACTTGGCGATCATCAACGGAAACTACATCCTGGCCGCCGAACTGAGCACCGAGGATGCCCTGCTGGTGGAGTCCGTCGAGGACAACCCGTACGCCAACTTCCTGGCGTGGAAGACCGGCAACAAGGATGCCCGGATCGACAAGCTCGAAGAGCTGCTGCACTCCCCCGAGGTCAAGTCCTACATCGAGGAAACCTGGCCCAACGGCGACGTCACGGCTGCCTTCTAGGCTTCCGGAGCACTACCCAAAAAAAGGAGCCCCGCACCGGTCTGACCGGTGCGGGACTCCTTTTTGGCGTGCAGGGCTACGGCTTGGCGTCAGCCGCAGCCTTCGCCGCCGCCGGAAGGGCGGCGTAAATGCGCTCCATGGCCGCGTCGTCGTGCGCTCCGGACAGGAACCATGCCTCGAAGACCGACGGCGGCAGGTAGACCCCGGACTCGAGCATCGAGTGGAAGAACGGCTTGTAGCGGTACGCTTCCTGCGCCTGGGCCTGCTCGTAGTTGTGCACGCCCGCGGCCGAGGTGCCGAAGGCCACGCTGAAGAGGCTGCCGGCACGCTGGATGCTGTGGTCCACCCCGGCTTTGTCCAGCTCCGCGGACACCGCGGCCGACAGCTCAGCGGAGCGGGCGTCAACGTTCGCGTAGACCTCGGCGGTGGCAGCTTTCAGAGTGGCAACGCCGGCAGCCATGGCGATCGGATTACCGGACAGCGTGCCGGCCTGGTAGACGGGACCCAGCGGGGCCAGATAATCCATGACGTCGGCGCGGCCGCCAAGGGCTGCAACGGGCATGCCTCCGCCGATGACCTTGCCGAAGGTGAACAGGTCCGGTGCCCAGCCTTCGTGCGCGCCGGTGAGACCCCAGTATCCTGCCGGACCGGTGCGGAAACCGGTGAGGACCTCATCGAGGATCAGCAGGGCGCCGTGGGATGTGGTGATCCGTGACAGTGCGGCGTTGAAACCCGGCTCGGGGGTGACAACGCCCATGTTGGCCGGCGCCGCTTCGGTGATCACTGCGGCAATATTCGCGCCGTGCTCGGCGAAGGCGGCCTCGACAGCCTTGATGTCGTTGTAGGGCAGCACCAGCGTTTCGGCGGCGGTGGCCTCGGTGACGCCGGCGGAGCCCGGCAGCGCCAGCGTGGCCAGCCCGGAACCGGCGGCGGCCAGCAGTCCGTCCAGGTGGCCGTGATAGCAGCCGGCAAACTTGATGACCAGGTTGCGGCCGGTGAAGCCGCGGGCCAGCCGAACCGCAGTCATGGTTGCCTCGGTGCCGGTGGAAACCATCCGCAGGCGCTTCACCGCGGGAACCCGGTCCATCACCAGCTGCGCCAGCTCGGCTTCCGCCGGAGTGGAGGCGCCGAAGGACAGTCCGTTGTCGACGGCTGCGTGGACGGCGGCGATGACGTCGGGATGCGAGTGGCCCACCAGTGCCGGACCCCAGGAGCAGACCAGGTCCACGTATTCGCGGCCTTCGGAATCCGTGATGTACGGGCCTTTGGCGGAAACCATGAACCGGGGGGTGCCGCCCACGGAGCCGAAAGCCCGGACCGGGGAGTTCACGCCGCCGGGCATCAGGGACCGCGCACGGTCAAAGAGTTCCTCGGACGATGAGATGGCGGTGACAGGTGAGGTCATTACTTGCTTTCCTTCAGCCAGGCCGCCAGCTCGGTGGCCCAGTAGGTGAGAATCATGTTGGCGCCGGCCCGCTTGATGCCCAGGACGGACTCTTCGATGGCCCGGCGGCGGTCAATCCAGCCGTTGGCGGCGGCCGCTTCAATCATCGCGTACTCGCCGGAGATCTGGTAAGCGCCCACGGGCACCGGGGACATGGCGGCCACGTCGGCCAGCACGTCCAGGTAGCTCATGGCCGGCTTGACCATCACCATGTCGGCGCCTTCTTCGAGGTCCAGTTCAACTTCGAGGATAGCTTCCCGGCGGTTTGCGGCGTCCATCTGGTAGGTGCGGCGGTCGCCCTTGAGCTGGGAGTCCACGGCTTCGCGGAACGGGCCGTAGAACGCCGAGGCGTACTTCGCGGCGTAGGCGAAGAGCGCTACATCCTTGTAGCCGGCCGTCTCCAATGCCTGCCGGATGACGGCGATTTGTCCATCCATCATGCCGGACGGGCCGAGGACGTGGGCTCCGGCGCGTGCCTGCTCCACGGCCATCCGGCCGTAGATTTCCAGCGTCGCGTCATTGTCCACCACGCCGTTCCCATCCAGCACGCCGCAGTGGCCGTGGTCGGTGAATTCGTCCAGGCAGACATCGCTCATGATGACCAGGTCGTCGCCCACTTCGTCACGGACGGCCCTAATGCCGCGGTTGAGGATGCCGTGGGGGTCGGTGCCGGCACTTCCAACGGCATCGCGCTCGGCGGGGATGCCGAAGAGCATGATGCCGCCCACGCCCAGGTCAACCGCTTCGGCTGCCGCCTTCTTCAGGCTGTCCAGGGTGTGCTGGACGACACCGGGCATGGAGGTGAGCGGGTTGGGCTCGGTGATGCCCTCGCGGACAAAGGCGGGAAGAATCAGTTCGGCCGGGTCCAGCCGGTATTCAGCAGTGAGCCGCCGCATGGCGGGAGTGGTGCGGAGCCGGCGGGGACGGTGCTGGGGGAAGCTCATAAAAGGAGATCTGCCTTCCGTAAATGATGGGGAACTAGTTGGTGGGACCCATAGACATAGCACTGGACAGGGCCTGCACTATTCCCGCCGGGGTGGGCTGCTTCGCCACAGCGTGCGGGGAGATATCCAGCTCCCGCATCTGGCGGGCGGTGCTGTCACCGATGGCTGCCAGGATGGTTCCGGGCGGGAGGGGGAAGCACCGGCGCACAAACCGGCGCACAATGCTGGGCGAGGTCAGGACGACGGCGCGCGGTCCCTTCGGGATCTCGGCAAGGAATTCCTGCGGGGTGAGGATGCGGGGGCCGGCGGCGGGATTGTCCTCCACAGCCGGCGTAAAACGCACTCCGGTGGCCGGGAAATCCACGGTGCAGTAAGCGGTCACTGGATGGACCTCCCAGCCGAGGCCGGTCAGATCCGCTGCCAGGGCCGGGTCGGCCAGGTCCGCCTGCGGGAGCAGGATCCGCAGGCCGCGGCCCTCAGGATCAGAGCCCGAGGGGTGGGGCCAGGATTCGGCGAGTCCGCGCGCGGACTGGTCTCCGTCCGGCATCAGGTCAACGTCCAGCCCAATGTCCTCAAGCGCCTGCCGCGTACCTGCTCCAACGGCGGCGATGCAGGTGGCCGCCGGGACGGCCGAGGACACCGGAACGCCGAGTGCGGCACAGCGCCGGACCATGGCGCGGACAGTGGTCACGCTGGTGAAGATCACCCAGGCGAAACGCCCCCCACGCAGCGCCTTCAGCGCCCGGTCAAGCTCGCCCGTGTCGGCGGGAAACTGAAAGTCGATCAGCGGCATCAGCGCCACGTCGGCGCCGTGGCTTCCAAGTTCGGCAGCCATGGCGGCCGCCCGGTCCGGCGTGCGCGGCAGCACCACGGTCAGTCCGGCGAGCCCGGGACCGGGTTTCCTCTCCGCCACGTCAGCAGCCCGGAATACGGCGCATCAGCTGACCGCTAGGTCCGTCAGGGACGCGGCGCCGGCAGCGAGCAGGTCCTCGGCGAGACGGACGCCCAGGGCGCGCGCGCCGTCTTCGTCCAGTACCGCGGTTGCCGCCGACCGCCGCATGATGCGGGTTCCGTCATCGCTGCACACCACGGATTCCAGGTGCAGCCGGGTTTCCGTCAGCGACGCCAGCGCACCAATGGGTGCGGTGCAGCCGGCTTCGAGCCGGTTCAGCAGCGCCCGTTCCGCGGTGACGGTCAGGCGGGCGGCGTTGTTGTCATACGCTGCCAGGGCACGGCTCAGCGGGCCTTCGGCGGCATCGGCACTGCGGCATTCCACCGCAAGCGCTCCCTGGCCCGGTGCCGGCAGCATGACCGACGGGTCCAGGAATTCCGAAACCATCTCCAGCCGGCCCAGGCGGGCCAGGCCGGCAGCCGCCAGGACGACGGCGTCGAGATCGCCGGGAGCGCCCTCGACCAAACCGGCCACGCGGCCCAGCCGGGTGTCCACGTTGCCGCGGATATCCACCACGTCCAGGTCCGGGCGTGCGGCGCGCAGCTGCGCAGCCCGGCGCGGCGAACCGGTGCCCACGCGTGCCCCCTCCGGCAGCTGGGCCAGGGTCAGCCCGTCCCGGGCGCACAGGGCGTCCCGGACATCGACGCGGGACGGGATGGCCCCGATTGTCAGGCCTTCGGCAGCCCCGGTGGGCAGATCCTTCAACGAATGGACGGCCACGTCGCAGTCCCCTGCCAGCAGCGAATCACGCAGCGCCGCGACAAAGACTCCGGTGCCGCCGATCTGGGACAGCGCGGCGCGGTTGATGTCGCCTTCGGTGCGCACGCGCACCAGTTCGACGTCGAACCCGCCCAGCTCCGCCAGCGCATTGGCCGCGGTGGTGGTCTGCGTAACGGCCAGGGCACTGCCCCGGGTACCGATCAGCACCGGCTCATGCGCCACTACTGCACACCCACGGTGGAATCGGCGCCGGCGATGGTCGGCTTCTCGCCGCGCAGGTTGGCACAGCAGCCGGGACGGCAGACGTCGTACCAGGGGCCAAGCTTGGTCAGGGCCGGCCGGTCGGCAATGTTGTTTTCCTCGGTGCGCTCACACAGCAGGTCCACCAGGCCGGAGACGAAAGTCTCGTGGATGCCCGGGGTGGGCGCGCGGTGGGCGGCCAGGCCCAGCTCCCGGCAGGTCTCAATGGCCTCGGTGTCGAGGTCCCAGAGGACTTCCATGTGGTCGCTGACGAAGCCCAGCGGAACAATGACGGCGCCCTTGACGCCTTTGGCGGGCAGTTCGGCGATGGCGTCGTTGATGTCCGGTTCCAGCCACGGCGTGTGCGGCGAGCCGGAGCGGGACTGGTAGACCAGCTGCCAGTCCAGGCCGGCTGCTTCGGGGACGCGGTCCATGATGGCGCGGGCGTTGGCCAGGTGCTGCGCCACGTAGGCGCTGCCTTCCTCGAACTCGCGGTCGCGCGGGCCGGATGCTTCGGCGTCGCCGGTGGGAATGGAGTGGGTGGAGAACAGGATTTCGATCTTCCCGTCTTCCTCCCCGCGTGCTGCCAGCTGCTCGCGGACGTTCGCCAGCGAGTCGCGGACGCCTTCAACGAAGGGCTCCACAAAACCGGGGTGGTCGAAGTACTGGCGGACCTTGTCCACCTGCAGCTTCTTGTCCAGGCCGGTGGCGATCAGGTTCATGCCCAGGTCTTCGCGGTACTGGCGGCAGCTGGAGTAGGAGGAGTACACGCTGGTGGTGACCATCAGCAGGCGGCGGTAGCCGGAGTCGTAGGCCTCCTGCAGCACGTCCTTGATGTACGGGGCCCAGTTGCGGTTGCCCCACAGCACGGGGGTATCGATGCCGCGGCGCTTCAGCTCGGCCTCGAGGGCCGCCTTCAAGGCGCGGTTCTGCTCGTTGATGGGGCTGATTCCGCCGTTGGCGCGGTAGTGGGTCGCCACCTCTTCGAGGCGCTCATCGGGGATGCCGCGCCCGCGGGTGACGTTGCGCAGGAACGGGATGACGTCTTCCTGCCCTTCCGGTCCGCCAAAGGATGCCAGCAGGATGGCGTCATAGTGCTTGGGGGCCATCCGCCCGTTCTCGTCAACGCCCTCAAAGGGGTTCAGGGCTGCGGATTCGTTGGATGCGGGTGTCGTCATTTCAGTACCTCGGCAACTTCGGCGGCGGCGATGCGCCGGCCCGTGTAGAAGGGAATTTCTTCGCGCACGTGGTTGCGCGCTTCGGTGCTGCGCAGATGGCGCATCATGTCCACCAGGTCAACCAGGTTCGGCGCCTCGAGACCGAGGATCCATTCCCAGTCGCCCAGGGCAAAGGAGGCCACCGTGTTGGCCAGGACCTGCGGGAACTCGCGGCCCAGCATGCCGTGGTCGCGCAGCATCTTGCCGCGTTCCTCGGCGGGCAGCAGGTACCACTCGTAGGAGCGGACAAACGGGTAGACGCAGATCCAGGCTTCCGGATCAATGCCGCGGGCGTAGGAGGGCCAGTGGTTCTTGGAGAACTCCGCGTCGCGGTGCACGCCCATTGCCGACCAGGCAATCTCGGTGCCGCCAAACAGGCCGGAGCGGCGGATATCGCGGATTGCCGACTGCAGGTCCTCGGCGCGGCCGCCGTGCAGCCACACCATGATGTCGGCATCCGCGCGCATGGCGGATACGTCGTACAGTCCGCGGAGGGTGACGTGGCGGTCTGCCAGCTGTTCGGTCAGGGCTTCAAACGCCCTGACGTTTTCCTCGTCGTCCGCCGCTTCTGCGTTTGCTCCACCCACGGAGGACCGCTTGAAAACGGTCCAGAGGGTAAAGAACTGTTCTTCGGCGGCGGCGGTTTCTTCGGTGCTCTGACCCATGGGCTCACTCATGATTAACAGTCTGCCCTTATGGGCAGGCTTAGACGAAATACTCTTCTTCTACTTCTTGTAGAAAGTGGCTAATGTCACAGCTGGTCCAGCTGGTCCGCCAGGCCTGCAATCCGGGCCCTGGTATCGGCGGTGACGGCGGCCAGTCCGGTGCCGGCGAGCCATGCGCCCACCACTTCCAGCCCGGGGACGGCGTCGACGGCGGCACGGACCGCGGCGACCCGGTCCCGGTGGCCGACGGCGGCGGAGGGCAGTGCGCCGACCCAGCGGACCACATCCCAGCCCACGACGTCGTCCACGCCCAGCGGGATCTGCAGCAGCGCTGACGCATCCGCCAGCGCCTGGGCAAACAGGTCCTCATCGTCCCGCTCCACGGGACTGGGCTGTGCCTGCACGGCGGTGGCCGCGCTGAGCGCCCGCCCGTAGGAAAGCCGCAGGACATGGGTCCCCGGCCCGGTGGAATCGGCCAGCCACTGCCATTTGGCGGTGGCGTGCGTCAGCGCCTTTGCGTCCACCGCTTCGACGTCTTCCGCCACCAGGACGCCGGTGCCGCGGGGGTGGGCATCCAAGTCAGGCTGATCCACCACCAGGGTGACGAGCGCGACGCCGGGCCCCGGCCCCGGGCGCGCGGCGGCAAGTTCCGGGACGGTTCCGGCAAGCAGTTCGACGGCGGTGGGCCCGTCGGTGGCCATGACCAGGGCGTCCGCGGACAGGGTGCGGCCGGCTGCGGTAACGATCCAGCCGTTTCCACTGCGCTCGACCGATTCAACGGCCACGCCGGTGTCGATCTTGACGCCGAGGGCTGCCAGGTCCTCTTCCAGTGCGCGGGTGAGCATGCCCATGCCCCCCGTAAGGCCGGCAACGGCGGAACCGGCGGGAGCCGCGGCCCGCATGGCGCCAACCGCGGCGGCGAGGGATCCGTGCTTTGTCAGTGCCGCCCGCAGCCCCGGCGCAACCGAGTCAACGTCAAGGACGTCCGGGTCCGAAGAATAGACTCCCCCGACCACCGGTGCCACGAGCCGGCGCAGCACGGCGTCACCCATGCGCGCACGGACAACCTCGCCGAGGCTGACGCTTTCCTTCCTGGCCAGGGAGCCAACCGGCAGGATCCTGTCCAACGCCGCACGGGCCGCTCCGGCCCGTCCGATGGCGCGGACAATTTCAGGCGCCCGGGGGTCGGCGGGAATACCCAGCATCCCGGTCTGGGGCATGCGCTGGGCGGAAGCGGCGACGTCGTCACCTGAGAGCTGCAGCCAGGCGCCGTCCCGGTTGGGGTTCACGACGCCGCCGCTGAGTCCCAGCTCCTCGATCAAATCGGACACGGCGCTGGAACGGGTCGCGAACGATTCCGCTCCGCTGTCCAGGCTCAGGCCGGCAACCGTATGGGTGCCCACGCAGCCCCCCACCGCGGAAGCGGCCTCGAGCAGCGTCACGGCCATGCCGCGGCGGGCCATGTCCCGCGCCGCGATGAGACCTGAGATGCCGCCGCCCACCACCACGGCGCTCGGGCCGGGAGCCGGCGCGGCGGATGCGGCTTCAGCGGCGCCGGGTTTGCGGCCGGCGGAGAAATGGGGAAGAACCGGGCGGTGCGGCATGGTTACGGCTCCACCGAGTGGATCAGCTCAACGACCCGTGTCAGGACGTCCGGGTTGGTGTCCGGCGGAACGCCGTGGCCCAGGTTGACGACGTGGCCCGGGGCCTTCGCTCCGGCGGCCAGCACGTCGCGGACGTGGGCCTCGAGCACCGGCCAGGGAGCTTCCAGCAGGGCCGGATCAATGTTGCCCTGCAGCGGCGTGGTGCCGCCCAGCCGGCGGTTCGCCTCATCCAGCGGCAGCCGGTAGTCCACGCCAACGACGTCGACGCCGACGTCACGCATGGCTCCGAGCAGTTCGGAGGTGCCGGTGCCGAAGTGAATCAGAGGGGCGCCCAGGTCGCGGACATGGTCCAGGGCACGCGCCGAGGCCGGTGCCACGTGGCGGGTGTAGTCGGCCAGGCCCAGGGATCCGGCCCAGGAGTCGAACAGCTGCCCGGCGCTGGCTCCGGCTTCAAGCTGCGCGCGCAGGAACATGCCGGACGCATCTGCCGCCCACTGCGTCAGCGCCTGCCAGGTCTCCGGATCGGCATGCATCATGGTGCGGGGACCGAGGTGGTCACGGGATGGTTTCCCCTCCACCATGTACGCGGCGAGCGTAAACGGGGCGCCGGCAAAACCGATCAGCGGCGTGCTGCCCAGCTCCGCCACGGTCAGGCGGACGGCTTCACGGATCGGTTCAAGCGCCTCGTCCGTCAGGACCGGCAGCGCCGCAGCGTCGGCCGCGGTCCGCACCGGCGAACCCAGGACGGGTCCGACGCCGGGAACAATGTCCACGTCCACGCCGGCGAGCTTGAGCGGGATGACGATGTCGGAGAAGAAGATCCCGGCGTCGACGTCGTGGCGGCGGACCGGCTGCAGCGTGATTTCCGAAGCCATGGCGGGGTCCAGGCACGAATCCAGCATCGCCGTCCCCTCCCGCAGCTTGCGGTATTCCGGAAGTGACCTGCCGGCCTGACGCATAAACCAGACCGGGCGGCGGGACGGAGTTCCGCCGCGGTAAGCGGTAATCAGGGGGGAATCGGCCGTGCGGCCATCCATGAGCGGATGAGAGGCGCTAAGAGTCATACCCTGATTCTCTCCAAAATCCCGGCCGATGGATAACCAGAGGCCGCTGACCGCGCCCCGGACGGCGCCGGAGGTGATGGGAAACACCCCGGAAAGGGCTGTTAGTTAGGGCGTCCTATTGGGGTGAACACCACCCCGGTGGCTACTATTGAGGCACTGTGGTTCTACTTTCCCTTATTGCGACGCATTCCGATGTTGATCTGGAAACTGTTGCCCGCCTCAGCGCCGGTGCATCCCAGGTCTCCTCCTCCCTGCTCGAAACCGGCTCGCCGGTGTCCGGATCCGTGGTCCTGGCAACCTGCAACCGCTTCGAGGTTTACTGCGAAGCGCGGTCGGAGGCGGACATCGAAGCAGCCCGCTCCGCCGTCGTCGCGGAAATCAGCCGGCACTCCGGACTGAACAAAGACCTGGTGTCGCGCTCCTTCACCACAAACACCGGTGAATCGGTGGCCAAGCATCTCTTCGCCGTGGGAGCCGGATTGGATTCCGCCGTCGTCGGCGAACGCGAGATTGCCGGCCAGGTCCGGCGGGCACTCATTGAGGCCCAGGAAAAAGGCACGGCAAGCGGCGGCCTGACCCGGCTCTTCCAGACCGCTTCGCGCACCGCCAAAGATGTTGGCGCACTGACAGCCCTCGGAAAACGGGGGCTTTCCATTGTGTCCGTGGCACTGGAACTGGCCACCGACCTTTCCGTTGACGTCGATTGGCGCAACAAGGCAGTGGTCGTGTTCGGCACCGGCGCCTATGCCGGCGCCACCATGTCCCTGCTCAAGGAGCGCGGCTGCTCCAACATCAGCGTCTATTCCTCCTCCGACCGCGCTGAGTCCTTCACGGCTTCCCGCGGCGGAACCCCCCTGACCCGCGATTCCCTTTCCGCCGCCCTCGCCGATGCCGACGTCGTCATTGGCTGCAGCGGCAGCGACAGCCAGGTCAGCGCCAAGGACATCAGCCGGGTGCGGGCGAACAGCAATAAGCCGCTGATCATCATTGATCTGGCGCTGACCCACGACTTTGAGCCCGCCGTGCGCGAAGTGGACGGCGTGGACCTGATCACCCTTGAGTCCGTGCGTCTGGCGGCCCCCGCCGAGCAGGCGGAATCCCTCAAGCAGGCCAGCGGCATTGTTGCCGACGCTGCCAAGGCATTTTCCGAGCTTCAGCTGAGCCGGCAGATGGACTCGGCAATCGTGGCCCTGCGCCGGCACACGCTCAACGTTTTGGATTCCGAGCTCGAGAAGGTCCGGGCGCAGCACGGCTGCACCGGTGCCGCCGAGGAAGTGGAATTCGCCATGCGCCGCATGGTCAAGCAGCTGCTGCACGTCCCCACCGTCCGTGCCCGCGAGCTCGCGGCCAGCGGACAGCAGGACGACTACATCAAGGGACTCGAAGCCCTGTTCGGGATTACTCCCGATCAGCCGGTGCAGCGCCGCTCCCCGGTCCCGCCGCACGGCAGCCATCCCGGGCACGGCAACGCCGCACCGGAAAACACTGATACGGCCGAATCCGCCTAGTCCGGACCGGTCCGCTTCGTCCGCCGGTCAGTACACCGGCTTCGCCGGCTCAATCTCCCGCACCCATTCCAGGATTCCGCCGGCCACGTTATAGACATCCCGGTACCCCTGGTCCCGCAGGAACGCCGTCACTTCCGCTGACCGGCCGCCGGACTTGCAGTGCACGTACAGCTCGCGGCCGCGCCCGGGCAGCTGCTCCCCCGACAGAATCCCGGCCCTGGGCATCAGCACCGCGCCGGGGATGCTCACTATCGCGTGCTCGCCGGGTTCCCGGACGTCCAGCAGATCGAAATCCCGGTTGCCGGCGCTGCGTTCGGCCAGCAGCCGCTCCAGTTCCCTGACGTCGACGGCGGGGATGCCGTCGGCGTTCGTGCTGCCCGCCGTCCCCCGCGGCGGCAGGCCGCAGAACGCCTCATAGTCCACCAGCTCGGTGACCGGCACGGCTGCCGGGTCCTTCCGCACCCGGATCTGGCGCCAGGCCATATCAAGGGCATTCAGCACCAGGACCCGGCCCAGCAGCGTGGTCCCGGTGCCGGTGATCAGCTTGATGGCTTCGTTGACCATCACGGATCCAATTTGTGCACACAGCACCCCCAGCACTCCGCCTTCCGCGCAGGATGGAACGGAACCGGGCGGCGGCGCCTCCGGGTAGAGGTCCCGGTACGTCGGCCCGTACTTTCCCCAGAACACGCTCACCTGGCCGTCAAAGCGGAGAATGGATCCCCAGACATAGGGTTTGCCCAGGATCTCGGCTGCATCGTTCACCAGGTAGCGGGTGGCAAAGTTGTCGGTGCCGTCGAGGATCAGGTCATAACCGGCAAAGATCTCCAGCGCGTTGGAGGCGTCCAGGCGGACCGGGTGCAGCACCACCGTGACGAGCGGATTGAGTTCCAGGACGCTGCGGCGGGCGGACTCGGCTTTGGACGCGCCGACGTCGGAGACTCCATGGATCACCTGGCGCTGCAGGTTGGAGAGTTCCACAGTGTCGTCGTCGATAATGCCCAGGGTGCCCACTCCCGCCGCCGCCAGATACAGCAGCGCCGGGGACCCCAGTCCCCCGGCGCCAATGACCAGGACACGCGCATTTTTCAGGCGCCGCTGCGCCTGGATTCCGAATTCCGGCAGCAGGAGGTGCCGGGAATACCGCAGGGTTTCCTCGTCGCTCAGCCCGGCTGCGGGCTCAACCAGCGGCGGAAGTGCAACTTGCTGCTCAGTCATGAATCCCAATCTAGTACCGAATCGCTGAGCCGAAACCTGTTGGAGTTATTACCCGCGGGTAAACTGAAATCCGTTGTCCGGGCGCCTTGGCCCGGTGCCGTTGAGAGGTCCGTACACGTGAGCAGCCAGCAAACCGGCAAATCCACCCGTCTGCCCCGGGAGGAACGCCGCCGCCAACTGCTGAGCGCTGCGCAGGAAGTCTTTGTCAGCAACGGGTTCCACGGAGCCGCTATGGACGACATCGCCGAAGCCGCCCATGTCAGCAAGCCCGTGCTGTACCAGCACTTTCCGGGCAAGCGCGAGCTGTACCTGGCGCTGCTGGAGAACCATCTGGGAACACTGACGGACTTCCTCAACTCCGCCCTGACCTCCACCACTGACAACAAACTGCGGGTCCGCGAAACCATGCGGGCCTACTTCCGCTTCGTCGCCCAGGACAGCCAGGGGCACCGGCTGGTCTTCGAATCCGACCTCACGAACGACGTGGAAGTCAGTGCACGCATTGAGGAGTTCAACGCCCGCTTTGCCAGCAGCATTGCCGGGGTGATCGCGGAGGACACCAAACTTTCGCCCGTCGAGGCCACCCTGCTGGGCCGCGCCCTCGCCGGAATGGCTCAGGTCAGTGCCCGGTACTGGCTCGAGACCGACGGGGATCTGGACATCGATGCGGCTTCGGAACTCATTTACCGTTTAGCTTGGCGCGGAATCAGCCGGTTCCCCAAAGAGATCTAGAGTAGATTTCGAACGGATACGTTCATCAATACAGGAGGCATCACGGTGGAAGTAAAAATCGGTATTCAGAATGTTGGCCGCGAAATTGTCTTTGAGTCGAGCCAGAACGCCGACGCCGTTGCCGATCTGGTGGCTGAGGCACTCAGCGCACAGAAGGAACTGCGCCTGAAGGATGACAAGGGCCGGCTCATCATGGTTCCCGCCGGAGTCATCGGCTATGTGGAAATTGGTGCTGAAGAGGTGCGGCGCGTCGGTTTCGGCGCCCTCTAGCAGGCTTCGGAGGGGAAGATGGCCAGTCTGATTGTTGCCGCTGCCGCATCCGTGGCGGTCGGCTTCATCGTGTGGGGCGCTGACCGGCGCCGGTCCCGCTATGGCATCTTCCTGCTCCCGGGGCTCGGCGCGGTGGCCGGGCTGCTGCTGTGGGTGGTGCTGCAGCTGGCTGGTGCGGGGTCCGATCCGGACCTGCACTGGCTCGTGTGGGCCCTTCCCCCGGTTGCCGCCGCCGTCGGCACCGTGACCACCGCACTTGTCCTGGGCCCGGCGCGCCAGGCGCGGGACACAGCAGAACTGGAACGCGTCCTGCGGCTCTAACCGGCGGTGCCGGATGCCAGCATGGAGCCCAGCTCACGGGCAAAAACCCTGCCCGCCTCCCGGTGCCCCTCCGGCGTGAAGTGGATGCCGTCCGGCTGCAAAAACTGCTCCAGTCCCAGCCGGGTCCACCAGTCCCCCACGCTGAGGAACGGAACCTCCTGCTCCGCGGCCACCCCGGCCACCAACTGATCCGCGGCAAACCGCCTGCCGCCCAGGCCCGCTCCGGGCCCGGATGAAATAACTCCCACCATCACCAGTTGGGTTTGCGGATAGGTCCGGCGCATTTCCCCGATCATTTGTTCCACTGCCCGGGCCAGTTCCGCGTCAGTTGCCCGGCCGACGTCGTTGCCGCCTCCCTGCAGGATCACCAGCCGCGGATGTCCCCATGGCAGCAGCCACTGCTGCCGGGTCAGCGCCTGGTGGTAGCTGCCCACCCGCTGAGTCCCCCTGATGTAGCCGGTCCCCCCGGCGCCGCGGAGCACCGTCCGGTAGCCCAAGGCGTCCAATCCGCGGGCGACCCATGTTTCCGGGCCGGTCTGCGAGTCGCCGATGACCACGGCGGAGTCCCCGATCCGTGAGTCGTAGGTCATGGCGCGGTTCAGTTCGGGAACCTGGATCAGGGTTCCTTCGGCCAAGTCCTCTCCGGGAGCCGGGGCCGCACCGGTGCCGGCGTTCTCCGCCGTCCCGGGAATGAGCACCGCAGCAGTTGCGCAGGCCCACAGCACGGAGCGCCTGGATACAGATGAGCCGTCCATGCCAACCTGTTGCTCTTTCTCGGTGAGTGGAACCCGGGGGGCCCGCCGGAGGCCTAAGCCGTCAGGCCCAGCCTGCTCATGCGCCGGGAATGGTTCCTGGTCAGAGACGCAAAGAGGGTTTTGACCTCGTCCTCCTGGAGGCCCTGCTCCGTGTCCTGCAGCAGCCCGCCCAGGACCGCCCGTTCGAGGACAACCCGCTGGGCCTGGGTCAGCGCTTCTCCCACCAGCCGGCGCCCCCACAGCGCCAGCCGCGAGGACAGCCGTGGATCGTCGGCCAGCGCCTGCTGAAGCCGGGCTTCGAGAACGGCACCGGTGTGCTCGGTTTCCTGCAGGCCAAGCACCAGCTCCGCCGTGACCGGGTCCAGCCGCGACGCGACCGCCTGATAAAAGTCGTCCGAAATGCCGTCAGTCACGTAGAACTTCATCAGTGACTCAAACCAGTCCGCCGGCCGCGTCCTGTCGTGGAAGGCATCAACTGAGGGCTGGAACGGGCGCATGGCCGTTTCGGGGTCCAGCCCCAGGGTCCTGAGATGAGCGGTCACCCGCTCGAAGTGCTCATATTCCCGGACGGCGAGCCGTCCCAGGACGGTCCGGTCATGCAGGGTGGGCGAAAACCGCGCATCGGAAGACATCCGTTCGAAGGCCGACAGCTCACCGTAGGCCATGACCCCAAACAGGTCGGCCAGGAAGCGGCGGTACAGCTCCGCGGCGTCGGGGGAAGGATCCCGCAGTTCCGGGCCGTGAGGGGAAGAGTGCTGGGAACGGGTCCGGTTCGTCATGGAGTTCAGCGTACCGCCAGCACCCGGCTGCGCGCCGCACCCGCGCCCAATGCGCCCGCATGCGCACCCACCGGTTAGACTTGTTGGGTAGTAATAAGGATGCCCGGTCGTCTGATAGACCTTAGCCAGACCCGCAACACCTACGCGATCTTGATATTTTTGGCCGCCGCCCGTGCCCGATGCACCGCGGCGGACCTGCAGTTGTTAGCCCGCGATCGGCTTCCGCTGGACGCATCATGCGCGTGCCATCCGCTCCGGTATGGGCTCTCACAGCCACTCGTCGAGCATGGCGCCGCGATGCCTAACTGAACGGTATTTAATTGAACACTGAACTCTCCCAGGTGGACGACACCCGTCACCTCACCGCTGATGACAGCAATGAAGCTCTGTCCGTGGCCGACACCCTGGCCACGTCGCAGGAGGCAGCCGAAATCCAGGAACTGACCTTCGCGGACTTCGGCGTCCGCGGCGACATCGTGCAGTCACTGGCCGAGGCCGGGATCACCCACCCCTTCCCGATCCAGTCCATGACGCTTCCGGTCGCCCTGGGCGGCCACGACATTATTGGCCAGGCCAAGACCGGTACCGGCAAGACCCTCGGCTTTGGCATTCCCGCCATCCAGCGCGTGATTGCCCCGGATGACGAGGCCTACGCTTCCCTGGCCGTGCCCGGCGCTCCGCAGGCACTGATCGTGGTGCCCACCCGTGAGCTTGCCGTCCAGGTGGCCGGCGACCTCACCACCGCGGCCAAGCGCCGCGGCGCCCGCATCGCCACGATCTACGGCGGCCGGGCCTACGAGCCCCAGATCGAATCGCTGGCCGCCGGTGTGGAAATTGTCGTGGGAACCCCCGGCCGCCTGATCGACCTGTACAACAAGAAGCACCTGTCGCTGAAGAACGTCCGGATCGTCGTGCTCGATGAAGCCGACGAAATGCTGGACCTGGGCTTCCTGCCCGACGTCGAAACCCTGATGGCGGCCACGCCCGCCGTGCGCCAGACGCTGCTGTTCTCAGCCACCATGCCCGGCGCCGTCGTCGCCATGGCACGCCGTTACATGACCAAGCCCACCCACATCCGTGCCGCAGACCCGGATGACGAGGGGATGACCAAGAAGGACATCCGCCAGGTTGTCTACCGCGCCCACAACCTCGACAAGAGCGAAGTTGTATCCCGCATCCTGCAGTCCAAGGGCCGCGGCCGGACCATCATCTTCACCAAGACCAAGCGCACGGCAGCCAAACTGTCGGAGGAGCTGGCGGACCGCGGCTTTGCCGTTGCCGCCATGCACGGAGACCTGGGGCAGGGCGCCCGCGAACAGGCCATGCGCGCCTTCCGCAACGAGAAGGTGGACGTCCTCGTCGCCACCGACGTCGCAGCACGCGGCATCGACGTTGATGACGTCACCCACGTCATCAACTACCAGTGCCCCGAAGACGAAAAGACCTACCTGCACCGTGTCGGCCGCACCGGCCGCGCCGGCAACAAGGGCACTGCGGTGACCTTCGTCGACTGGGACGATGTGCCGCGCTGGGGCCTCATCAACAAGGCCCTCGGCCTGGACCAGGCCGAGCCCGTGGAAACCTACTCCTCCTCGCCGCACCTCTACACCGACCTGGATATCCCGGAAGGCACCAAGGGACGGCTTCCCCGCAACAAGCGCACGCTGGCCGGCATCAATGCCGAACAGATCGAAGATCTGGGCGAAACCGGCAAGAAGAACACTTCGGCCCCTTCCCGTGACGGTGCCCGCGGAGGCGACCGCTCCCGCGGAGGCGCCCGGGGCGACCGGCCCCGCAGTGGTGACCGGACGCGCAGCAGCGACCGGTCACGTTCGGAAAAGCGGGACACCCCGCGCCGCTCCGAGAGTGAAACGGCTGCCGCACCGGCGCAGAAGGCTGATGCCCCCGCAGCCGGAGCAGCCGGTGCTTCAGCCGACCGTCCCCGCCGCAGCCGTACCCGCACCCGCCGCCGCAACGGCGAAGTGGTCGGCGGCGCCGCTTCCGCAGCCGAATAACCGGGCAGCCCCTCAGCCCATGAGCACACCCCTCTGGTCGCCGGACGGCAGGTCCCTGGTGGTACACGCGGACAACGCCGTGTTCCTGCCAACCCTGCCGGACGGCGCCTTCACCATGATCTACGTGGATCCCCCGTTCAACACCGGCCGGTCCCAGCGGCGGCAGCAGACCACCATGGTCCGCAGCACCGACGGCACCGGAGACCGGGTGGGGTTCAAGGGCCGCAGCTACAGCACCGTCAAAGGCCTGCTTTCCAGCTACGACGACGCTTTCGAGGACTACTGGGCGTTCCTGGAGCCCCGGCTTGCCGAAGCATGGCGGCTGCTCGCGGATGACGGCACGCTGTACGTGCACCTGGACTACCGCGAGGTGCACTACGCCAAGGTGATGCTTGACGCCCTGTTTGGGCGGGACTGCTTCCTCAACGAGATCATTTGGGCGTACGACTACGGCGGACGCGCGAAAAACCGCTGGCCCGCCAAGCACGACAACATCCTGGTTTACGTCAAAAACCCGGCGGCCTACCACTTCGACAACGCCGAGGTGGACCGGGAGCCGTACATGGCACCGGGCCTGGTGACGCCGGAAAAGGTGGCGCTGGGCAAGCTCCCCACAGATGTCTGGTGGCACACCATCGTTTCTCCCACCGGCAAGGAAAAGACTGGTTACCCGACGCAGAAACCGGAGGGCCTCCTGCGCCGCACCGTGGCTGCCAGCAGCCGCGAGGGCGACTGGGTGCTGGATTTCTTCGCCGGCTCCGGAACCCTGGGCGCCGTGGCCGCGAAACTAAACCGCAAATTTGTCTGCGTGGACGCAAACCCCCAGGCCATCGACGTGATGGCCAAGCGGCTTGGGCACGCAGCGGACCTGGTTCCGGCCGACGCCGTCGCCGCGGCGCTGGCAGCAGCTGACGCTGGAACTGCGGCAGTGGGGGCCGACGCCGCCCACCCAGTCTGAACTCTATTATTGGACGGCTGCGGGAACGTGGAATCACAGCAACGGCGTCCTGACCACGGACGATTACGAGCTGATCAGCAATAACTAGCAGGACAGACGCAAAAGCGCCGCCTGAGCAGATTTCCCTGCTCCGGCGGCGCTGTGCCGTACAGCCTGTGAAGCAACCGGCTAGATGATGCTTCGGCCTTCCTTCCGTGACTGGAACCAGTCACGGAAGAACGCGCGGACAATCTGCACCAGGACGCCGGCCACTATGACGGGCCAGACCAGGACGTAGACAGTGAGCCAGAATGTGGCCATCGGTGTTCTCCTTGCATCGGACGAAAATGGATCAGGACTTCGCGGCGGCGATGGTCTCAGCGGGGGTGCGGGTGTCAAAGTCACCGATGCGCTGCTGGATGGTGTCGAAGTCAAACTCGGTGTTGCTGCGGACCGACATGAGGTAGCAGACAACAGTGCTGACGGCGTAGGCCGCCAGGGAACCGGTGAGCACTTCGTAGTCGTGCAGGAAGCCCATGACAAACGGCGCTGCGGCGGCGGCGCCCGCTGCACCGATGTATAGCGCAGGTTTCAGTCCAAAGAAGCCGAAGGCCATCAGCCCCAGGACGACGCCGATTCCCACCACTGACACGGCATCGAAGATGTATCCCGTGGCACCGTCCATGGAGAACCACGCAAAGCGCACCGGGATGAACACTGCAAGGGCGGCCAGCACCGATACGGTGAATGCCTTATTGGTGACTTTGTTCCAGTAGAAGCTGGCCAGCACCGGGAAGACCAGGGCGCCCCACAGCGCGCCGACGAAGACCAGCAGGTCCAGGATATTGAGCTGCCCGCTGGCGAAGTAGAGGCCGGCGCCGGTGGCCGCCACCATGGACAGCCGGCCGATCAGGAGCATGGTCCGGGGCTTGGCCTTGCCGCGCTTGGCGATGTTCTGGCCGTAGACGTCGGCCATCATGATGGAGGACAGCGCCGACAGGTCGGAGTCCGCGGTGGAGGAAAGCGAGCCGAGGATCATGATGAAGAAGACACCCAGCAGGATCGGGCCGAGGTAGGTGGTGGCCATCTGGGGAATCAGGTTGTTGACGTCGTTATCAACCGGGTTCACTCCCAGGTACAGCGCCATGACGCCGAGCATGCCGACGCCGATAACGGTGGCTCCGTAACCCACCGTGGCGGTGACGAATGTTTTCTTGATCAGGTCCTCGCGCACGGCGAACAGGCGCTGGGCGATGGTCTGGTTGCCGATGGCGTAGGCAAGGACCGCGGCAATGTACGGTGCGCCCTGGTTGAGGAAGGCTTCGGAAGAGAAGAAGTTCGATTGCTGGGGCGTGAGGTTGGCCGCCCCGGCTTCGAAGATGGCGGGTCCGCCGGCGGCGAAGAACACCACCGGAATAATGATGACGACGGCGCCGAGCATGGCAACAACCTGGGCGAAGTCGGTCAGGACCGACGCGCGGAACCCGGACCACAGGGTGTACAGCAGGACTCCCGCCGCGACAGCGACAATGCCCTGCTGGAAGCTGAACGGCGAAAGAAGCGCCACCAAAGCGCCGCCGGCAATGAAGTTTGACGTCAGCGAGATGACGCTGCCCACCACGTTTGACCCCGCGAGCATCAGCTGGCTGGATTTCCCATGCCTGGCACGCATGACTTCGGCCAGCGTGTGCGCTTTGGGTGCAACCTTGCGGATCCGCCTGCCAAAGGGGTAGATAAACAGGATCATCAGGGCGCCCCACAGCCCATAGTGGATCGGACCGGAAACGCCATAGGTGTAACCCGACGTTGCCGATGCGTACATGGAAGATGCCCAGATCCAGGTGGCCGTCATGCTGGCGGCCGAGACACCGAAACCGACCTTATTGCCGGCAGTCATATACCCGTCGGCATTCTCATTCTTTTTTCCAATTAGTGTGGACATGAGGAATGTTCCACCGTAAAAAAGGACAAACAGTGCTATTACTGTCCATCCCCCCAGTTGATAAAAATCCACTCCGTCGTTCGGCACAGTTCCCTCTCCCCCGCGCGAAAAAACGGCGCGGGTAATTGCTGCACTAAGGCCGTCAACCGCATTCCGGCGGGCCCGGACGGCACGCGCGCTCGAGCAGTGTCCGGAATCGGAATTCCGCTGGAGGGCAGCCTGTCCACGGGGCAGCAGCGCATTCAGCGCCGCCAACAAAAAGCGGTGAGCGTCGGCTCAAACCGCGGCGGGCAGCGTGTTGGCTGCCCGAAGAATGCGCGATGCATCCCCATCCAATAACGTCCCCCAAGACGTCATTGGACTTTTCAAAGCTAGCAGAGATATTGCGGCAATTAGAATTGCTAAGGAATTCCGCTGACGTGCCGGGTGTTTTTTAGGGACGGATGACGGGGGTTCCATCGGCGAGGTCTGCGATCTTTTCCAGGACTTCCGGCGCCGTGGTGAATTCACCGAGCCGGTTGGGCTTGCCGGTTCCGTGGTAGTCACTGGATCCGGTCACCAGCAGGGAGTTCTCCTGTGCCAGCTGCCGCAGCCAGGCACGTCCTTCGGGCGGGTTGTCCCGATGGTCGACCTCCACGCCGAGCAGCCCGGCATCGATCATCTCGTGGAAGGTTTGTTCACCCACCACGCGCCCCCGCGAGGAAGCCACCGGATGCGCGAACACCGGCACCCCTCCGGCCTGCCGGATCAGTTCGACGGCGTGCGCCGGGTCGGGGGCATAGTGTGCAACAAAGTAGCGTGACCGTGCGGTGAGGATGCCGGAAAAGGCGGCGGAACGGTTCGGGACCACGCCTGCGGCAACCAGGGCATCCGCAATGTGCGGCCGGCCAATGGTCGCTCCCGGGGCAACATGTTCCTGGACCAGTTCCCAGTTAATGGGAAAGTCCTCGGCAAGGCGCTGCACCATCAGCTCCGCCCGCGACACCCGCGCTGTCCGTGACCGCGAAATCTCGGCGAGCAGCTCCGGGTGCCGGGGGTCGTGCAGGTAGGACAGGACGTGAACGCTGATCCCCTCGCTGCTGCGGCACGAGACCTCCATGCCCGGGACCAGGGTAAGGCCCAGCCCGCGGGCGGTCCGCGCGGCCTCCTCCCACCCGGCGGTGGAGTCGTGGTCGGTCAGGGCGACGGCGTCCAGCCCGGCTTCCTTGGCGGACCGCATGACATCCGCCGGCGCCTGGGTCCCGTCGGAAACAGTGGAGTGGGTATGCAGGTCGATGCTCACGTCCTCAATGTACTTGGTTCCGCCCTGGCCCCGGCCATCGGCGGGGCCAGGGAAAGCAGCCCGGGTGTTTGGCCACCCCGGCCGCGCAGTGAGACCATGGAACGGTGACTACTGATGCGAATCCCCTGACCACCGCCGATACTTCCGGACTCGGGGAGTTGTCCGAAGGGCAGCCCCTGGATGACCGCGTAAACAACCGCTCACAGAAGCCCTCCAACGAGGCCTACAAGGCGTTCATGGCAACAGGCTGGGCCGACGACAACGCCGGGCTTCCGGACCGCGCAGAAGTGGCGCCGTACGCGGCAAAGCGCCGCCGCGCCCTGTCCGAACGCTTCCCGGGCGAGCGCCTCGTGATCCCCGCGGGCCCCCTGAAGGTTCGGTCCAACGACACCGACTACCGCTTCCGCCCGCACTCCGGGTTCGCGCACCTCACCGGCCTGGGCCTCGACCAGGAACCGGATGCCATCCTGATCATGGAGCCGGTGGAACCGGGAACGGGCGACGACGGCGGCAACCACACCGCTGCCCTGTACTTCCGGCCGCTGGCCGGCACCGACAGCGAGGAGTTCTACTCCAACGCCCGTTACGGCGCGTTCTGGATCGGCTCCCGGCTGGGCCTGGAACAGGTCAGCGCCCTGCTGGACCTCCCCACCCGGCACCTGGACGAAGCCGAAACGGCTATTACCGCCAATGTTGGCGACCCGACGTTCGGCGGAACCTCGGTCCGCCTGCTGCGCAAGGTCGACGAAATGGTTGACGCCCTGGTGGACACCGTCCGCTACAACACGGCGATGGACCCGGAAAACGCTGACCTCAGCGCGCTCGATGCCCTGGACGGAGAACTGACCGAGGCGTTGTCCGAACTCCGCCTGATAAAGGACGCCTGGGAAATCAAGCAGATGGAAGCGGCCGTTGCCGCCACCGTCAACGGCTTCACCGAGGTCATCAAGGCCCTGCCGCGGGCCATCTCCCACCCCCGCGGGGAACGCGTCGTTGAGGGCGCTTTCTTTGCCCGGGCCCGTGAAGAGGGCAACGACCTTGGCTACGACACCATTGCGGCCGCCGGCAACAACGCCACCGTCCTGCACTGGATCCGCAACAATGGCACGGTGAACGCCGGCGAACTCCTGCTCCTGGACGCCGGGGTGGAGGCGGACAGCCTCTACACCGCTGACATCACCCGCACCGTGCCGGTGAACGGCACGTACTCCCCCGTGCAGCGCAAGGTCTATCAGGCCGTGCTCGACGCCGCCGATGCGGGCTTTGCCGCGGCCAAGCCCGGCGCCAAGTTCCGCGACGTCCACGCTGCCGCCGTCAAGGTGCTGGCCGAACGCCTCGACAGCTGGGGCCTGCTGCCCGTGTCGCTGGAGGAAGCACTCTCGGACCAGGGCCAGCAGCACCGCCGCTGGATGCCGCACGGCACCAGCCACCACCTCGGCATGGATGTCCATGACTGCGCCCAGGCCCGCAAGGACCTGTACCTGGACGGGACCATCACGGAGGGAATGGTCTTCACGATCGAACCCGGCCTGTACTTCAAGAACGAGGACCTGACCGTCCCGGAGGAGTACCGCGGCATCGGTGTCCGGATTGAGGACGACATCCTGATCACCGCTGACGGCGCGGTCAACCTCAGCTCGGCGCTGCCGCGCAACCCGGAGGATGTCGAAAACTGGATGGCAGGCCTGTACGCCGCCGAATAGCACAAGCACACACCAGTGCCTGCAAACACAGGCACAAACGCTTGAGGCTCCGTACCCCCTGGGGGTGCGGAGCCTCAAGCGTTAGCAGCTCTCTATCGTTAGCAGCTCTCCAGCGTCAGCAGCTAGCGGTCAGCCGTGCCGCCATGGGAGCCGGTGCTGTTGTCCTGATCCGGGTCAGCCGCCGCTTCGGCGCCCTGCGGGCGGGCCGATTCAGCTGAACGGCTCTCCGCGGCGGGAGCATCCGAAGCCGGTGCCGCCGGAGCAGCGGGAAGACGGACACCGTACTGCGGCCTGCCGTCGGGAAGGTCGGGGAACTGCCCGCGCGGCACTGAACCGCTCTGCTCCTGCTTGGCCGGTGCCCCTTGGGCGTGGGCTCCCTGGACGGCTCCTTCATGGCCCGCTGCATCCTCGCCGGGGGCCGGCTGCTGGCCGGTTGCCGCGCCGTAGGGGTTGGCCCACCCGGCCGGGCGCTCAGGGCCGGCGCCCTGTCCACCCTGCTGGGGGTTCTGACCCTGCCATGGCCCCGGAGCACCCTGGTAAGGTCCCGGTGCGCCCTGATACGGCGGGCGGTTCTGCGGGGGCTGCGGATGGCCGTGCTGCCCGATCATCGGCAGCTGCTGGAGCAGGCGCCGGGCATCGTTCGCGGCCTGCGGGGCCACAATGACGTCATAACTGGTGGCGACCACCTGGCTGATGGAGGTGAAGTCACGCCGTCCGCGCTGCAGGGCATACGCCAGCACCCCAAACAGGAGCCAGAAAACCGCGCCCAGGGCCATGGACGGAATCAGCGACACGTAGGACTCGCCACCGGCAAACAGCATCAGCGCCAGGCCGACGAACAGCCCAAACCAGGCGCCGGTCGCGGCCGAGGACAGTGCCACCTTCGGGTAGGACAACCTGCCGGTCACCCGCTCCACTGACTTCAGCTCGTTGCCGACAATCGAGACCATCTGGACAGGGAACTTGCTGTCAGCCAGATAGTCCACCGCTTTCTGGGCATCCAGGTAGGCGGTGTAGCGGCCCACCGTCTCTCCCTGTGGCAGGCTGCGGCCTTCGTCGCGGGGCGGCTTTGAACCGAAGAGGTTAGACATCCTTCCATTCTGTCCCACATAGCGCCCCGGCGGTGGCTGTATCGCTTGAAGTGAACGGACCTGCGGCCGCGGCCGGCTTTGGGGGCTGCTCCCGCTGCTGCGCTTGAGCCCAAATACGGCGGAAGCGCCGGGCACAACGTAGCCTAAGAATGTGAGCAAAAATCCTACCCGCGTCTTCATTGCACGCCTGCTCGGCCTCGATGTCTTTGACCCGCTGGGTGACCGTCTGGGCCGCCTGCGTGACGCCGTCGTGCTGGACCGCGGCCCCGGCCGCCCGCCGCAGGCCGTGGGCATTGTGGTGGAAGTGCCCGGCAAGAAACGGGTTTTTGTTCCCATCACCCGCATCACGTCCATGGACCCCGGTCAGATCATCTGCACCGGGCTCGTCAACCTGCGCCGCTTCGAACAGCGCGGCGCTGAAATGCTGGTGGTGGCCGAGCTCTTCGACCGGAAGGTGCTGCTGCGCGACGGAAGCGGCGAGGCAACCATTGAAGACATCGCCATTGAACAGAACCGCGCCGGTGACTGGCACGTCTCCAACCTGTTTGTCCGCCGGGGCGGCTCCCCGTCCCGGCTGCGGTCGCTGCGGCGGCGCGGGGAACCCATCATCATCGATTGGGCCGACATCTTCCACTGGGACATCAGCGGGCCGCAGGCGGCCACCCAGTTCGTGGCGCAGAATGATGACCTGAAGGCGGCCGATTTTGCCGAGGCGCTGCACGAGATGAGCGGCAAGCGCCGCATCGAAGTGGCGAGCGAACTGCAGGACGAGCGCCTTGCGGATGTCCTGCAGGAGCTGCCGGACGATGACCAGGTCCAGATTCTGCAGTCCCTTGACGTGGAGCGCGCCGCGGATGTCCTCGAGGAAATGGATCCCGACGACGCCGCGGACCTCCTGAACGAGCTTCCCGAAGAGCAAAAGGAAGAGCTGCTGCAGCTCATGGAGCCCGAGGACGCCCGCGACGTGCGGCGCCTGATGCAGTACGAGGAGGATACCGCCGGTTCGCTGATGACTCCCGTTCCGGTCATCCTGCCGCCCGAGGCCACCGTTGCGGAAGCCCTGGCGCACGTGCGCCGGGAGGAACTGACCCCGGCCCTGGCTTCCTCGATCTATGTTTGCCGCCCGCCGCTGGAGACTCCCACCGGACGGTACCTCGGCGTCGTCCACATTCAGCAGCTGCTGCGGTCCGCTCCCCCGGAGGCCCTGGGGAATATCCTTGATACGGATTTGGAGCCGGTCCGGGACTACGCGAGCATCAGCGAAGTGTCCCGGATGCTGGCCACCTACAACCTCAATTCGCTGCCGGTGGTAAATGACGGCGGCCGCCTGGTGGGCGCGGTGACAGTGGATGACGTCCTGGACCATCTGCTCCCCGATGACTGGCGCGCCTCCGATGACGCCCCCACCGCAACGCAGGGAAGGACACATGGCTGAAAGAGTGAAGTCCCAAACGAGCGGCCTGGACACTCCCAGGACCGCCCGCACCCGCTGGCTGCCGCGGCTGTCCCCGAACCCGGACGCCTTCGGCCATGCCACGGAGAACTTTGCCCGGTTCATGGGCACTCCCACGTTCCTTGTCTACATGACGATTTTCTGCGCCGTCTGGCTGATTTGGAACACCTGGGGACCGGAGCCGCTGCGCTTCGACAACGTTGCCCTCGGCTTCACCCTGCTGACCCTGATGCTCTCCCTGCAGGCCTCCTACGCTGCTCCGCTGCTGCTGCTGGCCCAGAACCGCCAGGACGACCGGGACCGGGTTTCAGTCCGCCAGGACCGCGAACGGGCCGAACGCAACTTGATGGACACCGAATACCTGACCCGCGAAATCGCCGAGCTGCGGATAGCACTGCGGGAGGTCGCCACGCGCGATTACGTGCGCTCCGAACTCCGCAGCCTGCTGGAGGAACTGCTGGAAGCCAACGACGGCGCTGAGGACGGCCAGGGGCAAGGGCAGCGACGGCCCGCACGCCGCCGGCACAATGAGTCCGGCGCCACGGACAGCATGCCAAAACTGAGTCCGGGCGGGAGGGACAGCTAAGCGTGGAAACAGCACAGCACACTGCGGACCGTGCGTTGGCGGCCCTGGACGCCGTTATGGACCCCGAACTCCGCCGTCCCATCACGGAGCTCGGAATGGTCACCGGGGTGTCGGTGGATGACGACGGCGTTGCCTCCGTGGGCGTCCTGCTGACCATAGCCGGGTGCCCGCTTCACGAAACCATCACCGCCGACGTCGAGCGCGCGCTTGGCGCCGTTGACGGAGTATCCGGTGTCCGGGTGGACCTGGGCGTCATGAGTGCCGAGCAGCGCACGGCACTCAAGGAAAAGCTGCGCGGTCCCGGCGGGGCCAAGGACATTCCCTTCAACCGCCCCGGCTCGCTGACCCGGGTTTACGCCGTCGCAAGCGGCAAGGGCGGGGTGGGCAAATCCAGCGTTACCGTGAACCTCGCGGCCGCCATGGCCGCTTCCGGGCTCCGCGTGGGAATTGTGGACGCCGACGTGCATGGGTTCTCCATTCCCGGGCTTCTGGGCATCACCATGCCGCCAACCCGGGTGGACGAGATGATCCTTCCGCCGGTGGCCTACGGAATCAAGACCATTTCCATCGGCATGTTCGTGGCCGGCAATGCCCCGGTCGCCTGGCGCGGGCCGATGCTGCACCGTGCCCTGGAGCAGTTCCTGACGGACGTCTACTTTGGCGATCTCGACGTGCTGTTCCTTGACCTGCCGCCGGGCACCGGTGACATTGCCATTTCCGTGGCCCAGCTCCTGCCGCAGTCGGAGATCCTGGTGGTCACCACGCCGCAGGCAGCCGCTGCCGATGTCGCCGAACGTGCCGGTTCCGTCGCATCGCAGACCGGTCAGAGCGTGGCGGGCGTCATTGAGAACATGTCCTGGCTGCAGCTGCCCACCGGGGAGCGGATGGAGCTGTTCGGTTCCGGCGGCGGAAAAATTGTCGCCAACCGCCTCAGCGAAGCCCTTGGCAAGGACATCGGCTTGCTGGGCAGCATTCCGCTGGACGTTGACCTGCGGACGGGCGGGGATGCTGGAGCACCGGTGGTGCTGTCGGAATCAGCATCCGTGGAGGGATCGGCGGGAGCGGAACTCCGCCGCATAGCCGCGGCCCTTGCGCGGCGTCCGCGCGGTTTGTCGGGCCTGAAGCTCGACGTGACCCCGCGCTGACCACCCCGTGCTGACCCCGCGGTTTGCCGGGTCCTGCGCGGCAGCTGCCTTAGGTGGCCTCTGAATCGAAAGGTGCCCGGTCTCCGGTCTGGAGCCGCATCAGTGGCTTCACCGCGGGCGGCGCTGTGGGCGCTCCAGCGGTTTCAGCTCCGGGAGCCCGGGTGCTTCCGCGCGGCGCCGCCGGCGCCGGGCGTGCACTAACGGGCTTCACCGCGTCCTCGAAGTCATCCAACAGGGCTTCCTTGATGATGCGGCGAGGATCGTATTGCCGCGGATCAAGCTTGCGCCAGTCGACTTCGTCGATTTCCGGGCCCACTTCTTCGCGAAGCTGCTCCCGCGCTCCGGTGGCCATGCGCCGCAGTTCCCGGATAAGGCGGGCCAGCTGCGAGGCGTACTCAGGCAGGCGCTCAGGACCCAGCACCACCACAGCGAGGATCGCCAGGACGAGCAGCTCATAGCCGTTGATTCCGATCACCTGTGAAGACTACCTTTCAGCGGGCACCGCAGGCCACTCGCCGGGCAGCGGCGTTCAGATCGAACTGTCCTGCTCACGGACTTGCCCCCGCCCCGGCCATCACTGAAAGTCCGCGCTGGATGCGGTCCCACAGCCCCTGTGCGGTGTCGGGAACATGCCGGACCAGGCGGGATGACTCGGTCAGCGAGATCTCGCTGACGGCATCTTCCAGGACCTGATGATCCGGAGCTGCGCCAATGGAGTACGTCACCCGCGGCGACGAAACCACGGCATGCTGGGAATCCTGCGGGTGGACCCACACCTGCGGCCGCCCGAGGGTACGCTTTTCGTCGCGAAGGACAAATCCCTCATCGGTCACGGCATGTCCGCTGAAGCCGTCCACCGCCGGTTCCGGGGTTCCGCCGTCCGCCCGGGTCTCATAGACCGTTACCGACCTGCCGTTTCCCTCCAGCTTCATGAGGACCGCGGGCTGGCCGTCAACGCGGACCGAATGCGCGCTCACCAGGGACATCCCCACGGCCTGGAGTTCCGGACAAGCCCAGCCATGGGTGCGCAGAGCGTCAATCTGTTCGGCGGTCAGCTGGCTGCCCTCGCCGCCGGTCACATCGCTCCAGCCGGCAGCCAGTCCCGGCGCCGACGTCGTCAGTGCCGGGCCCAGGGACCATCCGCCCAGCAGATAGGCGGTGGAAAGGACCAGTCCGACGGCAGCCGCCGCGCCCGCGGCGAAGATGCCCCCGCGGCGCCGGCGCCGGCCGGTGCCGCCGTCCGATCCGGCGTAGTCATGCGCGCCGGCGTAGTCATGCGCGGCCCCGCCCCCCGAAGACGCCGTCCGTGCAAAGTGCTCCTGCAGCTCCGGGCTTGGCCTCGGGACGTCTGCGGAGCGCTGCCGGCTTTGTGACCGGCGCTGCCGGGCGGCTTCCGCACGGCAGCTGCTGCAGCGCGCCAAGTGCGCCTGCACCGCAGCGGCCCGTGAAGGGCTGGCTTCATCGTCCAGGAACTCCCGCAGGAGGCGTTTGGGATGTCGCATACGATCAGCTGGCGCCCGCCACGCGTGGAAGGGCGAGCCGGGAGCCGGTTTTGCGCCGCTGCGGATCGCGGTGCGCCAGTTTTTCTTTCAGCATGGTGCGGCCGCGGTGGATCCGGGAGCGGACGGTGCCGAGTTTGACGCCCAGGGAGTGGGCCACCTCGTCGTAGGAGAGCCCTTCCAGATCGCAGAGGACAACGGCCGCCCGGAAGTCCGGTGGAAGCTCGTCCAGGGCACGGGTGATGTCGACGTCAAGGTTATTGAATTCAAAGCTGCGTTCGGGCCCGGGGCCGTTGCTGGGAAGGCGGCTCTCCGCCTCTTCGCTCATCCCGTCAAAACGTATCCGGCTCTTGCGGCGCGCCTGGTCAAGGAACAGGTTCGTGGTGATGCGGTGCAGCCAGCCGTCCAGGGTGCCCGGCTGGAAGTTTTCCAGGGACCGGAAGACACGGACAAAAACTTCCTGAGTGAGATCTTCGGCGTCATGCCGGTTTCCCGTGAGCCGGTAGGCGAGACGGTAAACTTTCGCTGAGTGCGCCGTCACCACTTCCTCCCAGGTGGGCCTCACCCACTCGGATTCAGCCGATCCGGCACCAGCCGCTGAAGGCGTGGTCGTCATGGTCTTCCCTCCTTCCCCTGGTCGCTGTGATCAACCCGAAGGACGAACCAGTCCCCCGGTGGTGTTTCCTGCATAATTATGTTGACGCATCAGTCTGGGAATTCGCTGTTAGCACGCACAGGGCTTACGCACAAGGGCGGTTTCCGGCCCGTTCCGGGCGGCACGCCCTGCTGGAAATGCTGGCGGACACCCGCCGGGCCCTAAGCTTGACTGAGCACCCCTCCCTTTAATGAAAGTGACACCGATGAGCGCCGACAAGCAGACCAGCTGGTCCTACACGGAGGGGCTGCCCTTCGAGGACGAAGTTCTGCTGCGTGCGCGGGAGCGCTCCTATGAGCTCGGTGTATCCCCCGTTTCCACCGGCGTTGGAGCCGCCCTCACCGTTCTCTCCGCCGCTTCCAAGGCGCAGACCGTGGTGGAGGTGGGAACCGGAGCCGGAGTTTCGGGCGTGTGCCTGCTCCGCGGCCTCGGCCCCCAGTCGGTTCTGACAACCATTGACTCCGACGTCGATCATCTGAGGGCTGCGCGCGAGGCCTACCGGGAAGCCGGCGTGCCGGGGAACCGCACCCGGACCATCTCCGGACGCGCGGCAGAGGTACTCCCCCGGCTCACCGACGGCGCGTATGACATGGTGTTCATTGACGCGGACAAACCCTCGTTCCCGCTCTATGTGACGCAGGCGGTCCGCCTCCTCAAGCGCGGCGGCCTGCTGGTGGTCAACGACGCGCTGGACCACGGCAAGGTGTCTGATCCCGCGGTGCGCGACGCAACCACCAACATCATGCGCAAGGTGGGCAAGGCCATCCGGGAGAACGAATCACTCGTGTCATCCCTGATTCCCACCGGGGACGGCCTGCTGCTGGCCGTGAAGACGGGCAGCTAGAACCGCGTCATTTCTCTCCGGCTGCATCCCTGAGATAGGAAATCAGCAGCCGGGTTCCGAATCCGGTGGCGCCCTTGGACACTTCGTGGGTGTCCGACAAGGCACGCATGGGACCGGCAATGTCGATGTGCGCCCAGGCCACCCCGTCAACAAACTTCTCCAGGAACAGGGCGGCCACGATCGCGCCGGCCCCGAATTTGAGGGCGGGCGGGGCCACATGCGCCAGGTCCGCGGTGTCCGATTCCAGGGCGTACCCGTACTCGTGAACCAACGGCAGCTGCCATACCCGGTCGCCGGAGGAGGCTCCGGCCTTTTCCAGCGCTGCCAGCAGCTGCGGCGAGTTGGCAAACAGGGCACCGTACTGCTGGCCGAGCCCCAGGGCCGCCGCCCCGGTCAGGGTGGCCACGTCCACCAGGACGTCCGGTGCCAGCTCCGCCGCAGCATAAGCAAGGGCATCGGCGAGGACCACCCTGCCCTCGGCATCAGTATTGCCGATCTCGACGGTCCTCCCGTTATAGGTTTCCACCACGTCTCCGGGACGGTAGGCGGATCCGCCGATGGCATTCTCAGCCAGCGCGAGCACTGCGGTCACGCGGTACGGAAGCTTCAGTTCGGCCGCGGCCTCAACCGCGGCCAATACGACGGCGGCTCCGGCCATATCCATCTTCATGGCCATCATGGCGTCACGGGGTTTGAGGGAGATCCCGCCGGAATCGAAGGTGATCCCCTTCCCCGCCAGCACCACATGCCCGCCGTCCCCCGACTCCGGGACATAGGAAACCTGCACCAGACGCGGAGGATGGGCGGATCCGGAGCCGACGGCGAGGATCCCGCCAAATCCGCGGCGCAGGAGTTCGGCCTCGTCCAGCACCGATACTTCCAGCCCGGCGCGCGCGGCTGCTGCCCGGCTCTGGGCGGCCATCCACTCGGGGGTTGCGACATCGGGCGGCGTATTGGTCAGGTCCCTCGCCGTCCAGACGGCGCGGGCGGTGATTTCGGCGATGCGGAGCGCTTCCGGGTCCAGCCCGGTCACTTCGATCCTGCGGGCCATGGCGGGGCCGGCCGGGGTCTTTCCCCGGCGCGGTGCGGTGTACCCGCCGAGGAGGAAGCCCTCCACGAAGGCCTGCTGCGCGGCAGTGTCCAGCCCGTCCACCACTGCGGCGCGAACCAATTGCGCACCCCGCGTGGCCCGGGCCAGGGCAGCACCGGCACGGCGCATGCTTTGCACCGATTCATCGCCAACGCCCAGGAAAATCAGTTTGGCCGGCAGCCGCCCCTCCTTGGCGGAGGGCGGTTCCACCAGCAAGGTCTCACCGGCTTTGCCGGTGACACCCGCAGTGGCTGCCCGGGCAGCCACATCCACCTCGTACCAGAGAGCGGTTTCAACCGCCCCCCGGCGCGGCTGCGGGGTTGGATGCAGCGCTTCGTCGGTATCCTCCCGAACCGTGGTCCGCGGAGCAGCCGCGATGGCAACGGCCAGGACATCGACTCCTTCGTCGTGCCCCGGCCGCAGCCCGGTGCCGGCGGTGGGGTCGCCGGTCCGCGGCTGCAGCGCCTCCAGTGCTGACACGGCAGTCATCACCGCGTCCTGCGTTTCTTGGCCTTTGGCTGCCCGGGCTGCCCCGGTGGCCTGGGAGGATCCTCTGGGAGGTCGCTGCATCAGTTCGCTTCCTAGCTCGTGGCGCCCAGCAAGCAGTCTTTCAGCTTGCCGGCTTCCTCGGCGTTCAGTTCGACGACCAGCCGTCCGCCGCCGTCAATCGGCACGCGCAGGATGAGGCTTCGACCTTCCTTGGTGACCTCCATTGGTCCGTCTCCCGTGCGCGGTTTCATTGCAGCCATGTTCCAGTTCCCCTTTCACAGTGCGCTGCGGGTTATCCCCAGCCACACATGTAATCCTCTGTCGCACGGCCTAAAACCAGCTCCGGCGGCAATTGCCCTTCATTATTCCGTACAAACGTGACGCAAACGAAATTTCGTGTGTTCCCCGCCACAGGGTCAGGGTGGATAATCCCCTCCGCCGGGAAGCGGGGTCCACCGCCACAGCCACGCAACCCACACAACTTGGAGGATGAGGAACGCCGCGGCAACAGCCCACCGGTAGGCCCGGGACGTGCTGAGGAACGCCAGTGCCAACCCCAGGGGGAACAGCGGCAGCAGGAGCCGGAAAGTGCTGGTCAGCGGGTTCAGGAAGGCAAAGAGATACATCAGGTACGCTCCGCACCACACCTGCAGTTCAACACCAAGCCGGCGCACCGGGCCGGAGTTGAGACACAGGACCGTAAGGACAACCAGCACCGCCAGGGCGGCCGGCCCCAGCACCGTGCCAAAGAGCCGCTCCGCCTCGTCGAACCATGGCTTGAACAGCAGCAGGGTGTCTCCCCGCCACGCAGTCTCCGTGTCCGTATAGGCCCTCGGGTCCCCTGTGACCGCCCATGCGGCGGCCGGCCAGGCCAGCGCCCCCACGCCGGAGGCCAGGCCCAGCACCACCATCCGCCGGGCCTCGGGCCAGGGGAAGGGGACCGTGCGGCACTGGAGCAAGCGGCGGACAAACAGGACGCCCATCATCAGGGCGAACGCCACCCCCACCGGACGGGAAAGGCACATGACAAGGACAACCGGCACCGCAGCCAGGTACCGTCCCAGCAGCAGCAGGTACAGCGCGGCAGCGAGCAGCAGCAGGTTCAGCGATTCGGCGTAGGGCACCTGAAGAACCGGCGACACCGGATTGACCGCTGTGAACACCACTCCCCACAGCGCGGTGCCGGCCGATGCGCGCAGCGTGAAAAGCCGGTAGACCATCAGCGCCGCACCGAATCCCGCAGCCGTGGCGACAATCGGAGCGAGCACTTCCCAGCCCAGTCCCGTGACGGCCGCGAGCGCCCGGACCAGTCCCGGAAAGAGTGCGTAGAACGCCCACTCGTTTTCCTGCGCCCGGCCGGTGCCGTCCCGGGGCACCTCGGAGGGATACCCGCCGGCGAAGATCTTCCCGTACCACTCGCTGTCCCATGCCCCGATGAACTGCAGGTAAGAGGGAGTGCCTTCCCAGCCCCAGGGATTCAGCCCCTGCTGCGCGGCAACCGCCATGAATACGGCGAAGGAAAAGAGGCGGGCCAGTGCCCAAACGGCCAGCACCTGGCCGTACCAGGGCCAGCGGCCGAAGACACCGGCTGCGGCCGCCGCAGCGGTCGAGACAAAACGGTTGGGACCCGACGCCGGCGGGTTTCCGTGTTCCACGGGGGTCCTAGCCTCCATTCCGCACCCAGCAGCTTTCCAGATGATCGTTGACGTACCCGGTGGCCTGCTGCATGGCATAGGCCGTGGTGGGACCGACAAAGCGGAAACCGCGCTGTTTCAAGGCCTTGGCCAGTGCTGTGGATTCGGCGGTCGACGCGGGTACATCCGCCGTCGTCCGAGGCGCCGGAGGCGGAGGGTTCGGAGTGTGCTCCCGCAGCAGCCGGTCCAGGCTCTCGCCGTCGGGCAGCTGCAGCAGCGCCTGGGCATTGGCGATGACGGCGTTGATCTTCGCGCGGTTACGGACAATGCCGGCGTCGGCCATCAGCCGTTCCCGGTCCCCCTCGGTGAAAGTGGCCACCGCTGCGGGGTCGAAACCGGCGAACGCCTTCCGAAATGCCGGCCGCTTGCGCAGGATGGTGATCCAGCTGAGGCCGGACTGGAAGGCCTCCAGGCTCAGCCGCTCAAACAGGGCAGCTTCCCCGCTCACCGGACGGCCCCATTCCCGGTCATGGTAGAGCTGGTAATCCGGGCTGGCGACGGCCCATGGACAGCGCAGTAAACCGTCGGTGCCGGCCACGGTGCTCATGAGCGTGCTTCCGGGTCATCCCGCCGGTGGGCGGAGCGCCCGTGGAGAGCGGCAAGCTCGGCGTCCCGCTCGGCGAGCGCCGTTGCCAGCTTCGCCAGGACTTCATCCACTTGATCCATGCGGTATCCCCGGAGGCCAACGGAGAAGCGGAGACGTCCGATGTCCGATGCCTGGACGTGATCCGGAAGCAGGACCGGCGGCAGCCTCGGATCAGGTTCCGCCAGTCCCGGATCGCCCGTTCCCGCCGCTCCGGGACCGGGCTGCGCCGCGGCAGCGGGATCGGCGGTATCCGGATCGGCTGCGGATCCGGTGCGCCGCAGCGGAAGCCCGGTGGCCGCCAGCGCCACAGCCCCTGCGGCAAGGACAGCCAGGAAGACCAAGAATGTTGTCACAGGACCATCGTGCCAGACCGCACGGGCTCCGGGCCGCTAGGGAGAGACGTGCCCGGCGCTGTCGGTAATCATCAGGCGCACGGCCTCGGCCGGATCATCCACGACGTGGATCAGGTCCAGGTCCTTGGCCGAGATCATTCCCTCGGCCAGCAGGGTGCCCCGGATCCATTCCATGAGGGGGCTCCAGAAGTCGGTGCCGATCAGGACGATCGGGAAGGATGTGACCTTTTGCGTCTGCACCAGGGTCATGGCTTCGAAGAGTTCATCCATGGTCCCGAATCCGCCCGGAAGCACGATGAACCCCTGCGCATATTTGACGAACATTGTCTTGCGCACAAAGAAGTACCGGAAGTTGATCCCCAGGTCCACCCAGTCGTTCAGGCCGGTCTCAAAGGGAAGCTCAATGCCCAGGCCCACCGAGAGCCCGTCAGCTTCCACCGCCCCCTTGTTCGCCGCCTCCATGGAACCCGGGCCGCCGCCGGTAATGACGGCCAGGCCCTCCTCCGCAAGCAACCGTCCCACTTCCTCGCCGAGTTTGTAGTACGGCGAGCCGGGGGTGCTGCGGGCGGAACCGAAGACGCTGACGGCCGGACCCAGCTCGGACAAGGTGCCGAAGCCCTCGACAAACTCACTCTGGATGCGCAGCACCCGCCAGGGGTCGGTGTGCGTGAAATGCGTCTGGTCGCTGCCGTCCAGCAGGTACCGGTCTGACTGCGGCGCAGCTGCCTGCGCCCGGCGCAGCTCCACGGGTCCCCGCTTCCGGGGAGTGCCGATGCGGGGCCGGGACGTGTTGTCGCTGAATTCCATGGTTCAAGGGTAAGCACATGTGTGGCACCCATCTCCCACGTGTCCCGGAACACGTTTGGTTGCTCTTGCGTCACGATTAGCGGCGTTTTGTGGACCCTGACACATTCCCGACACAAACGTTGGATATGTTCTTCTTATGACCAGTGACACATCCCCAGGCACGTCCGCGCCTGATTCCGCTGCACCGCTTGTTTCCCTGAAGAACGTGAACAAGCATTTCGGGGACCTCCACGTCCTGCAGAACATCAACCTCGACATTGCCCGCGGTGAGGTCGTCGTCGTGATCGGCCCGTCGGGATCCGGCAAGTCGACACTCTGCCGTGCCATCAACCGCCTCGAGACCATCGACGACGGCGAGATCACCGTTGACGGCGCTGTCCTGCCGGCTGAAGGCAAGGCGCTGGCCAAGCTCCGCGCCGACGTCGGGATGGTCTTCCAGTCCTTCAACCTGTTTGCCCACAAGTCCATCGTGGACAACGTGGCGCTGGGGCCGGTTAAGGTCCGCAAGTCCAAGCCCGCCGAGGCCAAAAAACTTGCCATGGAACTGCTGGAACGCGTGGGCGTTGCCAACCAGGCGAACAAGCTGCCAGCCCAGCTTTCCGGCGGTCAGCAGCAGCGCGTGGCGATCGCCCGGGCGCTCGCCATGAAGCCGAAGGTCATGCTCTTCGATGAGCCCACCTCGGCACTGGACCCGGAAATGATCAATGAGGTGCTGGACACCATGGTCGGCCTCGCAAAAGAGGGCATGACCATGGTGGTTGTCACCCACGAAATGGGCTTCGCCCGCAAGGCCGCTGACCGCGTCATCTTCATGGCCGACGGACAGATTGTCGAAGAGGCGACGCCCGAAGAGTTCTTCAACCACCCCAAGAGTGACCGCGCCAAGGACTTCCTCGGCAAGATCCTCTCGCATTAGACCGTCCACCGAAGTACCGGCATTACCGCAGTACCCGGGGTTTCACCAGTTGGGGGAAATCCTTATGAGGCTAGGTGCCCGTCCACCGGAGCACCGCAATGCAAGGAGAAATCATGCGCAAGACCCGTTACGCCGCAGTAGCCATCGCTGCCGCGGCAGCACTGACCCTGTCCGCCTGTGGCTCTGAGTCCGGTTCGGATTCCGGCAGCACCGAAGGTGCCGGAGAGAAGATCCGCATCGGCATCAAGTTCGACCAGCCGGGCCTGGGCTTCAAGGACGGCAGCGAATACACCGGCTTCGACGTCGACGTTGCCAAGTACGTGGCCAACGAACTGGGCTACCCCGAGGACCGGATCGAGTTCATCTCCAGCCCCTCCGCCCAGCGCGAGAACATGCTTGAGAACGACCAGCTGGACATGATCTTCGCGACCTACTCCATCACGGACACCCGCAAGGAAAAGGTCGCCTTCGCCGGACCCTACTTCGTAGCCGGCCAGGACCTGCTGGTTCCCTCCGACAGCGACATCTCCGGCCCCGAGGACCTGGACGGAAAGAACCTGTGCTCGGTCACCGGTTCCACCTCGGCGCAGAAGATCAAGGACAACTACGCCGCAGGCGTGAACCTGCTGGAACAGCCCAGCTACGCCGAGTGCGTGACCGCCATGCAGGGCGGCTCCATTGACGCCGTCACCACCGATGACATCATCCTTGCCGGCCTGGCCTCCACGGACGCCAACAAGGGCAAGTTCAAGGTTGTCGGCAACACCTTCTCCGAAGAGAACTACGGCGTCGGCCTGCCCAAGGAAGGCGGCATCGTCAAGTGCGAGGACATCAACGCAGCGATCACCAAGATGATCGACGACGGTGCATGGGAAGAAGCCATCAAGAAGAACACCGAGGGTGCTGACTACACCTTCAACGCAGAGCTGAACCCGCCGAAGATGGACGCCTGCGCCTAACCCGTACCATCGGTGCCGCGGCACCTTCCGTTCCACCCCGCGGCCGGGAGAGCTACCTGCTTTCCCGGCCCGGGCTTCGTCCACCATAAAGAGGTGAAACATGGAGGGTTTTACTGCCCTCTTCGAGCAGTACGACGTCGTCGGCGCTTTCTGGGTCAATATCCAGCTGGCGTTCTGGGCGGCTCTCTGGTCGCTGATTCTCGGTACCGTCCTGGCACTGATGCGGATCTCCCCGATCCCCAGCCTGCAGTGGTTCGGTGCCGCCTACGTGAACATCTTCCGCAACACGCCGCTGACCATCATCATGGTGTTCGGTTCGCTTGCCCTGTGGTCGCAGCTGCAGGTCAACCTGTCCAGTGACTTCAACACGAACTTCTTCCGCCTGGCCGTGCTGTCGCTGACCATCTACCACGCGGCGTTCTTCTGCGAGGCCATCCGGAGCGGCGTCAACACTGTTCCGCTGGGACAGGCCGAAGCCGCCCGGGCCATCGGCCTGGGCTTCCTTCCGGCCGCACGGATCATCATCATGCCGCAGGCCTTCCGCGGAGCCATCGCTCCCATGGGCAACGTGCTGATCGCCCTGGTGAAGAACACCACCGTCGCAGCCACTGCCGGCGTGGCGGTGGAAACCTCCAGCACGATGAAAACCATGATCGAGTTCTATCCCAACCTGATGACGCAGATCTTCCTGACCTTCGCCATCGGCTACGTCATCATTGTCATTCCCATCGGCCTGCTCACCACCTGGGCCTCGAAGAAACTGGCGGTGGCACGATGAGCGCACAGAACGTCCTGTTTGACGCTCCGGGCCCCAAGACCCGGCGGAACATCATGGTCGCCAACGTCCTCGGCGTCCTGCTGATCCTGGGCCTGCTCTGGCTGGCGGTTTCCGGACTGGCCGACAAGGGGCAGTTCGAGGCAGCCAAGTGGACCCCGTTCCTGGAGTGGGGAACCTGGCAGTACTACCTCCTGCCCGGCCTGCTTTCCACGCTCAAGGCTGCTGCTGTAGCCGTGGTGGCGTCCATTGCCTTCGGGCTGCTGTTCGGCATCGGCCGGCTGTCACCCTTCAAGCCCATCAGCTGGATCTGCGGAATCGTGGTGGAGTTCTTCCGCGCCGTGCCCGTGCTCCTGATGATGGTGTTCTTCTACCAGTTCCTCTCCAAGTCCACGTCGGCGGATCCTGCCCAGGTCCCGTTCCTGGCAGTAGTCATTGCCCTGACCCTCTACAACGGATCGGTGATCGCCGAGCTGGTGCGCTCCGGTGTCTTCGGCCTGCCGAAGGGCCAGCGGGAAGCCGGCCTGGCCATCGGGCTGACCCCGGGACAGTCGCTGCGCAGCATTGAAATGCCGCAGGCACTGGTTGCCATGCTCCCGGCACTGCTGAGCCAGTTTGTGGTGATCCTCAAGGATTCGGCGCTGGGTACCTTCATCGGGTACACCGAACTGCTTGAATATGCCCGGCGCCTGGCAGCGGGCGAGGGAAACATCCTGCCCGCACTGCTGGTTACCGCGGCCATCTTCATTGTGTTGAACTTCCTGCTCACGTTCGCAGCCCAGCGCCTCTCCCGGCGCCTTGGTGCCCGTGCCGGCAAGCTGCTCAAGATCGAAGACACGATCGAGCCCGAAGGCGTCGAGGCTCCGGCTTCTGCCAAGTAGCCGCCCGGAGCGTTATCCAAAAGGGGGAGGACAGGCGACACCTGTCCTCCCCCCTTTTGCGTGCCGCGTGCGGCCTTAGCTGAGCCAGGCCCGCAGCGCCGCCAGGCAGGCGCGAACGGCATCGGCTTCGACGTGCTCGTTGTCGGTATGGGCCAGCAGCGCATCCCCCGGGCCAAAGTTCACGGCCGGAATGCCCAGCGCGCTGAACCGGGCAACGTCGGTCCAGCCATACTTGGGCTTGGGTTCCTGTCCAACGACGGCGACAAAGCTGGCCGCGGCGGGCTGGTCCAGCCCCGGCCGGGCGCCGGCAGCCGCATCAGTGCGGACCAGATCGAAGCCGGACAGCAGGTTGCGGACGTAGGCCTCGGCTTCCTCCACCGACTTGTCCGGGGCGAAGCGGTAGTTGATTTCCACCGTGGCGGCGTCCGGAATCACGTTGCCGGCGGTGCCGCCCCAGATCTTCACGGCATTCAGGGATTCCCGGTAATCAAGCCCTTCAACGGATACGGTGGCCGGTTCGTGGTCGCGCAGCCGGGTCAGAATCTCAGCTGCTCCATGGATGGCGTTCTCCCCCATCCACGCGCGGGCGGAGTGCGCGGCCCGGCCGGCGGTGGTGGCATGGAAGCGCATGGTGCCGTTGCAGCCGCCCTCCACGGTGCCGTTGGTCGGTTCCAGCAGGACGGCGAAGTCCGCTTCCAGCCAGTCCGGAAAGCTCTCCTGAAGCCGGCCCAGTCCGGACAGGGACGCCTCGACTTCCTCATGGTCATAAAAGACGTAGGTTACGTCCCGCGTCGGGTCGGCCAGCCCGGCCGCCAGCGCCAGCTGCACGGCCACCCCGCCCTTCATGTCAGTGGCTCCGCGGCCGTACAGCACGTCGCCGTCCCAGGATGAGGGGACGGTCCCGCGGGAGCCCGGAACGGAGGGCAGCGGAACCGTGTCAAGGTGCCCGGCAAGGATCACCCGCTCGGCGCGGCCCAGCGACGTACGCGCAATGATGGAGTCGCCGTCGCGCACCACCTCCAGGTGCGGCAGGGTGCGCAGCGCTGCTTCCACGGCGTCAGCCAGTTCCGTCTCGTTGCCGGAGACACTCTCGATGTCCATGAGGTCTGCGGTGAGCAGGGCAACGTCGCGGGTCAGGTCCAGGGTCCGGGATGGCATTTGTGTCATGCCTCCACCCTACCGATGACCGGTCCGCGTCCCCTCAAACCGCCCGCCCGCAGGCCCCTCCGCGCGCCCGTCGGTAGACTGGAACGCATGACTTCAAGCACCTCCTCCCCGACCGCCCGCATTGCCTCCGGCCTGGGCCTGGCGACCATCACCAACGACGGAACCATCCTCGACGTCTGGTACCCGCAGCCCGTGCTGGACGCACGTGACGCAGCTGATTCGTCTGCCGCCAATTCCCTCGTTTCCGAGCTGGAAGCCGCAGCCGCTGCCATGACCGATCCTGACCGCGGCACCCGCGGCGAGGTCGTCAGCACCGAGATCGACCTCGATGCCGCCCCGTCGGACACCGCCGACGCCTACCTTCGCCTGCACCTGCTCTCCGACCGCCTAGCTGCCCCGAACACCCTGAACATGGACGGCATCTTCGGCAAGCTGCCCAACGTGGTGTGGACCAACTGTGGCCCGTGCGCCGTCGAAGGCTTTGAAGCGGTCCGCCTGCGCCTGCGCGCCCGCGGACCGGTCACCGTCTTCGGCGTGGACAAGTTCCCCCGCATGACGGATTATGTCGTGCCCGCCGGCGTGCGGATCGCCGACGCCGGCCGGGTCCGGCTGGGTGCGCACCTCGCCGAAGGCACCACAGTGATGCACGAGGGCTTCGTGAACTTCAACGCCGGAACCCTGGGCGTATCCATGGTGGAAGGCCGCATTTCCGCCGGCGTGGTGGTGGGCAACGGCACCGATGTGGGCGGCGGAGCCTCCATCATGGGCACCCTGTCCGGCGGGGGCCGGGAAAAGATCACGCTCGGCGAACGTGTCCTGCTGGGTGCCAACTCCGGCGTGGGCATCAGCATCGGTGACGAGTCAGTGGTGGAGGCCGGCCTGTACATCACCGCCGGCACCCGGGTGTCCGTGCTCATTCCGGGCGAGGAACCGCAGATCGTCAAGGCGGTTGAGCTCTCCGGCGTCCCCAATCTGCTCTTCCGCCGCAACTCGGTGACCGGCACCGTGGAAGCGCTGGCCCGCAGCGGAGCATCCGTGGAGCTCAACGCCGCCCTGCACGCCAACTAGGGCAGCAGCAAGCCCTTCATGCCTGCTTCCCGCCCCGCCGGCCGGCGCAGCAGCGGACTCGCTCCGGTGCTGGCGCTGGTGGTGCTCTTCCTGGTTGCCGTCACCGTGTACGCGGTGTCGGTGTTCCGCGGGCCGGAAGACAAACCCGCGCCGCCGCCGTCGTGCACCGCGGCGGCGGACGGCGCCGAATACCATCTGACGCCGGCGCGGGCGGAGACCGCGGCACTCATCGCGGGAATTTCGGTGCGCCGTGGTTTGCCGGCGCGTGCGGCATCCATTGCGGTGGCCACCGCCATTCAGGAGTCCGGGCTGCGCAACCTCAATTACGGGGACGACGCCGGCCCGGACTCCCGCGGCTTGTTCCAGCAGCGCCCGTCCCAGGGCTGGGGCACCGAGGAACAGGTCACGGACCCGGTGTACGCGGCCAATGCCTTCTACGACGCCCTGGAAAAGGTTCCGAACTATGCGGACCTGCCCCTGACCGTGGCCGCCCAGACCGTCCAGCGCAGCGCTTTTCCCGACGCGTACGCAGACCATGAGGCAGAAGCCAAGGCCTTCGCATCCGCCCTGACCGGGCACTCCCCCGCAGCCATGACCTGCCGCTTGGATCCGCCGTCGGCCTCCGGCAGCCCGGAAGCCGTGCTGGCCGCCATGGAAGCGGTCTACGGCCCCGTCCAGGCCACAGTCGATGGATCACGCATCACCGTGGCGGGATCGGGAAGCTATGGATGGTCACTGGCGGAGTGGGCCGTCGCCAGCGCCGAAACCCTCTCCGTGGATTCGGTGGCCTTTGACGAACGCCGGTGGACGCGGGCCACTGGAACCTGGGAACACGCGCCGTCGTCCGCTGACGCGGTGGTGCTGACGGTTTTCCGGGCAGCGGGTTAACCCGGCCCGGGCGCACAATCCACTACTCTGAAGTCATGCGAATACTTGTTACCGGAGGCACGGGATACATCGGTTCCCACACGACACTGGCACTGCTGGAAGCCGGCCACGACGTGGTTGTGCTGGACAACCTGGCCAATTCAAGCGAAGAGTCCCTGAACCGGGTGCAGGACCTGGCCGGGCGCACCGCGGAATTCATCCGCGCGGATCTGCTGGACGAGCAGGCCGTTGACGCCGTCTTCACGGACCACGCGATTGACGCCGTCATCCACTTTGCCGGGCTGAAAGCCGTGGGGGAATCAGTGGCCAAGCCCCTGTACTATTACCACAACAACGTGGGCGGCACCCTGAACCTGCTGCGCATGATGGACAAGCACAACGTCCGGACCCTGGTCTTCAGCTCCTCGGCGACTGTGTACGGAGCGTCCGAGGAAGTGCCCCTGACGGAGAAGCTGCCGATGGATGCGGTGAATCCCTACGGCCGCACCAAGGAACAGATCGAAGACATCCTGGCCGACCTGGGCGCAGCGGACGAGCGCTGGAGCATCGCCCTGCTGCGTTACTTCAACCCCGCGGGCGCTCATGAATCCGGCCGGATCGGCGAAGACCCCACCGGCGTTCCGAACAACCTGCTGCCGTTCGTGGCCCAGGTGGCGGTGGGCCGGCGCGAAAAGGTGATGGTTTTCGGCGACGACTACCCCACCCCTGATGGCACCGGCGTGCGCGACTACATCCACGTGGTGGACCTTGCAGAGGGCCATCTGGCCGCACTGGAGTACATTACGGCCAAGTCCGGCGTGCACCGCTGGAACCTCGGCACCGGCAACGGCTCTTCGGTGCTGGAGGTGCTTGCTGCCTTCTCCAAGGCTGCCGGCAAGGATATTCCGTACGAAATCACCGCACGCCGCCCGGGCGACGCGGCCGTCAGCTACGCCGATCCCTCAGCGGCGCTGGCCGAGCTGGGCTGGTCCGCCGCACGCTCGCTGGACGCCATGTGCGAGGACCACTGGCGCTGGCAGAAGAACAACCCGCAGGGCTACGCCGGTTCCTGACCGGAATGGCAAAAGCCCCCTGGAATCCTTTCGGATTCCAGGGGGCTTTTCCGTTTATCCCCGGTAAGCCGCAGGGCTTAGCGCGCGGGGTAACTCCGTTCCGGGGAACCCGTGTACAGCTGGCGCGGGCGGCCAATCTTCGTCTGCGGGTCCTGCATCATTTCGCGCCACTGGGCAATCCAGCCCGGCAGGCGTCCAATGGCGAAGAGGACGGTGAACATCTTCTCCGGGAAGCCCATGGCCTTGTAGATCAGGCCCGTGTAGAAGTCCACGTTCGGGTACAGCTTGCGCTCGATGAAGTAATCATCGGCCAGGGCCTTTTCTTCCAGGCGCATGGCGATGTCCAGCAGCTCGTCGTTGCCGCCGAGCTTGGCCAGGATGTCGTGGGCGGTGGCCTTGACGATCTTGGCGCGCGGATCGTAGTTCTTGTAGACGCGGTGCCCGAAGCCCATGAGCTTCACGCCGTCTTCCTTGTTCTTGACCTTCTCCATGAAGGTTTCCGGTGCCATGCCCGTGGACTTGATGTCGCGGAGCATGTTCAGCACGGCCTCGTTGGCGCCGCCGTGCAGCGGCCCCGAGAGTGCGCTGATTCCGGCGGAAACAGAGGTGAACATGTTGGCACCGGCGCTGCCGACCAGGCGGACGGTGGAGGTGGAGCAGTTCTGCTCATGGTCCGCATGCAGGATCAGCAGCAGGTCCAGTGCCTTGACCAGGTCCGGGTCGATTTCGTACGGCTCGGCCGGGAAACCGAAGCTCAGCCGCATGAAGTTCTCCACCAGGTTCATGGAGTTGTCCGGGTACAGCATGGGCTGGCCGATGCTCTTCTTGTGGGCGTAAGCGGCGATGACGGGCAGCTTGGCCATCAGGCGGCTGGTGGAGAGCTCCACCTGCTCTTCGTCGAACGGGTCCAGGGAGTCCTGGTAGAAGGTCGACAGGGCGCTGACCGCCGAGGACAGCACCGGCATGGGGTGCGCATCACGCGGGAAACCGCCGAAGAAGCCCTTGAGGTCTTCGTGCAGCAGCGTGTGCCGCCGGATGCGCTGGTCAAAGTCTTCCAGCTGGGCGGGAGTGGGCAATTCTCCGTAGATCAGCAGGTAGGAGGTCTCCAGGAAGCTCGAGTGCTTTGCCAGCTGCTCAATCGGATAACCGCGGTAGCGCAGGATTCCGGCGTCACCGTCAATGTACGTAATGGCGGACTTCGTGGACGCGGTGTTCATGAAGCCGGGGTCGTACGTGACGGTGCCGGTCTGCTTCAGCAGCTTGGAGACGTCAAAGCCCTCATTGCCTTCCACTGCAGCAACGCGGGGAAGCTCCAGCCGGTCTTCGGTGTTTTCCCCGTAGTGCAGCTGTGCACTGGGACGCTCAGTCATTAAGTCTCCTTCAGGAGTTTGAAGAAACCATAGCTAGGGGCACCGCATGGATTGGGGGTGCCCGTAGTGTCAATTCCGCTAAATCTATTCAGGCAAAACGCTACCCTTTGTGCGCCCTTACGACTAATCGGCAGGACGGTTGTTGTGGAAGCGAAACATGCCCGTCCTCCACTTCAGGAGCTGTTAGCCTGCGCTGCGCCAGGCCGCCGTCAGCCGGGCGGCAGCGGCTGCAACCCGCTCATCGGAGCCGGTCAGGGCAACGCGGACAAAGCCTGCTCCGGCGTCGCCGTAGATGACGCCGGGACCGGTAACAATCCCCAGCTTGGCCAACCGTTCCACGGTGCTCCAGGTGTCCTCGCCGGCTGTTGCCCACAGGTAGAGTCCGGCCTCGGAATGATGGATGGTGAGTCCGAAGGCCTCCAGCGCCGGCACCAGGAGCTCCCGGCGTGCGCGGTATTTGTCCTTCTGCGCCGCCACGTGGGCGTCGTCGGACAGCGCTGCGATCATGGCCGCCTGCACGGGTGCCGGGACGATCATTCCGGCATGCTTGCGGCTGTTGACGAGATTGGCGATGATCGCCCCGTCGCCGGCCACGAAGGCGGCGCGGTACCCGGCAACGTTGGACTGCTTGCTCAGCGAGTACACCGACAGCAGCAGTTCGTTGCTTCCGCCGCTGACGGCGGGATCCAGGATGCTCGGCACGGGCTCTCCCCCGCGCTCCGGGTCCCAGTTGCCCCAGCCCAGCTCCGCGTAGCATTCGTCGGACGCGACCACGGCTCCGGCGGCCCGCGCGGAGTCCACGAGGGTGCGCAGCGATGCCGCTGTGCGGACGATGCCGGTGGGATTGCCCGGCGAATTAACCCAGACCAGGCGCACCCGGGCGCGGACGTCGTCGTCGAGCTCATCCAGGCTGTCCGCGGCCACGGGAGTGGCGCCGGCCAGCAGGGCACCCATGTCATAGGTGGGGTAGGCGACCGTGGGGCGGACGACGACGTCGCCCTCCCCCAGTCCCAGCAGCAGCGGAAGCCACGCCACCAGTTCCTTGGACCCCACGGTGGGCATGATGTCCTGCGGATCCAGCCCCGGCACGCTGCGGCGCCGGGCATACCATGCGCTGATGGCCTCCCGTAGCGCCGGCGTGCCGTGGGTGGTGGGGTAGCCGGGCGCGTCCGCTGCCGCTGTCAGGGCATCGCGGACGACGGCGGGCGTCGGGTCCACGGGTGTGCCGATGGACAGGTTGACGGCCCCGTCAGGGTGCTCCGCCGCCAGTTTGGCGTACGGGGCCATGGCTTCCCAGGGGTACTCCGGCAGGTCCAGCCCGAAGGTGCGGGACGGAACCGCGCTCATGCCTCTTGATTCTGCGGCGGCAGGGCGGCGATGATCGGGTGGTCCTTGTGCGTGTTACCGATCTTTGCCGCACCGCCCGGTGAACCCAGGTCATCAAAGAATTCGACATTGGCCTTGTAGTACTCGGCCCATTCTTCGGGGGTGTCGTCCTCGTAGTAAATCGCTTCAACGGGGCAGACCGGCTCGCATGCACCGCAGTCGACGCACTCGTCGGGGTGGATGTAGAGGGAGCGTTCACCTTCATAGATGCAGTCCACCGGGCATTCCTCAATACATGCCTTGTCTTTTACATCTACGCATGGCTGCGCAATTACGTACGTCACGTCCCTTACCTTCCTGATCTGCGGACCATCCCGTGCCGGGAAAATCCACGAAGTGATGCTTCCACGTTAGTAGCCTGATCCATTATCTCCCAGCCGGAGGTTGCCCGCGTACCATGTAACGGTGAATGCTCCCCCTCCCGCAGCCGTCCTCCGCGCCCTGCCCGCCGGTGCGCGGGTGGTTGTCCGCTACCGCATCGAAGACGGTTTCACCGATGTGCTGGGCTATCTGGTCGAGGCCGGTGCGCAGGACGTTACCGTGGCCGGACGACGAGGCAACGTCACGGTGCCCTACGCGCTGGTTACCGCGGCCAAGGAAGTTCCGCCCCCGCCGGCGCCTCGGGCACCGCGGCGCTGACAGCTGAACGCGTGCTGATACCGGCAAACTCTTGTTAAACCCAAAGGCCGCCGCAGTTTCCTGCGGCGGCCTTTGGATGTTTCTTCAGGCTGCTAGAACCCCGGCCCCGGCTGGACCGGCGGCTGCGCTGCAGCGCCTTCAGCGTCCAGGCGCCGGGAGGCGGCCAGCACGCGGGCGGTCAGGAACACGGCAGCAATGGTTACCAGTGCCTGCCCAAACAGCCAGATGCGTCCGGCCAGCACAATGCCGGGCTGCACCTCAAGCACCGTATCGGTGATGATCAGGGGCGTGTCCCACAAATCGAGCGTAAACAGGCCCAGGATCACGTAAGTGACCAGCCCTGCCGCTGCGGTCCACAGGACGGAGACCGCCCACACTCCGGCAAACACGGCTACGGCGCAGCTCAGGATCAGCGCTCCCGCTGCGCCCAGCGGCACAGCCGTGTCGCCGGCATAGAGAACCTGGGCATGGAGTCCGGTCCCCAGCACGGCGGCCAGCACTCCCCCAAGCACGGCCGCCGCCGGGCCCCGCCAAAGCGGGACCCGGCGGACGGGGCTCATTGCAACGGTGATGCTGTTATGCCTTGGAACGCGCGCGGGTGACCTTGGCGCGCTCGGAAGCGTTGAGGATCAGCTTGCGGATCCGGATCGACTCGGGAGTTACCTCGACGCACTCGTCTTCACGGGCGAATTCGAGCGACTCTTCCAGGGTCAGCTTGCGCGGCGGGGTCAGGTTCTCGAAGGTGTCCGAGGAAGCCGCACGCATGTTGGTGAGCTGCTTTTCCTTCGTGATGTTCACGTCCATGTCATCGGCGCGGGAGTTCTCGCCGACGATCATGCCCTCGTACACCTCGGAAGTGGGCTCCACGAAGAAGGAGCCGCGTTCCTGCAGCTTGATCATCGCGAACGGGGTCACCACGCCGGAGCGGTCAGCGATCATCGAGCCGTTGGTGCGGTACTCGATGGGGCCGGCCCACGGCTCGTAGCCTTCGGCGATGGATGCCGAGATGCCGGCACCGCGGGTTTCCGTCAGGAAGCGCGTGCGGAAGCCGATCAGGCCTCGGGCGGGAACGATGAATTCCATGCGGACCCAGCCGGTACCGTGGTTGGCCATGTTGACCATGCGGCCCTTGCGGGCGGCCATCAGCTGCGTCACGGCGCCCAGGTATTCCTCGGGCACGTCGATGGTCATGTGCTCCATCGGCTCGTGCACCTTGCCGTCAACCATCTTGGTGACAACCTGCGGCTTGCCGACAGTCAGTTCAAAGCCTTCGCGGCGCATCTGCTCCACGAGGATGGCCAGTGCGAGCTCGCCGCGGCCCTGGACTTCCCAGGCATCCGGACGCTCGGTCGGCAGGACGCGGAGCGACACGTTACCGATCAGTTCCTTGTCGAGGCGGTCCTTGACCTGGCGTGCGGTGACCTTGGCGCCCTTGACCTTGCCGGCCAGCGGCGAGGTGTTGATACCGATGGTCATGGAGATCGCGGGATCGTCCACGGTGATCAGCGGCAGCGGCTTGGGGTTGTCCACGTCGGTGAGGGTTTCACCAATGGTGATGTCCTCAATACCGGCAACGGCAACGATTTCGCCGGGTCCGGCGGATTCGGTCGGAACGCGCTCCAGTGCCTTGGTGGCCAGGAGTTCGGTGATCTTGACGGTCTTCATGGTGCCGTCGGCGCGGGCCCAGGCAACCTGCTGGCCCTTGCGGAGGGTGCCGTTGAAGATGCGCAGCAGAGCGAGGCGGCCCAGGAACGGGGAAGCATCCAGGTTGGTGACGTGAGCCTGGAGGACGCCCTCGGGATCGTACGTGGGAGCCGGGATGTGATCGATGATGGTCTGGAACAGCGGTTCCAGGTTGTCATTGGCGGGGGCTTCGCCGTCGGCCGGCTGCTCCAGGGATGCGGCACCGACGCGGGCGGCAGCGTAGACAACAGGCACGTTCAGGACGAGGTCCAGGTCCAGGTCCGGAACTTCGTCCGCGAGGTCGGAGGCCAGGCCCAGCAGCAGGTCCATGGCCTCGCTGACAACCTCTTCGATGCGCGAGTCGGGGCGGTCGGTCTTGTTGACCAGCAGGATAACGGGCAGCTTGGCGGCCAGCGCCTTGCGCAGGACGAAGCGGGTCTGGGGCAGCGGGCCCTCGGACGCATCGACCAGGAGGACGACGCCGTCAACCATGGACAGGCCGCGCTCGACCTCGCCGCCGAAGTCGGCGTGGCCGGGGGTGTCGATGACGTTGATGGTGATGGTTTCACCCTTGGCAGCCGGGCCGTTGTAGAACACGGTGGTGTTCTTGGCCAGGATCGTGATGCCCTTTTCGCGCTCCAGGTCACCGGAGTCCATCACGCGTTCTTCCACGTCGCCGTGCGATGCAAACGAGTTCGTCTGCTTCAGCATGGCGTCGACGAGGGTCGTCTTACCGTGGTCAACGTGGGCCACAATCGCAACGTTGCGGAGATCGCTTCGTACTGCGGTATTTACAGCCGTGTTGGTTTCTGACATGCGTGAGGACTCAATTCATAGGAGATAAGTTCGAAGGTGGTGCACGGTAGCCCGGGGTGTTCTCCCCCGGGTCAATCCGGCCGTTCTGTACGAATCCCGCTATACACGTATGCTCCGTAAGAATGTACCGAAGGCGCCGCCGTCAGCGGGCACGCTTCTATTCTAATCCGAAGACCATAAGTTCCCTAATGGACCGGATGCGGCGGAAGGCAGGCAGCCGTCACGGCTGCCTGCCTTCCAGTGTTGCTGCACGTTATCCGGGCTCCTAGGCCACCTGCGGCGGGAGCATCAGTCCGGCACCGGGGATGGCTGCCAGCAGCGCCCTGGTGTATTCCTTCTGCGGGTTGTCGAAGACGTCGTCGGTGGACCCGGTCTCAACGATCCGCCCCTTCTGCATCACGCACACCCGGTCCGCGATCTGGCGCACGACGGCGAGGTCGTGCGTGATGAAGAGGTAGCTCAGTCCCAGTTCCGACTGCAGGTCGGCCAGGAGGTTCAGGATCTGCGCCTGCACCAGCACGTCCAGGGCCGAAACGGCCTCGTCGCAAATCACCACTTCAGGATCGAGCGCGAGGGCACGGGCAATGGCAACACGCTGGCGCTGGCCGCCCGACAGCTCATTCGGGTAGCGCCGCATCATGGACGCCGGCAGGGAGACCTGGTCCAGCAGTGCTCGGACCTTCTTCTCCCGGCTCTTGGCGTCACCGATGTTGTGCACCCGCAGGGGCTCCTCGATGGTCCGGTAGATGTTGTACATCGGATCCAGGGATCCGTAGGGATCCTGGAAGATCGGCTGCACCCGGCGGCGGAAGTCGAACATCTTCTTCCGGCTCAGCGTGGTGATGTCCACGCCGTCGAACAGGATGTCGCCTTCGGTCGCCTTCTCGAGTCCGAGGACCATGCGGGCCACTGTCGATTTGCCGGAACCGGACTCTCCCACGACGGCGGTGGTGGTGCCGCGCGGGATCGAGAAGGACACGTCGTCGACGGCTTTGAAGTCCGTGGACTTGCCCAGTGCCCCGCGCAGGTTGAACACCTTGGAAAGGTGCTTCACCTCGATGACGTTGTCGGTGCGGGCCGGCGCGTCACCGGCGGCAAGTATGTCGGCGTTTTCCACCCCGAGGGACCGGGACGCCTCGATCCGGCGGGACGCCAGCGACGGCGCCGATTCCACCAGCTTGCGCGTGTAGGGGTGCTGCGGGTTGGTGAGGATTTCCAGGGCGGGCCCGGACTCCACCACCTGGCCCTTGTACATCACCACCACCTTGTGCGCGCGTTCTGCGGCGAGGCCCAAATCGTGGGTGATGAGCAGGACCGCAGTCCCCAGCTCGTCCGTCATGCGGTCCAGGTGATCAAGGATCTGGCGCTGCACGGTCACGTCCAGGGCCGACGTCGGCTCATCGGCGATGAGCAGGCGCGGGCGGCAGGACAGGCCGATGGCGATCAGCGCGCGCTGGCGCATGCCGCCGGAGAACTCGTGCGGATACTGGTTGGCCCGTTCCGCGGCATCCGGCAGGCCGGCTTCGGTCAGGACCTGGGCAACGTCCTTGGCATCGTGCGGCAGGCCGTTGGCCCGCAGCGTCTCCTTTACCTGGTAACCGATTTTCCATACCGGGTTCAGGTTGGACATCGGGTCCTGGGGGACCATGCCGATGGAGGAGCCGCGCAGCTCAATGATGCGCTTTTCGCTCGCATGGGTGATGTCCTCACCGTCGAAGATAATGCTTCCGCCGGAAACGGCGCCGTTGGAAGGCAGCAGGCCGATGGCGGCCAGCGCCGTCGTCGATTTGCCCGATCCGGACTCGCCGACGATGGCTACGGTCTCGCCGGGCATGATGGTCAGGTGCGCTTTGCGCACGGCCGGCACATCGCCGTTGTTGGTTTTGAACGTAATGGCGAGATCCCGCAGTTCAAGCAGCGGCTGCGGCTGCCCGTCCCGGGACGGTGCCTGTGGCGTGGCGTTCGTGGACATGGTCACATCCTTAGTCATCGCTTGCGCGACTTGGGGTCGAGCGCATCCCGCAGGGCATCACCGAGCATGATGAAGGACAGCACGGTAAGGGAAAGTGCCAGGCCGGGCCAGAACATCGCCAGCGGGTTGCTGCGCAGGGACGGCTTCGCGGAGAAAATGTCGTTGCCCCAGGACATGACGTCCGGCGGCAGGCCGATGCCCAGGAAGGACAGGGTCGATTCGGCCACGATGAAGGTGCCCAACGAAATGGTCGCGATAACGATGACCGGTGCCACGGCGTTGGGAATGACGTGCTTAACGAGGGCCGACATGCGTGAAACGCCGAGCGACCGCGCAGCGGTGACGAAGTCTGCATTGCGGATTTCCAGCACCGCGCCGCGGGTAATGCGGGCCACCTGCGGCCAGCCGAAGGCCACCAGGATCAGGACCATCGTCCACACGTTGCGGTTCTCGCGGAAGAACGGGAGCTGAACGACGACGATGGCGCCAAGGATCAGCGGCAGCGCAAAGAAGATGTCGCCCAGGCGGGCCAGGACGGCATCCACCCATCCGCCGAAGAAACCGGCGAAGGCGCCGATCAGGCCGCCAACCACGACGACGCCGAGGGTGGCGAAGAGGCCGACCATGAGCGAGGAACGGGTTCCGTACACGACGCGGGCCAGGATGTCGCAGCCCTGAAGCGTGAAGCCGAGCGGGTGTCCCGGGGCGGGACCGCCGTCGGAATTGGCCAGCAGGCAGTTGTCATTGGGCTGCTGATTGGTGAACAGCCCCGGGAACAGGGCCACCACGAGGACCATCAGCAGCAGCAGGGCGCTGATGATGAACAGCGGCTGCTTGCGCAGGCTGCGCCAGGCTTCGCTCCACAGGCTGCGGGGAGCGCCGTCGGCGGTCGAGCTGTCGACGGGCACCACGGGTGTCTCGTCCAGGTCCGCCACGAAGTGCTCGATGGGGTATGCGGACACCTTGCCGCGGACGGCGGGGGTTACTTGGTTATTCTCAGGCATATCGAATCCTCGGGTCCAGCCACGCGTACAGCAGGTCTACCAACAGGTTGGCGAGGCAAAAAATCAGGATGAGCACGGTGACGATTGAAACGACCACCGGAGCCTCACCATTGAGCACGGCGCGGTACAGGGTGTTGCCCACGCCGTTGACGTTGAAGATTCCCTCGGTCACGATCGCACCGCCCATCAGGGCCCCAAGATCGGCGCCCAGGAAGGTGGCGACCGGAATCATCGAGTTTCGGAGAATATGCACGGTCACCACGCGCGGACGGCTCAGGCCCTTGGCCGTAGCCGTGCGGACATAGTCGGCGTTGGCGTTCTCGATGACGCTGGTCCGGGTCAGGCGCAGCACGTAGGCGAAGGACACCAAACCCAGAACGATGGCCGGCAGCAGCAGTCCGGTGAATCCCGCATCGCCGCTGACCGTCGGAGTGGTCCACGCGAGCTTAACGCCGAATACGAACTGCATCAGGAAGCCGAGCACGAAGATGGGAACGGCAATGACGATCAGGGACAGGACCAGGACCGTGGAGTCGAAGAGCTTGCCCTTGCGCAGGCCCGCGAACAGACCGAAAGCGATGCCGAACACTGCTTCAAACGCCAGGGCCATGAGGGCCAGCTTTGCGGTGGTGGGGAAAACCTCACCAATGATCGTGGCAATTTCCCGGCCGGCAAAGTTGGTGCCGAGGTCGAAGGTCAGCACGCCTTTGAGGTACAGGAAGTACTGCACCCAGAACGGCTGGTCCAGGTTGTACTGGGCCCGCAGGGACGCTTCGACGGCTGGGGTGCAGCCCTTTTCGCCGCAGATGGCCGCCGTTGCATCCCCGGGAAGGCTGAACACCAGGAAGTACAGAAGCAGCGTTGCACCCAGGAAAACGGGAATTAACTGCAGGAAACGCCTGAGAACATATCCGGCCATCAGATGTCTCCCGGTGCGGAAAACGCACGCTGAGGGGGGTTGGTGAAACTCATTCTAAAGAGCACCTTTACATTGGAGCGGCCCAAGGGCCCGGCTGCGGTGCAGCCGGGCCCTGGGCTGTGAGGAATTACTTGCCGGTGATGGCGTAATAGAGCGGGACGCCGTCCCAGCCGAACTCAACGTTGGTTACGTTGTTGCTCCAGCCGCCCTGGGCATGCTGGTACCACAGGGGGATGGCGGGCAGGTCTTCCAGGAGCATTTCCTGCGCCTGGTTCATGATCTCGGTGCCTTCTTCGACGCTCGGAGCCGCCAGACCATCGGTCAGCAGGGCTTCGAACTCGGGGTTGGCGTACCGTGCATCATTGGAGCCTGCACCCTCGATGAAGATCGGGCCAAGGAAGTTGTACAGCGACGGGTAGTCGGCCTGCCAGCCGGAGCGGATGGCTCCGGTGAGCTCGCCGGCATTTGCCTCTGTCCGGGCTTCCTTGAACGTGGACTTCGGCTGACCGCTGATCTCAATGCCGAGGTTGTTCTTGACACCGTTGACTACGGCTTCAACCCAGGTCTTGTGATCGCCCTTGTCCGCGTTGTACACGATGCTCAGGGGCTTGGACTCGTCGTACGGGGAAATCTTCTCCGCTTCGGCCCACACCTTCTTGGCCTCTTCCGGGTTGAACTCCAGGTTTTCGCTGCCCGGGAGGTCGCCGTCGAAACCGTCCAGCATCGGTGCCGTGAAGTCCTCGGCCGGGGTCCGGCCGCCGTTGAAGATCACGTCCGTGATCTCTTCGCGGTTGATGGCCATGGAGAGGGCCTGGCGGCGCAGCTTGCCGGCCTCGCCGCTCCAGTTCTCCAGGTAGTACGGAATGGAGATGGTCTGGTTCCCGGCATAGATCGACTCCGTGGAGCGCTCCTCGCCAAGGTCAGACTTGAAGTTCTTGATGTCGGACGTCGGGATGGTCTTGAGGACATCCAGGTTGTCGGAGATCAGGTCCTGGTAGGCGGTGGTGTCGCTCTGGTAGATCTTGAACGTGATTCCTGCGTTCTGGGCCTTCTGCGGGCCGTCGTAGTCCTCGTTCGGAACCAGCCGGATCTGCTGGTTGTGCTCCCAGGCGCCTTCACCGTCGAACATGTACGGACCGTTGCCCACGGGGTTTTCACCGTAGGTTGCGGGATCCGCCAGTGCTGCTGCCGGCATCGGCGCAAAGGCGCTGTAACCCAGGCGCAGCGGCCAGTCGGATTCAGCCTGCTTCAGCTTCACCGTGAACGTGGTGTCGTCAACGATGGTCAGCCCGGACATGGTTTCCACAGTGGAACCTGCGGCGCTGGCCTCGTCGTAGCCTTCGATGCTGTCGAAGAAGGTTCCGGACTTCTGGGCGTTCTTCGCGGCGGCGCCGAAGTTCCAGGCGTCAACGAAGGATGCGGAAGTGACGGGATCACCGTTAGTGAAGGTCTTACCCTCCTTCAGCTTGATGGTGTAGAGCTGGGAGTCCTCGGTATCGATCGACTCGGCCATCTCGTTCACCGGGGTGCCGTCGGCGTCGTAGCTGACCAGGCCAACGAAGATCAGGTCAAGGATCGCTCCGCCGCCCACCTCGCTGGTGTCCGTGGGGATCAGCGGGGACTGGGGCTCCGAGCCGTCGGCAATGATGACACGGCTGGTGTCACCTTCCGCACCGGCATCTGCCGAGCTGTCTCCGCCGCCGCAAGCCGTGAGTGCTAAAAGGGCAACGGCTGCAACGCTGAGTAGTTTGGGAGTGCGTGGGGAGCGCATTCCGCCTCCTTAGTTTCTAACTCCGGACGCATGACGTCCGGCAGTGCGGCCCTCTAGCAGTGAGCCGACTCACAAGATCAAAAGCAATTGCTTTCGGCCCATACCGTACTCACTTCGGGAAGGTGCAAATGACCGCTTGGACACCTGCGGGCACCGTCAAGGAGGAAAAACGGCCCTTCTTAGCAGGAAATACATAGAAAGACATGCGTCTGTAACGATTCGATATACGGGAATCACATTACGACGCAATTATAGGTTTTAGGGGTGACCTATGTCATACTCCGCTGCCGCAGCAGCGAAACGCCAGCGGCTAACGCAGCACGTTCCATTCCCAGACGTTCCACCACACGCCGGTGGAATTGGGCATGTGCTCCACACCCTCGATCGTGTCCGCCGACGCCTGCAACCCCGGCAGCTGGTACAGCGGCAGGCCGTAACGGGCTTCCCAGATGAGCCGGTCGATGTCGGCCTGGAGTTCCTCCCGGCGCCTGTTGTCTGTTTCCGCCACCAGCTCTGTCATGAGGTCGTCGGCCTCAAAGCTGGAGAAGCCGTTGTAGTTGGATGCGGCGCCGGTGCGGAACACCTGCGGCACCCCCGCGGCCCCCACCCCGCTGGCAGTCCAGCCAAAGATCACCGCGTCATAGGTGCCGGATCCGAGACCGGCCGCCCACTCCCCCGCAGGAAGGCCGCCGTCGATAATTTCAAACCCGGCCTCGGAAGCGGACTCACTGATCAGGCGAAAGGCTTCAGCCCGGTAGGCGTTGTCGCGGTCATAGAGGATGCGGACGCTGGGAGTGCCGCCGTCGAGCAGCTCCCGGGCCCGTTCCAGGTCCACCTCCGCAAAGTCGTCTGAGCCGTTCCCGGCCACTGATTCCCCGTATCCGGTCTGGTCCATCAGGAAAACCTGGGAGTTTAGGGGTTGGACGTCCGGCAGCAGCCGCTGCACGGTGGACTCAACGATCTCCTGGCGGGGCACGGTCTTCATAAACGCCTCGCGGACAGTGCCGGTGGTAAACACGCCGTCGAACGTCAGGTCCAGGTGGTCATAGGCCAGCTGGTTGCCCTGGTGCAGGTTGACGTTGCCCAGGGCTTCGAGGGCCTCGAGGTCCGGGAGCGTGCTGCCGTCGGGCTGCGGGGAAATGATGTCCACGGACCCGTCCTTGAGGGCTGCCGCCTGGGCTGCGGGGTCTTGGAGGAACCGGACAGTGATTTCGTCCAGTTTCGGCTCAGCGCCCCAGGTGTAGTCCTCGTTGCGGACCAGGGTCACGGACTGCCCCGGATTAATGTCGGAGACGATGAAGGGTCCGTTTGAGAGGTAGAGGGCAGGATCCTCGGGAAGGGTCTGCGCACTGAAGGCGGTGTTCCAGTAGTCGGCCACTGCGCGTAGTTCCGGGTTGACCGGTGCCGGGTCCAGCGGATTTCCTTCCGGTGTATCCAGAATCAGTTTGGTCAGCGCCTTTTCATCGGCCAGGCCGGCTCCCTGGGCCACGACGTGCGCCGGCATTCCGATTCCGCCGGTGTCGGACAATGACCCGAAAGCCGTCTCCCAGTCGGCGTAGGGCTCGGAATAGGTCATGGTGATGGACCGGTTGTCATCTCCGATTTCGGGGAGCTCCGTCAGGCGCAGGGCCTCGGTGGAACCGGCGTAGTCGAAGTAGCGGTTCCCCGAGGTTGGGAGTCCGTCGGGGTTGGCGAAGAGTTCGTCGTCGAACCATCCCGAACCGGCGGCCCATGCCAGCATCATGTCATCGGCACCAACCGGAGCCCCGTCGGACCAGGCCACTCCTTCATTGACCGTGTACTTAACCGTCAGGGGATCTTCGGAGACCTGCTCGTAGGTTCCAAACTCCTCCAGCGGGATGACCTCCAAGTTGTTGTCCACGTAGTTGAAGCCGGAGTGCGTGGCATAAGCGAGCTTGCGGTTGATGTCCGTGTTTGCCGCCGCCGACTGCGGATTGAAGGAACTGAGGACGCCGGCCTCTGCCACGGAGATTTCGCCGCCGGGACTGGGAGATGCTCCCGGCAGTTCCTCGGCTGCCCTTTCCTCGGGCGTGCAGGCACCCAGGGCCAGGACGGCCGCGGCGCCGGCGGCAGCCAGCTTGGTCAGGCGGTTCAAACGCATTCTTGCTCCCCGGGACGATATGGCGTCGGTCGCACACCTTGTGATAATTGCACACCGCGGAAATGTTTGGGCACAACGAATGCCCGAAAGCCGCCGGGGTGCCTAGGTGTGCTGCAAGGATTCGATGACGGCTGAGGGAATCCGCTTCATCGTGCTGCCGGTGATGCCGTTGGCGGCCAAGTACTCAATGTGCTCAGTCTCGATCCGTTCAGCAAAGATGCGTGCCCATCGGCCATTGGATTTGTCCCGCGTCTCCGCAGCCGCATAGGCTTTCGCCGCCGCACCAACCACCGCGTCATTGTCAAACGTCCAGTTCTTCGCCAGATGCGCGGCAGCGATTTCGCCCACCTCTTCCGGGCTGTAGTCGGGGAACTCAATGGTCAACGGGATTCGTGAGCGCAGTCCCGGATTGGCGTCGAGGAACCGCTCCATGTTTTCCGTGTAACCCGCAAATATCGCCACGAACTTGTCCCGGTCGTTTTCCAGGCGGGGAAGGAGCGTCTCGATTGCCTGTTTGCCGAAATCATTTGCCGAGCTCTCAAGGTTCAGCTGGTATGCCTCGTCAACGAATAGGACCCCGCCCATTGATTCATTGATCGCCTTGGAGGTCTTTTCCTCCGTGTGGCCGATCCAGCCGCCAACCAGGCTGCTGCGGTCGACTTCTTTGACTGTGGCATGCGCCAAGATGCCCAGGTTATAAAAGAGCTGAGCAATGATCTTCGCCACTGTTGTTTTTCCCGTGCCCGGATTGCCTGCAAAGACCATGTGGTAGGTCGGCCGGGACACAGTTCCCTCGAGTTCAATGCGCTGCTGGTCCACTCTGACACGGTTCACCAGTTTGCGAATCCACTCCTTGACGGGAGCCAGACCAACCAGCGAATCCAATTGGTCGAGCAGGAGTTGGGTGTTTTCCCCCCTGGCGCCCGAGTCTCCTCCGGTAAGGTTGAAAACATCTTCTACCGTTATTCCAGCCAGGTCATACGAAGACGAAGAGTTACTGCTGAAGACGCGTCGGGCCATCTCTTTGACGAGATCCTCGTTAAAGTTACGGACCCAACGGCCATTACTCTTGTCCGTGCTGCGGCTGTAGGCACCAGCCACAGCCCGGTGATAGATGGCTTCGTCCACGGTGTAGTCGTCCTGCATCAGGCTCCGGTATCCAATCTCCGCAACCTCAGCAGGGGAATAGTCCTCGAAGTCAAAACGGTTTGGGACACGGGATTTTAAGCCTGGGTTCATATTCAGGAAATCCTGCATTCGGTCCGTGTAGCCGGCATAAATTACCACGATGTCTTCACGGTTGTTTTCCATATAGGTGAGGAGTGTATCCACGGCCTCCTGCCCGAAAGTGTTGTTGTCTTTTTGGTAGAGAGAGTAAGCCTCGTCTATGAACAAGACTCCGCCCCGCGCACTTTCAAGCACCTTCTGGGTAAGATTCGCCGAGGAACCCAAGTGTTCGCCCACTAAGTCCCGGCGCCCAGCCTCAACGAATATATCCCGGCGGATCGCATTTGCGCTGAAAAGCGCCTTGCCCAGCAGTCGCGCCACGGTCGTTTTGCCTGTCCCCGGATTCCCCAAGAACAGGCTGTGCATGGAGAAGCCCGTAGCCTTCAGCCCCTGCTTCTGACGCTCCTGGTTGAATTGCACCATCCGGACAAATGACTGGACCTGGTCCTTGACCTTCTCCAGGCCCGTCAGGGACAGGATCTCGGCCAGCGGATCCGCGTTACATGCCACATCTGATGACACAGGGCACGGTGCAGGAACGCTGCATGACGGCACTTCAGCGAAATCGGATTGCTCCGGAACATCTCCGGGGAGTTCGTCTCCCCCGGCTGAAACATCCAGATCGTCGAAGCTTATCTCCCTGCCTGTGACGTCCACCTGGGCATGGTCCTCAAAGAGGATGGAGGCGGATCCACCGTCTGGGATATCCAGCCATTGGATGGTCAAGCTCCCGCCGCTTGCGAAACCCTCGAAATATTCGGCGGCTGTAGCGACCTGGTCGAAGTGCACGGCGGACTCTTCGCCACTGAGTACTTGCCGCAGCGAACAGCTGTTAGGTTCAATGACATGGCCGCTGCCGGTAACACTGGCATGGTCCCAGGCCCAGACTTGCAGGGAGCTGCACGTGGACAGTTGAGCAGAGCTTCGATCCCAGACACGGAGCCAGCCAAGACTGGAATCAGTGGCATCAAGATGCGCTCCACTGCCAATGTCGACAAGGCCTCTTTCCGCATCCGGCGAAGCCACCACAAAGCATCGTGTCATGGTCGCCGTACCATTCCGGATGCAAACAGCGGGAAACTCCGAGTCCCGAGACTCGAAGATTACGTTTGTCATGGACACGGAGTTAGCCGTCTCCATCAATAGTGCGTTGCGGTCGGCGGCGGGACGAAGGGTGAGGTTGGCGACAGCGACATCGCACCCTTCCATGATGAGCAGGCTCCCATTGATAATCGTTTTTTCCGCCCGACCTTTGCCCATGATGTCGATTCCTATGGCGAGCCAATTGTCGAATTCCTCGAGAAAGTACTCACCCTCTTCCAACACAATGGTGTCACCGGGGTTCAATTGGGGTGCGATAACCGTTTGAAAGTCGCGGGCGTCCTTAAGCTGCCAGAGGACGACCTTTGGGGCGGGCGGGCCAGGGACCTCAGGCACAGCTTCGGCGCCGCGGACAACAAGAGATGAGCTTCCAGATTCGACAACACCCTGGCCCTCTTTGAATACCAGAAAACTTGCCCCCGCCGGCATCTCGATTCCGCCGATGTGAAGATAGCTCTCATCGCACAGCCCTTCCCAAGGACCGTACGGCGCACGCAGCCACTCCACGCTGCAGGCAGACTCACCCTGAATAACCAGAGACCGTTGGTCCTCGTCCGGGCTCATCTCCAGGCTTTCCAATGCCTCGACCCGACCGCGGTTCTGGCAAACAATGGTGGATGCCTTGGCGTTGGTGAGGAACGCCCTGCTGCCATCCACATGGACCCAGCCAAGGGAAGAGTGAAATGCCCTGAATTCGGCGTTCCGCTCAATGAAGACGGCGCGGGAGAGCTTACCTTGGTGAACATCGCCCTGGCGCATGACGATTGTGCCTCCGGAGGCGAAAATTGCCGGATACTTTAGTGCCGGCTCTCCGTACACGTGACAAAAATCCAACTCGACCCGGGCATCCGGGCGGTTTACGAATATTGCGTTATGGAAAGGGTGCGCCTGAATCGTGACATTAGAGATGTTGCAGGCACCGTATATGTTCAGTTGCCCGCGGATGATTATTTTCGCCGGATCCCCCACTCCCACCATTCGGACGTTCACGAGATTCACGGAATCAACCGTGTATTCTCCCTCACGCACCGCAAGGACATCCCCTTCCTTGTACCGGCCGAGGGCTCCTAAAAGGTTCAGGCCAAATCGATCGTTGCTCACACGAATTTTTGTCACGGCCTCTGCTCCTTCACGCAACGGCTCCCGGCGGGAATCGTTCTAGGACAACATAGCCCATGAAAATAACGGTTCATTCTCGGTGCGGATCCCTTCGAACGCCACGTTGCCCGGGCGAGAAGCCTGAGCTTCTCCCCATAGATAAACTGGTTGCAGATCTGCGGCCCAAACAACAACAAGAGGATTACGTGAAAATCACCATCATCGGCGGCTCCGGCGGCACCGGAGCCGAACTGGCTTCCCTTGCCCAGGCTGCGGGACACGACGTCACGGTTCTTTCGCGCAGCGGCCGCGCACCGGCCGGTGTGCGAGCCGTGGCCGGCAATGCGACGGATCCGGACACCGCTGCGTCGGCAGTGTCAGGGGCCGACGCCGTCGTCGTCACCGTTGGCCGCGCAAAAGGCGTTGCGCATCAGCGCACGGCCGTCACCCGGGCCGTCATAACCGCCATGCAGAGGGAAGGCGTGCGCCGGCTGCTTGTGCAGTCTTCGCTGGGCGCCGGAGACTCGGGCAAGCAGATGCCTGCGCCGCTGCGGCTGCTCATGCAGGTGGCGCTGGCCAAGGCGCTGGCCGATCACAACGAGCAGGAGGCGGCCGTCAAAGCGTCGGGTCTCGACTGGACCATCGTCCGGCCGACCGGCCTCACCAACAAGGAACCGGCAGGGACTTGGAAAGCCCTGAAAACGGACGACAAAGGAACCCTGGGCGGAACTGTTCCGCGCCGCGACCTCGCCGCCTGCATGCTGGACATTCTCGGTGACAACTCCAGCATCGGCACCGCGCCCGGGGTCAGCAGCTAAGCAAGAGAGAGCCGGCGGAAAACAGCGTCTGTGTTTTCCGCCGGCTCGGGGATTGCATGTCCCGGCCTCACCAATCACACGATCTCAGGCCGCCGGGAGTGCCGCCTTTTTCCTGGCCTTGGCGGCCGTGATCCGGGGGCCGCTGAACCACAGCAGGACTCCCGCCAGGACCCATACAGCCAGAGTCAGGGCGGCAGCGCCGCCCCCGACGCCGTCGAAATAGGCCACTGATCGTACGAGGGTGCCGGCAGCGCCGGGCGGAAGGAGCTGGCCGATCATCGCCACCCCGCCTGGAAGCCACTGGGCACTGGTGGCGATGCCGGCAAAGGGGTTGCCAACAAACATCATGGACATCGCGGCTATGGTGAAGCCCTTCGTGCCAAAACACTCGTTGAGGCCGGCCAGAGGCAGGGCCAGCGCTGCAATGCCCAGCGCCACGCTGGCCGCAACCGGGACCAGCGGCCCCTCGATGCTGCCGAACATGAATTTCAGGACCGCGGCGACGACGAACCCGCCAGCCACCGAAAAGCCGGTAAGTCCGGCGAAGATCCACCAGCGCTGTCCGGACAGCATGGAGCGGAACGCCACGGCCGGCACAATGCCGCCAAAGACCAGCGGAAAGGCCAGGCCCCCGATGCCCACGCCGGTCGGGTCTCCCGGGGGAAGCGGGACCACGTCCACGGTCTCGGCGGTTTGTCCCATGCTGCCCGCCATTGTGGCCCCGACGTTGCTCACAGTTCCCGACACAGCTGTAGAGCTGGCACTGGCGACGTAGACGGTCATATCAGGATCGGTGAAGTCGAACCCGCCAACGATGTCCCGGTCCCGGATTCCCTGCTCGAGGTCGTCCGCGCTCTCGTAGGACTGCACCACGAAGGCACCCGGCGACTGGTCCTCCAGTGTTTTGGCGACCGATTCTGCCCGGTCCTGCGGCCCCACCACGCCCAACGCCAAATCCCGCGGTCCGGAGAGGAGCGACGGCGAGATGAACAGCATCAGAAGGGCAAGCAGGATGACGGAGAGTCCGATGGTCAGACCGGCCCAAACGGCCGCGTGCTTTCGGTGGGAGCCGGATGACGGCGTTGGCGATGACATGATTCCTTCTTTTCCGGAGGAACATCCTCCGCTTCTACGGATGATATTCCTCCGGTTTAGACTGAAGGTCAACTTGAGGGGAGCGCGGATGAGGGCGGACGCTGCACAGCGAAGAGAAGCGATTATCCGTCACGCGCGGCATGTGTTTGCCGCGCGGGGCGGTGACGTTGCCCTGGAGGCAGTGGCTGCTGCCAGCGGTGTGGGCATAGCGACGCTGTACCGGAACTTCCCCTCCCGTGATGACCTGATCCGCGCGGTGATCGAGGACATGGTGCGGGAGATCCTGGAGATCGTTGCCGAAGCCCGCGGCGCTGCCGAGAAGGACCCGGCGGATGCGTGGCGGGGGTTGCTGGCCAGGTTGATGGACATGGAACTCGGAGCCCTGACTGACGGCCTTGGCCTGCAGGCCAACGCAGGGACAGACGCTGCCGACGCATCACCGCTCGTGCAGATCCAACAGCCGGCCCTCAACGCCTTGGAAGAGCTGCTGGCCATCCTGAAGCACAGGAATGCCGTGCGGATGAGCATCACGGCCCTCGGGGTCGTTGTGGCGGTGGCCACCATTACCCGCCCGCAGGTGCCCGCCATCCGCGAAGCAGCCCCGGGAGTTCCCGAACAGCTCGCCGAGGCCTACCTGCACTGGAGCAGCGGCGGCTAGGCACACTGGGGTGCGGACTGATACCCGCGGGGGTTATCCCCACCGCAGCCCGGCGGCTTACCCGGTGTCACACCGCCGCGGGGACCAGCAGACTTAGACCATGACGTTATCCGCTTCCCCCGCCCGCCCATCCCGCAGCCCCGCTCTGCTGCAGGCCAAAACCTGGCGGGCCTTCGGCTATCACTGGATCTCAGTTCTCCTGGCGCCGCTGGCCCTGACCTATGCGGTCACCGCCGTGTCCCTCGGCGCCGGACTGCTGGTGACCTGGGCCGGGCTGGTGATTCCGGCCGCGATGATCATTGGAGCGCGCGGCTGGGGGAAACTCAACCGGGGACTGGTGCTAAACCTTCTGGGCACCGAGCTGCCGGCCCCGCTGCCGTTTGCCCCGCGCCCGGGCTTTGTCGGCTTCCTCCGCAGCGGCCTGACCGACGCCGCCGGCTGGAGGGCACTGGCCCACATGGTGTTGTCCTTCATCACTTCCATGACGTTCGCGGTACTCAGCATCACCTGGCTGATCACGGCACTGGGCGGGCTGACCCACTGGTTCTGGTACCGCTACCTGCCCATGCAGCAGGCATCGGACGGCAGCTGGCACCGGGGCAGCCAGGTCTTTCCTGATGTGTATGCGGACACTGCCCAGTGGCAGTGGATCTTCGCCGGGGCCGGCCTGCTTCTGCTGCTCATCTGGCCGTCGATCAACAACGGAACCGCCCGCGTGCAGGTGCTTCTGGCAGCTGCCCTCCTCACCCCGACGGCGTCAAGCCTGCGGGTGCGCCAGCTGGAGCAGTCCCGCAGCGCCTCGGTGGACGACGCCGACTCCCGCCTGCGCCGGATTGAACGGGATCTGCATGACGGTACCCAGGCTCAGCTGGTGGCCATTGCCATGAAGGTTGGCGATGTCCGCGAGCGCCTGTCCAGCGAAAAGGCCAGCCCCGAAATCCTGTCCCTGCTGGACAGTGCCACCGGCACCGCCAAGGAAGCCCTGACGGATCTGCGCGGCCTGGCCCGCGGCATCCGCCCGGCCGCTCTCGAGGACGGCCTGGACACCGCACTGGTGACGCTGGCCGCCGGCTCGGCCCTGCCCGCCACGGTCAGCTACGCGCTGGCCCGGCGCCCCGACCCCGCGGTTGAGGCCATTGCCTACTTCTGCGCCAGCGAGCTGGTGAACAACGCCGTCAAGCACTCCGGCGGCACCGGGATCGCGATTACGGTTGCCGGCCATGATGACGACGCCCTGCTGCTGAGCGTTACCGACAACGGGCACGGCGACGCGGCGATCAGCCGACGGACGGCGGCCGGCACCCGCACCGGCCTGGCCGGCCTGCAGGAACGGATCGGGTCTGTTGACGGCCGGCTGGAGATCGACTCCCCTGCGGGCGGGCCCACCCGAATCAGCGTTGAGCTTCCGCTATCCTCGAAGGCATGATTCTCCAGCTCTGCTTCGCTGCAGCCTGCCCTGCACCCCTTCCCGCGTGAGGCTGGCGCTGGCCGAAGACTCCGCCCTGCTGCGGGCAGGCCTGGTGGAGCTGCTGGCCAGCCGCGGGCATGAGGTGGACATCGCCGTCGACAACGCCGCTGATCTCCTGGCCGCCGTGGTCGGGGCGGAGGACGGCGACCGGCCCGACGTCGTCATCCTGGATAACCGGATGCCGCCCACCTTCACCGATGAGGGTATCCAGGCAGCCATCGCGCTGCGCCGCCTGCATCCCTGCATTGGCGTGCTGGTGCTGTCGCAGTATGTGGAGACCCGGTATGCCGCGGAGCTGCTGGCCGGCAACCCGGCCGGTGTTGGCTACCTGCTGAAGGACCGGGTGGCCGACGTCGGGGACTTCCTTGGTGCCCTGGAGCGGCTGGCCCGCGGGGAGACGGTGCTGGATCCTGAGGTGGTCCAGCAGCTGATGGGCGCATCGCGGCGCCATGCGGTGCTGGACACGCTGACGCCGCGGGAGCGCGAGGTGCTGGAGCTGATGGCCCAAGGCCGGACCAACGCCGCCGTTGGCAGCGCCCTGTTCCTGTCCGCAGGTGCCGTGGAGAAGAACATCACGTCCATCTTCGCCAAGCTGGGCCTGCAGCACAGCCCCGAAGATCACCGGCGGGTGCTGGCCGTGCTGGCATATGTGCAGTCCGCCTAGGCCGGCTGAAATCTGTTTTCCGGCTGCCGGCTGCGGCGCACCCACGGCTCGCACTCTCAGGGTGCAGAATCTAGTCCATGAAGATGACGACGGCGGCCGCCTACGGCGAGGCGGTCCGGGCAGTACGGACCGGCAAGCTCAATGCCGATGAAGCCGCCAACCAACTAATCCAGCAGATGACGGACCGGGAGCTCCTCGGGCTGCTCGACGGCGACTCCCCCGGGCTGCTGCTCCCGTTCATCCCGATGCTGCTGCACCGGCGGGCGTTCGTGGCCGGGGCGGTCCCGCGGCTGGGCATCCCCGGAATCCGGTTCAGCGACGGTGGCCGCGGCGTCGTGATTGGCGCCTCCACGGCCTTCCCCGTGACGATGGCGCGGGCCGCCACCTGGAATCCGTCGCTGGAGGAACAGGTCGGGCTCGCCGTCGGTCTGGAAACCAGGGCACGGGGAGCCAACTACTCCGCTTCCATCTGCGTGAATCTGCTCCGCCACCCGGCGTGGGGCCGGGCTCAGGAGTGCTACGGGGAGGATCCGGTGCTCACCGGCAGGATGGGAGCGGCGATGACCCGGGGCGTACGCGTCCACGCGATGGCGTGCGTGAAGCACTTCGCGCTCAATTCGATGGAGGACGAGCGCTTCGAGGTCGATGTGTCAGTGGACGAGCATGCCCTGCACGAGGTGTACCTGCCGCATTTCAAGGCCGTTGTGGACGCCGGTGCCGATTCGGTGATGAGTTCCTACAACCGGGTGCGGGGCGAGTACATGGATGTCAATCACGCCCTGCTCACCGATGTACTGCGGCATGAGTGGGGCTTCCCCGGGTTTGTAACCAGCGACTGGGTGTTCGGCACCCACGACGCCGCCGCCAGCCTGCAGGCCGGGATGGACGTGGAGATGCCGCTGCGGCTGGTCCGCGCCCGCGACCTGCCGGCCGCGCTGCGCAGCGGAGAACTGGCCCGTGCCACCGTACTGCAGTCCGCCGGCCGCATCCTGCGCACCAGCGTCCAGCATGCCGCCACCCGGGAATTGGCGGAGCCCAGCGCTGCCCTCATCGCCTCCCCCACCCACCGGGCGCTTGCCCGCCGGGTCGCCGTGGAGTCGACCGTTCTGCTGAAGAATGAAATCCGTGGTGAAACACCGCTCCTGCCGCTGGCTCCCTCCATCCGCCGCCTCGCGGTGATCGGGCGGCTCGCGGAACGGGCGAACCTGGGCGATCACGGCTCGTCACGAGTCCGGCCTCCCGCCACAATCTCGCCGCTGCAGGGGTTGCGCGAAGCCCTCCCCCGGGTGCGCATCACGGCTGCGTCAGGCCGGAACGAACGCACCGCCGCCGCACTGGCGGCGGCCGCGGACACGGCCGTCGTCGTCGTCGGCCTGGACCAGCATGACGAGGGCGAGTCCGTGGTCACCGGCGGCGTCGACGTCGGTGTCCTAGGCCGGGCCTTTGGCGCGGGTGCCCTCCGCCGGGCCCTCATTGGTCTCGCCCATCTGGCGTCGCGGTTCGTCCGGGGCGGCGACCGCAGCTCGCTGCACCTGCGCCCCTCCGACGTGCGCCTCATCCGCGCGGTGGCCGCCGCGAACCCCCGGACCGTCGTCGTGCTGATCGGCGGCAGCGCGATCCTCACGGAGGAATGGCGCGGGCACGTGCCCGCGCTTGTCCTCGCCTGGTACGGAGGCATGGAGGGTGGACGCGGGCTGGCGGACGTGCTGACCGGTGCTGCGGAGCCCGGCGGGCGGCTGCCGTTTGTGCTGCCGGCGGACGCCGCGCATCTGCCGCCGTTTGACCGCGCGGCGAAGTCCGTCGTCTACGACGATAAGTGGGGTCAACGCCGGCTCGACGGCGAGGGGAACGCGCCGGCCTTCCCGTTCGGTTTCGGCCTGGGCTACACCACGTTCGAGCACCGCCTTCTCAACCATCTCTTCGATGACACCGGCGGCACCGCGGACGTGCTTGTCACGAACACCGGTAACCGCACGGGCTCCACCGTGGTTCAGATCTACGCCGCAGACGTGTCAGTTTCCAGGCCGGTGGCTCAACTCCTGGGCTTCCGGAAAGTGACGCTGCAGCCCGGCGCGGAGACAACGGTGCGGGTTTCCCTGGATGCCGGCCCCACCCTTCAGCGTGACCCGGCCACCAAATGCTGGTCCCCCCGCACCGGGGACTGGGCCCTGCTCGCCGGCACCCACAGCCCGGTCAGCTGGACGGACGCAGTCCGGTTGCGGTGTCCTGCGGAACCGGCCGGTAAGGACGGGACCTCTCAACGTGGACAGACAGCGTTTCATCCTTCCGCAGGATGGTCTGGATCAGCCGCCGCTCCTCCCACCTGAGCGACCGCAGCGCCTGCCCGCGCCGCAGCACCAAGCCACCGTCCCGGGTCCCGTACCGCTTCTGCAAATCCTCCAGCTCCCGGACCTGCAGCAGGGCGACCGTGCTGCCCGCAGCCGAGTCGATCAAGCGGACCAGTGCCGATGGTCCGCTGAGATCGGTCGCGACAACGCGCTCCTCGCTGGCGGAGAGGATTGTCTTCTGCGCCGCGCGGGTTATGACCAGCGGCCTGGACGGTCCGTCCAGCAGCACGGACAGCACCTCCGCCGCAGCGTCAGGCCGGCCGGTCCTTTGCGCCGCGGCCTGCATCCGCTGCAGGCGGCCCGGCTCGCGCAGAATCTCGTCGATCTTCCAGCCAATTGTCGCGGCAGTGTTGCAGCGGACCGCCGCACCCTGCTCCAACAGGTAATCGCCGTTGCGGACCTCCTGGCCCGGAATGGGGTTCACCAACACCATCGGCAGCCCGGCAGCCATGCACTCCGACACCGACAGCCCGCCCGGCTTGCCCACAAACAAATCGGCGCGGCGCAGCAGCTGCGGCATCTCCGTCGTGAAGCCGAGCACCCGGTAGCGCTCTCCCGCGGGCGCCACGAGCGCCTCGATACGCTGCCGCAGCTCATCGTTGCGTCCGCACACAATCGTGGCGGTGAAAGGCGAGCGCATATGCAGCGTCTGCCGCACCACCGAAACGGCGTAGTCACCGCCGCTCGCACCCGCGGAGATCAGCAGCATCGGAGGCTCGCCTGGATCGCGCCCGGTTGAGGGCGCGGCCGTTAGCTGCGGAGCGATGGGAATCCCCGGGGCAGCGACGCGGTCGGCGGGCAGTCCAAGCGCCATCAGTTCCACCCGCCCCTCCTCCCGGGCCAGGAAAAGCGCGTGGAACGCACCGGTGAGTGACAGTCCCTGGAAGTCATAGTCCGTCGTCACGACGGCGGTCCTTGCGCTGGTCACGCCGCGAAGGAGCAGTGATGCCAGCAGCTGGGCGGGCAGGAAGTGCGTGCACACGATCGCCGTCGGCCGGAACCGCTTGACCGCGTCAATGACCGGAACGGAGTTCATCCTTGTCCAGGGATCTATGGGGCCCCGGCGCCGGAAGGGAGGGTCACTGACGTCGTAGCCCCAGTCGATCAGCCACGGCAAGCCCTCAACCAGGACGAAATAGCCCTTGTTCAGCAGCGCCCGGTAGAGCACGCTGCTGACCTGCAGCACGTCCAGCACCTGCACCTCGGCGACGTCGCCACGCGCGGCACACGCCTGCTGCACCGCCGCCGCGGCACTGTTGTGCCCGGAGCCCACTCCTGCGGACAGGATCAGTACGCGCTCCCCTGCAGCGGGCGTGGGGGTTCGTACCGACGTTTTGCGCATGAAGCGAGGCTAGCAGGGGCAGCACAAGCCTCCGGGCGGAAGCGCAGCACCGGCGGTGCGGACCGCCCGGGCCCGAAACGCAAATCTGCTAGAATCGATGCGGCCTCTGGCCACCACGGCATCGATGACACGACACGCGGGGCACTTCAAAAAGTACCTTCTGACACGGCACGGTCGATCGCCTCCACACCGCCGACTGTCAGGAGACTCTATGGCGCCCTCTTCAAATTCCCGTCCCGATATCAAGGGACGTGCAGGTGGAATGATCGCGGTCGCGGCGGCCGCGGCGTTCCTCGCCACCTTCAACGAGACGTTCCTCAACGTAGCCTTCACGCCGATCATGCAGGACTTCGGCGTCAACGTCAGTACCGTTCAGTGGCTGACCACCGGCTACCTGCTCGTCGCAGCCGTGTTCGTACCCGTCGCCAACGTCCTGTACCACCGGTTTCCGACCAGGCCCCTGTTCGTCGCCGTCGTCGCGATCATGGTCGTCGGATCCGTGGTGGGAGCCCTTGCTCCCACCTTCGAAGTGCTGCTCATTGCACGCTTGCTTCAGGCCATAGGAACCGGCCTGCTCACCCCCATCGGCATGAACATCACGCTTGCCGTGTCACCGCGCGAAAAGCTGGGGCTCAATATGGGCATCATGGCTGCGATGACCACCCTCGGCCCGTCACTGGCCATCGTCCTGTCCGGCGCCATTCTGACCGTCGCGCCCTGGACCACGCTGATGTGGGTGTTCGGGGGCCTCACGGTTGCCGTGCTGCTCGCCGGTGCGGTCGTGCTGCGGAACGCCACTGAGCTGGGCCGCCCGGTTCTCGACATCCCCTCATTCATTCTCGTTGCGCTCGGCCTGGCCGGCATCCTCTACGGCGTGTCCAGCGCCTTCGAGGGGTCCGCCCTTTACGCAGGTGTTGTCGGCCTCGTTGGCTTGCTCGCCATGTGGCTGTTCGTCATCCGTCAGCGCCGCATCGAGAATCCACTGATCGACATGCGCCCGTTCTCGAACGCACCCTTCGTGTTCGGTGTGCTGATGACGATGCTCGGTTTGGTCTTCGTCTTCGCCATGAACGTCGTCATCCCGCTGTTCCTCCAAGGCGCACTCGACATGCCGCCGTTGGGCGCTTCGCTGACCCTGGCGCCCGGGATCCTGCTGACGGTGGGAATGGGGCCGATCGCCGGACGCCTGTTCGACCGCCACGGAGGCCGCTGGTCGATCCCGCTCGGTTTCTTCGTCATGGCGGTCTTCGTCACGCTCGTCGGTGTGGCCGCCGGACACTCATCGGTCTGGATCTTTGGGCTCCTCTACGTCCCGGCGGTGCTGGCTACGGCATTCGTCATTGGACCAGCCCAGACGTTCGCGCTGTCCCACCTGGACCGTGAGACCAGTCCGCACGGCGTCACGGTGGTCTCCACCAGCTTCCAGATCGCCGGCTGCGTGGGCACCTCTCTCGCTACCGGTATCTACGGCGCCGTGATTGCCTCGAATGCCGGTGCTGGGCGCAGTGAAACCGATTCGCTGCTGGCCGGGTTCCACGGGGCCGTTGCCCTGGTGGTTGTTACCTCGCTCCTCGGTATTCTCCTCGCTTTCCTGGCGTACCGTTCCGTGCGGTCCCGCCGCGCCGCGGGCAGCGTTCCGGCCCCGGCCGCGGACACCGTTCAGTCGATCATGAAGTCCGATGTGTACGCCCTGTCCTCGGATTCCTCGGTGCTTGACGCCCTGCAGACCTTTGCGGAGCGCGGCATCTCGGGTGCGCCGGTCCTCAATGCAGACGGAACGCTGGCGGGCTTCCTGTCCGACGGCGATGTCCTCCGCTACCTGTCGGCCACCCATCCGTCGTCGACGTCGATCTACTCCTACGCGGTGGGCGCTGCGGACGACTTGGAGCAGGCCATGTCCGATCTGGCGAATCTGAACGTCATGAGGCTAGCAACGCACGACGTCGTCACTCTCGACGCGGGCGCATCCATCAGTGACGCTGTGGCTGCGCTGTCCGATGCGCGGCTCAAGAAGGTTCCGGTGGTCAGCGGGGAGGATTCCCGTCCTGTCGGCATCGTCAACCGGTCCGCGGTCAACCGCTTGGCCGTCGCCACGTACCTTCGCTCACGCGGTGAGGCTGTGCAGGCTGGAGACACGGCGTCGGTCTAGCCGTTGATACGTTCGCAGCAGCAGGCCAGGCTCTCCGGGGCCAGGCCTGCTGCTGTGAATTCCGGGCTTTAGTCCGCCCGCCGGTAGTGCACGGCGATTGCGCCGTTGCTCATGGGTTCCGCAGAGACGAGTTCGAGGCTGCGCGTACTGTCGAGGAGACCCCCGTAGAGGGTGGGGCCGTGGCCGGTGAGCCTGGGCTGGACAAGGAACTTGTACTCGTCGATGAGGTCCAGCCGGTCCAGCCCTGCCGCCAGCATTCCGCTGCCCAGGAGCACCCCTTCCGGGGTCCGGTCCTTGAGGTCCTGCACCGCGGTGCGCAGGTCGCCTTCAATGCGGTGGCTGTTGTTCCACGGAAAGTCGCTGCGTGTCGCGGAGACAACATATTTGGGTTTGTCCTCCAGCGTGACCGCCCAGTCGCGGATCGCCGTCGGCGCTTCGACATCCCCGCGTGCAACCGCCGGCCAGGCGCTCTCCATCAGCTCGTACGTGGTGCGCCCCCAGAGCATGGCACCGGCCTCGTCGAGAAGGGCGGTGAAATATGTGTGTGTTTCCTCGTCGGCGATGCCCTCTTGGTGATCGACACAACCATCCAGGGTGACGTTGATGCTGAAAGTCAGGGAGCCCATGCGTTGATTCTGCGGCCCGCCGCTTGCTCAGGCAAGCGACCTCTGAAGAATGTTGTTCAACCTTCGGTGAGCATGGCCGGCACAGCGCTTTCCATCCGCTCCGGCGTCCAGTATTCATCTCCGGGCTCGTCTGCGCCGGGACTGTGGATGTCCGAATCGGCAGGATCCGCGGTTGCCGGGGAAGCAGGCAGCGAAGGGACAACAGAACTGCTGCGGCACCCCGCCGCCGGCAAGGCCGCAGAGACGACCAGAAGTGCGACGACGATGCTTTTGCGCTGCATGCAGGCAGACTAGCTGACCGGCCAGCTACACGAAACAAGGAAAATAAAATGCCGCCCTCATCCGTTTTCACTGAGGGTGGCATTTCTGTTGTTCGGGAAAAACCCGAGACGTTGAAGCGGAACTATCCGTACGTTGTATCCACTTCGGCGAACGATGACAATCCGAGCATCCCGAGGATGAATGGCGCCAGGGCGACGAGCGTCAGCACCCCGGCAATGATCCACAGCACCAGTGTCCGCTTCCTGGATTCCCGCAGCCGGGTGGCCATTGCCATTCCGGCCACGACTAGGGGCAGTCCCGGGAAGACAGCGAAAGCCAGGACTTCAAGAGCAATGAAGCCCGCAAATATCCAGTCCGTCCGGCTGTAGAGACTCTCGCTTCTGGTGTGGTTCGTCGGCTCAGTCATCGGACCATTCTGCCATTCCTCTATCCGCCGTCCGAGAACCCTCGGGATGGCGGGCGTGACAGTCCTGCACCCTTTCCTTCTACTCAAAACAAAAATGCCGCCCTCATCCTTTTCACCGAGGGCGGCATTTCTGTTGATTAAAGAAAGACTTACACGTTGAAGCGGAACTCCACCACGTTCCGTCACAGAATAACGTCTGCGCGTGTCACTCAATCCAATGCCCACACACAACCTCTACTCACTGGAGAATAACTGTGGCTGGCCTACGGGGACGGCGTTCTGGAATTGAGTCCGGACATCGCGGAGTCGTCGTCCGTCGCCCACGGCCCAGAAGTACCAGCCGTTCGTTGCCTTCTTCCGCAGCGCCTTCCCAGCGGCGGACGGCGACATGTACCGCTTACCGCCCAGTTCGATGGCTCCATCAGGCATCAGTACCGCTTTCTTTCCCTTGAAGTCCCGATGAGTCGCCGACAATGTGTCTCCGCCTCTGAGCAGCCCAGCTTCGATCAAGTGTTTCAGTTCGACCCAATCGGATGCCTTCGTCTGTGGATCAACGACCTTACCGTAATGACCCTCAGGCACTGGCCAGACGTCGAGGACGGCGTCGATCAGTTCAGCGGTACGGTCGTCGATAAGCTCCTCATCCCAGTCATGATGCTCAGTCTTGCCAACAACCCGGCCGGTGAGTGTGATCGTGTTGTGCTGGAGGAGAGCAGCGCGCTTGACTGGCCACGGCCCATTCGAAATCTTCGAGTTCAGCGAATTGGTCAGTAGGGTCAGATTCCCGAGTCGGTGCACCCTTGCTTGGCGCTCCTCTGTTGCCTCCGGGGACTCCGTAGGCCAAGTGTCCGTCCATTTCCGCGGCAGGAGGTGCTCAATCGGGTAATTCTTGCGCTCAATCTGTGGCTGGCCAGTCTCGGCGCGATAGTGGTCCTCAATGGCTTCAAGGAACATGCGCAACCGGCCCCGTGGGTAGCGTGAGTATGCAGCCTCCGTTGTTAGGGTCTGTCGGACCTCCTCGTCTCCGGGCCAGTAGGTGCTCGTCACGTTCAGGCGAGCCAAATGGCCGATCACTCGCTCACCTATCTCATCAGCGGGCACGCCTGCGTTGGCCGCGATAACGTCGGCGATGATGCGTCCTAGGTCGCTACCGGCGAGGCGGAGCATTTGCCGGCGGTACAACCAACTCTCGGCGGCTTGGATGATCTCATTAATGGCGTCATAGGGGAGGTTCCTGCCTGGTTCATACAACCAGATCAGCAGCGGCTTCAGGACCTCAACACCGCTGGCACCCATTCGGTAGAAAGCCATCCCGGCAGCATCGAGCGATGCGCTCGGGTGTCCTCCGGCCTCAGTCCACGACTGATATTGCTGGGCTTGGTGCTTGATCACCGGCAGCAGGTCAGCCATCTTCGTGCCCGACTCCAGTTCTACCCATGATTTGAACCGGTTAAAGGTCGCCTGCGGACTGACTTCTTCACCAGTCCTAGCCACCAGCCACTGGTTAAGAAAGAGCGAACTGCGGCTGACTAGGTTTCGGCCGACGCTCACCTCTCGTGTCCAAAACTTTGTCTCGAAGGGCCAGTCCTCACGGTAGGCCTTGGAAGTGTCACCGCCCTCAACCTCGAGGCGTTGGAACACGAAATTTCGCACCAGGTCGGCGGCTGTCAGAGGGGTCCCGCGCGCGTTGAGGGTCTCGAAGATCTCTTGTGAATTCTCTGCCGCATCCAGTTCAATCGAGACGAGTTGCAATCCGTCCAGGAGGACGTTGGTGAGTTCGTTCGCTTTGGCCGTGTAGTCCATAGTGTCCGGGGGGCCCAGCCATCGCTCGACGACGGTGGAGAAGTAGCGGTGGGCGGCGACAATCTGGGAATCCTCGTGTACAAGATCTTCGTAGTCAATAGGTGGCTCTGCGGTTAACACCTCGTCGAATGCATCCTTGTCCTTATTCAGGTGTCGGAGCTTGAGAGGGCTGGCACCGTCTGCAACGTACTTCTCGGAGTTGTGGGTCAGGTCTTCGAGTTGACCGGCAAGCTTTGGGTGATCAGTCTGCGAGAGCAGGGAACCGGTCGCAGAAGCAAGGAGTTGCAGGGTTGTCAGCCGTTGTTGTCCGTCGATCACGTTCCAGGTCGTCAGGCGCTTGCTCTGCGCCTCATGCGACTGGATCACAACAGCCCCTAAAAAGTGCGTGGCGTTGAGGTTGGACTCAGTGATCCGAAGTTCTGCGACGCGACGGATGTCCTTCCACATCGGCTCCCACTGCTCGGCCTCTTTCCAGACGTATGGGCGCTGGAACAGGGGGATCACGAAGTGCTGAGGCAAATTGAACAGTTGCAGCGGCGTGCGCTTGAAAGTCTCCACCCGCCCAAACGTACCGGAACCGTGCGGCGCGTTTCATGCGCTCCAAAATGACGGTGCAGACAGGTTCTCGCCAAAGAACAAAGACTGGATGATTATGAGCCCGATCCAGTTCTTCGAGGACAGCATTCCGACCAGCTTAAGGCCTGACCAGCACGGCTGAGCGGAGCACACACTCGGAGTCAGGCCGATCATCGTTGTTCTACGGAAGGGACTGACCCTGACCTAATAAGACGTGGGAGCTTCAAGGATTGACTCAGCAAACTAACTGCCTGGGTTTGTAAAGCGACGAAGGACAAATAACTGTCATGGGGCGGCAGGATCAAATGTCCGGACACGGCCTAACCAGCGGCGGCGGGCGCACGCCTTGCCTATATAGTCAACACTCATGTCGAACAGTGTTAACAGTAGTGCGCCCGCCCCTCCTGCTGCAAAGGTCTCCCAGATTGCCGAGGTGCTCTCTGTCAGTGCGTCGGAAGTAATCCGACTTCTAAACACCAACGGTGTCACTGCCAGGAATGCACGGACATTCATCAGTGGCACTGAAACTGAACAGTTGCTATCTAAGGCTAATCCCCCCGGAGACCTGAGTACTTGCAGAGCGCTAATTACCGAAGCCTTCAAAGCGTCACGTGCGTCCGGGAAGTCAGACTGGCAAGAGATGACAGTGGCCGTTTTGAAGAATCGTCTACTCGATCTCACGGAACGAGGATTCCGAGAGAGCGAATACGGTGCACCGAACATGCAATATCTTGCGTATCTGCTGCAGGACATGCTGGAGATGGAAAGCTCCGACAGGTCCGGCATGTCCATTGTGCGTTTCAAGGATGAGCTGGATACACATCTTGGCGTGTTTCCAGGTCCACCGCTGGCAAGAGGTTACTCCCGACTTCGGCGGGATATATGGATCGCTTTCGTAGACTTCCGCGCGGGTTCCTATGTCTGGGACACAGTTGGCAAAAGAGCCATCCCAGGAGAGGCAGGACCTGGGAAGCTTGCCATTCCCTCCCTAACATCGCAGCAAGAAGCCGAAATGAGGAAGGATTTTCGTGCCAACGTCTCTACTGACCTTGCACAGGCAGATATGCAGGCACTGGATGAATGGGTAACCAAGCGCCTGGGGACAATGGGGTTACCTCCGTTGTTGCGAGGTCAGTGGAACGGTTTCATGCGAGAAAGCATTGCATCACGGGTATCTAAGTTTTTCAAGATGTCCGGCGTCGAGCCCCCTGCTGACATGTTAGCGACGAACAGTCCCAGCAAGACACGGCAGCACAGCGTCACTGATGACAGTCGGACAGTCCCCCACAGTTATGATCTTCGAGCGTTCATATTGCGCTGCGTTGACGTCATGTCCGAAGATGAGCTGGCCGCCCTCCCTCTCAGTGCATCTGTATGTCTACGAGCTCAACGTGCAGGCCATTGAATGTCTCCTGATCCTCAAATAATTGTTGTCGCTCCACCCAAGCATGATCGTTCGCGCGATGAACAGATGAAGGAAATACGAGAGCACTGCGACCGACGCGGATGGACGGTGAAGTTCAGACGGGCTTCCGAAGTCCGAAGCGTCGTTACCGGAGATTCAAATAGACACTTCAGAATTCTCGAACCAGTTGACGCACACGAAATCTATCGCAGCCTCCACTCGACCCCTCACGCAGTTGTTCAAATCAGCTCTTGCAGAGTTTTACTCGATCCCGAATCGGGGCCCCAATATTCGAACAATACAATCAGCGTTGAGCGATTTGTTCGATATAAATGCGCCTTCGCTAATGTCCGGCCCGAGGACGAAGTTACAACTGTTCTAGACGGGCTGGCAGAGGAATTGGAAGTGCAGTGGTGCGCTGGGGAGCGAGATGCACTGTGTTTACCACTACACACGTTTAGCCCCAAGAAGGAATGGCCGGGTTTGCACAAAGATGACGGGGTAGTGCTCTTCGAGAGAACTCATGGACCTGCGAAACGGCGACGAGATGCCGCGGGCCGCGAGTGGCAAGTCGCAACAGCCCTGCATGGCGGAGATTCCGCTTACGTCGGGGGTACTCATCTCAGAGACGGGTTTCACTGGGATGTACAAGGGGTCGGGGGCGGCGGTAGGATCTTCAACTCCAAGGAAGTGTGGAGACTAGGTCAAGACGAGTATCTGAACATCTCCCCTAACGCGCACATCAGAGCCGGATCACGTTGGCACACCGGAACGCGAGTTTACGAGTCAGAGCGTCCGGACGCCCTGCTGGGTAGCGCGAAGACAAAGAAGAAGGGCGGGCGACAGAAACGCTAGTACGCACTCGCATTAAGATCCCTTTTGGGTGTAGCCTGAAGAGGATCTGTCGACCTTAGCGTTGCCGGAGGACGGTGCTCACCGACGGGCGAGCACCCGAAGTTATTCAGTTCGCGAGATCCTTGGACAAGCTTAGCCACTATGTGAGCGCTGAAGCATTGTGTTTCAGTACGGCGAAAGCGACACCCTTGACACCCATTTTCTGGGCCGGCTGAATGGCCTAATCGAGCTCACCGATGATTTCAGAACTGTCCCTTGTATTGGTATACAGGGGACAGTTCCTTTTTAAGCGCCTTCCGAGCTTTCGCACAGGTGACAAGCTCTAGTTGGAATTTTGACTCCGGCTGTTCCCGTGATGCGACACTGCCATGTTGCCGGCCAGCCACGCGTGCGGCTGCTACAGGCACAGTACGTTGCGGAATCTAAAAACGTATGCCAGGAGCGCACACCTGCTCCAGATATCAACTTGCACCGCGGGGCGCTAGAAATTTCTTTGAACAATTATCGCGACCGATTGATGCGTTTTTCCACTGGTATACCAGCGTATTCCACTCTTTGTATGACTGATCAATGAACAAAACTGAACCCAAGGAGCTTTTATACGCGGCGTTGGGAATATTACAATTCTCAAATGAGCGCAAATCACCGAATAACTGGGTCCGAGAACTACCCCCTGGAGGGTTGCCGAAGGAACTCTCATGACTGATCAAGAGGTTCAGGAGATTGCAGAGAGGGTCGCTCAGGGCTTGGGAGAGCTGACCCCGCCGGATCCCTGGCGGTTCGCCGATGCCGTAGTACTGGCATCGTTCGCCTTGCTGATAGTGGCTCTGATATTCGGCACAATCTCATCGGTGAACCTGAAGCACCAACAGAGCTTCTTGGAGCCAACCGTTAAGGGGAGGAGGTGGCAGCTTCCGCGTTGGCGATGGGACGGGGCGGCTTCGGACCTATGGTGGTCCCGGGCCCAGTGGGCTCTGGAAGCGGTAACCTCCACAGGCCAGAAAAGGTACTTCTACGGAATGGTCATGCTGGAAAGCCTAGCGAAAAGCAACGATGCCAGTCCCGGTGAAAAGGCCATGCTTGATACCGTCTGGAAAGCGTCCTTCACGGGGATGGACGACGAGGAAATCAGCCGTTTTCTTGAGGACTTTCAAATGAGAGCGTCTCACGCCACACAAGAACTTTCCGCCCCAGCTCCCATAGCCACCGCACACGCTGAAACGGCTCCAGACGGAGACCCAGCCGACCGAAGACTGCTCGGAAGGGAGATTCTGGCGGCACGGCTGAAGATCGCCCTCGACAAAGAGCTGAACCGCCCAACATCCCCGGCAGTTGAACAGTTGGCGGTCATGCCGCTGCCGCCCATGACATGAACTACATGCAGGACTTCCACACCTCTCGCCCATGGTCTGGAGACTCCTGAACCCGCATCCAGACGACGCAGGCCAAAGCGCGGTTTATCCCGTGACACGTCCCTGAAAGCGTTCAAATGCTCTCGCTGAGGTCCGATATAGATCGGGGCGGGATTGCGCCGCACTAAACCGGGTCATCCCAAAGGCAACGAAGCCCGCAAGCAGCAAGAGGAAACTCATGACTCAGTTCACGAAATACAGCCGGTATGGAAATGGCTACGTAACGAATACTTGGGTCCGCAAAATCCTCGCGGCCAGGCTCAAGCTGGCACTGGACGCTCAGTTTGGCCTTGAAAGTTCGCCGGCAGTGAAGCGCATGGCTGGGATGGAGGTCCCGGTGATCATCGAATCAAAGCACCGGGCAAAGCAGGTCCGGGAGGATGCTGTGGCCCCGAAGGCCAATGACATTCGAGTGGGACTCCCCCAGTTTTTTCCCTCCGGCAGAATCGATATGGGTCCTGAAGTGGCAGCTTGCAGGGGGCCCGCGGAGCACACTGATGAGACGTCGCTGGAAACGCCAACGGCAGTGGCCCTAACGAAATCCGTGGACATGCTGACGGCTCCGGCAGTATGCAGGGATTCCTCGGTAAGCATCATGCCCGCCAAGGAAGAGCATTCGGGGCACGTCACCTTTTACCAGCCCAAGGGCCTGAACCAGTGGTTACGCGAGTTCCACGACAGCTCGAGCAGGTCTTACCCGAACATTGTGTTGGATGCGATCAGCTGGGCGTGGTCCGACGATCTGCCGAGCCGGATCTTCGCACTTGAAGACTGTACCGTTCGGGCCGACGACCTCTTCGGGCGGGCCCCGGCACTCCTTAGGAAGGCGAAAAGCCCAGGCAAACGGTCGACTCGCCCGGTGTGCTTCCACAAAAACGACATGCAGGTGATTATGCGCCTGGCACGCGAGTGGACAGGCGATAACCGGAATATGTTCTTCATCGGGGTGCTCGCTGCGTACCAGGACCACCAGATCCGCAGTTCGGTCGCAACTAACGACTGACCTCGATCCGACATCTCCGGGCGAGCCCGGCGCCGGGTGCCGGCGCCTCGTCATCGACTACTTGAACTCGTTGAAGTCTCCGTTAGGTCATTGTGAGAACGTATAGTGCGCTTGGGAGAAAGGAGGCTTGCGATGACCATCTCTGCGGGCGAGGCCAGGCACAACCTTGAGCGCCTTATCGCGCGTGTGAACCATAACCACTCTGTGGTTGAAATTGCCTCCGAATACGGATCGGCCGTATTGATGTCGAAGGAAGAATACGACGCGCTGGCAGAGACCAGTTACCTGCTGAACTCACCGAGGAATGCAGGGCGTCTCATAGCGTCGCTAAGGGCAGCGAGAGACAGCAGAGAGGCGGACTAATGTCTGTGCGACGCCGGCACTCAAAGCGCGCTGTATGCGCGTGTCACTGCATAACTCCAGGTGCCGACATACCCGTCCAGTAGCTTAGTTCCATGAGCTCCGAACAACGCCGTGCAGCAATTTACCTGCGCATATCCCAGGACCGAGAAAACACGCGTCTAGGCGTTGACAGGCACCGTGAGGACGCCGAAGCACTAACCGCTGCCAGAAGATGGACGGTTGTAGATGTCTACGAGGACAATGATGTCTCCGGCAAAGGCCACAAGAAGCGACCTGCTTTCGAGAGGCTTCTCAAGGACGTTGAGTCTGGGCTCATCGACGTGGTCGTGGCGCAGGAGTGGCCCCGGCTTGAACGCAACCGTGCAGATGGTGTCCGGATCATCGAGGCAGCCCAACGCCACCATGTTCTTCTGACATTCGCCAAGGGCTCCGACATTGACTGCACGACGGCGGCAGGGCGCCTGTCGGCCGATATGTTCTCGGCAATTGCCCGCAACGAGATCGAAGTGAAGGCGGAACGGCAATCACGGGCACAACGCCAGCGGGCCGAGCAAGGGCGACCTCCAAAGGGAGTACGCCCGGTCGGATATGCCACTAATGGCGAGGTCATGGAGCTCGAAGCAGAAGTCGTCAGGAAGATCTATGCCGCGTTCTCCTCAGGGGCATCGCTCCGGGCGATTGCAGCAGCGCTGTCTGGGCAGGAAAACGATCTCGCCGACATCCCGACACTCCCCCGGCATAACCGGACCCTGATGATTGAACGCAATGTTCGCCGCGTTGAAGAAGGGCGTGAGCCACGTCCGGTTCCAGATGACCGCCCTTGGGCACCATCGACCGTCCTTGGCATTCTACGTAACCCTCGCTACGCCGGCTACAGTACCTACACGCCGAAGGACGTGCTTGCCAATGGCGATAGACGACGATCTTGGCGGGCCCAGATACTGCTAGACGAGCACGGCGCACCGGTCCTTGGTTCCTGGAACCGTATCGTCGACGTCAATTTGTGGGAGGCCGCCCAGGACCGACTTGACGACCCGGAGCGCGTCACGAACCGGGTAGGCACCGACCGGAAACACCTAGGCTCCGGTCTGTACCGGTGCGGGATCTGCGACAAGCCCGTAAAGACACATGGGCAGCGGTATCGTTGCGAGGGCCATGTCATGCGCTCACGGGAGCAGATAGACGATTTCGTCATTGAAGTCATCCGTCGGCGGCTGGCTACTCCGGACCTCCTTGACCTGTTGCCCTCTGCAGAGGGGCCTCGTCTGAGCGAACTCAAAGAACAAATCAACGAACACCGAGCCAAGATCCTCCGGGCGCAGCGCGACTATGACAACGAACTCATAGAAGGCTTCGACCTCAAACGCATTCGGGATCGAGAAAACGCAGCCATCGACACCTTGGAAGTCGAGCGTCTGCGAGTTTCCCTGGGAAGTTCTTACAACACTGTGCTGGGCGGGAGGGATCCGGTTGCCGCCTTCGATGCCGGAGATCTTGCCAGCCGGCGAACGTCAATTGACGTCCTGTGTGAGGTACACCTTTTTCCGCATCCGCGAGGAGTAAAGGTGTTCAACCCTGATTCAATTGCCGTGACGTGGCGGTGAACTACATCTAATCGGGGTCGATCCTTTATGCGGTTCGGCCTGTCATCGTTCTTTTTCTATTTCTCCGCGGTTAGGGCTACACTGCTGATTGTCTGACCACCCGGTCATACGCACCCGGCGGATTATGGGGATGGGATCCTACCGCCGAGATATGTTCCCGAGCTTTAGGCGAGTGCGATCACCAGCGCATAACGAGCCTATGAGTTACCGCTGGTGAGGTCGGATCGGCCAGAAGCGATCATGGCAGGGCAAAACGCGGTAGCGTCCTGTGAGAGGTACTGGTGCTCACTCCTCATGAGAGGAGCGGGCCTTGCCTGCCATCACTCTTTCCACCCCTCCACGGGTCTCGCCGCGTAAAGCGGCTGCTCTCGGTTTCGCCGGATACTCCACTCTCCTCAGAAGGATTGCTGCAGGTGAGCTCCCTGCCGAACGCAACGGCCGGAACTATCTAATCCGGTTGTCCGATCTCGAAGCCATGGTCGCGCCGGCCGTGGGCCGCCCCACCGAGCATGCCTCCGTCAACTCCGCAATCGACCGGCTCGTTGCGTCAGCGCCGCGCCTTTCCCCCGAACAGCGTGAGCGTCTTGCCAGCGTCCTGGGCGGCGGTGGAGCATGAATACCGTCATCCCTACCGGGTGGTCGGCGCACGAGATCACGGACGGCGGAGGCGTCTTCCAGGTGCTGGTGCGACGGTCACTCCGTTCGACCCTCCCCACCGTTCCTACGTCTCCGAGCCACAAGCCGCCGAGTACTCGGACGTACTCAATTGCTCCGGGCACTTTAAAACTCCCCGGAGCAATTGACTACAACGGAGCACACCACTCCCGCGGAATCCCGGGATTTTTATCGCGGGGTCATAAGACCCCTATGGGCCCCCCGAGTTACGGATTTATGACCCCGCCGCCGGCGCAGCCCGCCACAGGCGTTCCGGTTGCCTTTGGTGACCTGTCATCGGTCCGTGCGATGGGAACCGGGCGCGCCGGGATCATCGTCGGATTCGACACGGAGTTCACGACCCTTGCTGAGGGCCGCGTCATCGACTCATACCAGTTCGCTGTGCCGGACGTCCTCGATCCCATACTCATGGTCGAGATCGTGATCCTGCCCCTCGATGGCCGCCGTATCAGTCTTCACGCGGCTTTGTGGCAGGTAGTCAAAGCCGCCGGGCTTTGGCACTCCCCCCTCGTCCCGGCGGGAGTTGACGACCGGGGCGTACGCCGTGACCTAGTTCTCTCTCAGCCTCCCAACGCCGCAGCGAAGTCTGCTGCAGAGGCATGGTCTCGTGATCCCTACGACTGGGAGGCGCGTGCCCAAGCCCTCGCACCTTGGAGGGTTCCAATCGTGCTTGCCAGCCACTATGGTTCCGCTGACCTCACAACTTTCCGCGGAGGGGCGAAGGTTACGGACCATCTCGCCCACCTGACCTCTGCTGCCGGAGGTCTCGTGACGCTGCTCCCCTTTCGTCTTCAGCGCGGGGACGGCGAGGGGGATTGGTGGCTCCCGCTGTCCGTGAGCATCCGGGACACGATGGGGCATGCCCCCGCAGGACAGAAGACGCTGTCGTCTCTGGGCGCCGCTTGCGGCGTTCAAAAACTGGACGTGCCGCAGGGCTGGATCTCGGACATGACGGGTTACCGTGCCTTCGACCTCGCCGCTTTCCTCGAATACGGCATCAACGACGCAGTCATCGTGGTCGAATACCTGGCACGCCTCTGGGGCGATGGTGTTACACCACCGATCACGCTGAGCGGTGGTGCCGCCGCTGCCCTTGTCTCCGTAGGGTCGGACTACTTGGAGGTCCAGTCTGCAGCCGACTTTCGCCTCGCATTCGCTGGGCTCGTCCAAGAGGACGGCGTGGAGATCGTAGATGAGGATGACAAGCTGAGCTACTACGCGAAGCGCTCTCGCCGGCCCTTCGATGGAGCAGCCGACCAACTGACGTCTGCCTACGCCAAGGCGTACCATGGCGGCCTTAATGCCTGTGCGGCACCGGGCTACTATCCGCATCCAACTGTGGATATCGATGCTCAGAATGCGTACCCGACTGCCATGGCCCTCGTTCAGGATCTCGACTGGGAGCCTGGGGTTATAGAGGCCGTTGTTCACGAGAAGACGCTGACCCTCGCCGATGTGCCGGAACCGACTACTCCATTCGTCGGTTTCGTGACCTTTGATTTTTCGGAAGACATTGCGTTTCCGAGCCTGCCCATCGTCGCTGACAACACCCTGGTGTACCCACGTACAAGTGAGGGTGTCGCCGGTACCTGGGCGTGTGGTCCGGAGCTTTGGTTAGCGCTGACGCTCGGAGCCGAGGTGTTTTGCCAAATCGGTTACACCGCTCGGACTGCCACCCGCCCGGACGGAACTCCTTCCCGGGTCTTGCGTCACGGAGTGAAACAACTCATCGATGACCGGAACACGGCCAAACAGGTCTTCGGCAAGGAGTCCATTGAAGAACAGACCCTCAAGACATCGGTCAACTCGGTCTACGGGAAAACAGCGCAGGATGTAGCCGAGCAGCGTGCGTGGAACGCCCACGAACAGCAGATGGATGCCGTCGGTGGCTCAGGCATCACCAGTCCTTACCATGCAGCCACAGCGACTAGCCTCGTCCGTGCCCAATTGATCGCCACGATGAACCAGATCATTGAAACGGGCAGCCAGGTCTACAGTGTCACGACTGACGGATTCATCACGGACATGGCTGTGACCGACGTGAACAACCTCGATTTGTACGGCCTCGCCGAGCATCTCAAGGAAGCCCGAGTGGCCCTCACCGGTGACCCGGCGATCTGGGAACCCAAGCATGAACAGGATGACCTGGTGAACTTCACCACCCGCGGCAACGTCTCCCTTTTGCCTACCGGAGTGTGCGCGCACAACGGCATCAAAACACCCGCAGGGATCGAGGCAGACAGTCCCGAGGACCGTGAACACCTGCTGCGGCTGGTCGTCACCCGTACCGGTCGTGTCAGCAACCGGTACAAGCGCTTCCCCAGCTTCAGCGAGCTCTCCCGCAAGGAGGACCGCAAGGACTTCCTGCCCTCATGGGTGTCGGCCCCACGCTCGATGGACTTCGACCTCAAACGCCGCCCGGTCATGAGTTCGATGACAGCTGCAGCAGTGCCACTGCCTGATGGCTCCCGTCATGAGATGGCAACATTCTCCACTGAACCGTGGGACACGGTCGAAGAGTGTTTGCAGGCCCGTCTGATCGCTCGCGAATTGGTGAAGACCGGTTGTTTGCGCACCGTCGATGAGTGGCATGCATGGCACGTCAAATTCAGCCACGGCAAGGGGCGCAGGATCGTCACTGCACAGCGCTCCATACTCATGAGCATCGTCATGGCTCATCGCCAGGGCGTTGTGAACATTCCGGTCCTGGCGGACCGCTCATCGCCTGTTGCAGACAAACTCGCTTGGCTCGGGCAGTGGGGGCTGGGAACGGTCTCTGAAGGCGATTGGAAGAACGCGCGCCGACCGGAACGTACCTCTCAGATGCTCCCTCTCAATGCTTTGAGTCCTTACCTTGACCGCATGCTCACGATGGCCGTCGGTGTCAGTCCTGACGATGCTGACCGCCTCTCGTATTAACCAAGACCCGGACCACCTCAGTGTGGTCGCCGTATCTGCGGGATCGGCTCCGTGCATCCACTGAAACGAGAGATCACGAATATGACGAACACCATTACTGCGCAGCTCGATGCGGAGATCGCGAAGGCGAAGAAGCAGGCCGCTGAACGCATCGCAAAGTTGAAGCGGGAAGCCGCAGCCGAGCAAAAGAAGATCGACGCGAAGGTCATCGACCTTCTCCGCGGTCGGGAGCCCGAGCTTTATCAGGAACTCGTCCAGGAAGCCATACAGGCCCTCACCGCTGGCAGGATTCGGAGCACACGGGCAGGTCGAAGCACGGCTACGGCGAGCTCGTCCCAGCCGCGTCCGACGGGCCACGTCGTTGCTAATGGCGGCTTTGGACCGGGGGAATGATGGGCGAGTCCAACACTCCCTCTTGGGGGATCGAAGGGGGCGCAGCCCCCTCGCAAGCAGCACCGGAAGAAACGAGCGCCAGCGAGGTGTCTGACGGGGCTACTGCTTGCCGCTCTGACGTACAGGTGGATCAACAGCCCGACACCCCAAGCAACGCCGGTCGGGATGATGTGGAACCTGTACGTCAGAGTCACGGCGCGAAGCGTCGTGGCAGTCGGGCGAAGCTCGACGTGGACTTCGGCCACACGACGCTTCCTGCGGTGCGCGCCCGCGCGCACCGCCTCGGGCTCCAGCCCGGCGTGTGGGTGAAGGCCGTGGTCCGGGACGCGCTTCATACGTCCCGGACCGAAGAGTTCGATGCTGCTATGGCGGCGGCCCTCGTCGGCAGTGAGCAGCACGCCCAGGTGTCCGTCGAAGTTCGGGCTTTGGCGGATCAGATCCGCCCTCTGGCCATCAACGTCAACGACATCGATCGGCGTGCTCGTGCAGGCGAACCGGTGTCGCTTGATGTCGGTGTGCGTGAGCTGATGCAGCTCCTTCGCGAGGTCCGTGAGCTGCTCGGTGATCGGAGGGCAGGATGAGTACTACTCATTACAGCCCGAGCAACAGCGCTGTCGACACTGAACGGTATGTCAGGGGTAAAGACGATACCCGGGGCGTTGCGACCACGTGTGACGTACCGGGCGGGCCGGGCACGTTCGCTGCTCGGGCCCGAGCCCTGACACAGAACACCCGCCGCGAGGTGGAGGTGCTGCACTACCGACAGTCGTTCAGCGACGAGGAATTTGACCCGAAAAACCTCGACCATGTGCAGCGGGTTAACGACCTCGGATATCTGTTGGCGAAGAAGATGCACCCGAATGCTGATGCTCTCGTCGTTACGCACGTCGACGGCCGTGGCGGGAAAGCACACAATCACATCCTCGTGATCAACCACGACAATTCGACAGGCAAGGCGCTCTCTGATTACCGCACCTTCCATGACCGGAAGGCAGGTGGCCAGCGCGGTGTGCAGTCGGTCAACGACGAACTGATGGTCGAGCACGGTCTCTCGGTGGTGAAGCGCATCGAGCGTCAGCCCAAGGACTGGGAGCTTCGCCGTGAGGATTTCGCGGAAGGTTCCCTGGACCGTCAAATGGGCGATCGGATGATGGCCGCACTTGAGGACCCTCGTTCCACGAGTAGGACGGCACTCATCGGCCTGATCGAAGAACAGAATCAGGGGTCCGACGACGGCGGTCCCGTGCCTCAGATGCGACTCCACTCCTCGATCGCCAAAAAAGGCAAGCGCCTGGGACAGGAGACCTGGACGCTCTACATCGAAGACCAACGCGGTGAAACCGGCCGTGCCGAGCGGCGCAAGCGGACCTCAGTGCTCTCGGCGGACTTCACGCCGGAGGGCGCGCAAGCGTTCTTCGACTACCACCAGCAGAACCAGATTCAGAAGGAGCAGGACGATGAGCGCAGCACTCGAACGGCTGAAGCAGCACGACGCGCAGCAGAGGCCGCGCGTGGAGCAGTCGGAGACGATGATGGAGGTGTTGACCTCGCTCCTCACAGCCGTTCAGGCGCAGAACAGCCGGCTCGCCGGGGTAGCCGAACGGCAGCAGAAGCTCGCCTCGTACGTGAAGGTCATGGACGAGGAGACGAGCAATCAGATCGAGGGGATGGAGAATCGGCTCCGGCAGTTGATCACGCCGGCATCCGTGCACGCGCCCAGCGCCTCCTCGATGAGCGAGAGCATGAGGAGCGAGCTGCGCGAGATCGGGCAGACGCTGAGCTCGCTCGCCGGCGCGGTCGACGGGAAGCAGCTCGCCGACGCAGTGTCTTCGCTGATGTCCGCGAAGACACAAATCGAGAAGACGACGGCATGGAACTCTGAACAGGCGACCGAGTTCGCCAAGAAGTACCGGCAGGCACTCAATTCTGCGGGGCAGGCCATCAACGTCACAGCGGCGCAGGCAGTGGTGGCAATCAAGGAGTCCGCATCCACAGCGGCAGGCGCCGCCACCCAGCAGATCGATACCGCCATCGAACGCATCGATGCTGCCAGGAAGAGTGCAGAACACGTCGTGGCGGTCGCCGAGCGCCTCCAAAAGCCGCTTGGGTGGTCTGCGGCAGCCCGGGTGGCGCTCACTCTGCTCCCCGTTGCCGTGGTGCTGCTCATGGGTGTGCAGAGCGTCTGGGCAGTCGTGGTCGGCGTCCGGTGGGCGCTGTCCCAAGACTGGGAGCTGTGGCTGAATATCACCGCCGGGATTGGTCTCGCCGGCCTTGTAACCGGCTCCGGCTTCGGGGTGTGGAAACTGACCGTATGGGTGAAGTCGGCGCTCCATGACGCAACGAAACAACTGGAGAGGACCAGACGATGAAGTACGGATATACGCGAACGAGCACTAAGGACAAGCAGGACGACGACCTCCAACGCCGGGCGCTCGTAGATGCCGGTGTCGGCACGAAACTGATCTTCTCCGACCAGGTCTCTGGATCGAGGGAGGCCAGGACTCGGTCGGGATGGCTGGACCTCGATGACCGGCTCCGTGACGGGGATGAGCTCGTCGTGTGGCGCATCGACCGCATCGGACGTTCGATGATCGACGTCATCACGACGGTAAACGATCTCGTCCACCGGGGGGTTGAGGTGCGGTCCCTCTCGGACGGCATAGATCCGTCGACGCGGGAAGGCCGCCTGATGCTCAATCTCATGGCGACCTTCGCCGAGTACGAACGCGAGCTCGTCCAGGAACGTGTCCAGGCCGGCGTGAACGCAGCCAAGGCCCGAGGCGTTAAGTTCGGTCGTCCCGCTCCGGATTTCGAAAAGGTTGCACTCAATCTCCGGACGGTAAAGCACCTGATCGATTCCGAAGGGCTCGGCGTGATTGAGGCTACTAAGACCGTCGGATGGTCGAAAGCGACCTACTACCGGCACCGTGCAGCACAGGCGGACTCGTAGTGGCCTTCCCGACCGTCAGGTCCGGCAAGAAGGTGCTCATGTTTTGGCCATCCTCGGTGCAGAGAGCAAAGCTGTGTCGCTGATCAACGTGACCGACTTTGATCCACGCGTGAGAGCGACATAGAGTTCCTGGGCGCTATACCTCTCCGGGTTGAGGATGACTACATGGTCGTATTCAAGACCCTTGACGAGAAGCGGCCGGGAGACTACGCGTGCCATCGGTCTGCGGCCGGTGGCACGCGAGTGGTTCCTCGTCCGATTAAGGGCCTCAACAACAGTGCACCCATCGGTTTCGGCAACAGTGACAGAAGTCGTAATCTCGGTCCATGCCTCACGGCAATGGACTGAAACCCCCGGCAATTTGCAGAGAAGATCGAGAGCTGTTCGTACTGTTTCAGGCGTGGGGTAGTCACGGACCCGGAGGACCGCCTCGTAAGCCGGTTTCAAGTCGTGGCTTCTAGTGGAGAATGATTTGCCCTCACCGAGCTGCTTCCGCTTCATGGCAGAGAAGTATGTTGGCAGACCAATGCTGCTTGCGATTGCGAAATCGAGGACAGCTTTCGCCGTCGTCGCGCCGCCTTCCGTGTCGATGGTCCTTGCCAGGGTCATCGGGATCTTCTCGTCGAGCGCCTCCATCACCGAGTAGGTGCCTTTCAACGCACTCGCGGCGTTCACGCAATCTGGCCGGAACTGTCCCAGAACGGCCACCGTCCCTTCGAGACTCAGTGCCCTGTAACAGACGCCGACGTATGCGCGGGGATCGTGGCGCTGCACCCAGGAGAGCGGCGCTGAGGTTAGATTGATCGGCACTCCGTGAAGAAGATTGCTTCTGACCTCCACGAGCCATGCACCGAGCGCCTGATGATCGGGGTCCCAGCGCCGCGGACGGTGCTCAACCTCGGCTTTAGGGAAGTTACCAACGACATCGGTTTCCCAGTCGACCGGCCGGTTCTTGCCGAAGTTGAACAGGCTCTGCAGCGGGTCCCCGAACACAGCCGTGGGAAGCGCCTTTGCCAGTGCGAGCACCAGCTCGTGCTGACCGATCAGGCAGTCCTGATATTCGTCGATGAACAGGTGGGTGTAGCTTGCTCCAAGCATGCGCACCACAGCTTTAGCGCAGACCGCACGCGAGGCCGCCCGATGGTAGTCATTGGATCTGCTCCAGTTGGGGATCGCCGGCACCGAGAGCCCAGCGAGGTCAGGAAAATGAGCTATCAGATCATACGACCATGCATCGATCGTGCGGACAACGACGTGCTCATTCGCTACGCCGAACTTCTGCATCCGCCGACGGAGTGCATCCACACCGGCATGAGTGTGCGTCAACACCAAACTCGTTCCGCCGCGCTGAGCAACTTCCGCCACGGTCGCGGCGATAAGCTCCGTCTTTCCTGCGCCGGCAGGAAGTGTTACTGAGCACGGCAGCCGGGCGAGGACAGCGTCCACGGCGTCCTGGATACGTGGATCCTCAGCCATGAGCGGGAATCTCCGCATAGTCAGACTCAATCGGCTTGGTTGCTGACGGGTAGGCGAACTCCCGCAGCTCTCCGATCACGCTCATCAGGTGAGTGTCGCCCAGCCCGTCCCAGTGGGCGATGACTACCTCGGCGAGCTCCTCGCCCCGGTCTTCGCGCTTGAACCATTCGTTCTTCTTGGTTGCAGCGGCAAGAGCGATGGCATCGCGCACCGCGGATTCGTCGGCTCTGGCCTGCGCCTGCCAACCTTTGATGTCCGTTCCCCCGAGGCGCCCGCCACTGAGCCTTGCTCCCACGGCATCTCGGATCTGGTCCTCCCCTCGAATGTCCGTGGCCAAGTTCACTAGCGCCTGCAGCCCCTCGATAGAGAGCGTTTGGATAACCTCGTCCTCAAGGGAATTGCCGGACGACCACCGTTGCACGTCGACACCCGCTGCCAAGGCCGCCATAACCGGCCCGTCGATCGCTCGATCGTCGTTGTCGACGAGCATGCACGTCGGGTATCCGAGATGCCGAAAGATATGGGCTCGTTGGGTTGCCTGGGTTCCGCCGGCGCCATTGACAAGGACGGTACCAATCGCCGCGGCAGTGGCCTGCTCCGCTTCGAGCCGTTCAAAATCCCAGTGGCGCAGCAGCGCGCGCAGGAAACCGACCTCCGTCGCCCCTTCGCCGACGAGCACCCGGCGGCCGAGTAACGCTTCCGGCGCGCTCCGAAACGTACCCTGCACGTTGTCGAGGGTCCCAGGCACGGGGATACATGCAGTGACGCCCGCCCCATTGGTTTGCACGACGACGAAGTCGACGGCGTTAAGGGTCTTGACCGCGACGGGTGAGTGAGTTGTCATAATCACCTGCAGATGGCCTGCTTCAGCGCGTGACTTGAGCCGGTGGAGGGCATGTGTCAGTCGATGCGGTTCCAACCCGTGCTCCACCTCGTCAATGGCGATGATCGATCCATCGGCCATCGCCTGGTCCTGTATCGACAGACTCATCAGCCGGCGGGTACCGAGCCCAAGGCTCGACACCGGCACATCACCATCATGGAGAATCAGAGAATGAGACGAAGACGCTGAGCCCGGCTCGAGACCGGGTCGCAGCTGGTTAAACTTGGCCGCACCAAATTTGCCCGCTGAGTGCTGTGCCGCCGCCGCTGCACTGTGCAGAGCGTTCGGTTTGGAAGCGAAGACGGCCGCGCGCGCCTCTCTCTGTGCATCGAGAACGATGGTCGAAGCACCGTCACCATCGCCGGTGAGACCGGAAAGCGCCGACCCGCGCCCCCAGCGAAGATGATAGTCAGGTCTTTCTCCCAGACGGAAGAAGCCCAACTGTCGACGTTGGCTGGCGGAGATTGGACGGGCCTCGTCGGTGCCAGGGCGCACCAGGTCCCACGTCGGATCCAGATCCGGAGTAACGGTAAGCCTGATTACCAGGCATTCCTCGGCTTCATCAACTGGATCGTGCAGCAGCTTGCCATCAGGCATGATGCCGGATCGGTGCTTGCCGAGCTGGCTTTCCTTTATCAGGTTGTCCGGCAGACCCGTGACCGCCGCCTCGATGACGATGTTCTTGGTCACGTCAAGAAGGTAGAAGTCTGCATCCGTGAACTGAGGACTGTGGCTCGGGCTCAGTACGAGCCCGATTGCCTCAAGAAGCGTGGTCTTGGTGCTGTCTCCGGCGCCGATTAGGCCGATCAAGCGCTGACTGATCACCCAGTCCAGAGACTCAATGCCGCGGAAGTGATTGATTCGGAGGCGGCGGAGCATCATGGAGGTACCTAGCTGTCGAGACTGACTTGGGCAAGATTCTGCCGGGCTGCTACGCAGGGAGGCCATCGGCGGCCTCAAAATGACGTTTGACCAGCACAGGGCCAGCCAGCACTTTAGGTGAGAATCTACGTAATCGTCTCATAAAGCACGTCTCGTATCGCATGAACATGAGACAGGCTTATGAGGCTCCGCCCACGGCAGAGAACCGCACATCACTTTCTGTCTCGCGAAGGAGATGTTTGCGTAACCACCGATTGTCAGTAGCCCTCTGTAGGTTAGCGACTATCGACAGGAAGGCTGACGCCATGGATGTTCCCAGGACTGAAACCACGAACTTTGCACATGGAGGAAGAATCGCCGAGCAGCGCGAAGAATCGTCCAATGGTCCCGCTCCCAGATTCAGAAGTCTGGGAGCCTCGCTGCCCCCGCCGGAGGACAAGTGGCGCTCCGCGGGCACTACGTTAATACCTGAGCGGGCGATCCATGCATAATGACCGGACGCCCCAAACGGTCCTGGGGACACTCGTGGACCGAGCGGTCTGCATGCCATACGCCAAGCCGCAGGTACTCCGACGTGGATGCCGCCGCCAACGGGACGAGGACCTCGGAAAGTGGAAAACTGTCGCTCCCATCAGCGAAGACGCCGCTGCCGCCGCAGAATTCCTCGTCACGATACTGACAGAGTCTTCTGCAGACTCCAGATGGTCGAAGGCAGAACTCGCCCTCGATCCAGGCGGTCCATGGTGGGCGAAACCACGCGACGACTTCTTCCAGCTGGACACCGACGCGCGCACTTGGGTTCTCGACAGGCTGCAGGTGACCGCCGTGCGCGCAGCCACGTGCATCGAAGACGTAGCTGTGGCCCGGGACTGGGCGTGGCTGTGGTCGCAGCCTCCTTTCGCATCTCCGGGCAAGTTACGGCCCTCTATAACGCAACCCGACCTTATCGGCGGCATGGACTGGAAGCATTGCGACGTGATCGATCTCAAGACGACGGGCAAGGACGACCTCCGCGCCGTCGTGAAGTCGGACCAAGCCAAGGCATTCGGTTCGTGGGTTACCTCGCTGAGAAGGATGGGCTTTACTCCTGAACACTGCTGGGTGCTCGCCGTTTCGACAACGGACAATCGGCACGAGTGGATCGAGTTCCCGGTACAGGACCAGTAAGGGGGAACGTCCCGATGCCGTTAGGGTGAGCTGAAAAAAAAAGCTCTAGCGCGGGACGAACTTTTTTTCTGAGTAGGAGCCCTGCTCAAGAAGCGCGACGGAACTCTGCTGAGCCGCTCCACGCCCAACGAATATCTCTTGCAATGCTCGTCACAGTGCCATAGCTCGACAAGGTGACACCCGGAGACCTTACCTATGACAAGGCCAGGAGCGACACTTAAGCGTCTGCCGACTCACGATTAGCGAGAACGTCATTGACGAACGTGGGCGGGGCTGCCGGCACCAAAAGAGATGCCAGGGTTCGATTGGCCTGGCGACCATACGAGTACCGGTACATATTTGACTCAATGACGAGCTTCCACCACAGCATTTCACCGACAGACATGGGAGTCCTCGGTTTCAAAACGGCAACGTGATATGCCGTCAAATACGGTTCGTCTTGATAGAAAGTCGCAAGCGGCGTGGCGCTCAATGCAACCGACAATGTTCCAGCTGGTGCTGGAGTGATTCCTGCAGGGACGAGGACTCGCCCGGCGATACCGTTATCCTTGGTCTTTCGGCTAATAAAGTTGACTCCATCGGGTGCTGCACACGCAGTCAACTTATTCAACGTGAGTGCGTGACCACCCTCGATATCAAACAGATCCGTAAGGGGGATCAGATCATCGCATGTGTTGCTGTAAGATCCGGTCACCAAGCCAAAGTCAGCCACATCCGACCAAGACACCGGCTGAACGGATGCTTCCCGAACCCACTGCGGTATTTCAGTAGGCACAAGCAACGATCCGAGCGTCCTATTTGCCTGCCTACCATACGAGAAACGGTAGCGGTTCTCCCATATGCAACGACACCACCAAAGTTTTTCGACCAACGTCATTGTTGGGTCCTTGGGCGACAAAATCATCACGTCTCTGCCGCAGACAAAGGGCTCCGGCTGCACGAAGGATGAGAGCACCCCGTTGCCTCCAAGGGCGACCGTGATCTCACCGGCTTTGCCCGGGACGGCGGATGTGAGGACTCTGGCGGTTATGCCGTTGTTACGCATGGCGCGTGACGCGAAGTTCACCCCAAGGGGCGGCGTGACTTTCGTTAGGGCGTTAAGCTCAAGTGAATGGCCGTAGCGCAGATCGAATATTTCATCAAGACGCTGCATTACGCTTCGTCCCGCACACCGTGGTCAGACGTCCGAAGGATGAAAAGGGAGTAGTCCTTGAGAACTTGCTCGAACGAATCCTGTGTCAGCGCTGAGTAGTCGGTCTCCATATAGGCTTCCGCAACCCACTCGTCAGTGGCATCGACCTTTTGCATCACAGACTCACCAGGGTGGACCTCGCGGTTGCGATACATTTCAATCCATCGGTCGCGCACCCCTGTCCAAGTGTGGTGTTTGTCGATGCGACCAAGGTTCTTGACCTTTACGAAGGTGTCATCCCGCCAGTAGCCAAACCAGGTCTTCCTGCTGGATTTGGCGTGCGAAACGCCAGCAGTGAAGACCATGACGCATGTGATGACCCCGACCGGGTAGAACGCCTCGGGCGGCATGGACATGACGGCTTCAAGGGTATGCTTCTTCAGCAAGTTCCGCTTATGAACACTCGGAGCTGTAGCACAAGACATCGGCACAATCGCGATCCCAGTGCCACCCTTTTCCATACTGTCTAGCATCTGCTCAACGAACCGGAGCTCGTGGAGGTCTTCCTTCGACTTCGCGTACGGCGGGTTAATCATGCCGACGTTAGCTTTGTGCTTCTTCACGCCGGCGGCAATGGCCGGATCGAAGCATGAACCCTGATAGAGGTTTGCCTTTCCATCGCCTCGAAGGATCATGTTCGACGCTGCCAAGGCGTACATGGTCGGGTTCTGCTCTACCCCAATTAGCTGCTTCTTCTTGATGGCCGTGACCTCGGCCTCGGTCGTCGCCGATTTCATCATTTGGACCATAGACGAGATGAGGAACCCGCCGGTGCCCGCGCACATGTCGAGAACCTTATCGTCCTTGGTGACGTTACCTATCAAGGTAAACAGCTCAGTCACGTGCTTGGGCGTCAGTACGATGCCGAGGCCTTTGCCGTCACCGCCCGTATACTTCAAGAACTCTCCGTAGAAAGCGCCGACCACGTCGAAGTCTTGGTAGATCGTCAAGAAGGGCATGACCTTCTCGGCGAGCATCGCGACGATTTCGTTTAGCAGCCCCTTCGGATAGCCCTTTGTTGGCTTGCGCAGTTCGGGGTGAACCTGAATATTGGTGAACGGCTGTGTGATGTTCTCGAGCTTGGAGACCGGAAGTTTCGCGTCTTGGATGACCCGCTTGATCGACTGGATCCAAAACTCAGGCAAGTCAGCGGCAGGGTAAGAGTCATAGGTCCTGGCAAAAATCTGATCTTTCAGTGCGATCAAGGTGCCGGCGACCGCAAGCGGTTTTTCCTTCTCTTCGAGCTCGGCCTCATCACGCATAAACTCGTGCATCTCCATCGAGAAGGAGATCAGATCGTGTTCCCGCTGTTTCTGGACCTTAGGGTCGAATGACGCCGCAGCGAAGAGATCGTTTAGGCCGACCAGCTCGGTAATTGGAGCACCCATTGGCGACACCAACTTATGTTCCTGGGTAGTGCCCTTCGGCGTTACGAAGAACGACCACTCGTTCGACTGAGGCTTGCCCGAGACGGCAATAGAAATCACGGTGTAGTTGGATGATAGGTGTCGAGCGTAGTGGAGCACACCGTCGACGGCGTAGTCCTTGGGCTGACCGCGGTCAATCGACTCGTGGTAGCGAACATCGGCTTTGCACTCGACAACCACGAGCATATCGGGTGTACCCGGCGACGTAATGATGAACTCTGGGTATCCGGCGGCTTTACCCTTACCGGTCTTGGACGCCTTGGAGAGACCCCTACGGATGTCTTGGACGGCGGATTGCTGCTTCTCAACGACAACCAGGTCGGAATCGTCGTAGTAGCCCAAAGCACGAAGGAGGTTGTCGACAAGATCCTCAGTGATGCGTTCGTTAGCCACGGTTTATGTCCCCCAGAGCCGAGCTGGGCCAGCGCCTCACTTTTTACCCTGTGCCGCAGAGGTTATTCCGTGACGGAACTCCACCACGTCGCCGTCGGCCATGACGTAGTCCTTGCCTTCGATGCGGACCTTGCCGCGGGACTTGGCCTCGGCCATGGAACCGGCCTCGGCGAGATCATCGAAGGAAACAACCTCGGCCTTGATGAAGCCGCGCTGGAAGTCGGAGTGGATGACGCCGGCGGCCTGCGGGGCGGTGTCGCCCTTGCGGATGGTCCATGCACGCGTTTCCTTGGGACCGGCCGTCAGGTAGGTCTGCAGGCCCAGGGTGTGGAAGCCGACGCGGGCCAGCTTGTCCAGGCCGGACTCTTCCTGTCCGCTCATTTCCAGCATTTCGCGGGCTTCTTCCTCGTCCAGCTCCACCAGGTCGGCTTCGAGCTTGGCATCGAGGAAGATGGCATCGGCCGGGGCCACGAGGGAACGCAGCTCTTCCTGGCGCTCCGGGTTGCCCAGCACGGCGTCGTCCACGTTGAACACGTAGATGAACGGCTTGGCGGTGAGCAGGCTCAGCTCACGCAGGTGCTCCATGTCCAGCTTGTCCTTCTCCACGGAGGAGAAGATGGTGTCACCGCGCTCCAGCACGGCCTGTGCGGCCTGCATGGCGGCCAGCTGAGCGGCGTCGCGCTTCTTGATCTTGACTTCCTTCTCCACCCGCGGAATCGCCTTTTCCAGGGTCTGCAGGTCAGCAAGGATCAGTTCGGTGTTGATGGTCTCCATGTCGGAGCGGGGATCCACCTTGCCGTCCACGTGGATGACATCGGGGTCATCGAACACGCGGATCACCTGGGCAATGGCCTCGGCTTCGCGGATGTTCGCCAGGAACTGGTTGCCCAGGCCTTCGCCTTCGGACGCACCCTTGACGATGCCGGCGATGTCCACGAAGGACACCGTTGCCGGCAGGATCCGTGCGGAGCCGTGAATTTCAGCCAGCTTGGCCAGCCGCGGATCCGGAAGCGAGACGACGCCGACGTTCGGTTCGATGGTGGCGAACGGATAGTTCGCCGCCAGAACGTTATTGCGGGTCAGCGCATTGAACAGGGTTGATTTGCCGACGTTGGGCAGGCCGACGATGCCAATAGTAAGAGCCACGGTAAACAATCATACCGGTGCCGGAGCTAGGCTCCGGCGCGCCGGCCTCCCAAACCGCGGGAGGTGTCCCCCATGGCCTTGAGCGTGGCGCGGATTTCCTTGGGCAGCGAGAACATGATGTCCTCCTGCGCGGTGACCACTTCCTCGACGTCGCCATAGCCGTAGTCGGCCAGCAGCATCAGCACTTCCTGCACCAGGCTTTCCGGCACCGAGGCGCCGGATGTCACGCCCACCGTGGAGACGCCCTCAAACCAGCTCTCGTCCACTTCGTTGGCGAAATCGACGCGGTAGGAGGCCTTGGCCCCGTATTCCAGTGCAACTTCCACTAGACGGACCGAGTTCGAGGAGTTGGCCGAGCCCACCACCAGAACCAGATCGGCTTCCGGGGCAATCTTCTTGATCGCGGTCTGGCGGTTGGACGTGGCGTAGCAAATGTCGTCGCTGGGCGGATCCTGCAGGGTGGGGAACCGCTTGCGCAGCAGTTCCACGGTGTGCATCGCCTCATCCACGCTCAGCGTGGTCTGCGACAGCCAAATGACCTTGTCCGGATCCCGGACCGTGACCTTGTCGACGTCTTCGGGACCGTTGACAATCTGGGTGTGCTCCGGTGCCTCGCCGTAGGTGCCTTCAACTTCCTCGTGGCCGGCGTGTCCGATCAGCAGGATGTCGAAGTCGTCGCGGGCAAAGCGTACGGCTTCCTTATGGACCTTGGTGACCAGCGGGCAGGTGGCGTCGATGGTCTGCAGGTTGCGGTCAGCTGCGGACTGCACGACGGCGGGTGAGACGCCGTGGGCGGAGAAGATCAGCAGCGAGCCCTCGGGAACCTCGTCGGTTTCATCAACGAAGATGGCGCCCTTTTCCTCCAGCGTCTGCACGACGTGGAGGTTGTGCACAATCTGCTTGCGCACGTAGACGGGCGGCCCGTAAGCCTCCAGCGCCTTTTCGACGGCGATCACGGCACGGTCAACACCGGCGCAGTAACCGCGCGGTGCGGCAAGCAGGACACGGCGCGGACCGCTCACAGGGGCGGCTGCGGCCACCTCCTGCGGGCTGCGGCGCCGGCGGGGCACGGTGGGCATAGGCACGGATACGGCAGTGCTGGTCATGCATCCATGCTATCGGGTGCCCCGGCACCGAATGGGCCTAAGGGTCCGGCGTCCGCTATGGGCGCACCCGCGGCATGCGCCGGTTCCGTGATCAGGGGCGGCGTCCGTAGGCGCTGCGGCGCGCATGGGCCCCGCTTAGTGACCGTGCCAACAGTCCCAAGACCAGCAGCACCGCTGCCCCCAGGAGGAAGGGAATCGTCCAGGCCTGCAGGCTTGCCGCAGCTTCGGTGGAAAAAGCGGCAGCGAACGTTTCGGCAACGGCACTGCCGTACGCCGGCCGGGCGGCGAGCGCCGGAAGACTGCCCGCACCGATCCACATCAGTCCGCCGGCGAGCAGCGTCCCAAAGCCAAGCCATGCCAGGGCCGCGCTCCGGCTCCGGGCTGTCAGCAGAGCAAGAACGGCCGCAACCGCAGCAGCGATCGCCAGATACGGCCACGCACCGGCCACCGACACCAGCGACTCCACGTAGTGGCGCCGGTCCTCCCCGGTAAGCGGCACCGGCGAGGTCTCGGGCGCAGCCACCTCTATTCCGGTTTCACTGCCGACTCCGTTGACCACCAGCCCCACCAGCGGTGCCACGTCCAGCGTGACGCCGCCCTCGCCGTCGAACGTCTGGGCGTGCGAGCGGCGCAGCGTATCGTCCCACGCCTGCGGATACTCTGGCAGCGACTGCACACCCTGCACCGCACTGACAATCAGCGGTTCGACAAAACCGGCGATGGCGTCGGGCACCTGAAGACTCTCGGCCGCCTGCCGCCCAATCGCCTCAGACAGGTTCTGCTGGAAAGCGGAGTCACTCCCCAGCGGCTGGCCCAGGGCGGTGAACCCGCTCTCGGAGACCACGTTCTCCGAGAGCCAGGCGGAACAGAAAGCGGCTACCGCCAGCAGGACGGCCACCAGGCCCAGAAGCGCCGAACCAAAAGTTCGCATGGATTCTTTCTTCGTTCTTTCGCAGAGCGGAATGGAGACTAATCGTTCAGCAGAGCATGGATCATAGAAGCGGGGCAGCCGGCACAACCGAAATCCCGCAGTCCCGGTTCGGAACGCGCGTTGTGGGCGGCACCTGATAGACATTAACTTATGCAAGACCCCCTAGACCCCTCCGGCCCCGATGAAACCGCTCCCACGAGCCTTCCAAAGACGGCTGCGGAAACAACTCCCGAGAACCCCTGGCCGCTTCAGCTGCTGTCCCGGAACCTCAAGACCTACATTGACCGCGCCCCGGCCACCTGGGTGGAGGGACAGGTCATTGAGCTGAATAAGCGGGCCAACGCCTCGTACATCACACTGCGCGACGTCGACGCTGAGATATCGCTGTCCCTCACCGTGTGGAGCGCGGTGATGAACCGGCTGGAGCTTCCGCTCGAACGCGGTGCCCGGGTGGTGGCCCAGGTCAAGCCCGATTTTTGGGTCAAGACCGGGCGGCTGTCCATGCAGACCCGCGACATCCGCCCGGTGGGGATCGGCGACCTGCTGGCCCGGATTGAACGCCTGCGGCAGTCCCTGGCGGCCGAAGGTCTGTTCAACGATGACCGCAAGCTCCCCCTGCCGCTGCTGCCGGGACGGATCGGACTGATTACCGGCCGCAACTCGGACGCCATGAAGGACGTGATGCGCAACGCCGCCCTTCGCTGGCCCGCCGTGGCCTTCGAAGTCCGCGAAGTGGCGGTGCAGGGCGTCAACGCCGTAGCCGAGGTTACCCGTGCGCTGGCGCAGCTTGATGCCATGCCCGAGGTGGACGTCATTGTCATTGCCCGCGGCGGCGGCTCGCTGGAAGACCTGCTCCCGTTCAGCCATGAGGACCTGGTCCGGGCAGTCTCGGCAGCTCAGACTCCCGTGGTCAGCGCCATCGGCCACGAAGCGGACCGGCCGCTGCTGGATGAGGTGGCTGATCTGCGCGCTTCCACTCCCACGGACGCCGCCAAGCGGATTGTGCCGGATGTTGGTGAGGAACTGCACCGTATCGGCGCCGCACGGGCCCAGCTGAGGCGCATCGTGGAGCTGACGGTCGGCCGGGAAAAGGAACGTCTGAACCACATCAGGTCCCGCCCCGTCATGGCCGCACCGGAAACCATGATCGACGGGCGTGCCCAGGACGTCACTCGCCTGCGGGAACGGGCCCTGTCCTGCATGGTCTCGGAGGTCCGGCGGGACACCGACCGCATTTCCCATCTCCGGGCCCAGGTGCGCGCCCTGTCGCCGCAGAACACGCTGGACCGCGGCTACGCCGTCGTACAGCTTGCCGACGGCGCCGTGGTCCGGGACGCGGCAGCTGTTCCCGCCGCAGCACACCTGCGCATCAGGGTGGCGGTTGGCGAACTTGCCGCCACTGCGGAAACCGGCCCGGCCGCCGCATCCGAGTGAGCTTTCCCCGGGGCGGCCTCCCCTAACCGCCCCGGTCCCGCGCAGTTCCCCCGACATTCCAACCCGAAGGAAGCAACAGAAATGAATCCCGCAGCAAACGAAGCATCAGCAGTTCCGGCCGACATTGAGGCCATGAGCTATGAGCAGGCCCGCGACGAACTGGTGTCCGTGGTCGGCCGGCTGGAAACCGGCGGCGCGTCATTGGAAGAATCCCTCGCCCTGTGGGAGCGCGGCGAGCAGCTCGCCACGCGCTGCGAGTCCTGGCTCGAGGGTGCGCGCCGCCGTCTCGACGCGGCCCGGGAACAGGCGCGCGCCGAGTAACCGGCGGGGATTTACTGCTTGTAGGTGCCCAGGAACTCGGCGAGCCGGATCATGGCGTCCTCGATGTCCTCCACATTGGGCAGCGTGACCATGCGGAAGTGGTCCGGGCGCACCCAGTTGAAGGCGGTTCCCACCGAGATCAGGATTTTCTGCTGCTTGAGCAGGTCCAGCGCGAACTGCTCGTCGCTGGCAATCGGATAGACCTCAGGGTCGAGCTTCGGAAACAGGTACAGCGCCCCCATGGACAGTTCGCAGCTCACGCCGGGAATGTCGTTGAGCATCTTGTGGGCGAGGTCGCGCTGGGCCTTGAGCCGGCCACCGGGCAGGATGAGGTCGTTGATGCTCTGGTAGCCGCCCAGCGCCGTCTGGATGGCGTGCTGCCCCGGGACGTTGGCGCACAAGCGCATGTTCGCCAGCAGGTTGATGCCCTCGATGTAGTCGGCAGCCTCGTGCTTGGGTCCGGAGATGGCCATCCAGCCGCTGCGGTAACCGGCAATGCGGTAGGCCTTGGACAGGCCGCTGAAGGTCAGGCACAGGACGTCGTCGCCGGTGATGGACGCCGAGTTGATGTGCACGGCCTCGTCGTACAGGATCTTTTCGTAAATCTCGTCCGAGAAGATGATGAGCCCGTGCTTGCGCGCCAGGTCCACGATCGCCTTGACCACGTGCTCCGGGTACACCGCGCCGGTGGGGTTGTTCGGGTTGATCAGCACAATGCCCTTGGTCCGGTCGGTGATCTTTGACTCAAGGTCCTCGACGTCGGGCCACCAGTGCGCATCCTCGTCGCAGAGGTAGTGCACTGCCGTGCCGCCGGCCAGTGACACGGACGCGGTCCACAGCGGATAGTCCGGTGCCGGCACCAGGATCTCGTCGCCGTTGTTCAGCAGGGCCTGCATCGACAGAGTAATCAGTTCGCTCACGCCGTTGCCCAGGTAGACGTCGTCGACGTCGATGTTCTGGATGCCGCGGCTTTGGTAGTACTGCACGACGGCGGTGCGCGCGGAAAAGAGGCCGCGGGAGTCACTGTATCCCTGGGCAGTGGGCAGGTGCCGCACCATGTCCACGAGGATGGCCTCCGGGGCCTCGAAACCGAAGGGCGCCGGGTTGCCGATGTTTAGCTTAAGGATTCGGTGGCCGGCCGCCTCCATGCGCTGGGCGTGCTCCAGCAGGGGGCCGCGAATATCGTAGAGAACGTTGTGGAGCTTGTGCGACTGCTTGAATTCTGCCATGCAAATCATGTTGCCACAGACAGAGGACCCCCTTGTCGCATGTGAAGCGAAAAGGGGGTCCTCAGGCGGCGTAACCGCGGTCAGGGATTAGGCGAAGCCTTTTTCCTCCAGCCACATCCGGGCGGCCTCGCTGGGGTCGAGTTTCTGGTCCCCGCTTACTGCCTGGTTGAGCTCAATCAGGTCCTCGGTGGTCAGCTGCGCCGACACCTGGTTCAGCACCTCGGTGGCTTCATCCGACAGCGCTTCCCCGGAAGCAAGGGGCACCACCTGCTGGGCGGGCCAGTTCTGCTTCGGGTCCTCAAGAACCACCAGGTCGTTCTCCTCGATGGCGGGGGTCGTCGTGTAGATGTCGGCCACCTGCACTTCGTCCTTGAGCAGGGCGTCCACCGTGAGCGGGCCGCCGCTGTCGCCGATGGGAGTGAACTCCTTGAAGACGCAGCCGTACTTCTCCTCCAGGCCGGGCAGGCCCTGGGCTCGTTCCTGGAACTCCGCCGGTGCGGCCAGCGTCAGCTGGTCGCATACCTTGGCCAGGTCCTCGATGCTCTCCAGCGAGTACTTCTCCGCCGTGGCCTGGGTGACCACCATCGCGTCCTTGTTCTCGGCGTCCGAGGGTTCCAGGATGACCAGTCCCTCCGGCAGGGCTGCGGGCAGGGCATCGACAATCTCGCCGGCGTCCACCAGTTCAGTATCCGAGTCCACTCCCACGAGCAGCGCGCCGGTGTATTCCGGGATCAGGTCAATGGACCCGTCTTCGAGTGCGGGAAGGTAGACCTCGCGTGAACCAATGCCCAGCTTGGTCTCGGCCTGGATGCCGGCGCCGTTGAGTGCGCCCGCGTAGATTTCGGCGAGGGTGCTGGACTCGGGGAAGTCAGCCGAACCCACCACAATGGTCTCCGCCGTGCCGGAAGCAGCAGGTTCCGAGGGCTCTTCGGAGGCCAGCGGGTCACCGCCGCCTCCGCTGCAGCCGGCCAGGACGAGGGCCATGGTGAAGCCTCCGGCCAGGACAGCCAGGCCCTTCCGCCGGGGGTTCCGGCGCGTGTGCTGGATCATTGTTTTCCTCCTAGTGAGCCGGCGGCGGCAGTTCCGCCTCCGGTAGGTATGGGTGCTTTATCGGCGGCGGCAGCCGCCGGAGACGGGTGGCGGTCTTGGAGACCGGGTGAAATGAAAAGCCGTGCCGCCAACGCAATCACGCCGTCGACCGCGAGCGCCAGCGCAGCGATGATGACCGCGCCGCCAAAGACCCGGCCGTAGTCGCCCAGGGCCAGCCCGTCGATGAGGTACCGGCCCAGTCCCCCCAGATTGATGACGGCCACCACGGCCGCGGTGGCCACCACCTGCAGGGTGGCGCCGCGCAGCCCGCCGAACATCACCTTCATGCCGTTGGGCACTTCCACCCGGAAGAGGATCTGGAGTTCGGTCATGCCCATGCTGCGGGCGGAATCCACGATGCTGCGGTCCACCGAGGCGATCCCCGAGTATGTCCCCGCCAGCAGCGGCGGAACCGCCAACAGGACCAGGGACCAGATGGGCGGCATCAGGCCCAGCCCGGCGAGCAGCACGAACAGGGTCAGCATTCCGAGGGTTGGCAGGGCGCGCAGCAGTCCCGAGACGGCGACAACCGCAACCTGGCCGCGGCCGGTGTGGCCGATGTACAGGCCCAGCGGGACAGCGATGGCAACGGCAATCAGCAGGGTCAGGCCGGTGTACTGCAGATGTTCCATGGTGCGCAGCGGAATCCCGGCGGAGCCGGTCCAGTTGGCGGGGTCAGTGAGCCATTCCCAGCCCTGGCCCATGGCACTGCTGCTGGTGTACTCGGTGCGCGGGATGGTTACGGGCATGGTCAGGCCCCCTTCAGCGCGGCGTCGGGTGCGGTGGCCAGCGTGCTCCCCGGCACTCCGGTTCCGCCGGCGGTGCTGCCGGTGCCGCTGCGGCCTGCCGGCTTGCCCGCGTCCGGTCCCGCGGCCGATTTGCCGCCGGACCGTCCTGCGCGCAGCCACGGGGTCAGGATCCGCTGCAGGAGCACGAAGACCAGGTCCATGAGGAAGGCCAGCACCAGGGTGGCGATGATGCCGACCACGATTTCGGTGATGAAGTACCGCCGGAGCCCGTCCCGGAAGAAGAAGCCCAGGTTTTCCACGCCGATCAGTGCTCCCACGCTGACCATGGAAATGTTGCTGACCGAGACCACACGCAGCCCGGCAATCAGCACCGGAACCGACAGCGGCAGGTCCACGGTCAGGAACCGGCGCAGCGGCCGGTAGCCCATGGCGGTGGCAGCCTGCCTCACGCCGTCGTCAACTGAGTCGAAGGCATCCACTGCCACGCGCAGCATCAGGGCCACGGCGTAGATGGTCAGGGCGATGATGATGTTGCTGATGTCCAGGATCCGGGTGCCCAGGATGGCCGGCAGGGTCACGAACAGGGCCAGGGAGGGGATGGTGTAGAGCAGCGAGCCGGTGGCGATCACCGCTCCGCTCAGGCGCTTGTTGCTGCGGATCATGGCCGCAACGGGCACGGCGATGATGACGCCGAGCACCAGCGGCACAATCGACTGGTACAGGTGCAGTCCGGTCAGCCGGAACACCTGGTCGGTGTGGGAGAGGAACCATTCCATCTCAGGCTCCGCTCCGCTGGAGCCTGGCCTGTTCGATCAGTGCCAGCACTTCGTTTGGGCGGACGGCGCCGATGACCCGCTGCTCGCTGTCCACTGCCACGCCAAGCCCGGCGGGAGAGGAAAGCGCGGCATCCAGTGCCTTGCGCAGGTTATCGCCCTCGCGGTAGAGCGAGCCGCCCGGCACCAGCCGGTCCGCTGATGTCACCGCTGCGCGGTCCCTCGCCGGCACCCACCCGAGCGGCCGGCCGCCGTCGTCGACCGCCAGCGCCCAGTTCCCGGTCACGGCCACCGCTGGATCGGCCAGCCGGGCCGGATCCAGCAGCTGGACCGGATGCACCGGAACGTCCTGGCCCGCTTGGAAGGACAGATGCCGGAAGCCCCGGTCACGGCCGACAAATCCGGCCACGAAGTCATCCACCGGCGCCCGCAGGATCTCCTCGGGCGCGGCGTACTGCGCCAGCCGCCCGCCCACGGCAAACACGGCGACTTTGTCGCCGAGAATGGTTGCTTCGTCAATGTCGTGGGTGACAAAAACGATGGTCTTGGCCAGGTCCCGCTGCAGCCGCAGCAGCTCGTCCTGAAGCTCGGCGCGGACAACGGGGTCCACGGCGCTGAAAGGTTCGTCCATGAGCAGCACCGGAGGGTCGGCGGCGAGCGCGCGGGCCACGCCCACCCGCTGCTGCTGCCCGCCGGAGAGCTGGCCCGGGTATCGTCCGCCCAGTGCCGAAGCGAGCCCGACGACGTCGAGCAGTTCCGCCGCACGGGCCCGGGCCCTGGCCTTGGTCTGCCCGAGGAGCCGGGGAACGGTGGCAACGTTGTCCAGCACGGTGCGGTGCGGCATGAGGCCGGCGGACTGCATGACGTATCCCATGGAGCGCCTCAGCTCCGGCGCCTTGACCTCGCTGACGTCGGTGCCGTCCACGGTGATGGAGCCGGAGGTGGGGTCGATCATGCGGTTGATCATCCGCAGCGAGGTGGTCTTTCCGCAGCCGGACGGACCGACAAACACGGTCACCGAACCGCGGGCAATGTCCATGCTCAGGGCGTCCACGGCAGGAGCCGGAGATCCGGCATAGGACTTGGTCACGCCGCGGAAGCTGATCATCGGCTCGGCGGTCCGGCGTGCGGGGTCCGTCGGGGTCATGGGGAAGCCTTCCGTTGGAATCTTGGGGGGTCCTGCGGAGCTGGTGTCCTGCCGTGAGTTCAAACGGTAGGACACCGGCTTGGAGTAGTCCAGTTGTTCATTCGGTGCCGGCGGCGTTCCGGATGGCCAGCTTAAGCCCCACCTGCACCAGTGGTGTGGCGCCCAGCTCCGAAACCCGGTCCAGGGGCACCCATGCGGCCTGGTCGGTGCTGCCTCCCAGCTCATGGGTCAGCGTTCCCGAGGTGACCCGGGCCCGATAGATAATCCGCAGCGCATGCAGCAGGCGGCGGTTATCGCCGGGGAACCGGCGTTCGGGCGGAATGAAGATGCTGTCCACGCCGAGCAGTTCCTGCGTTTCTACGCCGAAGCCTGTTTCCTCGCGGACTTCACGCACGACGGCGGCGGGGGCGTCTTCGCGCGCTTCCAGGCCGCCGCCGGGCAGTGTCCAGCCGGAATAGCCGTGGTCGTTCCAATGCGAGAGCAGGATGCTGCCGTCCCGGATGACGACGGCATACGCGCCGATCCGGACGTCAAAGTCCTCAGCCACGCGGCGAAGCCCCCGCCGCGAGGAAGCCGGCTCCGTGGACCGGGTCGCGGTGCAGGAAGCGGATTTCCCGCAGCCCTGCGCGTTCCAGGTCCTGCCGCAGCTGTTCCTGCAGCAGCGGCTGGTGCATGCCTAGGCCGCCGCCCACCACCACGGGCCCGTCGATGCCGAGCAGGCGGGCGGTGTCCGCTGCCAGCCCGGCCAGATGGCGTGACGCGGACGCCACGATCTCAACGGCGGCGCTGTTTCCCTGCAGCGCTGCATCGAAGACGACGCCCGCTTTGCCTGCCCAGTAGCGCCGCCCGGTTTCGCGGGAATGGAAGAGTGAAATGAGTTGGACGGGTTCGGCCACTGCGCAGGCCCGCATGACGGCAGCGGCCAGCGCATCCGGTTCCTGGCCGAGGTTGAAGATGCGCAGGGTATGGCGCACCGCTTCCCGCGCCACCCAGTAACCACTGCCCTCGTCACCCAGCAGGTATCCCCATCCGCCGCACCGTGCTTCCTGTCCGGCCGGGTTCAGCCCCCAGGCCACCGAACCGGTTCCTGCGATCACCGCGATGCCGGCCGGAGCCTCGCCGGCGGCCAGGATCAGGCGGGTGTCGTGGATGACGTCCACCGCCGCGCCCGGAACATAAGGGGCGATCAGCGCGCGCAGTGCCGCTGCGTCGTCGTCCGTGTCGATGCCGCCCGAACCGGCGATGACCCGGTCCACCGGGCCGGCGTCCAGCGCAGTGAAGATTTCGGCGAGGTTTGCCGCGGCCTGTTCGGCGCTGACGTTTTGCACGTTGGCGCTGCCCGCCACTGCTTCCGCCGCCGGAACTCCGTTGCGCAGGAGCAATCCGTGGGTCTTGGTGCCGCCGATATCGAGTCCGATGACGCTGCCCCCGGCGCCGGCCGGGGTCGTATCGCGGGAAAGGTGCATTGAACAAGCCTACTTTCCATCGGGACGGCTGGGTACGCCCGCCGGCCCATGGCGGAACGTCAGGCGGGCGTGCTCCGCCGCAGCCGGATCAGTGCATAGACGCAGAGGACGGCACAGCTCAGTGCAATGGCGGCCGAGAACCACGCCACCGCCGCCGGCAGGCCCCAGGCAGCTCCCGCTGCGCCGAGCCCCAGCACGGGAATGGCGCTGCCCAGATAAGTGATCACGTACACGGTGCTGATGATCTGGGCATGCTGGGCCGGTTCCACCTTTGCTGCGACGTCATTGAACACTGTCCGGAAGGCCATGCCCTGACCGAAACCGGCGGCAAGCGAAGCGGCAACGAGGAGGGCAACGCTGCCCAGCGCCCCGGCCGCGGGAATCAGTGCAACTCCGGCACCCATCAGGGCCAGGCCGGCCGGAACCGCCAGCCGGCCGCGGATGCCGGTGAGCTGGCTGACGGCGGACGCCGCCAGCGCAAGCGCGGCCAGCAGCCCCACCACGGGCCGGGCGGAGGTGCCGGCTATGCCGGCGAAGTACGTGGGAGCAAGCGAAAGGTAGAAGCCGAAGACAGCAAAGCTCAGGAAGCCGGTGACGGAAGCCAGCCAGAACTGTGCGCGGGCCTGGTGCGAGACGGCGAGGCGGCGCGGGCGCAATGCGGCAAGTGCCCGTCCCAGCGGTGGTGCCGCAATGGCCGGACGTGCCTTGAGCAGGCACAAGGGAACCAGCAGGCCGGCGAGCACCAGTGAATGGATAAGGAACGGTGTCAGGGTGGGTGCCGGCAGCAGGGACAGGAGCCCGCCGATGATGGGGCCGGCAGCCACTCCCCCGGCGGAAACCATCAGGGTGAACCGGGTGGCCCATTCCGGACGGTGCGGCAGCAGTTCACGCAGCGCCGCTGAACTCGCGCCCGTTGCCAGTGCCACTGATGCTCCCTGCAGCGCACGGCCGGCAATGAGTGCCTCAATGCTGGTGGCGGTGCCGAACAGGACCCCGCCAAGGAGGCTGACGACGCCGGCCAGCACCAGGGCCGCACGGCGGCCGATGAAGTCAGACCAGTGCCCCACGAGCAGCAGCCCGGCCACCAGGACCAGCACATACGCGGCGAACGCCACGGTCACGCCAAAGTGGGTCAGGCCCAGGCGCACCCCTAGCAGCGGATAGAGCGGAGTGGCAAGGTTTGCACCGACCAGCAGTGTTGTCATGACCGCGAGGGTCAGCACCAGGCGCGGCCGGCGGGCGGCGTCCCATTCGCGGCGTCCGCCGGCTGTGGCCGGCCGCATCCGCAGTTCGTTCAGCACTGTCACCGCGCGTTTATTACCCTTCGCTTCGCCGGTCCGCCACGGCACGGCCCGCTCAGAGCAGGGCCACCGGCGCATGGCGTCCATATCAAGATTCTTGACTATTTCCCCTATAGGATGGGGCCTGCAAGGTCTTATGGAGCACAAAATCTTCGACAATTGACCGTTTCGATCAATATTCTCTGTTTCCCTTGAGAGGAGATGCGCGCAATGGGCAATTTGGATGCCATCGATTTGCGGCTGCTGCTGGAGCTGGTGCGGGATCCGCGTGCCCAGATCGGTGACCTGAGCGAGACTCTTGGCATTGCCCGGAACACCACGCAAAGCCATTTGAAGCATCTGGACAGGGCCGGACTCGTGCGCCGCGGCGGACGCGACGTGGACCTTGCACGTCTGGGCTATGACGTCCTCGCCTTCGTGACCATCGAGGTGTCCCACCGGGAGCTCGACACAGTGATTGCCGGGCTCCGCACCCTCCCCCAGATCCTCGAAGTCCATGAGATTTCCGGCCACGGCGATGTCTGGTGCCGCCTTGTTGCCACCGACACGCAGCATCTGCAGCAGGCTTTGCGCTCGGTGCTGCGCATCAAGGGCGTGATCCGCACCGAGACCGTGCTGGCCCTGCATGAGCACATTCCGTACCGCAGCGAACCGCTGCTGGAGAAGCTGGTGCCCGCCGGGCAGGGCCGTTCAGCAGCGGCTGCGGGACCGGACCAATAGTTCCTCGGCGGCATCCAGCGCCCGCCGGGCGGCATCCGGGCCGCGGGCTGCGGCTCCCGCCACCAAGGTCAGCGCGACGCCGGCCGATCGGCTGTACAGGGCAGGAGCGCCGGTGCTGCGGGCAAAGTCGCGGGCACAGCGTTCGGCGGCGGTCCGCAGCCCGGCATTCTCCGGCGTCAGGGCTGCCAGCACGGTCAGGTGGCCCAGGAAGCATGCAAGGTCGTCAACCCGGTGGCCGGGACCCATTCCGTCGACGTCGAGCATCCCGGTAATCCGCAGTTTCCCGCCGTCGTCAACCAGCAGGTTGCCACCGTGGAAGTCTCCGTGAGTCGGCACCAGCGGGCCCGGATCGGTGGAGCGGACCATTTCGGCAACTCCCTGGGCGCACCAGGAGATCCGTTCCGCGCCTTCCGGCAGTGCGACGGCGGCGCCGGAGGCATATTCAAGAACGCGTTCGGACCAGGCAGCCCTTCGCGGCAGGAGCAGTGCCCCGGACGGCAGCCGGTCCAGGAGCCCGGCCAGTGCGCCGGGGTACAGCCCGTCCGCTCCGGTTTGCCGCAGTTGCTGGTGCAGCGGCCGCCCCGGAAGCGCACCAAGTACCAGGACGCCGTCCGGGACCTGCCCGGCACCGGAGGCGGGCTCCAGGAGCGGAGGAACCGGCAACGCCGCGGCGGCCGCCATGCGCAGGCGCTGGCGGAGGCCGGCAGCCAACCGGGGCTGCGGAACCTTGATGTACACAACGGATCCCTGACGGGCCCCGCGGATCACAGCACGGCGCAGCGGGCGGTATGCCACCAGTTTCAAGGATGCGCGGTCATCAGCCGTGTCAGCACCGAATACGTCCCGGGACACGGCCTCGGCATTGGTCGCCCAGGGCAGGCCGGCAAGGACCGGGTCGCGGGGGTGAACCCACAACCGGATGGCGATGCCGCCGAGGTCAGCCTGCTGGACGGCGGCGCCGGTGGGAAGAGCCGCGGTCGTTGCTCCCACATGAAGCCGCACGGTGTCGCCCGGCCCACCGACTGGACCGGAACGGGGAACGGCATCAATGCGGTACATGGCCGTGACCCCGGCCCCTGGCCGGTGATGGGACCGCAGATGGACCCAAGCGGTTGGCCGGAGGCCCAGCGGCCGCAGGGCCGCGGCAAGGGGACCGGACATTCCGCCGCCCTCGAGCAGCGCCTTGGCGGTGCCTTCGGAAATCTCAGCGCTGCTCCGGCTGCCCGGACTCATGCAGGGCGGAGGCTAGGCGCGGCGCCGCTGCAGGACGTCGTCCAGATTGATCTTGCCGGTGCTCGGTGCCGCGGCGTCGGTGCCCGGTGCGGCGGCAGTGCTGTGTACGGCCGGCGGGCGCAGGGAGGTGCGTGCTGCCGGTTTGGGCGGCTCCGGGAGCACCAGGGGCTCCGGCGCGGGACGCGGGGCGACGGCAGCCTCAACGTAGGTGGGTTTTGGGACGGCCACCGGCTCCCACGGAGTGGTGGAGGTCTTCGGCGGTCCGGCCGGTGCCGCAGGCGCTGCCTTGGCGGCAACTTCCAGCGCGGCGGTCCGCAGCTCCGCAGCCGTCAGCCGGCGGTCAGCTGCTCCCGGCGCCGTGGTGACGGAGGATGCCGCGGGCGCAGCGTCCGAAGCTGAAGCATCAGATCCGGAAGGGCTCTGGGCGTCGAAGAGCACGGTCTCGCGGGGAGTCACCGGCTCTTCCCTGTGGGTCGGGGAAGCTTCCTGACGCGGGGCTGCTTCCTGACGCGGGGCTGCTTCTTCACGCGGGGCTGTTTGGCGGCTGGACCCCATGGCAGCACGGAAGGCGGCGTCGACACGGCGCCGGCGGTCCCGTACGGCAAGGGTGCGCAGCGATGCGGCTGCAGCGGCGGTTGTTGCCGCGGCTGCGATGGGAAGCCACCAGGAGACGGCTCCGAACAGTGCCAGCGGCAGCCCCAACACGGTGCAGACGAGGGCCAGCGCTCCCGCCAGGGCGAGGGCGGCCCGGCCGTAGCGGATGCGGAACTGCGGCTGCCGGGACGGCAGCGGTTCCGGTGAGCCGGTTTCTCCGTGGGTGCCGTAACGTGCCGGTGCAGTGGTGTCATTGGGCCGGGAGGTGGAGGCGTTGTACATAATGTTCCCCTGCTGGGACAGACCATCGGCGGAGATGGAGGAGCGGATGACTGTTGACGAGGGAGAGGGAGAGGGAGCGCCGGCCACCGGCACCGTGGACAGACCCGACCGGCGGAAAACATAAGGACCAACCCACAGCAGCCAAAGACCGACAGTTGCGGCCAGGATCAGGGAGCTGTTGAGAGGGAAGTCCACATCTACGACGTTATGAGCTAATACACACAGCGGGCCGCATTGCTGCCGGTGTGTCGGAGTTCGGTCGCGAAAAAGGACCTCGCAGGCCTCTTTACCGCCGCGCCAGCCACCGGTTCAGCAGCCCTTCGGGCACGTCCTCGGTGGTGAGGGCAAAGCTGCGGTGGTCAGCCCACCGGCCGCCGATGTGCAGGTACCGCTCGCGCATCCCCTCATCCCGGAAGCCCAGCTTCTCGACCACCCTCAGGCTGGCGGTGTTTTCCGGCCTGATGTTGATCTCCATCCGGTGCAGCCCCAGTGCCCGGAAGCAGTGATCCGTGGCCATGGCCACCGCCGTCGGCGCGATTCCCCGGCCGGCCCGGGCCTCGTCCACCCAGTACCCGAGGGTTGCCATGCGGGCCGATCCCCAGACAATGGTCGAGACCGTCAGCTGCCCGGTTATGGCCGGTGGATTGCGCAGCCCGCCCCGGCGTTCAGTGATGAGGAAGGGCAGCGCCGTATCCTGCCTCGCCTGCTGGTTGAGGCTGCGCACCATGGCCGCGTAGGACGGGAGTTCGCCCCCGGGAAGCGGGTTGCTCGCTTCCCAGGGTGCCATCCACTTGGCGTTGCGCATCCTGAGGTCGGTCCATTCACGGCGGTCACGGTAGCGGATGGGCCTCAGTCCGAGATCCCCGCATTCCAACGTCACCGGCCAGATGGCCGACCTCCACACGGCATCAGCTTTCGAGTGAACCGGTGAAGCTCTTGAGCCACTCGCGAAGGTCCGGACCCAGGTCCTCACGCTCGGAGGCCAGCGTCACCACGGCCTTGAGGTAGCTGAGCTTGTCTCCGGTGTCGTACCGGCGGCCACGGAAGACAACGCCGTACACGCCGGCGCCTTCGCCATCTTCCTGCGCGGCAAGGGTCTGCAGCGCGTCGGTCAGCTGGATTTCGCCGCCGCGGCCCGGACCGGTTTCCTCCAGCACCCCGAACACTGCCGGGTGCAGCACGTAGCGGCCGATGACAGCCAGGTTGGAGGGTGCCTCGTCCACCGAGGGCTTTTCCACCAGCTTGTTGACCCGGACGTAGTCCTCGCCCTCAACAACTGAGATGTCGGCACAGCCGTAGGAGCTGATCTGCTCGGGTTCCACCTCGATCAGGGCGATCACCGAGCCGCCGGTCTTCGCCTGCACCTCGACCATCTGCTTGAGGAGCTCATCGCGGGCATCGATGAGGTCATCACCGAGCAGGACTGCGAAGGGCTCGTCGCCCACATGGAGCTTGGCACGCAGCACCGCATGCCCGAGGCCCTTGGGGTCACCCTGGCGCAGGTAGTGGATTTCACCGAGTTCAGAGGCCGCGCGGACCATGGCAAGGCGTTCCAGGTCGCCCTTGTCTTCGAGCGTCTTTTCAATGAACGGAACGCGGTCAAAGTGGTCTTCCAGCGAACGCTTGTTGCGGCCGGTAATCATCAGGATGTCGGACATGCCGGAATTGACGGCTTCCTCCACGACATACTGGATGGCGGGCTTGTCCACCACCGGCAGCATTTCCTTGGGCATGGCTTTGGTTGCCGGCAGGAATCGAGTACCCAGCCCGGCGGCGGGAATAACGGCTTTAGTTACGGTGGCGCGTGAAGTCATGTCCGTAAGAGTACATAAGCGCGGGCGCGTTTCACCAAATATCGGATCGTTGAACGCGCTCTCCGCGCCGTTTATTGGCCGTTTCTTGCGAGAATGGAGCCATGATGGACACCAAAAGCCCCAAGCCAAAGGAAGTGGTTCGGGAAGAATACCGCCGGCTGCGCCGGGAACTGCCTTCCTCCGCCCCTTTGGCGGCCGGGGTTTCCATGGCGGAACACGCGCTGTCCGCCGTCCCGGACCTCGTCCCTGCGGGCAGCACGGTGGCCGCTTATCTGTCCGCCGGCCGCGAACCCGGCACCCTGCCGCTGCTTCAGGGCCTGCGGGACCGGGGGTACGACGTCGTGGTCCCCGTCTGCCAGCCGGACCGCCGGCTCCTGTGGTGCCGCTGGACTCCCGACGCGCCGCTTGTTCCGGGGTTGTTTCCGTCGGTGCCGGAACCTGCGGGGGAACGGGTCCCGGCAGCACAGCTGCCCGGGCTCAGCCTGGTGCTGGTCCCCGCCCTGGCGGTGGATAAAACAGGCGTCCGCATGGGCAAGGGCGGCGGATATTACGACCGGTTCCTGTCCGGCCTCCGGGCCGCCGGAAATGCCGCCCCGGCGGTGGGCCTTGTCTATGACCATGAGTTTGCCCCGGCCCACAGCTGGCCCGCGGATGCCTTCGACCAGCCAATGGACGCGGTCCTGACCCCGTCAGGGTGGACAGTGCTGCCGCGGCAGCCGGTGTATAGTTAGCACTCAAGGCCACCGAGTGCCAGCTGCCGTTTGTCGACGGACCAGCGCGGCCAGGGACCTGACATCTTGGTTTTCAGGAGGAGTAAGTAACAGTGCCTACGTATGCCTATGCCTGCAAGGACTGCGGTTCCGCTTTCGACATCCAGCAGTCCTTCACCGAGGACACCCTGACCGTTTGCCCTTCCTGCGGCGGTAACCTGCGCAAGAAGTTCAACAGTGTGGGCGTGGTCTTTAAGGGATCGGGCTTTTACCGCACCGATTCCCGCGACGCCAAGAACTCCGTGCCTGCGGCGCCGGCCAAGTCCGACACCGCATCGGCCAGCGCTGCTTCCTCGACATCGTCCGAGTCCGCGTCGTCGGCAAAATCACAGTCCGCCGGTTCAGCCGCCGGGACAGGTTCCTCCGTCGCCTAGCTGGTTTGCTGCGGACGTCCTCCGCGGCATGGTTCCTCCACACTCCCGCCTGACCACCATCCAGCCGGAGTTTTTCCACCGGAGGCGGCAGCGAACCCTGCCGGGCTCCCCCGGCGCCTAGTGTCGGTGCCGTGCTTCTTTTTTCCGCGCCGCATGCCGGCCCCGCCGCCGCTCTTGGACTGCGGCTGCGGCGTTTTCTCCTGCGACGGCGCCGCCTGATTGCTGCCCTGCTGTGCTGCGCCGCCGCCGGCACCGCTGTCCAGGCGCTGCTGCCGCCGGACCCGGGTGAAGTTTCCCTGGTGGTCGCGGCGGCTGATCTGCCCGCCGGCGCACTGATCACGGCAGGGGACCTTCAGACAGTGCAAGTGGCCTCAGCATCCGTCCCGCCGGACTCCTTCACCGATGCCGGCCGGCTGCCCGGCCGGCGCCTGGCAACCCCCTTGAAGCGGGGAAGCCCGCTGATGCAGACGTCGCTGGTTGGGGTGGGGCTGCTGACCGGCACTCCCCCGGGTTCGGTGGCCGTGGCCGTCCGTCCGGGAGATCCGGCTCTTGTCCAGCTCATCTCGGCGGGGCAGCTGGTGGACGTCATTCTGGGCAGCGCCGATGGAGATCCGGGGGCCGTTGCTCCCGTGGTTCTGGCAGCGGATGCCCCGGTTCTGTGGACTTCCCAAGAAGGCACCGGGGCGTGGCCCGGGTCAGAGGAGGGCGGGGCCGTGGTGGTGCTGGCCGCCGCTCCCGCGGAGGCTGCAGCACTGGCCGCAGCCTCCGGATCCGGCCGGATCCATCTGGTCCTGACCGGAGGATGATTCGTGAATCAGTCCCAGTGCGGCGGACGCTGTTCGAGCAGCCACGAATCGCGGTCTTCCGGCGCGTCGCCCCAGACACGGGGGTCATCGTCCGTGGCTTTGACCTTCAGCACCGACGGCTCGGCCGGTGCCGCGGCTTGCGCGGAGTGCTTCTCCATATCCGGCGTGCCGCCGCCGCTTGCACGCCGGTGTGGTTTCCGGGTGCTCACGGCTGGCGGGCTTCCTCTTCGGGGGCCTGCGGGCCAGCCTCCCTGCCGGGGGTCACCGTTCCGCGTTCCCGGATTCGGCTGCTGCCGTGCGGAACCACCGGCTGGCTTCCGCGGCGGGCCATGGAACCCCTGACGGACGCGGCCGGAGTGCTGGCTTTGTCGCCGCCGTCTTTGGGTGCCGGCAGGTTCAGGTAACGCCCCACAAGGTCTGCGCATGCTGAGGGATCGCTGAAGACTTCGATGGTCCACAGTGGCATGTAGCGCCACCCGAGGCGTTCCAGGAGCTGGGGCCGCAGCCGGCTGCGTTCGCGCACGCTCATGGTGCGGTAGCGCTCGGTGCCGTCGGACTCGATCGCCATCGGCACCGTCGGGTCGCTGTCGCTGCTGCCGCTGCGGTCAACGGTGGCGACAATGTCGATGGTCCCCTGGTAGTGGTCCCAGACCTTGGCTCCCCGTGCCCGCAGCCGGTTCACCAGGTCCGCCACCAGCGGATCCTCGTCCATGATCCCACCGGTCCCGCTGTCGCGTCCGCCGGTTCCGTTGAAGGTGATCCCGGTGTCGATGCGGGGGAAGGAACCGGCCCCGGCGGAAGGGCTCAGTTCGCGGCTGATGAGCTCATAGAAATCGAGCGCGCCGTACCCGAGACGTGATTTGTCCAGGTCTTCGGGCCGGAAGCAGGTCAGGACATGGAGCTTGCTCCGCGCCCGCGTCATGGCGGTCAGGAACTTGCCGCGGCCGTCGGCTGCGGACAACGGACCGAAGGTGTGCAGTGCGCGCCCGTGCGGGGTGCGGCCGAAACCGAGTGAGAAGATCACGCAGTCCCGCACGAGGCCGGCGGCGCGGTCCACGGGGACCACGCGGAAGGATTCCTTGCCGGGAGTGAAGAAGTCGGAGGCCCAGGGGAAGTTCGCCATCTGCACCCGGATCGCTTCAGCAACCCGAACAGCGTGCCGCGGGCTTGCCGTGACAACTGCGAGGGACTGATGCGGCCGGCGGCGGATGTGCTCGAACACCAGGTCAACAACCCGGTTGACCTCGGCGGCGACGCTTTCGACGCCCTCGTGGTCGGCGCTGGGCATGCCCGTTCCGTCGGCGAGGTACTCCACGACGAGCGCCCGCTCGTCGTCGGACACATCGCTGCCGCGCGGGACGGTGGTCAACCGGTCGTCGTAGAAGCTGCGGCTGAGCTGATGCAGCAGCTCGCGGTCTGTTCCGCGGTAGACCGTGGACAGGGCCCGGGTCGGCAGGACCTGGGACAGGGCCTCAAACACGCTGACCAGGTCATGCTGCTCGCCTGCGGGACGCGCGGGCTCGACGCCGATGGTGAACGGGCGGGGGCCGCCCAGCTGGCCGTCGCCAAAGGCAACAACCTGCGCCGCCCGGGCCAGCGCCGGCACGGCGGACTGCAGGGACGTGGACTCGGCATCAAGAATGAGCACCGCGTCGAATTTCCGGTCTCCGGGGAGCACCATGGGCAGCACCAGTGGGCTCGCGGCCCATACCGGCAGGAGTGCCGAGATCAGTTCCTTCGGCTGGCTGCAGAGGTGCTGCAGCGTGAGCGGTCCGTTCTTGATGGCGTCACGGAGGGTGGCGGCGTCGGCGGCCGAGGCCTTGACCCCATTGCGCCAGCGCTCGGCCAGGGCAAAACGCACGCGGGAGCTGCCCGAGGCAACGTGGGCGTTGTCGGCAAGCCGGTACTCTGCCTCCAGCCGCCGCAGGCTGTCACCGTCGCTCATGGCCAGGTAGTCATCGCCGCTGATCATGGCTTCGAGGGCGGACTGCCACCATGCCAGTTCCAGTTCATACCCGACTTGCCGGGGCTGGACCTCCCGCGCTTCCAGGTCATCCAGCAGTTCACCAAGGCCCTGACCGCGCATCTCATCGAGCAGCAGGGTGCGCTCGGGCAGCGTTTCGAGGGTCTCCCGGTCTCCGGCCAGCGCGTCGAGCTGCTTTTCCAGCTCGTCCAGCGTCAGCTCCGCGAGGTTGGGCTTGGCGGGTGTGCCGTCAAGGATGCCGGTGAGGGTATCCAGCTGCTGCTTCACGGTGATGTAGGAACGGTTGATGTCCGCGAGGCCGGTGGCGACCGAGGGGTGGCGCTGGGTGGTGGCGTAACGTGCCCAAGTGGCACGCTGCTGCTGGACCTCGACCAGCGATGAGTGCAGGTCGGAGATGTGCACGCCCGGCCGGATGTACTCCTTGGCCACCCGGCGGAGCCGGGAACGGGTCATGGAACTCATGTCGACGGCGCGTTCGCGGCGCCACGAGGAGGAAGCCGTGGCGGAAATCAGGTCACTGACCGGGCGGTCAAAGATGTCCGGCGTGAACTTGTCCAGGCTCTCCCGGACGGCAACCAGCAGTTCCAGCTGTTCGCCCCACTGCGCGAAGGTCTCGCCCAGGCGGATCTGGGAATGCTCGGCAACGGCCTGCACCTGGGCCCGCAGCTCCGGCAGGTCGCGGGCCAGGCTCTGGGTCAGCTCGTAGGCTTCTTCGGTTTCCTTGCGGTTGAGCAGCTTGGCGCCAAACCAGGGGCTGGTGGTGGCGGCGCGGCTGAAGCTTCCCAGCTCCGCCGCGCGGCGCAGCCGGCCGGTCAGTTCGGTGCGGTCGGTGATGCTGTCCAGGACGCTGCGCTTGAGCCGTACCGTGGTGGCCGGGGCCGGAGTCATGGAGGTCAGCTCGGCCAGGGACTGCATGGCCTGGTACGGCGAGCAGCCCCAGCGGCGGCGCACGTTGTGCAGTGACTTAACATGGTCGCGCAGCTGGTGGCGGTTGGCCACGAGGACCTTGTGCAGGCTTTCGAGGTCTGGTGCGGCGGCCTTCTCGTTGCGGACGATGGCGCGGACCAGCTGGTCCTTCAACTGCTGTTCGGTGAGCCCGGCGTTAAGCTGGAGCACGGCCGAGCCCAGGTTCAGGGTATCGAGCTCGGAGACGAACTGGTTCAGGGTGCCGCGGCGTTCAGCAACCACGAGGACCGATTTTCCGGCGTGGACGAGGGCTGCGGCGGCGTTGAGGGCTGTCTGGGTCTGTCCGGTGCCCGGAGGTGCGGAAACCACCAGGGACTGACCGGCAACGATCAGGTCCAGGACGTCCTGCTGCTCGCTGTCGGCGTCCAGCACCAGGAGCTCGTCCGCCGGCATCCGGTCATCGAGCGGGGGAAGGCCCGGGTCCTTGGCTTCGGGGGCGCCGGTGCTCTTGCCGCGGGCGGCGTCCATCAGTCCCCGCAGGATGGGGTGCGCCGGGTCCAGGGCGCTGTCCTCGGAAAGGTCGGAGAGATCGGCGAAGGTGGAGACGAGGAGCCGGTGCTCAATGTTGATGCCGCGGACGCCTTCAGTAACGGCACGCAGTTTTTCCAGCACTGGATGCGGATCGAAGCGCGCCGTGCCGTAGGCCAGCCGGGCCAGGGACTCGACGTCGATGTCCAGCTCCTGTTCCTGCTGCAGGTGCCGGACAAAGGCGGGGTTCAGCGAAGCTTTGTCAGTGAGCTGAAGCTCGTAGTCGTCCTGGGAGGGGTGCACCGTCAGCGATACCGGCGTCAGCAGGACCGGGGCGGTGAGCGATTCCGGGCGGACGGCGTCGTCGGCGGCGTAGCGCCAGGAAGCGGTTCCGGCGGCGAGGTATCCGACGTCGATCCCCCGGTCGGTGCCCAGTTCATAGATCTTGGCGCGCAGGAGGCGTCCGGCCTTCATGGCTGCGCCGTACTGCTCGGAGTCGCGCAGCAGGGTGGACAGCCGGGTCCGGCGCCCGGCCAGCAGCTGGGCCAGCCCGGAAGGATGCGCGTGCGTCAGGTCAATGCTGTTGGATGCTGAGGGGGTGAAATGCAGAAGCGTGTCCGATCCGGCATGCTGCCCCAATTGTCCCAGCCAGGGCAGCAGGAAGTCCGAGGCGTTGTCCCCGGGATTCTGCTCAGACACAGGTGCCCTCTTTTCTGCACTTCCGCGCGGCGTTCTTGACCAAATCGGCATACCTTCCAAACTATCGCTTCTTACCGGCTTTGCCCGACATAGCAACGCGGGGGACAGCCTGGTTAGGCTGTCCCCCGCGGCTAATCTACTCCCACTCGATGGTTCCCGGCGGCTTGGACGTCACGTCCAGAACCACTCGGTTGATGCCGTCCACTTCGTTGGTGATGCGGTTGGAGATGCGTGCCAGCAGGTCGTAGGGCAGACGTGACCAGTCAGCGGTCATCGCGTCCTCGCTGGAGACCGGGCGCAGGACAATCGGATGCCCGTAGGTCCGGCCGTCACCCTGCACGCCGACGCTGCGGACGTCGGCCAGCAGCACCACCGGCATCTGCCACACATCGTTGTCCAGCCCGGCTGCGGTCAGTTCGGCGCGGGCGATGGCGTCGGCCCGGCGCAGCAGGTCCAGACGCTCCTGGTTTACTTCGCCGATGATGCGGATACCCAGGCCGGGGCCGGGGAACGGCTGGCGTCCCACGATTTCCGCCGGCAGGCCGAGCTCGGCGCCCACGGCGCGGACTTCGTCCTTGAACAGGGCCCGCAGCGGCTCAACGAGCTCGAACTTCAGGTCCTCGGGAAGACCGCCCACGTTGTGGTGGCTCTTGATGTTGGCCGCGCCTTCGCCGCCGCCGGATTCGACGACGTCCGGGTACAGGGTTCCCTGGACCAGGAAACGGATGGGTTCCCCGGATGCCTCCGCTTCGGCCATGATGGCCCGCTCGGCTTCTTCGAAGGCGCGGATGAATTCGCGGCCGATGATCTTGCGCTTGGTTTCGGGGTCGGTGACGCCGGCCAGTGCTTCGAGGAAGCGCTTCTGCTCATTGGCGACGTACAGGTTGACGCCGGTGGAGGCGACGAAGTCGCGTTCCACCTGCTCTGCTTCGCCTTCGCGCAGCAGTCCGTGGTCCACAAAGACGCAGGTGAGCTGGTCACCGACGGCGCGCTGCACCAGGGCAGCCGCGACGGCGGAGTCGACGCCGCCGGACAGGCCGCAGATGACGCGGGAGCTGCCCACCTGCTCGCGGATGCGCTCAACCTGTTCCTCGACAATGTTGCCGGTGGTCCAGCTGCGTTCAAGCCGGGCGCCCTTGAAGAGGAAGTTCTCCAGCACGGACTGGCCGTGGGCGGAGTGCTTGACCTCAGGGTGCCACTGCACGCCGTAAAGGCGCTTCTCTTCGTTGGCAATGGCGGCAACCGGAGCGCCGGCGGTGGTGGCCAAGACATCGAATCCGGGAGGAGCTTCCTGGACACTGTCACCGTGGCTCATCCACGTGTTCTGGTGCTCGGGCGTTCCTTCGAGGATGGAGCGTGCACCGCCCACCACAGTGGCGTCGGTGGAACCGTACTCGCGCAGGCCGGTCTTGGCGACTTTGCCGCCGAGGACGTTGGCCATGGCCTGGAAGCCGTAGCAAATGCCCAGGACCGGCACGCCCGCTTCAAACAGGCCTTCACTGACGGCGGGAGCGCCTTCCGCGTAAACGCTGGACGGGCCGCCGGAAAGAATGATGGCTGCCGGGTTCTTGGCCATGATCTGTTCCGTGGTCCAGGTGTGGGGAACCACTTCGGAATAAACATCTGCATCCCGCACCCGGCGGGCAATGAGCTGGGCGTATTGGGCGCCGAAGTCCACAACGAGGACAGGGCGCTCTTCAATGGGAGGGGTCGCGGAATTAGTCACGGTTCAAGGATAGTCGCCGGAGCGTCCGCGCCGCACATCGTCACGGTGTACTGGAGCACCCCGCCCCCGGGTTTGCGGCGCTCAGTAGCGCTTGGCCGCTTCCGGATGCGCGGCAAGCTCCGCCAAAACCTGCTTGTGGGTGCGGGACTCCACGATAAAGGAGAGGAACGGCACAACGCCGCCCAGGGCAATCACGATGAATTTGGAGAACGGCCAGCGCATAAGCTGCCACAGCCGGAAGTCGGCCAGCAGGTACACCACGTACAGCCAGCCGTGGGCGATGAGGACTCCGGTGAAAAGGTTCAGCGGCCCCACGGTGATCTCTTCGATTTTCATCCCGTATTTGAGGATCATCTCGATGCAGAGCAGCAGGAGGAACACGCCGGTAACGTAGGCGGACACCTTGTAAAACGTCAGGGCGGAGCGGATCTGGGCGTGCGTGCCGCCAAACCGGCGCTTCTTCCGCCGCGGTTTCCTGGTTGCTGCCGGTGCTGGATCGCTCACTTCTTTACCTCACTGCTCGGGACCGGACGATCGGACGGCAGGCCGGCCTCATCGTCGTCGTCATCATCGTCGTAATCGTCGTCGTCGTAGTACTCGTCATCGTCATCCTCAAGGGAACGGCGGTGCGCGTCGGCGACAAGGCGCCACCACAGGAACACCGAGAACCCGGCGAAGACAACCCATTCAATGGCATAAAAAATGTTCATCCAGTTGACTGAGGTTTCCTGCGGCTGGGCGTCAATGTTCACAGTCCGCATTTCGCCGGTCTCCGCCGGCGCCCCGTCAACCGTTATTTCATCGGCCGACACGAAGGCTGAATAGCCCGGAACGTCCCAAACGTTGATGAGCTCGGCGCTGGCAAGGCTGGGGAGGATCCCGTCCTCGGTGGGCTGCGCGATGGGCGCTTCCGGAGGCAGGAGTCGCCCGACGACGGCGGCTTCACCGGACGGTGCGGGAACGGCGTCATCGGGTTCGGCCACCCAACCCCGGACCACGGGCATGACCGCGTCGTCGGGGGCACCGTCAACGGCAAAGGCCGTGACAACCCAGTACCCCTTCTCGCCGTCGTACAGGCGGTTCTCCACCAAAACGGTGTCCTCGCCGCGGAAGGAACCGGTCATGGAGACCATCTGGTCCGCGGTGGTGCCGAACAGCTCCACTCCGGGCGTGAAGACTTCGGTCAGCGGCCGGACCGTTTCGGTGCGGTCGGTCGACGGCGGAAGATCGCTTTCGGCCGTCGAAAACTGCCACTGGCTCAGGAGAACAAAGACCGTGGAGATCGCGAGGGCCAAGAGCAGCGCGGCGATCCAGCGGAGTTGCAGGGCAGTTTTCAGCACGCCTTAACCGTACTTCGTAACCGTGTAGAAAACCCAATGCCTGCCGGCCGGGACAGGTCCCGGCCGGGGTCAGTGATCAAAGAAGACCAGGGACGAATTGATCAGTTCAGCAATCACTTCCGCGTCATTGGCCCGGCGGAGAGATTCCCGGAAGGCGGGCCGGAACAGCGACCGGGCGAGGGTGGCCAGGACCTCGAGGTGTTCCGAGAACGCTCCGGCAGGGGTGGCAATGAGAAGAATCACGGTGGCCGGCCCGTCGGAGGCGCCAAAGTCAATGCTGTACCCGTACCGGGTGATGCCCACGGCGATCGACGTTTCAGCCACGTACTGGCTCCGGGCGTGCGGCATTCCTATTCCGCCGGGCAGCCCGGTGGCCATCTGGTGTTCCCTGGCGTTGACCTGCTCCAGGAACCCGGCCAGGTTGCTGATCCTCCCCTGCTGGTACATCCGCTCCGCCAGCTGCGCCGCGGCGTCGCTGCGGTCAGCGGCTTCCATTTCGAGAATAACCATCTCGGGAACCGTCAGCACGGCTCCCTTCTCGTTGAGGGAGAGCTCACGCTCCATGTCAGGCAAGGGGCGCAATGTCGTGCGCCTTCAGCCGGGCGGCGTCCGCTGAGACGTCGTCGGGCTGTTCCTGGCTGAGGCGCTCCGCTTCAACCCGTGCGAGGTAGTGGGCCACTTCCTTTTCCACCCGGTCCAGGTCCCAGTTCAGGATGGGGGCCATCAGCTCGGCCACCACGGGGGCCGCCGATACGCCGCGGTCCCAGGACTCAATGGAAATGCGGGTGCGGCGGGCCAGGACGTCCTCCACATGGCGGGCGCCTTCGGCGGTGGTGGCATAAACCACCTCGGCCCGCAGGTAGTCGTCTGCGCCGGGCAGGGTCTGGCCCAGGGCCGGGTCCTCGCGGATCAGCTCCAGCACCTCGGTGGCCAGCGACCCGTAGCGGTTCAGCAGGTGCTCCACCCGGGCAACGTGCACGCCGTAGTGCTCAGCGGTGCGGTGGCGGCGGTTCCAGTCCGCCTTGTAGCCGACGGCGCCCAGCAGCGGGATGGTGGAGGTGCAGCTTTCGGGCACTTTCTCGTCCAGGGCCCGTGCGGCCTCGTCCACGGCATCCTTAGCCATGACCCGGTACGTGGTCCATTTGCCGCCGGCAACAACCACCAGCCCGGGAACCGGATGGGCCACCACGTGTTCGCGGGACAGCTTGGCCGTGGAGTCGTTTTCCCCGGCCAGCAGCGGCCGCAGCCCGGCGTACACGCCCTCGACGTCCTCACGGGTCAGCGGCGTCTTCAGGACCTTGTTGACGTGGTCCAGGATGTAGTCGATGTCCGCGGACGTCGCCGCCGGATGCGCCTTGTCCAGGTTCCAGTCTGTGTCGGTGGTGCCGACAATCCAGTGCCGGCCCCAGGGAATGACGAACAGCACGGACTTTTCAGTGCGCAGGATCATGCCGACGGTGGATTGGATCCGGTCCCGGGGAACCACCAGGTGGACGCCCTTGGAGGCGCGGACCTTCAGCTGGCCGCGGTCGGTGACCATGGCCTGGGTTTCGTCGGTCCACACGCCGGTGGCGTTGACGACCTGGCGGGCAAACACATCGAATTCCCGGCCGGATTCGGAATCCTTGACCCGGGCGCCCACCACGCGTTCGCCTTCGCGGAGGAAGTCCACCACCGAAACGCGGTTGGCAACAACCGCTCCGTAGTGGGCCGCGGTGCGCGCCATCATGGCGACATAGCGGGCGTCGTCGACCTGGGCGTCGTAGTAGCGGATGGAGCCGATCATGGCGTCATCCTTGATGCTCGGCGCGGCCCGCAGGGTTGCCTTCTTGCTGAGGTGCTTGTGCATGGGCACACCGCGGGAATTCCCCGAGGTCAGGCCCATGGTGTCGTAGAGCAGGATTCCGGCGCCAACATAGGGACGCTCGTAGAAGCGGTGCGTCAGCGGGTACAGGAACGGCACCGGCTTCACCAGGTGCGGCGCAATGCGCTGGATCAGCAGGCCGCGTTCCTTGAGTGCTTCGGCCACCAGGGCGAAATCCAGCATCTCCAGATAGCGCAGTCCGCCGTGGATGAGCTTGGAGGAGCGCGACGACGTCCCGGACGCCCAGTCCCGCGCCTCGACCATTCCCACTTTCAGGCCGCGGGTGGCGGCGTCCAGCGCGGCGCCGGTTCCCACCACGCCGCCGCCGACGATCAGGACATCCAGTTCTTCGCCCGGTTCCGCAGTGGAACGCAGCGCGGCCAGGGCGTCCTCGCGGTATTGGGGACTGAGTGCATCTTTACTCATCGTCGAGATTTCCTCTCTGAACCAGCCGGTGCCGCATTCCCTGCAGCAACTCCATGTAACTCTAGGTAATTACATATTGGATAGGTAGGGCGAGACCAGCACCTCGATGCGCTGGAACGCCTTGACATCCGAATACCCCGTGGTGGCCATGGCACGGCGCAGGGCGCCCATCAGGTTAGATGTGCCGTTGGTGTGGTGCGACGGACCCCACAGGACCTCCTGCAGCGGTCCAACGGTATCCAGCCGGACCCTGTCGCCGCGCGGAAGTTCGCTGTGGTGGGCTTCCTGGCCCCAGTGCCATCCCTGGCCCGGTGCTTCCTCGGCGCGGGCCAGCGCCGAACCGAGCATGACGGCGTCGGCGCCCATGGCGATCGCTTTGACGATGTCTCCGCTGGTGCCCATGCCGCCGTCGGCGATGACGTGCACGTAGCGGCCGCCGGATTCGTCCATGTAGTCCCGGCGCGCTTCGGCAATGTCGGCGATGGCCGTGGCCATCGGAGCATGGATGCCCAGCGCGCGGCGGGTGGTGGTGGTCGCTCCCCCGCCGAACCCGACGAGGACGCCCGCGGCGCCGGTGCGCATCAGGTGCAGTGCCGGTGTGTAGCCGGCGGCTCCGCCGACAATGACGGGAACATCAAGTTCATAAATGAACTGCTTCAGGTTCAGCGGCTCGACCGTCTTGGAGACGTGCTCCGCTGAAACGGTGGTGCCGCGGATGACGAAGATGTCCACTCCGGCGGCCAGCACCGTCTTGTAGAACTCCTGCGTGCGCTGGGGGGTGAGCGATCCGGCCACGGTCACGCCGGCTTCGCGGACCTCGGCCAGCCGGGAAGTGATCAGTTCCGCCTGGATCGGGGCGTCGTAGATCTCCTGCAGGCGACGGGTGGCCAACGGGTTGAAGTTGTCCTCGCTCAGGACCGCAATTTCATCCAGCAGCGGCTGCGGATCCTCGTAGCGGGTCCACAGGCCCTCCAGGTTCAGCACGCCCAGGCCGCCAAGCCGGCCCATCGCGATGGCGGTTGCCGGAGACATCACCGAGTCCATCGGTGCGCCCATGACCGGCATCTGGAACTGATAGGCGTCTATCTGCCAGTTGATCGAAACGTCCTGCGGGTCCCGGGTACGCCGGGACGGCACAATCGCCACATCATCGAGGGAGTAGGCTCGGCGCCCACGCTTGCCACGGCCAATTTCAATCTCGTTACTCACACCCCTAGGTTATCCCAGGCACGCGTCCGGGGCTTAAAGCAGCGCAAGCCGCACCCTTCCGTGACCAGATGCACGGGCGGATGCGGCTTGCGCTGGGATACTGCGGTGCTGCGTACTAGCGGCGGGTGCCGTAGTTGGGGGCCTCCGCGGTCATCATGATGTCGTGCGGGTGGGACTCCTTCAGCCCGGCCGGAGTGATCCGGACGAACTTGCCCTTGGCCTTCAGCTCGGCGATGGTGCGGGCGCCGGTGTAGAACATGGTCTGGCGCAGGCCGCCGACCAGCTGGTGGGCGACGGCGGACAGCGGGCCGCGGTACGGCACCTGGCCCTCGATGCCTTCCGGGATCAGCTTTTCGTCCGAGGGGACATCGGCCTGGAAGTAGCGGTCCTTGGAGTAGGACGTGTTCTTGCCCCGGGACTGCATGGCACCCAGGGAGCCCATGCCGCGGTAGGACTTGAACTGCTTGCCGTTCACGAAGACCAGGTCGCCCGGGCTTTCGGCGGATCCGGCCAGCAGGCCGCCCAGCATGACGGTGTCGGCGCCGGCCACGATGGCCTTGCCGATGTCGCCGGAGTACTGCAGGCCGCCGTCGGCAATCAGCGGAACGCCGGCGGGGATGGCAGCCTTGGAGGCCTCGTAGATGGCGGTGATCTGGGGAACGCCGACGCCGGCCACCACACGCGTGGTGCAGATGGAACCGGGGCCAACGCCCACCTTGATGGCGTCAGCACCGGCGTCGATCAGGGCCTGCGCACCTTCGCGGGTGGCAGCCTGGCCGCCGATGATGTCCACGTGCGCAACCGCGGGATCCTTCTTCAGGCGGGCAATCATGTCCAGCACGCCGGCGCTGTGGCCGTTGGCGGTGTCCACCACCAGGATGTCGACGCCGGCCTCGACCAGGGTCATGGCGCGTTCGTAACCGTCACCGAAGAAACCGATGGCGGCACCGACACGCAGGCGGCCCTCGTCGTCCTTGGTGGCCAGGGGGTACTGCTCGGCCTTGTCAAAATCCTTGACCGTGATCAGGCCCTGAAGGCGGCCGTCGGCGTCAACAAGGGGAAGTTTTTCAATGCGGTGCTTGCCCAGCAGCTCCATGGTTTCCTCGGCGCTGATCCCGACGCGGCCGGTGATCAGCGGCATCCGGGTCATGACCTCGTTGACCAGCCGGCGCGGGTAATCGGCGCGCGGGATGAAACGGGTGTCGCGGTTGGTCACGATGCCGAGCAGCTTGTTGTCATCGTCCACCACGGGCAGGCCCGAGACGCGGAAGTGCGCGCACAGGTCATCCAGTTCCTGCAGAGTGGCATCCGGGGCGATGGTGACCGGGTTGGTGATCATGCCGGATTCGCTGCGCTTGACCCGGTCCACGTGCTCGGCCTGGTCAGGAATGGACAGGTTGCGGTGAATCACGCCCAGGCCGCCCTGGCGGGCCATGGCGATGGCCATGCGGGATTCCGTGACCGTGTCCATGGCAGCTGAGAGCAGCGGGGTGTGCACGGTGATCCGCTTGGACAGGCGTGAAGATGTGTCCGCTTCGGACGGAATGACATCCGTGGGGCCGGGCAGCAGCAGGACGTCGTCGTACGTCAGGCCAATGAAGCCGAACGGGTCATGCTCTGGGGACTGCTGGCTCAAAACTACGCCTCTTTCGCGAAGGACCGGAGGGATGGAGGAAAAACCGGGAAAGGACCGGTTGGCTCAGTTACATCCTAAAACGAAAGACTGCGCGGCCCTATTCCAAAAGCTCCCGGGTGTTATCTGTCACAGCCGTTCCTTCCCAACCCAGGGACAGCAGTAACCGCTGCGCCAGCACGGGTGCCGTTGTCTCCAAGTATGTGCGCCCCAGGTGGTCGTGGTCCATGTACACGAACATGTTGCCGATGATGCCCGGGCATTCCGTCTGCGTGCACAGCTGGTCCGTCATGTCGACCGGATGCACGCCCGGCAGCCCGTCCAGTTCCGCCAGGGGTGACTGAGCGGCCAGCAGCGAGTCCAGCGGCAGCGTGCAGGCCTGCGTGGACAGCTCGTTCGCGGCCAGGCATTTGACCATGTCGAAGTCGAACCGGGGATTGTCCCGCGTGGCGATCACCTCGGTTCCGGCAGCAGCGAAGCCGGCTATGCCCGCTTCATACCCGTCCGCCAAATATTCGGCGGGCGAACTGGGGACTGACACCGAGGCCACGGTGAAGACGGCGTCAGGCACTGTTTCCAGCACGTAGTTCCGGGATGCTTCATTGAAGGCATTGCACTCCTCGGAGCGGGTCGCAGACTCGGCGCCGTAGCGGCATCCCGGCTTCAGCAGTGCAACCACGTGCCAGTTGTTGACCCTGGCCACCGGGCCAAGGGCTGAGAGCCACTGCTGGGCGTGGCTGTCTCCCAGCACCACGATGGTCCTGGCTGCCCCCTCCCCCGTGCCGATCCGAAGGCACCTCTCCAGCAGCGGATCCGCCGGCTGGTGAGCCTCCTCGCAGGCGCCGTCGGTCCTGGCCCACTCGCCGCCCATTCCGGTGGAGGACGGCTTGACCGCTGCTTCGGTGGAGCCGGCAAACTCGAAGTGCGGGTCCAGCGCCAGGGCCCCGGGGTTGTCCACGATCGACTGCCGGTTGGCGGCCTGCTCCTGGCCGCGCACCTGAGCCTGCCACCCGGCCAGCGGGGCGGCCACCAGGGCCAGGCAGGCCGCCACGACGACGGCGGTCCGCCACGGGGAGCGCGACGGCCAGGACCAGCCGCTGAGGGGTTTTTCCAGCAGCGCGGTGGTGAGCGCCGCCAGTGCCCAGGAAACAGCGATGACTGCCGCTCCGTCCAGCAGCCCCGCGTTTTCCTTGTCCGCGGTCACGAGCCAGAACACGAGGACCGGCCAGTGCCAGAGATACAGCGCGTAGGAAATGTTGCCGGTTGCCACCAGTGGCCCGGCGGACAGGAAGCGGTCCGCGCCGGCCCGGCTGCCGGTGTTGCCGGCGACGATGATGAGTGCAGCGGCCAGGGTGGGCCACAGGGCCAGATAACCGGGGAACTGCTGCTGGACCTGCAGCAGCAGTCCGCAGCTGAGCATCGCGGCCACGCCAACCCAGCCCATGATGATGCGCGGCAGCGTGGAGAAACGCAGGTACGGCAGCGCCAGGGCCAGCAGTGAACCGAGGGCGAATTCCCACAGCCGGGTGCGGGTGTCGAAGTACGCGTACCCCTGGTTGACGGCAGTCTGCCAGATGGAGAAGCCCAGCGAGGAAACAAAAACCGCTCCGAAGATGCCGGTCAGGACCAGGCGGCACGGCACCCGCAGGCGGCGGGCGGCGAAGACGGCCGCGGCGAAGGCCAGCGGCCACAGGATGAACACTTGTCCCTGGACCGAGAGGGACCAAAAGTGTTGCAGCGGGCTCGCCGCGCTGTTGTCGCGGGCGTAGTAGTCAACGGAGCTGTTCGCCAGGGTCCAGTTCTGGACGTAGAAGAGCGAGGACCATGCCTGGCGGAAAAGTCCGGTCCATTCGCTCTTGGGCAGCAGAACCGCGGCGGCGGCAAGCACCGCGAGCAGCACCAGGGCTGCCGCGGGCACCAGCCCCTTGAACCGGTGCAGCCAGTAGCGGCCCAGCGCCAGCGGGCGGCCGCTTTCAACCTTGCGGACAAAGGACCCCGTGAGAAGGAACGCCGAGATCAGGAGGAAGATGTCCACCCCGCCGGAAACGCGGCCCAGCCACACGTGGTAGACCACCACGAGCACCACGGCCAGCGCGCGCAGCCCCTGCACCTCGGGCCGGTAGCGCCGCTCACCGGCGGCGGGTTCCGCGTTTTGATTCACGATTAAGAACTTCCTTTGGTCCACAACAAACCGTGAAGTTTACCGTCGATACGGCTTTGCCCGGGAAACGCGCACAGGCCCCGGACACGCAAAAGCCCCGGCGCAGCAGCGGAAATCCGCTGCCGCGCCGGGGCTTTCGAGGCGCTTAGTGCTGGTGACCGTGATCTTCGTCGTCGTCGGCCGGCTTCTCCACCACGAGTGCTTCAGTGGTGAGGACCAGCGCGGCGATGGACGCAGCGTTGCGCAGGGCGGAGCGCGTGACCTTGACGGGGTCGATGATGCCCGCCTCGATCAGGTTCTCGTACTCGCCCGTTGCGGCGTTGAAGCCGTTGTTGACTTCGAGGTCGGTGACCTTGGCGACAACAACCATGCCCTCGGAACCGGCGTTCTCGGCGATCCAGCGCAGCGGCTGGGCCAGCGCACGGCGGACCAGGCCCACGGCGGTGGCGGCGTCGCCTTCGAGCTTGGCAACCTCGGGATCGGTGTCCAGGGCCTTGGCAGCGTGGACCAGGGCGGAACCGCCGCCGGCCACGATGCCCTCTTCCAGGGCCGCACGCGTCGAGGACACTGCGTCTTCGATGCGGTGCTTCTTTTCCTTGAGCTCAACTTCGGTGGCTGCGCCAACCTTGATGACGCCGATGCCGCCGGAGAGCTTGGCCAGGCGTTCCTGCAGCTTCTCGCGGTCCCAATCGGAATCCGTGCGCTCGACCTCGGCGCGGATCTGGGCAACACGGTCCGCGACGTCGGCTTCGGAACCCGAACCGTCCACGATGGTGGTGCTGTCCTTGGTGACCGTGATGCGGCGGGCGGAGCCCAGCACCTCGAGGCCAACCTGGTCCAGCTTCAGGCCCAGGTCCGGAGATACAACCTGCGCACCCGTAAGGGTGGCGATGTCCTGCATCATGGCCTTGCGGCGGTCACCGAAGCCGGGAGCCTTGACGGCCACGACGTTCAGGGTGCCGCGGATCTTGTTGACCACCAGCGTGGACAGGGCTTCGCCCTCAATGTCCTCGGCGATGATGAACAGCGGCTTGGAAGCCTGCAGCGCCTTTTCCAGCAGCGGCAGGAATTCGGCAACCGAGGAAATCTTGCCGGAGTTGATCAGGATCAGCGCATCTTCGAGGATGGCTTCCTGGCGCTCCGGGTCGGTCACGAAGTACGGGGACAGGTAGCCCTTGTCGAACTGCATGCCCTCGGTGATGACCAGTTCGGTCTGCGTCGAGGAGGATTCCTCGATGGTGATAACGCCGTCCTTGCCGACGGTGTCAAAGGCCTTGGCCAGCAGTTCGCCAATCTCCATGCTCTGGGCGGAGATGGCAGCGACGTGCGCAACCTGGTTGCCTTCAACTTCCTTGGCGTTTTCCAGCAGCCGTGCGGCCACTGCCTCGACGGCGACTTCCATGCCCCGCTTGAGCTGGCCCGGAGCTGCGCCGGCAGCAACGTTGCGCAGGCCTTCCTTGACCAGTGCCTGCGCCAGGACGGTTGCCGTGGTGGTGCCGTCGCCGGCAACATCGTTGGTCTTGGTTGCCACTTCCTTGGCCAGCTGTGCGCCAAGGTTCTCGTACGGGTCGTCCAGCTCCACCTCACGGGCGATGGTCACGCCGTCGTTGGTGATGGTGGGAGCGCCCCAGGTCTTGGCGAGCACCACGTTGCGGCCGCGCGGGCCGAGGGTCACCTTGACGGTGTTGGCCAGCTTGTCGACGCCGGCCTCCAGCGAACGGCGGGCGGAGTCGTTGAACTCCAATTGCTTTGCCATGTGTGTGTCCTTTCCGACAGCTACATCTGCACCTGCATCAGAAAACCCCGGCCAGATTGGCCGGGGTCTTCCTTTTTCGACTACTTAACGACGATGGCCAGCACGTCGCGGGCGGAGAGCACCAGGTACTCCTGGCCGCCGTGCTTGACTTCGGTTCCGCCGTACTTCGAGTAGATGACAACGTCACCCTCGGACACGTCCACGGGAACGCGGTTGCCGTTGTCATCAACGCGGCCGGGGCCTACTGCGACAACTTCGCCCTCCTGGGGCTTTTCCTTGGCGGTGTCCGGGATAACGAGGCCGGAAGCAGTGGTCTGCTCGGCTTCGAGGGGGCGGACAACAATACGATCCTCAAGGGGCTTAATCGAGACCGACACTCGGGCTCTCCTTTGCGTAGTTACTAACGGATGTGGACCGTCGGTGGGCGCTGGCCGTCGTCGCGGTGCCGGTTGGCGCTTCCCTCAGGAATTAGCACCCTCACTGGGAGAGTGCTAGCTCCGACTTTATGCAACGGTTAGCACTCGGTCAAGGTGAGTGCCAATATTGATTGGCCCGAGCCCGATAAGCGGTCCTTCCCCGGACATAATTCGAGACTCCAACTTGCCTTAGGCTTACCTAACCGATAGTTTTCAGGTGCGTTCTATTAGCAAACATTTCTGTGACCTATTAGTTTTTTGTGTTCGGTTGGCGGGTACCCGCCGGGCCGGGCCCCAAGTACCTGGAGCTCCCCCAAAGTGAAAAATATCGGAAAATCCCGTCTCATCGCCGGCACCGCGCTGGCTTCCCTCCTCGCACTCAGCGCCTGCGGAACGGAGACGGCCGCCACCGCGGATGCGGCTCCCGAACAGGCCAACATCACGGTGGAGCATGCCCAGGGCAGCACCGAGGTCCCGGTCAACCCGGAAGTTGTCTACACCTTCGACCTGGGCGCACTGGACACCATGGATGCCCTCGACATTGACGTGGACGGCGTTCCCGCGGCCAACTTCCCCGAGTCCCTCTCCAAGTACGCCGGAGATGACTACGCCAAGATCGGTTCCATGAAGGAACCCGACTTCGAAGCCATCAGCGAAGGCGCCCCCGACCTGATCATCATTTCCGGACGCGTGGCCGGTTCCTACGAGGAACTGAGCAAGATCGCTCCGACCATCGACCTCAGTGTCGACCAGACGGATTCCATGGCATCTTTCCAGGAAGTGACCGGCACGCTCGGCCGCATCTTTGACAAGGAAGAGGCAGCTGAAGAGAAGCTGGCCGCCATCGACAAGCGCATCGAAGACACCAAGGCCACCGCCGCGGATGCGGGCACCGGCCTGATCGTGATGACCAGCGGCGGCGAAATGACCGCTTACGGCGCCGGCTCCCGCTTCGGCATCATCCACGACGTCCTGGGCGTTGCCCCGGTTGCCGAAATCAAGGCCGACGGCAAGCACGGCGAGTCCATCACCGCCGAATTCATCGCGGACAAGAACCCGGACAACCTGTTCGTGATTGACCGCGACACCGCGGTGGGCGAGAGCGGCGATGCAGCCGTGGCCGTCATGGACAATGAACTGGTCAACGGCACCAACGCCGCCAAGAATGACCGGATCACTTCCCTGGACTCCTCCAGCTGGTACCTCGTGGGCTACGGCCTGTCCAATGTGGACAGCATGGTCACCGAAGTCCAGAACGGCATCTCCTAACCACCCCTCGACGCCTTAGGTTCCGGCACACCCGCCGGAACCTAAGGCAAGACCGGATTTTTTCTTATGAGCGCCACCGCCGCCCGCGCACCGGGAACCGTTTCCTCCCCCGATGGGCCACCGTCTTCCCCAGCCGCAGCCGTCACTGCCCGACGACGACGGCTTCCGCGAACCGCGGTCAGCCTGGCCCTGGGTGCCGCGGCGGTCCTGGCGCTGGCTGTGGCGAGCATGTTCATCGGGGTCAGCGATGTTTCACTGCCCCGGCTGCTGGCCGGCGATCCCGCGGCCTGGCAGGTTTTTTGGGTCAGCCGCGTGCCCCGGACCCTGAGCATCATCCTGGCCGGCATGGCCGTCAGCGTCGCAGGCCTGATCATGCAGCTGATGGCGCGGAACAAATTCGTGGAACCGGGCACCATCGGCACCGTGGAATCCGCATCGCTGGGCATCCTGGTGGTTACCGTCCTGCTTCCGGGTGCGTCCCTGATGATGAAGATGTCCACGGCCACCGTCTTCGCGGCCGCCGGAACTGCGCTGTTCCTCCTCATCCTGCGCCGTCTGCCGCTGCGCAACACGCTGATTGTTCCCCTGGTGGGCATCATGCTCGGCGGCGTCATTTCAGCGGTCACCACGTTCTTTGCCTACCGCTCCGATCTCCTGCAGACCCTGAACAGCTGGATGGTCGGGGATTTCTCGGGCGTGCTGCGGGGCCGGTACGAACTGCTGTGGATCGTCGGCGCCCTCACCGTTATCGGTTACCTGGCAGCTGACCGTTTCACCGTTGCCGGCATGGGCTCGGACTTCACCACCAACCTTGGCCTGAACTACAACCGCGTCATGATGCTGGGCCTGGTCATCGTGTCCCTGATCAGCGCCGTCGTCGTTGTCAGCGTTGGATCCATTCCGTTCCTTGGCCTGATCGTGCCGAACCTGGTGTCCCTGATGATCGGTGACAACGTCCGCCGGGCCGTGCCGTGGGTGGCCGTTTTTGGCGCCGGCTTCGTCCTGGCCTGCGACATCATTGGCCGCACCATCCGCTACCCGTATGAAATTCCGGTGGGCGTGATCGTTGCCGCGATCGGCAGCGTCCTTTTCCTCTATCTGCTCCTGCGAAAGCGTGCCACCCGTGGCTAAAGCTGAAACCGGCCTCGAAGCCCCCGCCCGCCCGCTGCCCACTGCCCTGGTGTCCCACCGCCGGCATCCGGTGCGCTCGGTTCCGCCGAAGTTCTGGATCATCACGCTGGGAATTGCGGCTGCCGCCCTGGTGGCCGTCTTCATGACCATTGAGCTGCGCGGAAACATCGGCTACATCCTGCCCCGCCGCGCCATCAAGGTGGCTTCCATGATCCTGGTGGCGTACGCCGTCGGGGTCTCCACCGTCCTTTTCCAGACAGTGACCGGCAACCGGATCCTGACACCGTCCATCATGGGCTTTGACGCCCTGTACGTCCTGCTGCAGACGGCGCTTGTTTTCGTGATCGGCGGGCAGGCGGTCCTGACCATGTCCGAGCCGCTGCTGTTCGTCATCGAGCTCGTGCTCATGGTCGGCTTTTCCTTCCTGCTCTACCGCTGGCTCTTCACCGGCGGCGGCAAGTCCCTGCACCTGATGCTGCTGGTGGGAATTGTCTTCGGAACCATGTTCCGCGGCTTCTCCTCCCTGCTCCAGCGCCTGATCGATCCCAGCGAGTTCATCATCCTGCAGGATCTGTTCTTCGCGTCCTTCAACAACGTGGACGGCGCCCTGCTGGGTTACTCCGCGGCCGCGGTCGCCCTGGTCAGCGTCCTGGCCTGGCGCATGCGCCGGTCCTTTGACGTGCTGGCGCTGGGCCGGGACATGGCCGTCAACCTTGGCGTGGACCACCGCAAAGCCGTGACCTCCACGCTGATCATCTGCTCCGTCCTGGTGGCGGTGTCCACGGCCCTGGTGGGACCCGTAACCTTCTTCGGCCTGCTGGTCGCTTCGCTGGCCTACCAGCTGTGCTCGCACTTCCGGCACACCGCGGTGCTGCCCATCGCCGTCCTGCTCGGAATCATTGCCCTGGTGGGCGGCCAGCTGGTCCTGGAACGGATCTTCGCGTTCGACACCGCACTGAGCATCGTCATCGAATTTGTCGGCGGCATCGTCTTCCTTATCCTGCTGCTGAGAGGCAACGTCAAATGATCTCCGTAACCGGCGTCTCCAAGTCCTATGGCCCGCAACTCGTCGTCGACGGCGTCAGCACCGACATCAAAGAGGGCGGTATCACCTCGATCATCGGCCCCAACGGTGCGGGCAAATCCACGCTGCTGTCGATCATTTCGCGGCTGCTGCGCATGGACGCCGGCACGGTCAGCGTGGACGGCCTGGACGTGCACGCCACGCCCGGCAAGGAGCTGGCCCGCAAGATGGCCATCCTGCGGCAGGACAACCAGCTCACCGTGCGCCTGACCGTGCGCGATCTGGTGGGCTTTGGCCGGTATCCGCACAACGGCGGCCGCCCGACCATCGAGGACAAAGCCTTCATCGACGAGGCCATGGCATACCTGGACCTGACCGCACTGGCGGACCGCTTCGTGGACGAGCTGTCCGGCGGCCAGCGCCAGCGGGCCTTCATCGCGATGGTGCTGGCGCAGGGCACTGATTACCTGCTGCTGGATGAGCCGCTGAACAACCTCGACATGAAGCACTCGGTGGAAATGATGCGGCTGCTGCGCCGGCTTACCGACGACTTCGGCAAGACGGTGGTGCTGGTCATCCACGACATCAACTTTGCCTCCTGCTATTCCGACGACATTATTGCCATGCGGGATGGCCGGCTCATCCACCAGGGACCTCCGGCGCAGATCATGCAGCCGGAGGTGCTGCGCGACATTTACGACATCGACATCCGGATCGAGGAGATCGACGGCAACCGGATCGGCGTGTACTTCGCCTAGCTGTGTTCGTTTGCTTCGCCTAGCCGTTCAGGTTGCGGCCGCTGCGGCTGCCAGCCGGGCAACGGCTTCGGCGAGGACATCCGGAGAGCAGGCAAAGTTCAGCCGGGCGAACCCGCTCCCCTGCCGCCCGAACCGCGCACCCGGTTCCAGCGCCACCTTTGCCCGCTCCAGCGCCACCGCCGCAGGGTCCTCCCAGCCCAGGCCGCGGAAATCCAGCCACGCCAGGTAGCCGGCCGCCGGCGGACGGTAGGTCACCTGCGGCAGCATAGCTGCCAGCAGCTCCCCCAGCAGGCTCCGGTTCGCGGCCAGCGCCTCCATGACCTCCCCCAGCCAGGGTCCGCCGTCGTTGTACGCGGCGACTGTTCCGTGCAGGCCCAAAATGGAGGTGCGGGCCGACACTTCCTCCGGCATCGAATCCAGCTGCAGCTTGGTGCGGTCGCTCTGCGCCACCATCAGCGCGCACTTGGTTCCGGCGATATTCCAGGCCTTGCTGGCCGCGGTCACGCAGATGCCGTACTCACGGGCATTGTCCGAGACGGACAGGTACGGAGTAAAACTGCCCGCGTCATATGCCAGCGGAGCGTGGATCTCGTCGCTGATGACCGCCACGCCGTACTTCGCCGACAGGTCCGCGAGCGCCCGCAGCGATTCTTCGGAATGGACCAGCCCCAGCGGATTGTGCGGATTGCACAGGAGCAGGGCGTCGGCGCCGCGGGCAAAGGCGCGTTCCAGTTCCGGCATGTTCAGCTTCCAGCCCGCGCCCGTGAGCAGCAGCGGCACTTCCACCACGGAGGCATCAGCCTCGGGCGGCAGGTCGAAGAACGGCGGATACACCGGCGGCGTGATGACCACGCTGCCATCCACCGGCACCGTCTGGCGCAGGCACTCGACAATGGCCACGCTGACGTCCGTGGTGGTCCGCGCGTCCCCCGGATCCACGGACCACCCCCAGGTCCTTCCCGCGTAGCCGGCAAAGGCGGCAGCCACCGGTCCCGGTCCGGCAATATAGCCGGTGTCCGAAGCGAGCACCCTGGCGATGATGGCTTCCTGAACCGGCCCGGCCAGCGGGTAATCCATTTCGGCCACGAACAGCGGCAGCACGTCCGCTGGATGGGTCTGCCATTTGTAGCTCGTCCGGGCGCGCAGTGCAGCCATCGGCTCGGCGGCGATCTTCGTCATGCCGCCCAACCTACAGCTAACGTCCGCGGCGGCAGAAGAACTAGGCTGGTAACCATGCCGGATACCTCCCTTGCCCATGTTCTGACCTCCGAAGGCTGGGAACTGCTGAACTCCCTCGGCCCGTATCTGGAATCCGAGTCCTTCAAGCTCAACACCGACCTGCGCAAGGCCGGGCACTCCCCCGAAGTTGTTGCCGCCGTCCTGACCCAGGCCAAGCTGCGCATGAAGGCCCGCGGCAAGTTTGGGCCGTTTGCCGAGCACATGCTCTTCACTGCCCCCGGACTGGAGCAGGCCACGCGCCTGAACGTCGCAGCCCTGCACGCCCAGCGGTACGTCGAGGCCGGTCTGGAGAAGGTCGCCGACCTCGGCTGCGGAATTGGCGCCGATTCCCTGGCGCTGGCCACGCTGGACCGGGAGGTCACCGCAGTGGAACTCGATGAAATCACCGCCGCCGCCGCCACCATCAACCTGATGCCGTGGCCGAACGCCAAGGTGGTCCAGGGCACCGCTGAGGACTTCGATCTCACCGGGTTCGACGGCGTGTGGCTGGATCCGGCGCGCCGGACCACCTCCACCTCCGGCACCACGCGCATCTTCGATCCTGAGGCCTTCTCCCCGCCGCTGTCCTTCGTTGAGTCGCTTGCCGACGCGGGGCTGCCCGTGGGAGTGAAGATGGGTCCGGGAATTCCGCACGAGGCGCTGCCGGTGAACTGCGAAACGCAGTGGGTCTCCGTGGACGGCGATGTCACCGAGGCAACCCTGTGGTTCAACGCCCTGCGCCGCGAGGGGGTCCGGCGGGCCGCGCTGGTGATCGGCCCCAACGGCGCGGCCGAGCTCACCTCCGCGCTGGACTATGCCCCCGGCAGTGAGGACGTCGCCGTCGGCCCCGTGGACGCCTACCTGTATGAGCCCGACGGCGCAGTGATCCGCGCGGGCCTGGTCGCCGACGTCGCGCGCTCACTGGGCGGGCACCTGCTGGACGAGCACATTGCCTACATCGGCGCACCCGAACTCCTGGAGACTCCGTTTGCCCGGGCATACCGGGTGCTGGAGGTCCGCCCGTACAACGTGAAGGCGCTCAAGGCCTGGGTGAAGGCCAACGGAATCGGAGTCCTGGACATCAAGAAGCGCGGCATGTCCGTGACGCCCGAAGAACTGCGCAAGCAGCTGCTCACCGGATCAGGGAAGGGCCCAAACAAGGCAACCCTCGTCCTGACCCGGCTCGGCGAGGACCGGGTGGCCATCGTCGTCGAACCCGTGGCCTCCGGGCAGGCTGCCTAACCGCCGCGTCTCCTACGCGCGGGAAAACTCGCTCGCGGCCCGGACCTGTTCCGGGGTGGGCCGTACGCCCGTGTAGAGCACAAACTGCTCCTCGGCCTGGATGGCGATCACTTCGGCGCCGGTGATGACGTTTTTTCCTGCGGCGCGGGCCGCGGTTACCAGCGGAGTCTCCGCCGGAAGGGCAACCACGTCAAAGACCGTCCGGGCCGCACCGACCGCAGCATCGTTGAAGGACTGCACCTCTTCATGTTCCCCGGCCATTCCCAGCGGGGTCACGTTGATGAGCAGGTCGGCCGTGGCGCCGGCGGTTTCGGCCTGCCAGTTGAAGTCGTAGCGGTCCGCCAGCGCCCTGCCGGTGCCCTCATTGCGGGCCACGATCGTGACATCGGAGAACCCGGCATCGCTCAGTGCGGCGGCGACAGCCTTGGCCATGCCTCCGGAGCCCTGCAGCAGCACCGACCAGCTGACCGGCACATGGTGATCGGCCAGCAGCCGGGCGATCGCCAGGTAGTCGGTGTTGTACGCGGTGAGGACGCCGTCGTCGTTCACTATCGTATTGACCGAGTTGATGGCCTGCGCCGAGGGGTCCATCCGGTCCACCAGGGCGATGACGTCTTCCTTATAGGGCATGGAGACGGCGCAGCCGCGGATGGGCAGGCCCCGGACGCCGGCTATGGCCTGGGCCAGGTCCGTCGGGGCAAAGGCCTTGTAAACGAAATTCAGGTCGAGCTGGTCATACAAATAGTTGTGGAAGCGCGTTCCAATATTGGACGGCCGCGCCGCCAGGGAAATGCACAGGGACATGTCTTTATTCAGGATGGGCACGTTTCCATTATGTCCGGTGCCCCTCCGGCGCGGGAGGAAACAAATGTGCTTGTTCTTTTCCCGCAGCACTTTCCTGCACTAGGTTTCCTGTGGAGAACCGTTCCCTCGGGCCGGTGCCGCTTCAACGGCCCCGCCCGAGCGAACCCATCACCACCGCAGGGGGAACAATGACACAGGCCGCCGCAGTCGAGCAGTCCCGGGGAATGCGCGCAGCGTTCCGCGTCTTTTCAGCGATCGAGCGGATCGGTAATCTCCTGCCGCATCCGTTCTGGCTGTTCTGCATCCTGGCCGGGGTCGTCATTGTCCTCAGTGCCGCGCTGGAAGCAGCAGGCGTATCCGCCGTGAGCCCTGGAACCGGAGACACCGTCGAGGTGCGCAGCCTCCTCAGCGCCGCCGGTATCCAGACCATGATCGGCGACGCCGTTGAAAACTTCGCATCCTTCCCCCCGCTGGCAACCATCCTGACAACCATGCTCGGCATTGCGGTCGCGGAGAAGAGCGGCTTGATCGACACGCTGCTGCGGAACACGGTCACCAAGGTGCCGGCGAAGTACGTGACCTTCGCCCTCGCCATGGCCGCAATGCTGGGCCACGTGGCCGGGGACGCCGCCTATGTAACCCTGATCCCGCTGGGGGCCCTGGTGTTCCGGGCCGTCGGGAAGAGCCCCGTCCTCGGCGCTATTGTCGCCTTCGTCTCCATTTCCGCCGGATACGATGCCTCCCCCTCACTGACCACCACCGACGTCCTGCTGTCCTCCATCACCACCGCCGCAGCCGGCACCATCGATTCCTCAGTCGTCGTCACGCCGCTGGCCAACTACTTCTTCAGCCTGGCGTCATCCGTCCTGATCGCGCTGACCATCACGGTGGTTGTGGAGAAGGTCCTGTCCAAGCGCCCCGATCTAGAAGCCGATGCCAGCGACGAAGCAGCCAGTTCCGTTGCCGACCTGAGGATCTCCACCAGGGAGCGCCGTGCGCTGCGCCTCGCGGGCATCACGGCGCTGCTGTTCCTGGCCGCAGTGGCCGCTTCGCTGGTGCCCGCCGATTCCCCGTTCCGGGGAGAAGCGGGCGGAGTCCTGAACTCGCCGGTGATCGGCGGGATGGCTTTTGTCATCGGTCTCTTTTTTGCCCTGATCGGGGTTGTGTACGGGCGGTCGGCAGGAACCTTTACCCAGGGTTCCGATGTCACGGCAGCCATGATCGAAGGCATCAAATCGATGGCTCCCATCCTGGTCCTCTTCTTCGCCATTTCGCAGTTCCTCGCCTACTTCAAGTGGACCGGGATGGGCGAAGTCCTCGCCATCAGCGGAGCAAGGACCCTGGACAGCATTAATGCGCCGGGCTGGGCCATACTTCTCGGCATCGCCGTCCTGATTTCGGTGATGAACTTCATCATTACGTCCGGATCCGCCATGTGGTCCCTGGCCGCACCGATTTTCGTGCCGATGCTCATGCTCCTGGACATAGAACCGGCAACCACGCAGGCGATGTACCGCATTGCCGATTCCGTCACCAACTGCGTCACTCCGATGAGCCCCTACTTTGTGATGGCCCTCGGGTTTGTCCAGAAGTACCGCCGCTCGGCAGGCATCGGAACCCTGGCGTCCTTCACCATTCCGCTGGCCATGGTCATCTGGGTGGTCTGGATCGCCTTCTTCATGATCTGGTACGCGCTCGGCATTCCCTTCGGAATCTGAGCATCCCACTTTTCACACCCCTGAACTTTCATACCTTCGCACCAGGAGAACCATGCACACCACGCTCGACACCGCCCGCGCCCGGCTCCCCGAAATCATCGGGGACATCGCTTCCCTGGTGGAAACCGAAACCTACAGCAGGGACCGCAGCGGACTCGATAACGGGCTTGAGTGCGTGCGCTCGCTGCTCGCGCTTCGGCTCGGCGCTCCGGCCGAAGAGCAGTTGGAGGACGACGGCGTTCTCGGCCCCACACTGAAGGTCACTTACCCCGGTTCCGGCCCGGGCCGGGTCCTGATCCTGGCCCACTACGACACGGTGTGGCCCACGGGCACCCTGGCCGGATGGCCGCTCGCTGAAGGAACGGACCCATCCGGGCGCGCAACACTGAGCGGACCGGGCATCTTTGACATGAAGACCGGCCTCGTTCAGGGCATCTGGGCCCTGAAGCTCCTGACAGACGCAGGCGGTCCCCGCCCTACTGTCACCTTCCTCTTCAATGGCGATGAGGAGATTGGGTCCATTGGCTCCCGCGCCGCCATAGAAAAGGCGGCACAGGACGCCGACGCCGTCCTGGTGCTGGAGGCAACCGCCGGAGGGGCGGTGAAGACCGGCCGTAAGGGCGTGGGGATCTTCACCGTTACCGCCACTGGAATTGAAGCCCATGCCGGCCTTGACCCCGCAGCCGGTGCCAGCGCCATCCATGCGCTTGCCGAGTTCGTCACGGCCGCCGTCGGCGTCGCCGATCTCAGCCGTGGAACCTCGATCAACGTGGGGCTCATCGAGGGAGGATCGGGGTCCAATGTAGCTGCAGGCCATGCCAAAGCGACGATTGATATCCGGGTGGAAACAGCAGCCGAGATGGAGCGGGTGGACCGGGAGCTGGACGCTATTCGGATCAGCGATGACCGGGTGAGCCTGCAGATTGAACACTTCTGGAACCGGCCGCCCATGACTGCCGACCCCGGGGATCCGCTGCTGGCTCTGGTCCGCGAGGCCGCCCTTGCGCTGGGCCATGAGCTGGAGGACGCCTCGGTGGGCGGTGCCAGCGACGCCAATTTTGTCGCCGCGCTGGGCGTGCCGGTGCTGTGTGGCGTGGGTGCCGTGGGCAACGGGGCGCACGCGCGTGGCGAATATATCCATCCCGATGCCGTCCCGCTGTACACCGCCCTCACTGCTGACGCTCTGTCCCGGCTCGTGAACGGTTTGCCACCCCTGCACAGCTAGGATTGACTCGGGTTCTCAAGCGCAAAGATGCGGGTCGGGGTTCCTTTTGAGGTACGCATTACAGCAGGAGACAGTTTGGAAATCGGTTTCGCAAAGTCAGCTCAGTCAACACTCGGCGTTGAATGGGAGCTGGCACTTGTCGACAGGACCACTGGAGAATTGGTGTCCGTGGCCGACGAAGTCCTGCGCGGAGTAAGTGCGGCCCACCCGGGGATCGGGGAGGATGACGAGCACCCGCATATCAAGCAGGAGCTGCTCGAAAACACTGTCGAACTCGTGACCGGTGTCTGCAACACCGTAGCGGAGGCAAAAGCCGACCTGAACCGTTCCCTCGAGGCCCTGCGCCGGGTCACGGATCCTATGGGTGTGGAATTGTTCTGTTCCGGATCGCATCCGTTCAGCGCTCCGCGGTCGCAGCCGATTACCGACAAGGAACGCTACGCCAAGCTGATTGACCGCACTCAGTGGTGGGGCCAGCAGATGCTGATCTACGGCGTCCACGTGCACGTTGGCCTGGACTCCCGGGACAAGGCGCTGCCCGTCCTGGACGGACTGGTGAACTACTTCCCGCATTTCCAGGCACTGTCCGCTTCCTCCCCGTACTGGTCCGGCGAAGACACCGGCTACGCCTCGCAGCGTGCCCTGATGTTCCAGCAGCTGCCGACGGCGGGACTCCCGTTCCAGTTCGCGTCCTGGGCCGAGTACGAGTCCTATGTGCAGGACATGTTCACCACCGGAGTGATCGACTCGATCAGCGAAATCCGCTGGGACATCCGCCCCGTTCCCAACTTAGGCACCGTGGAAATGCGCGTTTGCGACGGCATGGCCACCATTGAGGACGTCGGCGCTGTTGCCGCCCTGACCCAGTGCCTGGTGGAGGAGTTCTCAACCATCCTGGACAACGGCGGCACCATCCCCACCATGCCTCCGTGGCATGTGCAGGAGAACAAGTGGCGGGCGGCCCGCTACGGGTTGGACGCCATTATCATCCTGGACGCTGCGGGCAACGAGAAGCTGGTCACGGACCACCTCCTCGAAGACGTCCTGCCCCGGCTGGCACCGGTTGCCGAGAAGCTGGGCTGCACCAAGGAACTGGCCGACGTGCGCGCCATCATCGAGCGGGGCGCCGGATACCAGCGGCAGCGCCGCATAGCAGCGGAGAACGGCGGCGACTTGCGGGCAGTGGTCCAGGACGGCATCCGGCAGCTGCGGGGCGAAGGCTAAGCAGGTTCCAGGCTGGCGGGCCTGGCCGGTGAGCGGGCAGGGCTGCTTTCCCATCGCCCTGACCAGTAGCGCTTCCGCGCCCTGCACTCCGCTGGGCCTCGCCCCCCCCAAGTGGTCTAAACGGGTATTTCTCCAGTAACGATGTCCCGGATATCTGTCTCCTGTCGCCATTAAAATAGAACACATGTACGAATATCAGCAGGTCGCCGGGGAATCGATTCCCAGCCCGGATTCCAAGGAGCCGCCTCCTTTGGCGTCCGGACTCGTGAATGCTGGCGAACGCAGCGAACCCGTTGCGGCAGAAGCTGCACTGCTGGCCGGGCTGATTGATTCCATTCGGGCGTTGGAGGAACTCAAAGCAGCCGCCTCGGCAGCCCAGGCCCGGGCAACGGCAATCTTCGACGCAATGACCCGGCAAGCCCAGGCCGCAGCCGGAGTGAAAGCCGACCAGCTCGGCAAAGGCGTCGGAGCCCAAATCGGTTTCGCCCGCCGCGAGTCCCCGCACCGCGGAACCCGGCTGCTGGGCCTGGCACGGATCCTGACCCGAGAAATGCCCCACACCCTGCACGCCTTGACCCTCGGAGTGATCAGCGAATGGCGGGCCACCGTGTTGGTCCGGGAGACCGCGTGCCTGTCCCTGACGGACCGGCAGAAGGTTGACGAAGTCATTGCCGGGAACCTGGATGAGCTCGAGCAGCTCGGGGACCGGGCGCTGATCGCCAAAATCAAGACCCTGTCCTACGCCATGGATCCGCACGCGGTGGTCAACCGTGCCGCGCATGCCGTCTCGGAGCGGTTCGTGTCCTGCCGTCCAGCACCGGACACCATGACCTATCTGACCGCGCTGCTGCCTGTGGCCCAGGGTGTTGGCGTGTATGCGGCGCTGACCCGGGAAGCGGACCGGCTCCGCGCTGCCGGGGACCCGCGGACCAAGGGCCAGATCATGGCCGACACCCTCGTGGAACGCACCACCGGACAAGTCAGGGCCGAGGATGTGCGGATCGAGGTGCAGCTGATCATGACGGACCGGACCCTGCTGGCCGGAACCGCGGAACCGGCCGTGCTGCCCGGCTACGGGGTGCTGCCCGCACAAACGGCCCGGGACCTGATCCGCCGGAACTCAACCGCCAGCGGCGCAGCTTCCCGGAACACAGCCTTGGGGATGCCCGCGGACCCGGTTAAACCTTCGGGAAAGCCGGCCGACCCGGACAAATCAGCACGCATCTGGTTGCGGCGGCTTTACACGGCTCCGTCCACCGGTCAGCTGGTGGGCATGGATTCCCGTGCCCGGCTGGTGCCCGAGGGCTTGGCCCGGTTCATCGCGGCCAGAGACCAGGTATGCCGGATGCCGTGGTGCGGTGCTCCCATCCGGCACTACGACCACATCCGCCCGGTCCGGGCCGGCGGAACCACCAGTGCAGAGAACATCCAGGGCTTATGCGAGGCCTGCAACCAGGCCAAGGAAGCACCGGGCTGGACCACACGCACGGTTGACGGACCACCAACACCGCCCATCGAGTCTCCCTGCGTGGGCCGGACCAGTCATGTCAGGCACACGGTGGATACGGTGACGCCCACAGGTCACCGCTACCGCTCAGCGTCTCCGGCCCCTCCGGGAACCACCGGCATCAGCGACATCACCGGCATCGCCGGGACCCAATAACCGGGAACCGCTAGAGATGGATGCTGGTCACGGGCATGGACGGGTCCGGAGCAAAGGTGATGCCCGATGGTTCGGCACCGGCCATAACCACCTGGGCGCCGAGGGCGGCGACCATGGCGCCGTTATCTGTGCAAAGCGAAATGGGCGGCACCCGAAGCGCGATGCCCTTGGCCGCACAGCGCTGCGCCGTCAGCTCGCGAAGCCGCGAGTTGGCTGCAACACCTCCGCCGAGCAACAGATTGGTGATGCCGTGCTCGGTGCACGCCAAGATGGCCTTGGCCGTAATCACATCAACCACTGCCTCTTGGAAGGAGGCGGCGATATCGGCCACCGGGAGTTCTTCGCCCGTGGCCTCGTACTGCTCCACGCAGCGCGCCACTGCCGTCTTGAGGCCGGAAAAAGACCAGTCGTACCGGTGGGGTCCCGGTTCTTCGGCGGAGCCCATGTACTTGGGCTGGGTCAGGCCGCGGGGAAACCGGATCGCTTTCGGGTTGCCGCTGCGTGCGAGCTTGTCGATGGCAGGCCCGCCGGGATAGCCCAGTCCGAGGATGCGTGCCACCTTGTCGTACGCCTCGCCCGCGGCGTCGTCGATGGTCGAACCGAGCAGCTGGACATCCCCGGTCAGCGACTTCACGGCGAGAATCTCCGTGTGGCCGCCGGAAACGAGCAGCGCGCCAAGGTTCTCCGGCAGGTCGCCGCCGTCGAGCACGCCCACCCCGACATGCGCCACGAGATGATTGATGGCATACAGCGGCTTGCCGGTGGCGACGGCGAGCGCCTTGGCGGCGCAGACTCCCACCATGAGCGCGCCGGCGAGTCCGGGACCGGATGTCACGGCAATGGCGTCAATGTCGTCCAGCGTCACCTGTGCCTCGTCCAGTGCCTGCTGCAGCGTTGGCACGAAAGCGTCCAGATGCGCACGGGAAGCAATCTCGGGGATGACCCCGCCAAAACGGACGTGTTCGTCCATGGAGGAGGACACCGTGTTGGTCAGCAGCTTGCCGCCGCGGACAATGCCCACACCGGTTTCGTCGCAGGATGATTCGATGCCAAGCACCAGTGGGTCGGTGCGGTTCATTGCGTGTCCTTCGTTGTTGCTCGCGGAGCCCCGTTCCAGGCGGAAAGGGGCAGCCGCATGATGAGTGCGTCGGCGCCGTCGCGGTAATAGCGCGGCCGGACGTGGATCTGCTCAAATCCGAACCAGCGGTAGAGCCGCTGTGCCCGGGGGTTGTCGGCGCGCACTTCCAGCAGTACGTCGTCGGCGCCGCGCTGCTTTGCCTCGTCGATGAGGGTGGCCAGCAGTGCCGACCCAATGCCGGCACCCTCGGCTTCCGGCGCGACGGCGATCGTCTGCACGTCGGCAATCGGCAGCACGCACATCAGGCCGGCATAACCGATGACTTTCGCGTCTGCGTCCTCGGCCACATAGTAAGAGCGGGTGTCCGTCTGGTTCAGCTCGTCATGGAACATCTGCAGCGGCCATGCGTCCACCGGGAACAGCGCCCGCTCGAGCGCGTCCACGGCGGCTACGTCGTCGAACGTCATGGGCCGGATCACGGCGCCGGTCACAGTGCGCGCTTCCGGGGTCCGGGGACCTTGGCATCGGATTCGCGCAGGTAAAGCGGGGTGGTGTCCAGCAGCGGCAGTCCGCGGACCAGGCGTACGACGGCGGTGCGGCCCAGTGCGGACGCGGTGGGTTGCGCATCGGTGAAGCCCGAGACACCGTGCAGCAGTTCCGGATAGAGGCCCGCACCGACGCCGTAGACCGGCAGCTCCGGAACTTCTGCGGGGTCACTGACAAACGGACCGGCCAGGAGTTCAGCCGTTCCACCCGTGCTGCGGTAATGCGCCCAGTACACTTCCTTGCGCCGGGCGTCGGTTGCCACGGCGAACTCGTCAATCCCCAGCCTCCACGCGTCCAGCGCGGCGTCCACGGCGATGGCATCCAGGCTCATCACTCCATGCACGGGCTTGTTCCAGGCAAAACCAAGAGTGCGGGCGGTGGCGATGCCGGAGCGAAGCCCGGTGAAGGGTCCGGGACCGACTCCCACCACAACGGCGTCGAGCTCGGCCGGTGTGACGCCGGCGGTGTCCATCAGGTTTTTGATGCCCGGGGCCAGCACTTCGGCGTGGGAACGGGTGTCCTCCGTGGCGAAGGCGGCAAGGATCTCCCCTTCCCCGGTCAGCAGTGCCGCACTGGCGATGGCGGAGGTGTCAATGGAGAGAATAAGCACGGTGCCCATTTTACGTCTCGTTTGACCCGGCTCCTTCCGCGGCCCCGCCGGTCCGCAGGTTCGTTTGCTCCCAGCGGGGACCGTATGCAGCTATGCGAATCAGCCGCTCTTCGTCCGGGTCATCGTCAAAGTCGAAGCTGAGAGCCCCGGCGCCTCCGGCTTTGGCCGCATCAGCCCCGGTCGGCCGGACCAGGGTGATCTCAAGACGGCTTTCAGCGAGGTGTTCCACGAGGCCGTGGCCCCACTCCACCACGGTGACCGAACTGTCCATGGTGTTTTCGAGATCGATGTCGTCAATCTCACCGCTGGATCCCAGCCGGTAGGCGTCCACGTGCACCAGGTCCGGCCCTTCCGAGAGGCTGGGATGAAGACGGACCAGCACAAAGGTGGGGGAAATGATGCCGGGACGAACACCCATCCCGCGGCCCAGGCCCTGGGTGAAGGTGGTTTTCCCGGCTCCAAGCTCGCCCGTGAGCAGGATGAGATCCCCTGCCATCAGCTGGCGGCCTAGCCGTTCCGCGGCAGCTTGGGTTTCCTCTGGCCCGGCGGTACGGATTTCCTCTTCCCAAACGGGGGCGCTGCCGCCGTCGTTCCCTGCTGAACTCATGCCTTGGCCCCCTCCGAGTCGGTGTACTTGCGCTCCACCCGCGAACTGATGCGCGTGATGATTTCGTAGTTGATGCTGCCGGCGGCATCCGCCCACTCATCCACCGACGGCATCCCGACGCCGCCGAACAGGACCGCTTCGCGGCCCACAAGGTCCTTTCCTGTTCCCGCAATGCCTGTGGTCTTCAGGTCGATGACCATTTGGTCCATGGCGATGCGGCCCACCACGGGGTAGACGGTGCCATCCACCCAGACGGGACCTCCGGTGCCGACGCGGGGAACGCCGTCGGCATAGCCCAGGGGCACCAGTGCCAGTGTCGTCGCTTCGGAGGTGGAGTAACGGAGCCCGTAGGACACGCCCTGTCCGGCCGGAACTTCCTTGCAGTTGGCGATGGTGGTTTTCAAGGTCATCGCGGGGCGCAGGCCCAGTTCCGCCGGGGCTTGCCCCGGGAAAGGCGAAAGGCCGTAAACGCCCAGCCCCACGCGCACCATGTCGAAATGCGAGTCAGGCCGGGACAGGGCTGCGGGGGTATTGGCGATGTGGCGCACTTCGTGGTCCACACCGGCGTCTTCGGCGACGGCAACGGCGGTGCGGAACCGCACCAGCTGCTCATCAGTCTCGGGGCGGGCGGGTTCGTCGGCGACGGAAAAATGGGAAAAGATCCCGACGACGCGCAGCAGCCCTTCCTCCTGATAGGCCAGGGCGCGGCCGACAAAGGCTTCCCATTTGTCGGGCGGGCAGCCGTTGCGGCCAAGGCCGGTATCGATCTTCAGGTGCACCCGCGCCGGAATCTGGAGTTCCCGCGCGGCTTCGACGACTCTTTCCAGTTCCCAGCCGGAAAGGCCCAGGTCCACGTTTGCTGCCACGGCCTCCGTGAAAGGGCTGTCCACGGTGTGGAGCCAAGCCAGGACCGGAGCCGTTATGCCGGCACTGCGCAGTGCCAGGGCCTCGGAAATGTGGGCTACCCCCAGCCAGGAAGCGCCTGCTTCCAGGGCGGTGCGTGCCATCTGCTCGGCCCCGTGGCCATAGGCATCGGCCTTGACGACGGCCATTACCCGGGCCGGGCTGACGAGGTGGACAAGGTGGCGTACGTTGTGCCGCACTGCGGCCAAATCGATAAGTGCTTGGCGTTCGGCGGCGGGAGGAGCTTGTTGGTCATTCACCTGACCATTGTTTCACTCACGGGAGGCACCCGCTGATTCGGGGCACCTGCCCGGGGCCGCAGCCGGAACCAGCCGGCTGCGGCCCCCTGATGTCAGGCCTTGAGGGCCGACGCCCACAGATTGATGCCGGAGTCCTCGGCAAACGTGTCAATCGCGGACAGTTCCTCTGAGGTGAAGTCCAGGTTGGTGACCGCTGCGAGGCTGTCCTCAAGCTGCTTCACGCTTGAGGCACCCACCAGTGCCGAGGTGATCGCTCCGCCTCCGGCCTGCGGGCGCAGCACCCAGGCGATGGCCATCTGTGCCAGGGTCTGGCCGCGGGACTCGGCCAGGTCGTTCAGTCCCCGAACCCGCCGGAGGTTGTCTTCGGACAGCTGGCCCTGGTCCAGGGATTTCCCGGCAGCGGCACGGGAGTCTTCGGGAACCCCGTTGAGGTACTTGTTGGTCAGCAAGCCCTGGGCAAGCGGGGAGAAAGCGATGGAGCCGGCTCCCACCTCGTCCAGTGCCGCGAACAGGTTCGGATCGCCCTGCTCCACCCAGCGGTTCAGCATGGAATAGGAGGGCTGGTGGATGAGCAGCGGAGTGCCCATCTCGCGCAGGATGCGGGCGGCCTCGATCGTCCTTTCCGGCGAGTAGGAGGAAATGCCGGCGTAAAGGGCCCGGCCGGACCGCACTGCGGTGTCCAAGGCCCCCATCGTCTCTTCCAGCGGCGTCTCGGGGTCCGGGCGGTGGCTGTAGAAGATATCCACGTAGTCCAGGCCCATGCGCTCCAGGGACTGGTCCAGGCTGGCGAGGAGGTACTTGCGGGATCCCCAGTTTCCGTACGGGCCGGGCCACATGTCATAACCGGCCTTGGAGGAAATGACGAGTTCGTCGCGGTAGGGCCGGAAATCATCCTTGAAGTGGCGGCCAAAGTTGGTTTCCGCTGAACCGTACGGCGGACCGTAGTTGTTGGCGAGGTCGAAGTGGGTGACGCCCAAGTCGAAGGCCCGGCGCAGGATGGCGCGCTGGGTTTCAAAATTCTTGTCGTCGCCGAAGTTGTGCCAGAGACCGAGCGATACGGCGGGCAGGTGCAGCCCGCTGCGGCCGACACGGCGGTAGGGCATGGAATCGTAGCGGTTGTCCGCGGCAATGTATGTCATGGGTTACATCTTGCCACTGCCGCGGACAACCCGGCGCCTACCCCTCGGCCAGGACCGCGGCGCCGTAGGCGGGCAGCTGGACGGCGCCGCCGTAGAGCTCGGCGGGTGCCGTTTCGAGCAGCACCTTGGGCCGGCCGTCAAAGGGCACCGGCATTTCCCGTGGTTCGCCGGCGAAGTTGAGGGCCACCACGGTGTCGCAGCGGCGCAGGACCACCCAGCGTCCCACTTCGTCATAATCCACGCTGACGTTGCGCAGTTCCGGATCCGTCAGGTCCGGGTGGCCGGCCCGCAGCCGCAGGAGGCTGCGGTACAGGTCATGCAGTTCAGCATGCTTGCCCTCATTCACCTCGGACCAGTCCAGCTTGGAGTTGGTGAACGTGGAGGGGTCCTGCGGGTTGGGGACCGTGTCCGGGTCCCAGCCCATCCGTTCAAACTCCCGCAGTCTGCCCTCCGCCGTCGCCTTGCCCAGCTCCGGTTCCGGATGCGAGGTGAAGAACTGCCAGGGAGTGGAAGCGCCGAATTCCTCGCCCATGAAGATCATGGGAGTGAATGGCGAGGTCAGGTTGAGCACGGCGCCCAGCGACAGCCGGGGGTAATCCAGGGAGGCGCTGAGCCGGTCCCCCGCCGCGCGGTTGCCGACCTGGTCGTGGTTTTGAATGCAGGTGACAAGCTGGCGTGCATTCACCACTTCCTTGTTGATCGGACGGCCATGGCTGCGGCCCCGGAAGGACGAGAAGGAGCCGTCGTGGAAGAACCCGTCCTGCAGCACCTTGGCCAGGGCCGCGATGGAGTCGAAGTCCTCGTAGTAGCCGCCGTTCTCGCCGGTGAGGTTGGTGTGCGCCGCATGGTGGAAGTCATCGGACCACTGGCCGCTGAGACCGTATCCGTTCAGCGCACACGGGGTAATCAGGCGCGGATCATTGAGGTCGGACTCGGCGATGAGGAACAGGGGTTTGCCCAGTTCCTTGGCGCAGTTCTCCGTTTCAACGGCCATTTCCTCCAGGATGTGGACGGCGCGCTCATCATGCAGCGCATGCACCGCGTCCAGCCGCAGGCCGTCAACGTGGAAGTCCCGGAACCACATGAGCACGTTGTCCAAAATGTACCGGCGCACGGCGTCGGAGGACGGCCCGTCCAGATTCACCGAGTCTCCCCAGGTGTTGCCCTTTCCCTCGGAGAGGTAGGGCCCAAACATCGGAAGGTAATTCCCGCTGGGTCCGAGATGGTTGTAGACCACGTCCTGGATGACGCCCAGTCCCGCCTGGTGCGCGGCGTCCACGAAGCGCTGGTAGCCCTCCGGGCCGCCGTAGGTTTCCTGCACGGCGTACCACAGCACGCCGTCGTAACCCCAGTTGTGGGTGCCGTTGAACGCGTTCACCGGCAGCAGTTCCACATAGCGGACGCCGAGGTCGACGAGGTAGTCCAACTTGCCGATGGCGGCGTCAAACGTTCCCTCGGGCGTGAAGGTGCCGACGTGCAGCTCGTAGATCGCGCCGCCGTCCAGCCCCGGCGACACCCAGTCCGCGTCATGCCATTCATACAGGTCCGGGTCGAAGGTGCGCGAGAGCGAATGGACTCCCTCCGGCTGGCGGCGGGACCGGGGATCCGGAACCGGCGTTTCCGCGTCGTCGATGAGATACCCGTAATCGATGTCTTCGGGAAGCTCCGCGTGCTGGACGTGCCACCAGCCGTTGTCTCCCCGGCTCATCGACAGCTTCCGGCCGTCCGCCAGGAGGGTCATGGTGTTGGCCTTCGGTGCCCACACATCAAAGTCGGTTCTCATTCGCCGTCCTTCCGTTCCAGCAGCACAGCAGGATAGATGCCAAACAGGTCCGCGGCCGGCACGGAGCCCGTGCTGTCGTAAGTCCGTCCGGTGATCACGTCCCGGTAGGTTCCCTTCGGCAGGACGACGGCGGTGTCCCGCCAGCCGCCGGAGCGCTCAAGGCCCAGCGGCAGCCGGGTCACGACGGTCACGGCCCCGCCCCGGTCGAAACCGAAAACGTGCGCCGCTGCGGGGCCGGTAACAGCAACGGGCAGATAGTCCTCGAACAGTTCCGGACGGGACCGCTTCAGCATCAGCGCGCGGGAGACCAGCAGCATCTTGGCCGCAGCCTCCTCGTCCAGGGCCGGCGGGCTGGCTGTCCCGGCTGTCCCGGCGAAAGACGCGAGCACCTCGCGGCGGCGGCTGAAATCGACAGTCCTGCGGTTGTCCGGGTCCACCAGGGATCGATCCCAGAACTCGGTTCCCTGATAGACGTCCGGCACGCCGGGCATGGTCAGCTGCAGGAGCTTGGCCGAGAGGGAATTGGAGTACCCGGCGAACCGGGTCCGCTCGGCCATGGAGCTCACGATTGAAGCCACCGCGGGGTTGTCGAACGCCGCGTCCACAGCGGCATGCATCCGCTCCTCGAATTCGACGTTCGGTGCCGTCCATGTGGTGCTGGCCGATGCCTCGCGGGAGGCCTTCTCGGCGTAGGCATGCGCGCGTTCCCGGCTCAGGGGCCACGCACCAACGATGGTTTGCCACAGCAGGTTCTCCATCGCCGGATCCCCCATCGGGACCAGGTTCGAAAGCTGCGTGAACGTCTCCCGCCACTCGTCCGGGATTTCCGCGAGGACCGAGATCCGGGCGCGGGTGTCCTCGCTGCGCTTGGTGTCATGGGTGGTCAGCGTCGTCATGGCCGCGGGCTGCTCCTGGTTCCGGCGGATCAGCCGGGTGTGCAGCTCGAAGGGCTCCACGGCGAACTGGGCCGGGTCCGCTCCCACCTCGTTCAGGGACGTCAGCCGGGCGTACCGGTAAAACGCGGTGTCCTCCACGCCCTTGGCCATCACCATGCCCGATGTCTGCTGGAACCGGACCGCAAACTCGCCCAGGTCGGTGCTGTCGGCACGGCCGTCGAGCAGCGGGTTCAGCAGCGGATGCAGCACATCCAGGGCCCCGGCCAAATCCGGCCGGCGAACCTTCGCCGCGACAACGGCGTCGGCCAGGTACTGCGCTCCAACCGGCAGGTAGCTGCGGTACACCGGGAAGCAGGCCAGCAGCTCCGCCACGGCGTCTGCGGCTGTCCCGGCGTCCAGCCCGCTGTCCTCGGGCAGCAGCCGGACCAGCCGCTGGACTTCGGAATTCAGCAGCTGATCGGCGATGTTCCGCTTGGTGCCGTGGATCATGTGTCCAAAGGGCTCCGTGGGCACGAGCTCCGTGAGCGGTTTCATTCCCTCCGGGTCGACCAGGAGCCGGTCAATGTCCGCGAGCGCGTCGTAACCGGTGGTGCCTTCCGTTTCCCAGTCCGCGGGCAGGACTTCCCCGGGCTCGAGGATTTTCTCCACGAGGATGTACGCCCCGTTGGTCATCTCCCGCAGCCGGGCGAGGTATCCCTTGGGGTCGGCCAGGCCGTCGGGATGGTCAATCCGCAGCCCGTCCGCAAGCCCTTCATCGAACCAGCGCTTGATTTCAGCGTGCGATTCGTCAAAGACCCACGGTTCCTCCACCCGGATGCCGGCGAGGGTGTTGACGCCGAAAAAGCGCCGGTAGTTCAACTCGCTGTCCGCGCGCCGCCAGTTCACCAGCTCATAGTGCTGGCGTGCGTGGACGTCCTGCGCGGAGTCGCCCTCGCTGGCGGTGCCTTCCGCAACGGGGAACCGGTGATCGTAATAGTGAAGTTCGCCGCCGGCCAGTTTCAGCTCATTAAGTTCGTTGTCGCCATCGCCCAGGACCGGCAGGCGGAGCTTGCCGTCCGCAGCGTCCCAGTCGATGTCGAACGCTTCGGCATACCGGGATCCACGGCCCTGGGCCAGGACGGACCACCACCACGGATTGGCGGAGGGCGTTGCAACTCCCATGTGGTTGGGCACTATGTCCACCAGCACACCCATGCCGGCGGCATGCGCGGCGTCCGAGAGGGCTTTCAGCCCTTCGGGACCGCCGCGGGCCGGGTCCACGGCGGAGGGGTCCACGACGTCGTAACCGTGGTCGGACCCCTCCTCGGCAGTGAGAATGGGCGACAGATACACCCAGTCCACCCCCAGGTCCGCCAGGTACGGAACGAGGTCCGCGGCGTCGAAGAGGGTGAAGGACGGGCGGATCTGCAGCCGGTACGTGGAGCGGGGCGTCCTCATCCGGCGACCTCCGGACTCTGGGCCTTGGACCCGGCCATCGCGGCGAGGGAAGCGGCCACTGAGTGGTCGTGTTCCTCTTCCTCCTCGTGGGCGCGCAGCACCACCATGGACTTGGCAGCCACGGTGATTTGGCCGTCAGCGGGAATGGGCGCTGAGTCGGCGTACTCCCCCGCAGTATCGATGACCTCGTCCCACATCGGCGCGTATTCCTTCGACGGAATCGTCACCTTGACGGATTCGTCGTGGGCGTTGAAGTAGAGCAGGAAGTTCAGGTCGGTGATCCGCTGTCCGCGGGCGTCCTTGCCGGAAATGCCCTGGCCGTTCAGGAAAACGCCCAGTGAGCGGCTGACCGGGGTGTCCCAGTCGTCCGGGGTCATCGGCGTGCCGTCCTCGGTCAACCAGACGATGTCCGGCAGCGCCTCGCCCTCGCCCCGGCGCACCGGGCGGCCGTCGAAGAAGCGGCGGCGCCGGAAGGTCGGGTGTTCGGCCCGCAACGTGTTCACCGCTGCGGTGAATTCCATCAGCGGGGCGTCCATGTGCTCCCAGTTGATCCAGCTGAGTTCCGAGTCCTGGGCATAGGTGTTGTTGTTGCCCTGCTGGGTTCGGCCCAGTTCGTCGCCGTGCGCGATCATCGGCACGCCCTGCGAGAGCAGCAGAGTGGCCAGGAAGTTCCGCTGCTGCCGGGCACGAAGGGAGAGCACCGTCGGATCGTCCGTGGGGCCCTCCACACCGCAGTTCCAGGAGCGGTTGTGGGATTCGCCGTCGTTATTGTCTTCGCCGTTGGCTTCGTTGTGCTTCTCGTTGTAGGACACCAGGTCATGCAGCGTGAAGCCGTCATGGGCGGTGACAAAGTTGATCGAGGCCACCGGACGGCGGGCCGAGGACTCGTACAGGTCTGCCGATCCCGTAATGCGCGACGCAAACTCGCCCAGGGTCGACGGCTCTCCGCGCCAGAAGTCGCGCACCGTGTCGCGGTACTTGCCGTTCCATTCGGTCCACTGCGGCGGGAAATTGCCCACCTGGTAACCGCCCGGGCCAATGTCCCAGGGCTCGGCGATCAGTTTTACCTGGGAGACTACGGGGTCCTGCTGCACCAGTTCGAAGAAGGTGGACAGGCGGTCGACGTCGTAGAACTCGCGGGCCAGCGTGGAGGCAAGGTCGAACCGAAATCCGTCCACATGCATTTCGGTGACCCAGTAACGCAGCGAGTCCATCAGCAGCTGCAGCGAGTGCGGGTTCCCGACGTTCAGTGAGTTTCCGGTCCCCGTGTAGTCCATGTAGTACCGCTTGTCGTCATCCATGAGCCGGTAGTAGGCCTGGTTGTCGATGCCGCGGAAGGAGAGCGTGGGGCCCAGGTGGTTGCCTTCGGCCGTGTGGTTGTAAACCACGTCAAGGATCACTTCGATCCCCGCCAGGTGCAGGGTGCGCACCATGGCTTTGAATTCCTGGACCTGCTGGCCCTCGTCACCGGTGGCGCTGTAGGTGTTCTGGGGCGCGAAGAAACCGATGGTGTTATAGCCCCAGTAGTTGGAAAGCCCCTTGTCCTGCAGCGTGGAGTCGTTGACGAACTGATGCACCGGCATCAGCTCGATCGCGGTAATCCCCAGCTTTTGCAGGTGAGCAATCACGGCTGGGTGGGCGACGCCGGCATACGTGCCGCGCTGTTCCTCAGGGACTTCCGGGTGCAGCTGTGTCAGGCCCTTGACGTGGGCCTCGTAAATGACGGAGCGGTGGTAAGGCACCTTGGGCTTGCGGTCGCCGTCCCAGTCGAAGAAGGGGTTGATGACAACGCCCATCATCATGTGAGACGCGGAATCCTCGTCATTGCGGGAGTTCTCGTCGCCGAAGTTGTAGCCAAACAGGGACTGATCCCAGTCGATTTCGCCGGCCACGGCCTTGGCGTAGGGATCCAGCAGGAGCTTGTTGGGGTTGCAGCGGTTGCCGTTCTCCGGATCGTACGGCCCGTCCACCCGGTAACCGTACTTCTGTCCGGGCTGAACATGGGGCAGATAGCAGTGCCATACGTAGCCGTCCACCTCAGTGAGGCGGATGCACTCCTCGGCTCCGTCGTCGTCGAACAGGCACAGCGTGACCGAATCGGCCACCTCGCTGTACAGTGCGAAATTGGTGCCGTTTCCGTCGTAGGTCGCGCCCAGCGGATAGGCATCTCCCGGCCAAACTTCCATGTAGAGCTCCTGACTAGTCCAGATGACAACAAAGAATAGTATGTCTACTTTCTTTCTACCTCAGACTGGGCCCAGCATTAAACGGCGCCCGTTGCCACCTTCCCGGACACGAGGTCCCTGATGACGGTCCGCACGGACTCCGGCAGGGCTGAGGGCTCCACCGGCCCGGTTTTCGCGGCCCATCTTCCCGCCAGTCCGTGAATCGTGGCGGCGGCGGCCGCCAGCGCTGCGTAGTGCCCCGGAGGGGGCGGCGCTTCCGGATCCCGGCCCCGGCGGTCAGTGGCCAGCAGCGCTCCCAGGATGCCGGAGAGCGTGTCGCCGCTGCCCGCGGCGGCGAGCCAGGGTGTCGCCTCGGCCTGGCTGTAGGTTTCCCCGGAAGGCGCCGCAGTGATCGTGGCCCAGCCCTTCAGCAGGACCGTGGCCCCGGTCAGCTCGGCTGCACGGCGGGCGTGGCGCAGCGGATCGGCTTCCACGAGGTCCCGGGTGATGTCCTCCGCGCCGAGCCTGGCCAGGAGGGCGGTGAGCTCGCCGGCGTGCGGAGTGAGAATGACCTGCGGTCCCAGCCCGGGCTCCGCATAGCCCACGGCATCGGCGTCGACGACAACCGGCAGTCCCGATGCCATGGCGTCCAGGGCACGCCGGCGCTGGTCCTCGTCCGCTCCGGCTCCGGGGCCCGCAAGCCAGGCCTGGACGTGGGTGCCCGGAACGGCGGCGGTTGCGCAGACCGCTTCGGGATGCGTGGAGTTGATCAGCCGGCATACCGATTCGGGGCCCAGATAGCGGACCATGCCGACGCCGGTGGCCAGCGCTGCCCCCGTGGCCAGGACCGCCGCGCCCGGGTAGGTCGATGATCCCGCGGCGATGCCCAGGACTCCGCGGCTGTATTTGTGGTCAGTCTTCCGGGGAACCGATACCAGGGCCGCCACGTCGGCGGTCCCGAGCCTGCGCACATCGGGTTCCGGCGGCAGCTCCAGTCCAATGTCCACGTAGTGGATCCGCCCGGCGGCCAGCGCCCCGGGGCCGGCCAGCAGGCCGGTCTTGACGGCACCGAAGGTAACGGTGACGTCCGCGGGGATGTAGTCAGCCCCGGCCGCTCCCGTGTCCGCGTCGATTCCGCTGGGCAGGTCGCAGGCGACGATCAGCGGCGGGCGGGCGGACGTCAGGTGCTGCGACAGTTGTGCGGCGTCTCCGCGCAGCCCTCCCCTGCCGCCGGTGCCGAGGATTCCGTCGATGAGCAGGTCAGCGGCCGAGCAACGGGCCGCGGCCTGCGGCACTCCGGCGGACAGCGCCAGCACTCGGCCGCCCTGCCGCCGGAATTCCGCCAGCGCTTCAGGGTGGGCCGCCGGCGCCGTCAGGACAGCCGTGATGCCCGCACCACGCCGCGCCAGCCGCGCGGCGGCATAGAGGGCATCACCGCCGTTGTTGCCTGCGCCGGCCAGAACCGTCACACGGGACCCGTAGAGGGAACCGCGGGTCTCCAGCAGTTCCCGGACACAGGCGGCATACAGTCCGTAGGCGGCCCTCTGCATCAGTGCGGGTCCATGCCCGGCGTCGAGCAACGGCTTTTCAGCGGCCCGCACAGCGGTGCCGGAGTACGCACTGATCATGGGTCCAGACTAGCCCTCGGCTACCACCATTGCCGTGGCAACATCGCCGTCATGGCTCAGCGAAAGGTGCCAGGTGCGGACACCCTTGGCTTCCGCAGCCGCTGCCACGGTGCCCCGAACATTGACGCTGGGGGCGCCGGCGGCGTCCAGGTCCACCTGGCAGTCCTGCCAGTTCATGCCCGCCGGCGCGCCGAGTGCCTTGGCCACCGCTTCCTTTGCCGCGAAGCGGGCGGCGAGGGACCGCAGGTTCAGTTCCCGTTCGGCCGGAACGAACAGCCGCGCCCGGAGGCCGGGTGTCCGTTCCAGCTGGCGTCCGAAACGCGGCACGTCCACCACATCCACGCCAATGCCGATGATCACCGGTTATTCGACCGTAACTGACTTGGCGAGGTTCCTCGGCTGGTCCACATCGAACCCCTTGGCGGTTGCCAGGGCACACGCGAAGATCTGCAGCGGAACAGTGGTCAGCAGCGGCGCGAGCAGCGTGGGCGTCTCGGGAACGTAGAAGACGTGCTCGGCATAGGCCTTGACCGCGTCGTCGCCCTCTTCGGCAATCACGATGGTCTTGGCGCCGCGGGCACGGATTTCCTGGATGTTGGAAACCACCTTGGCGTGCAGCGAATCGCGGCCGCGGGGAGAGGGAACCACCACGAATACGGGCTGGCCTTCCTCAATGAGCGCAATCGGTCCGTGCTTGAGCTCGCCGGCGGCGAAGCCCTCCGCATGGATGTAGGCCAGCTCCTTCAGCTTGAGGGCGCCCTCCATCGCAACGGGGAACCCGACGTGGCGGCCCAGGAAGAGCACGGACTTGGCATCAGCCATCAGTTCCGCGAGTTCCTTGATCTGTCCTGAGTTGTCCAGCACCTGCTGGATCTTGGCGGGAACCTTGCCGAGGTCCGTCAGCATGTCCTTGATTTCGCCCTGGAACTTGTCCCCGCGAAGCTGGGCAAGGTACAGGCCCAGCAGGTAAGCGGCGGTGATCTGCGCCAGGAAGGCCTTGGTGGAAGCCACAGCGATTTCGGGGCCGGCGTGGGTGTACAGCACGGCGTCGGACTCGCGCGGGATGGTGGAGCCGTTGGTGTTACAGATGGCGAGCACCTTGGCGCCCTGCTCCTTGGCGTAACGGACCGCCATGAGCGTGTCCATGGTTTCGCCGGACTGGGAAATGGCAACGATCAGCGTGTGGCCGTCAACAATCGGGTCGCGGTAGCGGAACTCGTGGCTGAGCTCGACCTCCACCGGGATGCGGCACCAGTGCTCGATGGCGTACTTGGCGACCTGGCCGGCGTAGGCGGACGTTCCGCACGCCAGGACCATGATCTTGTTGATGCCCTTGAGCTCTTCGGGATCGATGCGCAGTTCGTCCAGGGTCAGGCGCCCGTCAGCGTCGGAACGGCCCAGCAGGGTGTCGCCCACAGCCTGCGGCTGGTCGTTGATTTCCTTCTCCATGAAGGACGGGTAACCGCCCTTTTCCGCTGCGGCGGCGTCCCAGTTAACCTCGAACTCGGTGCCGGAGGCGGGCTCGCCGTAGAAGTCTGTGATCTCCACCAGTTCGGGGGTGATGCTGACGATCTGGTCCTGTCCAAGCTCCACGGCGCGGCGCGTGAAGTCGATAAAGCCTGAAACGTCTGATCCGAGGAAGTTCTCACCGTCGCCCAGCCCGACGACGAGCGGGGAGTTGCGGCGCGCGGCCACTACCAGGTCCGGTGAGTCCGCGTGGATTGCCAGCAGCGTGAAGGCACCCTCCAGTCGGCGGCAGGCCAGCTGCATTGACAGGGCCAGGTCCCCGGCGCCTTCGCCGCGGTACACGGACGCCAGCAGCGCCGCGGCAACCTCGGTGTCGGTTTCGGAAATGAATTCGGCGCCGGCTTCGAGCAGCTCGGCCTTGAGCTCGGCGAAATTCTCGATGATGCCGTTGTGGATGACTGCCAGGCGGCCATCGTCCGCCAGGTGCGGGTGGGCGTTTTCATCCGTGGGTCCGCCGTGGGTTGCCCAGCGGGTGTGGCCGATGCCGGTGGTTGCCTCAGGCAGCGGGGCGGCAGCGAGTTCGGCCGTCAGGTTGGCCAACTTGCCCGACTTCTTGCGGGAGTCAATCCCGGCGTCGGTCAGGACGGCTACGCCGGCCGAATCGTACCCGCGGTATTCCAGCCGGCGCAGGCCCTCCATGACGACGTCGAGCGCGCCATGGTCATGGCTCTTGAGCTCACCTGCGGCGGCGGCACTGGGGCGGCGGCCGGCATATCCAACAATTCCACACATACGCCTAAGACTACCGGCAGGAGTGCCTACATCACCAAAATACCTGTGCCACCGGCGCACCCCCGCTGCCGGGACCGCGGCACGGCCGTTTTGGAATGGCTGCACGGCAGGGCAGAATCGTAAAGTGACAGACCGTACAAAGGCAGCCCCCACTCCAGCCAAAGCCTCCGGGAATGCAACGGACAGCGGCTTTTCCCCGTTCGTGGAACTGGACCGGCAGACATGGTCGCGGCTTTCCAACGAGATACGGTCCCCCCTGAACCAGGACGATATCCTGCGCCTGAGGGGTCTGGGCGAACGCCTGAGCCTGGACGAGGTCCGGGAGGTCTATCTGCCTCTCTCGCGCCTGCTCAACCTTTACGTTGCGGCGGCAGGGAGGCTGCACAGCGCAACCACCACCTTCTTGGGCGAGAAGACCACCCGGACACCGTTCGTGATCGGTGTGGCGGGTTCGGTGGCCGTGGGAAAGTCGACGACGGCGCGCGTGCTGCGGGAGATGCTGCGCCGCTGGCCGGATACGCCAAACGTGGAACTGATCACCACCGACGGATTCCTCTATCCGAACGCCGAGCTGAAGCGCCGGGGCCTGATGGACCGGAAGGGTTTCCCGGAGTCCTACGACCGCCGGGCCCTGCTGCGCTTTGTCAGCGCCGTCAAGAGCGGAGCGGAGGAAGTGCGCGCGCCGCGTTACTCGCACCTGACCTACGACATCGTGCCGGATGAGGAAATTGTCGTACACCGGCCCGACGTGCTGATCGTCGAAGGCCTCAACGTCCTTGCTCCCGCCCGCACCCGTGCAGATGGCAGGGCAGGACTGGCCCTGAGCGACTTCTTCGACTTTTCCATTTACGTGGACGCCCGCACCTCCTACATCGAGGAATGGTACGTCCAGCGCTTCATGTCACTGCGCGGCGGTGCCTTCGCCGATCCGGAATCCTATTTCCACCGCTATGCCGGGCTGACCGACACGGAGGCCCGTGCCACCGCGCTGGACATTTGGAAGCGCATCAATGAACCGAATCTGGTCACCAATGTGCTGCCGACGCGCGGACGGGCACAGCTGGTGCTGACTAAGGATGCCGACCACTCGGTCACCAGGATGCTGCTGCGCAAGACATAGGCCCGGGCCATGTCCTGCTTCCCGGGCCCTCGTCCAGACGAAGTATCAGGCTTCCGTCGGCTCCAGCGCGAGGTTGTTTTCCACGGTCTCGGCGAGCTTCGCGGCTACTGATGCAGCGGTGTCCATGTCTTCCGCTTCGACCATGACCCGGACGAGGGCCTCGGTGCCCGAGGGACGGAGCAGGACACGGCCGGTTTCGCCAAGGGTCGTCCGGGCATCGGCCACGGCACGGAGGACCTCTTCGTTACTGCTGACCGCGGACTTGTCGACGCCCTTGACGTTGATCAGCACCTGCGGGAGCTTGTTCATGATCTGGGCCAGATCCTTGAGTGTGCGGCCGGTGCGCTTCACCTGTGCGGCAAGCTGCAGCCCGGTGAGGACGCCGTCGCCGGTGGTGGCGTACTCGGAGAAAATGACATGCCCGGACTGCTCGCCTCCCAGGCTGTAGCCGCCCTCGCGCATGCCCTCCAGCACATAGCGGTCTCCGACGCCGGTCTCGCGCAGGCTGATGCCCGCTTCACGCAGTGCAAGCTTCAAGCCCAGATTGCTCATCACCGTGGCCACGAGCGTGTCGTCCTTTAGCTTGCCCGCGGACTTCAGGGCCACGGCCATGATCGCCATGATCTGGTCGCCGTCCACGACGGTTCCCTCATGGTCCACGGCGAGGCAGCGGTCAGCGTCTCCGTCGTGCGCCACTCCGAGGTCCGCTCCGTGTTCCAGCACTGCGGCCTGCAGCTTTTCCAGATGGGTGGATCCGCAGCCTTCGTTGATGTTTACGCCGTCGGGATCCGCACCGATGACCGTGACTTCGGCTCCTGCGTCGGCGAAGACCTGGGGCGAGCAGCCGCTCGCGGCACCGTTGGCGCAGTCCAGAACGACCTTCAGGCCGTCCAGGCGGTTCGGAAGTGTCTGGAGCAGGTGGACGACATAGCGGTCCTCAGCATCCGCAAAGCGGTGGATACGCCCGACGTCGGCACCGGTCGGACGAAGGTTGGGCCTGCTCATTTCGAGTTCGATATCGTCTTCAGCCGAGTCGTCGAGCTTCTGGCCGCCCCGGGCCAGGAACTTGATGCCGTTGTCCGGGGCCGCATTATGCGAAGCGGAGATCATGACGCCGAAGTCCGCGTCGAGGTCAGCGACGAGGAAGGCCGCTGCGGGGGTCGGCAGGACGCCGGCGTCGAAGACGTCAACGCCGGAGCTTGCGAGTCCTGCTTCCACTGCCGCCGAGATGAAGTGTCCGCTGATGCGCGGGTCGCGTGCAACTACTGCAACAGGCCGCCGGCCGCCTTCCACGCGCCGGTGTCCCAGAACCACGGCAGCCGCCTGCGCCAGGCCCATGGCCACCTCGGCGGTAATCAGGCCATTGGCCAATCCACGGACGCCGTCAGTTCCAAACAATCTAGTCATCGCACATTTTCCTCAAACAGGGGGCAGGGCTAAAGGCAGCCCCAGGGGCAACCCACTGGGCTATTGTGCCACTTCGATGCAGCACCCGACGAAGCGCCGGCAGGTAGACAGGTGATTAGCGTGTCCAAGAACACATGACGGACAGCGCCGGGAGACCGTCGCGTGATGGCCGTAAAACGCAGAAAGTGCGCCTTCCAAAGCTGGAAGACGCACGTTCTGCTGTCTCGATCGCCGAACACATGGCCCCAACCGCTTTTTAGCGCGTGGAGCCAAGCGCCAAAAAGCGCCGAGGGCCCCAAAGGCCATCCGCTCTGCGGATGGCCTTTGGGTAGGCGCTTTTTAGCGCTTGGAGTACTGAGGTGCCTTGCGTGCCTTCTTGAGACCAGCCTTCTTGCGCTCGATGACGCGGGCGTCACGAGTCAGGTAGCCGGCCTTCTTCAGCGTCGGGCGGTTGTTCTCGCGGTCGATCTCGTTCAGCGAGCGGGCAACACCAAGACGCAGCGCACCGGCCTGGCCGGAGGGGCCACCGCCGTGGATGCGGGCGATGACGTCGTAGGCGCCATCAAGGTCGAGGACCTTGAACGGCTCGTTGACGTCCTGCTGGTGCAGCTTGTTCGGGAAGTAAGCAGCCAGGTCGCGGCCGTTTACCAGCCACTTGCCGGTGCCCGGAACAACGCGCACGCGGGCGATGGCCTGCTTGCGGCGGCCAACGGCGGAGCCGGAGACGGTCAGGGCCGGGCGTTCCTTGACAGCTGCTTCTGCTGCGTCAGGGGTTTCCGAGGTGTAGCTCGAAAGCTCCTCGGTTGTTTCATTGAGCTCTTCAGTGTTCTGAGCCACGATTCTCCTTGAATTAATTCTTTAGTTGGCGGGGCCAGAACTACTGGGCGACCTGGGTGATTTCGAAGGTCTTGGGCTGCTGGGCTCCATGCGGGTGCTCTGCACCGCGGTAGACCTTGAGCTTGCTGATCTGCTGTGCAGCCAGGGAATTCTTGGGCAGCATGCCGCGGATGGCCTTCTCAACTGCACGTACCGGATTCGACTCCAGCAGTTCTGCGTAGTTGACGGAGGACAGACCGCCCGGGTAACCCGAGTGGCGGTAGGCACGCTTCTGTTCGAGCTTGGCGCCGGTGAGGGCAACCTTCTCGGCGTTGATGATGATGACGAAATCGCCCATGTCCATGTGGGGAGCGAAGGTCGGCTTGTGCTTTCCGCGCAGCAGTGTTGCGGTCTGGCTGGCAAGACGGCCTAGGACAACGTCGGTGGCGTCAATGACGTGCCACTGGCGGTTGATGTCGCCGGGCTTCGGGGTGTACGTACGCACGGTTTTTGCCTTCGTTTCTTCTTCTTAGGTGGCGCGGCTCATATGGATGCCACATGGTCCGCAGCTTCTCTATGCGTTTACCGGATGGTCAGGTGAGGACTGATGTAACCAGTGGTCCTGATGTACTCGGCTATTTCCCCGGGGCCAGGTGGCTCTGCAACCGAGCCGCTCCCGTGGGCATAGACCTATCGAGGTAGGACACGCACAACGACTATAAACAATAGCCTGCTTGCCGGTCGAGGTCAAAAGAAGGTTGGGGAGCGCTTGGCGCGCGTGCTGTCGGCCCGCTGCTGCATTTGCTCATCGGCTGGATACCGCACCTCTTCGAGGATCAGGGGGTGGGGCGCGGCCAGGAGGGACTTCGAATCGCGGACCCGTGCCTGCAGCCTCTCCCCCAGCCATTCCGGGGTCCGCTCACCTGCTCCGACCAGGATGGCGCCGCCCACGAGTGACCGAACCATGTTGTGGCAGAAGGCATCCGCCTGCAGGTGTGCTTCGATGACGCCGTCGGGCCGGCGGGTGAACGAGAACTCCTGCAGTTCCCGCACCGTGGTGGCCCCGGTGCGGGGCTTGCAGTAGGAGAGGAAGTCCCGAACGCCAAGAACGGTGTCGGCGGCCTGGTTCATGCGGTGCACGTCGAGGGCATAGTCGTGCCACAGGGTGACAGTGCGGGCCAGCGGATCGCGGCTGGCATTCCGGTCCGCAATCCGGTAGCTGTACCGGCGCCACAGGGCGGAGAAGCGCGCGTCAAACCCCTCGGGAGCCAGGGAGGCCGAGCTGACCGTGATGGCGCCCTCCATGGCGTGAATGGCCCGTTTGGGAGCCTTCGCCTTGCGCAGGGGCATGGTGAGGTCCTTATTCAGGATGCCCCGCATGCGGCGGATCAGGGCCTCCCCGGGAGTAAGCGCTGCTCCGCGGGCCAGGCCCGCCCACTCATCCGCGGTGAGGTCAAAGTGAACAACCTGGCCGCGGGCGTGCACACCGGAATCGGTGCGTCCCGCCACGGTCAGCCGGACCGGCCGCCGCACCAGTACCTCAAGGGCGGCTTCCAACGCGCCCTGGACGGTGGGAAGGCCGTCCTGGACGGCCCAGCCGTAAAATGACGCGCCGTCGTAGGACAGGTCCATCCGGACACGAAAAAGCCCGCCGTCCCTTGCTGGTGCGGCGGGCCTTTCGATGCTCATGCCCTCAATATTAAGGGACACTGTGCCGAAGCGAAAATTACTTCTTCTCTTCGGTCTCCACTGCTTCGTCTGCGGAATCAGCGGACTCGGCGGAGTCTGCAGACTCTGCGGAATCGGCGGACTCGGCAGATTCAGCGGAATCGGCAGATTCCTCAACCGGTGCCGGAGCAGCCACGGCTGCTGCGGTTTCGGCCTCGGCCACAACGGCCTGCTTCGCCGAGACGGGCTCGAGAACCAGTTCGATGACAGCCATGGGAGCGTTGTCGCCCTTGCGGTTGCCGATCTTGGTGATGCGGGTGTAGCCGCCGTCGCGCTTCTCGACTGCCGGAGCAATGTCGGTGAAGAGCTCGTGGACAATACCCTTGTCCGAGATCAGGCTCAGGACGCGGCGGCGTGAAGACAGGTCTCCGCGCTTTGCGAACGTGATCAGACGCTCAGCGTAAGGACGAAGGCGCTTGGCCTTGGTCACGGTGGTGGTGATCTGCTTGTGCTCGAACAGCTGGGCAGCCAGGTTCGCCAGCATCAGGCGCTGGTGGGCCGGGCTGCCTCCGAGGCGCTTACCCTTGGTGGGTGTAGGCATTACATTTTCTCCTCAAACGGTGCCGCACGGAACCAACAGGTCCGGACGGCAAAATTTTGCGTGTGTTAGAGCTCGTCGTCCGAGTATTCGGACTCGTCCTCTTCAATAGCTGCGGCACGGGCGGCGAGGTCAAATCCGGGAGGGGAATCCTTCAGGGACAGACCGAGCTCGACCAGCTTTGCCTTTACCTCATCAATGGACTTTGCACCGAAGTTGCGAATGTCCATCAGGTCAGCCTCGGAGCGGGCAACGAGTTCACCCACAGTGTGGATGCCTTCACGCTTGAGGCAGTTGTAGGAGCGCACGGTCAGCTCAAGGTCTTCGATCGGCAGGGCCATGTCGGCTGCCAGTGCGGCATCCGTGGGGCTCGGTCCGATTTCAATACCTTCAGCTGCGCTGTTCAGTTCGCGAGCCAGGCCAAACAGTTCAACCAGGGTGGTGCCGGCAGAGGCGACGGCGTCGCGCGGTGCAATGGCATCCTTGGTTTCAACGTCAACGATCAGACGATCGAAGTCGGTGCGCTGTTCAACACGGGTAGCCTCCACGCGGAAGGTTACCTTCAGGACCGGTGAGTAGATGGAGTCGACCGGAATACGGCCGATTTCCTGGTCACCGGACTTGTTCTGGCTGGCAGAAACGTAGCCGCGTCCGCGTTCGATGGTCAGCTCGAGTTCGAACTTGCCCTTCGAATTCAGGGTGGCAATGTGCAGATCCGGGTTGTGGAACTCCACGCCGGCCGGCGGAGCAATGTCCGCAGCCGTCACGACGCCGGGACCCTGCTTGCGCAGGTAGGCGACAACGGGTTCGTCGTGCTCGGAGGAGACCGACAGGTTCTTGACGTTCAGGATGATCTCGGTGACATCTTCCTTCACGCCCGGAACCGTGGTGAACTCGTGCAGCACGCCGTCGATCCGAATGCTGGTTACTGCAGCACCGGGGATCGAGGACAGGAGCGTACGGCGAAGGGAGTTGCCAAGGGTGTAGCCGAAACCGGGTTCCAGCGGTTCGATGATGAACCGCGAGCGGTTGTCGGCTACGACTTCTTCAGTGAGGGTAGGGCGCTGTGCAATGAGCACTTGCATTTCCTTTCAGCGAGCGTCCGCTATATGACGCAACACAAATGGTGGAAACGACGACGACGGGTCTTCCGCGGGCGTCTTGGACGGCTAGCAGCCACGTGCCCGGAGCCGGAGGCGTCCGATGGGCGGCCCGCCCCGAAGGGTGGACCGCCCGCCGGATGAAACCGGTACCGCAAGTGCTGCTTATACGCGGCGGCGCTTCGGGGGACGGCAGCCGTTGTGCGCGCTCGGGGTGACATCCGAAATGGAGCCAACCTCCAGGCCGGTGGCCTGGAGCGAACGGATGGCGGTTTCGCGGCCGGAGCCCGGGCCCTTTACGAAGACGTCGACCTTGCGGACGCCGTGTTCCTGGGCGCGCTTTGCAGCGGCTTCAGCAGCCATCTGCGCAGCGAACGGGGTGGACTTACGCGAGCCCTTGAAGCCAACCTCACCGGCGGAAGCCCATGAGATAACAGCACCGGACGGATCCGTGATGGACACGATGGTGTTGTTAAAGGTGCTCTTGATATGCGCCTGGCCAAGCGCAATATTCTTCTTATCCTTGCGACGCGGTTTGCGGACCGCTCCACGAGTCTTGGGGGGCATTACTTCTCCTACAAAGAGTTTGGTTTAGGTGGCCCGCTGACGGGCCTTGGCCTCACACCGCTATTTAGCGGGCGGCCTTCTTCTTACCGGCAACCGTACGCTTCGGGCCCTTGCGGGTACGAGCGTTGGTCTTCGTGCGCTGGCCGTGTACGGGCATGCCACGACGGTGGCGGATACCCTGGTAGCTGCCGATTTCGACCTTGCGGCGGATGTCAGCGGCCACCTCGCGGCGGAGGTCACCCTCAACCTTGAAGTTGCCCTCGATGTAGTCACGCAGCTGAACGAGCTCAGCATCCGTGAGGTCCTTGACGCGAGTGTCCGGGCTGATGCCGGTCTCTGCCAGGGTCTGGTCTGCACGGGTCTTACCCACGCCGTAGATATAAGTAAGCGCAATCACAACCCGCTTTTCGCGGGGAATGTCAACGCCAGCGAGACGTGCCATATCGGCGGTTCTCCTTTTGTGTCACCGGAGGTCTGAAGCAGTACATCCCTGTTGCCAGGTCCCCGGCCTCCGGGCCGGGGGTGTGCGTTACGCGTATCAACGCTGTACTGCCATATTCAATTACTACTACGCGTGGGCTGTCCCTGAGAGCAGGAAATTAGCCCTGGCGCTGCTTGTGGCGCGGGTTCTCGCAGATCACCATGACTCGACCGTTACGGCGAATCACCTTGCACTTATCGCAGATCTGCTTGACGCTCGGCTGGACCTTCATGGTTATCCTTTGCGTGGTTGCAGGGTTGGGCCGCATGCAGCCGGCACCCCATGTGTCCGGGACGCTGACTGCCTATGCGGCGGTTCTTACTTGTAGCGGTAGACGATACGGCCCCGAGTGAGGTCGTACGGGCTAAGTTCCACCACAACGCGGTCTCCGGGGAGGATGCGAATGTAGTGTTGACGCATCTTTCCCGAGATGTGTGCGAGCACAATGTGGCCGTTGGCCAGCTCAACGCGGAACATCGCGTTGGGCAGGGCTTCGTTGACCGAGCCCTCAATCTCAATGACGCCGTCTTTCTTGGCCATATCCTCCGCTAACGTCTGTGTCCCCCGTATGCACGAAGGACGGTTTATGTCTTTGGTTCTCCCTGGCGCTTCCTGCGCATCCACCGCGCCGTAGCCGTTTTGACACGGCGCACATGCTTGGAAAAGGGCACGAATGTAGAGACAACCAACAGATAACTCTACTCGACAGGCCCGGATAAGTTAAATCGGTCCGCTCCCCCGGCGGGGGCGGCGGTCCGATCCGGATCCGTCGGGTCAGTCTTCGGGGATCGGCACCGGGGTTACGCCAAGCGGCGCCAGCCGCGATGCTCCGCCGTCGGGCGAAGTGAGGACCCAAATGCCCTTCTCATGGACAGCGACCGAGTGTTCCCATTGCGAAGCCCTGGAGCCGTCAGTGGTGACAACCGTCCAGTCATCGTCCAGGGTCACCGTCTCGATCTTGCCCCGCACCAGCATTGGCTCGATGGCCAGGCACAGTCCCGGCCGCAGCTTGGGCCCGTTGTGCGAAGTCCGGTAGTTGAGGACGTCGGGTGCCTGGTGCATCTGGGTTCCGATGCCGTGGCCGACGTAGTCTTCCAGAATTCCGAGCGGCTTGCCCGGGACCCCTGAGACGTAGTCGTCAATGGCGGCACCGATGTCACCGACAAAGCGGCCCTTGGCGGCGGCCGCTATTCCGTGCCACATGGCCTGTTCGGTGACGTCGGACAGGCGCTGGTCCTCAGGGTCCGCGGTGCCGACGATCACGGTCCGCGCGGAGTCGGAATGCCATCCGTTGACCACGGCACCGCCGTCGATGGAGAGAATGTCCCCGTCCTTGAGGATCCTCTCCCCCGGGATGCCGTGGACAACTTCCTCATTGACCGACACGCAGACCGTTGCCGGGTATCCGTGGTAGCCGAGGAAGTTCGAGGTTGCCCCCGCCTCCTTGAGCACCCCGGCAAAGACTGCATCGATGTCCGCGGTGGTTGCCCCCACCACCGCGGACTCCACTGCCGCATCCAGTGCCCGGATCAGCACGAGGCCGGCCTCGCGCATGGTGCGCATCTGCGCATTGGTTTTGTATTCAATCCTGGGCTGGCCGAACATATCTCTTCTAACTCTTTAGCTAATATCCTTGAGGACTTCCATGACGCGCTCGGTGACATCATCGATGCCGCCCAGCCCGTCCACGCGCGCCACGATGCCGCGGCTGTCATAGCTGGCGACGACGTCGGCTGTCTGGGCCTTGTACAGGTCCAGGCGGTGGCGGATGACGTCCTCGTTGTCGTCGGCGCGTCCTTCGATCTCGGCGCGCTTCAGCAGGCGCTGGACGAGTTCCTCGTCGTCCGCCGTCAGCTGGAGCACGACGTCGAGCTTCTGGCCCTTGCTGGCCAGAATGTCATCGAGTTCCTCCACCTGCGCTGCGGTGCGCGGGTAACCGTCCAGGAGGAAACCTTCAGCGACGTCGTCTTCCAGCAGCCGCGCCCGGACCATGTCATTGGTGACGCTGTCCGGAACAAAGTTTCCGGCATCGATGTACTTCTTGGCTTCCAGCCCGAGCGGCGTCTGGTTCTTGACGTTCGCGCGGAAGATGTCGCCGGTGGATATTGCAGTGACGCCAAGCCGGTCCGAGATTCGGGCGGCCTGTGTACCTTTACCGGCGCCGGGAGGCCCGATAATGAGCATTCTTGTCATCGCAATAACCCTTCGTAGTGACGTTGCTGCAGTTGTGCATCAATCTGTTTGACTGTTTCGAGTCCCACACCAACCATGATGAGGATCGAGGTTCCGCCGAACGGGAAGTTCGCGTTCGCTCCGACCAGCACCAGAGCGATCAACGGAATGAGGGCGACAAAGCCCAGGTAGAGGGCGCCGGGCAGGGTAATGCGGGAAAGCACGTACTGCAGGTATTCGGCGGTGGGGCGGCCGGCACGGATGCCGGGAATGAAGCCGCCGTACTTCTTCATGTTCTCGGAGACTTCCTCCGGGTTGAACGTGATCGACACATAGAAGTACGTGAAGAACACGATCAGCAGGAAGTAGACCGCCATGTAGAACGGGTGGTCTCCGCTGGTGAGGTAGTTGTTGATCCAGACGACCCACTCCGGCGGATTTCCGTTCGCGGGGGTGTTGAACTGCGCGATCAGCGACGGCAGGTACAGCATCGACGACGCGAAGATGACGGGGATGACCCCGGCCATGTTCACCTTGATCGGGATGTACGTGTTGGTGCCGCCGACGGTCCGGCGTCCCACCATGCGCTTGGCGTACTGCACCGGAATGCGCCGCTGCGACTGCTCCACGAAGATCACGAGGGCAACCACCAGGACGCCGATACCGATCACGGCGAGGAAGACCGTCCAGCCCTGGGCGCTGAGGATAGCGCCGAGCGAGCTGGGGAAACCTGCGGCGATGGAGGTGAAAATCAGCAGGGACATGCCGTTGCCGACACCCTTTTCGGTGACCAGCTCACCCATCCACATGATGAGGCCGGTGCCGGCGGTCAGGGTGATGATCAGCAGCAGGATCGTGATGATGTTGTCGTCAGGGATGATCGGCACGGAGCACATGTTGTTGAACAGCGCGCCGGTGCGGGCCAGCGAGACGACGGTGGTGGCGTTGAGCAGGCCAAGGGCGATGGTCAGGTAACGCGTGTACTGCGTCAGCTTGGACTGGCCCTGTGCGCCTTCCTCGTAGAGTGCCTGGAAGTGGGGAATCACGACGCGCAGCAGCTGAACGATGATGCTGGCGGTGATGTACGGCATGATGCCCAGGGCAAAGATGGAGACCTGCAGCAGGGCGCCGCCGCTAAAAAGGTTAACGAATTCGTAGAGGCCACCCGAAGTGGCTCCCAGAGCTAAGCACTGCTGCACATTGCCGTAGTCAACACCCGGGGCCGGGATAAAAGCACCCATGCGGAAGATAGTGATGATTCCCAGCGTAAACAACAGCTTGCGTCGCAGGTCTGGCGTCCGGAAAGCCCGGCCAATAGCGCTAAGCAAGCGTCCTCCTGAATGAGATCTGAAGTAGGTGAGTCCGATTGGACTGGTAACAAAAACAGAGTCTATCCGCTCCGGCCCCGTAGAACGTTAACGAAGCCCGCGGCGTGGTAGTGCCTTAAACAAAACTAAACTCCGGGCGGGCCGAAGTACGGCCCGCCGAGAGTTTAGTGCTGGTCCTGCAGATCGCGCAGCGGCCCTCCGGCGGCCGGTTTCCCGGCCGCCAGGAGTCGTTGCACGAAACGTACACGGTGCTTAGAGCGCCGAGGTCGTTCCGCCTGCTGCGGCGATCTTCTCTGCCGCACTGGCGGAGAATGCATCAGCCGTGACGTTCACCTTGACGGTGATGTCGCCGGTGCCCAGAACCTTGACGGGCTGGTTCTTGCGAACTGCACCCTTGGCAACCAGGTCGGCAACAGTGATGTCGCCGCCTTCCGGGAAGAGCTCCGAGATCTTGTCCAGGTTTACAACCTGGAACTCGACCCGGAACGGGTTCTTGAAGCCGCGCAGCTTCGGCAGACGCATGTGCAGCGGCAGCTGCCCGCCTGCGAAGCCGGCCTTGACCTGGTAACGGGCCTTGGTGCCCTTCATACCGCGGCCTGCGGTCTTACCCTTGGAACCTTCACCGCGGCCAACACGGGTCTTGGCCGTCTTGGCACCGGGTGCCGGACGCAGGTGGTGAACCTTCAGCGCGTGTTCGTTGTTGTTATCTTCGGCCATGTTAATTCGCCTCCTCAACCTTCACGAGGTGCGGAACCGTGTTGATCATGCCAACGGTCACGGCGTCTGCGGTACGAACGGTGGTAGCACCGATGTGCCGCAGGCCCAATGAGCGCAGCGTGTCCTTCTGATTCTGCTTACCACCGATGGTGGACTTAATCTGGGTGATCTTGAGCTTTGCCGTGCTGACGGCAACGTTCTTCGGAGTAGTCATCAGGCACCTGCCTTCTGCATGTTGCGGAGCATCGCAGCAGGCACAACCTCGTCCAGCGGGAGGCCGCGGCGTGCAGCCACTGCCTGAGGCTCTTCGAGGCGCTTCAGCGCATCAACCGTGGCGTGCACGATGTTGATGGCGTTGGAGGACCCGAGCGACTTGGACAGAACGTCGTGGATTCCGGCGCATTCGAGAATGGCGCGGACCGGACCACCGGCGATAACACCGGTACCCGGGGAAGCCGGACGCAGCAGGACAACGCCTGCGGCAGCTTCACCCTGGACGAGGTGGGGAATGGTTCCACCGATGCGCGGGACGCGGAAGAAAGTCTTCTTGGCTTCCTCAACGGCCTTCGCAATAGCGGAGGGAACTTCCTTAGCCTTGCCGTAGCCGACACCGACCATGCCGTTGCCGTCGCCGACAACCACGAGAGCGGTGAAGCTGAAGCGACGACCACCCTTGACCACCTTGGCAACGCGGTTGATGGTCACGACGCGTTCAATGAACTTGTCCTTCTCATCGTTGCGTCCGCCGTCGCGGCCACCGCGGCCACCGCGTTCGCCGCGGCCTCCACGGTCGGAGCGCTGCTCGCCCTTGCGGCCGCCGCGGCGGTCGTCAGTGGCGGGAGCTGCGGCGTCCTTGGTTTCAGTTGCCTGCGCAGCTGTAGCTTCAGTCACCTGGTTTTCCTTTTCCTTGTTAACCTCGGTCACAGTGACAGCCCACCTTCACGTGCGCCGTCGGCAACGGCCGCGATGCGGCCGTGGTAGCGGTTGCCACCGCGGTCGAAGACAACGGCTTCCACGCCGGCAGCCTTGGCACGCTCTGCAACGAGCTCACCAACGCGCTTGGACTTGGCGGTCTTGTCGCCTTCCAGTGCGCGCAGATCAGCTTCCATGGTGGAAGCCGAAGCAACGGTTACGCCGCGGGTGTCATCGACAACCTGGACGAATACGTGGCGGGCCGAGCGGTTGACCACCAGGCGCGGACGAGCCGCGGTACCGGAGATCCGCTTGCGGATACGAAGCTGGCGGCGGCTGCGGGCAGCCGACTTGCTCTTGGAATTACGCTTCTTATTAATGCTGATGGCCATGGTTACTTACCAGCCTTTCCGACCTTGCGGCGGACAATCTCGCCGGCATAACGAATACCCTTGCCCTTGTAGGGATCGGGCTTGCGCAGCTTGCGGATGTTGGCCGAAACCTCGCCCACCTGCTGCTTGTCGATGCCGGACACGGTGACCTTCGTGGGGCCCACGACGGTAAGCGTGATGCCCTCGGGTGCCTTGACGGGAACCGGGTGGCTGTAGCCCAGGGCGAACTCGAGGTCCGAGCCCTTGGCCTGCACGCGGTAACCGGTGCCGACGATTTCCAGGTCCTTCTTGTAGCCTTCGGTCACACCGGTGATCATGTTGGCGATCAGGGTGCGGGTCAGGCCGTGAAGGGCACGGGACTCGCGCTCGTCGTTCGGGCGGGCAACGGTGATGGTGCTGTCGTCGAGCGTGACAGTGATCGGGCTGGGCACAGTGTGGCTCAGCTCGCCCTTGGCACCCTTGACGGATACGAGGTCACCGTTAACGGTGATATCTACTCCGGCAGGAACCGGGATGGGCAGACGTCCAATACGTGACATTTTTCTTTCCCTTCCCTGCTACCAGACGTAGGCGAGGACTTCCCCACCTACACCCTTCTTGGCGGCCTGGCGGTCGGTCAGGAGACCTGACGACGTCGACAGGATTGCGATACCCAGACCACCGAGAACGCGCGGCAGGTTGGTGGACTTTGCGTAAACGCGCAGACCGGGCTTGGAGATACGACGCACGCCGGCGATGGAACGCTCGCGGTTCGGACCGAATTTGAGATCAAGGGTCAGCTTCTTGCCGACGACGGCCTCTTCTTCCTTCCAGCCGGCGATGTAGCCCTCGGCCTTCAGGATGTCAGCAACGCGCGCCTTGAGCTTGCTGTAAGGCATGGACACGGTATCGTGATATGCCGAGTTTGCATTGCGCAGACGCGTAAGCATGTCTGCGACAGGATCTGTCATTGTCATTGGGCTCTTGCCCTCCCTCGTAACGGTTTCCTGCGGAGATCACACCCGGGCGCACCCGGGCGGAAGTCCGTCGGACCTGTTACGTAGTAATTAATCTTCGGATGTAAACGGGAAGCCGAGCGCCTTGAGCAGCGCGCGTCCCTCGTCATCGGTCTTTGCGGTGGTAACCACGGTGATGTCCATGCCGCGAACGCGATCGATCTTATCCTGATCGATTTCGTGGAACATCGACTGCTCGGTCAGACCGAACGTGTAGTTGCCGTTGCCGTCGAACTGCTTGCCGTTGAGGCCGCGGAAGTCGCGGATACGCGGCAGCGCCAGGGTAACCAGGCGGTCAACGAATTCCCACATGCGGTCTCCACGCAGAGTTGCGTGGCAGCCGATGGGCATGCCTTCGCGCAGCTTGAACTGTGCGATCGACTTGCGTGCCTTCGTTACCTGCGGCTTCTGACCCGTGATCTGGGTCAGGTCCTTGACAGCACCGTCAATGAGCTTGGAGTCCTTGGCGGCATCTCCAACACCCATGTTCACAACGACCTTGACAAGGCGGGGAACCTGGTTGACGTTTGCGTAGTTGAATTCGTCCTGCAGGGTCTTCTTGATCTCCGCTGCGTAGCGGGTCTTCAGACGGGGGACGGTCTTGGTGACGGTCTCAGTCATTAGAGGTCCTTCCCAGAGCCCTTGGCGACGCGGATACGCACAGTGCGCTCACGGCCGTCTTTTTCGACGATTTCAGTGCGGTAGCCAACGCGGGTCGGCTTCTTCGTTTCCGGGTCAACGATTGCGACGTTGGAAACGTGGAGGGGAGCTTCGACAGTCTCGATGCCACCGGTCTTGGAGCCCTTGGAGGACTGTCCAACCTTGGTGTGCTTCTTGACGGTGTTGACGCCTTCAACCAAAACGCGGTTCGTGTCGGTGTAGACCTTCAGAACCTTGCCCTGCTTGCCGCGGTCTCCGCCGCGGGCAGCAGTAGCGCCGCTGATGACCTGAACGAGGTCACCCTTTTTGATTTTTGCCATGGACTACAGCACCTCCGGAGCCAGCGAAATGATCTTCATGAACTTCTTGTCGCGAAGCTCGCGGCCGACCGGGCCGAAGATGCGGGTACCGCGGGGGTCTCCGTCATTCTTCAAGATCACTGCAGCGTTCTCATCGAACTTGATGTAGGAACCGTCCTGGCGACGGCGTTCCTTCTTTGTGCGAACGATGACGGCCTTGACCACATCGCCCTTCTTGACGTTGCCGCCGGGGATTGCATCCTTGACGGTGGCAACGATGGTGTCGCCAATGCCTGCGTAGCGACGTCCGGATCCACCGAGAACACGGATGGTCAAGATTTCCTTGGCACCAGTGTTGTCGGCGACCTTAAGCCGCGACTCCTGCTGAATCACTTATAACTCCTGTCGTCGCGCCGGTTCTCAAATTGAGCCTTGCGGAACGGATATGGGTGGACCCCGTAATACTGGTACTCAGCACTCCCCCGTTCAGGGGGCAAACCACGGCGGACCGCGGCAAAGTGCCGAACAAGATTATCGGGCTTTTGTCTCATACGGCGGTGAGGATGCCGTGTCCAAAACTGGACACACTTCCGCACCGCACAGACAAGATTTCAAGTTTATCGCGAAAGGGCCCCGGATGCGAAATCGGATGATAACGCGGCCGGGGCCCTGTCGCCGGTGGGCGGATGCCGGCGGGCTTTTCCCCTTGCAGGGATCAGTCCGCCGGCGGCCGGCCGGATGTACTTCTGGTGTTACTTAGCCTTCTCGAGGATCTCGACCAGGCGCCACCGCTTGGTAGCGGAGAGCGGCCGGGTTTCGGCGATCAGCACGAGGTCTCCAACGCCGGCAGCATTCTGCTCGTCGTGGGCCTTGAGCTTCGAGGTGCGGCGAAGCACCTTTCCGTACAGGGCGTGCTTGACGCGGTCTTCAACCTGAACAACGACGGTCTTATCCATCTTGTCAGAGACCACGTAGCCGCGTGCGGTCTTCCGGTACCCGCGGGCATCGGCTCCGTTTGCGTCTGTTGTCACTGCTGCCTCATTCTTGTTTTCACTCATTTGGCATCATCCTCAGCGACCTCGGCCGGAGCTTCAGACTCGGTAGCCTTCTTCTTGGACTTCTTTGCTGCCTTTTCGGGAGCTGCTTCCTCGACGGGAGCAACGACCTCGGGACGAATCCCCAGCTCGCGCTCACGCAGCACGGTGTAGATGCGTGCGATGTCGCGCTTCACTACGCGCAGACGGCCGTGGCTTTCCAGCTGGCCGGTGGCGGACTGGAAGCGGAGGTTGAACAGCTCTTCCTTGGCCTTGCGAAGTTCCTCGACGAGACGGTCCTTATCGAAGCCATCCAGCTGCTTCGGTGCCAGTTCCTTTGAACCAATTGCCATTTCTATTCACCACCCTCGCGACGCACAATGCGTGCCTTCAACGGCAGCTTATGGATCGCCAGGCGCAGGGCCTCACGAGCTACCTCTTCATTAACACCGGAGATCTCAAAGAGAACCCGACCCGGCTTGACGTTTGCAACCCACCACTCCGGAGAACCCTTACCGGAACCCATGCGGGTTTCGGCCGGCTTCTTCGTCAGCGGACGGTCCGGGTAAATGTTGATCCAGACCTTTCCGCCGCGCTTGATGTGGCGCGTCATGGCAATACGTGCAGCTTCGATCTGGCGGTTGGTGACATACGCAGGCGTCAAAGCCTGGATGCCCCACTCGCCGAAGCTGACTGCAGTGCCGCCGGTTGCAGCGCCGGAACGACCCGGGTGGTGCTGCTTACGGAACTTGACTCGACGTGGGATAAGCATTTAAGCCTGTCCTCCTTCTGCTGCGGGGGCAGCTGCCTCAGCGGCCGGGGCCTCTGCAGCAGCAGGCGCGGCGGCTTTGTCGCTACGCTCGGGACGACGACGGCGCTCGCCTCCACGGTCGGCCGGGCCGCGGCCCGGACGGTCGCTGGAGCGGCCGCGGGACGGTGCAGCAGCCTGCTGTGCAGCCAGTTCCTTAGCGGTGACGTCGCCCTTGTAGATCCAAACCTTCACGCCGATGCGGCCGAAGGTGGTCTTGGCTTCGAAGAAACCGTAGTCGATCTGCGCGCGGAGGGTGTGCAGGGGCACACGGCCTTCGCGGTAGAACTCCGAACGGCTCATTTCAGCGCCGCCCAGACGGCCGGAGCACTGGATACGGATACCCTTGGCGCCGGCACGCTGTGCGGACTGGATGGCCTTCTTCATGGCACGGCGGAAAGCCACGCGGGAAGAGAGCTGCTCAGCAACGCCCTGGGCAACAAGCTGTGCTTCCATCTCGGGGTTCTTGACCTCGAGGATGTTCAGCTGAACCTGCTTGCCCGTGAGCTTCTCCAGCTCGCCGCGGATGCGGTCTGCTTCGGCGCCGCGGCGGCCGATAACGATACCCGGGCGGGCCGTGTGGATATCCACGCGGACACGGTCGCGGGTGCGCTCGATCTCAACCTTGGCGATGCCGGCGCGGTCCATGCCCGTGGACATGAGCTGACGGATCTTGATGTCCTCGCGGACGAAGTCCTTGTAGCGCTGGCCCGGCTTGTTGCTGTCAGCAAACCAGTGCGACACATGGTCAGTGGTAATGCCGAGTCGGAACCCGTGCGGGTTAACCTTCTGTCCCACTTAGCGTTCCTCCTCGATTTTGGGGGTTGCGACAACCACAGTGACGTGGCTGGTCCGCTTGTTGATGCGGTACGCGCGGCCCTGTGCACGGGGCTGGAACCGCTTCATGGTGGGTCCTTCGTCAACGAATGCTTCGCTGATGAAGAGGTCACCTTCGTCGAAGGCCACTCCGTCACGGTCCGCGAGGACACGTGCGTTGGCCATGGCCGACTGAACTACCTTAAGTACCGGCTCCGATGCTGCCTGGGGGGCAAACTTCAGAATTGCCATTGCCTCATTCGCTTGCTTGCCACGAACAAGGTTGACGACGCGCCGGGCCTTCATAGGCGTTACGCGGATATGACGCGCAATTGCCTTGGCTTCCATTGCTTTCCTTCTCTCGTCTTCTGCCGAAAGAGCAGCGCCTAGCGGCGCTTGCCCTTGCGGTCGTCCTTCACATGGCCGCGGAATGTCCGCGTCAGGGCGAATTCGCCGAGCTTGTGCCCGACCATCGACTCCGTGACAAACACCGGAATGTGCTTACGTCCATCGTGTACGGCGATCGTGTGCCCGAGCATGTCGGGGATGATCATCGAACGACGGGACCACGTCTTGATGACGTTCTTGGTGCCCTTTTCGTTTTCGGCCGCTACCTTAAGGAACAGGTGCTGGTCGACGAAGGGGCCTTTCTTCAGGCTGCGTGGCATGTTTCCAGGCTCCTATCGCTTGTTCTTGCCGGAACGACGGCGACGCACAATGAGGTTGTCGCTCTCTTTATTGGGGCGGCGTGTGCGGCCTTCGCGCTTACCGTTCGGGTTGACCGGGTGGCGTCCACCGGAGGTCTTACCTTCACCCCCACCGTGCGGGTGGTCGACCGGGTTCATGGCGACACCGCGGACGGTCGGGCGTACGCCCTTCCAGCGCATACGGCCGGCCTTACCCCAGTTGATGTTGGACTGCTCGGCGTTGCCGACCTCGCCGATGGTGGCGCGGCAGCGCGCATCGACGTTGCGGATTTCGCCGGAAGGCAGACGCAGCTGGGCGAAGCGGCCTTCCTTGGCAACAAGCTGAACCGAAGCACCGGCGGAGCGGGCCATCTTGGCGCCGCCGCCCGGACGCAGCTCAACTGCGTGGATGGTGGTACCCACGGGGATGTTGCGCAGGGGCAGGTTGTTGCCGGGCTTGATGTCAGCGCCGGCTCCGGCCTCTACGTGGTCGCCCTGCTTGAGCTTGTTCGGGGCGATGATGTAACGCTTGGTGCCATCAACGTAGTGCAGCAGCGCAATGCGGGCGGTACGGTTCGGATCGTATTCGATCTCGGCAACGCGAGCGTCGACGCCGTCCTTGTCGTGGCGGCGGAAGTCGATCAGACGGTACTGACGCTTGTGCCCACCACCCTTGTGCCTGGTCGTGATCTTACCGGTGTTGTTACGTCCACCCTTTTTGGGCAGCGGGCGTACCAACGACTTTTCCGGCGTCGACCGCGTGATTTCGGTGAAGTCGGCGACACTCGAGCCGCGACGGCCCGGTGTAGTCGGCTTGTATTTACGGATTCCCATTATTTATTCCTCGTTAAAGTGGTCTCCGCCCTAGCTGAGCGGACCGCCGAAGATGTCGATTGTGCCGTCCTTCAGGGTGACAATGGCGCGCTTGGTGTTCTTGCGCTGTCCCCATCCGAACTTGGTCCGCTTACGCTTACCGGCACGGTTGATGGTGTTGATCGAGTCGACCTTGACGGAGAAGATTTTCTCCACGGCCAGCTTGATCTCGGTCTTGTTGGAGCGGGGGTCGACCAGGAAGGTGTACTTACCTTCGTCGATCAGGCCGTAGCTCTTTTCCGAAACGACGGGTGCCAGCACCACGTCGCGAGGGTCCTTTGCGGTGGTCGCGCTCACTTGGCGTCCTCCTTGACAGTGTTCTTGCCGACGAACTCGTCGTAGGCAGCCTTGGTGAAGACCACGTCATCGGCAACAAGCACGTCGTAGGTGTTCAGCTGATCTACATAGATCACGTGAACAGCAGAGAGGTTTCGCACGGAAAGTGCGGCAACATCATTGGCGCGCTCGATGACAACGAGCATGTTCTTGCGGTCGGAAAGTGAACGCAGCGATTCGCGTGCGGCCTTGGTGGACGGCGTCTCGCCGGCTACCAGGGTTTCCAGCACGTGGATGCGGCCGTTGCGTGCCCGGTCGGAGAGTGCTCCGCGAAGTGCGGCGGCAATCATCTTCTTGGGGGTGCGCTGGCTGTAGTCGCGGGGCGTCGGTCCGTGGACAACGCCACCACCGGTCATGTGAGGAGCACGGATGGAACCCTGACGGGCGCGGCCGGTACCCTTCTGCTTGAACGGCTTGCGGCCTGCACCGGAGACCTCTGCGCGGGTCTTCGTCTTGTGCGTACCCTGGCGGGCAGCTGCAAGCTGAGCAACTACCACCTGGTGCAGAAGCGGAACGTTCGTCTGAACGTCGAAGATCGCTGCGGGGAATTCAACAGTGGTTTCGTTAGCCATGAGACTAAGCTCCCTTCACGGCGGTGCGTACGAGGACGACCTGGCCGCGGGCGCCGGGAACGGCACCCTTGATCAGCAGGAGCGACTTCTCGGCGTCCACACCGTGAACCGTGAGGTTCATCGTGGTGTGGCGGACGGCGCCCATGCGGCCAGCCATCCGAACGCCCTTGAAGACGCGGCCCGGGGTGGATGCGCCACCGATGGAACCGGGCTTACGGTGGTTCTTGTGTGCACCGTGGGAGGCACCGACGCCGTGGAAGCCGTGACGCTTCATGACACCGGCAAAGCCCTTGCCCTTGGAGGTTCCGGTGATGTCGACCTTCTGGCCGGCTTCGAAAATCTCGACGGAGAGTTCCTGGCCCAGCTCGTAGGTGTCGGCATCTGAGGTGCGCAGTTCAACAACGTGGCGGCGAGGCGTGACGCCTGCCTTTTCAAAGTGACCGGCCAGGGGCTTGGTCACCTTGCGCGGGTCGATCTGGCCGTAGCCGATCTGAACGGCGGTGTAGCCGTCCTTTTCCGCGTTGCGCAGCTGTGTAACGACGTTCGAGTCAGCCTGAAGGACGGTGACGGGGATGAGCTTGTTGTTCTCGTCCCAGACCTGGGTCATGCCCAGCTTGGTGCCCAGAAGGCCCTTGACCTGGCGTGTAAGTGAAGTAGACATAAGTATCCGCTCCCCCCCCTACAGCTTGATTTCGATGTTCACGTCGGCAGGCAGGTCGAGACGCATCAGCGAGTCAACGGCCTTGGGCGTGGGGTCAATGATGTCGATCAGACGCTTGTGCGTGCGCATTTCAAAGTGCTCGCGGCTGTCCTTGTACTTGTGCGGCGAACGGATAACGCAGTACACGTTCTTTTCCGTGGGCAGCGGCACGGGGCCTACTACCGTTGCGCCTGCACGCGTGACCGTCTCAACGATCTTCCGTGCTGATACGTCGATGACCTCGTGGTCATACGACTTCAGCCGGATGCGGATTTTTTGTCCCGCCATGGCGTCGTGCCTCTTTCTTCGAGTATTGCTCTCTGTACAGTTTTTGTACCTAGCTGCCTTTACGGCCTGGCACTCCTCCAACAGACTGAATCCGGATAAATCCGGGTTCCTCACCCTGCCGAGGCTCCGACCCCCGCGCTCGGGTGTGTCGCGGATTCTTGATCTGCGATACCCGTGCAAGATTGGGGGCGGGTTATATATGGGCTTTTACCCTGAAGGATCCGACCCTGCGTCAGGCATTATCCTGACCGGGACGACATCTCATCATGCACTACGGGCTGACCGGAACCGGCCAAACGAGCACATGCGGGCACATAAGCGCTTGAACAACTTCTCTAGTCTGCCAGAATCAGGAAGAATCCGCCAATCCGGCGGCCTCCGGCAGACTACCGCGCGGTAATGCGGTGATTACCGGCAAGTCAACGTTTCCCAGTCTACCGCAGCCCCTGCGGCCGGGAAAACCGGCCAGCGGCATGAGCCTGGCCTAGGACTGCCCGTCGCGGTTTGCCCGGCGGATACGCTTGGCCCGGTCGATTTCGCTGCGGAAACTCCGCCTGCCCCAGGCCACCCCACCCGCAACGGCCACCACCACGGCGAGAACAATCAGTAATTCCATGTGTTGATCCTAAACCAGGCCGGCGCCATGCCCTAGCGCTCCGCTTCCGGGACGGTGTCCGGCCGCACGCGGCTCAGGCGCCATACAGCCAGCGCTATGAGCGCCGCTGCAAGGAGGGCCAAGAGCAGGAACGTGTAACCGCGAAGGTACCAGAGCACTGCCAGCGCGACGCCGGCAGCTCCCCAGACGGTGAACAGCCGGCGGTTGGCCACAACGCCGAAGGCCAGCAGCCCGGAATGGGCCAGCAGCGCCCACACCTGCTCAGTGGCATCCGCGGTGACGATGGTTCCGAGCCCAGTTGCGGACAGCAGCCCGGCGGAAACGGACAGGACGACGGTCCCCCGCTGGGCACGTCCGCGCCGGTACTCGTAGGCGGCAAGCGCGGCCAGCACCAGCACCCAGTACTGCAGCACCCAAAACCACCCGGCTCCGTCAAGGGTGTACAGGATGATGCGCTGGGCGGACAGCGCGGCCACGAGCGCTGCGGCTTCTCCCGCAGCTTCCCGCCAGGCGGGTGGAACCTCCCGCACGGCGGCAGCCAGTGCCGCCACGAGGACAACGGAGCCATACACCCCGGAGATGTGGTGGTACGGCATGACAGAGACCCCTGCGCCGGCGGCAATGACGGCCGCACCCGAACCCAGGATCCGCCGGCGCAGCATCATGGTCGCGGTGGACGGCAGTACTGACAGGACATAGCCCGCCGCGTAGAGCAGCAGGGCAGCTGCAAAGCCGGACCACAGCCTGGCGGCTCCGCCGTGTGCCGCAGTTGCCAGCACATCCCTGACGACCCAGGACTGGATAAGGAAGGCTGCCACCGGAACCAGCGCCACGGTCACCACCGTCAGCCAGGGAAGCCTCCTGGTGAAGGAGACGGTAAGGAAGCCGGCAGCGGGAAGCAGAACAGTGAGTCCCATCAGCAGCGCGCTGCCCTCCGCCCCTGCCAGTGCCAGTGCCGGGATGCAGTACAGCGCTCCTCCGGCAAGCAGCCGCGTGCGGACAGTTGCCCCAATGGCCCTGCTGGTTTCCAGAGCCAGGAGAGCCGCTGCAAGGATCAGGTACAGCAGGCAGGCGCCGGCAAGGCTCAGCGGTGCCGGCGGTGCGGACCCGTCACCCGTCACTCCGGCGGATTCGAACCCCATCACGCGTGTCAGGACAAGGGGCAGCATGCCCAGCGCGTACAGGGCGGGAAGGAGAAGGGTGGTGTTGCGCTCCGCCACACCCGCCGCGGCGGTCATGGCCAGGAGCAGTGACAGGGACGTCACGACGACGTGACGGCGAACATCTCCATCGGCTGCAGCGGCGTAGCCCAGGGGCAGCAGCGTCAGCGCCGCCACGCTCCCCCAGAGCGCGGCGTTGCCCAGCTCCCTCAGGGGTGCTGCGTGATAAACCCGGCCCAGCAGCGCCCGCAGCACCTGCTGCGCTGCCACGGAAACCAGCACGGCAGTAAAGGCCGCGTGGATATTCCAGTCCAGATCCATGGCCACCAGGGCTGTGAGCACCGTCAGCAGAACCTGCCCCGCCAACAGGTAACTGCCGCGGCGGCCGGCCCGCCCGCCGCGGACCACCATAAACAGGCAGTATCCGAGCGCTGCCACAGTCAGAACCTCATAGCCGCGGAGGCCAAGCAGGCCCGTACCGAGAAGGCCGGCCGCTGCAAACCCCGCCGGTCCGGCCCACTCAAGCCAGGACACCTCGGGGAAAAGCCGGCGCTGGGCCAGTGATGCCAGGACGTTAACTGCCAGCGACAGGAACAACACCCACATCGTCAGCTCGGTGTCGGGTGCTTCCGCCAGCCGCAGCCAGAGGGTCAGCAGCGCTGCCAGGGCCGCTGCTCCGGCCAGTGAACCTCCGGGGTAAGGCACCCGGACGCCCGCTGATCTTCGGACAACCACCGAAAGCTGGATGAACAGCGCACTGGCTGCAGCCGTCACCAGGAGCACTGACGTCGTCGATGCCAGGGGCTCGAATGCAAGGACTTCGTAGGCCAAAGGCAGGAACACAAGCAATCCGGCGCTCCCCCACTGGGCGGCGGCAGCAAGCCTGCCCACGCCGGCACCGGCAAACCGGTCCTGCAGAAGCGTCCGCAGCACCTGCTGCAGCAGCACCGAAAGGGCTGTGGCAACAAACAGGTCATGCACTGAAAGATCCAAGTCCGCTGCCACCAGTGCCACCAGAACGGTGAGCAGTATCTGCCCCGCCAGCAGATATACGCCCCGGCGGCCGGCCCGGGCACCACGTGCGGCCATGAAGCCGCAGTAAACCAGCGCGGCGACCGTAAGCACTTCGTATCCCCGCACCCCGAGCACTCCGGCTCCCACCAACGCAGCCGCGGCAAAGCCGGCTGGGCCAATCCCCTCAAGCCATGACCGTTCTTCGAAGAACCGGCGAAGCAGCAGGGAAGTCGCCACATTCGCCAATAATGCGGAGAACAGGACCCACAGGGTCACGACGGCGTCCGGAGACTCCGTCAGCCGCAGGAACAGCGCCAGCAAGGCCGTCACCCCGGCGGCTGCAGCCGCCACGGGGACTTCCAAGCGGGTTGATGACGGGCGGGTTGATGACGGGCGGGTAAACGGCGCCGCACCGCCCGTGGCCCCGCGGATTAGCAGACACACGGAAACACACTGGTTGATGATGACGGCGGCGGCGGTCGTGGAAAGGGACCAGACCAGGGTTTCCCGGGCACCGGCGCCTGCCGTGTCCAGGGCTGCCATCGATGCCACGGCCACCAGTATGACTGCCGTTGCCCGCGCCCACAGCCAGTAGTCCTCCCTCGCGGGTCCGGTGCTGGTTGCCGCGCGAAGGATGAAGTGGCAGGCCAGCACCACCAGCAGGAGAACCTCCGGCCACAGCGTGCCCGCCCCGCCGTTCAGCCAGGCGGCAAATCCGAGGAGGACGGCACAAGCCGGGACAACATCCGGGATGGACGTGATCCGCCAAGCACCGGCGATGCAGGTCAGGAGCACCGCCGCGGCGGTTCCGGTAAACAGAACCGGGCTGGCGCTGCCTCCGGGCATGATGCCGGCTGCGAGCTGGCCAGCGGCCAGTCCGGCCAGTATCTGCAGCACGATCACCAGCACGTAGTCAGTCACAAAGAACTGGTGGCCGCCCAAGGCGGAATAGCGGCGGCGCAGGACCAGCAAGCCGGCAGCCTGCACGAGTAGCAACAACGACGCGGCCAGGATCCCAGCTGCGGCGTCATCGGTCGCCTTGGAGGCAAGGACCGCAAAGCCGATGGTGGCCGTGGCCCGAAAACCGTAGCTGCTGTACAGCTTTTCCCGGTGCCGGCTCTGCAGGAAGAGCACCGCGTAGTAACAGGAGAAGGCCAGGAACAACAGGGAGAATTGCCAGCCGCCCAGTTCCACAGCCGTCAGAAGAGCCACCCCGGCCGCTGCCGGAACCAGAAAGCGGTGCGACCGGACAAAGGCCGCCGCGTAGATGTTCCCCAGCCACGCCGGACGGCGCATCGCCACCAGCGACACGGCGGTTGCCAGGAGAACGGTAAAGAGGAAGTACCAAATGATCCCGGCCCGCATCGACGCTCCGGACGCCAGCGCGGTGGACAGCAGGAACGTCATGGACAGGTAGGCCACCACGCGGCTTTCCAACCGCGCCGCGGCAAAGGCAAAGGCGGCGGTCCCCACTACGGACGTCACCAGCCAGGACAGTGGCGCATCCCGCAGCACGAGGTTATGCAGGGCCAGCCCGACCACCGGGATCAAGGCAAGCCCGGTACCGGTAAAGGCCACCGCGGCGGGACGCAGCCTGCGGCTCCGGGCGTGGACCACCAGTCCGCCGGCATAGAACAGGCCCGTCACCATGGAAACGCCCGCGAATCTGGCACCTTCGGGTATTGCCAGGCCGATAAACAGCGATGCCGCCGCGACGAGCAGCAGACAGGCGGCATACAAGGTGATGTTGATGTTGCGCAGGTCGCGTCGCCGCCGGCGGGCTTCGTCTCCGGCCGCGCGTTTGGCTTGTTCCTCCGCCGAAGGCGGTTGGACCGGACCGGGGCCAGCCGGCTGGAGATCCGGGCCGGGCTGCCCGGAGTTCCGTGCAAACCACGCAGCATCCCCGGCGGGTCCCGGAAGCCGCGGAGTCGACGGCGGTGGAAGAGGCGGACCCTGGCGCTGCGGAGAATGGACCGGTGCCGGGGTGCCCGGCGGCACCGGAGGGCCGACCGGGGCTGGATGGCCCGACGGCACCGGAGGGCCGACCGGGGCTGGATGGCCCGACGCCTCCGGATAGCTGAACGAGGCCGGCGTGCCCGGCGGCACTTGAGGGTTGAATGTCACCGGAGGGCTGAACGGGACCGGAGGGCCAACGGGCGCAGTGGCGGTAACGGGCGAAGCGTTCACGCCCAAGGGAGCCGGGGAATTCACGCCTGCACTGTTGTACCCTGCCCTGTTGTAGCCTGCCCGAAACCCGTCATCGTAGGCGCGGGAAGCGGCGTCGGCGGCAGCCGCAGAAAGGGCACCGCCGGCCCTTGCGGATCGTCTCGAAGAAACAATGGTCCTGGCGAACCAGCCAACGGCGAAACCGATGCCTGCCAGTAGGAGCACCAGCACCACTGTGAATGCGCCCATTTCTTCGTAAACCCCCCGGTAAAAGAATGCAGCCTGCTCCATATCCTAGGGGCGGCTGGGACCTTCAACGGCCACCGGCTCACACTGTGGACAATGTCCCAGCGGACGGTGCTGGGAACGGTGCTGGGAACGGTGCTGTGGAGGGAGGCCTGCAGCTGGACAGGTCAGCTGCCGAAAGGGGCGCGAACGCAAAGAAGTCCCCGCTGCCTGAGGCAGCGGGGACTTCTTTTCAGTTCGTAACCGGCCGCTGGGACCGGCAACTCACCGAAGATTCAGCAAGTAAGGAAATTACTTGATGATCTTGGTGACACGGCCTGAACCAACGGTGCGGCCGCCTTCGCGGATAGCGAAGCCGAGGCCCTCTTCCATGGCGATGGGCTGGATGAGCTCAACGGTCATCTCAGTGTTGTCGCCGGGCATAACCATTTCGGTGCCCTCGGGGAGGGTGATAACGCCGGTTACGTCCGTGGTACGGAAGTAGAACTGCGGGCGGTAGTTCGAGTAGAACGGGTTGTGGCGTCCGCCTTCATCCTTGGACAGGATGTAGACGTTGGCTTCGAAGTCGGTGTGCGGGGTAATGGAACCCGGCTTTACGACAACCTGGCCACGCTCTACGTCTTCGCGCTTGATACCGCGGAGCAGCAGGCCACAGTTCTCGCCGGCCCATGCTTCGTCAAGCTGCTTGTGGAACATCTCGATACCGGTAACCGTGGTCTTCTGGACCGGACGGATGCCGACGATCTCGACCTCGGAGTTGATGGCGAGGGTACCGCGCTCGGCGCGGCCCGTGACAACGGTTCCACGACCGGTGATCGTGAAGACGTCCTCGATCGGCATCAGGAACGGCTTGTCCTTGTCGCGGATCGGGTCCGGCACGTTGTTGTCAACGGCTTCCATCAGCTCTTCGACGGAAGCAACCCACTTGGGGTCGCCTTCCAGAGCCTTGAGGCCGGAGACGCGCACGACGGGAGCGTTGTCGCCGTCGAATTCCTGGGAGCTCAGCAGTTCGCGAACTTCCATTTCAACGAGGTCCAGAAGTTCCTCGTCATCGACCATGTCGGACTTGTTCAGTGCGACCAGCAGGTAGGGAACGCCAACCTGGCGGGCCAGCAGAACGTGCTCGCGGGTCTGGGCCATCGGACCGTCGGTAGCGGCAACCACGAGGATTGCGCCGTCCATCTGAGCTGCACCAGTGATCATGTTCTTGATGTAGTCAGCGTGACCGGGGGCGTCTACGTGTGCGTAGTGGCGCTTCTCGGTCTGGTACTCGATGTGCGAGATGTTGATGGTAATACCGCGCTGGCGCTCTTCAGGTGCAGAGTCGATAGCAGCGAAATCGCGCTTTTCATTCAGATCAGGGTACTTGTCAGCAAGTACCTTCGAAATGGCAGCGGTCAACGTCGTCTTTCCATGGTCAACGTGACCAATGGTGCCGATGTTGACGTGCGGCTTAGTCCGCTCGAACTTTGCCTTCGCCACGGGTTCCTCCTAGAAAGGTTGAAGACTCAATCTTCAACAGCGCTTCTCGCTGCTGAAACTGATGTAAGTCTACTGGGGGCTGTTTATTTGATGAAATTGCCGTTTTTCCGCAGCAGCCTGGCGAGGCCGCTCAGTTTGGCTATGCAGCGGGCTTCCGGCCGGGGCCATGGCCCGCTGCACACGGTGCGGTGTTCCGAAGTTTCCCCCGGAACACCGACCAGGGTTTTTATTCGCCGCGCGTCTTCTGGATGATCTCGTCGGCAACTGCCTTCGGGACCTCCGCGTAGCTGTTGAACGACATGGAGTACACAGCGCGGCCCTGCGTCTTGGAACGCAGGTCGCCGATGTACCCGAACATGCCGGACAGCGGTACGTGAGCACGGATGACCTTCACGCCTGCGGCGTCTTCCATGGACTGCATCTGTCCGCGGCGGGAGTTGATGTCACCGATAACTTCACCCATGTATTCCTCAGGGGTGCGGACTTCAACATCCATCAGCGGTTCGAGCAGCACAGGGTTCGCGAGACGTGCGGCTTCCTTGAAAGCCTGCCGTCCTGCGATCTTGAACGCCATTTCCGAGGAGTCGACGTCGTGGTATGCACCGTCAAGCAGGATTGCCTTGATGCCCACCACGGGGTAGCCGGCGAGCACACCGTCAGTAAGCGCGCTCTGGATGCCCTGGTCAACCGAGGGGATGTATTCGCGGGGAATACGGCCACCGGTGACCTTATTGTCGAACTCGTAGAAGGTGCCTTCGGAAGTATCCAGCGGCTCGATCGCGATCTGGACCTTTGCGAACTGGCCCGAACCACCGGTCTGCTTCTTGTGCGTGTAGTCATGCTTGGCCACAGCGCGCTTGATGGTTTCGCGGTAGGCAACCTGGGGCTTGCCCACGTTGGCCTCGACGCGGAACTCGCGGCGCATACGGTCAACCAGGATGTCCAGGTGCAGCTCGCCCATACCGGCGATGATGGTCTGGCCTGTGTCCTCGTCGAGGGAGACCTGGAAGGTCGGGTCCTCTTCGGAGAGCTTCTGGATAGCCGTGGAGAGCTTCTCCTGGTCACCCTTGGTCTTCGGCTCGATGGCCACGGAAATCACGGGCTCCGGGAAGCTCATGGATTCCAGCACGATCGGGTTCTGAAGGTCGCACAGGGTGTCGCCCGTGGTCGTGTCCTTCAGGCCGATAGCCGCGTAGATGTGGCCCGTCGTGATTTCCTCGACCGGGTTTTCCTTGTTGGCGTGCATCTGGAAGAGCTTTCCGATGCGCTCCTTCTTCTGCTTGGTCGCATTCATGACCTGGGCACCGGAAGCAGCGTGACCGGAGTACACGCGGATGTAGGTCAGACGCCCGAAGAACGGGTGGGTGACAACCTTGAACGCCAGGGCCGAGAACGGGGCGTTGGCATCAGCGGCGCGTTCGAGGACAACCTCTTCGTCGCGGATGTCGTGGCCCTTGATGTTCGGCACGTCAAGCGGGTTCGGCAGGTAAGCAACGACAGCGTCAAGCATCGGCTGTACGCCGCGGTTCTTGAACGCCGAGCCGCAGAGCACCGGGTAGACCAGCGAGTTGATGGTCAGGTGGCGGATGCCGGCCTTGATTTCCTCGGTGGTGAATTCTTCACCTTCGAGGTACTTGTTCATCAGCTCGTCGCTGGCCTCGGCAACAGCCTCGATCAGCGCTGCGCGGTACTCTTCGGCCTTTTCCTGCAGGTCTGCCGGAATGGGCTCGATCTCGTACTTGGCGCCCATGGTGACATCACCCTTGGAGTCGCCGCGCCAGGTCAGGGCACGCATTTCGACGAGGTCGACAACGCCCTCAAACTCGCTCTCAGCACCGATGGGCAGCTGGATAACCAGCGGCTTGGCGCCAAGGCGGTTGATGATGGTGTCCACGGTGAAGTAGAAGTCAGCGCCGAGCTTGTCCATCTTGTTGACGAAGCAGATGCGCGGAACGTTGTACTTGTCAGCCTGGCGCCAAACAGTCTCAGACTGCGGCTCCACGCCTTCCTTGCCGTCGAAGACAGCTACGGCGCCGTCAAGCACGCGCAGGGACCGCTCAACCTCGACAGTGAAGTCAACGTGACCCGGTGTGTCGATGATGTTGATCTGGTTGTTGTCCCAGTAGCAAGTGGTAGCTGCGGAGGTAATGGTGATACCCCGCTCCTGCTCCTGTGCCATCCAGTCCATGGTGGACGCACCGTCGTGGGTCTCACCGATCTTGTGGTTGACACCGGTGTAGAACAGGATGCGCTCGGTGGTGGTGGTCTTGCCGGCATCAATGTGGGCCATGATGCCGATGTTGCGGACCTTTTTCAGGTCGGTAAGCACGTCAAGTGCCACGGTTTCTCCCTTATTTGGTGTTTGCCGGTTCGACTGCGTTTATCTGCTTCCGGCCCTGCACCCCGCCGGAGCGGGATACAGGGCCTGAAGAGCGGCCGCCGTCGGCCAGGCTTTTTACCAGCGGTAGTGGGCGAAGGCCTTGTTGGATTCGGCCATCTTGTGGGTGTCCTCGCGGCGCTTCACTGCGGCACCGAGACCGTTGGACGCATCCAGGATCTCGTTGCGCAGACGCTCGGTCATGGTCTTCTCGCGGCGGGCCTTGGAGTACCCAACCAGCCAGCGCAGTGCCAGTGCAGTTGCACGGCCCGGCTTGACCTCGACGGGAACCTGGTAGGTGGCACCGCCAACGCGGCGGGACTTAACCTCAAGGCTCGGCTTGATGTTGTCCATAGCCTTCTTCAGGGCTGCAACGGGGTCTCCCCCGGTCTTTTCCTGAGCGCCGGCAAGTGCACCGTAAACGATGCGCTCTGCGGTGGACTTCTTACCGTCAACGAGAACCTTGTTGATCAGCTGAGTGACCAGAGGGGAACCGTAGACGGGATCCAGAACTAGCGGCCGCTTGGGGGCCGGACCCTTGCGGGGCATATTACTTCTTCTCCATCTTCGCGCCGTAACGGCTGCGAGCCTGCTTGCGGTTCTTGACACCCTGGGTGTCCAGTGCGCCGCGAACGATCTTGTAACGAACACCGGGCAGGTCCTTCACTCGACCGCCGCGAACGAGGACGATGGAGTGTTCCTGCAGGTTGTGGCCAACACCGGGGATGTAAGCGGTTACTTCGATGCCGCCATTGAGGCGCACGCGGGCAACCTTACGGAGCGCAGAGTTCGGCTTCTTCGGGGTGGTGGTGTAAACGCGGGTGCAAACACCACGGCGCATGGGGCTTCCCTGAAGGGCGGGAGCCTTGGTCTTGGAGACCTTGGGTGACCGGCCCTTGCGGACCAGCTGCTGAATCGTAGGCACTTTCGTGTTCTCCGTTTTTTCTCGAGATAAGTTCTCTTGGTTGCATCGCCCCGCTGTCAGCTGTCGGAACAGCCGAGGCGACGCGCTTTAAGTCGTCGTTGCCGCAGTGCCCTCGATAAGTTCCGAAACTCTCGCCGAAAGCGACCGTAGGCGTGCAAAAGTGTGGCATTCGTTGCACAGGAACCCTGCAACCCGGAAACAGGCCCGCTCCACGAAGCTCCCGAGGGATTTCGTGAACGTCCTTCATCCACTGCCACACAAACAATTAGTACCTAGTCTATCAGACTTAAGCCGGACATCCCGCCGGTGCGCCCGAAGTCACATTCCGCCCGGCAGCACTCCTGCAACGGCTTCTTCCAGAGTACTCTCACCGGAGCCGGGAGTTGCCCGCCTGCAGGGATCTATTGCTGCAATCACCCCTCCCCCGGGTCCTGGCGGGCCGGAAACACCCCGGACTGTGGAAGCGGCACCAGTGTGGCCGGATATGGGCGTTAAGGCACGGAAGGCCCCGCACCAAACGGTGCGGAGCCTTCCCTTACTTCGGCCGGCTCAAGACAAGCCGGCTGAAGCGTTGGAGGTTAGCGGAAGTCGCTGCCCATGTCGTAGTCATCCAGCGGGATGGCGTGGAACTCGGGGCTCAGGCCGCCGTCAACTCCGGCGTAGTCGAAGTCGCTGAAGGCGCTCGGGCCGGTGAACAGGTTGGCCTTTGCTTCTTCGGTCGGCTCGACAGTGACCTCGGTGTAACGGGGCAGGCCCGTTCCGGCCGGGATCAGCTTACCGATGATGACGTTTTCCTTGAGGCCGAGCAGCGGATCGCTCTTGCCTTCCATGGCCGCCTGCGTCAGGACGCGGGTGGTTTCCTGGAAGGAAGCAGCGGACAGCCAGGACTCGGTGGCCAGCGACGCCTTGGTGATACCCATGAGCTCGGGACGGCCTGAAGCCGGCTTCTTGCCCTCGGATACAACGCGGCGGTTCTCGCTCTCGAAGCGGCGGCGCTCGGCGAGCTCGCCCGGAAGCAGCTCGGAGTCGCCGGACTCGATCACGGTCACGCGGCGCAGCATCTGCCGGACGATGACTTCCACGTGCTTGTCGTGGATGCCTACGCCCTGGCTGCGGTACACGCGCTGGACTTCGTCCACCAGGAATTCCTGTGCCTTGCGCGGGCCGAGGATACGGAGGATCTGCTTGGGATCCACCGCACCGAAGACCAGCTGCTGGCCAACCTCAACGTGGTCGCCGTCGGCAACCAGCAGGCGGGCGCGGCGCAGGACCGGGTACGCGATTTCCTCGGAGCCGTCATCGGGAGTGACAACCAGACGCATCTGGCGGTCGGACTCTTCGATGGTGACCCGGCCCGCAGTCTCGGAGATCGGAGCAACACCCTTGGGGGTACGTGCTTCGAAGAGCTCCTGGATACGGGGCAGACCCTGGGTGATGTCTTCCGCGGAAGCAACACCACCGGTGTGGAAGGTACGCATGGTCAGCTGGGTACCCGGCTCACCAATGGACTGTGCGGCAATGATGCCGACGGCCTCGCCGATGTCCACGGTCTTACCCGTGGCCAGGGAGCGGCCGTAGCAGAGTGCACAGGTACCGACGGCGGACTCACAGGTGAGTACGGAGCGGACCTTGATGTCGGTGACGCCGGCTTCGAACAGCTTCGCGATGAGGACGTCGCCCACATCGTCGCCGCCCTTGGCCAGGACATTGCCCTGGGCATCGGTGACGTCGGTGGCCAGCGTACGGGCGTACGCCGAGTTCTCGACCTCTTCGTGCAGCTGCAGTTCGCCGTTGGAGTCCGGGACCGCGATGGTCACGTTCAGGCCGCGCTCGGTGCCGCAGTCTTCCTCGCGGACAATGACGTCCTGGGAAACGTCCACCAGACGACGGGTCAGGTAACCCGAGTTGGCGGTACGCAGAGCGGTATCGGCGAGACCCTTACGGGCACCGTGGGTGGCGATGAAGTATTCCAGCACCGACAGGCCCTCGCGGTACGAGGACTTGATCGGACGCGGGATGATCTCACCCTTAGGGTTAGCCACCAGGCCACGGATACCGGCAATCTGCCGGACCTGCAGCCAGTTACCACGGGCACCGGAAGACACCATGCGGTTGATGTTGTTTTCCTTGGGCATGTTCGCACGCATGGCCGCGGCAACTTCGTTGGTCGCCTTGTTCCAAATGTCGATGAGCTCCTGGCGGCGCTCGTCTTCTGCGATCAGGCCCTTGCCGTACTGGCTTTCCACCTTGGCGGCCTGCGTTTCGTAGACCTCCATGATGGCCGGCTTGTCGATCGGCGCGGAGATGTCCGAGATGGCAACGGTAACGCCCGAGCGGGTGGCCCAGTAGAAACCGGCGTCCTTCAGGTTATCCAGCGTTGCCGCCGTGATGACCTTCGGGTAGCGCTCCGCCAGGTCGTTCACAATGGCGGACAGCTGGCCCTTGTCTGCAACCTTCTCAACCCACGGGTAATCCGCCGGCAATGTCTGGTTGAAGATGACCTGACCCAGGGAGGTCTGGATGAGGGCGGGGGTGCCTTCTTCCCAGCCTTCCGGAGCCGGACGGTCGGCGGAGGGCACGAAGCCTTCCAGACGCATGCTGACCTGAGCGTTCAGGTCAAGCTCGCCGAGGTCGTACGCCATCAGGGCTTCGGACGGGGTCGTGAAGAACCGTCCTTCGCCTGCTGCGCCTTCCTTCTTGGTGGTGAGGTGGTGCAGGCCGATGATCATATCCTGCGACGGCAGGGTCACCGGACGGCCGTCCGAGGGCTTCAGGATGTTGTTCGAGGACAGCATCAGGATGCGTGCCTCGGCCTGGGCCTCCGGGCTCAGCGGCAGGTGCACTGCCATCTGGTCACCGTCGAAGTCGGCGTTGAACGCGCCACAAACGAGCGGGTGCAGCTGAAGGGCCTTGCCTTCAACGAGCTGCGGCTCGAAGGCCTGGATACCCAGACGGTGCAGGGTGGGTGCACGGTTGAGCAGCACCGGGTGTTCGGTGATGATCTCTTCCAGCACGTCCCAGACCTGCGGGCGGAAACGCTCGACCATGCGCTTGGCGCTCTTGATGTTCTGTGCGTGGTTGAGGTCAACCAGGCGCTTCATCACGAACGGCTTGAAGAGCTCCAGCGCCATCTGCTTGGGCAGGCCACACTGGTGCAGCTTCAGCTGCGGACCGACGACGATAACCGAACGGCCGGAGTAGTCAACGCGCTTACCCAGAAGGTTCTGGCGGAAGCGGCCCTGCTTGCCCTTGAGCATGTCGGACAGCGACTTCAGCGGACGGTTGCCCGGTCCGGTGACCGGACGGCCGCGGCGGCCGTTGTCGAACAGGGAGTCGACGGCTTCCTGGAGCATGCGCTTTTCGTTGTTCACGATGATCTCGGGGGCACCGAGATCCAGCAGGCGCTTCAGACGGTTGTTGCGGTTGATCACGCGGCGGTACAGGTCGTTGAGGTCGGACGTTGCGAAACGTCCGCCGTCGAGCTGAACCATCGGGCGCAGTTCCGGCGGGATCACCGGTACGGCGTCCAGGACCATGCCCAGCGGGCTGTTGGTCGTGGTCAGGAATGCGTTGACAACCTTCAGTCGCTTCAGGGCACGCGTCTTGCGCTGGCCCTTGCCGTTCTGGATGATGTCGCGCAGCAGCTCGGACTCGGCCTGCATGTCGAAGTCCTCAAGGCGCTGCTTGATGGCTTCGGCACCCATGGAGCCTTCGAAGTACAGACCGTAGCGGTCGCGCAGTTCGCGGTAGAGGCCTTCGTCGCCCTCGAGGTCGCCGACCTTGAGGTTCTTGAAGCGTTCCCAGACCTGCTCGAGGCGCTCGATGTTGTTGTCGGCGTCGCGGCGCACCTTGGCCATCTGGCGGTCGGCGGAGTCGCGGGCCTTCTTCTTGTCCGCAGCCTTGGCGCCTTCTCCCTCGAGGCGTGCAATCTCGCCTTCGAGGTCCTTGGCGATGGCTGCGATGTCGGAGTCGCGCTGGTCGACCAGGTGCTTGCGCTCCAGGTCGTGCTCAGCCTGCAGGTTCGGGAGTTCCGCGTGGCGGTTTTCCTCGTCCACGGACGTGATCATGTAGGCGGCGAAGTAGATGACCTTTTCGAGGTCCTTCGGCGCCAGGTCCAGCAGGTAGCCCAGGCGGGACGGAACACCCTTGAAGTACCAGATGTGGGTCACGGGAGCGGCGAGCTCAATGTGGCCCATGCGCTCGCGGCGCACCTTGGCACGGGTGACCTCGACGCCGCAGCGTTCACAGATGATGCCCTTGAAACGTACGCGCTTGTACTTACCGCAGTAGCATTCCCAGTCGCGGGAAGGACCGAAGATCTTTTCGCAGAAAAGACCGTCCTTCTCCGGCTTCAGGGTTCGGTAGTTGATGGTTTCCGGCTTCTTGACTTCGCCATAAGACCAGCCGCGGATTTCATCCGCAGTGGCAAGGCCGATACGCATGAGGCCGAACGTGGAATCGTTGGACATGGGTCCCTGTTCTCTCTTGTTCTCTAAATCTGAATGTCTCGGGTACGGGAAGGGGCTGCCGGAGGCCGGCCCGCGTCAGCGGACCGGCCGGCTCGGCTAAACCTCTTCTACGGAGCTGGGCTCTGCGCGGGACAGATCGATACCCAGTTCTTCCGCGGCCCGGAAGACTTCTTCATCCGAGTCACGCATTTCAATCGTGTTGCCCTCGGTGGAGAGTACTTCCACATTCAGGCAGAGCGACTGCATTTCCTTGATGAGCACCTTGAAGGACTCCGGAACACCGGGCTCCGGGATGTTCTCGCCCTTGACGATGGCCTCGTAGACCTTCACGCGGCCGTGGATGTCATCCGACTTGATGGTCAGCAGTTCCTGCAGCGTGTAGGCGGCGCCGTACGCTTCCAGGGCCCAAACTTCCATTTCACCGAAGCGCTGGCCACCGAACTGTGCCTTACCACCCAGCGGCTGCTGGGTGATCATGGAGTACGGACCGGTGGAGCGTGCATGGATCTTGTCATCAACAAGGTGGTGCAGCTTCAGGATGTACATGTAACCCACGGAGATGGGCTCCGGGAACGGCTGGCCCGAGCGGCCGTCGAACATCCGGGCCTTACCGGAAGCGCCGATCAGGCGGTTGCCGTCACGGGTCACGTTGGTGGAATCGAGCAGGCCGGTGATTTCGTCTTCACTGGCACCGTCGAACACCGGGGTGGCGACCGTGGTGGGGCCGGATTCGCGCGGCAGTTCCGGAAGGTTCTTGACCCAGTCGGGGTTGCCGTCGATCTTCCAGCCCTGCTTGGCAGCCCAGCCAAGGTGGATTTCCAGGACCTGGCCGACGTTCATGCGGCCCGGAACACCCAGCGGGTTCAGGACGATGTCGACGGGGGTTCCGTCTTCCATGAACGGCATGTCTTCGATCGGGAGGATCTTGGAGATGACGCCCTTGTTGCCGTGGCGGCCGGCCAGCTTGTCGCCGTCCGTGATCTTGCGCTTGTGGGCGACGTAGACGCGCACCAGCTGGTTCACGCCCGGGGGCAGCTCGTCGTCGTTGTCGCGGTCGAAGATGCGGACACCGATGACCGTGCCGGACTCGCCGTGGGGCACCTTCAGGGAGGTGTCGCGGACTTCGCGGCTCTTCTCGCCGAAGATGGCGCGCAGCAGGCGCTCTTCCGGAGTCAGTTCCGTCTCACCCTTGGGGGTGACGCGGCCAACCAGGATGTCGCCGGCTTCAACCTCGGCACCAATGTGGATGATGCCGCGCTCGTCCAGCTGGGAGAGCACTTCCTCGGACACGTTGGGGATGTCACGGGTGATTTCCTCGGCACCAAGCTTGGTGTCGCGGGCATCAACTTCGTGCTCCTCGATGTGGATGGAGGTGAGGACGTCGTCGGAGACCATGCGCTGGGAGAGGATGATCGCATCCTCGTAGTTGTGGCCTTCCCATGACATGAATGCCACGAGCAGGTTCTTACCCAGTGCCAGCTCGCCCTGGTCCGTGGACGGACCGTCGGCGATGATGCTGTTGACCTCGACGCGTGCGCCTTCGGAAACCAGGACCCGCTGGTTGTACGCGTTGCCCTGGTTGGAGCGCGCGAACTTCATGATCGGGTAGTTGGACTCGGTGCCGTCGTCGTTCATGACGGTAACGAGCTCAGCGGAGACCTCGGTCACGACGCCGGGCTTGACGGCGGTGACTGAGTCGCCGGCGTCAACAGCTGCGTACTTCTCCATGCCGGTGCCCACGACGGGGCGCTCGGAACGGAGCAGCGGCACGGCCTGGCGCTGCATGTTCGCACCCATGAGGGCGCGGTTGGCGTCATCGTGCTCCAGGAACGGAATCAGGGCGGTGGCCACCGACACCATCTGGCGCGGGGAGACGTCCATGTATTCCACGCCTTCGGGCTCGACGAGCACGGGCTCGCCGGAACCGCCGCGGGCACGCACGAGGACGAGGTCCTCGGCGAAGTGCTGGTCTTCGCGCAGCGGAGCGTTTGCCTGGGCAATGGTGCGCTCCACTTCGTCGTCGGCCGTCAGGTAATCAACCTGGTCGGTGACGACGCCGTTGATAACCTTGCGGTACGGCGTTTCGATGAAGCCGAAAGCGTTGATCCGGGCGTAGGACGCCAGCGAACCGATCAGGCCAATGTTCGGACCTTCAGGGGTTTCGATGGGGCACATGCGGCCGTAGTGCGAGGGGTGGACGTCTCGGACTTCCATGCCTGCGCGGTCACGGGACAGACCACCCGGGCCCAGCGCGGACAGGCGGCGCTTGTGCGTCAGTCCGGCGAGCGGGTTGTTCTGGTCCATGAACTGCGAGAGCTGGGATGTTCCGAAGAACTCCTTGATCGCTGCCACGACGGGGCGGATGTTGATCAGCGTCTGCGGCGTGATGGCCTCGACGTCCTGAGTGGTCATGCGCTCGCGCACAACACGCTCCATGCGGGACAGACCAGTGCGGATCTGGTTCTCGATGAGCTCACCGACGGCGCGGATGCGGCGGTTGCCGAAGTGGTCGATGTCGTCGACCTCCACGCGGATGTCGACGTCTTCGCCGTTGCGCTTGCCCGGAACGGTCTTCTCGCCGGCGTGCAGGGCAACCAGGAACTTGATCATGGCAACGATGTCATCGTTGTTCAGGACCGAAGCATCGGAGTCCGTCAGCGGCTTGTCGATGCCGAGCTTGCGGTTGATCTTGTAACGGCCAACCTTGGCCAGGTCGTAGCGCTTCGGGTTGAAGTACAGGTTGTCCAGCAGGGTCTGGGCAGCCTCGACCGTGGGCGGCTCGCCCGGACGGAGCTTGCGGTAGATGTCCAGCAGGGCATCCTCGCGGGTTTCCGTCGGGTCCTTCTCGAGGGTGGCGCGGATGGAATCGTATTCGCCGAAGGTCTCGAGGATCTGGCCTTCGGTCCAGCCGAGTGCCTTGAGCAGGACGGTGACGGACTGCTTGCGCTTGCGGTCGAGGCGGACGCCAACCTGGTCGCGCTTGTCGATTTCGAGTTCGAACCATGCACCGCGGGAAGGAATGATCTTCGCGGTGTAGATGTCCTTGTCGCTGGTCTTGTCCGCGGTGCGCTCGAAGTATGCGCCCGGCGAACGGACCAGCTGGGAAACAACGACACGCTCGGTGCCGTTGATGACGAACGTTCCCTTGTCTGTCATCAGCGGGAAGTCGCCCATGAACACGGTCTGCTGCTTGATTTCGCCCGTGTTGTTGTTCATGAATTCGGCTTTAACGTACAGCGGGGCCGAGTACGTGGCGTCCCGATCCTTGCACTCAGCCATGGTGTACTTCGGGTCGGCAAACTCCGGCTCGGTGAAACTCAGGGACATCGTGCCCTGGAAGTCCTCGATCGGGGAGATTTCCTCGAAGATGTCGGCGAGGCCGGAGGTGGTGGCTATGCCCTGTTCCCCGGTCTGCTTCGCCTTTTCCACGCGCGCTTTCCAGCGTTCGTTGCCGACGAGCCAGTCAAAGCTCTCGGTCTGCAGGGCAAGAAGATTGGGAACGTCAAGAGGTTCGTGAATCTTTGCGAATGAAATCCGGGGAGCGATGTTCTCCGGGATGTTAGCGGTTGCATTATTAGAGGTGCTCGAGGCGACCAAGAGGGATCCTTCCACAGACCTTCAGGCGTGTTTCGCGCCTCCTTCTCTGCACAGAACGGACCTGGTCCGCGTGCGTCCTTGCATCCTGCCGGGCGCGCGAAACGCTGCCTGGCACAGGACAAAGCCCACCGCTATATGAAGGCTGAAGGTTAAGAGAGGGAAGCAAATATTAACTATAGGGCATTATGGGCAGACAAGTCTACCCGGCGCCGCAACCCTGCGTGGCTCGACCCGCCGGTCCGGTCGATGTGATTGTCGATTGGATTCGACCATCGGGACCGTGGAACGGGGAGCTACAGGCAACACCGGCGCACCGCTGACGCATCGGATAGCAATATCTTACCGCACGATCCGCGGATTGTGCGTGCCGCCGGTGTGCGGGGCCTCATTCCGGCGTGACGTGGCTCTCCCCCGCCCCGGCCATTGGCGTACCCTTGTTCCAGCGCCGCTGCATCCGGGCATACTGCTCCAGGCCCTTGAGCTGCACCCCGGCACTGACTATTTCAACGACGAAAGTGGATTTCCCGCCATGAGCAACCGCCCAGACCAGGCCGCAGGCCAAGAAGCAACCGCCGCCGAAGTGGTGATCGTTGGCGGAGCACGCACTCCGCAGGGCCGGCTCAACGGCCAGCTCGCATCCTTCACCGCGGTTGAGCTCGGCGCCTTCGCCATCGCCGGCGCCCTGGAAAAGTCACGCGTACCGGCCGCCGACGTCAACGCCGTCATCATGGGACATGTGGTCCAGGCAGGCTGTGGGCAGAACCCGGCGCGGCAGGCCTCCATCAAGGCCGGGATCGGATGGAACGTCCCCACGGTCACCCTTAACAAGGTGTGCCTTTCGGGCCTCGCCGCCGTCATTGACGCGGCCCGCCTGATCCGCGGCGGAGAAGCAACGGTGGTTGTGGCCGGCGGCCAGGAGTCCATGTCGCGCGGCCCGCATCTGCTGCCCGGTTCACGCCAGGGCTGGAACTACGGCAACATTTCCGCGCTCGACGCCGTGGCCCACGACGGTCTCACCGACGCTTTCGACAACGATTCCATGGGCATCTCCACCGAGCGCGGCAACACTAAGCTGGCCATCAAACGCCTGGAACAGGACGAAGTTGCCGCGGCGTCCCACCGCAGGGCAGCCGCCGCCATGGCATCCGGTGTCTTCGACGCGGAGATTGTTCCCGTCACGGTTCCCCAGCGACGGGGCGAGCCCCTCGTGCTCACGGCCGACGAGGGCGTCCGTCCCAACACCACCCCGGAGACACTTGCCGGCCTGCGCCCGGCTTTTGATCCCGAAGGCACCATCACGGCCGGGAACTCGTCACCGCTGTCCGACGGCGCGGCTGCCCTGGTCCTGACGACCCGTGCCTATGCCGATGAAAACGGACTCGAGGTCCTCGCCGTCGTCGGCCTTCCCGGTCAGGTGGCGGGACCGGACAACACGCTGCATTCCCAGCCGTCCAACGCCGTCTTCGCCGCCCTGGACCGCGCCGGCTGGAGCACCTCGGATCTGGACTTCATCGAAATCAATGAAGCGTTTGGCGCCGTTGCCGTCCAGTCGTTGAATGAGCTGGGAATGGATCTGGACCAGTGCAACCTGAACGGCGGCGCCATCGCCCTGGGCCATCCGATTGGCGCTTCGGGCGCCAGGCTTGCCCTGACCGCCGCCCACGAACTCCTGAGGCGCGGGTCCGGACGGGCTGCCGTTGCACTGTGCGGCGGCGGTGGCCAGGGCGAGGCCCTGCTGCTGTACCGCGAAGAGGCCTAAGACAGAAAGACCCCGTTCCACAAGGAACGGGGTCTTTCTGTCTGCGCGGCCGAAGCCGCGAAGGGAAAAACTACTACTTGACGGTAACCGTGGCGCCGGCAGCTTCGAGAGCTTCCTTTGCCTTGTCTGCGGCTTCCTTCGTAGCGCCTTCCAGGACAGCCTTCGGGGCGCTGTCTACAACGTCCTTGGCTTCCTTCAGGCCCAGGGAAGTCAGGGCACGAACTTCCTTGATGACTGCGATCTTCTTGTCACCGGCGGATTCGAGGATGACGTCGAATTCGGTCTTCTCGTCCTCGGCCTCGGCAGCACCGGCGGCGGGACCGGCAACTGCAACAGCAGCAGCGGTAACGTCGAAGGTCTCTTCGAAGAGCTTCACGAAGTCGGAAAGCTCGATGATGGACAGTTCCTTGAAGGCTTCAATGAGCTCTTCGTTGGTCAGCTTCGCCATGGTGTGGCGTCCTTCCTATAAGTGGTGCGCGGGCACCATATGGTGCATCGGCACCGGAGTGTGGATTGGAAGAGCGATTACTCTTCGGTGGCTGCTTCTGCGGCCGGAGCTTCCTCAGCGGCCGGAGCCTCTTCGGCGGCGGGAGCAGAATCGCTTCCCTCTTCGAGCTTCAGGCGCAGTGCATCGACCGAGCGTGCCAGCATGGACATCGGTGCCTTGAGGACACCGGCGACGCGTGCAAGCTGGAGCTCACGTGATTCAAGGGCAGCCAGGGCAACAACACCGGAAGCGTCAAGGGCGTTGCCCTCGAATACACCGGTCTTGATGATCAGCTGCGGGTTGGTCTTGGCAAAATCCGTCAGGCTCTTTGCAGCTGCAACTGCGTCACCCTTGATGAAGGCGATTGCAGTGGGACCGGAGAGCTGGCCGTCGAACGCGTCGATGCCGGCTTCCTTGGCTGCAATGCCAGTCAGGGTGTTCTTGACGACCGAGTACTTGGTGTCCTGGCCGAGCGAACGACGCAGCTCCTTGAGCTGTGCAACGGTGAGCCCGCGGTATTCGGTTAGTACGGCAGCAGTTGAATCCTTGAAATCTGTGACGATCTCTTCAACAGCCGATACCTTTGTTGGCGTTGCCATCTAACCCTCCTTCCGGGGAAATAGTGCCGGTGGATCGGGTCCCGAACATAAAAAACGCCCCGGGCAGATGCACGGGGCTGAGCAGCGGAACACGCGAAAGCGTTCCATTGGCTGAGTTCGTTCACCTGCGCAGGCCGCCCCATGCTGGGGACTTTCGGATGTCCGATCAACCAGGTTCCATCCATAATCCTGGAGATCCAGGATGCGGGTGGGATTGAAAGCACATCGACCGACGGTCTTTGGTAGTTCAAGAGTACGGGAGAATTACCGCCGGGCCAAATCCCGCAGGCTTGCTGGATTTGGCCCGGCTTCGGCTCAGCCCGCGGGGCTGAGCAGTTGCAGGGTTTGGGCCGCCGTGGCACCGGCGGCGCGGGACCACACCTGCAGCAGGGAGAGCATATTGGCGCCTGAACTCCTCGCCTCCGGCAGCGCGCCAGCCACGGCGTCAAGGGTTGCGGTGCGCAGCTCGGTGTTGATGTTGACCTTGCCTATCCCCGCGGACGGTGCCCGTTCCAGGTCTGCCTGCGGCAGGCCCGAGGCGCCGTGAAGGACCAGCGGCACGGTCCCGGCTGCGGCCCGGATCCGGGATATGCGGTCCCAGTCGAGTTTCGGTTCCCCGGAATAGTTGCCGTGAACGTTGCCCACGGCGACTGCCAGGAGATCGGCGGTGGAAGCCTCGAGGAACCCGGCAACCGCTGCGGGGTCCGTCATTCCGGACGCCGGATCGTGCTCCCCGGCGCCGCGGGAATCGTCTTCGTCGCCACCGAGGGCACCCAGTTCGGCTTCGAGAACGACACCGGACCCGGCGAGCAGGGAAGCAACCGACGCCACGAACTCGGCATTGTGATCCGGGGGCAGCCGTGATCCGTCAGCGAGGACGGCGTCTGCTCCGGCCGCTGCGGCGGCCTGGATGAGCCCGGCGTCGGCTGCGTGGTCCAGCTGGACCACAACCGGCACCCCGGCGTCATCAGCCAGCACCCGAAGGGCCCTGATGAGCCGGAGTCCTCCGGGTCCGGCGGCGGTCTTCGGTGCCACCAGCAGGATGGCGGGCAGCCGGGCCTCCTCTGCGGCGGACACCACGGCCAGTGCGGTGGTGAAGTCGTAGCAGGTGAACGCGGGGATGGCCGCGCCGGCTGCCAGGCGCTCCGCTACGACTTCGTCCAGTCTGACTCTCATGTCAGCCTGCCAGCGGGCTGAGGACGAGCCACAGGCCGCAGGTCAGGAGGAAGCCGCAGATGCCCAGGAGGGTGGTCAGGACAGTCCAGGTCTTCAGTCCGTCCGCCACCGAGAGGCCCAGGTACCGCGTCACAATCCAGAAACCGGAGTCGTTGACATGCGAGAAGCCAAACGCGCCGAATCCAACGGCCATGGTGATGAGCGCCATCTGCAGTGCGGAGAAGTCGCCGCCGGATACCGACGCGGCCAGCAGGCCCGCGGTGGTCACGATGGCCACGGTTGCGGACCCCTGTGCGGCACGCAGCACTGCGGCCAGCACATAGGCCATGAGGAGGATGGGCAGGCCGGCCGACGACAGCGTGTCGGCCAGTGCGGTGCCGATGCCTGATTCGGTCAGCACCTTGCCGAAGGCGCCTCCGGCACCGGTGACCAAAATGACGATGGCGGTGGGGGCCAGCGCGGCATCCATCACTTCGCCGGTGGTCGCCGAGCTCCAGCCCCGCCGGATGCCGAGGAAGAAGAACGCCAGGAATACCGTCACCAGCAGGGCGATCACGGGTGAGCCGATGAGGCTCAGGACAGGCAGCGCAGCTGCGTCCTCGGGAAGGACGACGGCGCCGACGGTGCCGGTCATGATCATGAGGATGGGCAGGACAATGAGGGTGATAATCATCGCCGGGGACGGCGGCGCCTGCACCGAGGTCTTGACGGCGGTGCCGCCGGCACCGGATTCAACCTCCACATCGGACTTTCCGCTGCCGAAGAGCCGGAACTGTTCAGCGGTGGCGGACAGCATCGGGTAGTCCCGGCGGTTCATCCACTGGGCCACAAAGTAGGCAGGGAAAGCCAGCACGGCGCACACCGAAAGAGCAAGGATGGTGATCCAGCCGATGTCGGCGCCGATGACGCCGGCGCCGCCCACGATGCCGGGGTGCGGCGGAACCACGACATGGATCGCGAGCATGATGGCCGCCACGGGCAGGCCGACCTTGAGCGGGTTGACGCCCGCGGCCTTGGCGAAGCCATAGATGATCGGCACCAGGATGATGAATCCGACGTCAAAGAAGACGGGAATGGCCAGCAGGAACGCAGCACCGGTCAGCGCCGCCGTCACCCGCTTGGGGCCAAGGATCTTCGTGAACTTCCCGGCCAGGGCCTCGGCCCCTCCGGACAGCTCGATCATTTTCCCGAGCATGGCGCCCAGGCCAACCAGGATGGCAACGGAACCCAGGGTGCCGCCCATGCCCGCCTGGACGGCTGCGACAACCTCGTTCAGCGGTATGCCGGCGGCAACCGCCACCAGCACACTGACGGTCAGCAGGGCCAGGAAGGCCGGGATCTTGAACTTGATCACGGCCAGCAGCAGCACGGCGACGCCGGCCACAGCGATGATCAGGAGCGTCAGTGCGCTCATTGTGTGTCTCCTTTGACAGGGATGAAAGGTGCTGCAGGTGGGGGGTGGTTAGTTTTCGGGGGCCAGGACCTTGATGACCGCGGAATCGTCCGCGGCGCCCAGGCCGGCCGCTTGGCCCAGCAGGTAGAGCTGTTCGGCGGCTGAGGCCACCGGTGTCGGCAGGGCCACCTCGCGGGCCGCCTTGGTGACGATCCCCATGTCCTTGACGAAGATGTCCAGGCGGCTCAGGACTTCAGCGCCGCCTTCCTCGTAGGCCTCGAGCATGCGCGGGCCGCGGTTGCCCAGCATGAAGGATGCAGCGGCGCCGGCCTGCAGGGCATCCAGCGTCTTTGCCTCGTCCAGTCCGAGAGACTTCGCCAGGGCCAGTGCCTCGGCAGCGGCGGCAATGTGCACTCCGCAAAGCAACTGGTTCACGGTCTTCAGCGCCTGGCCGTCGCCGGCCTTGCCGCCGACAACACTCAGCGTCGATGCCAGCAGGTCCAGCACGGGCTGGGCGCGGTCCCGGGCGGCTTCGGATGCTCCGACAACGATCAGCAGATCGCCCGTTCCCGCCCGGACCGGGCCGCCGGACAACGGGGCATCCACGAGGTCGACGCTGAGCTCCGCCAGCTTTTCGGCCACTTCGGTGACTGCGGCGACGCCCACGGTGGAGGTCATGATGACGACGGCGCCCGGCTTCAGGGCACCGGCGATCCCGTTTTCGCCAAAGAGGACGTCGTTGAGCTGGGCGCCGTTGCGGACGGCCAGCAGCACCGCGTCGGCACCGGCAGCCGCCTCCGCTCCGGAGGTGAAGGTGCGGATGCCGGCGGCGGCGGCCAGCTGGAGGCGGGCGTCGGCGATGTCGAAGCCGTTCACCTGCAGGCTCGTGGCCAGGCGGGTGGCCATGGGCAGCCCCATGGCCCCGAGGCCCAGGACGGCGACTGTGTAATCGGAAGATGCGTTCATCGGTTTGATCCTTTGATCTGTGCTGTAAGGCGGTGTGCTGTAGGGCGGTGTGCTGTCAGGCGGTGTATGCGCAGCCGGGCCGGGCGGGCAGCGCGGACAAGGGCTTGTATCAGGACTCGGACAGGGTTTCCACGACGGCGGCCAGCGAGGAATCGTCGCCGACGTTGCCCGCGAAGACCACGTACGGGATGCCCTGCGCCGGCCCGTCCACGGGCTCCCAAAGCGACACGATGCCCGGCAGCATGGGACCGCGGACAATGGCGCGGCGGATCTGGAGGCCTTTGGCTGCCACGTCGGAGGAGGTGATGCCGCCCTTGGCAATGACGAACCGGGGCGGGTTGGCGGCAAGGACACGGCGGACAACATCCACTACGGCGGCTGACACACGACGGGAAATGTCCAGTGACTCGTCCCCCGTCCCCGCTGTGACCAGCAGCCGGCTGGTGTGCAGGACGACGTCGCCGTTCGTCAGCGCCGAAGCCACCGCATCAGCCACGTCTGAAAGGTGAGCGGTCCGCGCCGTGTCGTCCAGGATAAGTTCGACATTGATTTCGGCGGTGAAGGCCGGCGGCCGGGTGTCCTGCAGGTGGTTGAGCTGCCGCGTGGTCAGGCCCACATGGGATCCGACGACAATCAGGCCGCCCTTACGGGAATGGCTTTCCGCACCGCTTCCCGGTTCCTCCTGCTGGCCGTAGATGTCTTTTGCGGTGAGGGGAGCATGCTGCTCCTGGCCGATGGCAGCCCGGACAAACGGAGGGCCCACCCGGTACAGGAAGCGCCGGCCGGCGGCTTCTGCCTGCTGCAGTCCCAGCGCCAGCAGGCGCAGGTCGTCTTCGGTCACCGCGTCTGCCACCACAGGGGTGCCGCCGGTCACCGTGGCGAGGACCGCGGCAACGGCTGCCGGTCCGCTGCGGATGACGTCGAGGGTCAGGGGTACGACGTCGGCTGCGGCAACGCGGCCCCGGGTTTTTTCCTCGACGTAGTTCCTGAGGTTGGAGTTGGCGTAGCCAAAGGTTGCGTCACGGGCGAACTCCGTTTCGGAGACCGGCTGGAGCTCCCCCGCACTGCGCATGTAATGCACCGAACCAAGGGTTATCCGGTTTGCTTCCGGGAAAGCGGGAACCATGATCACGGCGTCGGGCGCCGGGAACCCGGCTGTGACGAGCGCTTCGCCCAGGACGTCCGTCTCCAGCGGGAAATGGCCGCGGAGGGTGGAATCGCTGCGGGAAACGAAGGAGAGGCGGATGTCCCGGCCCGTTGCCGCGGCAAGCGCTCCTGCGACAATTTCGCGGTTGATCCGCGCGGCATCCTGCTCCGAAAGGCTGCGGGAATTCGTCAGCACGTAGAGGGCCGGGCTGCCGGTGTTGAAGGCCCACTCAAAATCGGTCGTCTCCCACGATGTCAGGACGGGCAGCCCGGCTACGGACTGGGTGCCGGTGGGGTCATCGTCGAGGACAACAAAAACGCTGCCGGCTGTTCCGGCCGCCACGTCGGCTGCCGGCACATGCACGGCTGCCGGGTAGCCCGCGAGGAGCGTGTCCAGATCTTCCATGAAAACTCCTATGTAGTCAGATGTCAGACATCTTACTCATAAGTGTGTCGGAAAATACAAGGCGGGTGCCTGAACCTAGGGAGCGGCCGGGGCCACGGCGTCGTCGTCGAGCACGAAGTGCACCAAATCCTCGTGGGTCTGGTTCATGTGGTTGTCCATGGCCACCCGGGCATCCTCGGCGTTGCCGGAGGCCAGCGCATCGCAGATGGCGCGGTGCATCAGGATCGCGTGTGCCTGGATCTCGGGCACGGCTGAAGTTTCCCTGCGGCCTGCGCTGAGCAGGCGGCCCAGCGGGAGATACATGGCCGGCACCAGGATGTTCCCCGAAGCCCTGAGGATCACGTCGTGGAAGGCGATATCGGCAGCGACGAACCGGTCCACGTCGCCCGCCTGCGACGCCTGGACCATCCGTTCCAGATGGGCCCGCAGCTGCGAGAGGTCGTCCTCGGTGTGGCGCACTGCGGCGAGGGCCGCCGCACCGGTTTCGATCATCCTGCGCACCTCAAGAAGCTGGATCGAGGTGTTGTTCCGCCCCTTGCCGAAGGCGGCCGCACGGATCATGGCATCAAGGGAGGTCCACTCTTCGGGCGCGTTGACGTAGGTGCCGCGTCCGCGCTGGACACTGACCACGTTCTGCGCCCGGAGCGCCTTCAGCGCTTCCCGGACCGTCAGCCGGCTGACGCTGGACTCCGCCGCGATGTCCGCTTCGGAGGGCAGGGCCGAGCCGGGCCGAATCTCCCCCGCAATGATCCGGTCCAGCAGCAGGTCGGCGACAGTGTCCACCAAGGTCTTTCGCATCATGATGCCTCTCGGTAAACATTGGGTCTGATGTCAGACGACGAGCTTACCAAGGACGCGTCACCGGGCAGGCCGCAGCTTCTGCCATTCGCCCGAATAACCCACGGGCTCAAAACCGAGCTGGTCGTTGATGGTGAGCATGTGCTCGTTTTCGGCTGCATTCCAGGTCCAGATGCGGAGTGCATCGGACAACTCACTGCGCAGCCTCACCACATTGGCCGTCTTCAGCAGCATGCCCAGCCGGTGGCCGCGGTGCTCCCGGAGCACCAAAGTGTCATCTTGGAACGCGACGGCGGGATTGCTGTTGAACACCATCAGCATGGTGTGTCCGGCAAGCTGTCCGCTGGGAACATGCCTCACCGCGCTGACCAGGACCTCCGCGTCCATATCCCGTGCCTTCCGCTCGGTTTCCCGGACCCGCGCCGCGTCCCACTGTTCCTCCTCGAGATCCAGCCCGGCCATGGGGGCGTCGGTGCTCATCTTCTGCCGGAGCACGGCGTAGGCATCCACGAGGTGCTCCGGGCAGGAACCGTGCCAGAATTCGAGCTCATAGTCTCCGCCGGACATCTCAGCCGCTGCCTCAAGGGCATCCGCTCCAACGGCGGTGTCCATCAGGTTCAGCAAGCTGATCCGTTCCACCTGCTCCAGGGTGAATCCCATCTTCTCCGCAAAACCTGCGGCGGGGTCGGCGGGGATGACACCCGTGCCGCTCTGTGGTGCGAGCGTGCCTCCGGCGCGGCCGGGCCGCGCCGGGTGGTCTGTCTCCCCCAGTATCGTGGTCCTGCCGCCGGCAGCCGCAGCCTCCTCCGCTGCCGCGTACAGGCGTGTTCCCAGCCCTGCTCCCCGTGCCTGCGGTGCCACCACTACGTGAACCAACGCTGAATGGGTGTTGTCCGCCAGCGGCAGGCTCAGCGTGGCCAGCCCGAGGATCTGGTCACCGGACCGCGCAGCCAGAAGCACCCGCCGCCGGACGGGCGTGGGGCGGCAGCCGGCCAGTTGGGTCTGCGGAGTGTCGTGGAAATCGGTGTTTCCCCACACCTCGAGCATGTGCCCGTTGAGCAGGCGCCCGGCCGCGATAAAGTCCGCCGCCGCTGGATCCGAGGGGTCGAGGGTCTCGGGAATGGCCAGCGGCGCGATCACTGCGGATGTTTGCGTCATGGCTCACATCCTGCCGGAACGGGGCGCGGACAGCAAAAAGGCGGCCGCAGTAAAAACTGCGGCCGCCTTTTTGGCGGATCTCAGGGGACGGCGGGCATCCCTGCGGGCGGTGAAGCCCTACATCCAATTACGCGTCGGCAAGAACCTTCGTCACGGCCGGGTCCACGGAGATGCCCGGGCCGAACGTGGTGGAGACGGTTGCCTTCTGGATGTAACGGCCCTTGGAAGCGGACGGCTTCAGGCGCAGAACTTCTTCGAGGGCTGCGGCGTAGTTCTCGGCCAGCTTCTGCTGGTCGAAGGACACCTTGCCGATGATGAAGTGAAGGTTGGAGTGCTTGTCGACACGGAAGTCGATCTTTCCGCCCTTGATGTCGGTGACAGCCTTGGCGACGTTCGGGGTAACCGTGCCGGTCTTCGGGTTCGGCATGAGGTTACGCGGGCCCAGGACGCGGCCCAGGCGGCCGACCTTGCCCATCATGTCGGGGGTTGCGACGGCGGCGTCGAAGTCGGTCCAGCCTGCTGCAACCTTTTCGATCATGTCATCGGAACCAACGAAGTCAGCGCCGGCTGCAATAGCCTGCTCTGCCTTCTCGCCCGTTGCGAAAACCAGGACGCGGGCGGTCTTACCCGTACCGTGGGGCAGGTTGACCGTGCCGCGGACCATCTGGTCAGCCTTGCGGGGATCGACGCCCAGGCGGAATGCGACCTCTACGGTTGCATCGAACTTGGACGGGTTGGTTTCCTTAGCCAGCTCTACAGCCTCAACCGGTGCGTACAGCTTGTCCGCATCGATCTTGGCTACAGCTGCTTCATATGCTTTGCTGCGCTTTGCCATCTGCTTTTTCTCCTTGTGCAGTTGTGGTCTGTCGGACCGCGCTCGGCCCTGCCACACGCCGTCGCGCCTTTTGGCGCGATCAGCTCTTTATGAGTGTAAAAAGTTGTTCCGCGGGCTGGCCCGCGTCACAGGGTGAAGGCTAATTAGCCTTCTACCGTGATGCCCATGGAACGGGCGGTGCCGGCGATGATCTTGGCGGCAGCCTGCACGTCGTTGGCGTTGAGGTCTTCCATCTTCATGGTGGCGATCTCTTCGACCTGGGCCTGCGTCAGGTTGGCAACCTTGGCGGTGTGCGGGGTTGCGGAACCCTTGGCGACACCGGCAGCCTTCTTGATCAGCTGGGCAGCCGGAGGCGTCTTGGTGATGAAGGTGAAGGAACGGTCTTCGTAGACCGTGATCTCCACGGGGATGACGTTGCCGCGCTGGGATTCCGTTGCAGCGTTGTACGCCTTGCAGAATTCCATGATGTTGACACCGTGCTGGCCAAGTGCCGGACCAATCGGAGGAGCCGGGTTAGCGGCACCTGCGTTGATCTGCAGCTTGATGAGGCCGGTGACCTTTTTCTTGGGGGCCATGAAAGGGTCCTTCTCTAAATTATGTTCCCGGGGAACAGGAGCGTCCGTCCGGGTTGGTGGCCGCCATGGCGTGGCGGCCGGACGCTGCCGGCAGGGTAAAGCGGACCTGCAGACAACGAAGTCTTTGGTGCTACGCCAGCTTGGTGACCTGGCCGAAGCCAAGCGTCACCGGAGTCTCGCGCTCGAAGATGGTCACCAGGACCACCAGCTGCTGGGATTCGGGCTTGATCTCGGAGATCGTTGCCTGGAGCGTCTCGAACGGTCCTTCGTTGACCGTTACGGGCTCGCCGACCTCGAAGTCAACGGCGTAGTTCGAGGATTCCTGCGCGGGCTTGCCGGCTTCGATCTTCGGTGAAACCACGGTGTGCTCCAGCATGGAGTAAACCTCTTTGAGGCTCAGCGGCACCGGGTTGTGGGCGTTGCCGACAAACCCCGTCACGCCGGGAGTGTGGCGCACGACGCCCCACGAGGCGTCGGTGAGTTCCATGCGCACCAGCACGTAGCCCGGGATGCGGACCCGGTTGACGATCTTGCGGGTGGTGTTCTTGATCTCGACGACTTCCTCCATCGGAACCTGGATTTCGAAGATGTTATCTTCCATGTCCAGAGTCTGGATGCGGGTCTCGAGGTTTGCCTTGACGCGGTTTTCGTAGCCGGCGTAGGAGTGGATGACGTACCAGTCACCCTCCTGGCGGCGCAGTTTGGCCTTGAAGGCTTCTGCCGGATCTTCCTCGGGCTCTTCTGCGGAGTCTTCCGACGCAGCTGAGTCTTCGGAATCGTCGTCGGAGTCTGCGGAATCAGAGTTCACGGCCTCATCGGCGTCGTCGGCAGCTGCCGGCGCACCGTCTTCAGCGGGCGCCTCGGCGACGTCTGCTGCGGTCGTTTCATCCTCGGCATCCAGATCAGCGGTTTCGTCATTGATCTGTGATTCGAGTTCTTGCTCGGACACGTAGATTCCTGCTTTCTTCTTCAGAGCTCTATGGGGTTTGTCACTAGCTCAAAGGCCTGCGGTTCCTGCCCTTGGGGCGGAACACAGGCAGGGCGCTAGCTCTCGCCGCTGCCGTCACCGAAGATCCACAGTGCTCCTGCACCAAAGACAAAATCCAAAACTGTCACGATAACGATCATCACGACCACAAAGGCCAGAACCACGATGGTGTATCTCAGCAGTTCCTTGCGGGTGGGGGTGACCACCTTCTTCAGTTCAGCAATAACCTGACGAAGGAAGAGCGCAATGGCCGCGAAGAAGCCGCGCTTCTTGGGCCCGCTGGAGGGGTGTCCCTTGGAGCTGCTGGCAGCTGTCTCGGTCACCTTTCGCCTCACTCATCTGTTAGGTTCACAGCCGCAGCGCGTGCTGGGACTGCTGCTTCATGAAGGACTGCTGAGCTGTCGTGATGACAGCCGTGCGCAGGGCAGACAGGACTCGAACCTGCAACCTGCGGTTTTGGAGACCGCTGCGCTACCAATTGCGCCACTACCCTATGGAGGAAACCACTCTACCGGTAATGCCCCTCGTCAGCGAACCGGCGACAGGCACAGACCAGTGTCAGGACTTCAACACCGAAGGTCTACTCTACTCAAAGTTTGCGGTTCCGTCGAACCGGGCCGCCGCAGGCCTGCGGCGGCGTTGCTTTGGGCACTGTTTCCGGCCTTCTCCGGTGCCTTCCGGTCTGTTCCGGATAGCCCCCGCGTCGTAAGAAACGGCACTCGGGAGGACCTGCACCTAAACTGGGGTTAACCACCGCAAAGCAACCACAGACGGGAACGTCATGCCTTCCACCGGCCGAATCTCAGAGCGAATCGCCTCCATCGCCGAATCCGCCACTCTTGCCGTAGACGCCAAGGCGAAGGCGCTGAAGGCGGCCGGCCGCCCGGTGATTGGCTTCGGCGCCGGCGAGCCGGACTTCCCGACCCCTGATTACATTGTCGATGCCGCCGTCGAGGCGGCCCGGAACCCCCGTTTTCACCGCTACTCCCCCGCCGGCGGCCTGCCGGAGCTGAAAAAGGCCATCGCCGAGAAGACCCGGCGGGACTCGGGCTGGGTGGTGGAACCGTCACAGGTCCTGGTGACGAACGGCGGCAAGCAGGCCGTTTACGAAGCTTTCGCCACCCTGCTGAATCCCGGCGACGAGGTCCTGCTGCCCGCACCGTACTGGACCACTTATCCCGAGGCCATCCGCCTGGCCGGCGGCGTTCCGGTGGAGGTTTTCGCCGGCCCGGAACAGGGCTACATGGTCACCGTCGAGCAGCTCGAAGCTGCCTGCACCGACAAGACCAAGCTGCTGCTCTTCTGCTCCCCGTCCAACCCGACGGGCGCCGTCTACCCGGCAGAGCAGGTTGCCGCGATCGGCCGCTGGGCCGCCGCCCGGGGACTGTGGGTGGTCACCGACGAGATTTATGAGCACCTGACGTACGACGGCGTGGAGTTCACGTCGATCGCCACCGCGGCTCCGGAGCTGGGAGACAAAGTGGTGGTGCTTAACGGTGTGGCCAAGACCTATGCCATGACCGGCTGGCGGGTGGGCTGGATGATCGCCGCCCCCGACGTCATCAAGGCTGCCACCAACCTGCAGTCGCATCTGTCCTCCAATGTCGCCAACGTTTCCCAGATGGCCGCCCTGGCCGCAGTTTCCGGGCCCCTGACAGCCGTGGAGGAGATGAAGACAGCCTTCGACCGCCGCCGCCGGGCCATGGTGTCCGCGCTCAACTCCATCGACGGCGTCGAATGCCCCATGCCTGAGGGTGCCTTCTACGCCTATGCCGATGTCCGCGGCCTGCTGGGCAAGGAGTTCCCGGGCGCCGAGGGACCGGTCCGCCCGCAGACTTCAGCGGAACTGGCCGCACTGATCCTGGAGACCGTGGAAGTGGCAGTGGTGCCCGGGGAAGCGTTTGGACCATCCGGCTTCCTCCGCCTGTCCTACGCACTCGGTGACGAGGACCTGGCCGCAGGCATGGCCCGGCTGCAGGAATTCCTCAGCCGCGCCAAGTAGCGCCAAGCAGGTTCCCCGGGGTCCACTGCTTCCCCGGGGTCCACTGCGCCGGTTCGGCGCCGCCGGCCACATGCTGCCTTAGAGCAGCCTGCGGTCGGCGGCCCACCGGCTGAGCTCATGCCGGCTGGAGAGCTGGAGCTTGCGCAGGACCGCCGAGACGTGGGTTTCGACCGTCTTGACTGAGATAAAGAGTTCCCGCGCCACTTCTTTGTAGCTGTAGCCGCGGGCGATCAGCCGCATGACTTCCAGTTCGCGGGCCGAGAGCCGGTCCAGCTCATCATCGACTGCCGCCACGGTGGCGGTGCCAAAGGCGTCAAGGACAAATCCGGCCAGCCGGGGCGAGAACACCGCGTCCCCACCGGCAACCCGAACCACGGCGTCGGAAATCTCAGCTCCCGAAATGGTTTTGGTGACGTAGCCGCGGGCTCCGGCGCGGATTACCGTCACCACGTCTTCCGCCGAGTCCGAGACGCTGAGCGCCAGGAAGCGGGTGCCGGCCAGCAGGTCCCGGCAGCCGGCGATCACTTCCGCTCCGCCGCCGCCCACTCCGCCCGGCAGGTGCACGTCCAGCAGGACGACGGCGGGACGGTGGGCCCGGATAACGGCTACGGCTGATTCCACGGTGTCGGCCTCGGCAACCACCCGCAGCCGGCCGTCCAGATCCGCTTTCAGCCCGGACCGGAAAATGGCGTGGTCATCCACGACCACGACATTGATGCACTCGCTGGTGGTGTTGGTGGTGCCGCTGGTCATTGGTGCTCCGATGCATGGTTGGTGTTTGGTGCCGTCTCGGCATTGGACCGGGACAGCGGCAGGGCAAGCCGCACTTCAGTCCCGTCCGGTCCGCTGCGGATGACGGCGGTTCCGCCGTTGCGCCGCATGCGCCCCACAATCGATTCACGGACGCCGAGCCGGTCCGGCGGCACCGAATCCGGCTCAAAACCTGTTCCGCGGTCACGGATGAAGACCTCGGCGCGGTCCGCCGTGCACTCCACATATACGGAGACCGGTCCGCCGGCGTGCTGGGCCGCATTGACGAGCGCGGCCCGCGTGGCATGGGTCAGGGCTTCCGTCGCAGCGTCCAGCGGCGCATCTCCCACAGTCACCACCTCCACCGGGTACCCGTATTCGTCCTCGACCTGGGCGGCCACAGCGGTGATGGATTCGGAGAGCTGCCCGGCCGTGCGGGGGTCGTCGGCGTAGAGCCAGCGCCGCAGCTCCCGTTCCTGTGCACGCGCAAGGCGCACCACGTCCTGCTCGGAGCCGGCGCGGTTTTGGATCAGGGCAAGGGTCTGCAGCACGGAATCATGCAGGTGGGCGGCAATCTCCGCACGCTCGCGCTCGCGGATCCGGCCGGCCCGTTCCGTCTCCAGCTCGCGCCAGTACTTGACGGCCCAGGGGGCGAACACCAGGGCAACGCCGGCCAGGACCGCGGTCGCGGCAAGCAGCCCGGCAATCAGGACATCCCAGGTGAAGGCGCCGGAGACCATCAGCAGCACCCCAATGACCACGAGCAGCAATCCCGCCGCCAGGCGCAGGAGGCCGGTGCGGCGGTCGGCGCCGGCACGGCTGAGCAGTCCTGCCCGGCGGGCTTCATCGAGCTGGGACCAGGCCAGGACGGCACCGGCCACAATCGCGCCGAGGGGGAACAGTGCCCGCCAGTTAATGTCGGCGCCGAACCGCTGGGCGATGACTACCGCGGCGACGGCCAGCAGCGCCAGCCCCGCCAGGACGTTCCTGCCGGCCGCGGCTTCGATCCAGCCCCGCTTGGCGGACGGGCTGCCCGGGGCGGGCGCCCCGGAAAGGTGGCCGGCAAAGTTCTGTGCCACGCTCCGGGGGTTGCGCCCGGCTTCGGCGCTGTCCGCCGCTTCCCCCGCCGTCGGGACCAGGATCCACAGCCAGGCGTAGAGCACCAGTCCCGCACCGCCGGACGCTGCCAGCAGCACCATCAAGGCGCGGACCAGATTGACGGACCAGCCCAGGTGCCCGGCGAGCCCGGCACACACGCCCGCAACCAAGCGTGTTTCGGGTCGGAGCAGTGGTGCCTTCATGCCTTTATCCAAGCACGTTCCGGCGGGTCCCGGCGGCCGGGACCGGCATCCGGACGCCTTTTCAGGGCTCACTCAGGGTTCGCTCAGGGAAGTCCCCGATTCTTTCCCGCCGGTTCGCCGACAAAATGGACTTATGACCCCGCTCCCTTCAGAACCCAACCCGGCCGGAGATGACCGGCTGCCACCCGCTGGAACGTCCGGCGGCGCACCCACCGAACCGCTGCCCCCTCATGGTCCCCCCACGCGGCCCCTGCCGCCGCACGCCGGCGCGGCCGGATCGCACCGGATGCCGGGACCGGATGGCGATTCAGCCCCCGGCACCGGGCCGGATCAGCGCCCCAACGGGTTTTTCACGTGGGTCCGCTCGCTGGGCATCGTCCGCGGCGGTGACCGCTGGATCGGCGGAGTGGCTTCCGGCACGGCCACCCGCATCGGGCTCGACCCCGTCCTGGTCCGCGGCCTGTTTGTGGTCCTTGCCCTGTTCGGAGTCGGACTGCTGCTGTACGGGCTGGCATGGGCGTTCCTGCCGGAACCTGACGGCCGCATCCACGCTGAGGAGGCACTGCGCGGAACCTGGACTTCGGGTACAACCGGAGCCCTGACGGCCACCATCCTGGGCACCGGACCGAGCATTTGGTGGGCCGACGACGGATGGTTCGGCGGTTTCTTCTGGCCCCTCTTCTGGGTGGCGGGCGTTGGCCTGCTGATCTATTGGCTGTCGACCCGTTCCGGCAGCAGCGGTGCAGCCGGTTCGCCCCGCGGCGGCGGGTCCGGCGCCACCTTCCCTGCTGCCGGCGCCTATCCGGCGCCGTCAGGATCCGTCCCGTCGAATCCAGCCTCCACTGGCGCTCCCGGCGCTGCGGGTGGTCCCGCCTCCGCGGGCATTCCCAGCACCCATGGCGCTGCCGGCGCTGCCGCATCAACCGGAGGGTATGAGTGGACTGGTCCGGGCACTGCGCCGCATCCCGCCCCGGCTCCCCGGCGGACGAGCCCCGGAGGTGCCGAAGTTGCCCTCGTTCTTGGCGCGGTCCTGCTCACCGCGGGAATTATCCTGACCCTGGATTACACCGCAGTGATCGATGTGGAATCACCCGTCGCCGTGGCATTGGCGGCAGCAGCTGTGGTCAACGGCCTGGCCATTGTGGTGCTTGGCGCCCTCGGCCGCTCCTCGGGCGTCCTGGGCCTGACCGCCGCGGCGGCAGTGGTGTCGGCGGCAGCGACCGGGAGCGGCATCGGCAACTATGCCAACGTCGTCGTCGCCAATCAGGCGGACTGGAGTCCGGACAGTGCCCATCCGGCGAGCGGCGGCTACGCTCTCGCCGCCGTTGACGGAGAACTTGACCTGCGCTATCTCTCCGACGAAGACCGGTCCTCAGTGGAAGTGCCGGTGAGTGTCGCGGCGAGCGATCTCACCATTCTGGTGCCCGACGATATTCCGGTCCTGGTCAAAACCGACATGTTCGCCGGCAACGTGGTGATCAACGACGGTGACTCCGTCACTGAGTCCGGCAGTATCTGGCGCAGCTCGGAGCGGAAACTCAATGGCACGGGCGCCGACCCGCTTGTGGTGCATGTGAAGGGAGTCGCCAGCAACGTGCTGGTGACCGTGGATGAAAGCGATCTCGAACGATGAACACCTCACCCGCTTCCGATGGCCGCTTCGACGCTGAGGAAGATCAGCGCCGGCCGGCCCGGACCAGCACCATTGTGTGGGGCCTGCTCCTCACCGCAGCCGGCGTCCTGATCCTGGTCTGGCTGCTGACCGATATCGTGTTTGATCCGCTGGTGGTCCTGCTCGGGCTGACGCTCGGCGCCGGAGCCGCCCTCCTCATCGGGGGCGCGGTTTCCGCCCTGGGCGCACGAAAGGGGAAGCGCAGCTGACGCACCGCAAAGCAGCACCGCCGGAACTCATTTCACCCGGGGCTGAACCGCTCCGAAACCCAAGCATTGAAGAGGCAAGCTAAGACCATGAACCGATTTTTCAGTATTCTGCGATCCTCCCCCATCCGCAGGTCCAAGGGCTGGGCAGGAGGCGTCTGCGCCGGCATCGCGCAGCACTTCGGCTGGGATGTCTCGGTGGTCCGCATCGCCGTCCTGCTGAGCTTCCTCCTGCCGTTTGTTGGCGTATGGACCTATCTCACGGCATGGTTGCTGCTCCCGAAGACCGATGGAAGCATCGTCCTGGAACGGTTGATCGGCAACCGCTAGCCTTCGTGACGCCGATTGTTACCGCCCGGTTCCGGGGCCAATCAAGGCCCCGCAGCATCAATGCGCGCCCCGGGCAGTGGCCGGGGCATCGGCGGTGGCTAGAATCGAGGCTGAGGATCCACCAGCCCCGCCAAACGAACCAGAGGTTTCACTCATGAAGATCGGTATCCTAACCAGCGGAGGCGACTGCCCCGGACTCAACGCAGTGATCCGCGGCGCTGTGCTGAAAGGCATCAAGATCCATGACCAGGAGTTTGTGGGCTTCCTGGACGGCTGGCGCGGAGTGGTCGACGGCGACATCATCGACCTTCCCCGGACCAGCGTCCGCGGTATTTCCAAGCAGGGTGGAACCATTCTGGGCACGTCCCGCACCAACCCCTTCGACGGCCCCAATGGTGGCCCGGAGAAAATCAAGGCCACGATGGACCGCTTGGGGGTGGATGCGATCATCGCCATCGGCGGCGAAGGCACCCTCGCGGCAGCGCAGCGGCTCACCGACGCGGGATTGAACATTGTCGGTGTTCCCAAGACGGTGGACAACGACCTGGATGCCACCGACTACACCTTCGGCTTCGACACCGCCGTCCAGATCGCCACTGAAGCGATCGACCGGCTGCGGACCACCGGCGAGTCCCACCACCGCTGCATGGTGGCCGAGGTTATGGGACGCCACGTCGGGTGGATCGCGCTGCACTCCGGAATGGCCGCCGGAGCGCACGCCATCCTGATTCCGGAAAACCCCCAGAGCCTGGACCAGATCGCCGAATGGGTCACCCAGGCCCGTGACCGCGGCCGTGCACCGCTGGTGGTTGTCGCTGAAGGATTTGTCACCACCGATATGGAATCGCCCCACTCGGAACGCGGCCTGGACGCCTTCGGCCGGCCGCGGCTGGGCGGCATCGGTGAACTGCTGGCTCCGGAAATCGAAGCCCGGACCGGGATCGAAACGCGGGCCACCGTGCTGGGCCACATCCAGCGCGGCGGGGTCCCCACTGCGTATGACCGGGTGCTGGCAACCCGGCTTGGCATGGCAGCCATCGACTCCGTCATTGACGGACTGTGGGGCACCATGGTGGCCCTGCACGGCACAGAAATCGTGCATGTGGGCTTCGAAAAGGCGCTGGACAACCTCAAGACCGTCCCCCAGCGCCGCTACGACGAGGCCTCAATCCTCTTCGGTTAATTTCGTCGGGGACGACGGGGCGCGGGTGTAGTTTGAAACGTATGAATTTGGATCCGGGAACAATTGCGATCATCCAGCTCGCCTGGTCCCGCCGGCTGGGGCTGGCAGATGACGCCCTGGCCGGGGACGGGAGCCGCATTTACAGCGTTCAGGAACAATCCCGGCAGGTTAAATTCGTGCGCCTGTTCGGACGGGAGGTGTTCTGCGGACCGGCCTGGGCCGCCGACCGTGCCCGCGGCAAAAGCGCCCATGAACTGAGCCGGCACACCGCCCTTGCAAGTCTTTCGGTGGAGTACGGCGGGCGAACGGTGGGAGCGGACCGCCTCTGCTTTGCCGACTCCTTCCCCGCCCCCGTGGAACCCGCCGACGACGTGGCGGTTGCCGAGGACCAGGAGTTTGCGCTTGAGCTTCAGCGGCGGTGCCCGCCGGACGACGTGGCGGAAGCCGGCTTGGCGGAAAAGGAGCAGCTGTTCATTGTGGTTGATGACAGCTCCGACGAACCGGTCCCCCTCGCCGGAGCCGGGTACACCATCCGCGACGGGATCCTGGCGGACATCAGCACGCTGACGGCGCCGGATGCCAGGCGCCGCGGCATGGGACGCTACATCACTTCGGTTGCGGTTGAAGAGGCCATGGCTGCTGGGCTGATCCCGCAGTTCCGGGCACCGATGGATAACCTCGGTGCTGCCCGCACTGCCGCCGGCGCCGGGTTTGTTGCCGCCGGCCTCTGCTCCGAAGTCCAGCTCTCGGCGTAGGCGCGCCGGCCAGGGCGCGCAGCCCAGGTTCGGAGTTAGGGCAGCAGGTCCAGCATTTCCTGCCGCTTGAAGAACCCTGCGGTTTCCCGGGCGCTGGGTGAGCCGGCGTCCGGGTCCGCTCCGCCTTCGAGCAGGATGCGGAAGATGCCGGTGTAGCCCTTGAAGACAGCGCCCGCCAGCGGGGTCTGGCCCCGGTCATTCTGCGTATTCACATCCGCGCCGCGCTCCACCAGCAGGGCGGTCAAGTCCTCGTGGCCATGGTAGGACGCAAGCATCACCAGTGTGTCACCGGAGCCGTTGGTGAGGTTCACCGGAACACCTGCGTCCAAGTAGCCCCGGATTCCCTCCGTATCGCCGGCCCGCGCGGCGTCGAACACCAAACCCGCCAGTTCAATGATTTCGTCGTCAATCTCGGGACGGGGTTCCGGGGTCATGATGGATCTCCTCTGAAGGTGTGTGTCGTTCTGGCGTCCTGCCGCTGAGCGCAGCTGTGTCTTTCGGCTATGGCCGGGGCGGACGCAGGAAGCCGCCGGCCCGTCCGACCACCTGGCCGGCGTCGGGGGCCACGATAATCTCCTGCGCCGCAGCGTAGGGTTCGCCGTCATCGTCCACGACGAGCTCCGCACCGGCGTCAACGGATCGTTTCACCACGGCCAGGGCCACCGCTCCCATCTCGTAGTGCTGGGCAACGGAGGTCACGGTGCCCACTTTCCGCTCCCCCAGCAGTACGGAACTGCCCGGAGCCGGAAGGGTGTGCTGGGATCCGTCAAGCTGCAGGAACACCAGCCGGCGGGGCGGATGCCCGAGGTTGTGCACCCGGGCCACCGTCTCCTGCCCCTTGTAGCAGCCCTTGGCCAAGTGAACGGCGGTGCGGATCAGGTCCAGCTCGTGGGGAATGGTCTTGTCGTCAGTCTCGGCACCCATCCGCGGGCGCCATGCGGCGATCCGCAGCGCTTCGGAGGCCATGGTGCCGGCCAGGGTTCGGCCGGACGCATCAATGGCCGCCTCCAGCTCGTGCGCCGGAATCAGGTACTCGTGCCACGGCCGGTCACGGCCGGGGTGGGAATCCTCAGGCACGCCCGTGTAGGCGTAGCCTCCGGGACCGATGTTCGGCCACGGATCCGTCCAGGACTGGTACTGGTCCCACGCCGGAACGGGGGCCACGGCTGCCGCCACCGCCCACGCGTCGCTGACGTCGGCCACCTCGACCCGGAGCATGAACTTCATCCGCTCCAGCCACTCGGCCAGCGGAGCGGCTTCGGCAGCTTCCACGATCAGCCAGGCAGTGTTGCCGTCGTCCAGGATCCGGGCGTCGTGTTCAATCCGTCCCTGCACGCTGAGCAGCAGCAGTTCCGAGCTCGTTCCGGGCTTCAGGTCGCTGACTCCCTGGGATGAGAGGGTGTTCAGCCAGCTCAGCCGGTCCGGGCCGCTGACGGTAACCACGCCGCGGTGCGACAGGTCCACCACCGCGTTGCCGCGGGCCAGTTCCCGCTGTTCGCGCAGCGGATCGCCGTAGTGTGCGGCAACGCCGGCATCAAGGCCGCCGGCTTCCACGGCACCGTGGCGGGACAGGAGAGGGCTCAGGTAAGTCATATGGTGTGCAACGTCCTTGCGGGGGCGGCTATTCCACCCGGCCGGCCTGCACCGGGGTGAAGGGGTCAGGCTTGTTTCTTGAGGATGGCCGAAGCATGGGCCGTGAGGGAGTTGCCGCCCTCGGCCACATCCCAGCGCCAGTAGAGGTCACCGTTGACCAAACCGAAGATGCGGGTGGCGGCAGTGTATTCCTTGGAATTGACGCCGCGCATGACCAGGTCTGTGGTCAACGAGATCTGCGGCCCCTTGATCTGGCCGTAGTACAATTCCGCGATGCCGCCGGGGTGGACAATCGTGGCCGTGATGTCAAAGCCGCCGTTGTCGTTGCGGAGCTTCTCGACCTCGTCGGCGCTGCGCATGGCCGGAACGATGTCCGCGGGCGTGAGGCCCGGGCCGCCGTCGGCGTCGTTCAGCGGGCGGTCAAGGGCCCAGAAGCCGGTTTCGACCGCGAGGGGGCGCAGGACCGTGCCTTCTTCGTCCGTGAGCCAGCTTTCGGCCTCGTACTTCAGGTACGGCAGGCCGTTTTGGCTGAAGGTAACGCGCTGCGAGAAGTGCTCGGAATCGGCTTCACCTTCCCCGAGCCGGCCGGAGCCTTCCCAGGTGCCGAGCAGCCAGGACAGCGGCACGAGTTCGGGGGTCAGATCGGTGGGAATCTCCATGGGCATGGCGCTGACCTGTTCCTTCGGTTGCTGCGGGTGGGTTACTTCTGCCCTTTGTACAGGCGGCTGATGACCAGGCCGGCGAAAGCGGCCATGCCGACTCCGGTGATGCCGAGCAGAACGATAAAAAAGATTTCAAGGGCTAAGAGCGAATCCATAGCTACATCCTAACCCGCACACGGGCGCGTTTGCTTCCATGACATCCGGTGGAACGGTCAGGGAACGAGCAACCGCGCCATGAAGTAGACAACCGACCCGAGGGCACCTATGGGCGCCAGTGAAAGGGCGACCCGGCCGCGGCGGGTGGTGATGTCGCGCGAGAGGACCAGCCGCCGCACGGCCATGATGACGGCGGCTCCCACGGCACCCATTGCGGCCGCAGCCACTGCGGGAACCTCCGCGCCGGGCTGCAGGAGTCCGGCCAGTGCCCCGGCCAGGGCGCCGGCCACCACGCCCAGCGGTGCGGCAATACGGTCCGGCAGCGGAATCAGCGTGACGGCAAGGGCAGCAAGTATTCCGGCCCCGCCAATCGTCACTCCGGCTGGACTGCCGTCGGCGTTGGCCAGCCGGTCAGCAGCCACCCAGCCCGAACTCATCACGGTCAGCAGCACGCCGGCGATGTTTCCGATGGTCGATTCGAGGCGCTGTGCCTGACCGGTGCCGCGCAGCAGCTGGATCAGGAAGATCGCACCCACACCGGCGGCAGCGATACCCGGCAGCCAGGTCAGCAGCGCTGCGGCCGGTGCGAAATACGCCGCGGCGCATGCTCCGGCTCCGGCAAGTGCCAGGACGGCGCCCTGCGTCTTCTTGGCGGGAACGTCCAGCAGATGCGGCCAGCCGATACCCACAGCCACCGCCAGCAGTCCGGAAATGACGGCGACTGCCGCCACCGACCAATAGGAAGCACCGACGATGCCAATAAGGGCTGCTGCCGCAAGCACCGCTACGCTCCAAAGTTTCACTCGGTCCATCCTGCCTTATTACGCGGTGCAGATGAAAGCTACAGGCCGGGCGGAGCACGATGGTTATACTTTCAACACCTTCGCCTCCTGCGAACGCGGTCAAGCTTGTGCCCAACGATGTGCGCCCAACTTTCGGAGGAACCATGTCGCACATTCTGCTCCTGACCAATAGTCAGGGCCTCTCTGTGGACGTTCTGCCTGCCCTCGGACTGTTGAACCACAAGGTCCAAGTCGTGCCCGCCGAGCCCACCGCCCTGCTGGACACCGAACCCAGCGACGTCGTCCTCGTTGATGCGCGCAAGGACCTGGTGGGCGCCCGTTCCCTGACGCAGCTGCTCAAGGCCACGGGACTGGACACACCCCTGATCCTCATTCTTACCGAAGGCGGAATGGCCGCCGTGGCAGCGAACTGGCTGGCCGACGACGTTATCCTCGACTCTGCGGGGCCGGCGGAACTCGAGGCCCGGCTGCGGCTCATGGCCGCACGCACCAGTGCCGCCGCGGACACAGCCGGCACCGAAATCCGGGCGTCCGGCGTGGTGATCGATGAGGCCAGCTACACCGCACGCGTCAACGGCACGGCACTGAACCTGACCTACAAGGAATTTGAACTCCTCAAATATCTGGCACAGCATCCCGGCCGGGTGTTCACCCGGGACCAGCTGCTGCACGAGGTGTGGGGCTACGACTATTACGGGGGCACCCGCACCGTGGACGTCCACGTTCGCCGGCTGCGGGCAAAGCTGGGCCCCGACCATGAGAACCTCATTGGCACGGTCCGCAACGTCGGCTACCGGTTCACCCGTTCCCGGCTTGCTGAAGATCCGGCGGCCACGGCGAGCCTGGACGCCTGAGCCGGGGTCACTCCCGATCAGGGTGGCGTTAGGCTTCTTCAATGAGAGACGAACGAGTTATCCCCTGGTCCGTGACCATCAGCAAAGGGACACCCGGGCCGGAGCTGCTGGCCCGGATCCGTCAGCTGGCAGCGGCGGCCGAAGAATCCGACGGTAATCCGCCGCTCTCGGAACAGACGCTCGTCGACCTCCGTTCCCCCGAAGCCGACGCCGATTCCCTGCTGGTCTTCTCCACCTGCGCCGCAGGGCAGTCCCCGGACGAGGAAGCCCTGGCGGGCGTTGCCGTGCTGACCGGTGGCCGGGGCGGCGAACCCGGTGTCTTGGAATTGGTGGTCCATCCGGCGTACCGGGGCAAAGGCGTGGGCACCGCCCTGGCCGCCTCGGTGCAGGAGCAGGTCCGCGGCGGTCAGGCGTCCCCGCCCCAGGCATGGTCGCACGGCAACCATGAGGCAGCGGTCGAACTGGCGCAGCGGTTTGGTTACCGCCCGGTGCGCGAGCTCCTGCGCCTTCGCTTGACCCGCGGCAGCGACGCCGGGGCCTTGCCCGCCTCCTCGCTTCCCGACGGCGTTTCCATCCGGGCCTTCCGGCCCGGCGTTGATGAGGAAGCATGGCTTGCCGCAAATGCCGCCGCGTTTGCCCACCACCCGGAGCAGGGCGGCATGACCCGCGCGGACCTTGACGCCCGCATGGCCGAGGACTGGTTTGACCCCGAGGGCTTCCTCCTGGCCGTCCGGGACGACGACGGCGCAATCCTCGGCTTCCACTGGACCAAGGTCCATCCCGGGGCCGGCGGCCATCCACCGATCGGCGAGGTGTACGTCGTGGGCGTCGTTCCCGAAGCCCAGGGCCTGGGACTGGGAAAGACCCTCACAGTTGCCGGCATCCATCACCTGCAGGACGCCGGACTGCAGGCGATCATGCTTTATGTGGACGCCGATAATGCACCGGCCATGGCCCTTTACAAGCGGCTCGGTTTCGTCCGCTGGGATGCCGATGTGATGTACGCGGCCGGCTAAGGCTGAACAGCTTGTAATGTTGATTTGATTGGGTGTGTTCCCCGGGCCTTCCCGGGGACGCAGCCCGAACCGCCGCCAGTACTGCAGGGAGAGACCATGGGATCCGATACCGCCGCCGAACCGCATTTCACCTTCGGGTCGGCAGAGTCAATGTCGGCTCCGCGGGCCACTGAGGACCGGATCGACATACCTGACTTCGGCCCCGCCCTGGTGCCCGAAGGGGACATCAGCCCCGAACGGTTCCTGGACCGCGAAATCAGCTGGCTGCACTTCAACGCCCGTGTCCTGGAACTCGCCGAGGACCCCGACCTGTACCTGTTGGAGCGGGTCAACTTTCTGTCGATCTTCGCGTCCAACCTCGATGAGTTCTTCATGGTCCGCGTTGCCGGCCTGAAACGCCGGATCGCCACCGGGCTGGCGGTGCCGTCCGCCGCGGGCCTGAGCCCCATTGAGCAGCTTGAACACATTGTCGAGGCCGGTTACCGGCTGCAGCAGCGCCACGCCGAGGTCTTCGCGCGGCAAATCCGGCCCGCCCTGGCCGAGGAACAGATCCACCTCGTGAGCTGGAACGAGCTCGACGATGCCGCCAAGGCGTACCTGCACCGCCAATTTGCGTCCAAGGTCTTCCCGATCCTCACTCCGCTGGCCGTGGACCCGGCCCACCCCTTCCCCTACATTTCCGGTCTCTCGCTGAACCTGGCCGTAGTGGTGCGCAATCCCGTCAGCGGCAAGGAGTTCTTCGCCCGCGTGAAGGTTCCGGACCAGCTGCCCCGGCTGATCTCCGTGGACGGCCCCCGCGCCGGAAATGTCGCCGGCCGGGTGGCCCGCTTCATTCCGCTGGAAGACGTCATTGCCGAGCACCTGGACCAGCTGTTCCCGGGCATGGACGTCATGGAGCACCACACCTTCCGCGTCACCCGCAACGAGGACCTGGAAGTGGAGGAGGACGACGCCGAGAACCTCCTGCAGGCGCTGGAAAAGGAATTGCTGCGCCGCCGGTTCGGACCGCCTGTCCGGCTCGAGGTGACCACAGACATCAATCCCAGCATCCGGGAGCTGCTGGTGCGCGAGCTGGGCGTGGAAGAGGACGAGGTCTACGCGCTGCCCGCGCCCCTGGACCTGCGCGGCCTCGCACCGATCAGCAGGATCGACCGGGCCGACCTGCACTACCCCAAGCAGGTGCCGCACACGAGCCTGCACCTGAAGGAGTCGGAGACCTCCAAACCCGCTGACGTTTTCGCGGCGATGCGCCGCCGCGACATCCTGCTGCACCACCCGTACGATTCCTTCTCCACCTCGGTCCAGGCCTTCCTGGAACAGGCCGCGGCCGATCCCCGGGTCCAGGCCATCAAGCAGACCCTGTACCGCACCTCGGGGGACTCCCCCATCGTCGACGCCCTGATCGACGCCGCCGAGTCCGGCAAGCAGGTCCTGGCGCTGGTGGAAATCAAGGCGCGCTTCGACGAACAGGCCAACATCTCCTGGGCCCGCAAGCTGGAGCAGGCCGGAGTTCACGTGGTGTACGGCATCGTGGGCCTGAAAACCCACTGCAAGCTCTCCCTGGTGGTCCGGCAGGAAGTGGACGGGCTGCGGCGCTACTGCCACATCGGCACCGGCAACTACCATCCCCGAACCGCCCGGTACTACGAGGATCTTGGCCTGCTCACCTCCAATGAGCAGGTGGGAGAAGACCTGACGAAGCTGTTCAACCAGCTGTCCGGCTACGCGCCGAAGTCAACGTTCAAGCGCCTGCTCGTGGCTCCCCGATCGGTGCGCTCGGGGCTGATTGACCGCATCGAGCGGGAGATCGCCAACAAGAAGGCCGGCCTGAACGCCCGCGTCATCATCAAGGTGAACTCCATGGTGGACGAGGCGATCATCGATTCGCTGTACCGCGCCTCGCAGGCAGGTGTCCGCGTGGACGTCATCGTCCGCGGCATCTGCTCCGTGCGGCCGGGCGTCCCCGGTCTCAGCGAGAACATCACGGTGCGCTCCATTCTGGGCCGCTTCCTGGAACACTCCCGGGTGTTTGCCTTTGCCAATGCCGGAGACCCGGTGGTGTTCATCGGCTCGGCTGACATGATGCACCGTAACCTGGACCGGCGGGTGGAAGCCCTGGTCCAGCTGGCCTCACGCGAGGACGTTGCGGACCTCATCTCGCTGATGGACCGGTACATGGATCCCGCGACGGCCAGCTGGCACCTTGAAAAGGACGGCATCTGGACCCGGCACCACAAGAATGAAGAGGGGGAACCGCTTCAGGATGTGCAGTCCTGGCTGCTCGCTTCCCGGTCCCGCCAGCGTGCACTCGTCCGCCGTTGATACCCATGTCCTCTGACCCTGAAACGTCAACCGAGGCGCCCCCGGACATCAAGGTGGTGGCCGCCGGGGCGTTGTGCTGGCGTACGCGGAACGGCCAGCTCGAGGTCCTCATGATCCACCGTCCGCGGTACAAGGACTGGTCCTGGCCCAAGGGCAAGCTCGACGACGGCGAAACCACTCCGGAGTGTGCCGTGCGCGAGGTGCGGGAGGAAGCCGGGGTGGGCATCCGCCTGGGCATTCCGCTTCCCGCCACCATCTACCCCGTGGCATCGGGGATGAAGATTGTGCACTACTGGGCTGGCCGGATCCAGGACGGCAAGCCGGAGCCGGATGGCCGGGAGGTGGACGGGGTCCGCTGGTGCAGCCCCGCCGAGGCCCACGCCGAGCTGACCAATCCCTCCGACCGGCTTCCCCTGCATGCCCTCGAAGAGGCGCATGCCGAGGACAGGCTCCGAACCTGGCCGCTGATTATTGTCCGTCATGCCAAGGCGAAGCCCCGTTCTTCCTGGACCCGCGCCGAGGGTGACCGGCCGCTTGCGGCCACCGGACTGCGTCAGGCGCAGGCGGTGTCCCGGCTGCTGGCCGCTTGGCTTCCGGACCGGGTGGTGTCCAGTCCCTGGGTCCGGTGCGTGCAAACGGTGCGCCCCTATGTGAAGGCACGTTCCGTGAAGTTCAAGACCGTTGATGCGATCACCGAACGCAGCGCCAAACGCAAGCCGGGCAAGGCGCGCAACGCGGTGGAGGCGCAGATCGACAAGGGCAAGCCCGTGGTGCTGTGTACCCACCGGCCGGTGCTTCCGCTGGTTTTTGAGGTCCTGGGCCGGCACATGCCCACCGGACTGTCCATTGGCCTGCCGTCCAAGGATCCGTATCTTGCCCCGGGCGAGGCTGTCATTTGCCAGGTCAGCGCCGCGGACGAGGGAAGAATCGTATCCCTGGAGCGGTTCCGCGCTTTTGACGACTGATGAGGGCGGGAAGCTAAGCCTAACCGTGCTTTTTCCGGAACCGGCAGGGCCCTAGGGTGGGCGCATGACAACTTTCACAGAACTCCTTGAAGCCCAGATCGGCAACGAATTCAACGCCTCGCAGCAGTACGTGGCGATGGCGGTGTTCTTCGACGGCGAAGACCTTCCGCAGCTGGCCCGCCACTTCTACGCGCAGTCCGTTGAGGAACGCAACCACGCGATGATGCTGGTGCAGTACATGCTGGACCGGGATCTTCCCGTGCGCATTCCGGGCGTGGCAGCAGTGCGGAACGACTTCAGCTCCGTGGTGGAACCCATCGCCCTGGCCCTGGAGCAGGAGCAGCAGGTCACGCGCCAGATCGAAGCCCTCTTCGCGGCGGCACGGGCCGAGGGCGACGCTCTGGGCGAGCAGTTCATGCTGTGGTTCCTGAAGGAGCAGGTGGAGGAAGTGGCGTCCATGTCCACGCTGCTGACCGTGGCCAAGCGTGCGGACAACCTCTTCGATCTGGAGAACTTCATGGCCCGTGAACGCGTGGGCGACGGCGGCGGGCACGACGCCGGCGCTCCCGAGGCTGCCGGCGGAGCCCTCTGAAAGCTGTGAGCCGGGACGCCGCTGTTCCGGGCGTCCATCCCGGCTGGTACCTGGCCGCCGGACTCATAGTGGTTCTGGTGGCAGGAGTGGGAGCAGCCGCCTGGCCCTCGCTGCCGGAGCGCCTGCCGGTGCACTGGGATGGCTCCGGCACCGCGGACCGCTATGAGGAGAAGTCCTTCGGGACGGTGTTCTTCGGCCCGCTGCTGTCTGCCGGTTTGCTCGTGTTCCTGTATGTAACAGCACTGATTATCCGACCTTTTCCGCTCAACAACGCCGCTCCGGCCGGCGTTGACGAGCAGGTGCACCAACAGGCCGGCATGGATGCAACGTTGTATTTCCTCGCCCTGACAGCTGTGGACTTGTCCCTGCTGGTGGGCTGGATCAGCCTGCGCGGCTGGTTCCTGTCGCCGGACGGCTCGGTCCTGCTGTTTGCGCTGCCCACGCTGGGGTTCCTGGCCGCGATGGGCGGGGCCGGGCTGCTGGCCAAGCGTCGTTACCGCCGCGTGGTGGCCGAGCTCTCCGCGTAGCCATGTCCCCATCCTTCGTGCAGATGAGGGGATATTCACTCCGGCGGACCAATCCTTCGTGCGGGACGGGAAACAACTAGACTGGTGCGGTGACTATTCCTACCCCGTACGAAGACCTGCTCCACGACGTCATGGCGCACGGGACGCAAAAATCCGACCGCACCGGCACCGGCACGCGCAGCGTGTTCGGCCGCCAAATGCGCTTTGACCTGCGGGATTCCTTTCCGCTGATCACCACCAAGCGGGTGCACTTCAAATCGGTGGCCCTGGAACTGCTCTGGTTCCTGCGCGGCGATTCCAACGTGCGCTGGCTGCAGGAGCGCGGCGTCAGCATTTGGAACGAATGGGCGGATGACGACGGGGAGCTCGGCCCGGTCTACGGCGTCCAGTGGCGCTCCTGGCCGACCCCGGACGGCGGTTCCATCGACCAGATCGCCAAGGTGGTCGAGAGCATCCGGACCAATCCGGATTCCCGCCGGCACATTGTCACGGCCTGGAATCCCGCCGAGGTGGACAACATGGCCCTTCCGCCGTGCCACGCCATGTTCCAGTTCTATGTGGCCGACGGCAAGCTGTCCTGCCAGCTCTACCAGCGTTCGGCGGACCTGTTCCTGGGTGTTCCGTTCAACATCGCTTCCTACGCGCTGCTGACCCTGATGGTGGCGCAGCAGACCGGCCTGGAACCGGGCGAGTTTGTCTGGACCGGAGGAGATGTCCACATCTACGACAACCACGTGGACCAGGTCCGCGAGCAGCTGAGCCGTGAGCCCTACCCCTACCCGCAGCTGCGCCTGGCCCGGAAACCGGAGTCGATTTTCGAGTACACCTTGGAAGACTTCGAGGTCCTCGATTACCGCCACCACCCGGGCATCAAAGCTCCGATTGCAGTGTGAGAGGCGCAACCCCTTGAGTTCATCCGTTAAAGGCAACCGCTATTTCCCCGTCGCGGGGGAAGGATCCGCCGAAGGCCTGGACCTATCCTCCGCGCTGGCATCGGCCGGAACGCCGGGGACGGCCGGAACGCCGGGGACGGCCGGGCCGCTGGTGGGCCTGATTTGGGCCCAAACCCTGGACGGCGTTATTGGGCGCGATGGTGGGATGCCGTGGCACCTGCCCGAAGACCTGGCGCATTTCAAGGCGGCCACCGCGGGGCACCCGGTCATCATGGGACGGCGGACGTGGGAGTCTTTCCCACCCGCTTACCGTCCGCTGCCGGGCCGCACCAACATCGTGGTGAGCTCGAGCGAAACGCTTGCCGATGAGATTTCGCCGTCCGGCGCCGTCGTCGTTTCCTCCCTGGAACAGGCGCTGGACACGGCACGCCACAGCCCCGGCGGGGAGCAAATCTGGATTGTGGGCGGTGCGCAGTTGTATGAGGCGGCCTTGCCGTTTGCGGACGCCGCCGTGGTGACCGTGATCCAGACAAGCGTCGAGGGTGACACTTACGCACCCCGGCTTGGCCCGGAGTGGACGTTCGCCGCCGTCAGCCCCGCGGAGGACTGGCACACGGCAGCCAACGGCACCTCCTTCCGGATAGCCGTGTGGGTCCGCCCACAGAAGCCTTCGGATGACGTCACCGATCAGGACGGCCAGGCAGTCCTGCCCTAAACTGGGACCATGACTTTCGCAGCTACCCCCGTCCCCAGCGTTGGCTTCGTCGGTTGGCGGGGCATGGTCGGTTCCGTCCTCATGCAGCGCATGCAGGACGAAGGCGACTTTGGCCTGATCAACCCCGTGTTCTTCTCCACCTCCAATGCCGGGGGCGCCGCGCCGTCCTTCGCCGGGGGTGCGGGGGAACTCCAGAACGCGTACGACGTCGAGACGCTGGCGAAACTGCCGATCATCGTCACCGCCCAGGGCGGCGGCTACACCTCCGAGGTCTACCCCAAGCTGCGCGACGCCGGCTGGGACGGGATCTGGATTGACGCGGCGTCCACTCTGCGCATGGATGCGGATTCGATCATCGTCCTGGACCCAGTGAACCGGGACGTCATTGACGCCGGACTGGCCCGCGGAGTCCGGAACTTCGTGGGCGGCAACTGCACGGTCTCCTGCATGCTGATGGGACTGGGCGGGCTGTTCCGCAACGGCCTGGTGGAATGGGGCACCTCCATGACGTACCAGGCGGCATCGGGCGGCGGTGCCCGCCACATGCGCGAGCTGCTGAACCAGTTCGGATCACTGCATTCGGCCGTCGCCGGCAACCTTGCGGATCCTTCCTCCGCCATCCTGGACATCGACCGCGCCGTCCTGGCCCAGCAAAAGAACCCGGATATGGATTCCTCCCAGTTCGGCGTGCCCCTGGCCGGATCCGTGATCCCCTGGATCGATGCGGACCTGGGCAACGGCCAGTCCAAGGAGGAGTGGAAAGCCGGAGCGGAAACCAACAAGATCCTGGGCCGCGAAACCGAAGGCCGGATTCCGTTTGACGGCCTGTGTGTCCGGATCGGCGCCATGCGCTCCCACTCGCAGGCTCTGACCCTCAAGCTGACCGAGGACCTTCCGGTTGCCGAGATCGAACGCATCATCGCAGCTGATAACGAGTGGGCCAAGGTCGTGCCCAACACCAAGGAAGCATCCATGGCCCAGCTGACCCCGGTGGCCGTCAGCGGAACCCTGGACATCCCCGTGGGCCGGATCCGCAAGCTGGAAATGGGTCCGGAATACATCAGCGCCTTCACCATCGGCGACCAGCTGCTGTGGGGCGCCGCGGAGCCGCTGCGCCGCATGCTGAAGATCGCCACCGGCAACCTCTAGTTCGCCGGGCTCCGCCGTCGAGCATCCGCAACGCCATCCGCAGGGTAGCCAGCGTGATCAGGACAGCCCCTGAGCGTACCCGCGCTTACTGGGCGTTCTCCCGCTCACTGAAGGTGGCGGCCGCGGGAGCGGCTGTGCCGTGCTCGCCCCGTGTACGGCCAGCCGTTGCCAGGCTGACGATTACCAGCGCGAGGACGGCAAGCGGCAGTGCAACGACGACTGCGTTGATGTCCACAGACCTGCCGGACGATTCCCAGACAATGGTGGCAATTCCTCCGACAACCATTCCCGCGATGGCGCCCCACGACGTGGCACGCTTCCAGAACAATGCGGCCAGCACCACGGGTGTGATGGCCACTCCATACATGGTGTAGGCATACATCTGCAGTGCGAGCACGCTGGGGAAGAATTGCCCCAGTACGTAGGCGAACACCGTTACTGCGACAACAGCCCAGCGGCCGAGCTTCAGGGCCCTCCGGGGATCGTTGGACGCGTTCCGGCGCTGCATGACGAGGTCGTAGACGATATTGCCGGAGCAGGTGAGCAGGTAGGACGAGCCGGTGGTAACAATCAGCGCGAACGCTCCCGCAAGCAGAAGGCCTCCGATCCCCAGCGGCACCAAGTCCGTTCCTGCGAGGCCAAGGATTGCCTGGCCGGGATCGATGTCCGGAAGGAGGAACGAGGATGCCGAAGCAAGCAGGACGATTGTTCCCAAAAGCAATACCGCACCAACGAGGAAAACCATGGTCGCTTTTCGGGCGGTTCCTTCGTCCTTGCCGGCGGCCAGGCGCTGGTGCATATTCTGGTCTCCGAGGATCAGGAGGAACAGGGGCAGGAAGTAGCCCAGCAGCTGGATCGGGGTGAGCGACCCGGTGAGCTTCATCAGGGCCGGGTCCAGACGGTCCACGTAACCGCCAATGCCGCCCACGTCATTGATGAACAGGACAACGAGAGTGCCGACCAAGGCACCGACGATCATGATGATTGATACAAAGTCGGTCCACGCAACAGACTTTAATCCACCGCCGAGGGCGAGGAAGGTAATGAGGACAGCGGCCACAACTGTTCCCTGGGCTGTGCTGAGCGGTGTGATCACGCTGAGGATGGCACCGGCACCAGTGAACTGGTAAGCGGTAATACCAACGAATGCCACGAGGATGATCACTGTTGCAGTGACCCGCACCGGAGTGCCAAAGCGGACCTCAAGCATCTCCGGAATCGTGTGGTGAGACAGCCGCCGCACCTTAGTTGCCATGAAATAAAGGCAGACAATACCGGCCACCGTACCGCCGAAAAAGAATATACCGGCGAAGGGACCGTAGGTGTAGACGAAGCTCGCTCCCCCGATGATGGACCCGGATCCGACAAAGGTCGCCAAAAGGGTTCCCGCCAGAACAGGCGCCGGAAGGGAGCGGCCGGCAAGCATGAAATCGTCGCCGCTGGCCACTGTTTTTGCCCGGCTAAACCATGCCCCAATGAGGACCATGAGCAGCACATAACCTACGAGGATAAAAACGTGCATTGGTTGCAAACCTCTCGCTGACGTCCGGCCAAAACGCCGGTACTCAATGCAGTCTCGCCTCAGCAACCGCGATATGCAATAGATGTTGCACAATCTTTGTATATGACGCGGCCCTGTCCGCGCTGGCCTGGAGCCGGCGGCATGTCAGGCTGGATCCACAAGATCGAGCTCGGCCCAAAGCTCCTCGGTGTCCTTCAAGGCAGCCATGGTTCGGGTCGGGTCGATCGAAGCGAGTTCCGCAAGGAGCGCCTGGACCACCGCAACTGCCCCGACAGTGGACGGCATAAAACTCATGCCTTCGCTGGGCACGATGAGCGCTTCTTCGGCCAGGTCCGTGATCCCGGTCTGGCGGTCCGCGATTGCCAGAATCCGGATCCCGCGCTGCTCGGCCACCCTCACCACCTCGGCTACGAATTTGCTCGCACGCCACAGGTTGCAGCTCACCAGCACATCGCCCGGGCCCAGCATGCGCAGCCTATTGACCAAGGACGTCCCGTTTGCTGTGTGGAGTTCGATGTCACGCCCCATCCACTGCCCCATGTGCGCCAGCTGAAAGCCCGCCGCCGCATAGCTTCCCGTCGCAAGGACGATGGCCCTCCGGGCCGACGCGAGGATGGCCGCCGCGCGGGCAATCTGTTCTGTGCTTGCGGCAGAGGCCAGCCTGGACATGCTTTGGGCATCCAAAGCCAGTGACGTGCCGGCAAGGCCCGACGCGGGAAACGGGCGTTCGTTCAGTAGTTTTTCGGCCGTCAGGGAGGCGAGGTAGCGGTGCCGTAACTCGGATTTGAGCGCAGACCACCCCGAGAAGCCCAGGAACTGGGCGGCACGGACAACTGTCGCGACGTTGACGTTCGCCCTCGAAGCGACATCCTGGGTCGACATGAAGGACGCAGGACCGGTATCGCTGCGCAGCACCTGGAGGACTGCCTCTATGCCCGGACTTGCCTTTCTTCCAAGAGCCAGGCCTTCGAACCAGTCTGCGATCTGTAACAACGCTGTTTCACCTCTGCAACATCTGTTGCATCTTTCGTTAATTATTGTGACTATCGGGGTAAGGAATGAGCCAGACCACCCTTAGAGGAGCACCGTGCCGGAAACCGCGCAATTACACATCAAGAACGCCAGTGTCCTGGATATTTCAGCGGGCACTGTTTCACCAGGGCGCAGTATTCTCATTGAGAATGGGCTAATTACTTGGGTAGGGCCGATCTCCAACATACCCGCCGAGTACTCCTCTCGGGAGTGGGACGTCGTCGATGCCGCCGGGAAGTATGTGATGCCCGGGCTGATCGACGGCCATGTGCATGTAACGGCTGCCACCGCTGATCTTGGTGAAATGGCCACCTGGTCGCCCACCTATGTGGCCGCCCATACTGCCCGGAACTTGAGCGCTATGCTGCGCCGCGGTTTCACCACCGTCAGGGACGTGGCCGGCGCCGATTTCGGAGTCGCCATGGCCGTCGAAGAGGGCCTTTTCGAGGGTCCGCGGGTTGTCTTTGGCGGCAAGGCACTTTCCCAGTCCGGCGGGCATGGGGACATGCGTTCGATGGGTACGAACACGATTGACCCGCACCAATGCTGCCCTTCCATCGGCATTGTCTGCGACGGCGTGGACGCTGTCCGAAAGGCCGCCAGGGACCAGCTGCGCACGGGTGCGCACCATATTAAGGTCATGCTGTCCGGAGGAGTGGCTTCACCGACCGACCGGGTGGACTCAACCCAGTTCTCCGAAAGTGAGATCCTTGCCGTCGTCGAGGAGGCAGAGGCCGCCAACCGTTATGTCTGCGGGCATGCTTATACGGCCAGGGCAGTCAACCGCGGATTGCGGCTGGGCGTTCGCTGCATCGAACACGGCAACCTGATTGATGATGAGAGCGTCAGCTTGTTTGTCGCAAACGAGGCGTACCTCGTGCCCACCCTCATCACGTACGAACGCCTCAAGGCCGACGGTGAGGCGGCGGGCCTCCCCGCTGCAAGCCGGGAGAAGGTGGACACCGTCCTTCACGCCGGACTCGATGCCTTGGACCGCGCCAACAAAGGCGGGGTCAAGATCGTCTTCGGCACCGATTTGCTCGGTGCCATGCAGATTCATCAAAGCGAGGAGTTCCGCATCCGCGCCCGGGTACAGACGGCACAGGAAGTACTGCGCTCGGCCACGATCACTGCGGCCGAGCTGATGGGGTTTGAAGGGAAGCTGGGCGTGGTGACAGCCGGTGCCATCGCCGACCTGCTCATCGTCAACGAGAATCCGCTTGAAGACGTCACAGTGCTCGCCGATCCGGACTCATCCATTGCAATGGTGATCCAAGCCGGGCGGCCGGTCTCCACCCGGACAGGGCTGGTGCCCGAACTGGTTGAGCGGTAGGAAGGGCTGGCGGTCAGAGACTGCAGTTGATGAGCAGCGGCTCGGGGTGCAGGCGGAGGCCAAACGCATCCTCCACGCCGTCCGCCACCGCCCGCGCCACGGCCAGCAGATCCGCGGCGGTGGCATTGCCGCGGTTTGTCACGGCCAGCGTGTGCTTGGTGGACAGCGATGCCCTGCCGCCGGCCAGCTCCGCACCCTGCCCGGTGGACGGCAGTCCGAAGCCCTTCGGGAATCCCGAGCGGTCAATCAGCCAGGCGGCGCTGAGCTTGACCATGCCGGGCTCGGCCACCGGATAACGGGGCGCGTCGGGCGGCAAATGCGCAGCCTCTGCCTCGGTCACCACCGGGTTCGTGAAGAAGGATCCGGTGCTGTAGGTGTCGGGATCATCGGGGTTGAGCACCATGCCCTTGCCGGCGCGCAGGCGGAGCACTTCGCGGCGCACGTCCTGTGCCGCAGCGCGCTCCCCCACTTCCACGCCCAGGGCCCGCGCCAGCTCGGCATAACGCACCGGCGCGCTCTCCATGCCCCGGGACAGGAGAAAATCGACGGTGAGCACCACATAGCGCGGGGATCCGTTGACCGTGCTCCGCTTGAGCAGCGAGTCGCGATAGCCAAACTGCAGATCCCCGTTGGTAAAGGTCACGATGCTGCGGTCCTGCCGGTCCCATGCCCGGACCGACGTGATGCTGTGCGAGACGTCGGCGCCGTAGGCGCCAACGTTCTGCACCGGAGTCGCACCGGCCAGGCCGGGAATGCCGGAGAGAGCCTCCAACCCGGAGCAGCCGTCGCGCAGCGTCTGCGCCACGACGTCGTCCCAGGGGTGTCCGGCCTGCGCGCGGACCGTCACGGTGCCATCGGCACCGTCGCTCATCTCCATCCCGTGGGTGGCGACGTGGACAACCGCGCCGCCGAAGCCGGAATCCGAGATCAGCAGATTCGACCCGCCGCCCACGATCAGCAGCGGTTCGTTTGCCTCATCGGCTGCGCGGACGGCGCCAATCAGTTCGTCTTCGGTTTCCGCGTTAATGTAGCGGCGTGCCGGGCCGCCGACGCGTGAGGTGGTCAGCGAGGCCAGGGGCACAGAAGTCAGCGCACTCACCAGATCCGCACAACCGCCTGGGCCTTGACCAGGACCTTCTGGCCGTTGAACTTAACGGTAAGGTCCACGCGGGCGGTGGAATTGTCGGCGTCGACAGCTCCAATAACACCGGTGACGTCGACGGCGGCGCCCGGCGCGTCCTCAAGGTCCTCCACCACCACGGGACGGGTGAAGCGGGTCTGATAGTCGATCACGGCACCGGGGTCCCCAATCCAGTCCGTCACCAGCTGAACGGCGGCACCCATGGTGAACATGCCGTGGGCGATCACGCCGGGCAGGTCCACCTCCCGGGCAAAGCGCTCGTTCCAGTGGATGGGGTTGAAGTCTCCGGACGCTCCGGCGTACCGGACAAGGTCGGCCCGGGAAATCTCGAGTGTTGCCGACCCGATTTCCTGCCCGGTGGCAAGCTCGCTCAATGCAATGGACACGGCGTTACTGCCCTTCTCCCCGGACGAGGATGGATGACACGGCGGTGGCGACCTTTTCGCCCTCCGTGGTGGAGATCTCGGAGCGGGTGGTGAGCAGGGCGCCGTCGCCCATGGCCCGGACGGAATCCACGGTCAGCTCCGCGATGAGTTCGTCTCCGGCCACGATGGGGCGGTGGTGCGTGAAACGCTGGTCGGCGTGGACCACCCGGGTGAAGTCGATTCCCGCCTCGGGGTCCCCGATCAGCTGGGCGTCGGCACGCTGGGCCACAATGACGGCAAAGGTGGGCGGAGCCACCAGGTCCGAATATCCCAGGCTCTCGGCGGCGGCAACGTCAAAGTGCGCGTCGTGGGTGGCTTTGACCGCGTGTGCGAACTCACGGATTTTTTCGCGGCCCACCTGGTAGGGGGCACTGGCCGGATAGCTGCGTCCCTGTAATTCGGGATTGATGCTCATTTGTTTCCCTTCATCCGGCGCCGGGCGTCCCGGGCTCGAACCACCATGCCGGCGAGGTGCAGGCACATGCCCACTGCGATCACCGGGGCGGCAATGTACATCAGCAGCGGAGCGTCGCTGACGGCTCCGACCACAACCATAAGGACTCCGGCTCCCGAGGTCACCAGTGCAGAGACGACCAGTTTGCGGTACAGGGCGGAACCGGTCTCCCAGGGAGTGTTTAGCATGGTCCCAGAATACAGGGGCGGCACCGCCAGCCGCGAAACGGACCGCGGGAGGCGCCGGGCAGTGCTGAGCGTTACAGGGCGGCGCCCCGGGCGCCCGGTCAGCTAAAAGAGAGCGGTCTGCAGGGCCGGCAGCCGGGTCCGGTACGCGCCGGTCTGCAGCCGCCTGCCCTTGAGCCGGGCCAGGTTGATAATAAACGGCAGGTCGGAATCCTCCACCCGAACCAGCGCCGCGGCTCCGAGCATGGCCTCGATGACCATTCCGTGCTCCCCGCTGCCCGGATCCAGCGGATACGGCGCCGCTCCCACGGCGTCGAGCACGGTACCCGCCTGCTCGGGGCGGTCCCATATCTCCTCCGTGATGGTGAAACCTTCGATTGCGGAAGCGTCCAGCAGGTGCCGCACGCCGGAAGCGTGGCCCGCATTGATGCCGTCCAGAACCTCCGCTTCCAACGGGCGGGCCAGGGCTGCGGTCTTGGTTTCGGAACGCACCGCCTGGACCAGTCCCGCTTCGGCCGTCACCAGGTCTTCCAGGACCCGGACCACGCGTCCGTCCGCCGCCCGGGCCACATACCGCGCAGCAACCGCCCCCTGCTCGGTGAGCCGCAGGCGCTTATGCCCGTCAGCTGCCGTCCCCACCTTTGTTGTTCCGTCGGCAAAAGTTGCCACGTACAGCCAGTGCGCCTGCTCCAGGTACAGCTTCAGCCCCGGGGAAGCGATTCCGGAACGGTGGCTGTTGTGCACCAGCCGCCAATCATCCCGGGAGAAGCAGTGGCCGCACTGGTAGCCGCGGTCCGCCGGCGAGTGGCCGGGGCACGGCTCATGGATCCGCGTGTTCCGGTCCTGCACTTTCAGCGATCCGAGGCAAAACTTGAGGGAGCCGTCCTCGCCGGGCAGCACCCGATAGGCCAGGGCCGTGCCGGCGTCGAGCCGCCGGACCAGCTTCCGGCCGTCCGGAGAGCGCAGCGCCAGGTACGGTCCGGCGTCGTCCCACGAAACCCCGGTGCACAGGTACCGGCCGTCAGCAGTCATCGAAGCGCATCTCCCTGGCAGGTCGGTGGCGGGCAGAAAAAATGGGGTGGGGAATCTCTTCCCCACCCCATTATCCGGCGCCGTCAGCCGGTTCCGTTGCTGATTTAGGCGTGTTGGCCCTGATGCTCGCCTTCGGCGATTTCCTCCACCAGCTTGGCGTTGAAGGCCGGCAGGTCACCGGGGTTGCGGCTGGTGACCAGGCCCTGGTCCACCACCACTTCCTCGTCGCTCCAGTTGGCGCCGGCGTTCTTCAGGTCGGTGGCCAGCGACGGGTAGGACGTCATGTCCCTCCCCTTCACCACATCGGCCTCGATCAGCAGCCACGGGCCGTGGCAGATGGATGCCACCGGCTTGTGCGCGGCGAAGAAGCTCCGGGCGAAGTCCTGGGCGGCCTTGTCGACCCGGAGGAAATCGGCGTTCACCACTCCTCCCGGCAGGACCAGCGCATCGTAGTCATCGGCGTTGGCGTCGGCGACTGCGAGATCAACGGTGAATGTCTCACCCTTGTCGATGCCGTCAAAACCCTGGATGGTGCCGGTGGACAGTGAGACCAGTGTTGGCTCGCCGCCGGCGTCCTTTACCGCTTCCCAGGGACTGGTGAGCTCCACCTGCTCCACGCCGTCGGTCAGGAGAAAAGCGACCTTCTTGCCGGAAATGTCATGTTCAGCCATGGTGCCTCCGATATTCGCTCGATGCTTGGTGCGGCCGGTTCGGAAAATGCCCCGGACCCTGCCGCGCCCTTTCCCCTACCCTAGAAAATCCGGTCGACAATAAGCAAGCTGACTAAAGTGCCGCGGCCGGATCCGAGAGCCCCTCGGCCACCGCTGCGGCGGCGGCAAGCCACGCCCGCTGGGTTGCCGGGCGCAGTGACCCGAACCGGATCTGTCCCTTGCGCAGAGCGGCGTCGTAGGGAATGGTGACCGTGGCCCGGGCCAGCGGCTGGAAACCCCGGGCGACCGTCTGGATCTGGGCGTCGGTGCCGTTGCGGTCGGACTGGCTGACGATGACGACGGCGCCGGCCGCAAGCCTGGCATAGGCGCCGCCGCGTTCCTGCAGCGCCTCCAGCAGCAGCGCGCCTGCCTCGGCATGCTCTTCAACCGTGGTGGTGGCAATTACCAGTTGATCCGTGTGGTGGATCATCCGCAGCCAGCGCTCCGCGCTTTCATCGTTGCCCGAATCCACCAGGTTGAGCCGGAAGTACTTGGAGGCGACCTCATGCAGGGCATCGAAATCCGCCATCGTGATTTTCTGCTCCGAAGCCAGCACATCGGGCTTGGACCTCAGGACATCGAATTTGTCCTCCGTCTGATGATGCACAAAGCGGGCCAGCAGCGCGGACTGGGCCGACGGCGACAGCAGGTTCCCGGTATTGGGCAAGAGGTCCATGACGGTTGCGTCATGCGGCCCCTGCTCGGTGCGCCACCCCAGCGTCCCGCGGGTTTCATTGTTGTCCCATGCCAGCACCGGACCCCCGCCATTGCGGGCAAACACAGCTGCCAGCATCACAGTGGTGGGCGTTTTGTTGGCACCGCCCTTGCCGTTGACCACCGAGATGGTCCGGGGGCCGGGCCAATGCTGGCTGACCGCACGGATGTCCCGGCGTTCGGCCAGCTCGGCCTCCGACGGCGATATCCGCAGGCCGATGTTTGCCAGCAGTCCGCGGAATCCGCGGGTGGCGGGAATGCGGGCCGTTTGGGTGTCCAGGAAAGAGGCGCGCCGCCGGGAGGGCGCCCGCTCACGCAGGTCAGCCCTGGTGATTGCATGTTCCGCCTGCGCATCAGATGCCGGCACGGCAGCGGCAGCGGCGCCCGGCTGGAAAACCGGCTCCGGCGGCAGTGGAAGAAAATGGGTTGCGGCTGCGTGATCCTGCTCAGGCGCATGGTCCTGCTCCGCCGTGTATCCCTGCTCAGCTGTGTATCCCTGCTCAGCTGTGAATCCCTGCTCAGCCACATAACCCTGCTCAGGGGCATCCAGCCGGTACGGGGAGAAGTCTTCACCGGAGGAACCATTACCGGAGTAGTTCCCGCCGTCAGTGCCGCTGAAAATCCGATCGGAGAACGTCATGGTCTCCGCCTCGCCCGTCCCGCCGTGTCCGGCGCTTCGTTCCGCTGTGGTGGCGCGCAGCCCGCGCCGAGTGGGCCAGTTCTCGGGGTAATCGGGATCGGATTCGGATGTGTGCTCAGTCATGGGTCTGCGTCTTTCGTTCCATAAGGGGCGATTGATCTGGACGTTTGATTTTCGGATGGTACTTCGCCGCCTGCTTCGGGCACCCGCGTAGCGATCGTCACTGCTTACCCGGCCCCCGCCGGTCTTCCGCTTTCCACTGGCTCCCCCGGCCGGCTGCGGTATGGACGCCGCCGCCTTCCGGATACAGAAAAACCCCCGGAATCTTAGCGATTCCGGGGGTCCGGCTGTAGCGGTGGGGAGGCTCGATCTCCCGACCTCACGATTATGAGTCGTGCGCTCTAACCAACTGAGCTACACCGCCAAGAATGAGTGAAGCCCGCGTCCCTAAATTGGCCTCTGCAAAACAAACAGCCTTAGCAACACGGGCCCTCCCATTGAGAGCCCCGACCGGGAATCGATCCCGGGACCTCCATCTTACCAAGATGGCGCTCTACCACTGAGCTATCGGGGCAACGAGTAAATACTCTACCAGCACTTTTGGAGAACGTGAAATCGTCCAAAAACCGCGCCAATAAAGTGATCCAGGCCACTTGGAAGGGAGTGTTTACCGGCCGTTCCGAAACCCTCCCCGGAGCGCCCGCCCCAGGCCAAAGCGGTAAGAGCCCCACTCAATTGTCAGTATGCTTAGGATACGAGAAAGCAGGCATAGGTGACAGATTCACCGCAGCACCCGGCGGGTGCGTTGATGGGTGGACGCTACCGTCTGCAGGAGAAAGTTGGCGCCGGTTCCATGGGGACCGTTTACCGCGCCCGGGATGAGTTCCTGGACCGCGATGTGGCGGTCAAGGTTCTGCGCTCCGCCGCAGCCACCCCCGAGGAACAGCAGCAGACCGATGCCGAGGCGAAAATCCTGGCCCGGCTGAATCACCACAGCTTGGTCACGCTGCTGGATGCCGGATCTCAGACGATGGAATTCGGCGGTCAACAGGTGTACCTGGTGATGGAGCTGGTGGACGGAACCGATCTCCGCCGCCGGCTGCAGGACGGCACCCTTGCGCCCCGCCAAGTGGCCCAGCTGGGATATGACCTGGCGGTTGGCCTGGATTACATGCACGATGCCGGCGTCATTCACCGGGACGTCAAACCGGCCAACATCATGCTTTTTGACTACCGGCGCGATGAGGCCCGGCTGCGGGCCAAGCTCACGGATTTCGGCGTCGCACTGTTTGCGGGCGACCCGCAGCCGCAGAACGGGACCTTCACCGGCTCTGCCGCCTATATGAGTCCGGAGCAGGCCCGCGGGGATGCCATCGGCACGCCGTCTGACATTTATTCGCTGGGGCTGGTCCTGCTGCAGTGCATGACCGGCGCACCTGCATACCCGGGCCCGGCGCTGGAGAGTGCCGTCGCACGCCTCCTGCGGCCCCCTGCCATCCCCGCGGCCATGGAGGAGGGGTTCCGGGTGCTCCTGCGGCAAATGACCGCCCTGGAGCCGCTGGAGCGTCCGTCCGCCCACGAAGCGTCGCTGGCACTGTATGAGCTTGCGGTTGCCCCTCGTGCCCGGCACCGGGGAACTCCGCCGCTGATCCCGACGGATGAAGCCGAGCGGCTGGAAGCGGTGCACCGTTACAACCTGCTGGACACCCCGCCGGACGGTTCCTTTGACCGCATCACCGCCCTGGCCGCTCGCCTGTTCTCGGTTCCCGTGGCGATCGTCAGCGTGGTCGACACAGACCGCATCTGGTTCAAGTCCCACCACGGCACCGACGTGGAGCAGATCGGCCGGGATCCCGGACTGTGTGCCTCGGCCATCCTGCAGGACGAGGCATGGGTGGTGTCCGATGCGCGGGCCGATCCGCGTGCGCTGGCCAATCCCCTGGTTGCGGGCGGGTTTGGGCTGCAGTTTTACGCTGGAGTCCCGCTGCACAGCCGGGACGGGCACAATCTGGGCACTCTGTGCATCCTGGACCGGGAGCCCCGCGAGTTTTCGGACAGCGACATCCGCACCCTCGAAGACCTCGCCGCGATTGTCATGAATGACTTGGAATTGAGGCTCGAGGGACAGCGCATGCTCTCCGCCTCCTAACCCCGGCGGCACAAACCCCGGCACGGCAAAAAGGAAGGGCGCCTTGCGGATTTCTCCGTAAGGCGCCCTTCCTTTGGTATCAGTGCCGCCATGCCCCGGATTTCCAGGGCGGGGCGGCTACCGGTGTTTCCTAGTCGCGGAAACGCGGCTGGCGGGTACCGGCCGGCTTGAAGCCGCCGCGGTCGCCGTCGCGCTTCTTGAAACCGCCGCGGTCGCTGCCGCGGTCGCTGGCGCTGCGGTCGCCGAAGGAGCGCTCACCGTCGCGCCGCTTGAAATCCTTCTTGAAGCCGCCGCGGTCGCCGCGGTCATTGAAGCCGCCGCTTTCGCGGTCGCGGTTCGGCTTGCGGCCGTTGTCCAGCTCGAGGTGGATCAGCTCGCCGCCGATCCGGGTGCGGGACAGGGCGCGCAGCTGGTCCTGGCTGAGGTCGGCCGGGAGTTCAACGAGCGTGTGGTCGGCGCGGATGTCAATGCCGCCGATCTGAGCGGAGGAGAGTCCGCCTTCGTTGGCGATGGCGCCAACAATGGAGCCGGGCATGACGCGCTGGCGGCGGCCGACGGCGATGCGGTACGTTGCATTGCCTTCGGTCAGCGGGCGTGTCGGGCCGCGGGACCCGTTGCCGTCATTGCGGCCTTCGGAGCGCTCGCGCTGGCGGGCCGGTGCCTGCGGAATTTCTTCCATCAGCAGCGGGCGGCCGCCCTGGGCCATGACGGCCAGTGCAGCGGCGACTTCCTCCGCGGTGACTTCGTGCTCGGCGAGGTAGTTCGTGACCAGGTCGCGGAAGACCGAGACGTCTTCGGACGCCAGGGTTTCGGTGATCTGCTCGGAGAACTTCGCGAGGCGCTTGTTGTTCACGATGTCGATGCTCGGAAGCTGCATGTGCTCAACCGGCTGGCGGGTGGCCTTTTCGATGGCCCGCAGCAGGTACTTCTCACGCGGGGTCATGAAGAGGATCGCGTCGCCGGTGCGTCCTGCGCGGCCCGTACGGCCGATGCGGTGGACGTAGGACTCGGTGTCGTGCGGGATGTCGTAGTTGATGACGTGGCTGATGCGCTCAACGTCAAGACCGCGGGCGGCGACGTCGGTGGCAACCAGGATGTCGATCTTGCCGCTGCGCAGGGCTTCGACGGTGCGCTCGCGCTGCTGCTGCGGGATGTCACCGTTGATGGCTGCGGCCTGGTAACCGCGGGCCTTGAGCTTGTCAGCCAGGTCCTCGGTTGCCATCTTGGTGCGGACGAAGGCGATAACGCCGTCGTAGTCTTCGCTTTCCAGGATGCGGGTCATCGCGTCCAGCTTGTGCGGGCCCATGACCTGCACGTAGCGCTGGCGGGTGTTCGCACCGGTGGTCGTCTTGGACTTGACCGTGATTTCCGCCGGGTTGTTCAGGTACTTCTTGGCGATCTTGCGGATTGCGCCGGGCATGGTGGCGGAGAACAGTGCCACCTGCTTGTCGGCGGGCGTGGTCGCCAGGATCTGCTCAACGTCTTCAGCGAAGCCCATGCGGAGCATTTCGTCGGCCTCGTCCAGCACCAGGTACTGGAGGTTGGACAGGTCAAGGGAACCCTTGGAGATGTGGTCGATGACGCGGCCCGGGGTACCGACGACAACCTGGGCACCGCGGCGCAGGCCGGCGAGCTGGGGGCCGTAGGCGGATCCGCCGTAGACGGGCAGGACGGTGAAGTTGTCCATGTGCTTGGCGTAGGAAGCGAAAGCTTCAGCGGACTGGAGGGCCAGTTCGCGGGTCGGGGCCAGGACGAGGATCTGGGTGTCCTTGGTGGCGGGCAGGCCGGCCATCAGGGACAGGGCGGGGACCGCGAAGGCGGCGGTCTTGCCGGTTCCGGTCTGCGCCAGGCCGACGACGTCGCGGCCTTCAAGCAGGAGGGGAATGGTGGCGGCCTGGATCGGGGAAGGCTTTTCGTAGCCTACGTCCACCAGTGCCTGCAGAACGCGCGGGTCCAGACCGAAGTCGGTGAAAAGAACCTGGTTCTCTTCAGCTGCTTCGGGAGCGGCGGTTGCTGCGGTTTCGGTGTTTTCTACAGAGTCAAGCAAAAGAAATAATCCTCATTCATTGGGACCGCGCGGCCATTTCGGCCGCAGGACGTAAGTCCGGCGCTGTTGCAATCCCATGGCAGGACTTTCCGTCACAGCTGTAGGCCAATTTCACTGGATTGTGACGTGGGCCGGTGTGACGATTTCTTTGCCGGCGCTCCCAAAAGATGAATCTGCCCGCATTCGAAAACGCGAGCCCCAACACAACGTACCTAACGATCAGAAACCGCAGGAAAATAAGGGAATACCGGAGTGGGGGATGTTTCAAGTGTACGGCATGCAGGGACCGCGCGGTCCATATGGGGCGGTGAGCTTGGGCACAGCAGCCACAAGTTGCCGCGATACGGCCCCGTCATGCCGGGCCCCGGAGCCGTTATTTGGCCATGGCTTCTATCTGGACATGGCTTCTACCTGGACATGGCTTCGCGGGCTGCAAGGGTACGCAGCACCTTACGCATTTCCGGAGACAGCGTCACATCTCCCCCGGCGGCCGCGCCGGCCAGCCGGCGGGCCTGCTCCGGAGCCAGTCCGCGGAACACATCCCCAGAGGTGACGCCGTGCTCCGGCCGGTGGATCACGGAAACGGTGTCACCGGCGGAGACACTGCCGGCCCGCACAACCCGCAAATACGTTCCGGTCCGGCCGGCCTCGGCGAACCGGACGACCCAGCGCGGCTGCTTCATCCGGGCGGCGAAATTGCGGCACGGAGTCCGGGGGCAGGTCACCTCCAGCACGGTCTTAGCGCCAATCTGCCAGCGCTCACCGATCACGGCCTCAGAGACCGCGACGCCGGCGGTGCGCAGGTTCTCGCCAAAGAGTCCCGGCGGTATCTCCGTTCCCAGTTCCGCCGCCCAATAGTCAGCGTCCTCCTGGGAGTAGGCGTACACAGCCTTGGACTCGCCGCCGTGGTGCTTGCGGCTGGCCTGGACATCTCCGCTCAGCCCGAGCGCGTGCACCCGAACCGGTCCGTCCACCGGACGCTTGTCGATGGCGGTTACGCCGGTGGCGTCTGAGGTGGGCAACAATTCATGGACGCGGCATACAGCCAGCAGGGTTCCGGAGCTCATGCGGATCATCCTACGATCCTGCGGTCACTGCAGCAGGTAATCCCCGTTGAACTTCTCGACCGGACCCAGCCCGCCAGGTTCCCGCAGGCTAGGGCCGGAGGTCCTTCAGCTGCTGCGGCTGCTGGATACTCAGCCGGACCGGTTGTTTCCACCAGCGCGGCGGCCGTTTCTTCCACAGAAGAACCGTCCACCAGGCCATCATGGCCAGGCCCCAGAACGCTCCAATGCTGGAGAGCATGAGCCACGGGGCCGGTTCCTGGGAATCCAGGTTGGGGGCACCCATCAGCGCGCCGATTGTCTTCGGCGAGACCAGGAACACCACAACCCCCGAGGCAAGCAGGGCAATGCCGGTTTTCCTCATGCCGGTGCCCTTTGCGGTGAGCTCCGCGATGTTTCGTCCCAGGACCGGGAGGAAGAGGGCCACCCATACCCAGTGGTGCGACCATGACACCGGTGAAATCAGCAGCATCGCCAGGGCAGTCGCCGCCAGCGCCGTGAATCCGTCACCGTTGATGCCGGCCAGCCGGATGATGACGACCGCGGCTGCCACGCACGCCAGCGAAAGCAGCAGCCAGGGCAGGTCCACCGGGAAATCCGGGCCGGCGAAGTGAAGGATGGCGCCCTTGATGCCCAGGTTGTCCACGTAACCGGCACCGCCAATCCGGGAGGTGTCGGGAAGCAGCTCAAGCCAGTACGTGCGCGATTCGCGCGGCAGGATGAGGAAGCCCAGCGCAAAAGTGGAAAGGAAGCCAAACGTCATGTTGCGCAGTCCCCGCCAGTCGCCCCGGGCAAGGTAGTACAGGCCGAAAACCAGCGGTGTCAGTTTCAGGCCGGCGGCGATGCCGGTCAGGAGGCCGGTGGGCCAGCTGTCGCGCTTGATCAGGAAGTCGGCGAGGATCAGTCCGAACAGCAGGATGTTGATTTGTCCGAAGGCCAGTGTTTCCCGCCAGGGGCCGAGCAGCACCACGAACCCGAAGGCGGCCACCGTCAGCGGCCGCAGCCAGGGGTGGGTGAGGACCGCCCGCACGTTCGTCTGCCCTGCGGCATAGGCCACGCCGTATCCGGCGGTGGCGGCGGCTATCAGCAGCGAAATGCCGGTGAAGATGTTCAGCCCCAGGGTTGGTCCGAAGGGCGCCAGAACTGCGAAAACCAGGGCGGCAAACGGCGGATAGGTAAAGAGCAGGCTGCTGCCGTCCCGGTACTGCAGTTCCTTGGTGTAAAGCTGCCCGCCGGCGTCGAGCACGCTCTGCCCGCCGGACAGATAGACGCTGGAATCCAGGCCGTGCCATGGCGAAAGGATAAACGCCGTGGCCGTCATGGCTGCCGCCGCAGCGACTGCTGCAAGAGTCAATGCCAGCCGGACCATCCCGGATCGGGTCTTCTGGCCCATGATTCTCCCTGCACTACAACCGGCTCGCTACGTACCGTGCAAGTCTACCGGCGGGGCGTGCCTGCGCAGCCTTCCAGACGCGCAGGATAGGCTTGGCCCACTCGATCCGACCTCGGAAGGTAGCTCATGCCCGCACCTGTTTTCGCCATCGTCAACGCCCGCATCGTCCCCGTCACTGCTCCGGCCTTCACCGGCACACTCCTGGTGGCGGACGGAAAGATTTCGGAACTGGGTCCCGGCGTCAGCGTTCCGGAAGGGGCGGAGGTGCTCGACGCAGGCGGCAAGTGGCTGCTGCCCGGGCTGGTGGATGCCCACACCCACCTGGGCGTGCATGAGGAGGGTGAAGGGTGGGCCGGCAACGACACCAATGAGATGACCGACCCCGTGATGGCGGGAGTCCGTGCGCTGGACGGAGTGAACCCCGACGATCTGGGGTTCGACGACGCCTTGGCCGGCGGTGTCACCGCGGTGAACATCAATCCCGGTTCCGGCAATCCCATCGGCGGACTGGCCGTGGCGCTGCACACCCACGGACGCTACGTCGAGGAAATGATCCTCCGCTCCCCCAGCGGCCTGAAATCGGCGCTCGGCGAGAACCCGAAGCGGGTGTACAGCGACAAGAAGCAAACCCCCTCCACCCGGCTGGGCACCGCGCTGGTGATCCGCAAGGCCTTCATGGACGCGCAGAACCACATGGGCAAGAACGACGACGACGCCCGCGACCCCCAGCTCGAGGCCCTCGCCATGGTGCTGCGCCGGGAGATCCCGTGGCGCCAGCACGCCCACCGCGCCGATGACATTGGCACCGCCCTGCGGCTGGCCGACGAGTTCGGCTACGACCTGGTCCTGGACCACGGCACCGAGGCCCATCTGCTGGCCGATGTGCTGGCCGAGCGCGGCGTGCCGGTCCTGATCGGTCCGCTGTTCACCACCCGTTCCAAGGTGGAGCTGCGCCAGCGCAGCCTGGAGAACCCCGGCAAGCTCGCCGAAGCCGGCGTGGAAATCTCCATCATCACCGATCACCCGGTGGTGCCGATCAATTTCCTGATCTACCAAGCGGCCCTGGCCATGAAGGAAGGACTGGACCGGGAAACGGCGCTGCGCTCCGTCACCATTAACCCGGCCAAGGTCCTGGGCCTGGCGGACCGCATCGGTTCGCTGGAGACGGGCAAGGATGCCGACATCGTGCTGTGGAGCGGGGATCCGCTCGACGTGATGCAGCGGGCGCTTACTGTGTGGATCGGCGGCCGCGAGGTCTACCGCTACGACACCGAAACACGCACGCCAGTGGTGGCTGACCGCCGGTGACCCGGCCAGCACGACGCCGCCCGGGGGCGGGCGCTCCCCGCACTGCCCGGCCGCCCCTGCCGGCCATCATGCGCGCGGCATCGGCGGCATGGATTGCCGCCGCCGCTCTGGTGGCCGTTGCCGGCGTTTCCTTCCTGGTGTCGGCCACCACCCAGCACCGCGACGGCGCAGCCCTCACGGCGCTGGCGGTGCTGGTGCTGGGGGTCGCCGCAGTTATCGGGTTTTGCGTCCTGCGGCTGCGCGCGGGCAAGCGCAGTGCGCGGGAGAGCCTCACGACGGTGGGCCTGATCGTTGGACTTCCGCTGCTGTTCCGCGGCCCGGCACTGATCGCGGTCGGCTCGGTGCTGCTCCTGTGCGTGCTGCTGCTGTGGCTTCCCCAAAGCAGCCGCTTCTTCCAGGAACGCGACCCCAAGACCAGGCGCGGGTTCTTCGGCCGCCGCTAAGGGGCGAAAGAACCCGCGCCTGCGGGCAGGACCGAGCCGCGGTTAGTCCTCGAGCCCCGCCAGTGCCTGCGCCAGGTCCGCGATGAGGTCCTCGATGTCCTCGATGCCCACCGAGAGCCGCAGCAGGTTCTCCGGCACCGCCAGCTCCGTCCCCTTTACCGAAGCGTGCGTCATTTCGGAGGGGTAGTTCATCAGGGACTCCACGCCGCCCAGGGACTCTGCGAGCGTGAATACCCGGGTGGACTCGGCGACCTTCCGGGCCGCGGCTTCGCCTCCCTTGAAGGACACCGACACCATGCCGCCGAAGTTCTTCATCTGCGCCTTGGCCAAGTCATGGCCGGGGTGGTCCTCCAGCCCCGGGTACAGCACGTTTTCCACGGCGTGCTGGTCCCGCAGCCAGGTGGCCACGGCCATGGCGTTGGAGGAGTGCCGGTCCATCCGCACGCCCAGGGTCTTCAGCCCGCGGGTGGTCAGCCATGCCTCCATCGGCGCTGATACGGCGCCCACGGCAAATTGGATGAAGCCAATCTTTTCGGCTGCTTCGCCGTCATTCAGGATGACCGCGCCGCCCACCGCGTCGGAGTGCCCGCCGATGTACTTGGTGGTGGAATGCACCACGATGTCCGCGCCCAGGGACAGCGGCTGCTGCAGGTACGGTGACGCGAAGGTGTTGTCCACCACCAGCCAGGCACCGGCGTCGTGGGCGGCCTGCGCCACGGCGGCAATGTCGGAAATCTTCATCATGGGGTTCGACGGCGTTTCCAGCCACACCATTTTGGTGTTGCCGGCGGCGATGGCCGCGGTGAGGGCGCCGACGTCGGACATGTCCACGGCCGCGTTGGTGATGCCCCAGCCCGCGAGGACCTTGTTGATCAGCCGGTAAGTGCCGCCGTAAGCGTCATTGCCGAGCACAATGTGGTCCCCCGGTGCCAGCAGGGCGCGGATCAGCGCATCCTCCGCGGCCAGCCCGGAGCTGAAGGAAAACGCGTGGGCGCCGCCCTCAAGCGCGGCCAGCTGATGCTGCAGCGCGTCGCGGGTGGGATTGGTGCCGCGGCCGTATTCGTAGCCGTTGCGCAGCTTGCCAATGCCGTCCTGCGCGTAGGTGGTGCTCTGGTACAGCGCGGGAATGACCGCGCCGGTGGTCGGGTCCGGGTTCTGGCCCGCATGGATGGCGCGGGTGTTGAAGCCTTCGCTCATGGTGTGCTCCTTGCTCGGTGCTTGCTCGGTGGCTGACTCGGTGCCGGCTGCTAGATGCTCATGTAGGACAGCAGGTCATGGCGGGTCAGTATTCCCACCGGAGCCCCCTCGGAGGTGACCATGACGGCGTCGTTCTCCTGCAGTTTTTCCTTGGCGGCGGCCGCGGAATCCCCGGCGCCAACCATTGGCAGCCGCGGTCCCATATGCCGGGAAATGCTGTCCGTGGGTTTGGCCTCGCCGCGGAAGAGCTTCTCCGTCAGCGAGCGCTCGTCGGCGGAGCCCAGGACTTCCCCGATCCGGACCGGCGGTTCCTGGGACAGCACGGGGATGGCCGATACTCCGTATTCGTTGAGGATGCCAATCACGTCCAGGACCGTCTCGTTCGGATGGGTGTGCACGAGGTCCGGCAGCGACCCGTCCTTGGTGGCCAGGACGTCGCGGACCGAGGCTTCCTGTTCCGGCCCCTGCAGGAATCCGTAGGACCGCATCCAGTCGTCATTGAAGATCTTTCCCATGTACCCGCGGCCGCTGTCCGGCAGCAGGACCACAACGACGTCGTCGGGACCAAGATCCCGGGCCGCCCGCAGCGCTGCCGTTACGGCCATTCCCGAAGAGCCGCCCACGAGCAGGCCCTCCTCGCGCGCCAGCCGGCGGGTCATCGCGAAGGAATCAGTGTCGTTGACGGCAATGACCTCATCGGGCACCGAGGGATCGTAGTTGTCCGGCCACATGTCCTCGCCCACGCCCTCCACAAAGTAGGGGCGTCCGGTGCCTCCGGAGTAGACCGACCCCTCCGGGTCCGCGGCAATGATGCGCACGGGTCCCGAAGCGCGGCCGGCCGACACTTCCTTCAGGTACCGGCCGGCGCCCGTGACCGTACCGCCGGTTCCGGCGCAGGCCACGAAGTGGGTCACCCGCCCGTCGGTGTCCTGCCATACCTCGGGTCCGGTGGTCTCGTAGTGGCTGGCCGGGGCGGCGGGGTTGGAGAACTGGTCCGGCTTGTAGGCGCCGGGAATCTCCCGCACGAGGCGGTCCGATACTCCGTAGTAGGAATCGGGGCTGTCCGGGGCCACGGCTGTGGGAGTCACCACCACTTCGGCGCCGTAGGCCCGCAGCACGTCGCGCTTCTCCACTCCCACCTTGTCCGGGGTGACAAAGATGCAGCGGTAACCCTTTTGCTGGGCCACCAGGGCGAGTCCGACGCCGGTGTTGCCGCTGGTGGGCTCAACGATGGTGCCGCCGGGCTTCAGTTTGCCCTCGCGTTCGGCAGCCTCGATCATCCTTACCGCGATGCGGTCCTTAATGGATCCGCCCGGGTTCAGGTACTCCAGCTTCACCAAAACCGTGGCCGCCAGCCCCTCGGTGACGCTGTGCAGCTTCACCAGCGGGGTCTTGCCGATCAGGTCCAGAACAGTCTCTGCATACTCCATGTGCAACACGTTACTTGTTCACCCCCGGCGGTCCAGCTTTCCCCGGAACGCGGCGTAGCAAAAGCCACACCGGCGGTGTTCCGATGCGGCCGGGGAGCGTCAGCGGTGCGTGCGACGATGGAGATATGTCGTTGTCCGTGCCGGTTTCTTCTTCAGGAACCTCTTCCTCAGGAACCTCCCCCGCCGCAGGGAACGGTTCGCTGTCGCTGCTGTGGGAATCGGACCGCCCCTTCTCTTTGGACACGTCACTTCGAATCCTGGCTCACGGCGGAAAAGATCCGTCGGTGCGGATCGGCTCCGGCGTCGCCTGGATGGCCTTCACCACGCCGGAGGGCACAGCGACCATCGCGCTTCGCCAGCAGCCCGCTCCCGCCCCGGGGGCGCGCATTCTCGCCCGGGCCTGGGGTCCGGGCGCCGAACGGGCGCTGGCCGGCGTTCCCGCGCTGCTGGGTGATTCCGATGATTGGACGGACTTCGACAACCCCGACTTCATCGAAACGCTTCCGGCGGCGCTGGCGGAAGTGCGGCGCCGGAATCCGGGCCTGCGGCTGCCCAGCACCGGCCGGATGCTGGACAGCATTGTCCCGGTGATCCTGGAGCAGAAGGTCACGGCCATGGAGGCGTACTACTCGTGGCGGTATCTGGTCACCAAGTACGGCACGGACGCGCCGGGACCCGCACCGGCGGGACTCAAGGCTCCGCCTGCCGCAGCCCAGTGGCGCAAGGTGCCTAGCTGGGAGTGGCACCGCGCGGGGGTGGATTCGCACCGTTCCGGCACCATCATGCGCGCGTGTGCCGCCGCGTCCGGGCTGGAGCGGCTGGCCTCGGTTCCGTTGGGTACGGACCTTTCCGCGCGCCTGCGGTCGATTCCGGGGATAGGCCCGTGGAGTGCCGCCGAAATCACGCAGCGCACGCACGGCGCCCCGGATTCCGTCTCCGTGGGCGATTACCACTTGGCGGCTTTCGTGGGCGAGGCCCTGACCGGACGCCGAACCGACGACGCCGGCATGCTGGCCCTGCTTCGTCCGTGGGCAGGGCACCGCCAGCGTGTGGTCCGTCTGCTGGTGCTCAGCGGTTTCCGGAAGCAGGCCTTCGGCCCCCGGCTGACCCCGGAGGACCACCGCCGCCGCTAGGCGATTCACCGGCGCGGGACACCGATGACGTAGGCTTCCTCGGCAAGACCAACAGCAAAGGAACCTCACGTGAATGAGCAGCACACTGACCAGCCGGTCCTCCGGGTTGGGGTCATCGGAATCGGCTGGGCGGGCCAGCAGCACATCAAGGCCTACCAGGAGATGGATGGTGTGGAGGTCGTGGCCCTGGCCGGCATGGAGACCGAGCTGCTGGCCGAGCTGCAGAGCCGGTACGGGATTCGGGAGGCCTTTGCCGGCTGGGAGGAGCTGCTGGAGGTGGAGGACCTTGACGCCGTCAGCGTGGCGGTCCCGACCTTCCTCCATGCTCCGATTGCCGTCGCTGCGCTTGACCGCGGGCTCCATGTGCTCAGCGAGAAACCCATCGCCCGCAACGGAGCCGAAGGCCAGCAGATGGTCGATGCCGCCCGCCGGGCCGGACGCGTTCTCGACGTCGCCTTCAATCACCGTTTCCGCGGCGACATCCAGGCCCTGAAGCGGATTATCGACGCCGGGGAACTGGGCCGTCCCTACTACGCCAAAGCATCCTGGCTGCGCCGGGAAGGGATCCCCATGCTCGGCAGCTGGTTCACCAGCAGGGACAAATCCGGCGGCGGGCCGCTGGCGGATATTGGCGTGCACGTCCTCGACTATGCCCTCCATCTGCTGGGAGAACCGAAGGTGCTGTCGGTATCCGCTTCTGCCTATTCCGAACTGGGTCCGCGGGGCCGCGGCGGAAACGCGGCCTACACGGCTATGGACACCAATCTGGCCTTCGACGTGGAGGACTTCGCCTCCGCGTTCATCCGGCTGGAGGGCGGGGGCACGCTCATCCTGGAAGCCGGCTGGGCGAGCTACCGGGAAACCGAGGACCTGATGGATTTCACTGTGTACGGCACCGACGGCGGAGCGGAGCTGCGCGCCGTGGGAGCTTCCAATACGCCGGTTGCGGACCTGCGGGTCTTCACCGACAAGGCCGGGGTCAACGCCGATTACGCGCCGGAGGCCCTTCCCGGCCTTGCGCATCAGGCTGTCGTCAACAGTTTTATCGGCACCATCCGGGCCGGTGCGGCAGTATGGGGGGAACACGACGGCTCGCTTGCCCTGACCCGGGCGCGGGTCATCGATGCCTGTTACCAATCAGCAGCACAATTCCGTGAGGTGATGATGTAGTGGCCGTGAATGACAAACTCCGGATCCTGGTCTGGAACGAGGGAGTCCACGAGGAAAACAATGAACCGGCGAGCATGGCGCAGATGTATCCGGACGGGATCCACGGCGCCATCAAGGCAGGACTTTCCGGCTACTTTCCGGCGGCTGACATTGGTACAGCCCTCCTGGCCGACGAGGAACACGGCCTCACCGAAGACCGGCTGGCTCAGACCGACGTCCTGCTGTGGTGGGGACACCGCGCCCACGCCGACGTGAGCGACGCCGTCGTGGAACGCGTGCAACGGCATGTGCTGGCGGGCATGGGGCTGGTGGTGCTGCACTCCGGGCATTTCTCGAAAATCTTCACCAAGCTGCTGGGGACCAGCTGCTCGCTGCAGTGGCGTAACGACGCCGAACGCGAGCTGGTCTGGACGGTCAAGCCGTCCCATCCCATCGCGGCCGGGGTTGAAAGCCCCATTGTCATTCCCCAGCAGGAAATGTACGGGGAACTGTTCGACATCCCCGAACCCGATGACCTGATCTTCATCAGTTCCTTTGAGGGCGGTGAAGTCTTCCGTTCCGGAGTGACCTTTTCCCGGGGCAAAGGCAGGATCTTCTACTTCAGCCCCGGGGACCAGGAGTACCCGGTCTATCACCATCCGCAGATCCAGCGGGTGCTGGCCAACAGTGTCCAGTGGGTTGCCCGGCCCGACGCCGACCGGATCGCCCCCGAGGTCGGCAACCCGGCGCGGGGCTGGTTCCTGGATCAGGCCGGGGTGGCGGGCAGCCGGTAAAGGGTCTCCGGTTCCGCGCCGAAATTCCTGAGTACCGCTGCGACGGCTTCCTCATGGTCGGAGTCAACGGCGGTCAGCACCCGCAGCCGGTCTTCGAAATCCAGCTTGCGGTCCCGGCCGCGGAAGTTCTCGGTCCGCAGCGTGCCCGTGTAGACCGCCGCGTCCGCGAGTTCCAGGGACCGGGCTCCGGCCATCAGGAGCGCATCGCGCAGGCCGTCGATCCGGTTCGTGTTCACCACGGCGCTGAGCAGGAACTCGGGCGGTCCGATGCGGCTGTCCGTGCTCCGTCCGGCGAAGGTGCCTTCCTCGGCGGCACGGCCGCTGGCTGTCGGGCGGGAGATGATCCCGCTGAGTGCGTACCCGGAAGCTCCCTGCTGCACCCGGTCCAGGTCATACTGCTCCGGGCCCGGTTCACGCAGTCCCATGGTGCGGTTGATGATAACCGCGATCACCCAGCTGAGGATGAAGGAGAACACCACCACGCTGACAATGGCCACCACCTGGTGCCACAGCAGCAGTCCCCCGCCGCCGGAGAAGACGCCGTCCTCGCTGACCGGGTTGATGGAGCTGTCGGCAAAGAAGCCCAGCAGGAAGGACCCGAGGACACCGCCGAGGAAGTGCACGGCAATCACGTCCAGGGCGTCGTCGTAATGCAGCACGTGCTTGAGCCGCACGGCGAAGCAGCAAGCGCATCCTGCGATGAGGCCGATCAGCAGTGCCGCGCCCGTGCCGACATAGCCGGCACACGGAGTGATGGTGGCCAGGCCGGCAACGGCACCGGACACCGCGCCAACCAGAGTGGAGTGGCCGCTGCTCAGCCGTTCCACCAGCAGCCAGGTGAGCATGGCCGCACCCCCGGCCACATGGGTGTTGATGAGGGCCTGGGCGGCAATATCGTTGGCCTGCAGCCCGTCCCCGGCGTTGAACCCAAACCATCCGAACCACAGGATGCCGGCGCCAACGAGCATGAGCGGGAGGTTGTTGGGTGATGTTTGGGGGTTTGGCCAGCCCCGGCGCCGCCCCACCACCAGGAGCACCGCAATGGCGGCGGCGCCCGCTGAGGCGTGGACCACCATCCCGCCGGCCCAGTCCTGGGCACCCAGCTGCGTCAGCCACCCCTTGGGGTGCCACAGCCAGCGGGCCACCTGCGGGTAGACGAGGATGGACCATGCCGCGAGGAAAACCGTCCAGCCCGCGAATTTGAGGCGTCCGGCCGTCGCTCCCGTGAGCAGGGCGGGAGTGATGATGGCGAACATCATCTGGTAGGCGACAAAGGCGAGCGCCGGAATCGTCACCCCGGCGGTCACCGTATGGAACTGCGGCGTATCCACATCGATCAGGGCCAGGGCGTCGAACTCGCCCACCAGGGAGTTTCCCCGGTTGCTGAACGCCAGCGTGTAACCCACCAGCACCCAGGTGATGGTGATGATGCCCAGCGGAATAATATTCTGCATCATCATGGTCAGGACGTTGCGGACCGGGACCATTCCCCCGTAGAAAAGCGCCAGCCCGGGCGTCATGAACAGGACGAGCCCGGCGCAGACCAGGACCCAGGCGGTATCCGCGCCGTTCATGGCCGGTCTTCCCGGCGGACGGCGGTGCAGGTGGTTATTTGCTGACGGTTGGTGCGTGGAACGGCGGGCTTCTGAGTGGACATGACATCCCCGTTTCCGGCTCGGCGCCAGGTGAATGATGTGCCGGGGAGCCGCAGATACGGCGCGTGGCCCGGAGCAACGATTTTACTTCCGCGTCCAAAGCCAAGAGAAGACACAGCAGCGCTCACCGCATGCAAAGGGCCGAAACCGCTTTCGGTTCCGGCCCCCATCGGCGGCACCGGGCGGGCTGCCCGGGCTGCGGCTTTTGCGGCGGTTAGGTGCGCACCATCCCGTGCGGATCAATGACGTACTTGCGCGCCACCCCGGAGTCGAACTCCCGGTAGGACTCCGGTGCCTGGTCCAGGCTGATGGTGGTGGCGTTCACCGCTTTGGCAATCTGCACCTTGTCGTGCAGGATGGCCATCATCAGGTCCCGGTTGTACTTCATCACCGGACACTGTCCCGTGGTGAAGGACAACGACTTGGCCCAGCCTGCCCCCAGGTTCAGGGACAGCGAACCCACTTTGGCGGCCTCGTCAATGCCGCCCGGATCTCCGGTGACGTACAGCCCCGGGATGCCCATGGCGCCGCCCGCCGCGGTGATGTCCATGAGGGAATTCAGCACTGTCGCAGGCGCCTCCGTCGCCGCACCTTCACCGTGGCCGCGCGCTTCAAAGCCAACGGCGTCCACCGCGCAGTCCACTTCCGGCACCCCGAGCAGCTGCTCAATCTGGTCCCGCGGATCGCCCTTGGACACGTCGACGGTTTCGCAGCCGAAGCTGCGGGCCTGTGCCAGCCGCTCCTCGTTCAGGTCGCCGACAATGACGACGGCGGCACCGAGCAGCTGCGCACTGGCAGCTGCGGCCAGGCCCACCGGGCCGGCGCCGGCAACATACACCGTCGATCCCACCCGTGTTCCTGCCGTAATGGCTCCGTGATAGCCGGTGGGGAAGATGTCCGAGAGCATCGTCAGGTCCAGGATCTTCTCCATCGCCTGGTCCTTGTCCGGGAAACGCAGCAGGTTCCAGTCCGCGTACGGCACCAGGACGTACTCCGATTGGCCGCCCACCCAGCCTCCCATGTCGACATAGCCGTAGGCGCTGCCGGGACGGTCCGGGTTAACGTTCAGGCAGATTCCGGTTTTCCGTTCCTTGCAGTTTCGGCAGCGCCCGCAGGAAATGTTGAAGGGCACCGACACCAGGTCTCCGACGGAGTGGAATTCCACGTCCGGTCCGGTCTCCACGATTTCGCCGGTGATCTCATGTCCCAGGATCAAATTGGGCGGTGCCGTGGTGCGGCCCCGGACCATGTGCTGGTCCGATCCGCAGATATTGGATGTGACCACTTTCAGGATGGCCCCATGGGGCACTTTCCGGCCGACATTGGCCGGATTCACCCCGGGACCGTCCCGCAGTTCGAAGGTGGGATAGTCGATGTCCTGCACTTCCACCACACCGGGCTCGATGTAGGCAACTCCGCGGTTTCCGCTCATGGGTTTTCGCCTCGCTCTAATCGTCATTGACTGTGAGCCTCGCGGGCGTCCGGTACCTGCCGGCTTGGCCGGCGTGCCCCGGCTCCGCTCAAGGTGGGTACGACACTACCGCCGCGGATCGCCCCTCGAACAGGGTGGCACGGAAGATAAAAACGAAAGGCCGCGCCGGTCCCGTAGGGACCGGCGCGGCCAAAGATCGATCAGGATAAACCCGTGTGGTGGCGGGCAATCCTTCTGCAGAGCGGAAGAACGGAGTGCTAGCTGGCTTGCCCGTCTGAACCGGCGGCGGCCTGTCCGTTTTCCTGGGCGGCGATCTGCTCGTGGACGCCCTTCATGTCCAGTCCCTTGACCGCTTCCACCAGTTCACTGAACTGGGAGGCGTTGAGTGCGCCGGGCTGGGAAAAGACCAGGACCTTCTCGCGGAAAGCCATCAGCGTGGGGATGGAGGTGATGCCCGCGGCAGCCGCCAGTCCCTGCTCCGCTTCGGTATCCACCTTCGCGAAGGTGATGTCCTCGTGTTGCTGGGAAACGGCGTCGTACACCGGCGCGAACTGCTTGCACGGGCCGCACCAGTCCGCCCAGAAGTCCACGAACACGATGTCGTTTTCCTCAATGGTCTCGGGGAACGTTGCCTCGGTGATGTCGATAGTTGCCATCCCTCAACGCTATCCGCCGCCGGAGGAGATGTCTCTATATGTTCGCTCAGCGGTGAAGGGGCCGCGGTGTAGCCGGGCAAGAAAAAACCCGCCCCGCCAGTTTCCTGGTGGAGCGGGTTTTCCCCGTTCGGTGGCAGATACTGGATTCGAACCAGTGAAGGCGTTGCCAGCTGATTTACAGTCAGCCCCCTTTGGCCGCTCGGGTAATCTGCCGAACATCTTCAGTGAAGAAGACCGCCGCAAGCGACTGCGGCCTAAACAACTTTACAGAACTTTTGCCCAAGATACGAATCGGCGGGCTGCGGATGTTTTTCCGGGCGTGCCGGGGCGGTGCAGGGCTAGAGTCCGCGGGCGATCCGTGACTGCATCTGGGCGTAGAACCGGTCTGCCTGCTGTTGGCTCACGGATCCCCAGGCGACGGCGTTTGCCAGGTCTTCGCGGATGCCCTGCAGCCTGCCCGCATTGCTTGCCAGCTCCTGTTCTTCGGCAGCGGCGCCGTCCAGCACCGCTGCGTCTCCGGTGCGGTCCAGCGGTGCCAGGAAGGAGCGCAGCTCAGCGGCTGAGGCCGGGGCGGCTGCGGCGCCGACGCCCGTAATCGATACTGCCGCGAGGACTGACCCCGCGGCCGCAGTGCGCAGTTTGCTCATGGGGGTGCGTCGGGGACGGGGATCCTTGGGATGCTTTCCTGTCGTAGTCACCCCCATACTGTCGCCGAGAAAAATGGGACAACTCCCCGCGTAGCCTGAGTGCAACCTGTGAGGGCTGCCACGGATGCCCGGAGCTACTAGGCTGGACGCAGGAGAAAAACTACTGCAAGGAGCACACATGGCCAGCGAGTCATCATTCGATGTCGTGAGCAAGATCGATAAACAGGAAGTTGCCAACGCCCTGAACCAGGCCCAGAAGGAACTGGCTCAGCGCTACGACTTCAAGGGAGTCGGCGCAGAGGTGGACTTCAGCGGCGAGAAAATCCTGATGAAGGCCAACTCCGAGGAACGCGTCAAGGCCGTTCTGGATGTACTGCAGTCCAAGCTGGTCAAGCGCGGCATTTCACTGAAGTCGCTCGACGCCGGGGAACCGTTCGCTTCCGGCAAGGAATACCGGATCGAAGCCTCCATGAAGGAAGGCATCGCCCAGGACCAGGCCAAGAAGATCAACAAGATCATCCGCGATGAGGGGCCCAAGGGCGTGAACTCCCGGATCCAGGGTGACGAGCTGCGCGTCACCTCCAAGTCCCGCGACGATCTGCAGGCCACCATGGCGCTGCTCAAGGGCGCGGACCTGGACGTGGATCTGCAGTTCATCAACTACCGCTAAGCCTCCTGCGGTCGGCCGGCACCGCCGGTGAAACAGGAAAGTATGACGACGGCGCCGCTCCCCTTTGGTGGGGTGCGGCGCCGTCGTCGCTGTGTCTGCGGTTGTCTGCAAAGCTCCCACGGTTACACTTCCGCTAAGGGCCGCCGCCCGGCCCGCGCCGGAAGTTGGGTTGGTCATGAAGAGTTTGGGGAGTCATGAAAGCTCACAGACGTGTTGCCGCCGCGCTGCTCCTGGCCGGGGTTGCCGTGACGGGAGGCTGCGGTTCACCGTCGGCCGGCCAGGAGCAGGCTGAACCGGATACCGGGCTTGAGAACTTCGGCTATGTCGTGGGATCCGCGCCGGCCTGGGCCACGCCGGCACCCGCACCCGTGCCGGATCCGGCGTCGTCGTTCATGGGCGTGGACGAAATCCCGGCAGCGGTCCTGGCGGCGCGGGACCGGTTCCCGGAAGAACTGCCGGACGGCATTGTGTGGTCCATTGAAGACTTCACCACCGACCCCCTTCCCCGCGATGCCGTGATCGAGGAGGGAGTGTATGACGTTGCGGCCGCGGAGTACTGGCTGTGCGCCTGGATGGGCGAGTACATCAAGGCCGAGGACGCCGGAGACCGGCAGCGGACGGCCGCCGCAGTCAGCGAATTGGAGAAGTATCCGGCGCTGCCCGCCATTGCGGCCCACCATGCCTCCCCCGAGGCTGTCGCCGATTCCGTCATCCGGCCGGCCAAGCTTGGGGATTCGGCGAAACTCCGGAAGTTCTTCGAGTCCTGCACCAGCTACCGGCGGGCGAACCCCGCGTAGGCCCGCCGGAGCCACGCGGGCGGCGGCCCTTTAGAGCTTTACATCCTCGCCGGCGGGGCCGTCCTCCCCGTAATCGCGCAGTGCCAGTCCGCCCACAGCTTCGCCCATCCAGGTGAGCAGCTTCCAGGAGCCGGGACCGCCGGCACCGGGGGTGTCGGCCGATTCCATGACCGCCACGCCCGTGTTGCTCAGCGCGTTATCGACAATGAAGTCCGCCGGCACGTTTTCCGCCCGCGCCGTGCACCACGCGCGGATCATCGCACCATGGCTGACGACGGCGGGCGCGGACAACCCGGCCGCAGCCAGTTCCGCGATAACGGCGTCGAACCGGTCAAAGGTCTCATGGCCGTTGGGTCCGCCGGGCATGTGCACGTCGAGGTCGCCCTTGACCCAGCTGTACACGGTCTTGAGGTAGCCGATGATGGCCTCGCGGTCATTGCGCATTTCCAGGCTGCCGGCGGAGACTTCCCGCAGGCCCGCACGCACTTCCACGGGCAGGCCCAGTGCTGCCGCGAGCGGAGCGGCGGTGAGCTGGGTACGCACGAGGTTGGAGGCATACACAGCGTCGATGGGTTCCCCGGCCAGGGCTTCGGGCAGGGCGGCGGCCTGCGCCAGCCCCAGTTCGGTCAACCCCGGGCCGGGCACCGCGGTGTCGAGGAAATGGTCAACATTGGACGGAGTCTGGCCGTGCCGGATCAGTATCAAACGCATGGAACCGACCCTACCCGGCCTGTCCACCCAAGCCGGCGCACCGGTTAGGATCCCAGCGGACGGCCTGCCATGTTCTCCAGCCGCCGGATGCGGTCCGCCATGGGCGGATGGGTGGCGAGCAGCCCGCGGACGCCGTTGCGGAACGGGTTGGCGATCATCAGGTGCGCGGCATTGGCCAGCTTCTGGTCGGTGTCCGGCAGCGGTGCGCGCTGGGTGCCGGTTTCGAGCTTGCGCAGCGCAGAGGCGAGCGCCAGCGGATCATCCGTCAGCTTGGCGCCGTCTTCGTCGGCGTCGTATTCCCGGGTCCGGCCAATCGCCATTTGAATCAGCGACGCCGCGAACGGGGCAAGGATGGCCATCGCTATCGTGGCCAGCGGATTGGCGTTGCGGCGGTCGCCGCCGCCGAAGAACAGCAGGAACTGGCCCAGCGAGGTAATGACACCGGCAATGGCAGCGGCCACCGATGAGGTGAGGATGTCCCGGTTGTACACATGCATGAGTTCGTGGCCCAGGACGCCGCGGAGTTCACGCTCGTTCAGCAGGGCCAGGATTCCCTGCGTGCAGCAGACGGCGGCATGCTGGGGGTTCCGGCCGGTGGCGAACGCATTCGGTGCCATGGTCGGTGAAATGTACAGCTTGGGCATGGGCTGGTTGGCTCGCGCGGAGAGCTCCCGGACAATCCGGTACATCTCGGGTGCCTGCTGCTCGGTCACCGGAACGGCGCGCATGGCACGGATGGCCAGCTTGTCGCTGTTCCAGTAGCTGTAGGCGGTGGTGGCCAGCCCGATGAACAGAAACACCCAAATGAACGTGGGGCTTCCGGTTCCGCTGGAGAGCAGGGCTCCGATGCCCAGCAGCACGGCGAAGAGCACCCCGAACAGCGCGGCGGTCTTCAAACCGTTGAAGTGTTGATGCACGTGAGGTTCCTTCCTGAGCGGATCTGCACCGGGTCCCACAGCGGTGTCCCGGAGATGACCGGATCCGCGAAACGTCAGTCTATCCACCGGTTTCAACGCTTTATCGGTCCGGCTTGTTCCACCTGGTTCAGGAGTGAAAGCGGCGTCCTCCGGCGGGGCGGCCACGGCTGCGGGCCGCTGTTACGGCTCCGGGTGGCGCGCGTCATACCGGGCGAACTGCGGCTGCCGCCGGGCCAGGAGTCCCACCAGGACAATGCACAGCAGGCCGCCGATCACCGCGGCCCATCCTTCGCCCACAAAGGACGCGTCCACCCCGGCAACAAGATCACCCAGGCGCGGTCCCCCGGCGACGACGACGACAAAAACGCCCTGCAGCCGGCCGCGCATGGCATCCGGCGTTGCCGACTGCAGGATGGTGGAGCGGAAGACCCCGCTCGCCGAGTCGGCGATGCCTGCGCAGCCCATGGCGATGGCAGCCGGAATCAGCCAGGCGCTGGGATCATCGCCGTCGTTGCGCCCTGCCATCACCACCACCACACCAAAGGCCGAAACGGACAACCCCCAGGCGGCCACCGACCACAGCACGGCCAGTCCCTGCCGGCGCACGGCGCCCAGCGGTCCGGAGAAGAGTCCGGCGAGGAAGGCCCCCACGGCAGTGGCCGCCAGCAGCACGCCCACCGTGGCGGCGCCTCCGCCCAGCAGCAGCGCTCCGACGGCGGGCAGCAGGGCCCGGGGCTGTGCCATCACCATGGCCGCGAGATCCACCAGGAAAGTCATCCGGATGTTGGGACGGGTGGCCAGGAAACGGAATCCCTCGAGGACGGATTTGAGGCCGGCCTTTTGCACCTCCCCCGCCGGCGGCATCGGCGGCAGCCGGTACACCGCCCACATGGCGGCGGTGAAGGTCACGACGTCGATGGTGTAGGTCCAGCCATAGCCCACCTGCGCCACCAGGACTCCGGCCAGCAGCGGCCCAATGGTCATGGCCAGCCCGAAGGTAATCATGCTCAGGGCGTTTGCCGCCGGCAGCAGCTCCGCCCGGACCAGGCGCGGGATGATCGCACTGCGGGCCGGATGGTTCAGGCCGCTGGCACCGGCGTTGACCGCCACCAACGCATACAGCAGCCACACGTTGCCCACGCCGGCCCAGGCCTGCGCCGCGATGCCGATGGTGGAGACCCACAGCAGCACGGAGGAGAACAGTGCGACTTTCCGCCGGTCGTACGCATCCACGATGGATCCGCCGTACAGGCCGGCCACGACCAGCGGCAGCAGGCCCACCAGCCCAAGCAGCCCCACATAAAAGCTGGAGGAGGTCAGCGAGTACACCTCCAGGCTGACAGCCACCAGGGTCAGCTGGGTCCCGACGGCGGACAGGGCGGTTCCGGTCCACAGCCGGCGGAATTCCGGACTCTCGCGCAGCGGAGTGAGATCGGCGAGGAGTCTGGGCATCCCAGCAGTCTAAGCCGCTGCCCGCCGGAGCTGCGTTCCGGGACGGCTCAGCATGGCAGCGCTGACTCCCCCACGGGATAGACAGCATGCTTAGGATGGAGACTGAACTGCCCCAGCTGTCGAGGAGGTCGCGTGTTTACCCGTAACGTCGCAGACGGAATCCACCGTAGTGAACATGCCCACGTCAACACCTACCTGGTGGAGGGCGACAACGGCCTGGCCATCATCGACGCCGGCCTGCCGGGCATGTGGCCGGAACTCTCCCGTGCCGTCCGGGACCTGGGGTACGGCCCCGGCTCCGTGTCGGCGCTGGTGCTGACGCATGCCCACTTTGACCATGTGGGCACTGCCGCCCGGATCCGGCGGGAGTTCCGCACGCCGATCCTGGTGCACGACGCCGACCGGTACATTGCCGCCCATCCCTACCGGTACGAGCACGAGAACAACCGGTTCCTGTATCCCCTGCGCTATCCGAAGTCCGTCCCCTACCTGGGGGCGATGACGCTGGCCGGAGCGCTGAACGTCCGTGGCGTGACCGATGTGCACAGTCTCGGCGAGGATTCCGGCGACACCCTGCCCGGCAACCCCGGGATCATCCACACACCGGGGCACACGGCCGGGCACGTGGCGCTGCACTACCCCGAGCGGGGTGTGCTGATCTGCGGAGACTCGCTGGTAACGCTCAACCCCTACACCGGCTCCACGGGACCCCAGATTGTTTCCGGTGCGGCCACCGCCAACAGTCCGGAGGCGCTGGCATCGCTGACCCTGCTGGCGAAAACAAACGCTCCGGTGCTGCTGACAGGTCACGGCGAGCCGTGGACCGGCGGGGCCGAGACCGCCGTCGAGCGGGCGCTGGCCCGCGGAGCGTCCTAGGATTCCCGGGCCAGCTCCTGTTCCAGCACCGCCAGCAGCCGCGGATCACCAATCGGCCGGAAATGGCCCATGGTCTCGAGCTGGATGTTACGGGCTCCGGGCAACCGGCTTCCGCCGGGAATGTGCGGATCAAAGCGGCTGTACACCGATGTGATGCGGGCGTTCACATCCCTGCTCTCCTGCAGCCGGCGCAGGAACTTGTTGCGGGGCGAAAAGGCGCGGATGGACGGCAGCACGAAAAAGTTGGCGTAGACGGATCCCGAAAAGGGAGTGTTGATGGCGACCATCCGCTCCACGCGGCGGCCGCCTTCAGGAAGCAGCATCAGCTGCTTTCCAATCAGCCCGCCCTTGCTGTGAGCCACCACCACGGCGCCGGTCAGGTCCTGCTCCACCAGATACTGCTGCACCAGCAGCGCCATGCGGTCAATCCGGCCGCGGTTGTAGCCCAGCGGCGCCACGGTGTGCACCGGATGCCCCTTGGCGGAGAGCGCCTCGGCCAGCGGCCGCAGGAACTGCCAGTTTTCGTACACGCCGGGCACCAGGATGACCGGGCACCGCCGGCTCGCGTGCTCCGCGTCGGAAGGGGACGGTGCCGCACCAGCCGGCGCCAGATACGCCAGGGGGTCCCGGCGGAACAGGAATCCGTGCACCTGCCAGTAGCCCACATAGGCGTAGTCGGCGGCCCAGGCACGGGCCTGGATCAGCCAGCGGCGCAGATGGGCGAACGTCACGGCTGGGAAGACGCCGCTGTCCGCAGCAGCGCAGCGGCCTGCGCGGGTTCGGTAAACATGCAGACGTGCGGTTGACGGGGAAGTTCCACCAGGACGGCTCCGGGCCGCGCAGCTGCCAGTTCCTGCAGCCAGCCGGAGGGCACAATCGGATCCCGTGCTCCCCGGACCAGGGTCACCGGGGCTTGGACCTTTCCAATGCGCTCCTCAAGCCGGTGCCGCACCATTTTGGGCAGGGTGCGCAGATACCACAGCGGCCCGGCACGCAGATAGTCAGTGAACACCATCCAGTTGACCGCGGCGGGCTCGCGCAGGCAGTCCTGCGCCAGCCTCAAGCCCTGTACCACGGCATGGCGCTCGCCGCGGTTGATGGTGGGCCCCATCAACACCACTGAAGTGACCAGGTCCGGGGCGTACAGTGCCATTTCCGTCACCACCTGGCAGCCCATGGAGTGGCCCACCCACTGCGCTGGCCCGATCCCGGCGGCACGCAGGGCATCACAGGTGACGGCGGCGAAATCGGCCATATCCAAGCCGTCCTCCGGCGTGGGGGTCGACCCGAAGCCCGGCATTTCCACGGTGTGCACGGTGGATGTCCCCGCCAGTTCTTCCACGAGGCGGGAGTAGTAGCGTCCCGATGCTCCGATGCCGTGCACCAGCACCACCTGCGGAGCCCCGGAGCCGTAGGTGCGGATGTCGACGTCGTACTCCCGAATTCGCACGCGCTGCCGGCGTCCCTGGCCCTTGATGCTTTGCAATGTCTCTCCCCGCGCGTTTGATAACCGTCAGCATCCAGTGTGCCACCCCGGTCTTATTATGAATTATTCATAATTAGTGGTTAGCTGGGGGCATGACATCGACAGCAGCCACCACCGAGACCACCGAAAGGTGGAGCGGAGCGCTGCGTGCCCACGGTCGTCGGGTCACGAAGCAGCGGCTGGCGGTCCTCACCGCCGTCGAGCATCTGCCGCACGCTGTGGCTGACGACGTCGCCGCCGCAGTGCGCAGCGAACTTCCCGGCATCAGCCTGCAGTCGGTCTATGTGGTCCTTGCGGACCTGACCGAAATCGGACTGCTGCGGAAGATCGAGCCGCCGCATTCCCCCGCCCGATACGAGACCCGCGTGGACGATAACCATCACCACGCGATCTGCACCGGCTGCGGACGGATCGAGGATGTTGACTGCGCCGTGGGGCATGCGCCCTGCCTGACGCCGGAGAACACCCACGGTATGACGATCCAAATTGCGGATGTGCTCTACCGCGGGATCTGCGCGGACTGTGCAGCAAAAGATTCCTGACTTCACCGCACCACCCTTTATTGAAAGAGAGAGTATGTCGAATTTCACCACCACCCAGACCGGTACTCCGGTTGGCAGTGACGACCAGTCGCTGAGCGCCGGCGCCAACGGCGCCATCGCCCTTCACGACCGTTACCTGGTTGAGAAGCTGGCCCAGTTCAACCGCGAGCGCATCCCGGAGCGCATTGTGCATGCCAAGGGCGGCGGCGCATTCGGTGAATTCGTCGTAACGGAAGACGTTTCCAAGTACACGCGCGCCGCTGTCTTCCAGCCGGGCACCGTGACGGAAACCGTCCAGCGCTTCTCCTCGGTTGCCGGCGAGCAGGGCTCCCCCGACACCTGGCGCGACGTCCGCGGCTTCGCACTGCGTTTCTACACCTCCGAGGGCAACTACGACATCGTCGGCAACAACACCCCGGTGTTCTTCATCCGCGACGGCATCAAGTTCCCGGACTTCATCCACTCGCAGAAGCGCCTGCCGGGCTCCGGCCTGCGCGACGCCGACATGCAGTGGGACTTCTGGACCAACTCTCCCGAGTCCGCACACCAGGTCACGTACCTGATGGGTGACCGCGGCATCCCGACGTCGTGGCGCGAAATGCCCGGCTTCGGCTCGCACACCTACCAGTGGATCAACGCCGCCGGCGAGCGCTTCTGGGTGAAGTACCACTTCACGTCCAACCAGGGCAACCACGAGATCAACGGTGCCGAGGCCGAGAAGATTGCCGGCGCTGACGCCGACTACTACCGCCGCGACCTGTACGAAGCCATCGCCGAAGGCAACTTCCCGTCCTGGGACCTGCACGTGCAGGTCATGCCGTACGAGGATGCCAAGACGTACCGCTTCAACCCGTTCGACCTGACCAAGGTCTGGCCGCACGCGGACTACCCGCTGATCAAGGTGGGTACCCACACCCTGAACCGGAACCCGGAGAACTTCTTCGCGCAGATCGAACAGGTTGCCCTGTCCCCCGCGAACCTGGTCCCCGGCATCGACGCCAGCCCGGACAAGATGCTGATGGCCCGCATCTTCTCCTACCCGGATGCACAGCGTTACCGCATCGGCGCCAACTACAACCAGCTGCCGGTGAACGCACCGAAGGCTCCGGTGAACAACTACTCGCAGGACGGCGCGCAGCGTCACTTCTTCAACTCCCCCGAGACCCCGGTCTACGCGCCCAACACCCTGGGCGGCCCCGTAGCCGATGCCGCACGTGCCGGCGAGGGTTCCTGGGAGAGCGACGGCATGCTGGTGCGCGCCGCCGCCACCCTGCACTCCGAGGACAGCGACTTCGGCCAGGCCGGAACACTGTACCGCGAGGTGTTCGACGACGCCGCCAAGGAGCGTTTCCTGGAAACGATCACCGGTGCCGTCTCCGGCGTCCAGCGCCCGCACATCCGCGAAGCCGCGATCCAGTACTGGACCAACGTTGACGCGACCCTGGGCGAGAAGCTGCGCCAGAACCTGGCGGCCGGCGACACCACGCCGATCGAAAAGGCTGAGTTCGTAGGCGTTGCCGAGTAATTTCGGTTAGCCACGGGAGTCCGGCAAAACTGCCGGAACACCAAAGCGGCCGGTCCCTTCGGGGGCCGGCCGCTTTTGGCGTTGTTATGGGGTTTCTGCTGCCGGCTCCTACCGGGAAGGCCAGTACCAGATGATCAGCATGGTCACGAGGAACCCGGTCAGGAAGTTCAGCTTCAGGAACCGCTTCCAGCCGGCGTTGGCCTGCTCCGAGTCCGCATCCGAAATGCTCCAGAACGGCAGCAGGTTCAGGATGTACGGCACGGCCAGCAGCCCGCCGAGCACGGCCGGCCAGGGAGTCAGCAGCATCAGCAGCCCGCCCGTGAGGTAGGCCGCGGCGGCGAACCGGACCACTGCCTTGGCACCCAGCACGGTGGCGATCGAGGATATCCCGCCTTCCCGGTCCGGAACCACGTCCTGCACGGCACCGAAGGCCTGGCTGGCCATGCCCCACAGGAAGAATGCCCCGAGCACCGCCCACAGTCCCGGTGTAAAGGCGGCACCGGCCAGCACGAGTCCGTACACGGCCGGGGACACAAAGTGCGTGCTGGACGTGATCGAATCCAGGAACGGACGCTCCTTGAACCGCAGCCCCGGCGCGCTGTAGGCGATCACGGCGAATACGCTGACCGCCAGCACCAGCCAGGACAGGGGGTTGCCCAGCAGGATCAGTGCAATCAGGAACGGCACATTGGTGGCCAGCGCGGCCCACAGCGTGATCCGGTGGAAGCCGCGGTCCAGCACCGCCCCCTCCACGCCGCCCTTGCGCGGATTGTGCAGGTCCGATTCGTAGTCGAACACGTCATTGATGCCGTACATCGCCAGGTTGTAGGGAACCAGGAAGTACAGAGTGCCCAGCACCCAGGCCAGGTCGATGCCGCCGGTGGTGATCAGGTAGGCGGCGGCAAACGGAAAGGCGGTGTTGACCCAGGACAGCGGCCGGGACGAGAGAAGCAGCATCCGCAGTGTTGAGCCCGGTGTCCGGGTTGATGTGCTCACTGTTTCTCCTCGGGATTGGCTGCTGGGGACGGAGCCGGCGGTGGCTCTGCTCCGGATGGTGTTGATTCCGCTGCTGTGGTTTTCGGCCTTCTTTCCAACAGCATCCACAGCGCCGGAAGCAGCAGCACGGCGGCCAGGGAATAGGCGAAATCCTCGAGCGGCGCACTGCCGATGAAGGCCCCGGAGATCCGCTCCGCGTTGTACCAGAACAGTCCGGCGGCGATCATCACGTTGTCGAAGACAGCGGTAAGGGCCAGCAGGACGGCGGCGGTGATCCCCAGTGCGGCCAGCAGGCCTTTCCGGCCGGTAACGCCTTTCCATCCGCTCCCGCGCACCAGCGCCAGGACCAGCACGGCGGCGGCGGGCACCAGGAAGACGGCGTTCAGGGCCCAGTACGTCATCGCTGCACCTCCCGCTGCCCGGCGCCCTGCCGTCCGGTGCGCCGAAGCGCGGACCGGCGGAGCACCAGCGACACCAGGCCAAACAGCACCATGGTCAGATAACAGAGGAAGGCGAGGAAGAAGACTTCCTCCACGGGCAGGTGCGGCGCCAGGACAATACCGAGCATGATGGGAGTTTCGCCGCGGTAAAAGATGTCCAGGCCAATGCCGCCCAGGTCCCAGAGCAGGAAAAACACCAGGCCAATGGCCAGCACCAGCGACGCGCGCCGGGCATCGGCGAAAAAGAACAGCTTGAACCGGTGGTCCAGCAGCCCCATGCACCCGATCGAGGCCAGCAGCAACAGCAGGTAGACAGCTCCCATCAGGCCCGGGTTCCGTTCGGGCGCGGGGCCGGGACCGGCAGCTCTTCGGTGCTGGTGTCCCCGCGGAGCCGCTTGAGCACCAGTTCCGCGCTGATCAGGCACATCGGCAGCCCGATGCCCGGCAGCGTGGACCCGCCGGCGTACAGCAGTCCGTCGACTCGGCGGCTGGCATTGCTGCCGCGGAAGAAGGCGCTCTGTTTCAGGACGTGCGCCGGGCCAAGCAGCGTGCCGCGCCAGGAGTTCAGGTCCTGCACAAAGTCCTGCGGTCCCACGGTCTTCCGGACGGTGATGCGCTCGGCCAGGTCCGGGATTCCGGCCCACTCCGAAATCTGGGCGATCACGGCGTCGGCCATCGCCTCAATCCGCGGATCTCCGGCACCGTCCATCCCGCCGGCGCCCAGCGACGGGTCCGACGGCACCGGCACCAGCACAAAGAGGTTTTCGTATCCTTCGGGGGCAGCGCCGGGGTCCGTCGCGCTGGGCCGGCAGACATAGAGCGACGCCGGGTCCGGCACCGACGTTTCCCGGCCGAAGATCTTGCTGAAGTTCTCTTTCCAATCCGAGGTGAACAGCAGCGTGTGATGCGCCAGCGACGGCAGCTCGCCGCGGACCCCCAGGTGCAGCAGCAGCCCGCCGGGGCCGGGGATGCGGTGCTTCCAGTAGCTTTCCGGATACGTCTGCAGTTCCCGTGGCAGCAGTGTGGTTTCGGTGTGGTGCAGATCGGCGGCGGAAACCACCAGATCGGCGTCCATGCTCAGCACTGTTCCGGAGGCGTCGGTGTACTCGACGCCGGTGGCCCGCGCGCGGCGGCGCCCGGGCCGCCGGCCGGTTTCCGGTTCGGTGGTGCGGATTCGCGTGACGGCCGCGTCGGTGACAATTTTGACGCCCTCCGCGCGGGCCAGCCCGGAGATGACACTGATCAGCCGCGTGAAGCCGCCCATCGGATACAGCACGCCGTCGGCAAGGTCCAGCCGGCTCATGAGGTGGTACATGCTCGGGGTGTTGAACGGCGAGGAACCGAGGAACACGGCCGGATAGCCCAGGATCTGCCGGATCCGGGGGTCAGTGAACTTCCGGTCCACAAAGGAACTCAGCGGCTGCAGCAGCAGCTGGGCCAGCCGGGGCCCGCGCCGCAGCACGTCGGGACGCAGCAGGGGCAGGAAGGAGGCGAAGGTGGAATACAGGAAACGCTTCTTGGCCATGTCATAGACGTCGACGGCGGAGTCCAGGTATTTTTCCAGGCGTGCTCCGGCGCCGGGCTCGAGGGACTCGAACAACTTCACGTTCTCATCCCGAGTGGCAGCGATGTCCACCGGTTCCGCGGATCCCTCAAACAGGACCCGGTATCCCGGATCAAGCCGCACCAACTCCAGGTGTTCTTCCGCCGTGGTGCCCAGCAGGCGGAAGAAATGGTCAAAGACCTCGGGCATCAGGTACCAGGACGGCCCGGTGTCGAAGCTGAAACCGGCGCTTTGCCAGGTGCCGGTGCGGCCGCCCGCCACCGGCTGCTTCTCCAGGACCGTGACCTCCAGGCCCTCCCGGGCCAGCAGGGCGGCCGTGGCCAGCCCGGTGATCCCGCCTCCGATGACGACGGCGGTGCGGGGTGGGGGCGTCGCGGTCCTGCGGGTCATGGCTGCCTTCCGGCGTAGGGGCTGTCGGTTGCCCTCCGGCGGAGGCGGTGGGTGGCAAGGATCTGCGCGGCGATGCGCAGCTTGACCGGATTGGGCACCCGGACGCGGGTGCTGCGCAGTTGCTGCGCCGGTGTGGCCCGCAGGCGGCGGGACAGCTCGGCGAACAGCTCCTGGGCCAGCGCCACGGCGGGCCTGGCGGCGGGCGGAAGCTCGGCGATGGATGCCCCGGAGACCAGCAGGTCAGCGTCAATGTCATCGAGCAGCCGGTGTTTGTCCGGCTCCGAGAAGGAGTCCACGCTGACGCCCGGGAAGTAGCTGCGGCCCAGGGCGTCGAAGTCGTCGGCGAGGTCCCGAAGGAAGTTCACCTTTTGGAAAGCGGCCCCGAGCCGCTGGGCGCCTTCCCGAAGGCGCTTCGAGCGGTCCTCGCTGACCGGGGTGCCTTCCAGGAAGCACAGCAGGCACATCAGTCCGATGACCTCGGCGGACCCGTAGACGTAGTCGTCGAAGGATTCCGGGGTGTGCTCGGTTCGCAGCAGGTCCGCCCGCATCGACCGGAAGAACGGCGTGGTCAGGTCCTCGGTGATCCCGGTGGTGCGAGCCGTCAGGGCAAAGGCATGCACCACGAGATTCACGCTGTAGCCGGTGCGGAGGGCCTGGCGGGTGTCCGCTTCCAGCGCGTCGAGCATCTGGGCAACCTCGGCCGGCGGAAGACCCGCGGCGGTGGCGACGCCGTCGACAATCTCGTCGGCCAGGCGCACCAGCGCGTAGATGGCTTCAATCTGCAGCCGGGTGCGGGGCTGCAGCAGCCGTGAGGCCAGCCCAAAGGAGGTGGAGTAGGAACGGATCACTGCGGAAGCCGTTTCCACCGCCACCCTGTTGTAGAGCTCCAGGCCAGTTTCCCGGGCCATTCCCTACCGGCCCCGGTTTACGGCGCCGGCCACGATGCGCTCCAGCACCACGCGCAGCGGGGGCGGGATCGCGGGGCAGTCCAGGTGTGCGCGGGCCCGCGCAGCATGTTCCTCGGCCAGGGACCGGGCGAAATCGCGGGCACCGCTCTCGACGAGGAGCTCCCTGGCCCGGTCCGCCTCTTCGGGGGTGAGGTCGGGGCAGCCAATCAGGTGTGAGAGCTCGGCCCAGCACGGCCCCTGCGCCGCATGCGAGATCAGTACGGTCCGCTTGCCCTCGCGCAGATCGCTGAGGTTCGATTTTCCGGTGGCGCTTTCCTTGCCGAAGACTCCCAGCAGGTCATCCACCAGCTGGTACGCGATTCCCGTGTCCCGGCCAAAGTCGCCCAGGGTGGCCACGACGTCGTCGTTTGCACCGGCGAGCACGGCTCCGGCCTGCAGCGGAGCCTCGAAGGAGTACACAGCGGTTTTGAGCCGTTCCATGTCCAGGATCTCGGGGATGGGCGGGGCACCGGGAGAGGAGGAGAGGTCGACGTCGATCAGCTCGCCGGCGGCGGAGGCAAACACCGCGTCATCCAGAATCGTGGCCAGCCGCATCCGGGTGTCCGGGTCGGTGTCCACGGTGTCCAGCATCCGGAAGGCTCCGGTCAGGGCCAGGTCTCCGGCAATGATTCCTGCCGACATGCCGCGGTGGCGGGCCGCTTCCGGTGCCTGGCCCGCGGTCTCCGCCAGGGAGCGGTAGGTGCCGGACACGTTGTCGTGGCCACGGCGGACAAAGTCCAGGTCAATGACGTCGTCGTGGATAATCAGGGCCGTGTGCAGCAGCTCAAAAGCCGCACCGACCCGTGCCGCGGCGGTGATGTTGGTGCCGCCCAAATGCTGGTAGGAATTCATCAAAATGCCGGGGCGGACGCGTTTGCCGCCGGCCGTTGACATTTCCAGCGTTTCCCAAAGGCTAAGGTAACTGGGGCTAAGCTTGGCGGCACGCAGTTTGGCCCGCTCGAAAAAACTGTGCAGGACACTCTCCACCTGCTCTTGTCCGATTGCTGGTTCAAGCAGGGGTTCGGTCTCCATAGGTAAAGTAAACACGGAGAATATACGGAGGAGAAATGGCGCAACGCGCGGAACTGGTCGTTCTCGTGGATCCGGACGGCACGCCGGTCGGAACACACGAAAAAGCTACGGTACATACTGTTGACACGCCGCTGCATCTGGCGTTCTCCACTCACGTCTTTAACCGGGCCGGCCAACTGCTGGTGACCCGGCGGGCGTTGGGCAAGCTGACCTGGCCCGGTGTTTGGACCAACTCCTTCTGCGGGCACCCCGGCCCGGGCGAAGCCACCCCGGACGCCGTCCTCCGCCGTGCGGAGCGGGAGCTGGGACTTTCGCTGCGGGCGGAACAGCTGACACTGAAGCTGCCCGATTTCCGTTACCGGGCCGTGGACGCCTCCGGGATCGTGGAACATGAAATCTGCCCGGTATACACCGCGGTCACGGATGCGGACCCCGTTCCGGCCGCCGACGAGGTGATGGACTGGAACTGGGTGGACCCGCTGGCGCTGGCCGAGTCCGTGCGCTTGTCGCCGTGGGCCTTTAGCCCCTGGCTGGTGCTGCAGCTGCCGCTGCTGTACCCGGAGGTTTTTCCTGCGCCGGATCCGGCGGGATCCGCCCCTTCCGTTTCCTCCTAGGACGCTGCCTTAGCGGCCGCCGGCGTTCGCGGCGGAGACGTATCGGCGCGGCCAGCGGACCCAGGGCGCTTCAGCGGGCCAGTGCGCCCAGAGGGTGTGGAAGGCCCGGCGGAAACGCCGTGCGAGATTAGCCGCGCCGACCACCGCGCGCGGCGCCATTCCCACCACCAGGGTCCGTTCGAAGCAGCATTTGTGCTGCTGCCCCAGATGCAGGCTGAGGCACACGTCGTCGTGCATTTCCGGATCGTCCCTGTGCACCTGGGGACGGACCTCATGCCACACGGAGGAACGCAGCGCCATATTGGACCCGAAAAGCGGCAAATGCCCCAGCGCCAGCCCCATGGCCAGGTAGTAGGACCCGAGGTACAGCACGCTGAGCGCCGCTCCCACCGGCCGGGGGAAACCGTAAAAGGAGCCCGGCCCGGACAGCGCTCCGAGACCCGGATCCGCGGCGAAGCGTTCTGCTATCCGCTGAACCCAATCCCCGGGTAAAACACAGTCCGCGTCGCACCGGGCAATAATCTGGCCCTGCGCCGCGTCATAACCGGCGGCAGCCGCCGCCGGTATTCCGGGCACCGGTTCGGGGACCACGCGGGCACCAAACCGCCGCGCCACGGCAGCGCTGGAATCGGTGCTGTTGTTATCCACCACCACTATTTCGAAGGGCTGCAGTGACTGCCGGGCCAGGGAAGACAGACACGCTTCAAGGGCAGCGGCGTCGTTCAGGCAGGGAATCACCACGCTTACTGGGGGCAGATCGGCGGGCATGGGGGAAGTCTAGCTGCCGGGAAGCGTTGCGGCCTGCGGAACGGGCGTGACGGAAGTGATCCTCTCCCGCAGGCGAAGGTGCTGCGATACCGTAAATCCATGATCGATGCCCTCCTCCGCCGCCCGTCCGGAGCCGGAGAGTTTTTCGCAGACGCCGTGCGGCTTGCCTGCCTGTTCAGCCTCATGGCAGCCCTTCTTTGGTACGGGCCGGTGGATGTTGCCCTGTTCCTGCTGGTTCTGGGCGGAACGCTCATCTCCCGGAGCCTGGAGATTTCCCGGGTGTTTGACGGCATCTACGGCCTGACCCTGCTGGCGGCGGCCTGGAGCAGCGTCCTGGACCTCTACGCGCGCGTGAGTTGGTGGGACCTGCCGGTGCACTTCGCTGCCACCGGCGTCATTGCGGCCATGACGTACCTCCTGTTGTCACGTCTGGGTGCCGTACCGGTTCCGGTGCCCAGCCCGCGTCCTGCCCTCAGGTTTGCTGTTCCCGTCCTCGTTCTGGCGCTGGGCCTCGGAGTGAGCGTGCTGTGGGAGCTGGGCGAATGGTGGGGCAACGCGTTCGTGGACGCGAGCATCAACGTTGGTTACACGGACACCATGGGAGACCTTGCCGCCGGCGGACTCGGTGCGCTCCTGGCCGGCGCCTTCCTTCGGAAAGCATCCGGCACTCCTCAGCGGCAGGCGGCGGAGGCGGGCCGGGCATCCAGCCGGGCCTGAACAGAGGAAAAAGGCACCGCCGGCAGTGACTCTGCCGGCGGTGCCTTTTTACTTCCCGGGAATGGGGTCCGGAGGCACTGGGAGTGCCCGGACCTTATCCACCCCAGCTAGGACTTGATGTACTTCGCGTGCTCCTGGTGGGCGCGGGCCACCTCGGCGCGGATGTCCTCAATGTCCTTGACCTTGTCGCGGTACTTCTTGTCCATGGTGCCAATCTGCTTTTCTTCCTCGCAGAGAGCCGCGTAGATCCGCTCCCGCTCGCCCTCGTCCGAGGTGTAGGACAGGTCAAGGTAGGCGTTGGCGTGGCGGCGGGCATTGTTGACCGCTGTCTGCGCCTTGCCGGCCGGGCTGACCAGCGACGCGATAACGGTAACCACGAGGACTCCGACAATGACGCTCAGGGACAGTCCGGTGCCAACCTCGACAACCTGGACGTGCTCGCCGTCGTTGATGAACCACAGGGTGTTCTCGTGCAGCGCGTGCAGCACCAGCTTCACGCCAATGAAGGCGAGGATGGCGGCCAGGCCGTAGGAGAGGTAGATCAGGCGGTCCAGCAGGCCGTCGATCAGGAAGTAGAGCTGGCGCAGGCCCATCAGGGAGAACGCCGTCGCGGTGAAGACGATGAAGGTGCTCTGGGTCAGGCCGAAGATGGCGGGGATGGAGTCCAGGGCAAAAAGGATGTCGGTTCCGCCGATGGCCACCATGACCAGCAGCATGGGGGTGAGGACCTTCTTGCCGTTTTCCACGGTGAAGAGCTTGTCGCCGTCGTAATGGTCCGTGGTGGGCAGGACCCGCTTCGCGATCCTGATGATGAAGTTGTTCGCTTCATCCTTTTCGCCTTCGGGCTTCAGCAGGTTGCCAGCGGTGATCAGCAGGATCAGGCCAAAGATGTAGAAGATCCAGGAGAAGGAATTGATGAGCGCGGCGCCGAGGAAAATGAAGCCGGTGCGGGCAATCAGGGCAAAGACGATGCCGAAGAGCAGCACTTTCTGCTGGTCCTCACGCGGTACCCGGAAGCTTGCCATGATGATCAGGAAGACAAAGAGGTTGTCCACTGAGAGGGCTTTTTCCGTGATGTAGCCGGCGAAATACTCAGTGCCGGCGGTTGTACCGCCGAAGAACAGCACCAAAACACCGAAGACAACGGCCAGTCCCACATAAATGGAAGACCACACGGCGGCTTCTTTAAGGGTGGGGATATGGGCCTTGCGGATGTGGAAGAAGTAATCAAAGGCCAATAGACCCAGAATGACGACAATCGTCACTCCCCAGATGAGGGGGGAAACAGTCATGGAACTCCGCTTTCGTAGGGTACGTCAAAGAACCATAGGTCTCTCCGGCGGCCCTGTGAATGGGTGCCCGCTGTTTCCGGCTGCGGCTTCGGCGCCGAACGTGTTGACGGATAACTGCGTTGTGGATACTCCCCTACGAATGCCCCAGTCTAACGGGTTTCAAACCCGGACGGCCACCCGGCGGCTGGGACGCCCGCGGCGGGTTCCCCGGCTGCGGGCGGCAGCCGGGGACGGCACAGGCATTAGCCTTCGCAGTCGAGGCAGTACTTCTGGCCGTTCTTTTCCAGTGCCACCTGGGAGCGGTGACGGACCAGGAAGCAGGAGGCACACGTGAATTCGTCGTCCTGTGCCGGAACCACCCGGACCAGCAGTTCCTCGCCGGAAAGGTCTGCGCCGGGAAGTTCAAAGTTCTCCGCGGCGTCGGTTTCGTCGACATCCACCGCAGTGGCGGACGGGGTCACACTGCGCTGTGCCTGCAGTTCTTCCAGTGAGGCGGTCGATGCTCCATCGTCCTCGGTCTTGCGCGGTGCGTCGTAATCTGTTGCCATCTGCCTTAAATCACACTCCATTTTCAGCTAGTTCTTGGGATCCGGCCTCGATCGTAACGGATGGACCGCATGCCGCATGCTTCCCGGGGCAACATTGGGGACATATTCGCCGCGGGCCGAAAATCGGCCGGGACATTTGGACGAGGCGGACCCTGCCCGGAATAACGAACGGCAGGTCAAAAGAATTTCCACGACCCCGGACACACCGGAGGGGCGTTCCGTGGAACGCCCCTCCGGGACTGCTGGCCAGTGTGAGTGTGGCCGGAGCTACGGCTTCGACTCGGGCTGCACTTCAGCGGGGGTCATTGTGTGCTGTCCGCCCGTGGTGAAGGAGCCGTTGCCGGTGGCGGACCCTGAAGAGCTGGTCCCGCTCGCCTCGGCAGCGGTGGGCGTGGAGGCTGTTGACCCGGAGGAAGCACCCGAGCCGGAGGCCGGCTGGCCGGACGTCGAGGAGTGCGAAACCTTGTCCTTGGCCGTGGATGCGACGTCCGCAACCTTTTCCTGCAGGCCCGGTGCCTTCTCCTTAGCCCACTCAGTGCCATGCGACACCGTGTCCTGGACCTTGGGATCCTTCCAGAGTTCCATCAGCTTTTCGCGGCCACCCTTGGAACCGACCAGGTAACCAACGCCCATTCCAGCGAGAAAGACGAACTTCTTGACCATGGTTGTCCTCATTTCTGCCCCGTGAAGGGGCATCGCGAATACCGTCAGATACTGTCCATCTGCACACTACCGCGCGAAGCGGAAGAATAAACAGCAAGCTTACTATGCGCGGGCGTGGTTGTGCCCGCCGTCACCGTTTCACCTTCGGAAACGGCTGCCCCTAGGCCTCCATCAGCCGGGAACGGATCAGGAACCGTTTGCCCTCCGGTGCTTCAACCGAAAAGCCACTGCCCCTCCCCGAAACAACATCCACGGTCAGGTGCGTGTGTTTCCAGTATTCGAACTGCTCCAGGGACATCCAGAAGTCCAGCTGCTCCCCCGGAGTCAGCTCGAAGGTGCCCAGCAGCACGTCAGCTTCCGAGGTGATGAAGTCTCCCGCCGGATAACACATCGGTGAAGAACCGTCACAGCATCCCCCGGACTGATGGAACATCAGCGGCCCGTGGGTCTCGCGCAGCTGCAGCAGCAGTTCCTGCGCCTGCGGAGTGAGCGCCACCCGGGATCGGTCCTCCCCGGGCAGCGTCACGGCTGCGTCCAACACGTTCTTCCGGTCCAGCTCCGGCGGGGTGCCCATTCAGTATCCGATCACGATGCGGCCGTCGACACGGCCCGCACGAAGTTCGTCCATCACGTCGTTGATCTCCTCAAGGTTTCGTGTGGTGATGTTGGGGTGAATCAGGCCGCGGTCGTAGAAGTCGATCGCTTCGGCGAGGTCCTGGCGGGTTCCCACAATCGATCCGCGGATCGTCAGTCCCTTGAGGACGACGTCGAAAATCGGTGCGGGAAAGTCGCCCGGCGGCAAACCCACGAGGACAATCGTTCCGCCGCGCCTGGCCATCCCGATGGCCTGGCCAAAAGCCTTCGGATGGACGGCAGTCACCAGGACGCCGTGGGCGCCGCCGATCTTGTTCTGGATGGCTTCCACCGGGTCCTCGCTGCTGGCGTTGACCAGCACCTCGGCTCCGTATTTTTTGGCCAGTTCCAGTTTGTCGTCGGCGATGTCCACGGCCGCGACCCGGAGACCCATGGCCTTGGCGTACTGCACTGCCACGTGGCCCAGCCCGCCGATGCCGGATATCACCACCCACTGCCCGGGCCGCGCCTCGCTGACCTTCAGGCCCTTGTAGACAGTGACGCCGGCGCAGAGGACAGGGGCAATTTCCTGCGGATCAGCGCCGGCGGGAATACGCGCCGCAAAGCGGGAATCCACCAGCATGTACTGGCCGAAGGAGCCGTCCACTGAGTAGCCGCTGTTCTTCTGCTGCTCGCAGAGGGTTTCCCAGCCGGTCCGGCAGTACTCGCACGAGCCGCAGGCATAAGCCAGCCAGGCGTTGCCCACCATGTCGCCGGGGGCCAGGTCGGTGACCCCCTCACCCACCTGAACAACTTCGCCAACGCCCTCGTGTCCCGGGATGAACGGCGGAGTAGGTTTGACCGGCCAGTCTCCGTCCGCTGCGTGCAGGTCAGTGTGGCAGACCCCGGTGGCCACCAGCTTGACGAGAACCTGGTTGGGTCCTGGTTCCAGAACTGCCACGTCCTCGACTGAGAGTCCTTTGCCGAGTTCATTTACTACTGCTGCTCGCATGCTGCTCATCCGGTCCTCTTTCCATTGGTCGACACGGGTTATTTCAGCGTAGGCGCGGCCGGTCCGGGTTAGAAGAAGCCCTGCTTGTTCTCGGCGTAGCTGACCAGGAGGTTCTTCGTCTGCTGGTAGTGGTCCAGCATCATGGCGTGGTTTTCACGGCCGATTCCGGAGGACTTGTAACCGCCGAACGCCGCATGCGCGGGGTAGGCGTGGTAATTGTTCACCCAGACGCGGCCGGCCTGGATGTCGCGGCCGGCGCGGTAAGCAGTGTTGCCGTTGCGGGACCACACCCCGGCGCCGAGACCGTAGAGGGTGTCGTTGGCGATGGCCAGGGCTTCGCCGTAGTCCGAGAAGCGGGTCACCGACACCACCGGGCCGAAGATCTCCTCCTGGAAGATGCGCATGTTGTTGGTGCCTTCAAAGACGGTGGGCTTCACGTAGAAGCCGCCGGCGAGGTCGCCGTCAAGCATCAGCCGCTCGCCGCCGGTAAGCACCTTGGCGCCTTCCTGATGGGCAATGTCCATGTAGGAGAGGATCTTTTCCAGCTGGTCGTTGGACGCCTGCGCGCCCACCATGGTGTTGGTGTCCAGCGGGTTGCCCTGGATGATCTGCGCGGTGCGGGCCAGGGCGTCGGACATGAAGCTGTCATAGAAGGAGTCCTGGACCAGCGCGCGCGAAGGGCAGGTGCAGACTTCGCCCTGGTTCAGCGCGAACATGTTGAACCCTTCCAGCGCCTTGTCGTAGAACGCGTCGTTTTCCTGCGCGACGTCGGCGAAGAAAATGTTCGGGCTCTTGCCGCCCAGCTCCAGGGTTACCGGAATCAGGTTCTGCGATGCGTACTGCATGATGAGGCGTCCGGTAGTGGTTTCGCCGGTGAAGGCGATCTTGCGGATCCGCTTCGAGGATGCCAGGGGCTTGCCCGCTTCCACGCCGAAACCGTTGACCACGTTCAGAACACCGGCCGGCAGGATGTCCGAGATCAGTTCCATCAGCACCATGATCGAGGCAGGGGTCTGCTCCGCCGGTTTCAGCACAATGGCATTGCCTGCGGCGAGCGCCGGGGCCAGCTTCCAGACGGCCATCAGGATGGGGAAGTTCCACGGGATGATCTGGCCGACGACGCCGAGCGGCTCGTGGAAGTGGTAGGCCGTGGTGTCGTCGTCGATCTGCGACAGGGTCCCTTCCTGGGCACGGACGGCACCGGCGAAGTAGCGGAAGTGGTCCACAGCCAGCGGCATATCGGCGGCGAGGGTCTCACGGACGGGCTTGCCGTTGTCCCAGCTCTCAGCGACGGCGAGCATCTCCAGGTTTTCCTCGATGCGGTCCGCGATCCGGTTTAGGACCTGCGCGCGTTCAGCCACTGAGGTCTTGCCCCACGCCGGCGCCGCTTTGTGGGCTGCGTCCAGGGCCAGGTCGATGTCCTCTGCGGTGCCGCGGGCCACCTCGCAGAACACCTTTCCATTAACCGGCGATACGTTTTCGAAGTAGCCGCCCTTGACCGGGGGCACCCACTCTCCGCCGATCCAGTTTTCGTACCGGGGCTTGAAGGAAAGCTTGGATCCCTCGGTGCCGGGCTGCGCATATACGGTCATGTCTGCTCCTTGGAGGTGGCGACGTCGGTGTCTGACCTCCCGATGCTACGGAACCGGACGTTGCACCGAGGTTGCATCGGCGGCCGTCGCGCCGCAGGCGGTTGTGCCCGCCACTCCCCTGAACCACCCCTTCGGGATTATGGTTGCCTGAACAAACAACTGTGCCCAAAGGACGCCCCCATGCACCAGAATGCGGATACCACGCAGCCCACCAGCCGTTACCTGCGCTACCGATGGTGGGGGCTGCTTGCCATCAGTCTGGGGGTGGCCATGATCATCATGGACGCCACCATCGTTTCGGTTTCGGTTCCCTCGATCGTGGCGGACCTGGCTATTTCCAGCACGCAGATCCAGTGGGTGCAGGAAATCTACACCCTGTTGTTCGCGGCCCTGCTTCTGACCTGGGGCCGGATTGCCGACCGGGTGGGCCGCCGGCGCATCATGCTGACCGGCGTCGTCATTTTTGTGGTGGCCAGTGTCCTGTGCGCGGTTGCCGAAAGCGGTGGCGTCCTGATTGCCGGGCGGGCCCTGCAGGGGTTGGGCGGGTCGATGATCCTGCCCACCACGCTGGCGCTGCTCAACGCCAATTTCCAGGGCCGCGAGCGCGGCATCGCCTTCGCGGTCTGGGGCTCCACAATTGGCGGCATGGCCGCCGTCGGACCGCTGCTGGGCGGGTGGCTGACGGAGAACGCGAGCTGGCGGTGGGCCTTCGGCATCAACATTCCCCTCGGAGCGGTGATTGTGGCCGGCCTGCTGCTGTTTGTTGCCGAGTCCTCCGAACCGGTTACCGGTGCGCGGCAGCGGCTGGACATCAACGGTGCGCTGCTGTCCATCCTCGGCTTCGGCGCCCTGGTCTTCGGCCTGATTGAGGGCCGCAGCTACGGCTGGTGGAACGCTGCCGAGGAGGCACCGTTCAGTGTTGGCGGCCTGTCCCCGGTCCCGGTGGCCTTTGCTGTGGCGGCAGTGGCGCTGACGGCCTTTGTGCTGGAGGAACGGCGCCGGACCGCCGCCGGAAAGGGAGTCATCCTTGACCTGTCCCTGTTCCGCATCCCGTCCTTTGCCAACGGCAACATCACGGCGCTGATTGTCAGCTTTGGCGAGTTTGGCCTGATCCTGTCCCTGCCGCTCTGGTTCCAGAACGTGCTGGGCTATACGGCGTTCCAGGCCGGCCTGGCCCTGGTGCCGCTGGCCGCGGGATCATTCCTGGCCAGCGGGGCGGTGGCAGGGCTGTCCCGCCGGTTCTCGCCCATCCTCGTGGTCCGCATTGGCCTGGCCCTGGAGATCCTGGCCATTGCAACTTTGGCGCTGCTCATCCGGCCGGACAGCTCGGCCTGGCTGACGTCGCCCATTTTGCTGGTTTACGGCATGGGGGTTGGGCTGGCGACGGCTCAGCTGACGTCAGTGGTCCTGGCCGAGGTGCCGGTGGCACGCAGCGGCCAGGGATCGGCCACCCAGAGCACCGCGCGCCAGACCGGCTCGGCGCTGGGCATCGCGGTCCTGGGCACCGCCTTCTTCTCGTCCCTGAAGGGCGGGACGGAGTCACGATTGTCCGACGACGTCGCGGCCAATCCGCTGCTGGGACCGCTGGTGGACTCGGTGAACGCCACGTCCGGCGGGAGCATCAGCCAACTCGGTGCCGATCCGCAGACCTCCTATATTGCCGATGCCGCCCGGGCGGCCATGACCGACGGCGTTTCGCTGGCCGGGTGGATTGCCGCCGGTGCGCTGCTGATTGGACTGCTGACCAGCCTGCGGATCCGGCCCGTACCGGAGGCCGGCTCCGGGGCCGGGGCCGGCTCCGGGGCCGGGGCGGCATCCGGGCGTCCCCAGGAGCACCCCGCCCAGGACGGGGACTAGCCCAGGTCCCGCTCCAGTCGTTCAAGGTGGGCAACCACGGAGGCCCGGCGGGGTGAACGCAGCGGCAGCAGCCGCAGGGCAAGGGACCATGCCTCAACGTCGTGCCGGGCCTCTGCCAGCGCCAGGTACGCCAGCAGCGCGTCAATGCCGGCGTCCGAGAGGACTGCTTGCCTCAGGACGCCGCTGACTTCGCTGCGCAGCGCGGTGATGGCCGGGGCATCGGAGCGGGGCAGCACCGGCCCGCGGTACAGCCCGAGTGCCAGCCGGTACGCGCCCCGCTCAAGGTAGCCGAGCACCTGCCGGGCATCAATGACCAGGCCATGCGGCAGCCGGTAGGGCCGGGACTGCGGCACCAGGCCCGGCCCCGGCAGCCCTTCGCTGTGTTTTCCCAGCAGGTTTCGCAGCCGCAGCATTTCCGCCCGGACAGTGCTGACTGAGGCGCTTTCCGGATAAACCATGACTGAGAGTTCGTCCGCGGTAAGCCCCTCGGGATGAAGCGCCAGGAGGGTCAGGAGTTCGGAGTGCCGGATACTGAGGGCGGCTTCTCTGCCACCCACAGTCACCACGGCCGAGTCCCGGCCGAGGACCTGCAGCCTGTCCGGTGCGCCGGCTGGGGCGGAACGCCGGGCTGGCCCTCCCGTGAGCCGCCGTCGTCGGGCGTTGTCGGCGTCCTGCAGCCGCTCCACCCGAAGCTGCGCCTCAGCGGCCGCCACCGTCGCCTCGACGAGCGCCAGGGTGTGCTCGGCCACGGCTTCCTCCCGGCCGGTAATATCCACCACGCCCAGGACGGAGCCGGTCTCCGGATCCCGCAGCGGAACGGCCGTGCAGCTCCAGGAATGGACCTGCCGGCTGAAATGCTCAGCTCCGGCAATCTGAATGCTGCGCCCGGAGGCCAGCGCCGTCCCGGGAGCGCTTGTGCCGACGGATTGTTCGGACCAGTCCGTGCCCGGCATGAAGAGCATGCCCTCCGCACGGCGGCGCAGCACGTCGTCGCCCTCCACCCAGAGCAGCCGGCCCAGTTCGTCGCCCACGGCCACCAGCAGTCCGCTCTCCGTTCCCGGGCGGACCAGCAGCTGGCGGATTACCGGCATGGCGGCCGCCAGGGGATGCGCCCGCCGGTACTCCTCCAGATCGGAGCCGGCGAACACAAGCTCAGGGACGGCTTTGTCGGGATCTGTGTGGTGGCGAAGCGACCGCTGCCAGGATTCCCGGACCGGCGCCCGGAGCCAGCGCAGGAACCCGTCGGCGGAGCCCAGGCTTTCGTGCGCCAAGTGGGCAGCACGCTGCAGTCCTTCCGCGGAGCGCCGCGGTGGAAGAAGAAAGTTCGAATCGTGCACTGCCCCGACCTATCCGCGCTGATAAGGAGACCGCCGACACCGGTGACGCGCTGTGGTGTGCGTGACAGTCTACCCATGCGCCGCCCCCGCTTCCATGAGGAGAGCGGGGGCGGCGGCGGAGGGCCGGGAATGCGGGTTACTGCCCCCGCGCCACCCGGATCATTTCCTCGCGGTCAACAACCTTCACGCGCTCGCGGATCAGTTCACCGGTGGCGGGATCCGGGTGCACGTAGGAGGCGCCCAGGCTCTTTTCGTAGGCGTCCAGCTTCAGCCAGCCCTCCCACGTGATGTACTCAACGCCGCGCTCTTCGAGCAGCTTGATGATGGAGTCCTCATCCGGCTCCTCAGCCGCAGGCAGGTTCAGCCGGTCCTCAAGCAGGAACCCGATGGTTTCCAGGGCATCACCCTTGGTGTGGCCGATCAGTCCGACCGGGCCGCGCTTGATCCAGCCGGTGGTGTAGATTCCCGGGACCGGGGCGCCCGATTCGTCGATCACTCGCCCGCCTTCGTTAGGGATCACGCCGCGGCGGGAGTCGAAGCCGACTTCCGGCAGCTCCGAGCCGAAGTAGCCAATCGCCCGGTATACCGCCTGCACCGGGTAGTCGACGATTTCGCCGGTGCCGCGGGCGTTGCCGGTGCCGTCGAGCTCATTGCGCTCGAACTTCATGCCGCCCACCTTGCCGGGGTTGGCGGGATCCTCGTAGATCTCCACCGGGCTGTGCAGGAAGTGCAGGTGCAGACGGCGGGAGGCGCCGGTGTCCTGCTCTTCGACGAGCCAGTTGGTCAGCGTGTTGACCATGGTCTTGGTCTGGTTATTGGTGCGGATCTGCTGGTCCGAGCCTTCGTCGAATTCGAAGTCCTCCGGGTACAGCACAATGTCCACATCGCGCGAGTGCGACAGTTCGCGCAGTTCCAGCGGGGTGAACTTCACCTGGGCCGGGCCGCGGCGGCCGAAGATGTGCACGTCAGTGACGGGGGATTTCTTCAGGCCCTCGTAGACGTTGTCCGGGATCTCCGTGGTCAGCAGGTCATCGGCGTGCTTGGAGAGGATGCGGGCCACGTCCAGGGCCACGTTGCCGTTGCCGATCACGGCAACCTCCTTGGCGTCCAGCGGCCATTCGCGCGGCACATCCGGGTGTCCGTCATACCAGGACACGAAGTCCGCGCCGCCGAAGGAGCCTTCCAGCTCAACCCCGGGGATGCTCATGTCCGCGTCCTTGATGGCGCCGGTGGCGAAGATGATGGCGTCATAGAAGTGGCGGAAGTCGGTGAGGGTCAGGTCCCTGCCGTAATGCACGTTCCCCAGGAAGCGGATGTCGCCGCGGTCCATGACCTTGTGCAGGGCGTTGACGATGCCCTTGATCCGCGGGTGGTCGGGCGCCACACCATAGCGGATGAGCCCGTACGGAGCCGGGTACTTGTCGAAGAGGTCAATGCTGACCTCAAAATCCCGTTCAGCTTTGGTGAGGATATCTGCGGCATAAACACCGGCGGGGCCAGCGCCGATAATGGCGACTCGCATAGGGCGCTGCGACCGGTCCGCGGCTGAATTAGACACTGATAGTCCTTCGTCTCGGGGGAAACCTCGTGCGGAATAACGCACAGTTTCCTATTCTAAATGCCGGGCACGACGGCGTCTAAACGGTTCGGCGCGGAAGCCTCCCCGGATGGCCGCCAACACTGGGACGGCGTGCCCGGGAATACTCTTCGCGCGTAATAGGTTGAGAATCACGTGTCTGCATCCGACGGAATAGGCGCCCAGCGCTCCGCACCCTCACCTGAGTCCATCCGCTTACCCGCACCAGCGGCCACCGGCGGATCCGCCAATACTTCCGGAACTTCCAGTGCTTCCGGAGCTTCAGGCCCGGCGACGACCGGCAAGGCAGCGGTGACGCAGGGTCCCGGGTCGGGCGAAAACAAGCAGGGACTCCTGTTCGGCGTCGGAGCATACGTGCTGTGGGGCCTGCTGCCCCTGTACTTCATGGTGCTGGTTCCGGCCGGGGCGGTGGAGATTGTTGCGTCCCGAATCGTCTTTTCCCTGGTGTTCTGCGCCGCTCTGCTGACCTTCATGCGGGCATGGAAGACGCTGGGGGCTGCCGCGCGCAACCTCCGGCTGGTGGGCACCCTGGGCGGAGCGGCGGCCCTCATCGCGGTCAACTGGCTGACCTATGCGTGGGCCGTGCTGAATGAACATGCCGTGGAAGCGGCCCTGGGCTACTTCATCAATCCGCTGGTCTCCGTGCTGTTGGGTGTCATCGTCTTCCGGGAGAAGCTGCGGCCGCTGCAGTGGGTGGCCATGGGTGTGGGTCTTATTGCCGTCCTGGTCCTGGCCCTGGCCTACGGAGCGGTCCCCTGGATTGCGCTGATGCTGGCTTTCAGCTTCGGCTCCTACGGGCTGGTCAAGAAGGGCGTGGGCGGCAGGGTGGATGCCATCTCGAGCCTGACCATTGAAACAGCCGTCCTGACCCCCGTCGCAGCAGCCGTCCTGGTGTGGATGTCCCTCAACGGGACGGCGACCATTCTGTCCAACGGACCCGCACACTTCTGGCTTCTGGCGGCAAGCGGTGTTGTGACCGCTGTTCCGCTGATCTTCTTCGGTGCCGCCGCACGGCGCCTGCCCCTGTCAACGGTGGGAATGCTGCAGTATCTGGCGCCGACCCTGCAGTTCATCATCGCGCTGGCAGTCTTCAAGGAAGTCATGCCGCCGGAGCGCTGGGCCGGGTTTGGCCTGGTCTGGCTGGCACTGGTGATCCTGACCGTGGGCATGATGGGCGGGCCCCGCCGGAACCGGCTTCTCCGCGCGGCTGCTGCCGCCTGACGCCGGCAGACCCGTCCGGGCCGGCCCCAGGCACCCTGCCACCTCATGCAAAAGCCCCGCCCACCTCTGCAGGTGAGCGGGGCTTTTTGCGGTCCCGGTGACGGGACCGGAGCACTGACGGGTTAGCGCGCGGACGTGCTGCGCTGGCGCTGGACGGCTGCCAGGGCAGCGGCACCGGTCAGTGCCATCAGGGTACCGATTCCACCGATGGCAAGCTGTGCGGCGTTCAAGCCGGTTGCTGCCAGTTCGGTTGTTCCGTCTGCGGCAGCCGGAGCGGGCTGTGCGGCCAAAACTGTAACTGCCTGTTCCACGGTGAACGTTGTCCAGCCGGAGAGGGTTCCGTCCTTGAACAGTGCCACCTTGTGCTCGCCGGCGGTCAGCACGGCCGGAACAGCAACGGCCAGCGAGCCGGCGGCGTCGGCGGTCATGGCCCCCAGGTTGACCCCGGCGGACGGAAGAACCACTTCATAAACGGCTGCGGCATCCAGGCCCGAGATCCGCAGCTGGCTGCCCGCGGCGGCAGCTGTGGCGGTTCCCTGAGTGGAAGCAGTCAGGGGCGCTTCGTTTCCGAGCGTCACCTGTTCCAAAGCGGCAGCGGCCTGCGCCTTCCGCTCGGCTGCATCGCGTGCTGCGGCTTCAGCGGCAGCCTGCTGCGCTGCCGCCTTTGCGGCTTCTTCCGCTGCGGCCTGCTCAGCGGCGTCCGTTTCAGCCTGGACAGCTGCCAGCTCGGCGGCGTCCGTTTCAGCCTGGACAGCCGCCAGCTCGGCCGCGTCCTGCTCGGCGGCAAGCTCTGCGGCCGCAGCGGCCTCCTCTGCTGCCTTTGCCGCGGCAGCGTCGTCGATGGCCTGCTGAGCGGCGGCTTCCTTCGCGGCAGCATCTTCGGCGGCCTTCTTCGCAGCGGCGTCCTCAGCAGCCTTCTTCGCCGCAGCCTCTTCAGCAGCCTTCTTCGCCGCAGCCTCTTCAGCAGCCTTGTCCTGCTCCGCCGGGGTGCTGTCCGGGGCAGGTGCAGCCGCTTCTTCCCGCTGCGCCTCCTCGGCCGCGTCGGCGGCGGCCTTTTCGGCGGCAGCCTTCGCTGCGGCGTCAGCGGCAGCCTTCTCGGCGGCGGCCTTGGCGGCAGCTTCCTCAGCTGCTGCCTTCGCTGCCGCTTCTTCAGCTGCAGCGCGTTTGGCTGCTTCGGCGGCTACCCGCTCCGTTTCCAGTCGTGCGGCTTCCTGGCGCGCGGCTTCCAGTCGCGCGGCTTCCTGGCGTGCTGCTTCCAGGGCGGCTTCCTCCTCCGGCGACACAGCTGACTGGCCGAACTGTGCGGTGGCCAGGTAGGCGCCGCGGTTCGGACCGGCGGTCAGCTGAACTGCGCCAACGCCAATGCCGGTGTCAGCTGCACGGAGCATGTTGGCGCGGTGAGCGGGCGAATTGACCCACCAGGAGAAAGCCTGGTCCGCGCTCATGTTCCATACGATGTTTTCGGGAAAGGCATAGGACCCGGGGCTGTGCTGGAAGACGCCCGCTCCCTGAACATTGGCCAGGTCCGCGGACTGCTGTGTCCAGGACTGGGCGTTCGCAGACAGCTGCGCGTCCCAGCGCAGCGGCGCCAGCGCGTGCTGCGCCCGGTAATCGTTGATCAGAACATACAGACGGTTGGCGAATTGCGCGTCCGCGGAGCTGGCCGCTGCGGACGGAATCGAGATCACCGCCGTCAAAAGTGCGATGGCGAGGGCCGTGAAAATGCCCACAAGTTTCTTAACCCGCAATGTCTATCCTTATGCCTCGAGACCTTAGTGAAACGCCGAGGCGAAAACACCGAAGCCAGACCCTTCGCAGCCTCCCCAGAGAGCCGCGGTGCCCGGCAGAAAAGTCACGGGCAACGTTGCGAACTTACCGTAGGCCACTCCAATAGACAACAACACCCTCATTATCACCAGTAACAGCAATAACAAATGGGACACGCAGGAGTACGGCCCTGTGGACTACGCCTGATCTCCGGAGGCTCCCCTGCGCAGGGTTTCACCCCGGAAGTAGCCGGGATTGCGGAAATACATGACCAGCATTAACACCGCTCCCAGAGCTATGACGCCGGTGCCCAGCACAAAGACCAAGCCCACGCCGCCCACCGACGAGCCGGAGCCGTAGTCCGGGTCCATGGAGTCGGCCGCGGTCTTCAGGAACATCACGAACAGGATGATTGCCCCCAGCAGGGGCGCGAGGAACTTCAGCAGGAAATTGCGCAGTCCACTCAGCGCCTCGCCGCGGAAATACCAAACGCAGGCCAGGGCGGTGATCCCGTAGTAGAAGCAGATCATCAGGCCCAGGGCGGTGATGGTGTCCCACAGTGCGTTTTCCGAAAGCAGGCGGGTGACGGCGTAGAACCCTGCTGCGGCCACCGCGGACGCGATGGTGGCGTATCCCGGTGACTTATGCACCGGGCTGATGCCGCCGAACCGGCGGGGAAGGGCACGGTAGTGGCCCATGGCCAGCAGCGTGCGGGCCGGTGACACGAAGGTCGACTGCAGCGAAGCGGCCGAACTGCTGAGGATGGACAGGGACATCAGGATGGCAAAAGGTCCCATCACCGGCCCGGCCAGGACGGCGAAGATGCTCTCCTGGTTCTCGGGGTTACCCGCTCCCAGTTCGCCCTCTCCCACACCGGCATAGGACAGCACGGCCAGGGAGACCATCATGTAGATCAGGACAATCACGAACACCGTCACGGTCGCCGCGCGCCCGGGGGTCTTGCCGGGATCCTTCGTCTCCTCGTTCATGGTCAGCGTGACGTCCCAGCCCCAGTACACAAAGATGGACAGTGACACGCCGGCGGCGAAGCTGGAAAAGGAGTCCACGGCGAAGGGATTGAACCACTCCGCGGTGATCGGGGTGGCGTCAAAGGCCGTTCCCGCTCCAACGTGGATAAAGGCCGCTACGGAGAACCAGCCCAGGACCAGCAGCTGGAAGCCCACCAGGACGTATTGGAACACCTTGGTGGTTTCCAGTCCGCGGTAGGAGATCCAGCAGGCCACGGCAATGAAGACGCAGGTGGTCAGGATATTCAGCGGCAGATTGGTGGTCAGCTCCGCCAAAGAGTCATTTCCGGTCACCTGCGCGAGCATCAAATAGAAAAAGTCGACGGCAACCGCGGCGAGGTTGGAGAGCACAATGATGGTGGCGGCAATCAGGCCCCAGCCGCCCATCCATCCAATCCACGGGCCGAAGGCGCGGGTGGCCCAGGTGAATGAGGTGCCGGAGTCCGGCATGGCGTTGTTCAGCTCCCGGTAACCCAGCGCCACCAGGATCATGGGGATGAACCCCACCAGGAAGATGGCCGGCAGTTGGACCCCCACCTCGGAGACGGTGGGTCCCAGGCCCGCCGTCAGGGTATAGGCGGGAGCAATGCAGGACACCCCGATCACCACCGCCCCGAGAAGCCCCACTGTGCCGGATTTCAGTCCCTTGCGGCTGAGCCCGCTGGACTGGACCGGCGTGGACGGAACAATTCTGTTGGAGCTCATTCGGTCACCTCTGTCGGACGGGATGTGCCGCCGGTGGGGCCGGACCGGAAGCTCCGGGGCACCACCACCATGGGTACGGGAAGGCTGCGCAGCACCTTGCTGGCAGTCGGGCCCAGGAAGAGACGATTGTTCTCCGCCAGCCGGCTGGACCCGATGAGCATGATTTCGCCGTCGTCGAACTCCAGGTCGTCAATGGCGTTCTCAATTGTTCTGCCCTGCGCGACGACGGCGGTGACGGGGCAGCGGCCGGCCGCCAGTTCCTGGGCCCGGGCCAACCTGTCGGCGGCATGCAGGTCCGCTTCCAGCACGGCATTCCCGTCCCGGCCTGAGGCGTCCAGGGCCACCAGCGACACCAGCCGCAGCGGAAGCCCGCTGCGCGCCGCCGTCGCCACCGCCGTTTCCAACACATCCTCGGACCCGCGGCGGTTGCCCACCGCACAGGTGATCCGGGTCAGCGTCCCTGACCTGCTGTAACCTCGCGGCGCCAGTGCCACCGGCACCTGGGCGGCATGCAGCAGCGCATTTGCAACGCTGCCGACCGTAAACCGCTTGAACAGGCCGTTACTGGCGGCGCCCACCACTATCAGCGCGGCGTTCAGTTCATCGGCTGCGGCTATCAGCCCGCTGGCGTCGGAATCAGCATTGCGGATGTGACCGGCAGCGCGCACGTCGTCGGGAACCGCGGCAAGGGCATCGGACAGCCAAATCTTCAGCTGTTCCTCGAGCAGGTCCTGGTACCCGCTTTCCGGCGGATAGACAGCGGTGTAGGGAGAATGCACCGGGTCGATCATGACCAGGTCCAGCTCCGCGGCTTGGCTCCGGGCCAGGACAGCGGCCAGGTTCAGGGCATCCCGGCCCTGCTCATTTGCGGTGTATCCCACGACGTAGCGCATGCGGACTCCTTTAGCCCTGCCCGGAGGCTGCGGCGGCGTCCGCGAAGGCGGCGCCGGATTCTTTGGTGGATGCAGCGGCCAGGATCCGGCCGGCGGTCTGCAGGCCCATCCGGACAGCGCCGTCCACATGCTGGTATCCCTCGGCGGCAAGATCTGAGCATGACCAGTAGATCGGGCCCACCGGGGCCAGCTGATCCGGTCCGTAGCGGTGCAGGCCGCCCAGGTCGTAGCTGGCGGCATAGGCGCCGCGGGTCCATTCTTCTGAACCCCAGTCGGACTCGTAGTAGACCTCAGGGTTCAAAGCTTCCTCACCGAGGAAGGCCGCGATCGAGGACAGGATCGCCCCGCGGCGGTCTTCAGCGGAGAGCTTGAACATGGCATCGGCCTTCTCGTCCGAGACAAACCCCACCAGCGTGCCGCGGGGATCCCCGTGGTTGGTGTTGTCGTAGACCTCCTGCACCAGTTCCCCGGCGCCGAAGCACGTGCCGGACAGGCCTTTGTCCCGCCAGAACGGGGTGGGGTAGACGGCGTGGACCTTGATGACCAGGCCGAGGGACTGGTGCTGGTGCATCTGGTGCTGCCGGCGCGGCAGCGGCGGGTCGAAGGACACCCGGGAGTAGAGGTTCGGCGGTACGGCCATGACGGCGTACCGGGCGTGGACCGTGACGTTGTCAGCAACGGCAGTGACGCCGTCGCGGGCCGTGCCGTCCTCCCCCGGCCAGTGCAGGAAGCGCACCGGGTTGGAAAGGAGGACGTCCCCGCCCAGGTCGGCGGCCATCCGTTCCGAGACCTGCTGCATTCCGCCGGCCACCCGCCGGTCCAGGATGAAGTTCTCATCAACCAGGTGGGAGAAAGACCCTGCCGACGCCGCCATCAGTACCGCCTGGAGCGCCGAGAAGGCGTGGGCGGGCTTGGTGAGCATGCCGCCGGCCACGAACAGGCCAATGTTGTTGCAGGCCTCTTCGTCGTCGGACTGCCCGCGGAGCCAGCTGGAGAAGGAAACGGTGTCCAGTTCCCGGGCACGCGGATGCTTCCAGGGGGCGGCCGGGTCAGTTTCCGCAGCCAGCTGGTCGAGGATGCCGATCAGCTTGAGCATTTCCTGTTCGGTCCGCTCCCCCACCGGGAACATGTCGCCGGTGTAGGTGGACCGGGTGCCGTCAGCGGAGATGTAGACGGATTTGCCATCGCGGTAGCGTTCAAAGGTCTCAAGGCCCAGTTCTTCCACGAGGGAGGCCAGCACCGTCTGGTCCGGGGAGATCCACTGGCCGCCGATCTCCAGCATGGCGCCGTCGATGGTGTCGGTCCAGGTGCGTCCGCCCACCCGGTCGCGGGCCTCCAGCACGGCCACGGACAGGCCTGAGGCCTTCAGCCTGCGGGCAGCGCTCAGCCCAGAGGGTCCGGCTCCAATGATTACAACATCACGTTCCAGCGTCTTCACAGCGTCCTTTCCTGCGGCCGAAGGGGCCGCCAGCAGCCAATAAATGAATGCTGTTCATTAATTAGAAGGAACTGTAGCGTGGGTCACGTCACTTGGGAAGCGAAGGACGGGAAATGACGGCGGCGTGAAACCATGAAGACCGGAGCCATGGAAGGGGGCGGGCACATGACACAGGATGAACCGCAGCGCAGGAGCGCGGGGCGGCCGGTCAAGGAAGTGCTGTCGCAGGCACGGATCACTGCCGCGGCACTGGCGATCATTAAGACGGGCGGCTACGGCACCCTGACCATGTCGGCCCTGGCCAAGCGGCTGGGGGTGGCGCCGTCAGCCCTCTACAACCACGTTGATTCCAAGCAGGAAGTGCTCCGCTGGCTGCAGGACCACGTCATGTCCTCTGTGGACACCTCAGGCTTTGCGGAGCTGCCGTGGGATCAGGCACTCCGGGGCTGGGCGCGCTCCTACCGGGATGTTTTTGCGCGGCACACGCCCCTGATTCCGGTCATTGCCGTGCTTCAGGTCAGCGGCGCTCCCCGCACCCTGGCCATGTACGAAGCGGTCACTGAGGGGCTGGTGCGCGCCGGCTGGCCGCCGGCACAGATAGTGCCGGCCATCGTGGCACTGGAGTCCTTTATCTACGGTTCGGCCTACGACGCCGTGGCGCCCCAGGATATTTTTGACACCGGTGCCTTGGCCGGGCAGAGCCCGCACTTCACTGCGGCGGTGCAGGAACAGTCCGGACGGGCCGAGGGACGAGCCGCGGACAGCGCCTTCGAGGCGGGACTGGATGCCCTGGTCACCGGGCCGGGTTGCCGGGTCAGGCCAGTGAGCGGACGGCGGCTTCGAGCACGTCCAGGGCGTCGGCCAGCAGGTCCTCGCCGATAACCAGCGGCGGCAGCAGGCGCACCACGTTGCCGTAGGTTCCGCAGGTCAGGATGACGACCCCCTCGGCGAGGCATGCCGCGGCAACCGCCTTGGTGATGTCGGCGTCGGGCGTCTTGGTGCCCGGCTGCACGAACTCCAGCGCCAGCATGGCGCCGCGGCCGCGCACCTCACCGATCACGCCGGTTTCCGCGGCCAGCGCCCGCAGGCGCGGGATGCAGATTTCCTCGATGCGGCGGGCCCGGCCTGCGAGGTCCTGCGTTTCCATGGTGTCGATCGCAGCCAGGGCCGCGGCACAGGCCACCGGGTTGCCGCCGTAGGTGCCGCCGAGTCCGCCCGGATGCACGGCGTCGAGCAGTTCGGCGCGGCCGGTGACGGCCGAGAGCGGCAGGCCCCCGGCAATGCCCTTGGCCATGGTCACCAGGTCCGGCACCACGCCCTCGTGCTGTACGGCAAACCACTCACCGGTGCGGCAGAAACCGGACTGCACTTCGTCGGCAATGAAGACAACACCGTTGGCCTTCGCCCATTCGGCCAGCCGCGGCAGGAAACCCTCGGCCGGAACAATGAAGCCTCCCTCGCCCTGGATCGGCTCGATCAGGATGGCCGCGGTCTGGTCCGCGCCAATCTGCTTCTCGATGGCCAGGATCACCCGGTCCGCTGCTTCGGCGCCGGTGATCTCCGGGTTCTCCTCGCGGTACGGGTAGCTCATGGGCATCCGGTAAATCTCGGAGGCGAACGGACCAAAACCTGTTTTGTACGGCATGGCCTTGGCGGTCAGGCCCATCGTGAGGTTGGTCCGGCCGTGGTACGCGTGGTCAAACGCGACGACGGCGTTGCGGCCGGTGGCTGAGCGGGCAATTTTCACCGCGTTTTCCACCGCCTCGGCGCCGGAGTTGAACAGCACGGTGCGCTTCTCGTGATCCCCGGGCGTCACCTCGTGCAGCTTCTCGGCGAGCGCGATGTAGCCCTCGTACGGGGTCACCATGAAGCAGGTGTGAGTGAAATGCCCCGCCTGTTCCCGGACGGCACCAACGACGGCGGGATCCGATGCACCGACGCTGGTGACGGCGATGCCGGAGCCCAGGTCAATGAAGGAGTTGCCGTCCACATCCTGGATGATCCCGCCGTCGGCGTCGGCTACGTAGACCGGCACGGAGCTGGCCACGCCCTTGGCAACCACCGCGGCGCGGCGGGTATTCAGCTCGACGGACTTCGGCCCGGGAAAGGTGCCGTTGATGCTGCGCTTTTGTTCCAGCCGGAACGCGGGAACGGCCTGGATGCTCATGGTTGTGCCTTTCGAACGGTGCTGCGCTGTGAGTGAGGGGGTCCTGCCGTGCCGGAAACTAAGCGTCCAGCGATGTCATGACGTGCTTGATCCGGGTGTAGTCCTCCACGCCGTACATGGAAAGGTCCTTTCCGTAACCGGAGCTCTTGAACCCGCCGTGCGGCATTTCGGCCGTCAGCAGGATGTGCGTGTTGATCCACACGGCGCCGAAGTCCAGGTCCCGGGCCAGACGCATCGCGCGGCCGTGGTTGGAAGTCCAGACGGAGGACGCCAGAGCGTATTCAACGTCGTTGGCCATTTCCACGGCCTCTTCCTCGTTCCTGAAGGTCTGCACCGTAATGACGGGACCGAAGGTTTCCTTCTGCACGACGTCGTCATCCTGGCGGGCGCCGGTGATGACCGTGGGCTCGAAGAAGAACCCCTTTGCGCCGGCGCGCTTGCCGCCGGTGACAATGCTGCAGTGCTCCGGCAGCGAGTCAATGACGGCGTTGACGGCGTTGAAGTGGTTGATGTTGTTCAGCGGGCCAAAGTAATTGGCTTCGTCATCCTCGTGTCCGGTTTCAAGGGTCTTGGTGTGCGCCACCAGGGCGGCAACGAAGTCTTCCTGCGCGGACTCCTCGACCAGCACGCGGGTGATGGCCGTGCAGTCCTGGCCGGCGTTGAAGAAGGAGAACTCGGCCACTGCCTCGGCGGTTTTCTGCAGGTCCGCATCGGCGAACACGACGGCCGGTGCCTTGCCGCCAAGTTCCAGGTGCGCGCGCTTGAGCGTTTTGGCCGCGCCCGACGCGACGGCGACGCCGGCACGGACGGAGCCGGTGATGGAGACCAGTCCCGGCGTGGGATGCTCCACCATGGCGGCCCCGGTCTCGCCGGTGCCCAGGACAACGTTCAGGACTCCGGCGGGGAAGATCCCGCCGGCCAGGCGGGCCAGCACGAGCGTGGATTCCGGAGTGGTGTCGGAGGGCTTGAGCACCACAGTGTTGCCGGCGGCGAGGGCTGGCCCAATCTTCCAGACAGCCATCAGCAGCGGGTAGTTCCACGGCGTCACCTGCGCAACCACGCCAATGGGCTCGCGGCGGACAAAGGAGGTGTGCCCCTCCAGGTATTCCCCGGCGGCCTTGCCCTCCAGCAACCGGGCGGCGCCGGCAAAGAACCGCAGCTGGTCGGCGCCAACCGCCACTTCCTCGGCTGCGATGATCGAACGGACCTGTCCGGTGTTGCGGTGCTGCGCTTCCACCAGTTCGTCGGAGTTTGCCTCCAGCGCGTCGGCGAGCTTGAGCAGCATCAGCTGGCGCTCCGACGGCGTCGTCCGCTTCCAGGTCTTGAACGCAGCGGCGGCGGCTGCCATCGCGGCATCCACATCGGCCTGCACGGACACCGGCGAGGACGCCACCACTTCGCCGTTGACGGGATTGACGATTTCCAGCTGCTCCGTCCCGCGGGCCTGGACAAATTCTCCATTGATAAAGTTCTGCAGCGTCTGCGCCATCGCACTGTCCTTTCAGGAGGGGAAGTCCGGACGGCAGCGTCCGGAGCTTTGTTCCTAACCTAGGCGGTAGCCCCCGTGTTCCAAAGGGGCGAAACGACAAGAGGTTTGCGCCGTAACTGTGCATCCGTCCAAAAGATCGGGCCCTATAGTTACTCCATGCCGATCTACCTTTCCGACCTGCTGACCGCCCCGGGGCTGGACCTGCGCCTGCACGGCAGCGCCCCTGCAGCCTCCGTTCCCCTGCAGTGGGTCGCCGTTACCGAGCTTGAGGATCCCTTTCCATTCCTGGGCGGCGGCGAGGTGGTGCTGACCACCGGGCTGCGGCAGCGCACCGGAGCCGCGCAGCGCAGTTTCGTGGACAGCGTGCACCGCGCCGGGGCGGTGGCCATCGGGTTCGGCACCGGCCTAAGCCACGCCAAAGTGCCGGCGGCCCTGATCGAGTGCGCTGATTCCCTTGGCCTGCCGGTCTTCGAAGTGCCGTACAAAACTCCCTTCGTGGCCCTGGGCAAGATGGTGGCCGACGCTCTCTCCGCCGACCACGTCACCCAGCTGCAGGACCTGCTGGCCGCGCATCAGACCCTCGCCGGGGCGCTGCTTGGCGGCAACGGCCTGCCGGGGCTGCTGCGGGAACTGTCCGTCCTGCTGGGCAACAGTGTGTCGCTCCATCAATACGGGGCCAAGGTCTTTGCCACCGGTCCCGACGCCGGTCCCGACGCCGGTCCCGACGCCGGGGCTGCCGCCGCCGGCCCCGCCGGAAGTTCCCGGCACCGCATCCCCATCGCCACCGGGCTGCGGGACCGCTGTACCCTGGCGATCGCTGAACCCTACCGGCGCCCGGATATCGTCGCCTACGCGCAAAGCCTCATCAGCGTGGAACTGAGCAACCAGGCCCGCCGCCGGTCCAGCGACCGCGCCGTCACCGGACAGCTGCTCGCCGACGTCGTGGCCGGCCGCCTGACCGGCAGTGATGCGTCTATGCGGCTGTTGGGCGCCGGGATTTCCACCGCCCAAAGGCAGCTGATCTTCCTGGTGGAGGTCGCCTCCGGCCAGGTCCGCTCACTGCCCACCCTGCCGCTGCCCGCGGAGTTCGACGCCGCCGCAACCGCCGTCGTCGACGGCCGGCTGGTGATTGTGGTGGCCGACGCCGACGGGGCAGCGCTGGCACGGATCCTCGAAGAGTACCTCTACGGCACCGGATTGACCGCGAGGATTGGCTTTGGCAGCTCCTACACCGAACCGGCCGGGCTGAGGTGGAGCTATTACGAGGCCAAGGAGTCCCTGCAGCGCGGACACAGCGTCAATGAGCCCGAACGGCTGAGCATCACCTCGCTGCTGATGTCCGGTGCCGATGTTCCGCTGGCGGATCTGGCGGCCGAGGCCCTGGATCCGCTGACGGGCTTTGACGCCGTCCACGACGCGAAGCTGCTGGACACCCTGGAGCAGTATCTGGCGCTGAACGGCTCGGTGGCCGCGGTGGCCGATGCCCTGGGCCTGCACCGGAACACCGTGCGCTACCGGCTGGGACAGATCACTGAGCTGACCGGCTACGATCCGGCCGTCACCGCGGACCGGGTGCACCTGTTCCTGGCGCTGCACGTGCGGCGGATCGGCCTCGGACGCACCTCCAACCCGCCGTTGCCGCGCGCTGCGCGTGAACCATAGGGTGTAGGGATGGACAACAGCCTGCAGCCAACCCGAATTCTCCGTTGGCAGGGCGTGGATAACGCAGCACGCCGGGACACGGCAGCGGTGTCCTTCCGGGAGCGGGAGCTCGCCGCCGGTGGAACCTCGGTGACCGGGGACTACACCGCCACCTGGACGCTGTCCACGTTAACGGCCTGGGTCACCCGCCGGTTCAGCATTCAGGTGGAGGGCGCCGGCTGGTCGCGGTCCCTTGAGCTCACCCGGTCCCTGGACGGAAAGTGGAGTGCCGAAACGCAGGTCTCCGGCGACACCGCGCTCCCCGCACCCGGCATTACCGATCCCCGGGCCCTGGACAATGCCCAGGATGTCGATCTTGCGCTGTGCCCGCTGACCAACACCATGCCCATCCTCCGCCTGGACCTGCTCAACTCCGCAGCCCCCGACGACGACACACCGTTGACCATGGCCTGGGTGGAGATGCCCAGCCTGCGGGTGCTGCCCAGCAACCAGGTGTATTCACAGGTGTCGGCCTACGACGCGGACCGCGGGTACGCCGTGGTGCTCTACAGCTCGGCCACCCGCGATTTCACCGCGGAGCTGACTGTGGACGCCGACGGCGCGGTGCTCAACTACCCCCGCCTGGCTGTGCGCGTGCGCTGACCGCGGCCCGCACCGGGCTAGGATTGAAGTACACCACCCGCAATTTTGGAGACCCCATTGAGTCAAATGTTCCTGGACAAATTCAAAGCCCTGGTCCCCAAGTATCTTGAGGATGACTGGCGCGAAGAAGAAGACGGCATCCCCGCGGACGTCCTGAATGAAATGCTGGATGCCCACGATTTCACCATTCCCCTGGTGCTGCGGGAGTTCTACCTGGCTCTTGGCAACAACGAGGATCTCATGGAGGCCTTCCACTTCTTCTGGGATCCCGACGAGCTGGAGGTCGAAGACGGCTACCTGCTCTTCCTCGAGGACGAGGACGAGAAGTTTGTCTGGGGCTTCCGCGTGGACCAGCTCGACGTTCCCGATCCGATCGTCTGGCGGCGCAATAACGCCCGCGGCGATTGGCAGAGCGAAGAAGGAACCTTCAGCGAGTACGTCTTTGACATGTTCGAGTGGGTCTTCGAGGAAGATCCGAACTAAGGAGGCCTGAATGCAGCAGCCCGGCACCGTAGGCGGTGCGCCGCGGGACACCGCGTGGCCCAGCCATGCGCCGGAAAATTACCAGTGCCCGTTCTGCGACATGGCTTCGGGCGAATTCAAGGCTCCGGGCAACCTGTGCGAGCCCGGAGACCTGGTCTACTCGGACGAGCTGGTGCTGGCCTTTATTGCGTCGCACGGCTTCGATCCGGAGCCCGGACACGTCCTGGTGACCCCGCGCGAGCATTTCGAGCTGCTGTATGAACTGCCCGACGACGTCGCCGCCCGCCTGATGATTGTCACCCGCGACATTGCCGTGGCCATCAAAAAGGCGTGGCATCCCGACGGCGTCACCACCCGCCAGCACAACGAGCCGGCGGGGAGCCAGCACGTGTGGCACTACCACCAGCATGTGCTGCCGCGCTGGGATAATGACGGGCTTTATTTCACGCCCAAGCGCCCCATCGTGGATCCGGCGGTCCGCGCCCGGAAGGCCGGGGAACTGCGGGCCGTGCTCACGGTCTCCGACTTCGGGCTGTAAGGCTCCGGCAGTATTTAGACGTCCCGCTCCACCACGGCTTCGGCGAAGCTGGCCAGCGCCCGCTTGACCACCGAGTCCGGCAGCGGCTCCAGGACGGCGACGGCGTCGTCGGACCACTGCCGTGCAACGGCCCAGGCTTCGGCTGTCGCCGGGTTTTCCCGCAGTGCCGACACGGCCGCGGCCAGTGCGTCGTCGGACGTCAGGTCCCCATCCACCAGTTCCAGCACGGCGGCGGCGTCAGCGTCGCCGGCAGCGGCGTTGCGGCGCAGCAGCAGCACCGGCAGGGTGGGAACACCTTCGCGCAGGTCGGTGCCCGGCGTCTTGCCGGATTTCGCCTCGAGCCCGGTGACGTCAATGACGTCGTCGGCCAGTTGGAAGGCGGTCCCCACCTTCTCGCCGTACTCCACCATGATGTTGATCGCCTGGCGGCTGGCACCGGAGAACAGCGCGCCGAGCTGGCCCGAGGCCGCGATCAGCGACGCCGTTTTGCCGGAAATGACTCCGAGGTAGTGTTCCAGCGGATCCTGGCCGTCATTCGGGCCAACCGTTTCATGCAGCTGGCCCAGGCACAGGCGTTCAAACGTCCGGGCCTGGATGCCCAGGGCTTCGCCGCCGAGCTCGGAGACCAGGGAGGACGCGCGGGCAAAGATCAGGTCACCCGTCAGCACCGCCACCGAGTTTCCCCAGACCTCATGGGCGGTGGGGGCGCCGCGGCGCAGCGGCGCGGAGTCCATCACGTCGTCGTGGTACAGAGTGGCCAGGTGCGTCAGCTCGACGACGACGGCGGACTGGATCACCTTGTCGTTGGTCGGCTCCGGGCCCAAGTGCGAGGCGAGCAGTGCCAGCAGCGGACGGATCCGTTTGCCTCCGGCCTCGGCCAGGTGCCGGGAGGTGGCGTTGGCGAAAGGATCGGAGTTGGAAATGGCGTCCAGGAGTTCGGCTTCGACCTTTTCCAGGGACGCAGCGATCGACGGACCCAGCTGCGGGTCTTCGGCAATCAGTGCGAACCCGGCCGGCAGCACAGGAGCGGCCTTGTCAGCGGCAATATCCGGGCTGGTGTTCGAGGATTCAGTCACGGTTTTAGACTAACTTTTCGTCGGAGCGGGTTGGACGGCTGGCTGGGTCCTGCATCTTGGTTTGAGGCGGCCGGAACCAGGGCTTCCAGCACCGCGATAACTCTATCCTCGAAACCCCTGCTGCTGTGGTCGGTGAGGTTGGCCAGCATCCGCACGACAAACTTCATCAGCACCGGAATTGGCATTCCGGTGCGCAGGGCGAGCTTCATGACGGCGGGTTTGCCAATCAGTGACGCGAAAATCCGGCCCAGCGTGAAGTGGCTGCCCCATTCGCCGCGGATGTGGTCGGAATAACCGGCGAGCCGGTGGTCAAACGCGGCCGCTGCGGACAGCAGCCCCGGCGTGCGGGCTTCGCTCTGCGCGGCCACGATGAAGTCGGCGGCATACCGTGCGGACTCCATCGCGTAGGAGATGCCCTCGCCGTTGAACGGGGACACCATGCCGCCGGCGTCTCCCAGCAGGAGCATCCCGGGCGAGTAGTGCGGGGTCCGGTTGAAACCCATCGGCAGTGCTGCCCCGCGGATCTCCCCCACCTGGTTTTCCGGAGTGAAGCCCCATTCCGCCGGCATGCCGGCGGTCCAGTCCCGCAGGACCTTGCGGTAGTCGAGCTTGCCGAATTCCTTGGACGAGTTCAGGATGCCCAGGCCAACATTCGAGGTGCCGTCACCGACGCCGAAGACCCAGCCGTAACCGGGCAGCGGATTGCCGGCGGCGTCGGGAAGTTCCAGCCAGCCTTCCATCCAGTCATCGTTGGTGCGCGGACTCTGGAAGTAGGTGCGCACGGCCACGCCCAGCGGCCGGTCGTCCCGCTTTTCGATGCCAAGGCTCAGTGCGGTGCGGCTGGAGTTGCCGTCAGCCGCCAGCACGACGTCGGCGGAGAACTCGCGGGTTTCCCCGGTCCGGCGGCCGGCGTCGTCGAGCACGTTCACCGTTACGCCGGTGACGCGGCCGGTGTCATCGCGCAGGGCGGACGTGACCGAGTGGCGTTCGAGGATGGTGGCACCGGCGGCCTCGGCATGGCGGGCGAGGGCCTCGTCAAAGCCCAGCCGGGTGCGGATGAGTCCGTAATCGGGGAAGTCCGAGAGCACCGGCCACGGCAGTTCCACGGTGCGGCCGCCGGCGATCAGGCGCAGTCCCTTGTTCCGGCGCCAACCCTCGGCCTCGTCGTGGGGCAGGCCCAGGAGCTGGACTTCACGGACGGCTCGGGGCGTCAGGCCGTCTCCGCAGACCTTCTCCCGGGGGAAGGACGTTTTTTCCAGGACGGTAACTTCCACTCCGGCCCGGGCAAGATGGTAGGCCGCGGTGGAACCGGCGGGGCCGGCTCCGACAATGAGGACGCTCACTTAGATGGCTGTCCTCCCCGGCTTTACAGCGCGGTGGATGGCCACGATGCCGCCGGTCAGGTTGCGGTAGGCCACGTTGTCCCAGCCGGACTCGGCAATCCATGCGGCCAGCTCATCCTGGTTGGGCCAGGCGCGGATGGACTCGGCCAGGTAGACGTAGGCGTCGGGATTGGACGCGACCTTGCGGGCAATCGGCGGAAGGGCGCGCATGAGGTATTCCGTGTACATGGTGCGCCACACCGGCACCGTGGGGGCCGAGAACTCGGCGATGACCAGGCGGCCGCCGGGCTTGGTGACCCGGAGCATTTCGGCGAGGGCCTTCTTCGGCTCATTCACGTTGCGCAGGCCGAAGGAAATGGTGGACGCGTCAAAGGAGTTGTCATCGAACGGCAGGTTGGTGGCGTCTCCGGCCACGAAGTCGATGTCCGGGCGGCGGCGCTTGCCAACCTTGAGCATGCCCAGGGAGAAGTCGCAGGCCACCACGTTGATGCCGGCGTCGGCATAGGGCTCGCTGGAGGTTCCGGTGCCGGCGGCCAGGTCCAGGACCCGCTGTCCGGGGACGGCGCCGACGGCGTCCACCACGATGCGGCGCCAGCGGCGTGTCTGTCCCATGGACAGCACGTCGTTGACGACGTCGTATTTCGGTGCCACGTCGTCAAACATGGCGGCGACTTCATCCGGGCGTTTATCCAACGATGCGCGATTCACTCGATCATTGTCTCAAAGATTGTGCAGGGGACCGAACCCGTGGCGGCTGTGTCTGGTCGCTCACGTGCCGGACTGCTCCGGGCAGCGGGTACAGGGCGGGTGCGGGGCAGGTAACCCGTGCCACCCCGGCACTGGGAGTAGTCTGGAGTCATTATGACCACCCTGCGTTCCCTGACCGTGCCCATTGGTGAGCTGTCCGCCACAATCGGGCTCCTGGAGTATCTGGTACTCAATGACCAGCTTGCCTGGATCCGCAGCGGTGAAGGGCTGGTGGGCTTTGGGGAAACCGCACGGTTCACCGCCAGCGGACCGGAACGGTTCGCCGATGCGCAGCAGTGGTGGCTCAAATTGGCCGCCGACGCCGAGATTGAGAATGAACTGGACGTTCCCGGCAGCGGCCTCGCCGCCTTTGGCTCCTTTGGCTTCTCCAAGCGCTCCCCCTTCGAATCCCGCCTGATTGTTCCCGAGATCGTGGTGGGCTGCCGCGACGGAGTCACTTGGCTGACGCAGACCACGGCAGACCCCGACGCCGAGCTGAGCCTGGCCGCCGCACAGACGGCGCTGGCCCACTACCTGGACGAGGTGCCCGTGGCCCGGGAGCCGGATCCCGAAGACCGCATCCTGCCCGGCATCCTCAGCGAGGCCGAGTGGAAGAACGCGGTTGCCCGCTCCGTGGCCCACATCAACGCCGGGGACCTGAGCAAGATTGTCCTGGCCCGCGACATTGTGGCGTCACTCGGATCGCCGGTTTCCGCGGCACAGGTTCTGCGCGAGCTGGCCCTGCGCTACCGCAGCTGCTGGACCTACTCGGTGGACGGCCTGATCGGCTCCACGCCGGAAATGCTGATCAAGGTGGAGAACGGCGTTGCCCGGGCCCGGGTCCTGGCCGGAACGCTGGACCGCGCGTCGGCTCCGGCGGATGATCCGGAGTATCCGCAGCGTGTACTGGCCGGCTCGGACAAGCAGCGGCATGAACACCAGATTGCCATCGATTCGCTGACGCGCCATTTGGAACCGTTCACCTCCTCGATGACGTCCCACACCGAGCCGTTTGTGCTGGAACTGCCCAATGTGTGGCACTTGGCCTCCGATGTCGCCGCGGAACTGGCACCCGGAGCCGACGGCGGAATTCCCACCTCGCTGGCGCTGGTCGAGGCGCTGCATCCCACCGCTGCCGTGTGCGGCTTCCCCACCGGCGTGGCCGGTGAGCTGATCAGTGAACTTGAGCACATGGACCGCGGCCCGTATGCCGGTCCGGTGGGCTGGATGGATGCTGCCGGAAACGGTGAATGGGGCATCGCGCTGCGCGGCGCCGTCATCGAGGACCCGCAGACGGTCCGGCTGTATGCAGGCTGCGGCATCGTTGCCGGCTCCAACCCCGCTGCCGAACTGGCGGAAACCTGGAGCAAGTTCCGGCCCATGCTGGAGGCCCTGGACCTGGACCGCGCCGTCGGAGCCGTGCAAAGCTCATAGATTTCTCCAGCTCCGGACAACCCTTGACCGTGTGACCTATGACGTGTAAGAGCACCCTCGAAGAGTGCGTATAATTGAGTGAGGCTGCATAATTATGCAGCACTTGATGCGCTCCGGCTCACCGGAACCGGTCCCTTTTCCGATTGAGGTTCTTTCCCATGCTGAACAAAGCACGCACCGCCCTTGCAGCCGTCCTGGCCGTCGGCGCCCTGACCGCAACCGCCTGCAGCGGCGGAGGCACTGCGGAAACAGAGTCCGGGATTCCGCTGGTCAACGACGGTGCGCTCACCGTATGCTCCAACGTTCCGTTTGAGCCCTTTGAATATGTGGGCGACGACGGCGAATACACGGGCTTCGACATGGACCTGACGCGCGAGATTGCCGCCGGTATGGGACTGGAACTGGAAGTCCAGAATGCCAGCTTTGACGGCCTGCAGAGCGGCACCGTCCTGGCCGCCAACCAGTGCGACCTGATCGCCGCCGCCGTCACCATCACCCCGGAGCGCGAGAAGAACCTGGCGTTCTCCGATCCGTACTATGACTCGCTGCAGTCGCTGCTGGTTCCGTCCGATTCCAAGGCCGCGTCGCTGGAGGACATGGCCGGCAAGAAGATCGGCATCCAGCAGGGCACCACGGGCGAAACCTATGCCCGCGACAATGCACCCGCCGACACCGAAGTCATTGCCTACCAGACCGACGCCGAACTCTTCCAGGCACTCCAGGCGGGCAACATCGACGCCGTCCTGCAGGACCTGCCCGTGAACCTCGGCCACACCGACGGTGACGCCTTCACCATCGCCGCCACCTTCCCCACCGGCGAGGTCTACGGACTGGCCATGAAGAAGGACGGCAGCGAAAAACTGGTCGAAGAGGTCAACAACCAGCTCACCGCCATGCGCGAGAACGGCAAATACACCGAGCTCTACAACAAGTACTTCACGGAATAAGGCCGCTGCTGGACGGATTGGCCGGCCGGGACTCCGCCGTCGAAATCCCCCGGAAATCAGACGTGCGTAGAATCTAGATTGCTTTCATCTGTTTACGAAGGGGCAATCGCCACTGGCTCCGTCCACGAAAAGGTTATAGATCCATGCTGACAAAAGCACGTAGAACCGCCATGGCCGCAGTGACGCTGGGCGCCTTGGCGCTGACCGCCTGCGGCGGTGACAATTCCTCCACCGACGCCGGAGCCGGTTCCGACCTGGGTTTGGTCTCCGAAGGAACCCTGACTGTATGCTCCGAGGTTCCCTACGTTCCGTTCGAATACGTCGAAAACGGGGAATACACCGGCTTCGATATCGACCTTATCCGCGAAATCGCTTCCGGAATGGGGCTGGAAACAGAAATCCAGCAACAGGGCTTTGAGGCCATTCAGGGCGGCACCGCCGTCAGCGCCAACATGTGCGACCTCAGCGCCAGCGCCGTCACCATCACGCCCGAACGCTCCGAAAGGCTGCTGTTCAGCGATCCGTACTACGACTCGCTGCAGACCCTCATGGTTCCCACGGGATCCGACATCTCCGGCATCGATGACCTGGCCGGCAAGCGCGTTGGCGTGCAGCAGACCACCACCGGCGCCGCGTATGCACAGGAAAACGTCAAGGACGCCGAGATTGTGGAATACCCGGGTGACGGTGAACTGTTCCAGGCCATCCAGGGCGGCAGCATTGACGCCATCCTTCAGGACATCGCTGTGAACACGTCCCACACGAAGGAAGGCGACTTCGCCATCGTGGAGGAATATGAAACGGACGAGTCCTACGGCTTCGCCACCAAGAAGGAAAACACCGCCCTGATCGAAGAGGTCAACGCGCAGCTGTCCGAGCTTCAGGACAACGGCAAGTACCAGGAAATCTACGACAAATACTTTGCTTCATAAGCACTGACAAGCACTGAACGTTCCGCCGTCCCGGGTTGCAATCCAATCCGGGACGGCGCCACACATCTTCCGCGGAAGGCTCCACCTTGAAACCCTCCACCCGCAGACGCCTCTTCCGGGGCGCCCTGTACGCCGTCTTCATCCTGGTCGTTCTGGCCGTAGTCCTGTTCGCGGACTGGAAAGCCATCGGGGTGAACTTCTTTGACCCCGAAGTGGCCAAGGAAGCCTTCCCGACCATCATCACGGTGGCCGCGAAAAACACCATCATCTACACAGCCATCGCCTTTGCCGGCGGCCTGCTGCTGGGCCTGATCCTGGCCCTGATGAAACTCTCTCCCGTGGCGCCGTACCGCTGGGCCGCCACCGCCTACATTGAAATCTTCCGCGGCCTGCCCGCCCTGCTGGTGATCTTCGCCTTTGCCTTCGCGGTGCCAATCGCCTTCTCCTGGCGTCCGCCGGGCGGCAATGCCGGCGCCGGCCTGATCGCCCTGATCGTGGTGTCAGCCGCGTACATCGCCGAAACCATCCGCGCCGGCATCCAGGCGGTGCCGGCCGGCCAGGTGGAAGCCGCCCGCTCGCTCGGCATGGGCCCGGCCTGGACCATGGTCTCAGTGACCCTGCCGCAGGCCTTCCGCATCATCACTCCCCCGCTGACGAATGAGCTGGTGATCCTGATCAAGGACACCTCGCTGCTGTTCATCGCCGGCATGGCGCTGGCGGACCGCGAGCTCACCACCTTCGCCCGCGACGCCGTATCGCAGAATGCCAACGCCACCCCGCTGGTGCTGGCCGCCCTGATGTACCTGATCATCACGCTGCCGCTGACGCAGCTGGTGGCAAAGCTTGAACGCCACAACCAGAGAGGCCGGTGACTGTCATGAGCACTGCAGCATCCAGCTCCCCCGCCGCCGCCCGCAACGCGGTGCCTGCCATCCAGGTGCGGAACCTGCACAAGAGCTTCGGCTCCAATGAGGTCCTCAAGGGCATCGACTTCCAGGTGGACCAGGGTGAAGTGGTTTGTGTGATCGGTCCGTCCGGTTCCGGCAAGTCCACCCTGCTGCGCTGCGTCAACCGCCTCGAGGAGCCCACAAGCGGCACCATCCTGGTGGAAGGCGTGGACATCACCGATCCGGAAACGGACCTGGACAAGGTCCGCACCCGGATTGGCATTGTCTTCCAGCAGTTCAACCTCTTCCCGCACCTGAACGTGCTGAAGAACCTCACGCTGGCCCAGCGCCGTGCCAAGAAGCGCGGCAAGGTCGAGGCCGAGGAAATTGCCCGCAGGAACCTGGCCAAGGTGGGCCTGGCCGACCGCGGCGACGCGTTCCCGGCGCAGCTTTCCGGTGGCCAGCAGCAGCGCGTGGCCATTGCCCGGGCACTGTCCATGGATCCGGACATGATGCTCTTTGATGAGCCCACCTCCGCACTGGACCCCGAGCTCGTGGGTGACGTGCTCGCCGTCATGCGCAACCTGGCCGAAGAAGGCATGACCATGATGGTGGTGACCCACGAGATCGGCTTTGCCCGTGAAGTCGGTGACCGCGTGGTGTTCATGGACGGCGGTGTCGTCGTCGAGCAGGGCACCCCCGCGGACGTGCTGGACAACCCGCAGCACCCGCGCACCCGCGAGTTCCTTTCCAAGGTGCTCTAGCCGCAGTACTTTCCACCAGCAAAACAGCCCTCCCGCACATCACGTGCGGGAGGGCTGTTCCTTTGTTGGCTCAGGGCTTATCCGAGGGCGGACTGCACCGCTTCCCGGACCCGGGCATGCAGTTCCCGCAGCGAGTCCCGCCGCACCGGAACCTCCAGGATGGAACGGCCGGTGACCGGTGCATCCAGGGCGGCGTCGAGCTCGTCGGCAGTGCGGACCAGCGTGTGCGGCACCCCGTAGGCGGCGGCCAGGGCGGACATGTCGACCGTGTGCGGGGTGCCGAAAAAGCGTTCGACGACGGCGCCGTATTCCTCGCGCTCCCCCAGCGCTCCGTGCTCCAGCGTGGTGAAGATGCCGCCGCCGCCGTCGTTCAGCACCACCAGCTGCAGGTCAGGCTCCGGTTCCCCCGGCCCCAGGAGGAGGGCGCCGGCGTCGTGCAGGAAAGTGAGGTCGCCCAGCAGCACGCGCGTGGGAATGCCGTTGGCGAGTGCAATTCCGGCCGCGGTGGCGATGGTGCCGTCAATGCCGGCCAGACCGCGGTTGGCGTAGACGTCCAGCGGATGCCAGTCGGGCGCGGCCACCAGGTCCATGTCCCGGATGGGGTTGGAGGAGCCGAGCACCAGGTTGCCGTCCGTGTGGTCCCAGACCAGGTCCGCCACATGCAGGCCGTTCAGTTCGTTTTGTCCGTGGAGCAGCGAAGATACGGCGGCCATCGCCGCGGCGGAGGCGGCCTGCCAGCGTTCGAGCCAGCCGTCGCTGCCCTCGCCGGCGAACTCGAACAAGCCGGCAAGATCGGTGATGACGGCTTCTGGCCGCCGGCCGGTGGTGAACCAATTGACCGGGCGCGGCACGTAGATGGCCTTTTCCACGTCGCGGCGGGCGAGCAGTCCGGCAACCGGACGTGAAAGAGTGGGCCGGCCAAAGACCACCACCCGCTCGATTTCCGGGCCCAGCTCCTCCAGCAGTAGCCGGTACGCGCCAATCGCGTTCGGACCGAAGCGGGCATTGGAGGACGGTTCGGCCAGCAGCGGCAGTCCGGCGCGGCGGGCAAACAACGCGGCAATCTCTCCGGCGCCGTCGCCGGCAATAACGACGGCGCGGCGGCTGCCGGACTGCCTGGACAGCACTGCCGCTTCGCTGCCGGTGGCAACCGGTTCGGCCGGCAGCCCGGTACCCAGGGAAGCAGTTTCCGGGCCGGGGAGCTCCCCGTCACCGGTGTCCTGGGGAATCAGCGGTTCGCGGAACTGCAGGTTAATGTGGATCGGGCCCACCGGGATGCCGGCACTGACCTGGTCGAAGGCGGCGGCGATGGCACCGGCGGGATCATCTCCGGCGCGGACGTCAGCGGTGGCTGCGGGGAATTGCGCAAAGACGCCCGGCTGGACAGTGGTTTGGTTGGCACCGGTGCCGTGCAGTTCAGCGGGGCGGTCGGCGGACAGCACCACCAGCGGCACTCCGGCATGGTGCGCTTCCATCACCGCTGGCATCAGCTCGCCCACCGCGGTGCCGGAGGTGGTAACTACGGCCGCCGGGCGGTGTCCGCCGCGGGCCAGGCCCAGGGCGGTGAACCCGGCAACCCGCTCATCAATGCGCACGTGAACCGTCACCCGGCCTTGCATCTCGGCTTCCGCCAGGGCGTAGGCCAGCGGTGCGCTGCGCGATCCGGGGGCAATGACGACGTCGGTCACTCCGGCCGCGGTCAATGCTGACACGGCGGAGCGGGCTGCCTGCAGGGAACTGAGGTTGGTTGCCGCGTCCGGCTCAGCGGAGCCGGCGGCGGAGGACGGGCTGGGGGACTTCGAGGATCCGGTCACTCCTCCATCCTAGGGTTCGCCGATTGGGTCTGTATCGTCGGCGGGCCCGTTCCGCGGGCTCGCTGCGGGATCTCAGCCGGGCGAAGTTCCGGTCAGGGAATACGTCACTCCGGTGAGTTCCTCGGAGACGGCCCACAGCCGCTGCTGGACGGCTTGGTCGTGTGACGCGGCGCTGGAGGCAACCAACTTCGGATATCCGCGCACCTCGCCACGGTTTCCCGGACCATAATATTGGCCGCCGATGACGGCCGGATCGGTGGCCGCGCGCACGACGGGCAGGGCACCCATCTCCGGCTTTTGGGTGAGCAGGGGTGCGAGCCGCGTGACAGGCAGCCGCAGTGCGGCAGGTGCGTTACGCATCAGTTCGGTGTTGGAGACGCCGGGGTGGGCGGCTACCGCAACAGTGGTGCCACCCGGCGCGAGCCTGCGCTGCAGTTCGTAGGTGAACATCAGGTTGGCCAGTTTGGCCTGGCCGTAGGCACCGACACGACTGTACGAACGTTCCCACTGCAGGTCGTCAAAGTGGATACCGGCCCGGATGCGGTGTCCGGCACTGCTGACGGTCACGATGCGGGAGCCGGGAACGGGCAGAAGGCGGTCAAGCAGCAGGCCGGTGAGTGCGAAGTGGCCGAGGTGGTTGGTGCCGAACTGCAGTTCGAAGCCATCGGCGGTGATCTGCTTCGGGGTGTACATCACGCCTGCGTTGTTGATGAGAAGGTCGATACGCGGATACGCGGCGCGCAGGTCGGCCGCCGCGGACCGGATCGAGTCCAGCGAGGTCAGGTCCAGGGACTGGACAACCGCGTCACCCGCGATTCGGGCAGCGGCCTGTTTGCCCTTCCCCACGTCGCGGACGGCCATGACCACGGACGCGCCGCGCTCAGACAGCATCCGGGCGGCCTCGAAGCCCAGCCCGGTGTTGGCCCCGGTCACGACGGCCACCCGGCCGTGCTGGTCAGGGATGTGTTGCTCATTCCAGTTGACGTTCATTTCGCTCCCTAAAGGACCTGTTGTAGGACGAACGTAAAAGACCGCCGGTCTGATGTCAAGGGACCAGGGCCCCTGGGCTAAAGTGGGGCCGTGACATTCCAACGGGCGCGAAGCGAGGAGCAGCGGGAAATTCGCCGCCGGGCGATCCTGGACACGGCAGCGGCGATGCTTAACGAGATGCCCGTGGCCGAGCTAACCCTCAATGGACTCAGCCGCCGGGTAGGCCTGGCCAAGTCCAACGTCCTGCGGTACTTCGAGTCGCGCGAAGCGGTACTGCTGGAATTGCTGGACGACTTTATGGGGACCTGGCTTGCCGGACTGGCGGAAGAGCTGGACGCGGGCATCGACGCCCATGCGGCCCCGCAGGTGCGTGCAGGCCAGCTGGCTGAGATCCTGAGCCATTCCCTGGCGGACCGGGTGATTTTGTGTGACCTGTTCGGCGCCCAGGGCGGCGTCCTGGAGCGCAATGTGTCAGTGGAAGTGGCCAAGAGGCACAAGCGGTCCTCCCTTTCGAGGCTCGCGGCCATGTCCGAACTCCTGCTCGGCCATCTTCCCGAACTCGGCGAGGGAGCACAGCTGTTCTGCCTGATGTCCCTCGTTTCGGCGGGTGCCTTGTCTTCGTACGTTCCTCCGCCGCCCAGCCTCCTCGCCGCCTACACGGAGGATCCTTCGCTCGCTGTGCTCAACGTGGACCTGCACAGTGCGCTGCGGACAGCCTTCACCTCAGCCCTTGTAGGGGTGCTGCCGCGCGGTGATGAGTCCGGCCCGGTCCCTCGCCCGTAACCAGCCCGGCCCAAGACCCGTGACGCAACCGGGTTAGCCGCAGGCAAGCGTGTGGTGCGGCGGTCGCGGAAAGTTGGCGGTAGTCTCAGCACCGTTAAGGCAATGAAGCCGGCGCTCAGCATCCCAAGGAGAAACATGAAAGTCCTTATTACCGGCGCGCATGGAAAAGTGGGCCGCGCCGTTACGCAAGCGATGATCGATGGCGGCCACGAGGTCATGACCACTGATCTCACGCGGCCCGGATACGAGCGCAAGCCGGAAGGAACCCCCAAGTACACGCGGGCTGACCTCACCGACGCGGGTGAGGCTTACGCCGTCGTGCGGGGAGCGGACGCCGTCGTGCACGTGGCAGCAATCCCCGAACCCTCAGGCCATCCGCCACATGTTGTCTTCCAAACCAACATGATGGCCACCTTCAACGTCCTCGAAGCCGCTGTCCGTTTCGGCGTCAAACGGTTTGTTTACATTTCGAGCGAAACGGTGCCCGGGTTCTTCTTTCCCGAACGGGATTTCCTTCCCGAGTACGCGCCGGTGGACGAAGAGCATCCGGTTCATCCCCAGGATCCCTATGCGCTTTCGAAGCATTTCGGCGAGCAGCTGATGGATGCCGCGGTGGCTCGTTCGGACATCCGGTGCATCTCGATCCGGCCAAGCTGGGTGCAGTATGAGGGCAACTACGAAACAAATCTCGGCCCCCAGGTCCGGGACAGCTCGGAGCTGAGCGCCAATCTGTGGAGCTATGTGGACGTGTATGACCTGGCCGACGCCATTGTCCTCGCCACTGAGTCGGACCTGCCCGGCCACGAGGTCTTTTACATCGCTTCCCCGGACAACGTGGGCGGCCACGACTTCGCCGAAAGCCTGTCCAAGTACTACGGCGACCAGATCCAGCTGCGCGCCCTGGACCGCCCGGACGCCTCGGGAATTTCCAGTGCCAAGGCCCACAAAATGCTGGGCTGGAAACCGAAGCGGTCCTGGCGCGACTATCTGGATGCCAACGGCAAAGCGCTCAAAAAATAGGGCCTGACGGTCAACGGCGGGGGCTGGGTCCGTTATGTCCCCGCCGTTCCGGGAAGCGCCGCTCCCGGTAACGCATTCCCAGGACGGCAACTGCAAGCAGCAGGGTCAGAGCGCCCAGGATTCCGGTGAGCCACGGACTGCCGGACTCCTGCGGGCTGAAAAGCCCCGGAATGGACAGCAGAAGTGCGGCCCCCAATACTGCCATTCCGATAAACGTGCCAAGAAACAGACGGTTCGTTTTATCCTGCATAACAAAGCCTCCCCATGGTGCTTTCTGCGGCGCGGATTATTCCTGATTGTTTCGTCGTCCGGCCCACGCTATCAGCATGGCTGAATGAGATTCCTGCCCCGGATTCAGTGCCCGGGTTCAGTGCCCCGGCCGTTTAGCCGCTTCCCTCGAGGAGGTGGTCGGCGTAGTCCGGCAGCCCGCGCAGGTGGGTGCCGCCGTCAACCAGGAGGTCGACGCCGGTGATCCAGGCGGCATAGTCGGAGGCCAGGAAGACCACGGCTTTGGCTGCGTCGGAGGGCTCCCCCATCCGGTTAACCGCGAAGGTGCGGTGGAACTCCTCCGTGAGCCCCGGGGGCAGGGCGCCGGCGGCCGGCACCACTCCCGGCGAGACGGAATTGACCCTGATGCCGTAGCGTCCGCCCTCCAGGGCTGCGACTTGCGTGAACTTCAGGATTCCGGCTTTGGCGGCCGCGTAGTGCGCGTTGCCGCGGGTGGTCCCGTACACGTCAACGGCGCCGATGTTGACCACGGCACCGGCAGTACCGCTGGCACGCATCCGCCGCAGCGCCGCACGGGTGCAAAGAAATGTGCCGGTCAGATGGGTATCCAGAACCGCTTTCCAGTCTTCCTCGGACAAATCGGTGATCAGCCCTAGGCTGTAGTTTCCGGCCACATTGGCGACCACCGCGACCGGCCCGAGCTCCGTCTCGGCGGCTTCAAACATGCGCTCCACGTCCCCAGCCACCGCGACGTCGGCAGCCACCGGCAGCGCACGGCGGCCCGGATGGGCGGCGGTGAGCTTCCCAGCTGCGATTTCCACCTCCGCCGGGGTTCGGGAGGTGATGACGACGTCGGCGCCGTGGGCCATGAGATAGTCAGCGACGGCATACCCGATGCCCTTGGAACCACCGGTCACAATCGCAACATTTCCTGCCAGCTGCACAGTGTCGTCCTTTCAGCCGTTGTCATTTCCGCCGCCGTCGTTTCATCCGCCGTCGTTCTATCCGTCCACGGCCACAGCCTAGAGGCCCGGGAGCTGGCCGACTACCCTGGTGCCGGCCGCGTTGACGAACACTCCTGCGGTCCGTAGCCTCGCGGTCAGGCACACGCAGTGATTCGATCTTGAGGAGACCCGGTGAACCGGAACGCCGATTCCCGCACGCCGGGCTGGAACCCAACGTGGGCCGAGCTGCCGCCGGCCCGTCGGAAATTCTGGCTGTGGCTCGTCCTGCTGCTGTTTTTGATTGCCCCGGGGGCACGCATTCCGCTGGAGGTCCTTGGCGTCTCCCCCTCGGCGGCAACGCTGATCGTGCTCGGCGCCGCGTTGCTGGTTATTTTCCCCCTCGGACGGGCCGCATGGCTGGAGCTGCGGGACAGCTACGCCACGGGTAAGGAAAGTCCGCCGCAGGTCACGTCCCGCGGTGTCGCCGGATGGGTGGTCTCGACGGTTATCCTTTGGGTTGTCCTGTTCGCCCTGACCGCGTGGGTTGGGCCCGAGATTCCCACGGTGCCCGTCATCGTCACGGTCATGGCGGCGCAGCGGTGGTATCAGTGGCGGCTCCAGTCGCCGGCGGAATGATCCCACGACCCGCTCTGTCCAGCATGGTCGTTAATGCATGGCAGCCGGTTAAACCAGAGCAGCGGGAACCCTGAGGTTCCCGCAGCTCTGGATTTCAGCCGAGCGTGAGCGCTAGTCGGCGGCCGCAGCCTTCACCTTGTCCGGATGCTCCTCCGGACCCTCGACTCCGTCCGGATCCTGCACGCTGTCCGTGTACCACTCGGTGAGCGCGGGGTCGTCGCTCTCAAAGTCAGCTCCGGCGCCCTCGGCCTCCGGCACGTGGGCCGCGCCGAACACGAAGTCGTCGCCGTGCTCGTCGATGCCCCGGCGCACGCCGCCGCTGATGGCCTCCAATGCATAACGGCGCCGGATCATATAAGGATCGTTCCGGAGGTCCTTGGCCCACGAGACCATCACCCCGATCAGGATGATTGTGAACGGCAGGGCGCAGGTCACCATGATGGACTGGAGTCCCGAGAGGGCGTTCCGGCCGCCGGCCAGCAACAGGGCCATGGAGATCAGCCCAAGTGCAGCCGCCCAGACAATGGTCACTGCCTTGGAGGGCACGGGCCGGCCGGACTGCGACATGGAACCCATGACATTCGCGGCGGAATCCGCGGCTGTTACGAAGAAGATGAGAATGGCAATCAGGCAGACAATCGACGTTACGGAGCTGAAGGGGAGATTGCCCAGCAGGTCGAACATAACGTTCTCCCCCGCCCCCTTCACGGTCATGTCCAACCCGTTCAGGTTCATCCAGATGGCACTGCCGCCGAAGACCGTGAACCACCCGATGGAAATAACCGAGGGAACAAAGACCACAACGGTGACGAACTGGCGCAAGGTCCGGCCCTTGGAAATCTTCGCGATAAACATGCCGACAAACGGGGACCAGGAGATCCACCAGGCCCAGTACAGGGTGGTCCAAGCAGTCAGGTATTCCTCTTCGCTGGCGCCCTGGCCGGCGAAGACCGTGAGCATGTCCGGCATGTTGCCAAAAAACGCGATGAGCGAGGCCGGCAGCAGATCCAGCACGAAGAACGTAGGCCCGGCCAGCAGAACGAAAACGGCCAGCAGGATCACGAGGGTCATGTTGGCATTGGACATCAGCCGGATGCCCTTTTTGATGCCCGCCACGGCGGAAACCGTGAAGACAATAGTCAAGAGGCTGATGGCCACCACAACGAATCCGTTGCCCAGTTCCTGTCCGGTAATGATCGACACCCCGGTGCGGATTTGAAGCGCCCCGATGCCCAGCGATGTTGCAGTTCCGAAGAGCGTGACCAGGACTGCAAAAACGTCAATGATCTTGCCGAGAACACGGTTATTGCCGTCAGGGAAGACCGGTTCAAACAAGGAGGAAATCAACGGCAGCCGCCCGCGCCGGTATGAAGCATAGGCCAGTGCCCCGCCCACCAGCGCGTAGATGCACCAGGCGATGCTGGCCTGATGCAGGAAGGCATCGGTCATGGCCGGAAGAATGGCGTCGGAGGTGCCCGCCTCGGCATCCGTGGAGGGCGGAGGGGTCAGGAAGTGGCTGAGCGGCTCCATCGGACCATAAAAAATCAGGCCGATTCCCAGCCCCGCGGCAAACAGCATGGAGATCCAGGAAGTGGTGGAGTACTCCGGCGTGCTGTCGTCGGCACCAAGCCGAATCTTGCCGGTGGGTCCGAAGCCCACCACCAGCATGAACACCACGATGGCCACGACGGTGGCGTTGAACAACCAGCCGAAATGAGTGACCACCCATCCCTGCATGGTGGTGCCCGCCAGGTTGAGGTTCTCCGGCGCCATCGCGGCCCAGGCCAGGACTGCGAGCGAGACGGCCAGAGCGACGACGAAAACACTTCGCCGGGTCGGGAAGCTGGTCCCGGTGTCTTCCACACTGATACCCGGTACGAGCCCCGGATGAATACCAAAGGTTGGCTCCGCCGCGGCATGCCGCAGAGCTTTTTTAACACGCTCCACCTGACGCCCTCCGGTGGACCGGCGCTCCGGTGAACCAGTGACGGATGACCCGTCAGTGCTGTCTGAGACGTGCCCTGGTGGTGAGAAGTCGGAATTCATAAGCAATGACAATATCGCAGGAGTTATGACAACTCCGATTTTCGCGAAGATTGGCGGCCAACCGTAGCAGAATGCTGGGACTTCAAATTCCGTCACAGTACGCCGTTATTCGCAGCGCTTTATGAGAGGGTAAGTGCCCTCCCCGACGATTTCCTGCATGAAGACCCTAAGTGACGGTTAAGACCGGTGGATAAAGTGCCCATCTCTGAAACTCACCGGCTGGGCGATTACCGCAACTGCCGTTGACTGACGCCATGGCCGTCCATATGCTGACGGGCAAGCCGGAGCCGTACCGCATTTTCTGCCTCGCACGCTCCCGTAGCTGCTGGAAGGAATACGCCATGCCGCTCTACGCCTACCGCTGCCCGCAGTGCTCGGAGTTCGAGGTCAACTTCGACATGGGCCAGGCCCCCGGCACCATCCCCTGCCCCGCCTGCAACACGTCCTCTCCGCGCCGATTTACCGCACCGCATCTCTCCCGCGCGGCTTCCAGCGCATACCGGCTGATCGAGAGCACCCAGCGCTCGGCGTCGGAGCCCGCCGTCGTCCGTTCCCCCGGCCCTGCCGTCCCCGGCACCCCGGGCCGGGGCGTCACCACTAATCCGCTCCACCGAAAGCTGCCCCGCCCCGACTAACTGAACACCCAGCACCCAGCCAAGGAGTTGCCATGCCGCAGGTCGTTTTTCCCCTTGATTCGTCCAAGAAGTTCGAGGACCAGGCAAAGCTGGGCCACAACCGGTGGCACCCGGAGATTCCGCCGGTGGCGGTGCTGAAGCCCGGAGACTCCTTTCGGGTGGACTGCCGGGAATGGTTTGACGGCGCCATTGTCAACGATGACTCCGCCGAGGACATCCTTAACGCTCCCCTGCTGACCGTGCACAAACTCAGCGGCCCCTTTGCGGTGGAGGGCGCGAAGCCCGGCGATCTGCTCGTGGTGGACATCCTCGACGTCGGCCCCATCCCCCAGGAGGACAGCGGTCCGCTGGCCGGGCAGGGCTGGGGATACACCGGGATTTTCGCGAGGGAGAACGGCGGAGGGTTCCTGACCGAGCAGTTCCCGGACGCTTACAAGGCCATCTGGGATTTCACCGGCCAGGTAGCCACGTCCCGGCATGTACCGGGCGTCTCCTTCACCGGGCTGATCCATCCCGGGTTGATGGGGACGGCGCCGTCGTCCGCTTTGCTGGCGAAGTGGAACCAGCGTGAAGGTGACCTGATCGCCACCGACCCGCACCGGGTGCCGCCGCTGGCATTGCCGCCCGAAGCCGAACATGCGGTGCTCGGCGGCCTGACACGCGACCAGTGGGAACGCGTGGGCGCCGAAGCCGCGCGCACCGCTCCCCCGCGGGAAAACGGCGGCAACCAGGACATCAAAAATCTGTCCAAGGGATCCCGGATCTTCTACCCGGTGTTTGTGGACGGCGCGAACCTCTCCGTTGGGGACCTGCACTTTTCCCAGGGCGACGGCGAAATCACCTTCTGCGGGGCCATCGAGATGGGCGGCTTCATTGATCTGCGGGTGGACATCATCAAGGGCGGCATGGACACCTACGGGGTGCACGAAAACGCGATCTTCATGCCCGGGAACGTGGATCCGCAGTTCAGCGAGTGGATTGCGTTTTCGGGCACCTCGGTGACCCTGGACGGTGAGCAGCGCTACCTCGACTCGCACCTGTCCTACCAGCGGGCCTGCCTGCACGCGATCGATTACCTGACCAAGTTCGGCTACAGCCCGGAGCAGGCCTACCTCCTGCTGGGCGCCGCGCCGATCGAGGGCCGGTTGTCGGGTGTGGTGGACATCCCCAACTCCTGTTCCACCGTGTACATCCCGACAGCAATCTTCGACTTCGATGTGCGGCCGTCCGCATCCGGACCGTTCCGGATCGATCCGGGAATAGGCGCCCCGCGCGCCGCGAACCGGTAAGCCGGAGTCGGAGCGGTGGGGCAGAATAAAGTGATGCAGCCCAACCTCTCCGCCCCCGCCGACCAGCGGAAGCCGAACCTCACCGAACAGGTCATGGAGCATGTGCGCACCTCGGTGATCTCCGGGACGATGGCTCCCGGGGAGTGGTACAGCGTCTACCAGCTGGCGGACCAGCTGAACTTTTCCCGGTCTCCGGTCAGGGACGGCCTGCTGCGGCTGGAGGAAGCCGGGCTGATCCAGTTCGTCAAAAACCGGGGATTCCGGGTCATCCCGACGACGCCGGCCGACGTCGCCGAAATCTTCTCCATCCGGATCGCCCTCGAAGTTCCGGCCGCACGCCGGGCTGCCCGGGCGGGAGGTGCCGCCTGCCTGGCCGAGCTGCGCGCGGCCATGGACCTGGCCGCAGCGGACGATAACGAGGAATTGTTCTTCCAGCTTGACCGTGACCTGCACGACGCGATTCTCGTGGCCGGCGAAGCCCGGAGGGCGCGGGAAGTGATTGACCGGCTGCGGTCAGCCACCCGGCTGCTGGGGGCATCCACCGCTGTATCCCACCGCGGATATGAGGACATTACCCGGGAGCATGATCCGATCCTGGAGGCCATTGGACGCGGAGACGAGGAGGCAGCCGGCCGGGCGATGCGGGAGCATCTGATTTCGACCGGCCGCCTCCTGGTGGACCAGGCGCTGCAGCGCACGGGTGGTTCCGAGGACGCCGATGAGTTGTGGGACCGGCTGACTGCCGGTTACCTCTCCTAGCGTTTCCCTAACCTTCGCCGTCAGCGGCGCCGTCGTCCGCTGTTCGTTTGAAGTACTGGAGGATGAAGGCGATCAGGGCGCAGGCCGTGGCAAGGGAAAACGTCAGATCCGCGAAGACGGCATCCACTCCGGCGACAATGTCTCCGTTGAGCAGCAGGACCCCTGCCATTTGGCCGAAGACGACAATGGCGCCGGATACCAGGAATGCGGCGAGCGTTATCCAGAAAAAGATCTCGAGAAGGCGTTTCATGGATTCGGGTCCTAACTGGGAATCGGAAGGAAGCCCATTCCGAGCAACCAGCCAATGAAAATGATGGGGATAACGAAGTAGGTCACCAGGGGCAGGAAAGTTGTTGACGGATTGACTTCCGCCAGGCCTGAGGCGAGATAGATCGGAGCGCCGACGGGCGGTGAGGCGCCCTCAGTGGAGGTGCAGACCAGCACGGTGCAGATGGCCACCACCGGCGGAACGCCGACGCTGATCAGTCCGAGCACCGCGGGAGCCCCGATGGCTGCGGCCGTGGCCGTGGAAGACAACGGCGTGGCCACGATGACGCAGAGCACGCACACCACGGCAACCATCAGGGCCTTGGGCAGGGCCAGTCCGTCCAGCATCCCGCTCAGCTGCGGCCCAACCCCGAGTTCTTCCATGACCCCGGATGCTGCCAGCGCGGCAAACAGCGAAACACCGACGGTGGAGAACTGCGGGATTTCCCTGCGCATCGATTTCACGAACTCAGGCCAGCGCGCTCTGAGCCGCTTGCGGCCTTCGATCAGGGCAATGACGGAAATCAGGATGGGAACCCACACGATGATGGAGATGGATCCGATGGCGTCTTCGCCCACACGGTCCGGGCTCGAGAGGAACCGGGACAGCGGTCCGAAGGTCAGCAGCACCGGAACCAGGATCCCGATGAAGATCAGTGTGGAGGACCACCCCTGGCGCAGGGCAACGCCAAACCGGACCACGAGTTCGGCCGGGGTGGCGGGAACTCCGTCCTTGCGCGTCCAGAACCAGACCAGGGCCAGGCGGTACAGCACGCAGTACGTGCCGGCCACGGCCAGTGCCACGTAGACATCGCCGGAGGAAACGCCCACGGCAGCGGGCGTGGCCAGGAGGATGAACATGGTCGAGTTCGGCGGCAGGGATACGCCCAGGCCCGAGTTGCCGGCCACCAGGGTGGCGGCCCGGGGCCCGGACCATCCGGTGGATTTCATCCACGGGATCGTCACCGATCCGACGGTGGCTGCGTTTCCGGCGGTGGAGCCTGCCACCAGGCCGACGGCGGCGGACCCGACGGTGGAAACGTAGGCGGCGCCGCCGCGGAGCCGCCCGAACACCGAGTTGAAAATCTCGATCAGCCGCTCGATGAGTCCGGTGGCGGCGACGACTACGCCCATGAAAACGAAGGCCATGCCGGCGAAGGTGACGTCATTGGCCACCGCGCCCGTTGCACTCCGCCACAGGAGGGGCAGCGCCTGCGTGCCGCCGGCGAGTGATGCGCCCACCAGGGCGACCAGCAGGGATTCCGAAATCGGGCGCTTCACGATGACGTTCATGACCACCGTGACGACGATGAAGATGAGGAGGGCGACGATGCCCATGAGGCGGCTCCAGGTAGATGTTATTGCGACCTGGATCACAGTAACATGTTACTTGCCTTACTCCTCCTTTATTGCGTCCCTCAGAACCTGTGCCAGATGCTTTCCGGCTACCCCCGTGCCTTCCTGGATTTGGGTCCGGCAGGAGAAGCCGTCGGCGAGAACGAGGGCGTCACCGTCGAGTCCGCGGATGCGCGGGAACAGCTCCCGCTCCCCCAGATCACGTGACATCTGGGCGTGCCCGGGCTCGAACCCCCAGTTGCCGGCCAGCCCGCAGCACCCGGTCTCGATCGTCGACTCGTTGACGCCCAGCTGCTCCAGCACCTCGGCCGTTCCGCCGTGGCCCTTGCGGGACCGCTCATGGCAGTGCACCTGGCTGAGGGCCTCGGCGCGCACTTCCCCGAAGGGCCAGGGCTCCCCCGTTGTGTCCGCGGACCGGCCGGCGACGAATTCACCGAGCGAAACCACCTGCCGGGCGAGGGAATGGACCCGCGGATCGTCGTGAAGCAGCTGGGGCGCCTCCTCCATGAGCATGGAGGTGCAGGACGGTTCCAGGCAGATGACCGGAGTGGAACCGTCAAGGTGCTCCTCCATCCGGTCCAGGGTGGCACTGATGACCTTCTTCGCCGTCTCCAGCTGACCGGTGGAGTGCCAGGTCAGCCCGCAGCACAGGAAGCCCTGAGGAACGATCACTTCATAACCCAGGGCCTCGAGGACTTCGGTTGCCGCAGTGGGAACCTCGGTGTCCAGATGGTTGGAGAAGCTGTCGGGCCAAAGCACCACCTTGCCGGCGCTGCCCCGGGTGAGCGGTTTGCGGCGCCGGGCCAGCGACTGGAAGCTGCGTGGAGCGAAGCGGATCATGCCGCGGGTGGGATCAATGCCGCCCAGGCGCATGACGAGCTTTTCCACCGGGCGCAGGCGCAACAGGCTGTCGGCCACCCGGGCGGCGCCCGGAATCCGGTGCAGCAGGTGGGCCGACAGGGGAAGCCATCCCATGGAGTAGTGCGCCATGGGCCGGCGGCGGGAGGTGTAGTGCTGGTTGAGGAACTCGGACTTATAGGTGGACATATCCACATTGACCGGGCATTCGGAGGCGCACGCATGGCAGCTCAGGCAGAGATCAAGGGCGTCCTTGACGTCCTCGGAATCCGTTCCTTCGGGGTAGGTTTCGCCGCGGAACATTTCCGAGAGGACACGGGCCCGGCCCCGGGTGCTGTGGACCTCGTCTCCGGTGATTTGGAACGAGGGGCACATGGCTTCGGACTCGGACCGGCACAATCCCACCCCCACGCAGCGGTTGACGGCATTAACCATCGAACCGCCGTCGCGGGTTAGTGCGTGCAGCGGAATGAACTCCCTCGTCCGCTGTCCTGGGCCTGGCCGCAGTCCCTGGTCGAGGGGCTCCGGGCGTACCAGGACGCCGGGGTTGAACACCCGCTCCGGATCAAAGATGTCCTTGAACTTCTCGAAGGCGGCCAGTGCGGCGGGCGAATACATCAGCGGGAGCAATTCGGAGCGGGCCCGTCCGTCGCCGTGTTCTCCGGAGAGGGAGCCGCCGTGACGGGCAACGGTGGCCGCGGCGTCCAGCATGAAGGCGCGGAAGACCGCCACTCCCTCGTCCGTGCCCAGCGTGAAGGAGATGCGCAGGTGCACGCATCCTTCACCGAAGTGGCCAAAGGGTATTCCCTCCAGACCGTGCCGTTCGAGCAGCGCGTAGAGGTCGCGGAGGTAGGCCGCCAGGTTCTCGGGCGGGACTGCGGAATCCTCCCAGGACGGCCAGGCCTCCCGTCCGTCCGGGAGCCGGGTGACGAGGCCTGCAGCGGATTCCCGGATGCGCCACAGCTGCCGCATTTCGGTGGGCTCGTTAACCACCAGGGAGTCAATGGTGGGGCGGGTGGGATGCGCCGCAAATTCCGCGGCAAGGGCGGCGGCGCGCTGCCGTGCCTGGTCCGGAGTGGCGCCGGTGGTTTCGCAGAACAGCCATCCGCCGGCGGGGCGGGGCGTGCCGACAGCGCCGGGGAGGAGGGCTTCGGCGCCGGTGTTCCCCTGGCTGATGTAGAGGGCGTCGAGCAGGTCTCCACCCATTCCTTCGGCCGTGGCAACGCCTTCCCGGCGCACGTGCGGAGCAGCCGCCGCGGCGTCGAACACGGTGGCGAAGGCCAGCACGGCCAGTGCTGTTGCCGCCGGTTTCTCAACCAGCTTGACCACGGCCTCGACAATGATGCCGCAGGTTCCTTCGGTTCCCACAAAAGCCTTGGCCACGTCAAAGCCCTTTTCCGGGCTCAGATAGTGCATCCCGTAACCGGAGACCTGGCGGGGAAAGCGGCCGAGTTCGGTCCGAAGCAGTGCCAGTTCTGCATCCCGGAGCGCGGTGAGTGCTTCATTCAGCGCGGCGTCGTCCGTTCCGCCGCGGGAGAGGTGAACCAGTTCGCCGTCGGGCCGCATGACGGTCAGTTCAACCACGTTGTCGGCGGCTGTTCCCCACTGCAGGGAGTGGGATCCGCAGGCGTTGTTGCCGAGCATTCCGCCAATGGTGCACCGGTTATGAGTGGAGGGATCGGGGCCGTACGTCAGTCCGTGCCCGGCCACGGCGTCGCGCAGCTGGTCGCAGATCACGCCCGGCTCCACCCGTGCCGTGCGGGCAGCCGGATCAACTTCGAGGATCCGGTTGAAGTGGCGCGAAGTGTCAATCACCAGGCCTTCACCAATGGCGTTGCCGGCAACCGAGGTGCCGCCGCCGCGTATGGTGACCAGCCATTTCTCTTCCCGTGCAATCTGCAGGGCTCCGCGGATATCCTCCACCGTCCGGGGCTCAAAAACGGCCTTCGGCACCCGCCGGAAAATGGACGCGTCGGACACGTAGGCACCCAGGGTTGCCCCGTCCGTGCGCAGGCGGCTTCTGACATCGGTGCTCAACTGCATGGGGTCTCCCTCGTCCGGTGATCTGGGTAACATGTTACTCGCACCTGGCCCTTTGGCTAGGCATCGTGACGGGAAGACCGTCCGCGGGCGGCTTCGACCACTGCTTCCGCCGTGCCGATTCCCACAACGACGGCGTCATCAGTGTCCATTCCGCGAAGTATCATCCCCAGCACACCGGTGAAGATCAGCACCAGCTGTTCCGCCAGGAGGCCGGCTCCCCCGGCCCCCGCCACGGGTACGGATAGTTCGCGCAGGCGGGACGTCAGCAACTTGGTGTCGCCGGCCAGCGCATCCTTCAGCGGCTGCCCGGGATGCGCCGACTCGGCCGCCACTCCAAGGAAGGCGCACCACCGCGCAGCACTGGCATCATCCCGGAAGCGGCGGATGGCCGGCAGCACAGCCAGCAGCTTCGCCTCCGGCGTCGGCGCGGCATCAATCTCCTGCTGCCAGAGCGCATCCCAGCGGGCGAGCCGGCGCTGCAGCGCGGAAACAACGAGCCCTTCCTTATTGCCAAAGTGCGCATAGAGGGTCGCCGGCGCCACGTTGGCCCGCCGAAGGATCTCATCCACCGGTGTTGCCGCCACCCCCTGCGTGAAAGCAAGGTCATCGGCGGCATCCAGCAGGCGTTCACGGGCACTCGGTTGCGCAGTCATGCCCCAAGGCTATAACGTCCGTTTCAATGAAACGCACGTTACAGTCACTTGATACGTACGCCGTCCCCCTTTTTGCGGTGGGTGCTGTCGCCTTGATTGCCGCCACTTATGGCCTGGCGCGCCTCGGTTACGGTCTTTTCCTGCCTGCTTTTTCGGCCGCCTTCACCCTCAGCCCCACCATCGGCGGGCTGTTGGCATCCGGAACTTCTGTGCTGTACTGCGGCGCGGCACTGGCAGGGTTCCGTTATGCCCCCACCCGCCCGCGGCTCATGACGGTGCTGGCAGGAACGACGGCGGCACTGGGCAGCGCCGGCATCGCCGCCGCACCCGGCACATCGATTTTTGCCGGTTCCGTCCTTGTTGCGGGATTGGGGGCGGGATTCGCATCGCCGGCCCTGGTGGAACTGGTCCAGCGCAACATCAACTCTGAGAAGCAGCGGAAGTTTCAGTCGGTGGTGAACTCGGGCACCGGTTTTGGGGTGGTGGCGGCAGGAACCCTCGCCCTTGCCGCAGGCCCGTCCTGGCGGCTGGCCTGGGGCCTCATCGCGGTCATCACGCTCGCGGCCATGATATGCGTGCTGCGCGCAGACACCTCCGCGGCAGCCTCCGGTTCCGATGCACACAGGGACGGCGCGCAGGAGGAGGACGGCGCGGGGGCCGAAGCAGCCCCGCGGGCCGGAACAGTGAGCATGCGGAAGCTCCGCCGCCCCATCGCCGCAGCTTTCCTCTTCGGCGCCGGCTCCGCTGCGGTATGGGTGCACGGGCGGCTGCTGCTCGAAGAACAGGGAGGCCTGCCAACAGCAGCCACCGCGGCAGCCTGGATTGCCCTGGGCCTGGGCGGCGCCGCCGCGGTCCTGGCAGCGCCTTGGCTGGCGCGGCACCCGGCTCGCACCACATGGCGGATCACCGCACTGACCGTCGCGGCCGCCACCGGCGCCTTTGCCGCGGCGCCGCACGCCGCCGCCCTGGGCTTCGCCGCCGCTGCACTCTTCGGCCTGGCCTACACCGCCGCGACCTCGGTGCTCATTATCTGGGCGGTGCAGGTATCGGCCAGCAGTGCCGCAGGAACGTCCGTCCTGTTCATCAGCCTCGTCCTGGGACAGTCCGCGGGCTCAGCCCTGACCGGCGCGTTGATCGAGGCGGCAGGTTTCGGGCCGGCGTTCATCGCCGCCGCCGTCGCCTGCACCGCCGGCGCGCTGGGTTTCGCGCCCCGGCGCGAAGAGCAGTGCTAGGAGGCCAGCCGCTCCTCCGTACCGGAAACGGTTGCAGTGGATGCGGTGGATGCCACCGTGGGATCGGGCCGGTTGATTTCCGCCCACACCTCGTCGAGGGACAACCCCAGCACACCGGCGATGGCGGCGATGGTGGAAAAGGCCGGAGTGGCCACCCGGCCGGATTCGATCTTGCGCAGCGTCTCCGGCGAGACAGAGGCATCAAGCGCCGTCGTTAACATGGGCCGTTCTCCCCTGGCCCGGCGCAGCAAAACGCCAAGGCGTTGCCCCCGTTCCACCTCGGCGGGAGTGTGCGGCAGTCTAACCATGGCTCCAATACTAATACCGGGGATACTATTGCCGGGATAGTTATTGGAAAACAGAAAGGTCCCGCATGATCGAGATCATGACTCCCGCCGAGCTCGTCCGGGCCAGGGAAACCGGCGCATTGGTCGCCAATATCCTGCAGGCGCTCAAGAGCCGCACCATGGTGGGGACCAACCTGCTGGAGATCGACCAGTGGGCCAAGGCCATGATTCTCGAAGCGGGAGCCGTGTCCTGTTACGTCGACTACGCCCCGTCCTTTGGACGCGGGCCGTTTGGCCACTACATCTGCACCTCGGTGAATGATGCCGTGCTGCACGGGCTGCCGCACAACTACACGCTGGCCGACGGCGACCTGCTCTCCCTCGATCTGGCCGTATCCCTGGACGGAGTGGTGGCGGATTCGGCCATCAGCTTCACGGTGGGCTCACAGTCGAAGCAGGATGCGGACATGATCGCGGTGACGGAACGCGCCTTGAAGGCGGGGATTGCCGCCGCCAGGCCCGGCGCCCGGGTTGGAGACATCTCCCATGCCATCGGCACGGTGCTCAGCGCCGCGGGCTACCCGGTTAACACCGAGTTCGGCGGCCACGGCGTCGGATCGACCATGCACCAGGACCCGCACATCACCAACACCGGACGTCCCGGCCGTGGCTACAAGCTGCGCCCCGGGTTGCTGCTGGCGTTGGAGCCGTGGATCATGGCGGACACCGCCGAGCTGGTGACCGATGCCGACGGCTGGACTCTCCGCAGCGCCACCGGATGCCGGACCGCCCACAGTGAACACACGATCGCGATTACCGAGGACGGCGCCGACATCATGACCCTGCCGAGCTGACAGGTAGTCCGTACTGCTGACAGGGTCGTCCGTACTGAGGTTCGGCACTGCGGGCCGGGGTTTAGTACTTCTGTGAGTCGTCCAGAAGGGCTGCAATGGCGTCAAGGGTTTCATTGTCCACATCGGCCAGGGTGCGCGTGGCAAATTCCTTGACCCTGGCCCGGCGCATGGCGGCGAGCAGTTCGAGTTCGTGCTGGATCCGCTCCGGAACCGCGCCGTCGGATTCGAGCAAATAATCCGGTTTGACCTGGAAAAACTCAGCCAGGGCGCTGATGACCTCCGGCGGCTGCCGGACAGTGGCGTCACCGCTCTTAATGTGGTGCCAGCGGGTGCGGGAGAGTTTGACGCCCTTTTCGGCCAGGGCTGTCTGAATTTCTTGAAACTCGTAGGATCTTCCGTCGGATGCAACCATCACATCGAGCAGCAGGTCGATTTTGCGGGCGAGGACCTGCGATTCCCTCAGGTTGCGCTGGGCGGTGCTTTCAGCGGCCATGAATTATTTCGCCTCCGACAGGTGATCGATAGAGTCTTCGCTGGTGTCCAGGCCCAGGGAACGACACCAGGCCTGAACAGATTGATTCCACAACTGCGGAGCGGAATTCCACTCCAAGGTGTGGTGGGCGCCTTTGAACTCAACGAGTTGGACAGGCTGCTTTTGCCTGGACACGAGTATTCGGGAGAGTTCCACCGGCACGGAATGATCATCCGACCCATGAAAAATCATAGTGGGCAATGTTAAATGTTTTTGCATGTATGTCCCGGGCATCTCCTTCCAGCGGATAACGGGCTCGCCCTTGGCACGCATCAGATTAAGTGTGTGGGGCAGCATTTGGGCGATGATCCGCGGGCAGCCGATGCCCCGCAGCTGTGCCGCAATAATGGCCGGCCAGTCCAGGGCCGGGGACACCAGGACAACTCCCGCCGCGCTGTTGTCCCCTGCGCGGTCGATGGTGCGGAGCACGATGGAGGCACCCAGGGACCAGCCGACAAAGAGGATGCGCTGCGCGCCGCGGTCCAGGGCGTAGCATCTCGCAGCTTCGATATCCGCCCATTCGCTCACCCCCAGGTGGCTGGGTGCCGGTTCCGGCGAAAGATCCAGCGAGGTCCGGTAGGACGGCAGGAGAGAAGTGAATCCGAGCCCGGCAAAAGCTTCCACTCCCCGCAGGCACTGGCTGCGTGAGCTGCCCAAACCATGAACATGGATCACCCACACGCCGCTGGCCTTTGCCGGAACTGCCGGCGGAATCACCCAGGCGGGAAGCCCTTCCACCGACACCTCCTGATAGGAGTAGCCAAAGTCCGCCGGGCTTTCGCCCAGATGCCCGCTCAGCTGTCCCCCGCCGTCGCGCACGATCCTGGAGGCGCTGCCTCTTTCCACGCTCCGCCGCAGCCGCCGGCCGGACGGGCACGGCGGAGCCAGCACCACGAGGTCACCTCCCGACGGCGCACGCATGCTCAGCCGTCCGGGGTGCGCGGCGAAACCTTCGGGCTCGAATTCCAAATACTCCCGGCCCGCCGCCTGTCCACTTGCAAGGACCGGGACCAGCCGCTGGCTCCGGCCCGCATCCGTCACTTTGGCCCGCAGGAGCGAACCGCTCACTGCGGCAAGGGCTCCAAGCAGAACGACGGCGCCCGCCGCCGGCACGCCGAGGCGGCGCATCAGAGTGCGCGTCCCTGTTTCAGGCACAGTGCCTCGGCCTCGCGCAGGACCGCGGTATCGGCCGCCGACAGTTCCGCACCGGGTTTTCCGGTCACCGCCAGCCAGTCATGGATTTCAATGACGAGGCGGTGGATGGCGTCAGTGGCGTCGCGCGCGGCCCTCCGGGGCACAGTGGCTGTATCGGCGGCGCTTCCCATCAGGCTGACGTCGGGGGTGCGGGCGACGGTTTTCCTCCACAGGGCTTTGAGCGGCGGGTCAAGCTGTCTGATCTGACGCTTAATGCTGATGTCGTTGATGATCTTTCCGAGCGGAGGAACAGCCAGCCCCACGGACAGCAGGACAACTGTCAGCGGATACAGCACGTCATAAACACCGCCGACGGACCTCATGATCCCCTCCTGCCCCGTCACATGGGTCACGTCCATCACAATGACCGAGGCGCACAGCAGCAGGCCAGCACCGCAGCCCGTGCCAATGATGCTGAATCCGGCCCGGAACCGCCTGCGCCGCATGCGGGGAACATTCCGGACACAGGTTCCGAGCGTCGCCGCCATGACGGCAAAGATGTAAACATACTGAACGGCCGAGTACAGGGCTGCCGCCGGCTGGTCGCCGTAATCGAGCATGAACCGCGTTGATGGAACAGGGTTCTCGATTCCCGCGAAACTGACAATCATGACCGCGGCGGTCACCAGGGCGGCCCACCACCCCCACGTGCCTCCGCCGCCCCGGCTGCTCCCCGCCGTCGCGCCAAGTGTTATGGCGCGTGAGAGATAAAAGACGCCAATAATCAGCAGGATGTTGGAGAGGAGGTCCAGGGCATTGGCCCACGGCAGCAGCTCGGCTGCCCCCAGGTACACCTCATTAATGTTGGTGGTCAGGGACGCTGCTATGACCACCGCGGCTTTCAGCATCGAGTTGTCCGGCCGCGAGCGGGCACGGAGGGACAGGATCAGGACCAGCAGCCACATGAACGCCGCGACAAGCAGGTTGGTCATTCGAAGTACGCCTCATATCTGAAGATCTCCTGCGTGGATTCCCGCAGTGCCGCCGCGAGCATGTCAGCCAGGTGTTCCGCCGTGGCCTCCAGATCGGACCGGAAGTCCCCGCGGGCCAGAGCTTTCCTGACCGTTTCCCCGGAGATTTCCTGGAAGATTTTTATCCCCTGCCAGGTGGCACCTTCGCATTCGTCATGCCGGAGGATCATGTGGGACAGCTCGTGGAGAATCAGCTGTTGGCGGTGCAGAATCCCCTTCGTGGCGGAATGGTAAACAACGTCCACGTGCTCCCGTGGAATCCAGAGACCGCAGATTTTCTTTCCGGTGAGCTTTTCACTTTCGACAATCACGATTCTGCGGCCGCGTTGATTCTCCAGATGCTGGATCAAGGATTCCAAGGTGATGCGCTCGGGCAATCGGAGACGGTCAAAGGCGTCTCTCGCGATTCGGCGCAGCTGTTCATCCATGGGAACCATCAATGTACCTGATGTCCTGCAGCATTCATGATCGGAACATGTTCCGATCATGTATTATGAAAAAACCGGCCCGCAGCCGGGCATTGCGAAAGTTGGGGGACTTGCGAGAGTTTTCGCAGCCATGCCCGGCGCGGGCCGGTTTCTGTTGTAATTAGCCAGCCGCATTCATGGCCGCAGGAGTTAGTGGCTGAGCTTGAGGCCCACTACCCCGCCCACGATCATCATGAGGAACACAACCTTCAGCAGTGATGACGTCTCATCTCCGGTGACCATGGCATAAACAACAGTCAAAGATGCGCCAATTCCCACCCATACCGCGTAGGCCGTGCCGGTGGGCAGCTCCCTCATCGCCAGGGCAAGGCCGGCCATACTGGCCAGCAGCGACGGAATAAACACCAGGGTCGGTCCGAGTTTGCTGAAGCCGTCGGACTTGCCCAGGGCAGTTGCCCATACAGCTTCCAGCACGCCGGACACAACAAGAATGATCCACGCCATGACAATCTCCCATGGGCCGTCTTGTCGCACACCGGGTACGGCACCCATCGTCCGGGAGGCTCACCGTGATGGTGAGGCTCTGCGTTAAAGCTCTCACGCCGTGAAGCCCGCGTCGAATTTGGTGAGGCATCTGACCACGTTGGCGAAGCGCCTCGGCGCAGGGGGCGATGCTAGGCCAAGGTCAGGAAGAGTTTCTCCATCTCGGCGCGGTCGGCCGTGGAATCCTCGTTCGCCAGACACTTCTCAAGCCCCGTCGCGATGATGGAGAACCCCGCGCGGTCAATGGCCTTGGAAGCTGCCGCGAGCTGCGTCACCACATCCTTGCAGTCGGCGCCTTCTTCCAGCATGCGGATGACGGCGCTGAGCTGCCCACTGGCCCGCTTGAGCCTGTTGATGGCCGGTTTCATGTCGTCTGACTCCAGTTGCATGCTGCCCCTCCTCGGTTAACGTCCATTCATCCTATACCCCAGGGGGTTTCCTCAGGCTCCCAACTGGAGGGATTTGGATACCCCCGGGGGTATATGCCAGACTCGATTTGGCGAACGAAACCGCCAGCCACCCACACCAGAGGAGAAAACACATGTGCCGCGCAGTTACCTGCCGTAAGTGCCAGAAGATGACGTGGGCTGGATGCGGACAGCATGTCCAGCAGGTCATGTCGCACATTCCCCGCAGCGAGCGCTGCACCTGCGACAGGAACGCACCGAAAGCGCCGCCGTCAAAGGGTTGGCTAACGCGCCTCCTCGGCCGCTAGCCGAAGTGGCCGCCGCGCCCCCGGAGGGACGGCGGTGAAAATCCCCCCATACCCCTCCGGGTATCAACTCTCGAATCTCAAGGAGACAAATGCTTCTCGAACGCATCTATGACGAGGATCTCGCCCAGGCCAGCTACCTCATCGGCTGCCAGGCCAAGGGCGAAGCCCTGGTAGTGGACCCCCGCCGCGACATCGAGGTGTACCGCCAGCTGGCCGCAGCCAACGGCATGAAGATTGTTGCGGTCACCGAAACACACATCCACGCCGACTACCTCTCCGGAACCCGCGAGCTTGCGGCCGCCACCGGTGCACGGATTTATGTGTCCGGTGAGGGTGGAGAAGACTGGCAGTACGGGTTCGACGGCGAGCGCCTCTTTGACCAGTCCACCATTACGCTGGGCAACATCAGCGTGAAGGCGCTGCACACCCCCGGGCACACCCCGGAGCACCTCTCCTTCCTGATCACCGACGGCGCCTTTAGCAACAGTGCCGGCTATCTCCTCTCCGGAGACTTTGTCTTCTCCGGCGACCTGGGCCGACCCGATCTCCTGGACGAGGCCGCAGGCGGTGTCGATACCCGCTTCGCCGGAGCACATGACCTGTTTGTCTCCCTGAAGGAAAAGTTCCTGACCCTGCCTGACTACGTTCAGGTCTTCCCCGGCCACGGTTCGGGAAGCGCCTGCGGCAAGGCACTGGGCGCCCTGCCCTCCTCCACCGTGGGTTACGAGCGCAGCTTCGCGTGGTGGGGACCGTTCCTTGAAGCCGACGACGAGGCCGGATTCATCGACGCGCTGCTCGATGGGCAACCCGACGCGCATGCGTATTTCGCCCGGATGAAGCGCCAGAACCGTCAGGGCCCGGCAGTCATGGGAGAGCGTGCACCGCTCACCGAAATCCCGGTGGAGACAGCTGCCTCCCGTCTGGCTGCCGACGAAATCTCAGTGGTGGACACACGCTCCCACAGCCAGGTCCACGCGGGTACGGTGCAGGGTGCACTGAATATCCCGGCCGGGACCAAGTTCGCCAGCTTCGGAGCCTGGGCCGTGGACCCCGAACGCGACAGCCGTCCGCTGGTCCTGCTGGCCGGGGACCAGGACACGGCCATGGACATGTGGGACCACCTGGTCCGCGTAGGCATCGACGCCGTCGCCGGGTACGTCACCACGCTCGACGGGCTGCCGACCTCCAAACCCCGCACCATTTCTCCGGCGGAGCTGGAGAGCTTCGATGCCGCCCTCCTGCTGGACGTCCGCAACAAGACCGAGCACGCCGCCGGCCACGTGCCCGGCTCCGAGCAGCTCAGCGCCGGACGCGTCCTGTGGAACACAGACCAGCTGCCCGCTGACGGAACCATCGTCACCTACTGCCAGTCCGGAGTCCGGAACTCCGTGGCGGCCTCGGCCCTGCGCCGCGCCGGGTTCGACGTCGTCGAGCTCGAAGGCAGCTACGCAGGCTGGAACGCCTGGAACTCCTCCCAGAACGCCTAACCCGTTACACCTTCAACAGAAAGACCCTCCATGAGCCATGCTCCCCAGACCGTCCTTCCCGCTGACCTCCAGAGCTGGATTTCCTCCGGCGACGACGTCGTGGTGCTGGACGTGCGTTCCGCCGCCGAATTCGAAACCCTGCACATCAAGGGCTCCTACAATGTGCCGCTTCCGCTGCTGGCTGAGCACACGGACGAGCTCGCCGCCAAGCTGGACACCAAAGTGGTGCTGGTGTGCCAGTCAGGTGTCCGCGCCTCCGAGGCAAAGAAGAACCTCGCCGGCGTCGGCTTCAACGACGCCCACGTCCTGGAGGGCGGAGTGCCCGCCTATTCCCGGGCCGGCGGAGAAACCGTTGAAGGCACCAAGACGTGGGACCTGGAGCGCCAGGTGCGCATGGCAGCCGGTTCCCTGGTAATTGCCGGCCTGGCCGGCGGAAAGTTCCTCTCTCCCCGACTCCGCACCGTCGCCGGCTTTATCGGCGCCGGACTGACCTTCTCCGCAGCCACCAACACCTGCGCCATGGGTAAGGCCCTTTCAGCGATGCCGTGGAACAAGACGGCCAACGAGCCGACGCGTGAATCGGTTATTGCCTCGCTGCCCGCTGTAAAGGCCTAGCACCTGCCATGACCGTCACCCTCGTTGCGACCCTCCTGCTGTCGGTGCTGATCGGGTTGTCCCTCGGCCTGCTCGGCGGCGGCGGGTCCATCCTCACCGTTCCGATCCTGACCTATGTTGCGGGCATGAACCCCAAGGAGGCCATCGCCGCGTCACTCTTCGTCGTCGGCGTCACCTCCGCCGTCAGCGCTGTCACCCACGCCCGCAAGGGGCGCGTGAAGTGGCGCACCGGGCTGATCTTCGGTGCCGCCGGCATGGCCGGGGCCTTCGGCGGCGGGCTCGTGGGAGGGCACATTCCCGGAACCATCCTCATGATCGCCTTCGCCCTCATGATGGTGGCCACCTCCATGGCGATGATCCGGGGCCGCAAGGACGTTTCTGCGGCAGCCCACAACAATGATCTGCCGGTCGGCAAGGTCATCGTTGAAGGCCTCATCGTCGGCCTGGTCACCGGGCTGGTCGGCGCCGGCGGCGGGTTCCTCGTGGTCCCCGCACTGGCGCTGCTCGGCGGGCTGTCCATGCCCGTGGCAGTGGGCACCTCGCTGGTGGTCATCGCGATGAAGTCCTTCGCCGGCCTCAGCGGGTACCTCACCAGCGTCAGCCTCGACTGGGCACTGGTCGGCGGAGTGACCGCAGCCGCCGTCGTCGGCTCCTTTCTGGGGGCCCGCCTCGCCGGACGCATTCCAGAGGCAGCCCTGCGGAAGGGCTTCGGCATCTTTGTGCTGCTCATGGGTGTCTTTGTCCTCGTGCAGGAACTCCGGGGCATCGGCTAGCCCCAGGCGGTCAGCCGGCCGGGCTATGCCCGGCCGGCTTTCGGCGTTGCTGCCCGGGCAGCGGCCACCAGTTCCCTTACCTGCGGTGCCACCTCCTGACCGAACCGGGCAAGGTCCTCTCCACTGTCGGTCGCCAGGAGGAAGCCGGAGATGCCGTGTTCCAGGGCCATTGCGGCCAGTTCCTTCGCCCACTGGTCCGGCGGTCCCTGCAGCAGTCCACGGCCCATAGCCAAGAAGGTGCCGCTGATGTTCAGGAGTCGGCGCACGACGGCGGGATCCCGGCCCGCCGCCGCCGCGGCGTCGTCGATCGTCTCGTTCATCGGACCCAAATCGGCCGGGCCGCCCCGCAGATAGCTGAGCGTGGGCACCCACCCGGTGCCCGTTTCCCCGGTGAGCCGCAGCATGCGGGGCTTATACGCACCCAGCCAGATGCCGACGTCGTGCGCCGGAGCGGGACCGCGCTTGGCACCGTTGACCCGGTGAATCTTTCCGTCCACCCGCAGCGGGGTGCGTTCGGACTCGTCCCAGACGCCGCGGATGATGCGGATCGCTTCGGCCAGCCCGGTGACGGCATCTCCCGGTTCCAGCCGCTCTCCCCCGACCGCTACAATCGCGTCCCAGAACGCTCCAGCGCCCAGTCCGAGTTCGAAGCGCCCGCCGCTGAGCAGATCCAGGCTGGCGGCGCTCCGGGCCACGATCACCGGTTGACGCAGCGGCAGGTTCAGCACATTGGTGGCCAAGGCGATCCGCTCCGTCCTGGCCGCGGCGTAGGAGAGCAGCGTCCAGGTATCCAGGAACCGTGGCTGGTACGGATGGTCCTGGAAGGTGGCCAGGTCCAGCCCCGAAGATTCGGCGGCGACCGTCAGTTCCACGGCATGCTGCGGCGGCGACGCTGCCGGCGTTATGAAGGAACCAAACAACAGATCACGGCCGTAGTCGGGCATGGCGTGCTCCTTGCGGATCTCGGCGGGTGGCGGCTGAGGGGGCCCAGTGTAGACCGCTGCGGCACGGCTACACCGGGTGTGTGAGGAAGATCCATTCCGGGCAATCCGCGCTGACAGGGCTGCGGTCCCAGTCGCCCCAGGTGCAGTCGACCGTCAGCCCCGCCAATTCCAGGCCCGTCAGGATGTCTTCCCAGGACGGGAATCTTAGGGTTTCCGTTGTGGTCAACGACGCAGCGTCCCGGGTCCACTGGTCGGTGTGGGTGATCAGGTCACCGTCGCACCGCACTTCAGTCCGCACCGTCCCCTGCCCGGTGCTCCGGCCCGCCGTCTGCCAGGTCCGCCAGGCTTCCGCCGCGGGATTGCGCGTTTCAAAGGCCAGTCGGCCCCCGGGCCTCAGGGACCGCTTGGCGTGCCCAAGCGCTTCTGCCCACGCTCGATCATCCAGGAAGTACTGGGCAACATGACCCGTCATTAAAACCAGGTCGGCCCACCCTGACGGCAACTGTTCGGCCGTTCCCTGCACCCAGGTAACGGAGGCAGCGTGTTCCTGCCGTTGCGCGATCCGCAGCATGGTTCGTTCAGGCTCAACACCGGCCACCTCGTGCCCCGCTCCGGCCAGCATGCTGCACAGCAGCCCGGTTCCAGCGCCGATGTCGGCAACCCGGACGGCTTTCAATCCGGCGGCCAGCTCCAGATAGAAGTCCAGGTCCCGGCGGCCCGCGCTGTCAGCGTCATACGCGGCTGCGAGTTCGGGAGTGGCGTAGTAGTTCCCGGGTTCCATGCCTGCCCCTTCCTATTCCCGGACCAGATTCTCGACCAGGAACAGTCCGCGGCGGCCAAATGCCGGAAGCCGGGGCTGTTCCTTGAGCAACGGACGGATGTCGAAGTAAATGTCGCTGAGCACCATGGTGCGGCACCCGAGCTCCTTCAGCCGCCGCAAAGCCGGCAGCACATCCGGATACAGCAGCCGGAATGCGGGATCCTCATCCACGTGCAGCAGGCTTTCGGCGAGCTCATCGTCCAGCCCCGCGCGGTCAAAGTGCAGGGCTTCGGCGGCGTAGTACTTGGCGCTGGAGGTGTCCGCATCGCGCTGGGCCGCCGTGATGTCCGGATCATTTTCATGCCGGCTCAGGGCGGCACGGATTCGGTCCGTCTCCGGAGAATCCGGCCGCCCCAGCCTCGCGGCCGCTGCCGCCACCCGCTCGCGGAGCGGCGGATCGTGCACCAGGGTGCCGCTCCAGTCGAAGATCACTGCATCAAACGCGGTCATGGGGACAACCTATCCCAGGCCCAGACCGGGCGGCGCCGCCGTTTGCGGCCCCTGGCTCCGGTCTGCTTAGCCCCCGTTGCCGGGTTTCCCGGGTTTACCGGGCTTACCGGCCCCAGGCTTCGTCTCCTTGCTGAAAATCTGCACCACTGAGGGCCGCGGAGCCCGGACTTCACCGCTGCCCGGCGTTGCGCCGTCGGGCACATAGTCGGGGAAGTAGGAGGTGTGCGCGCCATAGCTGCCGTCCTCCCCCGGGTGCTGCACGGCTACGAACACCATCGATTCCTCGTCATGGATCACCGGACCGCAGGTTTCGCCGTCGCGCGGCACGGACAGGAACTGCTCCACCTTTCCGCGCTCCCGCCCGGACAGCCCCACCTTGAAGAGCCCGTCGTTATAGCCAATCCCCGACGGTGCCCCGTCAGTGGAAATCCACAGGTTGCCGGCCGAGTCGAAGGCCAGGTTGTCGGGGCAGGAAATCGGGCTGACCTGATCCCGGGGGTAACCGCTGAAGTAGGTGACGTCGCCCTGGGCGGGATCGCCGCAGAGCATCAGCAGGTTCCAGCGGAAGTCGGTGGCCGTGGCGTCGTCACGGGCTTCAATGATTTCGACGATATGTCCGTCACGATTTTCGCGCCGCGGGTTCGCCTCATCGACGGGTGCCTTGCCGTCGACGCCGCGGTTGGAGTTGTTGGTGCAGGCCACATACACGCGCCCGGTGGCGGGGTTTGGCTCCACGTCCTCGCAGCGGTCCATCTTGGTGGCTCCGGCCTTGTCCGCAGCAAGCCGGGTGTAGACGAGGACTTCCTCCACACTCATCCCGGCCACGGCCGACTTGCCGCGCACCACCAGCGGCAGCCAGGTGCCCCGGCCGTCGAATCCTCCGTCGCTGGGAACGGCTCCAGTGCCGTCGATTTCGGCTACCGGTGAGTTACCCGCGAACCGGGCCACGTACAGGTCCCCTTCACTGAGCAGGGTCATGTTGTGGCGCTTGTCGTTCTTCCGGTACTTGTTCTTGGATACAAACTTGTAGAGGTAGTCAAAGCGCTCGTCGTCGCCCGAGTACGCCACGGCCTTGCCGTTGCGGGCAATGATGACGTTGGCGCCCTCGTGCTTGAACCGGCCCAGGCTGGTGTGCTTGCGCGGCATCGATTCCGGGTCCTCGGGGTCCAGCTCCACGATGTAGCCGAACCGGTTCGGTTCGTTCCGGGTTTCCGGCGCGCGGGCGTCAAACCGCGGGTCCTCCTGTTCCCAGCCCATGGCCGTGGCATCGCTGCCCAGCCCGTACCGTTTGTCTTCCGCGCTCGTCCCGTCGGTGCGGAAGAAGCCGTTGAAGTTCTCCTCGCCGGAAAGCACTGTCCCCCACGGAGTGCTGCCGCCGGCGCAGTTGCCCAGTGTGCCGGATACATACCGGCCCTGCGGATCGGCTGCAGTCTTCAGCAGGTCGGAGCCGGCCGCGGGACCGGTGAGCTCAAAAACGGTGTCCAGGGTGATGCGCCGGTTCAACCGGGCACCGCGGATGTAGGACCAGGGCTTCCCCCGGTTGCTCCGCTCCAGTTCCACCACCGACATACCGACGGCGTTGCGGAAGATGTTGCGCCGCTCCTGTTCCTCAGCGGCTGAGGCCGGGGCAGCGGGGAACATGATTTCCGGGTTGACGTACTCGTGGTTGCAGACGAGCAGGCCCTTTTTGCCGTTGGGCTGGCGGAGGATTTCCAAGTAGTCATTGTTGTAGCCGAACTGGCGGGCCTGGGCTGCAGCGTTCTGGGCGGCGAAGTTAAACTCGGGGGAATCAGCGAACAACGGGTCTCCCCACCGCAGCAGCGGCGCCCAGTCATAGCCTGCGGGAACATCGAAGCTGTCCACGGCAGCATCCACGGGGGCGATGGGCGTAAATGCCAGGCGCCCTGCCTTGGGGCCTCGGCCCGGAGGTGCCGCTGCCGCCGTTGGAGCCGGGCCGCTCAGCGCCAGCACCGCCGCTCCCAAGACCCCGGCCGCTCCGGCGCCCAGTGCAGTCCGCCGGGAAAACTCCGCGGACACAATGTCCCGGAAGTAACTGTTGGCGGAGGTGTTGCACACCGCCTTGCTGCAGGCGTTGTCGCATTTCAGCGCACAGGTGACGGCGCTGCGCTTGCCGCGGGTATGTCCCAGCATGGGCAGCAGCCGTTTCTTCAGAACTGGTCCGGCAACGGCAGAGTCGGGGTTCAACAGGTCGGTCAAGGTTAGGCCTCTCATCCGGCGAGCGTGTCGCAGCCCACGCTGGCAGGGCCAAGCGACGTGTTGGGAACCGGAGGCTTAACGCCGGGTGAACAAGGGGCTGGCAGTCAGTCCTGCCGCCTGACGGCCCGGATGCCGTCAGCAATCGTTGCGCCGCGGTGGCTGGCACGATATTCGCGAACCCGCTGCGGCTCGGAGGCGTCGGTTCGTCCGGCGAAGGATCCCAGCCGCCCTATGACACTGGGCGCACCGGCCCACAGCACCAGTGCCAGTGTTGTCATTCCCAGGCCCAGCAGCAGCTGATCACCCATAAGCCAAACCATCAAGCCGCCGACGGCGAGGAAGAGAGTCGCTAAGGGACGTGCATATTTCACGATTAACCTCCTTGGGGAATTTTCCATCGTTGCGCCGCTGTGCATCGGAGTCAAAACGGAGGAGTCACAACGAGGATCGAGACGCCGTCGGTGGCCCGGAGTCTTCCTGTGTTGCTAGCGCACAGCCCGCGACGTCCGGTACAGGCGGCGCAGATATCGCGTCTGGAGGAAGTCCCGTTTCACCCATGTCCAGTAGGAAAGCCCGGGCTCCAGATCAAGCTGCTGCCACAGCCTGCCCCCGTACAGGACGGATCCCGCGGTAATGGCAAGCAAAAAGAGGAAGGCTTCGGCCGCGGAAATCTCCCAGAGAACCAGAAGCGCCGTATAACTCCAGCCTGTCGCGACACCCGTGCCCAGCCAGGGAATCCACTTCATCTCCGGGATCCGGGACGGGCAGCCCGCGATGCCCAGGCCTAAGCCGACAAGAACGATGACACTTAGCTGCAACACCTGCATGGTCTGTCTCCCCCGTATTTGGCCATAGCTTCCGGTGAACCTGCTTCGTAGGTGCGAGGCTACCAAAGCTTCCCAATCAGGGCAGTCGCATGGCGGGGGCCGGAGACCGCAGGCCTACCTTTCCGTGCACCTTGTATCCCGGCCCTCCGCGGGGTGAGCCTTAAAGGGACCGTCACCGAAGTCCCGGTCAAAGGAGCCAACATGAAACCCACCGCCAGACTGGTTGCGGCCTCAGCGGCGCTTTGCCTCACTCTTTCCGCCTGCACCACTACCGGAAACGAAGCTGCTCCATCCCCCGGGCCGACGACGGCTCCTTCATCAGCCACAGCTTCATCACCGCCCAGTTCTTCATCAGCCACGAGTTCTTCATCAGCCACGGCTTCTTCATCACCCGCTTCCCCTTCACCGGCGACGCCTCCCGCCGGCGTTCCCGGGACGACGGAGGGGAGCGCTGCTCCGCCCCTGCCCACTGCCGGTCCCGGAGGAAAGTCTGCGCTCGAAATGACTCCAGAGGAGGCCGGCTATGCCGTAATGGCCGGTGTAATCACTCTGGGCGAGTACTGCGCGAGAGACACGTTCTGGACGTCCGGCGACACCCAGATGTGCTATTACTACAACAATCCGGAAGTCCTAATGCCGCCGGACCCCCGCGAAACGTCATGGCGCGACAGCCCTACGCGTCAGTGGTTCACATACGACGAGGCGTACGAAGCCTGGCAGTCAGGGATGCCCTACTACGTGGCTTTCTGCCTGAGCTATGTGCCGGTGACCGCAGGCGGTGTTTCTCAGTGCGACGGCATTCAGGCGGGAACGGTGGACGCGTATAGCGGCGAGTACATCGGCCCTTAGAACGAACCGAATCCCGAGCTGCAGCCCGTGCTGCCTCAGAATGCCGGTATATCGCGGGTACTGACGCACACGTTCCCACTGTCTGTGGCGCATGTACCCTCCTTGCCACAGGACCCAGGAGGCGACGCACGGCGGGAACCAGTGCGGCGTGAGCAACGCTCTAACCGGCCGCGGCCCCCGGCTCTCCCGGAAGCTGCGCATACACCCGGGCCAAGCGGTCCAGCCACCACCGGGTCGTCTCCGCGTCGGCGGCATAACGCTCCAGCAGCTCCTCTGAAACAGGAACTTCGCGCACCGCCAGCGCTCCGCCGTCGGGCAGCAGCGATTCCTCAGTCACGTCGCCGTCCATCAGCGACAGAGTGCCCAACCCGCAGGCATACGGCAGCTGCGGCAGGGAAGCGGCCAGCGCGACGCCGGCGCGGATACCCACCGACGTATCCAGTGCCGAACTGACGACGGCGGGCAACCCGGCGGCGGCCACAATGGCCAGGGCCCGGCGCACGCCGCCCAGCGGGGCCACCTTGACCACGATCAAGTCCGCAGCGTCTTCACGGGCCACCCGCAGCGGGTCGGTTTCCTTGCGCACGCTTTCATCGGCGGCAATCAGCACCGGAACCCCGCGGCGCGCCAGCTCTTCCCGCACCGCCCGCAGTCCGGCAATGTCCGGGACCGGCTGCTCGGCGTATTCCAGCCCGGCCTCAGCCAAGGCTTCCAAAGCGGCGACGGCGGTGGAAACGTCCCAGCCGCCGTTGGCATCCACCCGGATCCCGGCGTCAGGCAGCAGCCGGCGGACCTCGGCCACCCGGGCCAGGTCCTCAGCCACGGTCTGGCCGCGCTCGGCCACCTTGACCTTGACCGCCGGCACGGGACCGAACCTGGACAGCACAGTTTCCACCTGTTCGACACCGACGGCGGGAACGGTCCCGTTCACCGGCACAGAGTCCCGGACCGGTTCCGGATACCCCTCCCCCGCCGCTTCCAGGGCCGCGGCAAGCCATGGTGCCGCCTCGGCGTCGTCGTACTCAGGGAAGGGGGAAAACTCAGCCCACCCTGCCGGGCCGGGAAGCAGCAGCGCCTCGCGGTGCAGGATGCCGCGGAATTTCACCCGCATGGGGACCGACACCACGCGGGCATCGGCGAGCAGTGCGGACAGGTCCGGACGGAAGCCGGTCACCGGGGGAAGATCAGGAGTAGCCACTCAGCCAGCCTAGTCCCGCCACCCGTCTGCAGGCCCATGACAGCGGTCACAGCGGCCATTCAGGGAAGTGCCAAGATCCAGTGGCAGACTAGGAGGCGATGAATACCCGCAATCTCCTGAACAGCCGCGCTCCAACCCGGCGCCGCCCGGCTCACAACGCCGCTGTGTTCCTTTTCGGAGCCATGCTGTGCGCGGCCGCGGTGGCGGTAACCTACTGGGCGTTTGTCCGCACCACCACCGGCCAATTTGCGGATGAGTCAGCATGGCGCGAGGCCGAGGTTGCCATGCCCGCGTCGCCGCTTCCGGTCCTGGAGTTCCTGGATAACCTGCCGCTGCTGTCGGTGTTTATCGCCGGCGCGGTGGTGCTGATGGTGACGGTGCGACGGCGGCGGCTGGCCCCTGCGGTTATTGCGCTGAGCACCTTTGCGGCAGCAAATATCAGCAGCCAGCTGCTCAAGCGGCTTTTCTTTGACCGGCCCGACCGCGGGGTCGTCACGCTCGACTTCAATTCCCTGCCCTCGGGCCACACCACGCTCGCGGCATCCGCAGCGGCTGTGGTCTTCCTTCTGGCGTCCCCGCGCTGGCGGCCGGTTGTTGCGGCGGTAGGCGGCAGCTATGCCGTGCTGGCGGGAGCGGCTACTTTCATCAATCTCTGGCACCGCCCGGCCGACGTCGTAGCCTCCTTCCTGGTGGTGGGGACATGGACGCTGATCGGCGGCCTGGTGATGATGCGGACATCACCGGATTGGAATTACTGGCCTCCCGGCGGCCGGAGCCGCGGCGGTTCTTCTGTGTTTACGGCGCTGTGTGCCATTCCGGGCCTGCTGGCGCTGGTGCTCGCCGTGGGGAGCTATCTGTACGTCTCCACCGGCACCACGATGCTGGGCAGCAGCGACTCCATGCTGCTGTACTTCTGGTCCGGACTGAGCCTGATTGTCGGAGTGGGGTATGTGCTCAGCGCGCTGGCCTGCTGGCTGTTCTCTATGCAGGCGGGAGATCCGGCCCGCTGACCGGTCCCGCCGGTTTCCCCGAGGGGTCTCCGGCGGGGCCCCCGGTGGGGTTTCCGGCGGGGGTTCCGTAGCCGGGCCGCCCCTTGGGCACCCAGCGCCACAGCGCCGCGGCTCCCAGCAGCCCGAGACCGGCGGTTGCACCAATGCCAGCGGAGAGGCTCGCCAGCGCGGTAACCGCTGAGAGCAGCGCCGGTCCGGCCATGGTGCCGGTGTCGGCGAGCAGCCGCCAGATGCCCAGGAACTGCGGACGCCCCGGAGACGGGGAGAAGTCCGCGCCCAGTGTCATCACAATGCCCGATCCGATGCCGTTGCCGAAGCCCAGGACCAGGGAGACCAGCAGCAATCCGGTTCCATTGGTGGTCAGCGGCACCAGGGCCAGGCCCGCGGCCATGGTGAGCATGCACGGCACCGCCACCCACCGCCGGCCTTTCAGGTCCATGACTTTGCCGGCCGGATAGAAGATCAGCATGTCGATGGCGCCGGAGAGCCCGTAGATGAGCGCGGTTTGGGTGGGGTCCAGGCCAATGTGCTGGGCCCACAGCGGAATTACTGCCTGCCGGGAGGCCCGCACGGCAGCAATCAACAGGATCCCCAGCCCCAGGGTCCGGAACACCCGGCCGTGGCTGCGCAGGACCGATCGGACGGTGGGCGCCGGGGTCACCGGCAGTCCCGGACCGGACCCGGAACCGGCGCCTGAGCCAGCGGCACCGGATTTACCGCCCGTCCTGCCGCCCCGGCGGCTTACTCTTTCAGCGGGAAGGCGGAGTTCGGGAACTTTCAGGCTGATGACGCCCGCCAGCAGGGCCGCTGTGGCGCCCACCCAATATGCGCCGGGAGTGCCGGCGAAGGAGATGGCGCCGGCACCGGCAAACGGACCGGCGAAGACTCCGATCCGGTTTACTCCGCCGAGCGTGGACAAGGCCCGGGCCCGGAAAAACACCGGCACCGCCTCGGTCAGGTAGCTTTGCCGCGCCAGGCCGAAGACCGACCCGGCCATCCCCACCATGAACACCGCGACGGCGAAGAGCCACAGCACCGGGGCCAGGGCAGCGGTCACCATGGCCGCCGCGCACCAGAGCGAAGCGATAACCAGCGCCCACTTTTCGCCGAAGCGCGTGGTGAGCACCGTTGCCGGAACGTTCGTCAGCAGGGAGCCGATGCCGGTCAGGGTGATCACCAGGGCCGCCAGAGCCACGGTGGCGCCAAGGTCCCGTGCCGTCAGTGCGATAACCGGCAGGATGGCGCCCGTCGCCACGCCGTACAGCAGGGTGGGCCCGAATGCCGGAACGGCTATGGTCTTGAGGCTGAAAGAGTCGACAGGCACCGGTTCAGGGTACCGCCACTACTGCTTGAGCCACTTCCAGCGGGCCAGCGTGCGCAGCCGCATCAGCAGCGCGCGGGACTGTTCCGGCCCGTACGGCAGGATGGGGATTGCCTTGGTCATGTCCACTGAGGCCTGTTCCATCGCGCTGCGGGTGACGGTGACGGCGGTGCGCATCTTGTTCATTTGCGTGGTCACGAAGTCAACGGTCACCGGCATGCCGTGTCCGGGGACGAACAAACTGTACAGATCGTCGAGCGCGCTCATCTTGCCCAGCGTGCGGATCCACTCCTTGGGGAAGGAATCCTCGAAGGACGGGTCCGCGCCTTCCTCCACAAGGTCTCCGGTGAACAGGACGTCACCGGCGCCCACCAGCAGGTCATGGTCGGTGTGCCCGCGGCCCAAATGGAACAGAGTCACGGATATGCCGCCCAAATCCAGGTCAACGGGTGCACCGTCGACCAGCCGGTTCGGAACCCGGATTTCCGTGTGGACACCCTCGCCCGCGGCCATCTCAGCTTCCACCCCGGCGACGGCCGGACGCTGGGAGTCGCCGGATTCGGCAATGACGGCGGCGCACCGGCTGGTTGCCCAGATGTCCTCCACCCCGTTGGCAGCGAGGACTGCGTTGCCGAAGTGATGGTCAAAGTGCGCGTGCGTGTTTACGGCAGTCAAGGGCAGGTCGGTGACCTCCCGGACAGCGGTGAGAATGCCACACCCCTGCCGCGGCCCGGCACCGGTGTCAATAATCAGGGCCCGCTCGTCGCCAATCACCAGGCCCGTGTTCATGCCGAACCCCGGGTTGGTGCGCACCAACACCCGCGGGGCCACCTCCCGCCACGTTGCGGAGTCCTGCCCGGCTGCGTCGGTCATGGAATGGTCCTTCCGGGTTCGGGTGCCAAGTGTCGCCTCCAACCTATCGCGGCAGCCCGGCGAAGGCGGTGCCGGGGAGCGAATGTTGCTTCCCCCGTCCTTTCACAGGTCGGCCAACACGCTGCCCGGATTCTCGATGACATCGGCAACATAGCGCAGGAAGCCCCCGGCGGTGCCGCCGTCGCACACCCGGTGGTCGAAGACCAGGGTCAGCTCGGTCAGCTTCCGGACCGCCAGTTCTCCGTCGACCACCCACGGCTTGTCGATGATGCGGCCAATCCCCAGGATGGCCGACTCCGGATAGTTGATGATCGCGGCGCTGCCGTCCACTCCGAACACTCCATAATTGTTCAGCGTGAAGGTGCCCGACGTCAGCTCCGCCGGCGTCGCCCGGCCTGCCCGGGCGGCGGCCGTGAGGCGGCGGATTTCAGCATCCAGCTGCCGCGCGTTCATGGTGTCCGCCCGCCGGATTGAGGGCACCATAAGCCCGCGGTCGGTCTGGGCCGCGAATCCCAGGTTCACTCCCTCGTAGGCGGTGAGCTGCGCACCTTCCGCCGGGGAGACAGCCGGATCGAACCGGGTGTTGAGTTCGGGGAACTTCGCCAGTCCGGCCAGGACAAACCGGGCGAGGAACGCCAGCAGACCGGGGGTGCTGTCCGGGTGCCGGCGTTTGAGGTCCGCCCGCAGCTCCAGCAGTGCCGTTGCATCCACGTCCACCCACACGGTGGCCTCGGGAATGATGCTGCGGCTGGCGGTCAGGTTCGCGGCGACGGTCTTCCGCAGCCCGGTGACCGGGGTGCGCGACGCAATATTCAGGCCGGTGCGCCGGTCTGGACCTGCTTCGCCGCTTGGCCCGGTGCGCGGGTCTGGACCTGCTTCGCCGCTTGGCCCGGTGGCGACGGCATCTGCCTGATTGCTACCGGCAGATGCCCCGTTACTGCCCGCAGCAGCAAGGGCCGCTTCAATGTCTGAGCGCAGGATCAGGTGATTCGGTCCGGTCCCGGAAATGTCCGCTAACCGCAGTCCCCCGTCCCGTGCCAGCTTCCGGACGAGCGGAGAAATGCAGCGCGGCGCTTCAGCGTGCGGTGCTTCAGCGTCCAGTGCTTCAGCGTCCAGTGCTTCGCTTTGCAGGACCTGGGCGGGCACACGGACCGGAGCGGCGGCTGAAGCCCGTGATCTGCGGGTCCGCCGCGCCACGGCGTGCCCGCCGGGGGTGCCGTAGCCAATCAGGACATTGCCTGAGCCTGCCTTTTCCTCCTGCCGGTAGGCTTCGCCGTCAGGGTCGCTGTGCCCAGGAGGGTCGCTGTGCCCGGTCGCCGGGCCTGAGGCGGAAATTTCTGATGCCGCCATGCCGGCCGCTGCAACAGCCGATGCCGACGGCATCACCGAGATCAGCGGGCGGCCGACGTCGAGCGTTTGTCCCGCTTCCCCGTGCAGCTGTGCGACGGTGCCGGCAAACGGGGACGGCACCTCGACGAGCGATTTGGCGGTCTCCACCTCGGCCACGGGCTGGTCAACGCGGATTTCATCGCCCACAGCCACCAGCCAGGTGACCAGCTCGGCTTCGGTCAGGCCTTCGCCCAGATCCGGCAGCAGGAAGGTGCGCACGCTCATCGGTCCTCCCACTGCAGTTCGTCAACGGCGTCCAGGATCCGGTCAACGCTCGGCAGGAACCAGTGCTCCAGCTTGGGTGCCGGGTAAGGGATGTCGAATCCGGTCACCCGCAGCACGGGCGCGGCCAGCGAGTGGAAACAGCGCTCCTGTACCCGGGCCACGATTTCCGAGGCGACGGAGGCGAAGCCGGGAGCTTCGGAGATGACGACGGCGCGGCCGGTCCGGCGGACCGACGCGGTGACGGTCTCGTCGTCGAAGGGCACGATGGAGCGTAGGTCGATCACTTCCAGGGACCGCCCTTCGGCGGCGGCGGCATCAGCTGCCGCGAGGGCGGTCGAGACGGAAGGCCCGTACGCAATCAGGGTTGCATCCGTGCCCGGCCGCGCCACCGCAGCTGTACCGATGGCGCCGGTCAGGCTGCCGCCGTCGCGCTCCGCTGGATCTGCGGAACCGCCCGGAGCATCGAAACGGGCGCGCAGTGCCACCAGGTCAACATCTTCCTTGGTCCAGTAGAGCTTTTTCGGTTCCAGGAACACCACCGGATCGTTCAGGCGGATCGCTTCCCGGAGCAGCGTGTAGGCGTCGGCGACATTTGCGGGCGCCACGACGGTCAACCCCGGAGTGTGCGCGTAGTAGGACTCGGAGGAGTCGCAGTGGTGCTCCACTCCTCCGATGCCGCCGGCGTAGGGAATCCGGATGACCAGCGGCAGGCGGACCTTGCCGCGGGTGCGGTTGGCCATTTTCGCTGCATGGCTGACCACCTGCTCGAAGGCCGGGTAGGCAAAGGCATCGAACTGCATCTCGACCACGGGCCGCATGCCGTTCATCGCCATGCCCACGGCCATTCCCATGATGCCGGCCTCGGCCAGCGGGGTGTCGAAGCAGCGTTCCTCCCCGAAGCGGGCGGTCAGTCCGTCGGTGATGCGGAAGACGCCGCCCAGCGGGCCCACGTCCTCGCCGAACATCAGGACGGCTGAATCGGCGGCCATTTCGTCGGCCAGCGCGGTGTTCAGCGCCTTGGCGAAGGTCAGGGACTCCGGTGCCGCCGCGGCGGAGGGGGAAGCTTCCACGGTTTGGGTAACAGTCATGGTTGGTGCCTTTCAGCCGTCTTCGCGCGAAAGTTCGTCGCGCAGCTGGGCGGCCTGTTCCTCAAGCTGTGGTGTGCGGCGGGCATAAACGTGGGCAAAAAGTTCCTGGGGGTCAGGCTCAGCCTCAGTGTTCAACCCATCACGAATGTGCGTGGCAATTGCCTCAGCGTCCGAGGCAAAGCGGAGTTCGTCGTCGTCCGCCAGCAGGTTCAGGCCCCGCAGGTATGCACGCATCCGGGTGATCGGATCCCGCGGCACCCACTGCTCAACGTCCTCCGGGCTGCGGTAGCGCGCGGCGTCGTCGGCATTGGTGTGCGCCTGCATCCGGTACGTGTGCGCCTCGATAAGGGACGGGCCCGCCCCCTCCCGCGCCCGCTCCACCGCGGCTCCGAGCACGGCGAGCAGAGCGGCCAGGTCATTGCCGTCCACCCGCTCCCCCGGCATGCCGTAACCGATGGCCTTGTGTGCCAGCGATGGCGCCACGGACTGGTTCTTCAGGGGCACCGAGATGGCGTATTCGTTGTTTTGCACAAAAAACACCACCGGAACGTGGAAGACGGCGGCGAAGTTCAGTGCCTCGTGAAAGTCCCCTTCGCTGGTGGCGCCGTCGCCGCACATCGCCAGCACCACGGTGTCTTCGCCCCGAAGCTTAGCGGCGTGGGCCACCCCGACGGCGTGCAGCAGCTGCGTCGCCAGCGGGGTTGCCTGCGGTGCCGTGTGATGTTCGTAGGGGTCGTAGCCGGAGTGCCAGTCACCGCGCAGCAGCGTCAGGACCTCGAGCGGATCCACGCCGCGGGAGACCACCGCAACGGTGTCGCGGTAGGTCGGAAAGAGCCAGTCTCCGGATTCAAGGACGACGGCGGCGGCCACCTGGCAGGCTTCCTGCCCGTGCGATGAGGGATAGACGGCGAGCCGGCCCTGCCGCACGAGGGCGTTTGCCTGGTCGTTGATGCGCCGGCCGGCAACCAGCCGGGCATAGGCATCCAAAAGGGCATCGCCGTCGGGCAGCGGATACCGGTCATCGTGGCGGTGGTTGCCGTCCGGATCCACGAGCTGCACCGGAACAGCGGACGGGAGCAGGTGCGCATCGGTGTCCGGGATATTGCTGGCACGCGCCGCGTTCCGGCGCGGATCTTCCATTGAAGCGGGGGGCTGATTGCCCGTGAATATCGTCATTCTGCCTCCGTCAGCGGCCATCGCGGGGCATCTTTGCCGTGGATGTTCTGTTGTCCCAGTATGCTGACGGACCCGGATTCGTATCCAGAGAATGCCGAAACCGTAGATGGTTGATGCCTATGGGGCTACGCTGATGGACACATTGCAATTGTGAGCTGGATTACAGGAGAGGGTGTAGACACTATGCCACGGGACGTCGAAAACCCCGCCACACCCCGCCTGGACGGGATTGACCGCAGCATCCTGGCGGAGCTCAGCACCAACGGCCGGGCTTCAGTCACCGCGGTGGCCGAGGCGATCCACATTTCGCGGGCCCACGCGTACTCACGGATTGCGAAGCTGACGGAAACCGGCGTGCTGAGCCGGTTCACCGCAGTTATCGATCCGGTCAAGGCGGGACTGCGCTCATCAGCGTATGTAACGCTCAAGGTCCGCCAGCACTCGTGGCGGGAGCTGAAGGAGCAGCTGCGCGCGGTTCCCGAAATCCATCACATCGCCCTGGTGGGCGGCTCCTTCGACGTCATTCTCCTGGTGCGGGCCGAGGACAACCTCCATCTGCGGCAGGTGATTTTCGACCAGCTTCAGTCCATGCCCGGCGTCTTGGATACGCAGACCTTCCTCGTGTTCGAGGACCTGGACTCGCGGTAGGCGCGGGCCAAAAAGAAAAGCAGCGGCCCGGCACACCACATTCCGGGTGCCGGGCCGCCGCCTGAACTCAGGGATCAGGTTCAGGCGCTCAGTCTTCGTCGTGCCCCTGATCCATGCTCATCTGGTCCTCCGCGGGAGGAGTTTCCCCCGGCGGTACTCCACCTCCGGGCTCAAGGCCGGTGATGTTGCCGGCAGCAGGATCAGGGTTTGCATGCTCGCCCTTCTCCGTACTGGGCGCGGCATTGCCGGTTCCTTCACGCGTGTCATCCCGCAGGTTCTTCCCGGCATCCTTGGGCTTGTCAGGGTTGGCGGGGTCATTATTCGGATCGTAGCCGTCTGTCATCAGTGCCTCCATCCAGTGAGTGAGACATGCCGAAATCATGGCCGCCGACTCCACCGGCAGCAATCATCAGCATGCTGATCATTGCCTCCAACCTAATACCTGGACGGGGTGGTGATCAACCCGCGCGGGTGCTCCTCAGGAGAACAGCTGCTCGCCGATAAATCCCCCTTCCTGCACGCCCGGAGGTATTGCGAAGACAGCGGACCCCACCGGGACCGTCCAGGCGTTGAGGATGTCCAGTTCGTCCAACCGCTGCTGGATGGGCACAAACTGCCGGTCCACGTCGGCTTGGTAGGAGACGAAGATTTGCCCGGAGTTCGAGATCCCCTGCCCCGCGCCATCCGCCGTTCCGGATTCAACAGCGACGGCTCCCGGTGCGTCGTCGTAGTTGTAGGGACGGCGGAAAATGCGCTGGCGTTCATCGTCGGGCCGGGCCCTGCGCAGGTGGGAGGAGTCGGCAATTACGGGGAACCCGACGCCGTTGAGGGCGGCAAAGTCGGGTTCATCATGTTCCTTGGTGCCGGTCAGCGGCGCACCAGTGGCCAGGGTTCGCCCAACACTCTCTTCCCGTCCGCGCCGGTCCAGCTCATCCCAGGTGTCCAGGTTCATGGCAATGCGCCGGATGACCAGTGACGTTCCGTTCTCCAGCCACGGCTTGATGTGCCCGTCTCCCCACACCACACGTTCGAATTCCGTGCTGCCGGCCCGCGGGTTGCCGCTTCCATCCTTCTGGCCGAAGAGATTGCGCGGAGTCGCACCCGGTGGTCCGGAACCGTAGGCATGGAGAAAGCCGGTCTGCACCCAGCGCAGGTTAGTGAAGGAACGGCTGTCCTTCAGCAACATCCTGCGGGCGTGAGCCAAGGCCACGGGATCATCACCGCAGACCTGGATGAGCAGGTCTCCGCCTGAATACTCCGGCTGCAGCCGGTCAATCCCGAAGGCGGGCAGCGGTTTCAGCCACGCCGGAACACGTTCCGGCGCTGCGAGCGCCACCAGTGCCTGGCCAAATCCGAAGGTTACCGTCAACCGGGACGGCTGCACCGCCAGCTCAGGCTCGGTGTCGGCCAGCGCCGGACGCCCCTGGGTCAGGGCCGCGGCGTCCTCGGTCAGCAGCCGCAGGAGTGCCGAAAGCCGCTGCGCAGTCAGGCCGGGTTTCAGGTCCAGGGACAGGAACACCGCGTGGGCCTGCGCCGGGGTTTCTATCCCCGCCTGCCGCGCCCCATAGAAGGGGACCACCGTGGTGCCGTTGACGCCTGTTGTGTCAGCGGCGGGCGTCATGTCTTCTCCCGGGTCCTGCCCGGCCCGCCTCCCGGAGAGCTGGATGCCTGCGGCAGCCAGCGCTCCGAATCCGGTTGCCGCGCCACCGAACAGCAGGTTCCTTCGATTCACGCCCTGGCGGCGGGCGCCGGTGGAAGGTGGTTCAGTATCCCCGGCCACGGTCACCCTCCGTGATAGCTCTCGTTGGCTCCGGCGAAGTCCTTGGCCGGAGCGGTGAATTCGACGCTGCTTCCGTCGGAAAGCGTCAGCGTGAAGGAGATTTCATCACCCGCAAGGATCGGCTGGTCCAATCCCATGAGCATCAGGTGGTTTGCCCCGGGCTCCAAAAGGAAGGTATCTCCCGCCGGGATGCTGAATCCATCTCCGCTTTCAGCCATGGTTGCGGTTCCGTCCCCCTGGACCACCGTTTCATGCAGTTCCACGGCTGCCGCTGCGGGCGAAGACGCTGCCACCACCTGCAGATCCTCGGTTCCACTGTTGGTCAGGCTTCCGAAGGCTCCGGTCATACCGTCTGCCGCAGCTTTGACCCACGGATGCTCGATGGTGAGGGATGCCGCGTTGTCCTGGGATCCGGAGGGTGCGGCCGACGGGCTGGGAACTGCGTCCGAGGATGCCGCGGCAGCCGAATCGGGTGTTTCCGCCGTTGGCGCGCAGCCGCTGGCCAGCACTGCTCCGAGTACGGCGGTGGAAAGGACCAGCAGCACGGATTGACGGGGTCGGCTCGTGCGGGAAGGTGAAAAGGTCATGGTTATGCTCCTGTGTGGGGCGCGGTTCGCGTGGAACCGGATGCTTTTGGGGACGCCACATGTAGGGCGCCAGATGATTCAGGGCGCGCTGAAGATCGTCGCGTGGACGCCTCCGTGGAAGGGCTGCGCCTGAGGTGCAGCGGAAAAGGTGACGCAGCGGTGCTGGCCGCCGCGGCTTACTCGGTCCTGCTGCGCTTGCGCCGGGCGACCAGGGAATACACGGCGAGGATGATCAGGCCGGTCGCGCCGCCAATGGCGCCGGGAATCAGCCAGGCGGGAAGACCGTCGTTGGATGCATCAGCTGTGTCGGTGTCTTCCGCGCTTTGCGAAGGTTCGGCGTCGGATGCGTTATCACCGGACCCGGAGGGGACCGCAGTGGCGGCGGAACCTGCCACCGCGTCGGCGCCTACGAGGAACTCATAGCTTCCGGTGATCGGATGGCCGTCGGAGGAAACCGCGCGCCAGCGAACGGAGTATTCCCCATCGGGCATCTCCGTCGGCAGTGGCTGTACGAGCGTTTCGCGGTTCAGGACGGGCGCGCTTTCAGCCCAGTTCCGGCCTTCGGCGTCCAGCACCTGGATTTGGTTGCCCAGGTCCATCAGGGCTGAGCTGAAGGTGAGTTCCAGCTCAGCGGGTGCTGCTTCCAGGCGTTCTCCGGCAGCGGGAATCGTGCTCACCAGTTCATCATGGGCGGCCGCTGCCGGGGCGGTGGCCAGTGCGGCGCCGCCGCCGGCAAAAAGCAGGGCTGCGAGGAACAGTGCGCGCAGTGCCTGCGCTGGGCGGACGGGACGGGATGCTGCGGAGGACAAAACTAACGGGGACGAAAAAATAGACATGGCTGCTTCCTTGCCGGCGTGCTGCCGGCGGCTGCTGGGAGGGAAGCCCCGGACGGATTCGTGCGGGGCTAGGAAAACACAGCAGCAGCAGGCGGTCCCCGGTGGCGCATGGCCAGCAGCGGCACGCCGAGATTCCGGAGTGCAGCAACCGGAACCAGCACGGAGAGCTTGGGGATCCGCGGGCCCAGGGGCAGCGGCAGAATCAGCGGCAGGATAGTGGTGATGCGCAGCCGCATGGCTGAGAGGATGCGCAGCAGGGCCGCTTCCCCGTTCCGGATGAGGGCAACGGTGGCCGCGGCGGCCAGCAGGTGGCCGATCCACATCAGCGCGGAGGAGTGCCCGGCCGCCATTCCGGCTGCACCCTGTCCCGCCCCTGCCAGCTGGGCGAAGGCCTCCGGATCCAGCGGAACGGAGTGGGCAGCGTGTCCCGCCGCGGCATGGCCTTCTGGGGTTGCCGCTCCGGTGCCCGCGGACGGAATTCCCGCACCGCCAACAGTGAACAGCAGATGGAAGATTCCCTGGCTGGCCAGGACCGCTCCGGCTGTTCCGGGGAGGGACAGCGACCGGCCCGCTAACGCACAGGAAACCATCCCGGACAGGGCCAGGCAGAACAGCACAATGGAAGGGTGGGGAATGAGGCCGCCGGCAAGCACATGGGATGCGGCGGCCACGGCCGTGGCCGCGAAGGCTGCGGCCCAGCCGCGCACCAGGCGTGCGCCACGCGTGCTCATGATCCCTCCCGGATGCGGCTCGGGCCGGGTCGGCAGATACTTCTCCGGCTGCATGACATTCTTCCCGTATTTCTACAGGTTGTCGAATAGACTGCGGCTGCTGGCCGGGCAGCTGCGTCCGGCCGTCCGCTAGGGTGGTCAAAAGCGGGACGGAACGTCCACAACCAGCTGAATCGGGGGCAGCGATGACTACCGGCACCAGAAGTACGAAAATTCGGAAATCCGCCGTGGTCCTGGTCCTCCCGGCCATGCTGCTGGCATCCGGGTGCGGCGCCGGCACGGCCGAAAGCCAAACAACCGCCGCGGCTGACACCGGGGAGGCCAAGATGGCGCAGCTGCAATCCGAGCTTGCAGCTTCACACAGCGGTGCCGTCCCTGAACTCTCCACCTCCGGCGGAGGAGTTGCGGGGCCGGACGCTCCCAACCAGCTGCACCTTGGGCCCCTGCTGACCGGGCCGCTGGAGGCGCGGTTTGTCTGCGACACCGGAACCGCCAGCATCTCCATCAGCGGCGGACCCCGCACCGAGATCCCCTGCGGACCGGTGGAGGTCATCAGCGGGATCAATCCCTACAAGGACGGCACGGGAATATCCATCGATGTCAGCGCCGATTCGGAACTGTATTGGGCCGTGGAGTTTTCCTAATCCCGGCGGGCACCGAAGCTTTAAATCGCCGGCTTCAGTCCTGGAACACGGGCTTCCGCTTTTCGATGAAGGCCGTGAAACCCTCGGCGTAGTCCCGGGTTCCGCTGAGGACGCCCTGGGCTTTGTTCTCTTCCTCCATGGCCGTCCACAGCCCGATCCTGGAGTCCCGGATTTCTGCCACCAGCGCCTTGGACATGCGGTAGGCGCCGCCGGATCCGGACGCCACGCGGGCCACAATTTCCCGCGTGCGATCGAGCAGCTGGCCGGCGGGGAAGGATCGGCTGAACAATCCTGCCGCAACGGCTTCCGCGCCGCTCATGAGGTCACCGGTGTAAATCAGGTCCAGCGCACGGTGAGTGCCCAAACGTTCGGTAAAGAGCCAGTGCCCGCCCGAATCCAAGGCCGCGCCCAGCGCCGCGAACGGGGAGCCGATCTTGGCATCCTCCGCCACGTACACCACATCGGTGGCCACCAAAAGACCGAGTCCGACGCCGAGGCAGGCGCCCTGGACAGCGGCGAAGGTTGGTGCCGGGAAACCGGCCATCTTCTGCAGCAGCGGCGTGACCCGCTCCCCCAGGAATGCGTACGCATCGTCATTCGCCGGATCCACCACGGAAATGTCCCGGCCCGCGCAGAAGGCTTTCCCCTCGCCGCGCAGCAGGAGGGCGCGCACCCCGGGCACCGCGGCGTCGTCGTACGCCTGGGACAGCTGTGCCAGCGCCTCCTCGTTCAGCGAGTTCAGTTTCCGCGGAGAGTTCAGGACAATTTCTGCGATGCCGTCAGTGACGGTCAAATCAATCACGGGATGCTCCGTTCCTTCAGGGACTTAGGCGTCGTAGTCAACGGTGACTTCCCGGCTGGTGGGCCGGCTCTGGCAGGTCAGGACGTATCCCTTTTCCAACTCGTCCGGCTCCAGCGCGTAATTCTCTTCCATCTCCACGGTGCCGGAAACGATCTTGGCGCGGCAGGTGCCGCAGACACCGCCCGCACAGGCGAACGGAACGTCCGGCCTGGCACGCAGCGCGGCATTGAGGATGGATTCGCGGGCGTGGGTGGGGCTGGCCACTTTCCCCTGCAGTCCGTCCAGCCGAAAGGTGATGGAGTAGCTGTCGGCACCGGGGTCGACGGCGACGGGACGCCCCGCCGAACCTTCAGGCCTGCCCGGCTGGCCGGTGGAAAAGAGTTCAAAGCGGATTTTTCCCGCCGGGACCCCACGGTCGGCCAGGGTGTCCCGGCACATCTGCACCAGTTCAAAGGGTCCGCAGAGGAACCATTCATCCACCTGGGGCGTGGGCAGCACAGAATCAATCAGGGTGGCCAGTTTTTCGGGGTCAATGCGCCCCGACAACAGGGGTGAGATGCGCTGCTCGCGGGACAGCACATGGTGCAGGGCAAACCGGGACGGATACCGGTCCTTCAAATCCGCCAGTTCCTCCAGGAACATCACGTCCATGGCCGCCTTGTTGGCGTACACCAGGTCAAAGCGGGCCGTGTCCGATGATGCGAGCACGGTGCGGGCTATCGCGATGACCGGCGTGATGCCGGATCCCGCCGCCACGGCGACGAACACGTCCTCGCCCGCCACATCGAGGTCCCCGGGGTGGTTCAGTCCGTTCATCGGATGCTTGGAGATGAATCCGCCGGATGGACTCATCACGTCCAGCACGTCGCCGGCCTTGAGGTGTTCGTTGGCCCAGCTGGAGAACTTTCCGCCGAGATCCCGCTTGATCGCCACCCGGATTTCGCCGGGCACCGGTTCGGCGCAGATCGAGTAGCTGCGCCGGATCTGCCGGCCCTCAAGGATGGTGCGCAGCGCGACGTACTGGCCGGGCAGGTAGTCGTAGGATCCGGCCAACGCCTCGGGAACCGCGAACGTTACTTCGATGGCGTCCTCCGTCAGGCGCCGGACCCCGGCGACGGTCAGGGGATGGAATGCCGTGCGGCGGGAGGGAGAGGGAGCTGGCGGTGTCGCAGCGGACGCCGGCGCGGTGGAGGGCATGGTCAGAGCACCTTGAAGTAGTCGAAGGGTTCGCTGCAGTCCTGGCAGACGTAGAGCGCTTTGCAGGAGGTGGAGCCGAACCGGGTCAGTTCGCGCGTGTTCAGTGATGAACACTGCGGGCATTTCACGCTCAGTCCCAGCCGCACCCGCCCGGCGGCGGCAAGCCCGGTGGGCGGTGCGATGCCGTAGGCGGTGAGCTTGGCCTTGCCCGTTTCGCTCATCCAGTCGGTGGTCCATGCCGGGGCGAGGACCAGGTCCACCCGGACGCTGCTGTATCCGGCGGTGTTCAGGGCGGCAGTGACGTCTTCCCGGATGGCGTCCATCGCCGGGCATCCCGAGTAGGTGGGCGTGACGGTCACAGTGACGCTGTCCGGCCCCGAAACCTCAACCCCGCGCAGCACCCCGAGGTCCTCGATGGTCAGCACGGGAATTTCGGGGTCGGTCACGGTGGCGGCAAGGTCCCAGGCCCGGGCTGCTGCGGGGTCGGCGGGGCGCACGGCATGCGTTCGTGTTTCGGTCATGGCTGCCTACCAGCTGGCGCCGGGGTGTTCCCGGGCCAGCACCTGCATCTCGGCCAGCAGGTAGCCCAGATGTTCGCTGTGGCGCCCCCGGCGTCCGCCGCCCGGCGCGGCCGGCACGTCAGGGACTTCCAGCTCTGCTTCACGCAGCACGGCACCAATGCCGGAGTCGAAGTTGGTGCGCAGCGCCGACGGAAGCGGAGCGATGCCGTTGGCGGCGAGGGCGCGCACGGCGTCGTCGTCGTCGAACAATTCGCCGGCATACGGCCACACCAGCTCCAGTCCGCGGCTGATGCGGCGGCGGGATTCCCCGGTGCCGCCGGCCAGGCGCAGGATCCACTGGACGCTGTGGTCGCGGTGGTAATCCACTTCCTTGACCGCTTTGGCGGCGATGGCTGCCAGGGTGGGGTCCGTGGAGGACAGCAACGCGGTGTACAGCTCAAAGAAGTAAAAGGAAGCCACCAGCTGCCGGGATATGGTCCGGCCAAAGTCACCGTTGGGCTGCTCGAAAAGGTGCGCGGAGCGGAATTCACCCTCCCGGCGCCAGTAGGCCAGGTCATCCTCGGTCCGGCCGGTCGCCGACCCGGCGTAGGTGAGGAAGGAACGGGCGTGCCCGAGCAGATCCAGGCCAATGTTGCCCAGCGCCACGTCCTCCTCCAGCTCGGGTGCGCGGGAAATCCACCAGGCCAGCCGCTGGGCCAGGATCAGGGAGTCATCGCCGAGGCGCAAAGCGTACTCGGCAACGTCGGCCGGTGCCCGTGTGCCGGAGGCGGCGATATCTTCGGGCCGCAGGGCGTTGCCGGGGGTGATGCGGGTGGCGCTCTCCGAGCTCACAGGTGCTTCACTCCTTCGGACTTCGTGTAATACGTGGCATGGCGGTAGTCCTTGCCCTGCGGGGATTCAAAGAAGGAGCCCTTGGAATCCGGGTCTGAGGCGATAATGGCCGACGCCGGCACCACCCAGAGCGATACGCCCTCGTTGCGGCGGGTGTAGAGGTCGCGGGCGTTGCGCACTGCCATGTCTTCGTCCGGTGCATGCAGCGAGCCGGCGTGGACGTGGGAGAGCCCGCGCGAGGAGCGGACAAACACTTCCCACAGCGGCCAGGCCGACCCCAGTGCGGCGGCTTCGGCGGCTGCCCCCGGGTCCCCGGAAGTCTGCGTGCCCGCGGGCTTGGCGCCGTCGTCGCCCGTCGTTGATCCGGAAACCACTTACGCCACCTCGTTCTGTCGGGCCTGAGCCGCTGATTGTTTGGCCGCGTAGGCTGCCGCTGCTTCGCGCACCCAGGCGCCGTCTTCGTGTGCTTCCCGGCGGCGGGCCAGACGCTGTGCGTTGCAGGGGCCGCGGCCGGCGAGGACTTCCTTGAATTCCGCCCAGTCCAGCAGCCCGTGTTCCCACTGGCCGGTGTCCTCGTTGTCCTCGTTGAAGCGGATCCGGTCATCGGGCAGGGTCAGCCCGAGGACCTTCACCTGCTCCACGATCATGCCCACGAAGCGTGAACGCAGTTCATCGTTGGAGAAGCGCTTGATGTTCCAGGCCATGGACTGCTTGGAGTTGGGCGAATCGTCGTCGGGCGGGCCGAACATCATCAGCGACGGGGCGTACCAGCGGTTGATGGCGTCCTGCGCCATTTCCCGCTGCGCTTCGGTGCCGTTGGCCAGTTCCAGCAGGATTTCAAAGCCCTGCCGCTGGTGGAAGGACTCCTCCTTGCAGATCCGCACCATGGCCCGGCCGTAGGGCCCGTAGGATGCCCGGCACAACGGCACCTGGTTGCAGATGGCGGCACCGTCAACCAGCCAGCCAATGGCCCCCATGTCCGCCCAGCTCAGGGCCGGATAATTGAAGATCGAGGAGTAGCGGGCCTTGCCGGCGATCAGGTCCGCCGTCATTTTGTCCCGCGGGGTGCCGAGCGTTTCGGCGGCTGAGTACAGGTAGAGTCCGTGCCCGGCCTCATCCTGCACCTTGGCCATCAGGATGGCCTTGCGCTTGAGCGACGGCGCCCGGGTAATCCAGTTGGCTTCCGGCTGCATGCCGATGATTTCGGAGTGCGCGTGCTGGGAAATCTGGCGGACCAGGGTCTTGCGGTAGGCCTCGGGCATCCAGTCCCGCGGTTCGATCCGGGAGTCGTCGGCCAGCAGCTGCTCGAAATGTGCTTCAGGACCGGACGCGGCCCCTGCCGCCGGTTCACCGGCCGGAACTGACGCCAAACCGGAAGGAGTTTCGGTAAACATGGACATAACTGCCACCTCAAGGTGCGGAACGGAGCCGGACAGAACGGATGGAATGCATTTACTGACCGTTCGTTCAGAATATGGGTGTGGGCTGCGTCACGTCAAGGTTCAGACTAGGTAGACAGACAAACTAGTTAATGCCATGATCTAGTGGTGCAGACACTCCCCTGGCCCAGCGACTGGATGCGGGCAACCCTTGGCCTGTGCGTCCTGAAGGCGCTCGACGGCGGCGCCACCTACGGTTATGCCATCGCGGCGCTGCTGGAGGAGCAGGGCTTCGGGAACATCAAGGGCGGCACCCTCTATCCGCTGCTGACCCGCTTCGAAACCGCGGGCTGGGTCACCACCGCATGGCGGGCCGGCGACGGCGGACCCGGCCGAAAGTACTTTTCCCTCACTGCCGACGGCCGCCGGGAACTGGAAGCGCAGCGAGAGCTGTGGGCGAAATTCACCGGCACTGTGGATCACTACCTGTTTGTGCAGGACCATCATGACCGCACCTCCGAAAGGGGCACCCATGGAAACCCGTGACAGCCGCAGCGGCACACCGCCGGACAAGGCCACACGCCGCTGGTTCGATGACTTCACCATTGAACTGCGCCTGCGCGATGTCCCGGGCGAAGCCATCGGCGACGCAGTGGCGTCGGCCCGCGAGTTCCTGGCCGATTCCGGCGGCACCCCGGCCGAGGTCTTCGGTGATCCCCGGAGCTACGCCGAAAACCTGGACCTCCCACGCAACCGGATGTCGCCATCCGCGTGGGCCGCACTGCTGGTTCCCAGCTGTCTGGGACTGCTTGGTTTCTTCACCGTTGCCGCTGCGGTCAGCTCCAGTGACGCCAGCGTCCAGGTGACGTTGTCGGGCTTTCTCCTCGTCCTGACAGGATTGGCGGGAGCGGCCTGCGCGCCTCTCCTAATGGCCTTCATAGTCCGGCGCCCGATGTGGCTTGTTGCCGTTTCCGGCGGGGCCTTCTTTGCCTTCCAGGTGGCAGTCGCCCTGCTCGCCGGTGACGTTGTCCTCTTCACGCTGCCGGCGGTCCCCCTGGCACTGGCCGGCGGCGCGGTCCTGCTCGCCACATCCCTCTGGGGGCAGTTCCGCAAAGGCGTCACCGATGACCCCATCGTGGAACCGATGAAGACTCCGCCGCACTCATCGTTCGGACTGACCCTGCTGCAGGTGCTGGGTAACTGGATGCTCTTCCTGGCCGCGGCCGCCCTGGCCGCATGGTTCATGCTCCGCTGACCGCGCGGTAAGCCGCCAGCATAAACAGCGCGGGGCCCTTCGTCCGCCGGAGCCGGATCGATATATTCGGGGCATGACTACTTCTCCCACCCCTCCCGTTGCCAAAAAGGTTCCCACCGAGCGCGTCCACCACGGAGACACCTTCGTTGACGAATACGAGTGGTTGCGGGAGAAGGAAAACCCCGATGTCGTGGCCCATCTGAAGGCCGAGAACGCCTACATGGAAGAGATCACCGCGCACCAGGAGAAGCTGCGGCAGGAGATCTTCGACGAGATCAAGAACCGCACGGAGGAAACCGATCTCTCAGTGCCCGCCCGGAAAAAGGGGTGGTGGTACTACTCCCGCACCGAAGAGGGCAAGCAGTACTCCATTCACTGCCGCACCGCGGCCCAGGACACCGGTGACCTGGACGCTGACTGGACGCCGCCCGTCGTCGAGCCCGGCGTGCCGGTGCCCGGCGAGCAGATCCTGATCGACGGCAATGCCGAGGCCGAGGGCAAGCCCTTCTTCGCGCTCGGCGGCCTCGCCGTGACCGAGGACGGCAACCTGCTGTCCTACTCCGAGGACAACGCCGGCGACGAACGCTTCACCCTGCGGATCAAGGACCTGCGCACCGGCGAACTGCTGCCGGATACGGTGACCAACGTTTTCTACTCACTGGCCTTCTCCCCCGACGGCACGCGCGTGTTCTACACGGTCGTGGACGATTCCTGGCGCCCGTACCAGATCAAGGCCCACACCCTGGGCACCCCGGTGGAGGACGACGTCGTCATCTACCAGGAGGACGACGTCGCCATGTGGACCGGCTTTGACCTCTCCGCCGACCGTAAGCAGCTGCTGATCGGCATCAGTAACTCCGAATACTCCGAGTACCGGGTCCTGGATTTCGAGGATCCCGCCGGTGAAGTGCGGACCCTGATTCCGCGCAGTGAGCGCATCCTCTACGAGGCCGAGCCCGTGACCCTCGCCGGCGAGCGCCACTATCTGATCACGCACAACAAGGATGCCCTGAACTCCATGCTCTCCCTCGTGGCCGAGACGGAGTTCGCCCTGCCGCTGGACGAGCAGCACTGGAACACCGTGGTGGCGCACGACGACGCCGTCCGCGTCAACGGCGCGGCCGTCACCAAGACCCACGTCATTGTCTCGGTCCGCAAGGACACCACCGAGCGGGTCCAGATCCTTCCCCTGGAGGGCCTCGGCACCGAGGTGCAGGGCGACCCGGTGGAGCCGGCTTTCGACGAGGAGCTCTACACCGCCAACCTGGCCAACGCGGAGTACGACTCCCCGATTGTCCGGCTCAGCTACACCTCCTACCTGACTCCCCCGCGCGTCTACGACTACGTGCTGGCCACCGGCGAGCTGGAACTGCGCAAGGAGACGCCGGTCAAGGGCGGTTACAACCCGGCCGGGTACGTGGCCGAGCGTGCTTGGGCCACGGCCGGTGACGGGACCCGCATTCCCCTTTCGGTGCTGCGCCGTGCGGAGCTGAAGCAGGACGGAAGCAACCCGGCGCTGGTTTACGCGTACGGCAGCTACGAAATCAGCATGGACCCGGCGTTCAGCGTGGCCCGGTTATCACTGCTGGACCGCGGCGTGATCTTCGTGGTCGCGCACATCCGCGGCGGCGGCGAGATGGGCCGAACCTGGTATGACCAGGGTAAGAAGCTGAACAAGAAGAACACCTTCAGCGATTTTGTGGCCGCCACCGACTACATCGCTTCCTCCGGGTGGGTGGACCCGAACCGGATTGCCGCGATGGGCGGCTCCGCGGGCGGTCTGCTGATGGGCGCCGTGGCAAACCTGGCACCTGAGAAATACAAGGCAATCGTGGCGCAGGTGCCCTTCGTGGATGCGCTGACCACCATCCTGGATCCGGAGCTGCCGCTCTCGGCACTGGAGTGGGAGGAGTGGGGCAACCCCATCACCGACCCCGAGGTTTACCGGTACATGAAGGAATACACCCCGTACGAGAACATCCGGGCCGTGGACTACCCGCGCATTGCCGCGGTGACGTCCTTCAACGACACCCGGGTGCTGTACACCGAACCCGCCAAGTGGGTCGCCAAGCTGCGCGAGGTGACCACCGGTCCCGAGCCGATCGTTATGAAGATCGAGATGGATGGCGGACACGGTGGCGCCTCCGGGCGGTACGAGGCATGGAAGGACCGGGCCTGGGACTACGCCTTCGTGCTGGACGCCCTGGGCGCCGAGGATCCGATTCCCGCAGCAGCGGCACACTAGCCGTCGGGCCGCGCTGACCGACAGCCTGTGTGCTGGCTGGCCGGCTGATCTGACTGGCTGATTAAGTGATTGGCGATTGAGTGATTGGCTGATTGAGTGATTGGCTGATTGAGTGATTGGCTGAGTGGCTGAGAGTTTTTGGCGCCGGAACCGGACGTTTACTCGCCTGGTTCCGGCGCCGGCTTGTTCACGGGGTTGCTCACGGGCTTATTCAGCGGCTTACTCACGGGTTTACTCAGCCGCTTGTTCACGGGCTTGCTCACCGGCTTGCTCACCGGCTTGTTCAGCGGCTTTTCCGCCGCCGGTGCCTGCCCCTTCCGAGGAGCCTGCTTGGTTGCCCGTTTGTTCTGTCGAAGCAGCGTGAGCGAAATGGTTGCCACCGTCAGCAGGACGACACCAACGATGATCAAGTCCAGATGGTCGCGGATAAAGGGGAACCGGTTCCCGAGGACATAGCCCAGCAGGGTCAGCCCCAGCCCCCAGAGCAGGGCGCCTGCGGCGTCGAACGCGACGTACGCGGAATAGCGCATCCTGCCAACGCCGGCGACCACGGGCGTGAAGGTCCGCACGATCCCGACGAACCGGGCCAGCGTGATTGCCTTGCCTCCGTGGCGGGCGAAAAACTCCTCGGCCCGGTCCACGTTCTCGCGCCGGAAAACCCGCGAATCGGGCCGGGAAAACACGGCCGGACCAGCACGGCGGCCGATCCAGTAGCCCAGTTGGTCGCCGGCAAACGCCGCCAGGGAAATCAGCAGCCCCATCAGCCAGACGTTGATGTCCACGGTTCCGGTGGCGATCAGGAGCCCCGCTGTGAACAGCAAGGTGTCCCCCGGCAGGAAGAACCCCACCAGCAGTCCCGTTTCGGCAAACACAATGCCGCACACCACCAGCACCACCCAGGGCCCCAAAGCGGGATCCGCCAGGAAGACCTGCGGATCAAGCCATTCAGGAAGCATGGGACACCGCAGCCCCGCAGGCCGATTCCCCAGCCGCGGCCGCGGCGTTGAAAAGTATCACCTCCTCAAACTACGGCACTGCACCGGGCTGTGTCCCGGCCCTCCGTAAACCGGGGCCATGCCGGCTGCCTCCTTCCCCTGCCTGGCACTTGACAGTGATGCCCGTCACAGGATTACCTCATGAACATTCGGTAAATAAATCGGGAGGTTTCATGGCTGACACCGGGGTCGCCGCTTCGAAACAGCACGCTTCGGAACAGCGTCAGGGGCTGGAGCATCCCATTCTGGAACACGACGACGCCGCCCGCCTGCTGGGCATCGCCGTCGAACACTTGGGTCCGGGCGAGGCAACCTGCACCATGGCCGTGCGGACCGACATGCTCAACGGCTTTGCCATGGCCCACGGCGGCATGGTGTTTGCCCTTGCCGACACCACGTTCGCCCTGGCCTGCAATCCCGGGGGCACTGACAGCATCATCGACATGGAACTGATCACTGTTGCAGCGGGGGCTGACATCAGTTTTATCTCCGCGGCCATGCCCGGTGAAACCCTGCGGGCTGCTGCGCATCACCGGGCCTCCTCCGGACGCAGCGGCGTGTACGACGTTGAGGTCACCGCCGCCGAGGCTGGCGGCGGCAGCCGGATCGTGGCCGAGTTCCGCGGCCGCTCACGCTCCATCCCCAACCCGGAATACCGGCCTAAGTAATACCGGCCAAGCTCTCGACGTCCGGCACCAACGGCCTCCCGACAACACCAGCGCAAAGGGCACCACATGGCTTCCACCCCCGCACTGTACAAATCGACTGCTGCTGATCCGGGCTCGCTGGATCCGGAAGAGCTGATGAGCCGCGACCAGATCGAGGAGCTTCAGCTGACCCGTCTGCAACACACCTTGGCGTATGCCTATGAGCGCGTGCCGCTGTATCGGCAGAAGTTCGACGATGCCGGCGTCCACCCGGACGATTTGAAGGAACTGTCCGATCTGGCGCGGTTTCCGTACACGACCAAGGAAGACCTGCGCCGAACCTACCCCTTTGGCATGTTTGCCGTTCCGCAGAACCGGGTGGCCCGAATCCATGCATCCTCGGGCACCACGGGACGGCCCACCGTCGTGGGCTACACCTCAGGGGATCTGGAACGGTGGGCCACACTGGTGGCCCGTTCGCTGCGCGCCTCGGGGGTTAAGCCCGGGTACAAGGTCCACAACGCCTATGGCTACGGCTTGTTCACCGGCGGGCTGGGCGCCCATACCGGAGCCGAGAAGCTGGGCTGCACGGTCATCCCCATGTCCGGCGGGCAGACCGAACGGCAGGTCCAGCTGATCCTGGACTTCGAACCGGATACCATCCTGTGCACCCCCACCTATCTGCTGACCATTGCCGATGCCCTGATGGCCGTGGGCGTCGACCCGCGGTCCACTGCCCTGAAAAACGCAGTGCTGGGCGCCGAGCCATGGACCGAGGAAATGCGCCATGAGCTTGAAACCGCCATGGATCTGGACGCCTGCGACATATACGGGCTGTCGGAAGTGATGGGCCCCGGCGTCGCCGGTGAATGTGTGGAAAGCAAGGACGGCACCCACATCTGGGAGGACCATTTCCGGCCCGAGATTATCGATCCGTTTGATGACTCCCGGGTGCTCGACGACGGGGAACCCGGCGAACTGGTGTTCACGTCCCTGACCAAGGAGGCGCTGCCGATCATCCGCTACCGCACCCACGACCTGACCAGGCTCCTGCCCGGCACGGCCCGCCCGGGCATGCGCCGGATGGGCCGGATCACTGGACGCAGCGACGACATGATCATCCTGCGCGGCGTAAACCTCTTTCCCAGCCAAATTGAGGAAATTGCCCTGCGGGTCCCGGCGCTCAGCCCGCACTTTCAGCTGGAACTCACCCGGCCGGACCGGATGGATGAACTTACCGTTCGAATCGAGCGGCGAACCGAATCCACTGTTGCGCTCTGCCTCGCTGCCGCTGCCGAGCTGGAGGCCCAAATCAAGGTCCACACCGGATCCTCCTGCCGGGTGCAGGTAACGGAACCCGGGACCCTGACCCGCTCCAGCGGAAAACTCCGCCGGATCTATGATCTGCGCGGCAAGGACGCGGGAGCGCTGCAGGGCTGAGGCTGCCGCAGTGGTTCATGTGAAAATGGATTCCATGCCTTCTACCCCCGCTGCCGCTGCCGGTCCTGCTGCGGAGCGCCCAGCCGCTGCCGGTCCTGCTGCGGAGCGCCCAGCCGCTGCCGGTCCTGCTGCGGAGCGCCCAGCCGCTGCCGGTCCTGCCGCAGCCCGCCGCGGCCGCCCCGGATACGACCAGCAGTCCGTTCTGGCCATTGCCGTGGACGTGTTCAACAAGCACGGCTACGAGGCCACTTCAATGGGCATCCTCGCCGAAAACCTCGGCATCACCAAGTCCGCCATTTACCACCATGTGCCGTCCAAGGGCGACCTGCTGCGGCTGGCTCTGGAGAATGCGCTGGGCGGATTGGAAGCGGTGCTCGACGACGCACGCTCCTCCAACGGGCCCGCGGACGCCCAGCTGGAGTTTGTGCTGCGCGGGACCATCCAGGTCCTTACCGAGCGGCTCCCCTTTGTGACGCTGCTGCTGCGCCTGCGCGGAAACACGGACATCGAGCGCGATGCGCTGGCCCGGCGCCGGGACTTTGACCACCGCGTTGCAGACCTGGTGCAGGCGGCCCAAGACGAGGGGACGCTCCGCGGCGACATTGACCAGCGGACCACCACGCGGCTGTTGTTCGGCACAATCAACTCGATCGTGGAGTGGTACCGGCCAGGCGGCCCCATCTCCCCGGACCAGCTGGCCAATGACATCATCTCGATGGTCTTCGACGGCCTCCACCACAGCTAACGGCAAGATCCCCTGCACGGGAGGCCCTAGAACGGCGGCGGGTCCCCGCCGTAGTCGTCGTCGGCGCTGCCCGGCTGAGTGTCTGCGGCTGATCCCGTCCGGACCACATCCGATTGACTTGCCCGCAGAACCGGGGCAAGAGCCAGCTGTGGTTCGGTGCGGTACGTCCTTCCGCCCGGCGACGTCCACTCGATGATCCCGGCCACCGGCTGGCACGCCTTCCAGAATCCCCGGGTCTTGAACATGTGGTGCCGCCGGCACAGATGTTCAAGGTTGTCATGATCCGTGACGCCGCCCTGAGCCCAGGGTTTCGTGTGGTCAATCTCGGATATCACCGCACTGGACCGGCAGCCCGGAAAGCGGCAGGTTCCGTCCCGGGCTCTTAGCCAGCGCTGCAGTCCTGATGTAACTTTCCTCCGGCGCCCAACCCGCAGGATTTCTTCGGTGTTCGGATCCCTCTCCACGGGAGTCCACTTTGTTGCATCACGGGCCATCCGGCGGGCTGTTTGCGGGCTGATCGGCCCGTAGCCAACAAGCTCGGCGGGTTGGTCGTCCGCCCCGAAGAGGGTTTCGGCGTTAATCAGCACCAGGATCTCGGTGCGTGCCTTGGCGCGCGCGTTGGCTCCGGCGTCACCGGTGCCGGTGTCTCTGGCGTCACCGGTGCCGCCGGTGCCCGAGGGGCGGCCGACACTGTTTAGCAGCAAATCCGAAAGGAGGTCTGCCCGCAGTTGGTCCATGGTGCGGGGATCGCCGTCGGCCTGTTCACCTCTGGCAGCTTTGCTCAGCTGGGTGAAAATCGTCTGTGCGTTCTCCGCCGGGAGGAAGGCCGACAGCCAGGACATTCCATCGTCGGCCGGTTCCAAACAGACCTTGCGCTTTTCAAACGCCGTCAACTGGCGCTCGACGATGCTCTGCGGATACTGGTTTTCCCGCAGCCGCCGCGCACGCACCCGGAACTGGGGCGGGGTGTGCCCCGCTGCGGCGTCCAGCAGTTTCGCTTCAAAGGCCGGAAGGTCTTCGGGTTCAACATCCTGGGACTGATCCAGTACCGTCTGCACGTGGCCGTAGCTGATCCCGCCGTGCTCAAGCCTGGCCAGGGTGGCGGAGTAGGCCCGGCAGAGCTTCCCCGCCTCGGACATCAGCCGCTGCCCGGTGGTTTCGGGCACAGTCAGGATCGTCGCTGCCTCCGATGCCGCAAGACTGAACACCATCCCGGCGTCAGGTTTTCCCGAGGGAAAGACCATCTCGTCCCGGTAAATGTTCTCCATCCGGTGCAGGACCTTGGCCTGCTGCGCCTGCGCCCACCGGATCAGGCAATCAATGCGGGCGAGTGCTGCACCGGCGGTCTCCTCATCCAGTCCGTCCGCGCCGGACAGAACCAATGTGCCGAAGAATCCGGCCGCTTCGTCGCGGGCAACAGAACCGTCCGAAGCAACAAAACCGCCCGAAGCAGGAGAACCGTTCGAGGCAGGAGAGCCTTCCAGAGCAGGAGAACCGTGCAGAGCAGAAGAGGAAGCGGTCCGGGTGGAAACGTCAGCATGGGAGTCGTCGGCAGCGGGAACCGGGACGGCGTGGAAGACCGAGCGGCCGGGAAAAGTCTTGTGCTGATCCATGCCTTCAGGCTTTCATCCGCCACTGACATTTCCGTCCTCAAAAAGAGCCAAAAATGGCCATCGGCGGACTAATACTGCACCTTGGATACCCGTCTTTTGAGGCCGGCTACTTGCCTAAAAGAATGACCCCGATGCAAAGGGTGACCAAAGCTAGCTGCGCTTCACCACGAGGGTCAGCACGTCATAGGTGGCCACGACGTCGTCGTTCTGGTTGGTCAGCAGCGCATCCCAGGCCACTTCACCGTATTCGTCCGTTTCGCGGGGCGTAATTTTCTTGGCCGTCAGCGTGACCCTGATGGAGTCCCCGGCCGCTACCGGCGTGATGAACCGCAGGTTCTCCAACCCGTAGTTCGCCAGCACGGGACCCGGCGCGGGATCCACAAACAGCCCGGCCGCCCAGGACAGCAGCAGGTAGCCGTGGGCCACGATCCCCGGGAAGAAGGGGTTGGCCTCGGCGGCTTCGGCGTTGGTGTGCGCGTAGAAGGTGTCCCCGGTGGTGTTAGCAAAGGCCTCGATGTCTGCCAGCGTGACTTCCCGCAGCTCCGACCGGACGGCGTCGCCGATCTTCAGCGCGGCAAGGTCCTTGCGGAAGGGATGCGTGGCGTCGAAGTTCCGGTCCGCGCCCGTGTGCCAGACGCCGGTCAGCGCAGTAAGCATGTTGGGCGAGCCCTGGACTGCGGTGCGCTGCATGTGGTGCAGCACCGAGCGGATGCCGCCGAGTTCCTCACCGCCGCCGGCACGCCCCGGACCGCCGTGAACCAGATGCGGTACGGGCGATCCGTGGCCGGTGGAGGTCCGGGCGTCCTCACGGTTCAGGATCAGCACCCGGCCGTGGTGCCCTGCGATGCCGAGCGTCACCTTCCGCGCCGTGTCCGGATCATTGGTGCACACAGTGGCCACCAGCGAGCCGCCGCCCCTGGCGGCCAGGCGCACGGCGTCGTCAACCTCGTTGTAGCCGATAACCGAGGCCACGGGACCGAATGCCTCCACCGAGTGCAGTGCATCCGCCTCGGCGTCATCCCAGGTCAACAGGATCGGGGCCAGGAAAGCGCCGTCGGCCGCGGCGCCGCGCATTCCATCAGCAAGGACCACTTCCGGATCTTGGAGCGAACCGTACGCAAGGTTGGCCCCGGCGTCGAGCAGTGCCTGAACTGAGGAACGCACGCCCTCGAGCTGCTCAACCGAGGCCAGCGCCCCCATGGTCACCCCGTCCGCGCGCGGATCACCCAGAACCACGCGCTCGTCGATGCGTTTCCCGGCGGCGGCCACGACGTCGTCCACCAGGGCAGCCGGCACGATCGCCCGCCGAATGCTTGTGCACTTCTGCCCTGCCTTCACGGTGATCTCGGTGACCAGGGATTTTACGAACGCTTCGAACTCCGGGGTGCCGGGGACAGCATCGGGACCGAGGATGGCCGCGTTCAGCGAGTCAGTCTCGCAGGTGAAGCGGACACCACCCTCCGCCACGTTCGGATGGGCCTTGAGCCGCTCGGCGGTGGACGCCGAACCGGTGAAGGACACATAGTCGCGGTAGTCTAAATGATCCAGCAGATCGCGGGCGGAGCCGGAAATCAGCTGCACTGAACCGGCGGGGAGAATCCTGGAATCCACGATTAGCCGCACCGCGGCCGCGGCCAGATAGCCGGTGGGTGTGGCCGGCTTGACGATGCTCGGCAGCCCCGCAATAAACGCCGGTGCGAGCTTCTCCAGCATGCCCCAGACCGGAAAGTTGAAGGCGTTGATCTGCACGGCCACCCCGGGCAGGGACGTATAAATGTGCTCGCCGATGAAGGACCCGTCCCTGGACAGCGGCTCGGTTGGACCGTCCACCAGCACGGTGGAGTTAGGCAGCTCGCGGCGGCCCTTCGATCCAAAGGTGAACAGCACGCCGATGCCGCCGTCGATGTCCACCAGCGAATCCGCGCGGGTGGCGCCACTGCGGGCGGAAATCTCATACAGCTCGTCGCGGTGGGCATTCAGATAGGCCGCGAGTTCCTTCAGCTTCAGGGCACGCTGGTGGAAAGTGAGCTGCTGCAGTCCGGCGCGGCCAACGGTGCGGGCGTGTTCGACGGCGGCGGCAAGGTCCAGTCCTGCGGTACTGACCAGCGCCAGCGTTTCTCCGGTGCTGGCATCACGGACTTCGGCCGGTTCCGCGTCCTTGGACCCGGATGGGTCCGGAGTCCACCACGAGTCACGGACGTAACTGGGGACAAACTGAACGTCTACGGCGGTTGAGGTCATCTTTGACTGGCCCTTTCACAACGTTTGATCCGGCCGGAAGGACGGCCCCGTCCAGACAGCCGCAGGCACTGCCGGGACGGTGACACCAGAGTGACACCAGCCGCGCCGGGAGCGATACCGGAGGGGTACTGCTGCATAACTGACCGGACGGTCGGTAATACGCATCAGGCTACAGGAGGATATGCCGCCGCACACCCCTGCCCGGCAAGAACACTTCTGCGGCAATCCACCGGGAATCTACCCGTTTCCGGGATGTGTGTCTCCACTGGGACAACATCGCAGGACTAGGGTTTGAGCGAGTATCCGGACTCGACGAGGAGCGACCATGCGGAAACATGAACCCCCAACAACCGATGGATCCAGTCCCGGACAAGTCGCGCCTCCGCGGCTGCGCCGGACCGGTTTCGTCGTAGCGTTGACCCTCGGCCTCACCGGCTTCCTGGCCGGCGTGGCGGCACCCGCCGGCGCCTCCCCAGTGACGGTCAGCGCCGCGGACCAGCAGGCCTGGCCCGACGGCGGTGGTCGCGGCGGGGGCGGGCATGGCGGTGGTGGGCATGGCGGCGGTCACGGAGGCGGCTGGGGCGGCGGGCACGGCGCCGGCTGGGGCGGTGGTCACGGTGGCGGGCGGGATCGGACAGTCGATTACGTGGCGTTCGGTGACTCCTACGCTTCAGGCTACGGCGGCGGCCCTGTCCTGGACGCCTGTGGCCGCACGGCCGAGGGATATCCCACCTTGTTGGATGCCCTCCCTCGCGTGGAACTGGACAGCTTCCAGGCCTGCGCCGGGGCCACAGCGCTCACCACCGAGCCTGCTCCCCCTGCCGGACCCGTGGACCTGCCCGAGCAAATATCCGCCGCTGTCTCAGCCGATCTGCTGAACCGTCAAACCGATCTGGTCACGGTGACGATCAGCGGCAACGACGTGCAGTTCGGCTCCGTAGTGGCCGCCTGTTTGGGACCGGTCCTGCCGGAAACGTGTGCCCCGGCCCTTGCCGCGGCCCAAAACTTTGCCGAGACCGCCGTCGTGCCCCAGCTTCAGGCCAGCTTCGCCGCGATTCGGGAGGCCGCGCCACGGGCCGAACTCGTAGTGGCCGGCTATCCGCACCTGTTTGATGGGACCGCCCCCGGGGCCTTGAGCGTTGAAGCTCAGAACCTGTTCAATGCCGGCACCGATGATCTCAACGCCCTGCTCGCGCAGCAGGTTGGCGACGGCACGTTTGTGGATGTCACTGAGGTGTTTTCCGGCCACGGCATTGGATCCAGCGATTCCTGGATCCTCCCCCTGGACGCGTCCTTTGCCCTGCACCCCACCGCTGCCGGCTACCGTGAGGGTTATCTGGCGGCCATTACAGAGAGCGTTGAACTGCTAAACAAGGACGGGCATGAGGGCTGCCGGGGACGACGCTGACGGACCGCAGCTTCGTCCCGGCGGGAGCGGCTATTCCCCGGCCGGGACCGTCAGCACCTCGGCCAGGTCAAACTTCACCGGTTCCTCCAGCTGATCATAGGTGCAGGACTCAGGTGACCGGTCCGGCCGCCAGCGCAGGAACTGGGCGGTGTGCCGGAAGCGTTCGCCTTCCATGTGGTCGTACTTGACCTCCACCACCCGTTCGGGACGCAGCGGCACGAAGGACAGGTCCTTATCCCCGCTCCAGCGGCTGCCCTCAGAATTGCGCGGGGTGCGCGTTCCGGCGTCCTGCTTGTCCGCCGTCCATGGGTGATCCGCGGAGTCTGAGATGAGCGGCTGCAGTTCCTCGAAAAGTTCCCGCCGCCGGGCCATGCTGAAGGCGCCGGCAACGCCAACGTTGGTGAGGTCGCCGTCGTCGTTGTAAATGCCCAGCAGCAGTGACCCCACGGCGTCGGGACCGCTCTTGTGCACCCGGTAGCCGGCCAGCACGCAGTCCGCGGTCCGCTCATGCTTGTACTTGGCCATGGTCCGCTTGCCGGGCTGATAGACGTCCCCGAGGGGCTTGGCCACAATTCCGTCCAGACCGGCACCCTCGAACTCACCGAACCAGCGCTGCGCGGTCGCCGGATCGGTGGTGGCGGCCGTGAGGTACACCGGCGCCTGCGCTCCGGCCAGAGCCTCTGCCAGCGCTGCGCGGCGTTCCGCATACGACCGGCCCAGGTAGCTGTCGCCGCCGAGGGCCAGCAGGTCAAAGGCCACGAAGGCCGCCGGAGTCTGCTCCGCGAGCAGTTTCACCCGGCTGGCCGCGGGATGGATGCGCTGCTGCAGCACTTCGAAGTCCAGACGTTCGCCGGAGGCGCTGATCAGGATAATCTCGCCGTCCACCACGCAGCGCTCGGGCAGGTTGTCCTTGAGCGACTGAACGAGCTCGGGAAAGTAGCGTGTCATTGGTTTTTCGTTGCGGCTGCCGATCTCCAGCTCATTCCCGTCCCGGAAAATAATGGAACGGAAGCCGTCCCATTTGGGCTCGTAGGAATACTCTCCCTCTGGCAGCGAGGTGACGGCTTTGGCCAGCATGGGGGCCACGGGCGGCGGGACCGGAAGTTTCATGCGCCCATTCTTACCCGGAGAAGACGGCTGCGCCCAGTCCGGCGGCAAACGCGGTCAGCAAGTTCCGTCCCTGCTGCCAGTCCCCCACGCCGCTCTCATCGTTGATGTGCGCCAGTGCGCCGGCGTCGACCAGCGGAACACCCCACGCCCCGGCCAGCAGCCGCGCTCCCGGCAGGGTGCAGTACGGATCATTTTCGCTGGCCACCAGGAGCCCGGGCACCGGGAGCGGCTGAAGCCGCGGATCCCGGAAGGAACCGGCGGTGTCGGGAAACGCCGGTTCGGCCGGGTCCGGCGGCGCGACCAGCAGCACGCCGCGGGCACCGCCGGGATTGCGCAGCAGCCATTCAGCGGAGGCCAGGCAGCCCAGGCTGTGGGCCACCAGAATGGTGTCGCCGCCGCGGCGGCCGGCGGCGTCGTCGAGCGCCTCCAGCCAATTCTCCAGGTTCGGGTCATCCCAGGACGACGGCGAAATCCGGGACATGTCCGGGCTGCCGTCCTGCCAGAGGCTCTGCCAGTGCGCGTCATTGGAACCGCCAATGCCGGGGACCATGGTCAGGTGCATGCTGTTGCCGCCTTCCTTCGCCGCGCATCCGGCCCGTGCCGGATCCGGACTGCTAATTCGCGATGCTTTTTGGGGAATATCTCTCCGGGAACCGGCGCTGTGCCTGAACATGAAGAACATCGGTTTCCTGTCCTTTGGACATTACCGGGATGTGCAGGGATCCTTTGTCCGCACTGCCCGTGACGCGCTCCTGCAGACCATTGACCTGGCGGTGGCTGCGGAGGAACTCGGAGTCAACGGAGCCTATCTCCGGGTGCACCATTTCGCACCGCAGTTCGCGGCCCCGTTCCCGCTGCTTTCGGCGATGGCGGCACGGACGAGCACGCTGGAGCTGGGCACCGCGGTGATCGACATGCGGTATGAAAATCCCCTCTACATGGCCGAGGAAGCCGCTGCCGCGGACCTGATCAGCGGCGGGCGGCTGCAGCTGGGCCTGAGCCGGGGATCCCCTGAACCTGCCCTGCGCGGCTATGAGGCCTTCGGTTACGTTCCGGCCGACGGGAACACCGACGCAGATGAAGCACGCAAACACACTCTCGTGTTCCGTGCCGCCATCGCCGGCGCCGGCCTTGCCCCTGCCGATCCGGTCATGACGGGCACCTCCGGAACGCTGTCCGTGGAACCCCAATCGCCAGGACTCAGCAGCCGGATCTGGTGGGGTTCGGGCACGCGGGCCACGGCCAGGTGGACGGGGCAGCAGGGCATGAACCTGATGAGCTCCACCCTGCTGACCGAGGACACCGGGGTGCCCTTTGACCAGCTGCAGGCCGAGCAGATAGCGCTGTACCGCTCGGCGTGGGCCGAATCAGGACATGAGGGGACACCCCGTGTCTCCGTGAGCCGCAGCGTCATTCCGCTGGTGACCGACGACGACCGGCGGTACTTCGGACTCCGCGCCCTGGCCGACACCCGGGATCAGGTGGGCACGCTGGACGGCGGGCTGGCCCGCTTCGGCAAGAGCTACATCGGGGAACCGGATGTGATCGCCGAACAGCTCGCCGGCGACGCCGCGGTGCAGGACGCCGACACCGTGCTGATCACCGTGCCCAACCAGCTGGGCGTGGACTACAACACGCAGCTGCTGGAAAACATCATGAAGCACGTTGCTCCGGCAGCCGGCTGGCGCTAATTGGCCGAGCTGGCTGCGGGCCAAGACGACGACGGCGGCGCCCCCTCTCCGGAAGGAGGCACCGCCGTCGGCCCTGCCGGGTTGTTACTTGCCGTGCGGAACGACGACGGCCCGGCCGGCAAGCTGGCCGGATTCCAGCTTCCGGTAGGCGTCCAGAGCCTGGTCCATGGTGAAGAGCTCCACATCGGGCTTGATCTGCCCGGCCCGGTACATGTCGACTACCTCATGCAGGTCCTCGATGGTGCCCCAGTAGGTGTTGGTCAGGGTGGACTCATACGGGGTCTTGAAGAAATTCCACTCGTAGCCGCCGCCCGCAATGCCTACCACGGTCAGCTTGGACTGCACGGCCATCGAGCCGGCGGCAGTGGCGACCGTGGGCGCAATTCCCACAAAGTCGAAGGCGGCGTCCACTCCGCGTCCTCCGGTGATTTCCCGGATGCGTTCGATCTGGCCCTCACCACCGGGAACAACGATGGCACCGCTGGCTGCGGCTTTGGCCATGGCTTCTTCCTTCATGTCGGTGGCGATCACGGTGGCACCGGTCAGTGCCTTCAGGATCTGTACCGCCATTTGGCCCAGTCCGCCCAAACCGATCACGAGGGCGAACTTACCGCCGCCATTCAGATGCGGCAGCGCCGTCTTGATCGCGTGGTACGGAGTCAGCGCCGCATCGGAGAGCGGGGCGGCGGCCACGGGATCTGCGTCGCCCAGGGGCACCAGGTTGCGGACCGGAACCACCATGTATTCCGCCATGCCTCCGTCGCGGCCCAAGCCCATGCCCAGGTACGGCATCTCGGCTGCGTTCTCGCAGTAGGTGTCTTGGCCGCGGGAGCAGGCCTTGCAGCGGCCGCAGCCCACGGGACCATAGACCAGGTAGGCGGCACCGACCTCGACACCGGTGACACCCTCACCCAGTTCCTCCACCCAGCCGGAGTTCTCGTGCCCGAGGATGAACGCCGGCGGAATGGACCCGGGCGAGCCCTCGGCGAAGTCCTTGTAGAGAGCAACATCGGAGTGGCAGGCCCCGGCGCCGGCCACCTTCAGCAGTACTTCTCCGGGACCCGGCACCGGCCGGGGCACGTCCTTGATCTCGGGGAAGGTCTGCCACTTTTCAAAAACAACTGCGCGCATTATTCCAATCCTCTTTCGTCGTGCGGAATGCCCCCCAGCCCCAAGTCTATGCGTATGCATGTAGTGCGCGGGGTCACGCACCAAGCGCACGACGACGGCGGTTCCCAGTGTCGCCGTCGTGCGCTAAGGTTGTCTCAGCTTCACGAGAGGTGGCCAACGGCCGGATCTGTTCCGGCTCTAAAAGCTCCGACTGGCCTCACACCAACCCCACTGTTCGGCGGGTGGTTCGGATGACGAAGCGGCCTGCAGCCACCCGGCACGGGCAAGGACAAACCGTAAAGGAACACACTGTGAGCATTTCCAGTGACACTTCATGCGTCAGCTTCATCCCCGGCCACAACACCCCTGCCAGCCGGTCCGGCGGTCCGGCGGGGTTTGACGACTGGGTGGATGTCCAGGCCTACGCCGATATCGACCTTGACCTGCTCCAGCTGGTTGTCGATGGCCGGCAGCAGCTGATGTGGTTCCATGACCTGCCCGCTCTGGCGTTGGCGCTGGCTGGATCCGGAGGAGCGGCGCAGTGGTGCGCCCGCTATTCCACTCTCCTGGTTCCGGGCGGCTTCAACAGCCCGGCCCGGCGCTCTTTTTTCTCCTTGGCAGCGCCGGAGGGAGTGCGTCCCTGCCAGAGGGTTAGGGCAGCATCCGGCGTCGAAGCAGCTCCAGCACCCGTGGGCTGAGCCCGGCTGAACGCAGGTATTGTTCCGCGTCGAAGCCGTCCAGGGCGCGGAGCAGTTCCTTTCGGCCTTCGGCCACCCGGTCCCGGAGCTGGTCATCCGTCAGCGGCTTTTCACGCGGGTGCACCTGGGTGGTGTGGAAGGCGTTGATGCCCCGGACGGCCTGCTCGTAGTCGTCGGCGATGGCTTCGGGTTCCGCGCCGGCCAGCTGCAGCAGCAGCATAACGATCAGGCCGGTGCGGTCCCGGCCGGCCGAGCAGTGGATCACCACGGCGCCGTCGCCGGCCTCAGCGATGGCACGCATAACGGCTGCGATCTTCTCCGGCCAGCGCCGCAGGTTTTCCCGGTAGAAGCGTGGAGAGTCCATGTAGGGGCCGGTCAACGCGGTGAACTCCGGGTCCTGTGCCTCCTGCGTGGGACGGTTCAGGAACGCAATATTCCGTACGGCCGACGGCGGAACCTCCGGGTCTGTGTCCCGGCGTCCGATCTCGGAGTCGTTCCGGAGGTCGACGACGGTGCGGACGCCGGCGTCGTGCGCCTGCCGCCAGCCGTTCTCGGTCAGCCATTCCGAGCGTCCCATCCGGAAGATCCGGCCCGGGGCCAGAGCCCCGCCGCCGGCAAGGGGAATGCCCCCAAGGTCACGGGCATTGGCGGCGCCCTCCCATGTCACGGTGCGGTCGGCGCGGTTATCCATGCTTCCAGCCTAGGCCGAACCCGGCAGGGAATACTTGGCTCATCGACGTGGAACGCAGGCTCCACCTGATTGAAAAGGAACATGCCATGTCACAGATCGAAGTCATCCAGAAGTCCCTGCCCGCCCTCCGGCTCGCCGCCCGGACCGCGGTGGTGTCCGAGCAGCCCGAGGTCCCCGGCGTCGTCGGCCCGCTCTTTGACGCCGTTGCCGCCGCGTTGCAGCCCACCGGCGCCCCGCTGGACACACCGGTGGCACAGTATGACGCCGGCGAAGGCGGCCTGCGGATCCTTGCCGGATATGCCTATACCGGGGACGTGCCTGACGGCGTGGAAGCGGTCCAGCTGCCGGCCGTCGAGACGGCCCTGTGCGGTGTGCACTGGGGTCCATGGACCGCATAGCCGAGAGCTGGCAGGCCGTGCACGCTGAGGTTTTCGCCCGCGGATTCACTCCGTCAGGTCCCTGCCGGGAGCTGTACGTGCGGGCGGTGTCCAAGGACCAGTCGGATTGGGTGACCGAACTGCAGCAGCCGGTCACGCGCGTCCAGCTCAGCTAGCTCACTGCCAGTCGAAGAACCCCTTGCCGGATTTGCGGCCGAGCTCGCCGCGGGCCACCTTGTCCCGCAGGATCTGCGGCGGCTCGAACCGGGGACCGAGGGTGGAGGCGAGGTACTCGGCGATGCCCAGCCGGACATCCAGGCCCACAAGGTCGGTGGTCCGCAGCGGCCCGGTGGGGTGCCGGTAGCCCAGCACCATGGCGGCGTCGATGTCCTCGGGCGACGCGACGCCGTCCTCCACCATCCGCATGGCCTCCAGCGCGATGGCCACCCCCAGGCGGGAGCTGGCAAAGCCGGGAGCATCCTGCACGACGACGGGAGTCTTGCCCAGATCCCGAACCCACCCGGAGGCGGCCCCGGCCAGTTCATCTGAAGTCTGCGGTCCGAGCACCACCTCGATCAGTTCGGAGGCCGGGACCGGGTTGAAGAAGTGCAGCCCACAGAACCGTTCCGGGTGCCGCAGTTTTCCGGCGAGTTCGGCAATGGACAGCGAGGATGTGTTCGAGGCCAGCCAGGCGCCGGCCGCCAGCTGTTCCTCCACGGCTGTCAGGGCCTCGGCCTTGAGGCTGAAATCCTCGGGCACGGCCTCCACCACAAGCTCACAGCCGGCAAAGTCGGCGTAGTCAGTCGAGGCGGACAGACGGGCGGTGAGGTCCGCGAGGGATTCGGCAACCGTTCCCCGGTCCACGCTTTTGGCCAGGCTGCCGGCGACGCGCTCAAAGGCGGCGGCAGCGGCGTCGTCGTCGCGCTCCACCACCGTCACCCGCGAACCGGCCGTGCAGAAGGCATGGGCGATGCCCGCCCCCATGCGCCCGCCGCCCAGCACTCCCACGCTGGAGGGAACTGTCATGGCTTGTTTTTCCGCTCGAGGAACGCTGACATGCGGTCATACTTGGCGTCGGATTCGAAGAGGATTCCCTGGGCCAGGGTGTCGATCATGGGATGGGCCTCCGCCGGTGCCGCAAACACGGCTTTCGTGATCCGCACCGCCAGTGGATCCTGGCGGGCGATGCGGTCGGCCAGGGCATGGGCGGCGTCGAGCAGGTGCTCCGGGTCGGCAAGTTCCGTGACCAAGCGCACGGCCAGTGCCTCGTCGCCGGTGAGGATGCGGCCGGCCAGCAGGATTTCCTTGGCCAGCGGCTCGCCCACCAATTCCTTCAGCCGCCAGGTGGCGCCGGCGGCGGCCATGATGCCCAGCGATGTCTCCGGGTTGCCAATCTTCAGGCGCGGGGTGCCGATCCGAAAGTCAGCGGCGAAGGCCAGTTCCGCTCCCCCGCCGAGGGCGTAGCCGTCCATGGCGGCAATAACGGGCAGGGGCAGCTTCGCGATCCGGGCGAAAACGCTCGAATTGATGCCGCGCAGGGCGTCATCCCGGCGGCGTTCACGCAGCTGGACGATGTCAGCTCCGGAGGCGAACACGCCGCCGCTGCCGGCCAGGATCAGGATCCGGGGGTTCTCCTCCAGCCCGGCGCACAGCTGGTGCAGTTCCTCGGCCATGCCAGCGTCGATGGCGTTGCGCACCTCGTGCCGGTTCAGGACGGCGGTGACCCGATCCTCGCCCTCGGTGACCTGCACCGTGGTGAAAGAACTGTAGTCGGCACCCATCTAGACTGCCTCGATCAGCATGGCGGTGCCCTGGCCGACGCCGACGCACAGGGTGGCGATGCCGCGGGAAGCACCTTGGCGCTCCATCCGGTTCAGCAGCGTGATGGCAATCCGTGAGCCTGAGGAACCGAGCGGATGGCCCAGGGCAATGGCACCGCCGTCGCTGTTCACGATGTCCTCGCTCACGCCAAGGCGGCGGATGCAGGCCAGGGACTGGGTGGCGAACGCTTCGTTCAGTTCAAAGGCCCCGACGTCGGAAAGCTTCACGCCGCTGCGGGCAAGGACCTTCTGCGTGGCCGGCACCGGGCCGATGCCCATGATTTCGGGCGGCACTCCGGCCGATGCGCCGTCGACAATCCGGGCGCGGGCGGTCAGCCCGTAGTCGCGGATGGCACGCTCCGAAGCGACGATGACGGCGGAGGCGCCGTCGTTCAGGGAACTGGAATTCCCCGCGGTGACGATGCCGCCGGAGCGGACCACCGGGCGCAGCTTGGCCAGGACTTCGGGGGTGGTGCCCTCACGCGGGCCTTCGTCGGTGTCCACCACGGTGGTGTCGCCTTTGCGTCCCGGAACCGTGACCGGAACAATCTCGTCCTTGAACCGCCCGGCTGCGGTGGCGGCGATGGCGTTGTGGTGGGAGCGCGCCGCAAATGCGTCTGCGTCCGCACGGGAAATGCCGTCCACGGCCGCCAGTTCCTCGGCCGTCTCCGGCATGGAGTAGGTCATCTTGCCGTCGCGGGACAGCTCTCCGGAGGTGAAGTGTTTGTTGGCAAAACGCCAGCCAATCGAAGTGTCGAAGGTGTCCCCCGGCTTGGCGAAGGCCGTGGTGGGCTTTTCGGTGACCCAGGGGGCGCGGCTCATGGATTCGGTGCCGCCGGCAATGACAATGTCGGCCGCACCGGACTTGATCATGTGCGAGGCCATGATGATCGCGGACAGGCCTGAAGCACACAGCCGGTTGACCGTGATACCCGGAACTTCAGTGGGAAAGCCGGCCAGCAGAGCCGCCATGCGCGCCACGTTGCGGTTCTCCTCGCCGGCACCGTTGGCGTTGCCAAGGATCACTTCGTCGACGACGGCGGGGTCCAGCCCTTCGCGGGCGACCAGTTCGCGCAGCGTCAGGGCTGCGAGGTCGTCGGGGCGGACGCTGGAGAGTGCGCCGCCATACCGGCCGACCGGAGTCCGCACTCCGCCCACGAGAAACGCTTCAGCCATGTCTGCTCCCACTGTTGATGCTGCGCGGCGGGCTTTGCTGTCCGGCACGGCGCTATTTACTGACCGTTCGTTCTAGAACTGCGTCCTCAAACAATGGCACGGTGGTGCCGCGCGGTCAATGTTTTCGCCGGCCGACAATCCTGGGTTGGCCGCCGTCGGGCTGGGATGGGGCGACTTGGACGGTCCGGGTGAGCCTCCCTCCCCCTCCCGGACGGAACCTGTCCGCGATATGCAGGATTGGCAGGGCCGCCGTGGTTACGATCTGGCAATGACCTTCAATATTCAGATTTGTGTTGACTGCGCCGACGCCCATTCCCAGGCGGACTGGTGGGCCGAAACCCTGGGCTGGGTTCCTGAACCCCTGGACCAGGCGCTGATTGACTCGCTGCTGGCGGACGGGACGATCGGGCCGGACCTGCTGATCAACCACAACGGGGAGCGCCGGTGGCGCGACGGTGCTGCGATTTGCCGGCAGAGTGAAGTGGGCTCTCCGGATCGCCTGCGCATCCTGTTCCAGCCGGTTCCCGAGCCCAAGACGGCCAAGGACCGGATCCACTTGGACATCCACTTGAACGGGGCTGATAGGGACGTAATGCGCGCGGAGCTCGAAGCGCGGGGAGCCACTTTCCTGTATCAGGAGGAGCAGGGACCGTCCTCCTGGTACACCATGGCGGATCCCGAGGGCAACGAGTTCTGCATCGCCTAGCGCTGACGCAATGGCCCAGCCCTGCCGCAATGCCTAGCCCTGCTGCAGCAGTTCCGCCGGAATGGCGTAGGTCAGCAGCACCGCGAGCAGGTTCTTGGCGGCGTGGACCCCGTAGGACAGCATGAAGTTGTTTCCCGCCCACACGTAGACGCCCACCAACACAGCACCCATGGCGAGGTACGGAAGCAGCACGGGCAGCGCCAGAGCCTCCTTGCCTGCAATGTGGATGCCCGCGAACAGCACCAGGGAGAGCGCGCAGCAGATCCAGATGTTGAGATATTTGCTCAGCTTGCCGATGAGCAGGTGGCGGAAAATGTACTCCTCGACAAATGGTGCAATCACCACCAGCAGCGGAATGATCAGCAGCGGCGGCAGGGAGACAACCAGCCCTTCAACCGCTTCCTGGTTTACGGCGGTTTCCGGTGGTCCGGCGACCGCCGCGACGACGACGGTGAGCAGCAGCATCGCGAAGACGCCACCCGGGATGATGGCCAGGGTCAGCCACGGGCGGGTGGCCAGAATCCGCACTTCACGGACCACATACCGCCACGATGCCCACGCAGCCAGCGCACCGGCGGAAAGGTAGAACGCCAGGTTCACTGCATAGCCTGCCAGCAGCGGATCGGGAATCAGCTGCGTCAGGCCGGGGATACCCAGGCCCGGGGCATAGGTGAAGAGCAGGACAAAGAGGACGTAAAAGCCGGCGGCGAACGCGTCCCGGAGGGTGAAGGTGTAGGGCAGGGACGCTATGGCCGGCCGGGTCATGCCTGCCACCTTTAGACCGTCAGCTCCGCCATGACGCGGGGCATGGCTTCGAGCAGTTCCCCCGCCAGGAAACTCAGCGGCCCCTGGGCTGCGGAGAGCCGGTCTCCAGCGGTGGAATGAAGATAGGTGCCCCAGCAAGCGGCCTGCTCGGGCGACGCCTTGCGGGCCAGGAAACCGCTGATGGCACCGGCCAGCACGTCGCCGGACCCGGAGGTGCCCAGGCCGGAATTACCGGCGGGAATCATCCAGCAGCGGCCGTCAGGAGCGGCTATCAGCCCGTGCAGTGCCACTACGGCCTGATATTTCTCAGCGATGTCGACGGCGGCCTGCTCAGTATCGATGTCACTGTCCGGGTCCGCCTCCAGCAGCCGGGCGGCTTCCTTCTGGTTGGGCGTCAGGACCAGGCGTCCGGCCCAGCGCTGGTAAACCTCCGGCAGTCCGTGCAGCACGCCCAGTGCGTAGGCATCCAGGACGACGGCGGCGTCATCGTTCAGCAGCGGGCTGATGCCACGAAGCAGCTCCTCGGTTTGCCCGGCGTCGTCCAGGCCGGGCCCGAGCAGCAAAACGTCAGCAGATTCCAGATCCGGGGCCAGCGCTTTCGCTGCCCGCGCGCCGGAGATCACGCCGTCGTCCTCAGGCAGGGGAACTGAACCCGATTCCGGCACTGCCACCGACACGGCCACCGCCGCGGACTCCGTGACGGCCAGGGTTAGCCGCCCCGCGCCCACCCGCAGCGCGGCGCGTCCGGCGAGCAGGGCGGCCCCCGGGGAGCGCCGCGCTCCGCCGACCACCACCACGGTTCCGCGGTCCGACTTATCCGATGCGTCCCGGTTGACCTGCCAGTTCTTCAGCATGGCCGGGGTGACTACTTCAGCTGGGGTGGACATGGTTTTCATCTCCTGCATGCTCGGTGACGGGGGCGCCGCCGGATTCCAAATGGTCCACGCTGTTGAAGCTCTCCAGGGTCCAGCGGCCTCGCCCGGACGGCCGCACCAGCCGGGTGATGGAGGCGTTGCGAACGCTGGTGCTTGCGGCGATGTCCAGCAGTTCCTGCTCGCTCAGGCGTTCACAGATATAGCGGATCAGCATGATCACGGCATCGTGGCAGACCAGGGCCACCCGCTTGCCGTCCTCGTCATCATCGATGTCACGCAGCACCGACCGCAGCCGCAGTGCCACATCGGCCCAGGACTCTCCGCCCGGCGGGCGGTAGGAAAACTTCCCCAGCCAGTTGCGGCGCTGTGCTTCCTCCGGGAACCGGGCGTTGACGCCCGCGGACGTCAACAGGTCCAGGATGCCGAGCTCACGGTCGCGCAGCCGCTCATCGATGCGCAGGTCCTGCGGCGTGCCGGGATCCTGCATGGTGGTGAGTTCAGCCGTTTGGCGCGCCCTCAGATACGGCGAGCACCACACCGCTTCCGGGTGCAGGTCACGGGGCAGGCCGGCCAGCCAGCGGCCCAATGCCCGGGCCTGCTCCACGCCGGCCTCGCTGAGCGGCACGTCCGGGTCCCGCAGCCCAATGTCGATGACTTCGGCTCCGGAGCGCTGTGCTGCCGTGGCGGCAACATTCCCCGCGCTTTCACCGTGCCGGATGAGGATCAGTTCGATTGCACCCATTGTCCGACTCTACCCGCAGCGGTATTCCTGCGCAGGGACACGGCCTGGAGCAGTCCCGCCGGCACGTCATCCGGTTGGCGGAAATTCCTGCTGGGAAATCCGTTCCTCATTTTTTTGAAAGGGAAACAAAAATCGGGACTACCCGAGTGAATTTGTGGAAACCCTGATTCCGCGGTGCTCAATGTGTTTAGGCTCCCTGATGGAACCTGGCTATAAAGCACATTCATCCGACAAAGCACGCACACCTTTTTCCAGGGTGCCCCGCGGACGCGGCTTCGGCTTTCGCACCGGTGCCACCGTTCTGGCCTGCACCGCAGCGCTCGCACTTTCCTCCTGCTCGGCTGACCGGGCGGAAAGCACCGAAACAGTGGAACCCGCGGAAACCACTGCCCCTTCCACTAACCCGTCCGTACGGCCCGGGGCCGCCGAATTAGCTGAGCCCCAGCCGTCCCCGATTGATGTGGACGGTGTTTCCGCATCCGGCCGGAAAGTTCTTTCGGAACAGGGAACAGGTACGGCTACCTACTCGATTGAGGGCGGGCTGGAAGCGGGACAGTCCCTCAGCATCTCCGTCTCCTGCACCCCCGGGGAAACGGCGGCCATCAGCCGCGACCTGTACAGCGCTCGGACTTCATGCAGCACGCCCGCCTCGTCGGTCCTGTACCAGGACCCCGACAGCGAGGCGCTTCCGGACGTGGAATTCACGGTCGGGCTCCCGGACGGCTCGCCGTACTGGGTGGCGGCATGGGTGCACGACCCTCAGTAGCTGGGGGCTGCCTGCAGCTGCCTGCGGGGACAGCCGCTGCGGTCAGGTGTGGGTCCGCTCATCCACTTTCCCGCCGTTGCGCACCGTAAAGGTCAGCAGGAAGGCGATGGCTGCGAAGGCGGCAAGCAGCATGAGACCCACAAAGTAGCTGCGGTTCGCGGGGTCGTAGGTGGCACCCATGACCAGGGGCGGGAAGTAGCCGCCAAGCCCGCCGGCTGCGGCAATGATCCCGCCGATGGTCCCGACGTCCTGCGCCGGGGCAGCGCGTCCCCCCCACGCGAACACACCGCCGGTGCCCAGCCCCAGGAAGAGCGCCATCAGAATGAAGGCGGTGCCGTAGACCCGTTCCTCCTCCGGACGGAGTGCAACGACAATGGCCAGCACCACGGTGCCGGCCAGTGATGCCAGGGTGACCAGCTTGGGTCCGATCTTGTCGGCAATGGTGCCGCCGATCGGGCGGGCGATGACGGCGGCGATGGCGAACCCGGCTGTGCGGGTGCCGGCGGCGGTGGCGTCGTAGTCATAGACGTTGCCCAGATAGGTGGGCAGGTAGTTGGAGAAGGCCACAAAAGCCCCGAAGACCACTCCGTAGAGGAAACACAGCTGCCAGGTGACCCGCAGCGTGAAGGCATGCGTGATTTTGGGAAGCACCGGCTGGGTGGGTGCGTTCCACGCTGGAGACTCCCGCAGGATCAGCCAGCTCAGCAGTGCCATCACGGCCACGACGACGGCGATGATGATGTGGGCGCCCATGTAGCCGGCCGCGTTGACCAGGCGCGGTGTGAAGAACGCCGACACCGCGGTGCCTACCATGCCGGCGCCGAAGACGCCGGTGGCGAAGCCCTTGCGGGAGCGGTCGTACCAGGCTGAGCAGAAGGGGATGCCGATCGCGAACACCGTTCCGGCAATGCCCAGGAAAAACGCGATCACCACCAGGAAGGGGAAGTTCTCCAGCTGCCCCACAATGCCGGTCAGGAGCACCAGCGGCGCGGTGACGCCGAGGATGACGGTGAACATGATCCGCCCGCCGTACCGGTCTGTCAGGGCACCGACGGGAATGCGGGCAACGGAACCAACCAGGATGGGCATGGCCACGAGGATCGAGGTCTGTCCGGCACCCAGTTCCATCCCCGCCGCGTACCGGCTGGAGAGCGGACCAATGATGGTCCAGGCCCAGAACCCCACAGTGGATGCGATGGTGGCCACAATGAGGTTTCGGAGCTGACCGGATTTCAGGTTCACTGCGGATGCCGGGGTTTGCGCTGATGCTGGCATGGCGTCGGTCCTTACTCGCAGGCTGGGTCAGGTGCTTGTCCGGGCAGTGCCTGTCCGGCAAGTGGTTATCCGGTCAGGGGCGGGGCGAACCTTTGCGGTCGCGGTCCGGGGTGCCCACGGGAGCCCAGCTGCCGCGCGGTGTGGCTGCTCCGGTAGCGGGACGTTTTCCCCGCGAGCGGTAAACGATGTAGGGGCGGAACAGGTACTGCAGCGGAGCCGTAAAAGCATGCACCAGCCGGGTGAAGGGCCACAGGGCAAACAACGCCAATCCCCACAGCGTATGGATCTTGAACGACAGGGACGCGGCGGTCATGGCCTCGATGTCGGGCTGGAAGATGAAGATCGAGCGGAACCACGGGGACACTGTGTCCCGGTAGTTCACGATGCTGTCATCGAAGACCGAAAAGACAGTGGTGGCCAGCCCGGCCAGCAGGGCGGCCAGCAGGAAGACGTACATCACTTTGTCGTTCCGGGTGGTGGCCATGAACACCGGTCCGGTGGTCCGCCGCCGGTAAATGAGCAGCACGATGCCCACCAGGGTGGCGAACCCGGCAATGGAACCGACACTGAGGGCGAAGAAGTGATAGGTGCCTTCCCTGATGCCGATGTCATCCATCCATGACTTGGGAATCACCAGCCCCACGAAGTGCCCCACGATGACGGCCAGGATGCCAAAGTGGAACAGCGGGGAGGCGATACGCAGCAGCCGGGACTCGTACAGCTGCGATGAACGGGTGGTCCAGCCGAACTGGTCATACCGGTACCGCCAAATGGACCCCAGGATCAGCACGGCGATCACGACGTAGGGAAGCACGCCCCACAGCATCACGTCGCCCAGTCCCACCGGCACGTTGGCCGGCGGGGGGACATCCAGGGGGACATCCAAAGGAACACTCAGCGGGAAATCCGCGGGGGCGGTCAGCGGGCTCATGGCGCGTTCCTTTCATGCACCGGCAGCAGCCGAGAACTGTACGGTTCCAGTCCCACGGATTCGGTGGGCGGGCCGTAGCCCGCGGTTTGCATCACGGTTTGCCGGTCCTCGGGGGAAACCCCGGGCAGCGTGGAACAGACCATGCCCAGCACTCCGGCGTGCGGAAGCCCGTCATCGCGCAGTGCCAGCCGCAGCAGCTCGAGCGACGGGCGGTAACGCTGCAGCAGTTCGTAGCCGTCCGCCGGCGCAACCTTGGCGGCAAATTCCAGGACCAGCGGCAGGTAGTCGGGCAGTTCGGTGCCTTCCGGCAGCGCCCCGTGGGCGCGGTAGATTTCCTTGAAGGCCGCCAGAGCCTCGCCGCGGCGCCGGGTGTCGCCGTCGGTCCAGTAGGTCAGGTGCAGGCTGTGACGTTTGGACAGGTCGAATTCCTGCACGTACTCCGACTGCACTTCGGTCAGCGGCCGCTCCGTCAGCGCGGTAAAGAGATCCTCCACGGGCGCCGTGTCCGCCCCGGCTTCCACAAGCGCCTCCCGAAGCGCGGGTACCAGTTTTACCAGTTCCTCGTCCGGGTACTCCAGCAGCAGTCCCGCTGCCTGCCGGACGACGGCGCTGCGACCGGGGTGGGTATCCCGGTAAGGCTCCGGGGTGTACATGCCTTTGCCCGCCTTGCCCAGCAGCTTCTCCAACAGGCTCACGGTGTTCCCCCTTGGCTGCCCGGGCCGGGATCGGGGTCAGCGCCACGGCCGCGGTCGGACTGCGGCCCGTCCCCTTCGGCCTGGTCGTACACCGCTCCCTTGCCATCACCGGTTGACCCGCCGTCGCCCCCGCCGCCGTGGTCCGGCGCCCCGCGGTTGTCATTGGCCGGGAAGAGTCCCTTGGGAGCGCCGCGTCCGTCCCAGTTGAGCAGGTTCACCCGCCCGCCCAGGTCACCGTTGCCAGTGGGGTCCTCGCCGCGCTGCCGGGCCTGCAGGGCGGCGAAGTTCTCCACTGCCACCGGGGTGGGCCGGCCGGAGGCTTCCCCGAAGACACCGGTTTGCCCCATCCCGGGACCGCCCTCGACATCCAGGGAGCAGCCAATCTCCTCCAGGTTGTGGGCGTCCTCCAGATGGGCGCTGGGGATGACGTACCGTTCCTCGTACTTCGCCACGGCCATGAGCCGGTACATCGCCACAATCTGCTCGCCCGTCATGCCGACGTCGGCGGCGATCTTCTCGTCCGGAGCGTCACCCAGGGTGATGTCCCGCATGTAGGCGCGCATCGCGGCGAGCTTGCGCAGCACGCCGGTCACCAGGTCGGTGTCCCCGGCGGTGAACAGCTCGGCGAGATATTCCACCGGAATCCGCAGCGCCTCGATGGCGCCGAAGAGATTGTCCGCGCTCTCGCCGTCGTGCCCCTGCTGCTGCAGCACGTCCACTATCGGGGACAGCGGCGGCACGTACCAGACCATGGGCATGGTCCGGTATTCCGGGTGCAGCGGCAGCGCCACCCGGAAGGTTTTAGCCATGGCGTAGACCGGCGAGCGCCGGGCCGCGTCCAGCCAGTCCTCCGGAATGCCCTCTGCCCGGGCGGCGGCGATGACCTCGGGATCGTTGGGGTCCATCATCAGATCGAGCTGCGCCTCATACAGGTCCTGCTCGTTCGGGACGGACGCCGCTGCGGTGACCCGGTCGGCGTCGTACAGGAAAATGCCGATGTAGCGCAGCCGGCCCACACACGTTTCGGCGCAGACCGTGGGCAGCCCCACTTCGATGCGGGGATAGCAGAAGGTGCACTTCTCAGCCTTGCCGGAGCGGTGGTTGAAGTACATCTTCTTGTACGGGCAGCCGGTGACGCATTGGCGCCAGCCGCGGCAGCGGTCCTGGTCCACCAGGACAATGCCGTCCTCCTCCCGCTTATAGATGGCCCCCGAAGGGCAGGAGGCCATACAGGAGGGGTTCAGGCAGTGCTCGCAGATCCGCGGCAGGTAGAACATGAAGGTGGAGTCGAACTCCAGCTTCACCTGCTCCTCCGCGTCCCGGCGCATTTTCTCCAGCACCGGGTCCTGCAGCTCCGTGCGCCCCGATCCGCCCAGGCTGTCATCCCAGTTGGCGGACCAGGTGATTTTCATGTCCTCACCGGTGATCAGGGACTTGGGTTTCGCCACCGGAAAGTCATTGCCGGCCGGAGCGTTGATCAGGTTTTCGTAGTCATAGGTCCAGGGCTCGTAGTAATCACTCAGCTCCGGCTGAACGGGACTGGCGAAGATGCCAAAGAGTTTGGCCAGCCGCCCGCCGGCCTTCAGCTTCAGCTTGCCGCGGCTGTTCAACTCCCAGCCGCCCTTCCACTTTTCCTGGTCCTCGTACCGGCGCGGATAGCCCTGCCCGGGACGGGTTTCCACGTTGTTGAACCAGACATATTCGGTTCCCGCCCGGTTGGTCCAGGCCTGTTTGCAGGTCACCGAACAGGTGTGGCAGCCGATGCACTTGTCCAGTGCCATGACCATTGCCGTTTGTGCCATGATTCGCATCAGTACCGCACCTCCTGGGAGCGTTTGCGCACAACCGTGACGATGTCGCGCTGGTTGCCGGTGGGGCCGAGGTAATTGAAGGCCCAGGACAACTGCGCGTAGCCGCCGATCATGTGGGTTGGTTTGACCAGGATCCGCGTCACCGAGTTGTGGATGCCGCCGCGCCGGCCGGTTGCCTCTGACTTGGGGGTGTCGATGATCCGTTCCTGCGCGTGGTGAACGTAGAGGACACCGGCGGGCATCCTGCTGCTCACGATCGCCCGGCCCACCAGCACCCCGTTGGTGGACACGCATTCCACCCAGTCGTTGTCCTTCACTTCGATCAGCGCAGCGTCCTGGGTGCTCATCCACACCGCCGTGCCGCCGCGGGACAGCGAGAGCATCAACAGGTTGTCTTGGTACTCGGAGTGGATGGACCACTTGTTGTGCGGGGTCAGGTAGCGCACCGCCACGGACAGTTCCCCGCGGGTGCCGAGCTGCGGTTCGCCGAACAGTCGGTGCATGTCCAGCGGCGGCCGGTAGATCGGCAGCGCCTCCCCCATGTCCTGCATCCAGTCATGGTCCAGGAAGAAGTGCATGCGGCCGGTGAGCGTGTGGAAAGGCTTGAGCCGCTCAATGTTGATGGTGAAGGGCGCGTACCGCCGGCCGCCGGTTTCGGAGCCGGACCATTCCGGGGAGGTGATCACCGGCGTCGGCCGGTCCTGCGTGTCCCGGAAGGTGATCTGTTTGTCTTCAGCCCCCTCGGCCAGGTCCGCCAGCCGTGTGCCGGTGCGTTTCTCCAGGGTCTTGAAGCCCTGCACGGCCAACTCGCCGTTGGTGGTGCCGGAGAGCATCAGGATGGCCTCGGCCATCCTGGCATCGGTGTCCACGGCGGGCCGCCCGGCTGCGGCCCCGCGGTCGAAGACTCCGTGTTTGCGGGCCAGCTGGGCCAGCGGCTTGGTCACGTCGTACTTCACGAACTTGGTGGTGAGCCCGAGTTTGTCGGCGAGCGGACCAATGGCAACAAACTTCTCGCCGATGGCCGTGTAGTCCCGCTCCACGATTTTCAGGTCCGGCAGGTTCTTGCCGGGAACCGCGGGAATGTCAGTTCCCTTCCAGTCCGGAGCGTGTCCGCCGGGCTGGGCAATCTCGCCCGGGGTGTCGTGGGTCAGCGCCGTGGCCACCAGGTCCTTCCGCACGCCCAGGTGCGTGGCGGCCTGGCGGGAAAATTCCTCGGAGAGCAGCCGGAACAGATCGTAATCCGTCTTGGCTTCCCATGGCGGGGAAATGGCCGGGGTGAAGGCATGCACGTACGGATGCATGTCGGTGGAGGACAGGTCGTACTTTTCGTACCAGGTGGCGGCGGGGAACACGACGTCGGAGAGCAGGGTGGAGCTGGTCATCCGGAAGTCGGCGGACACCAGCAAATCCAGCTTTCCCTGCGGCGCATTCTCGTGCCAGACGACGTCGGCGGGCCGGGATTCGCTGTGGTCCTCACCCATCACGTTGTTCAGGGTGCCCAGCAGGTGCTTCTGGAAGTACTCCTCGCCCTTGGCGGAGGAGCCCAGCAGATTGGACCGCCACAGGACCAGGGTCCGCGGCCAGTTCTCCGGGGCGTCCACGTCCTCGACGGCGAACCGCAGCCGCCCGTCCTTGAGCCGGCGCGCCACCCAGGTGGCCTCATCCGCCGCTTCGCCTTTGGCCACTCCCGCCGTGGCTTCGTCCGCCACATCCAGGGAGTTCTTCTTGTCGAACTGCGGATAGAACGGCATCCAGCCCATCCGGGTGGACTTCGCGATGACGTCGGCGGTGTGCATGCCGCGCAGGTGCCCCTGGGCCAGCGGTGACTGCATTGAGTCCGAGGAATAGCCGTCCGAGCGGAACTGGTCGGTGTGCATGTACCAAAACGCGGTGCCGATCATGAACCGCGGAGGCCGGTTCCAGTCACCGGCGGAGGCCATGGCGGCCCACCCGGTGATAGGGCGGCACTTTTCCTGGCCCACATAGTGCGCCCAGCCGCCGCCGTTGCGGCCCTCGCAGCCGGTCAGCATCAGCATGGCCAGGATGGCCCGGTAGGTGACGTCCCCGTGGTACCACTGGCAGATGCCGGCACCGAGGATAATCATCGACCGGCCCTTGGACTTCTCAGAGTTCGCGGCAAATTCACGGGCCGTGCGGAGCACCGCATCCGGACGGACGTTCGTGATCTCTTCCTGCCAGGCCGGAGTGTAGGGGGTGTCGGCGTCGTCGTATCCGGCCGCCCACTCCCCCGGCAGGCCCTCCCGGCCCACCCCGTACTGGGCGAGCATCAAGTCAAAGACGGTGGTGACGGTCCGGCCCGCCACGGTGGTCACCGGCACGCCGCGGTGCATCACGGAGCCGACGCCGGAGGGGTCGGTGAACGCCGGAAGCTCCACTCGGGATGTTTCGCGATCCCAGGACGATGCGTCGGCGATGGACAGGGCCGGGATCACGCCCTGCAGGTCAAGGTTCCATTTGCCGGCGTCCTCGTCGTTGTACCGGAAGCCCACTGAGCCGTTGGGCACCACCGGGGTGCCGGCGTCGCGGTCCAGCAGCACCGTCTTGAAGGCGGCGTCAGACGCTTTGGCCTCGCTGCGGCCAAGGTCCGCGGCGGTGAGGAACTTGCCCGGCACCACGCTGCCGTCGGTGCGGGTTTCCAGAGTTACCAGGAACGGCAGGTCGGTGAACTGGCGGACGTACTCCTCGAAGAACGGGACCCGCCGGTCCACGAAATTCTCCTTCAGGATGACGTGCCCCATGGCCATGGCCAGGGCAGCGTCGGAACCCGCCTGCGCGGGCAGCCATTCATCGGCGAACTTGGTGTTGTCCGCATAGTCCGGGCTGACCGACACCACCTTGGTCCCGCGGTAGCGGCCCTCCACCATCCAGTGCGCATCCGGGGTGCGGGTCACCGGAATGTTCGAGCCCCACATCATCAGGTACGTCGCGTCCCACCAGTCGCCGGATTCGGGAACGTCGGTCTGGTCACCGAACACCTGCGGGCTGGCCACGGGCAGATCCGCGTACCAGTCGTAGAAGCTGTTCATCACCCCGCCGATCAAGTTGATGAACCGTGCTCCGGCAGCGTGCGAGACCATGGACATGGCCGGGATGGGCGAGAATCCGGTGCAGCGGTCCGGCCCGTAGTTCTTGACCGTGGAGACGTGGGCGGCTGCCGTCATTTCCAGCGCCTCAGCCCAGCTGGAGCGCACCAGCCCGCCCTTGCCCCTTGCCCGCTGGTAGCTCCGGCGGCGCTCGGGGTCGTTAATAATCTGTTCCCAGGCCAGCACGGGGTCGCCCGTTTCGCGCTTGGCCGCCCGGTACATGTCCAGCAGCACGCCGCGGATGTAGGGGTAGCGGACCCGGGTGGGTGAATACGTGTACCAGGAGAAGGCGGCGCCGCGCGGACAGCCGCGCGGCTCATATTCCGGCCGGTCCGGGCCCACCGTCGGATAGTCCGTTTCCTGGGCTTCCCAGGTGATGATCCCGTCCTTGACGTAGACCTTCCAGGAGCAGGAACCCGTGCAGTTCACCCCATGCGTGGACCGAACGACCTTGTCGTGGCTCCACCGGTTCCGGTAGAAGGAATCTCCCTTCCGCCCGCCCTCGCGGAACACCGCGCGGCCGTCAGCGGTTTCGTCCCAGCGGGTGAAGAACCTGCCGAGCTTGAGCATTGTTTCGGATGCGGGGCCATCGATCCCCGGTGCGGAGCCAGCCATGCTGCAAACGTATTGCAGCACCTCCACCCGGTGACAGGGTGCGGGGCCAAAACGGCCCTCTCACGGCCGGTTTGGGGTGGAACGATAAACTCGGAATTGTGAGCACAGAACTTCCAGAACAGGTGTCCGATATTTTCGACCCGCAGCAGTGGCGTCTTGTCTCAGGGTTTGAGGACCTGCAGGACATGACCTACCACCGCCAAGTGGAGCGTACGGCCGACGGCGGCATCGTGCGCGACCTGCCGACGGTTCGCATCGCGTTCAACCGCCCGGAGGTCCGCAATGCGTTCCGGCCCGGGACCGTCGATGAGCTGTACCGCGCCATGGACCATGCCCGGATGACCCCGGACGTCGCCACCGTCCTCCTCACCGGCAACGGCCCCTCCCCCCGGGACGGCGGCCATTCCTTCTGTTCCGGCGGCGACCAGCGGATCCGCGGCCGTGACGGCTACAGGTATGCAGAGGGCGATACCAAGGAAACCATTGACCCGGCCCGCGCCGGCAGGCTGCACATCCTGGAGGTGCAGCGGCTGATGCGGACCATGCCCAAGGTGGTCATCGCCGTCGTCAACGGCTGGGCGGCCGGGGGCGGCCACAGCCTGCACGTGGTCTCGGATCTGACCATCGCCTCGCGGCAGCACGGAAAGTTCAAGCAAACCGACGCCACGGTGGGAAGCTTTGACGCCGGGTACGGTTCGGCCCTGCTGGCGCGGCAGATCGGGCAGAAGAAGGCCCGCGAGATTTTCTTCCTCGCCCGGGAGTATTCCGCCGAGGACATGGTGGCCATGGGTGCCGTCAATGAGGCCGTGGACCACGAAAACCTGGAAAAGGTTGCCTTGGAGTACGCTGCCGATATCGCCCGCCAGTCCCCGCAGGCCATCCGCATGCTCAAGTTTGCTTTCAACCTCGCCGATGACGGCCTGGCCGGACAGCAGGTTTTCGCCGGTGAAGCAACGCGCCTGGCCTACATGACCGATGAAGCGGTGGAGGGCAAGGATGCCTTCCTCGAAAAACGGGATCCCGACTGGTCCTCCTTCCCCTACTACTTCTAGGCCGCCGCCATGGAACTGCTGACCGTCCACACTCCCGCCGGATTTAATGCCGAAACGCTGCTGGCTCCGCTTGCCGCCGCCCTTGCCGGCGAAGGCCCCGCCGTCGCCCCGCACGCGAACCCGGGCCAAACCTTTTCCGGTGAGCTGCCCAACGATGACATAGCCCTGGTCATCAGCACTTCGGGGTCCACGGGCGCCCCCAAGCAGACCATGCTCACCACCGATGCCCTCGCCGCGTCCTCCATGGCCACCGCCATGGCGCTGCGGGCGGACGGCCAGTGGCTGATGGCGCTGCCGGCGCACTACATTGCCGGCGTCCAGGTGCTCATCCGGTCCCTGTACGCAGGCACCCACCCGGTCTTCATGGACACCTCCGGATCATTCAGCGCAGCACGGTTCACCGCCGCCGCTGCCGATATGACGGACCGGAACCGCTTCACGTCACTGGTTCCCACCCAGCTGCACCGGCTGCTGACCAATCCGGAGCCCGAGACACTGCGCGTGCTCCGGCGCTTCAACGCCATTCTGCTCGGCGGAGCCCCGGCCGGGCCGGGGCTGCTGGCCGAGGCCGCGGCCCAGGGCCTGAACGTTGTCACCACCTACGGGATGAGCGAAACCTGCGGCGGCTGCGTGTACGACGGCGTGCCGCTTCCGGGCGTGGACGTGCAGGTGGAATCCGGTGCGCTGTGGATCGCCGGAGATGTCCTGGCCGAGGGCTACATGGGCCAGCCGGAGCTGACCGCGGAACGGTTCCGCTTCAACTCAGGAAAACGCTGGTACCGCACCGATGACGCCGGCTCCGTGGAGAACGGACGGGTGACGGTGTCCGGCCGGCTCGATGACGTGATCGTCACCGGCGGCATCAAGGTGTCCGCCGCCGCGGTTTCGGCCGCCATCGAGCAGCTGCCCGAGGTTTCCGAGGCCATTGTCCTTGGCCTGGAGAGCCCCGAGTGGGGCCACCTGGTGGGCGCCGCCGTCGTCGGCTCGGTGGATCCGGAAAAGGTGAAGGCCGCAGTGCGCTCGTCGCTCGGGCGGCCAGCCGTGCCCAAGGTGGTGCTCCTGCTGGAGGCGTTGCCCCTGCTGCCCAACGGCAAGACCGACCGGATGGGCCTGCGCCAGTTGCTGGCCGCAGCCGGACACACGCATCCCTGAATCCCGCCGGGGGTCTTCCGGGCTCGAAGGCTGCGGAAGAATAGAACGTTGAACATCACTCAAGCAAAAGGACGTTGATTGTGGCTACAGCCGCGCAGTGGTTAGAAGGAGCCCGCCCCCGCACACTGCCGATGGCGGTGGCGCCCGTCATTATCGGTACGGCGGCGGCATACGACCTGGGTTCCTTTAAGCCCCTGAACGCCGTGCTGGCAGCCCTGGTGGCCGTGCTGCTGCAAGTGGGCGTGAACTACGCCAATGACTACTCCGACGGCATCCGGGGCACCGATGACAACCGCGTGGGCCCGCTGCGGCTGACCGGGTCCGGCGCGGCCGCCCCGAAGCAGGTCAAATATGCGGCTTTCGCATGCTTCGGCGCGGCGATGATTGCCGGCCTGGCACTGATCATTCTCTCCTCCACCTGGTTCCTGATCCTGGTGGGCATCGGCTGCGTGGCCGCTGCGTGGGGCTACACCGGCGGCCGGAACCCCTACGGCTACATGGGCCTGGGCGACGTCTTCGTGTTTGTGTTCTTCGGCCTCGTGGCCACCCTGGGCACCACTTACACCCAGGCCGGCCAGATCAGCCTTCCGGCAGTGCTCGGCGCCATCGGGACCGGGCTGATTGCCATGGCCCTGCTGATGGCCAACAACGTGCGGGACATCCCCACCGACCGCGAAGCCGGCAAGCGCACCCTGGCCGTTCGGCTGGGCGATGAAGCCGCCCGGATCAGCTACGTGATGATGCTGGCGCTGGCCATCCTGCTGCCGCTGTTCATCGCCGCGGATTACCCCTGGGTCCTGCTGGTGCTGCTGCTCATCCCGGTGTGCCTGATGCCGAGCTGGCTCATGCTGAAGGGGAAAAAGCGCCGCAGCCTGATCCCGGTCCTGCAGCAGACCGGGCTCATCAACATGGGCTTCGCCATGCTGTACAGCCTCGGACTGGTGCTGACCCGGCTGCTCGCCTAGGGCTGCCGGCTGCTGCCCGCCTAGGGCTGCAGGCAGCCCACCCCGGGCTTCACGCTCCTACTTCCGGGGCGGCTTGCGGTCGTTGTCGATCCGCACGTCCGGATGGGCATCGAGCAGGCCGTCCTCGGCTCCGGCGTCATCCAGCTCCGCCCGGTTTCGAGAGGGCGGTGCATCGGCGTGGAAGCGCTGCTGCACGCTGCGGGCCGCGGCGTCGCGCATCCCGCGGAAAAACAGGTAGGTCACGCACCATGCGAGCACGGCACCGATGATCGCCGAGAGCACCAGGCCCAGGCCCAGCCATACACATGCAGCGAAGAAGAGGGCCACCAAACCAAGGCGGAGAGCGGTAAATTTCCAGAAAGCCACAGGGCCATTCTAGTTGCAAACTGCTCGTTCGGCGTCTTCGGGCCGGCACCTGACGCCGAACCGACCCGCCCGGTCCGGACCGGGAAGACACAGCTGTGTCCTGCTCCACTACAATTGAGTCATGCCTCGCCTCGTGCTTTTCGGTGTCATCATTGTCGCCGCTGTCATTATTTATGCCATCATCGACTGCGTCATGTCGCGGGCACAGGAGGTGCGCAGCATCTCCAAGACCGCCTGGCTCTTCACGATTGTGCTCCTGCCGGTGCTCGGAGCCCTGCTGTGGTTCCTTTTCGGCCGGCCCAAGAGCGGCCCGGCGCCGAAGAACCGCGCTCCCCGGCATCCCACCGCCCCGGACGATGATCCCGAGTTCCTGCGCAATCTGGAAATCCGGCGCCGCCAGCAGCAGAAGGAAGCCGAGCTCAAGCGCCGCGAGGCAGAGCTGCGCGAACGCGAGAAGCAGGCCGGGCATAAGAACGACGACGAAAAGCCCAGCGCCTCGTAGGAACCGCTTTCGTTCCCTTCGATTTCCAGAGGAACCCGCGCCCGGCCATCCGGGGGCGGGTTCCTTTGTTGTGGCGGCGCTCCCCCCTCCCCCGTGCCCCTCCCCGGTGGCAGACTGCTGTCGGCTGTTTCCGCTCCCGGTCGCACCCGGCGCACTGGTTCCCATCCTGTGAGCACTCCCGTGACGCGAGTTGCCACACCAGTCACACCAGCCCCAAAGAGTGGGAACCTATGCGGGGCCTCCGCCCCCCCCCCGGCCCCTCCCGGCGCACTGGTTCCCATCCTGTGAGCACTCCCGTGACGCGAGTTGCCACACCAGTCACACCAGCCCCAAAGAGTGAGAACCTATGCGGGAGCGCCTCCGGCCCAGCGGGCGGGCACAGCAAAAACCCGCCTCCCGGCGAACCGGAAGGCGGGTTTGGAGTTGCGGTCGCTGTCCGCCGGGGCAGGGGATCCAGCCGGCGTACAGGAGCCCTTAGACGCCGGAGTAGCTGTGCAGCCCGGCGAAGTACACGTTCACGATGGTGAAGTTGAAGACCACGCACAGGTAGCCGACGATGGACAGCCATGCGGCGCGGGTACCGGTCCAGCCGCGGGTTGCACGCGCGTGCAGGTAGCCGGCGTAAACCACCCAGATCACGAAGGTCCACACTTCCTTGGTGTCCCAGCCCCAGTACCGGCCCCAGGCCTGCTCGGCCCAGACCGATCCCGCCATCAGGGTGAAGGTCCACAGCACAAAGGCGACGGCGTTGATCCGGTAGGAGAAGTTCTCCAGGCTCTGCGCGGAGGGCACGATCCGCAGGAAGCCCAGCTTGGAGGTTCCGCCGGCGCGGATCTTGGTCTCGCGGTCAGCCTGGAGGAGCTGCAGCACGGACATGGCGAAGGTGAGGGTAAAGAGTGCGGAAGCGATGACGGCCACTGACACATGGATGATGAGCCAGTAGCTCTGCAGGGCCGGGATGAGGTGGGCCACCGGCGTCGGGAAGCCGATGGTGGCAACCATCATCATGATGAGCACCAGTCCGAGGACAAATGTGCCGAGGAAGCGCAGGTCGCGCTTGAGCAGGACCAGCAGGAAGACCACCGCAACCACCAGCGCACCGGTGGTGCAGAACTCGTACATGTTGCCCCAGGGCACCCGGTGTGCGGCCAGGCCGCGGGTGATGACGGCGGCGGCATGGATCAGGGCGCCCAGGACGGTCAGCGCAACGGCCACGCGGGCGGTGTTCCGGCCCGCACCGACGTAGCCCATGGAGGCGTCCGCCGTCTGCGCCGCGGGTTTCCCGTCGGCGTCCCAGCCGCGGACGTTGCCGTCAGCCAGGTAGCTGTCGGAAGCCGGTCCCCCGGGTCGTCCGGAGCCGGAGGTGCGGGCGGAAGCGCCGGAAAGTGCTGCGGTCTTGGCGGCGGCCGCGGCGTCGGGCTGCGTCAGCCTGCTCTCGACTGCCTTGATGGTCCTGCTGCTCTGTGCGAGGTCCCAGGTGAAGGCCAGGAACGCCACCGTGTAGGCGAACGCTGCCAGCAGCATGAACAGCTCGCTGTACTCAGCGAGTGTGTAGTCGATGGAGGGCATGTCTGGCATTACGAGTCCTTACCTGTTTCCTTCTCCTGAGCGGCTTCGCTGTCCACCGCTGATGCTCCGGGCTTAGTTGGCCGGTTTGTGCTGTGCTCTGTGCTGTCGTCGCCGGACTCCGGCGCGGATGAGCCCCCGGCGCCATTGTCCTCCACTGTGTTGCCGCCCGCCAACCACTGCTTTTCCAGCAGGGTTCGGATGGCTGCAGCCTCGCTGGACAGCCGCTGGTCTTCGCCGCGGGCCAGCAGCCCGTATTCGACCATGATGCGGCCGTCGGCGTGCGTGCCGCTGCGGACCCAGACGCGGCGCCGGGCCAGGAACAGGGAAGCGGCCAGGCCGGTCAGCGACAGGGTGGCGAAGCCGAGGACCCAGATCTTGGCCGGATCGTAGTGGATGTCCAGTGCGGCGTACCGCTTGATGCCGTCAAAGGAGATGGAGCCCTTGCCCTCGGGCAGCTCGTACGTCTGGTTCGCGCCCAGCACGATGCCGCCTTCATCCAGGTTGCGGCTGTTGATTTCCGTCAGGTTTTCGGTGTCGAGCACGTAAACGTTGCTCGGCACGCCTTCGTCCAGTCCCAGATCCCCGTAGTAGGCGTTCAGGTTCAGCTGCGGGTTGAAGGGGTCCGGATCACCGGAGTAGGACACGTCCTGGTCATCGAGCATGGCGGTGGGCAGGAAGAAGCCCACGAAGCCGAGCTGGTCCGGCTTGGCATCCGGAGCTTTGATCACCAGCAGGGAGGTGTACATGCCGTCGCTGGGGACTGAGACAACAGGACCCTGCAGCGCAATGTTGCCCTCGCCGTCGCGCACCGTGACCACGGGGGCGTAACCGTTGCCCACCAGGTAGACCCGGCTGCCGCCGATGGTCAGCGGCGCGTTGACCTTCAGGGTTTCGGTGTGTTCTTCAGCGTCCGGGCTGTCCTTGACCGTCATGGTGGCGGCAAAGTCCAGCGGCTGGCCGTAGTGGGTCTGCGATTCGCGGTCGAACTGGACATCAAACTTGTCCAGCGTGAGCGAGTAGGGGGCCAGCTGATCTTCAGTGAAGCTGGTGCCGGGAGTGAAGGAGTCGTAGCCTACCAAGGTGTTGACGAAGGACTCCCCCTCCACCACGATCTTCTGCCCGCTGTAGCCAAACAGTCCGCCAACCGCGATGCAGACCAGAACCCCGATCAGGGCCGTGTGGAACACCAGGTTTCCCACTTCCTTGGCGAAGCCGCGTTCCGCGCCAACTGAGGGACGGTCGCCGTCGAGATCGCGGACGTCCACCCGGTAGCCGCGCTTGCGCAGCAGCTGCGCCGCCTGTTCGACGGCGGAACCGGCGGTGAGTCCCGAAGACGCCGGAATGGCCAGCGTGCCGTATTCGGGCAGCCGGGACAGCCGCTTGGGGGTGCGTGGAGGCTTGGACCGCATGGCCCGGTAGTGGGCTTTGGCCCGGGGAATGACGCAGCCGATCAGGGAGATGAACAGCAGCAGGTAAATCGCCGAGAACCAGACTGAGGAATACACGTCAAAGAGCTGGAAGCGGTCAAGCCAGGGGCCGGTGTCCGGGTTGTCCTCCAGATACTGGGTGACGACGGCGGGGTTGGCCGGCCGCTGCGGAAACAGCGATCCCGGCACGGCAGCCACGGCCAGCAGCAGGAGCAGCAGCAGCGCCGTGCGCATGCTGGTCAGCTGGGTCCAGGCCCAGCGCAGCAGGCCCAGCGGACCAAGCGAAGGCAGCTGGACATCTCCGTTGCGGCCGCCGGTTTTGCCGGTTTTGCCGCCCTTGCCGCCCTTCCCGGGCGCGGCGGAGGTGCTGCCGCCGTTTTTCTCGGCTTCGGTCAAAACATCCGGTTCACGGTTCAACTGGTTCTCATAGTTCTTTGGAGGGTTCTTGCTGGACGGGAGCCGTGGCTGGCTCGGGGAAAAAGCTCATCAGATCGGCAGGGTCACACTATCCAACCAACCTTGGAGATGGTTGATCCAGATGTTCCAGACTCCTGTGAGCATCAGGACACCCAAAACAATCAGCATGCCGCCGCCGAAGCGCTGCAGGGCGAGACGGTGCCGGCGGAAGACACCCAGTGCGCCCATGCCGCGCCGGAAGCCCAGTGCAATCAGCAGGAACGGAAGCCCCAGGCCGAGACAGTAGATGAAGGTCAGGAACGCGCCTTTGGCGGCGCTGGCGTCGTCGCCGGAGAAAGAGAGCAGCTGCACGGCGGACAGGGTCGGCCCCAGGCACGGCGCCCACCCCAGTCCGAAGGTGATGCCCAGCAGCGGCGCACCCCACAGTCCGGCCGGCGGGCGTGCGCTGATCTTCCGGTCCCGCTGGAACCAGCTCAGCCCGCCCATGAAGACGATGCCCAGCACGATGATGGCGGCGCCAAGGGCTTGCGTGATCCAGGCCTGCTCCGACCCCCGCAGCCAGCCGCCAAGCTGTCCGACGCCGGCGCCGATGATGACAAAGACCGCGGAGAACCCCAGGACGAACAGTCCGATGCCGGCGAACATCCGTCCACGGCGCTGCTTCTGCAGGTCCACGCCCGTGAGCCCGGTGACATAGCCCAGGTAGCCCGGAACCAGCGGCAGCACGCACGGAGACAGGAAGGACACGAGCCCGGCCAGGGCTGCCACGGGGATGGCCAGCAGCATGGACCCGTTCAGGATGGTCTCGGCAAACACGTTGGCTGCCGGCAGGGCTGCCGCGGGGACAACGGCGGATGGGGCAGTTACGGCGGAAAGAAGCATGCCGGCTATGCTGCCAGCGTGTCGGAGATCAGGGCTTTCAGGGTGCTCTTGTCCGCCAGGCCGAGGATGCGGGCGGCAACACGTCCCTCGCGGTCCAGGACCAGGGTGGTGGGAACGGCCGACGGGGGCACGAACTGCGTCATGGCCAGCAGGATTCCGCCGTCCTTGTCCTCGAAGCTGGGGTAATCGACGCCGAAGGACCGCTCAAAGGCTTCGGCGGTGCTGCGCTCATCGCGGATGTTCACGCCGTAGAAGCGGGCGCCGTCGGGTTCGAACATCCCGTGCAGCTCCACCAGGTCGGGGGCTTCCTTGCGGCATGGCGCGCAGGCGGCGTACCAAAAGTTCAGGACCACCACGTCGCCGGTGAAGTCCGAGGACGGAACGGCCGTCCCGTCAAAGAGCGTGCCGGTGAATTCCACCGGCTCGCCGCGCTGTCCGGCGGCGTACTCGGTAACGGAGCCGTCGCCGGCAATGTAATTCTTGTTGTCCCCCGCCTTGGCCTGGGCTGCCAGCGGATCCTCCACGGCGCATCCCGCCGCGGCGGCGACCAAGGGCACGCCAAGGGCCAGCCCGGCGCCGAACTTCAGGAAGGAGCGGCGGCGCAAGGCATCCGGCTGGGGAGTGCTCTGAGGATTCTTCAAGTATTTCCAGCTTTCATCGCGGCGGGGCTGCCACTTCTACAACGCGTAGTAATTCTATTATGCTCCCGGAATATTCGCAGCACCGGGCAGCAGGTCCGCTGAGGGCTCCGCATAGCGGACGCCGATCAGGGTGTCACCGTCGAAATCCAGCGTGGTGACGGAGGTCAGCGTGCACTGGCGGTTGCGGGGGTCATGCCACAGCTTGCGGCCCTCGGCGGCCAGGCGGGTCACCCAAATGGGCAGCTGGTGGCTCACCAATACGGCCTCGGCCTTGTCTCCGCCGAGCTCCAGTGCCTGCAGACGGGCATCCTGCACCGCCGCCATGACACGCTCCACCTGCTCAGCGTAGGGCTCTCCCCACGACGGCTTCAGCGGGTTGTACATCAGCGGCCAGTACCGCGGGTTGCGCAGCCTGCTGGTGACACCGGACAGGCCCTCGAACCGGTTGGTCGCTTCCAGGATGCGTTCGTCGGTGGTGATCTCCAGGTCCAGGGCGGCAGCGATCGGCGCAGCGGTCTCCTGTGCCCGGGTCAGCGGCGACGCGACCAGGTGCACCAGCTTGGCGCCGTCGTTCTTCCGGTCTTCAAAATGACCGGCGACGCGGCGGGCCATTTCCTGCCCCAGTTCGGACAAATGGAACTCCGGCAGGCGCCCGTAGAGCACGCCGTTCGGGTTGAAAACTTCTCCATGGCGGACAAGGTGAATCGAGGCACGGGACATGTGTACAAGTTTCGCAGAGGAAGTGCCGTGAACTAAATCTGCGAAATACTTGAAGCTTGAACAAATCTGTGTCAGAGTAGATGCAAATGCATCGACGTGCATCGGGGCGCGGCCCCGGAACCTACCAGCATCAGGAGAACAGCATGATCCCCAACGGACTTTCCACCGGCACCTGGACCCTCGACGCCTCGCACAGCGAGGTCGGATTCACAGTCCGGCACGCCGGCATCAGCAAGGTCCGCGGCAACTTCGACGACGTCACCGCAGTCATGGAGGTGGGACCGTCCGTCAACGAGTCCACCATCAACGCCGTCATCAAGTCCGCATCGTTCAACTCGAACGACGCCAACCGCGACGGCCACGTCAAGGGAGCGGACTTCTTTGACGTGGAGCAGTTCCCGGAACTGAAGTTCTCCGTCACCGGTGTCGAGGGCTCGGGCGAGACCTACCAGGTGGCCGGCGACCTGACGATCAAGGGCACCACCCGTCCGGTGGTCCTGGACACCGAATTCAACGGCGTGGCCGTTGACCCCTTCGGCGCCACCCGCGCCGGCTTCTCCGGCACCACCGTCATCAGCCGCAAGGACTTCGGCCTGACGTGGAACGCAGCCCTGGAAACCGGCGGCGTGCTCGTCGGCGACAAGGTGACCATCAATGTGGACGCCGAGTTCGTGGCGGCTTCCTGACCCAAGGTTTGGGCAGCCCACTCACCGAGTGAGGTTCAAGGACACCCCGGCACCGCGCCGGGGTGTCCTTTTGCGTTAATACTGCGGATGGTTGAAACCGCGGACGATCCTAAAACTGCGGACGATCCGGGGACATCGCGGGAAGGCCTGCGGGCGACGGTGCCGCCGCGATAGGCTGGGGGAAACCCAACCCTGCACCAACAGACCAGTCCGCGTAGACCCGTCTGCCCGGGCAGCATCTGCACCAACCAGCAAGTAGGCGGCAATGAGCACACCCCCGAATTCCCCGGACCCACGCGACGCGAACCAGCCCCGGGATCCCGGCGCTGCCGCAGACGACGAACCCAGGTACGGACAGCGCCTGCCGAATCCCCAGCAGGGACAGCCTTACACTCCGTACAGCCAGCAGGGGCCCGGCCAGCAGGGGCCCGCGCAGGATGCCGGCCAGCACCCATCCCCTTACGGACAGAATCCATACGGGCAGCAATACGGTCAGCAGTATGGCCAGCAGCCGCAGAGCCCGTACGGCTACCAGTCGGCGCAGCCCTCCGGTTATGCCACTCCCGGGCAGGGACAGATGCCCGGCGGCAAGCGGATCCCGCCCCGCGAGGTGATGACCGGCTTCTGGCTGATTCTCGCCGCGGGGCTCCTGACCCTGATCTACCTGACCACCACATACCTCACCCTCGCGGACTCCGTCAGTTTCAGCATGCTGCCGGAAAATGACCGCCAGACGGTCCAGGATGCCGGCATGACCGAGGAAACGTTCAGAAGCCTGTTCGTGACCACTGGAGTGATCCTGTCTCTGATCGTCACGCTGGTCTACGTCCTCATTGCTTTCCTGATCCGCAGGGGCAAGAACTGGGCCAGAATCCTGGGAACCGTCTTTGCCGCACTGTCCGCCGTGTGGGTACTGCTCTCCCTGTTGAGCGGTCTTGCGTTCTCCTCTCCGGTGGAGCTGATCGCGCTGCTCGGCTCGCTCGCCGGCATCGCGGGAATCGTCATGCTCTACCGCCCCCAGGCGCAGCCGTACTTCCAGCCGCGGCCGCGCTTCGGCCCTTATTACTAAGGGAAGCAGCAGCACGCCTTTCCTGTTGGCAGGCGCAAAAAGCAGGTGCAAAAAGGTCGGTCCGGAATCCGGGCCGGCCCTTTTTGTCCCCGCGGAGGCCCGCAAACCGCCGCCGCTGGTCACACCGTCAGAGTTGCGCTGTAGCGTTTGATGTCCCGTCCCGGAGGGCAGGACTGTCTGGGCGGGGAGCGTATCCCTTTTGACGAAGGCGGCAGCCGACATGAGTTCACTTCCCGCTTCCCCCAATCCCCAAAAACCCCGCATGCTTGACCTCGGCCGAAGGGCCCGGGGAGTTCTCGGTTCCCGGATTCCCCCCTCCGGCCGGCATGCCGGCACAACCGCCCCGCCGACGCCGTTCCCGGCCTCCGGCGCCGTTGAAGAACCACCCCCGGCAGCAGGTCAGCCCAACCTGTTCATCCCCGACCCGCCGGCAACCCGTCCGCCGCAGGCGCTGCCCGCCAGGATCCCCTACGGCGAGTGGAAGGGGCCCCGGCCGCGGGCAGTGGGCCTGGCGTTTGCCATGATCGTGGTGGCCGGGCTCATCAGCCTCAGCGGAGGAATTGCGGCAAGCCGCAACCCGATCACGGAGCTGCCGGCCAACGCAGCGGAGTTCCAGAGGCTCGGTGTCGACGCCGGCGAGTATGCGGCCGCCCTGCAGGTGGCCACAATGGCTGCTGCCCTGGTGGTGTTCGGCATCTATTTGCTGATCGCAGTCCTGGTCCGCGAAGGCAGGAACTGGGCACACATTGGGGGTTCGGTCCTCGCAGCAGCGGCACTGACCGTGGCGGTCGCCGCCGATTCAAGTGTCCAGGTGACAGCCGCACTGGTGGCCGCCGCCGGCTTGGGCCTGCTGTACCGCAGTGACTGCAGGAGATATTTTCGCCCGCGGCGCAGCCAGTATCTGAGCTCCCAGGACTCATAGCGGTGGTATCGGACAGGATCCATCACTGACAGGGTCCATCACTGACACCGTCCGTAACTGACACCGTCCCGCGGCTACGTTGCGAGCCGGGCCCGGGCCTCGGATGCGATGTTCGAGACCTGGGCCCGCTGCGCGTGGTAGGCCAGAATCTGAAGCTCGGTGGCCATGTCCACCTTCCGCACCTGAACCTGGTCCGGCACCTGCAGGACCACGGGCGCGAAACTCAGGATGCTGGTGATTCCGCAGGCCACGAGACGGTCGCACAGATCCTGCGCCACCTCGGCGGGAACCGAGAGGACTGCCATGTTTGCTCCCGTCCGCTCCAGGACGTTTTCCATGGCGTCGATGGAGCTGACCCGCAGCCAGCCGACCTCCTGGCCAATCACCAGCTGGTCGGCGTCGAAGAGGGCCACCACTTCAAAACCGCGGGACCCAAATCCCGGGTAGCCGGCAAGCGCCCGGCCCAGGTTTCCGGCACCGACAATCGCCACCCGCCAGTTGCGGGTCAGGCCCAGGGCAACGGCAATCTGTTCGCTGAGATAGGAAACGTCGTAGCCGACGCCCCGGGTGCCGTAGGAACCCAAATATGACAAATCTTTGCGGAGCTTCGGGGAATTGACTCCCGCCGCCTCCGCCAATTCCTCCGAGGACACCCGGTCAATTCCTTCAGCCAGCATGCTGCTCAAGGCCCGCAGGTAGATGGTCAGGCGGGCCAGCGACGCAGGCGGAATGTGCCGGACGGCTGCACTGCCCGGCCGGTCGGATTCCTCAGTGGTGCTCACATGTGCCTATCGGTTGTTATGCCGCCGGGACGGCTGCGGTCCCCCGGCGTGCCGCCAGTGGGTCCTCCGGGCTGCCCGGTTTTCCCACTCTAAGCCCGCAGCCGGGCCGGACAAAGCCCTCTGAAGCTAGGCCCCCAATAGCCGGCGGATCCGCGCTTCATCCAGCTGCCAGAAATCGCGCTGGATTCCGTCGATCAGAAGCACCGGGATTTCTTCGCCGAAGCGGGAGGCCAGGTCGGCGTCCCCGTCAATGGACTTTTCGCGCCACCGAACGCCGAGATCGGCCTGGATCCGGTCCAGGACCGTCCGGGCCGCTTCACACAGGTGGCAGCCCGGCCTGGTGAGCAGGAGGAGATCGGGGTGCGCTTCTGAAGAGGTCATATATCTAAAATAGCCGCTGCGTCCAGTTCCGCCGGGCCTTGAACGGGCACCCGTGCCCCGGGCGACTTTTTGCGTAGACTCAGTTGTATGCCCAGAACCACCGCAGTACGAGCCTCCGAGCCACTGGCAGCGGCGGTCAGACCCGGCGAGGCTGCATTCTTCGACGTCGACAACACCCTGATGCGCGGCGCGAGCCTTTTTCATGTGGGCCGCAAAATGTACCAGCGCAAGGTCTTTACTCTCCGGGAAGCGTTCGGTTTCGCCCGCAAGCAGGCGCGTTTCATGCTGCAGGGCGAGAATCTCAAGGACGTTCATTCGGTGCGCGACGCCGCACTGACGCTGGCCACCGGCCTGGCCGCGGCGGACATCCGGGTCTTGGGTGAAGAAGTTTACGACGAGATGATCGAATCCAAGATCTGGCCCGGAACCCGGGCGCTGACCGAGCAGCATATGAAGTCCGGCCGCCCCGTGTGGCTGGTGACCGGCACCCCAGTGGAGGTGGCGTCCGTCATCGCGGACCGGCTGCATCTGACCGGTGCGCTGGGAACAGTCAGCGAAATCGACCAGGGGCTGTATACCGGCCGCCTGGTGGGAGAATTCCTGCACGGCCCGGCGAAGGCCGAAGGCGTCAAGGTCCTCGCGAAGAAGGAAGGCCTGGATCTTGACCGCTGCTGGGCCTACAGCGACTCCTACAATGACGTGCCCCTGCTCAGCCTGGTGGGGCACCCGGTGGCCATTAACCCTGATGCACGCCTGAGGCGCCATGCCAGGGACCGCAACTGGCCGATCTACGATTTCCGGTCGGGGCGGCGTGCGGCCACCCTGGGATTAAAGGGCGCCACCATAGCCGGTGGCGCCTACGGACTGTGGCGGGGCTTCTCCTGGGTACGCTCCCGTTAGCTCGCCCGCTTTGCGGGACAGTCCGCATTAGCATTCCGCGTTAAACAGCAAACCCGCCGTTCCCCGAAGGGTACGGCGGGCTGCCCAGGAAAGATCCTGGTTACTTCTTGTTGCGACGCTGGTGGCGGGTCTTGCGAAGCAGCTTACGATGCTTCTTCTTTGCCATACGCTTGCGGCGCTTCTTGATAACTGAACCCACAGAGTCCTCACAAACTTGAAATAGTCAGACGCCGGCTCCAACGCTTCGGCACCGTTGGCACCCGCGCATTGACACCGGCAGATAGTTGCCACGATGTAAAACGTTCTTTAACAGGGTACCGCCTCGCCGCGGTATCCAGTGACAGCACTACGCAGTGTCTGAGCGGCCGTCAATCACAGCATTTTTCAGCACCTGCTGAACCGCCGACTGCGGCACCCGGTACGAGCGTCCGAAACGGACGGCAGGCAACTCCCCCGAATGGACCAGCCGGTACACGGTCATCTTGGACACGCGCATGACATCCGCGACCTCTGACACGGTCAGAAACCTCACGTCCGAGAAATTTCCCTCGTCTGCCATTTGCCTTGAGTCCTTTGCTGATGCGCAACAACCGGCTGCAGTGCGGATCGGCCGGAAGACGCGGTGGCTGCCACTGGGGACTGCTGTTGGGGACGGTCATTTACGTTAACTGTCCGGTCTTCCACTCTAGTATCCGAGGTCCCGATAGCGGAAGTTCACCGGGCATCTTCGCGCCGCCGGCGGGCAGCTTTGGCCAGTGATGCCAGGACCTGCCCGCTGGTGTCCCACCCCATGCACGCATCGGTGATGCTCTGTCCGTAGACCAGGGATCCGGGGTTGGCTTCGTCCAGCTTTTGGGCACCGGCGACCAGGAAGCTTTCCAGCATTATTCCGGCCACGGCCGACGACGCCGCCCCGCCCTCTCCCAGACGGCCCGCCAGCTCCAGCGCCACCTCGGCCTGGCGGACGTGGTTCTTGCCGCTGTTCGCGTGGCTGGCGTCGATAACCAGCCGGGGGTTCAGGTTCCTGGCCGCGAGGGCATGGGTTGCCGCTGCGACGTCGGGGGCCGAGAAGTTTGGCCCGGCGGTTCCGCCGCGCAGAATCACGTGCGTGTCCGGATTGCCGGCGGTACTGACCATTGATGCCCGGCCGCCGCCGTCGATTCCCAGGAAGGTCTGCGGTGCCGCAGCCGCCTGGCATGCGTCCAGGGCGACTTCCAGCGAGCCGTCGGTTCCGTTCTTGAAGCCCACCGGCATGGACAGTCCGGACACCAGCTGACGGTGGATCTGGCTTTCGGTGGTCCGCGCACCCACGGCACCCCAGCTCACCAGGTCCGCCAGGTACTGCGGGCTGATGGGCTCCAGGAATTCAGTGCCCACCGGCAGGCCCAGCTCGCCCGCGCTGAGGAGGAACCGGCGTGCCTCGCGCAGGCCGGCGGCGATGTCGTGGGATCCGTCGAGGCGGGGATCGTTGATCAGGCCCTTCCAGCCAACGGTGGTGCGCGGCTTCTCGAAGTAGGCGCGCAGCACAATCAGGAGGTCCTGCCGGTGCTCGCGGGCAGCAGCCGCCAGCTTCCGGGCGTACTCGATTCCGGCCGCCGAATCGTGGATGGAACAGGGACCGATAATCACCAGCAGCCGGTCATCAACACCGTTCAGGACGGCTCGGATGTCCGCCCGGGAACGCTCGATGTGCCGGGCCAGGGCCGGGGTCAGCGGCATTTCCCGGGCCAGCTGGACCGGAGCGGGGAGGGTGCGGAAGCCGCTGACCCGAAGGTTCGAGGTGTTCGGCGCAGGGTGGGGAACACTGGGGGCAATGCCCGTCGATGCGGGTGCTCCGGAGGTAACAGTCATGGTCTTTCCCGTTCGGCTGTGGTGCGGACCGGCGGGAAGACTCATCAAAGCCCGCCGGATATGGCGAAGGGCAGGGAAATGATCCCCTGCCCCGGTGGCTCTGAAGGTTGGCGTCAGCGTATTACCGCGCAGGCTCCTCCAGAGCCAACGGAAAATACGCATACCAACGCTTTGTCATGCCTCCGACCGTAAACCCGGTCCGCGTCCGCTGGCAAATCCGGTGCCGCCGAATGACCCCTAGATGACGCCCTGCGCGAGCATGGCATCGGCAACCCGGACGAAACCGTCGATATTGGCGCCAACCACGTAGTTGCCGGGGGAACCGTATTCCTCCGCGGTCCGGGCGCAGTTGTCATGGATGTTGACCATGATTTCCGTCAGCCGGCGCTCGGTGTGTTCAAAGGACCATGAATCCCGGCTGGCGTTCTGCTGCATTTCCAGCGCCGACGTGGCTACTCCGCCTGCATTCGCGGCCTTCCCCGGCCCGAAGAGGACGCCGGCTTCCTGGAAAGCCTCGATGGCCTTGGGAGTGCAGGGCATGTTGGCGCCTTCGGCGACGGCAACAACACCGGACTTGATCAGCGTGGCGGCGTCGGCGTCGTCGAGCTCGTTCTGCGTGGCGCACGGAAGCGCCACCGTTGCTCCCGCGTCCCAGATGGAACCGCCGGGCACGTACGTGACGGAGCTGCCGCGGCGCTTGGCGTAATCGGTCATGCGTCCGCGCTCAACTTCCTTCACCTCGCGGAGCAGGGACACATCGATGCCGGTCTCATCCACCACGTAGCCCTGCGAATCCGAACAGGCCACCACGTTGGCCCCGAGCGACTGGGCCTTGGCGATGGCGTTGATCGCCACGTTGCCCGACCCGGAGACGATGACGCGCTGTCCGTCCAGGCTGAGGTTGCGGGTCTTGAGCATTTCTTCGACAAAAAGGACGACGCCGTAGCCGGTGGCCTCCGGGCGGACCAGGGACCCGCCCCAGCTGACGCCCTTTCCGGTCAGCACGCCGGACTCGTAGCGGTTGGTGATGCGCTTGTACTGGCCGAACAGGTAGCCGATCTCCCGGCCGCCCACTCCGATGTCACCGGCGGGGACGTCAGTATATTCACCGATATGGCGGTACAGCTCAGTCATGAAGGACTGGCAGAAGCGCATGACTTCGGCGTCGGACTTCCCGCGGGGATCGAAGTCGGAGCCGCCCTTGCCGCCGCCGATGGGCATGCCGGTCAGCGCGTTCTTGAAGATCTGCTCAAAGCCCAGGAACTTGACGATCCCCAGATAAACCGAGGGATGGAAGCGCAGGCCGCCCTTAAAGGGGCCCAGGGCAGAGTTGAATTCAACGCGGAATCCACGGTTGATCTGCACCTGTCCACGGTCATCCACCCACGGAACACGGAAGATAATCTGCCGTTCCGGCTCGCAGATGCGTTGCAGGATAGCTGCGTCGCCGAACTCCGGATGCTTGCGGAGCACCGGTTCCAGGGAGTCGAAAACCTCGACTACCGCTTGGTGAAATTCGGTTTCTCCCGGGTTGCGGCGGAAAACGTCGTCGCGAACGCTGATGAGTGTTGGGTCCATGGCTGTGATTGCTCCTTCGAGTATTCCCCACGTACTACGCTAGCGTTCGGCCGCCGGGCCTGCGATGTGTGACGGGGGAAGTCAGCCTCAGGAGCGCCGACGCCGGAACTTGGGGAGCTGCCCCAGCAGGTCAACGGCGCGCTCAGCCGCGCGTCCCACGGTGCGGCCCAGATGCTGTGCCGCCTGGTCCGCGCCCGCCGGCTGGGCTTCGACGCTTCCGGGTTCCAGCCCGGCTGACGCTGCGGCTGCTGCGGACACCTGGTCCGGCGAGGTCGGGCGGCCGGCGAACAGCTGACGACCGGTTCGGGCTGTCCCCGCCGCGTTTCCAGTACCGGAGGCAGCCGGTGCCGAACCCAGTGCGGGACCGGCCGCGCCCGCCGGGCTCATGGAGGGGAGGCGCACACCGGGGGTCTTGGCGGCTTGGAGCGAAGGGAGATCGAAGGCCTTGAGCCACAGCACGATTTCCTCGAGCGGTGCCGGCTGCAGCGAGTAGTAACGTTTCTGCCCCTCCGCGCGCATGGTGACCAGGCCGGCTTCGCGGAGGACCTTCAGGTGCTTCGAGACGGTGGGCTGGCTGACTTCCAGCTCTTCCACGAGCGCGCCTACGGATTTATCCCCGCTGCGCAGCGCACCCAGCAGTTCACGGCGGGTGCCCTCCGCAATGACGGCAAAAACATCATCGATGACCATGACCCTTACTTTATCCGTTTCGTGGACAAAGGCTGGTTCCCGTGCCGGGCGGTGGGGACGCCCGGTGGAACGCCGCCTAATCGAACCAGGGATCCAGTCCGTGCAGCGGGAACACTTCCTTGCGGGTGGCCATCACGGTGCGGTCAATCTCGTCGTTGGGGTCGTAGCCGACTTCCCAGGATCTCCACCACAGCTCAACGCCGTCACCCATCAGGGGCTGGGAATCCTCGCCGTAGCGTTCCTTCACGTACTCCCGCCATGATTCAGGGACCGGGGTGTTGCACCGGATCCGCCCGTTGGCGGCCACGGACATCAGCAGGCTCCAGGAACGGGGAACCACTGAAACAACGTTGTATCCGCCGCCGCCGGTCGCAATCCATCTGCCGCCGCAGAGGTTCGCGGCGAGGTCGGCGATGGTCAGGGCCGCCTGCCGCTGGGTTTCGACGCTGAGCCGAAGATTGGTCAACGGGTCATCGAAGTGGCTGTCGCAGCCATGCTGGCTGACGATCACGTCGGGAGCGAAGGCCTCTGCGAGCTGGGGCACCACCGCGTGAAAGGCCCTCAGCCAGCCGGCGTCGGACGTCCGGGCCGGGAGCGCCACGTTCACCGCGGTTCCCTCCGCGCCGGGGCCTCCGGTTTCATTGGCGAAACCCGTGCCCGGAAAGAGCGTCAACCCGGTTTCATGCAGCGAAATTGTCATGACGCGGGGATCGTTCCAGAAGATGCTCTGCGTCCCGTCGCCGTGATGGGCATCGACGTCGATATACAGGACCTTGCCGGCGCCGCCCGCGAGCAGCCGGGCGACGGCGGCCGCGGCGTCGTTGTAGATGCAGAATCCCGAGGCACGTTCGGCGGCCGCGTGGTGCATGCCTCCGCCAAAGTTCACGGCATGGACGACGTCCCCGGACAGCACGGCATCAGCAGCTGCCAGCGAACCGCCGACCAGCCGTGCGCTGGCCTCGTGCATCCCGGCAAAGGCAGGATTATCTTCGGTGCCAAGGCCAAATTTTTCCTGGGATGACCGCGGGTCCTCACTGACGCTGCGCACCCCGGCGATGTATGCGCTGCCGTGGACCATCCCGAGCTCCTGGTCGGAGGCGACAAAAGGCTCCCCCAGGGAAACGCCGGGCAGATCGAAGATTCCCAGGTCCCGGGCCAGCCTCGCCGTAAGGTCCAGGCGCAGCGGACTCATGGGATGGCCGAGGCCAAAGTTGTACTGAAGCATGGACTCGTGCCAGATGATTCGGGTCGGCATGACCGGAAGACTGAGCCCGCGGTTGATCATGCTCAACAGGCTACGCGATGTGAGCAATACTGGGAGACTGACACCGCGGCACGCCGCCGGACCGTTACGGAGCCCCGCATCAGTGGTTTACTTCTGTGCAGAGCACCGCGCCCCACTTGGAACCAAGGAAACAAGCACGAATATGGCACCCATCCGGCAGCCCCGGCTGCAGCTGCGGCAGCTTCGACCCACTAACGCCTTCTCCGCGCTGCGCGACTTCATTGACGCACTGGCTGCCAGCTCACCCGCCCGGCTTGCCCTGATCGTCTTCGCCCTGGTGATCCTGCTCTTTACGGCCCTGCTGTCGCTGCCGGCATCCGCCTCCAGCGGACAGGTCACACCCCTGTACGACGCGTTCTTCACAGCGGTGTCGGCGGTCTGCGTCACCGGGCTGACCGTCGTCTCCACCGCCACCCACTGGTCCGGGTTTGGCCAGGTCCTCATCCTGATTGCCATCCAGGTGGGTGGTTTGGGCATCCTGACCATGGCATCGCTGCTGGCCCTCGCCGTGAACCGGCGGCTGGGCGTACGCGGGAAGCTCATTGCCCAGGAAGGCATGAACACCGGCCGGCTGGGCGAAGTCGGCTCGCTGCTGCGCATCGTGGTCACCACCACCGTGGCCATCGAACTCATCCTGGCGCTGGTCATGGCCCCCCGGTTCATGATTCTGGGCGAGTCACCGGGCCAGGCGGTGTGGCACGCAGTGTTCTATGCGGTCTCCGCATTCAACAACGCCGGGTTCACCCCGCACTCAGACGGGCTCGTTCCGTATGACGAAGATCTGTGGATTCTGCTGCCGCTGATGGTCGGCGTGTTTGTCGGCAGCCTCGGTTTCCCGGTAATCATGGTCCTGCTGCAGAGCAAGATCCACGTGCGGCGCTGGAACCTGCACACCAAGCTCACCCTGTTGGTGACCAGCATCCTGCTGGTGGGCGGCAGTATTCTCTGGGGTGCCTTCGAATGGTTCAACACCCGGACCATCGGCGAGATGAATGTGGCCGACCGGATCCTGCACTCTGTGTTCGCTTCGGTCATGACCCGTTCCGGCGGCTTCAACCTCGTGGATATGTCGGACCTGGACTCCAGCACCCTGGTGATCACCGACATGCTCATGTTTGCCGGCGGCGGTTCGGCATCCACGGCCGGCGGCATCAAGGTCACCACCCTCGCCGTCATCTTCCTGGCGATCGTGGCGGAAGCGCGCGGTGATTCGGACGTCCGGGCCTTTGGCCGGACCATAGCCTTTGGCGCGATGCGGGTTGCCATCTCCGTGGTGGTGCTCGGCGCCACCCTGGTGGCGGTGACCACCGTGGCCCTGCTGGCCATCACCGAAGAGACCCTCGAGCCGGTGCTCTTCGAAGTGATTTCCGCCTTTGCCACGGTTGGGCTGAGTATAGGACTTAGTGAAGAGCTGCCGCCGGCAGGCAAATACCTCCTCGCCGCACTGATGTTCGCCGGCCGCGTGGGTACCATCACCCTCGCTGCGGCCCTCGCCACACGGCAGCGCAACACGCTTTACCACTTCCCCGAGGAAAGGCCGATCATTGGCTGACAGACCAGCTCATAATGCTCCCGTCCTGGTGATCGGGCTGGGACGCTTTGGCTCCGCCACCGCCGAACAGCTGGTCAAGCAGGGCCGCGAGGTCCTGGCCATCGAGCGGGATCCGAACCTTGTCCAGAAGGCGTCAGGCATCCTCACCCACGTGGTGCAGGCCGACGCCACCAACATTGACGCACTGAAGCAGCTTGGCGCGCAGGAGTTTTCCTCCGCCGTCGTCGGCGTGGGAACATCGATCGAATCCAGCGTGCTGATCACCGTGAACCTGGTGGATCTGGGAATCGAACACCTGTGGGTCAAGGCGATCACCTCAGCCCACGGCAAGATCCTGACCCGGATCGGCGCCAACCATGTGATTTATCCGGAGGCCGACGCCGGCCGGCGCGCCGCGCACCTGGTGGGCGGGCGCATGCTGGACTTCATCGAGTTCGACGACGACTTCGCCATCGTGAAGATGTACCCGCCGCGCGAGACCCAGGGCTTCACGCTGGGCGAATCCAACGTGCGGTCCAAATACGGGGTGACCGTGGTGGGGGTGAAGTCCCCCGGCGAGGACTTCACCTATGCACGGGCCGACACCAAGGTCTCGTCCCGGGACATGCTGATCGTCTCCGGGCACGTGGACCTGCTGGAGCGGTTCGCCGCCAGGCCGTAGCGGAGGCTACTTCTGCGCCGCAGTGAGCTCGGCGGTGATCTCCGCGGCGCGTTCGGCAGCGGCACGGGCGGCGCGGGCAACGACGTCGGGCAGCCCCTGCTCATCGAACGTGCGGATGGCGGCCTCGGTGGTGCCGTTGGGGCTGGTCACGGCCCGCCGCAGCACCGCGGCGTCGGCGCCGGGCTCGGCCAACATGTAACCGGCGCCGGCAACCGTGTCCCGGGCCAGCACCGCTGACAGTTCCGGGTCCAACCCCAGTTCCTCCCCCGCGCGGGCCATGGCTTCGGCCAGGTAGAAGGCATAGGCCGGCCCGGAACCGCTGACTGCGGAAACGGCGTCCACCTGGTCCTCCGGAACCTGGACCACCCGTCCGGTGGGAGCGAACAGCTCGGCGGCCAGTGACATGGTGGCCTCGGTGGCGCTGCCCCCGGCGGACAGGGAAACCACTCCGCGGCCCAGCCGGGACGGCGTGTTGGGCATGGAACGGATGACCGGCTGCCCGTCGGGAAGCCCGGCTTCCAGCATCTCAAGGGAAACGGCGGCGGCAACACTGATGACCACTGTCCCCGGGTGCAGGACGGGGGCAATCTCCGCGAGCAGGGCCGCGACGCCCACGGGCTTGACCCCGATAACGACGACGTCGGCAGCGGCCGCCGCGGTGCGGTTGGCGTCCGGATCATCGTTGCCGGCCAGCACCGTGAGTCCCTCATAGCGTCCGCGCAGCTCTTCGGCCCGTTCAGGGCGCCGCACGGTGGCGCTCACCTGTGAGACAGGCATTCCGCCGGCAAGGATTCCGCCAAGAATGGCTTCGTTCATTGAGCCGCAGCCCAAAAAGGTCAGTTGCAGAGTTCCGGTATCCATGCCCCGATTCTGTCACGGCATGCACGCGTGCCCTCCATCGAGGGCCGGTGGAACTGCGCTACTCCGAGATCTGGCCGAGGTTCATCCGGGCGAAGTCCAGCGTCTGCTTCAGCTGGTCCTCCCGCTCGCCGGCTCCCTTGACCTTGCGGGTGCTCACTTCGATGGCGACCACTCCCGCGTAACCGGTTTCGGCCAGGTACTGCAGCGCTTCGGCGCAGCGCTGGGTGCCCTCGCCGGGCAGCATGTGCTCGTCGCGGCCGTTGGGCGTGCCGTCGGTCAGGTGGACATGGTGCAGGCGGCTGCCGAGCTTGCGCAGTTCCTCATAGGAATCCATGCCGGCAATGGCGGCGTGCGAGAAGTCCCAGGTGACGTGGTCATAGGGTTCCGTCACCGGGTTCCAGTGCGGAAGGTAGGCCTTGGCTTCGCGTCCGCGGACCCGCCAGGGGTACATGTTCTCGACGGCAATGGTCACGCCGTACTGCTCGGAAATGTGCCGCACTCCCTCGGCGAAGTTCTCGGCGTAGCCGGACTGCCAGCGGAACGGCGGATGGGCCACCACCGTGGTGGCCCCGACTTCGGCGGCCATGGCGGCGGAGAGCTCAATTTTCGTCCAGGCCTTGCCCCACACCTGCTGGGTCAGCAGGAGGGTTGGTGCGTGGATGGCCATGATCGGTTGCCCGTACCGCTCGCTCAGCGCGTTCAGGGTCTGCGGGTTCTGGCTGTCATTGTTGCCCGTGACCATGACCTCGACGCCGTCGTACCCCAGGTCGTGGGCGACGGCGAAGGTGTCGTGCACGCTTAGCGGATAAACAGAGGCGCTGGACAGGGCCACCGGAATAAACGGTGTGCTGTTGTCGTCGGCCTGGGAGATCTTGGATGAAATCGTCATTCAGCTGGACTTTCCGTAGAAGGTGCTGGGAACGGTTGCGCTTGCGGGTTCAGTCACAAGGGCCGGTGGAGGCAGCGTTGGACTGGCCGGATGCGGGTTCTCCGGAAGCGGACCGTCGGATTCAAAGCGCAGGGTGTCGAAACGCTGCAGCAGCAGGCCCTCGCGCAGTGCCCAGGGACAGATGTCGAGGACCGGCAGGTCGAAGGCTTCCATGGCCGCGTGCGCCGTCATGGCCCCGGCGAGCACCTGTGCCGCCCGGACCGGCGATACGCCGTCGAGGTTGCCGCGGTCATCAATGGACATGGTTTCCAGCCGCTTGGTCCACAGCCCGAGGTCGGCCCGCAGCAGTTGCCGGCGGACGTACGGCCCTGCCGCTGACGGCGCGGCTCCGGCGATGCGGGCCAGCGACCGGAAGGTCTTGGACGTTCCGACGGCGAGGTCGGGCCGCCCTGATTCCGCAAACGCGCCGGCGGCATCCTGGACGCAGGCGCGGATGTACTTGCGGAGTTTCTTGATGCTCTTGGCCGTGGGCGGATCGCCGGTGAGCCAGTCGCGGGTCAGCCGGCCAGCTCCCAGCGGCACTGACAGCGCGGTTTCCGGAAGTTCGTCGGCGCCCTGCGCCATTTCGAACGATCCCCCGCCGATGTCCAGGTCCAACAGGGTGCCGGCACCCCAGCCGTACCAGCGGCGCACGGCGAGGAAGGTCAGTGACGCCTCGTCGGTGCCGCTGAGCTCCTCCAGCCGGATGGTGGTCTCATCCTCCACCCGGGCCAGCACGGCATCGCCGTTGGCCGCTTCCCGGATGGCCGAGGTGCAGAAGGCCAGCACGTCCTGGGCGCGGTGCCGGCGGGCAAATTCGCCGGCTTCGGCCACAAAATTGATCAGCTCGCGCTGGCCGGCTTCGGTGATGGCGCCGTCGTCGTCCAGATACGCAATCAGTGACAGCGGCCGCTTGTGGGACGCAAACGGCACCGGCCGGGCACCCGGATGGGCGTCCACCAGCAGGAGGTGGACGGTGTTGGACCCGATGTCGAGGACGCCTAAACGCATGACACCATTATCCCGCGCCGGAACGAAGCTCCCGCACAGGGCAGCTCCGTACCGGCGGGCACGGGAATGGCCGGAGCCAGTCGGCGCCCTACTTCTTTGCCGGTGCGCGCTTGCGCGCCGCCGGCTTGCGGGCGGCCGGCTTCTTGGCCGGGCCCTTTTCGCGCTTCTCCGCCAGCAGGTCGATAGCCTGTTCGCGGGTCAGCTCTTCGATGGCCGTGGACCGGGGCACCGTGATGTTGGTGATGCCGTCGGTGATGTACGGACCGAAGCGGCCGTCCTTGACCACAATCGGCTTTTCGGAGACCGGGTCGGTGCCGAACTCCGCCAGCGGGGCCGCTGCCTGCCGCCCGCCGCGCTGCTTGGGCTGGGAGTAGATCTCCAGTGCCTGTTCCAGCGTGATGGTGAAGATTTCCTCTTCCGAGCCGATGGACCGCGAGTCCGTTCCCTTTTTCAGGTACGGACCGAAGCGGCCGTTCTGCACGGTGATCTCGTTGCCCTCGGCGTCAGTGCCCAGGACGCGCGGGAGCTTCATCAGCTTCAGCGCTTCCTCGAGGGTGACGGTCTCCACGCTCATGGACTTGAACAGCGATCCGGTGCGCGGCTTCTGCTTCACGGGCTTCTTCGGCGGCTTGGGCTTGCCGTTCTTGTAGTACTCAACCGGCTGGTTGGCCAGTTCCTCGGCGGTGGGCTCCGGAATCAGCTCGATCACATAGGGGCCGTAGCGGCCGTTCCGCGCCACAATGGTGCGTCCGGTTTCCGGATCCTCACCCAGCACGCGTTCTTCGGGACCGGCTGTCTCCATCAGCTCAACCGCCTTTTCGGCGGTCAACTCATCCGGTGCCAGATCCTCGGGAACGTTGGCGCGCTCGGGTTCGGTGCCTTCCGGAGCATCCGCGGGCAGCGGGCGCTCCAGGTACGGTCCGAATTTGCCCACGCGCAGCATGATGCCCGGCGCAATCTCGATCGAGTTGATGGCCTTGGCATCAATTTCGCCGAGGTCGTTCACGATGGTGTGCAGTCCGGTGTCCACGCGGTCGCCGTAGTAGAACTGGTTTAGCCACTCCACGCGGCCGGCTTCGCCCCGGGCAATGCGGTCCAGGTCCTCTTCCAGCTCCGCGGTGAAGTCATAGTCCACGTAGTCCGTGAAGTGCTCCTCGAGCAGGCGCACCACTGAGAACGCGATCCAGCTCGGCACCAGTGCCTGGCCGCGGTTGGTGACGTAGCCGCGGTCCATGATGGTGGAAATGGTCGCCGCGTACGTGGACGGGCGGCCGATGCCGAGTTCTTCGAGCACCTTCACCAGCGACGCTTCGGTGTAGCGCGGCGGCGGGGAGGTCTCGTGTCCGACGGCGTTCAGCTCGGCGGCGGTCAGCGCGTCGTCGGCCTTCAGGACCGGCAGGCGTGCGCCCTCGGTGCCCTCGGCGTCGTCGTCGCGTGCCGCGTCGCGGCCCTCTTCATAGGCGGCCATGAAGCCGCGGAAGGTGATGACCGTGCCCGACGCCGAGAACTCGGCGTCGCGGCCGTCAGAAGCCACCGCACCGAGGCGGACGGACGCCGTCGAGCCCTTGGCGTCAGCCATCTGCGAGGCGACGGTGCGCTTCCAGATCAGTTCGTAGAGCTTGAACTCGTCTCCGCGCAGCGAGGAGGCAACCTGAGCCGGGGTGCGGAAGGAGTCACCGGCGGGGCGGATGGCCTCGTGGGCTTCCTGCGCGTTTTTGGACTTGCCCTTGTAGACGCGGCGCGCTTCGGGCACGTATTCCGGTCCGTACAGTTCCGAGGCCTGCCGGCGGGCGGCGTTGATGGCCTGGTCCGACAGCGCCGGGGAGTCCGTACGCATATAGGTGATGTAGCCGTTTTCATACAGCCGCTGCGCCACCTGCATGGTCACCTTCGAGGAGTAGCGCAGCTTGCGGCCGGCTTCCTGCTGGAGGGTGGAGGTGGTGAACGGGGCGGCCGGGCGGCGGGTGTACGGCTTGGTGTCCACGGAACGGACTGAGAACGACGCCGATTCCAGGTTCGCGGCGAGCGACGTTGCTGCCGCTTCGTCCAGGTGGGCCACGGACTTGGCCTTGAGCTGGCCCAGGTCGCTGAAGTCCTTGCCGGTGGCGACGCGGGCGCCGTCCACGGAGACCAGCTTGGCCTTGAAGGTTTCAGCCGCACCGGTGGCAAAGGTGCCCAGCAGGTCCCAGTAGGAGGCGGGACGGAACGCCATGCGCTCACGTTCGCGCTCCACCACCAGTCGGGTGGCGACGGACTGCACGCGGCCGGCGGACAGGCCGCGGGCAACCTTGCGCCACAGCACCGGGGAAATCTCGTAGCCGTAGAGGCGGTCCAGGATGCGGCGGGTTTCCTGCGCATCCACCATGGCGACGTCGACGTCGCGCATTTCCAGCAGGGCACGCTGGATGGCTTCCTTGGTGATTTCGGGGAAGGTCAGGCGGTGGACCGGGACCTTGGGCTTGAGCACCTGGAGCAGGTGCCAGGCAATGGCTTCACCTTCACGGTCACCGTCAGTTGCGAGGTAGAGTTCGTCGGCGTCCTTGAGGGCAGCCTTGAGCTCGGCCACCTTCTTCTTCTTGTCCGAAGACACCACGTAGTACGGCTCGAAGTCGTTGTCGAGATCCACGGCGAACTTGCCGACGGCAGTCTTCTTCAGCTCGGCCGGCAGATCCGACGGCTGCGGAAGATCGCGGATGTGGCCCATGGAGGCCGTCACCTCGAAGCCCTCGCCCAAATACGCGGCAATGGTCTTGCCCTTGGCGGGAGACTCGACAATGACTAACTTCTTGCCGGTCTTCTTGTCCGTCGCCTTAACTGGCACTGTTCTCCTACGTAACAAAGGTGGTTCAAAGGGTAAGGGACCGTGGCCGGGCTCTGATGCCTGGCCCGGTTCATCCTCAGACAGTATGCGGGATGCCCCAGCACTAGGGTAACCGCTGCGAATGAGAGTTGCTGACCCGGCTCCCAAAACAGCGGAGGCTTCCGGGCGGCCCTTAGCGGGCTGCGGGGATCAGGAATCCGTCCAGCACCAGGTTCCGGACCTCGGCTTCCAGGGAACTGGAAAAGTCAGGATCCGGGCGCCCCAGCAGGGCGGCCAGGGCGCCGATGATCTGCCCCACTGACAGTTCGCCGTCGCTGGCGGAAACAAAGCCGGTCAGCTCCGTGCTCATCAGGTTGGTGCGGCGCAGGCCCGCGCCCTGGCGCAGCAGGATCACGCCCGGGTGTTCCGCTCCCGGCCGCGCATGGCGTTCCTCGGTGACGTCATCGGCCACCTCCAGGTACTCGTCGTGGAGCGAGGGATGCGCCGCCAGCCAGTCAAAGCGCCCGACGGCGGCCCCCAGATGCGGTCCAACGGGCTGCTCCAGGGCGTGGGTGATCTCCTCGAAGCGTCGCAGCGGCGCGGCTTCGGGGGCGGCCCGGCGGCGCAGGAACACGGAGCCGAACCCGACGGCGGTCACTTCACGGGAGGCGAAATCCGCCAGGTACGCGGCATAGGAGGACAGGTATTCGGCCCGGTCCCGGTTTTCGGCGGCATCCCGCAACCACATTTCCGCGTACTCTGCCGGCTCCAGGACTTCCCGCTGGATGACCCAGGCATCCGTTTCGGGAGGCAGCCACGACTCGATGCGTCCGGACCACCGGAGGGGCTCGGCGCCGGCGGTTTCCGCATCGGTGGTGTCGGCAAGATCACTCCCCTGGATCTCCCAGTTCCCCAGCATTTGGGCCGTTCCGCCCGGAACCAGCACCTGGTGCATGGTCCGCATAAGCGTTGCCACAATCTCGTCCCCGGCCATGCCGCCGTCACGGTAGGTGAAGCGGCCCTCGGGGTCCTCGCCCTCGGCACGCGGCGTGATGACGAACGGCGGATTGGACACCACCAGGTCGAACTTCTCTCCGGCCACCGGTTCCAGCATGCTGCCCAGGCGCAGCGACACCCGGTCCTGGAGCCGCTGCGGATCCAGCTCCAGAGCCTTGGCGTTCAGCAGCATATTGAAGCGGGTGAAGGCGAGCGCCCGCTCGGAAATGTCAGTCGCCGTGACGTGCCGGGCATGCCGAAGCAGGTGGAATGCCTGGATGCCGCAGCCGGTTCCCAGGTCCAGGGCACGGTCAACGCTGCGGCGAATGGTCAGCTGGGCAAGGCTCAGGGATGCCTGGCCGATTCCGAGCACATGGTCGTGGCGCAGCACGCCCGGCCGCTGGTGGGCACCCAGGTCGCTGGCGACCCACAGGTTACTGGCGGCTTCAGGGTCAGCGGCTTCAGGGCTGGCGGCTTCAGGGCTGGCCGATTCAGGGCTGGCCGATTCAGGGCTGGCAATCCCATAGGGCCGCAGGTCAACGGCGGCACGGAAACGGTCCGCCGTCGAACTGCCTCCGGCGTCTGTTCCCGGAGCCGCTGCCGCCGGTTCCAGAAGTCCCAGCGCGAGCAGGCCCCCGGTTCGGGTCCGGGGAAACGCGGTGTCCAACAGGTCACGGTCCAGGTCCTCCCCCACGAGCCACAGCAGGATCATGACGTTGACCGTTGCCGGGTTCTCCTGCTGCGCTTCGTCGCGGCAGCGCAGGAGTGCCGGCACCAGCTGATCACGGCCGAGCGCGGCTGCGGCGGACTCCCCCAGGAAGTCGGCCACGCCGTCCACTGTGTAGTGGGCATCCGCCAGATCCGTGGCCAGGGCATGCAGCAGCGGGAGGTCGGAACTCTGGGGTGCGCCGGGGACGCCGGAGAAATCAGTCACCGCTCCAGTTTATGGCTGGCGGCGGCGGCCTCCGTCCCGGCCCGCTGCATGCAGCGCACCCAGATACCCAAAGACCACGGCCGGTGCGATGGTGGCGCCTGCACCGGGATAGGTCCGCCCCATGACCGAAGCCGTGGTGTTGCCGGCGGCATACAGACCCTCCATGACCGAGCCGTCCTCGCGCAGCACGCGGGCATCCGGATCCGTCACCAGCCCGCCCTTGGTGCCCAGGTCTCCGGGATACAGCCGCACCGCGGTGAACGGCCCTTTCTCGATGGCGCCGAGGTTGGGGTTCGGCTTCACGCCGGGATCTCCGTAGTAGTTGTCGTACGCTGTGTTGCCGCGGCCAAAGTCGGCATCCACCCCGGTGCGGGCAAAGCCGTTGAACCTCTGCACCGTGGCGGCCAGGCCAGCCGCGGGGACGCCCATCTTTTCGGCCAGCCCGGCCACGGTGTCCGCCTGCAGCAGCAGGCCTTCAGCGGCCCATTTCTTTCGTCCGACCATGATGGCGGAGAACAGGTAGCGGCGGCGGTGCCGGGCATCCATCACCAGCCAGGACGGGTTGGCCGGAACCGTTTTGTCGCGCTCGAGCATGTGGTGCCCGAAGTCCACGTAGGACTCGGACTCGTTGAGGTACCGCTCTCCGGACGAATCGACCACCAGGGAATGGGGCATGGAGCGTTCGGCCAGCGAGAAGGCCACCCCTCCGCCGGGCGCCACCGTGGACGGGCCCCACCACGCGTCGTCCATCAGCGCCAGGGCTCCCCCGCGCTGGGCCACCAAATCAATCACGTCCCCCTGATCCCCTTCCGGAGCCGAGGAGTATTCCTGGTCCAGCCCGTGATACTTCTTGCGCCATTCCGCGTTGCGGGCGAACCCGCCGGCGCCCAGCAGCACGCCTTTCCGGGTCCGGATCCGGACCCTGTGCCCGCGGTGCGCGGCGACGGCACCGATCACGGCACCGCCGTCGTCCTGGATCAGGTCCACCAGCGGCGACGACAGCCACACCGGCGTCTGCTGCTGGCGCACGATGTGCATCAGAGAGGAAGACAGGGCGCCGCCCAGCCCATAAAGCCGCTTGCCCCGGGCGAAGCCGCCGATGGTGCGGAAGACAAAGCGTGCCCCGCGGATGAAACCACTGGGGGTGGACCAGGCGCGGGACAATTCCCAGACGTCGTCCGTGGCCAGGGGCACTGGGATGCCGGACTTCGCGGCCCGGGAGGATGTGAACCAGGCGCCCAGTTCTTTCGTGTCGAAGGCTTTGACCTCCAGGGAACGGCCGATCATGCCGCCGGGCTTGTCCGGATAGTAATCCGGGTAGTCCTTGGACCGCATCCAGCGGACACCCAGCCCCTGGAGCATGGTCACGACGTCGGGAATGGCCGTCAGGAAGGCCATCTTCCGTTCCCTCGAGGACACGGGGCCGACGTCGGCGATCACCGTTTCCATGTAGGTCATGGCCTTTTCGGTGCTGTCCGGCACACCGGCCGCGGCCATCAGCGGGTTATTCGGCATCCACAGTCCGCCACCGGAATTGAGGTGGTGCCTCCCCAAACATCCGTGCTTTCCAGGACCAGGACGTCCTGCCCCTGCTCGGCGGCCGTTATGGCCGCCGTGAGGGCTGCGGCGCCCGTTCCGACCACGAGCACATCCACGATGCGGTCCCAGTCCTGGACAACGTCCGCGGTGAGGTTCGCTGCGGTTTGGCCGGCTGTCGTTTCGTTGGGTGCTGTTTCGTTGGGTGCTGTGCTGGTGGGTGCTGTTCCGTTGGCTGCTGTGCTGGTCCCGGTGCTGTCTGCGTACTCCTGCGTCATGGTTTGTCCCCTGCGCTCCTGCCCCAGACTTCGGTGTCTGGTGCTGTGACGCATGCTACAGGGCAGGGCAACCCCGGGAACTGCCGCCGCTACCTACTCGGTACAGCCGTCCGGGCAGCGCAGGGTTTTCGGATCCGAAGAGCAGTCTGCGCAATACAGGGTCAGCTTCCGGCAGGAGGGGTTGGAGCAGTTCTCGAACTTGCTGGTGGGCGCCTCGCAGCGCACGCAGGTCCCAATAGTGACGGCCTCGTCGGTGAACTCCGTGTGCATCCGCTTGTCGAACACGTACAGCGATCCTTCCCACAGCCCTTTGTCGCCGTAGGTTTCGCCGTAGCGGACGATGCCGCCCTGCATCTGGTAGACCTCTTTGAAGCCGCGGTTGACCATGAGCGATGAAAGCACCTCGCAGCGGATACCGCCGGTGCAGTAAGTAACCACGGGCTTGTCCTTGAGGTCGTCGTATTTGCCCGAGTCGAGTTCCGCAATGAAGTCGTGCGTGGTGGCCACGTCGGGCACCACAGCTCCCTTGAACCGGCCAATCTGGGCCTCAAAGGCGTTGCGTCCGTCGAAGAACACCACTTCCTCGCCGCCGGCCTTCTTTTCCTCGACCAGCTCATGCAGCTGCTCGGGGCGCAGGTGCTTGCCGCCGCCCACCACCCCGCCGTCGTCGACCTTTAATTCACCGGGGGCGCCGAAGCTCACAATCTCCTCCCGCACCTTGATGCTCAGGCGGGGGAAGTCCTCGGCTCCGCCTTCGGAGTATTTGATGTCCATCTTCTTGAAGGCCGGGTACTCCCGGGTCGCCTTCACGTACGCCTTGATGGCGTCCAGGGGGCCGCCCACGGTTCCGTTGATGCCGTCGGGGGAAATCAGGATCCGCCCGCGAAGACCAAGTTTTTCGCAGAGGGCGCGCTGCCACAGGCGGATCGCCTCCGGATCCGGAAGGGGCGTGAACGCGTAATACAGAACAATTCGATTCAAAGACACACATCAAGGGTAGACCGCGGCGGGACCCCGTATTTCATCAGCACCCGTACCTTTCCCCTGCCTCCCCCGTTAGTGTTCATTCATGAGAGTGCTGAACGACGATTTGCTCGAGGCATGGGTGACCGGCTGGGCCCAGGCCCGCGGTTACCAGACACGCCGGGAGGGCCGCTTCCCATCCGCGTTCCTGCATGACACGACCCATGACTGGGAGTATTTTGCGCTGGAACCCTCCCACGATGAGTTCGCGGCGCTCGCCTCTTCGGCGCGGAAGAGCCCGGAACGACTGTTCACCATCATCACCAGCCGCACGAACGAGGTCCAGGGGGCAGCCCTGGTGCACGGACTGAACGTGCGCTCCGCGGATGAGGTGTTCATGTCCCTGGACATGAACGGCCAGGACATCGAAGACCCGGTCCCGCTTGACGGGTTTGAAACCGAAACGGTCCGCGGTGACACGATCGGCACCGTCCTGGTCACGTCCAACGGCGAGCCGGCGGCCCGCGGCAGCGTTGCCGTGGTGGATGGCCTCGCCGTGTATGACCGCATAGTCACCGAACCTCAGTTCCGCCGCCGTGGACTGGGCAGCTATGTGATGCGTGCCCTCACCGCAGTGGCGCTGGAACACGACGTCGACGCCGGGCTGCTGGTAACCACCCCCGAGGGGCTGGAACTGTACCGGTATCTGGGCTGGGAGAACCTGGCCAGCGTGGTGATGTTCGAACCCAAGCTGTAAGCACTCCGTCCCAGGGCGCAGCTCGGGCAGCGGGACGGCTGGGCAGTTTCAGCCTGCGGCTGAGCAGCCGTGTTTAACGGCGGCCGTTCCGGCTGCCGGTGGGAGAATGACAAAGTGGCCCTACATGATTCCCTGATCCCCCTGCTCGGCTCCGGTGCCGACCCGGAACAGCTGGTCCATGTGCACGAAATCCCCGCCCGCACGGCTGTTCCGGTGCCCTGGCCGGACTGGGCTCATCCCGACGTCGTCGCCGCCTACTCCCGTGTGGGAGTGCATGAGCCGTGGCGCCATCAGATCGAAGCGGCACAGTCCGCCCACGCCGGAAATCACACCATCATTTCCACCGGCACCGCGTCGGGTAAGTCGCTGGCCTACCTGCTGCCGGTGCTGGATGAAATCCACCGCACGGCGCTCGATGACCGGGTCACCCTGGAGCCCACGGGTTCGGTGGCCCTGTATCTGGCCCCCACCAAGGCGCTGGCCGCGGACCAGCTCTCCGCCGTCAATGCCCTGAAGCTGCCCACCGTGCGGGCCGAAACGTACGACGGCGACACAGACCCGGGCGCCCGGCGCTGGATCCGGGACCATGCCAACCTGGTGCTGGCCAACCCCGACATGCTGCACTTCGGCGTGCTGCCCAACCATGCCTGGTGGGCGCGGTTCTTCCGCCGGCTCAAGTACGTCATCATCGACGAGGCGCACAGCTATCGGGGCGTGTTCGGTTCCAATGTCGCGAACCTGATGCGCCGGCTGCGGCGGATCTGCCGCTACTACGGCGCCAATCCGGTGTTCATCGGCGCCTCGGCCACGTCCGCTGATCCGGCGCAGTCCTTCGGCCGGCTGATCGGTGACGAGGTGACCGCGGTGACCCGGGACGCTTCTCCGCACGGTGCCACCACGGTGGCCCTGTGGGAACCGCAGCTGACCGACCTGAAAGGTGAAAACGGTGCCCGTTCCCGCCGGACCGTGGTTGCCGAAACATCCGATTTGCTGGCCAACCTCGTGGCCGCCCAGGTCCGCACCATTGCCTTCATCAAGTCCCGGCGCGGCGCGGAAACCATAGCGTCCATCACCCGCCGGCTCCTGGACGAGGTGCATCCGTCGCTGCCTGACCGGGTGGCCGCATACCGCTCCGGATACCTGCCGGAGGAACGGCGGGAGCTGGAACGCCGGCTGCGCAGCGGCGAGCTCCTGGGGATTTCCAGCACCTCCGCACTGGAGCTGGGAATCGATGTTTCCGGGCTCGACGCCGTGCTGGTGGCCGGCTGGCCGGGGACCCGCGCGTCCCTGTTCCAGCAGATTGGCCGGGCCGGCCGGTCCGGGCAGGACGCTTTGGCCGCGTTTGTGGCCAGCGATGATCCGCTGGACACCTATCTGGTGCACCATCCGGAGGCAATCTTCGATGTTTCCGTGGAAGCAACGGTGTTTGACCCGTCCAACCCCTATGTCCTGGGCCCGCATCTCTGCGCCGCTGCGGCGGAAATACCGCTGACCCCGGATGAACGGGAGCTGTTCGGGCCCACGGCTGCCGGGCTGCTGGATCAGCTGGTGGAACAGGGCTATCTGCGCCGCCGGCCAGCGGGCTGGTTCTGGACCCACGCCGAGAGCGCCGCCGCCATGGTGAACCTGCGGGCCGCCGGCGGTGGACCCATCAACATTGTGGAGTCCGACACCGGCATGCTGCTGGGCACGATGGATGGCCCGCAATGCCAGTACCAGGCGCACACCGGAGCGGTCTACGTCCACCAGGGGCAGACGTTCATGGTGGACGAACTGAACGAAGCCGACCACTGCGCCATGGTTACCCGCGGCAACCCGGAGTTTTACACACAGGCCCGCGACATCACCCAGATTGAGGTCATGGAGACCGAGCGGACAACGCACTGGGGCGAAATCCAGGTCTGCTTCGGCACGGTCAAAGTCACCACCCAGGTGGTCTCCTTCCAGCGCAAGGCCCTGATATCGAATGAGATCCTGGGCGAGGAGCCGTTGGAGCTGGAGGCCAAGGAGCTGTTCACCAAGGCCGTGTGGTTCGTCATCGGTGAGCATCTGCTGACCGATGCCGGGTTGATTCCGGCCGATTTCCCCGGCGCCCTGCATGCCGCCGAACATGCATCGATCGGGATGCTGCCGCTGATCGCCACCTCTGACCGCTGGGATATCGGCGGGGTGTCCACGGCACTGCACGCGGATACCGGGAAGCCAACTATCTTTGTGTACGACGGCCACCCCGGTGGCGCCGGCTTCGCCGAACGCGCCTACGAAGCCGCCGAACTGTGGCTGACCGCCACCCGGGACGCCATCCGCGCCTGCGAATGCGAGCGCGGCTGCCCGTCCTGCGTGCAGTCCCCCAAGTGCGGCAACAAGAACAACCCGCTGTCCAAGGCAGGCGCAGTGACGCTGCTGCAGGTGCTGCTGGACTCCGCCCGCGGCCGGGACTCTGATCCGGCAGCGGCTGGCGCAGTGCGGACGGCTGGAGCGGCCGGGACGGCTGGAGCAGCCGGGGGTTAAGCCGGCGGGCCCCAGCCATCACACAACCGCACCCGGGACAAGGGCCCTGTTCACGGTGGCGGTCCCGCTCGGGCTTGGCCGGTTGCCGGCCACGGCAGCAGGCGAACACCCACCTCGGTGTCCACTTGGACGCTTCGGTCAGCAGCGTTGACGGCGCAGCCGGTCAGCGATGCACCGTTGCGGGCGGCGACTTCCTTTGCCACCCCACACGGATCTCCGGACCGCAGATTTCGGACCGTATCCGCCGCCGCCAGGGCTGAGAGATCTGCCGCGGTGGCGGACCGGGTGGCGGCGACTGCTCCCTGCAGCAGCAACAGCACCGCCCCCAAGAGGATGACCAGCAACAGTCCAGCCCCCAGAACCAGGACGGTGCCCGATCCGCGGTCACCGCTTTTTGTTGTCCGTCGTGACCGCATGCCTGGCGCTAAAACCGTGCCTATCCCACGCCGCCGCACGCCGATTCCTCCTCCCCAACCCCGTGTCCGATGTCCTTCTCTCCCAACCTGTGTCCGACTTCCTTCTGTCCCTCCCCGTGTCCGATGCCCTCCTCTCGCTCCCCGTATCCGACTTCCTTCTGTCCCTCCCGCCTTCTTCCTGCTCACTCGCGCCGACGCTCACGGCGGGGATTCCGGAAGGGCCGACGCGGATGCCGACAGCACCAGCGGCAGCCGATCCAGCAGGGGTGCTGCTACGGCTGAGTCAACCTGCACCCGCAGCCAGTCCCCGTCCGCCGAAACCGTTATCCGCGCATCGGGTCCGGCAATGCGGCGGGCGGCAGACTCCGCGGCATTGCTGTCCCCGCGCATGATTTCCCGTGCCGCTGCCCGTGCCCCTTCTTCCACCCGGAGCTGGGTCACCCCGGCTGCGACGCCCGTGAGGACCGCTGCCAGAAGCAGCGCCACGGCCGGCATGCCCACCGCGAGTTCAGCGGTAACGGCGCCGAGCGAGGACGGACTCTCAGCGGCCTTCCGGCCCACCTCTAGCCCAGCGTGAGGGCGCTGCGAATCAGTCCCATCAACAGGGACCGCACCTCGCCGCTGCCCAGCACGGCTACCAGCAGCGCGGCGAAAGCCACGGCCGCGAGAGTGGCAATGGCATATTCCGCTGTTGCCATTCCTGCTTCCCGGTCGGCGAGACTCCGGACTGAGAAGTTGTTCCGCAGCCGCTCCTTTCCTTTCCGCCCACCCGGTGCCGGGCGGAACGGAGCGGCAGAGGGGTGCGCCGGATACAGCACCGTCACGGTCCCCGGTTTCCCGGCGGCACCGCAGGCGCACCTGCCTCCAGCTGCGGGCACCGGGCCTTCTTCGTTCCCGAGAACCGGTGCGCCGGCAAAGCTGCGGCCGCTGTGTGCAGTAGTTACGGATCTGCTCAAGACAGACATGGTTTCCTCCTGAAGTTTGCTTGGCTCATGTGCGCCGCTTCCTGAGCGGTGTTCCGATCCTGCCGGTGATCGCCGGCCCGGGACAGGAGCCCGGATGCGGTTCCGGATAACGGCTGCCGGCAAGTTGCTTGTGGAGGGGAGCTCCCGCGCGACACAGCCGCGCTCACGGAAACGACGGCAGCAGGGACAGCAGCAGCGGCACCACGGTCAGGACAATAAATGCGGGCAGCGCGCATAACCCCAGCGGCACCACCAGCCTTACGCCGAGCGCTGCAGCACGGCGTTCGGCCTCACGGGAGCGTCGGCGGCGGAGCTGGGCTGCGGTGGCCAGCAGTACAGCGGCCGACGGCGCGCCGGTGGTGGCTACAAAAGTCAGTGCATCCCGAAGCTGGCCTGCCGCCGACCCGCTCAGACCGGTATGGTTCCTGCGCGGATTCGCTGCTGCCTGCGGTCCGTGCGATTCAGGCGGGCCAATACCCGGATCCGGGTCGGCCAGCTCCCATGCCACTGCCCAGGGTGCTCCCAGCTCCAGCGCGGACTGCACCCGCCGCAGGCACGATGCAGTAGGGGCGTCCACCACGTCGGCGAGAACGCCCAAGGCCGGCAGCAATGATTGACCGGCATCCAGCATGGCCGCCACCAGATCCAGCATCAGGGCCGGGTCGGCCACCCCCGCGGCAGCGCTGTTCGGGATCGGGGACCCGCCTTTAACCACAGCAGGACCCCGCCCAGCGTGCCCCGGCGTCTGTTGGACCGGCAGGAGCAGCAGCCCGAAGGCCGCAGCCAGGAACACGGCCACCAGCATTCCCACCATCAGGCGCCGGCTGCCTGCCGGACCAGTGCCCGGGACCAAAACCTGCCAATCAGCGACAACGCCACGCCGGCGGCTGCGGCCAGCCAGCCCAGTGGGCTTCCCGCGAGAACCGCGATTGGGTCGGCACCCAGCAAGTAACCTAAGCCCAGACCGCCCACCGGCAGCCAGGTCAGCAGCCGAATGGTCGCTTTCGGTCCGGCCATTGCCGTTTCACGGGCTGCCTGCTGATCCAGGATGCCCTCCAGCTGCACCGCATAGCGGCCGAGGACTCCGGCCAACGGCGCACCGCTGCGCTCGGAGACGCTCACACAGGCGGCCAGGTCCCGCCACAGCCCTTCCACGGACAGCTGACCACCGCTGCCGCCGTGCCCCGCCTTGGCGTGGCTTTCCCGCCCGGACCGACTCGGCTGATCCAGCCGCGCCCCGGCCGCGGCTGCACGGAACACCGGCACCGGGCTCAGGCCCAGAGAGGCCGCCTGCGCTGCCGATTCCAGGACGGGCAGCAGCCGTTCGGCGGGCAACCGCAGTGGACCGGTCCCGGCGCCGTCCCGCTGGAGGGCCGCAGCATCAGCCCACAACTGATGCGGAGCCCTGCCCGCTGCCAGCAGCCCGGTGAGCTGGTGGAGCAGCAGGGGAAGATCCTGCAGCTCCCGCTCCGGGCGGGACCGGTGCCGCCACGGAACCAAATGGACCTGTTGCCGGACCACGGCTTTTCGGGGCCTTCGCTTCGTCCCGCCAACCGCCGGAGGAAGCCCTGGTGGTGAACCGGAACGCGGCAGCCCCAAAAGCGCGGATAAGACCAGCAGCACCGTAACGAACAGACCGGTCACGGGACAGGCAGTTCGTTTCGTGCAGACACGGTCGGGCCCGCGGTGCGTCCCGTCAGCCGTTCCTGCAGGGCCAGCCAACCCGGACCGTAACGCCCGGCACCCTCAGGATGCACCAGCGGCAGCAAGGCCGGCACGGTCAGCAGCCGCCCCTCAGATGAAACGGTGAGGACGGCGATCTCTGCCACTTTCCGTCCGGCTGGCCCACGGGCGAGGTGCACCACCACGTCCAGGGCACTGGCGGCCTGCAGGTTTACCGCGGTGCCGTTCATCCCGGCCAAGGCACCCAGCGCGGCCAGCCGAGCCGGCACGCTGGCTGCGGAGTTGGCGTGGATGGTGCCGCCGGCGCCGTCGTGCCCCGTATTCATCGCGGCCAGCAGTTCCCGAACCTCCGCTCCGCGGCATTCGCCGACCACCAGCCGATCCGGCCGCATCCGCAGTGCCTGCATCACGAGCTCAGCCAAATCCACCGAACCGCTCCCCTCCACGTTTCCGTGCCGGCTTTGCAGCCCCACAACGTGGGGATGCCGCGGATCCAGTTCAGCGGCATCTTCGACCAGCACCAGCCGCTCCCTTGGGTCGCACAGCGACAACAACGTGGACAGCAGCGTGGTTTTTCCGGTTCCAGTGGCTCCACTGATGAGGAAATTCAGCCGGGACGCCACCATGCGCCGCAGGACTCCGGCGGTTTCGGGGTCCACGGTCCCGCCGGCTTGCAGCTCGTCCAGCCCGAATGCCTGGGTCCGCCGGATTCGGATGGACAGCAGGGTTGACCCGGTGGAGACCGGACGGAGGACGGCATGGACCCGGTACCCGCTCAGCTGTACGTCGACACAGGGGTTGGAATCGTCCAACCGGCGCCCGCCGGCGGCAACCAACCGTGCAGCGAGGGCCTGGACCTCGGAGTCGGAACCAAAGCGGATTCCCGTCAGTTCCAGGCCGTGACCGCTGTCCACCCAGACGCGGTCCGGACCATTGACGAGAATGTCACTGATGCCGGGCAGCAGTGCCAGTTCCTGCAGCGGTCCCAGCCCCTGCAGCTCCGCCTGCACCCGGTCCACCGCGCGCAGCGCCCCCTCGGCGCCCAGCAGCCTGCCGCTGGAATGAATAGCTGCGGCCAACCGCGCCGCTGTGACCGGTTCGCCCTCCTCAAGCATTTGGCGGCGCACCCGGCTAAGCATGGGAGCGTCTCCCGGCCGGGGCTGTGCGGTTTGTGGACGGGCGGCACGCCTGCCCGGGCTGCTCATGAGCGCGCTCCGCGGTCTGGGCCTTCGGATTCCGGCAGTTCGGATGCGAGCTGCCGGACCAGATGCCCGGTGACCCGCCGGATGCTTGCCCGGCGTCCCTGTTCCAGCAACAGGCCGCGGGCTTCGGAATGCTCCAAGTTGCGCACCGCTGGCAGATAGCCGGCCAGTGGAAGACCGACGGCGCGGGCAGCCCGGGCGTCGTCCAAACCGTCTCCGAGCGGCCCCCTGACCACCACCGCTTGGGGGACAGCCCCCAGGCTGAGGTGCAGTGACCGGGCAGCCAGGACCGGGCGAAGGCGCCCGGGAACCACCAGCAGCACGGCATCGCAGGAGGACAGCAGCTGGCCGGACCAGTGCCGGGCGCAGTCCACCACAGTCAGGGCAAAGGCAGCTCGCGCAGCGTCCATCACCGCGTGGATGCTCTCCCCGGCCGGATCCTGCATCCCGTCCGGATCAGCGGCGGGCACAGTTTCCACCGCATCGCCGGACCATGCCCCGGAGGCGCCGGACAGCAGCGCGAAGCCGGATACCTGAGGAAGGGCCGACACGAGCTGAACCGGATTCAGCGATCCGCGGACGTCGGCCAGATCAGGCCAGCGGACACCGGGAATCTCCCCGCTGGCAAGGCTGGCGTCGAGCCCGCCGCCGTGCGGGTCTCCGTCCACCAACAGGGTTGCCACTCCCTGTTCCGCAGCTTCGTGGGCGACCCAGCATGACAGGCTGGATGCTCCCGCACCGCCGCAGCCACCCATCACGCCGAGCACGTAACCCGCCGATGGGGAACGCCGGCGGCTCAGGTACTCGGCCAGCCAGCCGGAGGCTGCCGGCAGCGCTGCCACGCGCACGGAGTCCAACCTTGCCGCCGCTTCCCACAATTCAGTGTCCTGCACCGTGCCCACCAATATGGTCTCGGTCCGGTGCCGCTCCGGGCCGCCATGCCGGAACCGGCCGGACAGCTCCGTTCCGGCCGCGTCGATACCCAACAGCAGCACCTCGGGGTTCCGCCCCGAGGATGATGGGAGATCCGGGAGAACTTCCAGGTCCATCCCGGCCGCCGCCGTAACCCTGGACACCTCGTCCTGCAGCTGCTGGGAACGGCTGACCAGGATCACCGGTGGTTGGTTTGCGCCGCCGCGGGCATCGCTACGGCCGGCGGGGCTGGCGGCAGTTCCCCGGGATCCGGTCCGCCGCCCGGCGCGGGACACCCGCCGCCCCTGTGCGACATCGGCTCGCCGACCCGGTTCGGGATGGCTCCCTGCCGATCCGGCGGACCGGGACCCTCCCAGCCGCGCGGCGAACCCCTCGGCGCCCCGGTCCAGCGGCAGTGCGCCCGCCCCCTCCAGCCCAGGCCCGTCCAGCTCCAGCCCCTCGACCCCCAGCTCCCCCGGCTCCGGTTCCCCCGGCATCACCGGCACCGCAACGGCCGTTGCCGGAGCCCGACCGCGGCGCTGCCTGGTTGCCGGCACCCACAGTTGTTCGTCTCTCATGCACCCCACCGTTCCCGGCCCGAGTCTCAAGCGCATCGGGCACCGTGCGTATTGGGGACAACCTGCGCTGCCTCGGCGGATGTGGAGGGCAGGCGAGCACGGTCCCGCGGGCAGGGACAATGGAAGCATGTACGTTGTCCTCGCCCCGGCCGGTCCAGGCCCCGCCGCCGGTTCCCTCCACCTGCAGGAAACGGACGACGCCGGCCAGCCCACTGCAGCCCCCGCCGTCGTCGTGCCGTCCCTCCTCGCCGCGGTGGTGGGCGACTATGAGGACCGACCCGGCACCGTCCGCTGGGTGTTTTCCAGCAGCCGCGATGTGTATCCGCAGCTCCTGAACGCTGGTGTGCGGGTGGAGCGCAGCCACGATCTGGCCTTGGTTCGCGGCATCCTGCGCTTCTCCGAAGCCGCCGCTCCCTCTCCTTATATAGAGGCACTGCGCGAAGAGACCCCCGAGGGCGACGCCGATCTGCTCCCCCGCCAGCTGCTGCCGGTCCCACCCGCGCCGAACCAGAGCTCACTGTTTGAAGAGCTGGAGGGTTTTGACGATCCGGCCGCCCGCCGCGGCCCATCACTCGAAGACCAGGTAACCGAACTGCAGGCCCAGCTCTCCGCGGTTGCCGCCTCCCTGTCACGGCAGGCGCTCGCGCTGCTGCTGGCCGCCGAATCCGCCGGCGGGCTGATTGCCATCGAGATGGAGCATGCGGGACTGCCCTGGCGGCGCGACATCCACGAGGCCATGCTGGAACAGGAGCTCGGCCCGCGCCCGCCCGAGGGCCAGCGGCCGGTGCGGCTGGAACAGCTGGCAGCAGAGCTGCGCGAAAAACTTGGCAACCCCGGGTTCAACCCGGATTCCCCGCAGGAACTTCTGCGCGCCCTGCACCGGGCCGGCATCGAAGTGAAAACCACCCGGTCCTGGGAACTGCAGCAGCACGAGCACCCCGCCATCGCTCCCCTGCTCGAATACAAGCGGCTATCCCGGCTGCTCAGCACCAACGGGTGGACGTGGCTGGACGCCTGGGTGGCGGACGGCCGGTTTCGGCCGGAGTACGTGGTGGGAGGCGTGGTGTCCGGCCGATGGGCGTCGCGCGGCGGCGGCGCCCTGCAGATCCCGCGGTTTGTGCGTGACGCCGTACGGCCGGACCGGGGCCACAAACTGATAGTCGCCGACGCCGCGCAGCTCGAACCGCGGGTCCTCGCCGCCTTGGGCCGGGACAGCGCGCTTGCGTCAGCGGCCCGTGGCAAGGACCTGTACCAGGGGATCGCGGACCAGAACTTCAACGGCGACCGGGCCCAGGCCAAAATGGCGATGCTCGGCGCCATGTACGGGGCCACCTCCGGCGAAGCGGGACGGCTGATGCCCGCCCTTACCCGTTCGTATCCGCAGGCGATCGACGTCGTCGAGCGCGGTGCCCGGGCCGGCGAGGCCGGCAAAACCGTCACCAGCCTTCTGGGCCGCAGCACCCCTCCGGTGTCCGAGCGGTGGCGGCGGTCCCAGCAGACAGCCTCCGCGGAAGAGCAGCGCCGCGCCGATTCGCTGGCCCGGTCACAGGGCAGGTTCACCCGTAACTTTGTGGTGCAGGCGACGGCGGCTGAATGGGCCCTGTGCTGGCTGGCCGAAATACGACGCCGGCTCCGGGCGGCGTCGGTCTCCTCACCGGCCGGAGAACTGGTGTTTTTCCTGCACGATGAAGTCATGTTGCATGTGCCCGAGGCCAGGACCGCGGAGGTCAGCGTCTTGGTGACGGACGCCGCCGCTGCCGCCACCAAACTGTTGTTCGGCTCCATACCGCTGGAGTTCCCGGTGGTCGCCGTGACCGTCGGTTCCTACGCCGACGCCAAGTAACCGCTTCCGGGAACAGCGCCCAACACCTCCGTGCGGCCGTGGCTTCTCCCCGGACTATCCCGGATGGTTATCCCCAACGTGGTTCTTTCCCCGCCGTCCGGACATCCCGCATGCCATACTCGGGGCAGCACCAGTCCGTTATGACCGGGGGAAGCTACATGCAGCAACAGGTTGACTCGCACGGGCAGCCCAACGCGCCCGAAGCCACAGGCGCCGCCGGCTACTCCGTGAACCCCTCCGGCATCCACGCCACGCTGGTGGACGTCGCCGCTGACGGCCAATCACTGGCCCAGGCCGCGAAGGCGGCCCGCGACTGCGGCGACGCGGCCGCCGGGAGCTTCGGCACCGCAACGGCAGTCGCGGCGGCGTTCAAGGGGTTCTGGTCCGGCCGCGAGGATGTTGGAGAACGCATTGCATCCCTGCTCTTCCGCAAGGCTGACGCCGTCTCCGCCGCCGCCTCGGCCTTTGTGGAGGCTGACCACGAGATGACAGCAACCGCGTCGGCTGCCCTGGCCAAACTCCCCGCAGGTTACGCTCCGCACCACCGGGGCGGGTTCCGGGCGGTGCAATAAAGCATGCTGACGCTGCAGCTTCCACACATCGACGTTCCCTGGACCGATCTGGAGGACAATGCCGCGGACATGGCCCTGCGCGCCGCAACCGCTGCCGGGTATCTCAGCGACGCATCCGCGGCATGGGACCGGTTCCGCGGCTGCTACCGGCACCCGGGAACCCAGGATCAGGTGCACGCCGCGGTGGAGGAATTGAAGGAACCGATGGAAAACTGGCAGCGGTCCCTGCGGGACGCCGCCGAGACCATCAGCAGGTTCACGGCCAGCGGCCGGATCCTGGCGGGGCGTGCCCGGGAACTGCGCCAGGTGTTTGGACAGCTGAGCCAAACCACGGAGACCGACGGGGAAGATGAACGGCAGAGCACCGCAGAGCGGCAGTTGAAGGAGGAGGCCGCCGCCCTGAAGCGCGAATGGACCGATCTGCAGGAAACCACCGCCGCTGCTCTGGCGGACATCAGCTACGGAAACGGCGCAGGCCTGCCCATGGGCGCCGCGCCCGGAGGGCAGGTCCTGCCGGCAGTTGCATGGTCCACTCTCACCGGGCGGCTGGATGAACGGTTCGGCGCCGTGGACCCGAATAAGCTGCTGCCGTCGCTGGCCGGTTTGGACGATGCCGAACTCCGCGGGTGGGCCGCGGCCAACCCGGAGGCTGCGGCCCTTTTGGCTGGCATGACATTGACCGGTCCCTTCCGGGCAGGCACCGCCGAAGCACTCATGCAGAAAGCCATGGCCGGCGGCGCCGACCTGACCGAGGACGGCATCACCGGTATCCGCGATACCTGGATGTTGCTGTCGCCGCAGGACCAGGAGCGGCTGATGCTGCTGTACCCGGGTGTTTTCGGCAACCTCAACGGGGTGCCCTTCGCCCAGCGGGCCAGGGCCAACCTCATCACGGTCCCCGGCCTTCAGCACACAATCCGAGCAGAGCTGGAGCAGCTGCGGGAGCCACTGCTGGACGATTACACGGGGAACGGCATCCAGGGCTACTACACCTGGAAAGCCCGGCATGAGGAATGGATCAACCTGCGCGGGCCACTCGATCAAAAGCTCCGGGGCCTGGACCACGCCGTGGAGAACAAGGTCCAGGTGGTCATGGTCAGCACGGAGGGCAACGGCCGGATTGTGACGATGACCGGGACCCCTTCCCGGAACACCCGGTACATGGCCGCCCTGATTCCGGGATCCGGATCAAACCTCGGAGAACTGCATTCCTACTCGAACCGGTTCGCCGCGATTTACGGTGACACCTCCGGCGACAAGGTCGGATTCTACTGGCAGGGTACCGGCATTCCGCAGGACGCGGTGTGGGACAACAGGAACTCGGACTTCAACGAGACCGGCGCACCGCGGCTTGCAGCGTTCGACTTTGCCGTGGACCTGGAAATACCCGCGGACGCCCGCACCACCTACGTGGGCTACAGTGCCGGAGGCTCCCTGCTGGGCACAGCGGAACGGGAAGGGCTGGACTCCACCAATATCGTTTATGTTGCCCCGGCCGGGCCGGGCCACGGAGTCGGCGGGGTGGAGGATACATCCAACCCGGAGGCCAACCGCTACTGGTTCCAGACCCGGGACGACGTGCTGATCGGAGCCGCGCAGAAGCTTGGCGGGGGCGGCCACGGGAGGTCCTTCCTGCAATCCGGCACCCCGACCGTCATGGGCGTGACCCGGCTCGAAACGGGATTTCTGGACCACAACGATCCGTCATCCCTGGTCAAGGGGCACGAGGAGTACTTTGCGGAACATTCAACCTCTGCCCGGAATATGAAGGGCGTGATCGAGGGCACGAGGGTCAGCCTGTTCGTGGATTACGTCGACCACTGGGAGATTGAGTACAGCTACCGGGAATCCCCCATCGAGAGCCGTCCCGAGGATTTTGCCGGGGAGAAATTGGAGACCGTCGACGTGCAAACCCTTGAGGATTGACCATGGTAAATAGAGAACCCCTGCGGCCCATGCCCCGGCTCATTCCCTGGCTGCTGTTGCCCGCGTTGCTCACCGGCTGCGGTGCCTTCGCCCAGTCCTCAACCCCCGACGCAACGGAGACCGCCGTGGATGATCCCCGCGCCATCAAATCGCCGGAACACTTCGCCTCCATGCAGGGCAGGCTGGAGCAATTGGTTCCGTCCCTGCGGGAGACATCGGCTGACGCCGGCGTGGAACTCGAGGTGCGCGGACTTGCGGATTCCTCCTGCCTTGGTCCGGAAATCAAGGAGCAGCAGGAACGGACCCGGTGGGAAGGCTTGCTTCGCGGCGACGCCGTCAACCCGGAGACCGCTAACGCGGCGCTTGACCAGTTGAGCGTGCTCCTCCAAGAGGAAGGCTGGACCCTCGTGGACGAAACCAACCATCCTGAAAGGGACACCGGCGAAGTCCGGAGCCTCGCTTTTGTGAACGACGGCCTCAGCGTGAGCGTCCTGTATGACCTTTCCACCGGCAGCGGGCCGGGCATGCTCGATATCGTTGCCGCGACGCGCTGCGTGGACCATCCCACGGACCACCAGATGCTCCGTTCCACCCTGGATCCCCACTACGGCCAAAGCGACGAGCACTACCTCGACGGCGAGTGAGCTTCCCGCCGGTTAGAGGCGCGGAACGATCTCGCGGTCCTGGTTCCAGGGCAGGGTCCAGCCCAGTTCCTCCAGCACCGCGTTGAGGATGATGCCGGTAAAGCCCCACACCAGCACCCCGTTCACGAGGAACGCCGGGGAGCGGTGTGCGCTGGCCCCGTGCCTCATCACGGCGGTGCGGCGGTTTTCCGGGTCCAGCAGATCCGCAACCGGTACCCGGAACACGGAGGCTGACTCGCCGTAATCCACCACGTCCACGGGCGTGGGGCGGTCCCACCAGCCCAGGACTGGCGTTACCAGGAAGTTGCTCACCGGCAGCCCCACCTCCGGCAGGGTACCCAGGACAACGACGCCGTCCGGGTCCAGTCCCGTTTCCTCCCGGGCCTCGCGCAGCGCTGCCGCCTCGGGTCCCGCGTCGGAGGGGTCCAGCGATCCACCGGGAAACGCCACCTGTCCGGGGTGGTCGTTGAGCGTGGCGGCACGCTCCACCAGCAGGACGTCGAGCTCGTCCGGCACCACGTCGGAGCGGAAGTCCGAGGGTTTGTCGTCCAGGTTGCCGAACAGGATCAGCACGGCGGCGCGGCGGGCCGTCGCCGGATCCACACTCCGGCGCAGGAGTTCCAAATTCGCGTCGAAATAGGTGGTCCGGGCGGCAGCCGAAGCCCCGAGCGCCCGCAGGTCCGCGTAGGCGCTCATGCTTCGAGGCCGAACCCGGCGGCACGCAGCTGGGCGCGGGTTTCGGCAGCCATCATCCTGGCATGCAATTCTTCCCGGCCCGGAGCCAGTTCATACTTCAGCAGCTTCCGCGCCTTCTCGGGGTCCGTCTCGCCCTCGCCGTAAGAGGGACAAAGCTGCGCAACGGCACATGCGCCGCACGCCGGATTCTTGGCGTGGCATACCCGCCGGCCGTGGAAAACCACCCGGTTGGACAGCGGAGTCCAGTCCTTGGGCTCAAACAGTTCAGCCACGTCCTCCTCGACCTTTACCGGGTCCTTGGAGGTTGTCCAGCCGAACCGGCGCGACAGCCGGCCAAAGTGGGTGTCCACGGTGATGCCCGGAATTCCGAAGGCATTGCCCAGCACCACGTTGGCTGTCTTGCGGCCCACGCCGGGCAGAGTGACGAGCTCCTCGAGCTTGTCGGGCACCTCGCCGTCGTACTCATCCACCAACCGGGTGGACAGCGCCTTGATGCTGGCAGCCTTCGCGCGGAAGAACCCGGTGGGCCGGATCAGTTCCTGCAGGTCAGCCTCATCGGCCTCCGCCATTGCCTTCGGATCCGGATAGCGGGCAAACAGCACGGGGGTCACCGCGTTGACGCGGATATCCGTGGTCTGCGCGGACAGCACAGTGGCGATCAGCAGTTCAAAGGCGTTGGTGAAGTCCAGCTCCGCCACGGCATAGGGATACTGCTCCCCCAGCAGCCGGTTGATCTTCCGTGCCCTCCTTTTCAGGGCGAGCAGGGATGGATCACTCCCGGTTGCCTTAACCACGTTGTCGGTGTCCTTCGTTCGCTCCGGATGATGCCAGGTGCTGCGCGGCGGTGCCGGCTATTCGCCGGAGTCCTCGCCCACGCGCTCGATGTTGCTGAGGTCCCGCAGCACGCCGATACGGCCGGTGCGCTTGTCCTGCACCAGGAATTCGGTGCCGCGGTCTTCCAGGCCCAGCTCCCAGTCGCCCGGGTGGAACATGAACAGGGGCAGGCCGGTGCGCTCGTCGACAATCTGGCGAGGGGTTCCCACGGCAAACCAGAACGCCTCCACAACGTTCTCGGATTCATCGCGTGTGGCGCTGATCGAGTCAGAGCCCGACGACGACGCCGAAACCAGGGGCGATGCCTGCGTGGCGGGTTCCGCGGAAGAGGACTGCTGTGCTGCTGGATTCCGCTGCTGCCCGGCCTGCTGGCTTTGCACCACCGGGTTCACGGTGGTGGCGGCGATGGAGTCGTCGCGGCGGGCAGCGGCGGCCGAAGCATCGGTCCCGTTATCCGGGGCATTGCCGGCGGCAGGTTCGGAGCTGGCCGGCTGGGAGCCGGCTGATTCCGAGCTGGCCGATTTGGAGCCGGCAGGCTGCTCACCGGTGCCGGCCGGGCCGCGGGCGCCGCTGCGGTCCGACTCGTCACGGCTGCGGTCCGACTCGTCACGGGTGGAGGCAGCGGTGGCGCCGGCAGCTGCAGCGCCTGTTTCCGGAATGCCGTTCGGAGCCGGCGTGGTGCCGGCGTCCTCGGGCTTGCGGCCAAACAGGCCGGACGGGGCGAGCTTGCCCATCCCACCGAGGCGGGAACCTGCCGGCTTGGCCTCGTCCGCGGCCTCGCCGGCGCGGTCAGCGTCGCTGGAACCGGCGGCGCGGGCCTGGGAGGCCGGAGCGGCCGGACGGCGGCGCAGGCGAACGGTCTCGCGTGCCATGACGTGTGCCGGCGTCTCGGGGCGCTCGGCAAACTCCCGGGAGAACGGCGGAATGTGCGGGGCGAGGGTGGTTGCCACCAGCAGGCCAAGGGCACCGATGAGCGTCAGCATGGCGCCGATGGTGAACTCGTTGACCAGGTGCAGGAAGAAGAAGGCGGTGGCCAGCACTGCCACCACGGAACCGAACTGGTCCACGGACAGCGAGCCGATCCGGTATTTCAACTCAGGAGCCATCCGGCGGGCTGCGAACAGGCCGGCGGTCAGAAGCGGCAGGATGATGCCGATTCCCAAGAAGAACAGCGGAGTCAGCGGCGACCAGAGGTTGGCCAGCAACCCGAAGCTCGTGCTCCATGGCAGGAGCGAGCCAATCAGCATGAGAAGGACAGAACCGCCCACGACTGTGTCGCGCAGGCCGAACGGGCCCAGGACTGCGGTCCGGGCTTTGTCCTCGCCGGTGGGACGGTTCTCGGCGGGTGCCGGGGTATCCGCCACCGTTCGGGAGTCCTTTTCAACGGGGGGCTGGTTCATTTGTTCTCCATTCACGACCGCCGCCTGCGGGCCGGCCGTTAGCTGCAGGCGCAGCATGGGCGGGCCGCATGCACGGTAAAAAAGCGGTTGCTTCCACCCACAGCCTAGTCAACGCTCGGACCGCAGACTAGCCGAACTGCCGCACGGATGCCCGCCGTGATTTACCGCTCACCGCAGAAATACCCCCTTTGCGGGGCTCCGGTGTGACCGTGCACACACACATTCCGGATCGGCGCTAGGGTTGATCCAACGCTACGGCAGCCCCTCGATCCGGGCTGGACCGTGGGCACTCAGCTAGCGAAAGGGTTCACGATGTCTAAACAGTCCCCCGTCAAGCAGCACGGCGATGCGCTGGAAAACCTGCTCCATGAGCACCGCAGTTTTCCGCCCAGCGCGGATTTTGCCGCCAACGCCGTGGCCAAGCCTTCCCTCTATGAGGAAGCGGCGGCGGAGGGACCGGAGTTCTGGGCCCGGCAGGCCCGCAGCCTGCTGACCTGGGACGAGGACTTCACCCAGACGCTCGACTGGTCCGACGCCCCCTTTGCCAAGTGGTTTGTCGGCGGCAAAATCAACGCCGCGTACAACGCCTTGGACCGCCACGTTGAGGAAGGCCGCGGCGACCGCGTTGCCCTGTTCTTCGAGGGCGAGCCCGGAGACACCCGGACCTACACGTATGCCCAGCTGACCGAGGAGGTCAAGAAGGCCGCCAACGCCTTCGAGTCGCTCGGCGTCTCCAAGGGCGACCGCGTGGCGGTGTATCTGCCGATGATTCCCGAGGCCGTCATCACCATGCTGGCCTGCGCCCGCATCGGAGCGGTGCACTCAGTGGTCTTCGGCGGCTTTTCCGCCGATGCGCTGCGCAGCCGGATCGACGACGCCGAAGCCAAGCTTGTTGTGACCGCCGACGGCTCCTACCGCCGCGGGAAGCCCACCGCGCTGAAACCGGCGGTGGACGAGTCGCTGGTGAAGGAAGGCCACACGGTAAGCAACGTCCTGGTGGTGAAGCGCAACGGCGAACCCGTTGAGTGGACCGAGGGCCGCGACGTGTGGTGGGACGACGTCGTCGGGTCAGCGAGCGCCGAGCATACTGCCGTTGCCCACGACTCCGAGCACCCGCTGTTCATCCTCTACACCTCCGGCACCACGGGCAAGCCCAAGGGCATCCTGCACACCACCGGGGGCTACCTGGCCCAGACGGCGTTCACCCACCTGAACACCTTCGACCTGAAGCCCGAAACGGATGTCTACTGGTGCACCGCCGACATCGGCTGGGTCACCGGACACAGCTACGTCACCTACGCGCCGCTGGTTAACGGCGCGACGCAGCTCATTTACGAAGGCACTCCGGACACTCCGCACCAGGGCCGCTGGTGGGAGCTGGTGGAGAAATACAAGGTATCCATCCTCTACACCGCGCCGACGGCCATCCGCACCTGCATGAAGTGGGGACGGGACATCCCCGGCAAGTTCAACCTGGACTCGATCCGCGTGCTCGGTTCCGTGGGAGAACCCATCAACCCCGAAGCGTGGATGTGGTACCGCACGGTCATCGGCGCCAACGGGAACAAGAAGGAGAACCCGGCTCCCATCGTGGACACCTGGTGGCAGACCGAAACCGGCGCGCACATGATCGCACCGATGCCCGGAGTCACTGCGGCGAAGCCCGGTTCCGCGCAGGTTGCGGTCCCCGGCATCTCCATTGACGTGGTGGACGAGATGGGCGAGTCGGTCCCCAACGGTTCCGGCGGCTTCCTGGTGGTGAAGGAGCCGTGGCCGGCCATGCTGCGCGGCATCTGGGGCGATCCGGAGCGCTTCAAGCAGACCTATTGGTCCCGGTTCGACAACATGTACTTCGCCGGCGACGGCGCCAAGAAGGACGAGGACGGCGACATCTGGCTCCTGGGCCGGGTGGATGACGTGATGAACGTTTCCGGGCACCGCCTTTCCACCACGGAAATCGAATCCGCACTGGTCAGCCACCCGTCGGTGGCCGAGGCCGCCGTCGTCGGCGCCCGCGACGACACGACCGGCGAGGCAGTGGTGGCGTTCGTGATCCTGCGCGGCAGCGCCAAGGACGACGACGACATCGTCACCACCCTGCGCAACCACGTGGGGAAGGAAATCGGCCCCATCGCGAAGCCGCGGCACATCCTCGTGGTCCCCGAGCTGCCCAAGACCCGGTCCGGAAAGATCATGCGCCGGCTGCTCAAGGACGTGGCGGAAGGCCGCGAGGCCGGCGACTCCAGCACCCTGGCGGACAACACAGTCATGCTGCAGATTGCCGAGTCGATGCGGAAGTAACCCCACATGAACCACCCCGCGACATGACAGAAGGTGCGTTTCCCAAGTCCGGGAAGCGCACCTTCTGCCGTTTCGGCGGAGAGCGGGAAGGGCCTAGCCGACCGTGACGTCAAGAACGACGTCGATGTTCCCGCGGGTCGCGTTGGAGTAGGGGCACACCTGGTGCGCGGCCTCGACGAGCTTCTCCGCGGTGGCCTGGTCCACGCCGGACATTTCCACGTGCAGTTCCACGCCGAGCTTGAAGCCGACTTCCTGCTTGTGCAGGCTGACATCGGCCGTGACGGCGGCGTCGGCGATCGGAGCCTTCTCCGCGCGGGCAATCATTTTCAGGGCGGAAAGGAAGCAGGCGGAGTAGCCGGCGGCAAAGAGCTGCTCCGGGTTGGTGCCGTCGCCGGCGCCGCCCATCTCGGTGGGAGTGGCCAGGTTGACCTTCAGCTGCCCGTCGCTGGTCTGGGCTTCTCCGTTGCGGCCGTCTCCGGTGGCGGTGGCTGACGCGGTGTACAAAGCGCTCATGGCAACTCCTTCAGTTGGGGGGGTCCTCAGGTAGACTAACTAGTACGTCTACTTGAGCCAAGTAAACCCGGCTTCGCCGCAATCCGCAACCGAGAAGGATCCATGACCAGCCAGCCACCGGTGCGAGAGCGCATCCTGGACACCGCAGCAGCCCTCTTCTACTCCGAGGGCATCCGCGCCGTGAGCGCTGACCGGATCATTGCCGCAGCGGGAACCACCAAGGTGACCTTTTACCGGCACTTCCGCACCAAGGAGGACCTGGTGGTCGCCTACCTGCAGGCTCAGTCGGCCCGGATCCGCGCCGCCGCCGCAGGCCTGAGCGATGATCCCCGCACCGGGCTGCTGCAGCTGGCCGAAGCCATGGGCGCGGAAACCTGCATCCCCGGGTTCCGCGGCTGCCCGTTCATCAATGCGGCAGCCGAGTACCCCGATGCCGGGTCCCCCGTCCGCGCCGTCGTCACGGAGCACCGGCAGTGGCTGCATGCAGAGGTCAGCCGCAGGATCGCACAGTTGGGAGCCGCCGAACCGGACCGGCTGGCCGACCAGCTGCTGATGCTGCGCGACGGTGCCATGGTCCATGGCTACGTCGCCGATCCTGCATCGGTTTCCGCGTCCCTCATCAGCGCCGGACGCGCCATCCTCGGCCCTCTGACGCCCTGACGCGGGAAGCGCGCCACCGGCGACGGCGTGACCTTGGACTCATCTGGTTTGCAGCGGGGCACCCGGGGTAGCAGAATCAATGCTCGTGTCCACTTCCAGCACTTCCTCCCCACATTCCACTTCTGCTGTCGCAGATTCACCGAGCCCTCGGCAGCAGCGCCGGATGGCGCGCAAGGTGGCCGGAGCTTCCTTTGTCGGAACGGCGCTGGAGTCTTATGACTTCTATGTCTTCGGCACCGCGGCCGCGCTGATCCTGAACCGGATCTTCTTCCCGGAGGTTGATCCGCTGATCGGCGTCCTGCTGTCGTTCCTCTCGCTGGGCATCGGCTTCATTGCCCGGCCCGTGGGCGCCGTCCTCTTCGGCCACATCGGAGACCGGATCGGGCGCAAGAAGTCGCTGATCTGGACCATCGTCCTGATGGGCACGGCCACCGGAGTCATCGGCCTGCTGCCGGACTACAACACCATCGGCCTCTGGGCTCCGGCGCTGCTGGTCACCCTGCGGCTGCTGCAGGGCCTGGCCGTGGGCGGGGAATGGGGCGGGGCCATCCTGATCGCCACTGAACACGCGGAACCACGCAAGCGCGCCCTCTACGCCGCCATTCCGCAGATCGGATCCCCAGTGGGCACCATCATGGTCACCGCCACCTTCCTGCTCCTGACCCAGGCATCACAGGAAACCATGGAAGCGGGCCTGTGGCGGGTCCCGTTCCTGATGGCCTTCCCCTTCATGGCCATCGCCCTGTACCTGCGCTTCGCCATTGAGGAGACCCCCGTCTTCAAGGAGGTGGCGGAGCACTCCGCCGTTCCCCGCGTTCCGGTCCTGGAAGTGCTCACGGCCCAGCGGCTGCCGGTCCTGGTGGCCGCCGCCGCCTCCCTCCTCGGTATCGGGTCCTACTTCCTGATGACCACCTACACCCAGGCCTACGGCACCAATCAGCTTGGCCTGTCCGACTCCACCGTGCTCAACGCCGCCCTGGTGGGATCGGTCCTGCAGCTGGCCACCATCCCGGCCTTCGGCTGGCTGGCCACGAAGATCGGTTCAGCGCGGATGGTTGCCGCCGGTGCCGCCGCAACGCTGCTGATTTCCTTTCCGCTGTACTGGGTGATCAGCACCGCGGACCAGACCACCTACATCCTGGCCATCCTGCTCGGGGGCATTGCGCCCACGGCGGCATGGGCGGCGTTGGGCGGACTCATGGCGGACCTGTTCCCGGCCCGCACTGGCTTCACGGCCCTCTCCCTGGCCTACAGCTTTGCCGGCATCCTGGCCGGCTTTACGCCCGCGGTCACGTCCGCGTACGGCGAGGCGACCGGCGGCGCATGGTGGCACCCCGGCGTCGTGCTGGCACTGATGTCAGTCATCACGATTGCCGGCGCGATGGCCGCCAGCCGCATGACGCGCCGTGCCGCTGCCGCGGCCGGTGCCGGCGAGTTGGCGCATAGTTAAGGCATGACTGCCTCCCGCACCCGAAACCTGCTCGTCCTTAATGGCCCCAACCTGAATCTCCTGGGCACCCGGGAGCCGGGGATCTACGGTTGGGACACGCTCGACGACGTCGAGGCCCTCGCCCTGAGCGCGGCGGAGGCCGTCGGCTGGACCGTGGACTGCATCCAGTCCAACCATGAAGGGGACCTGATCGACGCCATCCACGGCGCCCCGGGCCTGGCGGATGCCATCATCATCAACCCTGCCGCGTACAGCCACACCTCGGTGGCCATTCCCGACGCACTCTCCGGCGTCGGCCTGCCCGTGGTGGAGGTGCACCTGAGCAACATCCACCGGCGCGAGGAGTTCCGCCACCACTCCTACGTGTCCGCGGTGGCCGACGTCGTCATCTGCGGGGCCGGGATTGCGGGCTACGGCATGGCAGTGAACTACCTGGCTGCCCGGCTCGACGGCGAAGCGAACGCCTGAGCCTCCCCGCGTCGCAGGAGCCACTCTTCCCCGGAGTCCTCCTTCACGAGTCCTACTCGCCGGAGATGCACTGCCCGGGTGACACCGGGTCGGAATAGCCGGCGGCGGCATCAGCCACCGGGACCAGCTCCTTCAGTGACAGGGCATAGCCGATGGGCTGCTCGCCGGTGGTCTTGGCGAAGATGACCCCGGCCACCTGCCCGTCGATGTCCAGCAGCGGGCCGCCGGAATTTCCCTGCTGTACGTTGGCCGCCAGAGTGTAAACCTCCAGCACCTCCGGCGACGTGCCGTAGATGTTGCGGACCGACACGTCGGACAGCCGCTCCACGTTGGCAGCCTGCAGCCGGAACGGGCCGCCGGCCGGATACCCGGCAAACGCCGCAGTGGTGTCGTTGGGCAGCACCCCGCCCAGCGGAATGGGGTCCGCGTCAAGGTTGTCCACGGCCAGCACCGCCAGGTCGCGGGTGCTGTCGAAGTACACCACCTTGCCCGGAAGGGCTCCGCCCCCGGGAATCTGCACCACCGGTTCAGGCACACCCGCAACCACGTGGGCATTGGTAATCACGCGGTCATCCGCCACCACAAAGCCCGAACCCGTCTGGTTCTGCCCGCACTGGTAAGCCGTCCCGGTGATCTTAACCACAGACTCCGACGATGCCTGGAGCCCTGCCGAGGACAGCGACTGGTCGGGGGCGACCACCGTTTCCGGCGCCGCACTGTCCAGGATGGTCGGCAGGCCCTCGGCCAGAGTGAAGGAACGCACCTGCGCCGTCCAGGTCTTCACCCGGTCGGGCGTGGCCTCGTCGATGGTGGTCAGGACCTTGGACGAGGTGATCTGCTGCGAGAGGAACGGCACGCCGAGGGTATTGACGCTGAACGCGAGCATTGACATCACCAGTGCGGACACCGCCAGGTTCACGGCGCCGCCGAGCAGACGGTCCAGGAACCGCAGCGGCGGGAAGTTCAGCCAGCGCCGGATTCCGCCGCCCAGCGCCGCTCCCAGCGCGTGGCCACCCAAGACGAGCACCGCCACCGTCGCGATGACCGCCGTCAGCCGCCAGCCGTCGTCGGGCACCCACGCCGCCACCAGCGGGATGGCAAAGAAAGCGGCCACCGCTCCGGCCACGAAGCCGACGATGCCGCCCAGGGTCACCACCAGACCGTTCCGCAGGCCGGCGAGAAGGTAAAACAGCAGCGCCAACAGCAGAATGATGTCGAGGAGGGAGAAACCGAGCACAAACAGCTCCAAAATACGGTGTAGGGGACTAACGCGGGACCCTACGCTGCCGGTCCCTGCCTCCAGAGTTTAGCGGCCCAAGCTGGGGAATCCGTTCCCCGCGGAGCGCGGCAGGCAGAGCACCGGGGCGTCCTTTTTATCATCCGAGGGCGAACAAAGCTATTACAGGTGTCACATGGGGCCGTAGTGCGGGAAGATAATAGAAGGGACAACTATTTACAGGAGATTTCATGGATATCGAGGTACTGCGCCGTGCGCCATTGTTCGCCTCATTGGGAGACGACGTCTTCGCAGCTCTAACCGACGAGTTGACCGAGGTCGACCTTTCGCGCGGCGCATCAGTTTTCCGCGAAGGTGACCAGGGCGACCAGCTGTATTTCATCGTGTCCGGAAAGATCAAGCTCGGCCGCTCGGCTCCCGACGGCCGCGAAAACCTGCTGGCCATCCTCGGCCCGGGCGAGCTCTTCGGCGAGATGGCACTGTTTGATCCGAGCCCGCGCAACGCCACGGCAACCGCGGTGTCCGAAACCCGCCTGGCAGGACTGCGGCACGACAACCTGAAGGCTCTGCTGGAAACGCGCCCCGAGGTCTCGGTGCAGCTGCTTCAGGCCCTGGCCCGCCGGCTTCGCCGCACCAACGAGTCCCTCGCGGACCTGGTGTTCTCGGACGTTCCCGGCCGCGTCGCCAAGGCTTTGCTGGATTTGGCGGACCGGTTCGGCCGTCCGGCAACCGACGGCATCCTGGTGGCCCATGAGCTGACCCAGGAAGAACTGGCCCAGCTGGTCGGCGCTTCCCGCGAAACAGTGAACAAGGCTTTGGCTGAGTTCGTGCAGCGCGGCTGGCTGCGCCTCGAGGCGCGCGCAGTGGTCATTCTGGACGTACAGCGGCTGCGCCAGCGCTCCCGCTAGCAGCAGGAACCACCGCCTAATGACGACGGCGCCGCTCCCCTTTGGGTGGGAGCGGCGCCGTCGCTGCGTCTGGCTCCGTGTGTGCCGGCGGCAGCGGAGCCGGCGCAGCCCGGTCAGCGTCCGCGCTGCGCCGATCCTTCGCTAACGCCGCTGAGCTGCACGGCCAGCCAGTATCCGCCGTCGGCCTGGACCAGTTCGGGCTGATAAACCTTGGCCGGCCGCCGGGAGGCCAAGTACGCAATGCAGCCGCGCGCGCTGGCCAGCTTTTCCAACACCAGTTCCACCTGTGGGACGGTCAGCTCCCCCAGAGTCAGGCCCGTGGTGTCGGGCAGCCCGATTTCATCGCCCAGGGCCGTGGTGTCCCGTGCGGCGATTTCCGCGGCAGCGGACCGCCACTGGCCCCAGCTGCCCTTGCCTTCGAGCAGCGACGGTTCCTGCCCGATGGGCTGCACCACCGCAAAGTACCGCGTGTCGAAGCGGCGGAGGGCAAAGTCTGCGGTCTGCCAGTTGGACAGCGGCCGCAGCAGGTCCGTGCGCAGCCCCAGTCCGCGGCGCGTGAGCAGGTCCAGGAAGGACTCGTCGGAGGCGGCAATGCCGATGCGCGCCGCCATCCACTCCGGGCCGCGGTTCGCCTCAAGGAGCGTGGACTCGTCCGGCCCCGCCAGCAGGATGCCGGTTTCTTCAAACAGTTCGCGGATGGCTGCCACCACGTGGCGGCGGGCCAGCAGGGGATCATCGATCCCCAGGGCTTTGGCCCACGCCGCCGGGGACGGTCCGTACCACGCGGCGGGGCCGTCGTCGCCGTCTTCCAGGCTGCCGCCGGGGAACGCGACCTTGCCCAGCGGGGATTCGCCGCGCCGGTACGCCAAATATGTTTCGGTGCCGCGCGGAGCATCACGGACCAGCACCACGGAGGATGCCAGGCGTGGTTTGCGCGGTGTGCGGTCACCGTGTTCTAGCCAGCTTTCCGCGGCCCCCCGCAGATACGGGGGAACCGGGAAAAGCCGTACAGAGGAACTAGGCAAATTCTGCTATCACTTCTACTTCGACCGGGGCATCCAGCGGGAGAACCGCCACGCCGACGGCGGACCGGGCGTGGGCGCCGGCCTCACCGAAGACTTTCCCCAGCAGTTCAGATGCGCCGTTAATGACGCCCGGCTGACCGGTGAAGGACGGGTCTGAGGCGACGAAGCCCACAACTTTGACAATACGGCTGATCCGGTCCAGGTCGCCGATCTGCGCCTTGATGGCGGCCAGTGCGTTAACGGCGCAGGTCGCGGCGTATCCGGCGGCGTCCTCGGCGGACACCGAAGCGCCAACCTTGCCAGCAGCCGGCAACACGCCGTCAACAAACGGCAGCTGCCCGGAGGTGTAAACGTAGTTTCCGGTGACAACGGCCGGCACATACGCCGCCACGGGGGCAGCAACCGCGGGCAGGGTCAGGCCCAATTCCGCCAGCCTGCGCTCGACCGCCGAAACCGCTCCGGTCACCTCTGTCACTGCGACTTCTCGCGCTTCATGTAGGCCACGGCTCCGGTGCCGTTCGGGGCGGGGGTGATTTGGACCAGCTCCCAACCTTCTTCGCCGTGCATGTTAAGGACAGCTCCCGGCGTGTGAAGAGGAAGCGGCGTGATGAAATATTCCCATTTGCTCATAATCCAAAGACTAACGCGTGCTTGTAGACTGATGCGCATGGCAGCTCGCAAATCACCTCTTTTTGACACGGCGACCACTTTGGGCAAGATCGTCGCGTTCTTTGGCGTCAGTGCACTTTGTGGTGTTTTGGCCGCGGGACTCCTTGTTCCCGCCGCCGCGGCTGCCGGTACCGCAGCATCAGGATCCCTGCAGTTCTTCGACGACCTGCCGTCCGAACTCGAGGCGGGAGCACTGGCGGAGCCTTCCAAGATTTTCGCCAATGACGGCTCCCTCATTGCCACGCTGTATGAGGAGAACCGCCAGCCGATCAAGCTCGCGGAAGTCTCCCCCACCATGATCGACGCGATGCTCGCCATTGAGGACGACCGCTTTTACGAGCACGGCGGCGTCGACATGCAGGGCATCATCGCCGCCCTGGCATCCAATATCTCTTCCGGCACCAACCGCGGCGCCTCCACTATTACGCAGCAGTATGTGAACAACGTCATCATCGACTCCAACCTCCAAAACGAGGAGGAAGTGGTCTTCAGCGGCAGCGTCCAGAAGACCTACGGTGACAAGCTGCGCGAGATGAAGCTGGCCATCGCCGTGGAGAAGCAGCTGAGCAAGGACGAGATCCTTGAGGGCTACTTCAACATCGTTCCGTTCAGCGGCACCACCTTTGGTGTGCAGGCGGCTGCCAAGTACTTCTTCAACGTCACCGCGGCGGAACTGAACATTCCCCAGGCCGCCCTGCTGGCCGGCGTCGTCAACGGCCCCACGCTTTACAGCCCCACCGGCAACCCCGAGGTGGCCCTCAAGCGGCGCAACCTGGTGATCGGCACCATGCTCAGCACCGGACGCATCACCCAGGAGGAACACGACGCCGCCGTCGCCACCGATCTGGGCCTGAACCTCACACCGGTCCCCAGCAACTGCGTGGGCGCGGTACAGGCACCGTACTTCTGCGACTACGTCACCCACCTGGTGACCAACGACGAGCGGTTCGGCGCAACGCTGGACGACCGTAAGAAGCTGCTGTACCGCGGCGGGCTGAGCATCAACACCACCCTTGATCCCGAGATCCAGAACGCTGCACAGACCGCGATCAACGAAACCGCCAACCCGGACACCACCGACCCCGAGATCGGCCACTCCATGGTGTCGATGGAGCCCGGAACCGGCAAGATCCTGTCGATGGCGCAAAACACCCGGTACACGCCCGAGCAGGGTCCCGGAAACTCAGTGCTGAACTTCAACGTGGACCAGTACCAGGACGGCAACCCGGAGAAGTCCCTGGGCGGCATGGGCGGCTTCCAGCCGGGATCAACCTACAAGCCGTTCACGGTCGCTGCATGGCTCGACGCCGGCAAGACACTGAACGCCCAGCTGGACGGCCGCAAGCGCACCTACCCCGCGGGACACAGCTGGAACGCCAGCTGCCTGCCCGGCGGCCGGTACGGGATCCCCGAAGCGTGGACACCCATTAACTACGGCGACACCAACTACAAGACCACTACGGTCATCGACGGCCTGGCCAACTCCCTGAACACCATCACGCTGGCGGAAATCAACCAGCTGGATCTGTGCAAGTTCCAGGAAATGGCGTTCGCTTCCGGCATCCACAACGGCAAGAGCGCAAGCGGCGAGTACGAACCGCTTGAGGTCAACCCGCCGTCGTCCTTCGGTGGTGGCGGCGATGCGTCGCCGCTGGCCATGGCCACCGGCTTTGCCACCTTTGCGGCCGAGGGACTCAAGTGCGAGCCCCGCGCCCTGGAATCGGTGACGGCAGTGGACGGACGGACCTTCGAGGTGCCGCCGCAGGACTGCCAGCAGGTCATGAAAAAGGAAGTCGCCCAGGGCGTCAACGCTGCAACGCAGCAGGTGATGACCAAGGGATCGGGCTACAACCTGCAGATCGGCCTTCCGGTGGCCGGCAAGACCGGTACCAATGACTACCGGTCCCAGACCTGGTTCATGGGCTACACCACGGGCATGGTCACCGCGAGCTGGCTGGGCAACCACGTCTGGGGCGACGAGCGGGGAACCATGATCGGCAAGCCCATCGGCGGACGGGTATACCCGGAAATTGACGGTTCGCTCATTGCCGGACCGTCCTGGAAGAACTTCATCCAGCGCATTCCCGGTGAGTACGGGGCCAACCCCTTCACTCCCCCGCCCGCCAGCATCATGGGCAACCTGCCGGCACCGCCCAAGCCTGCTCCGGCACCGTCCCCCAGCCCGGCCGCGGACCAGGATAACGGCGGAGGCGACGGCGACGGCGGCGGCAACGACGGTGGCGGCGATGGCGACGGCGATAACAATGCCTCGGGGGCCGGCTACTTCAAAGACCAGCCCGCTGCCAGCCGCGAAACGTACTAACCGTGTCTGATACAGCCCTGGGCACTGCCCTGCGCTCCGCGGCCTGGACGGCGGGGACTGCAGCCGGAGCCGGTGCCGCGGCCCTGGCCTATGCTTCGCTGATCGAGCGCAACCTCTTCGGCGTTAGGACCGAAACGCTTGCCGTGCTGCCGCCGGGGAGCGCTCCGCTGCGGGTGCTGCACCTCTCGGACATTCACTTCGTGCCGAACCAGAACATCAAGACCCGCTGGCTGGCATCCCTGGCCGAGCTGGAACCGGACCTGGTGGTCAACACCGGCGACAACCTCAGCCACCCCGATGCCGTCCCGCCGCTGCTGGAGGCGCTGAAGCCGCTGCTCCGGTTCCCCGGCGTCTATGTCCCCGGGTCGAATGACTACTACGGTCCAATGCTGAAGAGCCCGTTCACCTACTTCACCGGACCATCGAAGATCACGAGGGAACCTCCGGCGCTGCCCTTCGGGGAGCTGTTCGGCGCCTTCGAGGACGCCGGCTGGGCCGGGCTGACCAACCGCAGCGATTCGCTGGTCCTGGACGGCCTCCGGCTGGACTTCTCCGGTGTGGACGATCCGCATCTGAACCGCGACGTCTATGCGGGATTCGCCGAACGGGCCGATGCTGCGGATCCCACTCCCGCCGTCCGGATCGGTGTTGCCCACGCGCCGTACCAGCGCGTGCTGAACTACTTCACCGACGGCGGCGCGGAGCTGATCCTGGCCGGCCACACGCATGGCGGACAGGTCTGCATCCCGTTTTACGGCGCTTTGGTCAGCAACTGCGACCTGCCCACCTCGCGCGCCAAGGGCGTGTCAGTGTGGGAGCACAACGGCCGCAGCGTGCCGATGAATGTTTCGGCTGGGATCGGCACCTCCCGCTTTGCTCCGGTCCGGTTTGCGTGCCGTCCGGAAGCCGTGCTGCTGACCCTGACGCCACGGGGCTAAGCGGGGCCAGCCGCGGCCGGGATGGTGGCCGGCCGCAGGCTTCTTCGCCCCGGGCATGATCAGAGTCTGGACCGCCGTCGATTCTGCCGCAGGGTCAGGCTTAGGATTGAGGCCACTAGGGACGCTGCCTGCGGCAGAACCCTCCATCCGCTCAAAGAGGTTTCATGCCCGCGCAAACAACATTGTGGCTATCCCTTGGCCGGTTATATCCACATTTGCGGCCCATTCTTCCCCGTCTGATCCTCGGACTTTTCTGCGCGCTCGGTGCCAGCCTCATGGCGCTGGCCATCCCGCAGGTTTTCCGGGTCCTCATCAACACTTCGCTGAACCCCGGCGGCTCCACCTCTGCCGTGTGGGGCGCGGCCGGCGTCGTCCTGGGTTTGGGCGTGCTCGAGGCTGCGTTCGTGGCGCTGCGCCGCCAGTTTGTCATTGCACCCGCCACCACAGTGGAAACCCGGATGCGCACTTCGTTCTACCGGCACCTGCAGGATCTATCGGTGGAGTTCCACGACCGCTGGGGCAGCGGCCAGCTGCTGTCGCGGGCCATGAGCGACCTGAACCTGATCCGCCGCTGGATGGCGTTCGGCGCCATCATGCTCGTGGTCACCGCGCTGACAGTGGTGATCGGCTTTACCGTCATGCTGTTCACCAGCTGGCCGCTGGCCCTGATCTTCATGGCCGCCGCAGTTCCAATTGTCATTTACGGCTTCCGCTTTAACCGGTTCTACCGGCAGGTGTCCCGCCAAAGCCAGGACCAGACCGGAGACCTGGCCACCACCGTGGAGGAATCAGTCCACGGAATCCGCGTCCTGAAGGCCTTCGGGCGCAGCCGTGAAGCCCTGGACTCGTTTGAGGAACAGGCCCAGGAGCTGCGCCTGACCGAAGTGTCCAAGGCCAATTCCCTGGCCAAATTCTCACTGGTGGTGACACTGCTGCCCGAGGCTGCGCTGGCTGCCGCCCTCGTTGTCGGCATCATTGCGGTATCCGACGGCACGCTCAGCATCGGTGCGCTGGTGGCGTTTTTCGCCACCGCCGCCGTCGTGGCCGGTCCGGTGGAGGCCATCGGCCCGCTGCTGTCCATGACCCTCACGGCCAAAACCGCTATTGACCGGCATTATGAGGTCATGGACGCCCGGCGCTCCATCACCAGCCCCGCCAATCCGGTGCACCTGCACGACGTGCGCGGGGAGCTGATGTTCGACGGCGTGCACTTCGCCTACCCGGACACCAGGGAGGGCACGCGCAGCATCATCGACGGCGTCGACCTCTGCCTGCGTCCGGGCGAGACCATGGCCCTGGTGGGGGTCACCGGAAGCGGGAAAACGACCCTGCTGCAGCTGGTGCCCCGGCTCTTCGACGTCACCGGCGGCTCGATCCGGATCGATGGCACCGACCTGCGGGACCTGGACCTGGAGGAACTGCGCACCATCGTGGCGGTGGCCTTTGAGGACACCACCCTGTTCTCCAGTTCCGTCCGCGACAACGTGCTGCTGGGCGCGGAACCGGCCAGTCCCGCCGAAGCGGACCAGCTGCTGGCGCAGGCGCTGGATGTGGCGCAGGCCGACTTCGTGTATTCGCTGCCCGAAGGCACCGATACGCTGATCGGCGAGGAGGGGCTGAGCCTGTCCGGCGGGCAGCGGCAGCGTGTCGCCCTGGCCCGGGCCATTGCCGCCCGCCCCAAGGTGCTGATCATGGATGACCCGCTGTCGGCGCTGGACGTCCGCACTGAAGAACTGGTCGAAGGCAGGCTGCGGGAGGTGCTGGCCGACACCACCACGCTGGTGGTCGCGCACCGCCCCTCAACGGTGTCCCTGGCCGACCGCGTTGCCCTGCTGCAGGACGGCCGGATCACCGCCGTCGGAACCCATGCCGAGCTGCTCGCGGGCAACGAGCACTACCGGTACGTGATCGCCAGCCTGCCCACGGGTCCCGAAGATCTGGACAGCGGGCTCGAGGACTCACCGCCGTCCGAGGATGACGACGGTGACGATCGCCTAGCAACCGCGCGCCTGGACGATGAGGAGACAGTTCGATGAGCCGTTCCAAGGGCGCCAAGGGTTCCGAGCCCAGCTACGACGCCGGTGCCCGGCTGGGTACTGCCGGCGAGGACGCCGTCCACTTGGGCAAGGAGGAAAACCGGGCGGTCCGCCGCCGTTCGCTGGCCCTGCTGGGCTCCCTGATCCGGCCGAACCGGGCCCGGTTCATCGGCACCGTGCTGCTGGTGGTCTTTTCCCAGGCCGCCCGGGTGGCCGGACCGGCCATCATCGCTTACGGAATCGACCATGCCCTGCCGGATCTGCGGGCCGGCAACAGCCTGCCGCTGATCCTCTCCGGCGTGGCCTATCTGCTGGCGGCGCTGCTCGCGGCCGCCCTGACCGCCGGGTACGTCCGCGCCACCGCGCTGCTGAGCCAGGCGATGCTGCTGGACCTGCGGCTGCGGGTCTTCCGGCACACCCAGCGCCTGAGCCTGGAGTTCCACGAAAAGTACACCTCCGGGCGCATCATTTCCCGGCAGACCTCCGACCTGGAGGCACTGCGCGAACTGCTCGATTCCGGCATCAGTTCCCTGGCCTCCGGCGCCATGTACATGCTGTTCACCGCTGTCAGCATCTTCCTGCTGGACTGGCGCACCGGGCTGCTGCTGATGGTGGCCTTTGTGCCCATGTACCTGCTGACCCGCTGGTACCAGACGCGTTCCCAGCTGGCCTACCGTGCGTCCCGCGTGACCTCCGCGAAGCTGATTGTGCACTTCGTGGAAACCATGACGGGCATCCGGGCCGTGAAGGCCTTCCGCCGGGAACAGGTCAATGCCAAGAAGTATGACGAGCTGGCCGATGACTACCGGGTTGCCACCGTCCGCTCCATCAACCTCAACGGTGTCTTCCAGCCCGGCCTGGTGCTCATCGGCAACGCCACCGTGGCAGTGGTGCTGCTCGTTGGCGGCTTCCGGGTGCTCGACGGGGGCCTCGAAGTGGGTGCCCTGCTGGCCCTGCTGCTCTACTCGAAGCGCTTCTTCCAGCCGGTGGACCAGATGGCGATGTTCTACAACTCCTTCCAGTCCGCGTCCGCGGCGCTGGAAAAGGTCTCCGGACTGCTGGAGGAAGTTCCCACCGTCCGCCCGCCCAAACATCCGGTGGAGCTGAAACACGCCTCCGGCGACATCCGCTTTGACGGCGTGGAGTTCCGGTATGGCACCGGCCCGGTGATCCTGCCGAAGATGGACCTGCACGTTCCCGCCGGGCAGACCGTGGCCCTGGTGGGCCAGACCGGGGCCGGCAAGTCGACCCTGGCCAAGCTGATTGCGCGCTTCTACGACCCGTCGCAGGGAGCGGTGCTGCTGGACGGCGTGGACCTGCGGAATCTCACGCAGCGGGACCTGCGCCGCGCCGTCGTCATGGTGACCCAGGAGGCCTTCCTGTTCAGCGGTTCCGTGGCGGACAACATTGCCCTCGGCAAACCCGAAGCCAGCCGCGCGGAGATCATCGCCTCGGCCAAGGCAGTGGGCGCCCACGTGTTCATCGAGGCACTGCCGGAGGGGTACGACACCGACGTCAACAAGCGCGGCGGCCGGGTCTCCGCCGGCCAGCGCCAGCTGATCAGCTTTGCCCGCGCCTTCCTGGCGGATCCGGCGGTGCTGATCCTGGATGAGGCCACCTCCTCGCTGGACATCCCCAGTGAGCGGCTCGTGCAGCACGGCCTGAAGACGCTGCTGGGCAACCGCACGGCGCTGATCATTGCGCACCGCCTCTCCACCGTGGAGATCGCCGACCGGGTGCTGGTCATGCACAACGGTGAAGTGGTCGAGGACGGCACCCCCGCCGACCTGACCGCAGGCACTGGCCGGTTCGCGAAACTGCAGGCCGCATGGCAGGAGTCGCTGGTCTAGGACGCCGGCATCGGTAGGACGATCACGGCGCAAACGGGCACCGTCTTCCGTGTTACCGGCGGCACGCAGCCCCGGTTTCGCGGAACCGCGCCTCATCGTCTACACTTGTAAAGTTGCTTCACCGGCGGGGAAACCCGCTGATTAGCAGTGGTTACGGGGTGTGGCGCAGCTTGGTAGCGCGCGTCGTTCGGGACGACGAGGTCGCAGGTTCAAATCCTGTCACCCCGACCATAGAAAAAGGTTCTCTTCCAGTTTTGGAAGGGAACCTTTTTCTCGTTAAAACTTTTCCAGCTCACACGGCCTTCCTGATCCCCGCATGACGCGGGGCCCGTCTCCCGGAAGGAAAGGGGCCCCGCACAGAAGCTTCTTACGCGAATGTCCGCCCGGTCAGCCGCTCGTAGGCCTGGACGTACCGGGCGCGGGTGCGCTCGATGACGTCCTCCGGCAGGGCGGGAGGCGGGGTGTCCGAGGCTTTGTCCCAGCCGGATTCCGGAGATGTCAGCCAGTCCCGCACGTACTGCTTGTCGAAGGACGGCTGCGCGTGTCCGGGCTCGTAGAGCGCCGCATCCCAGAAGCGGGACGAATCCGGGGTCAGCACCTCATCGCCCAGGGTCACCGCCCCGGTGGCCGGATCCTTGCCGAACTCCACCTTGGTGTCGGCCAGGATGATGCCGTGTTCCCGGGCAATGGCCTCGGCCGCCGTGTAGATCTCGAGGGTGAGCGCGCGCAGCTCCTCCGCAGTTTCGGCTCCGACTGACGTCACCACTGCTTCATAGCTGATGTTCTCGTCATGCTCGCCCACCTCGGCCTTGGCCGAAGGCGTGAAGATCGCCGGCTCCAGCCGGGACCCGTCCACCAGCCCGGCGGGCAGCGGCACCTCGCACACGGTCTGCGACTGCCGGTATTCGATGAGCCCGGTGCCGGTGAGGTAGCCGCGGGCAATGCACTCCACCGGATACATGTCCAGCTTCTTGCAGATCATGGCCCGGCCCGCCACTTCGGCGGGAACGCCGTCGACAGCGGAAATCACGTGGTTGGGCACGGACAGCTGGTCAAACCACCACAGGCTCAGCTGGGTCAGGATGCGGCCCTTGTCCGGGATCTCGGAGGTCAGGACGTGGTCAAAGGCGCTGATCCGGTCGCTCGCCACCACCAGGACACGATCCGATGCGCCCGGCGCGGACAGATCCGCCGGCACGTAGAGGTCGCGGACCTTGCCGGAGTAAACGTGCGTCCAGCCGGTCAGTGCGGGGGCGCTCATGCCTGCTCTCCATCCAGGCTGCGTGCCGGCGCTGATTCCTCAGCGTCATCGGGCACGGTGCAGGTGCCGGAGGGCACCACGACTTCGCCGTGCAGCGCCTTCAGGGCAATGTCATTCCGGTGTTGGGAACCGTCAAGCCGGATTTTCTCCACCCCGGCATACGCCAGACCGCGCGCGCTCTCCAGATCGGAACCGAGCCCGACGACGGCGAGCACCCGCCCGCCGGCGGAAACCACTTTGCCGTCCTCGTTGGCCGCGGTGCCGGCGTGCAGGACGTGCACGCCGTCGAGCTTCTCTGCCTTCTTGAGGCCGCGGATCCGGTCACCGGTGCGCGGCGCCTCCGGGTAATTGGCGGCCGCAACCACCACGGCCACCGCCGTGCGCGGGTCCCACTTGAGCTGTTCCATCGCGTCCAGCTCGCCCTTGGCCGCAGCCAGCAGCAGGCCGCCCAACGGCGTTTTCAGCCGGGCCAGGACAGCCTGGGTTTCCGGATCGCCGAAACGGGCATTAAATTCGATGACCCGCATGCCCCGCGAGGTCAGGGCGAGTCCGCAGTACAGGACGCCGACGAAGGGGGTCCCGCGGGCGGCCATTTCATCAATCGTGGGCTGGGCGACGCGGCGGATGACGTCATCCACCAGATCCGCCGGAGCCCACTCCAGCGGCGAGTATGCGCCCATGCCCCCGGTGTTGGGGCCCTCGTCGCCGTCGTAAATGCGCTTGAAATCCTGGGCCGGCGCCAGCGGGACCACGTTGCGGCCGTCGGACAGGACAAAGAGTGACACCTCGGGACCATCCAGGAATTCCTCGATCACCACGGTGCCGCCGGCGTCAAAGCATGCCTGTGCGTGGGCCAGGGCAGCGTCCCGGTCGGAGGTCACCACCACGCCCTTGCCGGCGGCAAGTCCGTCGTCCTTAACCACGTAAGGCGCTCCGAAGGTGTCCAGCGCGTCCGCGGCCTGCTCGGCGGTCGAGGCGACCCGGGCCATTGCAGTGGGGACACTGGCCGCTGCCATCACCTGCTTGGCAAACGCTTTGGATGCTTCCAGCTGCGCGGCAGCGCGTGATGGGCCAAACACCGGGATCCCGGCATCGCGCAGGGCGTCGGCGACTCCTGCGGCAAGCGGAGCCTCCGGGCCGATGATCACCAGGTTTGCTTCCAGGGTGCGGGCGAGAGCGGTCACCTCCGCCGGGTCGCTGGCGTTCACCGCGTGGACCGGAACCATCTGGGCGATGCCGGCGTTGCCGGGGGCAGCGTGGACCTCCCGGACGTACGGATCAGCGAGGAGGGATCGGACAAGGGCATGTTCGCGGCCGCCGGGGCCTACAACGAGAACCTTCACAGTAGTTCAGGGTACTGGGTGCGCTCCGGCAGCAGAAAGCGGCGCCCGCGTGTGACGGCCACCCATACCTGCGCCGGGCGGCTGCGAATAGGATCCATGACGGCCTCTCCGAAACACTCCCCCGCCCGCAGCCGCATCCGGCTCCTGCCCCGTCCGGCCACCCTGTATGCAGCGCTGTCCGGCATCTTGGCCGCGGCAACCGTGCTGGCCGTGGCTGAACTGGCCGGCGCCTTCTTCACCGCCCGCGCCCGCCCGCTGATCGCACTCGGTTCCACGTTCATCGATTTCACTCCGCTGTGGCTGAAGAACTTTGCGGTGGAAACGTTCGGCACCAATGACAAGGCAGCACTGTTTGCCGGCATGGCCGTGACCATAGCCGTGCTCGCCGCCGTCGCCGGGGTGCTTGCGCGGCGCCGCTGGGCGCTCGGGCTGGCCGCCGTCGTCGTGATGGGGGCGGTGATCGTGGCCTGTGTCCTGACCCGGGCTGGGGCCGCTCCGCTGGACGCCGTGCCCACAGTGCTGGGCACGGCGGTCGGCATTGGTGTGCTGCGCGGACTGATTCGGCGCATTCCCGCTCCGGAACCGGCCCCACCCGTTGCCGTCCCCGAAACGCCGGCGCATAGTGGATTCCGGCCGGCAGATGTTCCCGCAGCGGTGGCTGCCGGCCAGCCGGTCTCGGCGGGGGACGGTCAGAACGACGGCGGTGCCGGGGTTGCCATCGGCAGCCCGTCCCCCGCGCCACACCGGAAGCCAACCAGCCGCCGCGGATTCTTCGCCGCCGCCGGGCTCACCGCGGTAGTGGCGGCAGCGGCGGCAACCGGCGGCCGCGCGATTGCCGCAGCCCGCAACACCACAGCCAGCTTCCGGGCCGCACTCCGGCTGCCGGCCGCCGCCCAGGCCGCACCCGCCCTGCCTGCCGGCCTGCAGTCCCCCGTTCCCGGTGTGACGCCGTGGCTAACGCCCAATGCTGACTTTTACCGGATCGACACCGCGCTGAGCGTGCCGGAAGTGGACGCCGAAACATGGGAACTGCGCATTCACGGAATGGTGGAGGAAGAGGTCCGGATCAGCTTTGCCGAGCTGTTGGACTCGGATCTGATCGAGCGGCATCTCACCCTGACCTGTGTTTCCAATCCCCTGGGCGGAGATTTGGCCGGCACCGCCAAGTGGCTGGGGCTGCCGGTGCGGGAGCTGTTGGCCCGGGCGCGGCCCACCGCGGATGCCGACATGGTGCTTTCCACCAGCGTTGACGGCTTCAGCGCGTCCACGCCCCTGGAAGTGCTGCAGGATGACCGTGACGCCCTGCTGGCCGTGGGCATGAACGATGAGCCCCTGCCGCCGGTGCACGGTTATCCGGTGCGCATGGTGGTGCCGGGCCTCTACGGCTTTGTCTCCGCCACCAAATGGCTCATCGACATGGAAGTGACCCGCTTCGACGCGCAGACGGCGTACTGGACGGACCGCGGCTGGGCCGAGCGCGCGCCGGTCAAGACCATGGCACGGGTGGAGGTGCCGGCGTCGTTCGCCCGGGTGCCCGCCGGCCCCGTGGACATTGGCGGCACGGCCTGGTCACAGCAGCGCGGCATCGCCGGGGTGGAGATCCAGATCGACGACGGCGACTGGCAGCCGGCGCTGCTGGCCGAGGAGGCGTCAGTGGGTACCTGGCGGCAGTTTTCCTTCCGGACCCCGGACCTGGAAAAGGGCAACCACACAGTGCGGGCACGGGCTACGGATCCACAGGACGGAGTGCAGACGGAGACCCGCGCCGACACGGTGCCCGACGGCGCCTCCGGCTGGCAGTCGGTGCAGTTCATGGTGGAATAAGAACATGCCTGCCACATTTACTGCGTCCGATGCCGTTGAACTTGCCGTTGTGGAACGCAGCGGTTTTATCGAGTCCCGCCACATCGGTTCCGCCGTCGTCATGGCGGCGGATGGAAGCGTGGTGACCGCACTGGGCGATATTGACACTCCCATCTTTCCGCGCTCCACGCTCAAGCCTTTCCAGGCCGTGGCTGCCATGAAGTCCGGGGTTCCGCTGCGCGGGCCGCAGGTGGCGCTGGCCGCGGCCAGCCACATCGGGTCCAAGGAACACACCGACGTGGTCAAGACCATGCTGGCTGCCGCCGGAGTCACCGAGGAACACCTGCAGTGCCCCGAGGACTGGCCGCAGGATGAGGCCGCCCGGCATGAGCTGATCCGCGCCGGCAAGGGCAAGAACAAGCTCGCCTTCAACTGCTCCGGCAAGCACGCCGCATTCCTCTGGGCCTGCACCGAAAACAACTGGGACCACGCAACCTACCTGGACCCACAGCATCCGCTGCAGCTGCGCATCGCCGAGGTCATCGAGGAATTCACCGGCGAAACCGTCAGCCACTGGGGCACCGACGGCTGCGGCGCCCCGCTGGCCGCCGTATCCCTCACCGGCCTGGCCCGCGGCATCGGCCGCCTGTCCAAGGCCCCGTCCAGCAAGCACGGCGACGCCCGGGCCGCCACAGTGGCCACCGCCATGCTCGACTACCCGTGGGCGGTCCACGGCCGCGGCCGGGAAAACACCGTGGTGATGGAGGACCTGGGCATCATTTCCAAAAACGGCGCCGAGGGCGTGCTGGTCCTTGGCACCGACACCGGAGTTTCGGTGGCCCTGAAGATGCTGGACGGTGACACCCGGGCCGCGTCGCTCGTGGGCCTGACCCTGCTGGCGGCAAGCGGTGCCGTGGACGCCGGAAAAATCGGCGCGGTGCTGGACAAAATTGTCCGGCCGGTCCTGGGCGGCGGCGAGCCTGTGGGCAGCATCCGTCTGGGTGCGCCCGTGACCGCGCTGCTGGACTCCTAGGCGGCGGACGGAACACCCATGGCACGACGACGCGTCCCGGTTCCTGAGGGCGAAACGGCACTCCGGGCTGCCTTGGCTGCGGCTGAGGCCGGATCCGGCGCTGACCGCAAGACCACCGCCACCGCTGTCCGCTATTCGCTGGAAGAACTGGCCGAGCGCGCGCCGGGCAACAGCGTGGAGGTCCGCGTTCCGCCGTTTGGCGTCACGCAGTGCGTGGCTGGTCCGCGGCACACCCGCGGGACCCCGCCCAACGTCATCGAAACCGATGCCGCCACCTGGCTGGCGCTTGTGGCCGGACAGCGTTCCTGGGCCGACGCCGTCGGAGCCGGGAAGGTGGCGGCTTCCGGGCTGCGCGCGGACCTGTCCGAATGGCTTCCGCTGTTCCGTGCAGGGCAATAATCTCTACTGCCGGTAGAATTTCCGTATGAGTTCCGAGCAGCACAGCCCTGAGCGCCGCGAGATTACCGTCCGCCGCGCTCCCCGCTTTATCCCCTTCCTGGCACTGGGCGTGATCGCCGGGTTCATTGCCGCGCTGGTGGTCGCCTACGCCGGGCCGGCTGATCCCACGTACACCCGCGGCGCAACGCTCGGGTTCTTCACCATCATGTTCGCCATTCCCGGCGTCTGCATTGGGGCCCTCGTGGCCCTGCTCCTGGACTGGATCAGCGTGCGAAAGGCACGCCGCGCCGTCGTCGAACGCGACGACCAGGAGTAACTCCCCTCCCTCCCCCGTGAGCCGTAATGGTTCCGCCGCAAAGTCCGGCTTCGCCTCCAACGTGAGAGACTGTTTCCATGGCACGCGGTGACGGAAAACTTTCCCACGATCTCATGCCCGGCGAGAAAGGTCCGCAGGATGCCTGCGGAGTTTTCGGTGTCTGGGCCCCCGGCGAAGAAGTAGCAAAACTCACCTATTACGGGTTATACGCCCTGCAGCACCGCGGACAGGAGTCCGCCGGTATTGCCACGAGCGATGGCAACAGGATCAGCGTCTACAAGGACATGGGACTGGTGTCCCAGGTCTTTGACGAAACCACCCTCAACACCCTGACCGGGCACATCGCGGTGGGGCACTGCCGATACTCCACCACCGGAGCATCGCAGTGGTCCAACGCCCAGCCCACATTGGGTGCAACGGCCAGCGGAACCGTTGCCCTGGCGCACAACGGCAACCTGACCAATTCCGCCGAACTCTACGACACGATCATCGAACGCGAGGGCCGGCCCCGGTTTGGCGAAATTGCCCAGGGCAACACCTCGGACACGGCCCTGGTCACGGCACTGCTCAACGGCTCCGACGGACGGTCCCTGGAAGACACCGCCCTTGAGCTGCTGCCCACGCTGCGCGGAGCCTTCTCCTTCGTCTTCATGGATGAAGGCACCCTGTACGCGGCACGTGACACCTACGGCGTGCGCCCGCTGGTCCTGGGCCGGCTGAACCGCGGCTGGGTGGTGGCCTCCGAAGGCTCCGCCCTCGCCACCGTCGGCGCCAGCTTCATCCGGGAGATCAAGCCCGGCGAGTTCATCGCCATCGATGAAAACGGCATCCGGTCCCAGATGTTCGGCGAACCCACTCCCGCCGGCTGCGTCTTCGAGTACGTCTACCTCGCCCGTCCCGACGCCGTCATCAACGGCCGTTCAGTCTACGAGAGCCGCGTGGAAATGGGCCGCCAGCTGGCCCGCGAGTTCCCGGTCGACGCCGACATCGTCATTCCGGTGCCCGAGTCGGGCACTCCCGCCGCCGTCGGTTACGCCGAAGAGTCGGGCATCCCGTTCGCGCACGGTTTCGTCAAGAACTCCTATGTGGGACGCACCTTCATCCAGCCCAGCCAGACACTGCGGCAGCTGGGCATCAAGCTCAAGCTCAACGCCCTGGAATCCGTGATCCGGGGCAAGCGAGTGATTGTCGTGGATGACTCCATTGTCCGCGGCAACACCCAGCGGGCCATCGTGCGGATGCTGCGCGAGGTCGGCGCCAAGGAAGTGCATGTAAAGATCTCCTCCCCGCCGGTGCAGTGGCCGTGCTTCTACGGCATCGACTTTGCCTCCCGCGCGGAGCTGATCGCCAACGGCGCGGCCATCGAGGAAATCTGCGCGTCGGTGGGAGCCGACACGCTGGCTTACATCTCCGAGGACGGCATGATCGGCGCCACCCAGCAGCCGCGTGAGCGTCTGTGCACGGCATGCTTTACCGGCGTCTATCCCATCGAGCTGCCGTCAGCCGACCGCCTGGGCAAGAATCTGCTCGAGCCGGGGGCGCCTGCCAACCCGGCAGACGACGACGCCGCCAACGGCTGCGACCCCGGGCCCGACGCCGAGTTTGAGAATCTCCTGACCAAAGCTGACAAGAAGGAAGCCGTATGAGCTCGTCCGAGACCGCCATTACCTATGCCTCAGCGGGCGTGGACGTTGAAGCCGGCGACAGGGCCGTGGAACTGATGAAGGCCGCCGTCAAGGCCACGCACAATTCCTCGGTGCTGGGCGGGGTTGGCGGATTCGCCGGACTGTACGACGTCTCCCGGCTCCTCACCTACAAAAAGCCGCTGCTCGCCACGTCCACCGACGGCGTGGGCACCAAGGTGGCCATTGCCCAGGCCATGGACATCCACGACACCATCGGTTTCGACCTCGTGGGCATGGTGGTGGACGACATCGTGGTGGTCGGTGCCGAGCCGCTGTTCATGACCGACTACATTGCCTGCGGCAAAGTGGTTCCGGAACGCATCGCCGATATTGTGCGCGGCATTGCCGCCGCCTGCGAGGTTGCCGGCACCGCACTGGTGGGCGGCGAGACCGCCGAGCACCCGGGCCTCCTGGGAGAACATGAGTACGACGTCGCAGGCGCTGCCACCGGCGTCGTCGAGGCCGCCAACCTGCTGGGGCCGGAACGTGTCCGCAGCGGTGACGTGGTTATCGGCATGGCGTCCTCGGGACTGCATTCCAACGGTTATTCACTGGTGCGCCGCGTCATCAACCACGCCGGCTGGTTGCTGGAACGCCAGGTCAGCGAATTTGGCCGGACCCTGGGTGAAGAGCTGCTCGAACCGACGCGGGTGTACGCCGCTGACTGCCTGGATTTGGCCCGTTACGAAGCTGCCGGTGTCCACGGTTACAGCCACGTCACCGGCGGCGGGCTGGCAGCAAACCTGGCCCGCGTGCTTCCCAAGGGTCTCGAGGCCACAGTGGACCGTTCCACGTGGGAGCTGCCGCCCATTTTCAAGCTCGTCGGCGAGCTGGGGAACGTACCGCTGCCTGACTTGGAGCGCACGCTGAACCTCGGCGTGGGCATGGTGGCCATCGTGGATGCCGCCGGCGCGAATGCCGCCATCAACCGCTTGGCCGAGCGCGGCGTTCCGGCCTGGGTCATGGGTACCGTGGGCGCGGCCGGTGAAGCACAGTCCGGTCCCGACTATGTGCAGGGCGCCAAGGGTGTCGACGGCGGGGCCGTCCGCATGGTCGGAAACTACGCGGGCTAACCGGCAAGCCTGATCCGGGGAAGGCCCGCCGCCTTCCCCGGACATCCACACTTCTCCGGCGATAGACAAAGGGTGCGCATCCTCAGGATGCGCACCCTTTTCTCTGCAGCTTTTCCCACTGCAGCCGTTTTGCCCGCAGCGGCTTTTTCCCGCAGCTGCATTTCAGCGTGTTAACGGCCTTCAGCGGATGCACCCGAGGGTGATCCGCTGAAGGATAGCAAATTGGCCGACGCTTTGAAGTGCCGCTTTAGCCGGTGCGGCGGGAAGTACCTTCATCGTCGTCATCGTCGCCAAATTGATCCGCGTACTTGTCTTCGTACGCCGAGTAGTCCGGCTCGGCCGGCTCCTCGGGATATCGACTCGATGGACGGCTCGTTGGTCCCGCAAGCTCACGCTGCAGTGCCGAGTAGTCCGTGGCCGGGGTGAAGTACTTCATCTCCCGTGCCTGCTTGGTTGCTTTTGCCTTTTGACGGCCGCGCCCCATGGCGTGACCCCCTTTTTGCGTCGATCCGGAGGTGGTCGCTCTGAGCAAGTGAGCGAGGCCCCGGAATATTTGGTCAATTTGTCGTAAGTACAGGTTACATGTTTTCGGGCCGCCTTGTGCCCCGCCTCGCCCTTTGTGGCGCCGCCGAGGTCATGATTGATGTCCGGCCCGCACGCCCCTCTTCCTGCATCACCCCGCCCACACTGGGTAAAGTCAGGGGTAGAGACAGTTTTGGGGCCTGGTCGAGGCCGCCTACAGGGAGGACCGACGTTCACCATGAGCGATAAAAATAGCACCCAGGGGCCAGATTCGCTCCCCCCTGAGAGAACGTCAAAGGCAACCCCGAAAACCACCGGTTCCCAGGGGAAGCCGGCACCGGCAACACCCACAGGGGACGGCTCCACCGCAGATGCGAAGCCGGCCGCCCAGGAGGGCACGGCAAAACCAACCACGGCGGGCGCCAAAACGAACGGCAGCAAAACAAACGGCGCCAAAGCGAACGGCGCCAAGCCAGCAGGAGCGAAGGCAAAGCCAGCCCCGGCCGGCGCGAAAACCCCCGGAGCGAAGGCAAAGCCAGCCCCGGCGGGTTCCGACGCCAAGCCCGTGCAGGCTCCTGCGGCTGCCCCTGCACCCACCGCCGGCGCTGAAGCCAGCGGTGTTGACGCCAGCCGTGTTGAAGCCAGCGGTGTTGGCGCAGTCACTGCTGGGGCCGGGGATGCTCAACCGGTCGATGCCGAGGCCAACGGAGCCCAGGAGGAAGCACAGGCCAGCGCTTCGGGCGCCGAGGCCAGCTCATCGGCTCCTGAAGCAGCGCCGCTTCCCGACCTTGAAGCCCATGCCGAGCCCCCGGCTTGGTTGTCGGCCGGCGGGGACCATGACGGCCGCATCTGGGACGGTGCTTTCGAGGCTGAGGCCGGCGCTTCCGAACCGGCAACTGAAGAAACTGCAGCCGAAGATACTCCAGCCGAACCGGAAGTGACCAACCCGGATGACGTCACCCTGGAGACGCCGTCACTGGGAGATGCCGACATCAGCTCCGAGGCCGCCGAGGCCGCATCACTTGGCGACGCGACGGCTGAGGTCAAGGAAGTGGAGGCCCAGGCAGCGGATGCCGCAGTCCTGACCGATCCGGCGGCCAACCATCCGGCGGCCGTGAACCGCACCGAGGGAATTGCAGCGGCTGCGCCGATGACAGGCAGCTCCCCGGCAATCACAGACACTGAACCCGCAGATGCTGAAGCCAAAGCCGAGGCCGGCACCAAGGGCGCCGGCGATACGGCAGACGCGGCAGACGCGGCAGACGCCAAGGCTACCGAAAGCAGCAAGAACCCAGACGACGCAAAGTCAGCTTCGGACTCGGGCGATGAATCGAAGCCTGCTGGACCGGAAACTGCGGCGGCTGCTGAGCCCGCCGAGTCACGCCGCTCCCGCCGGGAGTCGGAACCGCCGTCGTCCGGTAACAACGGGCGGAACAAGCGGCTGCTGCTGATTGCAGGGATCATCGGCGTGCTCGCCGTGCTGGTGGTGCTGCTCTTCACAGTCGTCCTGGGTTCGGAGAAGGAACCGGGAGTCCTGGAAGAGGATGTGGCGCCGATCGAGCTCGAAAGCGGCGCATGCCTGAGCGGCTTCACCGGAGTCAATGACCCAACCAACGTGGTCACGTGCGAAACCCCGCACAACGCCCAGCTGGTTGCGACCGCGACCTACGACGAGGACGACGAGTTCCCGGGCTCTGACGCCCTCACGGAGCGCGCCGACGAGGTCTGCGCCGGAGTCCGCTACACCGAGTCCGCGGCCGAGAACAGCGATTTGGATCTTCAGGTCAACAAGGCCGTCCCGACGCCCGCTTCCTGGGAAGACGGAGACCGCCGGGTCGACTGCTTCGTGGTGGCCGGTGAGGGCCGGGAACTGACTGAATCCCTGATTGAGGAGTAGTCCGGCCCGGAGCAGCACCTCGGTGCCACTCCGGGCCACCGGCCAGTCACGAATACCTTAGGCGGCGGCTTCCACCGTCAGTCCCACCGGCTCGGCCACCAGTTCCTCGCCGTCCAGGCTCACGCTGCCCTCCGGCCGGTCCACCACCACGGTGTCGCCGTCGGAGATCTTGCCGGCCAGGATTCCCCGGGCCAGCTTGTCCCCGATCTCGCGCTGCACCAGACGGCGCAGCGGCCGGGCCCCGTACGCCGGGTCATAACCGGTCAGGGCCAGCCATTCACGCGCGGCGTCGGTGACGTCCAGCACCAGGCGGCGTTCATGCAGGCGGGCGGCGAGGGCACGCACCTGGATGTCCACAATCTTGGACAGATCCTCCAGGCTCAGCGGGTCGAACAGGATGACGTCGTCGAGCCGGTTCAGGAACTCCGGCTTGAAGTTCGCGTTGACCATGCCCATGACCGATTCCCGTTTCTGCTCCTCCGTCAGCCCAGGATCCACGAGGAACTGCGAGCCCAGGTTCGAGGTCAGGATGAGGATAACGTTGCGGAAGTCCACCGTCCGCCCCTGCCCGTCGGTGAGCCGGCCGTCGTCGAGCACCTGGAGCAGGATGTCGAAAATCTCCGGGTGGGCCTTTTCCACTTCGTCCAGCAGGATGACGGAGTACGGACGGCGGCGGACGGCTTCAGTCAGCTGGCCGCCCTCCTCGTAGCCCACGTAGCCCGGAGGGGCACCGACAAGCCGGGACACTGAGTGCTTTTCCGAGTATTCACTCATGTCGATACGGACCATCGCCCGCTCGTCGTCGAAAAGGAACTCGGCCAGGGCCTTGGCGAGCTCGGTCTTGCCGACGCCCGTGGGCCCCAGGAAGAGGAAGGAACCCGTGGGGCGGTCCGGATCGCTGACTCCGGCGCGGGAGCGGCGGACCGCGTCCGAAACCGCGTTGACGGCCTTGGTCTGCCCGATCAGGCGGGAGCCAAGATTCTCCTCCATGGTCAGCAGCTTCTGCGACTCCCCCTGCAGCATCCGGCCGGCCGGTACACCGGTCCAGGCGGAGACCACCTCGGCAATGTCATCGGCGGTGACTTCCTCGGACACCATCAGCTCGCGGGTTTCCTCGCCAAAGTTGCTTTCCTCGGCCTGCTGCGCGGCGTCCAGTTCCTTCTGCAGCGCGGGTATCTCTCCGTACAGGATCCGGGAGGCCTCGGTGAGATCGCCGTCGCGCTGGAACTTCTCAGCTTCGGAGCGCAGCTCGTCAATCTGTGCCTTCAGGTCACCGACCCGGTTCAGTCCGGCCTTTTCCGCTTCCCAGCGCGCATTCAGGGCAGCAAGCTGTTCCTTCTTGTTGGCCATGTCTTCGCGCAGGACTTCCAGCCGCTCCACGGAGGCCGAATCCGTTTCATTGGCCAGCGCCAGCTCCTCCATGGTCAGCCGGTCCACGGCACGGCGGAGTTCGTCAATCTCTTCCGGGGCTGAGTCGATCTCCATACGCAGCCGGGATGCCGCTTCATCCACCAGGTCAATGGCCTTGTCCGGGAGCTGCCGGCCGGTGATGTAGCGGTTGGACAGGGTTGCGGCGGCCACGAGCGCGGAGTCTGCGATAGCCACCTTATGGTGGGCTTCGTAGCGTTCCTTCAGCCCGCGCAGGATGCCGATGGTGTCCGGAACGCTCGGTTCACCCACGTAGACCTGCTGGAAGCGCCGTTCCAGCGCGGCATCCTTCTCCACGTTCTCGCGGTATTCATCAAGCGTGGTGGCGCCGATGAGGCGCAGTTCACCGCGGGCCAGCATGGGCTTGAGCATGTTGCCCGCGTCCATGGACCCCTCGGCCGCGCCCGCGCCAACCACGGTGTGCAGCTCGTCGATGAAGGTGACAATCTGCCCTTCGGCGTTCCTGATCTCCTCCAGGACAGCCTTGAACCGTTCCTCGAACTCGCCGCGGTACTTGGCTCCGGCAACCATGGAGCCCAGGTCGAGGGAGAGCAGCGTCTTGCCGCTGAGGCTCTCCGGGACATCGCCGGCCACGATGCGCTGGGCCAGCCCCTCGACGACGGCGGTTTTACCCACGCCCGGCTCGCCAATCAGAACGGGGTTGTTCTTGGTGCGGCGGCTCAGGACCTGGATCACGCGGCGGATCTCGGAATCACGCCCAATGACGGGATCCAGCTTGCCGCTGCGTGCCATCTCAGTGAGGTCGGTGCTGAACTTCTCCAGCGCCTGGAAGGTGTTTTCAGGGTCGGCGTTTGTCACTTTTCGGTCTCCTCGAACAGATGGAAGGGCGGCCCGCAGGGCGTCGTGGCCGGCGCCGTTGTCCCTCAGGGCCTTTCCGGCGGGGCCGCTGTCCAGGGACAGCCCCAGCAGCAGGTGCTCGGTTGAAACGTAGGCATCCCCGAGCTGCTCAGCTTCCTGCTGCGCCGCAGTGATCACCTGGAGCATCGGGCGCGAGAACTGCGGCTGAGCAACTGATGACCCGGAGGAGGACGGCAGCGCATGGATTGCATTGCTCGCTGCGGCACTGACAGTGTCCGGGTTCCCGCCGCTGGCCTTCAGCAGCGCCACGGCAACTCCCTGCCGCTGGTCCATCAGGGCCTTGAGGAGGTGGGCGGGTTCAATCTGGGGGTTGCCTGCGGTGGTGGCGTTCATGGCTGCAGCCTGCAGCGCCTCTTGACTCTTATTCGTGAATTTCGTGTCCACTACGGGGCTCCTTAGACCTAAATAGACTGCTACCCGGCTCCCGGAAAACGGCAAACACAACTATCACCCATCCGGACGCAACAAACTTGAGTGTATTCCGCTCAACTTAGGTTGTAAAGTTATCCACAGGCTTACGCGCCCCATTGCGCGAAGAAAAAAGCGATGGTCCAGCAGGGAGTTGGAGGAGCCGATCAGGAGGGGCCGGGAGCCGCTTCGTGCTCGTGGTCCCAATCCGCTTTCGCCTTTTCCCATTGCGCGTTCCGCGCCTGGTACAGGTCCAGCTGTTTCCCTTCAAAAGACCGCCAGACAATGATCCCCAGAGGCTCGCCGGGAGTCTTCCCTTCGAGGAACTCAGCCAGGCTGTCGATGAAAAACTCCCATCCGGGTCCTGCGGCCCATTCACCGGAGGCCGCATCGATCAGCACGAAGCCCTTGCGGACCGATGCGTACTTCAGGTCGATGTGGGTATGGGAGTCCTCAGCGGCCAGATGCACCTCCAGTTCGGCGGAATGGCCCCCCGGACGGAGCACCGAGAGGGTCAGCAGCCGGGGCGGATCGCAGCGGAGGATGCTCCCCCGGGTGCCGTCTGGCAGTTCATAACTTCCCCCGCGCCGGAGATCGCCCTCCGGCCGCCCCACGTACTGTTCCAGGCGGTCCGGATCCGTGAGGGCCACCCACACTTCTTCGATCGGGTGCGGGATGGTCCGGGAAATCATCATCATGAGTGCGTGGCCAGCCTGGATCTGGCGGCGGCCGAAGGTTCGCTCAGTCTGTTCAATCGCGAAATCCGCTTCGGACATGGTTTCCACTCCTCTGTAGAACAACCGGCCACCAGTTCCGGGTCCTCCAGCGGCCGTCGACGCCGAATGGCCGTCAGCAGGATCAGTGGAAGCGAGTTGTGATCGGGGCCGCAGGCAGCCGCTTTCTGAAAACCGTAGCAGGGAAAACCAGTGGTGCACAGGGTTCGTGAGACCGCCGCGGACGACGCTGCAGCCAGTGTCTTGGCCGCTTCGCCGCCCCGCCGCAGGTACTCTGTGCCAATGGGGAAAATCCGCACTTTCACTTCAGTACTCGCTGCCTCGGCCCTCGCGCTGACCCTGGTGTCCTGTTCGGAGGACAAACCTTCACCGCAGGACGCGGCCGCTGAGCTGGCCCGCGGGCTCACCGGCAGGGATGTATCGGCGTCGGCGTTCAACAACACCGAACCGGCCACCGTCAATGACGAGCTGGCGGACCTGCTGGCGGGCATGGGAGACATCGCTCCCGCCGTCACCGTGGCCGGCATCGATGAGGATCCGGAGAACGACGACGCCGCCGCCGTCCGCCTGGCCTACGCCTGGGACGTCAACATGGATTCGACGCCGGACTGGTCCTATGAAAGCACCGCCCAGCTGCGCCGCGGCGACGATGACACGTGGCAGGTGGAGTGGGCCCCCTCAGTGCTCTTTGAAACCCTTGTCGACGGTGACCGGCTCGCCCGCACCACATCCCAGGGGCTTCGCGGCGAAATCCTGGACCGTTTCGGCCAGCCGCTGATGGCTTCCCGCCCCGTGCTGCGGATCGGGATCAACAAGCCCGATGTTCCCGAGGACCAGCAGCCCGCGTCGGCTGCCGCGTTGGCCGAACTCGCGGGCCTTGATCCGGCCGCGTACACGGCGCAGGTTGCCGCGTCCGGTCCTGAAGCGTTTGTGGAGGCAATCGTGCAGCGCCAGGAAGCGGACGGTCCCGTCACCCCCGAAGCCCTGGCCGGCATCCCGGGTGCCCTGTCACTTCCCGACTCCCGGGTGCTGGCACCCACCCGCACCTTTGCCCGCGCCCTCCTTGGCTCCGTGGGTGAGGCCACCGCTGAACTCATCGAGGAATCCGGGGGGCGGCTTTCCCCCGGGGACCAGACCGGGCTCGCCGGGCTGCAGCAGCAGTATGACGAGCAGCTGCAGGGCACTCCCGGTGTGGCCGTCAGTGTGGAGAGCGCCGCCGGCAGCGAAATTGTGTTCAGCGTCAATTCCGAAGACGGCGCCGCCCTGCAAACCTCTCTCGATCCCCGGTTGCAGGCCCTGGCCGAGTCGGTCCTCGATGACGAGCCCTCGGCCTCGGCCATCGTGGCCATCCAGCCGTCCACCGGCGAGATCCTCACCGTGGCCAACGGGCCCGGCAGCGAAGGCCAGCAAACCGCCTTCCTGGGCCAGTACCCGCCGGGATCCACCTTCAAGATTGCCACTTCGCTGGCCCTGCTCCGGCAGGGAACCACCGCCGACAGCGCGCTGTCCTGCCCGGCGGAGCTGCTGGTTGACGGCCGCAAATTCAACAACGCCAGCACCTATCCGGCAGCCTTCGTGGGCGACATTCCGTTGCGCGATGCCTTTGCCCAGTCCTGCAACACCGCGTTTATCGGCACCCGCGACACGGTTTCCCAAGAGGCGCTGGCCGCTGCTGCCGCCGACCTTGGCCTAGGGGTGGAGCAGTCCATCGGCACCGGTGCGTTTTTCGGGTCCGTTCCGGAAACCGCCGAAGGCACCAACCACGCCGCTTCCATGATCGGTCAGGGCGAGGTGCTCGCCTCCCCGCTGGCCATGGCCATTGCAGCCGCCTCCGTCGGCAAGGGTGAACGGGTCACGCCCGTCCTGGTCACTGCTGATCCCGAGGCGCCGGCATCCGATCCCGCGCCGTCCTCCACCGCGTCCGCACCGGCCACAACCGCAGCCGAAAAGCCCGCCGGCGCCCTCACCCCCGCAGAGGCAGCATCTCTGCGCGAGCTGATGCGGGGCGTCGTCACCGGCGGCGGCGCCAATATCCTGCTGGATGTCCCGGGCGAGCCGGTGCTGGCCAAAACGGGAACGGCCGAGTTCGGCAGCGAAACCCCGCCGCGCACCCATGCCTGGGTGGTGGCCCTGCAGGGTGACCTGGCGGTGGCGGTGTTCGTCGCCGAGGGAGAGCTCGGCTCAACCTCCGGCGGCCCGCTGATGAAGGCCTTCCTGGACGGGGCGGCCGGCTAGTTGCGGTACGGGCCGTAGCCTGGTCCCGGGCCGTAGCCGCCCGTGCCGTAGGGAGCTGCTGTCCCGTAAGGGGTGAGTCCGGGACGGCCGGTTGGCACAATGACCTTGCCCAGCGGCATCAGCGAGATGGGCACCATTTTCAGGTTGGCAATGCCCAGCGGAATTCCGATGATGCTGATGAACATCGGAATGGCTGTGAGGATGTGTCCCACGGCTATCCAGACGCCGGCCACCACCAGCCAAATGACGTTGCCCACCGTGGACAGCAGCCCCGGGGAGCCGCCGCGGTCCACCACCGTGCGCCCGAACGGCCAGAACGCGTAGGCCGCAATTCGGAACGAAGCGATGCCGAACGGGATGGTCACGATCAGCAGGCAGCAGACAATTCCGGCCAGCACGTAGCCCAGTGCCAGCCAGATGCCGCCGAACAGGAGCCAGATGATGTTCAGGATGAGGTTCATCGTCTCATTGTGGGGCACGGGCCCCGGCGGCACCATAACCCGGGGGCAGAGCCGGTTTCCGGCTAAGCCCGCCGCTGCAACTAGACTGAGGTCATGTCGCCTATCAATGATGATGCCGGAACACCTGCCGAGAAACCCGCCGAGCTAAGCGCCAACCAGTGCTGGGACTACATCCGCCAAGCCGCCGTGGGCCGGCTGGCAGTGGTGGTGGATCAGCACCCCGAAATCTTCCCGATCAACTTTGTCGCTGACCGCGGGTCGGTGGTTTTCCGCACCGCCGCGGGAACAAAGCTCGCGGGCGCCCTCGAGGGCGGCGCCGTCGCTTTCGAAGTGGACGGATATGACGACCGCCTCGGTCAGGCCTGGAGCGTTGTCCTGAAAGGCAGCGCCGTGCAGCTGGACGTGATTGAGGAAATCCTGGCTTCCGAGGAGCTTCCGTTGTTCCCCTGGCAGTCCGGGGACAAGAACCACTTCCTGCGGATCGATCCGGTGCAGACCAGCGGCCGCAGCTTTTACATCAACAGCGCAGCACGCCGCCATTACCTGCGCGGCACCAATCCGCTGCCTTCCATCGAGTAAGGACACCGTGAGCAGTCCCGAGAACACCGGCACCATCATCCGCTTCCCCGACCTGCCGTCCGCAACGTGGGGAAAAAACAACGGCCGGGTCAAGGAACTGTCCTCCGGTGACGGATGGCGCCTGAGCATCGCATCCATCGACAAGCCCGGAGCCTTCACGCCTTTCCCCGGACAGGACCGCATCACGGTGCCGGTTGAGGGAGAGCTGCTCGTCCTCACAGTGGACGGCGCCGAGCACGGAATGGAGAAGTTCCGCCCCTTCCGGTATTCCGGTAACTCCCCCGCGGAAGCTGCGCTGCCCACCGGGCCGGTGACGGTGCTGAACACCGTGGTGGACCGGAAAACCACCGGAGCTTCCGTACTGGTCGCTGAGCTCTCCAAGAAGAACCCGCAGACCATCGGTGATGGACAGTTTGTGGTGCTGCTCCACGGTTCGGCAACGGTGACGGCCCCCGACGGGTCGACGTCGGCGCTGGAGCCGCTGGACGCGGTCGCCGGAAACACCGGACGCCCTGCCGTGCTGGGACGCGGATTCGCCGCCGTCGTCTCGTTTTATCCCCTGGGCTAGCCCGCTGCGGGCGGGCACTCATGTGCCCGCTGCCGCTGTCCGCGAATTCGGAGAAACGAAAAGGCGCCTGCTTCCCACGAGGAAGCAGGCGCCTTTAGCGCTGGTGCCGGTGTTTAGCGTGAACGGCGTTCGTTCGATGCCGGAGCCGTCGCACGGCGGGGGCCTGCTCCGCGTGCGGGACGGCCGGAGCCGGACGGTGCCTGGCTGCGGGCAGCTGCCGGACGGCCGCTGCCTGCCGGAGCCACATCAGCGGCGCGCTGGCCGGTGGCCGGGCGGCGGTTGCGGCCCGAGGCGGTGGAAGCAGCAGCTGCTCCGCGGCGTCCGTCCTGCGACCGCTGGGCACGGGGTGCGTCGGGGTTGAAGTCGTTGCGCTCGCGGCGGTCGCTGCGTTCCGTGCGGTCAGCGGAGACCCGTCCACGTCCGCCGGATCCGCCCCGGCCGCCGGCACGGGGTGCCGTGGTGGAGCGGGCGGCGCGCTTGCGCTGGGCGTTGGCGCCGGTGGACCGGCCGCCGCCCTGCTGCGGAGACTTGGACGCGAGCTGGGCGGCGCGCACATGCGGCTCCACAGTAGCGGCGCGGTCACCGATCAGCTTGGCGATGGACGGAGAATTGTGCGAAACCTTCTCGATCGACACGTCCACGCCGGCAGCCTTCATCAGCTTGGACACTTCGCCCTTCTGCTCTGGAAGGGTCAGCGTCACCACGGTTCCGCTGGAGCCGGCCCGGGCCGTGCGGCCTGAGCGGTGCAGGTATGCCTTGTGCTCCGTGGGCGGGTCGATGTGGACAACCAGTTCGACGTCGTCAACGTGCACGCCGCGGGCCGCGACGTCGGTGGCTACGAGGACGCGGACGTCGCCGGAGGAGAACTCCGCCAGGTTACGGTCGCGGGCGTTCTGCGAGAGGTTGCCGTGCAGGTCAACGGTCGGGATTCCGCTGTCCGTGAGGAACTTGGCCATCTTCCGGGCGTGGTGCTTGGTGCGCATGAACATGATGCGGCGGCCCTGGCCGGAGGCCAGTTCCTTGACGAGCAGCTTCTTTGCCGTCTGGTCCTGGACGAGCAGTACGTGGTGATCCATGGTGGACACCGCCGCCTGCGGCTCATCCACCGAGTGCGTGAGCGGGTTGGACAGGTAGCGGCGGACGAGCTTGTCCACGCCGTTGTCCAGCGTCGCGGAGAACAGCATCCGCTGTCCCTTTTCGGGGGTGCGGTCCAGCAGGCGCTGGACCACCGGCAGGAATCCGAGATCAGCCATGTGGTCGGCTTCATCGAGCACAGTGATTTCAATGGATTCCAGGCTGATGACCTTCTGCTTCATGAGGTCTTCAAGCCGGCCGGGGCAGGCAATAACAATGTCCACGCCTGCCTTCAGCGCCTTTTCCTGGCGCTGCTGGGAAACACCGCCGTAAATAACGGTGGTGGTCAGGCCCAGCTCCTTCGCGAGCGGCTCAATCACATTGTTGATCTGTGTGGCCAGTTCGCGGGTCGGTGCCAGGACCAGGCCCAGCGGACGGTTGGGCTTGCGGCGGTAGGCCGCTTCGGCCTCGGCCAGACGGGCAACCAGCGGAAGGGAGAACGCCAGGGTCTTGCCGGAACCGGTGCGGCCACGGCCGAGCACGTCACGGCCCTTGAGGGTGTCGGGAAGGGTCTCCACCTGAATCGGGAATGCTTCGTCAATTCCGGAAGCGGAGAGGGAGGAAACCAGTGCCTTGGGCACGCCAAGGGCAGCAAAAGTAGTCATTAAAAGACAGGCAACTTTCGGTAAGTGGCCCCCAAAACCGTATGGCGCCGGGGGTTCGCCGAAGAAAAGTCAGACAGTGTCCAGGGCTTGGCCGGATAAGGGCCAGCGGGACAAAAGAAAGCGTTCATCGACGCAGGTTGCGCTGCTTACAAACGCGGCTTTGAGGCGCGGCAGACACAACAACTTCATCCAGTTTACCGGTTTGGCACCAGTTTCCTAATCGGCGGGCTCGGCGGCCGCCCGGTCCGGGCCCATTGACCGCTGCAATCAGGCCCCCGCGGCAGCCGATAGCATTAACAGTGATGACTACTGAACCAGCCCTGCCCGACGCCGGCTCCCTGAACGCTTCGGATCCGGCTGACCCCGATACCGCTGCCCCGGAGAACGCAAGCGTTTCCGACGAAACCGGCGACCCCCGGCACTTCCGCTCGCCGGTCTCGTTTGTCCGCCGCGGGTCCCGCCTCCAGGGACGCCGGCAGCAGGCGTGGGACGAGCTGTCCGACCGGTTCGTCATCGACGTTCCCCGCGCGGAAGCTGACACTTCAGTGGATCCGGAGTACGTGTTCGACGCCGCCGCCGAGTTTGGCCGTACCGCTCCCCTGATCGTTGAAATCGGCTCAGGACTCGGCGAAGCGGTAACGCACGCCGCAGAGCAGAACCCGGACAAGGACTACCTGGCCGTGGAGGTCTACCTTCCGGGCCTGGCCCAGACCCTGCAGCGCATTGGGCAGAAGGAACTGAGCAATGTCCGGGTGGTCCAGGCCAACGCCCCCGAAGTCCTGACCACCATGCTGCCGGCCGGGTCCGTGGACGAGGTGTGGGTCTTTTTCCCCGATCCCTGGCACAAGACGCGCCACCACAAGCGGCGCATGGTCAAGGACGAATTCGCCGAGCTGGTGGCACGGGTGCTGGTCCCCGGCGGCATCTGGCGCCTGGCCACGGACTGGTCGGATTACGCCGTGCAGATGCGGGATGTCCTGGATGCGTCCTCCGCCTTCAACAACCTGCACGACGGCGAGCGCGCCGGCGAGGACAGCCCGCTGACCCGGGTCAATCGGGAGGGGCTGGAGAAGAAGGCACCGGTGAACGACGTCGACACCCGCGGCGGCTGGGCACCGCGCTTTGACGGGCGCATCCTGACCAGCTTTGAGAACAAGGCCCACCAGGCGGGCCGCCTGATCTTTGATCTCACCTACCGCAAGGCCTAGGCCTGCACATTGTCCCGGCTTCCTGCAGTGAGCTGCGGATTCACGGCGGCCACGGCGTCGTCATAGCGCCCTTCCACCTCGGCGAAGCGCAGGAATTTCACTGCCTCAACGAGGATTTCGCTGGCATCGGGACGGGTTTCGAGCAGGGCCATGACCTCGTCGGCAAAATCGTCGAGCGGCAGGTGTCGCTCATTTGCCGAACCGCCGGGCATTAGTTCGGTCTGCACCGCCGGCGGGACCAGCTCGATGACCTGCACCCTGGTGTCCGCCAGTTGGAGCCGGATGGTCTCGCTGAACCGGTGGATGAAGGCCTTGGTTCCGTTGTAGGTGGGGGTCGCCGCCAGCGGCGTGTGGGCCAGCCCGGAGGAAACCGTGATGAGGGCGGCCTGCGGGCGGGCCTCCAAATGTTCGATGAACGCTGCCACCAGGCGCAGCGGACCGAGGACGTTGGTGTCGACGATGCGCTCAGCCTCCGGCAGGAAGCCGGCGGCATGCACGTCTTCCGGGGCCATGACCCCGGCCATGGTGATGAGCACGTTCAGATCAGGGTGCCGGGCGGCCACGGTGTCCCGTGCAACCAGCACCGATGCCGGATCCGTGGTGTCGATGACCACGGTGTCCAACCCGTGCTCCGCGGCAAGGCGCTCGAGCGTGCCGGCGCGGCGTCCGCCGATGATCACCGTATTGCCGGCGGCCTGGAAGCGGAGAGCGAGCGCCAGCCCGATACCGGAGGTGGCGCCTGGAATGAAAATGGTGTTTCCGGAAATATTCATGCTTCCAGTTTTGGCCGGGCCGCCGCGGCGCGGGAGAGGAGCGTTTGTCGTAGGATCGCCGGTCCCTGTTTGGAACGCCGCCGGTGCCCGATGATGGAGGCATGGACCGCTCCTCGCTCGCCGAATTCCTGAAATCCCGCCGGGACGCGCTGCAGCCTGCCGACGTCGGGCTGTCGCCGGGAGCACGGCGCCGCGTTGCCGGCCTGCGCCGGGACGAGGTGGCCGGCTTGGCCGCCATGTCGGTCGATTATTACACCCGGCTGGAGCAGGGCCGCGGGCCTCAGCCGTCGGATGCGATGCTGGGTTCGCTGGCACGTGCGCTGCGGCTCAGCCATGATGAGCGCGACTACCTCTTCCGGCTCGCCGGCCGCAACCCGCCGCCGCGCGCCCCGCTGGACACCTATGTTGCTCCGCCCCTGCTGCGGGTGCTGGACCACCTTGATGACACCCCTGCACTGATCCTCTCCGCCCTCGGCGAGACCCTGGCGCAGAACCGCTTGGCCAAAGCACTGCTGGGCGACCATTCCGGGTTCACGGGAAACGCCCGCAGCAGTGTGTACCGCTGGTTTACCGATCCCGGCGAACGCACCATTTACCCGGCCCATGACCAGGCAAGGCAAGGCAGGGCCCAGGTGGCGGGCCGGCGGGTGGCAGTGTCCCAGTCCGCCCGTGCCCGGAAGCTGGTGGACCTGCTGAGGCGGCAATGCCCGGAGTTCGACGGCATCTGGCAGGCCCATGACGTGGCCACCCGGTTTGCCGACCATAAGACACTGCTCCACCCCGAGCTGGGGGCGATTGAGCTGGACTGCCAGACGCTCTACAGCGAGGACCAAAGCCAGGCCCTGCTGGTGCTGACTGCTGCACCCCGCACCGAGGCTGCTGAGAAGCTCCGCCTGCTGGCCGTGATCGGCGGGCAGCGGTTTGCGTCCGCTGGATAACGCGCCGGACAGGTTTCCGGCCAACGTTCCGGGCGCTTCCAGAGGTGCGGGAAGCGCCCGGCGTTGGATCCCGGTTTGCCCTTCCCGCACCGGCGGCTGGAAACTGGAAGTACGGAGGGCAGCAAGCCATCCGAAGGCCCGAAGGAATCCCCCACCATGCATGAACCGAGCGATCCGCGCGTCGGCCTGTACATTGACTTCGACAACATTGTCATCTCGCGCTACCAGCAGCTGCACGGCCGCAATGCCTTCCAGCGGGACGGGATCCGCAATTTCGACAAGTTCAGCCGGGATGCCGACCCCGAAATAGCTGCGAAGCTCACCGCCGCAACCGTCGATTTCAACGCCATCATCGACTTCGCGGCGTCCTTCGGCACCCTGGTGGTGAACCGTGCCTATGCGGACTGGTCCGTGCCCGTCAACGCGAGCTATCAGCGCCAGCTCATGTCCCGCGCGGTGGACCTCACCCAGCTCTTCACCACCACCACGCGCGGCACCAAAAACGGCGCCGACATCCGGCTGGCCGTCGATGTGGTGGAAGACCTCTTCCGGCTGCCTGACCTGACGCACGTCATCATCGTGGCCGGCGATTCCGACTACATTGCCCTGGCCCAGAAGTCCAAGCGGCTGGGCAGGTTTGTGGTTGGCATCGGCGTGGCCGGTTCCACCAGCACTTCACTGGCCGCCGCCTGCGACGAATTTGAGGATTACGACTCGCTGCCGGGCATCGTAAAGACCGATTCAGCCGATGCGGCGCCGGGCTCCGCCAAGGCACCGGCCGCCGCGATGGACCAGACTCCCAGCAAGGCACGGCAGCTGACCGTTGTGCCCATGTTCTCCCACACCGACGATGTTCTTTTCGAAGAGCCCGACGCCGAGGACATCGATCCGCGGACCCTCGCCACCGAACTGCTGGTGCGCGCCCTGAAGATCGGCCATGCCAAGGGCGATGACGAGTGGCTGAACACCGGCACGGTCAAGAACCAGATGCGGCGCATGGACCCGTCGTTCAATGAGAAGCCGCTGGGCTTCCGGTCCTTCACGGACTTCCTGTCCTCCCGCAGCGATCTGGTGGAGATGAACGACGACGGCCCGCAGCGCCTCATCCGGCTGCGTCCGGAAGCGGACACCTCCGTCTAGCGCAGGAATACTGCGGCTCCAACCCTGACTGTCCCGGGCTGCCGCACATGGGCCTGCAGGCCGAATTCCGCGCGGTGGTGAAGGCCCAGCAGCTTGAGGGTTTTCCCTGCTGCCTCAACCCCGGCCTGGGACTGATCGATCATTACGCAGCGTGGCATTCCGGGACCCAGACGCAGAACGGCCCCGTTCCCCAGGACCAGATCGCGTCCCGTCCACCCGTCCTCGACGAAGGCAGGCTGTCCAGGGGTGTCAATAATGATGTTGGCGCGGAACCGGCGCTCGTCCACCACGGAACCGGTGATGTTCCCGAGTGCGGCCAGGGAGGACGTGGTGATCACGTGCAGGGGTGTCTCGTCGTGATGCTGCACCGCGGTTTCGGGCCGCAGTGTCAGCGCCTGGCCGAAGGCCTCGCTGAGGGCCTTGGACGCAGCGGGGTCGCCCACCCGGAAGCGCCGGCCGTCAGGACTGTCGAGCAGCGGTTCGCCGTCCTCGTCATCGACCCGGGAGCTCCACTGCATCAGGCCCGGGACAGGGCGGAAGCGCCGGGTCCGCTTGCCGCTGGCGATGCCGCCGTCGTCGGTATAGACGGCCCACCCGCGGTCGTGCCTCAGGCCCCTGCCGGTCACCGCGCACGCACGGACCAGCTGGCCGGCAGTGGACTTGACCGGGTAGCGGTACAGCGCTTGGACCGTGCCAATCGGCATTCCTTCATGCGGCATTCCGGCATTCTTTCACACGGATGATTCCGCTCCGGGTTGCCGGTTCAGCAAACCAGCTTGGCGGGGAACCTCCGACGACGGCATGCTTTTTCCATGGAACCAAACAACGGCAGCACCCGTGATTCGCAGCAGTCACCCGCCCATGCCGAACAACCCGCCGGCGGCATGGAAGATTTTTGGGACCGGCGCTACGCGGAGATGGAGAGCCTGTGGAGCGGCCGGCCCAACGGCACGCTCGTGCGCGAGGTGGAAGGCGTTGAGCCCGGGCGGGTCCTGGACGTTGGCTGCGGCGAGGGCGCCGATGCCCTGTGGCTGGCGGAACAGGGCTGGGACGTAACCGCGCTGGATGTTTCCCGGGTGGCGCTGGACCGGGCCGCCCGCGAAGCCGCGGCGCGGAATCTTCGGGTGACGTGGCTGCACAGCGGCCTGCTTGAAGCAGCCCTGCCGGCGGGGTCCTTTGACCTGGTTTCCGCACAATACCCCGCGCTGCTGCGCACTCCGGAGAACCTCGCGGAACACGCGCTCCTGGACGCGGTTGCTCCCGGCGGCCTGCTCCTGGCCGTGCACCACCCGTTGCCGACCGCCGCCGAAGCCCTGGCCCGCGGCATCGATCCCGCCGAGTATGTGGGCATCGCGGAAGTACGCGCGCTTCTGGACCAGGACTGGGAGGTGGAAGTTGACGAGGTGCGGCCCCGCCACGTTGCCGCCGGGGCCGGAGCGCACCACACCGAAGACGTCGTCCTGAAGGCCCGCCGCCTGCGCTGAGTTCGGCTGCCTCTTGACCGGCCGGCGTGCTGCGGCCAGCATGGTCCCAGTTCACAGCGAAGGGGTTGTCCATGGCCGGCAGGATATCCATCGATCTGTTCACCACCCTCGACGGGGTTGCGCAGGCTCCGGGCGGGCCTGAGGAAGACCCAGGCGGGGGTTTCGCCTTCGGCGGCTGGCAGGCGCCTCTGTTGGACGAAGCATCCGGCGCCCAGGTGGACGAGGGCATCCAGGACATGGACGCCCTGCTGCTGGGGCGGCGGACGTACGACATCTTCGCTTCGTACTGGCCGCACCACCTCGACGGTCCGGACGCCTCCATTGCACGGAAGTTTGAGATGATCCCCAAATACGTGGCCTCACGGGGAACACCGGAACTGGGATGGCGCGGCTCCTCCCTGCTCGGTGAGGACCTCGCCGCCGAAGTGGGCGCACTGCGGGAGCGGCACCGGAGCATCCACGTCATCGGCAGCATCGACTTCGCCCGGACCCTCGTCGCCGAGGGCCTGTATGACCAGCTGAACCTGTGGGTGCATCCCATCGTCGTCGGGCCCGGAAAGCGCCTGTTTCCCGAAAACGGTCCATCCGCCGCGCTGGAGCTGCTTGGTGCCGAGCCGGCCACTGAAAAGGGCGTGGTCCTCCTGCGGTACCGCCCGACAGGTTTGGCACCGGCAACAGGTGACATGGGCAGCAGGTGAAATGACGGCCTGACAAAAAGAACCAGAATCCTCTTGTCGCAAACCGGTTTGTGATGCAAACTACTTTGCAACCGGTGGACATGCTGCCGGGTCTGTACCGGAGGACCGCATGGAACGACATCCAGCTGGTTGGCACAACGACGGCGCATCTCCCGCCGACGGGCGCGGGAACACCCCGCCCGCGGACGCGGCGCTGGACCTGGGGGCTGCCCTGGCCATTGTGGAAACCGCGGAACGCGACACCCGCCGGCAGCTGAACGGCAACGCGTCCCTGATCTACCTCCTGTGGGGTCTGGCATGGCTCGCGGGCTACGGCGCGCTCGAAGGCAGCAGACACGGCTGGCTTCCGCTCGAACCGGCCGCAGCCCTCGTGGTGCTGGGCGCGGCACTGCTGATCGCCACCGTCGCCACAGTCGCCGTGTCGGTCCGTGCCAGCCTCGGCATCAGGGGGCTCAGCGCTTTCCAGAGCAGAATGTATGGTGCCTCATGGATCCTGGGCTTCCTCATCATGGGCATCCTGAGTGTGAGCATTGGCCGGGCGGTGGACGATTTCTGGCTGCGGGGCATGCTGATCAATTCGACCGCGGTGTTGATTGTCGGCCTGCTCTATGTCAGCGGCGGCGCCACGTTCAACGACCGCCGCCAGTGTTTCCTCGGCTTGTGGCTGCTGGCGGTCACCGCAGCCGCGCTGCTCTCCGGGCCGGACCATTTCCTGACCGTCTATCTCTATCTGGGTTCCGGGGGCATGCTCGCGGGCTCCCTCGCCGAGTATCTCGGCACCCGGAGGCGGACACCGGGGGTGTCCCGTGCCTGAGCTGGATCCGGTCATCCACGCGGAATCGCGGCTTCGGGCGCTGACCACGCTGAACGAGGTGGGCGAACAGAACCGCATTGCCTTCACCAAGCTGCGCGCCATGTTGGACATGACAGCCGGCAACCTCTCCACTCATCTGCGCAAGCTCGAAGATGCCGGCTATATCGAGGTCACCAAGACCATCGAGGGCCGCTCCCCCGCAACGTACGTGGGCATCAGCGCGGAAGGGAAACTTGCCTACGCGCAGTACCGCAAGTCACTGATGGACCTGCTCACGGGCCCGGAGCCCGAGGGCACGCCCCGCAGCCATGCCGAAGAACCGCAGCCGTACTGACCAGTTCCGCCGAATCCCGTTCCTGGAGGCAGCATGAGTGTGAACCCAAGTCCCGCCACCGCCGAGAGAGTTTCCCCCGGCCCGGCCGATGTGCTGGCCGCGGCGTCATCCGTAACGAAGAACTACGCCGGTAAACCGGCGCTCAACGGGGTAAGCGTTTCGATCCGTGCCGGAGAAGCCCTCGGGCTGCTCGGACCCAACGGCGCCGGCAAATCCACGCTGCTGAACCTGCTGTGCGGAACCCGCACGCCCGACGCCGGGACGGTGGAAATCTTCGGCCGCAGTCCGCGGGACCCGGCGGCCCGGCGGGAACTCGGAACCACGCCGCAGGCCACATCGGTGCCGCCCACGCTCCGGGTCCGCGAGACGGTCGACTTCGTTGCCGCCCACTACGCGGACCCGGTGCCCACGCCAGAACTGCTGGCTGATTTTGGGCTCTCGGACATCGCGGCGAAACAGTGCGGCGGGCTCTCCGGCGGGCAGCAGCGCTGGCTCATGGTGGCGCTGGCGCTGGTGGGCCGGCCCCGGCTGGTGATCCTTGACGAGCCCACCACCGGCCTGGATGTGGAAGCCCGGGAGAATCTCTGGGAGCGTCTGGGCCAGTACCGCAGGGAAGGCGGAACACTCCTGGTCACCAGCCACTACCTCGAGGAGATCCAGGCACTGTCCGGGCGGGTGGTGGTCCTGAATTCCGGCTCCATCGTTGCTGACGGGACTGTGGACGACATCCGCAGCCATGTGTCAGTGAGCAAGGTGTCCTTCCGCACCGACGTGCCGCCGTCGTCGTTCGAGTCCCTCCCCGAGAGCGCCGGAGTGACGTTCGGACCGGGAAACTCGGTGACCGTACTGAGCCGGGACGCCGACGAAACGGTGCGCCGGCTGGTCCGGGACAACGTCCCCTTTGCCCGGCTTGAAGTCCATGCCGCCAGCCTCGAAGAGGCTTTCCTCGCTCTCACCCACCAGCCCGCCGCCGGCCCGGTGCCGCCTGCGGAAAAGGAGCAGCCATGAGTGCAGCATCAGCCCCCGCCGCGGTGCGCGGACCGTCCCGGACAGACCTGATCCGGGCCCATGCCAAGGCCCAGATTCTGGAGCAGCTGCGGATTCCGATCTCGGTTATTTCCTCGACGGTGTTCCCCACCCTGGCCCTGGTGTTTTTCGTGCTGCCCCAGGAGGCCCTCACGTCCAATCCTGTTGCCTCGCTGATAGCTGTTTCCCAGCTCGCCCTCTTTGGCGTGATGAGCTCATTCCTCTTCAACTACGGCATCGGAGTTGCGGAGGAGCGCGCCAATCCGTGGAGCAGCTACGTGCGGACGCTGCCGGCGGGGGCCGTGCCGCCCACCGTCGGACGCGCCCTGACGGCCATGATGTTCGCTTTCTTCGCGCTGGTTCCGGTGATGCTGGTGGGCCTGTCCACCACCGCGGCGCTGGAGGCCTTCACCAGCGGACTGGTCTCCTGGTGGCGGGTGCCGGCCGCAGTCGTGGTGTGGCTGCTGTGCGGCCTGCCGTTCCTGTTCCTGGGGCTGCTGATCGGCTACCTGTGCACCTCAAAGGTGGCCATAGCCGTCACTCAGGTGGTGTTCTTTCCCCTGGCCTTTGCGGGCGGACTGATGCTGCCGCCGGAACTCTTCAGCGATGGCCTGAACACGTTCTCGCTGTTCCTGCCCACCCGTGCGGCGCGTGACGTGTCAGTGGCGGTGTTCTCCGGCCAACCCCTGGGCGCCGCCGCCCTGCCCTGCCTGCTGGCCTGGACTTTGGTCTTGGGAGCGCTGGCGGTATGGGCCAACCGCCGGGACCAGGGCCGCCGGTTCCGTTAGCCGGTTCCGTTAAAGCGACTGGACGTAACCGCCGTCGGCGTAGTCCACCGGTTCCTGTTTGCCCGCCGGCAGGGCACGCAGCTTGCCGCGCCGCTGGACCAGTGAGGCGAGGCTGAGCTGGGCGCCGAAGGGGCGGGATGCGGGGGGACGCTGGCCGCGGGTCAGGGTGACGACGTCGCCGGCCAGTCCGGCGGCGAAAACCCGGCTCCGGTCCGGGCTGCGCTGCTGCATGGATTCCAGTTCCGCCGAGAGTTCGGAGATCCGTGCCCGCAGTCCGGATACCTGGTTCTCCAGCTGCATGATGCGCTTGATGCCCTCCAGGGACACGCCTTCCTGGGACAGCCGCTGGACCTCGCGGAGCATTTCGATGTCATGCTGCGAATAGCGCCGGGACCTGCCGGGTGCGCGGCTGGGCGAGACGATGCCCAGCCGGTCATACTGCCGCAGCGTTTGAGGGTGCATGTCCGCCAGTTCCGCGGCAACGGAGATCACAAAAATAGGCGCATTGACATCGATGCCCATTGTTCCTCCTTGACAGCAGTTGAAGTAGTAACGATAACCCGGTTAGGCTCCCGGGGCACGGGAAGCCTAACCGTGTCAGCGCCGCTAGAGCCTGGCTTTGGACGCCAGACCTGCCCGCGGGTCCTCACCCTTGGTGGCCTCGGCGAAGGCCTCGACCGCTGCCCGGGCATCCTTGTTCAGGTGGGAGGGAACGGCGACGTCGATGGTCACCAGCAGATCGCCGTCGCCCTTTGACGTGTGCACGCCCCGGCCTTTGACCCGCAGGGTGCGTCCGGAGGGAGTTCCGGCCGGCACCTTGAGCTTGACCTTGTCCGACGTCAGGGTCGGAACCTCAATGGTGGCTCCGAGTGCGGCTTCCGGGAAGCTCACCGGCACATGGATGCGGATGTTGTTTCCGTCGCGGACAAAGAAGTCATGCGGGGTGACGTTCACCGTCACCATCAGGTCCCCGTTGCCGGCGGCGCCGGGCTGGCCCTTGCCGCGGACCCGGATCTTCTGCCCGTCCTTGACCCCCGCCGGCACGCGGACCTCAACAACTTCGCCGCTGGGTTCCCGCAGTCCAATAACCGTTCCGTTGATGGAACCGGCGAAGGAGATGGTGGTGCTGGCAGTGCGGTCGGCACCCTTCTGCGGCGGAGCCGAGCCAAATCCGCCGCCGAAACCGCCCCCGCCGAACAGGTCCGCGAATTCGGGCGGGATGTTGCTGCCGCCGCCGGTGCTGTACGTCGTGCGGCGGCCGCCGGGACGGGCACCTTGGCCGAACAGGCCTCCAAAGAGGTCCTCGAATCCGGCACCGCCGCCGGGGCCGGCACCGCCGGGACCACCGGCAGAGAACCTGGCACCGCTGCCCATCGCACGGATCGCGTCATACTGCTGGCGCTCTTCCGCGTCGGAAAGCACCGAGTACGCCTCGGACAGATCCTTGAACATCCGCTCGGCGTTGGCGTCGTCCTGGTTCTGGTCCGGATGGTACTTGCGCGCCAGCTTCCGATAGGCCTTCTTGATATCGGCTTCCGACGCGTCCTTCGGGACACCCAGAATCTTGTAAAAATCCTTATCGACCCAATCCTGACTAGCCAATTGGTGTCCCCTTCCATAAATTACTGCTCCTGCCCGCAACCGGCGTGGGTCACGGACGGACGTGCCTTGCTGAAAAAGAGGTGCCCGGGGCCGCCTCGCGACGGCCCCGGGCACCCGCTGTTACTGCTCCGGAACGGAGACGATAACCTGTGCCGCCCGCAGCACCCTGTCGTTGGCCTTGTAGCCAACCCGCAGGACCTGCGTCACGGTGTCAAACGTTACGTCTGCGCTCTGCTGCTGGATCAGCGCTTCGTGGATGTTGGGATCAAATTCGACCCCCACCTCGTCGATCCGCGTCAGGCCGTACGTCTTCAGCGTGTTTTCCAGCTTGTTGGCGATCGAGGCAAACGGTCCGTCGGCCAGATCACCGTGCTGGCGTGCGGCGTCGATGTCGTCCAGGACCGGCATCACCGAGTTCAGCACTCCGATGACAGCCATTTCCCGTGCAACATCGCGGTCGCGCTCCACCCGCCTGCGGTAGTTGACGTACTCCGCCTGCAGACGCAGCAGGTCATTGCGCAGCTCCGCAGCTTCCGGTGAAGCCGCTTCCTGCGGCTGCTCCGGCATGTCGGCGCTGTTCAGGATCTGCTCGGCCTGGGCCAGGGCATCCCCGTCGGCACCGGCGCCGGAAGCCTCCGGCGCCTCTGCCGATCCCGCGTCCGGGGCGCCGGACTCCGCCGGCTGACCGGCGGGGTCCTGCTCTTCGGGGTTGGGGTTTTCGTTAGGGAATTCGTTCGCTGCCGCCATGATTACTTCTTGTCTTCGTCGTCAACAACCTCGGCGTCAACGATGTCTTCATCGCCCGCGGAGGAGGAGTCGGACGCACCGGCACCGCCCGCAGCACCGGCACCGTCTGCGGCGCCTGCACCCTCAGACTGGGCCTGGGCGTAGATGGCCTCGCCCAGCTTGGTCTGCGAGGTCTGCAGCTTCTCGAACGCCGACTTCACTTCGTCGTCGTTCTCGGTGCCTTCCAAGGCCTTCTTCAGGGCGTCAACGTCACCCTTGACCTCGGTCTTGACGTCTTCGGGCAGCTTGTCGTCGTTGTCCGTGAGGAGCTTGTCCACGGAGTAGGCCAGCTGCTCGGCGGAATTGCGGACGTCGGCGGCCTCGCGGCGCTTCTTGTCCTCCGCTGCGTGCTCTTCGGCTTCACGGACCATGCGGTCGATGTCCTCCTTGGAGAGGGAGGAACCACCGGTGATGGTCATGGACTGCTCGGCGCCGGTGCCCTTGTCCTTGGCGGACACGTGCACAATGCCGTTGGCGTCGATGTCGAAGGTGACCTCAACCTGCGGAACGCCGCGCGGAGCCGGTGCAATACCGGTCAGCTCGAACGTGCCCAGCGGCTTGTTGTCGCGGGTGAACTCGCGCTCGCCCTGGAAGACCTGGATGGCCACTGACGGCTGGTTGTCATCAGCGGTGGTGAAGGTTTCGCTGCGCTTGGTCGGGATGGCCGTGTTGCGCTCGATCAGCTTGGTCATCACACCGCCCTTGGTCTCGATGCCCAGGGACAGCGGGGTGACGTCAATCAGCAGGACGTCCTTGCGCTCGCCCTTCAGGACACCGGCCTGCAGTGCGGCGCCGACGGCCACAACCTCATCCGGGTTTACGCCCTTGTTCGGCTCCTGGCCGCCGGCCAGTTCCTTCACCAGGTCGGTGACGGCAGGCATACGGGTGGAACCGCCGACGAGGATGATGTGGTCGATGTCGGAGACCTTGATGCCGGCCTCGGCGATGACGTCCTTGAACGGCTTCTTGGTGCGGTCCAGCAGATCCTTGGTCAGGTCCTGGAACTTGGCACGGGAAAGGTGCTCGTCCAGGTGTACCGGACCCTCGGGGGTTACCGAGAGGTACTGCAGGGAGATGTTGGTGGAGGTCGCGGAGGACAGCTCCTTCTTGGCCTGCTCAGCGGCTTCCTTCAGACGCTGCAGGGCAATCTTGTCCTTGGACAGGTCAGCACCCTTGGCCTTGGCCTGCTGCAGCAGGTAGTCCACAACGCGCTGGTCCCAGTCGTCGCCGCCGAGGCGGTTGTCGCCGGCGGTGGCGCGGACCTGAATGGTGGAGAAGTCGTCTTCATCCTTGCCAACTTCGAGCAGGGAGACGTCGAACGTTCCGCCACCGAGGTCGAAGACCAGGATGAGTTCGTCTTCCTTGCCCTTGTCCAGGCCGTAGGCCAGGGCCGCGGCGGTGGGCTCGTTGACGATGCGCAGCACGTTCAGGCCTGCGATCTCGCCGGCTTCCTTGGTGGCCTGGCGCTCGGCGTCGTTGAAGTAGGCGGGAACGGTGATCACGGCGTCCGTGACCTTCTCGCCCAGGTAGGACTCGGCGTCGGACTTCAGCTTCTGGAGGATGCGGGCTGAGATTTCCTGTGCGGTGTAATTCTTGCCGTCGATATCCACCTTCCAGTCAGTGCCCATGTGGCGCTTGACGGAGGAGATGGTGCGGTCAATGTTGTTGACGGCCTGGCGCTTGGCGATCTCGCCGACGAGGACCTCACCGGACTTGGCGAAAGCAACAACCGACGGCGTGGTGCGGCCGCCTTCAGCGTTGGCGATTACGGTGGGCTCGCCGCCTTCAAGGACTGAGACAACCGAGTTGGTGGTTCCAAGGTCAATACCTACTGCACGTGACATGTTTGCTTCCTCTTTCCGTGGAAATCGACGCCGGCGGAGGGTTTATCCATCCGCAGGCCGTCTTGAGCCTTCTGCACTCAACTTTACTCAGGGCTTTCCCTTTGTCAACAAAGTTGAGTCGAAAGGACTCAACCTTGAACTTTTGGGGCGTGCGGTCTTGACGGGCCGGCGGGATGGCCGGAGCCGTCGGACCCGGCGGGGCGCCGCCGGCCCGGGCGGGACAACAGGAGGTACCCCAGCAGTGCCAGCCCCCACAGCAGGAACAGCGGATCCCACAGCCAGGAGTGGCCTTCCATGGCCGGCCGGTCGTATCCGTCATCCGGGGACACCAGTCCAGCCAGCACTGCGTTGCCCACCACGGTGTTGGCGCCGCCATAGAGGACCAGCAGCAGTGCGCCCGCCCAGCTCAGACCCCGCCATAGCTTTTCCCGGCGAAGCCGCCCGTTCGCCATGGTGACAGGGACAACGGCTGCTGCGGTCTTCGCGGCGGCAACAAGGCCCAGACCGAGCCCGGTCAGCAGCGGGTATCCGGCGGACAGCCGCACCGCCTCCGGACCCACCGTGTCCAGCAGCCAGGAGCCGCCGAGCGCCCAATAAAGGCTGAACAGGGCATGCACGATGCCGGCGGCGCACGCGGTCCACACGCACAGGCGCGCCGCCCGCTCCCGGCGAAGCGATCCCATGGCAAACCCCTCCCATGGCAAACCCCTCAGGAAAGCGGCAGGAACCGCCCTCCGGCAAACATCGTCCCAACGGGCCGGGGCCGGCACAAGGCTCCCATCCCCTTCCCCTCCCCCTCCCCTCCCCCTCCCCCCTTCCCGGGGCCGGCGCGACACACACCGCAAACTCCGTCCGATACCGCCCGCAGTCCGCGTATCCTCCTTCCTATGGCTCCCGAACAGTATTCGCACGGCCACCACAGCAGCGTGGTCGGTGCCCACGCCGCCCGGACCGCCGCGGATTCCGCCGCGTATCTGCTTCCGTTCCTGGAACCCGGCATGGCAGTACTGGATGTGGGGTGCGGGCCGGGCAGCATCACGGCGGATCTGGCAAACCTCGTGGAGCCGGGACCGGTCACGGGGCTGGACCAGTCCGAGGATGTGGTGGCATCAGCGCGGGAACTGGCTGCGTCACGGGGGCTCACCAATATCTCCTTTACCGCCGGCAATGTGTACGACCTGGACTATCCGGACGGGACCTTCGACGTCGTCCACGCCCACCAGGTCCTCCAGCATCTGGCCGATCCCGTGGCGGCACTGCGCGAAATGCGAAGAGTCGCCCGGCCCGGCGGCCTGGTTGCGGTGCGCGACGCCGATTACTCCGGGATGAGCTGGTATCCCGAGCTTCCCGAGCTCGCGGAATGGATGGACATTTACCAGCAGATCGCCCGCGGCAACGCTGCTCAGCCGGATGCGGGCCGGCGGCTGATGGCCTGGACGCTGGAAGCGGGTTTCACGGAGTTTGAGCCCTCCGCATCAAGCTGGCTCTACGCCACCGAGGAGCGCCGGGCCTGGTTTGGCGGAGGTTGGGCGGACCGGGTGCTGCATTCGGCTTTTGCCGGGCAGGCACTGGACCGCGGGCTGGCCGACCAGGCGGGACTGGAACGGATTGCCGCGGGCTGGCGGCGCTGGGCCCAGGCCCCCGACGGCTGGTTCCTGCTGCCCTCGGGAGAGGTGATCGCCTGGGCCTGACCCCGGCGGCGGCAACGGGCCGGGGCCGCGTGATGGACTGGGTAGGCTGGGAGGATGTACCGCATCAGCGCCGTCTGCACGGGCAACATCTGCCGCTCGCCCATGGCCCAGTTCTGCCTCACCCGCGCTTTTAACGACGCCGGACTTGGCTCCCGCGTCAGGGTAACCTCGGCCGGCGTCACCGGATGGGAAGCGGGCCGCCCCATGGACGACCGGACCAAGACCGAGCTGCTCAAGCACGGATTCCCGGCAGTGGAGATTGAACCCTTCCGCGCACAGGCCTTCGAGCCGGAAGAGTTCTCCGCCCTCGACCTGATCCTGGCCCTTGATTACGGGCATCTGCTGGAACTCCAAGACCGGGCTCCCTCGCCGGCTGACCGGAAGAAAATCCGCCTGCTCCGCAGCTTCGATCCCGCCGCCGCGGGTCTTGCCCCGGAGCAGCTGGGCATCGAGGACCCCTGGTACGGCGACATGAGGGACTTCGATTCCTCCTACGCCCTGATTACGGCAGCAGTGCCGGGCGTGGTGCAGCACGTTGCCGCCGTCCTGGACACCGCTTCCGGCGCCGGAAGTTGATGCCTCCGCCTGCGCCCTCAGGGATGGCAGCAGTCCCACCCGTGATGATCGCGGTGGACGGCTTCTCCGGGGCGGGAAAGACCACCCTGGCCATTGAGCTGGCGGCTGCCCTGCGCGCCCACCACCGGGTGGCCCTGTTCCACCTCGAGGACATCTATCCCGGATGGGACGGACTGGCGGACGGCATCGCCTACTACGCCGGGCAGGTCGCCGCACCCCTGGCCGCAGGGCACCGGGCATCTTGGCAGGCGTGGGACTGGGAGGTCGGCCGCTATGGAGAGGCCCGCTGCACCGAACCCGCCGAAATCATGATCTTCGAGGGCGTGGGAGCATCAGCCGCCGCCGCTGAACACCTGCTCGACGCCACCGTGTGGGTGCATGCACCCGCCGAACTGCGCCGGGAGCAGGCACTGGAACGCGACGGCGAAACCTACGCCCCGCACTGGGAGCGGTGGGCGGCGCAGGAACGATCCTGGGCCGCCGGGGATCCGGCCGCCGCACGCGCGGACATCACAGTAAACCGGCAGCACCATTCCGGAGCCCCGGGGGATGCGGCCGGATACGTCCTGCGGGCCCTGGGCGAGCTGGAGCTGCCCAGGCTGCACCCGTCACCTGCGGGATCCCCAGCAGCATCACTGGTTGCTGACCGGCTGGATCTGCGGGCCGATCCGGCAGACCTGTTCGCCGCCCTGTACGGGGACTCGCCGCGGGCCGTCTGGCTGGACAGCTCCAGCGCCGCCACAGCTGCTCCATCCGATGCAGCCAGCGTGCCCGACGGCTCCGGCGAGTCCGGCGCAGCCCATATCTCCGCCCGCAGCCGGTTCAGCATCATGGCCGACGACGGCGGGGCGCTGGGCCGGTACGCCGAGCACCGCAGCGGGGTCACCACCGTGGTGTCCGGCCCGGTGACGCTGTCCCGGACCGGACCGTTTTTCCAGTGGCTGGACCTGGTGTGGGGCGGAAACACCGTCGCTGTTCCCGCTGCCTATCCGTGCGGATTCGCCCTGGGCTGGATCGGTTTTTTGGGGTACGAACTCAAGCGAGAAACCGGCGGCGCCGATCTTCCGGCGGCCGGGGACGCCGCGCCGGACGCAGCCCTGCTGTTTGCGGGCCGCGCCGTGGTGCTGGACCACGAGCTGCAGTGCGTCTATGCGCTGACGCTGGAGGACGACGGCGGAACGTGGGCGGCCAGGGTTCAGGACGCCATGGGCGCCGCAGCCGCCGCCGGTCCGGCAGCGGGCGCGGAGCCTGCACCGGGACCGGCAACCGCGCCCTCCGCAGCGGCGACCGGCCCTCAGTTCACGGTCCGGGACAGCCGGGCGTCGTATCTGGACAAGGTCCGGTCTGCGCAGCGGGAAATAGCGGACGGCAACTCGTACGAGGTCTGCCTGACCACAGCGCTGAGCGCCCGGTTACCGCAGGCCCCGGACAACGCGGAGCTGCTGGACCTGTACCGGGCTCTCCGGCGGCGAAGCCCGGCGCCGTTCGCCTCCCTGCTGCGGTTCGGCAGCTTCTGCCTCGCCGGGACATCGCCCGAACGGTTCCTGTCCATGGACGCCGCCGGGCTGATGCGCGCCGAGCCCATCAAGGGGACCCGGCCCCGCGGCCGCACAGCGGAGGAAGACCGGATGCTGGAAGCGGACCTGGTGTCCTCGCTGAAGGATCGGGCCGAGAACATCATGATCGTGGACCTGCTGCGCAATGACCTGTCCCACCATGCCGTTCCGGGATCAGTGACGGTTCCCCGCCTGTGCGCGGTGGAAAGCTACACCACGGTCCATCAGCTGGTCAGCACCGTGGATGCCCGCCTGCTCCCCGGGGCATCGCGGGCGGAGGCAGTCGCCGCGGCCTTCCCGCCGGGCTCGATGACAGGCGCACCGAAGATCAGCACCATGGCCATCCTCGACCGGCTGGAGGAGGGTCCACGGGGCCCGTATTCCGGCGTCGCCGGCTGGTTTTCGCTCACCGGCGCCGCCGATCTCTCAGTGGTGATCCGCACCTTGGAGATACGGGGCGCATCAGTGAGGCTGGGGGTGGGCGGAGCCGTCACCTCGGATTCCGATCCCGTGGAGGAGTGGGATGAGGTCCGGGCCAAGGCCTTCGGCGTCCTCAGTGCCCTGGGGTCCCGCTTCCCCGCCTGACGTTCGGTCCAGGACCGTGGCCGCGCGTTATTGCAGAGTGGCGGTCAGCCGGCACACATTGTCCACGTACCGCTGCCACACCGGCCGCTCCACCCATTCCGAAAGCAGCAGCTCCCGGGACATCGACCGGTAGGTGTCCTCGATCCGGCGCGTTTTCGCCACGATGTCGCCGTCGAACATCATGATGGACACTTCAAGGTTCAGCGAAAAGGACCGCATGTCCATATTGGATGAGCCGAGGACAGCCACCTCGTTATCGATGGTGAAGTGCTTGGCGTGCAGGACCAGCGGCTTCGGATAGAGATAAATCCGAATGCCGGCCCGCAGCAGGGCTTCATAGTAGGAACGCTGCGCGTGGTCCACCAGGAACTGGTCACCCTTTTCGGAGACGAACAGCTCCACCTGGACTCCGCGCTGGGCCGCCGTCGTAATGGCGTACAGCAGTGAATCGTCCGGCACAAAGTAGGGGCTGGTGATGGAAATGCGGTCCGACGCCGAGTAAATCAGGGACGTGAAAAGCCGCAGGTTGTTTTCCGTGGTGAATCCGGGACCGCTGGGCACCACCTGGCAGGTGACGTCGCCCGGATGCGTGGTCCACTCGTAGAGGCTGAGCTCACGTTCGAGGTTCTCGTCGGTTTCGGCATTCCAGTCCGTCGCAAAAACCACGTTGATCTCGTCAACGACCGGCCCTTCCAGGCGCGCCATCAGCTCCACCCATTTACGCCCTATACGTCGATTCCGGGGCTTCCGGTAGGACGGTTCCACGAGGTTCTGCGAACCGGTGTAGGCCACCTGACCGTCCACGACGAGGATTTTCCGGTGGTTGCGCAGGTCCGGGCGGCGCCACTGGCCGCGGGCCGGAAGGATGGGGAGCATCCGCCGCCACTGGATGTCGGTGCTGCGCAGTTCCTTGAGCAGCTTGCGGTATCCCTTCACGCGCAGGGTGCCGATGTGGTCGAACAGCAGCCGCACCCGCACTCCCCGCGCCGCGGCGTCCTTCAGCGCGGCGAAAAACTCCCGAGTGACGGCGTCATAGCTCATGATGTAGAACTCGACGTGCACATACTTCTGCGCACTCCGGACCACCTCGGTCATTTCCCTGATGGACTCGTTGTAGTCCCGCTGGAGCTCCACCTTGTTTCCGTCCAGGCTCGGGAACGACCCCAGCCTGCGGTTGAGTTCGGTGGCGGAGACCACCCACTCGGGACCGGAATAGCGGCTGCCCTCGGCCTCAAGCTCGCGGGTGTTTTCACGCACGGCCCGGTTGACTTCCGCCTGCCGCTTGACCCGGTGTTCGGACAGCCGGAAGTTACCGAAGAGCAGGAACAGGATGATTCCCGGCACCGGCAGGAAGAAGATGCACAGCAGCCAAGCCATGGCCGTGGTGGGCCGCCGGTTGCCCGGAACCACGCCGAGCGCAATGATCCGGATCGCGTAATCCAGGATGGTCAGCGCGGTGGCTATCCAAACGGGCAGCGATGATCCAGTTAATGCCACCCACACACGACGCTCCCATCAGCTGATACGTAACCTCCAGCCTAGTCTGCCCCACCGGCAAACTAGGCTGGGCACATGACTGTTCTGGTATTTTTGGACCCCGAATTCCCCGAAGGCCGCATTGCCGACGCCTCCGAGCCGCAACTGATGGCCACTGATCTCGGTGCGACCCGAGGTGACGGCATCTTTGAATCGATGCTGGCAATGGACGGCAGCGCCCGCAAGATGAACGCCCACCTGGACCGGCTGGCGTCGTCGGCCCGGGCCCTGGACCTGGAGCAGCCGACCCGCGGCGCCTGGGAGCGGGCCGTCGCCACCGCGCTCACCGAACTGGTGCGCAGCGAAGGTCCGGGGGAAGCTGTGGTGAAGCTGCTGCTGACCCGCGGAATCGAAGGGCGGCACTCCCCCACGGCCTGGGTTGCCGCGTCGCCCTTGCCTGCGGGAACGCGGGAGCGCGCGGCCGACGGAGTGTCGGTCCTACTCCTGGACCGCGGCTACGACAGCACCCTGGCGGAGCGGGCTCCGTGGCTGCTTCTCGGAGCCAAGACCCTGTCCTACGCGGTGAACATGGCCGCCCTGCGTTACGCGAAGGCCAACGGAGCCGACGACGTCATCTTCACGTCCTCGGACGGCAAAGTCCTGGAAGGCCCAACATCAAGCGTCATCCTCGCGGTGGAGGAAGACGGCGTCAAAATGCTGCTGACGCCTGAGCTCGAGAGCGGCATCCTGCCGGGCACCACTCAGCGGGCCCTGTTCGACGCCGCCGAGGCGGCCGGCTGGGCCCGCGGCTACGGCCCGCTGGAACCTGCGCACCTGATGGAGGCCGACGGCGTATGGCTGGTTTCCAGCATCCGGCTGCTGGCGCCGGTGACCTCCATCGACGGAACACCGATCAGTTCATCACCGGCCCTCACCGAAGAGCTGACCGCGCTGCTCCGCGGAGCACTTGCGGAGGGCTAACGCCGTCGCCGGCCTCCCGGCTGGTGCCGTGTCTGACTCTGGACCCGCTCCGGCTGGTGCAGCTCCGTAACGGAATCAAAGCCGAGGTCGTCCGGACTGCCCTGACCTGGAACTTCCGCGGACCAGCGGCAGCGCACCGGCTGGCGCTGAAGCGGGACCGCGGACGCAAATTGGCTGCACAGGAAAGCACCTTACTGGTGTCTGCTTCGGTGGGGTGTGACAAAAAGACTTCCCGCAGGGAGACTGGCACTTATAGGCGGACGCCATAGCGCATACCCGGCGTACGGATAGCTCACAGAACTTTTTTCGACTCTGCGGAGCCATTGCACCCCGATACCTCTGATAAAGGTCGGGACCGAGCCATCGACACCAAAACGGATTCGCGACGAAGTGTGAAAGCTGACTGGGGTCGTGTCCTATAAGCGGCACCTTCACCGGGCACTTTAGCGGGCGAGGTATACGCGAATACATGGGCCGGTGACTTCGTCAGCTCGGCTGTCACTTTCCGAAGTCGATTGCACTGAATGTCCAAAGTCGTCTGCACAGCCCGCCCGTCCGTATTGGGACCGACTGGACGGGGTTGCCCGTGGTTTTGGGAACTGGTCGAAGTTAGGCTTCGGATGTGCCGTTGCTGAAAGGGGAGCACTTGTCTGAGTGGGTTCGCATACAGGCCAGATCCAAACGCAACTATGTGTGGCTCGACGTCTACGGACAAGGTAAGCCGAAGATCACCGGGGCGCCCTGGTACATGCCCGACGGGGTCACGAGTGTCTACCCGTTCATCGAGGACTGGCGTCCTGAAGAACTTCCATTCCCGGTATGGCTTGCTCCCTACAACGGAGGCAGGACATACGGTGACATGCTGTGGACCGGTGGGATCACGTTGAAGATTGCCTCCACTCGTTTCATCGAGGCGCTTTGCGCCGCTGAGGTCACCGGTTACCGAACCTTTGACGTCGAGGTTCGAGACCACGCCGGCTCGCCTGTCGAGGGATACACCGGCTTCGCGACCGATCCGTCCCCAGGCTCTGACATTCAGAACCTCTACGACCAGACGGGTCAGAACTACGCTTTCATTGCTACACGGCGTGTCGTCGAGGCATTGCATGATCACGGAGCTGACCAGCTGGACATCAGCCCCTATACCCCCGACTGACGGCATTTGGCTCGTAAACCGACCCTTCAACGCGTCGTCCTCGCCGCCCTTCCCGGCTGCTCATAAAACAATGGCGCCGCGTCGAGCAACCTTGGTTGACAACATGGGATATAGCAACTTAGGTTGACAGTATGGAGTCATCACAGGTCGCTGTCACTGCCGCCGATATCAGTGACCCTCGTGCCGGTCTGCGGGCCGTGGTATCGCTGCGTGTCCTGGCGGACACCTTGGAGCTTCGTCAGGTCGAGGCGGCCTTACGTGCTGGCATGAAATGGCAGGAGATCGCCGATGCTCTCGGGGTGACCCGTCAGGCGGTTCACAAGAAGTACTCCAAACGCGTTGATCCCTCGATTGTCATTCCCAGGAGATGAGTATGAGCAAGTTGACCCGCTACGCGGCAACCACCCAAAGTCTTTCCCTTGCAGCCATGGAGGAAGCCTCCCGGCGCGGACTTCGGGAAGCAGACCTGGAAGACCTGTTCCTAGCCCTGGCACTCAGTGATCAGCCTGCGGGACAGTCCCTGCGCCAACTGGGGATCACCATCTCGACCGCCCGCGCAGCAGTCGAGGGCCACCAGAAGGAACAGATAGCGTCCCTAGGTGTCACCGCCCACATCCCGGAAGCGGGGAACATCGTCTTCCATGAGACCGGCGGTTACGAGTGGTCTAGGCGCGCCAGAGACCTCATCGGCCGCGCCGGGGAGAAGGGGCGGACAGCGGACGCGGCTGCAGTGCTCCGGGAACTCCTCGACGAGCCCAGTGGATTGATGACCGAGCTGCTGCACCGGCTCGGGACAACACCGGCCAGCGTCCTTGAAGAACTTGAACGCCTCGAATCGACTCGCCCAGTAGCAACGAGGCGAGAAGCGAGCAGTCAGGGCGAGGCCACCGGCTCAACGGGGGCCTTCGTCCCCGGCGACATTGAAGACGTCTGGGCGTTCTTGGCCGATCCCGCACGGATCCCCGGCTGGGAACCTGCGATCGGCGCGGTGGAGAGCGCTGGAGGGACCGCAATGCCGGGGATGACGTGGACCGCATACGCCCAACTCATTCGCCCGGATGGCAAGCCCATAAAAGTCCACGAGAAGTATAGGCGCCGCACCATCGAACTGCTCAAGTCGGAACACCTCACCCGGATCGACTGGCGTTTCTCCTACCCCGATGCACCCACCAGCACGCCCATCATCATTGGAATGGGACTTGAACCCACGAAGGGTGGAACTCAGCTCAGGATCACGATGACCTGGTTCAAACACCAAGGGCTGCGCTCCGTGCTCCGGGCTCCGCTCCGGCCTCTCCAGCGATTCCTTAGCTGGATCAAACTCTTCCAAATCAGCAGCTCCATCAGTCGGACCTTCCGCCAGACCTAACGCTAGGCCGACCACCCACAATGACCCTGAATGGCTCTCTAGGGGATCCATGTGGGGGACCAGCTTACGGACGCTCAGGGGACCATGCCGTCCTCTACAGTCTGATCGTGAATCGTCATGTCGCTGGGGACCGGCTTCGCCTACGAATTAGCTACCGTACGATTTCAAACAAGGACCGTTAGACAGCCTGTTCAGGTGGCCAGGGTTGAGACTGGTGCTGTGTCTGTAGTAGCTGTAATCGGCTCATCATTCTGAAGGCGTCGGGTCGGTTCTGCGTGGCGGCCCGGAACTCCTCGAGAGTAAGGGGGGACCGTATGGTTGTTCGCACATCGGCGTCACAGAGAACGTCGACGACGTTGATAAGCCTCTGTTGCGCCTCCGGGTCAGTGTCGGCAAATGAGGGCAGATCCAGTAGCACCCAGTGATTGAACTGCTGCGCCCAGCGCAGATACTCCACGGACGAAGTCTGCGCCCCGCATAACTGCTCGAAGGTGATCCACAGTTCGGTGCCACGATGTGCAACCACGGGGAATCGCCTGCTGCCCACTATCAACTCAACAGCGTCGGATGGTTGAGGGTCCTGCGGGGTATGGCGGTCCTGCTGAACGCTGGGGTCCGTGCTGATCCATCGCCCACTCCTGAATCCAGTGGCCGATGATTGCGGCCAGGCTCTATAGTCTTCCGTTCCCTGGAGCTTGATGATGTCCATGTTGGTCTGGATCAGTTCGATGCCTGGTTCGAACAGGTGATGCCAGATCGGATTGGGCAGCAAGGACGCGGGGGCGTAGTTGGAGCTTGCGAGAAGGACGACATTCGTGGCGAAGAGTTGTCTCAGGAGCCGTGTTAAAAGCGCGGCGTCTCCAGAGTCATGGACATGAAACTCGTCAAAGTACAGAAGTTTCACACCGTCGGTGAGCTCACGGACAGCACTCTCGACGGCGCTGGTTTCTCCTTGGTGTTCATGGATGCGGCGATGAAGTTGATCAAAGAATCCGTGGAAGTGGACTCGCCGTTTCGACTGGATTGGGAGCGCACGGAAGTAGGCGTCGAGCAGCCAAGATTTACCGCAGCCGGCATCACCCCACACATAGAGACCCCGGAGCTGGGCCCGTCTCCACCGTGACGCGAGCAGATCCTCACTGAGTCCGAGAAGCCTGTCCCGAACGAGGACCTGCGCATTGTCTAACCGAAAACCAGCGCTGGCAGCAGACTCCTCGATAGCTGCTGCCAGGTCAGTTCTTATGCTTTTGCTCCTCGCCACAGGGTTGATTATGCCCTTCACGCACCTGCAACGTGGAAGCAGGTCTACGATCAGATTCCGCTTATTGCGGCAAGTCCTCTTCGGTGCGTGCCTAGGCGCGCAAGACGATCCCCCACAGCGACGCGCTCGTCTTCGTCCCCGTCACAGCGGAAGCGCAGGACTTTAGGGCCAACGAGTCTCGTTGCTTAAATCTCTAAGCTAACCAGCCAGTGGATGACCTGTTGCGCAACCCCGGAGTTCATCCATACGAAGGGAATGTGGACAATCTTCGATCACGCCTCCGAGTGCCACGGCAATCGGCTCTTGTAACGATGAATACTCGATCATTCGTCGGAGGGTAGGCTCCAGTGGCCTTGTCAGCGATATTCGAAGGGAATGGTCCGTGAACCCAACTGCTGCGTTCGGGCAATACATAGTGTGAGGACAGATACAGACAGCGAAATAATTCGCTTAGCCCGGGACAGCCCAGTGGTTTTTGGGGAACTATACGACAGGCATGCGGCTTCGGTTTTCCGGTATGCGGCCAGGCGGGCAGGAGAGTTTGCGGCGGATGACGTGACCGGTGAAACCTTCCTGGTGGCGTGGGAACGGCTGGGAAGTTACGACCTGAACCATCCGGATGCCCGCCCCTGGCTTTTTGGTATCGCTACCAATTTGCTTCGCCGGCACCACCGGACCGAGTCCAGGATGCTCAAGTCCGCGGCCAAAGCGGCCCTTCGGGATGCGGTACCCGATGAATCCGAGCGTGTTGCTTCCCGAACAGACGCATTCGTCGCTACCGGGAAAATCGCCGCCGCACTGAAAGCCATGCCCGCTATTGATAGGGACACTCTGCTGCTGTACGCGTGGGGTGACCTGACCTACGAGGGCATCGCTGAAGCGCTTGAGGTGCCGGTTGGAACGGTTCGATCCCGGTTGAACAGAGCCCGTCGCACGCTGCGCAACGATATCGGCCTGTTGGAATTTGATGACAAGGAGAAGAAGCATGGACGAGTTAACACTGCTCCGCGCAATGCGTAACGACATCGGTTCGGCCCCCACAGCCACCCTGGCCCGGAACCGCAGAAAAGTCATGGCGCAAGTTGGCGCCGCTTCACCTGTCCCCGCAGAGTCGCCGGCCAGGGCAGTTGGATCCGCAGTCCGGCCGTTCAAGCACCGGCGGCGCCTAGTTTTGGCGTCGGCTGCCGCCGTTTTCCTCGTCGGGGTCATGGTCGCCGCTGACGTGGTCCTGCCCAGCCGCCCGGGCGCGACTGCCGAAGCTGTGGAAGTGCTCGACGACGCCGCCGCGGCAACCCTGCAGACATCCGACCCGCTGGTGTCACCGGGGCAGTACCTCAAGATAGAGACTCTTGAACTCACCGGTTCCAGCTTTGTCGGCGATGATGGCCGCCAGCTGTCCTGGCAGGAAACCACTGCCGCCCAGATTTATGTTCCGGCTGATCCTGAGGGTGAATGGGTGTGGAACCGTGAAGACCGCTTCCCCCTCGATTCCGCCAGCCCGGAGGCAAAGGCCGCGGCGGCCATGCTCCGAGATAGCCGCAGAACGGAGGGACCTGGCCTTATTGTCGGCATTCACCGGGCGCCCGGCGGTGCCTTTTACGGACAAGCGCAGACCATTCTGGGCGCACCCCTCACCGATACCAGTGAGCTGCCCCGCGATCCGCAGAAATTGCTGGACCACATCTACGACTTCACTACGGGCCAAGGGAAAACACCGGATCTCAGGGCGTTCGGTGCAATCGCCGAGTCGCTCCGCACCGGCGTCGTTCCGGCGGACCTCCGCGCTTCCTTCTTCCAAGCCGCTGCCCTCATCCCTGGTGTTGCTGTCGCCGACCGGCAGGCCACCATGGATGGACGGGAGGGAATCGCCGTCGGAATCACGACGCCGGACGGGGGCGGCCGGAATGACCTTCTCTTCGACCCGAGCACAGGCCTAATGATTGGTGAACGCTGGGTTCTATTGAGGGACTTTCCCGACGCCCCTGCCGGCACTGTCGAGAGCTGGAGTTCGGTCCGAACATCCGTGGTCGATTCCGCACCATGAGGAGCTGAGACCACCGTTGCGAGGATGAGCTGGTGATCCACCCTTATCAGCGGTGCTCTAATCCTGGACTCTCAAACGGCCGACCATGACCTTCAAGAATCCGGGGCACCATATTGGAAGGCGATGGCTGCTGATCGTTGTCGCGGTCCCAATCCAGGACAGAGTATGCTCTTCTTCCTACTATGGAGTCGGCGGCTTTTCTGGGTTCGGGGGTGCACCGGGTTCTGTGTGTAGCTGTTTCCACGCATGTGCGAGGAGGTCTTGTGCCTCTCGGAGGGTGAGTCCTTCTTGGATTGCTTGGTGCGCGAGGTCTGCCGAGATTTTGATGAGGGGTTGTGTGCTTGTGTGACCTGGGTTGACTCTGGTACCGGCCGCCCGCATGGTGCGGATGAGCCCCGCCTTCTCGAGCTCTTTGTACGCCTTCGCCACGGATCCTGGTGATACTCGAAGGTCAGCGGCGAGCTGCCGGACCGGGGGCAGCCGCGTATCGGCTGCAAGCTGACCGGCCCGAATCCGAGCGGCTATCTGGGAACGGATTTGCTCCACCGGTGAAACCGCCGATGAGGAGTCGATGCTAATCATGACGCTGGCCCGTGGTCGGAGGTGCGTGCTGTTTTTTCGGCGGACCGCAGGTCCGCTACGAGGGTAAGAGCCTTGATGAGGAGGATACCCGCGGCCGCGGCGACGACCAGGGAGGACAAGATCGCAATCAGTGCGAGTGTGTGTCCAGGCTCAACCGGGACCGTGTTAGCACTTGCGAAGGTATCGGCAGTAGGGACTGCGTCGAGGTGACTAACCCGTAAAACGTTGCCAGTAATGGCCAGGAGCCCTGCGACTTGGAACGCGAGGGCCGCGCTGGAGGTGGCCATAACGAACAGGGTTCTTAGCGATCTCAGAGCCGTATCCAGGTGGAAAAGCCCAGGTGAGGTTGGTCTGGCTGCGGCGGCGATCCTGCGTAGCGACCAGTAAACGACGATGACCAGCAGGACTGTGCTGATCATGACGGGGACGCCGTAATACCAACCGGGGAAAGGGCCGGTCGAGGACAAGTTGTACTGCACGTCCACTACCCGTCCGTCCTCGATACCCCAGCCCGAGAGCCCCCGGCGCTGGAAAATGCGATGCAGCCCGTTTTCGTCGGCCGATGAGTACAACCCCGTGAGCACCAGTCCGAGAATGAGGGTGAGTGCCGTAACAAGCGGAAGGGCGAACACCCACTGCCGTGCAAAGGAGGCTGGCCTTCTAGGTGTGAGCTCCGCATGGGTCCGCTCCCCTAGAGGCGAGTCCCAACCTGTCCGTCGATACAGGTTGTACACGCTCAGTCCGGCGAGAGCGCCAACTGACCCGGCGAGAGCGTACGGGAGCCCGTACCCCTGCGGCCACCAGGTGCCGACCTGCCACGTCAGAACGGTGGCTGACACCCCGATGAGTAAAGCTGTCACGGACGCCCGAACCTCACTGCGGTACACCGAAGCACCGTAACGTTCCCCCTCCGCAGATACGGGCACGGGTATGAAAGTCATTTGGGAGCCCTTGATGGCACGTCGTACGAGAACCCACAACCCGGCTCCGATCAAGGCTGCTACAGCGACCGCTAAAACTACCGCTATCGACCCCATGGAATGTCCTCCTAGGACGGCTTGTATCTTGACGCCAATACAAGCGGAAGGCACCCTCTTGTGTCAAGAGGGCGATACAAGAGGTTCTTGACCGTTTCCGTGTTGAGGCCTGCATGCCGGTCCCTCACAGCAACGTCAATGGGAAGCGTGTCTGTGCAACTCTGCACGCCATGGAAATCCCGTATTTGTGTCTGTTACGCCTCCTACCCCAACGCCCTTGACGCCGCTGAAGTGGTGGCATGTGGTGACTAATCCGAAGCGGATCGCCTCCGGCGCGCCCCGATTATCAACAGGATGACCCCGGTCGCCGCTAGGAGAACATTCGCAACAAGATAGACGCCGCCGTCGCCGGCCCGCGCCATCGCAGACCAGCTCGATAAGACGCCAACGGTCGCCAACAGTAAGAGGATCGTCCCCACAGCTTTCATCCGGCGCCTCCCTTCATCGTGCACTCTATATCGACCCGACCCTACCCTTCACAGTGCTTGGTTGAGGATCCTTGTGCGGACACCCTCCACAGGCGGCGGGTTTGCGCGTTCATCCCGTGCATCCACCACAGCACCCGGAGCGACATAACCAGCCCGGCGCAAAGCTATAAGGGATTACTTCGTGCTGTTCGGGTGATGAGTATGGACGTCAGTAAGGACCACTGACTGGTCATGGACGTAGAACCAGATCCGGGCTCCGTTGTTCAATTCGTACTGTCGCCTGCGGTGCGTTTTTCCTGCGCGGGTGATGAATTCCAAGTCACCCTTCATCCCATGGCAGGTCGTGTCGTCTGCCATGGGATCGGAGGTGAGGCGTTCCCAGGCGGCCACGACGGCATTGCGCTGGGTGGCCAGAACATCCGTCCAGCCTTTCTGGGCGTTGCTGGTGCCGAAAGTGATCTGGTACTCGCTGCGCCGCAGAGGGCGGGGTACGGATGTTTGCCTCGGGCTCATCCGCGGGGATCTTCGACGGTTCCTGGTTCATCCAGCCAATCAAGATCGTCGTCGCGGGTGTAGCCGGCAGCGGCAGCCTCGGCAGTAGCCTTCCACTCGGCGAGAACAATAAAGAGCCGGTCGAAGCTGGAAATCGCGGCACAGGCACGGGCGACCTCCACGATTTCCGCCGCGAATGCCTCTCGCTGTTCCCCGGGCAGGAAACCCAGCCAGGGGAAGGGGCCCAGCAGTCGAGTCGTGAAGCTCTCCTCCCCCGGAGCCAGCGAGGCTGCCACCAGGTGGGAGGCGAGTCGGAGGGCTTCGTGCTCACGCTCGAGAGTGCGGGAGGGAAGCAGGGTCAGCGGTTCCCCGTCGCGCCGGGAAATCGTGACCGGACCTTGGTCGGCGGCACGGAAGACCTGTCCCGGGTTACGGGACAGGTCCGATGAAGTCGCCGTGCGGGAGATAGCTTCAGTACTCATGTCTCCATTATTCTGAATATGTTCAGAATAATCAACCATCCAGTCGCTCAACGCCCCACTAGGTGTACCCGGCCAGGACGTTGGTAGCGGCGTGGCTGGTTGAACGAAAGAGAACCTCCGGGTGGGATGTGGCTTGTCAAAGACCCACTCCAACCCGGAGGTTCTCGTGTCCCACAGTACTGCCCGTTTA